>NZ_AP024601.1:360000-3197230 GCF_018326425.1 Polycladomyces abyssicola
CGAGTGACGGTCACGTGCGAGGTTAAGGCGAGAAGCCGGAGCCGTAGCGAAAGCGAGTCTGAACAGGGCGAATGAGTACGTGGTCGTCGACCCGAAACCGGGTGATCTACCCATGTCCAGGGTGAAGTTGAGGTAACACTCAATGGAGGCCCGAACCCACTGGTGTTGAAAAACCAGGGGATGAGGTGTGGGTAGGGGTGAAATGCCAATCGAACTCGGAGATAGCTGGTTCTCCCCGAAATAGCTTTAGGGCTAGCCTCGGAGGATGAGTGACGGAGGTAGAGCACTGATTGGGCTAGGGGCCCTTCCCGGGTTACCGAACTCAGTCAAACTCCGAATGCCGTTTACTTTACTCCGGGAGTCAGACTACGAGTGCTAAGATCCGTGGTCAAGAGGGAAACAGCCCAGACCACCAGCTAAGGTCCCCAAGTGTCCGTTAAGTGGAAAAGGATGTGGGGTTGCCGAGACAACCAGGATGTTGGCTTAGAAGCAGCCATCATTTAAAGAGTGCGTAATAGCTCACTGGTCAAGTGACCCTGCGCCGAAAATGTAACGGGGCTAAACGGACCACCGAAGCTGTGGGTGTATCGGAAGATACGCGGTAGGGGAGCGTTCCCAGGGCGTCGAAGCTGTGCCGGAAGGCATGGTGGAGCGCTGGGAAGTGAGAATGCCGGTGTGAGTAACGAAAAGAGGGGTGAGAATCCCCTCCGCCGTAAGCCTAAGGTTTCCTGAGGAAGGCTCGTCCGCTCAGGGTAAGTCGGGACCTAAGCCGAGGCCGAAAGGCGTAGGCGATGGACAACAGGTTGATATTCCTGTACCACCTCCACTCCGTTTGAGCGAAGGGGGGACGCAGGAGGGTAGGGGATCGCGCGATTGGAAGTGCGCGTCCAAGCGGTAAGGCTGATCGGATAGGCAAATCCGTCCGGTCATAAGGCTGAGCCGTGATGGCGAGGGAAATTGAAGTACCGAAGTCCCTGATCCCACACTGCCAAGAAAAGCCTCTAGCGAGGAGTGAGGTGCCCGTACCGCAAACCGACACAGGTAGGCGAGGAGAGAATCCTCAGGCGCGCGGGATAACTCTCGTTAAGGAACTCGGCAAAATGACCCCGTAACTTCGGGAGAAGGGGTGCCTCGGTAGGGTTAACAGCCCGAGGAGGTCGCAGTGAAGAGGCCCAAGCGACTGTTTAGCAAAAACACAGGTCTCTGCTAAGCCGTAAGGCGAAGTATAGGGGCTGACGCCTGCCCGGTGCTGGAAGGTTAAGGGGAAGGGTTAGCCGAAAGGCGAAGCTCTGAACCGAAGCCCCAGTAAACGGCGGCCGTAACTATAACGGTCCTAAGGTAGCGAAATTCCTTGTCGGGTAAGTTCCGACCCGCACGAAAGGCGTAACGACTTGGGCGCTGTCTCAACGAGAGACCCGGTGAAATCGTAGTACCTGTGAAGATGCAGGTTACCCGCGGCAAGACGGAAAGACCCCGTGGAGCTTTACTGCAGCCTGATATTGAATCTAGGTACAGCTTGTACAGGATAGGTGGGAGCCTGAGAAGCCGGAGCGCCAGCTTCGGTGGAGGCGCCGGTGGGATACCACTCTGGCTGTACCGGGGTTCTAACTCGCAGCCGTGATCCGGCTGGAGGACCGTGTCAGGTGGGCAGTTTGACTGGGGCGGTCGCCTCCTAAAAGGTAACGGAGGCGCCCAAAGGTTCCCTCAGCGCGGTTGGAAATCGCGCCTAAGAGTGTAAAGGCAGAAGGGAGCTTGACTGCGAGACCTACAAGTCGAGCAGGGACGAAAGTCGGGCTTAGTGATCCGGTGGTTCCGAGTGGAAGGGCCATCGCTCAACGGATAAAAGCTACCCCGGGGATAACAGGCTAATCTCCCCCAAGAGTCCACATCGACGGGGAGGTTTGGCACCTCGATGTCGGCTCATCGCATCCTGGGGCTGAAGTCGGTCCCAAGGGTTGGGCTGTTCGCCCATTAAAGCGGTACGCGAGCTGGGTTCAGAACGTCGTGAGACAGTTCGGTCCCTATCTGCCGCGGGCGTAGGAAATCTGAGAGGAGCTGTCCTTAGTACGAGAGGACCGGGATGGACGCACCGCTGGTGTACCAGTTGTGTCGCCAGATGCATCGCTGGGTAGCCAAGTGCGGACGGGATAAGCGCTGAAAGCATCTAAGCGCGAAGCCCCCCTCAAGATGAGATTTCCCATCCCCTCGTGGGAGTAAGACCCCTTGTAGATGACGAGGTAGATCGGTCCGAGGTGTAAGCGCAGTAATGCGTTGAGCTGACGGATACGAATCGGTCGAGGGCTTCCCCTCACTCGCAAGTGAATGCAGACGATCCCGTAACCAATTTTGAAGGTGTAACCAAACACCATATCCTGTCTGGTGGTGATAGCGGAGGGGAACCACCCGTTCCCATTCCGAACACGGAAGTTAAGCCCTCCAGCGCCGATGGTACTTGGGGCGGGAGCCCCTGGGAGAGTAGGACGCTGCCAGGCAGGTCGAAACAAAGCAGCTCACCATCATGGTGGGCTGCTTTTTTGTTTGCAAAGGAATAAAAAACATTTGCCCAGTCGTTCGAGATCGCTTATGATAGACGTCAAATTCGATTGAATGAGTGGATGATCGGCTGTTGAACGGACTGCATCACCTTTCATCGAAGAAGTCGTTTTTTCCTGACGGAACGATTGTATCCACTGCGGGATAATCCGAAAAACACGAACAGAAAATATGAATGGTCAATTAAATGTTCGTATTTCCATTGACTCCAGTTTGTATAGAATGTTAAACTGATACTGCATGTGATTTTTCTCATATATGCTCGGGAATATGGCTCGAGTGTCTCTACCCGGAAACCGTAAATTTCCGGACTATGGGAAAAATCTTCCTTCGGTGTGTCCTCCGAACGGCAGATTTTTCCTGATGAAATATCTGCGTTCGGATTTTTTCTTGGATAGATTCTCGATGTAGAGGAGTTGTGCCATGAATCAACCACGTGTCGGCGTAATCATGGGGAGCACGTCGGATTGGCCTACAATGAAGCGGGCTTGCGAAGTATTGGATGAGTTGGGCATCCCGTATGAGGCACGTGTCGTTTCCGCGCATCGGACACCGGATGAAATGTTCGCCTATGCAGAAGAGGCGGAGAAGCGTGGAATCGAGGTGATCATTGCCGGGGCGGGCGGGGCGGCCCATTTGCCGGGAATGGTCGCCTCCAAAACGGTATTGCCCGTCATTGGTGTCCCAGTCAAATCTTCGTCACTCAACGGTTTGGATTCCCTGTTGTCGATCGTTCAGATGCCGGGTGGCGTACCAGTGGCAACCGTGGCGATCGGAGAGAGCGGTGCGGTGAACGCCGGTTTGCTGGCGGCGGAAATACTGGGAATCGGCGACCCTGATATTCGCGAACGCCTGAAACAACGGCGGGCACGGATCCGTCAACAAGTGATCGAATCAGGTGATCTGACATGATGGAACTGCAAGTCAAACCGACAACCGTATTGTTGCCGGGAAGCACTGTGGGAATTTTGGGCGGCGGTCAGTTGGGACGCATGGTGATCCTCGAGGGACGGAAGTTGGGATATCGTTTCATCACACTGGACCCTTCGACAGATTGTCCTGGCAGCCAAGTGTCAGACCACCACATCTCCGCCGGGTATCATGATGTTCTTGCCGCAGAACAATTGGGCGAATGGTCAGACGTGGTGGCATACGAATTTGAAAACATCGACCCCGAAGTGGTTAAACGGCTGGAGGAAAAGGTTTTTGTCCCGCAAGGCAGTCGTTTGCTGGAAATCACTCAGCATCGGGTACGGGAAAAAGAGACGCTGGACGCTTGCGGCATCCCCGTCGCCGCGTTCCGGGTGGTCCACGACACGGAGCAATTGCGTGACGCTGCCGCAGAATTGGGTTATCCGTGTGTGCTGAAGACGGTTACGGGCGGATACGACGGGAAAGGTCAGCGAATTTTGCGCGGGGAGAAAGACGTGGAGCCAGCTTGGCAGGCGCTGTCCCGACCGGGGGAACCCTGCATTGTGGAGCAGTTTGTTCCGTTTATCAAAGAATTGTCGGTGGTGGTGGCACGCAATCTGCATGGCCAGATCGCTACATTCCCTGTGGTGGAAAATATTCACCGGCATCATATTTTGCACGTGACGCTGGCACCAGCGCCGGTTTACGAGCGAATCGCCGCACGTGCCGAACAGTTGGCCCGCGATGTAGCGGAGAAACTGGAGATAACGGGACTTTGCGCGGTGGAAATGTTTCTCTTGGAGGACGGACAATTGCTGGTGAACGAGTTGGCCCCGCGTCCGCACAACTCCGGACATTTTACGTACGATGCCTGCGCGACCTCGCAGTTTGAGCAGTTTCTGCGGGCGATTTGCGGTCTGCCATTGGGCTCGACCCGCTTGTTAACCCCGGCCGTGATGGTCAACATACTGGGGGAGCATGTGGAGCCGTTGATACAGCGGATTCCGACCTTACCCGACAATGTGAAGGTGCATCTATACGGGAAAAAAGAGGCAAAACCCGGACGCAAAATGGGGCACGTCACCGTTTTGGGCGAGTCGCTGGCGGAAGCGTGGGGTACGGTTCAACAGCTCGGTATTTGGGAAGACGAAGACATGGACATATTCGAGAACAATTGACCGTTTCACAACGGAACATGACACTGTAGTTTTGACCTAAGATGATCCAGGCTGTTTACAGAGTTGCGGGCTCCGATTTTCCACCAGCTCCGCACCGAGCTTGTCGATGGAGCGAGGGGAAATGGGGCACCCCGATCAATAACCGATTATCATCGAGTCGTTGTTGAAAGAGAGGGAATGCTGTGATTGAACGATACACACGACCGGAAATGAAGGAAATCTGGAATGACGAGAACCGATACCGAGCATGGCTGGAAGTGGAGATTTTGGCGTGTGAAGCTTGGGCGGAATTGGGCGTGATTCCCAAAGAGGACGTGGAGAAAATCCGGAAAAATGCCCGGATCAACATCGGACGCATTCTGGAGATCGAGCAGGATACCCGTCATGATGTGGTGGCGTTCACCCGTGCGGTCGCGGAAACATTGGGTCCTGAATCCAAATGGGTTCATTACGGATTGACCTCCACCGACGTGGTGGACACGGCTCTGTCCTATCTGCTGCTACAAGCCAACCGCATCTTGCTGAAGGATATCGATCATTTTCTCGATGTCTTGAAAAGAAAAGCGCTGGAACACAAAGAGACAGTCATGATGGGACGGACGCACGGAGTACATGCGGAACCCACCACATTCGGACTGAAAATGGCACTGTGGTATGCCGAGATGAAACGCAACCGCGACCGTTTCGTCCGGGCGATGGAAGAGGTACGGGTCGGCAAAATCTCCGGCGCCGTCGGCACCTATGCCAATATCGACCCGTTTGTTGAACAGTATGTTTGCGACAAACTGGGATTGAAACCGGCGCCGATCTCTACGCAGACCCTGCAGCGGGATCGTCATGCGGAATATATGGCGACACTGGCTTTGATCGCCACGTCGTTGGAGAAATTTGCGGTGGAAATCCGGGGTCTGCAGAAGAGCGAGATCCGCGAAGTGGAGGAAGCCTTCAAAAAAGGACAAAAAGGTTCCTCGGCGATGCCGCACAAACGTAACCCGGTCGGATCGGAAAATATCACCGGCTTGTCCCGCGTCATTCGCGGACATATGCTGTCGGCCTACGAAAACGTACCGCTTTGGCATGAACGAGACATTTCCCACTCGTCCGTGGAGCGCATCATTCTGCCAGATGCAACCACGCTGCTCAATTACATGTTGCGCCGGTTTGCGGGAATCGTCGAAGAACTGACGGTTCTGCCGGACAACATGAAACGGAATATGGAAGCTACCTACGGACTGATTTATTCGCAACGCGTCCTGCTCTCTCTGATCGACAAGGGATTGAAGCGGGAAGAAGCGTATGACCGCGTGCAAAAGCTGGCCATGCAAGCCTGGGAGGAACAACGTCCGTTCCGCGGGCTGGTGGAAAGCGACGAATTGATCACAAACACGTTGTCACCGGAAGAAATCGCGGATTGTTTCGATTACCGTCATCACCTGAAGCATGTGGACACCATTTTCCGCCGGTTGGGTTTGGTGGAATAAAAGTGGGCTGACTGGCGATTAGTCCAGGCCTGCACGGGAAGATAGGGACGGAATGTATCGTCGATGAATCGGGAAACGGGAAAAGGAGAGACCGAACATGATTCGGGGAGACCTGCTCTACGAAGGAAAAGCCAAAAAACTGTATCGGACGGATGATCCGAACGTGTTGTGGGTGGAGTACAAAGATGACGCCACCGCTTTCAACGGGGAGAAAAAAGCGCAACTGGCCGGGAAGGGAGAGATGAATAACCGCATCGCTGCATTCTTTTTCCGGTACTTGCGCGAAAACGGTGTGGACAACCACTTCCTTCAGGAAGTCTCCCCGACCGAACAATGGGTCCGAAAAGTCACCATCATACCGTTGGAGGTGGTGGTGCGCAACCGTGCGGCCGGTAGTATGGCCAAACGGCTGGGACTGGAAGAAGGACGTATGTTGCCGCGCCCGATCGTCGAGTTTTACTACAAAAACGATGAGTTGAAGGATCCGTTGATCACGGAAGATCATATCGATGTGCTGGGATTGGCCACCGTCGATCAGCGGGAAGAGATGAAACGCATCGCCTTGCAGGTAAACGACTTGTTAGGCAAAAAGATGCAGGAGCTCGGGGTAACGTTGGTTGATTTCAAACTGGAATTCGGGATCGATCCGGACGGACGGTTGATCCTGGCGGATGAAATCTCACCGGATACGTGCCGTTTCTGGGATGTGAAGACGGGCAAAGTGTTGGACAAGGACCGTTTCCGCCGCGATCTGGGAAATGTGGTGGAGGCGTATCGGGAAATCTGGAACCGGTTGGAGGGGACAACACCATGATCAAAGCGACGATTGTAGTCATGTTGAAGCCGGGTGTGCTCGATCCACAGGGAAGTGCGGTCAAAGGCTCGCTCCACTCGCTGGGGTTTGAAGAGGTAACGGAGGTTCGCATCGGCAAGCGAATGGAAGTGTGGCTCAACACCGATAACCGGGCGGAAGCTGAAGCCCGCGTAGCTGCCATGTGCGACAAGCTGTTGGCCAATCCGGTGATTGAAAATTACACGTTTGAGCTGGAGGAGGGAGCCTGATGCGCTTTGCGGTTCCGGTGTTTCCCGGTTCCAATTGCGATGTGGACTGTTTGAAAGCTGTCGAAGATGTGTTGAGGGTTCCGGTCGAACCGGTATGGCACCAAGAGCGGGGTTTGAGTGAGTATGATGCGATTATTCTTCCCGGCGGTTTTTCCTATGGCGACTATCTGCGTACGGGCGCATTGGCGCGATTTTCTCCGGTGATGGACAGTGTGATTGAAGCGGCCGAACGGGGCAAATTGGTCGTCGGCATTTGCAACGGGTTTCAGATTTTGTTGGAAGCAGGCTTGCTGCCGGGCGCGATGCGGCGTAACGACCACTTGCAATTCCGTTGCGACATCCAACCGCTCCGGGTGGAAAACACAAAATTGCCGTTTACGCGGGACTATCGGGAAGGGGAAATCATCCGAATCCCGATCGCACACGGCGAAGGCAACTATTACTGTGACGAGGCAACATTGGCAGAGTTGAAACAACACAACCAAATCGTGTTCCGCTATGTCGAGGAAAATCCGAACGGTTCGGTAGACGACATCGCCGGGATCGTCAACCGGCAGGGCAATGTGCTCGGGATGATGCCCCACCCGGAACGGGCGGTGCATGATTGGTTGGGATCGGTGGACGGTGTGCGTTTCTTCACTTCGATGCTGGCTTACTGGGAGGAGAATTACGGTGCGGCTTGAACAGGCGACAAAGGTGTTGGAACCGACGCCCGAGATGATTCGGGATCATAAACTGTATCGGGAAATGGGCTTGACCGAAGAGGAGTATCAGCAGGTGATCGGCCATTTGGGACGTCTGCCCAACTGGACGGAAACGGGCATTTACAGCGTAATGTGGTCGGAACACTGCAGTTACAAAAACTCCAAACCATTGCTGCGCCGTTTTCCCACCGAAGGGCCGCGTGTGTTGCAGGGGCCTGGTGAAGGAGCCGGCGTGATCGATATCGGTGACGGCCAAGCAGTGGTGTTCAAGATTGAAAGCCACAACCATCCGTCCGCCATCGAGCCGTTCCAGGGAGCGGCGACCGGAGTGGGCGGTATCATCCGCGACGTGTTTTCGATGGGCGCCCGTCCGGTGGCGTTGCTCAATTCGCTCCGCTTCGGTGAATTGAGCTCCCCGCGTGTACGTTATCTGTTGGAGCGCGTGGTGGCGGGGATCGCGCATTACGGCAACTCAATCGGGATTCCGACGGTGGGTGGCGAAGTGGCGTTTGATGCGCGGTATGAAGGCAATCCGTTGGTCAACGCGATGTGTGTCGGCATTCTGCCCCATGAACATCTGCAAAAAGGGGTGGCCAAAGGTGTCGGCAACCCGGTGATTTACGTCGGTGCCAGCACGGGACGCGACGGTATCCATGGTGCCACGTTCGCATCCGAGGAACTGAGCGAAGAATCGGAGGAGAAGCGTCCGTCCGTGCAAGTGGGCGACCCCTTTATGGAGAAGCTCCTGTTGGAAGCCTGCATGGAATTGGTGGAAATGGGTATTCTGATCGGTATCCAGGACATGGGAGCAGCCGGGTTGACCTGCTCCAGCTCCGAGATGGCGGCTAAAGGCGGCTGCGGAATGGAATTGGATTTGGATCGGGTTCCCCAGCGTGAGGCCGACATGACACCGTATGAGATCATGCTGTCCGAATCACAAGAGCGCATGTTGTTGGTCGTGGAAAAAGGGCGCGAAGAAGAAGTGAAACGCGTATTTGACAAGTGGGGTCTCAACTCCGCCGTAATCGGCCGCGTGACGGATGACGGTCGTCTGCGCCTGCGCCATCGGGGTGAGTGGGTGGCCGATATCCCGGTGAAAACGTTGGTGGATGACGCGCCCGTTTATGTAAGAGAAGCACGAGAGCCGGAATATTATCGCAGCTTTGCAGATTTCGACGCCAGCGCCGAACTTGAGAACGTTGATCCGCAAGACGCCGTGAAACGGGTGCTGGCATCTCCGACGGTGGCGAGCAAGAAGTGGATCTACCGACAATACGATCACATGGTGCGCACTTCCACCGCGGTACGTCCGGGCTCGGATGCGGCGGTGATCGTATTGCGCGGTACGGAGAAAGCGTTGGCCATGTGTACGGATGCCAACGGGCGTTATGTCTATCTCGATCCCGAACAGGGCGGAGCCATCGCCGTGGCCGAAGCGGCACGCAACGTGGTCTGCTCCGGCGCGGAGCCGATCGGGATTACGGACTGTCTGAATTTCGGCAACCCGGAAAAACCGGAGATCTACTGGCAAATGTCCCGGGCGATCGACGGAATGAGCGCAGCGTGCCGTGCGCTCAACACACCGGTGATCGGCGGCAACGTCAGCCTGTACAACGAGAGCAACGGTCAAGCGGTGTTGCCCACTCCCGTGGTCGGCATGGTGGGGTTGATCGAAAAACGGGAGCACATCACCACGCAAGCGTTCAAAGAAGACGGCCATGTGATCTACCTGGTGGGAGAGACGTTCAATGAGTTGGGCGGCAGTGAACTGCAGAAAGTGGTGACGGGTCGTATCGCCGGACGTCCGCCGCGCATCGATCTGGAAAAGGAAAAACGGGTGCAAGACTTCACTTTGTCAGCGATTCGAAAAGGCTGGGTGGCTTCGGCGCACGATCTGTCCGAAGGCGGATTAGCCGTGGCCCTGGCTGAATCCTGTATCAGCGGCAATCGCGGGGCGCAAGTAGAGATCCATACAACGCTGTCGGCGACAACGTTCCTCTTCAGTGAAAGCCAGTCCCGTGTATTGCTCAGTGTGTCTGAGGAGCATGCATCCGCATTGGCATCACTGGCTGACGAATACGGCGTCCCCCTCCAGTGCATCGGTCGGGTCGGTGGTGAACAGTTGCGGGTAAAGGTAAACGATGTGCAGGCGATGAATGTACCGGTGGCAGATTTGACCGCTCTATGGGAAGGAGCGATACCATGCGCGATGAATGCATCTTCGACGAACTGAAAGAAGAGTGCGGGGTGTTCGCCGTTATCGGTCATCCGTCGGCAGCGCAATTGACGTATTATGGCTTGCACGCACTTCAGCATCGCGGGCAGGAAAGCGCGGGCATCGTCACGACCGACGGGACCAGGTTTCGCCATCACCGGGGAATGGGACTGGTGACCGAGGTGTTCCAAGGGGATGTGCTGTCCAAATTGACGGGAAACACGGCCATCGGTCATGTTCGTTACTCCACCACCGGAGAAAGCGGGATCAATAACGCTCAACCACTGGTGTTCAACTATGTCGCAGGTGAGCTTGCGTTGTGCACCAACGGCAACCTGGTTAACGCGCAGCGGTTGCGCAGAGCATTGGAGCGGGAAGGTTCCATCTTCCAGACGACGACCGACACGGAAGTGATTCCCCATCTGATCGCCCGTTCCCGCCATACCAATCTTGTGGATGCGGCTAAGGAAGCGTTGAATCAGGTAATGGGCGGGTTTGCCCTGTTGATTTTGACCAATGAACAATTGATTGCCGCATCCGACCCCCATGGGTTGCGTCCGCTTTCCTTGGGACGGCTGGGGGATGCGATTGTGTTTGCTTCCGAGACGTGTGCTTTGGACGTGATCGGTGCGGAATACGTGCGAGAGGTCGAACCGGGCGAGATGCTGATCATCGATGCCGATGGGATGCGCGTCGATCGGTTCGCCCCACCGGCACGGCGGGCAGTTTGCTCGTTTGAATACATTTACTTTGCTCGCCCGGACAGCGACATCAGCGGCATCAACGTGCATGCCGCGCGGAAACGGCTTGGTCAACAACTGGCCAAGGAAGCACCGGTCGAAGCCGATGTGGTCACCGGTGTGCCGGACTCCAGCATTTCCGCGGCGATCGGGTATGCGGAAGCGACCGGGATCCCGTATGAATTGGGTCTGATCAAAAACCGGTATGTAGGTCGCACGTTTATCCAGCCGAGTCAGGAATTGCGTGAACAGGGTGTCAAGATGAAGTTGAGCGCAGTCCGCAAAGTGGTGGAAGGCAAACGGGTCGTCATGGTGGATGACTCGCTCGTTCGCGGGACGACCAGCCGACAGATCGTCAATCTCCTGCGCGAAGCAGGTGCGACAGAAGTGCATGTGCGCATCAGCTCCCCGCCGGTGCGATTCCCCTGCTACTATGGGATCGACACATCGGATCGGAAACAGTTGATCGCTGCCTCTCATTCCGTCGAGGAAATCCGGCAACTGATCGGGGCGGACAGTCTTGTGTTCCTGAGCAAGGAGGGCATGCTGGAAGCGATCGGTCGCCCGACCGGGGAACCCGACAGAGGGCATTGCCTGGCCTGTTTTGACGGGAACTACCCCACGCTGGTGGAGGAGAGTCTGGTTTTGGAGGGAGAGCGATGAGTGACGCGTACCGCGCGGCCGGTGTGGACATCGACGCAGGCAATGAAACAGTGGAACGGATCAAATCCCATGTGAAACGAACGATGAGACCCGAAGTGATCGGGAGCTTGGGCGGTTTCGGCGGACTGTTCTCCCTTCCTTCCTATCGGAACCCGGTACTGGTTTCTTCCACTGACGGTGTGGGGACCAAATTGAAGATCGCATTTGCGATGGACAAACATGATACCATCGGGATCGATTGTGTGGCCATGTGTGTCAATGATGTAGTGGTGCAGGGAGCGGAACCGCTCTTTTTCCTCGATTATCTGGCTACGGGCAGATTGAATCCCGCTCAGGCGGAAGCGATCGTCAAAGGGATCGCCGACGGTTGCCAAGAGGCGGGATGTTCGCTGATCGGCGGCGAAACGGCGGAAATGCCGGGGATGTACGGTGCAGGTGAATACGATGTGGCCGGTTTTTGCGTGGGTGCCGTGGAACGGGACCGTTTGTTGACGGGAGAGAACATCGTTCCCGGTGATGTACTGATCGGGCTAGCTTCCAGCGGTATTCACAGCAACGGCTTTTCATTGGTTCGCAAAGTGTTGCTGGAAGAAAATCCGGATCGTTTGTACGACACAGTTCCATGGGGCGGGGCCACCGTCGGTGAAGTGCTGCTCACTCCCACCAAAATCTATGTCCAACCGTTCCTAGAACTGATGAAACGGTTTGAGGTGAAGGCGGGAGCGCATATCACCGGCGGCGGATTAATCGAAAACATCCCGCGCGTGCTGCCGAAAGGATGCCGGGCCGAGATTGACCGATCCACGTGGGAAGTGCCGCCCGTGTTGAAATGGATCGTGCGCGAGGGACGGCTCAGCGAGACGGATGCGTACCGAACATTCAACATGGGAATCGGCATGGTGGTGATCTTGCCGGCGGATCAAGCGGAAGAAGCGCTGTCCGTTCTGCAGGAGATGGGGGAGACAGCCCATCTGATTGGACGGATCGCGGAAGGTGCCGGCGGGATTCGGTGGATCGGAGGCGGTAAGGCATGAGAATCGCCGTATTCGCTTCCGGGAGCGGCTCCAACTTTGAATCACTGGTGAAGGCGTCCCGCGAGCAGGGCTGGCCGGGGGAGATCGTGCTGCTCGTCTGTGACCGCCCCGGCGCCAAAGCATTGGAGCGGGCAGAGCGGTTGAAGGTGCCGGCCCGATCATTCGTTCCCAAATCGTATCCCGATAAGGCAGCGTATGAAGCAGATGTCCTTCACCTGCTGCAGGAGTATCGTGTGGACTGGATCGTGCTGGCCGGATACATGCGGTTGATCGGTCCGACGCTGCTGACGGCCTATTATGGTCGAATCGTCAACATCCATCCTTCGTTGTTGCCGGCGTTTCCCGGCAAGCATGCCGTACGACAGGCTCTGGAAAAAGGCGTCAAATGGACCGGCGTCACCGTTCATCTGGTGGACGAAGGGATGGACACGGGGCCAATTCTCGCGCAGGAGCCGGTACCTGTGAAAGATGGGGACGATGAGACATTATTGACAAACAGAATCCAAACGGTGGAACACCGGTTGTATCCGGAAGTGGTACTTCGTTTGATCCGGGGTGAGATCGACACCGACGCGTTGATGAAGCAAAGGGAGGAGCAAACAACATGTCCATCCGACGTGCGTTGATCAGCGTATCCGACAAGACCGGCGTGGTGGAGTTGGCCCGCCGTCTTGCCGATTGGGGTGTGGAGATCGTCTCCACAGGGGGAACCAAGCGCGCTTTGGAAGAAGCGGGTGTAGCGGTTACGGGCGTATCTGACGTCACCGGTTTTCCGGAAATCCTGGACGGACGGGTCAAAACCCTGCATCCGCTCATCCACGCCGGATTGTTGGCGATCCGCGACAATGAGACGCATCTGAAACAACTGGAGGAACACCGGGTGACACCGTTCGACCTGGTGGTCGTCAACTTGTATCCGTTCCAACAAACGATTTCCCGACCCGATACGGATTTTGAAACGGCCGTGGAAAACATCGATATCGGCGGGCCGTCCATGGTGCGCGCGGCCGCCAAAAATCACCGTTTCGTCACTGTAGTGGTCGATCCGGCCGACTACGACGACGTGCTGGATCAGATCGAGAAAAACGGAGAGGTGGACCCACAGACCCGACTGCAGTTGGCGGCAAAAGCGTTCCGCCACACGGCGGCGTATGATGCCCTGATCGCGGGATACCTCACTGAACAGACGGGAGAAACGTTCCCGGAGCGCTGGACCGTGACGTTTGAAAAAGCGCAGGATCTGCGATACGGTGAAAACCCCCATCAGCGGGCGGCCTTTTACCGTCAGCCTCTACCGTCAACGCCCGGGATCGCTTCCGCGAAACAACTGCACGGCAAAGCGTTGTCCTACAACAATATTCAAGACGCGCAAGCCGCATGGGAGATTGTGTCCGAGTTCGATCAACCGGCAGCGGTCGCTGTGAAGCACACCAACCCGTGTGGTGTCGGTATCGGCTCAACGGTGGCGGAAGCTTTCCAAAAAGCACATGACGCTGATCCGGTCTCCATCTTCGGCGGCATTATCGCGTTCAACCGCACCGTGGACGAAGTGACGGCCAGAAAGTTGAAGGAAATTTTCCTGGAAATCATCCTGGCGCCCGGATTTGATGAAGCGGCCTTGACCATTTTGCGCGAAAAGAAAAATCTCCGTCTGCTGGAAATGCCGGAAACGCCGACAACGGGCAAACCTTCGTGGAAACAGATCACTGCCGGGGATGGGTTCTTGGTGCAGGAGACGGATCAAAAACGGATCAGCCGTGAAGATTGCCGGGTGGTGACCGAACGAGTCCCGACCGAAGACGAGTGGGAGCAATTGTTGTTTGCTTGGAAAGTGGTGAAGCACGTCAAATCCAATGCGATTGTGTTGGCACGCGACAACCGTACGATCGGGGTGGGGGCCGGTCAGATGAACCGCGTCGGCGCAGCGGAAATCGCCATTCGTCAAGCGGGAGAACTGGCCAAAGGAGCGGTACTTGCTTCCGATGCGTTCTTCCCCAGGAGTGACACCGTGGAAGCAGCTGCCCGCGCCGGGATTACGGCCATTATCCAACCCGGAGGTTCCATCCGCGACGAAGAATCGATCCAGGCAGCCAACCGTCACGGCATTACGATGGTGTTCACCGACGTGCGCCATTTCAAACACTAGAGCATGGGCCAAGGAGATACAAATAGCGACCAACGGAGAAGCCGCTGCGTATGATGGAATCGAGCGAAGAAGGAGGGATTCCCGGTGCGCAGTCTTCGTTTGTCTTTCGTTCTGACCCTGTTTTCATTGCTGCTACTCGGTTTGATCCTGCCGTTGATTCATGGTCTCCACGGTTGGCAGGGCGGCATGCGGGTGATGGGTGGACTCTTTTTCATCCTCGCTGTTGTTACCAGCGGTGTGCTGTCGCTTCGCATGCAGTGTATATCCACGGGACATGTCGGGCGGATGTCCCGTCATGATTGGACACTTGCGTTTTTATTGGTATCGGTCTGGCTGTTTGTTCTGAGCTGGATTTGGCCCACGTAGGGTGAGTTCCGTTCTATAAGGAGCGAGCGGGAAAACCCTGCCTTCTCAGGGTTGGGCTCATCGCGATCGTCGGACGAGGGAGGGCTTCAGCCCTCTCATAAGGTCCGACATGATTGAGGTACAATCAAGTTTTCGGTAAGAGAAAAATAGCGCACCCGAAGCAACATTGCATTTATGGAGCCGAAACGGATATTGCTCTTTGCCAGTAGATGGACAAGCTTAAAAGGAGGAAATGGTTTTGCGCGTACTGGTGATTGGTAGTGGCGGCCGGGAACACGCATTGGTGTGGAAATTGGCGCAAAGCCCATTGGTAAAGAAAGTGTTCTGCGCGCCCGGCAACGGCGGGATCGCCGAACTGGCCGAGTGTGTTCCGATCGGTGTGACGGATGTGAATAGGTTGTTGGCGTTTGCGAAGGATCAAGAGATCGACCTGACAGTGGTGGGGCCGGAAGCGGCTTTGTTAGCAGGCATAACCGATGCTTTCGAAGCGGAAGGACTGGCCGTGTTTGGACCCAATCAACAAGCGGCGGAGATCGAAGGGAGCAAGTCGTTTGCCAAGGATTTGATGGCGCGCTACGGCATTCCCACCGGGAAGTACCGTACGTTTACTACAGCAGCAGAAGCGAAACAGTATGTACGGGAACAGGGAGCGCCGATCGTGGTGAAAGCCGACGGTCTCGCGGCAGGCAAGGGAGTCACCGTGGCACGGACAGTGGAAGAGGCGGAACTGGCCATCGAACGGGTGATGAACGAAAAAGTATTCGGTGAAGCAGGCAATCGAGTGGTAATCGAAGAGTTCCTCTCTGGTCAGGAAATGTCCCTGATGGCGTTTGTCGATAGGGAAACAGTGCGGTCGATGGTCATCTCCCAAGATCACAAACCCGTATTTGACGGTGACCAAGGTCCCAATACCGGCGGCATGGGCGCGTATTCCCCCGTTCCGCAGATCCCATCCGTGGTGGTGGATCGGGCGGTGGCCGAGATCCTGGAACCTGTCGCCCGGGCGATGGTACGGGAAGGGCGGCCGTTCCGCGGCGTGTTGTACGCCGGTTTGATGGTGACGGAATCAGGGCCGAAGGTAATCGAATTCAATGCTCGGTTTGGCGACCCGGAAACGCAGGCGGTGTTGCCCCGATTGGACAGTGATTTGGCTGAAATTATGCTGGCGACCGTTCGTGGTAAATTGGGCGATATCGAGATCCGGTGGAAGAAAGAAGCAGCCGTCTGCGTCGTGATGGCGTCCGAAGGATATCCGGGTGATTATCGAAAAGGCGTTCCCATTCGTTCACTACCCCAATCCCGTCCCAATTGCATCGTGTTTCATGCCGGTACCATAAAGGAAGGCGATCAGTTGGTCACCGCCGGCGGGCGTGTGCTGGCTGTGACTGCATTGGGTGCGGATGTCGGGGCGGCGCAGGCGGCCGCGTATGAAGCGGTGAACCAAATTAACTTTGACGGTGCGCATTTTCGGCGGGACATTGCGGCAAAAGCACTGGCGGCGGAAAAGAAATAATCTTAAAAACCCTGGGATCACCCAGGGTTTTTCTTAACCGATGGTGGTGGTCTGTTTGCTGCCTTGAATGGTGAAGGCGCCGACCGGGATTTCAAACCACCATGCTCCTTTGGTTTTTTTGACGGGTTGGTATCCTGCGCGCTTGAATGAACGCGCTACATTCCAGCTGGCAGTGTACACCGTCGCTGTGGTGCCCGACTCATCAAATTGAATGACGGTTTCTTTTTCCTCTTCGCTGAGCATCATGGTTACCCACCCCCTTGAACTTTCCGGTGTCAATGGAAGCGATCATTTGTTCGTATACCTTTATTGTACTCTTGGCTCCGCCGGTTTTCCACCATGACCTTGTGAAAGTTTGAAACTTCTGTGAGAATTTATTATAGATCATTGAAATTCGATCGTGAAGAGGTGAAATCCATGCCCCCTCATCCTGATCCCATCGTGGTGGTGCCTTATGATCCGGCGTGGCCACAGGTGTACGAACAGGAAAAGGAGATTCTGACAAAAGCACTGGGATCATTGGTTTTGTCCATTCATCATATCGGCAGTACAGCAGTTCCGTGTTTAGCTGCCAAGCCTATCGTTGATATTCTCGCCGGAGTGCCCACTCTCCTGCCACTCTCCGTATATGAAGATCGACTCCGTCCTTTAGGATATGTGTTTCAGTTTCACGATCGTGAGGAGGGTCGATTGTTTTTTCGCAAGGGAATGCCGCGTACGCATCATCTTCATATCATGGAACAGGACAGCGAAGGATTTCGTCACCACCTATTTTTCCGCGATTATCTTCGATTAAACCCGGATCTGGCCGACGAATACGCGGAGCTGAAACGGCGTTTGGCCCAACAATATCGGGAGGACCGGGCCGCTTATGTGTCGGGTAAAACCGATTGGATTCGCCAGATACTGTCAAGGTGTGGGAACTGTGCTGGCAAGGCCCCTTCGATTGGGCATTAGAACGTGTCTGGTGAATACTGTCCAATTTTTCCCGGTTGCTCCACCTGCGCCCTCAAGAAAGTAGGTCATGGACGCTCCGACCCGAAGCGCAGGAAGCGGGTGAAGTTCGCTTCGCTTAGAGGAAATTGCCCGCGATTTCATTCCTGCGCTTTCCGGGTCTTCTCTCGGCAAGGCTGAGAGCTGAGTCGCTCACCTTGGAAAGCATTTGCTCCCTCGCGGATTTACCAAACACGTCCCAGAGCGAAGCATCCACCGGCTTCTCACAACGTTAATCTTTGTGATCTCGGCCCGCTTTTATACACAGTGAGCGGGAATACCAATCGTTTCAGAGGTGAGATCATCGCAAGTGCCAATCGTGAAAAGAAATCACCCAGGTTTGAAGCCATTGTGTACGGTTTGAAAAAAGGAACGCCTGTCTGCGTTCCTTTTGTCTTCTCATGCGTCGGTTCATCACTTCTGCATGGCATTCAGCGCGTTGATTCGACCGTATTCCCAATTGGAACCGGTGCCGGTAACGTCTTCGGCTGTGCTTTGGATGGCGCCGAGGATTTGCGTGTTGTCGAGACCTTTTGCCGCGAGAAGTGCGGCCAATCCTGAAACATGAGGAGCGGCCATCGATGTACCTGACATGGTTTTATAACCGCCTCCCACATAGGTGGAAGTGATATCTACACCCGGTGCTGCCACATCCACCCATTTGCCGTAATTGGAGAAGTCAGCCTTGTGATCGTTATTATCTGTCGCCGCTACGGCGAGTACTTGATTGTAGTAAGCCGGATAAGTGGGGGCGGAAGTTCCGTCATTGCCTGCGGCAGCCACCACCACCGCCCCTTTGTTCCAAGCGTAATCTATGGCGTCCTTCAGGGTTTGAGCGCTTTGGGAAGAACCCAAACTTAGATTGATGACTTTGGCACCGTGATCGGCTGCGTCAACAATCCCGCTGGCCACTTTGTCCAACGTACCTTCCCCATTTTCATCCAACACACGGACAGCATAAATCTTCGCTTTGGGCGCCATGCCCGCAATCCCCTGTTCATTGTTGGTGACGGCGGCAGCCACCCCGGCCACGTGCGTGCCGTGTCCGTTGAGATCCATCGGATCGTTATCATTGTCCACATAATCGTGTCCATTGATCACTTTGCTGGCCAGATCCGGATGGGTATTGTCCACCCCCGTATCGATGACGGCAATTTCCACGTTGTCCGCGCTCTGACCGAGATCCCACGCGGTAGGGGCTTGTACCTTCTTAAGGGACCATTGATCACTGAAATACGTGTCGTTCGGAGTCATCATTGCGTGGAACACGATATTGGGCTCAGCATATTCGACGAGTGGATTGTTTCGATAGGCATCAAGAACCTTTTCAATCGACTGACCATTCAGTTTGACTACGTCAAAATCGAGTACATTGTTATGGAACAATAACCGGGTGGCCATTTCGGTATGTATGAGAGATCGGGTGGCCTGGGAGATCCCCGGTTTGAATTTGACGATGATCTCTTGACTGGAGGAATCCGTCTGTGCATCCGTGGGAGTGGAAGACAGGGACAGTGCATGCACGCTGGAAGTTCCAGCGAAAACGAAACTAACAGCCAATAGAATAGTGATGATGGCATACGATATCCTTTTCAATGGAAAACCCTCCTTGATTCTGGGTACATCAATATTCTATCACTTTCTGCAAATTCCTCCCCTTTTCAAAGAAATCGTCATAAAATACTCCATTATTTCCTCTAAACATCGGAATATAAGTAAAAAATTTACTAAATTCCTGTTAGAAAACGGGGAAAATGGAGGCACCAAACTTCGGCAAGAAAAACAGAACCGAAAGGGAACAAAAATGACTGATCTCGACGATACCACAGGGGATAAACTGCTGCTCGGTGAGCCATATTAACCATAAAATAGGCACGATTTACCGAAAGGGAGAAAAACGATGAGGGTGCGTCCGTGGTCTCGAAAAAAGAAAAGGCGATCGGAAAAGGGACGGACGAACCGGGAAGCGTCGCGTCATGACGGTACCATTCTTTCCACGGATTTGGAGGAAAATCTGGACTTCTTCCGCTCCATTTATGCCGACAGCTTCGATGTGATCATTCGTCCGTTTCTCATCGGAGGAAAAAGAAACGCCGCAATCGTTTACATTGAGGGCTTGAGCAACATCGAGGAGATCAATGAGCACGTTTTGGAACCCTTGATGAGAGAGCATGTGGTGGAGTCGGATTCCCTTTTCACATCCCTAAAAAACAAAATCATTCCGGTCATCGACGTGGGTGAGGCTCTTACGCGCGACGAATGCGTCGAACATCTGTCGACAGGGCAACCGGTATTGTTAATCGACAGGGAAGCGCGGGCTTTGTATTTCGGTCTGCAAAAATGGGACAAACGTGCAGTCGCTGAACCGGAGGCCGAAACGATCATTCGGGGACCCCGGGAAGGGTTCACCGAAGCGTTGACAGTTAATACGGCGATGATCCGCCGAAGAATTCGGAACCCAGGCCTGAAGATGAAATCACTGAGTCTCGGGCGTCACACCCGTACGAAGGTGGTCGTCACCTACATCCAAGAGATCACCGACTCCACCTTGGTAGAAGAAGTCATCAACCGGCTACGGCGCATCGATATCGACGGGGTGCTGGAGAGCGGGTATCTCGAAGAATTTATCGAAGACAATCCCTACTCTCCCTTTCCCCAAGTGATCAATACGGAGCGTGTGGACATTGTGGCTGCCAATTTGCTGGAGGGGCGGGTGGCCATTTTGATGGAAGGCACCCCTTTTGCGTTGGTGGTGCCGGCGACATTGGCCTCGCTGATGCAATCGCCTGAGGATTATTACCAACGTTTCATCATCGGTACCGCCATTCGTTGGTTGCGGTATTTCTTTATCGGAATTTCCCTCCTTCTCCCTTCCCTGTATGTGGCGGTAATCAGTTTTCATCAGGAATTGATCCCCACTTCGCTGTTGGTCACCATCGCGTCGTCAAGAGACCGAGTGCCTTTCCCTGCGTTGGTGGAAGCATTGTTGATGGAGATTATGTTTGAAATTCTGCGTGAAGCGGGTGTCCGGTTGCCCAAACAGGTGGGGGCGGCAGTCAGCATCGTCGGAGCGCTGGTGATCGGGCAGGCGGCGGTTGGGGCCGGTTTGGTCTCCACTCCGATGGTAATGGTGGTGGCCATCACGGGAATCGCCTCTTTTGCGACCCCGCGCTACACCACCGCAATCGCCTTTCGAATGCTGCGCTTTCCGATCATATTTCTGGCGGGGACGATGGGGCTGGTCGGGGTCATTCTCGGAATCATTGTCATTGTCGTTCACTTGTGCACGTTGCGCTCCTTTGGTGTCCCCTATCTGGCACCGATCGTCACCACTCAGTTTGTGGAATTCAAAGACGTGATCATCCGGGCGCCAATGTGGAAAATGGACCGCCGTCCTCATTTCACGGGAAAGTATAATGCCCACCGAATGGGCCCCGATCTCAAGCCTGACCCTTCCAAGGGAGATGAGAAATAAGAAATGGATTCGGATTTCAGATGTTGGCCCTGAGGAGAATGAGCCATGAACAACCGCTTGTACGAAAAAGGCAAAATATCCGCTTTTCAAATGGGTGTATTGATGTATGCGGCCGTAGTGGCGACGGAACTCTTGTTCGTGCCCACCGCCACGAGCAAATACGCCCAGCAGGACATGTGGCTTTCACCGATTTGGGCTTCCGTGATCGGGTTTTTCACCGTGTTCGTGACGGTGGCATTAAACCGTCTGTATCCAGGATGCACCGTGGTCCAATACAGTGAGCGCATTCTCGGGAAGGTGCCGGGAAAAGTGCTGGGTTTGCTTTTCCTGTTGTTTTACTTGCATGTCAGCGGAGTGATAATGATACAGTATGCCGCGTTTCTCAAAATAGTTTTTTTGACAAGAACGCCGGTATTTATAATGTTGGGGAGTATGGTGTTGGTGTGCGCCTACGCCGTTCGCAGCGGTGTGGAAGTGATGGGCAGAGCGGCTCAGATTTTCGTGCCGTTTCTTTTCATCCTGATGGTGAGCATCAATTTGCTGTTGATCCCGGAACTGGATCCCCAAAATTTGTCTCCCATTTTGGAGAAAGGGTTAACGCCTTCCTTGTTGGGATCGATTCCTCCGCAAGGCTGGTTCAGTGAATTTTTTCTGATGACGTTTTTACTGCCTTATGTGAGTGACCGGAAAAATGAAATGAAGTGGGGGATGGCATCGGTGGTGACTGTCCTCGTCACCATGGTGATAACCAATCTGGGAACGTTTCTTTTGTTCGGGAAATTGACGGAGAATTATATCTTCCCCGTGTTGGAATCAGCCCGTTACATCAGTGTTGCTGATTTTATCGAACATGTGGAGTCGATTCTCGCGGCGATTTGGATCATGGGATTGTTCGTCAAAGTCACGGTGTTTTATTATGCGGTGGTGATCGGGATGTCTCAGTGGTTGAATCTCTCCGATCATCGTCCGGTGGTACTTCCCGTCGGATTTCTCATCGTCCTGATGGCTACGTGGGCGGCGCCCAATCTGTCGGAGATGTTCGATTTCATTGCGACCACATACCCCTTTTACAAGATCACGATGCAAACCATGATTCCGACGGTTCTGTTGTTGATCGCTTTGCTGCGGAAAAATCTTCACCAAGCCGCGGAGGGAGAAGGATGAATCCATTTCTTTCGATACGAAAAATGATGTTGCTCGGCATGTGTACCATACTCCTTTCGGGTTGTTGGGACCGGGTGGAAGTCAACGATTTGGCGTTGGTGGTGGGGATAGCGGTCGACAAAAAGGAGAATGGGAATATGGGTTTGGCTGTTCAATTGATGATTCCGCAAGCGGCGGGAGGAGGAGACACGATGGGAGGTGGAGGCGGAGGAGGAGGTGGCGCTGGCGCCAAACAAACGTACGTCGTCGCCGCGGAAGGCGTCGACGTAGCCGATGCCACTCGGAAATTGCAGGAAAAAATCCCGCGCAGAATTTTTTGGCATCACAATACTTCCCTGATTTTCGGTGACAGGTTATTGAGAGAAGGAATCGCCGGACAGTTGGATTTTTTCGACCGTTATTATTCTACCCGGAAACGCACTTCCGTTTTTGCCGCCAAGAGCCCGGCTTCCGCTCTTTTGCAAATTATCCCTCCTGTCGGACGAAGCAGTGCGGAAGTGATCGACGATTTGTCAAAAACGGGGGTCGGCGCAGAAATGACCGTGAAAGATGTATTACAGATGCTGACAAGCGATTCGCACGCAGTCATTTTGCCTTGGATTGAACAAAGCCCATCCGTTCAGGGAGACGCGGAAAAAGAGGAGCCCAGTTTGCGACTCAACGGAGTGGCCGTTCTGAAAAAAGACAAAATCGTGGGCCGGATTGACGACAAAATCACCAGAGGCGTGTTGTGGGTGCGGAATGAAATCAAAACGGTCATTGTCACGGTCAAACCCAAAGGTAACAAGGGGGACGTATCGGTCGAACTGTTGAAGCCCAATACCCAATTGGTGCCCTCCGTCACAGCAGGCAAATGGAAAATGACCGTCCGGATCAAAGCGGAAGGGACCGTCATCCAGAACACAACCGGTCTGGAAATGGAAAACCCCGACATCAACAAGAAATTGGAAAAGGATGTAGCACGGGATATTCAACACATTATCATGGTGGCGATGAATCAGGTCCAAAAGGGAATGAAAGCGGATGTTTTCGGTTTTGCCGATGCATTCCACCGGAAATATCCCGATAAATGGCCCGAGGTGAAGGATCGGTGGGACGAAATATTCCCGAAAGTGGAAGTGAAAGTCGACCCCCGTGTCACTATCATGCGTCCTGGAATGAATAATGAAAGTCCCATCCCGGAGGTGAAGAAACCGTGAATTGGGGAGTCATCATCGGCATCACAGTTGTCGCCATTCTGTTGGTACTGTATGAGTGGCCGAGGATCAAGCCGGGACGAAAAAAAGAAAAAGCCGCATTGATCGGCTTGACGTTGATCGGATGGTCGCTGGCCTTAGCACTGCTGTTCGATCCGAATTTACCAGGCCCCACCCAATTGATGGATACGCTGTTTCGGCCTTTGACCCAGATCCTGCCAAAGTAGGCGTGATCACGGAATTCGCCGTTCTTTCACACTGAGGACGCGCAATCCTTTGTCCACAAGACGTTGCTGGATGGCGGACAGATGGGGAGTCAGCTCGATTTTCAGCAAGATGCGGCGCGCCGCCGGATCGCCGGCATCAAACGTGGTGATGGAGATGATGTTGACATCAAAAGGTTTGACTGCATCCACCACGTGTTCCAGTTGATGCGGCATGTCGATGACCACGCCCAACAAGAGACGGATACCTGGAATGTTTGTGCCAAAAGCGGATGACAGTGCGTTCTCGATATCACTGATCTTCACTATCCCGAGAAATGTCATCCGGTCTCCATCCACAATCGGTACAAACGGATGGCGTACGATGACGGGCAACGTTTCTTCAAAATCACTGAAAATGGTCAACGGACGAATGGGCTCCAACGTGTCGGCTACAGTACCTTCCTTCCAAGAGCGGCGGTTGTCCAAGAAGGCTTTCATCATGTGGCCGTATCCGGTGATACCGAGAAAGCGGTTAAACCGATCGACGACGGGAATCGTATGGAGCTGATGGGCTTGCAACGTTTCGATTACCTGTTCCAAACGGGCGTCGGGCGTGACGGTCAAAATCTGTTCGCGTGGCGTTAAGCAATTTTTGATAAACACAAAACACAATCCTCCCCTGTAAGATCCACATTCAATATATTAGGGGGAGGATTGGAGCAGAACGGAATTGAGGGAGTGAAGTTGATTTTGCCATTCCAAGAGGTACTGTGAAGTCATCTGAGCTTTTTCTTTCACAAATATGCTTTTTAGTAAATCGTTTTCAAAAAGTAATATTAAATGCCCTCAAAAATACCTCAGCCTATGTTACGAATTACGCAATGACGGGTGTTTCCTTTTTGCAACTAAGACTAAGGAACAACGGTTATGACTTTATGGTGTTCCAAACCCGAGGTTTCCGAATTAATTCAAACGAAAATCCCTAGAATACAGCCGGGAAAAGGATGTAGAATGAGAAGAGACACAAATAAAAAGGAAAAACAGAATATTTC
Organism: Polycladomyces abyssicola; assembly: GCF_018326425.1. Lineage (NCBI taxonomy): Bacteria > Bacillati > Bacillota > Bacilli > Caryophanales > Thermoactinomycetaceae > Polycladomyces > Polycladomyces abyssicola. The sequence continues at coordinate 384,654 of NZ_AP024601.1, forward strand.
AATAATTGAAAACAAATGCACTCTTTTTTATATTACGTATTATAGGCGGTCGTGATTAAAATGCATTGAGAAGGATGGTCGCATGATTTCTGTGACGAAAGAAACGATCACCAACAACAATTAACATGTTAAGATTGAGAAACCTAATCAGGTACCGTTTCCATCCAACGTGTAATAAAGAGGTGAAGCTTATGAGAACAAACAGCTTCCAATTTAGGGTGAATTGGGGCGATACAGATAAAGCTGGGATCGTCTATTACCCTAACTACTTTAAATGGTTCGATATCGCCGGGCATCAGTTTTTCTGAAGTATCGGGCTGTCCCCTTCCGAATTGGAGCAAAAAGAACAAATCATTCTTCCGTTATTGGATGCCCGTTGCACTTTTGAGAAACCCTTGTATTACGACGATATCGCCACCATTATTACCAGTGTCGCCGAAATTAACCGGAAAACAATCCGTTTGCATCACGTCATTATGCGGGGAGACACCCGAACAGGACAAGGATATGAGTTACGTGGATGGGTTAAAAAATCGGGCAATCACTTATCAGCAGTCCCGATCCCCGAAGAGGTACGAAAGCTGTTGGAACAAGAGAGTACCACGGAAAACGCTTTATCGGGTCCTTGGTTAATGGCGTAAACATTGAACTATCCAACGTATCCTTATATAATGGTGCTGATCTCACTTGTGGGCAGGTTATAGTATGAGACCTCGATCTTTGATGTTTACACTGTACGGTGACTACATTCAGTACTATGGGGAAGAAATTTGGATTGGAAGCCTAATCCGTCTGATGGGGGAATTCGGGATCTCGGAGCAGTCCGTCCGTGGAGCAACAATGAGGATGGTCAACCAAGATCTGCTTAAGGTACGGAGAATCGGGAATAAAAGCTACTATTCATTGACGGATAAAGGAAAACGGAACATTGAAGATGGTGTTCGGAGGGTTTACTCAATCAAAAACCATAAATGGGACCGTTTATGGCGTGTACTAACCTATTCAATACCGGAAGAAAAAAGGGAGTTACGTACACAAATCCGTAAGGAACTTACGTGGCTCGGCTTTGGGTTAATTTCCAACAGCACATGGATAAGCCCTAATCCTTTAGAAGAAAAAGTAATGGACATGGTTAGGGAATATCATTTAGAACCCTATGTCTTTTTCTTCCAAACAGACTCCATCGTTTCACACGAAAACGAGGATATAATTACACGGGGATGGGATCTTGAAAAAATCGAAAATGAATATAAACAGTTTATTCAATATTGTGAGGCTCGATATGAGGAAATAAAGCAGGCCATATATAGTGGTACCTTGAGCAATCGGGAATGTTTTAAGGAAAGAACGATCTTGGTTCATGAATATCGAAAGTTTCTTTTTAAGGATCCGGGTTTTCCGCTGGATCTTCTTCCTCAAAAATGGAGTGGTATAAAGGCCAGAGAACTATTTTGGAAAATTCATCAGTTGGTGTCCAATGGAGCTGTACAATTTTTTGAAGAGTGTTATCAACCAGCTCCGGACAATGAAGTATTGCCAAATCGTGAAGGTGCTATTAACCCATTTTTGGGGATTAATGTACACGTTTAGGAGTTCAATACTTAAATACTATATTAAAAGATTGATCCTCCTGCACCAGAATGCAGGAGGATCAAATATTATTGTGGAGTTTTCACCTCTGATGTTTGTCGCTTTGTCCAAAAACCCTTAGGATCAATTGAACGAAGGACTTCAAGTTCTTCTTCTGTAGGAGGAGGAGTTTCAGAGCAATCAGGTGAGAATTGGATGTCCCATCCAGTATTTTCGATGATCTGCTCTTTGGATATCCCTGGATGAATTGTGTCGACGATAAGAACCTTCGTAACTTTATCGGCACGTAGAATCCCCAGATTAGTAATTAATGCTTTGATTCCTCCTCTGGGAAGACCTGTTTCTTGTCGCCAACCGGGCCCCGTTCCATAACCGGGGGAAGTGATATAGTTTACATTTTTGACTAACCTTCTTTTTTCGTGAGGCATAATAACCATCAATCGATTGGAAAGACAGGCAATATCCGCAGCTCCGCCACTACCGGGCAGCTTTACTTTGGGTGAAGTATAATCACCCAGATAAGATGTATTCACATTTCCGTATTGATCAATCTCTGCTCCACCGATAAAACCGATGTCAATCAACCCTTGTTGCATTAAAAACATAAGGTTGTTGGTGGAAGTGCACCAGGAAGCTCCCGCGATATTAGCTGGATCGCCCATGGTGTACAACAATTCTTCCGGGGGTTCATCTCGGACAATTCCGCATTCAAAGAATCCGATAGCATTTGGGGCGTGTAATCGTTTTGCCACACAGAACGCAAGCATCGGTAGACGCATACCGACAAAAACGATTTCCGAGTCTCGGATTTCTCTAGCTGCTGCAACCACCATCAATTCTTCGGTTGTATATTCCAAAGGGGTCCCTCCGTTCATCGATAAGCATAATTAACAGGGGCTGCAAAAAGCGGTTCCTTTACCTTTAACTTCTCAAATCGTTGTCCTAGTCGGGCAAGATATTCATTGTGAGAGTTTATACTGATAACCCAGGTGTTCAACCAGTTTTTAAAACCTTCCAGTTTCTTGGTTTCCCGGTGATATTCCGTAAAGAAGTCGTGATCTCGTTTATAATAACCGGGTACCGGAGAGGGATGGGCGAATCCCGGGCAATGAACCACAGCCGTCACTTTGAATCCGGGAATCATTACACGGTTGGGATCACTGGCTATCACTTCTTTAGGCACGATTTCTTCTGCCAGCAGAATGACCTTTCTGCTGGACATCCCTGCCTCTTGAAATAATCCAAGATTTCCCCAGAAATGGGCATTTCCTTCGATATCGGAGCGTTGAACACCCAAAATGGCGACATCGGGGTTCAAGGAAGGAACATAAACCAGCGTTTCTTCTCCCAAAGATTGCACGTGAAAACGGGGATTACTTTTTAGTAAGTCCGTTCCTAAAAGGGAACGGGTGGGAAGAAAAGGAACACCCATGGAACCGGCTAATAGAGCAAGCCCCAGAGAGAAGTTACTGTGGTCTTCTACTTCAATTCGGTGGGGAATTCCTTGTTCTATTGATCGTCGGTAGTTGTATCCCAAACCGGCGCTGACATTGCCGGACCATGCTGCAATAATCTTTCTAGCTCTTCCTGCGCCGATTAATATATCGAACAGGATATCCGAGATAGGAGCAATTAATGTTAAGTCTTTCTTCTTTTGACGAACAATTTCATATGCAGCGGCAAAGGGTATCATGGATTCCAGACAGGCTCCCATCACTACGGAATCTCCGTTTTGAATGTGACGGGACACTGCATCCTCCAAGGACATTATTTTCGAAGATGGCATATTATTCCTCCCTTGAACCTTAAGCTTTGAAGGGGACAGAGTCAGCTAGGCTTCTTAATTTAAAACGCTGAATTTTACCGTTAGCTGTTTTGGGTAGTTCGTCGATAAATTCCAGTTCCTTTGGGCATTTGTACGATGCCAGCTTCTGTTTCACAAACTCCTTCAGTTCTTCTTTCATGGCCTCGGAGCTTTCAAATCCTTCCTTCAACACGACATAAGCCTTGGTTCGTACTAAGTTTTCTTTATCTGTAATCCCGATGACAGCGGCTTCAATCACAGCTTCATGCTGGAGCAATACACCCTCAATCTCAACCGGTGAAACCCAGATTCCTCCAACCTTCATCATGTCATCCGATCGTCCGCAATACCAGAAATACCCTTCCTCATCCCGATAATACTTGTCCCCTGTGTGGAACCATTCCCCGATAAAGCGACGCTTGTTCTCATCGTGAAGATTCCAGTAACAATGGGCAATGCTGTCCCCTTTTATCAACAGGTCGCCCACCTCGTTGGGAGGAAGTTCTTGCCCTTGTTCGTCCGTAATCTTTGCTTCGTAACCGGGAACCAACTTGCCTGAGCTACCCACCTTGATATCTCCGATGCGATTGGAAATGAAAATATGAGTGGCTTCTGTTGAACCAATTCCATCTAAGATATCAACACCAAACATTTTTTTCCATTTCTCGTAAATGACAGAGGGCAAAGGCTCTCCCGCTGATACACAGATACGGATAGAAGAGAGATCATATTGTTTTCTGGTTTGTTGTGCCCAGTTGATCATTGCGCCGTATAGAGTTGGGACACCAAAAAAGATTGTAGGGCGATATCGCTCGATTGTATGGAAGACATTTTCTGGTATTGGGCGTTCCCGCATCAGGACAGTCGAGGCACCGCAACCTAAAGGAAAATACGCGCCATTACCCAAACCGTAAGCGAAAAAGAGTTTAGATGCCGAGAAGGTGATATCTTCTTCTGACATGTTTAGGACCTGTTTGGCGTAATGGTCTAAGGCGTACTCCATGTCGTGCTGAAGGTGAATAATCCCTTTCGGGCTGCCGGTGCTGCCTGAACTGAACAGCCAAAAAGCAGTGTCGTCTTTTACAGTGTGGGCCGATTCCAATAACCCAGACTCCTCTTCCATCCATCGGGAGTAAGGTATTACTTCTCTTTTATCCACAGTATCTCCAATCACTACCACGTGTTGGAGATAATGAAAGCGCTTTCTTAAATGCTTGATTTTTTCCCAAAGATCTTCGTGGGCGATGCATACTTTTGAGCGACTGTTGTTAAGAAAATACTCATAATCGGTAGGATGCAACATCGTATTAACCGGTACCGGTACTGCCCCTATTTTGATGGCACCGAAAAAGGAAGCGATAAATTCGGGCGAGTCATGGCACAGTAAAAGGATACGATTTTCCAGGTCAACCCCTAAGCTCTTTAGCCCGTTTCCGGTTTTATTGGTCATCTCCTGCAATTCTTTGTAACTAACTTGCCGGTCTTCAAAATAAATTGCCGTTTTGTCTCCTCGCCCTTGTTCCACGTTTTCATCAATAAAACGTGTGGCTGCATTGTAGGGAATACCTATACCCCGGTAGTACATACCAACCCCCGCCTTTTTGTGAAAGCATAGGCAATACCGGTCGTAACGGATTCCTGTTACGACCGGTATTGCATGGAAAGTAATTTTCAGGTCATCAGACACCCTTCCAATTCGGTTGCCGTTTTTCCAAAAACGCACTCAAGCCTTCTTGGGCATCTTCAGAACGGAACAGCAGGTTCTGAAGTTCTCCTTCATAACGGATAGCCACATTGAGAGGCATCTCTTTACCGTTCATGATGGAAAGTTTAATATTGGAGACGGCGTAGGTAGCACTCTTCACAAGTTTCTTGGCATATTCTAACGTCTTTTGCCGCACTTCGTTTTGGGGGAAGACTTTGTTAATGATTCCTGCTTCCAACGCTTCCTGCGGTGTCAACAGCTCTCCGGTAATGCAGAGATCCAATGCTTTGGAATACCCGATGAGACGTGACAGCCTTTGGGTTCCACCAGTGCCGGGGAGAACGCCCAGAGCAACCTCAGGAAGCCCCACTTTCCCGGCTGTATCCCCCATGAAACGCAGGTCACAGCCCATGGCCAGTTCCAGTCCCCCACCTACTGTATGTCCTTCCAGACAGGCAATATAGACTTGTGGAGAGCGGGCCATTTTGTCCAGCGTTTCGTTGCAGAATAAGCAGAATTGGGTTTTTGTTCGGGGATCGCAGGATCGTAGGTAGTTGACATCCGCTCCTGCAGAGAAAAATTTGGGTGTGTCGCTGATCAGAACGGCCACTTTTATATCGTGATCAAATCGGATATCGTCAATGGCGTTGTTCAATTCGCGGTAGAAGTCGAGGTTGTAAGTATTGGTCTTGTTGATGCTAAAGTGAATTTCAGCAATTCCGTCTTCTTTGGTGACGGTTACATATTTGTTGCCGATTGTTTCTTTCGTCACAGAGGTCATACGATCATCCTCCTCAATACATTTTGTTGACTATCGCCTTTAATACGTAATATAAAGCTATGGGCTTTCTGTTTTCAATGGCTCAAATATTCGATTATTTCATTAAATTATCCCCTTTCCTCTGTCTACGTCTTTATTCCAGCTTCATGCTAGGTTTTTCGTAATGAAACGCAGATAATAGGGAGCAAAAATCAGGATCATATGAAACATTTTACTACGGCGTTAAGCTTGAGAAAGGATAAGCCGTTTTTCGCCGTGAACTGTGCTGCGTTTGCCCATGATCTGGTGGCGAGTGAATTGTTTGTATATGCACCTCGACCGTTTACAGGCGGTCTTATAGAGGGTAAAGAGGGGGCTTTTCGAATCAGCGAATTTACTTGACAGAATTTACGGTATATTTTACTATTACGTTAGATAAACGTTAGACAAAAAAACATAATAGAGAGGTGGATCAAGATGGAACAGGCTGCCCTCTTAAAAGAAAAAATCAAACAAGGTTTCATCGTTGAGAGAGTGGAGGATATGAACGAAGAATACCTCCAAGCCCTAAAACAAACTTTGTTGATTGTCGGAGATACAGAGTTATTAAGCGTTCCCCCGTTATTGACGGTTTATGACCAAGCTCCGACGTTGAACCATAAGATTACGGCTTTGGCCATCATGCAGGATGAAATCGGTCACGCACACATCGCCTATCGGCTGTTAAAAGATCTGGGCGAGGATACCGATGAACTATTGTATAATCGTGCTCCGAACCGCTTTAAAAACCCTTATGCTTTTGATTTTGAATTGTCTAACTGGATCGAATTGGGTGTCTTCAATGCGTTGTTTGATCGTGCCGGATACACTTTGTTGGGAGATGCCTATGAACATACCTCTTATGGTCCCTGGAAACGGGCGTTGGTCAAAGTAGACAAGGAAGAGTTATTTCACCTGCGGAATGGCGAAATCATCATGAGATCTGCGATGGAAGATCCTGAATTAAGAGAAGAAGTTCAACGCGCTGTGGACTGGATGTTTTTGATGGCCTTGGAATTCTTCGGTGTGGCGGATAATCTAAAAAAACGGTCTCAACAGCTTGAGTATAAGCTGAAAGGAAGAACAAATGACGAACTCCGTCAGAAATGGCTGTCCACGGCTGTGCCTTTCTGTGAATCAATCGGGGTCAAAGTACCGGCACATTATGATGAAAGAACCGGAAAATATGTCCTCGATGTTCCTTTCCCCTGCAAATTCGATGTAGAAAATAAAAAGTGGCTTTTTGATCAGCCGGATACTTGGGAGAATGTGATCAAGCGCTTTAAACAACGCGGGCCTCAAAACAAGCAGTTTGTTGAGAGAATTCAAAAAGGAGCCCGGGAATTGGAAGCCCTTCGAAAAGAGGTGAGCTGATGAAAGAAAATACACAAAGGTACTGGGATGCTTTAAAAGAGGTGATGGACCCTGAATTCCCGGTCAGTGTCGTAGATATGGGACTTATCTATGACATTCAGGAAAATCAGGGTACGATCGACATCACCATGACCTATACCTCTGTCTCCTGTGCATGCATGGAATGGATCGAAGGAGATATCGAAAAACGGTTGTTGCAGGAGCCGGGTGTGAAAAAGGTTAACATCCAAGTGGTTTGGGATCCGCCTTGGACGGTTGACCGCTTAAGTCAAGAGGCCCGCGAAAAAATGAAGCACTGGGGGGTAAGTTCAAGATGAGTGCGCATAGTGAAAGACGGCATGAATTTGACGTTTTCGCTCGCGTTAAACGTGGAGACAATTTAATCCATATCGGTACAGTGGAAGCGGAAACGGAAGATTTGGCCAAAGTGTATGCCACCTTCACTTACGATGAAGAAGACTGGGTCGAAATGTGTGTCATCCGGAGAGACCAATTGCATTGGGTGAGAAGGCCGCAAGGCTTATTTGCAAAGGAGGGAGTTTCGTGAGTATGGCAGAACAAACAGCAGGTTTGAAGGCGTTTATTGAACTGCTTGAAACGGTTGCCGACAATAAGTATGTACTCGGTGATCGGCTTGTCGAGGTTGGTGTCAGCGGGCCGAACCTTGAAGCAACACTGTCTGCGATTGCGATGGCTCAAGGGGAATTGGGTCATGCAAGATTGCTTTATAACTGGACTTTTGATTTGAAAGGCCATAAGGGAAAAAAACCTAATATCGAAAAACAGACAGGAAAAGCATTCAAAGGCGTAGAGGAAGTTCACAACTGGATTTCACTCATTGCCGCCTTGTTCACAGTCAATACGGCGATGGATTTGGTGCTAAAATCCGTGCTTGAGGCCAATCATGCGGAAATCGCAACACGGGTTAACAAACTATTAAGAGAACAGAAAGAGCACATTATTTATTCCCGAAATTGGGCACAGCAACTACTGAAAGACAGAGGAGCGGTTCCGCGGAAGTTCAAGGAAGCATTAGATCAGATCATTCCTGAAGTTGAGGCTTGGATCAAAGCTATTGAACAAAAAACGGAACTAGTTGATGAAGGTTATATTTCAAGAGAATCATATTTATACCAAAAATTTCATCATAAGTTAAAAGAAGTATTTATTCAGGAACTAACCGGTGTGGAGAGTGCTTAAAATGTCTTCGCACGGAGTAATTTTCGAAATCCGAGATAATATAGGAATCGTAAAACTGAATAATCCCGCTCGTGCCAATGCATTAAGTGGATTTTTGGTAAAAGATCTGGCATCTCAAATTAAAGAATTATCAGTGAATCGCGATCTTCGTGCGGTTATCTTTACGGCCGGTGAAAGCAAAGCTTTTTGCGCGGGCGCGGATTTAAAAGAACGACAAAGCATGAATGAACAAGAAATTATCTCATACGTCAGGTTATTAAGAAAAACATTTGATGAAATTGCCGCTTTGCCCATGCCTACCATTGCGGCCATCAGAGGGTTGGCATTAGGTGGAGGATGTGAACTCGCTCTCTCTTGCGACTTGCGAGTGATGGAAGAAGATGCCCTCATCGGTTTGACAGAAGTTTCTTGGGGAATTATTCCCGGAGCAGGCGGGACTCAGAGACTCCCTCGATTAGTGGGAGTTGGAATGGCGAAGAAGTTAATTTACACTGCGGCAAAATTAAGCGCAAAAGAAGCTTTTGAGATCAATCTGGTTGAAGAGGTTTGCTCATCTGGTCAGGCCGAATTGAAAGCGCTTCAAATTGCGGATGAAATCGCTAAGAACTCCCCGAATTCTGTTCGTCTGGCAAAACTGGCGATTGACAGTTTTTCTAAAAATCAGCTGCAACAAGGGTTGGAAGCGGAATGGGATTGTTATAAGCAAACCATAAACCATGCCGATCGGTTGGAAGGTTTGGCTGCATTCAGGGAGAAGCGCAAGCCTAACTATTCATCATGATGAATCCAAAGAGGAGGAACTTCTAATGTCAGTTGCAACCACAATCAAAAAGGAAAATCTAACACTGGTTAAGGATAACGGGATCGCTGAAATCCATCTTCACATTAATAAAACCAACTCTTACAACCTCGACTTTTACAAAGAACTGAATGCAGCCATTGACGAGATCCGCTTTGACCCGGAAATAAAAGTGGTTGTTCTCATGAGTGATATGCCGAAATTCTTTTCTGCCGGGGCGGACATTCACTTTTTGAAAGCATCGGAACCGCGCTTTAAGACGCAATTCTGCTTATTCTGCAATGAAACGCTGGACAAAATTGCCCGTTCGCCCCAAGTCTATATTGCCTGCCTGGAAGGGCATACGGTGGGCGGCGGGCTGGAAATGGCCCTTGGCTGCGATCTTCGCTTCATGGGAGATGAAGCAGGAAAAATCGGACTTCCAGAAGTTACCCTGGGAGTGCTGGCCGGGACGGGCGGAACGCAGCGGCTGGCCCGCCTTGTCGGATACTCCCGGGCGCTGGATATGAATATTACCGGCGATTTGCTGACCCCGCATGAAGCGTTGGAAATCGGCCTGGTGAATAAAGTGTTCCCGCAAGCGGAAACAAGGGCGAAAACGCTGGAGTACGCGAGAAAGATCGCGAAAAGCGCCACCTATGCTGTATCCAACATTAAGCTGTCGATCATGAACGGAAAGGAAATGCCGCTCAATGTGGCCATCCGCTACGAAGGGGAACTGCAAAATCTTCTGTTCCGCTCCGAAGATGCCAAAGAAGGACTAAGCGCATTCATAGAAAAACGCCAACCCGATTGGCAAGGTGTTTAATGATAAAATCACACGGATTTACGACAAATCTATTCCCGTTATTGTTAAAGACGGGGTTCCCGTCCCCCGGACCCCGGTCTTTCTCCCTTTTATCTCATTTATTGAAAAGAGGCTAAGGGGATGATGAGATGGATTTGCGCGGAATCGGCTTACCTTATAATGCTTCCACCAGGTTTATCGAAGAAAATGTGAATAAGGGTCTGGGAGATAAAGTTGCCATCTACTTTCGTGATGAACAAATCACCTATAGGCAAATGCAAAAGAGAGTCAACCAGGTGGGCAACATGCTGAAAACACTTGGTTTAAAGATGGAAAACCGGGTTCTGATCAACTGTCATGATACGCCGGAGTTCATTTACTCGTTTTTTGGTTCCATCAAAATAGGGGCTGTACCCATTCCGGTGAATACAATGATGCAACCGTCTGACTATGAATATTACCTAAACAATAGTCGTGCCAGGGCTTTGATTATTCATCAAGATCTTTGGGAGAATATACAGCATTTAAGAAAGCGTTTTATTTACCTCGAACATGTAATTGTCATTTCTGAAAGCGATGTCAAAACAGTTGAAGGAACTCTAAGCTTCTATGAAATGATGGAGCAAGCAAGCGAAGATCTGAAACCCTGCCACACTCAATATGATGATTCAGCTTTTTGGCTGTTTAGTTCAGGAAGTACCGGGAATCCCAAAGGTGTCATACATTTGCAGCACGATATGGAATTTGCCTTAAATAGCTATGCGAAAAATATTTTAAAACTAACAGAAAACGATATATGTTTTTCCGCATCCAAACTATTCTTTGCCTATGGATTGGGAGGCGGCATGTATTTCCCGTTTGGAGTAGGGGCGTCAACGGTTTTGGTTCCTGAACGACCCACTCCCGAAGTTGTACTGCAAGCGATCGAAAAGTATAAGCCTACCGTTTTCTTTGGAGTCCCCACTCTTTATGGCCATATGATTGATTTTACGGAGAAAAACAATAAACGTTATGATCTCTCTTCTGTTCGAATTTGTGTATCTGCAGGCGAACCTCTTCCAGTGGTATTTCTACGTAAGTGGAAATATCTCTATAACCTGGATATATTGGATGGGATCGGATCTACAGAAGCCCTCCATATTTACCTCTCAAATCGAATCGGCGATATCCGGGAGGGAAGTTCCGGTAAGATTGTACCTGGATTTGAGGCCAAAATTGTAAATGAAGAGGGAAATCCTCTGCCGCCAAATGAAGTTGGCGATCTGCTGATTCGCGGAGACAGCATTGCGCATGGATACTGGAACTTGCATGAACAGAACAAGCAGAAGTTTCTGGGGGAATGGTTTCATACAGGAGATAAATTTTATCGGGATGATGATGGGTATTTCTGGTATTGCGGCAGGTCTGACGATATGCTAAAGGTTGGCGGAATTTGGGTTTCCCCGGTAGAAATAGAAAATTGTTTATTGCAGCATGAGGCGGTGTTAGAGGTAGCTGTTGTGGGAGTGACCAACGAAAATGATCTCGTCATGCCAAAAGCGTACATAGTTTTGAAGGATGGCGTAGATCCGTCAGAAAACCTGGCCAAAGAATTGAAAGAGTTTACCAAGCAGCATTTGGCACGTTATAAATATCCTCGCATCATCGAATTTGTAGATGCCCTTCCCAAAACAACAACCGGCAAGATTCAGCGTTTTAAATTCAGGATTAGTTAAAAGTCTACATTCTGACATATCATTTCATAATATTTTGAGGTGAATTTATGTTATGAATAAAAGAAAACTAGTTAGTTTACAAAAAGCGATTTCTGATTTTATTTCAGATAACGAGTCCATTGTGATCGGGGCTTGTCTGGAACCAATCAGGACGTCAGAGGAGGAAGTAAAAAATGAGACAGAACCAATTTCAGATACGAGTCAATTGGGGAGATACCGACAAGGCTGGAATCGTCTATTATCCCAATTACTTTAAATGGTTTGATATCGCCGGACATCAGTTTTTCAGAAGTGTAGGATTATCCCCTGCAAAACTTGCCGCCGAACAGCAGATTATTCTGCCTCTTCTGGATGCCCGTTGTACGTTCGAAAAACCATTATATTACGATGATATTATTACCATTCAAACGCAGGTAGCAGAAATCAATCGCAAAACGATTAAGCTTCATCACGAAGTATACCGGGGTGATACAAGAACCGGTTACGGGTATGAGCTGCGCGGATGGGTGAAGCAAGAAGAGGGGAAAATCTTTTCCGTCCCTATTCCCGATGAGGTGAAAGAGATTCTGCAAAAAGAAGGACCCGGAGAATTCAGTCAAATCAATCCGTGGTTAAATGCCTAAATAGTATGTATAGGAGGACACACGATGAAACTGAAGCGTGATGATAAGGTATTTGACATCACCATTATCGGTGGAGGACCGACCGGGCTTTTTGCTGCTTTCTATGCAGGCATGCGTAAATGCAGCGTAAAGATTATAGAAAGTATGCCGCAACTGGGAGGGCAGTTAGCCGCTCTATACCCGGAAAAATATATTTATGATGTCGCCGGTTTTCCGAAGGTGCGTGCCCAAGAATTAGTGAACGCTTTGCAAGAACAGGCGATGCAATTTGAACCGGCTGTTGCCCTTGAAGAGCGTGTATTAGATGTACAAAAGTATGAGGATCAATTTGAAATCACTACGGATAAAGGGGTTCATTTCTCCAAAGCGATCATTATTGCGGCAGGCGCCGGAGCTTTCGAGCCCAGACGTTTGGAACATCCGAAAGCGGCCAACTTCGAAGAGAAAAATCTTCACTACTTTGTCAAAGACATCAATGCATTTGCCGAAAAGAGAGTCGTGGTGTTCGGCGGTGGAGATTCAGCCGTAGACTGGGCATTAATGTTAGAGCCCGTCGCCAAGGAGGTTCATCTTGTTCACCGCAGGGATAAATTTCGCGCCCATGAACATAGTGTCGAAACTCTCAAGAACTCTCGCGTTCATATATTAACTCCTTATGAACTCAAAGATTTGCTGGGAAATGAAAAAATCGAAAAAGTGGTAATCCGAAATAACAAGACGAGCGAAGAAAAAACATTGGAAGTGGATTCGGTCATTGTGAACTTTGGCTTTGTTACCTCGCTGGGACCGATTAAAGAGTGGGGCCTCGAACTGGAAAAAGGAGGCATCCTAGTCAACTCCAAAATGGAAACCAATATTCCCGGTATATACGCTGCCGGGGATATCGCGACCTATCCGGGAAAAGTAAAATTAATCGCGGTCGGTTTTGGCGAGGCGCCTACAGCTGTTAATAATGCGAAGGCATACATTGATCCGCAAGCCAGGTTGCAGCCCGGGCACAGCAGCTCGATGGATTTTGGAAAAAAGGTGGTTCATATGGGCTGATCTGTCAAATTCAAAACGGTGTAACGGTGTATAAAGTCCTTTTATACACCGTTTTTTAAAGCTTCAGTTCTTTTCGAGGCGGAAAGTTAACAAAAATGTTTTGGAGGATTATTAAATGATGAAACGAAAAAGTGTAGGAATTTTAGCAACAGGTTCTTATGTTCCTGAAAAAGTATTAACCAATTATGAATTAGAAAAGATGGTGGATACATCAAATGAATGGATTGTATCCCGAACAGGAATTCAAGAAAGAAGGATTGTTTCTGAGGAGCAAGCTTCATCCGATTTAGGGTATGAAGCTGCGGTAAGAGCCCTAAAAAAAGCCGGTGTCAGGGCAGAACAATTGGATTTAATCATTGTGACCACCGTTACACCTGATACATCTTTTCCTTCAACCGCCAACATTTTGCAGCATCGTTTAGGGGCCGAAAAGGCGGCTTCCTTTGATTTGGCTGCTGCTTGCTCCGGCTTCCTTTATGGGATCACAACAGCGGCCCAATTTATTGAAACCGGACTTTATCGGTACGTTTTGGTTGTGGGGGTTGATTGTTTATCTAAAATCGTGGATTGGACCGACCGGAACACATGTATTCTATTCGGAGATGGTGCCGGAGCGACGCTTCTGGGATGCGTGGAGGATGGCTACGGTTTCAAATCGTTCGATCTCGGATCAGACGGAAGCGGCGGTGATTTATTAAAAGTCCCTGCTGGCGGATCAAGGCTCCCTGCAAGTATCAAGACTGTTTCAAACCGTCAGCATTATATTCAAATGTCAGGTTCCGATGTATTTAAGTTTGCCGTACGCGTGATGGAAAGTTCAGCGAAATCAGTGATGGAAAAAGCCGGTTTAACCATAGAAGATATAGACTATCTCGTTCCGCATCAGGCTAATATTCGCATCATCGACTCCGCAGTAAAACGCCTTGGGATCTCTCATGACAAAGTAGCAGTAAATCTGAACCGATACGGAAATATGTCAGCCGCTTCCATACCGGTTGCGCTAGATGAGTTAGTCGAGAACGGAAAGATTAAAGCAGGTGACCATCTGCTATTGGTTGGCTTTGGAGGCGGGCTTACCTGGGGTGCCTCTATTCTTAGATGGAATACAAATGAACAAATATAAAGCAAGATTATATGTAACTTCAAGTATTAAGTCAATCCGTTATTATCTGAGCATAGCCTTTCAATCGATTGATGAAACTCAGTTTGAAGGCTGCTGTTGAGCTTGAAAGAGAGTGTTTAAATGCTTAAATGTGGAAAGTTATGGATCCCTACTTTTATCTTTGTTGTTCAAATCCATCGATGGTACTTTTTCTAATCCCATCATTTGGCTCAAGAACAAGTACATTAAAACACCCGTCCACAAGTTTGCAAAAGGTAGGTATCAGCAATTGACAGTGGCAGGGATGCGGATCCGTTCCGCCAGTCGGGTGGCGATCAGCCCGAGTAGAAAGACGACGGACATGGGGGCATTTGGTAACATAACCATAACTCGCTCATTTAACCTCAAAAATGCGATCTTTATTGACAGAAAAGAAAGTTTAATTTAATATTATGTTATAGAAACGATATTATGAAAAACGTAATATTAATAGAGTGATGGAAATAGGGCAAGTCAAAATCGAAATATTTGGAGAGGATTTCTATGTTGGCAGAGAAGCAAATGGTCCCTCATTGTTCATTCTGTAATTCAACCGATGTCACCCTCTTGTCCCCATTCGGAACCGCACAACTCGTTCGTCAATATTATTGTAACGGCTGTCACAGTGTCTTTGAGTTTATCAGATGGCAGAACTCCGAGATGGATCAAGAGGAGGTGTAGAAAAGATGTCGAGTACTACGGTTGGGGTAGTCGGATCTGGCACCATGGGGTCCGGAATCGCACAAGTGGTTGCACAAAACGGTTTTAACGTCCTCCTCTTTGACATCAAAGAAGAGATTGTGATCGAGTCTCTTACGAGAATGAGAACCCGCTTGGAGAAACTGGTTGAAAAAGGAAAAATATTAAGAGATGAATTAGAAGAAATAAATAAACGAATTCAGACGAGTACTGACTTATCGGATATGCGGGTTTGCCAGTTTGTGATTGAGGCGGCTCCCGAAAAATTAAGTATAAAAAAAGACATCTTCCAGCAACTAGATAAGTATTGTTCCGAGGAAACCATTTTAGCAACAAATACCTCTTCGCTTTCGATCACCGAGATCGGGAGTATTACCCGCCGTCCGGAAAGAGTCGCCGGTATGCATTTCTTCAATCCTGTGCCTTTAATGCCGCTGGTGGAAGTGATTAGAGGGGTAATAACAGAGGAAGAAACGGTCAAGGCTCTTGTTCAATTCGCCAAAGCACTCCGTAAGATCCCCGTCACTTGTGAGGATACGCCAGGGTTTATTGTGAACAGGATCGCCCGTCCTTTTTACAATGAAGCATTGAAAATTCATGGTGAACGCTTGGCTACTATTGAGCAAATTGACCGTATAATGAAAAAAGAAGGAAAATTCAGGATGGGGCCTTTTGAATTGCAAGATTTAATCGGGATCGATATTAATTTTTCCACCACCGAATCAGTTCATCAGGGGTTTTTTGGAGAAGAACGCTTTCGCCCGCATTATTATCAGCAACGGATGATGCAATCAGGCAAGCTAGGCAGAAAGGCGGGTGTTGGTTATTACAATTATGACAACTAAGTTAAGAGTTTCTGTTGTAGGTGACGGTTCATTAACTGAATCGATCATCATGGGATTGAAGACAAGAGGGCATGACGTAGTCTCCGGAAATGAAATAAAAAAACAAGAAAAGGACATTGATTTAGTCATCGAAACCACCAATCTTGATCTCGACCGGAAGAAGAATAATCTTCAGGAAATTGAACCATTCATTGGGCAAGATGTCTTGATTCTCAGTACCTGCCTTGGAGTAACAGCAACTGAAACCGCTTCCTGGTTAAAATATCCCAGTCGTTTAGTGGGATTCGCCGCATTCGCACCCTGGGAGGGCGCGGAGTTGATTGAGGTAGCACCGGCCCTTCAAACGAATTCCACCTATTTGGATCACACGCGGCAATTTTTTCAACTGCTTGGCAAAGAAATTGAAATCGTTGATGACGAAGTGGGATTGGTTTTCCCTAGAATTTTGTCACTGATTATTAATGAAGCGGTATTTGCTTTAACTGAAGGCATTGCCAGTGCTGAAGACATTGATATCGCTATGACCAAAGGAACTAATTATCCCATGGGACCACTTGCCTGGGCGGACGAAATTGGAATTGATGATGTCTATGCGGTTTTAGCGGGACTCTATAGGAACTTGGGTGAAGACCGCTACCGGCCCGCTCCCAAATTGCGAAAGATGGTCCACGCTGGTTGGCTGGGGAAAAAGTCCGGCAAGGGTTTCTATAACTACAAGATCGAGGAGTGAAGAAAACGGGGATGAGAGAGGCGGTAATCATTGATGCCGTTCGGACGCCGATCGGAAGATACAACGGAGCCTTGAGAGATGTAAGACCGGATGATTTAGCTGCACATGTCATTCGGGAATTGCTGAAAAGAAACCCGATCGATCCTTCCATCGTAGATGATGTCATATTTGGGTGTACTAATCAAGCCGGTGAAGATAATCGAAACGTGGCTCGGATGGCTGTGCTGCTGTCCGGCATGCCGGAAACGGTGCCTGGAGTTACTGTGAATCGTCTTTGTGCCTCCGGTTTGGAAGCGCTTAATAAAGCGGCGTCAGCCATAAAATCAGATCTTGGAGATGTCTTTATTGCCGGTGGAACGGAAAGTATGACGCGCGCACCTTACGTATTGATGAAACCTCAGCTTGGCGGAATGAGGCAGAATCACACCTTGCAAGATACGACCATTGGCTGGCGTTTCGTCAATCCTGCTTTGGCTAAACAATATCCCCCCATCAGTTTGGGGGAAACCGCGGAGAATGTTGCAGACCGTTATGGAATCTCCCGGGAGGAACAGGACGAATTTGCGCTGCTCAGTCAAAACAAAGCAAATAATGCAATCAAGAGTGGGCGATTTAAGGATGAGATCGTCCCGATCCGCATACCCCAGCCCAAAGGAGACCCGGTCCTTTTTGATACGGACGAGCATCCGCGGCCGGATACAACCCTAGAAAAACTCGCCCAACTAAAACCTGCATTTAAGGAGGGGGGAACCGTTACAGCTGGCAATTCATCAGGGATCAATGACGGAGCGAGTGCGCTTTTGATCATGGAAAAGCGTAAGGCTGAAGAATTGGGTTTAAAACCGATGGCCCGGATTGTCACTTCGGCTGTTTCTGGCGTACATCCGTCTTACATGGGAATCGGGCCCATTCCAGCTACAAAAAAAGCGTTGCAAAGAGCCGGGTTGTCCGTTAAACAAATAGACCTGATCGAAATTAATGAAGCTTTCGCTTCCCAATCCATTGCTTGTATCAGAGAGCTTGGTTTTGATATGGACAAAGTGAATGTGAATGGAGGGGCAATCGCGCTGGGGCATCCATTGGGATGCAGCGGGGCCCGGATCGTGACCACGCTCATTCATGAAATGAAGCGCAGAGATTGCCGTTATGGGTTAGCTACCATGTGTGTTGGAGTTGGTCAAGGCATCGCTACTATTATTGAAAAATTATAAAGGGGGCTCTACATGATGATCAAAGAGAGATATCAACTATTCATTAACGGTCAATACGTGGACAGCAGCAACGGGGAATTTTTTGAAACGCATAACCCTGCCACAGAAGAAGTGCTGGCGACTGTTGCAAAAGCGACAAAGGAAGATGTAGACAAAGCGGTCGAAGCGGCACGTGCTGCATTTGAATCAGGGAAGTGGCGGAAGTTTACAGGAGCTAAAAGAGGGCGGTTGTTGAACAAAATTGCCAGTATCATGAGAAGCCGTTTTGATGAGCTGGTTCGCGCTGAGGTTCTCAACAGCGGAAAGACAGTAGACGCGGCCAAAGGCCAAATCATGCAGGCCATAGAGGATTTTGAATTTTACGCTGCAGCAGCCATTACATTAGGAGGGGAAACAAAGCCGGTTCCCAACGGTTTCTTTAACTATACGGTAAAAGAACCTGTTGGCGTATGCGGACAAATCATACCTTGGAATTATCCCTTAATGATGGCTGCGTGGAAGATTGCACCTGCTTTGGCTGCCGGATGTACGGTTGTCTTAAAACCAGCTAGCTATACTCCGATTACTGCTTATATGCTGGCCGAAATTTGCCACGAGGCAGGTGTTCCCGAAGGAGTCATCAATGTCATCACAGGAAGCGGCTCAGAGATTGGTCCTTATATGACGGAGCACCCGGGAATTGACAAAATTGCATTTACGGGTGAGACGGCGACCGGGAAAGATATCATGGCCCGTGCGTCCGGCACATTGAAGCGTGTCACATTGGAGTTGGGCGGGAAATCTCCCAATATCGTCTTTGACGATTGTGATATTGACGCTGCGGTTGATGGTTCACTTTACGGAATCTTCTATAATACAGGACAATCTTGTGAAGCGCGTTCACGCCTGTTTGTTCACGAAAAAATTTACGATATCTTTATGGAAAAATTCCTTGAAAAAGCCTCTCGTTTACGTGTAGGGGATCCTTTTGAAAAAGGGGTTCATATCGGGGCCGTAATTTCTGCAAGCCATGAGAAAGTCATTGACAGCTATGTGAAATTGGCAGTGGAAGAAGGAGCCGAAGTGCTTTTCGGCGGTAAGCGTCCTGAAGGTCCCGCCTTTGAAAAAGGACATTGGTATATGCCGACGATTATCGGAAATGTAACCAATGACATGCGGGTTGCCCAAGAGGAAATCTTTGGCCCGGTTGTAGTAGTTATGAAATTTAATGACGAAGAGGAAGTCATTCGTCAAGCCAATGACACGATTTTCGGCTTGGGGTCAGCCATTTGGACGAAGGATCATGGAAGGGCTCATCGTGTTGCTGCTGCGATCCGTGCTGGTATTGTAATGGTGAACTCTCCGATCTCTGCATTCCCCGGAACACCATTTGGGGGATATAAGCAATCCGGTTTTGGAAGAGAGTTGGCACTTGAGACCTTGGATCTTTATACAGAAACAAAAAGCGTGCTCTCTTATGTTGGAAGCCGCCCGCTGAATCTGTTCGGACTTTGATACTATGATTATTAAACGAACGTCAAAAAATCGTATAAAAAAGTTGAATGATTAAATTAATTATGTATGTATATTATGTATTTAGAACGATTGTTTGAATAAACATATTAAACGCTGGACAAAATTGCCCGTTCACCCCAAGTCTATATGCCTGCCCGGAAGGGCATACGGTGGGCGGCGGGCTGGAAATGGCCCTTGGCTGCGATCTTCGCTTCATGGGAGATGAAGCAGGAAAAATCGGACTTCCAGAAGTTACCCTGGGAGTGCTGGCCGGGACGGGCGGAACGCAGCGGCTGGCCCGCCTTGTCGGATACTCCCGGGCGCTGGATATGAATATTACCGGCGATTTGCTGACCCCGCATGAAGCGTTGGAAATCGGCCTGGTGAATAAAGTGTTCCCGCAAGCGGAAACAAGGGCGAAAACGCTGGAGTACGCGAGAAAGATCGCGAAAAGCGCCACCTATGCTGTATCCAACATTAAGCTGTCGATCATGAACGGAAAGGAAATGCCGCTCAATGTGGCCATCCGCTACGAAGGGGAACTGCAAAATCTTCTGTTCCGCTCCGAAGATGCCAAAGAAGGACTAAGCGCATTCATAGAAAAACGCCAACCCGATTGGCAAGGTTATTAATTGACCAGGATTTCAATTCTTTAAAACAATATCGGTCTGTTAGACCGGTATTGTTTTTTAACAGAATACTGAACTCCTATCCCGCCAAAAATAATATTTCAAGAAACCTTGTATAATCTAATCCAAGCTTTGTCGAGAGCACCACACTCGTTCACGAATACCGGAAATTCTTATTCTTGGATCCCGGTTTTCCTGTAGATCTTCTGCCGGCAAACTGGAGCGGGTTCAAAGCAAGAGAGTTGTTTTTCAATATTCACCAACTATTATCTGTGCCAGCCATAAGATATTTTGAAACGATGTTTGAACAAGTACCTGACCGCGAATATGTTTCGAATAGGGCTAAGGCGATAAATCCTTTTATTGTTTAATCGTGAAGCTATTTTTATGCTTTAGATTTGGTGAATGAATTAAGGAAGTGATGGGATGAGAAAAAACCGGGTGGCAGAGATTCTTCAAGTTCGATATCCCATTATCGAAGGCGGGATGGCTTATGTGGGGAATGGAGAATTGGCAGCAGCAGTGTCAAACGCCGGGGGATTTGGACAGGTAGCTGCGTCCGGACGCACTCCCGAAGACTTTGAAGAGCAAATCCAAATCGCTTCCTCACGAACCGATAAACCTTTCGGTGTAAATATACCAATCAGCAAATATTTTGTAAATGATTCCTATTTTCGTGTTGTTGAGGCTCATAAAGATCGAATCCAGGCCATCAGTTTGGGATCCGGGGATCCCCGGCCTTATATCCCTTATTTCAAGGAATTAGGCTTGAAGGTCATGGTTTTGGTAGGTTCGGTAAAACATGCTGTGAATGCGGAAAAATCGGGAGCTGACATTGTCATTTGTGAAGGCTTTGAAGCGGGAGGGCGCAACAGTCCGTTTGAATTGACCCTGTTTAGTCTTGTCCCACAAGTCAGAAGAGCAGTCAGGATTCCAGTCGTAGCGGCCGGTGGGATCGTAACCGGACATGGAGTGGTCGCTGCCATGGCGTTGGGCGCAGAAGGGGTACAAATGGGTACCCGCTTCATTGCTACGAAAGAATGCCCGGCCCATGAACATTATAAGAGAAAGCTGCTTGAAGCGGAGGACAATGACACGGTTATTATAGAGAGAAGCATTGGCGGGGTTAACAGAGTTTTAAATACGCCCTATGTCAATCAAATAACAGAACTTGAAAAAAACCAGCCTGCGTTTGATCAGCTGTATCCCCTTATAAATGGAAGAAGAAATCGCATTGCGGCCATCGACGGCCATATCAACGATGGCTGGCTTCATGCGGGGCAGTCGGTTGGTTTAATTACCTCCATCATGAGCGCTGGCGAAGTGATTCAACAGATCCTACAGGAAGTGAAGGAATGCGGTCTTCGTTTGAATCAGTCTTTGGAAGAGTTGCTGGCAACTGATTAGATTATGAATGAAGGCGGAGGGAAAACTTATGGTCAGTAACAACTATGAAACGATCAAGTTTTATGTTGAAGAAGGTGTAGCCTTTCTTGTTTTAAGTCGGCCACCAGTCA
This sequence comes from Polycladomyces abyssicola, assembly GCF_018326425.1. Taxonomy (NCBI): domain Bacteria; kingdom Bacillati; phylum Bacillota; class Bacilli; order Caryophanales; family Thermoactinomycetaceae; genus Polycladomyces; species Polycladomyces abyssicola. The sequence continues at coordinate 406,360 of NZ_AP024601.1, forward strand.
ATGTAATGAATATTCAAATGATGGAAGAAATTTCTGATGCTCTTTTCAGTATTCGAAGCAATCGGAATCTGCATGCCTTAGTCATTCGTGCCGAGGGAAAAGTCTTTTCTGCAGGAGTTTCTGTAGAGGATCATATGGGAGATAAGGCAGAACCGATGTTGCATCTATTTCATAAAATGTTTCACCTTCTTATTGAAATTCCCTGTCCAACCATTGCGGTTGTTGAAGGGCCAGCTATTGGCGGCGGATGTGAATTAGCTACCTTCTGTGATATCGTGTATGCAACGGAAAAGGCCAAGTTTGGACAACCGGAAATTAATTTGGGTCTGTTTCCGCCGGTTTCAGTTGTGACGTTCCCGTGGTTGACGGGATTTAATAGAACCATGGAATTACTGTTAACAGGAGAAACCATTGACGCCCATAAAGCGTATGAATGGGGATTTGTGAATCGCGTTTTGTCGCCGGAAGATTTGGAAACGAATCTTAAACAATTATTAAGTAAACTGAAAAATAAAAGCACAGTAGCTCTTCGTTTGACAAGAAAAGCTGTCCGTGAAGCCATGGCTTCCAGTTTTGCCTCCTCCATTGGAAAAGTTGAGCAGATATATTTTCGGGATTTGATACAATCGGAAGACGCTCAAGAAGGACTCCGTTCTTTTATAGAGAAAAGAGAGCCGGTCTGGAAGAATTCCTAGGAGGCGGACATTTTGAATATTCAACAAATAGAAGAAAATATTTACCGTATTCCGATCCCTGTACCATTTCCGATGAAGTACATTTATTGCTATCTTTTTAGAGCATCGGATGGTTGGAATGTAGTGGATGCAGGATTCAATTATCCTCCGGCTATCGAAACATGGCTTCAGGTGTTTGCCGATTTGGATGTGGAGCCTAAGCAGATCCGTTCAATCTATTTGACTCACTTTCATCCGGATCATTTTGGATTAGCCGGCTGGATGCAGGAGTTAACAGGTGCACCGGTGTTCATAAGCGCTGAAGATTTTGCGATGGCAGACCGGGTTTTTGGACCGGACAGTAAACAGGCCAACCGCGTCGCCATCATGTGCAGGGAAAATGGAGTACCGGCTGACCTCGCTGATAAAATAGAGCAAAACATGGAGAAATTAAGGGCCCACGTTCTCCCTTTGCCGAATCTCACCATATTAACGGATCATGAAGTCACTCTGGGTGGGGATATCTGGAAAGTTATTTCAACCCCTGGTCATAGTGACGGCCTGATCTGTTTTTATCAACCGGAAAAACGGTTGTTGCTTGCAGCCGATCACATTTTGGATAAGATTACACCCAATATCAGTTTGTGGCCTGACAGCCGTTCAAATCCACTTCAAGATTATCTTAACTCTCTGAATAAAGTACGGTCCTTGGACGTGCTTTTGACACTTCCGGCTCACGGAGAAGTTATTGACAACCTTTCGAGTAGAATTGATGAGATCATTTCCCATCATGAACGAAGGCTGATCCAGATGCTCGATCTGGCAAAAGAAGGTCAATCCGCCTATCAGATTGCCGATGGAATTTTTGGTCATAAAAATCTGACTCCCCATCAATGGCGATTCGCGATAGCAGAGACTTTGGCACATTTGGAGTTTCTTGTATCAGGCCAAAAGCTCGTCAAGGTAAAAAACAGAGGGATCATTCAATATCAAGCCAATTTTTATACGGTAACCTAATATTAATTAAAAAAACAATGATTTACATGAGCGCTGCTTCTGTATCATGCGCTTTTTTGTATGTGTATGTAAAAATTACGACCAGAATAATACTTTATAGATTCATAATAAAGAATTGAAAGGACGGATTATAACTATATATAATTTGAGATTGTTTGCATATCCTGGTAATATAGTGGAGAACTGTACGCGAAATCTTGTTGAAAGACCATAGGCGTATAAAATTAAAGGAATGAAATGACTTATAGAGGTGTACCAAGCAGCCGAGTCCTACTGGCAACGAATCGTCAGCAGCCGTAGTCAGAAAAGTGTTGTCACAAGGGATAAATTACATCGAATAAAGTCATTCTTTCTACTGATGCGAACGAAAATTTTCACACCTTTTGACAGGCTGAAAACATACGCCATGCTGTGAAACCATTTCTGACGAGCCCATTGCGGGAAATCCGAATGCTGGGTTTTGTGGGGGATTAGGCCGCAAATGGGGGGACCGTTCTACCCGGAAGAGTTGTTTGCGATTGGTGCTTGGCTCCCTACTTCACCTGTAACTGGGTCTATAGGACCATCTTGGTCCAAAGCAAAGGGGTGGCCCCAGCCAATTGTATGGCTTTTTGGGCCACCCCGTAGTGTAACAGTAAAGGCACGGTTGCATCCTAATATCTTCCATATTCAACCGGATTTTCGGCAATCATCTTCGGTTGGGGCTGCCGTGGTAGAGTTGGTAAGATTGGACGAATGCATGTGACCCTGCTGCAACTACTGGCTTTTTTTCTCATTCTCTTTTAATTATGGAACTCCAACAATCCGCGATACCTTTTAGAAATCTTTATCCAAGCCAAATATCAGCGATAATCCGACGATTAAGCTGGACACGGTTCTCTATTGCTCAGAAACAGGGAAAGGGCGATGCCTGTCACTAGCAAGCCAGATAATTCCTTTCAGCCTGAGTAGGATGAGAATCAGGTAAGTCATCAAGGGAACCTTGTCCCGAGTTCACAGATACGTACGCCGCCAAAAACGCCGGATGACCAGGCCGATCACCACGAGCGAGCCAACGGCGGTCAGGATGACGAATCCATAATCATTGAGCGTTTCAATCAGCCAGGACCAGGGTTGTGTCGGTATCAATGATTTCACCTCTTTTTGTTCACGGAGCAGGTTCCGGTTTCGGTGACGTAGTGACCGGCGCTCGCGAACTGGGAGATTCTGCGGTACTTTGGCCCAACAGATACAGCATCGGGCAGAAACGAGTAATGCCTTCGGCCACCTTCATACCGGAGAGGAGAGCAACCATCAGCGGCAATCCGCTGTACGGACGGCGAACCATTCGGGCGATGCTCCAAGCCAAACCGGCCGTTCCCATCGTGATGCGTAAGATTGCATCCCAGGTTCCCACATTTTTTTGCATCGGTACATCCTCCTTGCAATTGCTGGGTTTATTATGTGGCCCGCCTTCATTCCTTATTCCCGCTTCTATGTGATAGCATGGAAGTATCAATGACAGAAAAGGAGGAAAAGAAGGATGGTTTTGCCGATGGATAGCAAAGAACGGAGGAAGTTGGTCGAAACGGCGATGGGACGCCGATCACCTTCCCTTGTTCTGAGTGGAGCGGAAGTACTCAATGTGTATACGGGTCGGATGGAGCGAGCTGATGTGGCTGTGGCGGGCCGGTGGATTGCTTATGTGGGTGATCTGGAAGAGGCCCGCATCCGGCCGGAAACGGGTACGCGCGTGCTGGATGTATCGGGTTGCGTGCTCGTTCCCGGATATATCGAAGTACATGCCCATCCGTTTATTTTGTATAATCCCGTCACGCTGGCCGAGCATGTCTTGCCGCTCGGGACCACCATGCTCATAAGTGACAATTTGTTCTTTTTCCTCTGGTTGAAAGAAAAGGAGATAATCCGACTCTGGGAAGAACTGTCCCGTTTACCGGTCAAATATGGATGGTGGGCGCGTTTGGACCCGCAAACCCATTTGCCGGAATCCCTGTCTCATCTGTTGGACGATGAGCGGGTCCGTCGGTTTTTGCACCATCCGCTGGTGTTACAGGCGGGTGAGCTGTCCGACTGGATGCCGCTGTTGAATGGGGACGAACGAATGCATGGATGGATTGGAACGGCTCATGAGTGGAACAAAAGGGTGGAAGGTCATGCACCCGGTGCCTCCTACCGTACATTGGCACGGTTGGCCGCAGCGGGGGTGACGGGGGATCATGAAAGTATTTCACCGGATGAAGTGTGGGACCGTCTGCGTCTTGGATACATGGTAACGCTTCGACACAGTTCGCTTCGTCCTGATTTGCCGGTGTTGATGGAAGGATTGGTGCGGGAACGAGAAGTGCCGTGGCATCGACTGATGATGACCACGGATGGGCCGTCTCCGTCCTATTTTCGTCACGGGTTCGTTGATCAACTGATTCGAACGGCCATCGAGGCCGGGTGTGATCCAGTTCGGGCGTATCAGATGGTGACGATCAATCCGGCCGTGTATTACCGCATGGATGAACGAATCGGGGGAATCGCACCAGGGCGACTCGCAGATATCAATGTGCTTTCTTCACTGGACGAGCCTGTCCCCCTGAAAGTGATCGCCAACGGAGAACTGGTGGCGGCTGATGGACAGTGGGTGAAATCACCACCGTCCATCGAGTGGACGCGTTTTTCTGTCATGCAACGATCTTTCACGTGGCGGGCGGATGTGCAGCAACTGCGATGGCAGGTAAAAGAAGGAGAAACTGTGCCTGTGCTCAATCTGATCAACCCCGTGATCACCAAGCTGACCGAAGAAACCGTATCAACAGGACCCGACGGGGTTGCATTGTCCGAGGATGACGACCGGCTGTTTGCCTATCTGATTGACCGGAACGGACGCTGGATCACACGGAGCTTGATTCGTGGGTTCGGTCGAAACATCGATGCATTGGTATCCACTTACAATGGTTCCGGCGATTGTCTGGTGATCGGTAGAAACATCGAAGCGATGGCTCAAGCCGTTCGTCGCACATTCGACGATGGCGGTGGGATCACATGGATACAAGGAGGAGAGACGTATTTTCATTTGCCGCTTCCGCTTTTGGGCATGATGAGTGAATGGCCGATGGAAAAGTTGGTCGAGAAAACAGACGAGCTGACGGATAAACTGAAGCGGTTTGGCCATCCGTATTACGATCCCATCTACACGTTTTTGTTCCTTACCTCCACAAATCTCCCGCAGGCCCGGTTGACAGCGGACGGTGTCTTACGGGTGAAGGACCGGACGTTCGTGTATCCGGCAGAGCGGTGGGGGTAAAGATTGTGTCTGTTCGGCCGAGTTCAGGAGATTCGCAACGAAGTGATCTGACCACCTAGCTGCGCCAATAGCGCAGCTTTTTCCTTTTTCTCAGCTGTTGACAAAACTGCCTTTTTCATTATACAGTTTAATCATTAACCAAATTAAATATTAAACTATGAAATCAAATAGCGAAACGGGAGGTCAAACAATGTGAGAGAAACGGACAACTGGGTTGATCGGTTTGATGCCGCCCTCCGATCCGTTGCACAGCATTTGGGAGCGAACATTGTATTGCAGGCACCGTTCGATCTGACACCGGGTCAAGTGTTTTTGTTGCACTTGATTAAAACAGAAGAACACTGCACGGTATCGCAGTTGGCAGAAAAAATGGAGGTCAAACCCAGTGCCATCACCGTCATGCTGGACCGGTTGGAAAGCCGCCGTTATATTGAACGGTTCCGAGATCAACAGGATCGCCGCGTGGTCATCGTTCAATTGACGGAAACCGGTTCGGACGTGTTGCAAAAAATCTGGAACCTGCGCAAACGTGTGGTCGGATACTGTTTGAATCAATTGGATGGTGAAGAGCTCACCGTTTTCATCCAGGCATTTGAAAAGCTGGCTCGTATCGCGGCCGATCTGGATGTACAGCAGTTTATATCAACGATCAATGACGAAGAGAAAAGGGGGAATAGGGATGGAAACCACACATGATCAAGTGGAATGGGATACCCCTTCTACGAACCGTCGAGGGGTATTGATCGCTGGTTTGATTATCGCCATGCTATTTGGCGCATTGGATCAAACGATCGTGGGTACGGCCATGCCGCGAATCGTGGGTGAACTGGGTGGACTTTCGTTGTTGACTTGGGTCACCACCGCGTATATGCTGACAGCCACCACCGTGGTTCCCATTACCGGAAAGTTGGCCGATTTGATGGGGCGCAAGATGGTGTATGTGGCCGGTCTGACCATCTTTGTGATCGGTTCGGCACTGTGCGGGGCCGCACAAAACATGATTGAACTGATCCTGTTTCGTGGTTTTCAGGGCATCGGCGGCGGCATGATGATGCCGATGGCGATGATCATCATCGGAGATCTGTTCGAAGGAAAAGAACGAGCAAAATGGCAAGGTGTCTTTGGGGCGATTTTCGGTCTTTCCTCCGTGATCGGTCCCCAGTTGGGCGGATGGTTGGTGGACGCGCTCAACTGGAGATGGGTATTCTATATCAACCTGCCGATCGGGATACTGGCGGCTATTCTGATCGCGATCGGGCTGAAGGGACACCGATCCTCCACATCCGTTCGATTGGACTGGGCCGGCATGTTGACGATGGTGTTGGGTGTGGTCAGTCTGCTCCTCGCGCTATCCCTCGGCGGAAAAGAGTATGAATGGACTTCATGGCAAATACTCGGACTGTTTGCGTTGGGACTGGTGTCGTTGATTCTGTTTGCCCGTGTGGAAGCCCGGGCGACCGAACCGATTTTCCCGTTTCGTCTCTTTCGGAACCGGACGTTTACCATCATCAACAGTATTGGTTTCCTGATGAGTGTCGGCATGTTCGGCTCCATCATGTTTGTTCCCTTGTTCATGCAAGGTGTGACGGGGGTCAGTGCATCCGCTTCCGGCACTGTCATGACTCCGATGATGATTACCATGATTGTGGGTAGCGTGTTGGGCGGGCAGTTGGTGTATAAGATCGGGATGCGGGTTCAAATGGCGTTGGGTATGCTGATCATGGCCGGCGGTTTTGTTCTGCTCTCCACCATGGATATTTATACTTCCGCTTTTACCGCGTCGGTCTACATGGTGATACTGGGATTGGGAATGGGCTTGGTCATGCCGCTCTTGACGCTGGCGTTGCAAGAGAGTTTCCCGCGCTCCGAGCGGGGAGTGGTCACTTCATCCAGTCAATTTTTCCGACAGATCGGCGGCACGTTCGGGATGACAGTGCTGGGAGCGGTGATGAATGCCCGATCCAGTGAGACGTTGAACGAAAAAATGGCACCGCTGCTTCAGAATCTGCCTGGTGAGATGGCCTCTCGGCTATCGTCGATGATGCAAGGTGATGCACAAAGTCTTTATAATTCCCTATTGAATCCGGCGATGTTGACCAAATTGCCGCCGACCTTCGTGGATGTTTTGAAAACGTCGTTGGTCGATTCGTTGCACAGCGTCTTCCTTTTCGGATTGATCTTTGTGCTGCTCGGTGCTGTTTGTACTCTTTTTATGGGCCGCATTCAACTCTCCGATCACAAACCGGAACAAGCGCAAGCGGAATAACCGCTTGCGCTTTGTTATCGGATTTCCTGTTTCAGCACGTCTCCCAACTCCACGACTTTTCCGTCTCCCCGCAGATAGCGACGTCCGTCTGCATCTACCTCGTGACTTGCCTTACGGCTTAAGCCGTTAGCTTCTCGCTTCATCTGGCGTGGCAACCCACATCCATCCACGAAGGCTTCGTCCAAGCCTTGATGATTTTAGTTTAACGAGTTTTTGCTCGCATAGTAGTTTTAAGTGTTTTCGCACTTCTGCGCTTAATTGTACCAAAATCTGTCGGATTTACAAGAACGCCAAAGCTCCCTCTCTTGTCCGATGCTCGCTATCATCCCGACCCTAAAGGGCTGGGTTTTCCTGCTCTTTATCCATTCATAAAAATGAACCACTCAGTTATGCTTGATCCGTTTATGCTGCTGATGCACACTTTTTGCACCGGGTGCGTCAGAAAGGTGTCGATCAGCAGCGTGGCTTAGGAAATCCTGGTGTGAGTGCTGGTGAACATGGAAGGCTGTCAGGGGACGGAACACGACAAATTTGTCACGAACAGAGTGACCAAACGCAAACTCTCCCGGCGACACCGAGTCCTAACGGCAGTTATGTTGCACGGAACATGTTTCATCATCCCTGGATATATAGGGTGAAAGTTGAGAAAGGCGGGGCTTCCACCATCATTGACAAAAAAGTGGCGGTTCAGGATTGACACTCCACACGACTAAAGCCGTGGGATTTTTGAGTGGTTAACGCCCTCAGTCCATTTCTGTTTCGGGCAACCCTCAAGCTAAGGGTGTGTCATCAGCCCGTCCCACCCGGTTAGCACGTACCCGAATGGGCGGCACACCTGCGACCAACGGAAGTGCCCGTGGTATTACCAGTGTGCTAGGCTACTAACCCTGAAATGGCTTTGGCGATGTTGATCGCCCCATTCAGATCAGCGTGGATGGTGTATCCGCACTGTTTGCACTTGAAGCGGACAGGGGGCACCGAGCAACGTCGCCTTTCATTCCACGATTGAAATACCCCAAGGGTACTTCCTATGGGCGCCGTGGGCTTTCAGGCGACTTTTTCTTAAATATGCCTATCTCCATGTATTCACTTCTGGTCGGCCGACAGAGAGATAATGGAGAGGATACGTTGTTCCCAACTCGCGCATCTCTTCCAGCCGATACAGATTGCGGCCGTCGATGATAACGGGACACCGCAGGGTCGGCAACAACCGTTTCCAATCCATATGGCGAAATTCGTCCCATTCCGTCAGTATCATCACAGCGTCCACGTCACGAACCGCCGTATCGACATCCGGACTGATGGCAACCTGTTGGACTGGGAAACGGCGTGCACGGGGGTCGTAGGCGTGCACCTCGGCCCCTTTTTCCAACAGCATCCGGCTGACGGCGATGGATGGAGCTGATCGGACATCGTCGGTTTGCGGTTTGTATGTCAATCCCAGCAGGGCGACGCGTTTCCCGCTGAGCGTCCCCAGCGCTCGTTCGGCTTTGGTCACCAACCTCCGGGGACGCAGTTGGTTGATCTGATCGGCCGATTCGACCAAAGGGAGGGAACAGCCTGTTTGCGCTCCCATGTACAACAGTGCTTGCGTGTCCTTGGGGAAACAGGAACCGCCGTAACCGGCTCCCGCTTGCAGAAAGGCGTGGCCGATGCGATGGTCGGCACCAATCCCGCGGGCCACATCCTCCACGTTGGCATCCAAGCTTTCACACAGGTCGGCGATCATGTTGATATAGGAAATTTTCATCGCCAAAAAGGCATTGGCCGTATATTTGATCATTTCCGCACTGCGGCGGTCACATACGATCATAGGTGCGGTGATACCTTGATAGAGCCGGCACATACGCCCCGCGGCCCACTTGGATTCGCACCCGATCACGATGCGGTCCGGGTGGAAAAAGTCGTGCACGGCACTCCCTTGACGCAAAAACTCCGGATTGTGAACCACGTCCCGTTGGAGACGGGTGGCGATTTGATCGGTAGTTCCCACCGGAACCGTGCTTTTGATGATAAGGAGTGCGTCCGAAGGCAGACAATCGGTGAGATCCGATACGGCACGTTCCAGTTGAGTCAAATCCGGTTTTCCTTCCGGGCCGGCAGGGGTCCCTACTGCGACAAGGATCACATCAGCTTGTGAAGCGGCGTTGTGAACGTCCGTGGTGAAAGCCAGCCGTTGTGCCTGCCGATTTTTCGCGATCAGGGGAGCCAGTTCCGGTTCCCATACAGGTACATCCCCTCGATTCAGCTTCTCGATTTTAACGTTGTCGATGTCAACACCGACCACACAGTGACCGAGCTCCGCTAACGCAGCGGCGGTGGTGAGGCCTACATATCCCAGGCCGATTACGGTGACGTTCATGATCATTCCCCTTTTCCGGACACACTTAGATGTCGTCCATCCTATGCCGACATCATTGTACCGTTGCTGCTCCCGTCGGACAAACAAAAGAAAATTCAATGAAAAAGCGCCTGTCGTGATCGGACAGGCGTTTGAACCTTTTTCAGTCGTTTGATTTTAACTGTTTCATCAATCGCACCGCTTCTTCTTTGACGACGCGTTCCACTTCGTTGAGGTGTTCAATGGCGTTGGGCAGTTGCTGGATTTTTCGCATGTCCGGTTCCAGAAACTGCACTTTTCCCCCTTGAGCGTTATGCACATAACGGGCGACACTGGCGATGTACTCCTCATCGTCCCTGACAACGGCGTAGCGAATGATGTAAAACGGATGCTGGTGTTCCTCTACTCCGCGCGTCTCCACCCGAATGGACATGTCATCCCTCCTCCGTCTTTTTGCTTGTTGACGTCGACTTTCGTCATCCACACAACGGATTCTTATCTTTGTTGTTTTCCCACCTGTCATGATTGTCAAACGTATACATACTTTTTCATAACGGGAAAAAGGGACGGGACATTTTGTGTGGAAAGGGTGAAAGGAAATATCTTGTAAAAGGAGTAGATACATGATGCGGAAGTGGCTTCTTGGTACAGTCATCTGTGGACTGCTGGTGTGGTTGACTGGGTGCGGTTACGTTCAAAAGGAGCCCGGTCCGCAACGGGAACCCGCTTTGCAGAAAAATCGGGAACCACTTACGGGGTTGCCAACGAAGAACCGGGACCCTATGATTTTGATGGTGATGATCAACAATCATCACGTTGCCCGTCCGCAAACTGGATTAGGCCGTGCCGATTGGGTGTATGAAATCCTGGCTGAAGGGGAGATTACGCGGTTTGCGGCGTTTTATCACAGTGAATCGTCCGGAGTGGTGGGGCCTGTTCGCAGTGTACGGAAGTACTATCTGGACTTGGCAAAGGGTCTTCATGCCGTGGTTGCGCATGCCGGCGGTGCGACCAACGCCATGGACACAATCAAACAGGAAGGACTGCCCCATCTTGACGGGATTCACGAGGATGCCCGGTATTATTGGCGGGCAGGATTTCGAAAGCCGCCTCACAATTTATATACCGATTTGGGCAAGCTGGTACAAGGCGCCCGATCCAAAGGATACGACGCCACTTCTCAACGATTGCCGCTGACCTTTTCGGCGCAAGGAGCCACTGACCACGGAAAGCCGGCCAAACAGATCCACATCGTGTATCATCGTCTGTACAACTGCGGATATTCATACGACAGTGTCCAGCAAGCATATGTCCGTTTCACGCAAGGGGAGAAACAGGTGGACCGGGAAAGCGGTCAACCGCTCACCATGCAAAACGTGCTGGTGATACGTGCGAAGCATCACATTTTCGACAGTGCCGGACATCGGGAAGTAGACCTTGCAGGGTCGGGGAATGGCTATCTGTTCCAAAAAGGAAAAGTAATTCCGATTCGATGGGAAAATCGTTCCGGTGTCATCGTACCAACGGTTCATGGTAAAATCGTATCGTTGGTTCCGGGCAAGACGTGGGTGAATGTGATCCCCGAAAATGGAAAGGTTACATTTCAATAGGGGAGGAACAACGGGACGGATTGTCGAATCTACTACTTTAAATCGTGAAAGTGTTCGTCTGCCGCAGGGGGTGAACGGATGCAACTGAACAAACTGCGCAAAAGAGAGTTGGAGCAACTGTTTAAAGCAGTCTTGACACTGCGAAATGTGGAAGAGTGCTACCAGTTTTTCGACGACCTCTGCACGGTCGGCGAAATCAAGTCTTTGGCCCAGCGCCTGGAAGTTGCCCGGATGCTCCGCAAAGGGTACACATACAGCCAAATCGAATCGGAAACAGGGGCCAGTACGGCCACCATCTCCCGCGTGAAGCGTTGTCTCCATTACGGAACGGACGGATACAAGCTGGTGTTGGAGCGCTTGGAGGAAGAGGAAAAGGAAAAGTGACGGGATGAACGCACCTTGTTGAACAAGTCCCCTTGAAAGTACCCCGGAATCCTTCCGGGGGTTTTCTTTTTCTCCGCTGTTCGGTTGTGTATAATGTTGCTGAATGTAAGGGGACGGGAAGGAGCCGGCATCCATGCTGAAAGAGCGAGCAAAAAGTTGGCGACACGTTTTCAAGCTCGATCCCAACCGTGTGTTGTCGGACCGGGCGTTGGAGCGGATATGTCAATCGGACACGGACGCGATCATCATCGGTGGTACGGACGGCATCACGTTCGACAATACTTGGGAACTGCTGACACGCGTGAGACGCTACCCGGTGGAGTGTGTACAGGAGATCTCCAAAAAGTCGGCGGTGGTTCCCGGGTTTGACGGCTATTTGATCCCCACCGTGTTGAATTCGGGTTCCACCCATTGGATCGTGGGTGCGCATCATGAGGCGGTGAAGATTTACGGTTCTATGATCCCGTGGGAAGATGTCATGGTATTGGGTTACGTCGTGCTTAACCCTGAGTCCAAGGTGGCACGGGTGACGAAATCGCGCTTCCCGTTGGACAAGGATGATGTGACCGCGTATGCCCGTATGGCGGAATACCTGTTTGGATTGCCCGTATTGTATGTCGAATACAGCGGGACCTTCGGTGATCCCGATATCGTGCGGGCGGCGCGGAAGGGCTTGGCGGGTACGCGGCTTTTTTATGGCGGCGGGATCCACTCCGAGGAGAGTGCCCGTACGATGGCGAAGATTGCAGACACCGTCGTGGTGGGGAATTTGGTTTATTACAACGTGGATGCGGCCGTCCAAACGGTGAAATGGGTGAAGGAAACGGATTTGGATGTCGACGTGAAAAGCGACAAAGGGAAAGGAGGGCATCGCGCCTCGTAACGGGTGCGATCCATTTTTATGGGACAACATACGGAAACGACAGAAGCCTTGCTGCAAGGGCTCAACCCGGAACAACGGAGGGCGGTGGAAACGACTGAAGGCCCCGTGCTGGTCGTGGCCGGCGCCGGAAGCGGAAAGACCCGGGTGTTGACCCGGCGTGTGGCGTATTTGCTTGCCAAGGGAGTACATCCGTGGAACATCCTGGCTATCACATTCACCAATAAAGCGGCGCGGGAGATGAAAGAGCGGATTGTCTCCTTAGTGGGGCCGTCGGCTGAGGAAATCTGGATTTCCACGTTTCATGCGATGTGTGTTCGGATTTTGCGGCGAGATATCGATCGGATCGGATATTCGCGCAATTTCACCATACTGGATACCTCCGATCAGCTCACCGTCATCAAACAGGTGTTGAAGGAACAAAACCTGGACCCCAAAAAATTTGAACCTCGGGCCATTCTCCATCGAATCGGCCAAGCCAAAAACCAGTTGCTCACCCCCCGCCAGATGAAGGAGAGGGCAGACGGACTCATGGATGAAGTGGCGGCGGAGGTGTATGAGGGGTATCAACACCGTCTGCGGCAAAACCAATCACTGGATTTCGACGATTTGCTCATGACCACCGTGCAGTTGTTCCAACAAGCACCGGAAGTGCTGGACTACTACCAACGCAAATTCCAATACATTCACATTGACGAGTACCAAGATACCAACCATGCGCAGTACGTGTTGGTGAAACATCTGGCGGCTCGGCATCAGAATCTGTGCGTTGTCGGAGATTCGGATCAGTCGATCTACCGTTTCCGTGGGGCGGACATTTCCAATATCCTGCATTTCGAGCGGGATTATCCGTCGGCAAAGGTGATCAAACTGGAGCAAAACTACCGCTCAACGCAGACCATTTTGGATGCAGCCAACGGAGTGATCGAACATAACCGCTCGCGCAAGCCGAAGAAATTGTGGACAGAAAATGAGCGGGGCGAGCGTATTCAGCTTTTTGAAGCGGATAATGAGCATGACGAAGCCTATTTTGTGGCGGAGACCATCATCCGGGGACACCGGGAAGGCCACGCCTATTCCGACTATGCGGTACTGTACCGGACCAATGCCCAATCACGGGTGTTGGAGGAGGTTTTTCTCAAATCCAACATTCCCTACCAGGTAGTAGGGGGCATCAAGTTCTACGAGCGCAAGGAGATTAAAGACATCCTGGCTTATCTGCGTTTGGTGGTCAATCCTCATGACGATCTCAGCTTGCAACGCGTGATCAATGTACCCAAACGTGGCATCGGTCAGGCGACGATGGACAAGATCGCCCAGTATGCGGCGGATCACGGCATTTCCCTGTTTGAAGCGCTGCTGGAGGCGGAAACGATTGGGCTGTCAGCTCGTTTTCTCAAGCCGCTTTCGTCGTTCGTTCAGTTGATCCGTGAACTGCATGCGATGGTGGAGTACCTCTCCGCGGTCGAGCTGACCGAAGAGGTGTTGAACCGTTCCGGCTACCGGGAGGAGTTGAAAAAGGAAGGGACGTTGGAAGCCGCCTCCCGTCTCGAGAACATCGACGAGTTTCTTTCGGTGGCGCAGGAATTTGAACAGCGGAGTGAGGACAAGACGCTTGTTGCCTTTTTGACCGACCTGGCTTTGATCTCGGACATTGACGCGCTGGAAGAGGAAGACGAGGCGGATAGCGGCGTCACACTCATGACGTTGCACAGCGCCAAGGGGCTGGAATTTCCACATGTATTCCTCGTGGGGATGGAGGAAGGCATCTTCCCGCATGTCCGGTCGTTGGACGACGAGGAGGAGATGGAGGAAGAGCGGCGTCTGGCCTATGTCGGAATCACACGGGCGGAGAAACGGTTGTATCTGACCCGGGCCCGGATGCGGATGTTGTTTGGACAGACGAGTGCTAATCCGCCTTCCCGTTTCCTCTCCGAGATTCCTGATCATTTAATCCAACCGGCGAACGGGGAAGAAACGACGGGAACCAAACCGACGTTGCGCCATGGTCCCGTCAGACGGCCCATCCCCAACCCGAACGTCGATTGGCGTGTGGGGGACAAAGTGCGACACGGCAAATGGGGAGTGGGTACGGTAGTTAAAGTGCAGGGAGAAGGCGACGATACCGAGCTGAACATCGCCTTCCCCGCACCGGTCGGCGTCAAGCGCCTGTTGGCGCGGTATGCCCCGATTACGCGCGTGGAAAGCTAGGGCGTGTCTACTGGTTTTGACACGCAAACGTGTTTTGATCCGGGTGGGAAAGGAGCGGATGCGAATGGACCGGCAAGAGGCAGCGCGACGCGCCCAATCATTGCGTGAACAGATTGAAGAGCACAATTACCGTTATCATGTATTGGATGATCCGATCATCTCGGATGCGGAATATGACCGGCTGATGCAAGAGTTGATCCGGTTGGAGGAACAATTCCCCGAGCTGAAAACGCCGGATTCGCCGACCCAGCGGGTGGGAGGCGAGCCGCTCCCGTTTTTTGAGAAGGTGGAGCATCGCGTCCCCATGCTCAGTCTGGGCAACGCGTTCAATGAGGAAGACTTGCGGGAGTTTGACGAGCGGATCAAACGCATGGGCGGTGTGGATCAGGTCCGCTATGTCTGTGAATTGAAGATCGACGGACTGGCTGTTTCCCTCCGGTATGAAAACGGCGTGTTTGTACAGGGAGCGACACGGGGAGACGGACAGACTGGCGAAGATATCACGCAAAACCTGAGAACGATCCGCTCTCTGCCGTTGCGCCTGCGCGAACCGGTGACGGTGGAAGTGCGCGGAGAAGCGTTCATGCCGAAACGGGAATTCCGCCGCATCAACGCGGAGAAGGAACGGCGCGGCGAGCCGTTGTTTGCCAACCCGCGCAACGCTGCGGCTGGATCGCTCCGGCAGCTGGACCCGAAATTGGCGGCTGAACGGGCATTGGACATCTTTTTGTACGGGGTCGGTGCTGTGGATGAGGCATTGTTGCCGTCGACCCATACGGAGACGTTGGAATGGTTGAGTCGATTGGGTCTCAAGGTGAACCCGCATCGCCGTACAGTAGACAGCATCGAGGAAGTGATGGCGTTCGTCGAAGAGTGGCGGGAGAAGCGACCGGAACTGGACTACGAAATTGATGGTATCGTGATCAAGGTCGATGATCTTGCACTTCGAGAACGCTTGGGAATGACGGCCAAAAGTCCGCGGTGGGCGATCGCCTACAAGTTTCCGGCCGAGGAAGCGGTGACAATCCTGCGGGGGATCGAGGTGCGTGTGGGGCGGACCGGGGCAGTCACCCCGACAGCGATTTTGGAACCGGTCACCCTGGCTGGCACGACGGTGCAACGGGCCTCTCTTCACAATGAGGACATCATCCGCGAAAAAGGGTTGTTGATCGGCGATCACGTCATCGTGAAAAAAGCGGGCGACATCATCCCCGAGGTCGTCGGTGTGCTGAAAGAACGGCGAACGGGTGAGGAACGGCCCTATCAAATGCCCTCCGACTGCCCGGAATGCGGCAGCCGCCTGGTTCGGCTGGAAGGCGAGGTAGCTCTTCGCTGCATCAATCCCCAATGTCCGGCCCAAACCCGGGAAGGCATCATTCACTTTGTTTCCCGCGGTGCGATGAATATCGAAGGTTTGGGGGAAAAAGTGGTCACTCAACTGTTTGAAGCGGGACTGGTGCGCAGCGTGGCCGATTTGTATTACTTGAAGAAAGAAGAGCTATTGCCCCTGGAGCGCATGGGGGAAAAATCGGTGGACAATCTGTTGGCCGCCATCGAACAGAGCAAGGGGAACTCCGTGGAGCGGTTGATCTTCGGCCTGGGCATCCGCTTCGTCGGTGCCAAAGGGGCGCGTATTTTGGCGCAGTATTTCAGACTTCTGGACAAATTGATGACGGCCACGCGGGAAGAGCTGGAGTCGATCGAGGAGATCGGGCCGAAAATGGCCGACTCCATCGTCACGTATTTCGCGAAGCCGGAAGTGAAGGAAACTATCGAGCGGTTGCGTCAAGCGGGCGTCAATTTCGCCTACCTGGGTCCGGTATCAGAGAAGCAAACGGAGCAAGACAGTCCTTTTGCCGGAAAAACGGTCGTGCTGACCGGCACCTTGCACAGCATGACACGCCAGGAAGCGGCTGGTAAAGTTGAGGCGCTCGGCGGCAAAGTGTCCGGCAGTGTCAGCAAAAAAACCGATTTCCTCATCGCCGGTGAGAAAGCGGGCTCCAAACTGACCAAAGCACAGGAGCTGGGTGTAAAGATCCTGGACGAAGAGGAGTTTCTGGCGATGCTGGGAGAATCCGCTGGATGAGTTCGGCTTTCCAAAAAAAGCGGCGGGTAACCTATTACATGGGTTACCCGCTTTTTTGTTGTGCCGTTTTGATTGGGGTGGGCAAATCGACATCGAAATCGACGGTCGGGATCAATTGACCGTAATGCCGGGATGCTTTGAGCAACAATTCGGCACCCCGTTGATGTTCACCCTGTTCCAGGAAGTATCTTCCCAGCGTATGAGCTGCACGTGCGATTTTTTCTCCAATGTCCAGTTCCTCGAAAATCTCGATGGCACGCATATAGTAGGTGACGAATGTTTCCGGGTTGTTTTCGGCGTAGGCGATTTTCCCGAGGTAGATGTAGCATTCCGCCAAAAAGTTTTTTCTGTCTTGGAGCAGTTCCAGAGCTGTGAGGATATGTTTTTTGGCCTGGACGAGGTCTCCGCGTTTCAAGTACGTTTGGCAAAGGGATTGGTGGACCACTCCGATTTCCCAGTCGGGCAATCCACCGGGCTCCACTACATCCAGTGATTGATTCAGAAAATGGATCGCTTTTTCGGTGTTGCCCAATTTCATGTGGCAGATGCCGATTTCGTGATAGGCCCGCGAGATGAGAAGTGAGGAAACAAGAAACTGATCACACATGCGCAGGATGCGTTCAAAGTAATGTAACGCCTCCTCATATTCGCCGTTGTAACAGTAGCATGATCCGATCAGTTGCAGCAGATGGCACATTTCCAGCCAGCGGTCGTGTGCCGACATGATCTGCATCGCTTTTTCCGCGTACAGGATGCCGAGGGAGGGGTTGGCCAGCAGCAAGTATGTTTTTCCCAGGTTGCCGTATATGTACCCTTTCTCAATCTCGTCCGTTACATCGGCCAATCGTTTCTCCGCCGCCTTGTAGTGCCACATGGCCTTTTCGTATCGGGCCATGTGGAATTCCATGTTCCCTTTGATCCGTAAATATTGGACTAGAATGTCAGGATCATTTCGGAAATTTTCCCATTTTTCTTCGAAGGATTTCATCAATTGTGTATACCGGTCAACATCAAATTTGTGCTCATACAAGTTGATTTCCAAAAGATCCACTTTCATCAGGATATGGGGGTCGGAGACGGATTCCACCAGTTTGTGAAGTGTGTCGACATACTGATGAGCCTGTTCGAAGCCGTTGGCTTCATAGATGAGTGCAGATCGCGCTTTTTCGATCAGGGACTGCACTTGCTCCATCGTGTTTTCGTCGGTAACTCCCATCAAACTCTCCACACTGGTCTGAAGCCGCTTGGCCAGTGGGAGCAGTATGTCTGGACGGGGCAATGCTTTGCCGTTTTCGATCAAGCTGAGATAAGGAGTGGAAATAATACCTTTAGCCAGTTGCGATTGCGTCAAACCCAGTTCCTTTCGCCGGCGTCGGATGTTGTGACCGAGCTCGATCACGGTTCACCTGCCTTTAATTCTGAGGCAACATTTCATGTTTTGAAAAGATTCCTTTGCATATCAATCTTACATGGAACTCAGTTGGTGTCAAGAAACAAATACAGGCTTGAAAAATGCAATTTTTGGGGGTTTTAAAACATGGTCAAAAAACTGCGTCAAAAACGAAAAAATGGGGGGGAGTTTTTGTCGAATATTGTCGAAGTTTTAAAAACACAGCATCGGAAATCTGGTGTACACTATTATTGACCGAAGGCGCTCGTTCACTCGGTCTGGTCTTGGTCTATATGAATGCGGGGTCGCATCGTGCGGTCCCATTTTTTTGTTTTCAACAATGTGTTGCTGCGATTTGATCCGGTTTCGTGAGATAATGGAGGCAAAATGGATCGGAAACGGGGTGACTGCGTGCGACGAGTGAGACAAACCGGTATCACCGTTTTGTTATTGTTGATGTCGGCCATGTTTTCCGCTTGCGATCTACCGTTTCTCAAACAGGACAGCTCCACCGATCCGTTGGCGGAGATGGTACAGCAATTCAACGCACAATGGATCAAGGAACCGCTCCAGTACTCTACCTACGCGCGGGAAGTAGGGGCATCGCTTTCTTCCCCGCGTTATCAGAGGTTTGCGGTAAATGAAATGTTTTCTCTTTCCGGCACGGTGAAGAATCATCGCGGATTGCGATCGCCATTTGTATGGGTGGGTCTCCGGAAAATGGGGGATCATTCGGCAGCTCCGGAGAACGAATTTGATATCTACATTCCCATTAAAAATGGGACGTTTGCGCAAAGCATCCGGTTGTTTGCCGGTAAAGGTGAGTATCAGGTGACGGTTCGCTTGCCGAGCCGAGAGAAAGCCGATACTTTCTACGAGCTGACGCAATTTACCGTCGTCAACGTCAATCCTCGGGTGAAACGAGACATTGCCTATTCGCCGTATGCGTGGGAGACGGGGCTTTCTCTCAAGCAGCCGTCACAGGGGTTGGTCCGGGCGAATGGCCGGATTCATGTGACAGGCATCATCCGTCAAACTTATGGGCGCCACAATGTGATGATCCAACTGGTGAAAGGCTCACAATCCTGGGATCGGTTAGTTTCGGTGAAAAACGGAGCATTTGCCGCCGACATTCCCCTCTATTACGGTAAGGGGATTCATCAGCTACGGGTGCTGGTGCCGGATGCCAAGCACCAGCGATACTATCAGGAAGGCGCGGAGATTTTGGTGGATAACGCCGATCGATCGAGAAAAGCGCCGATCCGGTATTTTGCTGATTATGAAAAACGGGGAATACAGATCACGGTGCCGCAAGCCAGTGGAGGTACCGGAAAATACACCTATCGGATCGCCGGTCGGATCGACCCGGACGCGCCTTACGCCGGTGAGACGAGGGAATTGATCATACAAACGGTAAAAGACGGCGAGGAAGCCACTTACTTTATCCCGGTCAAAAATTATCGGTTTGACGGGGTTTTTTGGCTCCGGTTCGGACCGGGACGGTATGAGGTGTCGGTCAATGTTCCGGAAATCACTCACCAACATCGTGACTATTTCCGCTTTTTCCGTGTCGCCCAGTTCGAGGTGAACGCCACGGGTCCGAAAGATCTACGCTATCTTTTGCCGTCCAGGGGTATTCAGTCAGATTCTCCGCAAATCGAAGCGTTGGCACGCCGGATCGTTGCCGGCCAAATGGATGATCGAGCCAAAGCCAAAGCCATATACCGATACGTCGCCACCCATGTGCGTTATGATGTGGACAAATTTCGGACAGACGCGTTCGAGCTCGATGACAGTGCATTAAAGACATTGCGCGAGAAAAAAGGAGTCTGCCAAGACTATACCTTTCTCACCGTTGCCTTGTTGCGGTCGATCGGGATCGAAGCACGGTTCGTGGAAGGCATGTCCCAAGGCAACCGGCACGCGTGGGTGGAAGCACGCATTGACGGTAGGTGGTTAACGATGGATCCTACTTGGGGATCAGGGTATTTGACGCCGGACGGTCATTTCGTGGCCAAATACGATCCCCGATACTTCGATCCGGACCCGGCTTTCTTCGCCCGAACACATCGGCGTACCGGCGTGATGTATTAAGAGGTATTCTGCATCTCTCAGGGTGACCACTTTCCCTCTGAAATTCCTCTCGAAACAAGCCCATCGGGACACTTAGTTGGGTGTCTCGATGGGCTTCGTTGTGTTAGGAATGGATGACTCATCACTACCATTTCGTTAGACGAAACAATACAATTTTCCTGGGTAATAGCGGCCCGATTTTGTTACGAGACGCAAGGTATCGCTATGGAGCTTTGTCCTAACCGGACAGCCTGTTACGGCGTGTTGCGTGACTATAAAGAAGATGGAAATTTCTTTCAGAAAAATTTATTGGTGACGATTTGATCGTGTTTATCGATTTTGTACACAAATATAGGTTTTTCAAATAAAAACAAATATTGCCTTAATGAAAACCCTTATGCTATCATTTTTTCGTGATTCATATTTCTTTTGGGAGGATTGGGAATCTTGAGACTGGTATCCACCCTCATGGCCCTCCTGTTGGTGTTTGCGGTGATCCCCACCACCTGGGCCAACTCCGGTTCTGCTGCGCTGGATGTCAAACATGAAGTGAAGGACGGCAAACACATCGTTACGGCGACCATCCCGGGCGCGACCCAAGCAGACGGTGAATGGACGCTGAAAGGGCAAACGGATATCGAAACCAAAAAAGAATCCCAAAGCCCGTCCGTCACCTTCGAGCTCCCGGCTTCCCTGACGGAAAAAGGTGGCGTGTTGGAACTGACGGTCACTTTTAAAGGAAAAGTGGACAACGGAACGGAAGACAAGGAGTTGTCCGGCAACGTATCGGTAAACCTGGATAAGTCCAAACCGGGCAATGACAATGACAAGGGTAATGACGAACAAAATGTAACGAATGAAGATCAAAAAGGAAACGGCGATGAACAACCCGGGGACGTTCCCGGCAACTACGACATCAAGGTCCATCAAGATCTGACTGACGAAGGGGCCATCCTGTTCAAAGCCGAGATTGAAAATGCCAAAGACGTTAAAGGGAAATGGGAATTCACCATTGACGGGTTGGATCCCGTAACTTCCAAAGACGGCACGGCCGTGTTCGAAGATTTGTATCAAGAGGGTGAATACACCCTGCACGTGAAGTTCACCGGAACGGTGGACGGGAAAGAGGTCACGCTGGAAAAAGACCATGATTTCACCATACCGGGAATGAAAATCACCTATACGACGGAAAACGGCAAACACGTGATCAAGGCCGAGTTGACCTATGCCAAAGAAGCACAAGGCATCTGGTACATCGGTGTGGGTCATCAGGAAGACGAAGAAATAATCACGGAAACCATGTCCGAGCCGGATTACAAAGGAACGTCTTTCACCTATACCCTCGACAAACTGGAGCCGGGCACCTATGATGTGGTTGCTATGTTCATCGGTGAGGTGGACGGTGCGCCGATGGGAACGATCAACACGATCAGCATCGAGGTGAAGGACGGCGGTAAAACGGTGGTGCTTCCGCCCAAAGACGGGGATGGAAAAGATGCGAAAAAACCGCCGATCATGCCCGTGAAAAAAGGCAAAGAAATGATAAACAAAGCCAAAAAAGGCGGCAAATTGCCGGTAACGGCCACCGATTACCCGATGGGTACGCTGTTTGGCGGCCTGATGCTCCTGATCGGTCTGGCCCTGCTCAAATTCCGCACGGTGAGGGGATAACATGACGCGCGCGATCGCCGTTCTGCTCATCATCATCGGAAGCCTGACCCTGTTGTACAACGGCTTTCAATGGTGGGATCAACTCCATATCGCGGTGTATGATCCGGAGATGGCAATGTCGATCGCGAATGACGGACTGGATACCTCACCACGGCCCGCATTGTCGCAAGGAATCACTTCGCACCAACAGCCCCATTCGGGAGAGATGATCGGAAAACTGATCATCCCCCGGATCGGGGCCATTTTGCCGATCGTGGAAGGAACGAGTCCCGATGATCTGGCTAAAGGGGTGGGCCACTACGTCGGTTACGGTACCGTGATGCCGGGGGAAACGGGGCAAGTGGTTCTGTCCGGGCACAGGGATACGGTGTTCCGCCGGATGGGAGAAGTGCGAAAAGGGGACAAACTGTACGTCCAAACAGCCGACGGGATGTTTGTTTATCAGGTGCGTACCATGTGGGTGACTGATGCGGACGACCGAACGGTGATCGTTCCTTACCCCAAGCCGATCCTGACGCTGACCACATGTTATCCGTTCAACTATGTGGGCAGTGCGCCCGACCGGTATATCGTACGGGCGGAATTGATCGGGATTGATTTGAAAAAGAAGATGGTAAGGTAGAATCACAGGGTCATGATCAATGGACTGTTAAGTCCAATGAAAGGTCGTTTCGCGCTTAGCTTTTCTCTTTGATTAGTGTTTTAACATCAGTTGGCAGATGGTTTTCAACCTGCCTATTTTTATTTCGGGCCGATTGTAAGTTGGGGGGATTTAATGAGACAGCTTGTACGGTTGTGGTTGCCCCATCTTCTGTTCGTGACAGGATGTGCGGTGTTCTTTTTTGTCTATTTGGAGCTGATGATCTCTGTAGTTTGGCGGTGGGGAATCATCAATCCGAGTACCATCGGTTCATTGATTATGTGGGGGGCCTTGTTGATTGCGTATTTCATCGCGGGCAGATGGTATATCCGGTGGTACGCCAGACGTGTATTATATGCCATGTATCCGAATAATCGGCGAAAACAGGTGAAAGCGGCCTGGATGGGTGGTTGGGCTTTCATTTTTCCGGCGTTGGTTTGTCTGGCGGCTTGGATTTGGGGAAATGTGCACGATCGTGGGGACATGTCCAATGGGTACGTGGTGTTCGCCGCCATAGGCACTGTGGCGTTTTTCTTTGCTGCCACCGTTTACGGCCTGTGGGTGCGGGCAGAATTGATCGGGATTGATAAAACAAAGATGGATGGATAGATTGGCTCTTTCCGTCTACCCCCTGTAATAGTCTGGAAACAAGAACCAACTTTAGGAGGAAAAATGGAGCAACAGAGCATCTATAACAACGGGGAGAGCAGGCGCGCTCCTTGATCGAGAATACGCTGTGAAAGAGAGCGGTTCCTCAAATCTTCGATCTTCAACAGTTCGGAATCAGTGAGATCGTGCTCGAATTGCTCTGTAAGTTCTCTTGCCACGTTGGCACTATACAAGACTTCGCATACCTCGTAATCCAGGCGAAAACTTCTCATATCATAGTTTGCAGCGCCTACTACGGAAATCTCCCCATCGATAATCATAAGCTTCCCGTGCAATATACCTTTGTTGTACAGGTAAATATGGACCCCGGCTTCCAACAATTCTCCATAATAGGTGCGGCTTGCAGCGCCCACGATCATGGTTGTGAGGTCCATTTGACGAGGAACCAGCAATCTAACCCGAACACCGCGTGCCACGGCTGTCTTTATCGCCATGATGATATCGGCATCGGGCACAAAATAGGGAGTGGTGATGTCAATAGTCCGGGTCGCTTGTGTCAGACAAATGAAGTATGACTGCCGGATGATTTGGGTGGGAATTCCAGGATTACCTTCTAACGTTTGTACGTATGCTTCCTGCAACGTCTCTGTGTTCGGAATAGTGTCATCACTGGAACCATCCATGGTGCCCAACTCAGCGCCCCATTCTGTGGACCAATCGGCAAAAGAAGCTCTACCTGGTTGAGTGATGTTCTGCAATATATGCCTTGGACTCTGAATAGGCTTTAAGGTATCTTCAACTTTTTTGTTACGTGTCCTCGTCTTCATCCGTTCCGGCGAAGCGATGCTCCAATGAGCGTCGAAGACAGCTTGCAAATCGGCTGCAACTTCACCTACAATTCGCACATGGTTGTCGCGCCAAAACCCTACATTGGGCTTCAATCCTGTATACTCATACCCGACGTTGATACCACCTGTAAAAGCTTCCTTTCCGTCGATCACGACGATCTTACAATGATCCCTGTAATTCCAATTGGATAATAATACCGAAGGGAAGCGCACGGGAAAAAACGTACGGCATTCAATCCCTGCATCCATCATCCGAATGATCTGACGCCGTGGAAATTGTCGGCTTCCAAAACCGTCTCTCAAAAATCGGACCTGGACACCTGCGGAGGACCGTTCGATTAGCAGGTCCGTGATAAGTCTGCCAATTTGATCATCCCGATATATGTAATATTCCATATCAATTGTTCTTTTCGCGTTCCGTATAGATTCGATAAGTTTCTCATATGTTTCAATGCCGTTCTTAAGCACCTGAACTCGGCCAGTCCGAAGGCCATGTACGGTCAAATGCCGTAAAGCATGAGCGATGACCGAGGCTGTGCGGCTGAATGAATCAGGCAACTTATCCGACTTATTGTGTGGAGACGTCAGTCTTTCTCGACGAATGCGCACAGGATGCGATGCGCTAAGATAGAGCCCAAAACCGATAAAAGGAAAAATCAGGTTGATGGTTAACCAATTCAAAGCATTGGCTGGTTTTCGTACTTCGCGGATCGCTATGGTTAACATTAAGAACATATTTAATAGGTACAGCCAAAGAATCCACACGAATGAATCCCTCCCTCATTCCTAATAAGATGTCCAAACTGTTATGCCCGTATACTGGTGGAATTTCAGCCTTTAGCGCATAAAGCGGTAATACCTTAAAGGGGAAGATAAGCCACCGGCCCCTTACCTTATGACCTGTTACTAAGCTAACTTTCGGTGCGATAAAAAAACTGTTTCTGAAATAAATTTGAAAAAGAAACACATTCCGGTTCGAATAATCCGTCATCATGATGGAGAGGTACTATGAAGAAAAAGGGATATAAGTATGTTTTAGAACTAGGATTGAGTACAATCGGATTTATTTCCTTTTCGATTTTTTTCGGTTATGCATTATACGGGAATTGAAGCGATGCACCCTCTTGGATTCCGAAAGGATTTTTCCCTGAGGATTTTCCTGGGGAATGGTGGAATCTGGTGATTGTAAAACTTTTCTTTTATTTATCTGTTACTTTTGCTATTGTATGCGGTATGTTGTTTCTAGTTGAACTCAGAGAGTTATTGATTAATAGAGGATTTAAAGATAAGAAAAAGTAGATGGTTGATGAGAAACAGCCCCGAAGGACATGTCTGCTGAACAAAGTGATTAACCTACTTCGGGGCACTGAAACAACATCATTCACCATCCGGATAATGTTTGGCCAAATATTCATGTATCGCCTGGTCTGCTTGTTCCAGCGTGTCGAATACGGCAATTTCACCGGAGAAATCCACCTGTACGCGCCCGTCGGGCAACAGGCGCCGGTCGACGGATACAGGGTCTTGGCGGAACGGTTCCATAGGGTATTGGCTCCTTTTTGTATCAAACATGTTTGGGAGGCGGTTTTTCACATTCCGCTTCCTCACCGGGACAGAATCACCCGGTTGTGGTCAGGTTGATCCTTCGCCTCCCAACTGGGTTGACCGGTCTTACATCTCCAAAAAATGCATCAGTCAGTCTGTTCTTCGGCTTCTTTGTTCATCGCGGTGACGTCGGCCGCTTCGTTGTTTTGTTCATAAGCCAGTTGAATGAATTGCGAGGCATCCGTTTCCTGCGCGTCTTCCATCTCTGTGAAGCGGGGATCATTCTTTTTGGCGTCCATCTTCGTGGCCTCCTTATTGGTGATAACCATATTATGGGGAATTGGCCGGAGGATTATGAGACGGATGTATGGGGAAACGGGTTTCGTTTTCTTCTTTTTCGATGGAAACGACTATAATGAATTGATACAGCAGTGTACGTCCGTATCGTGATCGTTTTTGTTTTTTGTTTGGTAAGTGGTGCGAGAAAGGGATGAAAACATGGAGTCACACACAGTGATGACACATCGTGTCGATGAGTCGGAGGACGGCAAGATGGTCCGCCAAGTCCTGCGCAACCGGTTCCGGTTTTCCCGCCGTCAGTTCCGCCGATTGAAGGTGACCGATGGTGTTCGGGTCAACGGTTCATTCGCCTATCTGACCTCCCGCGTGAAAACGGGGGATGTCATTACTGTCACCCTGACGGACGAAGAGCCGGTCCACATTCCTCCTCAGCCCGTTCCCTTACACATTCTGTATGAAGACGAAGATCTGCTGGTGTTGGACAAACAACCGGGTGTCGTTGTGCATCCGACCAAAGATTACCGGGATTGGACATTGGCCAACGGTTTGGTGCATCATTGGCGGGAAAGGGGAGAGGCTCACCAGGTGCGGCCGGTGACGCGGCTGGATAAAGAGACGTCCGGCTTGATCGTGTTTGCCAAGCACGCGCACGCCCATGCTTTTTTATCCGGGCAGATGGCGAACAAGCGGTATGAACGCGAATATTTGGCCATCGTGAACGGCCATGTGTCGCGAGCATCCGGTACGATCGATGCCCCGATCGGTCGGGACCCCGCCCACACCAGCCGTCGCATCGTAACCCCGGACGGAGCGGAGGCGGTCACCCACTACCGGGTGGAAGCGGCTTTTTCCAAGGCATCGTTGGTACGTCTTTCACTGCAAACGGGGCGAACCCATCAAATTCGGGTCCATTTGGCGCATCTCGGCCATCCGATCATCGGCGATACTTTATATGGAAATGAGGAAGATGCGGCCATGTGGGGGATGGAGCGGCAAGCTCTGCATGCCGCACGTTTGACGCTCATCCATCCGCGCGACAAATCTCCGCGCACTTGGGAGTCCCCCATGCCTGCGGATATGAAACAACTGTTGGACCGGGTGAAACAGGCGGAAAACAAGTGAAAAACAGGCGGCAGGAATTTGGCTCCTTTTCAAAGAAAGGCACAATCAATTCACGGAAAGGAGCGATACCCAGTGAGACACAGGAAATGGTTCGTTTTTGCTGCCTTGTTGATGTGTATTCTCTTGGTTCCCGGCGCACCGGCATCCGGGAAGGCAAGCGTACCGCCTCCTGTCAAGATGGGACAGGCGGGGGGCGCTGTATCCACCGCCACTGATCCGCCGGGAACATGGTATTTGGGAGCGACACCGCCCAATGCCGATCCCAGCAAGCCGCCAATCGTGTTTGTTCAGGGGTTGAACGGCACGGCCGAAAGCTGGTGGGAAGACACGGTATACCATGGCCACAACGATATGTATGAAGACGCTTACTATGCAGGATACCGGACGGCCTTCCTGCAGCTGTGGGACGCTTCAGGCAACGGCGGTGCCAGCATGTGGGACAACGGTCAATTGCTGGCCGGACTGTTGCGCCAAATTTCACAATACTTCGGGCAACCGGTCAATGTGGTGGCGCACAGCAAAGGCGGGATCGACACGCAGACTGCATTGGTGTATTATGGTGCCTCTCCCTATGTGGGCAAGGTGATCACGTTGGCGTCCCCGCATCACGGCTCGCATCTGGCCGATCTCGCATACAGCTGGTATGCGGGGTGGCTGGCTGAATTGCTGGGGGTCAAAAGTGACGGGGTATACGTCCTGCAGACGGGTTACATGGACCAATTCCGCTCAGATACGGACGGACGTGCCGAGGTGAGCAACAATCCGTTCTATACCGCAGCAGGTACCAACTGGGGACCATTCCCGTCCGCATTGTGGACGGGCGGGGCATATCTGTCGGTGCATGGCAGCAATGACGGGTTGGTTAACGTATGGAGTACCCAATTGCCCTACGCTTCGCATATATTTACGGAAAATTTCGATCATGATTTTATCCGCACCGGCACCGCTTCATTCTATCGGATTGAACCGTTGTTGCGAACGGGCAAAACGGCGATGACGGTCGAACCATCGTCGCATGTGTCCGCAACCAAGGATCGCGTGCAATCAGCGGCTACCCCCCAACAAGTGGTGCGCGGGCAATCACTCCCGGCGGGGCAAATTGTGACGGAGACGGTACCGGTTGAATCTGGTAATACCGAAGTGGTGTTCAATGTGATGACCGGACATGCCGGAGCACAGGTGATCCTGGAGTCCCCGACAGGTCAGATCTATAACAGCCAAAGCCCGCAATACTTCACTGGTGTGGATCAAGGTATTTTTCGGAATGCGAATGTAAACGCTTTTCGAATCGCGCAACCGGCAGCAGGAAACTGGAAAGTACGCATTCAAAACAGCGTGGATGATGCGTACCTGATGACGGTCACCTACACATCCGCGTCTGGACTGCAATATCAGATCCAGCCGGTCAAGGGCAAGACCGGGACCTATGCGATGAAAGTGATGCCCTCCGTAGCATCGGCCCGTTGGGACCGTTGGAATGTCCGTGTCCGTGTCGTTCCGCCTTCGGCTCAAACGGCAGCATCTATGAATCAACAAAGGATGGAGATGCGCCTCGTTCCTTCCCGTCAAGCGGGTGAATTTGTCGGCACATTGCCTGCCTTCACCCAAACAGGCGTGTATAATGTCACCGTCGATGTAAACGGTTGGACCCCGGACGGCCATCCGTTTGCCCGGACCTGGATTGAGTCGGTATACGTTCCGGGGAAAGTGTCTCGATGAAACGGTGAATATGAGCATAGGTTGACGGGGTGGCAAACCCAGCGATTCCCGATTTCCCGTCTCAACCCCGAATCGATAGCTAGAGTCGCTTGACGGGAAATTCGGATCCGCATTTTACCAGGGGGTGGCTGTATTCCCACGAGCGATCTTTGAGCTTGCTAAAAAGGGAGCGAGAGGGAAAACGGCTCACCGATATTAAGAATGGGGCTCAACCACTTTGTCAGCAGTATCTCCCCTTCCCACGAAGGGGGTTTTTTGTACCCGGATGTCCGTATGCTCCGTTCATGAAAAACGGGTGGATTTTCGATAGAATGGAGAAGGATGAAGGGAGGAAAACCGATGAGCCGACGAGTGGCTTGGGTTACGGGCGGCGCCACCGGTCTCGGGGTGATGATCGCCAAAGGACTGGCGGACGACGGCTATCATATTGCGGTCAACTATCGAAAGAGCCGGGATGCTGCTGAACGTTTGGTATCTGAGATTGAATCGGTCGGGCGGGAAGCGATGGCCATGCAGGGTGACGTGAGCAGTGTGGAGGATGTGCGGCGCATGTCACGGGCGATTCTGGATCGATGGGAGCGGATTGATGTGCTCGTTTGCACGGCGGGACCGTTTTTGTTCCGTCACATTCGCCTCACGGATCTTACGGACGACGAATGGCGCGAGATGGTGGACGGCAATTTGTCCGGCGTCTTCTACTGTGCGCGAGAAGTAATCCCCCACATGCGTAAACAGCGATTTGGCCGCATTATCACGTTTGGCTTTCCTGACGTGCAAAACGCGCCATCATGGCCGGGGGTGTCTGCTTATGCAGCGGCCAAAGCGGGTGTCGTCTCCCTGACGCGGTCGATGGCTGAGGAAGAAGCCCCCTATGGGATTACGGTCAACATGGTTTGTCCCGGCGATATCCGCCATCCCTACAAGGAAGCACCCATCGCCGCTGCACGAGGGAAAAAGGAACCCCGCAACCCGGTGGGGCGTCCGGGCACGGGGGAAGATGTGGCGCGAGTGGTTCGGTTTTTGGCACACCCGGATTCGGATTTTATCACCGGAGGAGTGATTCCGGTCACAGGCGGTTTTGATAACCGGGATTTTCGTTTCAGCCCGTCATGACGGGAGAATTGTCGGTTGGCATCGAACTTTGTTCATCGAACTGACAACGAAGGGGTAGAAAATTACGTTATAATAGAATGGTAATCCCAAATGGGATGATCAGCGGTCGAACAGCCGACCCAGTCCGAACCACATCAATGAACCTACCAATCCGATCA
Source organism: Polycladomyces abyssicola (assembly GCF_018326425.1). NCBI lineage: Bacteria > Bacillati > Bacillota > Bacilli > Caryophanales > Thermoactinomycetaceae > Polycladomyces > Polycladomyces abyssicola. The sequence goes on from NZ_AP024601.1 coordinate 436,309, forward strand.
AGCAACCAATCCAGCCATATAGTTGCCATAGAAAAAGCGTCACCGCCAACCCGACCCATCCGGTCAATCGACAGGCAAACACGGCCGCTTTTCTGTTCATATCCCTCACCTCACGTATTGATGGTACATTGTCGGGTTGAGGGAAAACAAGGAGAAGTTTCCGTGAAAAATTGTCAATTTCGCAAATGGGTTGGACTGATTCTCGTGTTCTAGTAATATAAATCATTGGTATGATAAGAATTTTTCCAGGTTGTTCGGTGACGAAGACAAGCTAGTCACAGCCCGGCAATCCTGCACCGCAGCGCGTTCGGTGCGCGAAGTGGAGGATTTGTCGTTATTCCCTTTTGGGTGAAAAGCCAGGTGACAGGGGGTTGGAAGGATGGACGAATTGCGACGGAGCAGCCGCAACCGACCGTTGCGTTCTCGATCATCGCGGTCCGAAGCGCCGCCGGCGCGCTCGCGTGCGGCCTCCCGGGCGAGCCGCGGGGGTCAGGGCGGCGGTGGAAAGTCGGGGATTTGGCGTTTCTTTAACTGGAAATGGCTTGTATTGGTATTGATGACGAGTGGATTGATGATCATCGGTGGATGTTCTGCGTTAAAGGCGTATGCTAGCACTGTTAACTGGGATGATATGAAGAACCAAGATACGGCGTCCACTCTGTATGATCAAAAGGGTGATGAAATAATGAAGCTGGGAGATTCGGACAGGGAATATGTCACGTATGAACAAATGACCAAAGTGAACCCGGATCTCCCCAAAGCGTTCATCAAGGTGGAGGACGTCCGCTTTTACAAACACCACGGAGTGGACTGGTTCGGTTTCGGGCGTGCCATGGTGAAAAACATCATCACCATGTCAAAAGGAGAAGGTGGCGGGACCATCACCATGCAGGTGGCCCGGAACATCATCCTGAAAAACCGGGAAAAAACCGTTTCCCGGAAGTTGAAAGAGATGGCCACGGCCATGGCCATTGAAGACAACTTCTCAAAAGAAAAAATTTTGGAAGCGTATCTGAACAACATTTACTTCGGCAACGGGATCAAAGGCGTGGCGATGGCCGCCAAGGTGTATTTCGGCAAAGACATTACCAAAGATAAATTGGAACCAGAACAAATTGCCTTGCTGGCCGGATTGCCGAAAGCGCCGGAGGGATACAACCCGATCTATCATGCGGACAAGGCAAAGATGCGTCGAAATGTTGTCTTGATGAAGATGGCGGAAGATGAAAACCTGCCGCCGATCATTCAGCCTTCTGAGGTGGACAAATACAAGCAAAAGCCGCTCGGTGTCGATACCACCAAATTCAAGGAATACAAGAAGAAGAGCAAGCAGTATGACGCCTACAAGGAATATGTGATTCACGAACTGAAGGAACGGTATGACATCAGCGAGACCGATTTGGCGACCAAGAATTATAAAATCTACACCGGTTTGAATCCGAAAGCGCAGGTGGCCGTGGAGAAAGCGGTCAAAAACGATGAGCTGTATCAGGGCAATAAAGAGCTGGATGCCGGTGCGACGATGGTCAATCCGAAAAACGGCCTGATCGAAGCGATCGCCGGCGGTCGGTTCTACAAACCGACATTTGCCATCCGTTCGCTTGAACCGCACCAACCGGGATCGTCGATTAAACCGATCACCGTATATGCACCAGCGATTGACTTGAATGACGACATCAACGAATACGCGATGATTCCGGACGAGCCGGTTTCCTATGGCGGCTGGACGCCGAAAAACTATGAGAAAAAATACTACGGTCTCGTCCCGATGCGGGATGTCGTGGCCGAATCGATGAACGCGGCGACGGTATGGATTTTGGACAAAAAAGTTGGGTTAGACAAAGCCTTGAAGTTCGGTCGGAAAGCCGGTTTGCCGTTGACAGAGAAGGATAAGGGATGGTCGCCGCTCGCATTGGGCGGATTGACCGACGGTGTCAATACGGTGCAAATGGCACAAGCTTACTCCGCGTTGAACAACAACGGCGTGATGAATGAGGCCCATGCCGTGGATAAAGTGTTGAGTGCGGACGGAGAAGTCGTAGAACCCGATAAAGAAGTGAAAAAAGATATACGTGTATACTCTAAAAAAGCGGCGTGGTACACCACCCGGATGTTGTTGTCCGTTGTCTCCGGTGAGGGTGTGACTCATGGCAATACCGGGAAATTCGCCAAATTGGACAACGGTCAACCGGTGGCCGGAAAAACGGGAACCACACAAAACGGCAAAGACGCGTGGTTTGTCGGCTATACGCCGAAGCACGTGTTGGCGGTAACTATTTTCAACCCGCCGAAAGGCGAACAAGTGGAGTTGACCGGTGGAAAATATCCGGCGAAGATGTTCAAGGCGATCATGGAAGATACCATGGAATCCAACCACGAGCGGATTATGGCGTTTGATCCGCCGCCGGGCGTGCCGGAACCGACACCGCCGTTCCAGTTGATGGCCGTCAGCGTAGGTGGGCAGTATGATCCAGCGTCGCACGCCGTCAATCTGAGCTGGAACGCGCAAAACGACCCGCGCGTCAAATACCGTGTGGAGCGTTCCGAGGATCAGGTCAACTGGCAGCCGCTTGGCGAGGTACAAGGCGGTTCGTTTACGGATACCAGCATCCAAGTGCCGCAAGCCGGTGGAGGCGGTGGGTTGATCGGCGGACTCGCGCCGGCACCGCAACCGAAAACCTATTACTACCGAGTAGTAGCCATTGACACGAAAACCAACCAAGAACTGCCGTCCAACGTGGCGACAGTCCAAGTGACGCCGGATCAACCGCAAACGCCGCCACCTGATCAAGGGAACCCGCAAGGCAACCCACAAGGCAACCCGCAGGGCAATGACCAAGGCAATCAGCAGGGGAACCCGCAAGGAAATGACCAAAGTCAGGGACCCGGTGGTTTCCTGGATGGCTCGAGTGGCCAAGACGGTACGAACACGGGCGGTACAGACGGTACCAGCACAGACGGTACCGACGGTACCAGCACAGACGGTACCAGCACAGGCGGTACCGACCAAGGGACCGATACCGGAACCGATCGTGGCAACGGTGGACACAACGGCGGTGGCAACACCGGCTTTATCGGCTGACGTTGCTTCAAAAGGACTGGCTTTCTTGCCGGTCCTTTCTTGTTGACAAAAACCGTCCGCTCTGATCTCCCGTCTCCTCTTCATAGCGACAGCTAGAGTGGTTCGACAAGAAATTCGGACCCGCTATTTCGAGAGGGCAACTGTTACACCGAAATCGTGTGGCTTATCTACACTATCAGCAGTCGCAAGGACCGGTTTTGTAACCGGTCCTTTTCCTTTTGTTCTAACCCCGTTCGCTTGCCCATAGACTAGTCCTGAAAGGGACGAGTCGCGAGGAGTGAGCGGGATTGGGCAATCGAGTGATGGCAGCGTGCCGGATCGGATTTACCTATATTGGTACGGTTGTGGGGGCCGGGTTTGCCTCCGGACAGGAAATCATGCAATTTTTTACGCGTTTCGGCTCACAAGGCATTTGGGGCATCGTGGCGGTCACCCTGATGTTTTCATGGCTGGGCACCCGTATGATGGTGATGGGGGCGCGGTTGAAAGCTGCTTCGTATGAAGAGCTGAACCGGTTTCTGTTCGGTCCCCGGTGGGGGAAATGGATGAACGGATTCGTGGGGGTGGTGCTGTTTGGCGTCACGACGGCAATGATGTCGGGGACAGGCGCTCTGTTCCGGGAACAATTGGGGTGGTCGTTTCACCTGGGCGTCATTCTCACAGCTGCGGTGGCCTTCGCTGTGATTGTCCGCGGATTGGATGGCATTCTTTCCGTCAATTCGGTGATCGTGCCGATGATGTTTCTTTTTACCCTGCTCGTGGCGATCAACGGTTTGGGGCGGCCGGAGGCGGTTGAGTGGCTGACGGCATCGCATCACGGCGGCGGACAGTGGTGGTTGTCTGCTTTGACATATGTGGCGTTCAATCTGGCGATGTCTCAAGCGGTATTGGTGCCGATGGGCAACGAAGTGGCCGATGAGCGGATTCTCACGGCGGGAGGATGGATTGGCGGAGTGGGATTGGGTGTGATGCTATTGGCCAGTCATTTTGCCATGACGTTGGAAATACCGGAGATTTTTCGGAGGGAAATCCCGATCGCGATGGTGATTGCCGCGTTGGGCACCGCGATGAAGGCTTTTTTTCTGTTGGTGATGTGGGGGGAGATCTTTACTACCCTGATTGGCAATGTGTACGGTTTGGCCGCCCATCTCCATGAATATCTACCTTTTCGCATGAATACGATTATGGCCGGTATTTTCATCTCTGGTTACGTTTGTTCGCTGATCGGGTTTCCCGCTTTCGTCGGATATGTCTACCCGTTGTTCGGCTACTGCGGACTGGCGGCGATCGGTCTGTTGGCATTGAGACCGTATCCTCGCTGGTGAGGGGGCATCGTTATGAGAACGCTCATCATTGCACTTGTCGCCTATGGGATCGGCATGTTCCCCTTTTACGGGTGGTGGATGGGAAGGCGGATCAATGGAAAAGCGATCATGCACACCGGTCCTTTGCAGGATGTGGTGCTGTGGGTAGTGTTGGAGATGACCAAAGGTGCTTTGGCCGTGTTGATCGGGTGGGCGATGGGCGGATGGTTTGGTGCCAGCGTAGCGGCATTGCTGGTGGTGATGGGCCGCTTGTTTCCGGTTGTCCCCGCTTTTCGCAGCGGTGGGGGAACGGCAGTAGCGGCCGGAGCGTTGTTCGTGTTGAGTCCGATGCTGATTGCGATGGGTATCCTGGTTTATTTGGTCAGTTTGTTGTTGACGCGGTATATGGGGATCTCGACAATACTGACCGTTGTGGCCGTAATGATTCTGTCGGTGGTGATTTCTGCACAACTGTATGTCATCATTGTTGCCGTTTGTGTGGGGTCCCTGATTTTGTATCATCAGACGACACGCCGTTTTGGCGGGTGGAAAAACCCCTTTCGCTTCCGCTGATTGTGATACAATGGGGAAGAAGAGAGGGGGAACCACCGTGGAGTGGACAGGCTATCTACGCCCCTTGGAACATGAGGTAGCCGAGCCGATCACGTATTTTGCCCGGGTGGGGGATGAAGCGGTTCGGCTCAACGATTGGCTGGGGCAAACGATCCGCATCACGTTTCTCAAGGAGAAAGCTTGCTGCCATTGTGGACGCAAGATCAAAAAGACCTATAACAACGGTTATTGCTTCCCTTGTTTCCGAGACCTGGCGGAAAACGATCTGTGTATCGTGAAGCCGCATCTGTGCCATTATCACGAAGGTACCTGCCGTGATGATGCTTTTGGCGATCAGCATTGCATGGTACCGCATTATGTGTACTTGGCGCTCAGCAGCGACGTCAAGGTGGGTATCACCCGCAAGACGAACGCATTCAAACGGTGGGTGGACCAAGGTGCGGTGGCCGCGGTCCCAATCGCTGAAGTGCCGACACGCAAGGCTGCCGGCGAGTTGGAGTTGCATTTGTCCCAATACATAGCGGACAAAACGGATTGGCGGAAGATGTTGAAAAACGAGGTGGCCGAGCGGGATCTGTGGCAGGTGAGGGAGGAAATCCGGGAGAAAGTGCCGGAGATGTTCCTGCCGTATTGGTTGGAAAAGACACAGATGTACCGGTTCACTTATCCCCAATTGGACCGGCCGGAAAAGATGAAATCGCTAGGATTGGACAAGCAGGAAGAGATCACAGGCCGCTTGGTGGGAATCAAGGCACAATATCTGCTGTTGGATCATGGTGTGTTTCATATGCGAAAACATACGGGCTACAAGGTGACGTTGGCAGTGTGAGAGAGTGGAGATCATAACATGGATGGACGACACGCCCCAGGCGTGTTTTTTTGTTGAAAAGGGAGGCAAAATTCCTACGAGTCTCCAAACGGGAGTGAAAAAAGATCGAAGCACGATAATACAAAAGTATGACTGATGGATAAAACCATTGAATGAGAAAAAAACACTCCTTTGTATTAAAATACAATCTTCACCGACGAGAAATCACTTTCATCACTGAGGGTTTCAGTGGAACTTAAAAAACTCGAAACAATTTTTTGGATAGATCATTCCACTTTGTTGGAAAAGAGTATATAATATAAATGCGACATCGGCGAACGTGATTGAAACCAACGGCTAGTTTCAAACAGCGTCCTGTAATTTAACGCAAGCCCCCCTTGCAATACACTTTTTTCAATTGGATACAAGTTTGACCCCCTTGAGCGAAAGGGCCGGCAATGTAGCCGGCCCTTTCGCTGTGCTCTCCTCACTGCGATTCACTCCAAGTCTGATGCAAAAAGCGTGCAGTCTCATCCAAGGCTTGGTCCAGGTAAGGGGTTGGACCGCGGAACGGGTGGACACAACCAAAAGTGTGATCCGCTCCTTCGATGATGACCAAACGGGCGTTAGCGGCTGCGCTGGAGAGTTGCTTGGCCGCGGCGAGTGGTACGGAGCGGTCGTCACTCCCGTGCAAAATCAGCAGGGGGCGTTCGAAAGACGGGAGTCGGTTCAGGATGTCGAACCGCTCACGGTTGCGTTCCAGATCGTCCAACACCTCACGGTGAATCGGCATCTCTTGACCTGTGCGGGCGTTGAGGATGGTGGCAACGCCTTTTTCGCGGATTTCCCGTTTCAGGTCATCGGAGAACAGGTCGACACGGGCAACGCTGTTCCACAACACGACAGCCCCGATCTCCGGATGATCCATCGCGAAGATCAGGCTGTTCCCTCCGCCGCGACTGTGCCCGACCAGGGCGATTTTATCAGTGTCCATTGCTTCACGCAAAGGCACATTTCCCTGTAACAGCCGATCCAGGAGGTATGCCAAGTCCTCCTGTTCACGGGAATACGTATTACGAGCGAACTTGTCCAGTTCATCGAATTCTTCCAGATTTTCACCCACTCCGTTCATGGAGAAATTGAAGGTGATGACGGCAAACCCCCGGTCTGCCAGTACACGGGCAGCATGCGGGAAAAAGCCCCAGTTTTTGAATCCCTTAAAACCGTGGCACATAATGACAACCGGGAGCGGCGACTTGGTCGTTGCGGCATAAACGTCTCCACGGATGATGCGGTTTTCCTTTCCCAAATCCCATGTGAAGGTCTGATGTTCCATCTATTGCGGCGCAAATGGTAGAATTGCGCCTGCACCCTCCTTTCCGTGATCGGGTTCCCAGGGCGTTTCTGGCAAACACTGACCACATTCTTTTCCCGACTCGGTCCACCTGCACCTGCAAGGAAGCAGATCACGGCCGTTCCGACCCAGTGAGAGCCAGATGTGGGCAAAGTACGCTTCGCATGGAGGAATTTGCTCGCGATTAAATTCTGCGCTTTCCGGGTCTTCGCTTTGTCGGGGCTTGGTAAGTCGCCATGAAAAAAACATGTGCCTCAGTTACAGAATGATGATACACGCCCTGACAAACTTGATTTCGCATCAAAGCTGTCGTTTTCCTCTTTCCCGTGACGACCGTTCTCTAAACAAAGGGGATGGTCAGAAATCCGACAAAGTGTTAAAATTCGGGTAGATTGCAAACCGACAAGTGAATAGGCGAAAAGGTCCTTTATCCAAAAGGGATAAAGGTGAAAAGGGAAGACCGGTGCAAATCCGGCGCGGTCCCGCCACTGTGAGTGGGGAGCGCGGTCGCACGATGCCACTGTCCCCAAGGGGATGGGAAGGCGCGGCCGAATGCGGTGATCCACGAGCCAGGAGACCTGCCTTTTCGCGGTCACTTGCGATTCTCCTTCGGGGTGTGAGGAGGAGCGCAACACTCGCGTGCGCGTTTTCCAGCATGCGGTATGCGCGAGAGGATTTCCCTGACCTCGATGGAGGCGGGGTTTTTTTATGTTGTGAAGGGAAGGAGAGAGACTGGATGAAGAAATGGTTTGGTTGGTTGTTGACGTTGTTGTTGGTAATGACGATGGGGGTGGCGGGCTGCTCTCAGTCGCCCCAACCGCACGCGGATCATGACGGAAAACAGGGTGCTTACCCGGTTACCCTCAAGGATGCATCCGGGCAGAGCGTAACGATCAAGCGGGAACCCCAGCGCATCGTTTCATTGGTCCCCAGCACCACGGAAATCGCGTTTTCATTGGGTCTGGACAAAAAGATCGTTGGCGTTTCATCTCTGGACAATTATCCGGCGGGTGCGGCGAAGAAGGAAAAAGTGGGAGATTTGAAGATTAATGTGGAAAAAGTAGTGTCGCTGAAGCCCGATCTGGTGCTGGCCAACCCGATAAACGGCCAGGATACGATCGGCCAATTGCGGAAACTGGGGTTAACGGTGCTGGTGGTGGACGGACAAAGCCTTAAAGGTGTAGAAGATTCGATTCTCTTGGTGGGCAAAGCGACGGGGGCCATGGACAAGGCTCGTCAGGTAATCGCAAAGATGGAACAGGAGAAAAACCATGTGACACAAAAAGTGGCTTCCATCCCGGCCGACAAGCGGGTTAAAGTGTGGATTGAGCTGGACCCGACACTGTTTACTGCCGGTTCGGGTACCTTTATGGACGAGCTGATTCGTTTGGCCGGAGGGAACAACGTGGCCGCAAGCCAAAAAGGATGGCCTCAAGTGTCGGCGGAGCAGGTCGTGAAATGGAATCCGGACGTGATCATCGCCACCTATGACACCGGCGGAAATAAAGTGGTGTCACAAATCGCCTCCCGCTCCGGATGGGCTGGGATCAACGCTGTGAAGCAAAAACGGATTGTCACGGTCAACCCGGATTTGGTCAACCGGCCCGGACCGCGGGTGACGCAAGGGCTGAAACAGATCGCGCAAGCGTTGTATCCGCAAGTGTTTAGTGCGAAACAGTAAGGGAAACATGATGCGGAGCAAAAAAGTATATTGGTTGGCGGGTCTGGCGGGACTGCTGACGTTGACGGTGGCCGTAGCCGTATCCGTCGGCAGTACGCCGATCCCGCTGGCGGATGTATGGCGGATTCTGGGGCGGGTGTTGCCCGGAGTCGGTTCGATGATTCAACCGCCGGGCGACACGTCTGTCGAGACGATTGTGCGATCCATTCGGTTACCGCGGGTTTTGCTGTCCGTACTGGTCGGAGCATCGCTTGCCATGGCGGGTGTCGTCTATCAGGCGTTGTTGCGTAACCCGTTGGCCGATCCGTACATTCTCGGCGTCTCTTCCGGAGCGGCCCTCGGGGCGGTCATTGCACTGTTGACCGGGTGGGGAGCGGCCTGGCTGGGTGGCTGGAACGTACCTGTCTTCGCATTTATCGGTGCAATGGTGGCATTGCTGGCCGTGTTGCAATTGGCCAGGGTCGGTTCGCAGATGCGGCCGGAGACACTCATCCTGTCCGGTGTAGTCGTACAGGCGTTTTTCGGTGCGGTACTCACGTTTTGCATCGCGTTGTCCGAAGAACAACTGCAACAGATCCAGAGCTGGCTGATGGGAAGTTTCGCCCTGCGGGAATGGGAACACGTTGCCGTGGTGGGTCCGTTTCTGGCCATCGGTACCGTGGTGTGCTGGTGGTTTAGCCGGGAGTTAAACCTGTTTGCGTTGGGCGATCGGGCAGCGGGGCATCTCGGCGTGTCCGTCGGGATGGTGCGCGGACTGTTGTTGGTGACGGCATCACTTGTTACCGCCGCAGCCGTGTCCGTATCAGGGACAATCGGGTTTGTCGGGTTGGTCGTTCCACATGTGATGCGCATATTGTGCGGTCCCGATCATCGTTGGTTGATTCCGTTGTCCTTGTTGGCAGGTGGGGTCTTTCTGACGGGTGCCGATCTGTTGGCCCGAGTGATGTTGGCGCCTCGTGAATTACCGATCGGGGTGGTGACTGCGTTTGTCGGCGCACCGTTTTTCGCATGGTTGTTGAGAAACCATCTCCGTTCCCGCAGAGGGGAGGGATCGTCATGTTAGCAGCCCGAAAGGTGGGCAAACACTATGGCGAACGCAGTGTGCTGTCCGAAGTCAGTTTGAATGTCGGCCCTGGTGAGATGGTAGGTATCATCGGTCCCAATGGCTCAGGCAAAACCACTTTACTTCGGCTGTTGTCCGGTGAGGAACGCCCCGATACGGGTACCGTGATGTGGGAAGACCGTCCGATCGCGGATTGGCCGGTCAGGGAGCGGGCGCGCCGGATCGCTCTGCTACCCCAGGAAGGGTTGCCCCCGCTTGATTTCACCGTGGAAGAAGTGGTGATGATGGGCCGTCATCCTCACCAGGGTTGGTGGCCGTGGATAACGGAACGGGATCGCGCATTGGTGGAGGAAATTTTGGCCGATACGGATCTGCTTTCGCACCGGTGGCGACCCGTCGCGGTATTGAGCGGCGGTGAGCGGCAACGGGTGGCGATTGCACAGGCGATGGCGCAACAGCCCCGGTTGTTGTTGCTGGATGAGCCCACGACCTATCTGGATGTACGGCATCAGTTGAGCATGCTCGACCGGATTGTGCGGTGGAAACGGAAAGATGGGTTGTCCGTCGTGATCGTGTTACATGATTTGAATTTGGCGGCGCAATTCTGTGACCGGTTATTGTTGCTGAAAAATGGTCGGGTGATTCGGGAGGGGACACCGGAACAGGTGATCCAGGCGTCAGTGATCCGCGATGCGTACGGCATCGATCCGGTGATGGTACGCCATCCGTCCGCCGGCGTGCCGCAGGTATTGCTGCAGTCGGAGGAGAAAGGATTTGTAACCACGTCTTGCGGACAGCCGCTTTCTGTTTCCGCTCCATAAAATGGTCACCTTGATTCTCGGCAACCAATGGTAGATCCGGTTTTCATGTCCGATGCATTTGTCTGAACGGTGAACCGCTTCGATATCCGCTTCATGAAGGAGTGAAGATGATGCGCATCTATACCCGTACCGGGGATGAAGGAAAAACCGGTGTTATCGGCGGACGGGTCGACAAGGACGACATCCGCGTCGAAGCGTACGGTACGATTGATGAGTTGAATGCGTTTGTCGGTGAGGCGATCGCCCGAATGAACCCGGAGAAACACGCAGACATGATTCGCGATTTGACTGAGATTCAGCACGAACTGTTCGATGCCGGCGGTGATTTGGCGCAGGTGGGAAAAAAGCGGCAGTACAAATTGACGGCCGACCTGGTGAACCGTTTGGAGGAATGGATTGATCGCTACATGGCGGAAACTCCGGAAATTCAACGGTTTATCCTGCCCGGTGGATCGCCAGTATCCGCAGCGCTTCATCTGTGTCGCGTATTGGCACGTCGGGCCGAGCGCCGCGTGGTGACGCTGTGCCGAGAGCAGGAGACCAACGACGAGGTACGCCGTTATTTGAACCGCCTTTCCGACTTTTTCTTCGCCATCGCCCGTGCGGCCAACGTGAGGGATGGAGTGTCCGATGTAGAGTACAAACGGGGCGGACAAGTGTTTCGTTAAGGGTGAAAAGGTGTTCGGCAAAACAAGGGGTGGGCTTGAGGTGTGTCTGGGCATTCCGTAAGGGAGCAATGGTTTCCCAGGCGGGCGACTGACCAAGCCCTGACTGAGCGAAGACTCGGAAAGCGCAGAATTAAAACGCGGGCAATTTCTTCAAAGCGAAGTGTACTTTGCCCGCGACCTGCGCTGACCGGGTCGGAGCGGTCATCATCTTCTTCCATGCAGGGCGCAGGTGGAGCGAGCCGGGAAAACGATGTACAGACATACCCTCGAAGGAAGGGTATCGAACACGCCTGGTTCCGCCAAGTTGGGTATACTGGTAACGGACAATCTGTGGGGAGGGTTTCAGATGGCGAAGTTGAAAATGTACTGGTACCCCCGTTGCGGCACCTGTCGCAAGGCAAAAAAGTTTCTGGAGGAGCGGGGAGTTCCGTTTGAAGAGCAGCATATCGTCGAGAATCCGCCCAGCCGTGCGGAGCTGGAAGAGCTCGTCCGCAAAAGCGGCCTGCCCGTGCAGAAATTTTTCAATACGAGCGGACAAAAATACCGGGAGCTCAATCTGAAGGAAAAGTTGAAAACGATGAGCGATGATGAAAAGCTGGATTTGCTCGCCAGTGACGGCATGTTGATCAAACGGCCGATCGTCACCGACGGCGAACGGGTCACGGTGGGCTTCAAGGAAGAGCAGTTTGAGGAAAATTGGGTGAGCTGAGCATACCCGCCGCCTGATGAGGGCGGCGGTTTCCTTCTCCGCTAGATTTTTCGCGCCAACATCACATTGACCGCATGTCGGTGCGGAATGCCGCTGGAGTTGCAGTCAAATACGAACTCCGCAAACGAAATAATTTCCCAATCCCAATAATATTGCAAAAGCTCACCGGTTCGGTAGAAATATTCATTTTCTGCGTAATCGGGCGGCACAGGGATATACGGTTTTTCCACGAAGACGTTGAATGCGTGAATCCCGCCTGAGCGGGTCATCGCTTTGTAGTGACCAAACGTGTTGGGTCGAATCTCCGGTGGAAGATAGTGAAGGACTCCGATCGAATAGACGGCATCCACCATCGTATCCATACGATAGGATAACAAATCCGCTTGAACGGTAGTAAGGGACACTCCTTCCGTTTCCGCCCAGTGTTTCGCTTTTTTCAATCCCGTTTGAGATAGATCGACTGCCATTACATTCAGCCCATTTTTGGCGAAATAGACCGCATCCCTCCCTTCTCCGCAACCCAGATCCACAACGGTTTTCCCCTGCAAGGATGGAAGGGTTTCAAGTAGACTGTAAGCCAATCGGTTCGGTTCCATTCCCCAGTAAAAACCGGGTAGCTGGTACAGCCGGTCCATTTGTTCGGGATGCACAGGCAATTCCTCCTTGATGATCAGGTGTCCTTTTCATCGCGCTGTCTTGCCACCCAAACGTGCAACATGGGTGTCAACGAGCGAAATTGAACGTCATATCCCCGTGATATCCACCATTGGCACAGCCAATCCAGGCGAACATAGTATTCGGATGCCATCTCCTTCAGCACGTCCGTTCTGCCCGCCCGGCGGATCTTCTCTTTCCAAGCGTGAAACGTCTCGTCGCTCTCAATCATCCAATCGACAATACCGACCCTCCCGCCCGGGCGCAAAACCCGGCGCATCTCCTCCAGTGCCAAAGGTTTTTGTTCTTCGAGCAAGTGATGAAATGCGAAGCTGGTGACGACAAAGTCGAAAGCATGATCGGGGAAGGGGATGGCCAAAAAATTGCCCAGTTTGGTCGTCATTTGGGGAAATTTCTTGCGGCAGCGTCGCAGCATTTCCGCCGACTGATCCACGGCGGCCATCCGAATTCCGTTTGCGAGAAACCGTCCGGACAGATTGCCCGTTCCCGCTCCCAGGTCCAAGCCGGTTTCTCCCGGTCGGGCATCGATCCACTCGGTCAGCGTTTGCAAGGCGTTATCGTACTCTGCATACAGGTCCAGCGGATCATTTTTCTCCACGCGCTGGTCAAACGATTCCGTCTGTCGATCGAATGCCCATCGGTCTCGCCACTTTAACCGCCATTGTTCCTGCTCTTGCCAATGGCGTGTGAGACGGTACCAATCGTCCCAAGAAGGGGCATGGTTTTGTTCCCCGTTTTGAATCATCCGCTCGATGATCTCCAATTGATGTTTGAGTCGGACCCACTCGGTAAATGTAGCGGCCCGTTGCAGTTCCAAGTAGCGGGTGACGACATGTTCGTGGCCGCGGTCCACCTCCGCCAGCACTTTTTTGATCTCATTGACCGGCATGCCGATACGGCGTAACGTGACGATCGTTTGGAGACGCCATGCCTCCTCTTCGGTAAAGGTGCGGTATCGGTTGTCCGGTTCTTTGGGTGGTGCGATCAGCCCCTTTTCCTCGTAATAGCGGATGGCGCGCGGCGTGATACCCAGCCGCTCTGCCATCTCCTTGATCTGCATTCTTCTCACAGGAGATCCCTCCCGCTTTCATCATAAAGGTTGACGCGGCGTGAAGGTAAAGGGGTATGTACTGTCGGTTTCCGGTCAAAATGAAAAGGGAAACGGCTAGAAAAGGATGGATAATCGATGGTACAAACGGTCGCAGATCACGTGGTGTCACAATTGGCCGAATGGGGAGTGCCCCGGGTGTACGGTGTGTTGGGGGATGCCAATCTTGCGTTGCTGGATGCGTTGTCGCGCCAGCGAAAGGTGCAGTATATCGCGTGCCGGACGGAGACGACGGCGGCGTTGATGGCATCGGCGGAAGCCAAATTAACGGGCAACCTGGGAGTCTGTACGGCAACCAGCGGTCCTGGCGCGGCGCTTCTGCTGGCGGGGTTGGGTGATGCCGCATTGGACCAAGTTCCCGTGCTGGCCATCACTGGTCAGGTGCCGCGGGAGTCACTGGGAACGGGGGCCAAACAGGAACTGAATCAGCAATTATTGTTTCAGGCTGTCGCCTCTTATTCCGCGTTGGCGGCGGATGCTCGCGGGTTGCCGTTGCAATTGCATTTGGCGATGCGAACAGCGGTGGAACAGGGAGGGGTGGGCCATTTGTCCGTTCCGAAAGACATATGGAGCATGTCGATTTCCGATTCAGTTTTTCCTTTACCTCCGGCTAAATGGAAACCGGCTTTTTCCCCGCGGGATGTGACGAGGGCGGCCGAGTGGCTCAACCAATCCCGGCGACCCGTTTTGCTGGTCGGACGCGGAGGAGAAAGGGCAGGCCAACAAATCGCGGCGATGGCAAAACGGCTGGATGCACCGGTGATCGCCACCATGCCAGCACGACCGGTGATCCCCAACGATCATCCGTTGTTTGTGGGGGGCTTGGGACAGGCGGGCAGTGAACCATCCACGGTGTTGCTCAATGAAGCGGATGTCTGTCTCGTATTGGGAGCGACTTGGTGGCCAAAAACGGAAGTACCACGGAATATCCCCATCATCCAGGTCGATTCCGATCCCCGTGCCCTTGGACGGGTCGTACCCGTCACCGTGGGGATGACAGGCAAGGTGGAGGAGGTGGTGCCTGCCTTGTCCGGTCAGTTGCAACAGCGCGACCGTGCCGAGTGGCGTGCACGGGTGCATCAGCTGCGGGAGGAGTGGGAGCAGCGATTGGCCGATGAGGTGAGCCAAAACGGGGTGCCCATCGCCCCGCAGCGTGTGATTCACGCTTTGTCCCGTTGTGTGGCGGAGGACGCGGTGATGGCGGTGGATACGGGGGATCACACGTTGTGGTTCAACCGCATTTTTCAAAGTCGACGTCAGGAGATTCTGATCTCGGGTCGATGGCGGACGCTGGGATTTGCCCTGCCTGCGGCGATGTCCGCCAAGTTGGTTTATCCGGACCGACAGGTGATCGCGGTGGCGGGTGACGGCGGGGTAATGACGACCATCGCCGATTTGGTGACAGCGGCCCATTACGGGTTGGACATCACACTGGTAGTGATGAACAACGGATCGTATGCCATGGAGAAAAATCGGATGCAACTGGTCGGATTCAGCACCATGGGCAGTGAGACTGTCAATCCGGATTTCTCCTCTTTGGCAGAGGCATGCGGAGGAGAAGGGTTCGTTGTCGATCAACCGGCGGACCTGGAGCCGGTGTTGCAGCGGGCATTGGCTACATCAGTGCCCGCTGTCGTGGACGTGCGTTGTTCGGATGTGATGGTCCCTCATACGACATTTTAAAGGGAGGATGTGTCATGTGCGGACGTTTTACGCTGACCGCCGGGTTGGGCGAGATCATGCGACGGTTTTTGATCGCAGAAGCGGAACAGGTGGAACATGAGCCCCGCTACAACATCGCACCCACCCAGCGTGTCCCAGTGGTGGTCGGTTTGCCGGGGGGCGAGAGACGGTTGATGATGTTTCGGTGGGGTTTGATTCCGCATTGGGCACGCACGCCATCGATCGGGCAGCGGATGATCAATGCCAGAAGGGAAACCCTGCTGGAAAAACCGGCGTTTCGCTCCCTGGTGCCACGCCGCAGATGCATCATTCCCGCAGACGGGTACTATGAATGGAAAGTGTTATCGGACAAACGGAAACAACCGTACCGAATCGTACCAGGGGACGGTCGATTGGCGGGGTTGGCCGGGCTGTGGGACCGATGGGTGTCGCCGGAAGGGGAGACGGTCGATTCGTTCACCATCATTACAACAGAAGCGGTCGGTCCGGTAGCGTCCATCCACGACCGCATGCCGGTGATTTTGCGACCGGAGGCGGAGTCAGTGTGGCTGGATGCTGATTTGCGCGACTCTGTCGCCGCTGTGGAGATGCTGGTCCCGCATGCGGAGACATTGTCGTTTTACGCCGTCTCTACGCTGGTCAACTCGCCACGGAATGATGTGCCGCAATGTATTGAGCCGGTGGGGGATTCAGGAGAATAAACTTTGGCGAACAAATCCCCCGAATCTCATCGGGGGATTGCCGTCACGTCACTCTTCCCACACGCGCACTTCTTTCATCCGGTCACCGGGCTTCATGTTTTTGACCGTATCCAACCCTTCGATCACTTGCCCGAACACGGTGTGGACACCGTCCAGATGAGGTTGGGCTTCATGACAGATAAAAAACTGGCTTCCGCCGGTATCCTTCCCGGCATGTGCCATGGAGACGGCACCGGGAATATGTTTGTGAGGGTTGCCTTCCGTTTCGCAGCGGATGGTGTAGCCCGGTCCTCCCATCCCGTTTCCGTACGGACAACCGCCCTGGCTGACGAAGCCGGGGATCACGCGATGAAACGTCAAACCGTCGTAAAATCCCTCATTGGCCAGCTTTTCGAAGTTGGCGACGGTTCCCGGTGCTGCTTCCGGGAAAAATTCGATGAGGATTTTCTCGCCGTTTTCCATCGTGATCCTGCCTTTTTTGGCCATGTGTTCACACTCCTCTCGAACCGATTGTATCACACTCATCACGAAGCAATGGTCAGTTTTTCATATCCGTTCAGAAAGACCGTTTTTCACGGATCGGGCTTCCCGAATCTGAATCCGTTTTTCTGTTACAACGGGACAGGAGCACGAATGCCGGTACAGTGAAGTAGACCTGGATCCGACCCAGCATCGATTCCCCTCTAAGCGAAGCGTACTGCCCGCGTCCTGCGCTCCCCGGTTCGAAAGTTTTGCTCTGATTCCTTTTCAGGGTCAGGTGGATCGGGCCGGGAAAGCACTGACAATAATATGAATCTGGCATGCCCTAAACTCGCGTACAAAAACCCACCGACAAGTGAATCGGTGGGTTTTCATCTGATAGGTGATTCACTGTCCCGCTAGTTGAATGCGCCCCTCGATTTGGGCGGAGAAGGGTTGCGGCAATTGTTTGATATACTCGATCAATGCATCCAGATCGACCGGTCCGACTACTTTGTCGGTCGGTTCCTGGAAGACGGTGAATCCGTCTCCGCCGCCGGCCAAAAAGCTGTTGACAGTCACGGTGTAACGGCCGTCAGGCGTGATCGGTGTGCCGTCAGCTTTTTTCAGGTTCGTGATCCGGTCGCCGACGGTACGGGAGGGGTCCCATGTATAGGTAAAACCGGAGATTTGCAGGATCTTGGCGCGGTCTCCCTGCCATTGCTGCTCCAACACCCGTTTCAGCTGGTCGCCGGTCATGGTCATTTTGACCAGGTCATTGCTGAACGGCTGTACGTTGTACAACTCACCCCAGGTGACATCGCCCGCATCAATATCGGCCCGGATGCCGCCTGGATTCATCAGCGCGAAATCGGTCCCCATTTTCCAGCGTTGCGCATCGGCGATGAGGTTGCCCAAGGCGGACTCACCTGCGGTGTTCTCCTCTTTGCTCAACGTCTGTGCGGCTGTTCCGATTTTCTGGTTGACGATGGGCGCCACTTTCTCTTCATAGTACTGGATCAGTTCCCGGATTTCCGGATCGGGTTGCACATTGGCCTGATAGGTGGTGATGATTTCCCCTTTTTTCGCTACGATGTCCTTGGTTCTCTTGTCGATCACGACATCCACATCGGAAAACGCCGTTCCGTAGCTGTAAGCCTGAACGATCAGCTTGCCGTCAACTGTGCCGTTGAGATAGCTGTGGCTGTGCCCGGCGAAAATCACGTCCACATCGTCATCCACCTTGTTGGCGATATCAGCGATAGGACCGGTGATCTGACCGGTTTTGGCGTCTTGGAACCCGCCTTCATGAGCCAGCACCACGATGGCATGAACACCCTTCTTTTTCAGCTTGGCGGCCTCCCGGTTGATCGCTTCCGCTTCATCGGTGAATAAAACGCCTTTCACACCGGAGGGCGTCACAATGGTCGGTGTCGTCTTCGTCACTACGCCGATGAACCCGATCGGAATGCCATTCACCCGCTTGATGAGCGAGGGAGGGAGTATCGGTCGCTTGGTTTTTTCATCGACGACATTGGCACAGATATAGGGGAATTCGGCGCCTTCAAAATAACCCGTCTTCTCATGATATCCACCGTAAATCAACCGCATCATCTCGTTGACGCCTTCATCGAATTCGTGGTTGCCAACTGTTCCGACATCAAATCTCAGTTTGTTCAACATTTCGATGGTCGGCTCATCCTGCATCAACGCTGAGACGGGCGCACTCGCTCCGGCCATGTCGCCCGCATGCACCAGCAGGGTATTCGGGTTTTGCGCTTCCCTCTCGCGCAAGTAAGCAGCCAACACGTCACCGCGTCCCACCGGTTGGCCGTTTACGTTGCGCGTCACGTTGAGCTGGCCGTGAAAATCGTTAATCCCCAACAATTGCACGTTCATATACGTTTGGGGATGTGCCGTCGGTGACAGATCCGCTGCCGTCAGCAGCGGGGCACATGCGACTAAGGCACAGGCCAAGAGTGCCTTGGTCCATCGCTGCACACGGAAGCCTCTTTTTTTCATAAATCGATCCCCTCTCCCTGTGATCTGTCTTAATCGAATTGGATCGTATCAATTGATTATGAATACTTGGTCAATTCTACGTAAAGGTTTGGACAACCATCGCAAAAAACCTTCATCGTTTGATAACCGTTCCCAAATTATACTTAATATAAATTAGTATTGACTTTAAATAAGGGTCGTGGTATGGTAATAAACGTCGGGGTTACACGAGCCATGTTTACATACGATCGTCGTTGGGTAAATTAAACATGGCTCTGGAACAACACCCCTCATTTATCTCAAATATAAAAAGGAGGAAGGGACAAATGGCAACTCGTCTTGTGGGACTGCCGGCTCCGGATTTTGAAATGGAAAGCACCAAAAACCTGGAGACGCTGGACGAAAAAGTGAAGCTCTCCGACTACAAAGGCAAATGGCTGGTGCTGTTCTTCTATCCGCTGGACTTCACCTTCGTTTGCCCGACGGAAATCACCGCAATGAGCGATCGTTACGAAGAATTCCAAGACCTGGGGGCTGAAGTGCTGGGCGTCAGCACGGACAGCAAATACTCCCACCGTGCTTGGATCAAAACACCGCGTGAAGAAAACGGTCTGGGCGACATCAAGTTCCCGCTGGCCGCGGACTTCACCAAAAAAGTGGCTCGCGACTACGGTGTCTTGATCGAAGAAGAAGGTGTGGCCCTGCGCGGTCTGTTCATCATCGATCCGGAAGGCATCGTGCGTTATCAAGTGGTGCACGACTTGAATATCGGCCGCAGTGTGGATGAAACTCTGCGGGTGCTGCAAGCCCTGCAAACCGGCGGGTTGTGCCCCTCCGACTGGAAACCGGGCCAAAAAACCCTGGAAGCTTAATGCAATACATGCGAAACAAGGGCCTAACGCATCTGCCGTTAGGTCCTTTCTTCCACCTATTGTTTGAGAAGGAGGTTTGAAGTGCGATGGCCATGCGACTGAGAACGCCGATGCCCGAATTCAAAGGGGTCACCGAGTGGGTAAACGGCGAAGTCTCCAAGGAAGATCTTCAAGGCAAACCGGTCCTCGTTCACTTTTGGTCTATCAGTTGTGGCATGTGCAAGACCAGTCTGCCGCAAGTGAATGAGATTCGGGAAAAATACAAGGACAAAGGACTGCAAGTGATCGGTGTCCACATGCCGCGATCCGAAAAGGACACTGAGATCGGCCCGGTCAAAGAAACGATTGAAAAATACGAATTGAAACATCCTCAAGCGATCGACAATCAACACAACGTAGTGGATGCATTTGAAAATGAATTTGTACCGGCGTTCTACCTGTTTGATAAAGAAGGCGTATTGCGTCACCGCTCGGCCGGTGAAAAAGCGCTCAACCTGTTGCAAAACCCGTTGAATCGCATTTTGGGCGAAGAATAATGCGGAGGGATTAGGATGAATCTGCCGAAAGAATTGCGGTACAGCGAAGAGCACGAGTGGGTCAAAGAAGAAGGCGACAACAAGGTGCGCGTGGGGATCACTGATTTCGCCCAATCGGAATTGGGTGATATCGTGTTTGTTGAGCTGCCCGAAGTAGGTAGCGAAGTGACGGCAGGTGAGCCGTTCGGCAGTGTGGAATCCGTCAAAACAGTGTCGGAGTTGTATGCACCGGTCAGCGGAAAAGTTGTGGAAGTGAACGGCGACTTGGAAGATGCGCCGGAAAAAGTGAATGAATCCCCATACGGAGATGGATGGATGATTGTAGTGGAAATGTCTGATCCGTCCGATCTTGACAAACTGTTGAGTGCGGAAAAATATGAGGAATTGGTGAATGAAGATTAAACATTCTGATAAAATGCGGTATAATATATTATAATCGGTGCGTGAAGGTCCTCGGTAAAGCTACTTTGCTGGTCGGACCTTCCGCATCCCCTCATGCTATGTACGCTTGAAGGAGGGATGACCGAGATGTCTTCAAACACCAAATACCGTATCAACATCACGCGGAAAGTGACCGGGCGGATGGGTGACGGCGAAATGGTGCTGTATTACAACAAAAAGCCGATCGGAAAGATCGACTTGCGCAACATGGGCATGGAAGTTGTAGATGGGTTTGAGGTGGAGGAGAACTCCATTTACGCCGTGGGCGATCAGTTCCCTGATGAACATTATACGCAGAGCTGTGACATGGGATGGTGCTGATCCCATGAGAACCGCATAGCCGTTGCGCTCGCTATGCGGTTTTATTTTCATCAGGTTTGGCTGTTCTCCTCGTGTGGTACAATATTAACAATAACAAAACAAACGCATTTTGAAAAGCGGCCGTGTTACTTTTTTAACAGAAAGAGACAGGATCAAAGGAGGCGGAGGAGCCATGGGTTTTTGCTGTGGCGCTTCGATGATCGGAACAATCGGATCATTGCGTCAGGGGCCGACGCGAGTGCATAACGTACCACTGTTTTATTGCCCGGTCTGTCACCAGTTTGAGGTGCACCACGCGGTGCGTGATGAGTTTGAACTGTTGGTGGAATACGCACAGGAAGACGGGGCGCACGAAGTGAATCTCAACGAATATCTGGACCCTCAAAAGGTGCAGGAGTGGAAAGAAAATTGCACCAGCTTTGAAGAGGACAATCCAGAAACAGTGTTGCGGGAACAGATCGACATGGCATTGGATCTGTCACGCGTAGCCAAGGCGCTCGAAGACGAAGAATGGGAAGAACAGTTGAAAAACAGGCTCCGTGTGCTCAGCCGCCGCTTGATCCGTTTCCAGCAGCAACGTGCCGAAAACAAATAAGCGAGTAACCCTGCCGAAGTGATCGGCAGGTTTTTTTTGGCTGTGAAACGTGCATGAAATTTTGTCTTGATTACGAATGATTAGATGGGAGGGTTTGTTTCAGCTTTTCATGAATTCGGCGTTTGCGGTAAAACTGTTTTCCGGCCTCTGCGACGTCGCGCAACATGGTCCGGTTCCAGATTGCGCCGAAAAAGACGCCGATGACCGGTGCGAGCTGGAACAGCTTTTTCCATCCCCAGGTGTCGCGGTAGCTTTCGAACACTTCGCGCCAACCCTGCAGTTCGGAGATCACATGCCGTTCCCGCCGGGGATCGGACGGTTGTTGGTAAGCGGCCAACTGTTCGATGATTGCTTGTTTGCCTATGTAGTCGGAGGAAGCAAATTGCATGCATTTGACGATGAATGCCCGTTCTCGCGGATCATTGGGATCATATCCGTACACGATGGCGATTTCCTGCAGGATTTTGAGTGACAGGCTCAATACGGCCGGAATGTCCAGCGCCAGCGTGAAAACGCCACCGAATCCCGTGGTCGCCCCTTGTACCGTGGCGACACCGACATGAGTTTCAATCATGTCATCGGCCAACTCGTCCATGATGTTCAGCGGAACATCTGCCATTTTCGCGGGAGTGTAAGGAGGACGGAACTGTGGCCATTTTTGGGCGCACTTTTGATAGACGCGCTGCTCCAGAATGAGATAGCGGCCACCGGTCATCAAAAAGCTGCCCAATTCATTCAACACTTGTTCGATTTTGTCGTGGACGGCTCGTGGTGTGATTTTGTCCAATAAGGCAAAAGGAATTCTGCCGAGTTTCTCCCAAAACCAGAGATCTTTTTGTTCCTGTTCCCATTTTTCGATGTGAGCCAGTTCCTGAAGTAGGGATTCCCTGCTGTCATGCATTGTGATGTCCACCGCCTTGGTAGGATGGTATGGCACATCAGTATTGTACAAGCATATCTGCCAAAGATTCAAAGATGATTGACGATGAATGGCGTCTTTTATATGATTTTTTCAGTAGCAATAATACTTTTTTCCTATATTCGAAACCAAATCTAGGCGGAAGTGCCGTGAAGGGTGATGGCCATGGAAGACGAAAAATTGCTAAAACCGAAAGAAGCTGCGGAAATTCTGAACGTTTCGCCCGTGACGATCCGCTACTGGCTCCGAACGGGTAAACTTCCCGGAGTCAAAGTTTCCAATATGTGGCGTGTGCGCAAAAGCGATTTGAAGAAGATGATTTTTGATGTGAATCAATCTTGGCATGGACAAACGAAATAATGGGCAGTTTGTATGGAAGTCGTCAATGAATCGGGTGGCCTCCTTGCCTTTCGCTCCTGTTTCGGTTAGCTCAAAGGCGGTCCTTTGAAAAGGGCCACCTTTCTTTATGTAGCGGGTTGTCGTCTTTCTTTTCGGATAACTTGTGGTAGAATGACGTTTGAGAAAACACGAACTACCTTTCAACCAAGGGAGGGCGTACCATGCGGTTTTTGTTTGTCGGCGCGGGCGCCGTTGGTGGATATTTCGGCGGACGTCTGTTGGAAAAAGGTGCCGATGTCGCCTTTTTGGTACGGGAAAGAAGAAAGCGTCAACTACAAGAACGTGGATTATCCATCCGAAGTATACACGGGGATTTCCATACAAAGCCAAAAGTGATCACCGCAGGCGAGAAGGCAGAGCCATTTGATTGCATCGTGCTTTCGGTCAAAGCGTATCATTTGGACACCGTGTTGGATTCGATCACGCCGTATGTAGACGAACGGACGACGATTCTGCCTTTACTCAACGGAATGGCCCATATGGAGGCATTGTTTGAGCGCTTCGGACGGGAACGGGTATTGGGCGGGCTTTGTTTCATCGAATCCACATTGAACGATCAAGGGGAAGTGGAGCAATACAGTCCGCGTCACGATATGGTGTTTGGGGAATGGGACGGGCGCATGTCGGAGCGCGTAAAATCGTTGCTTCATGAAATGGAAGGTGCCAACATGCAGGCGCGGGCCAGCGATCATATTGTACAGGAGATGTGGAACAAATATGTGTTTATCGCCACCTTCAGCGGGATGACGGCATTGATGCGCACCACGGTGGGGGGAGTGACGGCATCACCCTTCGGAAAAGAGTTGTTCCGCCGGTTGTTGAACGAAGTGGTCTCGGTGGCGCGGTCGATCGAACCGTCGTTATCGGAGGAGATGGAGGAAAAAATCTGGCGGGTGATTGAGGTGCAGGGACCGGAGATGAAGTCCTCGTTGTCAAGGGACATCGAAAAAGGGTTACCCACCGAGACGGACCATCTGCATGGATATCTGATACGGAATGCACCGGCCGATCTGGATCTTCCGTTGTTGAAAACCGTTTACAGTCACGTCAAAGCGTACGAAGCTGATCGGGAAAAAACGCTCACCCGGTGAGTGGATTAAGAACGGTTTGAAAGAAGAACATCGCGAAATATGTCCTCTGCTCAATGGGGAACCCATCGATTTCTTGAAAAGGATGATGATCCGGGTAAGCTGGGTCATCGTCCTTTTTATGTGGTATATGTCCGCTATAGTGACGCTGAAAAAACGGAGGGATCTTAATTTAATTCTTTTTTAAGGACTTCGTAGAAGCTGTCTCTTGCAGTCCGTTCCATCCAAGGGGTATGCCCGCAGTTTTTCAATAGAATGAATCGAAAGTCTTCAACCATTTGAGATAAAGGTTGTTTGATTCCTTCATATGGATGCGGGTCGTAATCACCATGGATTGCGATCACCGGACATTGTATTTGTTTGCCTAGTTCCAGAAGTTTTCCACTTCGTCTTAATTCACTGGCTTCTTTCCATACCTTTTGAAAGATATCCGGTTGAACCTCTATTTCTTCGCCGATGGAAGGTAAAGGATCGAAAGAATCCGCTTTGGATAGGAGCTTTCCAAATTGAGATAAGGCTACATTATTGTCTTGCCTGGGGTCAAGTAAGGCTTCCTCTAAAGCGTGTACTTTTAACTTTTCTTCTTTGTTCAATCTGCTTAACCGTGTTTTCATTATTTTTGAAGCATATTCTTCTTCGAAGGGACCGCTTCCAATCAGTATTAATTTTTTAACCAACAAAGGATAGCGTGCAGCAAAAATAAAGCTTAACCACGCCCCCCATGAATGACCAATCAATGTTATGGGAAGGTCTCCATGCTTTTTTAAGACAGTCAGCAATTCATGAAGTTGTTCTGCAATGGATGCAGATGTTTGCAATGGTTCCAAAGTACCGCAAATATGGGATATTTCCTTTGCTACCGGCGCCATCTCTCCTGGAGCACCGGGTCCTCCATGAATGCATGCTACAGTAAAAGGGGGATTCCCATATTTTCTTATATTCTTCAAATTCAAAACCCCATTTCCTTAAACTGATTCAGGAAAACTTAAAAGTCACCTTGGTGTCCGTGATCGTAAAGATATTTCAAACTGTTAAGCTACCCGATAAGGACAGTGTCCGGATGAACGCAGCTAGGATACAGACAAAATTGTCAGAATTAATTATAATATAAATGACTGTTTCTTGACTGTTTTTGCGAAAGGAGAGTTGTGCAGTAGAAGAAAAAACGAATTGATGCCCTTTACGAAGGAGTCGGTATCATGGGCCTCATCGTTTTTATGAATGAAGCGTTTGCCAATGTAGCTCCGGTGCGACGTAAAGACATTGCGGGAAGAGGAGAATAATCAAGCATGGTTTCCCTGCAACATCGTTTCCCATTCCCTTTGGAGGAGGATCGGTATCTCTATTCGAACAATCTGAAACCACTCGACCCGCCATGCTGTATACAGGTAACCACCGAGTATTTCGACGAAGTCGCCGAAAAGCGCCGCTTGCTCGAAGCTCATCCGGAACGCTGCTTCCACGCGCTTCCGGGAACACTGGCGGCACAGTGGGAAGTGGTGGATGCGGTTGTACACCAGTTGGTGGAGAACTACCCTGACTGTTTCACGATCGAGAAGCGGGACGACGAATGGACATTCCGAAACTTGTTGCTGAACGAGACCGACCGATTCACGTTTGGTGATGCGAGTACACTCCCGGTGCAGCCGCTTGACTGGATTGGCCGGCATGTGCAGGAAGATTTGTTAATCATGGTCCAACGTGACGACGACATCTACCTCGAAGCTGGGCAACTTTGCTTCCCGAGCGTTTGGTCACTCACGTTCGATCTCGGAATGGCGTTCCAGGAGATTCATCGACCGGTGCCGTGGAGTAACGAACTGGCCGAAAAGATCCGAAGGTTTCTGCTGCGGGTTGAGGCGGGCAAACCGTGGACGCGCCTGAACTGGACTTTGCAGGTTGGCAGACGACTCCACATTCCGCCGGAGACGTTTGACGAGTGGGGGACGGCAAGGTACCAGGTGACACTGGAGAACGTGGCCGACGAGGTGCAATTTCGCGTTGAGGAGCAGTGTGTGCTGCGGCTTCCAGGAAGCAACGCCCTGCTGTTTAGCATTCACACCTACCTAAAATCGGTGGGAGAGTTGTGCGATCGCCCGGATTGGGCGCACAAGTTATATTCGGTGCTCGTCACGCTCCCGGAACAGGTGGTAACGTACAAAGGTTTGGCAGCATATCGAGAGCAGGTCATCGATTACCTGGGGCGATGCCTATGACGGAGCGCTCCCTAGATTCTCTGTCACCCTTCGAGATCAGCGGCCGTTGCCGAAAACACTTGGTATTTGTCGATGATCACGGGGTAGCGCATGTGCTTCCCGATGTCCGGCGGATGGCCGCCACGGGATATCCCGTCGAATGGAACCTCGTCGGGGATAGCGCGGGAGAGACAGACGACCACTGCATAGACGCCCTCATCTCTGCCAAGCGTTCGTGGCCGCATGTCGGTGACTCGGAAGCACTTCGGATGTATCTGGAACATCAGCCGATGGGGACTCACCTGTACATCGCGGCCTCCTGGGTGTCAGCTCGATCGCTCGCCCGCATTGCGGAAATGGTGGGTTACGCCAAAGAAGACATCCAGATCCGAGGCTATGGACAAAAGTACCAGAAGGTTTTTTGCATTGCCTGTTACACCATCAATCCTATCGGTGACGCACCAACCGTGATTTGCCGGCAGTGTGGAAAGATGATTTCGGTGTCGGATCACTATTCCAAACGGTTGGATGCCGTTCTCGGCTACCTGATGCTCAACAACATAACGAAGAAGGAGAACCCATGAGACAGGATGCCATTCTGACCGTCCGCGTTGCGCGGATCGATGAAGAGACACCGGTGGTAAAACGGTTCACGCTGGTTCCTGTGGGGACGGATCGGTTGCCGCCGTTTTCGGCAGGTGCCCATATCACCACATTCGTCGATTTCGACGGCCGCGTTTTTGAGCGAAACTACTCACTTATTGGCGATCCGGCCATGCGCAATGTGTATCAGATTGCCATTCGCCGTTCGGACAGCTCGCAGGGGGGCTCTGCCGGCTGGCACGACCGTGTCCGCGTGGGTGACATTGTGCGCATCAGCCCGCCGAAAAACCATTTTCCGCTGAGCCAGCGTGCAAGGCACCATGTGTTCCTGGCAGCGGGGATTGGCATCACACCATTTCTGTCAATGATGGCGGACCTCCGGGCCAAAAACGGGTCGTTTGAACTGCACTACGCCGCGCGATCCCGCTCGTATTGCGCTTTTCGTGCGTTCATTCAGGCCCGCTACCCAGAGAGCCGATTCTATTTTTCCGAAGACGGGACGCGGTTGACGCCGAACGTTCTCGGCGGGGCCAAGGTGGGTACGCACGTTTACTTGTGCGGCCCTGCTTCCTTCATCCAGGAGTTTTCTCAGCATGCGGAGGAGCTCGGATTTCCGAAGAGCAACATCCACGTCGAACAATTCACGGCCCCGACGCCCGAAAATCCACGCCCGTTTGTGGTATCCCTGTGTAAATCGGGTCGGGATGTGGTGGTTGCGGAGCACGAGACGCTGCTCGTCGCTCTCCTGCGCGCCGGCGTTCGGGTCCGTTACGCGTGCCGCGCCGGAGGGTGCGGAACTTGCGAGATCGGCATCGTCGAAGGGGCGGTGGACCATCGCGATTTTTACCTGACGGATGAAGAAAAGGCATCAAACCGGTCGATCATCGCATGCGTCTCACGAGCGGCAGGCGACCGCCTCGTACTGGATCTCTGATAATACTGAGTAATCTTTGCTTTAATCCGGATAAGTTGGTGACGAGCGCGAAAGGGGGGATACCCGTCGGGAAGGATCGCTCGTGCCGCACATGGGAGCGGCGTATACAAACATTTTGTGATCAGAATTTCATACCCATATAAGAAACCACTTTCAGAAACATGGATGGGGGTTGGCTTTGTGGCCAATGTACAGGTTCAGTCAGGGACTGTGGCGGACGGCAAACTGCAACGACGCTTAAGATCGCGTCATCTCAGCATTATTGCGATTGGCGGCGCCATCGGCACAGGGCTGTTCGTGGCCAGTGGCGCATTGATCAATTCAGCGGGGCCAGGTGGAGCGCTACTCGCGTATATCGTGATTGGCATCATGATGTACTTTGTGATGACCAGCCTCGGTGAAATGGCCACCCTGCTCCCGACTTCCGGATCGTTTGCAACGTACGCCACAAAATTCGTGGATCCGGCTCTTGGGTTCTCCATCGGATGGAATTACTGGTTCAGCTGGGCGGTCACGATACCGGTCGAACTGTCGGCGGCTACGCTTGTCATGAAGTACTGGTTTCCGCACACTCCTTCTATTGTCTGGAGCTCCATTTTCCTGGCGATTCTCTTTACGCTCAACATCCTCTCGGTGCGCAGTTATGGCGAGGCAGAGTTTTGGTTTGCCGGCATCAAGGTGATCGCCATCATCGTGTTTATCCTCCTCGGCATCGGGATGATCTTTGGCATCCTGACCCAGCCTGCCGTGGGTTTCCACAACTTTGTGCTCGGCGGAAGTCCATTCCATGGAGGATTCATGGCCACGTTCGGCGTGCTAATGATTGCAGGGTTCTCGTTTCAGGGTACCGAGATCGTTGGCATTGCGGCGGGCGAAAGTGACAACCCTTCGCGTAACGTGCCACGGGCCATCAACACGGTGTTCTGGAGAATCCTGATCTTTTACGTGCTCTCCATTCTGATTATCGGTCTGATCATTCCCTACACAGATCCCAACCTGCTCAAGAACGATGTGACGAACATCGCGGTCAGCCCATTCACTCTGGTGTTCAAGCGTGCGGGGCTTGCCTTTGCGGCCGGGCTAATGAACGCCGTCATTCTCACTTCTGTGCTGTCCTGCGGCAACTCTGCCATCTACGCGTCGACACGGATGTTGTGGGCGCTCGCGAAGGAAGGGAAGGCGCCGAAGCTGTTCACACGGGTCAATTCACGTGGTGTCCCGACCTATGCCCTGTATGTGACCACAATTTTCGGATTCCTCGCATTCCTCTCCTCGCTGTTCGGAAACGGTGTCGTCTTCATCTGGCTGTTGAACTGCTCGGGCATGACCGGGTTCATCACCTGGCTCTGGATCTCCATTTGCCACTATCGGTTCCGTAAGGCATATGTCGCGCAGGGAAGGAACCTCAATGAATTAAAGTACCGGGCGAAATGGTACCCCTTCGGGCCACTCTTTGCCATTGTCCTGTGCGCGATCGTCATCCTTTGCCAAGGCTATGGAGATTTCACCGGCGGCCCCATCCAGTGGGGGAATGTTATCGCTACGTACATCGGCTTACCCGTGTTCCTCCTCTTGTGGCTGCTGTATAAATGGATCCGCAAGACCCGGGTGATTCCGCTGAGCGACTGCGTGTTCGATCCGGACGAAGCATGATGATCCCTAACCGGTTTGTCGGTCCACGGCGAATCGCCTGTGTCCTCGCAGGGCGAGGCATCTTCGATGCGAGGCGCATGAACAGAAGAAAAAAACAGCAATATAAACTGGGCCAAATCCACAACACGGTCATCCAATCCAATTACCATTGTAACACCGATCCGGTTATTTCGAGCTGGACTTATATACCTACCATAGAGGCGAAGGAAAATGAATAATCCCCTCACCATTCTCCTCCACAAGATAGTGGAGGTTTTTACGTAGTTAACCATCAGAGGGTTCAAACCTCGATCCCCTAAGGCATCACCGATTGGACCTGGAGGGTTTTGTGCTGAAAAAGGAAGATTCTCAATATCTAAAAGGAAAACGATCAAAAGCGTGGCAAAAGACCTAAAAGGAGAGAACGCAAGCTGACACCCGTTTGTTCGGACAAATCGCTGATCCTCATGTGTATCACCCCTATGGTGGAACATTGTAGACCATGACAACGTGTCAGGGTCATACCGTTGGAAAAAATAAAACACCCGGCCCATTGAAAAAAGGACCGGGTTGGTTCTGGAACTGTCTCATTGTTTATTGTTTCTGCAAATAGGTACGGATCTGGTTCACCAGCAGATTGATTGCGACTTGGTTGTATCCGCCTTCGGGGATGATCAGGTCGGCGTACCGTTTGCTGGGCTCGATGAATTGCAGATGCATCGGACGAACGACGGTGAGGTATTGATGGATGACAGATTCCAGCGTGCGCCCACGCTCTTTGATGTCCCGTTCCATTCGACGGAGAATCCGAACATCGGCGTCAGTATCGACAAACACCTTGATGTCCATCAGTTCCCGTAACCGTTCATCCTCCAGAATCAAAATCCCTTCCAAAATAATGACGTCCTTAGGCTCTAGATACACGGTTTCTTCGGAACGGGTGTGTAATTTGTAGTCGTAAACGGGTTTGTGAATGGGTTCGTAGTTCAGTAACTTGTTCAGATGTTCGATCAACAAATCATTGTCAAACGCGAGCGGATGATCGTAGTTGGTTTTGATCCGTTCTTCAAGGGGCAGATGAGACTGATCCCGATAATATGCATCCTGTTCGATCATGACGACCGAATCGGCAAATTGCTCGTACAGTTTGCGCGCAATCGTCGTTTTGCCGGAACCGCTTCCACCGGCCACTCCGATGACAACAGGTCGCTTCATATTCGCATACCCTTCCTTGATCCAAATTCCGCAAGACACAAACCTCCGCTGATGATAGCAGGTTACGTATTTTTTTTCAAGATGGTGGCAGCCAAGGATCGAAGGAATAGGCCGAATTTCCATAAAAAATTGATTGAAAAGAGGGGATAAAATCATATATAATCATCAGTGATCACAAACGATCGAAAATGATCGATCATAAATGAGGGTCAACATGTTCACAGAAGAACGACAAATGCAGATCCTTTCCTATTTGCATGAGCACAAGCGCGCATCCGTTTCCGAATTGTGTGAGCGCTTCGGTGTCTCCCCGGCAACGATCCGACGTGATCTGAAAGAGCTGGAAGACGCTGGTCTGCTCAAACGAACCCACGGTGGTGCCATTTCTCTGGAACACGTGGGATTTGAACCTTCCTTTCAGGAAAAGGAGGACCAGTACCGCGAGGAAAAACGGCGCATCGCCATCAGAGCCGCGAGCATGATTCGCGAAGGAGAAACCGTGCTGTTGGATGCCGGAACGACCACTTGGGCGCTGGCAAGGGAGTTGAACCAATTTCAGCGATTGACGGTTGTGACGAATTCGGTGTTCGTTTTGCGTGAGCTGTCCGGTCACTCCTCCATCGAGCTTCTCTGTGTGGGAGGGACGGTCCGCGGCATGACCCAGTCCATGGTTGGCCCCGTCGCGGAGAAGACGTTGGAAACGATCCGGGTGGACAAAGCATTCATCGGCACCAACGGGGTGGACCCGGATGCAGGATTGACCACACCCCATCTGTTGGAGGCTCAGGTGAAAAAGGCGATGATCCGTTCTGCAAAGCAGGTGATATTGTTGAGTGATTCCGATAAGGCGGGCAAAGTGACGTTTGCGCAATTTGCCCCAGTGGAAGCGGTGGATGTCTGGATCACGGACACGGGGGTGCCGGAGGCGTTGGCGGAACGGATACGGGAAAAGGGCGTGCGTGTAATCAAAGTGTGATCCAACAATCAAACATTGCCAAAGGAGCCGTTGTCATGTGCGAAGTGCTGACCGTGACCTGCAACCCGGCGATTGATCAGACGGTGGAAGTGACTGTGTTGCGGCCAGGTGAGGTGAACAGAGGCCAAAAAGTCAGGATGGATCCGGGCGGCAAAGGCATCAATGTGGCGCGTGTGCTCAAGGGATGGCAAACAGATGTGATGGCGACAGGGTGGATTGGAACCGCCAATGGTGATTTTGTCGTCAATGCCTTGGATCGTATGGGGATTTTGCATCAGTTTGTCCCGGTAGATGCCGTCACTCGGATCAATTGCAAAATTGCCGAGACGAAGCCACAACGGATGACGGAGCTGAACGCGCCGGGTTTCCGAGTTGACGCCAAAGATGTAGACGCTTTCATCCATTTGTTTGATCGTCTGCTGGATCAAGCAAAGGTGGTGGTGTTGTCGGGAAGTTTGCCGACCGGTGCTCCGAACGGGTTGTATCGAGATTGCATCGAAATGGCAAAGCGCAAAAATGTAAAGGCTTTCCTGGACGCGGAGGGTGTGCCGTTCAAACTGGGCGTGGACGCGGTACCCTTTGCTGTGAAACCCAATCGACGCGAGTTGGGAGGGTATGTCGGGACACCTTTGGACACGGAGCAGAACGTGTTGGAAGCGGGTCGTCGTTTGCTGGAGATCGGGATTCGGTGGGTAGCGGTGTCCGATGGTGCCAACGGCGCGTGGTTGATGACGGAAACGAAAACGATTCGTACCATTCCTCCGCGCATTGAAGCCAAAAGTCCTGTAGGATCGGGGGATTCGATGATGGCGGCGCTGGTATGGGGATGGCTGCAAGGAAAAAGTGAAGAAGAAGTGGCGCGGTTTGCGACTGCGGCCGGCACGGTTACTGCTGCTCACGCCGGAACCGAGCTTTGCGGTTGGGAGGAAACCGTCGCCATGAGTCGACAGATTCATCTGGAGCGGATATCGTCGTTCAGTGGATGAGAGGAGGAGAAAAGGTATGAAACGATTGGTTGCCGTCACCGGATGTCCCACCGGGATCGCACATACGTTTATGGCTGCGGAGGCATTGCAACAGGCGGCTAAACAACACGGCGTATCGCTCAAAGTGGAGACACGCGGTGCGACGGGAGTGGAAAACCGGCTGACCGAGGAAGAGATTCAGGAGGCCCATGCCGTGATCATTTCGGCGGACGTGGATGTGGAAGAGGAACGCTTCGCGGAGAAACCGGTAGTACGCGTGCCGCTCGGTGAAGCGATTAAAAAGGCGAGTGACGTGATCGAACGGGCCTTGGCCCAATCCCCGAAGGAAGCGGAAGCCCGACCCACTCCGAAAAAGGAAGCAAGCAAGAAGGAGACCCAACTGTCGGGACCGTACCGCCATCTGATGAACGGCGTGTCGTTCATGATTCCGTTGGTGGTGGCAGGCGGGTTGATGATCGCACTGTCGTTCTTGTTCGGAATCAAAGCGTTTGAACAGAAGGGTACGTTGGCAGCCGCGCTGATGGACATCGGCGGAGGCACCGCATTTGCCTTGATGGTACCGGTGTTGGCCGGTTACATCGCGTACTCGATCGCTGACAAAGCGGGTCTGGCGCCGGGATTGATCGGCGGGATGCTGGCGTCCAAACTGGGAGCCGGTTTTCTCGGCGGGATCGTAGCCGGATTTTTGGCGGGATATGTGGCACAGGGGATCAAAACCTTATTGCCTCTCCCCAAGACACTGGAACGGTTAAAGCCCATCGTCATCATTCCATTTCTCTCATCCTTGATCGTCGGGTTGCTGATGATCTACGTCATTGGTGCCCCGATCAAAAACATCATGACCGTCATGACCGCATGGCTTCAATCGCTGGGTACCGCCAATGCTGTTTGGTTGGGTCTCGTGCTCGGAGCGATGATGGCGTTTGACATGGGTGGTCCCGTCAATAAGGCTGCATACACGTTCAGCGTCGGCCTGCTGGGATCGCAGGTGTACGGACCGATGGCGGCAACGATGGCCGCCGGTATGGTGCCCCCGTTGGGCTTGTGGTTGGCCACATTGATAGCCAAACGCAAGTTTAGTGAAGAAGAGCGGGAAGCAGGCAAAGCAGCTGGTATCCTGGGCCTTTCCTTTATCACGGAAGGCGCCATTCCTTTTGCGGCGGCTGACCCCATTCGCGTGATTCCTTCGTTGATGATCGGTTCCGCTGTGACAGGAGCGTTGTCGATGGTGTGGGGATGCGAACTCCGGGCACCGCATGGCGGCGTGTTCGTGTTGGCCATCCCGCACGCGGTGGAACGATTGGGCTATTATGTGTTGGCCATCGCCATCGGAACAGTGGTGACGGCGTTGCTGGTGACATGGTTAAAACGCAAGCCGACAGAGCAAGGAGGAAACTGAATTGGATCTCATAACAGTGATCAAACCTGACAGCATGATGTTGTCTTTGGAAGCGTCTACACGGGAAGAAGTAATCCGGCAGTTGTCCGAACGTCTGAAACAACAGGGTGTGATCACCGACGTCGAAGGTTACCTGCAGGATGTGGAAGAGCGGGAGAAGCTGGGCTCTACAGCGATCGGATTCGATGTTGCCATTCCCCACGCTAAATCCGCATCCGTTACACAGCCGGCGGTGGCATTTGCCCGGTTGCCTGAGTCGATCAACTGGCATGCCGATCAAGAAGACACGGTGCGACTCGTCTTTCTTATCGCCGTCCCCCACGAGCAGGCGGGCAACGAACATCTGCAGATTCTGGCCGCGTTGTCGCGAAAATTGATGCACGCCGAGGTTCGGGATCGGCTGATGAAAGCTGAGACAAAGGAAGAGATTCTGGACGCGTTGGCGTCATGAGAAAAACAGGACCGCCCACTCTTACGGGCGGCCCTGTTTTTCACTCGATGGTCGGCCCCGCATTGCGGATCGACTCGGGTATATCCTTGAACCGGTTGAAATTCTCCTGAAACCGCTGTACCAGCTCGCGGGCTTTCCGATCGTAGGCTTCGGGGTCGGACCAAGTGCTTCGCGGTTTCAGGATGTCGCTCGGAACGTCCGGACACGTGTCCGGCACCGCTACTTTGAAGATGGGGTCGATACTGAAAGTGCTCTCCTCCAGACGCCCGTTGATGGCTGCCCGGACCATGGACCGCGTGTAGGCGAGGTTCATCCGTTTACCCACACCGTACGGACCGCCGGTCCAGCCGGTGTTGACCAGATAGACGCGAACTTGATGCCGGGCAATTTTTTCTCCCAACATCTCCGCGTACTCCCGGGCGGGACGTGGAAGGAAAGGAGCGCCGAAACAAGCGGAGAAGGTCGCTTCCGGTTCCGTGACGCCGCGTTCGGTGCCGGCCAGTTTGCTGGTGTAACCTGACAGGAAATGATACATCGCCTGTTCCGGGGTTAACCGGGAGATGGGTGGCAACACACCAAATGCATCCGCCGTCAAAAACAAAATCACATTCGGATGACCGGCGATGCCGGGAATCACCGCGTTCGGAATATGATCGATCGGGTAGGCGGCACGGGTGTTTTCCGTTAACGAATGATCATCATAATCCGGCCGGCGGTTGTCGTCCAACACCACGTTTTCCAACACGGAACCGAACCGGATTGCGTTCCAGATTTGCGGTTCTTTTTCCTTCGACAATCCGATGCATTTGGCGTAACAACCGCCTTCGATGTTGAAGATGCCCGTGTTCGACCAGCCGTGCTCATCATCTCCGATCAGACAGCGCTCCGGATCGGCGGACAATGTGGTCTTCCCAGTGCCCGAGAGTCCAAAGAAAAGGGCGACGTCCCCTTGGTGCCCCACGTTGGCGGAGCAGTGCATAGGGAGGACACCTCTCTCCGGCAACAGGTAATTCATGACGCTGAAGATGGATTTTTTCATTTCCCCAGCATATTGGGTACCGCCGATCAACACGACCCGATGTTCAAAACTGATGATGATGAACGTCTCCGATCGCGTTCCGTCCCGTTCGGGAACCGCTTGGAAGCCAGGCATCGAAATGACGGTGAATGAAGGAGTGTGATCGGATAATTCCTCTTCTGAAGGACGAATGAACAACTGATGGGCAAACAGGTTGTGCCATGCATATTCTGTGATGACGCGAATGGGAAGACGGTGGGAGGGATTGGCTCCCGCATAACCGTCAAACACAAACACTTCCCTGTCGTGCAGATATTCCCGTACACGTGCATACAGGCGTTCAAACACTTCGCGTTTCATCGGTTGGTTGACGGGCCCCCAGTCGATGCTGTCAGTAACGGTCGGCTCATCTACAATGTATTTGTCTTTGGGTGATCGACCGGTGTATTTGCCGGTTGTTGCCCGCAGTGCACCGTTTGCAGTCAATACAGCTTCTTTTCGCAAGATCGCCTGTTCAATCAATGCCGCCACCGGCAATTGACGGTGAACAGTTCCGTTCAGTTTTAATACGCTCCCCTCTTGGACGCCGGTTTGCATCGTCATAAATCCTTCCTTCCTGAATAATCTGTTCTGGTTGTACGATGTTCGCTTAAAAAAGTATAGCATATTAAGCAGAAAAAGGTGAATGAAATTGCGGAGTAAACGGCAAACATGTTATTCTTATTATATAAAGCAATGAACGAATGGGAACGGAGCGTGGGAAAACGTTCAGTACAATGGGTAGATTAACCATTGACTTGCGCACAGATAAATGGTATTTTCGTACAGAATGAATATCATTTCGGGAGTGTTTGAATGAGCCAGGTAACGGAAGGATCCGTCGTCAGCGGAGAAGTAGTTGCAATTAAACCTTTCGGGGCATTCGTCAAATTGGAGTCAGGAGAGACGGGTCTGGTACACATTTCGCAAATCTCCACGAAGTACGTGGAAAAAGTAGAAGATGAACTGCAGGTGGGCGATACGGTCAAAGCAAAAGTGCTTTCGGTCGATCCATCCGGGAAAATCTCCCTTTCGATTAAAGCGCTCAGCGATGACCGTCCCAACCGTGGCGACCGACGTGGCTCTGGACGTCGCAATGGCCCCACAGATTTTGAAGACATGATGAAAAAATGGCTAAAAAGCAGTGAGGAACGGCTCAGTGCTTTGGCCGCCAAACAAAAAAGAGGTCGCTGAAACGAGCGGCGTTTTGAGACAAAAACATCTTCCCATACGGGAGATGTTTTTTTATAATATCGATCGGAAATAATTCCCATTCCTGTGGGGGTGTCGCTCTGTAAATGGAGGGTGCATGAAAAATGAGCGGCGGGAAAAAGAGAATGGGGATACGCATTTGTTTGCATCGCTGGGAGTTGGTAGGGTGGAACGCTTGGAAAAGTTATTGCATCTGCGTGAAATGCGGGAAACGAAAAGTGGAGGGAGTGCCTCTCAGCCAAATGGAAAGACATTGGATTCGGACGGGAAAATGGAAAGAGTGATTTTCTCTCTTGATGTGGGATTGTCGATCTTTTTGCTTGTTTCGGGAGGAACGTCCAGCCTAAATTGATGTACAATCGGGACAGAAACGTATGGGGGGATGGTCTTGATGTGGAAACATTTGCTGGCCAAGCTGGGGCACGGTTCTGCCCGTGTCGATCTGGTGCTGGAAAAAGACTGTTATGCGCTCGGCGATGAGGTGCGTGGACGGTTGATTATCCACGGAGGAGAGGTGGAGCAGAAAATCAACGGCATCCATGTGGATCTCGTATTGCACCTGTGGGCGAATCAGCGTCAGCATACCCGTCGGGTGACCCGGATTCCATTTCCCACATCATTTGTGATCGGCGCCCGTGAGGTGAAGGAGTATCCGTTTGCGTTTCGCCTGCCGTACAACCTCCCTCTGTCCGCTCACGGAATTTCCTACGTGTTTCACACGACTTTGGACATTGCACAAGGGGTGGACTCATCGGACAGCGATCCTATCCAAGTGGTGCCGCCCGTCCGGTTGTCCCATTTGCTCCAAGCGTTTGCTGAGTTGGGGTTCCGTGAAAAACATAGCTCCCGCTCTTTCAATGGTTATGTACAGGAGTTCGAATTCTTCCCGACCGCATTTTTGCATGATCGGGTCAAGGAAGTGGAATTTACGGCTGCCGTTGACGATCACGGCATTCGATTGTGGTTGGAAGTGGAATGTCACGGTTACGGTCACGAGAGGGAGATTCGCCGGGAATGGTATGTAACCAACGATGTATTGGACCAACCACCCCTTTTGACCGAACAGTTACGTCATATGTTAGAAGAAATGGCTTCAACCGGTGTTGCTGGTCATCACACGGGACACTATGCGCACGTTCACGGGTTCCCGTCCGGACACGGATGGCACGGTCACGGTCACCACGGGCATTTCAGCGGTGGCATCGGTGGCTTTGCTGCAGGCATGATTGGCGGAATGGTAGCCGACGAATTGTTGGAGGAGGCTGTGGAAAGCATCACTGACAATGACGGTGGCATTGCTGATTGGGTGAATCAAGTGGAGGATCAAGTGGAAGATTGGGTCGATGATGCGGGGAATTTCTTGGACGACATCGGCGATTCCTTTGGTGACGATTGATCGTGGTATGTAAAAAGGCCGCCCTGTCAGGCGGCCTGCTTACGTTTTTCCACAAGTACCAAAGAAGGTGCCTGTTGCCGGTTGAGCAGTTGATAATGCATCACTTGGAACGTCTTCGGAGGAAGAGACTGAGCCCATTGCAACACGTGTTCCGCTTCTTCTGGTCCGCCGGGATGTCCGGTGTACAAAACGACGGAAAGAACTCCGCCCGGGGTCAACCAGACAGTAGCCGTCTCTAAAGCGGGAAGCGTGGTTTCCGGTCGGGTGATGACGGTAGGATCGCCATGCGGCAGATATCCCAGGTTGAACATCACGGCTTGCAGCTTTCCACGAATCTCTACCGGTAAATACTGATCCATCTCATGGTGTCCGGCGTGGATGAGTGCGACGCGATTGGCGATGCCCCGCTCATTCAGACGCTGCTTTGTGCGTGCGAGCGCCTCCTGCTGGATGTCGAACGCGTACACTTTCCCCGCCGGACCGACGCATTCCGCCAAAAATTGCGTATCGTGTCCGTTGCCGGTAGTGGCGTCGACGGCAATCCCGCCTTCATCAATCGCTTGCCGGACCAATGCATGGGAAAAAGAGAGGACAGCGGGGACAATCATCTCCTTCCCCCGCTTCGCACCAACCCCGAACGCGAGGATGACCACCGCTTCCCTTGCCAGGAATTTCGGCGTTTCAGCTCATCATCGATGGCATTGAGCACTTCCCACTTCTTCAAGCTCCACAACGGTCCGATCAAGAGGTCGGGCGGTCCGTCTCCCGTCAACCGGTGAATAATCATGTCCGGTGGAAGGATTTCCAGTGTGTCCACCACCAATTTCACATATGTTTCCTTGTCCAGGAAGCGAAGCAGACCAGCTTCATACTGTTTCACCATCGGTGTGTTTTTGAGCAAGTGCAACAGATGGATCTTGATGCCCTGAATGTCCATCTCCGCACATGCTTTTGCCGTCTCCATCATCATTTCTTCCGTTTCACCGGGCAGGCCGTAAATGATGTGGGCACACGTGCGGATATTGTGACGGCGCAATTTTTCCACACCATCCAGGAAACACTGAAAATCGTGCCCCCGATTGACCAGGCGCGAAGTCTCTTCGTGAATGGTTTGCAGGCCCAGCTCCACCCAAAGGTACGTACGTTCATTCAGTTCGGCCAGCAGTTCCACGACGTCATCAGGCAAACAGTCAGGCCGCGTGGCGATGGCCAAACCTACTACACCTTCCTGTTCCAATGCAGTCTCGTACATGGGACGCAACACGTCGACCGGTGCATATGTGTTGCTGAAGGCCTGAAAATAGGCCAAGTATTTGGCTTGGGGCCATTTCCGGTGCATCCGTTCCTTCACTTCTTCAAATTGTTGAACGAGACTGTCTCGCCGGTTGCCGGCGAAATCACCGGAACCACGGGCACTGCAGAACGTACATCCGCCCGTCGCCACCGTACCGTCACGGTTGGGACAGGTAAAACCGCCGTCGAGCGGCACTTTGAATACCTTCTCACCAAAGGTTTGGCGCAGATGATAGTTCCAGCTGTTGTATCGTTTGTCCCCCCACATCAGCGGGGTTTCTTCAGGTTGTACCGTTTTCATTGTAATCATCTCCACTTGTTCGGGGCACCTCTTCCCTTTCACTTGGTACCCCCTCTCTTGAAACAAACAAGAAATAAACAGATTCTCCCTGACATCTGCCCACTATTATACAACATTTGTGCGGGCTTGATCGAACTCCATGGCTCCCATGATGAATGTAACGGATGATCCATGTTTTATTTTTCATGATATGGGTACATTGATACCGTAAGTAATATTTTAAAGGAAAAAGGGGTTCATTTTGATGGATAGGGATCGGCAAGTATTGATTGACGGATTAAATGAAGATTTGGCGTATGAATATGCCGCTGTGATCCAGTACACGCACAATGCGGCGGCGGTATCCGGTCTGAGTCGTCCGGTTCTGAAACCGTTCTTCGAATCGGAAGCGCAGGACGAACTGGGACACGCCAGTTATTTGGCCGAAAAAATCGTGGCGTTGGGTGGCACGCCTGTTGTGGAACCAAAAGAGGTGAAACGAATGCAGGATGTTCGGGAAATGATCCAGCATGCATTGGATGCCGAGAAAGCCACCATTGCCCGTTATACGGAACGGATCTCCCAAGCGGAGAAAGTGGGAGAGATCGGATTGAAAATCCAGTTAGAAGACATGATCGCCGATGAAACAAAACATAAAGAGGAATTGGAGCGCTTGTTGAAAGATCCCCGGTTGGGTTAAGGGATGATGGTGCCAGATTCTCCTCTCCTAAATGAGGAGCGCATGCAGATACCGAAACCAATGAAAACGTTCTCAATTGTGATACAACACCCTTCAAATTTGCTCCATAATATATAACAGAATGGGTACATTTAGTGATACAGAAGTTTGTGGGAATAATTTCTTTCGTCAAAATGCCAGTTAGATTACTGGCATTTTTCATGTTGAAGTGTTAGGATATTATATGTAACACGTCGAGGATATCGATGAAATAATTTGTGATCCTGACGGACGGATTTTCTGATTTCCTTACAATCCGCGTTCTGATTCGGCCCTGATGCGTCCGGTAGGGAATGCATTCCGGCAGAAATTGGAACGCTATATGTTGAACTGTCCATAAGCATCATCATCCCTGATCACAAGGGGCAACCAATGGAGCGAGGTGAATGATCGTGGCAGAACTGAAGCAGGAATTTGAAACGCTTCAGATCCTGAATCCGGACGGCGAGATCAATGAAGGACAAGAGCCGCCGGAATTGTCCGATGAAGAACTGAAAGATCTGTACCGGTGGATGTACGGTCTTCGCGTGTTTGACCAACGCGCCATCAAGTTGAACCGTCAAGGCCGACTGGGCTTCTATGCTCCCATGGCCGGGCAGGAGGCTTGCCAAATCGGTTCCGTGGCTGCACTGAACAAAGACGACTTTTTCTTCCCCAGCTACCGTGACATGGGGGCGGCCATGTATCACGGTCTGCCGATGGAGCAAGTGTTCCTCTATTCTCGCGGACAAAAAGGCAGTGGCCAAATCCCGGAAGGTGTGAACATGTTCCCGCCGCAAATCATTATCGCGGCTCACGTGTTGCACGCAGCCGGTGCGGCTTGGGGCTTCAATCTGAAAGGCGAGAAAAAAGTGGCCATCGCGCTGTTCGGTGACGGTGCGACCTCGCAAGGGGACTTCCACGAAGGGCTCAACTTCGCGGCTGTGTACAACGCCCCGGCGATCTTCTTTGTGCAAAACAACCACTATGCCATCAGCGTGCCGCTGGAGAAACAAATGAAATCCAAAACCATCGCACAAAAAGCGGTGGCTTATGACATTCATGGCGTGCGCATCGACGGTAACGACATCTTCGCTGTGTACAAAGCAGTGAAAGAAGCGGCTGATCGCGGGCGCAACGGGGAAGGACCGACCCTGATCGAAGCGGTGACGTATCGTCTCGGACCGCACACCATGGCAGGGGACGATCCGGCTCGTTACCGGAAAA
The DNA here is from genome assembly GCF_018326425.1 of Polycladomyces abyssicola. Taxonomy (NCBI): domain Bacteria; kingdom Bacillati; phylum Bacillota; class Bacilli; order Caryophanales; family Thermoactinomycetaceae; genus Polycladomyces; species Polycladomyces abyssicola. The sequence goes on from NZ_AP024601.1 coordinate 477,744, forward strand.
AAGAAGAAGAAACTGATTGGGAAAAACGCGAACCGATTCGTCGTTTCCGCAAATATCTCCAAAACAAAGGTTTGTGGAGCGAAGAATGGGAAAAACAAATCGAACAAGAAATGCTGGATCAGATCGCGGAAACGATCAAGAAAGTGGAAAAAATGGACAAAGGTCAGATTACGGACCTGTTCGAGTATGTCTACACTGACATGACGCCGGATCTGAAGAAACAGAAAGAGGCGTACCTGCGCTGGAAGGAGGAGACGAAGTAATGGCCACGATGACGATGATCAAAGCGATCAATGATGCCATGCGCGTGGAGATGGAACGGGACGAGCGCGTATTGGTAATGGGGGAAGACGTCGGGGTCAACGGCGGTGTGTTCCGCGCGACGGAAGGTTTGTACCAGCAATTCGGCGAAAACCGAGTGTTTGACACTCCGTTGGCAGAGTCCGGCATTATCGGAACGGCTGTGGCGTTGGCGGCGACCGGGTTCCGTCCGGTGGCGGAAATCCAATTTTCCGGTTTCGTCTATGAAACGATGGACCAAATTTGTTCGCAAGCGGCCCGGCTTCGTTTCCGTTCCGGCGGGCGCTTCAATGTTCCGCTCGTGATCCGGTCTCCGTACGGCGGGGGCGTAAAAACGCCGGAAATGCACTCTGACAGCTTGGAAGCGTTGTTCGTGCATCAACCGGGATTGAAAGTGGTCATCCCGAGCACGCCGTATGATGCCAAAGGTCTCCTGATCTCGGCGATGCGCGATCCTGATCCGGTGTTGTTCTTCGAGCCGATGCGCTTGTACCGCTCGGTGAAGCAGGAAGTGCCGGAAGGCGAGTACACGGTGCCGATCGGTAAAGCCAACGTGGTGAAAGAAGGCAACGACGTCACCCTGATCGCTTGGGGTGCGATGGTGCCGATGGCGCAAAAAGCGGCCGAACAAGCCGAACAGGAGCGGGGTATCTCCGCCGAAGTGATTGACCTTCGCACCCTGGCTCCGATGGATATGGAGACCATCCTCTCTTCGGTGGAAAAAACGGGACGCGTCGTTGTCGTGCATGAAGCGGTGGGTACGGCCGGCGTCGGTGCGGAAATCATCGCTCGGATCAACGAAGAAGCGATCCTCAGCCTCGAAGCGCCTGTGTTGCGGGTGACTGGATTTGACACGCCGTATCCGATCTCCTCGCTCGAAGACGAATGGTTGCCCTCGGTGGCGCGGATTCGCACGGCAATCGACAAAGTTTTGGATTTCTAATCTAAGAAGGGAGGAACGAGGCCCGTGGCCTACGAATTTAAACTGCCGGACGTGGGTGAAGGCATCCACGAAGGTGAGATCGTCAAGCTGTATGTCAAGGAAGGCGATCAGGTCAAGGAAGATGACGTGTTCGCCGAAGTACAAACCGACAAAGCAGTGGTGGAAATCCCGTCCCCGGTGACCGGGACGGTGAAAGAACTGCGCGTCCAAGAAGGAGAGATCGCCGTGGTCGGCACGGTGATCGCCGTGTTTGAAACCGAAGGCGGAGAAGGCGCGCAGCAAGAAACGGCCGAGGAAGAAAAAGTCGAAGCAAAACCGGAACAGCCCAAACAGGAGCAACCGCAAGCGGCTCCGGCCAAACAGGAAGCGCAACCGGCCGGTCCGAAAAAACGCGTGTTGGCTATGCCGTCCGTCCGTAAATTGGCCCGTGAGTTGGGTGTGGACATCACTCAAGTAAACGGAACCGGTCCGAATGGACGGATCACCGCCGAAGACGTGCGCAAAGCGGCGGAAGGTCCGCAAGCCGAAGCGCAACCGGCAGCCGAGGAAAAACAAGCGGCAGCTCCGGTGCAAGCGGCTCCGGTGGCGGGTACGGAAGAGCGTATTCCGCTGCGTGGTCTGCGCAAAACCATCGCCAAGCGGATGGTGGAAAGCAAGTTCACTGCCCCGCACGTGACGATCATGAACGAAATCGACGCCGGCGAGCTGGTGGAGCTGCGCAAATGGGCGAAACAAGCTGCGGCCGAGCGCGGCATCAAGTTGACCTACCTGCCGTTCATCATCAAAGCCTTGATCGCGGCCCTGCGCGAGTTCCCGACGTTGAACGCGTCGATCGATATGGAGAAAGAAGAGATCGTCATCAAGCACTACTACCACATGGGTATTGCGACCGCGACCGACGACGGTCTCATCGTGCCGGTGGTCAAAAACGCGGATCAAAAATCGATCTTCGAGCTGGCGCAGGAAATCGCCGAATTGGTGGAACGGACCCGTTCGCGCAAAGCGGCACCGGACGAGCTGAAAGGCAGCACGTTTACCATTACCAACATCGGTTCCTTCGGTGGCCAGTTCTTCACACCGATCATCAACTATCCGGAAGTGGCCATTTTGGGCGTAGGAACCATCACTGAAAAACCGGTGGCGCGCAACGGAGAAGTGGTCATCCGTCCGATGATGGCGATCTCGCTCAGCATTGACCACCGTTTGATCGACGGCGACGTGGCGGCGCGCTTCATGAACCGGGTGAAAGAGTTGCTGGAAAACCCGAATCTCTTGATGATGGAGATGAGATAAAATGGTAGTGGGAGATTTCGCGAACGAAGTTGACGTGCTGGTCATCGGCGGCGGTCCCGGCGGCTACGTGGCCGCCATCCGGGCCGCTCAGCTGGGACGCAAAGTAACGTTGGTCGATAAGGCGGAATTGGGCGGTGTCTGCCTCAATCGCGGATGCATTCCGTCCAAGGCGATCATCAGCGCGGCGGAGCATCTGACGATGATCAAGGATGCCAAGAAAATGGGGATCGATGTTGAAGGTGTCTCCGTAGATCTTTCCCGCCTGATGGAGTGGAAAAACGGCGTCGTGAAGAAACTGACCGGCGGCGTTTCCACGTTGCTCAAAGGCAACAAGGTGGAAGTGATCAAAGGGGAAGCCTATTTCAGCGGCAAAAACTCCGTCAAAATCGCGACGGAAAATGCCAGCCAAACTTATGAGTTCAAAGCCTGTATCGTGGCAACCGGTTCCCGTCCGGCCGAGCTGCCGTTCCTCAAATTTGACGGTGAGCGCATCCTCTCCTCGACTGAAGCGCTCAACCTGCAGGAAGTGCCGAAGCGCCTCCTGGTGATCGGCGGCGGCTACATCGGTCTGGAGCTGGGTACGGCCTACAGCAAATTGGGCAGCGAAGTCACCATCCTGGAAGGTGCCGACAACATCCTGCCCGGCGTGGATCAAGCTATGGTGCGGATGGTGTCCCGCAATCTGAAGAAGCTGGGTGTCACAGTCCACACCAAAGCGAAAGTTACCTCCGGTAAAAGAGAAGGCGATGAAGTCATCGTCACCGCCGAAGTGGGTGGCGAAGAGAAAACCTTCACCGCCGACTACGTACTGGTGGCTGTGGGCCGCAAGCCCAACACCGATGAGCTCGGTTTGGAGCAAGCCGGAGTGGAACTGGATGAGCGCGGTTTTATCAAAGTGGATAAACAACTGCGCACTTCCAATCCCAACATCTTTGCCATCGGTGACGTGGCAGGCGGCGCGCTTCTGGCGCACAAAGCCAGCTACGAAGGAAAAGTGGCGGCTGAGGTTATCGCCGGTCAACCGAGCGAAGTGGATTATGTGGCGATGCCGTTCGTTATCTTCAGCGATCCGGAAATTGCCTACACCGGTTTGAGCGAGAAAGAAGCCAAAGAGCAAGGCTACGATCCGGTTGTCAGCCGGTTCGCCTTCCAGGCCAACGGCCGGGCACTCTCGATGGAAAAAGCGGATGGATTCATCCAAGTCATTGCCGACAAGGAGTCCAAGCAGCTCCTGGGTGTGCAGATCGTGGGTCCGGAAGCATCCAGCCTGATTGCTGAAGCGGTGCTGGCCATCGAGATGGGAGCCAATGCGGAAGATCTGAGCTTGACCATCCATGCTCACCCGACCTTGCCCGAGGCGCTCATGGAAGCGGCGGAAGGCGTGTTGGGTCACGCGATTCACATGGTCAACAAGTGACATTCGGTATCCAAACGGAAAAGGTCGCGTTTGAAACGTCCCGGACACCGGGTGACTGTCAGCAGTCAACCGGTGTCCGGGTTTTTCTTATTTCAACGAAGGAAATCGACAAACTTTGTCGAAAAAACGGGTATAGCAATGGAGGGGTGAGTGGATGGAAGTCTCAATTCAAATCGAAGTGCGTTCAACGGAAATCGACGTGATGGGGCATGTCAACAATGCCAAGTATCTGGAGTATTTGGAATGGGGACGTGAGGAATGGTATAACCGCGCCCAATTGCCGTTTGACGAGTTTACCCGAATGGGGATCGGCACCGTCACCGTCCGGATCGAGATCAATTACCGCAAGGAAGCCACATTGGGTGAAAAACTGACCATCACCACGCGTCCCGTGAAACGGGGCCGTTCCAGTTTCGTGCTGGAACAAGTCATCGACAACGAGAAAGGGGAACGCGTCGCTGACGCTCAGGTGACCAGCGTCACCATCGATTTGAAGGAGCGGAAAAGCGTGCCGCTTCCCGAAAAATTGGCTGCGTATTTCCCGGAATCCCGTTGATCGGGCCTTATACGAGTCGATGGATTGTACATCAAACCCGCCGCCAGTATCCGGCGGTTTTTGTTCTATCAACGGGGACGGCGCAATCGGCCCAGTTCCTCCAACACACCTTCGATTTCCATCATGGTGAGTCGGTCGTTTTTCCGGCGGATCATGTGATAGAGAGCCAAGATTTCTTCATAGTCATCCAAATGAAACTCTTGAGGGTCGATGAGTGCGGTGTTGACCAGTTTCAAATGGGACTTGATTTCATTGATCAGGTGAACCAAGTTTTCCTGACAGGGGGTTTCCAAATTCATCATAAATCCTCCTTGGCGTTGGTTGTTTGCCGTTTTTACCATTGTAACGAAAGTCCAAACAAAATCCCACCGTTGAAAACGGGCTGCGATTGTTCACGCAGGAGGCGAATTGACGTGTCGCATGAAAATCAAGGGGGCGAATACCCCGAGCTGTATGTCCGCTTTTTGTGCTTGTTCAACTTGGAACGGGATTACTATACTTGTCATGATGTGATGGAAGAACTGTGGCTGGAAGAGGGGCGGGATTTGTTTTATCAGGGATTGTTGCAAACGGCTGTCGGCTTGCATCATTGTCGCAACCAAAATACGGGTGGCGCTGTCAAATTGATGACGGCGGCGTTAAACAAGTTGGTCAGTTACCCGGATGTGTTCATGGGGATCGACGTCGCCAAACTGAAACAGGATGTGGAAGCGTATCTGGATCAGCTGCAGGATTGTGCCCGACAGTCCATTCCCCATGATGACCTCACCATTGAGATTTTGGACCCCATATTGAAGCGGTTAGTGCACGAAAATAAGGGGTGATTGTGTGAGCAAACGGTACTTCACCTTAGACGAAGCGAACCGGTTGTTACCGGTCCTCCGGAAAAATGTGTTGCAGTTGCAGCGGCTGAAAAGGGAGTTTGATACCAAGTACCGGGAATTGCAGATGTTGAAAGCCGGTCATGGGAAAGGGGGAGAGGACCCGTTTTTTGAACGGGAAGCAGAATTGGAGTTTCTCAATATTCAGGCTCGGGGTGTGATCGATTGGATCAATGGAACAGGAGCGCAGCTCAAGGATATCGAAATGGGACTGGTCGACTTCCCCTCACTCATCGACGGCCGGGAAGTGTTACTCTGCTGGCAGGTGGGGGAAGAGTCTATCACACATTGGCATCATCCCTGGGAGGGATACTTGTATCGAAAAAAAATCGCCCACGAAGACGAGGGGAAAGACGAATAAACGGGTGCCGGTTTCTCACATGATAAGGGAAATGACGGTGGGAGGTGCCCCAAATGATGCCTGTCTCCGGATGGTTGCATGCTTTGGCGGGTATACGGCAGGAGATGGAACAACTCATGCAGGAGATATCGTCAGGCCCCGGCAGGGCAGAGGGACGGCAATCCTTGTGGAACGCTTTGGGAGATTGGGTGAAGTCCGTAAAGGAACTGGAAGACCGACTCACTGCCTTGAGTCAGAATGGATGGAATCCCGCAAGTTGGGATCAGGTGGAAGCTGCCCCTATCAACCAGCGTTTGACAGGCTTTCAATCTTCGGCCGATGAGCGCGATTGGGCTCCATTGTTGTTGAGGATATCGGAACAGACGGAACATGTCCGCAACACCCTTCACGATTTGTCCAAGGGGGAAGGACGAGATGATTGGATATCCGTCAAACAACGTGTGCTTCAGATAGAAAACCGGCTGGCAGGACTGACCAACCGGTTGCACGGAACGGTGTTTACTTCGTTTTTGCCTTTGCAGGAAAACATCGAGTTTGATCACCGGGGTGAGCGGATCGTCATTGATGGTCCCGGGGACGATTGGCCGAACGTGTTAACGGCTGAACAAGGTCAATTTGACTAGCGCCAAACATTCCCGTGCTTTGTGGTACGGCATCCATAACACTTGCGAATGAACCGGTACGGGAACGGCGTGAATGCCGTTGCGTGCGGCATATTGCAAAGCGCGATATTGGTGGTAGTCGTGCGTCACCAAATACACCTCATCCCAATGATGCTCATCCAATATCCGTTTGGAAAAACGGAGATTTTCTTCGGTATTGCGCGATCGATCTTCCAATATCAGCGACGCTGCCGGTACACCGCGGGAGATGAGATACTCTTTCATCACTTGCGCTTCTGTCACACCATTGCCCTCCGGTCCACCGGACAACACGAGATATCGGACTTTTTTCTGTTCGTACAACTTCACGGCCATCTCCAAACGCTCCCGCAATGCCGGACTGGGTCGTTCATCCCACAAGGCCGCTCCCAAAACGAGAGCGGCCTGTTTTTGATCTGCAGGCATGGGGGACGTGTCGTAGCGGGAAACAGCTGGCCACCAGTAGATCAGCACGGACAAACCAGCGACGCCAAATAGCACCATTCCCAACAATCCTGCGATTTTCAGCGGCATTCCTCTCCTCCATATCGATCCAAAGCAGACTCCCCGCCAGCCTCCCAAGATCGCTTGATTGATCACTCACCGGACATCCCCAGCTTGCAACCCCATCCGCCCAGCGGCCTGGAATGCGTGATCGAGAATTTGCCGTTTTCCCTGTTGAGATCGATGTGAATCCCATCCATCCATTCCTTCTCATACGGAGGACAGGTAAACAGAATCCCCTCTTTTTCCACGGTGAGGTAACCGGGGCGCACTTCGGTCAATTCGATGGCAAAGGATGGAGATCCGCATCCCGATGTCAGCGGTACCACACGTACAGCCAGACGTTCTCCGTCTTCCTCCTGTGACAAAATTGCTTTCAATCGGGCAACGGCCAAAGGACTGATCTGAATGTCCATGAACCATTTCACCCCGTTTTTTGCTCTTGTCACCACTATAACAAATGGAGGATGAAACAAGAAGTGACAACCATATGGCCATAAAATTCAGACATCAATCGAATATATGTATAGAATAGCATCGAATCATATATGAAAATGAAATTTTATATGAAAGCGAGCGGGAAAACCCAGCCCTTCAGGGTTGGGATGAAAGCGAGCGTCGGACGAGGGAGGGGTTAACTCCCCTCTCGCAAGTCCGACATTTTTTGTAAATACTCTTTGACTAACTTCTCAATAATCTTGCTAGCATCTGTATTTTCTTTAACAGCTTGCAATTTTAGTTGCTTAATCACTTCTTCATCTAAAGAAGTTGTGAATTTTTTTCGTGCCATTAGCTTTCCTCCTTGTCCCATTACGTATTTACGTATATAATATAGGAAAAGGAGGTGAAAAGCAAATGCACAAAGCGTTTAAGTTCCGTATCTATCCTAGCAAAGAACAAGCTACACTCATTAACAAGTCAATTGGTTGTAGTCGTTTCGTATTCAATCACTTCCTAGCTAAATGGAATGACGCATATGAGCAAACAGGAAAAGGACTAACCTATAATGCTTGCTCAAAACAATTAACCCAACTTAAGAAAGAGCTTGAATGGTTGAAAGAAGTAGATTCTACTTCACTGCAAAATGCATTGAAACATCTGGATGATGCATTCAAACGCTTTTTCAAAAAGCAGAATGACCGTCCACGCTTCAAGAGCAGGAAAAATCCTGTTCAATCCTACACCAGTCAATGCAACCATCCAAAGAAGGGTAAACCCACAATTGAAGTAATTGGTAACAAAATCAAGTTACCAAAACTAGGATGGGTACGTTTTGCAAAATCAAGAGAAGTAGAGGGAAAAATCCTTTCCGCTACGATCCGGCGTAATCCATCTGGAAAGTATTTTGTCTCCATCCTATGCGAAATGAACTACTGCTCATATAAACCCGTTGACAAAGAAAAAGCCATTGGAGTCGATCTTGGCTTGAAAGATTTTGCAATCCTCTCTAATGGTGAAAAAATCAATGCTCCCAAGTACTTCAGAAAGTACGAAAAAAAGTTAATTAGATGGCAACGGATTCTTTCACGTCGTCAATATGGCGGTAGCAATTGGAACAAAGCACGGATCAAGGTTGCTAAGATCCATGAAAAGATTGCCAATGCAAGACATGACTTTCTACATAAACTGTCAACCAAACTGATTCACGAAAACCAAGTGATCTGTTTGGAAGACTTGCAAGTCAAAAACATGGTGAAAAACCATACCCTTGCTAAATCAATCACTGATGCATCTTGGTCTGAATTTGTAACCATGCTGGAGTATAAAGCGAAATGGTTTGGAAGAACGATTGTTAAAGTCGGTAAGGCGTTCCCATCTAGTCAACTATGCTCCAACTGTGGGCATCGTCATAAAGAGGTAAAGAACCTCAATCTAAGAGAGTGGACATGCCCAGAGTGCCAAACTCACCATGACAGAGACATCAATGCATCCATCAATATCTTGCAAGAAGGTATAAGACTATTCACCGCTGGGTTGGCGGGTTGAGCTTGGTCAATATCCTGTCAGTAGATGGGAGTTCCCAAGAATCCCACGGCTTTAGTCGTGTGGAGTGTCAACTGAAAATTGGTTCCGAGTATACTGAGTGGACGGTCAAAATGAAACAGATCGCCGTCGGGTCTTAAAGGGATAGCTGGAAAAGAAATGGGACCAGACACGTTCTAGCGATTCCATCAAATTGGCTGTCGAGCATCAGTTTCAGCGCCGTTCCGGCGCTGATTATTTTTTATGTTATAATTATGAATAAGTAATTACTTCCGGTGTGTTGATCACCCGTGGAGGAGGCACACATGTATGAAATTGATCGCGGTAGACCCTGGACACGGCGGCGTGGATTCGGGGGCGGTGGGGAACGGTTTGTACGAGAAGAACTTGACGTTGAAAATCGGTCAAATGTTGAATGTGAAGCTGGAGCCGTATCAGTGCGCGGTGACGATGACCCGTGCGAGTGATGTGTACAAAAGTCTGGACGAACGAACGAACTGGGCAAACAGTCAGGGAGCGGACTACTTTATATCGCTGCATCACAACACCTTCAGCGATCCGGATGCGCGCGGGTTCGAATCGTACATCTGGAACGGTCCCGTTTCGCAATTCACCTACGACGCCCAAGCAATCATCCATGCCGAAGTGGTCAAGTATCTAAATGGGTACGGCGTACCCGACCGGGGTAAAAAACGGGCCGATTTTCATGTTCTGCGAGAAACCAACATGCCCGCCGTGCTGCTGGAGAATTTGTTCGTCAGCAACACGAAGGACGCGGCCCTGCTCAAAAGCGACAGTTTTTTGGACGGTTTGGCCAATGCAATCACGTACGGGCTGGTACGTTGCCTGGGATTGCAGTCGGATACTGCCAGTATGTCTCAAACGGAAACGGATCCGGATGTACCTGTGCCGGATATCAGTGATGATGCGAAAGAATAAACCATCATGCTCCGATTTCCCGTCTTAAGCACCGCACCTGACGGGAAATTCGGCACCCGAAATCGCGAGTGTTTCCCCGGCGGTTCCCCGCCGGGTTGCTTTTTTCTACAATACCAACAGCGCTCCTCCGAAAATTACGATGCCAATCAATAGAGCCATCATGCAATAGCCCATGATATCAGAGACCGGCGATGGCCAACACAGGCAACGCCCAAAATGGTTGGATCATGTTGCCCACCTGCTCGCCGAATGCGACAGACATGGAGATTTTCCCCAAATACTGCACGCTGGTTTCTCCCAACAGGCGGGCTGCTTCAATAGAAACCGGTGCTTGAACAGCCCAATGGCCGCCCCCGGACGGAATGAACATCGTGATAATGAGGGAGGCGAGAAAGTTGAAAAAGGGCAGCGTGGTTTCGGTAGCTCCTTCCACGAGAGAACGGGCGAGCACGACGGCCAGTGACGGCGTGTGAGCCGGATCGGGCGAAAAAGTGATCAGCGCCATGATCCCGCCGTAAAATGGGTATTGCAACAGCAAGGAACCGGATGCTTTGGCCGCTTCCTTGAAAGCTTGAATAAACCGGATCGGTGTGCCGTGAAACAGCAATCCGGCTACGGTGAACAGCATGATCATCGTATCGATTTTGAGCGTGGCACCGGCGATGATGAAAAAGTAATACAATCCCGCAGCTGCCACGAGGAGGTTGAAGATCCAAGCCCGCTCCAGCCGGAATGCGAACGTGGAGTCACCCGTGGCAGCCATTTCCTGTTTGGCATCCGTTTGGGACAGCCGGGCCCGGTCCACCGGTTGGATCTGTTGGGGTTGTATCCGTTTCAGCAGAACGGCGATGACGATGACTGTGACAACGACGGGAACTAAATTGTAAGCCGCACCCAATGTTTCGGAGACGGGAACGGTTTGTCCGGTCAATTTATGAATCCAGTTGAGCGAAGAAGCGGGATCAGCATTGGCCAACACGATGGAACTGGAAAAACCGGATGCCCAGGTGATGAACCCCATATAGGCGGCAGCCACGAGATAGGCGAAATCAGCTTCCATCCGTTTGGCCATTTCTTTTGCGAGCAATGTTCCCACTACCAACCCCAATCCCCAGTTAAAAAAAGAAGTGATGGCCCCGGTAAGGAACACCAGGACGGCTGCTTGGGATTGGTTGTGCGGCAGGGAGGCCAACCGTCGAAGCGTCCGCTCAATCAACGGTGCTTGTGCCAGTGTGTACCCACAGACGAGGATCAAGGTCATTTGCAGGGCGAACGTGAAAATGTTTTGCGTCCCCCACACGCCTTCATACCATACTTCGACCCATTTGCCCGGTCCCACTCCGGGCACCGCCAACCAAGCGCCGGCCGCCACGATGATCGTCAGCAGAATGGCGTATAGATACGGATCAGGCATGAAGCGTTGGGCAAAACGAACAAATAGATGTGTCAGTTTAACAAACATTCATAAACCTCCTGTTCTTCCCTGTATATGATCAAATATTTTGAATGCAATATTGGCTCCTGTCATTGCAAAAACCTTCTCACTCAAGAAACTTTCGTTGTTTTGCATCAACTGCACCTTTATTTCGCTAACACATTTGTATGCTAATGTGCTCGCTTGCTTCCCAGGTGTCGCCACCGTTACGCTTAGAATAGAATGATGATTCATTCTATTCATAACAAAGGTGAAGGAAGGGGATCGCATGCAGGTGAAGCCAGACCGGGTGATCCGCTCGCCGCGGGGGAATCGCCTGACGGCTAAAGGATGGGTACAGGAAGCGGCGCTTCGAATGCTGATGAACAATCTGGACCCCGAAGTGGCGGAGAACCCCGACGAATTGGTCGTTTACGGGGGGATCGGTAAGGCTGTGCGCAACTGGAAATGTTTCGATGCCATCACGACCGCGTTGCGGGAGTTGGAGCATGACGAGACGCTTTTGGTTCAGTCGGGCAAACCGGTGGCGGTGTTCCGCTCCCATCCAGATGCACCGCGTGTGTTGTTGGCCAACTCCAATCTGGTGCCGGCCTGGGCCAATTGGGAGACGTTTCGGGAGTTGGAGCAAAAGGGATTGATCATGTTCGGGCAGATGACGGCGGGAAGCTGGATCTACATTGGTACACAGGGGATTCTGCAGGGAACATATGAGACGTTTGCGGAAGCGGCCCGACAGCATTTCGGCGGCACATTGAAGGGAACATGGACCGTCACCGCTGGTTTGGGTGGGATGGGAGGTGCACAACCATTGGCGGTGACGATGAACGAAGGGGTGGTCATCGCCGTCGAATGCGATCCGGTCCGGATCGAACGCCGCATCCAGACCCGGTATTTGAACGTTCAGACCGACTCGCTGGAGAAAGCCCTGGAGATGGCCAAACAGGCTGTAGCCGAAAGGAAACCACTGTCCATCGGTTTGTTGGGGAATGCGGCCGAGGTGCTGCCCGAACTGGTCCGGCGGGGAGAAATCCCCGATCTGGTGACTGATCAAACCTCCGCTCACGATCCCCTTCATGGATATCTACCGGAAGGTATGACACTGGAAGAAGCGGCTGACTTGCGCAAACAGGACCCTCAAGGGTATGTCAAACGGGCGAAGGCGAGTATGGCCAAACACGTTCGGGCGATGCTGGAGATGCAAAAGCAGGGGGCGGTCGTGTTTGACTACGGCAACAATATCCGGCAGATGGCATGGGAAGAAGGGGTGAAGGATGCATTTGATTTTCCCGGATTCGTACCGGCATTCATTCGACCGTTGTTTTGTGAGGGCAAGGGGCCGTTCCGCTGGGTGGCACTCTCCGGCGATCCCGAGGATATTCGCAAAACGGACGAAGTAATCCTGCGAGAATTCGCCGGCAATCACCGATTGGTGAGATGGATTCGTATGGCCCAACAACATATACAGTTCCAGGGACTTCCTGCCCGTATCTGTTGGCTGGGATACGGGGAGCGGGCCAGATTTGGTCGGATCATCAACGAGATGGTAGGAAAAGGGGAGCTTTCTGCCCCCATCGTCATCGGCAGGGATCATTTGGATTGCGGTTCAGTTGCCTCTCCCAACCGGGAGACGGAGGGGATGAAGGACGGGAGCGACGCCATCGCCGATTGGCCAATCCTGAACGCCCTGATCAATGCTGTCAACGGAGCCAGTTGGGTGTCCGTTCATCACGGCGGCGGTGTCGGCATGGGATATTCCCTGCATGCCGGGATGGTAATCGTGGCCGACGGCACACCGGAGGCGGACCAGCGTTTGGAACGTGTCCTGACGAGCGATCCGGGAATGGGCATCGTTCGCCATGTCGATGCGGGATATGAACGGGCCGTGGAGATGGCCCGACATCACGGGGTGAAGATTCCGATGTTAAGAGGCGATGACCATTGAACCGACTCATGATTCGTAATATCGGGCAACTGTTGACCCTGCGCGGTGCCAGCGGCCGGCCGAAAACGGGATCGTCGCTTTCCGACTTAGGCATCATCGAAAACGGGTGTGTGGCGATCGAAGGGGAAACCATCGCGGCCGTCGGTACGGAACAAGAAGTGTGGCACCGGCTATGCCAACGTTGGGGGGAGCGACTTTCAGACAAAGCGGATGTGATGGATGCTGGCGGTCGAGTGGTCATGCCGGGGATGGTGGACCCACACACCCATCTCGTTTTTGCCGGAACGCGGGAGTACGAGCTGGAAATGCGGTTGCAAGGCGCCACCTATCTGGAGATTTTGCAAGCGGGAGGCGGCATTCTGGCTACGACGCGGAAAACGCGACAGGCGACCGAGGAAGAATTGCTCCGGCAAGCGTCCAGCCGGTTGGATCGGTTTCTGCAATATGGGGTGACCACGGTAGAAGCCAAAAGCGGATATGGATTGGACTGGAAACATGAGTGGAAGCAGTTGCGAGTGGCCCGCCGACTGCATGAAACCCACCCTGTCGACGTGGTGTCCACTTTTATGGGGGCGCATGTGGTTCCGGAAGAGTATCGGAATGATCCCGACCGTTATGTGGACATTGTGGTGGATGAGATGATTCCGCAAGTGGCGGATAAGGGACTGGCCGAGTTTTGCGATGTGTTTTGCGAGAAAGACGTTTTTTCGCTTGAGCAGTCTCGACGTGTGCTGGAGGCGGGCAAACGCCACGGACTGATGCCCAAGATTCACGCCGATGAGATGGAAGCGATGGGCGGCGCCGAATTGGCTGCGGATTTGGGGGCCATCTCCGCCGATCATTTGTTGAGGGTCTCGGACCGCGGCATTTGCCGATTGGCGGAAACCGGTGTGATCGCCGTCCTTTTGCCCGGCACCGCTTTTTATCTGATGGCCCCTTTTGCCCGGGCACGCGATATGATCGAGGCCGGAGTGGCGGTGGCTTTATCGACGGATTGCAACCCCGGTTCGTCACCGACCATGTCGATGCCAATGATACTGAACCTTGCATGTTTGCACATGAGAATGACACCGGCTGAAGCGATTTCGGCGGCGACGATCAACGCGGCCCACGCCATCGGGAGAGGATGGCAGATCGGCAGTCTGGAGGAAGGGAAACAGGCGGATCTGGTTCTGCTCGATGCCCCTCATTACGCGTTTTTGCAATATCATTTTGGGATCAACCTGATTGACACGGTGATCAAGAAGGGGCGAGTCGTGGTGAAAAACGGGCAGCTTGTCCGCCGATGACCAAGACGGGTCAAAAACGGGCGGCGCTTGGCAGGATCTGTCGCACTCTGACGGGAAATTCGTGTCGCAACACAGCGGTTTCCTCCTCTTTTTGTCTAGTTTCCGAGACCGGCAGGGAATCAGAACCGGAACCGAGTAGCTTAAGGATTAACAAGGATCGCTCAAGGGGGAATCGCGATGGAACCGATGGAAAAACGGGTACCGGAATTGGAAGTGATCGATGAGCGGGAAAACAATGAGACTGAGGAGCCGTCCCAATTTCTCGTCATTGTTCATGACGACGAGAAAAATGAGGAGACAGAGGAAGAGCCTGCGGAAAACAGCAATCCGTTCGTGCGGTTGAAACGGCAGTTTGCCCGTTTAAAGTCCCCGATAACCAAAGAGAATGTCAAGAACCTAATCCAACAATTCTTCAAAGTGGTGGAAGAAAAGAAGAGCAATGAAATTCATGTGGAGCGGGATCAACGGCAGGTAAGCTTGAAGCTGGGATTTATGACCGGAAAAAAGGAATTGCATTGTGATTTTTGCGGAATCGAGGACCGTTTCTACGCCGGCGCGATGTTTGGTGATCTGTATGTAGAAGGGACGCCGAAATGGATGATGTGTCCCAGTTGCTTGACCTATTGCAAGGAACAAGGTCAGGAACGCTTTGAACAACGTGTGCGGGCACGGTTTCACCAACTGGCAGCCCGTTTGGAACGGGATGCGCGGCGGGCGCGAAATTTGGCCACGGTGGAAGCGTTTCAGGTGCCCAATCAGGCGGAATGGGAAGCATGGGAAACTGCGGCGGTCGCCCTGGAAGAAGCTGCGGCGGGGTATGAACAGCGGATGGAAGAAGGAGATTCGTTTCACGAGATTTGACGAGAAATACCCGGCCCCATCGCTTTTTCTGGAAAGCGGTGGGGGTTTTTTGTCGAATGAGTCGGATGAAAGGATGATAACGGATGTCGTTTCAGTATATTGAGCCTTCTGGTTTGATCGATCGCCGCGGAGGGGCGGATCGGATGGATTGGAAGGTGAGTCAGTGGATTTCACCCTGGGACGGAAAGGAAGAGATGGAGGCGGGGATCGTGGGCGTTCCCCTCTCTCGCTCATCGATCAGTCCTTCGGCGGCCAGCGAAGCACCCGACGCGATCCGTAGCAGTTGGCGTTCGTTTACCCCATATGATGCTGATCACGATGTGGATTTGTCCCCGATGAGGGTAAGGGATGTGGGCAACATCCGGATGCACACAACGGACATACCCCGCTGCCATCAAAATATTTTGCGGGGAATGGGAGAGCTGTACGAACGCACGGCTGTGTATCCCCGCTTTCTCCCGTTGATCGTGGGTGGAGACCACTCGATCACCAGTCCGTCCGTACAGGCCTTCGCACGTCATCATGCAGGAAAAGCGATTGGATTGATCCAATTCGATACCCATTTCGACGTGCGTAATCTGGAGGATGGTGGTCCCAGCAACGGGACACCCATTCGGGGATTGTTGGAATCAGGGGTGGTCCAAGGCGGTCATGTGTTTCAGATTGGGATTCACAGTTTCGCCAATGTATTGGCGTACCGGGACTATGTGAAAGAACAAGGCATCACCTTTTATACCATGCACCAAGTGAGAAAGGAAGGATTGAGCCGCATCCTGTCGGATGTTCTGCATACGCTCAACCGGTCGGTTG
This sequence comes from Polycladomyces abyssicola, assembly GCF_018326425.1. Taxonomy (NCBI): domain Bacteria; kingdom Bacillati; phylum Bacillota; class Bacilli; order Caryophanales; family Thermoactinomycetaceae; genus Polycladomyces; species Polycladomyces abyssicola. Next base: position 493,899 of record NZ_AP024601.1, read on the forward strand.
ACCTGATTTATGTAACGGTGGATCTCGATGTGTTGGATCTGGCCTCACTCCCCGGCTCTCCCGGTCCATCTCCTGGCGGTATGGTTTCGTGGGAGCTGTTTGAAGCGGTGTATCGCCTCGGAAAAGAAGAGAAGGTACGTGCATTGGATCTGGTTTGTCTGGACCCGTTCCGGGACGTCGGCATGCTCTCTGTCAAAACGGCGGCACATGTGCTGTTGTCGTTTTTGTCGGGGTACAAGGTGCGGCTGGATGGGGGTAAGTAATACCCCGTCTGTTCTGCGAAGAGGTCTGATTCTCCTGTAAGCTCCAGCAAAAGGACGCGGCAATCGCCGCAGACAACCGCGAGGCCATTTGTATCTTTCGTTCATTCTTCGTTTGGCATCCATTCGTAATTGTTCACCTTCCCCCCAAAAAGCGACGACGATACCGGCGTATCACTTGAGAGGTTTCCAAGACCACAAGCCAAACGAAGTTGGAAAAGACCGGATCATAAGCGGGTTCGATCGCCAGTTTGGCCCCCAATCGACAATATCCTTTGAGAAGTGGCGGCAGTTTGCTCAGGATGTCTTTCTCCCGCCCTTCTATATCGACGAGCTTCAATCCTTCGACTTTTCGACTGGGAATGGGCCGCATACCGAATTCGTCAGTCAGCATCCCATTCCGGTGCATGAGGCTGTAAATGCGGTTCAGTTCTTCCAATTCCAACAGCGGCAGACTTGCACAACCGATCAGGTATCGAAAACGGTGTTGTTGCAAATAATCCGCGATGCCCGCCCACAAATATTGTATCGTTTTCCCGTCTCGGTACTCCGGTGCGACACAGCTCCTTCCCAACTCCAACGTCATCGAAGACAAAGTCCGAAAAGCGGAAAGATCAAATAACGATTCGGAATAAAAACCACATTGGTGCTGTACCCGATCACCCGGCAACAAACGGTACGTGCCGATCACTTTCCCGACGGTATGATCCACGACGATCAAATGGTCGCAATATGGGTCATAGCTGTCTCGTTCTTCCTTTTGGGGGTTTGCCAACGAACGATTATTTTTTTCCTCGACAAACACCCGATAACGCAATTGATATACTTGTTGCCGCTCCTCCTCATTTTCCGCCAACTTGACTGTCAGCTGGGTGAGTGTCTCCATCGTTTTCGCCATGAGGGACCCCCTCCTTGGGGAAAGGTGTGTTTCCCGAAACCAAACGAATTGTATCAAATACCTGTGTAGAGGAGATTGAGTCCCTTTTGCGCTATCGTTAAAGAACAAAAAAAAGTGAACCGTGATGGTTCACTGAATCCGTTAGACAGTATTCATTGACTTAGTCGGAAGGATTCCGACATCACTCCTCCTCCACCACTTCCCCTCGCAAAGTTTCTAATCGTTTCGCGAGTTCCGTGATGACCTCCTCTTTCACTTGATGTTGGCGTAGTGCTTCTGCCAAGTGACTGACGACGGCGTCAAAATGCTGGTGACGAATGCCCAGACCTTCATGTGCTTTTCTCATGGTGGCACCAGTGTATCGTGGGGCTCCACCGGTTGCGTAGATGAGAAATTGCGTTTGGTGACGACGTTGGCGGTTCATGTCTGTGTGACGAAAGAACGGCTGTAACAGCGGATCGTTCAGCACACGGTCATAAAATGTTTGCACGATGGCGGCGATTCCCTCTTCCCCTCCTAATCGTTCAAACAGGGTCGTAGTTTGGGTACCTGACATCGGCTTTCCCTCCCCGGGAAGGTTGTGGGCGTCTTTCTTTCTACAATGTATTTCGGATCGGGAAGGGTCACAGTGACGGCCATCACAGTTCACCGTTTGTTCAAGGAACCATCACTGGGTGGTCCATGGTTTGTGGGCAGTTCGGTTCGGGAAGGCTGGGAAAGGAGGAAAACGCCAATCCACAGGAGCGTGATCAGGATGGGTGAACGCAACCAACCCAAAAAAGTGTTACAACCACCCCAGCACCAGTCCCGGCAACCGGGAATCGAGGCCGAGATGGTACCGCAGCCGAAAGCGGAGAACCATGCGTATCGCGGGAGTGGCAAGTTGCAGGGAAAGGTGGCGTTGATTACCGGTGGTGACAGCGGCATTGGCCGTGCAGTAGCGATCGCATACGCCAAAGAAGGGGCGGATGTGGCGATTGTTTATCTGGATGAGCATGTCGATGCAGAGGAAACAAAACGACGGGTTGAGGCGCATGGCAGGCAGTGTGTGTTGATCTCAGGGGATATCCGGTATCCGTCGTTTTGCAGATCCGCCGTGGAAGAAACAGTTCGCCGATTGGGGCGGTTGGATATTTTGGTGAACAATGCCGCCGAACAGCATCCTCAGCTTGATATCACCCAAATCACACCGGAGCAACTGGAACGGACGTTTCAAACGAATGTGTTTTCCTGTTTCTACTTCACTCAAGCGGCGTTGCCCCATTTGCGCGAAGGGAGTGCCATCATTAACACCACATCCATCACCGCCTACCGGGGGAATGCCATTTTGCTTGATTATTCGTCGACCAAAGGAGCGATTGTTTCGTTTACCCGGTCGTTGTCCCAGGATTTGATTCAGAAGGGAATCCGGGTCAACGCGGTAGCGCCGGGGCCGATCTGGACGCCACTGATCCCCTCGACATTTACCGCGGAACAGACGGCTACCTTCGGCTCCAACGCACCGATGCAGCGCGCGGGTCAACCGAGCGAGGTGGCACCGTGTTACGTGTTTCTCGCATCGGATGATGCGTCGTACATGTCAGGGCAAGTATTGCACCCCAACGGCGGAGAAGTGGTCAACGGTTGACGTAATTTGTGATTTCCTGGGAAATCGACATACGGGTGGGAGAGCAGGATCAACCGTGTCCTTTGTCATCACCAAAACGGTTCCGTCGATCCAACAACCGAGCGGGATCCAAAATGATACACTCCTTTCGGTTCATGGCGACAATGCCCTCCTTTTGGAGTTTACGCATCATACGGTTGATCGTCTCTCTGGAGGTACCGACGGAATGGGCCAACTCCCGGTGGGTAAGCGGGAGGGGGATGCGCCATCCCGACTTTCTCATGTCGCCGTGTGTTTGGGCCAGTTGAATCAGGACGGAGATCAGGCGATGTTCCGTTTCATGCATGCTGAGAATCAGCATTTTTTCTGTCAGTGACTGAATCTTGTCTCCCAAGGTGCGCAACAGTTCCATCATCTGTTTGGGGCGTTGGATCAGCCATTCTTCAAAAGCGCGAACCGGCAGAGCTGACAGCTCCGTCCGTTGGATGGCTTCTGCGGTGGCCGGATAGGGGCGGTGTCCGAATAAACCGTTGTGAGGAAACCACTCCCCCTTTTGCAGAAAGTGGATAATCTGTTCATGGCCGTCAGCATCCGTTTTGTACGTTTTCACACAGCCGCTGTGAATGAAATAAACGTATGTTCGGGGACTCCCTTCCGTAAACACGATCTCACGTTTGTTTAGTGTCCGAAATTTCAACCGGGAAACCAATGGAGCCAATTCGTCTTCGGGTACGCTCGAAAAGATGGGGATGTTTCTGAGCAATCGATGTTTCTCCTGCATTTGATCCCTCGATTCTACCAATGGGATTTTCCCTTCTCTCTCTTCATGATATGATAGAATCGTTGGACAATGGCAAGGAGGTAGACAACGTGGCTCAAGAGCGTACAGGTGTGGTCACCTTCAAAGGCAACCCGGTGACCTTGATCGGACCGGAAATCAAAGTCGGAGATGCCGCCCCCAACTTCAAGGTGTTGGCCAATGATCTCTCCGAAGTGACGTTGGACGACACCAAGGGCAGCGTGCGCATCATCAGTGTGGTACCGTCTTTGGATACGGGTGTTTGCGATGCACAAACCCGTCGGTTCAACGAAGAAGCAGCCCAACTGGAAGGCGTGAACATTTTGACGATCAGCGTGGATCTGCCGTTCGCTCAAAAACGCTGGTGCGGTGCTGCCGGTATCGACAAAGTGCAGACGCTGTCGGATCACCGCGATCTCTCCTTTGGCACGGCCTATGGCGTTGTGATCAAAGAACTGCGTTTGTTGGCCCGTGCGGTGTTCGTGATCGACCAAAACGACCAGGTGGTTCATGCTGAATACGTCCCGGAAATCGCTGAACATCCCAACTACGAAGCGGCTATTGAAGCGGCCAAAAAAGCATTGCAATAAAGGTTGACGAATTTGGAGCTCAGCCCCCGTGCAGCGATGCCGGGGGCTAACAGTATTCATGTGATGAACACACTCAGCGAAAGGAAGTGATCTTCATTTCCGATTGGCGGTTGTTTGTTGCCGTCCGGCTGGACCGTCCGCGTCGGCAACTTCTGACCCGGTGGTGTGACCAGATCCGAAGTACAGGGTGGGATGCGTTTGGCAAATGGGTCCACCCGGAAGATTATCATATTACGCTCTTTTTCCTGGGGGCGTGTAAGCCGGAACAAGTGCCGTATCTCCAGCAGCAATTGACTCGCGTAGCGAGAAAACAGACACCTTTCACGTTGAAATTGAAGGACATCGGTGTCTTCGGTATTCCGCGCAGACCGCGCATCTTATGGGCCGGAGTGGACGGAGAGGTTCCGGCTTTGAACACATTGCAGCAAGAAGTGGTACAAGCGTTGACGCCACTCGGTTTTCAACGGGAAGATCGCCCGTTCCGTCCGCATATTACCTTGGCCCGACAATACAAACGGCATGATTTTGACACCAAAAGTGTGAGTGAGGTCATCACTCAGACCGCAGAACGAGAGATGGAGTGGACGGTCAAGGATCTGGTGTTGTACCGGACGATGTGGGGACGTGTACCAATGTATGAACCGTTGGTGGTGTTACCGTTCCGGCGGGATGATCAAGGTGAGGAGGGATAGTTTGCTGAAAGAGTTTCGCGAATTTGCGTTTAAAGGGAATTTGGTAGATCTGGCGGTAGGTGTCATTATCGGTGCCGCTTTCAGCAAAGTGGTCTCGTCTCTCGTCAACGATATTTTGATGCCTCCGCTTGGTTTGCTGTTGGGGAAAGTGGACTTCTCCAACCTGTTCATCAATTTGGGGGATCGCGATTACCAGACATTGTCCCAAGCGAAAGCGGCCGGTGCCCCCACGATCAACTACGGACTCTTCATCAATCATCTCATCGACTTTTTGATCGTGGCTTTTGCAATGTTTTTGATCATCCGTCAGATCAACCGCATCCGCAGAACGGAAGAAGAGGAAAAGGTGCCGGGCAAAACCTGCGAATTTTGTTTTTCCGAGGTACACCCGGACGCCTCGCGATGCCCGCACTGCACATCGTATATCGGATTGGCCCCGCGTTAACCACTACTCGAAAAGTCAATCCGAACCGGGAGAAAAAACAAAAACGCCAAGGGAAGGAAAAAAGCCTTGGCGGAGAAAAAGAGAGAGATCGATTGACAAGGCAAAAGCCCGCCTCCGCGGGCGTTAATTGTTCCTCCTGTGGGAAGCGTCGGGAGCTGCTACGGCCAAAATGTCCGCGGTGTTGCCAACAGGGGGATAAATCCACACTCGATTGATGGTTTGCTTGATTTTCTTCGCTTCTTTCTTTGTCGCTTTCACAGCTCGATCCCATCCTTCCGTATACACCGCCCCCCAGGGACCCAAATCCAGACAGGTGACGTATCGTTCCTGCCGATAGGGTTTCAACGGCTCGTCGAGGAGATCGGCGGCGGCGTTGTGCCCGGCGATTTTCCCTTGCGGAATCGCGTGTTGACAAGACATGAGAGCGTGATGCGTTTCGTCCGTTTTGGCTTTGGCGATATCCCCCGCCGCAAACAGATGGGGATGGCCGTTGACGCGGAGATACTCATCCACCGAAAGTCTGCCCAGTTCGTCTTTTTTTGCAGGGATCGTACGGGTCAGAGGATTGGCACGCATACCCGCGGCCCAGATAACTGTAGCGGCAGTGATCCGCTCCCCCGTATCCAATTCGACTCCGGTACGGGTGACGGATCGGATGGAGGTGGACAGTCTGGTTTCAATTTCGAGATCGTCCAGGGCTTTTTCCACTACCGAGCGCAGGTGAGGGCCCCAGTCCGCCCCCAGCACCGCTCCTTTCTCGACGAGCACGATTCTTCTGTCGTTGAGACCGATTTTTTGGAGACGATCCACCATTTCCGTTGCGATTTCCACTCCTGTAAACCCACCCCCGACAACCACAACCACTTCGCGCCCCGGAAGCGGATGATGTGGGAGTCGGCGAAGGTGGCGGTCCAGTTTCACCGCACCTTCATACGTGTCGACGTCAAACGCCCATTCATCAAGTCCGGGGATATCCGGTCGGTGCAGACGGCTTCCGGCAGCCAGCACCAGACGGTCGTAAGACATCGTCCGTTCCCCGTCGAGGACAATCTGTTTCTCCACAGGATGTACGGAACGTACCATGCCTTGGATGCGCTGTATTCCGACCGGTTGCAACACGGAATCCAGCGGCACGCAAACATCGTTGAGATCCTGCTCGTACAATCGGGGACGAATGTGCAGATCCGGGTGGGGACTGATCAGTACGATTTCGATGTGATCCGCTCTCTTTTCGTGCAGTTTCCAAGCCGCCCCGATTGCACTCCACACTCCGGCAAACCCGCCTCCGACGATCACGAGCCTTTTCAAACAGATCACTCCTTGATCGGAATAGGGTTGTCCTCAACCTGACTATATAATATTCTCATAATATATAAAATAAAAAAGATCGGATTTCATTTGAGGTGGATAAAAGCAGTATGGGCATGCACCGGAACTCAATGACGAAAGAAATAGGGGTTTACAAAGAACTCATCATCGCCATGGGGCGTACAGGGATCTTGGGCTATGGAGGAGGACCCTCAGTCATTCCACTCATTCGATATGAGGCGGTCACGAGATATCGTTGGATGGATGACGATGAGTTTGGAGAGATTCTTGCTTTGGCTAACACGCTTCCGGGGCCGATTGCCACAAAGATGGCAGCCTATCTCGGATACAGACAAAAAGGGGCAATGGGAGCCGTGATAGCGGTTCTCGCTCATATTTTGCCAACCAGTCTTGCGATGATTGCCCTGCTCGGTGGTCTGTACGCGTTACGGCATTCCAGGTTTGTGGCGGGGATGATCGCGGCTGTCCGGCCTGTCATTTTCGTCATGCTCGGAATGATGGCTTACGAATTTGCAGCAAAAGCGTGGGAAGGGCTCGGTAAAGGATTTGCAATCGGATTTGGATTTGCTGCGTTTCTGTTCCTCCATGTGTTAGATATCCATCCCGGTATCGTCGTTGCCCTGTTCTTGCTTTACGGATCCTTCCATCTAAAAATCATGGAGCGATTCAACCGGAAACATGAAGAGAAAGGAACATGATGATGGATTGGTGGAAGCTGTTCTGGGGTTTTTTCGTTGCCAATGTGCTCGGTTATGGTGGAGGTCCTTCCTCCATACCTTTGATGCAGGAGGAGATCGTAAAGCACTACGGCTGGTTGAGCAATGCACAATTTGCGGATGTACTGGCAGTGGGAAATGCCTTGCCGGGTCCCATCGCAACAAAAATTGCCGCATTTGTGGGTTATCAAGAGGCCGGATGGTGGGGATTTGTGATTACTACAATTGCCACTGTGGTCCCCTCGGCGATCGCTTTGATTTTACTTTTACAAATCGTCAACCGTTTTCGGCAATCTTTCGCCGTTAAGGGTATGACCTTATTGGTACAACCGTTGATCGCGGTTCTGATGGTCGGTTTGACTTGGGAGATGGGTGAAGTTTCTCTAGAATCGATCGGGATTTGGCAGTCTTTGGGCATTTCCGCCGTGTCGTTCTGGGCGATGACCAAAGGGCGCATTCACCCTGGGCTGGTGATCATAGCCGCATTCGTTTACGGGGGCATCGTATTGTCTCATCAGGTAGCTTGAAAGGAGAGTTACAGTTGAAATACGATCCGGTCCATTATCCCTATCCGTCGCGTCGAACCGTGATATACGCCAAAAACGGGATGGTTGCCACCTCGCAACCGCTTGCCGCTCAAGCAGGATTAGACATTCTGAAGAAGGGCGGAAACGCGGTCGATGCGGCAGTTGCGACGGCAGCTACACTGACTGTAGTGGAACCAACATCAAACGGAATCGGCGGAGACGCTTTTGCACTGATCTGGACCAAAGGAAAGCTCTATGGATTGAACGCCAGCGGTCCGGCCCCGCGAAACCTGTCCGTCGACGCTTTAAAAAAGGCCGGAGTTGAACAAATTCCCAAATATGGTTTTATCCCTGTGACTGTCCCCGGTGCACCTGCTGCATGGTCAGAACTGTCCACCAGATTTGGTCGACTCCCTTTTGCGGAAGTGCTCAAACCCGCCATTGAATATGTGGAAAACGGATACCCGATTACGCCGGTGCTTGGAACCAATTGGGCCAGAGCGTTTCGGATATATAGTGAAAATTTGAAAGGGAGCGAATTTCAATCATGGTTCGATACATTCGCTCCGGAAGGCAGGGCTCCTGAGATCGGTGAGATCTGGCGTTCACCCGATCATGCCAAAACATTGCAGTTGATTGCCGAAACGAACGCGGAATCGTTCTATCGCGGCGAATTAGCTGAGAAGATGGATCAGTTTTCGAGACAATACGGGGGCTATCTCAGATTGGAGGACCTGGTCGCATATCAACCGGAATGGGTGAATCCGATCCGTGTAAATTATCGCGGATACGATGTATGGGAAATCCCGCCAAACGGTCACGGGTTAGTAGCCCTTATGGCCTTGAATATCTTGAAGGGGTTCGATTTTTCAGAACGAGACACGGTCGATACGTACCACAAACAGATTGAAGCGATGAAGTTGGCTTACGTAGACGGGAAAAAATATATTGCAGATCCTCGTAAAATGTCCGTACGGGTAGAGGATTTGCTGTCGGATGCGTACGCGGAAGAACGTCGCCGTCAAATCGGAAAAGAAGCGTTGCAACCGGAACCGGGCCAGCCTCCCCAAGGAGGTACGGTCTATCTGTGTACTGCAGACAGGGAAGGTAATATGGTGTCCTTCATCCAGAGTAACTATATGGGTTTTGGATCCGGTCTGGTTGTACCAGGCACCGGTATTGCTTTGCACAACCGGGGTCATAATTTTACTTTGGATCCTGACCATGACAATTGTCTCGAACCCGGAAAAAAACCTTATCACACCATTATTCCCGGTTTTTTGACGAAAGACGGAAAGCCCGTGGGGCCGTTTGGAGTTATGGGTGGTTTTATGCAGCCGCAAGGGCATGTGCAGGTTGTGATGAACACGGTTGACTTTCATCTCAATCCGCAAGCGGCTTTAGATGCTCCAAGGTGGCAGTGGATAGAAGGGAAAACGGTAGAGTTGGAGCATACCACTCCGGCACATATTGCAGAAGCCCTTGCCCGTCTAGGACATGATGTCAAATGGGCGATGGGATCGGGCAGTTTCGGACGTGGTCAGATCATATGGAGAACGGATCATGGTGTTCTAGCCGGAGGAACAGAGCCTCGAACGGACGGACACATAGCGGCCTGTTGAGACTCCACACGGTTGAAGTACCACAGGCACTCCCTATGGTCGCCGTGGGATTCTTGGGTTGTTCACGTCCTCAGTCCATTTCTGTTTTCGGACAACTCCCAAGTTCAGGGCTGTCTCATCAGCCCATCCCATGCAGTTCTACAGCTGGGCTGTATGTACCCGCATGGGCGGGACACCAGCGACCAACGGAAGTGCCCGTGGTATTACCAGTGTCCTAGTTCCTTTTTTCACTCTTATGGTTTTACCCAGCGGGAGAGACTGGTTCGCCGCTGGAACCCCATACCATAACGTTTTCAAGGAACGGAACCCACTACCAGTGGGATGAGCACCGCTCATACGTTCGATTATACTTTCGATTATATTATAGACAAGTTGCTCTTGCCATCCCCACAAGGGGATTCCGAGCAACGCCCCTTTCATCCAACGATTAAAATACCCCAACGGCACTTCCGATGGTCGCCGTGGGCTTTTAGCGGCAGTTTCTGTAATTACTCACTCTTGACAAAATGGGCGAACCACTCGCGATTTCGGAAGCGGGTACGGATTTCCCGTCGAGCGACTCTTAACTGTTAGAGCGGAGACGGGAAATCGAATTTTTTATATCTTCTTCCAACTGGCAAAAACCCATTGTTTTCCTGTCAAACTGGTCGAACGAGAGACTATAAAAAGGATGGGATAAGATGGGCAAGATTGTCGTGGTAGGCAGTTCCAGTATCGACTTGGTGGTTACCTCACCCAAACGCCCCATCGCCGGCGAAACCGTCATCGGCGAATCGTTTCATATCGTCCCCGGCGGAAAAGGAGCGAATCAAGCCGTGGCGGCGGCAAGGGCGGGAGCCAAAGTAGAGATGGTCGGAGCAGTGGGGAACGACCAATTCGGCGACATGGTGCTGGACAATTTTCGAAAACAAGGTGTTTCTACAAAATTTATGAAATCGGTTACAAATGAAAGTACCGGTATCGCCCATATCGTCATTGCCGAAGGAGACAACAGTATCGTGGTTGTTCCCGGCGCCAACAGCAAAGTCGATCGAAGTCTTGTGGATCGGGCAAAAGAAGCGATCAAAGACGCCTCAGTCGTTCTTTTGCAGTTGGAAATTCCTCTGGATACCGTGATGTATGTAGCTGATCTCTGCAAAAAATGGGAAGTTCCGGTCATTTTAAATCCGGCACCCGCTAAAATATTGCCTCTTGAGTTGGTTGAAAAAGTGACCTACCTGACACCAAATGAGCATGAATGCCGTGCAATTTTTAGGGACTGCGCGGATGTTGAAAAGCTTCTGAAACGGTATCCCAACAAAATCATTTTGTCGGAAGGTAGCCAAGGTGTCCGTTATTTTGACGGCGATCGATTTGTCCGCGTTCCAGCCCTGTCAGTGAACGTGGTTGATACAACCGGGGCGGGAGATACATTTAACGGCGTGTTTGCCGTGGCGCTTTCCCAAGGGCTTCCCCTCAAACAAGCGATTCGCTATGGATGCGTGGCGGCGAGTCTGTCCGTGACCAAGCTGGGAGCACAGGGGGGCATGCCCGCCATGGAGGAAATCCGCAAACATGTGGGGGATGAGTATTGAAAAAGCTAAGATCTTGTACAGCGAAATTGACGTAGTGCTGACGAAAATGAGGCATACGGACACCATCTGGAGTTGATCAAGCAATCACACACGGAAAAGGAGCCTTCGATTTGGGAGGCTCCTTTTTCTCTTCAAGGCTTTCTGATATACAACAGCAAACCCCGTTACTACGCTCTTTACCACCGTGTGATCGGTTTTTTGTGACATTTTTCAAAAAAGGGCTTGTAGTCGAAATTGAACTGTACTATAATAACAACCGTAAAAGTAAACTGTATCAATACAGATGAGTGACAGCGAAAGGGGGCTAAGGCGGTGCCGACGCAGACGATGCGTTATGCGGAAGGCGTCGAGGTGGAACGGGTTACCCCGACGTTTGCGGAAATCCTGACGCCGGAAGCAGTGGCATTTGTGGCCGGGTTGGAACGGAAATTCGGCGGGCGGCGAATCGAGCTGCTTCAGCGGCGAGCCGAGCGGCAAAAACGGTTTGATGCTGGCGAGAAGCCGGGATTTCTCCCGGAGACGGAGGAGATCCGCAAAGGGGATTGGAAAATCGCACCCGTGCCCGAGGATTTGCAGGATCGGCGGGTGGAAATCACCGGACCTGCGGGAGACCGCAAGATGGTCATCAACGCGCTCAATTCCGGCGCGAAGGTATTCATGGCCGACTTTGAAGATGCCAACTCGCCCACTTGGGAAAACACGGTGGGAGGCCAGATTCACCTGCGGGATGCGATCCGTCGTCAGATTGATTTCGTCACGCCCGAAGGAAAATCGTACAAACTGAAGGAAAAAACGGCCACCCTGATCGTACGGCCGCGCGGTTGGCATCTGGTGGAAAAACACATGAAGGTGGACGGAAAACCGGTGTCGGCCAGTCTGTTCGACTTCGGCCTCTACTTTTTCCACAATGCCAGGGAGTTGATGGAGAGAGGATCGGGTCCCTATTTCTACCTTCCCAAAATGGAGAGTCATTTGGAGGCGCGGCTGTGGAACGATGTTTTCGTGTATGCCCAAGAGCAGTTGGGCATTCCGCGTGGCACCATCAAGGCGACGGTGTTGATCGAAACGATTCTGGCCGCGTTTGAGATGGATGAAATCTTGTATGAATTGCGGGAACACGCGGCTGGTCTCAACTGTGGCCGCTGGGACTACATTTTCAGTTATATCAAAACCCTGCGCAATCACCCTGAAGTCATTCTACCTGATCGGGGTGACGTGACGATGACGGTCCCTTTCATGCGGGCATACACTCAACTGACCGTCAAAACATGTCACAAGCGGGGAGCTCATGCGATTGGCGGGATGGCAGCGCAGATCCCGGTGAAAAATGACCCAGAAGCCAATGAGCGGGCATTGCAAAAGGTACGCGAGGATAAGGAACGGGAAGCGCGTGACGGACACGACGGTACGTGGGTAGCTCACCCGGGACTGGTACCAGTGGCGATGGAAGTGTTTGACCGGTTGATGCCGACGGCCAACCAAGTGAACCGCCAGCGCGATGACGTACAAGTGACGGCGGAAGAGCTGCTGGAAGTACCGACGGGAGTCATCACGGAACAGGGTTTGCGCAACAACATCTCCGTGGGTATTCAGTACCTGGAAGCGTGGCTGAGAGGATACGGTGCAGTGGCCATCAACCACTTGATGGAAGATGCCGCCACCGCGGAAATTTCGCGAGCGCAGGTATGGCAGTGGATTCGTCATCCCAAAGGTGTGCTTGATGACGGGCGGAAAGTGACGGTAGAGCTGGTTGAAACGTTGTTGCAGGAAGAGCTGGACAACATCCGGCAGCAAGTCGGGGAAGAAAGCTTCCAAAACGGACGTTATGAAATGGCTGCCCGATTGTTTATGGAGTGGACCCGACAGGATGAGTTGATCGATTTTCTCACTCTGCCGGCCTATCAATATCTGGACTAAAACATAATGAAAGGATGCATGCAGCATGATCGACCAAGCAGAAGTGAAAAAATTGAAGGAAGAATGGGAAAACGACGAGCGTTGGAAAGGAATTGAACGTCCGTATCAACCGGAAGACGTCCTTCGTCTGCGCGGTTCCATTCAAATCGAATACACCTTGGCCCGCAAAGGCGCCGAGCGCCTGTGGCACTTGCTTCACACCGAGCATCATGTGAAGGCCTTGGGCGCGTTGACCGGGAATCAAGCCGTTCAACAAGTCAAGGCCGGATTGAAAGCGATCTACCTGAGCGGATGGCAAGTGGCGGCGGACGCCAACTTGGCCGGCCAGATGTATCCAGATCAAAGCCTGTATCCGGCGAACAGCGTGCCGCACGTTGTAAAACGGATCAACCAAGCGTTGCAACGGGCCGATCAAATCGAACATGCGGAAGGAAAGTCCGATACTTATTGGTTTGCCCCGATTGTGGCCGACGCAGAAGCGGGATTCGGCGGTCCGCTCAACGTATTTGAGCTGATGAAAAGCATGATTGAAGCGGGAGCAGCCGGGGTTCACTTTGAGGATCAGCTGTCCTCGGAGAAGAAATGCGGTCACCTGGGCGGAAAAGTGCTCCTGCCGACGCAACAGGCGGTTCGCAACTTGGTTGCCGCACGCCTCGCCGCTGACGTGATGGGTGTCCCAACCGTGTTGATCGCCCGGACCGACGCCAACGCCGCCCAACTGATCACCAGCGACGTCGATCCGCGAGATCAAGAATTCATCACAGGTGAGCGGACACCGGAAGGTTTCTTCCGTACACGGGGCGGATTGGATGCAGCGATCGCCCGCGGATTGGCTTATGCGCCGTACGCCGATTTGATCTGGTGTGAGACGTCCGAACCCAATCTGGAAGAAGCCCGTCGCTTTGCTGAGGCGATTCACGAGAAGTTCCCGGGCAAATTGCTCGCCTACAACTGCTCGCCCTCGTTCAACTGGAAGAAAAAGTTGGACGACGATACGATCGCCCGTTTCCAACATGAGTTGGGCGAAATGGGCTACAAGTTCCAATTCATTACGCTGGCCGGGTTCCACACGCTCAATCACAGCATGTTCGAGTTGGCACGCAAATACCGCGACCATGGCATGACGGCCTACGCCGAATTGCAACAGGCCGAGTTTGCCAGCGAGCAGTACGGTTACACGGCCACGCGCCATCAGCGTGAAGTGGGGACCGGTTACTTCGATGAAGTGTCGATGGTGATCTCCGGCGGTAACGCCTCGACGACGGCACTGGAAGGATCGACCGAAGCCGAGCAATTCACCGCTTGATCGGTTTGAACAAGTCCTTTGCCCCTTTTGTCAACCCCTCCTAAGGAATTCTTCCATTTTCCCTTTCGGCACCGGATGGACTGCCGAAAGGGGTTTTTTTATCATCCCACGTAATGCCCGCAAATTCGGTCGATGTCGGGTCCGTACGATTCGCCGAACAAATTGAGATGCACCAACAAGTAATAGAGTTGGTACAGTGGCTTTCGATCCTCGTAACCGGGTTCCAGTGGGTATATCTCTCGGTAAGTCGCGTAAAAAGCCGATGGAAAGCCGCCAAAAAGTTCGCTCATGGCCAGATCCACTTCCCGGTGACCGTAATATACCGCCGGGTCGATCAGCCAAGGCAGATCCCCTTTTCCCGTCATCCAGTTGCCGCCCCACAAATCGCCATGAAGCAATGCGGGATGGATGTCGGTGACGTCCAACCATTCGTCCAGGCGATCCAACAGTCTGTTTAACCGTTTCGCTCTCGTAGAGGGAAGGCGGTGTTTTTGGGCGGCCAGTTGGATCTGGGGAAGCAACCGTCGCTCTCGGTAAAAGTCGGTCCAGCTGTCCATCCAACCGTTTGCTTGCGGGAGAGGTCCGATGAAATTGTCCGCATCCAAGCCGTACGCTTTCTTTCGATGAGAGTGAAGCGTGGCCAGCATCCTACCCAACGCTGCGGCAGCATGGCGGGAGTAGCCTCCGGTACCCGATGTGGGAATCCACTCCATCAAGATCCAGCCGTCATGCTCATCACGGAATGCGTACACCTCAGGAACACGAGCCCCTGCATCGGCCAACAGACGAAGCCCGTCCCGTTCGGCACGGAAAAAACCGTCGGGGGCACCCTGTTTCCATTTGAAAAAATAGGTGTGTTGGTTCGTCTCAACCTGAAAGGCACTACTGATACTGCCCCCGGAAACCGGTTGAACGGATACGATGGAATCAGGAGTTTCGCCAATGGTTTGCAACGCCTCATGTAAAGTGGACATGTCCGTATGAGAGTGCATATGCTCCCTCCTTAGCTGAATCACGCTACCCTTTTGATGTTTTATTGTAACAAACCGTGAACGTGTTTGCTGTTGGTGGAGGGACTGATATTCTTTGAATGATCGATATCATTGCTAATAAAATAAAAAAGACCGCGAATGGCGGTCGATAGATACAGGAGGTTGGAGAATCTTAATTATTATTTGGATCTTTTTTCCGGCGTTTTTTTTCAACATCAATGTCGATATCAATGTCAATGATGTTGGTATTTCTGTTTCTGTTTCTGTTTCTGTTTTCATTTTCCTCTTCTTCTTCTCTTCTACGATGTCCCCAATCATGACCTTTCCAATCTTGCCCTTTCAAATCAAAGTCTTTTTTCCAATCCACAATATCACCTCATTTGGAATTAATAGACTGTTCTCTTTGGCACTGGCTTTTTTCGTTCTGCGTGTAAGGTACGAATTTGAGACTCTAGCCTTATCTAACCGACTGATTGGGCAGAGTTCGGGAAGAAATCTCATCAAAGA
The DNA here is from genome assembly GCF_018326425.1 of Polycladomyces abyssicola. Taxonomy (NCBI): domain Bacteria; kingdom Bacillati; phylum Bacillota; class Bacilli; order Caryophanales; family Thermoactinomycetaceae; genus Polycladomyces; species Polycladomyces abyssicola. The sequence goes on from NZ_AP024601.1 coordinate 509,679, forward strand.
AGCAATTAACCTCCTGTACCTTTTGCTTTATTCTATTCGGTTAACAAAGTATTGTTTGGGTTTCTCAACTAGGATAAAAGTAGATTTTTATATTGGTGGTGGTCTCCATGACTTTTGATCTTTTCAGTGACGATCGGCTCCGTGTCTATGGGACATCGCCAAGTCAAAAAGACCGCTTATTGCGGTCGATAGATACAGGAGGTTGGAAAGCCTTCATTAGCCTTTGTATATCTTTTTTCTTATCTTGTAATCATCAACATCAATGTCGATATCAATATCAATAATGTTGATATTTCTGTTTTTGTTCTTGTTTTCATTGTCATCATCGTGATCTTTTTTTCTCCGATCTTTCCGATCAAAGTCTTTTTTCGAATCCACGATATCACCTCATCGGTGTTTTGCTCTGGATTTACTATAATGTCTATTCTGACGCTGTAACTTTTTCAGTTCAGCGTGTAAGGCACGAATTTGAGACTCTTGCCTTTCTAACATCTTCAACAAGATACTCAAATCGACATGGACTTTGACGCGTGTCAAATTTTTATTCTCATTTTCATTTGTAGGCGGTGATCGGAAAGGATGCTCGTCAAAGAAAAACATCGGGGTTAACCTCCTGTATCTTTTTCTTTATTCTATTCTGTTAATAAAATACTGTTTGGGTTTCAGAACCAGGGTAAAAGTAGATTTTTTAATAGGTCCTTCTCCGACCTAGGTTATTCTCGTCCTTCTCGGAAAACTCTGTTTTCCTTGTCTAGCATCGTTGGCTTAGGATGATCCGGTGCAACAAGTAACGTATGGTTTCTTGCGAACGCAAATGTGAAAAAAAAGCTCCCGCCAAATTCAGGCAGGAGCTTATGTTGTTGTTCACCGATAAATTTCCGCACCCGTTTCGCGGAACTCTTTCGCTTTTTCCTTCATGCCTTCTTCTGCGGCCGATTCCAGGTCCAATCCTTTTTCCCGTGCGTATTCCCGGATATCTTGCGTGATGCGCATACTGCAGAACTTGGGACCGCACATCGAGCAGAAGTGCGCTGTTTTGGCCGGTTCCGCCGGGAGGGTCTCATCGTGGAAGGCCATGGCCCGCTCTGGATCAAGCGAGAGATTAAACTGGTCCATCCAGCGGAACTCGAAGCGCGCTTTGGACAGGGCGTCATCCCGTTTTTGCGCACCAGGGTGTCCTTTGGCCAGATCGGCTGCATGGGCGGCGATTTTGTAAGCGATCACGCCTTCTTTCACATCATCTTTGTTGGGCAGGCCCAGGTGCTCTTTCGGCGTGACGTAGCACAACATGGCCGTGCCGAACCACCCGATCATCGCCGCACCGATCGCCGAGGTGATGTGATCGTATCCCGGCGCGATGTCGGTCGTCAGCGGACCCAGCGTGTAAAACGGAGCCTCGTGGCAGATTTTCTGCTGTAGGTCCACGTTCTCTTTGATTTTATGCATCGGCACGTGACCGGGGCCTTCGATCATCACTTGTACATCGTATTCCCACGCGATCTTGGTCAGCTCGCCCAGGGTTTTCAGTTCGGCGAACTGTGCTTCATCGTTGGCGTCCGCGATCGATCCCGGGCGCAATCCGTCACCGAGCGAGACGGAGATGTCGTACGCGGCCAGAATCTCGCAGATCTCACGGAAATGCGTGTACAGGAAGTTTTCTTCGTGATGGGCGAGACACCAGGCCGCCATGATCGATCCACCACGGGAGACGATACCGGTGACGCGGTTGGCGGTCAGCGGGATGTAACGCAACAGCACCCCGGCGTGAATGGTGAAGTAATCTACCCCTTGTTCCGCCTGTTCGATCAGGGTGTCGCGATAGACCTCCCACGTAAGATCTTCCGGTTTGCCGTCCACCTTTTCCAGCGCCTGATAAATCGGAACGGTTCCGACCGGGACCGGGCAGTTGCGGATGATCCATTCACGGGTGGTATGGATGTTTTTCCCGGTGGACAAATCCATCAGCGTATCGGCGCCCCAATGGGTGGCCCACCGCATTTTTTCCACTTCTTCTTCGATCGAAGAGGTCACGGCCGAATTTCCGATGTTGGCGTTCACCTTCACGTGAAAATTTTTCCCGATGATCATCGGCTCGGACTCGGGATGGTTGATGTTGGCCGGGATGATCGCCCGTCCTGCCGCCACTTCCTGCCGAACGAACTCGGGGTCCACGTTTTCCCGCAACGCGACAAATTCCATTTCGGGAGTGATAATGCCTTTTTTAGCATAATGCATCTGCGTGACGATTTTGCCCTTTTTCGCCCGTAGCGGACGACGTTTCAAGCGTTTCAAATCCTCGTTTTCCAGCGGATCTTTAGAGCGATAGCCATCGTCCACCGGTTTCACTTCCCGACCCTCATACTCCTCTACGTCGCCCCGCTCCAAAATCCAGGGACGGCGCAAGGCGGGAAGCCCTTTGCGTATGTCGGTTTCCACGTTCGGATCCGTGTAGGGCCCGCTCGTGTCATAGACTCGAACCGGTTCGTTGGGTACCTCTTCGCCGTTGCGCCCCGTCGTGGGAGAAAGTGTGATTTCCCGCATGGGGACGCGAATGTCCGGGCGAGAACCTTGGATGTACACCTTTTTGCTGTTGGGGAACGTAAAAGTTTCCGACATCGTAAACCTCCTGTGATGTTGGTTTTGCAACCCACACATCAACACAAGCTGTCCCCAGGTTCAGGTGCATCCGATTCCGTCGCGTACGGGTATGAAAAAAAGGACCGTACGCCAACGTACGGTCCTCTCCCCTTCGAAATAAAGGATCGAATGCAGTTCCCTACGCTGGCATTACCCAGATCAGGTTAAACGGTCGGCGGTAGAGTTCCCCGCCCTCTCAGCCTGGCTCCTCCAAGCTCCCGTTGATATGCAGTTGCCTAACTTGAACTTAACACAGGATACCTGCCAGGTCAATGAGGAAGTCAATCATGTTCGACTCGTATCCATCTTCTGAAGAGAATCGTGATTTCGAACGGAAGCCAAAAGATGGTCACGACAAATGAAAAAAGAAAATACGCCTTATTCTCCCCTACCATGTCGACAACTTGTTGATACTCCGCAGCAAGGGATTCAGTCTCCTCGTCCCCGGTGGCCATCCACTCCTGGATCCCGTCCTCCATCTTTCTCCAGTAAGCATAACCGATCAAAAAATAAACGCACAAGACAAGCGGTGCGAACATCCACAGCACTCCCTCTATGAACTCCTATATCCTATTCTTTGCAGATGATGGGATTGCCTGCCACAGAAAAAATGATTATCTCAAAATCGAAAAGGCGCGAAATCGAGACAGGGATTCCCGAATTCAGACTCATCAGGTATAATTTTTGCAAGCGGAGAAATGTGGTGTGGGTGGAAGATCAAGATCAGAGAGAAAGAAAGAGGGATGGACATGAGGTGTAAGGGGCGGAGTTGGAGTCAATACCATCCCTTGGTGTGGGTCTTGGTGGGAGGAACAATATTTTCGCGGGCGGCTATGTTTATGAGTCTGCCATTTTTGACCATTTATCTCGCGCAACATACGGAGATAGATCCGGCACTGGCGGGACTGACGGTGGGCTTGGGACCCTTGGCGGGGACGTTTTGCGGCTTTGTCGGCGGGAATCTTTCGGATCAGTTCGGCAGGCGCACGGTGATGGTAACGGCCATGTTCCTGTGGGCAGGGGTGTACATCGGGTTTGCTGTTGCCGAACATATTGTTTTTTTCATGTTGCTCAACCTGCTGAACGGTGTGTGCCGTTCCTTCTTTGAGCCGACTTCGCAAGCATTGATGGCGGATATCACTCCTCCGGAACGGCGAATCCGGGTATTTGGATTTCGTTACCTGGCGATCAATGTGGGAGCTGTCATCGGTCCGCTGATCGGCGCAGTGACAGGAATTCTGGCCGGTAAGACAGCGTTTCTGATCACGGGAACCGTCTATTTCGTTTACGCTTGGCTCCTGTTGCTGATGTTGAACCATTACCGCCATGATTTGACGTCCCATGTCACACAAACAGAGCGGGAACGCGTCGGGATGCGGGCTGCATTTCAGGTGGTGCGAAACGATGCGGCCTTGAGGTTCTTTTTGGCCGGAGCGATCTTGGCCAATATCGGATATGCCCAAATCGAAACGACGCTGCCTTTGTACTTGAAGCAAAACGTGGTGAACGGGGAACTGTTGTTTTCGATTCTGTTGGCGATCAATGCCGGGTTGGTCGTTATTTTGCAGATGCTCTTGACCCGGTGGAGTGAGAAACGTCCCATCCTGCAAAGCCTGCTGATCGGTACGATCCTGTTCGCTGCCGGAATGGGCTGCTTCGCCGTCGGGCAACATGAAGCATGGTTTGTCATCGGCATGGTAATCCTGACCGTGGGGGAAATCCTGATCTTCCCCACTAACAGCTTGTTCATCGATCGGCTGGCACCTGATCATTTGCGGGGGACATACTTCGGTGCCAACGGCTTTCAGGGATTGGGGTTTTTTATGGGGCCGTCTTTGGGCGGGTGGCTGGTTCAACAGTTGGGCGGACACTGGGGATTCGCCGTGATCGGGTTGGTGGTGATTGGTGCGATGTATTTCTATTGGATGGGGATGCGTGTTTACCAATTTCGCTCATGTGGGTTATCGCAGGAGACATCGGTTGTTTCCTCTTCAGTGTCTGGGGAAAAATTGCAGGTTTAGTGAAACATCTTTGAACTGGCTTTCGTCTATAAAGATACAAGAGAACCACCTTTTTCTACTACAAAAGTCGTAGGCGAAAAAAGGATTCCGCGTTCCTTTTGTCGAACATGTCGAATTGTGCTGCGTAATGGATTCCCGAGATGATGGAAAACCAGCGGAGAAGTACGACATTTGGAATAGATGTGGATCGAAAGGATGGAGTTCCGTTGCGGATCGAGTGGTCCCATGTCAGTAAAATATTCCGTATGAAGCCGAAGCAGAAAGGTCGTGTCTCATCCCGGATACCGACGCCTTCGATTGGTTTGCTCGATTTTTCCGCGACCGTTCGGCCCGGCATCACCGCCGTTCTGGGTCCCAAAGGTTCGGGCAAAAGCACATTGTTGCGCCTGACAGCCATGCAGTTGGTACCAGATGACGGGCGCGTGACATATCGCAGTGATGATGGCTCGTTCTGCATGTGGTCAAAATCCGGTGCCGCGATGGCAGATGATCCGATGCTGGCAAAGGTAAAACAGCGCATCGGTTATGTGCCGCCGCTTCGAAAAATGGATCAAACCATCTCGGTCGAACATTCGCTGATGTATCTGGCGCAAACACGCCGAGTACCCAATCCCAAAAGGCGGGCCATGGAACTGATCGCACAATGGGGACTCGGTTCCGTCCGTCGCGTCCCGCTCCATGAGTTGAAGCCGGGTGAACTGAAGCGTTTCTTTTTGGCGAAAAGTCTGTTGGCCGATCCGGTGATCTGGTTGCTGGACGAACCGGAAATCGGTTTGGATGAAATGGGAAGGGTGCTGTTGGAGAAGGCGCTGGCCACCCAACCGAAACATCGCATTACGTTGTTGGCGACGCAGGATATGGATCTGGCCGAATGGGCATCGGATCTGTTGCTGATGGAAGGGGGCTCCTGCCGGCGTTTTGGGAGGAAACGCTGGTTGACTGCAGGTGTGCCGCAAGGAACGGTCAAAGCGTGGTACGATTGGATGCAAACATTTTATCATTATTTGAATCAGCGTCATTCATAAAAATATTGAAAAAAGTGTCGGAATTTCTGTCTCTATTCATGATTTCGGGTGGCCTGGCCGTTTTCCCTTTGCTCCTCTTTCAAGCTCAAAGGTCGCTCGCGGGAAAGCGGCATTTTCTTGTTATCAGCTACTCCGATTTCCAGCCTGAATCACTCATATTCCGGCGTTGTTTGTACCGTCGCACACGCCCACTGGGCGACTTTTTCTTTTCACGAGTCCGTTCAATGACCTTGATATCACCATTGCCCATTTATTCCTCATCCAAAAAAACTTTCTATATCCAGTATCATATTTCCCCAAACTGAATCATGTCCCGGGATGCTTCATGAAGTTTCAAGCTCTGATACTGCTACGTCAGATAAAGCCAGATAATGATTGGACTTTCTTGTTTTTGTCCGTAATAGAAACAATAAGGATTTAATGCAGAATCAAATCCAAACGGGACAAAAAGATTGGTTTTCTTGAGTTGCTGATCTTCCTCATACCAAACTTCCACTTCGTCAGGGATCTCATAAAGATCATAAAACTCATCAAAATGATAAGGCTCGTTATTGATAAGGAAATGGGCATCTCTGTTTTCGATTGCTTGATATCGTTGAAACCAATCAATATAGTCTTGTGGCAATAGAACACCTAGACTTTTCTCGACTTTGGTAAATTCCTCAAGAGGAAGTTTTACTTCGCGTTCCATCCATTTAACCATGTTACCAATTCCTTACTTTTTGTTGGGATCCACAAATTGAGTTCCCCAAATTTTGTGGCCACCTGTATGTTTGAAGGCAAAACCGACAGGGAGACTTCTTGACGATTCATACCTTATAGCCCGAAAAAAAAGCGTGGTACCGGGTAGTACCACGCAAAAACGGGGTTCAGGGAAATGGAAAATCAGGCGTTCACTTGCTCGGTGTTGTTCAGGATTTGACGCAACACCGTTTGCAGAATACCACCGTTGCGGTAGTATTCGATGTCCACCACGCTGTCCAGACGGGAGATCACGTCGAATTCGACCGTGGTTCCGTCCGCTTTGGTGGCACGTACTTTCAGCGTTTGGTTGGGTTGCATGTCGTCGCTCAGACCGATGATGTCGAAGGTTTCTTCGCCGGTCAGGTTCAGCGTTTTGGCGTTTTGACCTTCGACGAACTGGAGCGGCAGCACGCCCATACCAACCAAGTTGCTCCGGTGGATCCGTTCAAAGCTTTCCGCGATGACGGCTTTTACACCAAGCAGGTTGGTGCCTTTGGCCGCCCAGTCGCGGGAGCTTCCTGTGCCGTACTCCTTACCGGCCAGAACCACCAGCGGCGTGTTTTGCTCCTTGTACTTCATGGCCGCGTCGTAAATCGGCATGACTTCGCCGGTCGGCAGGAACTTGGTGACGCCGCCTTCCGTACCCGGGACCATCAGGTTGCGGATACGGATGTTGGCAAAGGTGCCGCGGGTCATGACGCGGTCGTTGCCACGACGGGAACCGTACGAGTTGAAGTCTTTCGGCTCCACACCGTGTTCACGCAGGTATTTGCCCGCCGGGCTGTCCGGGGCGATGGCACCGGCCGGAGAAATGTGGTCGGTCGTGACCGAGTCGCCCAATACGGCCAACGCGCGTGCGCCGCGGATTTCCTTGATCGGCTCCACATCCGGGGACAGGTTGACGAAGAACGGCGGTTCTTGAATGTACGTGGATTTGGGATCCCAATCGTACAGTTCGCCTTTGGGCGTGGGCAGGTTGTTCCACCGTTCGTTGGCGTCGAAGACGCGGCTGTATTGCTTCTTGAACTGTTCCGGATTCATCGCTTGGTTCATCACGTCGCGGATTTCCTGCGCGCTCGGCCAGATGTCTTTCAGGTAGACCGGTTGGTTGTCGTGGCCGTAACCGATCGGTTCGTTCAACAGATCGATGTCCACCGTACCGGCAAGCGCGTAAACGATGACCAGCGGCGGAGATGCGAGATAGTTGGCTTTTACCAACGGGTGAATCCGTCCCTCGAAGTTCCGGTTACCGCTCAGTACAGAAGCGACGGTCAGGTCGTTCTCTTCGATCGCTTTGGCCACCGCTTCCGGCAGCGGACCGCTGTTCCCGATACAGGTGGCGCATCCGTAACCGGCCACGGTAAAGCCGAGTTGGGCCAGCGGTTCGATCAGACCGGCTTCTTTCAGGTAGTCGGTGACGACCTTGGAACCCGGCGTCAAGCTGGTTTTGACATAGGCCGGCACTTTCAGTCCTTTTTCCACCGCTTTTTTCGCCACCAAGCCGGCACCCAGCATCACCGACGGGTTGGACGTGTTGGTACAGCTGGTGATGGCGGCGATCACGACGGAACCGTTTTTCAACGTGAAGGACTCACCGTCCGCTTGCACTTCAGCGGTTTTGGCGACTTCCTCCTCGGACAGTCCGAAGCCGCGTTCTTCCACCGGTTTGCGCAAGGTGTCGTTCCAGGCTTTTTTCATGTCTTTCAATTCGATCCGGTCTTGTGGGCGTTTCGGACCGGCCAAGCTGGGAACCACCGTGGACAGATCCAGCTCGATGGTGTCGCTGAAGATCGGGTCCGGCGTATCGTCGGTGCGGAACAGGCCTTGCGCTTTGCAGTAGTCTTCCACCAGCTGAACCAGCTTTTCGTCGCGGCCGGTGTTGCGCAGATAGTTGAGGGACTCTTCGTCCACCGGGAAGAAGCCCATCGTCGCTCCGTATTCCGGCGCCATGTTGGCCACAGTGGCCCGGTCAGCCAGGCTGATGTTGGACAGACCCGGTCCGTAGAATTCCACGAATTTGCCAACAACGCCTTTTTTCCGCAACATTTCGGTGACGGTCAAAGCCAGGTCGGTCGCAGTGGCGCCTTCCGGCAATTTGCCGGTCAGCTTAAAGCCAACCACCTCGGGTGTCACGAAGTACAACGGTTGACCCAACATGCCCGCTTCCGCCTCGATGCCGCCAACTCCCCAACCCACAACGCCCAAACCGTTGATCATCGTGGTGTGGGAGTCGGTGCCGACAAGCGAATCCGGGAACACTTCGGTACGGCCGTCCACTTCGCGGGTGGCCACTACCGTTGCCAGGTATTCCAGGTTGACTTGGTGCACAATCCCGGTTGCCGGCGGAACCGCACGGAAGTTGTCAAACGCTTCCTGCGCCCAACGGAGCAGGCGATAGCGTTCCTCGTTCCGTTCGAATTCCACGTTCATGTTGTATTCCAGGGCATCCTCAGTGCCGTATTTGTCCACCATGACGGAGTGGTCGATCACGAGATCCACCGGGATCAGGGGATTGATCCGAGACGGATCTCCACCCACCCGTTTCATCGCGGAACGAAGCGCGGCCAAGTCAACGACGGCCGGTACGCCGGTAAAGTCTTGCAACACGATCCGGGCCGGTTTGAAGGCCACTTCTTTATCCGAACGTTCTTCCGCCCACCGGGCCAGTTGTTTCACATGCTCCTCAGTCACGGCTTTTCCGTCACACTGACGGACTGCCGCTTCCAACAACACTTTGATGGAGAATGGCAAGCGGGAAACCTTGCCCAGTCCTTGTTCCTCCAGCCCTTGCAGGCGGTAGTATGTGTACGTTTTACCGCCCGATTCAAGCTGGGAACGTACACCAAACACGTCGTTGGGCATGTTGAGTCCCTCCTTTGGATGGAATGTGCAAAAAGAAAGTCGATATGTTTCATCTGATGAAACCAAGTTTCTTTTTTCGATATCATTATACTATGGAGCTTCGGAATTGTATACCCCTTAATCACTTATCCTGTCGCCCTTTTCTTGTGATCGGTTCCGACGTATAATAAAAGGAAAATCGTTTTCAAACCGTGAAACACGGAGGGCTTGCCCTTGGCGGAGGATAAAAAAATGACGGTGCGGGCGGCGGAACGTGCCCTGGATATTCTGTTGTGTTTTGTGGATCAGCCGGAGCTGGGGCTGACCGAGATCGCCCATCGCACCTCGATCAACAAAAGTACGGTATTCCGTCTGTTGGCCACGTTGGAGAGCAAGGGCTTTGTGACTCGTAATCCCGACACGGAAAAATACAAACTGGGGTTTCGCGTGTGGGAGTTGGCGGCCAATATGGATCACTCGGATGATCCCGCAGTATTATTTTTGCCTGAAATGGAGCGGTTACGCGATCAGGTGGATGAAACGGTCAGTTTGTACATAAGAGACGGGTTGGAACGCATCCGTGTACAAGCAGTAGAAAGCAAACAGACCATACGCCGTGTGGCACCGGTCGGTGCCCGTATGCCGTTGTCGGTTGGCGCTTCCAGCAAAGTGTTGGTCGCCTATGCCGATCCGATCGTGCAGAAAGAAGTATTGGCCGATCCCGATTGGCCGCAGACGGTGGACCGGGCGCAGTATCAAAAACAATTGGAAGAGATTCGGGAGACGGGATATGCGATCAGCATCGAGGAGCGGGAGGCCGGTACGTCGGCAATCGCCGTGCCAATCTTCAACCGCGCGGGGCGGATCGTTGCAGCCTTGGCCGTATCGGGTCCGGTGGGGCGATGGACGCCAGATCGCATGAAGCAATTTGCTCCGCTGATTACGGCTGCTGCCGAACGAATGGGAAAAATGTTGTGGAAATGATCTTGTGAGTGAATAAAAACATCAGTTGATGGAGACAAATAGAATATGGGACGGATTTTTCCGGTTACGACCTTTGTCGTTTTTGCCAATGGCGGCAAACAAACCGGAAAAACCGTCCCTTTCCTTGTCACAGGTGGATGTGGAAAATGTTGTCGAAGCTGATCATCAAATTATTGCTCGGATACAATGGGGACTTTCTGTTGATAACCGTTTTTTGTAACGGTCAAATGTTCGCGTGTCAGGGTGATTCGACCGGTCGATGTGGCGATCGTGCACATGGTTTTTTGGGTAAACGTCGACTCCGGCGACGTTTGATGGTATTCGCACATGGAAGCAAACTGGTGCAGCTCGCGCGGGATGGTCGTAAACTGATATTCGGTCAACCAATGGTCTTTCGTTTCTTTTTGTAAAGCGTATTGGCCCGATGTTTTCCCGACGGCCATCACTCTGTACCTGCCACTGATGTCTTCCACTTCCGTACCATCCAAAGGCAACGGTTCTCTGCAGCTGTCCCCGAATCCCACGTCTACTAAATACGTCTTGTCCAAGTGAACGAGTAAAGCCAGGTGATCGAACTCCGGGTTGTAACCGCCGTCCGGTTTACGAACACGGGCGGAAATCAGCGATGTCGAAAATCCGCACTCACGAAGAAGCCAATTGAACAGCGCGTTCAATTCGTAATAAAAGCCGCCCCTCTTCCGATTCACTACTTTGTTGTACATAGCGGGTAAGGAAAGGCGGATTGGTTGTCCAAGAGAGATATCCAGATTTTCGAACGGCACGCTGAGCAAATGGCGGTTTTGCAAGTGACGCAGAAAGGCAAGGTCGGGTTGCCTCGTTTTCGGGATGCCGATCCGCGAGAGGGTACGCTTGTACGTCCACGTTTTCTCCTCCCTTTTCAAGTGGATTCATTGCCAAATTGGCGACAACGGTCACGGACTCCGAATTTCCGTCTGAAGTTTCGGATGAGCCTGCTTCCCCAAGGGCGGCCGTTACTGCGATCGACTGCCCAACCCAGGAAAGAGAGGATCAATGGTGCTCTCTCAATCGCGTCCTCAATCGCGTGTGGGTTCCACCAAGTTGTCATCATGCTCAATTCCGTTCTACCGCACATATGTCGGAAAAGCAAGAAAAATCCGGCTGGTTACGTTTATGGACGTTCGAAGAGGAGATGGGATAGAATAACAGTGAGGAGGGATGAAGGATGGCCCAGGATTTTTATTTTCACCAATTGCAAATGATGGTCCAGCCGATGCGGGATGAATTAACCCGTTTGGGCATTCGGGAATTGCGGACACCGGAAGAAGTGGTGGAAGCATTGGAAGGAGAAGCCAAAAAAGGCACCACCCTGATCGTCGTCAACTCGGTATGCGGATGTGCGGCCGGTTTGGCCCGTCCGGCGGTGGCCGAGGCGCTGAAGCACGATAAGACGCCGGATCACTTGTACACGGTGTTTGCCGGTCAGGATCGGGAAGCGACCGCCAAGGCACGGGAATATTTCGGTGACTACCCGCCTTCTTCCCCGTCGTTTGCCATTTTAAAGGACGGCAAAATTGTCCACATGATTCCCCGGGAACAGATCGAAAACCGGAGTCTGGAAGAAATCGCCGCCAGTCTCAAAGCCGCTTTCGACAAATATTGTTGATATCGCATTCACGCAGAGCCCCGCAAGGAATCTTGCGGGGCTGTTTTCATTGCCATCAGCGAATCCGGTCGGCTACTTTTTTGAGCGCTTCCGCCAATTGCTTTCGATGTTCTTCCTTGCCTACGGTCACACGGATTGAGCGATTCAGCGGAGATACGCCCGGCATGCGGATAAATATGCCCATTTTGAGCAAATCATCTACGATGCGCCGTGCGCGATCCGCGTCGCCCACGTCGATGGCGACGAAATTGGTGGCGGAAGGAATGGCGCGCCAACCCAGCTCTTCCGCCATCGCTTCGTATTCCTTTTTCCCTTCGTTGACGGCGTTGACAACGTCACGGACGAAGTCGGGATCTTGGAGCGATGCCAAGGCACCGGCTTGTGCGATTCGGTTAACGCCGAAATGAAGACGTACTTTGTCAAAAGCGGAAATGGTTTCTTCGCATGCAATGGCATAACCGATTCGCGCTCCTGCCATACCGTAGGCTTTGGAGAAGGTGCGCATTCGAATCACTTGCGGGTGATCGCCCTGTATGGGCAGGTGAGCGGATGGCGGTGCGAATTCGATATAGGCTTCATCCAAGATCAGCACGCACCTTGGAGGCAGTGCTTCGATGAGGCGAGCCACATCATCGGCTGAATGCCAAGTGCCCGTCGGATTGTCCGGGTTGGCCAGATACAGCAGTCGGGCATCCACTTCGCGGGCTTTTTCCACCAAAGCCTCCAAATCGTTTTTCCACTCACAGTAGGGTACGAAATGAAGCTGCCCACCGAATCCGGTCACGTGAAATTGAAAGGTGGGGTAAGAGCCCAACGAGGTGACGACCGGAACGCCCGGCTCGACAAAGGTGCGCACCGCAAGCTCAAGGAGATCATCAATGCCGGAGCCGATCACGATCTCTTCTTTACGGACACCGTGGATGTGTGCCAACGCTGTGCGAAGTGCATCGTTTTCCGAATCCCCGTACCAGGATACTTCCTTCAGGGCCCGGCGCATCGCTTCCTTCGCCAAGGGAGAGACGCCGAAGTCGCTTTCGTTGGCACCCAGGCGCAATCGGATGGGTTGTCCCGTTTGCCGCTCCAGCGCTTCGGGCGGGACGAATGGCACGGTGGCCGGCAATTGTTTGATCAGTTGGGTAAAAGGTGGATGCACGCGTTTCATTACTTTCGACATCTCCTGTTAAAAGAATCGGATGAGTATGCAATTTCCCACTATGTTAACACGTTTGAGCACAAAAACAAGGGGGAATGTTCCCCGAAAAAAGAAGGGGCACGATGTGCCCCGAGATTGCTGGCAAAGTGGTCTGATGAGTCGGTCCCGCTCGCTTTCCCGGATCGCTCCACCTGTGCTCTGTAAGAAAGCAGGTCTTGTCCGCTCCGAACCGGGGGGCGCAGGATGCGGGCAAGCCTGCAAGGGAATTCGGAGACCGTGGACTTTGTCAACAACACCCACAAGTTCATACGATAGGATATGGCAAATGATCAGGGACGATCAGTTTATTCTTTTCGGAAATCACCTTATCTCCGTTCCAACCGTAACAGCCAGAGGGAATATGGGCATCCGATCAGGGAGGTAAAGATTCCGGCCGGAATTTCCGACGGTGCGATCAGTACACGTCCTACAGTGTCCGCGGCGACTGTCAACAAAGCCCCGAGGATGGCGGAGGCGGGTAATATTTTTTTCATATCAGAGCCAACCAGCAATCGGGCCATATGAGGAGCGATCAAGCCTACAAACCCGATATTACCAGCTACCGCAACCGCGCAACCGGCCAATCCGACACCGATGGCCGTAATGAGAAGTCGGGTCCTTTCCACATGGATTCCCAATCCCTTCGCGGTTTCGTCTCCCAGCTGCAGTACGTTCAAAGTTCGTGCCGTCCACAACCCGAGCCCCAACAAAGCGACGGCCCAGATCCACACCCCCGACAATTGTTCCGACCCTTTTCCCCAAACAGACCCTGCCAGCCAAAACAACGCCGAATCCAGTTCATCCGGCGCTTTCAGTACGACAGCATCCCTTGCAGCCAAGCAAACCGAAGATACTGCAATTCCGATCAGGATAAGCCGAGTGGATTCCACGCCTTTTTGCCAGGCCAACAGATAGATGACCACAGCGGTCAAAAGTCCACCCGCAAATGCGAACAAGGGCAACAGTCCCGGTGGGGAGGATGGAGCCAGCAGAATCAGGATGACTGCTCCCAAACCGGCACCGGCGCTGATACCGATCAAATCGGGAGAAGCCAGACTGTTCCGGGTGATCGCCTGAAAAATTCCGCCGGACATGGCCAGACATCCGCCGGCCAGCAGTGCGATGAACGTGCGTGGTAACCGCATTTCTTCAATGATGAATTGTGCCTGTGGAGAGGCGTCACCGAACCAGACGGCAAATGCGTCATACAAACTCAATTTCACGGCACCCAAAGCCGTGCTGGCTATGGACGCCACCAGCATCAGGACAAACAAAAACAGGATCAACCACCATGAACGGTTCAGCTGGATTAATGACTTCATCGGACCCTCCTTGAGCGTGCGAGCACAATGAAAAATGGTGCGCCGATCAGGGCTGTCAGGATCGAGATCGTCACCTCTTGCGGATTAAATACGACACGAGTTACCCAATCGGTCAGGGTGAGCAAGAGTGCACCAAAAATACCGGAAAAAGGGATCACCCATCGTTCATCGATTCCGACCACCAGGCGTGTCATGTGCGGAATCACCAATCCGACAAAAGTGATGGGACCTGCGACAGCCACAGAGGAGCAGGCCAAAATCACGGCAACAATGCCTGCAGCCATACGGAACAGGGGAACACGTACACCCAGTCCGGTTGCCACGTCGTCGCCCAGGCGCATCAGGTTAAACGTTCGGCTGAACAGGAGCGCCACGATGATTCCACCAACAGTCCAGGGGATCAACAATTCTAAATCATCCCAACGGATACCGGCCAAACTTCCCTTCAACAAATAGGTTAAGGTGAACGCGGCACGAGAATGGGCAAGGATCAACCCTTCCGACATCGTTCTCATCAGTGTCGCGACGGCGACACCTGCCAAAGCGAGTTTGATGGGGGTAACGCCGCGTGAACCGACAGAGCTGATTCCCCAGACCAAGATCATGGTGAAGATGCCTCCGGCAAATGCCAAGACGGGAATCAGATCTTGCGGGACGGATGGCAAAAACAACAAGGTGATCAACACGGTGAATGCCGCGCCGGCATTTACTCCCAATGTATCCGGTGCAGCAAGCGGGTTATGGGTGATAATCTGCATGATCGTTCCCGAAATCCCCAATGCCGCTCCCACCAGTACCGCTGCCAACACACGGGGCAACCGAAGATCGTGAATGATCTGATGTTGTTGATTGTGAGGATCATAATGGATCGTGGCTTTCCAAATGGCATCGAGGGAAAGACCGGTTCCGAACCGAATATTCAGTACCATGACAATGGCGAGTAGTAATAAACAGAGAAAAAATAACAGGATGCGTGGAAGAGCTTTGTTTTCCGATCGAGTAAAAAACCGTCGACTGACGGGATTACGGGTATCCAACTGCTTCCCCCCTCCAGGCCATAAGGATAGGCGTGTCCTCGGGGTTGAATCCTCGGTCACGCCTCATTTCACACTTTTATTTTGCTTGTTTGTTGGCGAGAAGCTTGACTGCTTCATCAGCAATGACCTGAGCGGCAAGGGGTCCACGGTAGAAACTCCAGGTCTCCATCTGGACCGGAACGACCTTTCCGGCTTTTACAGCGGGCAGATCCTTGAACACGGGTGTGTTTTTCCAATCGACTCCTTTGGTATAGGCGGGACTTTGCAGCAACAGGTATTGGTCTGCTTTGATGTCCGCCAACTTTTCAGCGCCGGTTTCGATGAACGGTTGCCCGTCAGCCCGGAAAGGAACGGTCAATCCCATGTCCTGAAGAACGGTACCGGTAAAGGAATCCGCTGTGTAAATACGTACTTTTTGTTTGGGATAAATCGTGATGGGGAGAACTTTGAGCGTTCCCGCCTTGGACAACGCCGTTTTGGCTTGGGCGACTTTTTGTTCGTATTGCTTGATGACCTGATCGCCCCGTTCGGGCATGTTCAAAGCGATTGCGAGCGACTTGACGATTTGTTTCCAATCTTGGCCGCCAGACCCTTTGACCACCATGGTCGGTGCAATCTTGGACAGTTGCGGATATGCTTCCTTATGACGCTGGAGATCGGCAACGATCAGATCCGGTTTCAGACTGGCGATCATCTCAAGGCTGGGTTCTTTCCGACTGCCCACCCAGGTAAAGGAGTTCGTAACGCGGGATTTCAAGTATCCCGGAAGCGATTTGTTGTTCAGCTCCTCCTGGGCCACACCGACCGGTTGAATCCCCAGTGCGGTTGCAATATCCAACAAATACATATCCAGCACTACAATCCGCTTCGGCGGAGTTGTGAATTCCAGTGTACCCAGTTCGTGCTTCACTGTCCGCTTGGCTGCGCTGTTTCCTTGTTGACCAGTTGTCGTTTGATCGGCATTGCCGCTACAACCCGCCAGTATTGAGGTTACCAGCATAACGGCGATCAGGAGAATAGAGAAACAGGTCTTTTTGGTGAACAAGTGAGTGCCCCCCTCATGTTATTGAGAATAATTATCATTACCATCACCCATTATATCGGTGAGGGTGTTAACAATCAACAATTTTTCCGGATGGTATGCAATCTTTTTTCGTTCCGTTTTGACATGGTGAGATGCATTGGTTACCATTGAAAGAGAAAGATTCTCATTATCAAGAGGGTGGATCACATGGCTGTTGGGACGTATCTTCCCTCCGTATTGGAAGATTTGCGGGGGAAAGGACTACCGGTTCCGCTCGCTTTCCCGAAGGATGCCAATGATCAACCTAAAAGAACTGATTGGACGCATTTCATCCGAAGTGGGTGTGTCTCCACTCATTTTGTGGGAGAATGCGGGGAACTACGTCCGATCCTTGTACCGGAAAATCGGCAATGCTAGGGAATTGAGATTCCCACCCCAACGTGTCTTCCGTGTATTACGATTGGATCGGCATTTATGCTCCGGCGCTTGCCGCCACCTATCGGACATGTTTGACGAAAGAACCGGATGCTGTGATATGTGTGCGCTCTACTTGCTGTTTATAAAGAGCGAGCGGGAAAACCCAGCCCTTCAGGGTTGGAATGAAAGCGAGCGTCGGACGAGGAAGGGCTTTAGCCCTCTTGCAAGTCCGACAGAATTTTGGTACAATCGGATAGAAAAGTGCGAAAACACCGAAAACTACTATTCAAGCGAAAACTCGTTAAACTAAAATCACTAGGCTTGGACGAAGCCATCGTGGATGGATGTGGGTTGCCACGCCAGATGAAGCGAGAAGCCCACGGCTTTAGCCGTGTGGGGCAAGTCACGGTACCAGTTTCCCGGCAACCGCCCCTGTCCCACTTGTCTGCGTTTGGGGCGCATCTAGATTGTGTCTGGCGACTCTGTGCGGACCAATGTTTACCCAGGTGAGCGACTGTCCAAGCTTGCCGAGCGAAGACGCGGAAAGCGCAGGAATGGAATTGACGAAACGGACCTTCGTGCTGTGCTTCAACGGGTCGGATCGGCCATGATCTGCTTCCTTACAGGGGGCAGGTGGAGCGAACCGGGGAAACCAAGTGGGCAATATGGAACAGACATGCTCAGATAAAACCCTTGAATCAGAGAATCGTATCGCCAGGGATCTCTGATTCGGGGGTTTTTCTGTTTTCAATGAAAAAAGCGTATTGACATGAGAATGATTATCATTCATTATTGTCGATGAGAATGATTATCATTTGTAATCAATTCGACTCAAAAGAGGGTGTTCCAGTTGATAGAGGATCATTCCCCAAAATCCCCTGGTGGGATCTTCAGTTCGATCGTGGATTGTGTCGGGCAGACGCCGTTGGTCCATTTGAAACGCCTTTTTGCAGACAGGAAAGTTTATGCCAAGCTGGAGATGATGAATCCCGGCGGCAGTATGAAGGATCGCCCCGCCCGGTACATCATCGAACGTGGGCTTCGAGACGGTACGTTCCATGAGGGAACTCACTTGATCGAAAGTACTTCTGGAAATCTCGGTATCGGCCTGGCGATGGCGGCCAAAATTTACGGATTGAAATTCACTTGTGTCGTCGATCCGAAAATTACGCCGACCAACTTGAAAATCCTCAAGCAGTTTGGTGCACAAATCGAAATGGTCACAGAGAAAGATGAGTATGGCGGCTATCTTCACACGCGCATCAGGCGGGTGAAGGAGTTGTTGGAGACCATTCCCAATGCTTATTGGATCAACCAATACGCCAATGCTTGGAATTGGCAGGCCTACTATCACAGTGTGGGAAGAGAAATTATCGAGCAGGTGGATGGGCCTGTCGACTACCTCATCTGCGCTGTCAGCACAACGGGCAGTATTCTCGGTTGTTCCCGACGGGTTCGTGAGAAATTTCCCCACGTCAAAGTGATTGCCGTGGATGCGGTCGGGTCGGTCATTTTCGGTGCTCCCCCTGCACCTCGGGAGCTGCCTGGTATCGGGGCGAGCCGTGTTCCCGAACTGTTGAGTCCGGGGGAAATCGATGAGGTAGTCTATGTGGACGATCTCGAGTCGGCACAGGGATGCCGGGATCTACTGGCGCATGAGGGGATTTTTGCCGGCGGATCTTCCGGGTCCGTCATCGCTGCGATTCGAAAAATCATTCACGTGATTCCGCCGAATTCCCGTATCGTAACTGTTCTCCCCGATCGCGGTGACCGTTATTTGGACAGTGTGTATGACGATCAGTGGATGGAAAATCTATCTCGAAAAAAAGTTTCCGTCTGACATACATAGAAAGGGGTTACCACATGAAGCGCGATCATTCGATTTTATACCTGAGCAGAGAGGATATCGTCAAAATCGGCGGGGAGTCATCCGACCTGTATGTACAAGCGGTCAGCAGATCGTTGGAATTGCATGCGCGGAAGGATTTTGTCCAGCCGTTGAAACCCTACTTGCGTGTCAACAACAGTCATATTGCCGATCGTATCATTGCAATGCCCGCTTATATCGGGGGCGAGAAGCCGGTATCGGGTTTGAAATGGATCGGAAGCAAACACGACAACCCGCGGGTTCGCGGTAAGGAGCGTGCCAGCGGCCTCATTATCCTGAACGATCCTGAAAGCAACTATCCCATTGCCGTCATGGAAGCAAGTTTAATCAGCGGGATGAGAACCGCTGCCGTGACGGTGATCGGGGCACGATATCTGGCTCGTCAAGGGTTTCGCAGTGTGGCCTGTGTCGGGTGCGGCTTGATCGCCCACATGCAATTGCGTTCGTTGCTGGAGCAGTTCCCGGATATTGCGACTGTGCATCTGTTTGACCTCCACCAGGATGCGGCGATTCGACTTGCAGATGAATTGCAGGAGCGTTTTCCCCGTGTGAAGGCAGTGGTGGCCGACAGTGCCAAGGATGCAATTCGGGAAGGAGAGGTGATCGTCACCTGCACAGTGACAGATACCCCGTACATTCCCTATGAATGGCTGCAAAAAGGAGCCTTTGTCAGCAATATTTCGATCATGGACTTGCACAAGGAAGTGTTCTTGAAAGCAGATAAAGTTGTGGTGGATGATTGGGACCAAGCCAACCGGGAGAAAAAAATCATCAACCAATTGGTGCTGGAAGGACGTTTCTCCCGTGAGCAACTTCATGCGGAATTGGGAGAGATATTGATCGGGGTAAAACCGGGACGCGAAACAGACGATGAAATCATCGTTCTCAATCCGATGGGCATGGCGGTTGAGGATATTACCAGTGCACAGGAAGTCTATCAAAGGGCACTGAATGCCAACGTCGGAACATGGTTAAGCCTGTACTAGTCCGTGTCTGGTAAATCATCCGTAAGAGAGCAAATGCTTTCCCAGGTGGGCGAAGACCTGAGCCCGGTCGAGCGAAGACCCGGAGCGCAGAAATGAAATCGCGGGCAATTTCCTCTAAGCGAAGTGTACTTTGCCCGCGGCCTGTCTCCGGGGCGGAGTGGCCATGACCTGCTTCCATACAGGGCGCAGGTTGAGTGAGCCGGGAAAGCAATTGGACAGTATTCACCAGACACGCTACTAGGAACGTGCGGCAATCCATGAGACACGTCTTGGAAGGAGGTTCCCATTTGTACATACCATGGGTCGGCAATATCACCGCCACTGTTTCCGATCAAGAAACATTGCGCAAAAAAGCGTCCGAGATGGTTTTATACGACTTGGTCAATGCGCTGTTGCACGAAAATCTCTTGGGAATCATTGATCGGGGCATTGTCACCACGAGCTGTTGTGATACGGATTTGCTTCCACAATGGGAGTTGGAAGATGGAGAATTTTATTTCCGTCTGGATGTAGATACCGACCGCAGCCTGCTGTTCCGGGTACGCCCCCAACGGTTTATCCAACCATATCGACTGAGCCGGCTGCCGGTTCTTCTGATCTCGAGGGGAACGGAAGGAGTAAATGCGGAATCGCTCGATCCAGTTGGCTTGATGCGGATTTTGGCCGATTCTGTTTTGGATGAGGACCGCGCCGTTTTGATGCCGAATCTGGACGGCTTTCTCACCGAGTTGGAAGATGCGGTTGAACATACGGCGCTTTCGATGGAAGCGGCACAATCGTTTTACAGTGAGCGGGATGGGTTTCCCCCATCCCCATTTCTCCGCATGGAACGTTTGTCATCACTGAGAGATCGTCCGTTTCACCCGACTTCACGGGCGAAAAAAGGGTGGGACCGCAACGCTTATAGGACGTACAGTCCGGAATTCGGTCACTCATTCGGATTGGATTGGGTGGCCCTGAGAAGGGACTATCTGATTCAAGGGGAAAAGGCGGGAGCGATCCAGGATCTGCTGCTGCAGGACGATGAGCGTCAACAGTTGGAAGAAGCGATGGTGCAAGAGGGGCTGCATCGTCGGGATTATGCGGTTCTCCCCGTCCATCCCTGGCAGATGAAGCACGTGTTGCCGGAGCTGTTTCAACAGGAGATGGAGAGCGGCATTTGTATTCCTCTGATGCGCGGGTTGGGAAGATTTGTGGCCACTTCTTCAGTACGGACGCTTTCTCCCGTGCATAATGACCGATACCATATCAAATTGCCGATCGGCATCTTCTCACTTGCCGCATTGCGCATTGTTCCACCCCGTTACTTGACCAACGGAGTGAAAGGACAGCGTCTGCTGGAACAGCTGATCGAGCGGGAGCCGATGCTGCACAAAAGGCTGCATCTCTGCAGGGAGGAGATGTGGTTCGGATTTCATGATCCTCAGGGGGACCCGTTTGAGGACAAACCGGGGCATCTCGCCTGTCTGATTCGGGAGTATCCGGATCACCTTGTCGGCGATTCGGAAGTTCAGTTGATCGCGATGTCTTCTTTGGCGGTGACGGACCCCAATGGGCAGTTGCCTGTATTTGCCGGGTTGCTCCGTTCCCGATACGGTCAAACCGATGAGACGGAACATGTATTGGGCCTGTTTCGCGAGATTTGTGAGCCGTTGATCCGTACTGCGCTGATTGCGTTTCGATACGGGATGATGCCGGAGATTCACGGTCAGAACGTGTTGCTTGTCATCAAGGGAGGAAGGATCGACGGATTGATGCTGCGGGACCATGACACCGTACGCGTCCATCTTCCCTGGCTGAAACGCGAAGGGTTGGCGGATCCCGGATATATTGTGAAGCCCGGGACACCCAACAGCTTGATTCTGGAATCGCCCGAGGCATTGCTCTCCTATTTTCAAACATTGGGGATTCAGGTGAACCTCTACGCCATCATCGATGTTCTGTCACGGGTGTATGCGATCGATGAAGCATTGTTTTGGCGGGTGATACGGGATGCGATTCAAACGTGTCTGGCGACATTGGATTTGCCCGAGACGGTTCGTGATGTTGCGGTCAAACAACTGTTGACCCATCCGACATGGCCGACCCGTCTTTTGATCGCCCCGCTGTTGAAGCGAACCGGTACAGGAGGCGGCGGTATGCCAGCAGGAACCGGAGAAACCCATAATCCGTTGCGGAGTCTGGAAAGATGAACGTGATGTTGGGGCGAAACGCCGGTTTCGCAGTTCTTTGGAGCGGGCAGTTTTTGGCGACAGCCGGGTTGACGGTTATGGTTCCGCTGCTCCCTTTCTATCTAACCCATCTGGGTGTCAAGGATCCGGCCGCCAACCGGTTTTGGACAGGATTGTGCGTGGCCGCTCCGGCTGTGACCCTCTGTCTGGTATCGCCCGTGTGGGGGAGAATCGGGGATCGCTGGGGGCGCAAGTGGATGGTCGTCAGAGCCTTGTTCGGCCTCGCCGGTTGTCTTTTGCTGATGAGCTTTTGCCAAACCCCGTTTCAATTTTTTCTCTGCCGTCTGCTTCAGGGGGCGTTCGGCGGGGTTGTCGATGCTGCTTCCGCTTATGCAAGCTCCGAGGCACCGAAGGAGGAGCGCGGAAAAGTGCTGGGGATGCTGCAGAGCGCTACAGCGGCGGGGTCCCTGATCGGTCCGCTCATCGGTGGTGTATTGGCGGACTGGATCGGGTTTCGCGCGTTGTTGTGGGCTATCGGTGTTCTGACGGGAATCAGCGGCGCAGTGGCGGTGGTCGTGTTGCGTGAGACGTACAAGCCCAAAGCAGAGGAAACTCCGAAAACCCGCGTGTACGGTACCTGGATTACCTTGATGGGGCATGCTCGGTTACGTTCCTTTCTCATCGCGGGACTCTGCGCACAAATCGGGGTTTTTGGGCTTGTCGTCGTATTTGCCCCCTATGTGCAAGGATTAGGCGGAACGGACGGTCAAGCCTCCACATGGGTGGGCATATTGCAGGCGGTTACCTGGGGGGCCAGTATGCTGGGCGCTCCCTGGTGGGGAGTGCAAAATGACCGGCGCAAAGTGGAGATCAACCTGTTTTGGGCGGTGCTGGGATGTGCGGTCAGCATTTTGTTGCAGGTGGTGCCTTCCCATGTCTACTGGCTCATTCCGCTGCGCCTGTTGCAGGGGTTTTGTTTTAGTGCCGTTATGCAATCGGTGATGTTGGCGGTCACAGAGGAATCGACCAAGGAAAACAGGGGGCTTTGGATCGGAGCGGCCAATTCCTTTCTTGTTCTCGGCCAATTGCTGGGCCCCTTGACTGTCGCCGTGCTCGGGGGATTGTTGAGCAACGGGTGGTTGATCGTGATCATGGGCATGACGTTTCTTGTAGGAGCTGTTGCCTTGAACAGGAGCGAAAGCTGGAAATCCGTGGTTCTTCCCTCGATTCAAGTAGGTTTCGAGAGGTGGAAAATGAAAGATGACCAATAAACCGTTTGTTATGTCTGCTGAGCCATCTGCCGACAAAAGCATGATGCTGGCAGAAGCCGCGACAATGGAACGTTTGTTGAATGCATACCTTCGGGAGACGGAAACTTTTAACCCGACCATCGATCCGGATCACCCTGCGTGGATGGGGTTGCCGGCATCAGTTCGGGAGGTAATCCATGAACAAGGGTTGCCGATGAAGATTGAGCTGAAGGTGACCGGGAGAACGATTTGGGGTGCCATCCGCTATCTGTCATCTTTCGGGCATCATCGTTACGGTTCCGCTTTTTGGGTGGAGGAGGATGTGAAAGGGGAGGCAATTTGCCGTCGACTGCAAAATGCCATCGAAATGGCAGGCCTCCTTCTCCGGGAAATGGCTGCCCATCATGCCAAGTCGGGTGACGGAGACAATAGGGTCCGTTTGATGCTCGACCAGATCCACAATTCGGTCCGGAAAACGGGGCAGTATGTACGAAGCCGTTTGCAATCCGATCGTTCATTATGGGATTTTACCGGAGAAGAACGGATGTTGGCGGCGGAACAATCATTGGTCTACGGACACCCGTTTCACCCTACCCCCAAAAGTGCGGAAGGTTTTGAACCGGATGATTTGTCCCGCTATGCACCGGAGATGGGAGCTTCTTTCGCCCTGCACTACTTCGCTGCGGACCCGGAACTGGTAGAGGAGACGCTTTTGGGATATTCAGATGAGACGCTGTTTCCTGATCCGGTTTTGGAAGCGGCGAAGCGGAAATTGGCGCCGGAGCGTCAGCACTTCAAGTTGTTGCCCGTTCACCCTTGGCAGGCACAACATGTCAAGCAATGGCCCCTGGTACAACAGCTGATTCGGACGGGACAATTGATAGACTTGGGTGAACAGGGAAACCGGGTATATCCGACGTCTTCCGTGCGGACCGTTTGGGATCCCACACACGCCTTCATTTACAAGTTGCCACTCGATGTGCGCATCACCAACTTCGTCCGGGTCAATCCGCCGGAGCAAGTGCAGCGGACCGTGGACGCTGGCCGGGTTCTCGCCCGATTGAACGAACAGATTCCGTACGCCGGTTTTACTGTGTTGCTGGAGGCGGGATATCGCACACTTTCGCTGAAAGAGGCAACGCCGGAGGAGCGGAAACGATTGGCTGAAAGTTTGGCAGTCATTTTCCGGGAGAATCCCTTGTTCCAATCTGATGAAAAATTCGTCCAAGCGTCTCCAACCGTGGTAGCGGCTCTTTTGGAACAACCTCCATCGGCAGGCGAAGCTCCCATCTGGGAAGCGGTGCGTTTATCGGCAAAGATGGAACAGGCGCAGCCGGAACGCTCTCACGTGCAAAAATGGTTGAAACAATATTTGGAAATCTCATTGGTGCCGATATTGTGGCTGTTTTTGGAACATGGGGTCAGTATGGAAGCGCATGTACAAAATGCGATGGTTACCATACAAGACGGTTGGCCTGTCCATTTTTACGTGCGGGATTTGGAAGGCGTCAGCATCAGCCGAGAGCGGGTGGGGAAAAATCTTTTGTCCGATGTGGCCGAGGACAGTCCGGCTCTCTATTCGGACCGTGAAGCGTGGCACCGGTTGAAATACTATGTGTTTGTCAATCACCTGGGTCATCTCATCCATACGTTGGCTTTCCACAGCCAATTGGATGAAGTTTCACTGTGGCGGACAGTTGGTGAAGTTCTGCGAGATTCCGGTTTGTTCGCATCATCGGAAAGAAAGCCCTATCTGATGGATTTGTTGGAAGGAAAAAGCTTGCCGGCCAAGGCGAATTGGATCAGTTGTTTCCAAAAACGTGGGGAAACACCGCTCTATGTGGACATCCCCAACCCGTTGGCCTGTGTGAGGTGGAACTGATGGAGAAAACGGTCGTTGAGGCGTTACAGTCAGAACAGCTGGTATCAGTACGGCGGCGCATTTTCCGTCAATTGATCGAGTCACTGATTTATGAGGGAATTGTCCGTTATCAGGCGGAAAATCAAGGAGAAGAGGCAGTCTATTCCATCGAAGGCCGGGATGAAACGGGAAACCGGGTGACCTATACGTGCTCGGGGCGCAGAAGGTTTACGTTCGGTCGCGTACGTCTCACTAACCGACCGGTGATGCGCTCTGTCGGGAACGTGACGACGGAAGCTGAATCACTGGGGCAATTTTTGCTGGAGACCCGCGAGGCGATCGGGGCGGATGAAAACCGTTTGGTCCATTTCATCGAAGAATTGGAACAGACCCTGATCAAAGATACACTGGCTCAATACCATCGCTTTCAACAACAACAATCATTTGAGGGAAGCGGTTATGACGATCTGGAAGGAAAAGTGATGGACGGCCATCCCTATCATCCCGGTTACAAGTCTCGGATCGGATTTGATTATATCGACCATTATCGATACGGACCTGAGTTTCAACCAGATATCCGTTCATTGTGGCTGGCGGTACGCCGGGACGCAACGCGTTGGGCCGTTTCTCGGGATCTGGATGTCGATGCATTCCTGTTGGCGGAGCTGGGTCAAGAGCAGGTGGAAAGGTTTGCGGAAACAGTGCGGAGCCAGGGAGCTGATCCTGACGATTATCTTTGGGTACCGGTCCATCCGTGGCAATGGCAAAACCGGATTGTCCCTTCGTTTCACCGGGAATTGCGGGAAAAACGGCTCATTCTGTTGGGCATGTCCAAGGATGTGTATCGCCCGCAACAGTCGATTCGAACGTTGGCCAATTTCTCTTCACCTGAAAAAGCTTATCTCAAACTGGCCATGAGTATCGTCAACACTTCCACCGGTCGTGTATTGGCGCCGCATACGGTGGTGAATGCACCGGCTGTCACCGATTGGCTGAAGGGGCTCGTGGAGAGCGACCCTTACCTGAAGGAACAAAAACGGGTTGTACTGTTGGGAGAAGTGATGGGGATCTCGTATGATCCACCCGCATTGTCCGATTTGGTACAATCAGCTACTTACGGGGTGCTGGGTTGTATCTGGCGGGAAAGTCTGCATTCCTATATGGACGCGGGGGAAGAAGCGGTACCTTTCAATGCGCTGAGCGTAGTGGATCTGGATGGACGGCCGTTGATCGATCCCTGGGTTCGGGAATACGGTGTGGAGCCATGGCTGAAGCAGTTGTTGGAGACCAGTGTGCTGCCCATCATCCACCTGCTGTACGCACACGGAGTGGCATTGGAATCCCATGCGCAAAACATGGTACTGATTCATCGGCAGGGATGGCCGAGCCGGTTGGCGCTCAAAGATTTCCACGACGGGATCCGGTTTGCCAAAAATCACCTTGCTGATCCCGAAAAATGCCCCAACCTCTTGGCAACACCGGAATATCACGCACGTGTCAACCGCAACTCGTTTATTGAAACAGACGATCTTCAATTGGTGAGAGATTTTGTGCTGGATGCGTTTTTCTTCATCAACCTCGGAGAACTGGCGATGTTTCTGGCGGATCATTACGGGTATGAAGAAAGCCGGTTCTGGTCGCTCACCAGACAAGTGATTGAAACCTATCAACGACAGTTTCCGGCGTTGCAGGAACGTTTCCGGCTGTTTGACTTGTTCGTACCGACGATCGGTGTGGAGCAATTGACCAAACGCCGTTTGTATCCCGATACGGAATTGCGGATTCATCAGGTGGAAAATCCATTGTACACTGTAGCGACCAATTGAGACCCGTATCATGCGTCTCAGCTTGTTGACAAAGTCGCAGACTCCGATTCCATTTCTCCGCATCGTAGTAACAGCGTCAATCCGTAAGGGGGCAATGTTTTCCCTGTGAGCGATTTACTAAGCCTAGCCGAGCGAAGACCCGGATAGAGCAGGAATCAAATCGCGGGCAATTTCCTCTGAGCGAAGCGTACTTTACCCGCGTCCTGCGCCCCGGGTCGAGCGGCCATGATCTACTTTCTTGAAAGGCGCAGGTGGAGGGAACCGAGAAAACAATTGGACAGTAGTCAATGAGAGATTCAGTGAATGAAGGGGGAACGAAATGCTCAGAACCAACGCCGTGAAACGCAAATTACAAGAGGGGAAAATAGTCTACGGATTGTTTTCCTCCATTCCCGCGCCATTGATGGTGGAGATGATTGGCTGTGCGGGATATGATTTTGTCATCATTGACTCGGAGCATGTGTCCATCAATCTGGAGACACTGGAAAATATGATCCGCGCCGCCGAAGCGATCAATTTGGCTGCCTTGGTAAGGGTTCCCGATTGTTCGCCCGGTCCCATCCTGCGCGCGCTGGATGCGGGTGCGCAAGGAGTAGTAGTGCCCCATGTCCGGTCAAAGGAGGAAGCGGAAGCCGCTGTGCGGGCGAGTCGCTATTATCCGGAGGGGAATCGGAGTCTGAACAGCGGCCGCCCAGCCGGTTTTGCCAAAATGGATCTGCCTACATATATCCGGGTCGCCAATGAAGAGATCATGGTGGTCGTCATGATCGAGGACCGGGAAGGGGTGGAACGAATCGATGAGATTTTGTCGGTGCCGGGAATCGATATGGTGCTGGAAGGAGCCGCCGATCTTTCCCAGTCTTACGGAATCCCCTGGCAGACCCGTTCCCCGATCGTGAAGGAAGCGCTGAAACGGGTACAGGAAAGCGCCAGTCGGCGGGGGGTGCCCTACTGTGCCATCCCGCGGGCGGAAGAGGACTTTCCCGCCTTGTATCAGCAAGGGATTCGGGCATTTGTATTGGGAGATGAGAGAGGTGTGTCGTTCCGGGCGATGTCTGCCCATCTGAATCGATATCAAATGAAAGCCGAAGCTTTGATCAAGGAACGGGAACCACTGATGAATCGAGTGGAGAGATATATTTTGTCGGAGAGGGAAAACGGTCGCGGGTCACTTCCCGCTTTCATTTATGATCTGGATGATTTGCGGGAGCATGTGCGTCGATGTGTGCAAACACTCCCCAAGCCTTGCCGTTTGTTTTACGCGATCAAGGCCAATTCGGAGGAGCCGATATTGCGTGCATTGACACCGATCGTTGACGGGTTTGAAGTCGCCTCAATCGGTGAGATCCGAAAGGTGAGAGTGATTGCGCCCGATATCCCGATCATATTCGGAGGTCCGGGCAAAACGGATGAGGAAATCGAAGGGGCAATCGATCATCGCGTTCAACTCATCCACATAGAGAGTGAACATGAACTGCGAAGGGTGGCCACCATTGCCGCCAGACGGAACATCACGGTTCCGATCCTGTTGCGTGTCAATCTGAAGGGACCGTTGCCACAGGCCACGTTGGCGATGGCGGGACGCCCAACGCAATTCGGCATTGAGGAACCGGAAATCCCCGATGTGATCCGATTGGCTCAGCAATTGCCGTCCGTCAGGGTGGAGGGATTTCACCTGCATTCGATTTCCAACAATCTGGATGCGGAACAGCATGTCCGGTTGGTTGAATATTATTGTGATCGGGTGAAGGAATGGGTCGAAATGTTCGGTTTGAGCATCTCCTATCTGAATGCGGGTGGCGGCATCGGGATCAATTATACCGAACTGGATAAACAATTCGACTGGGATCTGTTTGTCAGGCGGTTGGAGTTCATGTTGGCAACCAAATGTCCGCCCGGTGTCACCGTCCTGTTCGAGTGCGGCCGGTTTTTGACCGCTGCTTGCGGATTTTATGCAGTGGAAGTGTTGGATATCAAAAAAAATCATGGGAAGCATTTTGTCATCGTCCGTGGCGGGACGCATCAATTTCGCTTGCCCGTTTCCTGGCAACACAGCCACCCGTTTCGCGTTCTCCCCGTTGAGCGGTGGGATTATCCGTTTCCGAGAAAAGTGCTGACCGATGCTCAAATTACGGTCGTCGGGCAGCTGTGCACACCGAAGGATGTACTGGCAAGGGATGTGTACGTTTCGCGCGTGCGAATCGGAGATGTGATTCTCTTTTCCCATGCGGGCGCCTATGGATGGGCGATTTCCCACCATGATTTTCTCAGTCATCCGCACCCGCGGCACATCTATCTGGGAGAGACGGAGAAAGAAGCGGGAGATGGAGGTGATTCCACACATGACCAATCTATTGTCCACACTCCAGTTGATTGACACGGACCAAATCTGTCTGCATGAGGCCCATGAACCTTCCCGGCTGCACCGAATCTGTGAAGCGATCAAACGGGAGGGGGTTCTGCGACATCCACCGCTCGGCATCCGGATGCGGGACGGTCGGTATCTCATCATCGACGGGGCACATCGCACGTGTGCGCTGAAAAAACTGGGGTGTCTCCGGATTCCGTTGCAAGTGGTGACCAAGGAAGAGGTGATGTTGGAATCTTGGGAGCACATGGTGCCGGTCGGTACGTGGTTGGACCGTTTGAGGCATCATCCTCGGCTGCGTTGGGAGGAACGGGTTGATGAGGCGAATCCCGTGGCCGAAGTGGTGGAGCAGGATGGACGGAGTTTCTTCCTGGTGCCGGTGGAAGAGTGCAATCATGCTTTATCCCGTCTCCATCTCTGGCATGAGGTGGTGGATGCCTACAGCCGGAACTGCGCCGTTCAGCGTTTGCCACAAGGGGGCGGACAGCTGCCGGATGAGGGGAAGGTGATTCTCCGTTATCCTGTTTGCAGGTTGGAAGAGTTGGAGCAGATCGTTTTGAGCGGAAATGTGATGCCAGCGGGTGTCACCCGATTTGTTGTCAGCGGTAGGTTATTAAACCTCCGCATTCCGTTACACTTGTTGACCCAACAAGTGATTTCGGATGAATGGGAAAAGCTTTGCCGACAGTGGTCGGACTCCTTGCGACTGTATGACGAACCCGTATATTATTGTGAGGTGTAGGCATTTAATCAATCTTAGGTCCGGGCGTAAGACGAGCCGGGGAAGCAATTCCGACAGTATTTACCGGACACACTCTAGAAGAAGCAAAAAGAGCGGAAATCCCATCGTGGGCAAATTCCACAAAAAAACGGGCCCAATGGCCCGGATTTAAATAGTGGGAAGATGGGATTCCGCTTTAATTTTTTTTCGAATCGATCCGAATCAGTACTGCTTCCACGATGTAGCGATCTGGTGCGCTTCCGATATAACCGAAAGGATAACAGGTGGTCAATGTCAGTATCGGCGTGGGTTTGGAAGCGAGTACCGACCGGTCCGTTGGTTTGGTCACCCACATTTTTTGCACCCGGTAGGTAAAAGTGCCTGCTTCGGTTCTCACCACCAGCAAATCGCCTTTTTTCACTTCACCCATCCGACGGAAAACCGTATCCCGATGCCCGGACAGTATCGCATTGCCGGTGACGCCCGGAAGGGCGCTGCCGCGAAGGTGTCCCACTCCTTTGGCCAATTGGTCCTCATCGGTTCCTTCCACGATGGGCAAAATGGCTCCGATACGAGGGATGATCAACTGCCCCAATGTTTCTCCCGTTCGTGGAGCAGGATAGGGTGGGATCCCCCTGGACAGCGCGGGATCGTTGGGATGGGTCCGTGGCGTATACGCCAGCGCCGTTTTCGGGTCGTACACAGCTGTGTGGCTTTCTGTCCACCATTGGTACCCGCTCCAGCCCACCAGCAAGCCACCCACAGCCATCAACAGAAGCCCCAATTTGCGCATCAAAGCCGCTCAGCCTTTTTGCGGACGGAACCGATACAGCACTGCACCGCAGACGAGCAACAATCCGCCCGCCAATGCCAGATTGGGGTACGGCGTAGCCGTTTTCGGCAGTTCTTGGGTTTCCAGCTGGGGTGCTGAAGCGCCCGATTTGTGGAACGATTGTTGTTTGATTTCTTCCGGTTGTACGACGGTGGGTGCGCTGTAGGAAGGCTTGTCCACCGTCACCTGACGTCCGCCGTCATGTTGCCCTCCACTGCTCGGGTGATTCACGGGTGTCGGGTTGGCCGGTGGTTGCTCCACAGGCGTTTCATCTCCCGGCTGATTTACCGGAGGTTCATTCGCGGGCGGCTGGTCCACCGGAGGTTGATCCACCGGAGGTTCATCTACAGGCGGCTGATCCACCGGAGGTTCATCTACAGGCGGCTGATCCACCGGAGGTTGATCCACAGGCGGCTGATTTACCGGAGGTTCATCCACGGGCGGCTGGTCAACCGGAGGCTGATCCACCGGAGGTTCATCCACAGGCGGTACCACTACCGGCGGAACCACTTCACGGACCAAATCGGTCACATCGTCGACAGTTTGGTTCACCTCATCGGTGATCGGTTGCGGGTCAACACCCACATTGACGTCGACTGGTGCGGCGTTTGCGACCGGGAATGAGACAAGTAGGAGAGCCAAAGTCAAAATTAGCGTCCGCAACAGTTCCACTCCCCACCTTATTCAAATTTTGCCCATCTTCCCTATTTTTCTATATTAGCATAATCAGTGAAAATCGGAAGTACCAACTTTAAAAATGATGTCAAAAGTTGTGGATCACTTCTGTAATTGGTCGAGTGCCTTTTTGTATAAAGGATGATTCGGCTCCAAACGAACCGCCTGTCGAAATTGGGCAATTGCTTCATTACGCTTGCCTGAAGCGGCGAGCACGACGCCGTAATGGTAGTGATACAAAGCGTGTCGGTTGTTCGCTTTCAATGCCTGCTGAATGGCGTTTGTCGCTTCGGGAAGCCGTCCCGCGTAGTAGAAAGCGACGGACGCGTAATAATACCCTCCCTCATTCAGTGCCTGTTTCTTCACCAACGAATCGAATACATTCACCGCTTCTTGTGCCCATTTTCGTTTTTGCGCCTCCTTCTCTTCCGGTAAAAGCGACGGATTTTCATTGACAAGTTCTCGTTTTTTCAGATACAGGATACCCAACATCATCTTGTATCGGGAATTACCACTATCCATATCGGACGCGGTCTTGGCGGAGCGGATGGCGGGATCGATTTGTCCCAACCGGTATTGATATACGGATAGGTCATAGTGATAGTAAGGTTGCCGACTGTCCAAGGCAATCGCTTTTTTCAACATCTCCGATGCATGTGCGTAATCTCCCAGCGCGCTGAGAATTTTTCCGTTGTGATAGAAATAGACAGGATTGGACGGGTTCATTTGCACAGCTTTGTCGCTGGCGGTTTTGGCGGCCATAAAATCCTTGGCATAATACGCCTGCATGGCCAATCCGTCCTGCATGGCGGGGTCTTGCGGGAAGCGTTTCACAGCTTGTTTCATGACTTGCACGCCGTTTTGGAAGTCTCCGCGAATTTGGTGTAATTTGGCGACATGCAGGTAATATCCCTGTTTGCTCGGATCGGCTGCCAAAGCTTTTTTACCCAAGTCCAATGCCCGATCGTATTGTTTCGCTTGATACGCCGCCAGAGATTGGTTGTACCAGATTGCCGCCTGTTTGGATTGGGACGGGCTTAATGCTGCAGAGTCCGTATTGGACATGATCATTTGCGTGATACCCCATCCGGCAGCGGTCAACAGCATCAATCCGCCAATTGCGGCCGCTCCCAGTTGAACGGCTCTGCGCTTCCACCAAGGAATGGAGGCGGTTGGGACATGTGGTGCCGGTGCAGTCCGTTCAGACGCACTTGATACTTTCTTTGCGGTGCCGGTGGTCGGGTCGGATGCGGTATGTTCCCTTCCCGTTGTTTCCGGCCTGGAGAGGATCCGTGTGGTTTGCTCCAACAGTTCCAATGTTTCGTCCCAAGAAGGGACATTTGTTGGCGATGCTTGACACATCCGACGGAGAAAGGACCTCCATGCATTTGGAACAACGGGATCTTCGGGCAGGGAACGGAGGGTTTCCATTGTAACATGTAACGGCATCCGTTGACCGGTCAATAGCGAATACGCCAGCAAACCCAAACGAACTCTCTCATCCGGTGGGAACAGGGGAGGGCGTGTCAGCCAAGTGGGACCACCGTACAGAAAGCGTATCTGTCCGCTGTCTTCCAGGAAGAGGTTCTCGGGATGGATAAAGGTCCATTCTCCATTCCGTTCTATCTTTATCCACGCCCTGACCACCTGTTGCAACAGCAAGGGAATCTCCCTCTCCGGAACGCGATGGGGGGACAGCAGCCGATACGCAAGCCAGGTGTCCGGCATGCGGCGATACACCCAGTACAGTGTCTCCTTTTCGACAAACACCGCTTCCGCTGATACAAACCGTGATTCGTCCCTTTCCAAAAGCGCCGTCAGGGGTGCATCCGTTGCCAGGGAAGTGGCCGGAACTGCAAGAATGAAGCGGGTACCCGTTTGGGTGACATCCACTTTTGTCGGATCAGGGTGGAACCGGGTGAAATACAGCGTTCCCAGTTGAAGGGGAAATACTTTCAACACTTCATATGTATTACGAATCCATTCACCCTTGTGTGAGTTCCTCATCAGTCCATGCTCCTTTGATCAAATCGGTTTGCTCCAGTCCTAATGTATTGGTATCAACCTTTTTTATTTTATCACGCCTTTGGACGGGAATATATCCGTTATCGTTTGGTTTCCGCAGTTGGAGGGCGTGGAACGGGATATGATACAATACGTCCAGACCATCATGCGAACGGAAGGGGACGAATACGATGAAAGTGATTTCGATTGAACCCACACCGAGTCCCAACACCATGAAATTGAACATGGATGAGCGGTTGCCTGCAGGGGTGAGCATCAACGTCACCCGTGAACAGGCCGAAGGAGCACCGGACTATGTACGTCGCCTGTTGCAGATTCCGGGGGTCAAGGGAGTGTTTCAGGTATCAGATTTCATCGCCCTGGAACGCCATCCCAAAGCGGATTGGCAGGAGATCCTCTCTGCCGCTCGGGAAGTGTTGGGCGGAGAGGGGGATGTTCAAACCACGGATGAACAGAAGGAAGCGGCACCGGACGGATTTGGCGAAGTACAGGTGTTCGTTCAGACGTTCCGTGGTATTCCCATTCAGGTAAAAGTGGTGAAAAACGGGGAAGAAACCCGTTTCGGTCTGCCCGATCGTTTCCTGGAGGCAACGATGAAGCTGAAAATGGCTTCTCCCAATGTCATCATGGAACGAAAATGGGAAGAGCGAGGGGTTCGGTACGGAGATGTGAACCAAGTAGGTGAAGAAGTGGTGAAGGAAATAGCCGCAGCATATGATGCCGCCCGGTTGAACCGGATGGTGGAGGAGGCATTCCGGTTACAAGCGGGTGAAACAGTTCAAGAGGAGCGATTGGATGCGGATGAAGTGGCCAGGCGGTTGGACGAACCGGATTGGGAAACGCGATATGCCGCATTGTCGCGGATGAAACAACCGGATCGGGAGGCATTGCCCGTACTGCAAAAGGCGTTGTCCGATCCCCATGTGTCCGTTCGAAGATTGGCCGTGGCTTATCTGGGGGAAGTGGATGATGCCGATGTATTGTCATTGTTGTTGAAAGCCTTGAAAGACCCCTCCCCCATTGTTCGCCGTACTGCGGGCGATACTTTGTCCGACCTCGGTGATCCCCGTGCGATCGGACCGATGGCGGAAGCGCTCAAAGATCCCAATAAATTGGTACGGTGGCGGGCAGCCCGTTTTCTCTACGAAGTGGGGGACGAATCGGCACTTCCGGCCTTGCGTGAAGCCGAGAACGATCCCGAATTCGAGGTGCGTCTGCAAGTACGGATGGCGCTCGAGCGTATCGAAAAAGGCGAAGAAGCGAGCGGTACCGTGTGGCAGCAGATGACACGGGCAATCGAAAAAAAGAATGGAGAAACTGGAGACCGGGAGTAATCATATACGGGGTGATTATGTGCTACGGACGGTTCTGTTTGATTTCGACGGGACGCTGGCGGATACACTTCCGCTGATTTATCGGTCTTTTTGCGAAGTATTTCGCCGCTTCGGTGAAGAAGAACTGGATGACGCGGGAATTGCCGCGAGATTCGGACCGCCGGAGGAAGTGATTTTGGAGCGCTGTCTTCCCCGCCATTGCCTGCAGCAGGCACACGATGTCTATTTTCAACTGTATCGGGAGCACCATACTCGGTTGGTCCGGTCCGACGAGGCCGTTTTGGAACTGTTAAACTGGTTGAAGGAACGAGGAGCCAATGTCGGTGTGGTGACCGGAAAAGGTCGCAGAAGTGCGGCCATTTCCGCTGAACTGCTGGGTATGGACGGATTGGTCGACTGGTGGGTGACCGGCACGGAAATCAAGCGGTATAAGCCGGAACCGGATGGCATCCGATTGGCGATGCGTCATTTTGGGGCACGTCCGGAAGAAACAGTGTATGTAGGGGATATGTCTGTCGACGTGATGGCCGGAAAGGCTGCCGGAGTTTCCACGGTGGGAGTTTGCTGGTTTGCAAAAGAAAAGACCTGTTCCTTCCAACCGGAACCGGATGCCGTTTTTTCCGAGGTGAAAGCTTTCCGCCGTTGGCTGGAGGAGAGACTGGATTAGAGCGTGTTCATCTGACACACCCTAGATCGGGGAGCCGTTTTGCCGACTTCGATTGTTCGAAGTGGTTCGGTGAACGGCTCCCTTTTTATCCGTCAGCTTCCGAAAAAGATTCTCAGGGCGTCGGGAATGTCTTTCTGCCACAATCCCCACGTGTGGTCGCCCTCTTTTTCCACATAATGCACCTGGGCTTGTTTGTCCTGCAGGTGGCGGTACACTTCCCGATTGCGGGCCAACAGATCCAATTTGCCCATATGAGTGGGCACGGCGGTTTCCGCTTTTCCGATGGATTGGTACACCACCAGGTCGTCGAGTGAAACCGTTTGGCGAATCCGATCAATGGTCGCTTCCAGAAAAGCGCCCGATTGTGACAGGACCTGGCGGAAATCTTCCGGGTACTCCAGTGCCAGGTGAAGCGAAACGGTTCCTCCCAGTGATGATCCGCCGACGACCCGTCCGTCAGGTGTCCGATCCACCGGAAATTCGCTTTCGATCTCCGGCAAAAGTTCCTCCGTAAAAAATTGCAGGTACAGTCGGTTGCGTTCACCGATCGGGGAATATTCTGCCGTACGCTTGCTTTTGTCGACTGGGACGGCCACCATAATGACAGGTCGGATGTCCTTCTCGTAGATCAGTTGGTTGGCTTGGGTAGCGATACGCCCCAGATTGAAATAGTCGTCTCCGTCCTGCAGATACAACACCGGATAGGTGACGGTTTCGTCATATTGAGGAGGCAAATACACCTGTATTTCTTTGACTTCGTCCAGATAACGGCTGCGAATCTCTTTTTTGACGATGGTACGTTTCAAATATTGGGGATTCATTGGTCATCACTTCACTTTAAATTTGACGTTGTGCTTTCTATTGTACCCGATTTTTTCCCAGTTTGCTCGGGTTTTCAAAAAAACAAGTTCCCACCGGTCGGGGCATGTTTATCCTGTTCTATAAAATAGATTTCCAGTACATTCCCAAATTTGACTTCATTCATTCCCATTTTGTTTGACCAATGATTCGGATTATTCTTTTGACCATCTGTCTACCGACCAGTAAAATAAAGGATGAAGTTCTGAGAAGGAGGCGTGTGGGTATGGCGAAAGCGGTCTGGTTTCCCGATGAGGAACAAGCACGGCAAACAAGGTTGTATCGGTTAATGCAGCGGTTTGGGATCTCAGATTATGATCGGTTTTATGAACGGTCCATCCAAAATGTCTCTTGGTTTTGGGAAGCGGTGGTTCAAGATCTGGAATTGGAGTGGATTCGCCCATACCGCCAAGTGATGGACGCTTCCGACGGGATTCAGTGGACACGGTGGTTCGTGGACGGGTGTTTCAACGTTTCCCACAATTGTCTGGACCGATGGGTGAATCGAAACGAATCCCGTCATCGGTTGGCGCTGGTTTGGGAAGGGGACGACGGCGCGGTCCGCAAATACACGTACCGGGACCTGTGGTTCGAGGTCAACCGTTTAGCCCGAGGACTAAGTCAACTGGGCATTCAAAAAGGCGATCGGGTCGGCATTTATTTGCCGATGATTCCGGAAAATGTCGTGGCGATGTTGGCGATTGCTCGCATCGGTGCCATTTTCACACCGTGTTTCTCCGGATATGGTGCACAAGCGGTTGCTTCCAGACTGAATGATTGCGGAGCAAAACTCCTGATCACGGCGGACGGGTTCCTGCGGAGGGGAAAAGTGGTGCCCATGAAGGAAGAGGCTGACCGAGCGGTCGACTTGTCTCCTTCGGTGAAAAAAGTGTTGGTCGTTCGCCGGCTGAAACGGGACGTGCCATGGAACGAAGAGCGCGATATAGAATGGGACCATTTGATGACAGAAATGAAACCGTTTTCTCCTGAGGCAACGGCATCGGAGGACCCGTTCATGATCATTTACACGTCGGGGACCACCGGCAAACCCAAAGGAACGGTACACGTCCATACCGGCTTTCCGATCAAAGCGGCGTTTGATGCGGGATACGGCATGGATGTAGGGCCGGGGGATATCCTGTTTTGGGTGACCGACATGGGATGGATGATGGGACCGTGGATGGTGTTCGGTGCGTTGATGATGGGTGCCGCCATGCTGTTGTTTGAAGGCACACCGGACTATCCGGAACCAGACCGTTTGTGGCGGATCGTTGCCTCGCACGGGGTGAGCCATTTGGGGATCTCTCCCACGGTGATCCGGGCATTGATGAAACATGACGTTTCCTGGGTCAAACGGCATGACCTCAGTTCCCTGCGCGTGTTCGGGTCGACGGGGGAACCGTGGAATCCGGAGCCGTGGCAGTGGTTGTTTGAACAGGTGGGCGGCGGACGGGTCCCGATTTTTAACTATTCCGGCGGAACGGAGATTTCCGGCGGTATTTTGGGCGGGAACCTGTTGAAACCGATCGCGCCATGCTCATTCAGTGGTCCCATGCCGGGAATGGACGCTGATGTGTGGAATGAAAACGGTCAAACAGTGCGTGGAGAAGTAGGGGAGTTGGTTCTGCGGCAACCGTGGGTCGGCATGACCAAAGGATTTTGGAACGATCCGCAAC
Organism: Polycladomyces abyssicola; assembly: GCF_018326425.1. Taxonomy (NCBI): domain Bacteria; kingdom Bacillati; phylum Bacillota; class Bacilli; order Caryophanales; family Thermoactinomycetaceae; genus Polycladomyces; species Polycladomyces abyssicola. Next base: position 547,706 of record NZ_AP024601.1, read on the forward strand.
GGTATGAAGAAACGTATTGGAGTAGGTGGCCCAAAACATGGGTTCACGGCGATTGGGTGGAAGTGGACGAAGAAGGGTTTTGGTACATCACGGGCAGATCCGATGATACATTGAAAATCGCGGGGAAACGGATGGGCCCGGCAGAGATGGAATCGGTGCTCGTGGATCATCCGGCCGTCGTTGAATCGGCAACGGTGGGCGTGCCGGATGAGACGAAAGGGGAGCAGGCCGTCTGTTTTGCAGTATTGGCACCCGGTTATGAACCTGGGGAAGAGCTGGAATCGGACCTGATCCGTCTGGTAGAGGAAAAAATGGGCAAAGCGCTGCGACCCAAGCGCGTTCATTTTGTGCAGGAACTGCCCAAAACCCGTAACGGAAAAATCTTGCGCCGGGTGATCCGGGCCGCTTACCTCGGAAATGAGGCAGGAGATCTTTCTTCGCTGGAAAATCCGGATGCGGTGGCAGCCATTCGATCGCTCGGCACGGCGGAAGCCAACCGAGTGTGATCGGTTGGATAAGTTGGATATCTGAGAAATGGGGACGCCATCGGTTCACAGACGGGCTCCCCATTTTTCTATTCATCGGAACCATCCTATTCGTCCACATAGCGATCCTGTTCCAACCGGGTCACGCGGGTCGAGTTGCCCCGGGCGATCTCCTCCGGTGTAGCGTCTTCCTCCAGTTGTTCTTCTGTCATTCCTGGAGCAAAACGGGGAGGATGGGGTCTCCTTTCTTCCTTTTCCATCTCAATTTTACCTCCTTTTTCTATATCTTTCGTTATTATCCCTGATATTATGCGATGACAACCTTGAATTTTGCAGACGATAGGTCGAAAACGTGGTACAATTAGGAAGCAAAATGAAGGACAGAAAAACGGATACGTTTACGAATACATAGAGTAGGGAGAGGTGTCGGTATTGCAAGTGCCGGGTAGCGGGGATCTTTTGGAGCAAAAACCCGAGATCGAAGCACGTGTAAGGGAAGCCCAAGCTGCCGAATCCGGCGGGATCCGCGATGATTTGTTAAGAGACCTTGAACCCTACATACTTCGCGTGGCCTCCAAGGTTTGTAAACGGCAGATCAGCAAACAGGATGACGAATTCACCATTGCGTTGGTCGGATTGAACGAGGCAATCAGCCGTTATGAACCGGAACAGTCAAGTTCGTTCCTGTCCTTCGCGTATATGGTGATCCATCGACGCCTCATCGATTATTACCGTCACGAAAAAAAACATGCGAATCAGGTACCGTTGGTGCCGCCAGACGCCAAGGAGAACGAGCCTCATCATCCGGAAGTGGTGTCCCGATCCTTTGTGCAGTATCAGGAGGAAGAGTTGGCACGGGCACGCCGGTTGGAAGTGAAACATTTTTCGCAATGTCTGGAACGGTTTGGCATCAAGATGTCCGAGTTGGTGAAAGCCTCCCCCAAACACCGGGACACACGCGAGCGTTTGCTGGAGATCGCCAGCCGCATTGTGGCTGACAAAGATTTGTTACGTGATTTCTATGAGCAAGTCAAGCCGGGTAAAGAGCTGGCGAGTCGGATCGGGTTGCACCGAAGGACCTTGCAAAGGCATCGCAAATACCTGGTTGCATTGACGGTGGTATTGGTCGAGGACTTGCCTTTGATGCAGGAATATCTCGGCCTGTCGTCCGGTAAGAAGGGGGGGTTGTTGCTGTGCGAAAGGGAATCGTAATGGAGGTCGGTTCGCGGGATTGGGTTGTGATGACGTCGGACGGCGAATTTTTGCACGTACCCAAACAGCATCACCATGCCCAACCCGGAGATGAAGTGATCGTGCCCGATCCCCATATGAATCCGGTCTGGAGATGGGGTTCCATCGCCTTTGCTGTGGCGGCCTTCATTGCCGGTATTGTCCTGTTATTGCCGTGGATGATCCCTTCGGACACGAAAGCGGAAACGTACGTATACATCGACATGAATCCCAGTCTGGAGCTTGGCATCAACGGTCAGCAGGAAGTGGTTATGGTACGGCCGCTCAATCAGCCTGCCCGACAGCTGATGCGAGGGATGGATTGGCAACGACAAAATATCCGGGAGTTTGTAGTCTCGTTTCTCGAACGGGCGCGTGATCGGGGATATATCCGGGGTAAAGAAGGGATCGTGTTGTCTGGTGTCTCTGACAAAGGATCAGTGAAACCTCTGTTGGAGCAGATTCGTCGGGAGATCCGACACCAGCCTCATCTGGCCACCGCATTGAATGTGTACACTTTGCCGTTGCCCAAGGAACTACGCGAAAAAGCGGAAGGCACCGGGTTGTCGCTCGGCAAATACGCTCTCTGGTTGTTGGCAAAGCGGGAAGGGGCTCCCATCTCGACGACTGTCGTGGCCAATGCATCGATCTCCCAGTTGATGAGTCAGCTGAAAACGGTGGAACCGGTGTTGACAGATCCACCGCCGGAGAAACAATGGGAGAATTGGCTGCAGGAACCGTCCCCGGCTACACAACCGGGTGATCAGGCTCCTCAAGATTCGGGCAACACCGACGAACCACCTGCACAGTCGGAGGAAAATCCGGCCCCTGCGGTGACGGAACCATCCCCTTCGGATGGAACGGCTACCGATTCACCACAGACATCAGATGTGGAAAACCCGTCCAACAGTGCATCGGACAATGGACAAACCACGGCTCCCGAGAGCGACTCGGAAACGTCACCGCCAAACCAAAACCCGTCGGATGACCAGGGAAGTCAAGAGAGCAGCGGCGGTGACGGAGGTCAGGATCAGAAATATCCGGAGCCGCAATCGACGAATCCGCCCGACGACTCCGCAAATGATACGGGTCAGGATGAAGGGACGCACACCAACCAGACGGAGGGGGCACCGTCTTCCTCCGTCGAACCCCAGTTCTTATCGGCTATGGGCTTTGTCGCTCCGCTCCCGCTCTCTTAGTTCGGTTTTGTATCGACCCTCCCCGAAAACAGTACTATCTGCGTAGTGAGGGGATTGCGATGAATGGGATTGGCATCGTACGCAAAGTGGATCATCTCGGACGGATTGTGTTGCCCAAAGAGCTGCGGGACATGATGAACATTCAACCGCATGACGGTGTGGAGATTTTTGTCAACGACGACTGCATCGTCCTGCAAAAATACAACCCTTCCTGCGTATTTTGCGGCGGAATGGAAAAACTGTTGTATTTCAAAGGCAAAATCTTGTGCGAATCTTGTCTTGAAGAAACGAGAAAATACGTCTCCTGACCCGATTAGCCCGCGAGGGCTCTTTTTTTTGCTTTTGACCTGGAAATGATTTTCTCTTTCGTGCTGCACAGCGAAACACTGACAATCTACCTGTAGAATTGATAGAATGAATATACAGATGATTATGTATACATGTTTTTTCTTAAAACGTGGAAATGTAAGAGCTTTAATACCAATTTATTACAAGGGGGTAGGCCAGTGGGAAATCGCAATGATCGTTACATTGTCGCTTCGATTCGGGAAAACGTGGGCTGGATCCGGTTGAACCGGCCGGAAGTATTGAACGCGTTAAATCTGCAGTTGATTTCGGAATTGGTGGCTGTCTTGACGGAAATGGACCGGGACGAAAACGTCCGTTGTATGGTCATTACCGGTAATGAGAAAGCATTCGCCGCCGGGGCGGATATCCCGGAGATGGCGGAAGCTTCGTCTGTGGAGATGCTCATTCAGGATCAGCTTGCTGAATGGGATCGCCTCCGGAAGTTAACTAAACCGTTGATCGCGGCGGTCAGTGGGTATGCGTTGGGAGGCGGTTGCGAATTGGCCATGGCTTGCGATTTGATCGTTGCTTCCGAGACGGCTGTGTTCGGTCAACCGGAAATCCTGCTCGGCGTTATACCGGGAGCTGGCGGCACCCAGCGGTTGACACGTGCCGTCGGGAAGGTGCGGGCGATGGAAATGGTATTGACCGGCCGATCGATGACCGCAAGGGAAGCACTTCAGGTCGGGCTGATCAACCGGGTGGTGCCGCCCGAGCTGTTGGAAGCGGAAGCGATGAATCTTGCCAAAAAGATCGCTCAACAACCACCGGTTGCTGTTCGGTTGGCCAAGCAAGCGGTACTCAAGGCGATGGACATGACCTTGGAAAATGGACTGGATTACGAGCAAAAGCTGTTTTATTTCCTGTTTTCCACTGAAGATCAAAAAGAGGGCATGCGTGCATTTGTCGAGAAACGGAAACCGCGGTTTCAGGGCAAATAGAAGAGGAATTTTCGAATCAATTCAGAAGGAGGAGATTTTATGCCGGAAACGGTGCAATTTACGAAGGAATCGGGCGTGGGGCTCATCACACTCAATCGCCCGGAAGTGTATAACGCATTCAACCAGCAGATGGGTGACGAATTGGTGCAAGTACTCAAGGAAGCCGCAAAGGATGCCGAAGTGCGTGCGGTGTTGTTGACCGGTTCGGGCAAGGCGTTTTGTTCCGGTCAGGATCTGCGTGATCGAAGTGATGCCAACCTGCAAACAATGTCGCTCGGCAACAGTGTGCGGACACGGTACAATCCGATCATTCGCGCCATCGTGCAGATGGAAAAACCGGTCATCGCTTCGGTGAACGGAGTGGCAGCCGGTGCGGGTTGCAGCCTTGCTTTGGCCTGCGATTTGCGCATCATCTCCGACAGGGCCAAATTCATCGTGGCGTTTTCGCGGATCGGCTTGGCTCCGGACAGTGGTGCCAGCTATTTCCTTCCACGGCTGATCGGTTTCGGCAGGGCAATGGAGATCGCACTGACCGGCCGCGATGTGGAGGCGCAGGAGGCCGTACAGGTCGGGCTGGCAGACCGGATCGTGCCTCACGATCAGTTGGAGGAAGAGGCTTTCCGGTGGGCAAGACAGCTCGCGCAGGGACCGACCAAGGCGTACAGCCTGACCAAACGGGCGCTGTTTTACGGGATGGAACATTCATGGGAGGAAGCACTGGAATACGAAGCGCAGATGCAGGAAATCGCGGGGAAAACGGAGGATTTTCGTGAGGGTGTGATGGCATTCGCGGAAAAGAGAAAGCCCCAGTTCCGCGGAAAATGAACCGTGGCCGTCGGGTGAACACCCCGATTTGATCGGGCATATCATTAGTCATAGGGAAAACGGAATGGCGGACGAGAATACTTACATTTTTGAGGGAACGGAAGGGTGCCCGATGAAAAATCAGCAGACACAGACCCTGCAGTTGGTGAACAACAGTGCCAACGTGGAGGGAGCCACGATGCGGGATATTTTTGAACTGATGGACCAATTCGGACACGAACAAGTGATCTTCTGTCGCCATCCGCAATCCGGTTTGAAAGCGATCATCGCCATTCACAACACCACGATGGGCCCGGCGTTGGGGGGATGCCGGATGGCACCGTACACCACGACGGATGAAGCACTGGAGGATGTGTTGCGCCTTTCCAGGGGCATGACATACAAGTGCGGTGTGGTTGATGTGGATTTCGGCGGTGGAAAAGCAGTGATCATCGGCGACCCGAATCGGGATAAAACTCCGGAACTGTTTCGCGCGTTCGGCCGGTTTGTCGGCGGTTTGAACGGACGCTTTTTTACAGGAACCGACATGGGAACGTCCCCTGAAGATTTTGTCCATGCGGCACGGGAATCTGATTCGTTTGTCGGGTTGCCCAAAAGTTACGGCGGAAGCGGAGATACGTCCATTCCAACAGCGTTGGGCGTATTGCAAGGGATGCGGGCGACCGCCGAACATCTGTGGGGTTCTCCCGGCTTGCAGGGGCGCGTGGTTGCGGTGCAGGGTGCGGGCAAGGTAGGAACACGTCTGGTGCAATTGTTGGTGGAGGAAGGAGCGCGGGTAGTCGTCGCCGATATCGATGAGTCACGCGTGCAGAAGCTGTGTGATCAGTACCCGGACCAGGTGGAGCGTGGGGATATTCAAACGATTCATCAAACGGCTTGCGACATTTTCTCACCATGCGCCAAAGGCGGTGTCATCAACGACCGTTCACTTGCGGAACTCCAGTGCCAAGCCATTGTCGGGTCAGCCAACAACCAGCTGGCGGAGGATCGTCACGGAGACATGCTGCACCAGATGGGTATCTTGTACGCCCCTGATTACCTCGTCAACGCCGGTGGCTTGATTCAGGTGGCCGACGAGCTGAAGGGCTACAACGAAGAGCGCGTGATGGCCAAAACCCGCTCCATCTATCAGATGTTGTTACAGATCTACCAATTGTCCCGGGAGAAGGATATCCCGACCTATCGCGCCGCTAACTGTTTGGTGGTCAAACGGTTGGAGCAAGTGGCCGATTTGCGTCGCATCCTTCTCGGGTTTACGCGTTGATGCCATCCAGGGAGGAATCGTCGATGCTGCGACAGATGGAAAAAGTCGGGCTGCAATATCTTCAGCCCGACGGGACGTTGACCCCGGAAGGGGAGGTAGCGTGGAAACCTATCGAGCGACCGCTCAAAATTGAGTTTTATAGATGGATGTGCAAGATTCGCCTGTTCGATCAGCGCGCGGTCATTTTGCAACGACAGGGGCGGATCGGTACGTATGCGCCATTGCAGGGTCAGGAGGCGGCTCAGGTGGGGAGCGCTTTGGCCCTGAATCGGGAGGACTGGGTTTTTCCGAGTTACCGGGAACACGGGGTGGCAATGATCGCCGGGATGCCGCTGAAACAGATTTTGTTGTATTGGATGGGACGGGTTGAAGGATGCCGCCCGCCGGAGGGCATCAAATTGTTCCCGCCGGCCGTTCCCATCGCCACGCAGATCCCACACGCGGCAGGGGCGGCCTGGGCTTCCAAGCTGAAAGGGGAACAGTCGGTGGCTGTGGCCTATTTCGGCGATGGGGCCACCTCGGAAGGGGATTTTCATGAGGGATTGAATTTTGCGGGCGTGTTTCGCCTGCCAGTAATCTTTTTCTGTCAAAACAACCAGTACGCCATCAGTGTACCGTTTTCCCGGCAGACGGCGACGGAGACGGTGGCGGAAAAGGCGGCTGCGTACGCGATTCGCGGAGTGCGTGTCGACGGCAACGACGTGTTGGCCATCTATACGGTGATGAAAGAGGCGGTAGAACGGGCGCGGTCAGGGGAAGGGGCCACCTTGATCGAAGCGGTGACGTATCGCCATGGCGCACATACCACCGCCGACGATGCAGGAAGGTATCGCAAACAGGAAGAGACGCGGGAGTGGGTCGAACTGCGTGACCCCTTGACACGTTACCGTAGGTTGCTGGAGTCGGAGGGCTTGTGGTCGGAAGCGGAGGAGCGGGATTGGGAAGCCCATTGCAAACAGGAGATTGAGGAAGCGGTCCGTGAAGCGGAATCTGCGGAAGTGCCGCCGTCCTCCCATCTGTTTGCACACGTATTTGCCGATCTGCCGCCTTCTCTGGTACGTCAGCGAGAGTCGCTCTTTCGTCTGGAAGAGGGGTGATGACGATGGCACAGCTCACTTTGATCCAGGCCATCAACGATGCCATGCGCATCGCATTGGAACGGGACCCGAGTGTGGTGATTCTCGGTGAGGACGTGGGAAAAAACGGCGGTGTGTTCCGGGCGACAGAAGGATTGTGGAAACGTTTCGGCGATGATCGGGTCATCGACACCCCACTGGCGGAAGCGGGCATCGTCGGTACGGCGATCGGCATGGCGGTCAACGGTTTGCGTCCGATCGTGGAAATTCAGTTTCTCGGCTTTTCTTACCCGGGTTTTGAGCAAATTGTTTCCCACGCTGCCCGTCTGCGGACACGGACGCAGGGGATGTTTCCGGCGACGATGGTGATCCGTGCCCCTTATGGCGGCGGCATTCGCGCCCCCGAGCTGCACAGTGACTCGACAGAAGCGCTGTTTGTCCACACGCCCGGGCTGAAAGTGGTGGTGCCGTCCACGCCTTATGATGCGAAGGGGTTGTTGTTGGCATCCATCTCAGATCCGGATCCAGTCCTCTTTTTGGAACCGATGAAACTGTATCGTTCCGTTCGGGAAGAAGTGCCGGAAACAGCGTATGAAGTACCGATTGGACAAGCGCGTGTCGTGCGCGAAGGGGAAGATGTCACCCTGCTCGCTTGGGGGGCGATGGTGCCGGTGGCGATCGCCGCAGCGGATGAATGGGCCGAAAAAGGCGTCTCCTGCGAGGTGATCGATGTTCGGTCACTGTATCCGCTGGACGAGGAAACACTGGTTACATCAGTGAAAAAGACGGGACGTGCCGTCATCGTTCACGAAGCGCCCCGCACTGCCGGAGTGGGTGCAGAACTCGCGGCAATGTTGCAGGAGCAGGCGTTTCTCTGGTTGGAGGCACCGATTGCCCGTGTGACGGGCTATGATGTGCCGGTACCGATGTTTGCGTTGGAAGATGCATTCCGGCCCGATGTAAAACGTGTCTCAGAAGCGGTGCGGCAGGTGATTGCTTTTTAAGGAGGGAGAGAGATGAGCGTAACCTTTACGTTGCCTGATGTGGGTGAAGGAGTGGCGGAAGCGGAGATTGTTCGCTGGTTGGTGAAACCGGGGGAACTCGTCGAAGCCGATCAACCGGTGGTGGAAGTGCAGACGGACAAGGCAGTGGTGGAACTGCCCGCACCCGCTGCCGGTCGGGTGGCCCAAATCAACGGGAAAGAAGGAGACGTGATGCGGGTGGGGGATGTGCTGCTGGTGATTACGGATCCCTTGGCTGAAGCGCCTTCCTCACAGGAATCGTCAACCGCCGCTTCCGTGGACGAACCCGTCCGTTTCAACCGTAAAAGAGTGCCTGCTGCTCCCTCCACCCGCCGCCTGGCGCGCGAGCTGGGAGTCGATATCACCCAGGTAGAAGGAACGGGACCGAACGGACGCGTCACTGACGAAGATGTCCGTCGGTTTCACGCCGCCGTGGGGAAAGCCCCCGTTACGATCAGCGGTATGCGCGTTGATGAGGAAGAATGGGTGCCGATCCGGGACTATGCGAAGGAGGTCGCCATTCCCGTCGAAGCCGCGCGTGCGAATGGTACGCCGGCAATTACGGAGGAGCCGTTGCCTGCGACGCGTCGGGTGATCGCAGACCGATTGCTCTTCTCGGTCACAAACAAACCGCATGCCACTCATTTTGATGAGCTGAACGCTGAAGGACTGGTAGCATGGTTCAAAAAAATGAAGCAGGAGTGGACACCAGATGACGTCAGGTTGACGTATACACCCGTATTGATGAAACTGGTGGCAGTCACCCTGTTGCAACATCCCGCTTTTAATGCCCATTTCGATGAACAGCGGCGTACGGTTCGCCGGTTTTCTTCAGTGGCGATTGGGTTTGGCGCAGATACGCCTCGGGGGTTGCTTGTTCCCGTCGTGCGAAATGTAGAGCAAAAAAGCATCGAGCAGTTGGCTCGGGAAGTATCCGCGTTGACGAAAGCGGCCCGGGAAGGAACGCTGTCACCGGGTGATCTGCGTGGTAGTACGTTTACCATCAGCAACGCCGGAGCATTGGGCGGACGGTGGGCCACGCCGATCATCAATCCGCCGGAAGTGGCGATTTTGGCGATACATCCGGTCCAAGAGCGGCCAGTCGTCGAAAATGGTGAGTTGACTGTCGGTTGGCGGATGAACGTGTCGCTCTCCTTTGACCACCGCGTGTTGGATGGGGCCGATGCCATCCGGTTTACGCATACGCTGGGACGTTATACGGAAGATCCGGGCCGGTTGTTGACCTGTTTGGTGTGATATGTGAAGCCAAAGTGAGTTTACACGAACGACCGATGATCCTAGTGTTGTGCAAAGTAGGTTTATGCGATCGTATTGCGATGTTTTTCCCGATCACTGTGACCACAGGCGAGGCCTGTGGTTGTTTTTTAGGAAGAGGCGGACCCGTATATGGGCGTTTGAGGAATACCCAGGTACTGTGATTGCAGTCTCCCACGATCGGTGGTTTCTCTCACGGTTCCGAGGGACGGTGTGGGAGTTGAAAGACGGGAGGTTGAAGGAAAGGTGATAGCGTGTGGTGAGTGTTGCCGCCTCGTATTCTTTACGAAAAGAAATCTAGGAGTTGTTCACCAATCTTCCCTTATCAGCTGATCGATTCGAAACAGTAACCGTTCCTTCTCTTCTGTTGGAATGCTTTCCGTTAATCTCGCCGCGGCAACAGGAAGTTCCCAAGTATTGATTTGTTGCATAGTGCAGTTAGACAACCGGATGTATGCATTTAGATATTCTTGAATGATGCTATCTCGTAAGCTTTCAACAACACGATCAGAAATGGATGCCAATCGATAAATCAACACTGTCCTTGCAACATCTGCCAGTGGATGGCCGCAGGTCCCGTCCATCCAATCAATGATGACTGCGCCTTGAGAGGAGATGATAATGTTATTGGTGTGAAAATCTCCGTGGCAAACTTGGCTTCCTTCAGGAAGAAGCTCAAGATGATGAAGAATCTTCTTTTTTGTGTTTACCGAGAGTAAGTCCGTTTGATAGATACGCCTGCTTAGGATATCTTTTTGTTGTGGTAATCCCATCCCTTTTTTTCGGTGTATCACATCATGTAGATCGGCAAGTTTGTACGCGAACTTTTTGATGTTTTCGGGCTCTTGGGAGATTGCCTGCGTCATGGTAGGGCCATCGATCCGCTCGTAGAGTATCCCTTCTCTTCCTCGGTATTGCCTTCTTTCAAACACTTTTGGAACGTTTAGTCCCAGCGTTTCCACTAATTTGCTCACGAAGAACTCCCGCTTGATGGAAGATTCGGAGATCCCCTTATGAAACAACTTGATCACTCGATTTTCTCCCCAGGGATAGATGTCTGCTGTGTAACCTTGTCCAAGTATTTCTCTATCCGTCAATGGAGAAAACCCCCTTTTTGAGAACAAGGTTACAAAAACTGAACGACCCCACCACCTGTGATCAACAACAATCTCCCGACGAAATAATAGACTGACCGCTTGGCATCCTGCCGCTTTGCCTTCTGATTTTTCATATGTTCGATCTGAGCGTCCATATAGGGTTGCCGCGGAAAATTGATCAATGGATCTATGTTCCACTTCGGTTGGGTGTATCCTTCACAATTAACCGGAAAAATAGAAAAAACTGATTCGGGCAGCGTGTTTTGTGCTAAGATAGAAAACACCCTGAAGAATCACAGGTGACCAGGATGACGAAGTTGCAATTATCCGTTCAACATCATGATCACGTCCGCACAGTCAAAGGTGCGTTCACGTTTTTGGGGCATCCGCTTCGCTTTTATTGGTACTGTGTTGACGGGCTGTGGATCGATACCGGCCCGCCGAGGGCACGGGTACAGGTGGCGGCATTTGCTGCGGAGCACCCACCTTCAGTCGTGGCGCTGACCCATTTTCACGAAGATCATTCCGGTAATGCGGGATGGCTGGCCCGTACCTACGGCGTTCCGGTAATGATGAGCGAGGAGACGGCCCGGATCCTGAGGCAGCCTCCGAGCATTCCCGTCTATCGGAAATGGGTGTGGGGGCAGATGGAGCCGGTTTCTGGAACCGTCGCAGAAGAATTGTTGCAGACGGAGCGTTTTCGGTTTCGCGTCATTCCGACACCCGGCCATTGCCCCGACCATGTTGTGTTTTTGGAAGAAGAGCAGGGATGGTTGTTTTCGGGCGATTTGTTTTTGGGTACCCGATTACATTACGGTATGCGCGGAGAGTCGGTAGCGGATATGATTGCCTCGATCGAGCGCGTTTTGTCATATCCGTTTGAGACGGTGTTTTGCGCTCATGCCGGTGTGGTGGAGGAGGGCCGCAAAGCGTTGGAGGCGAAACGTCGCTTTTTGTTGGAGTTGGTGGAGGAAACCCGCCATCTCGCACAAAAAGGGATGCCGGCACGCCTCATCGCCTGGAAACTGTTACAGGGCAATAAACTGTTGGAATGGTTTTCGTTGGGTGAGATGGGGGCAATTCACTTGGTTCGCTCCATTCTGGAGGAGAAGCGGGCGTCGGCCAAACGGTTTTGACAGGCGTTATCGAATCAGGAGAAGAGCAGCCGTTTTCCAGCAAGTGATGTCTATTTCGAGGACCCGTTCCGGTTGAAGTTGGAAGTGGTGTACAGTCCGGATTACTTGGGGGTTAAAAATGTCCCGACCACTGTATCAACAGAATGAACGCCCCCAAGACCCACACGTACCAGGCAAACCCTTTGAGTGATCCGCGGCTCAGAATGCGGACCATCCAGCGGACGGCCGTGTAACCGCAGACCCCGGCCATGGCTGTACCGATCAAAAGGGAGGACAGGGGGATGTGCTCTGCCCGACCGTCCAACAGTTTGGCACCTTGCAACAGGACACCGCCGCCGATGGCCGGAATGGAGAGCAAAAACGAATAGGAGGCTGCGGCGGTTGTCTCGACGTTTCGCCACAACGCTGCGGCGATGGTCATCCCGGATCGGGAGACGGCGGGTAAAATGGCTGCACTTTGGGCCAAACCGATCCATAGTGCATCGGCATAGGTAAGGTCGTTGATCCCTTTGTGACCGTCTGCTTTTATCCGGTCAGCCCAGTATAATACCGCGCCGGTGATGAGAAACTCCCATCCGATGGTGACGCCCGTTTGCGAGATCGCCTCCAATGTATCTTCCCAAGTGATGCCCACCACTACTGCGGGAATCGTGCCGACAATCAGAAGCCGTCCCGTTTTGCCCAGCGGTTTGCGGCAGATGGCGGCGAGTTCGTCTCCATATACGGCGATCACTGCTGCGAGTGTACCGAGGTGGAGCATCGTGTCCAGGAACAAACCGGCAGAATCCAGCCCGAACAAATGACGGCCGAGGTAGAGATGCCCCGTGCTGCTCACCGGCAAAAATTCGGTCAATCCCTGGATGATACCCAGTACCATCGCTTCCAACCAGTTCATTGTGTTCGCTCCTTTCGCTTTCTTGTCTATGTGTATGGGCGAGGGTGGGGGAGAATGTCCCACCGCTTTCATTCTCCACCTTTTCGCAATACAATGTGGATAAGCGGGAATCATGCTTGTGTGATTTCAAAGGGGGATAACGGGTGACACTCAGGGGACAGGCGAAGGATCGCGAACAGCATGTCTACCCGTTGACGGGATTGACTTGCGCTGATTGTGCGGCCAAGTTTGAAGAAAAAGTGCGTCAAGCGGAGGGAGTGATCGATGCTCGCGTTCATCTGGCTACGTCCCGGCTGGTGGTGAGGGGGCGCCAGTTGAGCATCGAGGAAGTGGAACAGCTGGGGGCGTTTGACGACATCCGGGTGGCCAGGCGGGAAGAGCATATTGGTTTGGGACGGTTCCGTTTGAATGATCCATTGTTTCTCTCAAGCGCCACCGCTTTGGTGCTTCTTTTGCTCGCCGAACTGGCTGAATGGCTGGAGCTTTCTTCGACGCTTTTCATCAGTTTGTTTGCCGCGGCCACGGTATTGGGAGGATGGAACCATTTCCGCCGCGGTATGGTGGGATTGCTGCGGTTGGATTTCAATATGAACGCGTTGATGACCATAGCGGTGGCGGGAGCATGGGCTATCGGCTACTGGGAGGAAGCGGCGGTAGTGGCCTTTTTGTTCGGCGTCAGCGGTTGGTTGGAACGAACCGTGATGGAATCCGCACGTGCCTCGATTCGATCATTGATGGATTGGGCGCCGAAAACGGCGACAATACGTCGCGAAGGGGTGGAACAATCCGTTCCCGTAGAAGAGTTGAAGGTGGGTGACGTGCTGATCGTCCGTCCCGGGGAGAAAATCGCCGCCGACGGCGAAGTGGTCAAAGGGAGCACGGCTGTCAATCAGGCGGCGATCACCGGGGAGTCCCTGCCGGTGGAAAAGTCACCGGGAGATGAGGTGTTTGCGGGATCGCTTAATCATTCCGGGGCAATCGAGGTACGGGTGACACGAAGGGCGGAAGAGACCACCATTGCCAAGATCGTGGCTCTGGTGGGGGAAGCCGAGGAGCAGCGAGCGCCGGCACAGGCGTTTGTCGACAGGTTTGCCCGCGTTTATACGCCCATCGTGTTGGCTTTGGCTTTTGCCATCGCCATCATCCCGCCGTTGGTACTGGGAGCGGCGTGGAAGCCCTGGCTGTATGAAGCGTTGGCGTTGCTGATCGTGGCTTGTCCCTGTGCCCTCGTCGTCTCTACACCGGTCGTTGTCGTGACGGCCGTCGGCAACGCGGCTCGATACGGTGTGCTGATTAAAGGGGGTCTACACCTGGAAAAGGCGGGCACACTCCAAACGATTGCCTTCGATAAAACCGGCACGCTGACCCACGGTGAACCCGTTGTGACGGACATCATCCCCCTGCAGGATCAGAGTGAACCGCAGGTGTTGGCACTGGCAGCGGGGATCGAGCGGCTGTCCGAACATCCGCTGGCGCTGGCCATCGTTCGGAAAGCGAAGGAAAAACGGGTTCCGGTGGCGCATGTGGACCACTTTAAATCCGTACCCGGCCGAGGAGCGAAGGCCTACATCGCCGGGACCCCCTATTGGATCGGCAGTCCGCGTTGGATGGAAGAAGAGGGATTTGATCTCGGTCCTTGGCACGAGGCGATCAACCAATTGCAGGATGAAGGGAAAACGGTTGTCGCTTTGGGAAGGGATCGGGAAGCGTTGGCGATCATCGCCTTCACGGACGAATTGCGGAACAATGCCGCTCAGGTGATTCATGCGCTGAAACAGCTCGGTCTACGCCGTATGGTGCTGTTGACCGGAGATCATGCCAAGGCGGCGCGATCCATAGCCCATCGGGCCGGTATAGACGAAATATGTGCAGAGTTGTTGCCGGAAGATAAAGTGCGTAAAATCCGCCATTATACTGAGGCGGGCGGACCGGTCGGAATGGTGGGCGACGGGATCAATGATGCTCCAGCGCTGGCAACCGCCGATGTGGGAATCGCCATGGGCGGGGCTGGTAGCGATGTAGCCCTGGAAACGGCGGACATCGTCCTGATGGCTGATGATTTGAGCAAACTGCCGTTTACTGTTCGACTGAGCCGGGCGGCTCTTCGTGTGATCCGGCAAAATATCGCGTTTGCTGTCGGGATCAAAGTGTTGGCCTTTTTGCTGGCGATACCGGGTTGGTTGACCTTGTGGCTGGCGATCGGAGCAGATATGGGTGCAACGATTTTGGTGTTACTGAATGGCATGCGTTTATTGAAGGAAAAACCGGATTTGGAAATGAGGAGGGACAAATCATGAGCATTCGTAAAGTACTTACCATCGCAGGATCGGACAGCAGTGGAGGAGCGGGCATTCAGGCCGATTTGAAAACGTTTCAGGAACGGGGCGTCTACGGTATGACCGCGTTGACGACGATCGTGGCGATGGACCCGGACAACGGATGGGCACATCAGGTGTTTCCTGTTGCCTTAGATACGTTGAAAGCGCAGTTGAAAACGATCGTCGAGGGTATTGGTGTCGACGCGATGAAAACCGGGATGCTGGGCTCCGTGGAGATCATCGAGCTGGCGGCGGAGACGATTGACCGTTATCAATTGAACAATGTGGTGATTGACCCCGTCATGGTCTGCAAGGGAACGGACGAGGTGCTTCATCCGGAAACGGCCGTCGCCCTGCGCGAGGTGTTGGTGCCCCGGGCGACCGTGGTGACGCCCAACCTGTTTGAAGCATGGCAGTTGAGCGGACACGGCCCGATCCGCACGGTGGAAGACATGAAAGCAGCCGCCAAGAAAATCCACGAGTTGGGCGCGAAATACGTGCTCGTCAAAGGTGGCGGCAAGTTGGAACACGAAAAGGCGGTCGATGTTTTGTACGACGGAGAAACGTTCGATATCCTGGAAGGTGATCGTATCGACACTACGTACACCCACGGAGCCGGATGCACGTATTCGGCGGCCATCACCGCCGAGCTGGCCAAAGGCGCTTCCGTTCCGGAAGCGGTCCACACGGCCAAGGCGTTTATCACCGAAGCCATTCGTCACGGCTTCCCGCTCAACCAATACGTGGGTCCCACCCTGCACGCGGCGTATCGCTTGTATGGAGAACAAGTAGCACAAAAATAATGGTGAGCAGAAAAACGGTCCGCTTCTATAGCGGACCGTTTTTTGCTTGTTGGAAAAAACGTGTAATGGGGTTTTACCATGATCAAGTGATTTCTAGGAAGTCAGTTTGAATCCTCCGGCAAAATCCGCTCTAGCTCCTTCAGGATCTTCACTATCGGCACGGTTTCGTCATAGATACCGGCTATCGTGCCGTCAGGTGCGATCAATACCGTGGCGGGAACTGAGGTGATGCCGAACGCATCATAGACCCGGCGGCCGTCGTCTTTCAGCACGGGGAAGGTGTACCCGCGTTCACGAAGGAATTCAGGGACGGACTCCGGGCGAGCTTCCCGTCCGGTGACATTGATGGTCAAAAACGTAAACCGGGGATGGCGGACGGAGCGGTACAGCACCTCTTTTTGTGGGAGGTCCTGTTGGCACGCTCCGCACCACGTCACCCAAAACGACAGCCAGACAGCATGACCGCGAAATTGTCTCAAGCAGATGGTTTCCTCTCTGTCAATGGGGGGCAGGCAGAAGTCCGGCGCCGGACGGTTGGTCACGAATCATTCCCTCCTCACAGGCGGATCAGGATCAAACCGGCGAACAAAAAGACGAGGGAGCAGGTTTGCAAGATCGATAATCGCTCCCGGTAGATCAGAATGGACAAAATGGCGACGATCAGGCTGTTGGTGGCAAACATCGGGGCTACGATGCTAGCGGGGCCGTCGATCAGTGCGACGGAGTACAATTGCATGCCCAAAAACGAGAAGATGCCGCTCAACAACCCCCAAACCAGTCCCGTCCTGGCTGCCTTGCGCGCTTCCGTGTCCCCCGACCGCGGTTGCCGTAGTACCTCCACCACAAACCAGATCAGGCCGAGCACGTATCCGTAAAACAACACGGGTGTACCGGGTATGTGCATTTCCTGTGTCACTTTGAGTCCACCGTTACGGAATGAGAACAGCAGGGTAGCCATCAACAACAGGGCATACCAGCGCGGGTTGCGAATGGCCAGTTTTTCATTGCGGTCGATGGGAATGAGCAGAATCGCCAGCACCAACAGGGTTACCCCGGCGGTTTCAAACCAGGACAATCTTTCTCCGTAGACGATCACGGAGAAAAGGATGATCAGCAAAATATTGGTGTTCACTAACGGGGTGGTCAAGCTGGCGGGACCGTGATCCAACGCCTTCATAAACAGCAAGTTGCCTAAGGTCGATCCCAAGCCGAGCAGGAGGCCGCCCACCAGCGTCGGCACATCTGTCCGAAATGTCCCTTCCCTCCACATCCATAGTAAAAAGCCCAATGTCCCGGTCAGATACAGGCCCAGGAGCAGATGGGCCACAGAACCGCGTCGAGCGGCACTCACTTTCATAAAGAATCCGGCCAGTCCGAACGTAAGCGAACTGAGCGCGGCAATCGCAAACCATGCCATGTTGCTTCGATCCTTTCGTTCCTATCAATCAAGGACTGAAATTACATTAACACAAAATCAGCACGCTCACCAGATCAGAGATATGCTCATTATTATCTTTGGAATATACAAAAAATAATTGTATAGTTTTCAAGTTCCGGAGGCACTTTATGAGAAGAGAAGGGAGGGACGAATGTGAACCGCAACATGAAGGGCGGCGATCGCGATGTACCCAAACATATCGATGCTGTCGAGCAGATGGTGGAATCAACGCCTGATCTGAAAAAGGTGGATGAGCTGCGCCGACAACAGCCGCAGAAGCAGATTCCGCCACCCCGATGACAGAGGGGCCGTGTTCGGAATTGGACATTGCGTACATCAGGGCGTAAGGCGGAACGAGCTGAGAAGACAAATCTCAAATCTTTCATTTCACTTGAAATCGCGAGTGGTCCACCACTTGTTCAGCAACATACACCGCTTAGGGAGCGGTGTTTTTTCGTGTTGTTTGACCAATCTGTCACGGAACGGTTGCCGTGTTCGGAAATGGATCATGGTACAATAAGGATACAAGATGTTCCGCATGCAAGCGGGTGGCGGCTTTTCAATCAACCTTCTTCTTCGGATTCCGTTTGTCCATGATACACCAACGGGAAAAAGATGGCGGATACGGACAAGCAATGGCTTCAACTGAAAGGGAGAGCGGAAGGAATCATACATTCCGTCAGTACGACGATCCCAACACCCGATTGCCGGTGGCAGATGACTAGCATGCGGGTGGGGACAAAAGGAGATTGGCAGGCAGCGCTGGAACAATACATTGCCGCTACAAATGATGCCTCTTCCTGACGTCTGACTGATTGATCCTAATCAATAAGCATGAAGGAGGAAAACAGATGACGGTGCAAACGTTGACACCGATTGCATTGAAAGAATGGGCTGTTGCAGTGGAAGCGCTGGCGGAAGGAAAGCAGATTTTGCTCATGCGCAAAGGGGGTATTCATGAGGAAACCCGTCATTTCCAAGTGGAAGCGGATGCTTTCTTCCTTTACCCCACTTATGAACATCAGCAGGAGCAAGCCGATCTGGTGAAACCGGAATTCCAGGACAAGCTGCAAGAAACAATGAAAGAGTGGAACCCGGAAGCCAAGACCAATACCGTCAAATATTTTGCCCGCCTGGCTGAAGACATCGAAATCTTGGACGAAGAGGCACTGAATCGTTTGTCGTCGTTCCATATCTGGGTGCCCGACTTTGCCGTGAAACGGTTAAAGTGGAAACGGAAACAACCGTTGCATTTGCTTTTGGTGCGCACCTACCGGTTGGAGCGCCCGTTGGAAGTGCCGATTCTGGAGGAGTATCTGGGTTGTCGTTCGTGGATCCGCTTGCCGGAAGAGCTGATCCGGGAGACGTCGGCAGCGGAGCCGGTATTGTCCGATGCGGAATTTGGGCAGCAAGTGCAGGAGATCAAACAGGCACTGGGCCGTGCGTGATATGGCCGACAGTGCTGTGTGAAGCGCTGTCTACCGCCTGATCTGATGAAAATGCGGGCGAGGCGGTTCTTCCACGGTTTTCTACGGCGAGCCAATCACGGGAAAGGAGACGGGTGATGCGCGCGATTCTCGTGAAGGAACCCGGTGGCGTGGAACAACTGTACTTGGGTGAATATCCAACTCCCGAACCCAAGCCGGATGAGCTGCTGGTAAGAGTGAAAGCGACGGCCCTCAATCGGGCGGATATTTTGCAGCGACGCGGCCATTATCCGCCGCCGCCGGGTGCAAGTCCCATTCTGGGTTTGGAAATGGCGGGGATTGTGGAAAAGGCAGGGACGCAATGCACACAGTTTCGCGAGGGAGATCGGGTGTTCGGCCTGCTTCCCGGGGGTGGGTATGCCGAGTATGCCGTCATTCCCGAATCATTGGCCATGCCGATACCCGAGCACATGGACTTCACGGAAGCGGCGGCGATCGCGGAAGTGTTTCTCACCGCCTATCAGGCGATGTTTTGGTTGGCTGAACTCAAAGCGGGTCAGTACGTACTGATTCACGCGGGAGCCAGTGGCGTGGGCACGGCCGCGATTCAACTGGCCAAAGAAGCCGGTTTCATCCCGATCGTCACCGCCGGGACGGAGGAAAAACTGGCGTTCTGTCGGGAGTTGGGTGCGGTCGCGGCGTTCAACTACAAGGAAGGCCCTTTCGCCCCCAAAGTGATGGAAGCGACCGACAGGGCAGGCGTGCATGCCGTCCTCGATTTCGTCGGCGCGCCGTACTGGCATCAAAATGTGGAATGCCTGACGGCTGACGGTCGGATCATCCTCATCAGCGCGTTGGGCGGGGTCAAGGTGGCTGAGGTGAATCTGGCACCGTTGCTGGCCAAACGAATTCATGTGATCGCCACCACCTTGCGTGCGAGGAGTGTGGCGTACAAAGCTCAGTTAGTTCGCGATTTTACCCAATTTGCATGGAAACGGTTTGCCGATGGGCGGTTGCGGCCGATCATTGATCGCGTATGGCCATGGACACAAGTGCGGGAAGCGCACCGATATATGGAAGAAAACCGGAATATCGGAAAAATCGTCCTGCGGGTAGAGTGATGACGTGTTGCATGCATGTCTGTCCCATGAAGGGCAAATGCTAGCAATGTCAAACAAACCATATCATGCCCGAAAGGACGGATGATACATGGACCATTCCGTTATTCACGATGCCCTGCAGGAATACAAGGAAGGATTGGGTGAGCTGGAGCGCCATCTCCCGGAAGTGGCTCGTCACTACCATGCATTCACCCATGCATGTTTTACCGACGGAGAGCTTTCGAGTCAGGTCAAGCACCTGATCGGTCTGGCGCTGGGTGTCCTCACCAATGACGAGTATTGCATCTTGTACCACACGAAAGGAGCGGTGGACCAAGGAGCCAATGACATGCAGGTGATGGAGGCTGCCGCGGTATCCGCCGCTTTCGGTGGAGGTTCCGCCATGGCTCAGGCCGTGACGTTGGTGCAGGATGCGTTGCAGGCATTTAGCGGTCACACCCATTAAACGGGGAGAGAGGATCTCCCCCTCTTTTTTATTGTCGACTTGCGTTATGATAAAAAGAGGAAAATCATGCTTTGTTGTTACATAGTGAATCACTAGGGTACTTGATTATGGCGGCAACTATCTGCTTCCGTGCAGAACGGCAGGTAGAGCGAGCCGGAAAAGCAATCGGATTAGTATTTACCAGACACGTTCTAGAGAACATGGGCATCGGATGAGATGATGGATGGGAAATCAGCGAGAAGGGTGATGACATGGGCAAACAAAAATATAACATGAAATGGGATTTGGATTCCTTTTTTCCAGGAGGGAGTGCATCTCCTGAGTTTGAACAGTTCGTCAACGACCTGTCGCGGCGGATTGATGAACTGAAGCGGGATATCACGAAACTGGCCACTCTCAAGCCGGCGACCCCTGATCGTTGGCATGAGACGTTAACGCGTGCACAAGAAGCCACCAGTCGGTTGTATCAGGCGAGCGCTTTCGTCAGTTGTCTGACCGCTCAGGATGTGAAGGATGAAAAAGCGAAGTTGTGGCGGGGACGACTGACGCAATTGGGGGCCGCTTACCGGGCCGCGATGACGGCGATGGATGACGCACTCTTGAAAGTGCCGGATTCCGATTGGGCGGGATTGTTGCAAGACGAACGACTTCAGCCGATCGCCTTTTTCTTGGAAGAACGGCGTCGGCATGCCAAGGAGAAACTTTCTCCCGAGATGGAAACTTTGGCGGGAGATTTGTCCGTTGACGGATACCATGCTTGGGGTCAACTGTACAACACCGTCGTCGGCAGGATACAGATCCCTGTGGAGGAGAAAGGAAAAACCGTTCACCTCTCCGTCGGGCAGGCGTCCAATCGGTTGTCCCACCCCGATCGCCGCGTGCGCCAATCCACTTTTGCCGCACTGGAAAAAGCGTGGTCGCAGGAGGCGGAGCTGTGTGCCGCATCACTCAACCATTTGGCGGGATATCGCTTGAATTTGTACCGGCACCGGGGTTGGGATTCGGTGTTGAAGGAACCGCTCGACGACAATCGAATGTCGGCGGAAACCCTGGAGACGATGTGGCAAGTGATCGAGAAAAACAAGCCCCGCCTGATCTATTACATGGACCGAAAAGCATTGTTGCTGGGAGTGGACGCTCTCAGTTGGTACGATTTGAGTGCCCCCCTTCCGGGAGAGGAAAAACAGATTCCGTATGATGAGGCCGCGGATTTCATCGTAGAACAGTTCGGGCACTTTGATCCGGAGATGGCAAAGTTTGCCCGCCATGCGTTTGAGAACCGTTGGATTGAAGCGGAGGATCGTCCCGGCAAACGCCCCGGCGGTTTCTGTACGAGTTTCAAACTTTCCCGCCAATCTCGGATTTTCATGACCTATGCGGGGACAGCCAGCAACGTTTCCACCTTGGCACACGAGCTGGGTCATGCGTACCATCAGCACGTGATGAACGATTTGCCCGAGTTTGCCCAGGATTATGCGATGAACGTGGCGGAAACGGCATCTACGTTCGCGGAGTTGATCGTGACTGACGCTGCCATTCGCCACGCTTCATCGGCCAAGGAAAAATTGAAACTGGTGGAAGACAAACTGCAGCGCGCAGTGGCCTTTTTCATGGATATTCACGCTCGTTTCCTGTTTGAAACGCGGTTTTATGAACGGCGCAAACAAGGCCCGGTCAGCGTGGAGGAATTGAACGCACTCATGTTGCAGGCGCAAAAGGACGGATTTCACCACGCACTCAGTGTCTACCATCCGTATATGTGGGCGTCCAAACTCCACTTTTACATTACCGGTGCACCGTTTTACAATTTCCCGTACACCTTCGGTTACCTGTTCAGCACGGGTATTTACGCCCGTGCACAGGCGGAGGGGCCGTCGTTCGCCCGGAAATACGTGGCGCTGTTGCGCGATACGGGTCGCATGACGGTGGAAGATCTTGCAAAGAAACACCTCGGTGTCGATTTGACTCAACCGGAATTTTGGCAATCGGCCGTGGATACGGTACTCGAAGATGTCGATCTGTTTTTGGAACTGACGGAGACCAAGTGAATAGATGACTTTGGCGCATTGAAGCTGATTTCTCCGGAATAACAGCTGGCTGATTGGCAATGTGTTTGAAGATCAATGGCCGCTGGGAAGACCAAGTGAGTATTACCTGCTGGATGAGGAGTACCTTTGTGGATGCAGGAAAAGCGAAACGTGAAAACCGGGTGTTTCGTGACTCGTTCTTCTTCATACTCTACTCCGTAGCCATTCCTGGCGCGGAGTTTTTTCTTTTTCCGGTGAGAAGTCGCCGACTCTCCAGCGTATCAAGGGTGAAACAGAAATCAGCAGACAGATGGGAGTGCAGGACATGCCGGATGATCTGACCTTGGTACGGCAGGTTCTCGCCGGAGACCTGGATGCGTTTGATGCCCTGGTTCTCCGCTACAAGGACCGCGTGTACCGCCTCATGCTCCGGTTGATCGGTAATCCGGAAGACGCCCAGGATTTGACGCAGGAAGTGTTCATCAAGGTGTACCGGAACCTTCAGCGGTTTGATTCTTCACGTCGCTTTTCCACCTGGCTGTATCGGATCGCCTTCAACCGCTGCGTGGATGAACTCCGGAAGCGCGACAGAATGGGCGCCGTCCCGACCGATGGGGAGCCGCCCGGAAGCGAAAGCGCTGAAAGCATCGTTCTGAAACAGGAGGTATACCGGTCGCTCATGGACCGGATCTATGACTTGCCAGAACACTACCGGAGGGTGTTTCTGCTCAAGTATCTGGATGATTTGAGTTACGCGGAGATTGCTCACGTGCTAGGCATCACGGTTGATGATGTGAAAAACCGCCTCTACCGGGCGAGGAAGAAGCTCAGAGAACAGAAAACGCTCAGGAAAGCGGGGAATGGAGCATGAAATGTCCCGGTCTGAACGTGTTGTTCGCGTATCTGGATGGTGAACTGTCACCGGAAGAGAGGAGCCAGACGGCGGCCCATCTGTTGAAGTGCCCGGCGTGCCGATCTTTGCTGGACGAGTGGAAAGATGAGGATCAGCAGTTCCGTGAGGTTTTGACCGAACCGTCCCTACCGAACTCCTTTGTGGCGGAAGTGCGGAAGGAAGTAGAGAGGATTGCTCGGAAGTCCGCCTGTGGCGCCGGACCGGAATCGGGGGCAAGAAAATCCGGATTCAAATGGATGAAGCGAACCGCCGCGGCCTTCGCTTTTCTGGTGTTGGGAATCGGAATCACCGCTTGGGCTTCACCGACGTTTGCGGAATATTTGACGGCCACTTTCCGGGATTTCGGTTTACTCCCCGGAGTTGTCAAGAAAAATGAATACCGCAACGGCTACAGCGTGACGGACAAAGGATATACGTTGCGTGTCACGGAAGTGCTGGCCAACACCAATGAGGTGTATTTCATATACCAAGTGGAGAGGGACGGCAAGATCCTGGATGTGCGCGACATCAGCAAAGACCGTCATTTTCTGGCCATTCGTTCCAAATTGTTTGATGCACAGGGGAAATGGATCAATACCATGGAGTCTCACAGACCTGCCAAAGATTGGCGGTCGGAAATGGTCGGTTTAAAGGGTTTCAACCAACCCAAAAATTCCCGGATCACCTTGGTCGTGAAGGCCAAGTCCATTCAGGGCGTTCAAGGAAATTGGGAGTTGAAAATCCCTCTGGATCTCAGTAAAGCCCGTGTGCAAAAATTCAAGCCCGGTGAGCAAAGGGTGACCCCCGACGGAAAGTTTGCATTCACGCTCAAGGAAGTGTCTTACACTCCCACCAGTGCGCAGATTGTTGCCGGTGTTCGCCTGAATGGACAAGAAGAGGCCAGGCACAAAGAACGGCGCCCGGAACTTCACTTTGCATACCAGATCGTGGATCAAAGTGGCGAGGTGATCTCCGGCACGCACCATGAGGAAAAATGGGTCATGCGTTATCACGTCTTTCCCAAAGGCGGCGGTGGAGAGGAATACAATTTCGGTCCTCTTCCGAAAAAACCGTTGTATTTGCTGTTTGATGCCGTCTATTTGGCTGAACTGACCGACAAAACTTATGAATTCATTCCTGGCCGGGAGCAGACGATCCGGTTGAACCGCGCCGCCTACACGCTCAACAATGCGAGATTGGGCAAAACAACCGCCTCCTTGCCAAAAACGCCGAACCATCTGCTCGTCGACTTGACCAAAACTTCCGTGGTGGAAAATGAGGACCCTCTTCTGATCGCCAAAGAAAATTTATGGCTGGTGTACGATGAGTCTGGGAAGGAATATTCGGGATTGGTCCTCAACGACAACGGACGCTGGGTGCTGGAAGTTCCGGACCTTTACCGAGTCCCCGAAAAGTTGAAAATCCGACCGTACGATGTCACAGTGTACAAGTACCAGGTGAAGATTCCTCTGCCGGAACAGAAATGAATGGACGAAGCAATAAAAATGCCCCTCCATTTTTCGAGGGCTGTAGAAGGCTCGCCCGGATCACTTTGCCCGGCCAATACCGGCCGGGCTTTTTCATGCTAAAATAGAAATAATCTGAGATACGTGGATATGAATAAACATGTTCTTGTGGAGGTCCCTATGAGACGACTCGCTCAATTGTTCAGTTGGATTGCGATCGTGCTGATGATGTTCATAGTAGTTGCTTGCAATCGGGGAGAAAATCAAGCTCATTCACAACCGGTGGAGATCTCGGTTTTGGCGGCAGCTAGTCTGACGGATGCCATGAAAGAAATCAAGTCCCGGTATGAGTCCACACACCCCGGTGTCCAAATTGTGACCAGTTTTGCGTCTTCCGGCAAGCTCAAACAGCAAATTGAGCAAGGGGCACCTGCGGATCTGTTCATCTCTGCAGGAGCAAAAGAGATGGATGCATTGGTTAGGGAAGGGATCGTTGATCCGCGTGACCGTACCCATTTGCTCAGTAACGAATTGGTTCTGGTCGTGCCGAAAGAGTCCCACGTGAAAGCGAGGGGGTTTTCCGATTTACCATCCCCCCAAATCAAAACGATCGCGATCGGGCAACCGGAAACGGTACCGGCCGGTCAATATGCGAAACAAACACTGGAAAACATGAACCTGTGGAAACAGGTGCAATCCAAGTTGGTGTTCACAGGTGATGTTCGTCAAGTGCTCGCTTATGTAAAAACGGGAAATGTTGATGCGGGAATCGTGTATCGGACGGATATCCGAACTGCCCATGATGTACAAGTAGTGGCTGAGGCTGATCCGAAAACGCATCAACCGATCGTGTATCCGATTGGTGTGATCAAATCGACCCCGCGCCCCAAGCAAACACGGGATTTCTACAATTGGTTGCGCAGCCCCGATGCAATGAATATCTTCCAAAAATACGGATTTGAAAAGGCACATCATCCGACATGATGAATCAGGATTTCTGGTCTCCTATTTGGTTGTCCTTGGAAGTAAACGGGGTTGCCAGCATTCTCGTGTTTGTTATCGCCCTAGTAGCCGCATGGTGGATGAAAGGACATTCTTTTTATGGAAAAAGTGCGGTAGAGACATTGTTGATCCTGCCCCTTGTCCTTCCGCCCACGGTGGTTGGTTTTGGACTGCTCGTCCTGATGGGGCGAAAAAGCTGGATCGGACAAGCGATGGAGTGGTTGTTTCATCAGCCCATACTGTTTACTTGGTGGGCAGCCGTGATCGCTGCGGTTGTGGTAGCTTTTCCCCTGGTATATCAGACGCTGAAGAACGGTTTTGAGTCGGTCGATCGGGAATTGGAAGATGCAGCCCGATCGATGGGAGCCGGAGAATGGCAAGTCTTCCGATATATCACGTTGCCGCTTTCGTGGCGATCACTTTTGACGGGGTACGTGCTCGGATTTGCGAGAGGGATGGGGGAGTTTGGTGCGACTCTGATGGTGGCCGGAAACATCCCGGGAAAAACGCAAACCATCCCCACCGCCATTTATATTGCCGTGGAATCGGGTGACACACGGTTGGCCGCTTACTGGGTGGCTTCCACAGTGTTGCTTTCATTTGCATTGTTGGCCATTGTTCAGCGGATGAAAATACGCTCCTGACAAATTATCTAAATCAAAGAAAAAGGCAGGATCACCAACGACCCTGCCTGGATTAGGAACGGACAATTTTGCTGAGAAAAGGGTTTGATCAACCGGGGATGCGAATTGGCTCCAGCCGTTCCCGTTCCTCCGTCGTAAACGGTCGGGAACGGATGAGGAAGCGCACACCCAACGGGATTTCCAGGGAGAATGAAGCACCCCTGCCGGGGGTGACATCCACTGTAAGCTGCGTATGCTGCCAGTATTCGAATTGGGAACGGGACATATAGAATTCACAACCGTCGATTTCGCCGAGCAACACATCGCTGGAACCGACCCGGAACTCCCCTTTGCGAAAACACATGGGGGAGGAACCGTCACAACAACCGCCGCTTTGGTGAAACATCAGCTCGCCGTGTTCGGCTCGCAACTGCTCAATCACGCGTTTGGCCTCGTCGGTGACGAGTACGCGTTTGACCGTTTCCATCAACACCAACTCCCGGGTTTAGAAGAATCCCATCGGATTCTTGTCGTAGGAGATCAGGACGTTTTTCGTTTGCTGATAGTGTTCCAACATCATTTTGTGATTTTCCCGCCCGATACCAGATTGTTTGTACCCGCCGAAGGCGGCGTGTGCCGGATACAGGTGGTAGCAGTTGACCCACACACGGCCGGCTTCGATCTTCCGGGCGATTTGGTAGGCTTGATGCACGTCGCGTGTCCAGAGACCAGCACCCAGGCCGTACAGCGTGTCATTGGCGATTTCCAGCAGTTCCGTTTCGTCCTTGAACGTGGTGACGGATACGACCGGACCAAAGATTTCCTCTTGGAAGATGCGCATTTTGTTGTGACCTTCAAAGACGGTCGGCTCGATGTAGAAGCCGTTCGGGTAGCGTTCGTTTTGGTACGGTCGTCCGCCGGTAAGGCATTTGGCTCCTTCTTCCTTGCCGAGGGCGATGTAGCTCAGGATCTTTTCATATTGATCGTTGGAGGCTTGCGCACCCATCATCGTGGTTGGGTCGAGCGGGTCACCCAATTTGATCTTCTTCACCCGTTCCAGTGCCCGTTCCATAAAGGCGTCATAAATCGATTCCTGGATGAGCGCACGGGACGGACAGGTGCAGACTTCCCCCTGATTGAGGGCAAACATGGTGAAGCCCTCCAGAGCCTTATCCAGGAACTCATCATCGGCTTCCAGTACGCTTTCCGTGAAGATGTTCGGAGATTTTCCACCCAGCTCCAGCGTAACTGGCGTGATGTTTTCGGAGGCGTACTGCATGATGAGGCGCCCGGTAGTCGTTTCGCCTGTGAAGGCCACTTTGCCCACACGGGGTGACGAAGCGAGCGGTTGACCCGCTTCCGGTCCGAAACCGTTGACCACGTTTACCACACCCGGCGGGAGCAAATCAGCGATCAATTCCATGAAGAGCAGGATGGTAGCCGGTGTTTGTTCTGCCGGTTTCAGCACCACACAGTTGCCGGCGGCCAAAGCGGGAGCCAGTTTCCACGCCGCCATCAGGAGCGGGAAGTTCCAGGGGATGATTTGTCCGACGACGCCGATCGGTTCTTTGATATGAAGCGATACTGTGCTGGCGTCAATCTCGGACATGCTGCCCTCTTCACCGCGAATCACGCCGGCAAAATAGCGGAAGTGGTCGATGGCCAGCGGCAGATCGGCATTCAGCGTTTCACGGATCGGCTTTCCGTTGTCCCAGGTTTCTGACAAGGCCAGTTTCTCCAGATTTTCCTCCATACGGTCCGCGATTTTCAGTAGGATATTGCTACGCTCAGTGACGGAGGTGTTCGCCCATTTTTCCTTGGCGGCATGTGCTTTGTCCAGAGCGTACTCGATATCTTCTTTTCGAGAGCGGGGAACACGGGTAAACGCTTGACCGTCAACCGGAGAGATGTCGTCGAAATACTCTCCGCCCACAGGCGGCACCCATTCTCCACCGATGAAGTTTTCGTACTGAGACCGGTAGTGAAGCAAGCTCCCTTCTGTATTGGGCTTTTTGTAGCCGGACAACGTGACGCTCATCCTTCCCAGCCTCCTTGCAAAATAGTTTGGTAGCGTTTCCGCCCATCAAGAAAGAGCAAATTCTATGCCAAACTCTACATCGCGAAATCAAGGCCATCAGTTGTTCCGTTTTTGTTCCAGCGGTGTATCGGTGTTTCAGTTTGGAACAGTTTTTTCTGAAATCAATTGAAATTTCCGAACATAAACGCTATACTCGAATTTGGAAGACACTGGGTGTGTCTGATCAATGGGTGAGACGGCAACGTTTTGCTTAGCGTAGAGTCGAAAAAGCGGACATGATGTATCCGACACGTCTCAGTCGACCGCGGAGGGATTTTTATGCAAGCGGAGCCGGAACAAAACGAGCTTCCCCCGATGTTGGCATCCTCGTGGAAACGAAGTCGCAAATGGGGTGTCGATCCCAAAAGCGTGCAGGACGAGTTGCTGACCGACGGCGAACTGGAAGACCGAAGGGAGCGGATGCGTGATCTGTTCCAAGCCTGCTCGCCAGTATTGGAAACGCTGTACATGCAGGTAAGGCATTCCTCTTTCATGGTGTTGGTATCGGATCGGGACGGATATATCGTAGCCAAGTGGGGAGATCCGCCGTTTACCGATCGTGCGTCTCGGGTCCGGCTGGATATCGGGGCCAATTGGGAAGAACGGGTGAAGGGGACAAATGCGATCGGTACATCCTTGGCAGAATCCAAACCGGTTTCGGTTTGGGGAAACCAGCATTATTGTGAAGAGAACCGGTTTTTGACCTGCTATGCGGCTCCTTTGTATTCACCGACGGGAGAACTGTTGGGGATTCTCGACGTCAGCGGAGACGCCCGGCTGCATCATCCCCATACGTTGGGGATGGTGATCACGGCCGCACAAGCGTGTCAGGCTCGTCTGTTGCTGCATCAAGCCCGACGCGAACTGGTCTTGCAAATGCGGGAAGCGGACGCACTGATGGAAAGTATGAGTCACCCGATGATCGCCGTCGATACGGATGGGCAGATCACCCGGGTGAATCAGTCCGCGGCCAGGTGGTTGGGACACGCGATGGCGGATTGCATCGGGCAACCGCTGACCCGTTGGTTTGATCCCGACGATGTCAAAGTGCTGCTGACAAGATCGGACCGAGATGTGAGCGTTCTGAAGCCCGCCCTCGCAGACAGCGATGTTTCCTGGGTGGCTAAACCCATCCAAGATGAGCGGAAACGGACGTTTCGCATTCATCTTACTGGTCGGATTCCGGCAGACAGCCATTCCGACAAACAGGAACCCGTTTCCAATCTGGTAGTGGGTTGCCCCAAGGTGAGGGAAGTGTTTGAGCTGGCTGTTCGGATCGCTCCTTCCCCCCTTACGTTGCTGATCCGTGGGGAAACGGGGACGGGCAAGGATCGGCTGGCACGTACCGTTCACGAGGCCAGCGGAAGAAAAGGTGCGTTTGTTGCCGTCAACTGCGGGGCGATTCCCGAGACGCTGGTGGAGTCGGAGTTGTTCGGCTACGAAAAAGGGGCATTTACGGGAGCGCGAAAGGACGGATACAAAGGGAAGTTTGAAGCGGCTGACGGAGGCACGCTATTTCTGGACGAGATCGGGGACATGCCGCCAGCTTCACAGGTGGTGTTGTTGCGTGTTTTGGAGGAAAAGAAAGTGACCCGGATCGGTTCTCATCGGCCGATCCCGGTTGATGTGCGCGTGATCGCCGCGACGCATCAGAATCTGGAACAGGCTGTCGCTGAAGGACGTTTCCGGGCTGATCTCTTTTACCGTCTGCGTGAGATGGAGTTGGTTCTGCCGCCTCTTCGGGAGCGGACAGACCTGCGTTTGTTGGCGGAACATTTTTTGAAGAAGGTGGAGCAGGAGCTGGGACGTGCCATCGGGGTTTCAGATGAAGTGTGGCCCATCCTCGAACAGCACGATTGGCCGGGAAATCTCCGTGAACTGCGGCAAGTGATCCGGCAGTCGGCTTATCAAGCGTGTTTGATTCGAGGAGTGGATTGGATCAGCCTTCAGGACTTGCCTCTGCTGAGGCGCGAAGAGCCTGGATCGGAAAAGACGGTTTCTTTACTCTCGATCAACGACGCCGAGGAGCGGGCCGTTGCACAGGCGATTCAAGCTGCACGCGGGAATCTTTCGGAGGCTGCCAGATTGCTTGGGATCGGCCGTACCACGTTGTATCGGAAATTGCACAAATATCCCCATCTCAAACCGAGGTGTTGAATCGGTCAAACAAAAAGGGAGGTGTTCGCATGTTCACTGATTTCCAATCGTTCTGGCTACACTATCTGAGACAGCACAGCAAGAAAAAAACGCGACAGTGGCATGCGGCGGGCACATCCATGGTGGTGGTGTGTGCAGTGTTGGCGTTGGTCACCATGGAATGGAAGTGGCTGTTGTTGGCGCCTGTGATTGCGTATGGATTTGCGTGGTACAGTCACTTTTTCATTGAGGGAAACAAACCGGCCACGTTCGGCCATCCGTTGTGGTCACTGGTTGCTGATTTTCGTATGGTGTTTCTCATGTTGACCGGCAAACTGGATGAGGAGTTACAGAAAGCACAGATCGGGCATGTCGAGATGCGCTCGTCCAATTTGGATTAGTCCTTATGCAAATGGATTACGATTCGCGGGAAATCGCGCGACTGATGCAAGAAAATATCGATCGGCGTCTCCGGAAAGTTTAAATAAAAAAGATGATGAACTATTGGTGCCACTCTGAAATAGAGTGGCTTTTGCTTTTTGTGGTCGAAATCGAACGAGAGGAAAACGGTTCACCTAATCTTGAGTAGTTTAGTGGTGAGCGGGCAAATATTGGTGAAGTGAAACATACAACTTACGTCGACATTATTTTATCTAAAATATTTATTTTTTCTGTTGATTCTGATACCATATATCATACAAAACAAGTGGATAGGAGGAATTTTGATGAGAAATGCGGCTATCGCTTGGATGTGCGCACTGGTGCTGGTGGTTGTAACCGCTTGCAGCGGGAACCCTTGGACCGCGGGTGCCTATCCTGCAAAACCGATTACCGTGGTCGCGCCTTCCGGTGTGGGCGGAGGTTGGGATTTGACTGCCCGGGCATTGGTCAAGGCGCTACGGGAATCCAAGTTGGTGGATCAAACGATGAGCGTTGAAAATAGACCGGGTGGTGGTGGCACGGTGTTTTTGGCCGAATACGCTACCCAAGACCGGGCCAATCCTTACAAACTGTTCGTCAATTCCCCTCCAATCCTGATCAATCATCTGAAAAAAGAGGGCAACAGTCCGTTCGGATATCGGGATACGACGCCGTTGGGACAGTTGACCGAAGATTTCGGTGCTTATGTAGTTCGGTCAGACTCGCCTTACCGCGATTTACGCTCTGTCCTACAGGTGATTCGAACCCATCCCGAACGCTTGACAGTGGCGGGCGGGTCGGCCCCTGGTTCCATGGATCACCTGATGGCGGTTCTCCCCGTTTATTATTCGGGTGTTTCGCCGAAAAAGATGAAATATGTCTCCTATGATGGTGGAGGAGAAGCGATGGCCGCTTTGTTGGGAGGAAATGCTGATTTGATCGCTACCGATGCATCTAGTGTCGGTGAATATCTGAAGGCGGGCAAAGTGCGGGTACTGGCCGTCACCGCTCCACATCGGCTGGACGGCGAATTGAAAACAGTACCAACGTTAAAGGAGTTGGGTATCAACACCCAATTCGTCATTTGGCGAGGGGTGTTCGGACCCAAGCAAATGCCGCCGCAAGCGGTGAAATATTGGCAGAAGCAGTTGAAAGCTTTGTCTGAGCATCCGGCTTGGAAACGGGAGTTGGCGGCCAACCATTGGATCGGACGATATCGGGACGCTCAATCATTTCAGGCGTTTTTAGAGGAGCAGGATCAGCAGATCCGTACGCTGTTGAAGGTGTTGGGCATGGCCAAGCCCTGATGGGAGGGATTGCAGTTGAGCAAGAAGTTTGATCGGGCGGCTGCTATCGTCTTTATCTTGATCGGAGTCGTGTTTGTAGCCGAAAGCCGCAGGATTGCCGACACAGCTTACGGCAGTGTGGTGGGACCTGATATCTTTCCCATGATCCTGGGTGGCGTGCTGGCGTTGCTGGGACTACGCCTGTTGATGGAAACATTCCGCTATCCGGACCAGTTGGAGAAGAAGGAAAGACCGGATGTGAAACGATTCGCCGTGATACTGGCGGCCACGATATTGTACGGCGCGCTGCTGGAAACATTGGGTTACATTTTGTCTACTTTTCTCTTTCTCGTCGTCGCCTTTCAAACGATGGAACGGGGGAGTTGGGGAAAAACCTTTTTGATTTCAGGTGCTTTCTCCGTGGGAGTGTACGGGTTGTTCGTCATGGTTTTGGAAGGAACATTGCCCGGTTTGCCGTTTTGGCTGAGCGGATAAGGGGGGAACGGCCATCGAAACACTGGCGTATCTGTTGAAGGGATTTCAAACGGCACTCGAATGGCACAATTTGTTGTTTGCATTTGTCGGCGTATTGATTGGTACGGCTGTAGGTGTGTTGCCCGGCATCGGGCCCATGAGCGGCGTGGCACTCCTCATCCCGCTCACCGCCACGATGACGGCCGGAGCACAGCCGGAAGAAGCGGCCGCCAGCGCCATCATCCTGTTGGCGGGTGTTTACTACGGGGCGATGTATGGAGGGTCCACCACATCGATTCTGTTGAATACACCGGGTGAATCCTCCTCCGTTGTGACTACGTTGGACGGCTATCAATTGGCTCGGCAAGGCCGTGCGGGGGCTGCTTTGGCCATTGCGGCGATCGGGTCGTTCGTTGCCGGCGTGGTGTCATTGGTGGGACTGGTGTTTCTGGCACGACCGTTGTCCGATTTGGCTTTGTCGTTTGGACCAGCCGATTATTTTTCCTTGATGGTGTTGGGGTTGTGTGCTGTCAGCGGATTGGCCGGTAAATCGATGACCAAAGCCTTAATCATGACAGTGATGGGACTGTTGTTGTCGACCATCGGGATGGACAATGTGTCGGGTGTTGCCCGGTTCACTTACGATATACCGGTGTTGTACCAGGGATTGGAGTTTCTCACGGTGGCCGTTGGACTGTTTGCGATGGGGGAAGTGTTTCGGGCGATCCTGGAGAGGGAACGTGGTGAATCGCCGGTGGGCAGGATCGGAAAGGTGATGCCGACTCGCCAGGAATTGGGGCAAAGTGCCATGCCCATTATGCGCGGTTCTCTGTTGGGCTTCCTGATTGGAGTACTGCCAGGGGCAGGGGCGACATTGGCTTCCTTTTTTGCCTATGTTCTGGAGAAAAAGTGGAGCAAACACCCCGAGAAGTTCGGGCGCGGAGCGATTGAGGGGGTGGCCGCACCGGAGTCGGCTAACAACGGGGCATCCGGCGGAGCCATGATCCCGCTGCTAACGCTGGGGATACCCGGTTCCGGCACGACAGCGATTCTCATGGGTGCGCTGATCATGTACAACATCCAGCCCGGTCCGCTGCTGTTTTCGGAGCATCCCCAAGTGGCGTGGGGCTTGATCGCCAGCATGTTCATCGGCAATGTGATGCTGTTGGTTCTCAACATGCCGTTGGTCAAGTTGTTTGCCAAGATCATCGAAACGCCGCCGAAATATCTGCTTCCTCTGATCATCGCCATTTCCGTGTTCGGAGTATATGCCGTCCAGGTCAACATTTTTGACGTGTTTTTGTTGATCGTTTGCGGTGTGATCGGGTACGTGCTCTCCCGAAATGATTTTCCGTTGGCACCGCTTGTTCTGGGATTGGTGTTGGGGCCAATGATTGAGAACAACATGCGGCGGGCGCTTACCGCTTCCAATGGCGACTGGACAGTGTTTGTCGCCAAACCGATGTCCCTGTGCTTCCTGTTGGTCGCCGTTTTATGGATCACCGTAGTGTTGTGGCGAAAACGCTCAAGAGGGAAAGGCGAGGTTTCCGTAAAATTTTGATGCAACTTGATCTGCAAAACTACCTCTTCGTTTTCCCATATAAATTAAGGTGTGTCTGGTGAAATACTGTCCACATCGCTTTCCCGGCTGATCACTTGCGCCTTGCAGGGAAGCGGATGCATGAGCGCTTAGACGGTCAGCGCAGGACGCGGGCAAATTACGTTTCACTTTGAGAAAATGGCCGGCGAATTCAATTCTGCACTTTCCGAGTCTTCACTTCGTTAAGCGATTCCAGGTTCGCGTTTTCTCCTTTGTTCGCAATTTCTTAGCCACCCTTTTATAAGAGAAGGGGAAGCACAGCTTCAGACGGGAGACAAGCCTGTCGAATTTTGCAACAACCTGATCTCTCCGTTTTACGGAGAGTTTTTTTAGTATTTATGGATATTAATTTCAAATTCAACTTAATATATAATACTTATTACCGATATTCATGATTTTTTAACGTAATCTGCTTGACGCGTGTAAATTTTGGGTTTATTTTAAGTTGTATGGGGAGTCCACATATGGGAGGCAATCGGGTACATATGTTAAAAAAACTTATCATCCTTGTATCTTTCGCCCTTATGAGCAGTCTATTATCCGGATGCGGTCAACTTCTTTCGGCTGTCAGCAATCCGCCCAAAGACAGCAAGGCATCGGAGAATACCAGTGATACCAAGGGGCAAGACGGACAAAATCAGGAAGATGTGGAAGGCGCCACGGCTCCGCAGGAAACGTATCAGGAGATCAAGTTCCAGCCGATCAACTGGATCAACGGCGCGCCGGACCCGCAGCCCACACCGGGGGTTTGGGTGTACACCAAAGAGAAACATCCCGGCAATCTTGAGGATTCCTTCACTTGGGATGAAGAGGATGTGTTGTTGGTACAGATCGGCAACCCGGAATATGAAGGGTATGAAATGACTCCGACCAATCTTCAGATAATCAAGCCCGACGTGGTTCGGGTAGTGGTGAAGCTGGAAAAAGATGAGTTCCAGACCGATGAGAAAGAACCGGCTCGGGTGTACATGACTGTCAAGCGGGGATCGCTCGACGGGAAAAAATTCATTGTGGTCGATCAGAACGGAAAAAAACTGCAAACAAAATAAGAAGTTTAATCAAAATGCTCAGTTGAAATGTAACCCGATCTGTTATGAAGATCGGGTTCGTTTTTTCGTGCTATTTTTGAAAAAACGCTGCCGGAGTCATGGATTAGTCCGGGAAATATGGAAGGTTTTTTTATAAACAAGAGTTGTCAAACACTTCCAAGTATAAAGTATTGGCATGGTTCCTATCGATTATGTTATATTAGTTGACGTATGATTTATCCAGTGTATCACCTTCTGACATTTTTGACGCCATAAATCAGGCAACTTACCGTCTATTACGGATCCGGAACGATAGCAGGATCATTCGCAAATGTCTGCCAACTCCCGCATGGTTGTCTTCGCAAATCCATGCATACGGATGTAAACGCTTCAATGGAGAGGAAGTGATTCGGTGTCGGAAAAAAACATGAAAAAAGATTTGGGAACGTTTGCCCTGATGATGACGGGCTTGGGTTCCATCATCGGCTCCGGCTGGTTGTTCGGTGCGTGGAAAGCGGCGTCGGTTGCCGGACCTGCGGCGATTTTCGCCTGGATTTTGGGCATGATTGCCATTATGTTCATCGGTTTGACGTATGCGGAGTTGGGCGCGATGTTTCCACAAACGGGCGGTATGGTGCGTTATGCCCAATATTCGCATGGTTCCTTTGTAGGCTTCATTTCCGGTTGGGCCAACTGGATCGCGATCGTTTCGGTTATTCCGGTTGAAGCGGAAGCTTCTGTTCAGTATATGAGTTCGTGGCCATGGGAATGGGCCCGCAACCTGTATGACGGTAAGGAATTGTCGCCGATGGGTCTCTTCCTTGCAGGCATTTTGGTTATCGTGTATTTTCTGTTGAACTACTGGACTGTTCGCCTGTTTGCCGTGGCGAACAATGCCATTACCGTCTTCAAATTTATCGTTCCGGCCTTGACGGCTTTGGGCCTGATCGTCGCCGGATTCCACAGCGGCAACTTTACCGACCACGGTGGTTTCACCCCTTATGGTTGGTCCGGTGTATTAACGGCGATTGCCACCTCCGGTGTGGTGTTCGCGTTCAATGGATTCCAAAGCCCGGTCAACCTGGCGGGCGAAGCAAAAAATCCGAATCGCTCCATTCCAGTGGCAGTGGTCGGTTCGATTATGATCGCCGGTTTGATCTACGTCTTGTTGCAAGTTGCATTTGTCGGTGCGGTGTCTCCTGATCAGGTGGCCAAAGGTTGGGCCAACATCAACCTGAATTCTCCGTTTGCCGATTTGGCTATCGCGCTTAACCTGAACTGGCTGGCGTTGATCCTGTTCGCGGATGCGTTCGTTTCACCGTCGGGCACGGGTATCACCTATACTGCCACAACTGCGCGGATGATTTACGGCATGAAGGAAAACGGCTATATGCCAGGAATTTTCGGTGCCATTCACCCACTTTATGGTGTGCCGCGTGCGGCGATGTGGTTCAACTTGGCCATTTCGTTCGTTTTCCTGCTCTTGTTCCGCGGATGGGGTTCCTTGGCTGAGGTCATTTCGGTCGCGACATTGATTTCGTATGTGACGGGTCCCATCTCGGTCATGGCGTTGCGCCGTACGGCTCCTCATCTGAACCGTCCGCTCAAGGTGAAGGGAATGTCGATCATTGCACCCGTTGCATTCATCATGGCGTCTTTGATCCTGTACTGGGCGACTTGGCCACTGACGGGTGAAGTGATCTTGATCATGATGTTGGGTCTGCCGATCTACTTCTATTATCAGGCGAAATCGAACTGGACCGGTTTTGGCCGCCAGCTGAAAGCGGGCATGTGGCTGATCGTGTATCTGGCCTACATGATTCTGATCTCGTATCTGGGCAGCGACAAATTCGGTGGACACAACTACATTCCGTACGGTTTCGACATGGCACTGATCGCTGTATCGTCCTTGGCTTTTTACTACTGGGGAATCAAAAGCGCTTGGGAAACCGAGTACATCCAAGCTAGCAAAGAAGAAAAAGCTCTGGAAAAGTCTGCAGCTTCGATGTAATGGCGAAACAACACAGCCTTCCGCATATCTTAAGCGGAAGGCTGTTACTGTAAGGAGACGCTCAGCGCCGATCACGGTCATTTTGTTCGGCGGAATCGCGGGGTGAGGACGATTCGGACTCAACTCGAACATACCAACCCTTGCCAATGGATCGGTAAAGATGCCGGTTTTTCTTGTGCAGGGGGCAAAATTCACATCGGCCGCCCGGTCTCTGAAGGTAGCACTGAATACAGCGGATCGGTTGCATGGTTCAGCTTCCGGCCAATGCGTCACAGAAAGCTTTGGCGTAAGGCGGCAAATCCGGCGGACGGCGGCTGGAGATGATGTGTCCGTCAACGACGACCGGTTCATCGACCCAAGTAGCTCCGGCATTTACCATATCATCGCGGATGCCGGGCGTAGACGTTACTCGTTTGCCGCGGAGAATACCGGCGGAGATCAGCACCCAACCTGCATGGCAGATATGTCCGATCGGTTTTTGGGCTGCATCCATCACGCGGACCATGTTCAGCACCGATTCGTAACGTCGCAACTTGTCGGGCGCCCAACCGCCAGGCACCAAGATGCCGTCGAAATCATTCGGGTCGATGTCGTCGAATGCGGCATCTGTCCGAACGGGTACACCATATTTTCCTTTATACTCGGCTTTTGCTTCGGGACCGACCAAAACCACTTCCGCTCCCTCTTCCTGGACGCGGAGGACGGGATACCAGAGCTCCAAATCTTCAAATTCGTTTTCCACCAGCGCAATCACTTTTTTTCCGGCGAGGCGCATGTTTCTCCTCCCTTTCCTGCAAGTTAAAACTGACAGATTTCCGGATGGGATGACCACCAAGTTCATCTATGCACGATTGTACCTTGATCCCCATGAGCACATGATATAGAATAGAATGAGAATCAGATGATAATCAGTTTAAGGAAAGATTGGTTTCACCGTCCCGGTTTCATCGTACCATCAGCTGTGGCCATCCCGCAAATGGAATCGGGACGCACTGGCGTTGGAAATTCCCGAAGGCGCCCAGGACGAGTCTGGTCCTACGGTTATGAGGCAAAGGCAGAAGGCAGCTTTTTGCGGAACTTTGTCGGCGATAATCAGCAGACTGGATCGGCCAGACACGCCCAAGCAGGCGCCGTTCGGTTTGAACATACAAGTGCTGACGCATTGGAGGAATTGTATATGTCGAACGTACCGAAGCTCAAAATAGAAAATCTTCACGTAAACGTAGAAGGAAAAGAGATTCTCAAAGGCGTCAACCTGGAAATCAACGGCGGCGAAGTGCACGCCATCATGGGTCCTAACGGGACGGGAAAAAGCACGTTGGCTTCGGCGCTGATGGGACATCCCAAATATGAAGTGACCAGCGGTAGCGTGACGCTGGACGGCGAAGACGTACTGGAGATGGAAGTGGATGAACGGGCGCGCAAAGGCCTGTTTCTGGCTATGCAGTATCCGAGTGAGATCAGCGGAGTGACCAACTCGGATTTCCTGCGTACCGCCATCAACGCCAAACGCGGTGAAGGAAACGAAATTTCCCTGATGAAGTTCATCCGCAAAATGGATGAAAAAATGGCCATGCTCAATATGGATGAATCGTTTGCTCACCGTTATCTGAACGAAGGTTTTTCCGGCGGTGAGAAAAAACGGAACGAGATTTTGCAGATGATGATGTTGGAACCCCGCATCGCCATCCTGGACGAAATTGATTCCGGTCTCGACATCGATGCGTTGAAAGTGGTGGCCAAAGGCGTCAACTCCATGCTGGGGCCGAATTTGGGCGTTCTGATCATTACGCACTATCAACGGTTGTTGAACTACATCAAACCGGATTTCGTCCATGTATTCATGCAAGGACGGATCGTGAAGTCGGGCGGTCCGGAATTGGCGGAACGGCTGGAAGCGGAAGGTTATGACTGGATCAAGGAAGAGCTGGGCATCGAAGACGAAACCGTCGGGCAGCAATCGTAAGGCGGGGTGGCGATCATGAGCGTAGATACCGGATTGTTGTTCGAGCAAAACGTCGTCGAAACATTGTCTCAGTCCCAGCAAGAGCCTGAATGGATGCTCCAGCTTCGCCTGAAAGCGTTGAAAACCGCCGCGTCGCTCCACCTGCCCAAAGTGGAGAAGACGCGGATTGATCGGTGGAACTTCACTTCGTTCCAGCCGTACACCCCGGCCGAATCGCTGTCGGGTCTGGATCAACTGCCCGAAGAGATTCGCGCCTTGCTGTCCTCCGAAGCACAGGATGACAATGTGATCGTACAAAAAAACTCCAGCCCGGTGTACCGCCATTTGCAGAGCGAACTTGCGGAAAAAGGCGTCATCTTCCAGGATCTCGCCTCCGCCGTGCGTGAACATCCGGAACTGGTGAAGCGATATTTTATGACCGATGCGGTACGGGTGGATGAACATCGCCTGACAGCATTGCATGCCGCATTGTGGTCGGGTGGCGTCTTCCTGTATGTGCCGCGCAATGTGGAAGTGGATCTGCCGTTCCAAAGCCTGTTCTGGGCCGAAGGTACGGAAGTCGGCATGTTGCCCCACGTATTGGTGGTTGCTGAAGACAACAGTCGTGTGGATCTGGTCGTCAACTTCGTTTCCGCCAAAAACGGGACGACCGGTGTCAATAACAGCATCATCGAAACCTTTGTCGGACCGGGAGCCCATGTTCGTGTGGCAACAGTCAACAACATGGGCGACCAGATCGTCGATACGACCTACCGCCGTGCGATCGTGGACCGGGATGGCCGGATGGAATGGATCATCGGCGATCTCGGTACAGGTCGGATCATTTCGGACAACACCACACATCTCAAAGGCGACGGAGGATACGTCGACGTGAAAACCATCGCCGTGGGGACCGATGAAACGCGCGCCAACATCACATCGACCGTACACCACTGGGGCAAATCGACCGAAAGTGACATCAACGCGCGCGGAGTGATGAAAGACCAAGCGTCATCCATTATCAACGGCATCACCAAGATCGAAAAGGGTGCGAAACAAGCGAACGGTCAGCAAGCCGAAAAAGTGTTGATGCTCAATCGTGAAGCCCGCGGAGATGCCAACCCGATTCTCCTGATCGATGAAAACGACGTGAAAGCCGGCCACGCGGCCAGTGTCGGACGGGTCGATGAGTTGCAACTGTATTATTTGATGTCACGCGGCATCTCGCGTCAGGAAGCGGAAAAGCTCATCATTTTCGGTTTCTTGTCCCCGGTGTTGTCGGCCATTCCGATTGAGGCGCTGCGTGATCGTCTGCACGGCGTGATCGAAAGGAAATTCGGAAGATGAATCAGTATAAAAAAGATTTTCCGATTCTGCATCAAGAAGTAAATGGTCACCCGTTGGTATATCTTGATAGTGCAGCCACATCACAAAAGCCGATTCAGGTAATCGAAGCGGTGGAACAATACTACCGCGGGTACAACTCCAACGTACACCGTGGGGTACACACGCTGGGCACCCGCGCCACGGATGCGTACGAAGGAGCACGGGAAAAGGTACGCGGATTTATCAATGCCCGTTCCACCAAGGAAGTGATCTTTACTCGGGGAACGACGACCGCCCTCAACCTGGTGGCGCACAGCTATGCTCGGACCCATTTGGGTGAAGGCGACGAAATCGTCATTTCTCCGGCGGAACATCACAGTAACCTGATTCCGTGGCAACAGGCGGCCAAAGCGACGGGCGCGACGCTGAAATATTTTGAGCTGGAACCTGACGGCACGATTGATTTGGAGAAGGCGAAACAAACCATCACCGAACGGACGAAAATCGTCGCTATCGGACATGTGTCCAACGTGCTGGGTACGGTGAATCCGGTCAAAGAACTTGCTACGATGGTGCATGCAGTCGGAGGCGTCATCGTGGTCGACGGTGCCCAGAGCGTACCGCACATGAAAGTGGACGTACAGGATTTGGATTGCGATTTCCTTGCCTTTTCCGGGCACAAAATGATGGCTCCGACCGGGATCGGTGTACTCTACGGGAAAGAAGCGTTGTTGGAACAGATGGAGCCGGTCGAGTTCGGCGGGGAAATGATCGATCATGTGGATTTGTATGAATCCACCTGGAAAGAGTTGCCGTGGAAATTTGAAGGTGGCACGCCGATTATCGCCGGCGCGATCGGTCTCGGGGCGGCCATCGATTATTTGCAGGAGATCGGCATGGACACCGTCGAAGCACATGACCGTAAACTGGCCGCGTATGCAATCGAGCAGTTGGAGAAGATCGATGGTCTTACCATATACGGTCCCAAACAAGACCGCATGGCCGTCATCACGTTTAACTTGGGTAATATCCATCCGCATGACGTGGCCACGGTGTTGGACGCCGAAGGTATTGCCGTACGTGCTGGACACCACTGTGCGCAACCTTTGATGCGGTGGTTGAATGTGACGGCCACGGCGCGGGCCAGCTTCTATTTGTACAACTCGGAAGAAGATATTGATCTGTTGGTGAAAGGGTTACAAAAAACGAAGGAGTATTTCGGTCATGTCCTTGGATGAATTGTACCGTCGCGTGATTATGGACCATTACCAGAAACCCCGCAACCGTGGACGGATTGAGGATGACGCGGTTACCATCGATTTAAACAATCCGACCTGCGGTGACCGCGTCTCCGTGCAAATGCGGGTGAAGGATGGTACAATAGAAGAAGCAAAGTTCCTTGGCGAAGGATGCTCGATCAGTCTGGCTTCCGCCTCGATGATGACGGAAGCCGTCAGGGGACTGAAAGTGGAAGATGCCCTTCGCTTGGTGGATCTCTTTTCAGAGATGATGCAAGGAAAAGATGTGGACTTTGAACAGTTTCCATTGGAAGATATCGAAGCCTTGAGCGGCGTGTCGAAGTTTCCGGCACGGATCAAATGCGCCACTCTGGCTTGGAAGGCCTTGGAGAAGGGATTGAAGAGCTCCCAGGCAAGTGGGCATTAAGCCCTATAAGGGGGGATTGAACATGGCGAAAGAACTGCCGGATCTGTCTGAGTACAAATACGGCTTTCGCGATAAAGACGTAGCGGTTTACCGGGCCAAGCGCGGTTTGACCCGGGAGATCGTCGAGGAGATTTCCCGGATGAAGGGCGAACCCGAGTGGATGCTGGAGTTTCGCCTGAAAGCGTTGGAGCAGTTTTACAAAATGCCCTTGCCCAACGAAATGAACAGCAAATGGTTCTCCATTTTGCCCGGTAAATTGGACGACTTGGACTTTGACAGTATCACCTACTATGTAAAACCGTCCGAACGTCAAGGACGTTCCTGGGATGAGGTGCCGGAAGAGATCAAACGGACGTTTGACCGTTTGGGGATTCCGGAAGCCGAGCAGAAGTTCTTGGCTGGCGTGTCGGCGCAGTACGAGTCGGAAGTGGTTTACCACAACATGCAAAAAGAGCTGGAAGAACAAGGTGTCATTTTCTGCGACACGGACACTGCCGTACGCGAATATCCGGAACTGGTAAAGGA
Source organism: Polycladomyces abyssicola (assembly GCF_018326425.1). NCBI lineage: Bacteria > Bacillati > Bacillota > Bacilli > Caryophanales > Thermoactinomycetaceae > Polycladomyces > Polycladomyces abyssicola. Next base: position 590,554 of record NZ_AP024601.1, read on the forward strand.
GTACTTCGGCACGGTCGTACCGCCCTCGGACAACAAGTTTGCCGCTTTGAACAGTGCGGTCTGGAGCGGTGGCAGCTTCATCTACGTTCCGCCGGGGGTGAAATGCGAAGTACCGTTGCAGGCGTACTTCCGGATCAACTCCGAAAACATGGGGCAATTTGAGCGGACGCTCATCATTGCGGACGAAGGCAGCTTCGTCCACTACGTCGAAGGTTGTACGGCCCCGATCTACAGCACCGACTCGCTGCACAGCGCTGTTGTGGAGATCATCGTCAAGAAAAAGGCCCGTTGCCGGTACACCACGATTCAGAACTGGGCGCCCAACATCTACAACTTGGTAACCAAACGTGCGGTGGCCGAAGAAGGGGCGCACATGGAATGGGTGGACGGCAACATCGGTTCCAAACTGACCATGAAGTATCCGGCCGTCATCATGAAAGGGGAAGGTGCCAAAGCGGACGTCCTTTCCATCGCGGTCGCAGGCAAAGGTCAACATCAGGACGCCGGTGCCAAAGTGGTGGCGTTGGCTCCCAATTGCACGGCGACGATCATCTCCAAGTCGATCAGCAAACAAGGCGGAAAGGTCACCTATCGCGGTTTGACCAGCTTTGGCCGCAATTCACAAGGGTCCAAAGCCAACGTCAAATGCGATACCTTGATCTTGGATGACCAATCGACTTCCGACACGATTCCTTACAACGAAATTCTGAACGACGACATCACGCTGGAACACGAAGCCACGGTCAGCAAAGTGAGCGAGGATCAGCTCTTCTACCTGATGAGCCGTGGGTTGAGTGAAGAAGAAGCCACACAGATGATCGTGATGGGCTTTATCGAGCCTTTCACCAAGGAACTGCCGATGGAATATGCGGTGGAGATGAACCGTCTCATCAAGCTGGAGATGGAAGGCTCGATCGGCTGATGGGGAAGCAATAACAAAAAAGGGTGACCGGTTTACGATTAAACCGGTCACCCTTTTACCATTAGGGGCAACGTCGGGATAAAACGGCCCCGGAGACGGGACTTCCAGTGGAGAAACGGTGTGATGCGCGGCATCCGGACGTGAGAAGCAAGATATCTCCTCCCATTTCCGTGGATCAGCTATCGGAACATATGTTCGCTAATAGTATATCCCGATTTTCATCATATTGCAAGAGAGAAATATCAGATTTCCCAGGAAATGAGGCCTGATTGGCTTCTTCCTCCTAAGTAGTGAGTAGAAGGCTCTTCCCAGGCTCATGACAGTGTCCAACTATTCAAGACCTGTTCCAAGGGTTAGCAGTTTCACACGAGTGCCATGAGCGACCTTTTGAGCACAGACATACCCTAGGGCGTATCTGGTGAATACTGTCCACATTGCTCCTTTACGGAATGACCAAACGTGCTCTAGTTGTTATGTTCATAGTGCATCCTTTGCCGATCGATCGATAGGGGCAATCCGCCATCTCGGCAATATACAGTACCGCTTCTTTATTTCGGCTGGTTTGGGTCGCAATTTGTTCATCGGGTGAGTAGAATCCGGGGTTGGATGTACGAGGATACATTTCAAATGTATATGCGAAGATTTTATACGTACCATAAGCCCAGTCCGTCAGATCCCAGTCGGTGATGTACGAATCGCTCGCTTGTTGGAGTGTGTAGCCGTTGGATTGCGCCATGACTCTTCCCATGGCAACAAACACATCATGATCATCTTGTGTCATGTCTCGGCACATCCGTGTACGTATAGCCATATGGGTACAAGCTCAGATCGCTGTAGGTATTGAATGTGATGGCAGTGCGGATTTGTTTGTTGCCGCCGACTACTCGACTGTTGATAAAATCGCGCAGTCGGGCGGTTTCCGGAGCGGAAAACGGTGCCGAGCCGCGATAGGTCTCAATGGACGGATTGCCGCTGGAACCGCCGCAGCACCCCCATTTGTATCCGTAATTTCGGTTCAAATCGGTGCCGACATAAGAAGAACCGCTCTTGGGTTGTCGGTTTTTTGCGCCAGAAGTCGTACGAGTTGTTGCGGATGTCGTACTCTCCACCGTCACCACCGGTGTGCATTCGTATCACAAATTCAAAAGGCGTTCTCCACATTGGGAAAACGCCTTCTAAAAAAGAATCAACAGCCTGATGCTGGCTTCAGTTTTGTTGTGAAGCTTTCCACGTGATATATTCTGTCAACACGCGAATAGCGACAGGGATGGCCTCCTCATTCGGCTCGATTTTCGGATGATGTAATCCGTACGGTGTGTCCACACCCAGCCAGAACATGAATCCCGGGATCTCCTGCAGAAAGTAGCCGAAATCCTCGCCGGTCATCGCTTCTTTGCATACCGTCAGGTTGGCGATGTTCGTCTGACGGAGCCAGTCCATAAACTCCGTCGTCAATGGTTCGTCGTTATACACTTGACAGTAGTTGGCGCCCCAGTCAATGGTCGCCTCACATTCAAAACTCGCTTCGATCCCACGTACCATCGCTTCAATTCGTGACTTGATCTTCCGCATGGAATCCATCGAGAGGGTGCGGATCGTCCCTTCCAGCCGCCCTTTCCCGGCGATGATATTTTGTTTGGTGCCGATGGTCACTTTGCCGATGGTGACAATGGCCGAATCCAACGGGTCAATGTTGCGCGAAACGATATGATGCAGTTGAATAGCCAGATGGGAGGTGGCCAGCACCATGTCGTTGGCCCGGTGGGGATAGGCGGCGTGGCCGCTTTTGCCGACCAAGTCGATGAACAGCTCCGACGTGTTGGCGAACAGGATGCCGGGCTTGACGGCAATCGTTCCCACGGGATATTCCGGCGCGACATGAAGGGCAAACATACAATCCGGTTTCCAGGAGCGGAATTCTTCGCTTTCCAACATGGGTTGGGCACCGCCCGGTCCTTCTTCAGCCGGTTGGAAGACGAACAGCAGGTCGTCGCGGACGGGATGATGGACAAAATGGGTCAATACACCCAGCGCGATCGCCATGTGCATATCGTGGCCGCAAGCGTGCATGTATCCGGGATGGGTTGATTTGAAGGGAAGCGTCGTCTCTTCCTCCATCGGCAGAGCGTCCATGTCGGCACGGTACCCGATGCATTGGCGTGGAGCGGTGCCGGAAATCTTCACCAACACACCGGTGCGCCAAGTGCGGATCTGCAACCGTTCTTGTGGCAATCCCGCGAGATACTCCAGGATGAATTGCTGGGTTTTGAACTCGGCAAAACCGGGTTCGGGGATTTGATGCAATTGTCGCCGAATCTGGATAAACGGATTCAGGATCTGATCTGAAACGGCGCTCATTCGGCACACCCCCTCTCACAAAAAGGTTCGTTTCATGTATTGTTCCATCCGTTCGATGAAAAGGTCCACTTCTTCCCGCGTGAGTGTCAGCGGCGGCAGCAGGCGGATCACTGTTTTCGCGGTCACATTGAACAAAATGCCTTCCTTCAACAACGCTTTTTGCCACTCCGCGATTTCCTCCGCACTCCGGTTGGTGCGGATGCCGATCATCATCCCTTTTCCCTGCACATGATGGATAACCGTGGGATATTGTTCTTTCAGCTCCCGCAATCGGCTCCACAAGTACTCCGCCGTTTGCCGTCCTTTTTCCATTTGTCCCTCATCCAACAGCACGTCCAGCACGGCGTTGCCCAAAGCAGCGCTGAGTGGCGACGGGGCAAATGTGGTGCCGTGATCGCCCGGCTGGAAGAGATTCATCAGTTTCTCCCCGGCGATGATCCCGCCCAGCGGCAAGCCGCCGCCCACCCCTTTGGCAAAAAGGATGAGGTCGGGTTGCAGACCGTAATGCTGGTAAGCAAACAATTTGCCCGTCCGCCCCATGCCGGTTTGAATCTCGTCCATGCACAAAAGGATGCCGTGCTGTTCACAGAGACGGGCCATTTCCTGCAAGTAGGCATCGGAAAGAGGTACGACGCCGCCCGCGCCTTGAATCGGTTCGGCTAAAATAGCGGCCGGTCGATGGGTTTCGCATACACGCCGCAGTTCGTCGATGTTTTCGGGCTCCACTTCATAAAAGGGGAAATCGGGTTGCGGAAAGTCCTGATAGACACTCGGTTGACGGGTCAGCCGCAGCGCGCCCAGTGTTCGGCCGTGAAAGCTGTTTTTCATCACGACGATGCCGTCACGTCCTTCTCCCCGTTTGGCTGTCCATTTGTGGATCAGCTTGATGGCCGCTTCGGTCGATTCCGCGCCGGAATTGGCGAAATACACTTTGCCCGGGATGCTGTTTTCCACCAAGCGTTGTGCGAGCCGGATCGCGGGGGGGTTGAGAAACAGGTTGGAAATGTGCAAAAACCGTTCCCCTTGTTCCCGCAGAGCCCGCAGGATCGCCGGATGGGAGTGGCCGAGCACGTTGACGGCCAATCCGGTGAACAGATCCAGATAACGGTTGCCTTCCGTGTCGTACAGGTAGTTGCCTTCTGCTTTGTCAATGGCAATGGGCAAGCGGCGAACCGTGGGCATGATATAGGTCTGGTCAAGTGTGTGCCAGTCGGTCATCGGGCTCCCCCTTTTTCTGTACCAATATGAAAGGCGGGCCGCCGAGGGCCCGTGGGATGGTTGTGTTTAGAGTTTGCGCAGTTCCTGCATGATTTCCGTTTTGGACCGGGTTTTGTCGTCGATTTGTTTGATGACCCGGGCCGGGGTTCCCGCCACCACGGTATTGGGCGGAACATCTTCCGTTACGACGGCACCTGCAGCCACCACCGCGCCTTTGCCGACACGGACACCTTCGAGGATCACGGCATTGGCACCGACGACGACATCATCTTCGATGATGACGGGTGTTGCTGACGGGGGTTCGATCACACCGGCGATGACGGCTCCCGCACCGATGTGGCAGTTTTTCCCGATCGTGCCGCGACCACCGACGACCACGTTCATATCGATCATTGTGCCTTCGCCGATCACTGCACCGATGTTGATGACCGCTCCCATCATGATGACCGCGTTTTTCCCGATTTCCACCTGTTCACGAATGATGGCTCCTGGTTCGATCCGCGCTTCGATATTTTTCAGATCAAGCAGCGGAATGGCGGAGTTGCGCCGGTCGTTTTCCACCACGTAATCTTCGATTTTGTCTTTGTTGGCTTCGAGGACGGGCTGTACTTCCTTCCAATCCCCGAACAATACACCTACATTGCCGTTAAAGAACGTTTTCACGTTCGAGCCGAAGTCGATCTGATCCAGTTGCCCCTTGATATGCACTTTGACGGGCGTTTTTTTCTCACTGTTGGCGATGAATTGGATAATCTGATGTGCATCCATCATTTCCATTCCGTCATGTCACCTGTCCTTTTTTGCTGATATCCGGTATTTGACCGCAAAAGTCCTTTTACCAGTATACCACACTCCATTTGATGGACAAAGGCGGAATAGTTTGTGATTATGGAGGAGGGATGAGCAAAGAGAGGAAGTTATTTCACCGCAAACATGAACCGGATGTTAGTTATCCAAATATTTTTCGTTGGTTAAATTGGGAAGAGGCATCGTTTGACGAGCGATTGAGGGCATTACAATTACTTGAGAATGATCATGCATCACGACAAGGAAGAACGAGTTCGGTTCCGTTTTGACGGTCAAAATCGAAGAGTGGACCAATTTGATGCCGGATGTATTCCGTAAGCACTACGGGATCCATTGGGATTGGTGCATACCGAGTGGTTCGTGGTTTCTTTCCGGTGTTTAATTTATGAAACATATCACATATTAACGATATAAGAAAATCACTGTCATAATATCGTCACTTATTTTGTGCAATTTATCACAAATTCTTTTGCAATCCTTTTATATACTGAAAATGCAAGGGTTCCACTGATCTAGGGGTGTTGGGAAGATACCCTCTTTGTTTTGTCACCCTCTGTCTGTCCACCCTCACCGTCTCCTAATAAATAGAAAATGAGATAGGTTTGGCGCGGACACCGCGCTTTTTTCTTTTTAATTTCCTCCGTTTCCCATCTCCCGATGTAAAAGCGAAATAATACAATAAAATCAGAATCCCCCGTACATACGAAAACAGGGGGATTTTTGTGTTTATCGAGCCAATGCTTGCACATCCATCTAATCAGCCTTTTGACAGTGACGATTACATTGCTGAACCGAAGATGGACGATTTTGGCTGCTCCTTTCGACGTGGACGGCATACGAGCATACACGCGGCATGGGAACTAGGTGACCGATCGTTTTCCCGAACTAAGTATGCCAAAAGTGCCACCGGGAACAGTGTTAGGCGGCGAATTGATTGTAACCGGTGATGGTGGCCGACCGGATTTTGATGCGGTCATGAGACGGTTGCAGACAAGAAAGCAAGCGATCGAACGATTGATCTCTTCAACGCTTGCTCGAAGCTGGATCTGGAGGGCATTATGCTGAAAAAGAAGGACACTCCATATCTAGTGGGGAAACGGTCAAAAGCGTGGCAAAAGGTGATCGCCTACAAAGACGTGGAAGTGGTCATCACGGGATATCGAAAAGGTGAGTTTGGATGGTTGATCGGGATCGAGGATGACAGCGACATCCGGCCAGTTGGTATTTTGGAACTGGGTGTAGGCCCAGCGGAGAGAAGGGCGCTTTATGATGTGTCTAGCCTGATAAAAATCACCGATAATGAGCAGTTTGTATACTTGGAACCACGTTTGATGTCCGCAGTTTAAAATAACAGAATCGGAGTAATCGCGATGCCAGTGGGATTAGTTCCCACAGGCAAGGTTGCAACAATAGTATTATTTGCGGTGTCAATCACCGATACCGTGTCAGGACCCTGATTTGTGACATAAGCGCGTAAACCGTCAGGCGTGATCGCGATTGCAAAAGGAATACCTAAGCCCATTACCGTAGCCACAATCGGGGGGATGGCGGAAGATGGGGGGGGCATGATCACCGACTTGCGGCAAGCCTTCGGCAACTGAAAGCTCAAATCCTGTTCTCGCATATGGAGCTGCTGTGGTTCGTTGCAAAGAACCGCCGTAACTTTCCACAAAAACGGAAACCGTTTGGATGAAAGAGATTAATGATTCAAACGGTCTTGATATAAGTCAATATACAGTTGATGATTTGAACTCAGTACCATGTAGTTGACATCTTCGGGTGTCAATTTGCGCTTATTCAATTCTTTTTCTAACCATTCCATCGTTAAATTTCTTTTGGCCAAATTTTCAACAACGATTTCTCCGTCAACAATCAATTCTGTAGGAAATGAGCGGTTAGATGTTTGAAGCGATAAGTCTTTACGAGTCACTGGAAGATACATTGGTTTTTTTAATACTGATAATTCCCCGTCCGGTTCCAGTATCGCGCATTCTACTTCATTGATATCAAAGATGTCTTTTCTTCTCAAACTTTGACTCAATACTTCCAAGCCCATATTGATTTTGGATAGATTTTTTTCAAGGATTTTTCCTTTATCGATCAGGAGAACCGGTTCTCCAATAATCCATCTTTGAAAAGTGCGGCTTTTTAAAGCGAGATATGACAACAGAGCGGACAGAGCGGTTAATAATACAATAGATAACGTTATAAGATAGGGATTAAGTTTATATTCAAAGGCAAGGTTCCCTGCAATCGATCCTATCGTGATATTCACGATATAATGTAAATAAGTTAAACGAGAAATGGCTTGTCTTCCAATAATATGAGTGCTGATGATGAGTAAGAAAACAGAGAATATCGTTCTAATAATGGTTTCTATAAAGTCAGACATCATGTTCCTCCTGATGAGGTGAAATGCTGTTATTTACTATTGTCGCCAAAATGGGATTGGAATTAACCACATGTAAAATGACTTCGCTTCAAATAATTGAATAGTGAAACATGATTGTGTATCATGTTGGTCAACCCGACCGAAAATGGAAGAGCCGTTGACCACCGCTTCATAACGACATCTGTCGGTTGAAAGCGGAAATGGTCAACGGCTCACGTTTATTGGAATACACTTATCCCTTCAACACAAAGCGGTTTCCATCCGGATCCTCAAATTGAACGAAGGTGCCCCATTGCATCTGTTTGGGCTCGTCCAAAAACTTGACACCGTTGGCGGTGAGTCGTTCGTACGTTCCCTGGATGTCCTCACATTCAAACACAATAGAAGGTTTCAGTTCCTCCCAATTGGGCATCATCGATTTCGGGTACAGTACCAGTCGGGTTTGAACGTTTTCCGGTCCGACTTCGATCCATCTTCCTTGTGGCCCCATCGGTTGATCGCGATACACTTTGAATCCGATTTTCTCGGTCCAAAATTGAAGTGCTGCATCCTGATCTTCCACGTAGATCGCCACCGTGGCAATTTGTCTGATCATCCTCATACCCACCTTTCCATTTCCTTTTCATTCCCTACACTAGCACATATGATCCCGCTCATCAGGCGACTTTTTCTGTAAATCCGTCATCGGAATGTTGAAAAGAGAAGAGAAGCCCCAAGGATAACAGCGAATACCGAACAAACGTAGCCGACCGAGGGTGTATAAACGGGTGCATCGTGTCAAAGGTCCGATGAAAAATCCGTGGGGCAAGGGATTTTGATGGTTTTCGAGATGGTATTTCCCATAATGGATGAGCAATTGTACAAATCCGTCGGGCCACAAAGTTTCCAGCGGAGCCGACGGATCATACGTCCGTTCCAGATACCAAATGCAACGAATGAACGGGCGGAGCTGCGGTATCGGTTGCATTTCTCGGTATCGCATGTGGTTCACCATCCGGGAAATATCATCAATTCTATTTTCATAGAATCATCCTTCTCCGGCAATACAGAGAGATATATTGGTCAAGGGAAATGGTGGAAAGTACTACATATCCGGAGGAACACCTGTTGCGCAACACCTGTTGCGCTGACGTGGACAATTGTTACGCACAGGCCTTCGGTTTTTTGCGGGATAGGTGCGTTCGCATCCAAGTAATCGTTGGCACGTGGTTTGCTTAGATAATGGGTGAAACGTTTTCCCTTCGGGAAGGCGTGAAGTTCATTCATACCGATGGTGAATTTGGAGGGGAGTGATGGTCTGTGTCCACGCGCAAACCGCAAATCCTAGCCATTGATGCCGGAGGAACGATGACCGACACGTTTATCATCGATGACCGGGGGGAGTTTGTCGTCGGGAAGGCGCAAACGACTCCGGAAGACGAGTCGGTCGGCCTCTTGAATTCCTCTGAGGACGCTCTCTTGTACTGGGACATGACGGTAGAAGAGGCGTTTCCGCAGCTGCTGACGGGGGTCTATTCCGGCACCGCCATGCTGAACCGACTCGTGTCCCGTAAAGGGCGTAAGGTCGGATTGATTGTGAACAAGGGCATGGAGGACTTCCACCGGATGGGTCGAGCCGTACAGTCGTACCTCGGATACTCGTATTCGGACCGGCTTCATCTCAACACACATAAGTATGATCCGCCGTTAGTACCCCGCGAATGGACACGTGGCGTGACGGAAAGGATCGACATGTTCGGGAACGTTGTCATCCCGCTATATGAACACGAAGTGGAGCCGATCGTGCGGGAATTGGTCGAAGAAGGCGTGGAGGCCATTGTCATCAGCCTGTTGCATTCGTACAAGAATCCGGTGCATGAACGGCGCGTGCGCGACATCGCCCGCGAGACGATTCAAAAGATGGGTAAGGATATCCCGGTGTTCGCGTCAGTGGATTACTATCCGGTGCGCAAGGAGTCTCATCGGACGAACACAACCATCCTGGAAGCGTACGCGGCAGACCCTTCGCGTAAAACACTTGAGAAGGTCAACGAGAGTCTCCGTGAAAAAGGGAAGAAGTTTGACATCCGCGTCATGGCCAGCCACGGTGGGACCATTAGCTTTCGTGCCAACGAATTGGCCCGCACGTTGGTGTCCGGCCCGATTGGCGGTGTGGTTGGTGCCAAATATTTAGGTGAACATCTGGGCATCTCCAACATCGCTTGTTCGGACATTGGCGGAACCAGTTTTGACGTGGCCATGATTACCCAAGGGGACTTCAGTATCAATACCAGTCCGGATATGGCACGTTTGGTACTGTCGTTGCCGTTGGTGTCAATGGACTCCATTGGCGCAGGTACCGGCAGCTTCGTCCGTGTCGATCCATATACGAAGTCGATAGTTCTCGGACCTGATAGCGCCGGGTACCGGGTGGGCGTTTGCAATCCGGATGGAGGGCTGGACACGATCACCGTGTCCGATTGCCACGTGGTGCTGGGCCTCATCAATCCTGACAATTTCCTCGGGGGGCAGGTTAAGCTGGACCGGGAGCGGGCGTACGAGGCTGTCAAAACCCAGCTGGCCGAACCGCTCGGGTTGTCGGTGGAAGACGCATCCTACGGCGTCATCGAGCTGCTCGAGTCCCAGTTGCGTAACTATTTGGAATCGATGATCATGGGCAAGGGCTATTCACCAACACAGTTTGTCTGTTTCTCCTACGGTGGTGGGGGACCGCTGCATACCGCCGGTTACGTCAAAGGGCTGGGGTTTGAGGATGTCTTGGTGCCTGCGTGGGCGGCTGGTTTTTCCGCGTTCGGCTGTGGAGCAGCCGATTTCGAGTATCGGTACGATATGACCTTGGACATCAATGTCCCCGACGCGGCGACAGAAGAGCAAAAGGCCGAAGCGGCTGGTGTTCTGCAACGGGCTTGGAGCGAACTTCAGGAAAAAGTATCTGAAGAGTTTGTTAAGAATGGATTTTCCCGTGATGAGGTCCGTTTCCGGCTGTTCTTCCGCATGCAGTACCAAGGCCAGCTGAACGATTTGGAAATCGAATCACCCCTGATGCGTGCCGAAACGGCGGACCACTGGGATGCGCTGGTAGCATCGTTCGAAGAAACGTACGCGCGGGTATATGCCAAAGCGGCACGTTCGCCGGAGCTCGGGTACACCGTTACGGGTGCTATTGTGCGTGGCGTCGTCGACGTGCCGAAGCCGAAGATTCCGGAAGAGCCGCTGGTCGGGGAAGAGCCGCCGAAAGACGCCTACCTTGGCAAACGGCGGGTATACTGGGACGGCAAGTGGGTCGAGGCCGACATCTGGGAGATGGAAGCCCTCAAGGCGGGCAACCGCATCAAGAGCTTCTCGATCATTGAGTCCCCGGCGACCACCTTTGTCGTGCCCTTCGGATTTGAGACCGTTCTCGATAAGCACCGCATTTTCCATCTGCGGGAAGTGTCTCGCTAACCTTTCAAAGGAGGGATTGTGCCATGGCGATTCGCGAGAGCGATTTGGCTGCGAAACAGGAGCAGGCCAAGCAGATGCGGCCGATCGGATGGGACGGCAAGACATTGAAAGAGATGCGCCGCGAAATCGACGAATTGTCGAAGGAGACCGGGTATTATGCCGGTTTGAAGGAGCTGCCGTTCAAAGAGTCGGAACCGATCCGTTTTGAGAAAATTTTCGCCAAGCTCCGCGGTGGTGTTGTCCACGCCCGGGAGACGGCCAAACGCGTGGCTGCATCTCCCATTGTGGAACAAGAAGGTGAGCTGTGCTTCACCCTTTACACCCCGGAAGGCGATTCGGTGGTCACGTCAACGGGGATCATTATTCACGTGGGAACGATGGGTTCGGCAATCAAGTTCATGATTGAAAACGACTACGAGGAGAATCCAGGGATTGAACCGGGGGATATCTTCTGCAACAACGACTGTCAGGTGGGCAACGTCCATCCCTGTGACGTCCATACCATTGTCCCGATTTTCTGGAAAGGGGAACTCGTCGGCTGGGTCGGTGGCGTCACTCACGTAATCGACACCGGTGCCACGGCCCCCGGAAGCATGTGCGTCGGGCCGGTGAACCGCTACGACGACGGATACCAGGTGGCCTGCCGCAAAATCGGTCAAAACGATGAGCTGTTGCGCGATTGGCTGATCGAAAGCCAGCGATCGATACGCACCACGAAGTACTGGCTGCTTGACGAGCGGACTCGCGTGGCCGGCTGCCATATGATCCGCGACCTGGTGCTCAACATCATCGACGAAGAAGGAATTGACAGGTACAAGCAATTTATCCGCGAGATCATCGAAGAAGGGCGGCGCGGGCTCATCAACCGCCTGAAAGCGATGACGGTCCCCGGCAAGTATCGCCAAGTGGGGTTTGTTGATGTACCGTATCGGCATTCCGACGTGGATGTCCCGCCCTATGCCAAGGTCGACACGATTATGCACGCACCGTCGGAAGTCACCATTCACCCCGACGGCCGCTGGGAGCTGAGTTTCGATGGCGCAAGCCGCTGGGGCTGGCACAGTTACAACGCACAACCCATCGCGTTTACCAGTGGCATCTGGGTCATGATGACCCAAACACTGATCCCGAACGACCGCGTGAACGACGGAGCTGTTTACGCCACCAACTTCGTTTTACCCGAGGGGGGCTGGATGAACCCCGACGACATCCGCACAGCGCACAGTTATGCGTGGCATTTCCTCGTTTCCGCGTGGAGCCCGCTGTGGCGGGGACTGAGTCGGGCCTACTTCAGCCGCGGCTATTTGGAAGAAGTGAATGCCGGCAACGCAAACACGAGTAACTGGCTGCAAGGTGGCGGGTTTAACCAGTACAACACCATCCACGCCGTGAACAGCTTTGAGGCAGCTGCCGAGGGTACCGGCGCCTCGGCCGTGCGGGACGGACTGGATCATGCGGCGGCGATCTGGAATCCTGAAGGCGACATGGGAGACATGGAAATCTGGGAGCTTGCCGAGCCATTGTTGTACCTTGGCCGGTCGATCAAACCCAACACCGGCGGGTACGGAAAATACCGCGGTGGTTGTGGCTATGAAACCCTGCGCATGGTGTGGAACGCCAAGGACTGGACGATGTTCTTTATGGGTAACGGGTACATGTCGAGCGACTGCGGTTTGATGGGTGGATATCCAGCAGCAGCAGGGTATCGCTTCGAAGCACACGGAACCGACCTGAAGGAGCGTTTCGAAAAACGGTTGCCGTTCCCGCAAGGCGGAGATCCGAATCCTGACGAACCACAGTACGAAAAGCTGCTTGAGGCGAAAGTCATCAAGCGTGACAAGCAAGCGATTACCACGGAAGCGATTTTTGACAACTACGACTTGTACCTCAACTACCTGCGCGGTGGGCCTGGGTTCGGCGATCCGCTGGAGCGCAAGCCAGAGCACATCGAAGTGGACCTCAATGGTGGGTACATCTTGCCGGAGTACGCTGAAAAAGTGTACGGGGCTGTGTTTACCCGCGACGAAAAGGGGCAATATCATGTTGACCCGGTGAAGACCGCGGAACGGCGTAAGCAAATCCGGCAGGAGCGGCTCAAGCGAGGCAAGCCGACCCGTGAGTGGATGAAGGAAGAACGCGAGCGCATTCTGCGCAAGGAAGCCGCTGTGCAGGTTCGGCACATGTACGCTTCAAGCTTTTCCTTGAGTGAGAAGTTCTTACAGGAATTCCGTTCGTTCTGGAACCTGCCGGAAAGCTGGATTGTGAGGGAAGATGAGTTGGAGGTACCCACGTTTGGGGCCAAGTTGAAACTGAGAGAAAGTCTTTAAATAGGGGGAAACGTAAATGGCGCAGGAATATGATCGCCGAACGATCGAAGAGCTGATCGACGGAACCGTCAGTTTCCCGAAACTAAAGGAGATGCTGTCGTCCTTTAAGGATCCTGGCCGGTTTGACACCTACGTGAGCATTTTGCAGGAGCGTGTGCCGTGGGATGACAAGATTTTGCTCCCATACGGTGAGCACTTGTACGTGGTGCTGAAAAAAGATGGCTCTCGCGTAATCAAGTGCGACTGCGGGCACGAGTTCGGCGATTACTGCCAGAACTGGAAGCTGAATGCTCTTGTGTATGTGCGTGACGACGAACAGAAGATGACCGAGCTGTATCCCAAGCTGCTGGCGCCCGATCCGCAGTGGCAAGTCATCCGCGAATATTATTGCCCCAACTGCGCTACGCAGTTGGAGGTGGAAGCCGTCACCCCGTGGTATCCTGTCATTCACGACTACGAACCTGACATCGATGCTTTCTACGAACAATGGTTGGGTCGTCCTGTTCCTCAGCCATAAGACATACCAAGCCCCGCCGGTAGTGGCGGGGCTTACGTATTACTTCATTATGGGTTTCCAGCGCGGATGATGGCCCTCTTTTCAATGCCTAGTTTTTTAAGTCTACGGTATAGCGTGGTTCGGGCAATGCCGAGACGGCGGGCCGCCTCCGACAGGTTTCCGCCCGTTTCCGTTAGAATTTGCAATAACCGCTCCTTTTCCCCGGAAGGGCTGCCGTCACTGGTAAAAGTGAGTTCGTTTTTGGAATCGACCGTCAACAGTGTACAGGTTTGCTCCTGAGTGTCAGAGAGGTACGCGTTTCCGATGGCATGAGGGAAGTGGTCCGAGTCGATCCGGTCACCAGCACAGAAGAGCATGGCATGCTCGACGGCGTTTTCCAGCTCACGAACGTTTCCGGGCCAGTCGTATCGGTGAACGAGAAACGCCTTCAACTCGGGATCGATTTTGGGAATGGGACGGTTGTACTTGTCTGCGAATCGCCTGACAAAGTGATCGAGTAAAAGCGGAATGTCGTCACGCCGGTCCCGCAGCGGCGGAATGGCGATGCTGATTACGTGCAGCCGGTAAAACAAGTCAGCCCGAAAGCGTTTTTCCCGCACCATTTGGACCAAGTCACGGTGAGTGGCGGCAATGATCCGTACATCGACCTTGGCGGGACGGTGACCGCCCAGGCGGAGAATTTCCTTCTCTTGTAGAACCCGAAGCAGGTGAACTTGAAATTCCAGGGGCATCTCCCCAATTTCGTCAAGAAAGAGTGTACCACCGTCCGCTTCCTCAAATTTGCCCTTTTTTCCTTGTTTCAAGCCTCCGGTAAATGTTCCTGGCTCGTATCCAAACAGCTCCGCCGCGATCAGTTCTTTGGGGATGGCCCCACAGTTGATCGCAATGAAAGGCTTATCGCGGCGGCGGCTCGATGCGTGAATGGCGCGGGCAAACCGTTCTTTTCCCGTTCCGCTCTCGCCGAGGAGCAGCACTGGAACATCGGTGTCAGCCACCACTTCGCATTTGGTCATTGCTTGTACCATGGCCGGCGAATGACCGACGAGGTCTTTCCATGAAGGGTTGGAACGCATCAGTGGTTCCGATCGGTTGACGACAGATTTGTTGCGGATGATACAGAGAAATCCGATGCGCGCGTCGTCGTCGAAAACCTCCTCAATGGCGGTTACGTCGGGTGTTTGCGGTTGAAACGACTTACATTTTTGCGCATCCGCGTTGGATTGGTGATCGGTCATAAGCTGGTAGAGCAGTTGACGCAAGCAGGCGTAGTTGTTCGCTAACCAACGCCGAGCGGCTGTGTTGGCCTGAACCATCTGAAAAGACAAATCCAACACCACTACGCCATCTTGTGGATAGCGTCTATGGGCTTCCCAAAATCGTTCCATTAACCGATAGCGGTGACGATCGGCCTCCTCGTTCAACCGTTGTTGAATCAATTGGGACGCGGCCACTACCAAGCCGAGACTGTGGGGTTGTGCATAGTTCCAGGGTCCGGTGAGGTCGACAACCCCGAGGATATTCTGGGTGATTGGATCAAAAATGGGGGCGGAGGAACATGTCCAGTCATGGACGCCCTCGCAAAAGTGTTCAGAGGCAAAAATTTGTACGGGCTGTCCAGTCTTCAAGCACGTCCCGATCGCGTTGGTTCCAATCGCCTCTTCGCTCCACTGCGAACCAACGACGAAATTCATTTTTTCCGCCCGCTGTAAAATAGATTGTTCGCCGCACAGGTACAAAATGAACCCATCGTGATTGCACAGGGTTAGGAGATGGCCCGTCTCTTCCGTCTGTTTTGCCAGCCGTTCCAATATGGGAAGGGCCAGTTGATACAAACGGAAATTGGCGATACGTTTTTGTACGTCCTCATCGCTTAACAGTACCGTTGTCTGCTGCCGTGTGGGATCCACACCGGTCTCCATACAGCGTTTCCATGAGTTTTGTACTACAGGTCGAACGGCACGAGGGATCTGACGCTCCTCGAGAAAACAATTCCATTGTCGGGACATTTCGAGCCGTTTATCGGCAATTTCGTAAGAGGACGTAAGGGCCAAATGCCTTTGGGTCACGGTTATCCCTCCCGAACGGGAACGTGATTTTTGGCGCAGGGACCCTGTACGATTACTGGAATATATCGACGCACATCCATTGTTGCATACCAATTTTAACTATACAAAAAATATAGATTCTTTACAACAGATGGGGCAATTTGTGTGATATCGCTTATATCACCGAGTTTTATACCATGATCATGGGCATGTGCATGCGTTCAAACATATAGGTGGATACAAAATTTTGTGAGAGCAAATGGTGAAAAAAAGGGATTTGTTATACGAATGATCGAATGGATAGAACGAGAGGTATGAATTCCGATTGAAGTGTTTTCTGCTTGAGAAAAACATAGGCGTTTGCTTCCCACATGATTAGTAAATTAGGTACAGCAATATCGACGACCAGAAAGTGGCGATGACGCTTTTGGTGCTGCTTATGTGTATGGGTTGTTGCAGGGATGGGAGGTTCATCGCCGGTTGGCGTTTGCCTGCGCTGCGGGAGCGATCGTGGTCGGTCGTCACAGTTGTTCTGAGGCGATGCCCACCCTGGAAGAAGTGGAAAATGTGTTACTGCATAACCAAGTAACCAGTTGAAACGGGGATATGGAAAGGAGCTGGAAGATGATGCCCCAAACGCAAACGCGCACGTTGCGCAACTTCATCGGAGGACAGTGGGTGGAGGCTCAAGTGGAACGCCTTGAAACGGTTCCCAATCCGGCGACGGGGGAAACGCTCGTACAGGTCCCCCTGTCCGGGAGGAGCGATTTGGACCGGGCAGTGGAAGCAGCCAAGGAAGCATTTCGCACGTGGCGGAAGACGCCGGTGCCGGTGCGTGCCCGCATCCTGTTCAAGTATCATCAGCTGTTGATCGAGCACAAGGAAGAATTGGCCCGCCTCATCACAGAAGAAAACGGCAAAAGCTACAATGAGGCGCTGGGAGAAGTGCAACGGGGCATTGAATGCGTCGAGTTTGCGGCTGGCGCCCCAACGCTGATGATGGGCAGTACGCTTTCCGAAATCGCCACCGATATCGAATCGGCGATGTATCGGTATCCGCTCGGCGTGGTCGGTGGGATCACCCCGTTCAACTTCCCGATGATGGTGCCATGCTGGATGTTCCCGCTGGCCATTGCCTGCGGCAACACGTTTGTGCTCAAGCCGTCCGAAAAAACGCCATTGTCGGCCAACCGCCTCGCCGAGCTGTTTGCCGAAGCCGGATTGCCCGACGGTGTTCTGAACGTTGTTCACGGTGCTCACGAAGTGGTGAACGGATTGTTGGAACATCCGGACATCAGAGCGATCTCCTTCGTCGGTTCCCAACCCGTTGCCGAGTACGTGTACCGGACGGCGGCGGCCAACGGGAAGCGGGTGCAGGCCTTGGCAGGAGCCAAAAACCACTCAATTGTCATGCCGGATGCGGATTTGGAAAAGGCTGTGCCGGCCATCATCAACGCCGCATTCGGATCCGCCGGGGAGCGGTGCATGGCTTGCAGTGTCGTCGTGGCGGTAGGGGACATCGCTGATCAACTGGTGGATCAACTGGTGCAGGCGGCGAATGAAATCCGCATCGGTAACGGTCTGGAACCTGACGTGTTCCTCGGTCCGGTCATTCGCGATGCGCACAAGGAGCGGACGGTCCAGTACATCGTCACGGGTGAAAAAGAAGGTGCCAAACTGGTCCGGGACGGACGGAACGACGCGGTGGACGAATCCGGTTACTTCATCGGGCCGACGATTTTCGATGAGGTAAAACCCGGTATGAAGATCTGGCAGGATGAGATCTTCGCTCCCGTCCTGTCCGTGGTTCGGGTAAACACCTTGGATGAAGCGATCGAAGTGGCCAATCAATCTTCGTTCGCCAACGGTGCTTGCATTTTCACCGACAGTGCCAAAGCGATCCGCCAGTTCCGCGAAGAGATCGATGCGGGGATGCTCGGTGTCAACGTCGGGGTACCGGCACCGATGGCCTTCTTCCCCTTCTCCGGATGGAAGAACAGCTTCTACGGCGACCTGCATGCTAACGGCCGCGACGGGGTGGAGTTCTATACCCGTAAAAAAATGATCACCCAACGGCATCAGTAAACAGCAACGCCCGCGATTGTGCGGGCGCTTTTGTTTCCTGTCAAATCAGTTACGACACCAGTACGGGTTCTTGTTGTCGGGATTGCGGCTGTTCCTTTACCGGCTCGACCCGAACCCGGACGATTTTGAATGCGGGCATCCGACTGGTCGGATCGAGCTTGGCCGGGATCAGGCGGTTGATAGATTGTTCCCCCTCCCAATGAAAGGGGGCAAAGACGGTGTCCGGGCGGATGCGCTCCGTTATTTTCACCGTCAGCACAATCGAACTGACAGGAGAGGTGACGCGGGCCGGTTGGCCATCTGACAGTCCCAGCTGCTGGGCCGTTTCGGGATGCATTTCCAGATAAGGTACAGGTGATTTTTCCATCAGAGCAGGGGTTCGTCTTGTCAGTGTACCGCTCAAATAATGATGGATGATGCGCCCGGTTGTGAGTGTGAGCGGCCATTCGTCTTCTTCTCGCCAATTTGAGGTTGGGGCATGGACGGGAACGAGTCGTGCTTTCCCGTCGGGATGACCGAACCGGCCATCTTCAAACAATCGTGGTGTTCCTTCCGGGCGTTCATGGGTGCAAGGCCAAAACAACCCTTGCGATTGTTCGATCCGTCCGTAAGTCATGCCGGAGTAATCCGCTTTTCCGCCCCGGCTGGCTTCGGCCAACTCGCGAAAGATGTCTTCCGCCGATTGGTAACGAAACCATTCTCCTTTTCCCAATGCCCGTGCCATTTCCATGATCGTTTCCCAATCCGGTTTGGCTTGCCCCGGTGCGGGACGGACCGCTCTACGCAACAGAACCCGTCCTTCCAGATTGGTGATCGTTCCTTCGTTTTCCAGATACGATGCGGCGGGAAGCACCAAATCGGCCATCTGTGCCGTCTCGGTCAAAAAGAAATCGACGACGACCAGCCAATCCAATCGTCGCAATGCTGATTCCACCCGCGCGGCGTTGGGGCTGGAGATGATCGGATTGGAACCGAAGACAATCATGCCGCGGATCTTATCGGCCAGGATTTTGTCAAACATTTCATAAGCAGAAACGCCGGATCGAGGAAGCGTGTCCGGTGACACTCCCCAGATGCGGGCGATCCGTTCGCGCGCTTCAGGATCATCCAACAAACGGTATCCGGGCAGTTGATCCGCTTTCTGTCCGTGTTCCCGTCCTCCCTGTCCGTTTCCTTGACCGGTGATCGCACCGTACCCGCAACCCGGTTTGCCGATCTTCCCGGTCAACAGCACCAGATTGAGGAAATTGCGGACGTTTTGCACACCCCAGGCATGTTGCTCCACTCCGCGGGCGGTCAGGACAAACCCGGTGGAGGCTTGTCCGTAAGCCAGAGCGGCGTGTTCAATCAACTCCCTCGGGATGTCGGTTTGTTCCACCACTTCCGACAGGTCAACCCGGCGAATGTGGTCGAGCAACGACTCCCAGCCTGAGGTATGACGGCGGACGAATGACCAATCGACCAGATCGTGCTCCACGATGATTTTGAGCATACCATTGACCAAAGCGGCATCGGTGCCCGGACGGATGGGAAGATGAAGGTCGGCGATGCGGGCTGTCGGTGTTTCCCGTGGGTCGATGACAATCAGGAATGCTCCCCGCTTTTTCGCTTCCAGCAGATAGGGCATCAGTGTTGGTTGTGCGTCCGCCACATTGGCGCCTGCCATGAGGATGCAGCGGGCAAGTGGCAGATCGGACAACGGATTGGTCAATCCCCGGTCCACACCCAGCGTGAGGTTGGCCCCCGCCGCTGCGGAAGACATGCAGTAGCGCCCATTGTAGTCTATATATCGTGTGCCCAAAGCGACTCGGGCAAATTTCCCCAGCAAATAGGACACCTCATTTGTTAGTGAACCCCCGCCGTAAACAGCGACCGCGTCTGGACCAAACTTGTCTTGCCACCGGTGAACCCGTTGGCTGAACCACGCCATCGCTTCTTCCCACGTAACGGGATGCCATGTCCCGTTACTTTTAAGCAACGGAGTGGTGATCCGTTCCGGGCTGTCGTTGGGAATATGGGCGAGACGTCCTTTGCCGCAACATTTACCCTGAGTGACCGGATCATCCGCGTTCGGAAGCATCTTGGTTCCTTCTTCGGTTTGTTGCCACCAAAATGTGCACTGCATGCTGCAATAAGGGCATTGGGTTAAGTGATGAAGGGTTTCATGCATTCGGGTTGTCATCTCCTGTGAAAATCAATCTGCGCGTGCCTGGTTATTCGTCGTATGCGGACAGCAAGCGAAACTATGTATCGGGGGAATAACCAGACCATCTACACCGATTATGCCAAAGGTTCCAGAGTACGATCCAGAGTATTCTGCAGACGGACGTTTGCGGGATATCTTTATGGATAATTTGGCAAATATGCTGAACTTGTCTTACTTAACCGTTTCCATTTATAATTTATAATATTCGAATAGAAGATGGATTGGAGGATAGTATGGCACAAATCGGTATTCAGGACCAGCAATTACAACGCAGCATGAAAAGCAGGCACTTGTTTATGATCGCCTTGGGGGGCGTCATCGGAACCGGATTGTTCCAAGGGTCCGGTTACACCATCAACACCGCGGGACCGCTGGGTGCGGTACTTTCCTATCTTGTTGGCGGCTTCGTCATGTATTTGACGATGCTTTGTTTGGGTGAACTGGCCGTTGCCATGCCGGAAGCAGGGTCGTTCCAAAGCTATGCGACCAAGTTTATCAGTCCGGCTGTCGGCTTCACGATCGGGTGGGTCTATTGGCTCAACTGGGCGCTCACTGTTGGATTGGAATTGACCTCGATCGGGATGACATTAGGGCGTTGGTTGCCTGATGTCCCTGTATGGGTCTGGTGTGCACTATTTGCATTCTTACTTTTTTTGTTCAATGCGTTTTCGGCACGCAGTTATGCGGAGCTGGAGTTTTGGTTTTCCAGCATCAAGGTGATCACCATCGTGTTGTTCATCATCTTGGGTGGAGCGGCCATGTTCGGCATGCTACACTTGAAGGGAACGCATTCGGCCCCGATGTTTACGCATTTTACCAAAGACGGCTTGCTGCCCAACGGAATCGTCGCGATCTTGATGACGATGATCACGGTCAACTTCTCCTTCCAGGGGACGGAACTGGTCGGGATCGCTTCCGGTGAGAGCGAAAAACCGGAAAAGACGATTCCCAAAGCGATCCGCAATACCGTGTGGCGCACGTTGGTCTTTTTCGTGTTGGCGATGACGGTGTTGGCGGCCTTGATTCCGTGGCAAAAAGCGGGTGTGATGGAAAGTCCCTTCGTCTACGTACTGGATCAGATGGGGATTCCGTACGCGGCCGACATCATGAACTTCGTCATTCTGACAGCGTTGTTGTCGGTGGCCAACTCCGGTTTGTACGCTTCTTCCCGGATGTTGTGGTCCATGTCCAAAGACGGAATGGCGCCGTCATTTTTCTCCAAACTGACCAGACGCGGCATTCCGATCCGTGCGCTGTTGGCCAGTTTGGCTGTGGCATTGCTGTCGCTGTTGACCAGCGTGTACGCCGCAGATACGGTGTATCTCTGGCTGATCTCCGCTGCGGGAATGGGAGCAGTCGTCGTCTGGATTTCGATCGCTGCGTCGCAGTTTTTCTTCCGTAAGCGCTTTCTCGCTGAAGGTGGCAAGTTGGAAGATTTGAAATACCGGACACCGTTTTATCCGGTCGTACCGATTCTGGCGTTTACGTTGAATACTATTGTCCTGTTCAGCATGGGACTGATCCCGGATCAACGGATCGCTTTGATCTGCGGTATTCCGCTGATTGTGATCATCTATCTTACCTATGTGTTGAAACAAAAATTTGGAAGCCCTGTGGTGAAAACGTCACAGGAGGCATCTGCTCGAACGGGCACCGAATGAGAAAAGCCCCGGTCATCACCGGGGACGCCGTCTCTCAGCCAATCATATAGGCGGGAGACGGTTTTTTCTTTTCACAGCATATAGCTTCAGCAATGGGGATATATACAAATTCCTGCAGAAATTAACCAACCGCTTATATTCCCTTCAAAAACACATGATAGACTTACTCAAGAAAGCGTCTCCAAACGGTGGTAATAACACCCCACCAATGACTGGTGTTGGCTACGGCAGAAAAAGTAAGGAATAAGATGAGAGGAGAGAGTATAATGGCCTATCTCAGCATGCATTCGGGTCGAACTCCTTCGGAGATAATCGGCGAGTTAGAAAATGGTGAAGAACTCTACCTCCGCCGAGATAGCCATACATTTGTAATCAAATCCTACGATGCTAGTCTTTACATTGGTTATTGTATCGACCCTAATTTGAGGTTTGCCGAAAGTGTTCCATATGGCCTACGTTGGTTAACGAAGGATGAAGTTCTCGCTTTAATAGGCACTTCAGAAGTAAACGAGACGATATAAGGCCTGTAATAGGAGTACAGCCAGGCAACCGTGCTATCAAATTTGTATCAGGTCTGAGCGGAGCTGTAGAGGGTGCGTAGCCAACATGGAGACAAAACATTTCGTTAAAAGGAAATGAGCGATTGGGATGATATGTCCGCTAAATCATAACATTTAATGGGCATAGCCTCTCCGGGGCTGGCGCCAGGCCCCGGGATAAGGCTATGGATAAATCCAGCGGTTTTTCCGCAGGTTTTTTTTTGGATTGGAAGAAAGACGGGCAAGATCACGGAGAAAGGGCAGGCCTTTTCAGAGGGGTAACGGCAATAAGGAGGCATTACTCCGTTATTCTGACAAACAAGTACTACCGCAGACGGAATTCCATCCCCTGTTCCCGGAGGATGATCCGATTCTCGTCAGGCCCTGCCACCTGCAACAACCGTTGCATCGGCTCGTCCACCGGTTCGTACGACAGGACGAACGTACGCCAGTGGATGGGGGCCATCCAACGGGCACCTGTGTCCAAAAACATCTGCCATGCCTGCTCGGGTGTACAGTGATTGGCCTGAAACGCATCCGGTTTGTACGCACCGATCGGCATGAATGCCACATCGATAGAACCGTATTTCCGCAAATCGCGCAAACCAGGTGTATAGGCGGTGTCTCCGGCGAAAAAGAGGCGTACCCCATTTTTCTCGATCAAATAGCCTGTATACCCGTAATCGTTGTTCCATGGAAGCCGGTTTCCCCAATGTCTGACGGGGACAGCCGTGATGCGTAATACTTCATCCAGTTCCACTGATTCCGTTCCGCCCAGCTCCCTTATGCTTTGAAACGGCAGGCCTTTCAACAGGCGAGACGTGTTACGGGCCGTCACCAAATGTGTCCGGTCGGAAGCCAATCGCTTCAAGGTGGGGAGGTCAAAATGATCAAAATGGGCGTGGGAAAGAAGGATCAGATCCACCAGCCCGATTTCTTCCACGGTCAGCGCCGGAGGGACAAACCGTCGGGGGCCGATTCGGATCGGCCCCAAACTGATTCCGACCCGTTCTCCCAGTACGGGATCGGTCAGGATTCGTGTACCGTACAGGTTGATCAGCAAAGTGGCATGTCCCACCCACGTGATGGTCACCTCATCAGATGACCACCGGTCCGGCCGGGGGTGATACCGGAGCGGCCGTGTCGATGGTTGGGGGAGACGAGCCATATGATACCAGTACCGATAACCGATATAGATCAGCAACAGCAGAAGGATGCCAAACAACAGCATCATGGACCACAAGATCCAACGCAACCGCCTTCTCTCCTTAATGAACGGGATCTGATTTCATGTAGGCTCCGAACCGGGAAGCGCACGACACACCCAAGCGTGCAACTCCTGTTTTTTTCAATCCTGTTTCTTTTTCGGTTCGACAAATGTCTGGTAAATCTGCTGAATCAACTCCTGTTTCATCTTCCACAACTTATTGGACAGGTCAACGGGGTACTCCTCGGGATTCAGCAGTCGCAGATACTCTTCCCAGAACAGGGAGCGTTGTTCCCGATGATAACGGCGAATCTCCTCCAGTGACGGAAGTTCTACCGTAAGTTCCCCATTTCGCATCACGGGTTGCAACAGTTCAATTGCCTGGAAGTGGGTGACTCGTTTTTTCCGATAGGTGTGGACGGGATCAAACAATACGAGCGGAGTCTTCTCGTCCACCCGTTCATCCACATGGGTGATCAGATCAGCCTGTGCTTTTCCGGTCACCTTGTCGATAATCCGGTACACGTTTTTCCGACCTGGTGTGGTCACTTTTTCCGGATTGGACGAGATTTTGATGGTAGGCACCCACTGACCCTGCTCCATTTTGGCTACCATTTTGTAAACGGCTCCCAGTGCGGGTTGATCATAGGCCGTGATCAGTTTGGTCCCAATCCCCCACGAATCGATGCGGGCACCTTGTGCTTTCAGGTTCAGGATCGTATCTTCGTCCAAGTCGCTGGACGCAATGATCCGGGTGTCTGTCAATCCGGCCTCGTCCAACATTTTGCGAGCTTGTTTGGACAAATAGGCCAAATCGCCACTGTCCAACCGGATCCCGGCCAGTCGCTTGCCTTGCTGTTTCAGTTCCAAACCCACTTGAATCGCATGGGGGAGTCCGCTTCGCAATGTATCGTACGTATCCACCAGCAGGACAGATTGTTCCGGAAACGCACGGGCAAATGCGCGAAAGGCTTCCAGTTCGTTTTCAAAATCCTGCACCCAGGAATGTGAATGGGTGCCGATGATGGGGATACCGAAACGCTCACCGGCCCGGACGTTGGAGGTGGCGTCAAACCCGGCGAGATACGCTGCTCTCGCTCCCCATATGGCGGCCGTACTTTCCTGTGCCCGACGTGTGCCGAACTCCATGACCAGGTCGTTGCCAGCCACGGTGCGGATGCGGGCCGCTTTGGTGGCGACCAGTGTCTGGTAGCCGATAAAGTTGAGCAGGGCGGTTTCCACCAATTGCAGCTCCATCACGTTACCTTCCAGTCGGAGTAACGGCTCGTTGGGAAATACGATCGTCCCCTCCGGTACGGCGTACACATCGCCTTGAAACCGAAACGTGCGGAGCATGTCCAAAAAATCGGGGTCGTATTGTTCCGGCTGTCGGGCGAGAAAGGCGATGTCCTCCTCGGTAAATCGGAGATTCTCCAAATATTGCAACGCACGTTCCAGCCCGGCAAACACGGCGTAACCATTGCCGAACGGAAGATGACGGAAATACAGGTCAAACGCTCTCTTTCTTTGGTGCGACCCGTTTTTCCAATGTGCATACATCATTGTGATCTGATATTTATCCGTGTGCAAAGCGTCACCGATTCGTTCCAACAACAGAAAAACCTCCCACGGGGCACCAACAGTGTTCAGCGATTCACAATGATTTGGTACATAACGGGAATCACTTGTTGGTGTCGAATATAGTAGGCTGACAGACGACAGTGTCCTTGTTTGAGTGAACAGATCCAGTAGCTTTTTTCGGGGTAGTGCCAATTGGCAATGTCACGGGCGGACGGATAAGGTTCGGTGGTGGGATGGGAATGGACCACCCCGATCCACTCCAATTGCAGTTCCCGCAATTGCCTGATCGTCTCTAAATAGGCCTGAGGCTCAAATGAAAACGAATGCGGGCTGTCATCCAGGTTGGGGATTGGAAAAAAATGCGTGATCTCCTGGTCATGACCCGCCAATATGCCGCATCCTTCTTTGGGATATTGCTGCCGAAGGTAATGGTGGATCTGTTCGACAACGGGGCCCCAGATCGAAAGATAGGAAGAGGCCATAGAATTCCTCCTCACCGATTGATCCCATCTGTGCTTGGTTGGTACGGGCCGTGCTTGTTCAGGTTTTATTGTATATCGAATTTTGTTGAACGAAAAGATGAACGGATCGGGTTGTGTCTGGCGGAGGAAAACTTTGAGACGCCTCCTTGGCTTTTTTGCTACAATAAAGCTGAACTGACAAGCGGGAGAGGATTCGAGAGGCATGACGGAGATCCGGGTGGGGGTTTGCGGTTGGGGTGATCATGATCTATATCCGCCCAAAACCCCGTCGAAAGAGAAGCTGGCGTTGTATGCACGTCATTTTGACGTCGTGGAGGTGGACAGTAGCTATCATGCGATTCAACCGCCCGAACGGTGGGAGCGTTGGGTGCAGGAGACGCCATCCGGGTTCCGCTTTGTTGTAAAAGCCTATCGGGAGATGACCGGTCACGGCCGCCCGCAACGGGCACCGGAGCGTACCCGGGAAGAGGTGTTTGATCTGTTCGAAGCTTCCATTCGGCCGGTAACGGTTTCCGGCAAGTTGTCCATGGTGCTGTTTCAGTTTCCCCCCTGGTACGATTGTACGAGGGAACATGTCCGCTACATCCGTTGGTGCCGCGAACGATACCCGACGTTGCCACTTGCCGTTGAATTTCGGCATCGGAGTTGGTTTTCGCCTCGTTTTCAGGAAAAAACCCTGCAGTTTCTTAAGGATCATGAACTCATTCATGTGGTGTGTGATGAACCTCAGGCAGGAGAGGGTTCCGTTCCGATCGTGCCGGCGGTGACGCATTCTGAACTTTCCCTCATCCGGTTCCACGGACGGAACCGGGAGGGGTGGGAAGCTTCTCACCGACCCGATTGGCGAGAGATTCGCTACGCGTATCGTTATTCGGAAGAGGAATTGCGGGAATGGCTATCCTATCTCCATCACCTCAGAGAGCGATCGAAGCAGTTGATCCTGCTGTTCAACAACAATTCGCAGGGCGATGCGGCAAACAACGCCAAACAGATGATTCGTCTATTGGCGGAAAAAGGCTGGATCGAACCATCCGCTGATCCGCTGCCTGTATTTCGGCAGGGAACATTGTTTTAGATAAAAAAGAAAAAAGGAGTGGGCCGAATGTGGGTGTGGTTGGTTGCGGGAGGATTAGCCTTGATCTGTTTGGTGTGGTGGATACGGATGAGCCGCCGGGGGGTTCGGCAGGCCGCTATCCGCAAACAGTCATGGGTGCTGGAAGATCTGGGCCTGCAGTCGCATGATTCGCAATTGAACGGTGACCTGCGTCAATTGATCAACCGGCTCGTATGGTCTTATTCCCGGGAATACGTGGACCGGGTCAAGCGTCGGATGATGGAGATCCACGCCATCCGAGAGACGGAGTGGAACAACCGTTGGTTTGAATTGAAGCGTTTTTTTCTTATGACCGCATTGATGAAACAAGTGCCGATGTACAGTCGCGAAGTGGATCAAGTGTGGCACGAAATGCTCATGTTCACCCGGACGTATGAACAGTTTTCCAAACGCTTCCTGGGTGAATATCTTCACCACGAACCGCATGATGCCGCCGGTGCCGCAGCCGGCAGGACGATGCGGGGATGGTTTGATCTCATTTATTGTTGGTTGTTTCAACCCACACCCTACAGTATATTGACCTGGGGACCGTTTTTCCGTCAACCTGTCCCCATGGAGATTTTGCGGGATTTCGAGGGAGAGGTCTCCGAAGAAGTTCTGGAGCGGTATTTTCGATGGCATGCAGGGGACGTCGTCGTTCGCCGGATCATCTATCGATTGGCGGAGCAGATCCATGAGGGAATCCGTTTCGTTCGCTCATTTGTCGAGGAGCGTGGCCGGGATGATGAGGCGTTTATCATCCGGTTGTTCGAACAGGTGGAAGATCCTGTTCGGCGATTGATGTATGGTGTGTTGTTTTACTCCCTGTACGATTCGCCGCGTTTCGATGTGAACCGGATTTTGAAGTGGGAAGAGATCAGTCGGACCCGATCGTCCAAATCTTCCGCCAAAAAGACAGCAGCGGCGAATGGCGCAACCTCCTCCAGCACCACTTTCTTCGGCTGTTTCTCGTTGGGTGGTAATGACGGAAGTAATCACTGCGGTGACGGAGGCAGCCATTGCAGTAGCGGAAGTTGCGGGGGAGGATGTGGCGGAGGTGGTTGCAGCAGTTCTTGAGATTTCGTTTTCCATCTGCAACCTGTATAATGGTCCCGATAGAGAAACGATGTCATACTTGCGGGATGAATTTCGATTCCCCCCACTGTATGCATTCCATCCGGCATTGACGTGTGTTTGGCGACGGATGGGAATAAGGAGTGACCTGCTGTGGAGTGGCTGGTGTTGTTTTTGATCGGATTGATCGGCGGTACGATTGGCAGTATCGTCGGATTGGGCGGCGGGATTATTACCGTGCCGGCATTGTTGTTTCTGGCGGAAGTAGATGGACGGTTTCACCATATTACGCCTCCGGTGGCAGTGGGGACATCGTTGGCGTTGATCATTTTGACCGCCCTGTCTTCGACATTGTCCTACACCCGTCAGCGGCGCGTGGATTTTGCTAGCGGTTGGTTGTTTTTTGCCGCATGCGGACCGGGAGCGGCAATTGGGTCTTATCTGACTCATTTTTTTCGTTCCGGCGGATTTTTGGTGGGTTTTGGCCTGTTGATGCTGGGAGTGTCAGCAGTGATGTCGTTTCGGGATCGACTCAGGAGAATTTCGCTTCCCCAGTCGGTGACGCGTACGTTTGTGGACGCAGAAGGAAGAGAATATACGTACGGATATCATCGGACGACTGCCCTTTTCATTTCATTTGTCGTGGGTATCATTTCCGGATTGTTTGGGATCGGTGGCGGTTCGCTGTTGGTACCCATGATGGTGATGCTGTATCGCTTTCCCCCGCATGTGGCCACCGCTACCTCCATGTTTATCATCCTGCTCTCCGCCGCCATCGGCAGTGTTGCCCACGCCGTTCAGGGAAATATCGACTGGTTCGCCGCATTGTGGATGGCTCCTGGTGCTTGGATCGGTGGTCAGTTGGGGGCGGCCATCTCCGCGCGGATGAGCAGTCAATCCTTGTTGGTCACGTTTCGGATCGCGATTGTGTTGGTGGCCGTGAAAATGATCGCCGACGGCATGTCTTCATTGAGTTAGGAGGATGTTTGTGCAAGAAGTGGTGCGACTTCATCTCATCCATACCAATGACATCCACAGCCGATTGGAAGCCGCGGCTGGTATTCATACGTTGACATCGCGACTGATCAAAGAGATCGAAGGGCGCGATGAAGGGTTTCTGCTGTTGGATATCGGAGATCACATGGATCGGGAACGGATGGAAACAGAAGGGACCGACGGGCGTGTCAATGTTTCCGTGATGGCGGAGACCGGCTACCACGCGGTGACATTGGGAAACAACGAGTTGCTCACCTTTTCTCGTGCGTCGTTGGATAGGCTTTACGAAACGGCGCCATTTTTCGTCATTGCGACCAATGTTACGCCGATCGAAGGAGACCGGCCCGCTTGGCTCCGTCCGTGGGCGATTCTCCAGTGTCGGGGAGTGCGTGTGGGTCTGCTCGGTGCCACAATCCCTTATCCAATGGTATACGAAATGATGGGATGGCAGGTTCATGATCCGTTCCTGCGGGTGCGGGAAGCGGTCCAGCAATTGCGTAACCAGGTGGATGTGTTGGTGCTGCTGTCCCATCTCGGGTTGCCCAATGATCGTCAGATGGCGGAGGAAGTGCCTCATTTGGATATCATTTTGGGCGGGCATACCCATCACTTGATGGAAAAGCCGGAGCGGATCGGACAAACGTGGATAATGGGAGCAGGCAAGTTCGGACAATATGTGGGGCATCTTACGCTGTCATGGGATGCACGGTACAAACGCGTGGCAGACGTGGAAGGAACATCCCTCCCCACTGAAGGGGTGCCTCTCTCGAAAGAGGTGTTGAGACGCATTGCCGAGGGACGGGAGGAAGCAGAACAGTTTCTGGCGGATACCGTCACCACACTGAACCAACCTCTTTCAATCGATTGGCACTCAGAATCGCCATTGGGCAATTTGTTAGCTGATGCTTTGCGCGACTGGGTGGGAACGGATATCGCCCTTGTCAATGCAGGGCAGGTTCTGGATAACTTGCCCGCCGGTCCGGTGACGCGGAGGTTGCTTCACCGGATTTTGCCTCATCCGATCAATCCGTGCCGCCTGTTACTGACCGGAAAACAACTTCGTCGCATATTGGAAGAATCATTGCTGGAAGAGTTTCAAACCAAAGTACTTCGAGGATTCGGATTTCGCGGGGAACAATTGGGTATCCTCAACGTATCGGGGATGGACATCGAATACTGCGCGGAAGCGCCTCCGTACCAAAAAATTCGTACCGTGCGGATTGGCGGGCGGGAGTTGGAAGCGGATCGTGACTATTCGGTGGCCACGATCGATATGTTTACGTTCGGGGTAGGATACCCCACTTTCCAAGAAGCGAAAGAGGTTCGCTATTTGTTGCCGGAGTTTTTGCGGGACGTGCTGGCCCATTGGATTCGGCAACCTGGTGCAGTAAATGCGTGCAAAAGCCAACGGTGGCACCAGGTGCAGGTTTGTCCCGCAAGATAACCCAATGTTTCCAAGCCCACCCTTCCAGCAGGAGTTCAGTTGCGCTACAATTAGGTCTGAAGGAGGGTATCCTATGCGTTTTGTGGATGAAGTATATTCGTTGTACCGAGACCAATTAACCGACGATGAAGATGATGCGGTATCATTGGTTCTCCATTTGCTGGAAGATCACACGAGACAGGATGTTTTGAACCTGATCGAAGAAATGAGCGATGATGAAGTATTGCAAATGGTGGCCATTTATTTGGTGGAAATGCTGAAAGCCAAGATGGCGCAGGAAGGGAAACTGCCGATGTGGAAACCGTCCTTTCAGACGCCATACATTCATTGAGTGGCAGAAGAGTTCCTCTGATGGGGAGCTCGTTTTTTGTATGGGCTTTGATTTCGTAGAGAATAGAGGCCCATTGCCGTTCCGTTCCCGTTACGCTCACATACGGTATTAGGGGAATCGTACCGTGGGAGGGATAAACTTGGTTCAACTGAAACCGATCGAGGTGGCGGGGCGGACGGTGTTGGGCATTGAAGTGGCATTGCCCAAAACGCGTTTGCTTGCGATCGCCACGGAAAAGGGGTACATCATGTGTGGCGCTTTGGATGTGACTTTGTTGAATGAGAAGTTGGCCGACCGTGGCGTCATCGCCGGACGGGCGGTAGGGGTGCGGTCGCTGGATGATTTGTTGGCCGCCCCCCTGGAATCAGTCACCCATGCTGCCCGGGAGATGGGGATTTATCCGGGCATGATCGGCCGGGAAGCGCTGCTGAAGATGGTGTAAAGAGAGAGGAGCATCTGCTCCTCGCGACTGGCTGACAAACGTAGCAGTTCAGCGGCCTCAAGTTACCCGAAATCGTAGTAGCTTGAGGCTCTTTCAGACAGGACATGCATCCTTACATAAGCAGAATCGCTTGGGTGGATTCCGCAGGCGATGGAGGCGTCGGGAGTGGGGCCTGCGGCCCGCCGCGAAACAAAAAACGGACAGTGAAGCTTCATTCACTGTCCGGTGTTTTTTCATTTTAGGAGAAAAATGGGGAATGGATGGTTTGTTCGGATTGAATTCAGCATTGATGTGTGATATCCTGAACTATACCTGATTATCAAGAATTTATCATTTAAATCAAAAATACCCAATTATATCTTATCACTTTCCGGTTCCGCTGTCAAGGTCTTTTCGAAAATCATCGGCAAGGGGGACGGATGCATGAGCGTGACACAGCAGGAATGGCAAAAAGAACAAGAGCGGGTGGGCCGGGTAACGGCTGAAATCGGCAAACGGATGGATGATCTGCAGCAGCGGGTCAGCGGGCTTAAGTCGGAAATCGTAAACATCCGTAAGAACTTCTGGGATGATGTGACGGTCAACGTGGATGAGCCGCATGAAACGGTGGAAACTGCCGTGAGTGTCAAACAGCAGGCGGAAGTGTTGGCTGAAAGGGAACGCAGCTTCCGGCACGCGAACAAGGAGTTGTCTATTCTTTCGCGGATGAGGAAGTCTCCATGGTTCGGCCGGATCGATTTCAGGGAAGACGGAGAGCAGGAAACAGAGAAGATTTATCTGGGAATCGCTTCATTCCGAGATGAAAACGATGAATTTCTCGTTTATGACTGGCGGGCGCCGATCTCCAGCCTGTATTACGACGGGACTCCCGGCACGGTGCGGTACGAAACGCCTGGCGGCACAGTGACGGGGACCCTGGAGCTGAAGCGGCAGTATATTATTCGGAACGGAAAAATCATCAGCCTATTTGATACGGGTGTCACCATCGGAGACGAGCTGCTTCAGGAAGTGCTCGGCAAGCATGCGGACGCGCAGATGAAGAGCATCGTGGCCACGATCCAGAAAGAGCAAAATCGCATTATCCGAAGTGAAGGGCCGCGTCTCTTGATCGTTCAGGGAGCGGCGGGAAGCGGCAAGACGTCGACTGCTCTTCAGCGAGTGGCATGGCTGTTGTACCGGTACAGAGGTTCGCTGACCGCCGACCAGATCATGCTTTTTTCGCCCAACCCGATGTTTAACAGCTATGTTTCCACGGTTCTCCCCGAGCTGGGGGAAGAGAATATGCAGCAGACGACATTCCAAGAGCTGTTGGAAAAACGGATCGGGAACATGTATGAGCTGGAAGACCCGTTCACCCAGATGGAATATGTGCTGACGTCCATGGATGACCCGGAATATTCGGCAAGAATTGAGGGAATCCAGTACAAGACGTCCACAAGCTTTATGAATCTGATCGACCAATACATTGCGTATCTCGGACAGGACGGGATGCTCTTCCATGATCTGAAGCTGGAAGATGAAGTTCTCATTCCCGCCGATTACATCCGGCACCAATTTTACTCGCTCCCTGCATCTCTGACTATTCATGACCGTATGAGCCTTCTCGCGGAACGGCTGCTGGAAGATTTAAAAGAACGGGCTCGTTTGGAGCGTTCGAAGCCGTGGGTGGAGGAGGAAATTCAGTATCTGGATCGCCATACGTTGGTTCGCGCCTATCAAACGCTGCAGAAACAAAAGCGTTTCACGATGACCACGTTTGACGACTTTGAGCGTGAACGGGAATTTCTCGCCGCCTTTGTTGTTCACGAACGGTTCAGGCCGCTTCGTCAGTCTGTGAAGCGGTTGGAATTCGTGGACATCGCGGGGATCTACCGGCAACTGTTCGCTGATCCGGACTATGTGGCGCGATTTGCTCCCGAAATCCGGTTACCGGATAATTGGAAGACGATCTGCGCGCAGACGGTGGAGCGCCTGGATCGCGGCAAGCTCTCCTGTGAAGACGCGACGCCGCTTCTGTATTTGAAAGAACAGATCGAAGGGTTGGAAACGGACAATACCATCCGGCACGTGTTTATCGATGAAGCGCAGGATTACTCCCCGTTCCAGTTTGCGTTTGTTAAACGGCTGTATCCTCGCGCCCGAATGACCGTTCTGGGCGACTTTAACCAGGCGATCTTCGCTCATGCCACTGACGGTGACGTTTTTCAGGCGCTGCCTGATCTGTTTGGAACCGACGAGGTCGAAACCTTTGTCCTGACGCGCAGTTACCGCTCTACCCGGCAGATCGTCGAATTCACCCGGCAGCTGATCGCCGGCGGCGAGGCGATTGAACCGTTCAACCGGGAAGGCCCCAAACCGACCTTGACGCAGGTGGCGGACTGTAATGAGCTGGCGAAAAGAATCGCTGGCCGGATCCGCTCCCTTCAAGATGCCGGACACCAAACGATTGCCGTGATCTGCAAAACGGCTCGGGAGAGCCGAGAAGCGTATGAGGTGTTGAAAGAACAGGTTCCGATCCGGTTGATCGGGAAGGACTCTGTTTCCTTCGAAAAAGGGGCCCTGATCATCCCGGCGTATCTCGCCAAAGGGATTGAGTTCGACGCGGTGATCATCTTCAATGCGTCGGAAGGCGTTTATGGAAAAGAGAGCGAACGAAAGTTGTTCTACACAGCCTGCACAAGAGCGATGCACGAACTGCATATTTATTGGATCGGAAACCGAAGCCCGTTTCTGGCTCAAGTTTCCCCGGATTTGTATGTCATCGAAAAATGATAGAAACAATTCCGTGGACGCGATTTCCCGTCTCCGCTCCGTAACTCCAGCCAGAGTCGCTTGACGGGAATTCGGCCGCTACCTAAAAAGAGGGTGGCTGTTCTCCCATGAGCCTTGAGCTAGCGTATGAGAGGGAGAACGGCGCATCCGGAATCGGGAGTGGTTCAACACTTTGTCAGTTGTCTCAAGGAGGAGCATTTGCTCCTCCATTTTTGGTTTGCGAATGTTCACTTGTACTCCAGAAACTCAATACGGTTGCCGAATGGATCGTGGGTGAAAAATCGCTCGCGGCCTTCAATCGGTGCATCTTCGATGATCTCTGCGCCGTATTCGGCCAATCGTTGTTTTAACAACGCAAGGGATGTGACCAAAAAAGCGGGATGCGCCTTGGTTGCCGGCACAAACGGGTCCTGTACCCCGATGTGCACCTCTTGATTGCCTAAGCGAAACCAAACACCGCCCCGTTTTTGCAATTCGGCCGGCTTCGGCACCTCTTCCAACCCTAGGCATTCGCCGTAAAACCGTCGCGCTGCTTCCTCACAGTTCGGCGGTGCCGCCAGTTGTACATGGTCAATCCCCTGAAAGCGCCAATCCATCCGTCCATTCCTCCCTGACAAAATGAAGTGATTCGGTCAACTGTAACCAATCCTCCGGCGGCATGGCCTTCAGAGTGAGATGTTTTCCCGTCAACGGATGGCGGAACGACAGGAGCCAAGCATGCAAGGCCTGTCGCCCGATCCCCTCCATGGGTCCACCGTAAAGTTTATCCCCATACAGCGGATGACCAAGCGAAGAGAAATGCACGCGAATTTGATGGGTCCGTCCTGTTTCCAATCGGACCCATATAATCGAGGCACGATCGTTTTGTGCCAGGACCCGGTAGTGTGTCACGGCCGGATCGCCTTCAGGGGAAACGCACCGTCGCAAAGGATGGTTGGGATCGCGGGCAATGGGCTCGCGGATGGTACCTTCGGGATTTTCCACCCGCCCGGCTACACACGCCAGATACTCCCGTCGTATATCGTGTTGTCGCAAATCTCGGTCCAGCAATTGATGCGCGTAGGCGTGTTTGGCGATCAGAATGAGGCCAGAAGTGTCCCGGTCCAGCCGGTGTACCGGCCGTACGCGTCCTTCTCTGCCCTGTGACAGCCAGTAATGGATGATCCCGTGGGCCAGCGTTCCTCCTTCACCGGGGCGTACGGGATGAACATTGATCCCAGCGGGTTTGTCCACCACCATCAGATCAGCATCCTCATAGACTACGGAAAACGGTACCGGCTCCGGTGGCAGGTCGGCTCGTTCAAAGGGGCGTACTGCCACACGCAGACGGTCGCCCGCCTTCACCCGACGGTCCAGCCAAGGCATTTTACCATTGAGCTGAATTCCGCGCGACCTCGTAAGCCGGTTGATCATCCGATTGGACAGCAACAATGGTCCCTGCAGTACTTCCCGTACGGTATGTCCTTCCCACTCGGGTGTGACGCGGTAGGCGATCCATTTGCCGTGGTTTTTTTGTTTAAACGACATGAACATCACCATCTCTATTTTCACCTGTGTGTCATCACCATTCAAGAAATCGTGTAAAAAATTTTTTTGCAATATTCGTTGACAAATGGGAGTGCCTCCCGCAACCCAACCGTTGCGATGACGAACCCAAACCGGATCCGCGGTACCGAGAGAGCGAAACCCCGCTTACCGGTTCCACCGGACGGAAACCCATCCGACGGACCCATGATTTTCAACAAGCCGGTGAACGGTTGGCCGAAGGGTTGGGCATCGACATCCCTGCTTATGTGGAATCAACGTTGGAGTCAGAGACGGATGTACTGTCTTCAGGATGGTGACAAAGACGTGGGATCCGTTAAAGTCCGCGCTCGACGGGAAATTTGGACCCGCTTCCGAAATCACGAGTGGCAAGATCACTTTGTCAGCAGTCTCCCTCGCCGGTTATCGACGGGGGATCGATACAGTTTCATCAATCACTTGCGAAAAGTCTCGTCGGCTTAGGTCTGCCGAGCCTTTTTGTATGGTTGGAAACATGTTCGGGATGAGTCCGCCATGTGAATGATATAATGGAGTAAAAACATGGAAAGGACAGGGAGAATGGAGACCATCACCTATGACTGTATACGGGAGGCGGCCGCCCGGTTGAAAGGTGCCGCCCACCGGACTCCTGTGATGACATCGCGGACATTGAATAAACAAAGTGGTCGGGAAATCTACCTCAAATGTGAGCAGTTCCAACGTGGGGGCGCGTTCAAGTTCCGCGGTGCCTACAACACGATCTCCCGAATGACCGAGGAGGAAAAACAGCGCGGGGTACTCGCCTACTCATCGGGTAACCATGCCCAAGGGGTGGCGCTGGCCGCCCGGTTGTCCGGTGTTCCGGCCGTCATTTGCATACCGACTGATGCACCGCCCGTCAAATTGGCGGCTACACGGGAGACCTACGGCGCAGAGGTGCTGACGTTTGACCGTCTGACGACGGATCGGGAAGCATTCGGACGACAAGTGGCGGAGGAGCGGGGACTCACCATCGTTCCACCGTTTGATCATCCGCATATCATTGCGGGAGCGGGAACGGTGGCACTGGAGTTGTTGGAGGAAGTACCGGATTTGGATGCGGTGATCACGCCGATCGGTGGTGGTGGATTACTGTCGGGGACTTCGATTGCAGCCCACGGTTGGAATCCGAAGATCCGCGTATTCGGTGCAGAACCGAAACTGGCGGCAGATACATACCGTTCCCTCCAGGAGGGTAAAAGGGTGTCCATCGATCCCCCGTCGACGGTGGCAGACGGTCTTCGAGCGACAACACCCGGCGTGTTGACATTCCCCATCTTGCAATCGCATGTGGAGAACGTCGTACTGGTGACGGAGGAAGAGATTGAAGATGCGATCCGTTTTGCCCTGCTGCGATTGAAAACGGTGATAGAACCGTCAGCTGCTGTGGCGCTGGCGGCCGTGCGGAAGGGAGCTTTGCCCCGGGATTGCCGGAAAGTAGGCGTCATCCTGAGCGGAGGCAATATCGACCCGTCGTTGCTTGCGCAGTTGTGGGAGAGGGAGGCAACGAAGATTTGACGCCGGTTGTTGGGGAGGAGTATACTCTCATTCGTGCGCATTCTGGAGAATCGAGGGGATCAAGATGATGAAAACCGTGACGTCTAAAACGGACCGACGGCCGATCACACCGGATTGGGACCCTTGGGACCCTTGGTATACACGCAGCGAAAAAGGACAATACGAACTGACCAGCGTGGAATTCACCGTCACCCAACTTTGCAATTTGCGGTGTGAGCATTGCGCTGTGGGGGAAATGCTGGTCGAACGGGAGGGGATCCCCATCCCTGTCGATCAGCTGATCCGCAAGCTGGACGAAGTGGAAACCCTGAGGACGATCAGCATCACCGGCGGCGAACCGATCCTCAACCCGCAAGTGGTAAAGGAGACGATCCGTCCCTTATTGCGCTATGCCCGTTCGCGGGGGATCTACACCCAGCTCAACTCCAACCTGACCCTGCCCCTGTCGCGGTACGAAGACTGGATCGAAGACCTGGACGTGTTACATATCTCTTACAACTACCGGGGGCCGGAGGACTTTCACCGCATTGTGTTTGCCCATTCCAAACAGGATGTCCCATTCAAAACGGCGGAAATGCTGTACAACCGGATGGTGGATAACGCGCGGGCATTATCCAAAGCGGGCGTGTTCGTCTCTGCGGAATCGTTGATCAGCCCGTTTACCGCGCCCCATCTCCCGCTGATGCACCGGCACATCGCCGAGATGGGATGTGTGCGCCACGAGGTGCATCCGCTGTACCCGAGCGATTTCGCCAAGAATATGGAACTGCTCAGTTTGGATCAACTGCGGGAGACCATTCTCCATTTGGTCGATCAGCGTGATCCCGATGTGTGGATCTTGTTCGGTACCCTGCCGTTCTATCCGTGCAGCGACCGGCCGGAGGATCGCGAACTGTGGTTGAGGCTTCATCGTGAGCCCAACATCACCGTCCGCCACGACCCCGACGGACGCAACCGGCTCAACATCAACGTCTTCACCGGAGACATCATCGTAACCGACTTCGGTGATGTTCCACCCTTGGGCAACATCCATACGGATCGTCTGATCGACGTTTTCAACCGCTGGCTGTCCCATCCGGTTGCCCGGAAACATCACTGCTACTGCCCGTCTGCCCGTTGCACCGGCCCCAACATTCTTGTGGCACAGATGTATTACAGCGACTGGAATTTCAGGAAGAGGAAAGCGGAATTGTCGGTGGTGGAGCATTGATGTTTGGATCAGACCCTCCGGTGGAAACTTCGCTGGAGGGTTTTTCATTTACTTTTTCGGACAGGAACAAACCGTTTAGGGAAGTAGGTCATGGCACAGGACACGGGCAAAGTGTGCTTTGCTTATAGAAAGATGCCCGCGATTTAATTCCTGCGCTTTCCAAGTCCAAGGAGCCGGATTTTAAAAAGAAAACGCCGGACTTTTCGGGCGTTAAAATTCGAGTTCTTTCTTTAGGTGTTTGAGTGAGGCAGGTTCTCCTTCGTTCCACTTTTCCCATTGTTCCCGTTCTTCATCGTTCATCGGTACGGGATCTGCTCTTTCCTTAGTATTAGAGAGATTCGATTCAATCCCCTCACCCTTGGGTGGAGGGAGCATTGACCGATTTTGTCGCCAATTGATCAAGAAATGGAAAATGACTCAGGTTACCCTGACAAAATACTTTCTTAGCAAAATAATGAATCGCTCCGCTCTCCATTAAGATATATCCACCAAGGAAAATGAGCACGAATGGCACGATAATATGTCCATACCCCTTTAAAGTCTTGACTACAAGCGGATGACTTACAAGTTGATATCCAATGAAGCACCAAACAGCTACTAAGACGAGAAAAATGGTGATGATGATAATCAATCGGGCTATGCTTTGGCTTGAAAAGAAGGGTATGTAGATCCCGATATTATCTCCACCATTAGCGAAGGTGATGGTCGCGACTTTATAAATATTGGGATGAAGGAATCTTTGAAGCCAATTCTTTTTTGCTCCTTCTTCATGAGATGACTCCTTGTTATCGTTGTCTTCAGTATCATCTTGATTCCTAAACCTTTCCCATAGAGCCTTGATCCCCAGATAGATAGGAAAGATCCCTAATAAGCCAATCCATTCTTTCGGAATAACGAGTGCACCAAAAGCACCGATAAGACTTAGTAAAACCAACGTGATAAAGCCCAAGTATTGACCAATAATAACGTGTTGTTTTGTTAATGATCCGTTTGTTTGTGAAAACCAAGCCATTAGGAGAAATATATCATCTACATTGGTAGATGCAAAAAAAACGATCGATAATAAAACAGTAGATATCAACTTAAAACCCCTTTCATACAAGTTCCGGATTTACCCAGCAATAAAAGCTGGGCAGGGGGTGTGGAGGTTTTCCTTCGTTTCCCATCTTTAAGACGG
Source organism: Polycladomyces abyssicola (assembly GCF_018326425.1). Taxonomy (NCBI): domain Bacteria; kingdom Bacillati; phylum Bacillota; class Bacilli; order Caryophanales; family Thermoactinomycetaceae; genus Polycladomyces; species Polycladomyces abyssicola. The sequence continues at coordinate 629,965 of NZ_AP024601.1, forward strand.
ATGGGTTACGACAACGATTCACGAATAGAAAAAGTGTGGTTTCTTTTGTCTTAAAACTGAAGGTATTTTCCCGCCAGAATTTATTATTGTGGAGTGAGTCCCTCAGGAAAACGATCCGATACGAGATTTAAGATGATATTGTGCTCTAGATATGCCTTTAGCCCAGCGAGTAAAAACGAGAATCCTTCTGTTGATCCGATCGCTTGTTCTACAACCTCATCCCCATTTCCGCTAAATCCGGTGTTTGTAATACTGACGAAAGTCGTGTTATCTGCTAATGGAGTAAAAATCCACTCTACTGTTGTGGGCTTGTCATAGCCCGTCCATTCAATGAGTATGCGCCTGTTTTGTTCAATTGCTTCTACACTAACCTGTACAGAAAAATTATACATTTCCCAATCCCACTGGATTTGCTTATTTGGTTCGAGCCTTCCACTGCTTTTGGTAAACCAGAACTTGGTCGTGATGGCGGGATTGATAAAAGCCTCAAATACTGCGTCAACTGGTTTACGAATAAGCATTTCTGCTTTTGCAACTGGGGGATTTGTTAGTTGAAGACCTTTCATTTAGATCAGTCCTTCGTCTTATACTAAAATAAAGGAAAGTACCGACAAACCCAAGGTTTCTCATGTCACAAAAACGATCGTTTTTGAGACTATGGCAGAACCCTTTGAGTTGCCGACAAAAAGGCTTTATTTCGGTTTGTCGTTTCGGGCGTTAAAGTCCGAGTTCTTTCTTTAGGCGTTTGAGTGAGGTAAGTTCTCCTTCGTTCTTCTTTTCCCATTGTTCCCGTTCTTCATCGTTCATAGGCAAGGGATCAGCCGGCATGTTTTCGTATACTTTGAAGGGGTTATCTTGTTGAATGAGGTATTTCAGGAAATCGTACGCGAAGGGGATTTTGGCCTCATTCAACTGATCGATTAATTTATACAAGTCTTCTTTTGTGATTGCCATCGTGGAATCCTCTTCAGTGAGGATCTGACCCTTTCTTAGTATTAGAGAGGGCCCCGTGCTTAATAGCGAGCAGTTGTCTGAATTGCCGGTACTCCTTTATAATATATGGCCCAAGTAATATTTCTTCCAATGTCCATCCAGTTTCCCGACACCGGTGAGCAAAATCATGTCACAGATCGTGAATGGTGATGTCCTTAATCAGTTCCCATTCACCCACCGTGGTTTGTTTTTTCAGTTTTCGCCATCAGTGATGAATCCCCGCCTCGGTCAGCCGATCAGACCGCTGCAAAACTCACTGTTTCGGTTTCTCATCTTTCATTCGTTCTTGTAAACTCAAAAAGTGCTTTTCGGGTCTGGTTCAACAAAGCCTTTGTGCCCAACGCGCAACCATCCAGACTTAACCGTCACATGTGTATCAGATTCCCTTAGCCAAGACACACACATTTACCCGACAGCCCGCTCAATAACCCAATACAAAAATGGCTTGCGAGCGTAGATCCCCTTTTTTCTCTATCCCTACGAAAGAGTGGTTTTTTTTCGTCTCCAAAACGATTGAGGATTAAATTTGTTGGTTAAGCAAACCGCTCAGAGCACAAGTTTGCCTATCGAAGTTGACGAACTTGATGAAACTGACCGAGGTACAAAAGGCTTCGGTTTGACATTTAATCTTAATGAGGACTTAGATCGGATGAAACTTTGAAGCAACAATCAGGAATCAAAATGGAATTGGTGCTAAAGGTTGATGACCTAGAAGTACTGGGTGTCGTCCATCAATATGAAAGTCATAGCGATGAATTGGAACTTGGCATGATTGTCGAAATGGCTTACCAAATTGTTGACAGACTCAGTTAGAGGAGGATGAATAATGACCAACCTCTACCTTGATAAAATTAAGCAGGACATTCGGGAAGCACTTGACCGTCATAAATTAGCAAATAGGGGTTGGCATGCTTGGAAAACGTGTATGTACGGATTGAGGAATTCTCGTGTCACCTTTCCCCTTAACCGCCAAATTGCCATTTACGATGGTCTTTACGGATACGCGGAAGCTGAAATCAATGATGGTGAAATTTGTGCTATTCGAATTCTCGAAAAAATAGGCAGTTAACACGACAGGAGAGAAAAAATGTTTATGGCACTAGGTATCTTTGCCTTACAGGTGGGGTACGTTGCTTACTCCACCTTTCGTTTTTTGTTGATGGTTCAGGGGAAAAAGCTTGCTGCCTCTTCCCTGTCCTTCATTGAAATCCTTATTTATACGATTGTCCTGAAATTTATTCTTGAAAACATAGGTGACATACTCAACTTGTTTGCCTACTGCTTAGGCTTTTCTGTAGGTATTTACACTGGAATGGTCATCTCAGAAAAATACAATGCACGATTGGAGAGGAGAAAACAAATAACATGAAAACATACGACTTCCATGAATAGACGTAGGGGACCGGGATAAAAGGTCCTCGACGCTTTTTTTATTGCCCGAAAACGTCGTGTAATCTCTCTGCGAATTCTTGTGGATAAATTCTATACCCTCCATGATGTCCAGGAAACTCCACTACCTCTGTTTCCAGCTTTTCCGCTAATGCCACTTCACAACGGTAAGGAAAATCTCCCCGTGAAGCGTTGCCGCCGGCTGGAAGGACCCGCATCGACGAAGATTTCAACGCAATCTTCAACGTATCGAGATCCCATGTGTGGCGGCGTATTCCCGGTACTTCAAATGTGATGAAATACGTGAGATTGGCGACGATCCCTCCATTAGGTCCTCAATCGGTTGAGCAGATCGATAGCCGGAGTTCATGCCTAGTTTTGACGAAAACTTCATGAAAGCGGAAAGAACACCCTCACGGCGAATATTCTCTTCCAGATCCTTCAACTCACGGCGAATATTTTCTTTCAGGTCCTTCAAGCTTTGTCTGGCCTGTGCTTGCTCATCGCCGAATAAAAGTTGCAATAAGATCGGCTCGTGTGGGATCAGAACTCGTACCTGCTCGGGATGGCGGATGGACAGATCGAGTCCGATGCATGCGCCGGAGCTGCTTCCGAATACGTACGCCGGTTCATCGGTCAGTTTTGCCAACAGACGTGAGCGTCTTCACTGTGTGTCTTCACTTGGTAATCCTCAGTCGGTTTGGCAAGATTACTGCGCGAGTGACCCCGACGGTCATAGGTAACAACTGTGTACCGGTTAGCAAGATGGTTAGCGACATGGAGGAGCTTGTCGGCGTCACCACCTCCGCCATGGATCATAAGAAGGACGGGACCGGTTCCGCGCACCTCATAGTAGAGGTTGGCTCCAGGCACTTGCAATGTTCCTTTCTTTGTTACACTCATATTTATCAACTCACCTTTCTGCTTATCCAAAAAAAATCGTTTTCGATCCGCTATTATTTTCTATGACAATCGGCACATAACAATGATCCCATAGTAACCTAAATAAAATGACTTGGGACAAGTGGGTTTACAAGTCACATTTCTATTTATTGGGGGGTGGCCCCAAAATCCTTCTTCGTTCCCTCCAGCCCCTATGGATGCAATTTACCACAAAATTAACCGACCCCTTACCACACAGGGAGTCGGTTTCACATTAATCAAAACTCATGTTCCATTCTTTAGATAAATTATCTCTGGCCGTAGCGATGCTCTATAGATGGGTTACTTAATAGGTTTTGCAGTCTATTCCAAGAAATGTTACGTCCAGTAACAGTGATCACTATTTTGCGATCCCTAAGTTCATCCGAATATCGTTGTAGGGCGGCTATGCCTGCTGCCCCTGACGGTTCAACAATATATCGATGTTCGTTTATCATGGCTTTCATTGCATCGATAATTTCGGCATCTGTAACAGTTAATATACGATCAACACATTTTTGTATGATGGGGAATGTCATCGTATCAGGATCAATGGGACCGCTTAATCCTTCCGCGATCGAGGGTTTAAGATCCACAGGTGTAACTTTTCTTTGTTTAAACCAAACAGCTAGTGTAGGACTATTGGCTGTTTGCACTCCCCAAACTTCAATCGAAGGGTTAACGGCTTTGAGAACCGTTCCTATTCCGGAAGCAAGTCCTCCGCCACCAACACAGACAATGACTGTATCTACATCAGATAAGTCCTCTAATATTTCTAATGCGATTGTTCCATTAGCCGCTATCACTGAACGATCATTATAAGCAGATAAGAAGATGTATCCCTCTTCTTCGGCATCCTTAATAGCTGCTTGTCTCGCCGATTCAATTGAATCGAAAAACTTAATAGAAACACCGTATTGATTCAAGGTTTTTATTTTTCCTCTATCAGTATCTTCCGGTAGATAAACATAGGCCGGTATTCCTAATTTGGACGAGGCATAAGCCAACCCAATCCCATGGTTACCAGCTGAGGGTGCGATAACACCACGTGTTTGTTGTGTTTGATCTAAGGTAAGGAGTTTGTTCAGTGATCCGCGTGGTTTGAAACTTCCCGTAACCTGCAGGTTCTCTAGTTTAAGATAAATATCTGCATTATAAAGTTGACTTAACGTTTTGGTGTACTCCAGCGGGGTATGCCGTATATAGGAACTAATACGAGAACGAGCTTGCATTACTTCTTGAAGTGTAATGGACATTTAAATCACCTTTTTAAGTGTATGTCTATCTTTAATTGATTTTGATAGGAGGTTATTGATGATTTCCAGTATAACATAAATAAAATTTATTTAGTTTATAAATAAAAATTGTAAATTTTATATATTCGTTCGATAATATCACCGTGAAGCAAGTCTATACGGGTTTACCCTGTTGGGATTGTCTACCATACCAACCACACCGAAACCATTCTACAAAAAGTCAAATCCAAAAAATGGCGGTGATATACCTAGAAACAGCATGAAAAACGATTCATCATCTTCCAATTCATATGTTACTGAACACCGACGGCGGTTACTACTGGCGGACAGTCCGATCGAGAAATAGCCTTCAAGCACATGAAGGTCAGGGTGGCGTCAAAAGGGGCCACCCTGGGGATCATGCACGAAGAGAAAATACCTTTTTTCACATTCAATATTTAAGACGAAATCGATTTTGTTACAGTCAGCTTTTCTGACACCTCATTTTGATAAGTTTCGGAAGTCCAGTAGACTGAGATGAGCGTAACCAGACACATAAAGATCAAATAAACAGCCACTGCCCAAGGTTTTCCGCCCGCCCAGGCCATGAGTGAGGTGGCGATCAGCGGTGCGAGCCCTCCGGCGAATACCGATGCTAACTGATAACCGATGGAGACCCCACTATAGCGTACTCGTGTGCCAAACAGTTCAGAGAGGAAAGCGGCTTGCGGACCATACATCGCTGCATGACCGAGCGCCAGCGCGATGACGATTGCCAGCCATGTAAAAAAGGTACTTTTCGTGTCAAGTAGCCAAAAGAAGGGGAAAGCAAACAAAGCAGTAAACGCGGCTCCAGCCATGTATACCGGACGACGGCCGATTCGGTCTGAGAGAGCACCAAACAGCGGCACAGCGATAAACTCCAGAGCGGTGGCAATGGTCACTCCATTTAAGACCATGCTTTTGGGCATTCCCAATTGTTCAGTCGCATAGGTGAGCACAAACACACTAAAGATATAGAAAGTGCCGTTCTCGGCAAAACGCGCCCCCATCGCCTGAAGCACCTGTTTCGGCTGAGCTTTGAGCACTTCCAAGATCGGCAGACGAGCTTCTGTTCCCGTCTCCTTCACTTTTTGGAAGGCGGGTGTTTCCATCACGCGCAAGCGAATAAATAGGCCCACTCCGATGAGAAGAAAACTGACCAGGAAGGGGATTCGCCACCCCCATGTTAAAAATTGCTCCTCCGGCAGAGACGAAAACATGGTGAATACAGCGGTCGAGAGCAACAGCCCTCCCGGTACTCCCATCTGTGTCCAACTTCCATAAAAACCTCTTTTCCCTTTTGGCGCGTGCTCTACTGACATTAAGGCAGCCCCTCCCCATTCTCCCCCTACACCGATCCCTTGCAGCAAACGCAAGACGATGAGCAGGATGGGCGCCCAAACGCCGATACTCTCATATGTGGGTAACAGCCCGATCAAAGCGGTGGCGATCCCCATGATCATCAGGGTCACGATCAGCATGGATTTACGGCCAATCTTGTCGCCGTAATGACCAAAAATAATTCCTCCAAACGGACGAGCGACAAAACCCAACGTAAAGGTGGCAAAAGCTTGCAACGTCCCAGTCAGCGGATCAGACTCTGGAAAGAAGAGTTGAGGAAAGACCAGGGCCGCTGCTGTTCCATACAAAAAGAAGTCATACCACTCGATCGCTGTTCCTATGAAACTGGATAGAGCAGATTTAACGGCTTCGCTGTTTTTCTGACCCATCTAAGTTCACCTCTTTTTCGTTTTGTTTTTCAAATATTTACAAAATGATAATCATAACAGCGATGATACAACTCGACGATTTCCGCATGAGTCGGGATGCGTGGATTCAATCCCGGACTGCCGCTTTCCAAGGCATCGGCAGCCATTTTGTCGACTACTTGTTCAAATTCGGTTCTATCGATGCCCTGTTGTTTCATATTGGGAATGTCAAGATCCAGGCAGAGTTGCTTGATCATGGAGATGACACCATCAGCTGCCTCTATATCAGAAACCGCTTTCAAATCTTCGCAAAATACGCGCCCAATACTTGCCAATCGCTCGATACATGCCTCTTTGCTGAACTCTAACACAGCCGGCAACAGCATCGCATTGGAAATGCCATGAGGAACGTGGAAAATGGCGCCAATCGGGCGGGACATACCATGAACCAGGCAAACGGAGGTATTTGAAAAAGCCATCCCCGCTTGCATCGCTGCTAAAGCCATATTTTCTCTGGCCACAATATGATCTCCATTTTCATAAACCGTTCTTATATTCTGACCAATTAGCTGAATCGCAGACAAGGCCAACGTATCCGTGATGGGTTGAGCCCGTCGGGACAGGTACGCTTCAATCGCATGACACAAAGCGTCGATTCCGGTGGCAGCGGTAACATGGGGCGGTGATGTAAGGGTTAAGATGGGATCGACAATAGCTACAGCGGGAATCAAGGCGGGATGCTTGATCATCATCTTTACATCGTTTGTTGTGTTGGTGATCACAGTCACACTGGTCACTTCCGAACCTGTCCCGGCAGTCGTCGGGACGGCGATCAATGGGACCGGTTGGTGGGCAATCTCTTTTTTCCCTCCAATGTAGTCACCGATATACCCACCGTTTACCGCGACGATAGAAACGGCTTTGGCAGCGTCCAGACAACTCCCTCCGCCGATGGCGATGAGCAGATCGCAGTCTTCTTTTTGAAAAAGCTCCAGCGCTGTGGCGACATGCTGATCGGTGGGTTCTGAATTGACATCCAGATAGGAAACAGAAGCAACTCCGGCCCGATCGAGCATTTGCTTACACCGTGTTACATAATCGAGTTTTTCCATGATCCGGTCGCTGACGATCAGTGCTTTGCTCCCTAAACGTGCAGCATGGACACCCACTTGCGAGAAAGAATCGCGGCCATAAAGAACAACGGGCGGTACGCGAAACTCGTTCATTATACTCCTCCCTACTCTGCTGTTGGACTTGCATATATAATGAATATGTAAATAAATAAAGCTGGATTCATACCAAGCGCAATTTATTGACAGAAATATTTGATTATTATACTAAATGAAGCAATTGTGTTTGGTCAAGAAGAAAAACAGATAAGATGACCGATATTCCGCACTCTCTCAATGGTTTGGCGAGTGGTTAGACGAAAAGTACCTGGGATTGGATGTGGAGGTAAATCACCGGAAGGTACCGGGAGGAGTGTTTGAGCAGCCAAGATTGCCTAACCCGGGGCGGACTTTTTGTTCTCCGAGGTACGGGACAAGACGTGGCAAGACTTGTTGGAAGGCCGTTATCCATTACAAACAGGAATATTATCAAAAGAGCGGGCACCTTTTGGTACCCGCTCTATCTTATATCAACTGGGAACTTAAGTCTTTTGAATCAGCCTGAGGCATAATCAAGCGGCTATTCTTGCAGGGTAACGCAGGCTTCTTCGTCGTAGTAGAGGTCCTTCCCAAGCTCCACCCGGCCGGAGAAGAGGGGTTGCGGCTTCTCGACCAGCTCCAGGCGATAGACGGTGCTGACGTAGAAGGGAATATCGGGCTCCTTGACCGGAACTGGAGCCATGCGTGCCACCGGGTAACCCCGAGCCACAATGTCCTCCAACAGGTAGTCCTGGAATGCTCCCAGCATGTCCGTGATGGCAAAGCCCATGTCGAGAATGCCCCGCTGGATCTGCCGCCACTTCCGCCAGGAGGCTTCCAGGTATGAGAGACCAAAGTAACCGGCGGAACCGGGCTCCCGCAGCCCCTCTGTGCAGCGGCTCAGGAAGAGCAGGAGGCCATTGACGGTCTCAACCGGGTCCGTGAAGAACACATCAAACTGGCCACGGAGGTGGGACGGCAGCCCATCCCGCGCGTCGTAGACCTCGGCGTGAACGTGGTCCCAACCACGATCCCGGGCTACATCGTGGATGAAGCTGACAATACGCTCGTCCACATCCAAGATGCAGATGCGCCGCGGCAGCCCCGAGAGCGCGGCCGCAATGCCCGTGAGGTCGTCGTCCCCCAGCAACAGCAGGTCACGGCCCACCAGATCACCCTGTTGAGCCATCAGGGCCAACCGTAGTACGGTGGTCTCTGGCGTCACGTATCCCTGGTCAAAGTCAGGCGTTGCTTTGGGACGCATGGCCACGATCTTCTGGAAATCCGCAAGAATACGGTCGAAAGGCGGCCGCAGAACAATACCGCGCCCCGAGCAGGCTTCACAGCGCTGTTCGGCCACTCGTTCCAGTCTCAGCGTTTCCGCCTGCTGACGTCCCGTCTCGGTGAGCACGAAGCGGTTGCCGTTGTAGGCCACCAGCTTGCTTTCCAAGAGCGACTGAAGGGAGTTCAGCACCTGATGAGTCTGGGCTTGCCCTGCCCGCATCAGCTCCCAGTAGGTTTTGGGTCCGGAGTAGAGTGCACGGAGCAGAAGTGCGTCAATCCGACGGGTTTCCGCAGCAATACCAATGGTTGACATAGGTACCACTCCTTTCGCCCTGAGAGTAGAGACGACACATTCGCTCCGGCTTCCTTCGTTTCAGTGAAGGAAGCGACAGAAAAGCATAATACAGTTTTTTCTTTTGCCTCCGGTCAACCCGTACAGGCGACCGTGGTAACAAAACTTTGTGGTTCGCATTGGTGGGCATCGGCTTGGCCATCAACTCCCCACCAATTGCGGATGCGAGGTAAACAAAAGATTCCTGCTCTGAGACTGGTGACAAAGGTAGCAGGTCAGCAGTCTGTTTTTGACGAAATAAGTCGACATCATCAAGTGTAAAGGACAGAATCGTAAGTTTCAAACCCACTCCCATCGATAGGGAAGGATTGAATGGTTCAATCGTCGAGGATTTGGTGCTGCAGGATCACTTGTTACACAAAAAATTACGTCGCCTTCTACTTTTCATTCACCGCGGAAAAGATCCGACGGATTCCGGGTTGAAAAGCAGTAGAGTCCCTGATCAATGGCCGTAAGGGGGTACAATTAATGGCGAATGATTTGGCCCATTTGGTCAATATGGCGAAAAAAAGTAAACAACAACTCGTAGATAGTTACCATAAGATCAAAACTGATCCTACAACATATTGGGATTATCCTAGAGCGATAGCAAATAGGTTGGAGACTGTTTCTTTCAAGGATCTGTTGGTGGACAAAAATGTACCGGAGTTTAAAAAGAAAGCTTATCTTTTCGGCAAATGCTGGGAAGCGGTGATTTTAGTAGAACCATACAATCATCCCGAAAGTCCTCGGTATTCCAAAACTTTTCGGGGAGTCAAGATTTCCGTTCACCGGTACGCTTTTTATTGGGCATTAGCCAGTGAACATCAAGGCTTGATTGAATCACTCGCCCACTTGATGGGATATCGGGGAGAAGCATGGGAAAAAGAGAACGGTGGACTGGAACATGTGATGATGGGGTTTGTGATTAAATACCTGCTATTGCGGGATGACAGTCGGGCAGAGTCCTATCTGGTAGAACTGGAAAAAGAGACCCAGCGAAAAAAACAACCGCAATATTGGTACACCTATGTCCGGTTGCTCAGAGGTATTTGGGAAGGAGATCAAGATCGTGTACAGGAGTTGGCGTGCAAACTGAAATGAGGTCATCCCCCGCGTGGTATAGCGGGAGATGATCCTTCATCCTTCAATATATACAGAAAAAGGGGAGAAACACATTGGAGAACTATCAGGAAATCAACCCGTGGAAACACATCTGGACCCGTCCTCGTCAGACGATGGCGTATTTGCTGCAGTCGGATTATTCGGGGTGGAAATGGATCATCCCTCTAGCTTGGCTTGCTGGGGTTTATGACATCCTCTTTGTTTTCATGGACAAGTCTGTCGGATTGTTTGGCGCTTTGGTGTACGGAATTATTCTCGGATTGATCGGCGGCATCGTCTCCTTGTTAGTAGAGAGCCTGCTTGTCTGGTTGTCGGGAAAAATGCTGGGCGGTACGGGAGAGTGGCGGGATGTACTTTCCGCGGTCACCTGGGGTAAGGTGCCGATTGTCACCGCGCTATTTGTTTACTGGGTGCCGATGCTGTTGATGTTCGGAGGCCGGTTGTTTCAAAAGGGGGACCTGTTTGAGGGGAAACCATTCGTCTTTGTACCGATCGCCATTCTCTTGTTTTTGCTTTTGTTGGTCATCTGGGTATGGTATCTCTATGTCATCAGCAACACCGTCGCTAAAGTGCATCAAGTATCCGGATGGAAAGGGTTTGGCATCTTTCTGCTCGGCAAATTGTTCTATCTGATTGCGGCAGGGATTTTAGGGGTATTGGTAATGGTGGTTCTCATCAGCGCCTTGATTTAACGAAACACAGAGGGAAGAACGATGAAAAAGATCTTGCTATGGATCGGGATTTCTTTTCTGGTTTTGGTCGGTTTGGGTGTGTGGGGGTATTTCTACTTCCACACACACTATTATTTTGTCAAAGGCGAGGGGATCAGCATGTCCCCCACCCTGCCCGACGGCACGATCGTACTGATTCAAAAGGACGGTTACGAACTGCATCGGGGGGACATCATTTCGTATACCGTTCCCGGGAAAAAGCTGGGGCGTATCAAACGCATTGTGGGCATGCCAGGCGAGACGATACAGGGAAGCGACAACCGTATCTTGATCAACGGGAAACCATTGAAAGAACCGTATCTGAAGACGCAGCAGGAATTCTACAACTTCATGCCCGTCAAAATTCCGCCGAAGCATGTGTTTGTGCTGGGAGACTTCCGGAAAGCCAGCATTGACAGCCGGATCACCGGGCCCGTTCCTTTCAGTCGGATTAATGGAAAAGTGGTGTGGGTGATCAAGCCGGATGAAAAATGAAGAAAAGCCGGTCCCCTTCTGCCGGGGATCGGCTTTTGATCTATTCTTGCTTACACCGTCCAACGGATTAACGTGCTGGAGTGAACAAAACCGCCACCGAAGCCGGATAACAACAGGATATCCCCTTTTTGGATCTTGTTTTGTTCCATTCCCATCTTCAAGGCTAACGGAATGGTGGCGGCTGAAGTGTTACCGTAGTACTCCCCGCTGAACAACACCCGCTCCATCGGGAAATGCAATCTGTTACAAGCGGCTTCGAGGATGCGGATATTGGCACTGTGGGGGACAAACCAATTGACATCTGACAGGGACATGCCTGCGTTCTCCATCAGTTTGGGTATTTCATTCACCAGCGTGTTGACGGCCATTTTGAAAATTTCTCTTCCGTTTTGTACGATTTTCCCCTTGGTGATGATGTCTTCGTCGAGAAGTTTGTTGGCTATGCCGGAGTAATACAGGTGAATGGCCGCTTTTCCTTCCGTTGTGTTAGTAGAGCAGATAAAGCTTGGATTGGTCTCATCGTATTCTACCAGGACAGCTCCGGCTCCGTCTCCAAACAAGATGCAAGTGGTGCGATCCGTGTAGTCAATCACTTTGGAAAAGGTGTCCGCTCCAATCACCAGTACTTTCCGATGCAATCCGGAGGTAATCAGCGCATTGGCAAGATGCAACCCCTGTACAAAACCGGCGCATGCAGCACTGATATCGATAGCACCCAGGGAAGAGGGTAAGTTCAATTTCGCCTGTAGTTGGCTGGCCACACTGGGAAGCGGAGTGTCGGGTGTCGTTGTGGCCACGATCAGATAATCCACATCGTCCAAATTCACGTCATGATGCTGGATCATGTCTTTGACCGCTTCCACACAAAGGTCACTCGTAAATTCATTTTCATCGGCAATCCGTCTTTCCCGGATGCCGGTTCTTTGCACAATCCACTCATCAGAGGTATCTACCATTTTTTCGAGGTCGAAGTTGGTCAGTTTCTTTGACGGTGTATAGGTACCGATTGCTGTGATTCGCGCCTTTGACCCGATCTTGGTGTTTGAGAAATTCATTCCCATTCCCCTTCAAATCAAAATTAGTACCTGATACTAATCATTACTCATCATGTTAGCCATAAAACCATCGTTGTCAAGGGAGAACCAGATTCTTTTCACACGATGGACAGGATCGGACATATGGGCAGGGACATTCTCCAAGATGTAGAATGAAAATAACCGATTTGGAAGTTTTGGTATGGAGGTCCCATGATGTCCTACAACATTTTCATCGTGGAAGAAGATCCGATCATTGCCGGTTCCGTCCGAGACTTTTTGACTCGTTACGGATATCGGGTGATGAAAGGGCTGGCGCCAGCAACTCGGGCCATTGGCGGTCATTTTTCACCTCCGGACTGGAGCGGAACAGCAGACGGCTATGTTTTCCCAACGGTAAGCCTGCAGGTATTACTGATATCTTTTGACGCATACAAATCCATCTGATACGATGCCAATATCAACCGGTTACGGAGTTGGACGTGTTTGTCAATCAGCTGAACCGTTGGCGCGATCCGTCTCATGTTTGCGAAAGTTCCCTGTCTGAGTGGCGAGATCTGTTGACCCAACAAGGTATGTTCTATCGAGAATCGTGAAATGGGATTTGCCGATTTAGAATCAAAGATAGGTGGAGCGTTCAGGTAGTTCGTTTTACCTGAAGGCTGTTTTGTTGCACGGGGTTAAATGACAGATCTGGAGTCAAGCGGTTTCTGATTCGTTCGACCACCGATAAGGAGAGATCAACATGAAAAAACCGATTTTATATAATGTGATTTTTCCGATTTGGTTGTCGATTTTCATCCCGCCGTTTACCTTGATCCCTTTGCTGGGGAACTTGCTGATTGACAGCAGTGTCATTTATTTGACGTTGAAACGCAACAGCGTGAGATTGGAAGGTCGAAAGCTGAGAACGCTTATTTTCCAGGCTTGGTTGATGGGGTTTGTCGTTGATCTGATCGGGATCACTATTTTCTTTTTATTGGAATGGTTGTTCTCCGGGAAAATTGATTTTGGATACATCTGGAACGATCCGTTATCGGCGATCATGTCGTCATTGATCGTCGTTGTTTGCGGTACGCTCATCTTTACGGTGAATCGTAGGTTGGCCCGGCGAGCGGGAGTGGAGGAACCGGCAGCATTTCGGGTAGGACTGGCGATGGGGATCATCACGGCACCGTATCTCTTTTTGGTACCGACGGCGTGGTTCTACTCTTTTTGAATGCAGTGTTTACCCCGCAGGAGCTTTGCTATGCGGGGTGTTTCCCTTACCAACTCTTCTTTTTCCACACGTCGGGCAAGTGCCTCCAATAGTAGACCAGCGTTCGCAGTCCCTTGTCAAAGTTGTCCAGCGAGAAATACTCGTTGGGACCGTGAACATTGGCATCGGGCAGACCGAATCCCATCAGGACGACCGGTACCTGTAACAGTCGGGAGAGTGTTTCCACTACTGGGATGGATCCTCCGGCCCGGATAAAGTAACACCGTGTGCCGTATGCCGACTCATAGGCTGAGGCCGCCAACTGTATGGCGGGATGATCGATCGGGGTGACGTACGGCCGTGCAGCTTCCCGCTCAGTGATGGTGACGGTGACACCAGGCGGCGTGTGGGTTCGGATGTGGTCTTCGATCTGTTGCATGATTTTATAGGGATCTTGATTGGGCACGAGGCGGCACGTAACGTTGGCGCAGGCAGTGGCCGGAATGATCGTTTTGCCGCTTTCTCCATAGTAACCGCCGACGATGCCGTTGATCTCCAGCGTGGGACGGACCCATGCCCGCTCCAACGCGGTGAAACCCTTTTCACCAAACAGTTCCTTCACCTGAAGGCGAGCTTTCATCGCTTCCTCATCGAAGGGCAGGGCGGCCAACGCCGCTTTTTCCTGCGGTGTCGGCGGTATGACATCCGCATAAAATCCGTCGACGGTGATGCGTCCGTGTTCGTCCCGCATACTTGCTAACAATTGAACTAGTGCGTGGATCGGATTTTGTACGGCACCACCGTAAACGCCGCCGGAGGGTAGATCGGTAGATGGACCTCTCACTTCAATCCGGAACCCGACCAAACCGCGTAAACCGTAACACACCGCCGGTTGGTTTTCCCCTAGCATGGCGGTGTCGGAGATAACCACCAAATCGGCCTGAAACCGGGTAAGATGGGTTTCCAGATATGGGAGCAGACGAGGACTGCCGATCTCCTCCTCCCCTTCGATGAGAAATTTCACATTGACGGGGAGGTGGCCCGTCGTTTTCAACCATGCTTCCAGCGAGCGAATGTGCAGATAGATTTGCCCTTTATTATCGCTAGCTCCCCTGCCGTACAGTTTACCGTCGCGGATAATCGGCTCAAACGGCGGGTGATGCCAGGCTTCCAGCGGCTCAGGAGGCTGTACGTCATAATGACCGTAGATTAGTACGGTTGGACTTTCGGGCGCGTGCAACCAGTCCCCGTAGATGATGGGATGGCCTCCCGTCTCCAGCACAGTGACGTGTTCCATCCCTGCATGATGCAACAGGTCTGCCGTGTAATGGGCACATTGAATGAGCGAATCCTTGTATGCAGGTTGCGAGCTGATGCTGGGAATGGCGATAAACCGTTGAAGTTCCGCCAGATGAGTTTCACGTTGGCTTTGAAAATAGGTTTCCAGTCGCTCGGTCAAAGTGCTCCCTCGCTTTTCAAGGAAGATCATTTCGTTTCTTTGTATCCATGTGAAGTACCGATCAACAGCACCCGTTCCTTTTCCGTAATTTCACCCGTACGCAACAGGTGACGCAATCCGGCCAGCGGTGCTGCCCCGGAATTTTCCAAATAAACACCGCAACGGGCCAATTGGTGTTGTGCCTCTTCCGCTTCAGCTGAAGAGACGGTCACGGCTCCTCCACCGGAATGTTTTACGGCCAACACGGTTTGATATGTGACGGTGTCGCCCCCGATGGAGCGGAGCAGGGTATCCCCCGGAAAAAGGCTGCGATAGTCCTCCCCTGCCAACACCCTTGTCAGGCGGGGGAACGGCTCAACCGCATACAAGCGGGGAATCTCCTTCACCCAGCCCCACTTCGCGGCTTCCCGAAAACCTTCCCAGATCCCCCACCACAAGTCTCCGCGCGAGCAGGGAACGAGCAGCACGTCGGGCATATGATTCCGCATGGATTCGACGATTTCGTAGGCAACCGTTTTGTAGCCCTGCACGCCAAAAGGGTTGCTTCCAACGGGGGGGTGTGTGTAGTTGGTCGCGGGATACCATCCTTCGTTTTTCACTTTGTCCTCGATATATTGCCAACGTTGATGGGGAGAGGATTGTATCACTAATTCCGCTCCCGCCATTTTGATCGCTTTTTTCCATGGATGGGGAAGATCCGGCGTGGTGACGATGACACAGCGGAGTCCCACAAGGGCAGCGTAGGCCGCCAATGAAGCACCCGCATTGCCGCTGGAAGCGGCCGTCACTACCATACGGCCTGTAGCGACAGCACGGGCAACGACCAATGGACTCATCCGGTCTTTGTGTGAACCGGTGGGATTTTGACCTTCCATTTTCACGCCCAGCCACGTCAGTCCCATTTGCCGTGCCAGTATCTCCAGTTCCACGATGGGAGTGCATCCCTCTCCAAGAGAGGGGAAGGACGCATACGGGAGGAGCGGAGCATAACGCCGCATACCGCTTTTCGATGGGTTGATGGTGACATTCTGGGTGGTATCATACAGCACTTTGACATTGGCGGCATGCCCTTCTTTGCGACATGCGGGACATCCTTCCAGTAAATCGTCCAGTTTGTAATCGGTTTCGCAACGCAGACAGGAAAGTCCGGCCACCCGGGGGTTCAAAAGTATCATTTCATCACCGTCCAGGATGATTTTTATCGCATAGAATATTCTACCAAAGGAGAAGTATCTAAAAAAGAAGGGATTGGACAGCGTTATCACGAAATGCCGTCACGAATGAAAAACAACGGGGAAGCATCCTCGTTATTCATGATGAAAACCATGAATCCCAATCATGAAAGGAGATCTGGCAATGCATCCTTCTTATACCCAGCAAGAAAAGGAAATTATTTACCGTGTGATCAGGGAACGACGAGATATCCGACACTTTTTGCCCGATCCCGTTCCCGAATCGGTGCTGGCGCGTATTTTGGAAGCGGCGCATTATGCTCCCTCGGTTGGTTTTATGCAACCGTGGAATTTCATTTTGATCACGTCCAGGGAATTGCGTCGGCAGGTGAAGGCTTCATTTGAACGAGTGAATCAAAACGAATGGGCGAAGTTGTCCGACGACGAACGGCAGGCATTATACAGCCGGCTGAAGCTGGAAGGAATCATGGAAGCACCGATCAATCTGGCGGTGACATGCGATCACCGGCGGGACGCGCCATTTGTGTTGGGACGTGCCCCCATGCCGGAGACGGATGTATACAGCACCTGTCTGGCTGTGCAGAACTTATGGTTGGCCGCTCGTGCCGAAGGGATTGGAGTGGGTTGGGTGAGCCTGCTGGAGAAGCGGGAAGTGGAAAAACTGCTCGGTTTGCCGGACGGAGTGGAGTTGGTCGCCTATCTGTGCGTGGGATACCCTGTCGAATTTCGGCCCAAACCGATGTTGGAGGAGAAGGGGTGGAAATCACGTATGGATTGGCGACAGCTAGTGTATGAGAACGGTTGGGGAGATCCGGTTGTCTCCTATTCACTCACTACGCCGTGATATGGTGTGAGAACAAGAGGGAGGCTGCCTCATGAAAGAGCATTTTGCTCTTTCTATTTCCTATTATTTTTGGAATAATAGAATTCAAAAATCTTATTGGCATGGGCGGAGAACGGGAAATCAGAGGATGAAGTGGTTGTCGTCATGAATCACCGTTTGACCACGTACGTTGATAGAACCGATAGGGTGTAATTGATCATTGGCTCTCTAGGACGTGTCCAATCATTCGTAGGCCTAAGGAAGGGGTGACCCCGATGATTGTCCGTCGTCAGGGGGAAGCGTTTGTTTTGATCCGACAACATGATCATGCACGGATTTCCGGCTTGATGGCCCGCCATTGGCGAAATCGCCCCGAACCGTATCCATCCGTTGTTTACGCGATTGAATACCACGATGTAGGCTGGCAGACGCTGGATCATACGATCCATTGGAACGAAACAGCAGATGCTCCGTATTCGTTCGAAAATTTTCCGCTGGAACCCAAACTGATCGCGTATCGGGAAGGAATTGACCGGGTGGAAAAGAGAGACGGGTATGCCGCTTGTTTGTGCAGTATGCATTACGCTTCCTTTTTTGTCGACAGCGATGAACCGCAGGCCGTGGCATTCCGGGATCGGGAGCTCGAACGTCAGAAGGCGTTGATGCGTCATTTTTCGGATGAAGACCGAAGCCGACTGAAGGAAAACCTCCACCTGTTGCAAGTGTGCGATAACCTTTCACTGTTTCTCTGTTTTAACCGACCGGGTGAGAATACACATCCATGGTATCGGGACGGTGTCAAGTTGGGATCTTCCCATTATCGTCCTGTTTGGGAGAGTTCACATGTGATACGGTTGGAGCCCAATCCCTTTGACAGTTCATTCGTTGCGGAAATCCCGTACCAAGTAGTGGGCAGGGACCGGCGACCGTTGAGTAAAGGAAGCCTCCGGGTTCAGATCCACGGGGAATAGAGAAAAGGAGTGGGGATATGATTCGTGCGGTGATATTTGATTTTGACGGTACCATTTTGGATACGGAAACACCGGCCTATCTCACCCTGAAGGAAATCTATCAGAAGTACGGTATTGAGCTGCCGCTGGACGAGTGGTGCAAGTGCATCGGAACACGAGGGGGTGAATTTGATCCGCTCGGTTACTTGGAAACGTGTGTCGGCCGCCCGCTGGACAAGGAAGCCATCCTGCAAAGATGGCGGGCACGACATCAGAAGATGGTGGAGCAACAGCGCCCTCTCCCCGGAGTGGAACGCCTTTTGCAGGAGGCAAAAGCAAAAGGATTGAAGGTGGGGCTGGCATCCAGTTCTGACCGGGAAGTGATCCTGCATCGTCTGAACATGTTGGACCTGCTGTCCGATTTTGATTGTGTATGTACAGCCGATGATGTGGAGCATGTCAAACCCGATCCCGCATTGTACCTGCTGGCGGTATCCCGATTGGGTGTACGCCCGGAAGAAGCGGTGGCAGTGGAAGATTCACCGAACGGGGCGTTGGCGGCCAAACGGGCGGGAATGCGTTGTGTGGTGGTGCCCAATCCGATGACGGAGGGACTCGATTTTGGTGAGTACGATCTGCGATTGGATTCGCTGGAGGAGCTGACCGTAGACGGTTTGCTGGATGGCAGTGCATTCTCCGTTTCCGTGAAAGGGGAGCGAAGATGAAACTGGCCGGTTTCAACCATGTGACGATCCGGGTGAGGGATCTGCGGCGTTCATTGGCATTTTACCGGGATGTATTGGGGATGACGTTGGTTCATCTCGGTCGGACCGACGCCTACCTGGACGGTGGCGGTGCCTGGGTGTGTCTGGTGGAGAAAGCGGAGTCCGATGCACAGGAGAAGGCGGCAGGAGTGGATCACGTGGCGTTTTCGATTGCCGAATCGGATTTCGATGCAGCCGTTCAACAATTAAAACAGCACGGTGTGACTATCGTGCGCGGTCCCGTTCTTCGCGGGCAAGGATGGACCGTCAATTTTCTCGATCCCGACGGAACGCAATTGGAACTGCATACAGGCAATCTGGCGAAGCGGATGGAAGTGTGGCGCTAAGGCAGTTGGTATTTACAGATCCGAGCTGATTACAGATTGAATTGGGAGGATCATACCGATGCGTTTGGCCGTTGACCGAATCGGGGTCGAACTGCGATGGTTGGAAAAAACCGATGCTGAGAAGCTGTTCCGCCTGGTTGTTGCCAACCGGGAGCATCTCGCGCCGTGGCTGTCATTTGCCCCAACCACCCGCAAGGTGGAGGACACGATGCGCTTTTTGGAAGAAGTTCAAGAGCGGCATGAAAAAGGTTTAGGCATGCATTTCGGCATCTGGTTGGGAGAGAAGTTGATCGGCACGCTCGGGGCGATTCCTGACCGCTACGGATATGGCACCTACGAGATCGGTTACTGGATCGCGAAAGCGTATGAAGGAAGGGGGATCGTAACACGCTGCGTGGTGCGGTTGTTGGATTATCTCTTTGAGGAGGAACAGATCCACCGGGCCGAGATTCGGTGTCACGCGGACAATGCACGAAGTCGCGCCATTCCCGACCGATTGGGATTCCGGTTGGAAGGATGCTTGAAACGAGCGTCTCGTACAACTGACGGGGAGTACGGCGACCAGCTGATTTACGGCCTGCTGCGGACGGAATGGGCAGCCGCACGAGCCCATTACACGGTAGCGGTCGGAACGAAACTGTCGAAGTGAAAGGGGGAGCGGAATGATTACATTACAGCCCTTTACCAAAGAGGATTATACCCAATTAATCGAGTGGGTCAATTCCCCCGCGTTACTCCTTCAATGGGGCGGGCCACGTTTCACTTTCCCGCTGGATGAGCGACAACTGGACGACTACTTGTCCTGGCACAGCCCGGGCCGGCAAGTGTGGAAAGCGGTGGAAACAGCAAGTGGCCGAACGGTGGGTCATATCGAATTGGGCAACATCGACTCCAAAAATCGCATCGGCACGATCACCCGAGTCATGATCAGCCCCGACGTCCGCGGGAGGGGCTGGGGAGAACGGATAATGCGGGAAGCGGTTCGGTACGGATTTGAAACGCTGCAACTGCACCGGATTGAACTGCGCGTCTTTGATTTCAACCATGCAGCCATCCGTTGTTACGAGAAAGTGGGCTTTCAAAAAGAGGGTTTGTTGCGTCAATGCAGGCGGTTCGGAGATGAATATTGGAGTTTGTGGATCATGAGCCTGCTGCGACCGGAGTGGTTGAAGCAAAAACAAGAGGGAGGCGAATGCAAAACAACCGTGGACAGGTAGCCGATATAGTCTGACTTCACATCAAAAAGGAGCCACGATACGGACTGTGGCTCCCTTTCTTTTGGGTACCCTTCACGTTAGTTCGCTTCATATACCAGCAAGGATGCGTGATCATCATCCGGTACGGCGTAAAGCCGCAACCCTTGGTCGGAATTCTCCAGATACACCGGGTTACGAGTAATGACATGCCCTTGCGGCGAAAATTCGGTTACCGGTACTTCGTGTATCATATCCAGCGTTTTCGTGTCAAGCAAGGCCAATCCGCCCAACTCAAAGGGTTTGGAATTGTTCGTTGCAGGGTTGGGCAGCTCCGAAATGCCGCTGCAGACGATTTTTTCTTGACCCACACCTTCACAATCCTGGTAATCGACGAAGTGACTGGGGTTGTTTTCTACATGAAGTTGTTTCCCTTGTTCATTCCACTCATAAAACTTGCGTGAACCCCAACTGACACCGATTAGTTTTCCGGTTCGATCGTCGTGGACCAGCCCGCCGATATGGTCATTCACCCGGAACACTTCTTCTGCCTTCATGGTCTTGGGATCTACTTTGTAGATAATGGAATGGCTATTGGGGCGGTATTCGGCCACAGGTACCCAAATAAATTTCCCGTCAAATGCGATGCCGCCGGGGTGATATATGATTCCCTCACCCAGCTGGATGTCTTTCACCAGTTTCCCTTGTTTGTCAAAAGCAAACAGGTGACCGACCCCTTTTCCTGGCGTGCGGTCATATCCGTCCCGGGGTTGGTCATATTTCACCGGTTTTTCGATGATTTCCACCGAGGACATGTAATAAAGGTCCCCAATCCGCGTCATACCTTGTGGATGATAGACATTGAATTGGAGATCGATCTTTTCTTTTTGCTGCCACTTTGTGCTGCGGGAAAGTTGTTGGAACCGGTCAGTCAATTGGGGATCTTTCGTTTTGGCATGATCCGCTTGAGCCATGGTGACAGCCGTGAATACGGTGCTGATCAAAAAAATGGCAGTGACAATGGATACGATTTTTCGCATCATCACTCCTCCTCCTCGGTAACCTGGCTTCCATTAACCAGTTACATCTTAGCTGTTTTGGAAGAAGGGAAAAAAGGCCTTCAACAGAACTTTAAAGGAAGATTTAATCGGGATTTACAGGAATCCTCGAAGGATAGCACAACATACGACGGAAGCAGTTATACCCCGGACCAAGTCAAACCGGTCAAAATGAAGGGTTTGACTCCTTTGAATCGAAAAGTACTAATGGACAGCGCCGGACAACCAAAGGAGGAGTGGTACGATGGACTGGGAAAAGATGTATGAGACGGGTGAGTTCGCCCATTGGGACTTTGTGGCCCCTTCATCGGAATTGGTGGCGACCATCGCCGTTTTGGGACTCCCGCAACCGGGGGAGGTCGCGCTGGATATCGGATGCGGTGCAGGACGGGAGGCCATTTTCTTGTCCCAATGCGGTTATCGCACCATCGGCGTGGACATGACGGCCAAGGCACTGGAAATCGCAAGGGAACGCGCACGCGAGGCAGGTGTATCGGTCGATTTCCGGCAAGGCAATGCTCTGGATCTTCCGATTGAAGATGAATCCGTCGACTTCGTGAATGATCGGGGTTGTTTCCATCTCATACCCGAAGCCGACCGGTCGCGCTACGCGAGTGAGGTGCTACGCGTGATGAAGTCGGGAGCCCGCTTTCTGTTGCGTGGTTGCCGAGATGCCAATGCTGTACCAAAAGCCGTGGAGGAACATGATGTCCATTTCGAACCGATCACGGAGGATGTCGTCCAACATTTTTTCCCGACCGAGTATTTTGTACACGGACCCGTCCTGCCCCTGCAATTGATCGGGAATCAAAAAGCGCTTCCTGGAAATGTCGTGCTGTTGCGAAAAAAATAAACGGAAAAGGGGATTAAGGCGATATCCAACAAATAATAAAGCCTAGCAGGAATCAACCCGCCAGGCTTTTTTTACAAAAAACCAAGCTGCTCTTCGCTTAGTTACAAAATTTTTTTCCCAAAGTATTTCTCATGCCTTTCCGCCACTTTCCGCCTTTTTTCCCGAAAAAGACCTTCGGTTGCATGGTCCAAAAATTCACGACGGGACATTTTTCCTTGTTCAAACCTTTCATATATCTTCTGCTCTTTTGGACCCAACTTTTTCACGGTGTGCACGATAGACACCCTTTCTGCCTGATAAATAATAAGAAACCAAAGGGGAAAGTGCGTTTGCAAAAGCCCTCAAATAAGGAATGTCTTCTGATTCATTGTACGAATTTTTTTCTTCACCTGTCACGCTTAGAACGCCTATTACATCTTTTCCGCATTTTACGGGAACCGTAACCAACGAATAAAAGGAGTTGTCAGAATGATCATTATGTTCGAAACGTGAGCCGGGGGCGTTTACGTCAGGCAAGTAATAAGGTTCGCCGGTCATATATGTGAATCCTGCTGAGTTTTCTTGACTGATTGCGGGAGTGAATTTTTGGATTTGCGTCGAGTGACTTGCCCAACCACATGGTTCTAAGTGGGTCTCTTCCTCATTAGGAATGAATAGTACCACTTTGGGGTCCTTGGATTTTTTATTAATCATAAAGGCTCGAATCATCCAACAAATATGATTAAAAGTGTAAAGATGATTGGTCTTTGAAAAAGGTTCTCGTAAACATTTGGCAATTAGATTGCCGATTGTACTCAAAATATCGATAGCGTCAGTATTTTTGACTATTTCTTCATTTATTTCTGAAAACTCTTCGGTGAAATTCAAGGACCTTGCTGTTCTCTTGTAACTCCACCACAAAAGAATACCGACAAAGAAAGATAATATGGTAACAATCACAATAACCTCTATAGGAATGTTTTGAAGGTTTTCCCAATCCAACTGAGAAAGAGTGTACCATACCAATCCTAATATCGAAATAAACGCTAATACATAGGGGAACCACAGGAAACGCTTAAACAACTTGTCTAAAAGATCCCCGAACACGCTTATCCCCCTTCCTGATAAAAAGGTATTCAATCTATCGTCTTTCAATTCCTTTCTTACATTTTCCAACAAATAAAAAGCCCAGCAGGGATCAACCCGCTAAGCTTTTTGATCAAAAGAAATACGACGCTGTCTTCGATTAAGTATTTTTCATTCCTTTCCGTCATTTTCCTTAAAGAGCTCCTCGGTTGCTGTGTGCTTCATTCATTTGATTGTTCACCTTTTCGTTTCGTATCAGAGGCCGGAAGTTGACTTCCGTTCCTATTCCCAGTTGTTTTGCTTTTTGGTAGATCCGGCTGGCGACCATCGTATCCAAAAAAGCGCTGCCAACGGATTTGCAGAAAGTAATTTCATTCGGATGTTCCCGTCCTTTCTTTTTACCCGTTACGATTTCTCCGAGTTCCCCGTACAGTCGGTCAAAACTCCATGTTCCTTCCCGGACCGGGATCAGGAAATCGCCGGCTTCGTGAAGTACCCCTTCTTTTGTATCGGCCACGATTTTGTCCGACCGCTTTAAGGTAGTAAGATCTACTTCCTGCATGTGAGGCTGATAAGAACCAATCCCGTTGATATGCGTTCCTTTTTTTAGATATGAACCATCAAAGACAGGAGTGGACGAGCGGGTGCTGCAAATGACGATGTCTGCGGCATGAACGGCGGAATTGGCATCGGGGGCAATTTCAATGGTTCCTTTCCAGTTTGGGTACATCTTTCGAATGGTCTTCTGCAACTCTTCTGCTTTACTCGGTGTCCGGTTATATAGAAGGATGGCGGATAGAGAGCGTACCTCCATCATCGCCTGGATTTGGCCTACCGCCTGGGCACCGCATCCGATGACCGTACAGATTTCACTATCTTTCCTGGCCAGATATTTCGTGGCGACTCCGCTGACGGCACCCGTCCGCAAAACGGTTAGATAGGACGCATCCATCACTGCCACATGTTCTCCTGACGAGGCCTCCGTTAACAAAAGGATCCCCTGCAGAACATTTTTGCCTTTCTCCGCATTTTGCGGGAATATGCTGACCACTTTTACGGCCGTGTAATGAATGGGTTCTATGTAAGCCGGCATATAAAGCGTATTGGCTCCCATAAGGGGATGGTCGATGGAAGTGCGCATGGGGGTTACGGTTTTTCCTTCTTCGTAAAAACGGAAAGCTTGTTCTACATCTTCCAGGCAATCTTTCATCGTATATATGCGACGAATCTCATCTGCCGATAAAATCAGCATGCAAATCCCTCCACTACTGAATGTACAAGAAGGAATCAGAGACGCTCGGGTCCTTGTTCCCGGTGCCTCTGATTCCCGTTTTTTTTACTTCGCAACTTGTTGTGACTGTTGGACATCGCTCATTTTCTGGTTGGGAACAAAAGAGATGGCGATCAGAGAAATGATTCCGGTAAGAACAATATATAGAGCCACCGGTACCCATGAATTGTTGTATGTCTCCAGAAGGGCAGTGGCGATGAGCGGAGCGGTTCCACCCGCGATCGCAGCACCGAGCTGATAGCCGAGCGTGACCCCCGTGTAACGAACATGAGTGGTAAAAATCTCCGAAAACAGTGTGCCCAGAACAGCGGTGACGGGTGCCCACAGAATTCCGAGTCCGATGACGGTAGCAACGATGAGCAAAAAAGGCGATTTTGACGACAACAGATAGAAGTAAGGAAACGCATATAAAATGATCGCTACCGTTCCCCAAACATAGAGGGGCTTGCGGCCGATCCGGTCGGACCATTTGCCCATAAACGGGATGGTAATGGTCGTGATCAGTGTGGCAATGGTCACCGCATTTAATACGGTTGTTTTGGGAAAGCCGAGGTGGCCGGTTCCGTAAGAGATGATAAACGTCGAGAAAATATAGAACGGACCTGTTTCCACCACTTTTGCACCCACTGCCAGCAAGACGGATTTCCATTGATAACGCAGTGTATCAAAGAGAGGGACCTTTGCGATCTTGCCGCTTTTTTGCGTCTCTTTAAACTCGGGCGTTTCATCAATCCCGTTCCGGATCCACAATCCGATGAATACCAGAATGGCGCTCAAAATAAAGGGAATTCGCCAACCCCACGACATAAATTGGCTGTCCGGAAGCAGAGTCATCAGGCTGATGGACAGAGTTCCGAGCAACATTCCGATGGTGACGCCCATCTGCGGCACGCTGCCAAAAAAGCCTTTCCTATCTTTGGAGGAGTATTCAACGGCCAGCAGCAAGGCGCCGCCCCATTCACCGCCGATGCCCAGTCCCTGAATCAGGCGCAGTACCGTGAGCAGGATGGGGGCCCAGATCCCGATTGTTTTGTAATCAGGGAGGAGACCGATGAAAACGGTTGCAATCCCCATCAAAGAAAGAGTGAGAACCAATGTTTTCTTGCGGCCGATTTTATCGCCGATATGGCTGAAGATAATTCCGCCGAGCGGCCGGATAAAAAAAGGAATTCCGAATGAAGCATAAGATAAGAGCAATCCCACAACCGGATCAAAATTGGGGAAAAAGAGCTGGTTAAATACGAGAGAGGCCATCGTTCCATATAAGAAAAAGTCAAACCATTCGATGGAACTACCGATCAAACTGGCCACTAGGGCTTTGGTTTCCCGTTTTTTCATAATTCTTTAAAATCCTCCTCTTTCCAATGATGAAAATAGAATATAAGATATAGTATGTATTCGGGATCAGGCCTAAAAGATCCTCGAACACGCTTATCCCCATCCTGGTAAAAAGGTATTCAATCTACGGTCTTTCATTCCTTTCTTTCATTTTGATGATTAAAAAGAGCCGGGGCATAGAGATCCCGACTCTTTTTACATCCGTGAGGAAACACCCGGGCATATGGATCAAGGCGACCCAGATGCTTGGGAAACCGGATTTTATATCGCTGTCAAAAAGCGTTCACTTGGTGTTCAATTTCTTGCCTTCCTCGGAAACGATGAGAAACTTTTTATACTTCAACACACCGCGCGCCACGGAGATGAACACGCGCGCCGGGCGTGACTGATCATCACCGAACGTGGAGTTGTTATGGTTCAGGTCCAACGTGATTTTGACCGTTTCCGGTCCCACGATTTCCACGGAGATGGGGTCCAGTGTGTATCCGTAATACTTTTTATCCGAAAGCTGGATCAAGAGAATGTCGTCGTTGTCCCAATCCCCGTGTGTATCGAGATTGCCGGGATGTTTTTCTTTCGTAAAATACCAGATACCGCCTTTGGCAGGCCAAGGAACATCCGACCAATCGTTGTATTCGAACGGCACTTTGAAAGGCGGATTTTTCGGAGCTGACGCTTCTTTGTCCGCTTTCAAATTGCATCCGCTCAATAATATCAATGTTCCCATCAGTACGAGAAAACAACGGATGATGGCTTTGTTCACGTGCGTATGCTTCCTCCCTCACGCGTGATTCCCGGCTGATACTTTCATGGTCAGGCTATCGGGTTTTCAATTTGCGGCCACTCTCGTCCATGACCAAAAAACTTTTTCCTTTGAGTGTGCCTTTGTTCACTTTAATATAAGTGCGGGCGGGTTCCGGCTGGTCTGAGGAAAAGGTGTCATCCTTTTTCTCCAGATGCAGGGTGACGCGGGCGACCTGGTTGTTGATCAATTCCAGCGCCACCGGTTTGGCGTCGTATCCTCTGTATCGGTTGTCCCCCAGCTGGATGTAGAGAACGTCCATTTCATCCCAGATAAAATCGTCATCCAAATTGTTGGGATGTTTGGCTTGGGTATAATACCATACCCCGCCGTGGATCATCGGCGGTTCGTTGATGAAATCGACCGCTTCAAACCAAGGCTGATCATAGAAAGTAGAGGCCGCTTGTGCTCCCTCCGGATCCGCACCTGAACCGTTGTTGACGGCTTCGATAAATTCCCCACTCGGTTCTTCCTGTGGTTGCTCGGACGCTAGTGAATGCCACTTCCCGGTTCCGGGGAGCGGAACCAAACCGCAGCCTGTCAACGATACGGATAGGAGGAGCATCAAAACGGCAAACCTTCTGCTGTTGCAGGACATCGTGCACCTCCGCTTTTTTCAAAACATCAATGGATTCCTTCCCTACTTTACTGTTCCCCTTGGATAGTGTCAAGGACGAGTCGGAATTGTAAGAAAAGAGTTACCCGCAGACTTTGCTATCAACTGACCTCCAATTCGTCAGGGATGGATTTCTTGTTTTTGGAAAACTATATAGAGAGGATGTGTCGTCAAAGGAGAGAATGACGTGGGAACGATTGTATCAGTGGGAACGGCGGTTCCGCCCCATAGCATTCATCAACAGGAAGTACGCGAGTTTGCTCGGCACTTATTTCGGGATTCCTTTTCCGATGTGGACCGCTTACTCGGTATTTTTGATCGTACAGCCATTCAGACACGCTGGTTTAGCCGGCCGCGGGAGTGGTTTGAACAAGACCATTCGTTTTCTGACCGGAATGAAGCCTACATCGAAGCAGCGTGCCGGTTGGGGGAAGCAGCGGTGCGTCGTTGCTTGGATCGGGTTGGTCTCGAGCCGTACGAGGTGGATGTGTTTCTCTTCGTCTCCACTACCGGCTTGGCCACTCCCAGCATTGATGCCCACTTGATCAATCGGTTGGGTATGAACCCGCACGTCAGGCGAACGCCGATCTGGGGTCTGGGATGTGCAGGGGGTGCCGTCGGATTGTCGCGGGCGATGGAGACGGCCAGGGCGTATCCGGAGGCGCGGGTGTTGTTGTTGACCGTGGAGTTGTGCGGGTTAACGTTTCGCCGGGAGGATCGCAGCAAAAGCAATCTGGTCGCTTCCTCCCTTTTCGCCGACGGAGCGGCGGCGGTGTTGCTGGTGGGGGATCGCGCGACAGTGCCCCGGCCAACAAGCGGACCCCGATTGTTGGATGCGATGAGTACCACCTGGCGGGATTCGTTGGAGATCATGGGATGGGAAGTGTGTGACGACGGGTTGCAGGTGGTGTTCTCCAAGGACATCCCGTCCATCGTTCGCCGGGAGGTACGTCCCAACGTGGATCGTTTTTTGGCGCGCAGAAAGTTGGTATGCAGTGATATCCACCGTTGGATTACTCATCCGGGTGGTTTGAAAGTGTTGCAGGCTTATCGGGAGGCGATGGATTTGCCGGCGGAAAAATTGCATCATGCACAGGAAGTGTTGCGGAATTATGGCAACATGTCATCGGCCACCGTATTGTTCGTGCTGGAGCGTGAAATGCGGGAATCGCATGAACCCGGGGAGTATGGATTGGTGACGGCATTGGGACCCGGTTTCAGCTCCGAATTGGTGCTCTTGCAATGGGAGGAAAGGTGAGATGTCTGTCAATGATTGGTTTTGGTTGACCGTTTCGGTGGTATTGATGCAACGATTGGCGGAATGGACTTGGTCCCATCGCAACAGTCGACTGTTACGATCTTGGGGAGCGGTGGAAGCCGGACGGGAACATTTTCCCCTGATTGCAGGGATGCACGGGTTGTTTTTTCTCTCCTTAATCGTAGAAAAGGTGCTTTTTTCAGCCGAACCGCCGATTTGGTGGCCTATTCCACTCATTTTCTTTCTGGCTGCTCAAGTGTGCCGGATTTGGGTTCTCCGCGCATTGGGGCCGTTTTGGAATGTCCGCATTTGGGTGGTACCGGGTATGCGGCCGGTGATGAAGGGACCGTACCGTTTTCTGCGGCATCCCAACTATGTGGTGGTTATGATGGAATTGTTGGCATTGCCGCTTCTGTTCGGTGCGTATCGAACGGCCCTTCTTTTTTCGGTGCTCAACTGGTGGATCTTGACCCGGGTCCGCATTCCGGCGGAGGAACGTGCTTGGGCGGAGCTGACCGACTATGAACGGGAGATGGCGGAACATCATCGGCTCATTCCCGGATGGACGGGTTCGAACGGGCGATCGCGAACGTAAAGTGGCACTGCCGGGTGATCAAGAATGAGGGGACGGGCTGTGAAGCGGAAGAGTGCGGATGATGTTTGGGAGAAAGAGAAAAAACACGGTACAATTGTATCGTAAAAGGGAAAATAACGATCCGAGAAAGGATCGTTTTCTCCAGCGAATTGTGGGGCGTGTCCGCTTATTCACTGAACCGGGAGAGGGGTGGCCTGTTATCCAAACGGGCTGACCTGGATCAACGTGCGTGTATCGGGCACGCCTCAATCATCGAAAAGGAGGCGGGCCGATGGATTGGAATGATCGTGTGGTGATCGTGACAGGTGGTGGACAGGGAATCGGACGTGTCTTGTCCCATGCCTTTGCCAAAAAAGGCGCCATCGTGTACATCGCCGAAGTGGATGAGGAAGCGGGGGAAGAATGCCGGCGTTGGATCGAAGCGGAAGGAGGACGAGCGTTTTTCGTTCCCATCGACGTATCGCGGGAAGAAGAGGTTCAATCGCTGATGGCGCGGGTTGAACGGGAGCAAGGCAAGTTAAACGTTTTGGTCAACAATGCGGCAATCATGAGAAACGGTCCGATCGAGACGCTGTCGTTGGAGGATTGGAACCGGGTAATCGGGGTGAACCTAACAGGGGCTTTCTTGTGCGCCAAATACGGGGTACCCTTGCTGCGAAAAGGAGAAGACCCGGCCATCATCCAAATCGCTTCCACCCGGGCACTGATGTCGGAGCCCCATACCGAGGCGTATTCCGCCAGCAAAGGCGGCATTTTGGCGTTGACTCATGCGTTGGCCGTCAGTCTGGGACCCGAGATCCGTGTCAATGCGGTAAGTCCGGGCTGGATCGACGTCTCCCCTTGGCAAAAAAGCAGTCAACGCCAACCCGAGAAACTAAGGGAAATTGACCATGCCCAGCATCCGGTCGGCCGCGTGGGCAGGCCGGACGACATCGCACAAGCGGTACTGTTTTTGGCTTCCAAAGAGGCGGGATTCATGACGGGAGCCAACATCGTAGTCGATGGCGGCATGACGGTGAAGATGATTTATGCGGAATAAAGCGTACGCCCCGATTTTCTTTTGGCACATGTTCGACAAGCGCCAAAAACGCTTAGATCCAAAAGAAACTAGCCGCGTCTTGTGACTGACCTTTTAGTGTGGAGTGGATACCTCACAAGTAATGCAGAAAGAAACGGGATGCCCGATTGAGCATCCCTTGTTTTATCTGATCTTTAGTGGTATCAGAAAATGAATGATAGCGAATCCTTGCCTTGGCTCCGTTCAGTGCTAAGTCCGAATAGTCATTCGCTGTTCAGCAAACAAAAGCTCTCTATTCGGGAAAGTTCTCTTTCAGCACATAGTCCATACCTTTCGTTGGCACGGTTGATTCCGCGCCTGTTTATTATACTTTACAACATGTGATTAGAGGGGGTATGATGAGCTCAATTCATAATCAATATATCCTCGTAAATCGCTGAGTCCTGCGATACGCGGGAGCGGGGGAACCAACTGCAGACTGTGGTGATCTGTCACGGACTGCATGGGGTGAATCCCGGGGTGGATTTTTTCCATGCCTGGGTAGGGTGACTCTCAGCCACCCGAATCCGTCAGCTAACCTCGTAAGCGTTTTGAGAGGGGGAGTGAACGCGCGGGAGCACGCTATTTTTGCTGTGCCAAAAAAAGCCACGTGAAGATACCCTTCTCGTGGCTTTTTCTGTTGTTGCTGGTAATCACTTTCGTGCGAGTAGGCTGGAAATAACCCTAACTTTGTAATGGGTTTCTGCCATCCATCACGAAAAGATGTTGAGGGAGGACAAAGTATGTTCAAAATCATCTATTTTACGGGTCTGGTAACAATGTCCATTATTCGCGCTCCATTTAGTAGGCAGACTAAAACGAATCAGATCGTTGACAGCCGTAAAACGATTTTAGAGATATTCCTACTCTCTCTGATGTCCGTCGGGATGTTAGTCATTCCACTCATCTATGTCTTCACTCCGTTATTGAGTTTTGCCGATTATCAGCTTCCATCATGGGCGGGATGGATTGGAGTAGTATTCTCCGTTGTAGCCCTCTGGCTATTTTGGCGTTCCCACGCTGATTTAGGACGAAACTGGTCTCCTACTCTTGAATTGAGGAAAGGACATCAACTCATTACCAGTGGAGTATACAAATATGTGAGGCACCCTATGTATGCAGCTAGTTTGATGTGGGGAGTCGCCCAAGTTTTGTTATTGCATAACTGGATAGCAGGGTGGTCCCCTTTTTTGTCGTTGATGATAATGTATTTCTTGCGTGTACCGCGAGAAGAACAAATGATGCTCGATCAGTTTGGAGAAGAGTATCAATCTTACATGAGTAGAACGGGTAGAATTATACCACGCCGGTTTTGGAAATAATAGGGCTTTTCCTTAGAGTGTCTTGCTACAGAGACAAAAAAGCCATTGAAACATACGAAGGAGTACTTCATAGACCCAATGGCTTTTTGATTGATCTTACAACTAGTGGAATTTGGCCACTTGTTTACTGTAATCGGGCATGGCGTAAGTTGCGACCAAAATCCCCGCTTTCTTGATATCATCATGCGATTTGAGTTTTCTTGTGGTGGCATAAACCCAATAATTTATGGTTACGTCGTGATGAATCACTGCGTAAAAGTACACTGTTGGATCAGGATGTACGCCCGGTGTGATAAAACGCAATTCTGCAATATGATGATGTCTGGCATGCCGTAACCCTAACAGTCTCGTGAAGATTCCTCTCAGGCGTGCTGCTGCTCTTCGAGGGATGTGAGAAGTCTCCGACATCATGGTACTCGGATTCAAACAATGGCTATGTAGTGTCACTTTGTAGGTATTACCCATTCCGAGTAAGCTTTTCGGATCGTTTACTCGATGATAGGGATTGATATACCCTTTTCTCAGTAGTTGCTGGCGTCCAATCGTGATCACTCTGCCTGATTGATCAAAATAACGCAACATAAAGGTCTTCACAAAAACAGGAAGACTTTTCACATTGGTCAGGATAATATCAATCGAGTGTCTTCGTCGGTCTTCTGCTATAAAGATCGCTACCTCAGGTTGTGCGTCCTTCCTTGCCTGGTTGATCTGACTGTAAGCAAAAAAGACTGTGACCAAAGTCAAAACCGCACTGAGTACTTGCCCTACAGAACTGACTATCTGTGCAGCATCCACCCAGTCCTGTTGTGTCCATAACGTCCAATCTTGTTTGAGTGATAGAAGCAATGCCGTTCCCTCCACGCTACACCATATTGTCATGGGTTCGTTCTGCGAATTCCAAAATCGGCGCTTTTTCTGGCTCAGGCAATGACATATCGGAATGGAAGGCGCATCTTTTTTATCAAGCTGTCCGCCCCCGAAGATCGGGGGCGTTTTCAATTTCAGCCCAATCGTCGTTGTGCATAGCGGGCAAACACAGGATGTTTCTCTTGCAGCTCCCGATGCAATGTCTCAAATGTAAGGCGGATGTCCCACTGTGCTTCCGGTGAGGTGCGCAGGTTGATGAGATGGTACAGCTCCCACAGCGAAGCGGTGGCGGTAACGGGACGATGGTGCGCGTTGCTCACGCAATAGGCGGCTGATTCGGGAAAACGGGCGGCGATGCGCTCATATGTTTCCGTTGCCAATAACACCGCTTCCTCATAAATTGAGGTCAGCCCGGCCGCTTCCACATGCGGCGGGATGGTGTATCCAAGTTTGACCGTCGGTTCACCGTAGGAGAAATGCGTCCGCCGGTTGTGACGGAGCAGTTGGTGCCAGTTGGCCTCCGAGATCAACAGTTCCATGATGTAGGTCACATGCTGGAATTCGTCCCGGGGGTTGTCAAAGAAGCGCAGGTGTCGGAGCGCAGTATCGACGATTCGCTCCTTTTCCTCGAGAGAGAGTCCTTCAGCCACAGCCAACGCCTGCGCGTAAGTCATCGATCGTTCGCTCACCATCAAGTGGGCCACCGTTTGCGTCAAGGCCTTGTTGTAGTCTGGCATCTGAACGAACCGGGCGAACGGTTTCTTCCTCCCCGTATCCTCCGTCTGATGAGGAGATTCCGGCAACAGGTCGGTGAGGTCATTCCGCGTCTGCAACAGATAGTCATTGGGTTGGACGTGTTTGAGCAATGTCGGGATGACCCGGCTGATTTCCCGCTCCATCTCCTCGGCCAATCGGCGGCATTCAGCGTGGCGGCTGGAGAGAAGCCGGACGATCGTGTCGCGGAGGGCTCGTCCGTTACCGGTCATGCCGAGGTTGGTCAATGTAGCCAGTGTCAATACGTATCGGGCGTCTTCAAACGCCGTTTTTTCCACACGAACCGAGAACCGTTTGTCGGATTCGCCTTCTTGACGGGGGAGGTTGCGACTCAGATAGTCGATCAGTCCGCTGAGCAACCGTTCATAGATGTCGAAGGCTGTTTCGTTAAGGCGGATGAATGCTTGTTTCGCTTCGGTGTCCTGTTCCAGTTCCTCCGGGATGAAGTAGTCGCCACGTCGGGGCCGTTGATATCGCTGACTGTACTCGGTAAAGCTGTTGAAACTGTTGGCCAGTTCCAATTCGGCCGATGCCAGTCGACTGATCTTTTCGATTCCCACATGGGCGACTGCATGTTCCGCCACACTGCTGTGACCGTAGCCCACCACCCATTTTTCGTGGAAGCGGGCAGCCTTTTCCGAGTAAAAACCGGTCATGCCGCCGGACGTCTCGTCCATCGCCAACTCCCCATCAGCCAGCAGTTTTTTCAGATTGTCACGGAAACTGGCCGGACTGCGGCTGACATATGCAAAAATGACCGCGATCACTTCTTCGGGCAAATTGAAGATGGTATATACATTTTTATCCAGATTGGACACGTATCGGGACAAGTCGATGTTTTGCGTTGTCATGTTCATTCCTCCGTCACTAACGATCATCTTTTTCATTCTATCAAACAACCCCGGCAAGTGGACGGGGTTTTTTGCATAGAAGTGGGGCGAGGAGGGATAACGATGCGGTTTCGAAGGTGGCGATTGCGGCTGCGCCTCAGACCTCAGGGATTGAGGCGGCGCAGAAAATCGGGAGCATGGTTTCTGGCGTTGGTCATCCTGTTTGCCGTGTTGTACCAGACATTGTGGTTGTTGGAGAAACACCTGCATCCCACCTTGGTCACGATCGCCCAGACCGAAGTGAAAAAGATCGCTTCGGAGGCGATTTTGGAAGGGGTACAACAACAATTGAAAATGGGCGGTGACCTTGACCGCATCATGAAAGTGGAAAAAGCCGCGGACGGGCAAGTGGCGTGGATCACGATCAATCAGCAGGTGCAACAGCGGGTATATACACAGACCACTTCTGAGGTGACGCGGACTCTGCATCATCTCGAAAACAAACCGATCAGCCTTAGTTTGGGGCAAGTGTTGCAAAGCAACATCCTGGCTGATTACGGACCACGGATTCCGGTGGAAATTTGGCCCAAAGGGGATGTGATCGTCGATTTCGAACCGAAGATGGAGTCGGCAGGAGTCAATACGGTAATGGTAACGATGATGTTGAAAGTGCACGCCGAGATGAGCGTGGTCGTTCCGTTTTCAACCGAACCCACCGTCGTTGAGGCCAAGATTCCGATTGCGACGGCGTGGATGATGGGGGACGTGCCGCAATTTTACTATTACAACGGCGCATTGAAAAAAGCCGAGAGCGGCTCATCACCCCAGGTGCCGATGCCGCAGATCAAAATGAAGGGGAATAATTAGGGGGTGTCTGGTCATTTCGTAAGGGAGCAATGTTTTCCCAGACGAGCGACTGACCAAGCACCGACTGAGCGAAGACTCGGGAAGCGCAGGATTGAAATCGCGGGCAATTTCCTCAAAGCGAAGCGTACCTGCCCGCGACCTGTGCTGACCGGGTCGGAGCGGTCATCATCTGCCTCCCTGTAGGGCGCAGGTGGAGCGAGCTGGGAAAGCACTGTGGACAACACCAGACACACTCTAAAGCCCGGTTGGATCGGACGGATCAGGTAGAATTTTGCGCGAGACAGAAAAAAGCGTATCCGGATAAGTCCGGATACGCCCTCCATTTGCGACGGGAAATTCTGGCCCACTATTTCCAGAATGGCAGGTGTCCATTCAATGGGATCGTAATCCTTGTGGAAAATATTCTTTCCACCGTCGATCAACCAACTGCACGATCTCCGGGTCCGGCTCCAGTTCATCGGGATAACCCGGCTTCATGCGGGCATCGATTACGATCGGCGGGCGGTAGTTCGGATGGTGTCGCACCAGCTCCGCTCGGGCATAGATGTCGTTAGCCGGATCGAACCGGGTGAAGACCGTCCACAGGAACGGTGTTTGCCCCTCTGCCGCACGGATGTCATCCACCAAAAAGACAAAGGGCCATTCACTCAGCGCATCACCGTACGATTCGGCCAAGCGGCGGGCCAACTCCGGATCTTGTTCGAACGGCTCACCTTCAACCACCAGTGCCCCTTTGCAATACGGACGGATCTGACGAATCCCGGGCAGTTCCGGGCCGCGATACTCGGCAGGCAGCGTACGTACCGGTTCGCCGACGCCGACCAGGACTGCTTTACTTCCATGATTGAACCGCCGGCCCGTATAATCCAGCGTATCCATCGAGGTATTCCCGAAGATGAGCAGATCAACCGCGGGATCAAACCGCTCCAACACGGTTTCGAATAACCGGGGGAAATCGTCCAGCGGCAGAACCTGATCGGTGACGATCAAAAACTTGGTCAGCGTCAACTGGCCTTCGCCCAGGATACGGAAGGCGTGAGCCAATGCTTCCCGCCGATAACTTTCTCGGACGACGGCGGCAGCCAGGGGATGGAACCCGGTTTCCGCATAGGTCCACAAATCCTTGACTCCCGGCATGGCCAACGGGAAGGCGGGCGAGAGCAGACGTTGCAGGAATTCGCCGAGATAGTAGTCCTCCTGTTTGGGTTTGCCCACCACGGTCGCCGGGTAAATCGCGTCCTTTCGGTGATGTACCGATTGGACGTGGAAAACGGGAAAGTCATGTTTAAGCGAGTAATACCCGTAGTGATCACCAAACGGGCCTTCCGGACGACGCTCGTGCGGCGGCACATAACCGGAGAGGACGAATTCGGCTTCCGCGATGATCGGGTATCCGTTGGTGCCCGGCCGAACGACGGGCAGTTTTTCTCCCAAAATGAGGGAAGCCAGCATCAACTCCGGCAACGATTCCGGTACGGGTGCGATGGCGGAAGCGATCAATGCAGGCGGCCCGCCCAGAAACACCCGCACCGGCAGGGATTGGTTCCGCTTCTCCGCTTCGTGGTGGTGAAAACCGCCCCCTTTGTGAATCTGCCAGTGCATCCCGGTGGTTCGGCGGTCGAAGATCTGCATCCGGTACATGCCGAGATTGTGTTGGCCGGTTTCCGGATGTTGCGTATAGACCAGTGGCAGTGTGATAAACGGACCGCCGTCCTCCTGCCAGGAGGTGATCACAGGCAATTGGCTCAAATCCACTTCCGGCTGCTCCGCTTCCAGCACGGGAGCCCGGTTGGAAGAAACGGTTTTGGTCCCCACCCTGAGCAGGTCGAACAGCAGTTTTCGTTGTTTCCACAAGGTTTGTGGCTTGGGTGGAAGCAATTCGTGCAACAGTGCCACCGTTTGCTTCATCAATTGTTCCGGTCGCGGACCGAACGCGAGGTCCACCCGCCTGGTGGTGCCGAACAAATTGGTCACGACAGGAAAGGACGAACCTTTTACTTGGCTAAACAATAATGCCGGTCCTTCTTCGGCTATGACCCGTCGATGAATTTCCGCCAATTCCAAATAGGGATCGACGGGAACGGAAATTTCGACAAGATCATTTTCCTTTCGCAGTGTATTCAAGAATGATCGTAAATTTTTGTGCAATGAAATCGCCCCTATGATCAGTCTATCGATATTATACAGTTTCTCGCGTGTGATGGCAGACCTTCGACGAAGCCGTTTGCTGTGATATAGTGGGAGGAAAAGAAAGTGATTCACAGTCTGTGGTGATCGAAGACCTGAGCTCGAGCGAGCATCGCGCTATTCATCAGAGGCGTCCGGTGCTCGAAAGGAGGAACCAAAATGCAAGTAGTGGTGTATTCCAAGCCGCATTGCATTGAATGTAATGTATTGAAACGCTTTTTGCACGATTATGGCATTGCATATGAAGTGCGGGATTGTGCCGCCCATCCCGAATATCTGGAGGAAGTGAAAGCGATGGGATTCTTGGGCGTCCCGGTCACGGTGGTAAATGATACGGCTGTCCAAGGACTTCAGCCAGACGAGATCTTGAGATTGTTGGGGCGTAGCGGGTGAGGCTGTTTCTCACTTCCCGACTCAATAGAATTTGCGGGTTCCGATTGTTTACAATCGGAACCCGCACGAGGATTTGATGCAGTCTCACTGTCTCTTTTTTCGTTTCATTTTTTGCTTCATTTTTTGTTTCATTTCCCGCAATTGTTTACGGGTTTGCCGTTCCCACGCTTTGAGGTGGGGATAGGGGTCAAAAGAATAAATGGTTCGACCGTTGAATTTGTACAAGCCGTAATGCAAATGGGGCGGAAACTTACCCGAGGTGCCCGGCGGACCATAACCGGAAGAGCCAACGTATCCGACCACATCGCCCGGTTTGACGATGTCACCTTGTTTCAATTTTTTGCGGAACCCATTCAGGTGGGCGTAATAGTGGTAATTGTTGTATACGTCGCGGATGCCCAGACGCCAGCCGCCGTATTTGTTCCATCCCATCAATTCGATATAGCCGTAACAGGTACTGAGAACGGGGGTGCCGTAATTGGCAAAGATGTCCGTCCCTTCATGGATGCGAAGACCTCCCCACCCTCGTCTGTCTCCCCAGGTGCTGTGGTAGGTATAGTTGTATTGCAGCGGGATGGGAAAAACATGTGCATCCAATTTCAATGTGTCGAATTTGGCAAAGATCTTGGCGATATGCGTAATGGTATCTACTGCGATGGGTTGGTGGTAGTACCGCCACAATCCAGTACGGATCGCATCTTCATCCGTTCCGAGTTGAGACAGGAAACGGGCCACGGTGTACAGAACATCGACAGGATCGTGACGATTCGCTTTTCCGTCACCATTGCCGTCACGTCCGATGCCCCCGAAATAGTGAATGGAGACTTCCATGTTATCCTCTTGGTCCGGGTTGATCACACCGGCCCAGCTTTCGGCGGGAATGTGGATGGCCAGCCATCCTTTTTTTCGGGGAAGATCACGACGCACTTTTTGCAAGTTGCGTTCGTATTGATCCATGGCCGCCAGATAATACCAGGGGAGTCCGGTTAACATTTCCACATTTTTAAATACTTGTTTCCGCCAATCTGTTTCCGCGTGGGGGTTTTTTGCCGCCGCGGATGGGAATGTCAACGCGAGCGTTAGGGACATTACCATGCAGAACGCCAGGAACCTTCGCATCTGCATCACCATTTCCTGCTTGATTGATCATTTGATAGTGTGAGTGTTTTCGAGCGGAATCATGGTGGTATTTTCTGGTTTTTGTTTCGGGGGAGGGATTATGATGCACGAAACGGATGCTGAACACCTGGATCCGGAAATGGTGGAGATCGCATGCAATCTGGACGACATGAGCCCTGAGTGGTGCGAACATGTAATGAATCGATTGTTTGCGTCCGGAGCCCGTGACGTGTGGATAGTTCCGATCATCATGAAGCGGG
This sequence comes from Polycladomyces abyssicola, assembly GCF_018326425.1. Classification (NCBI taxonomy): domain Bacteria; kingdom Bacillati; phylum Bacillota; class Bacilli; order Caryophanales; family Thermoactinomycetaceae; genus Polycladomyces; species Polycladomyces abyssicola. Next base: position 668,860 of record NZ_AP024601.1, read on the forward strand.
GGCGGCCCGGTGTGACATTGCATGTTTTGGTAAGTGAGGAACACCTGAACGAGGTCAAACGTGTGTTGTTCTTGGAAACCACCACATTGGGAATACGGTGGCATCCGGTAACCGTGCACCGATTGGAACGGACGTTTCACTCGGTGAAAACCCCTTGGGGGACGGTACGGGTAAAAGTCGCAACCCATCAAGGGGAAATCGTACAGTTTGCTCCGGAATACCGGGATTGCCGCGCAATTGCCGAAACTGGCGGGGTACCCCTGAAACAAGTGATGAAAGCGGCAGAAATGGCTTGGATCGCTTCGTTGCCTGATGAGCAACGAAAGAAATGGATCGGTGATCATCCAACAGGGAAAGGGGAAGTTGCAATGGGAGGGGAAGGGATGAATACGGATTTGCGGTATCCCATCGGTCAATTTGAAAAACCGGACACCATTACAACAACGCATGTGCAACAGTGGATCGACGAATTGGACAGTTCAGCCGAGCAGCTTCGTCATGCGGTGTCGGGATTGACGCCCCAGCAGTGGGATACGCCTTATCGACCGGGTGGATGGACTGTCCGGCAAGTGGTGCATCATGTGGCGGATGCTCAGATGCACAACTATATCCGATTCAAACGGGCTTTGACCGAAGAAGAACCGGAAGTATATGTATGGGAGCATGACGGGTGGGCCGAGATGGCGGACTCACGCACCGAATCGCCGGAGGTTTCCTTGCAATTGATCGAGGCACTTAACCGTCGTTGGGTAGTGATGTTGCGCTCACTGAAAGCGGCTGACTTCAAGCGTACGTTTTTCCATCCAGTGATGGGGCGCATGAGTCTGGATGAAGCATTGGGGTTGTTTGTCTGGCATATTCGACATCATGTGGCTCAGATCACGCATTTGCGTCAACGGATGGGATGGTGAGCGTCGGCGGAATTACAGGCTCAGGAACCCATAATGGAAGTAAAGGGGTGACGTTTCAGCGATGCTCTGGCGCGCGAAAAGAGCCACCCGATTCGTGGTGAGAGATCTGCTTTCTGTAAACGAGGTCAGTCCGTTTGTTCCGACTGGCTGATTTTTTTACTAGCCGGTCGTATTGCATGCGAAACAGACGGATGACGCGATCCACGTCTTCCTCTTTGCGGATCCAGACACTGACCCAACCGGAATCGGGATAGATATGATGAGGTTCCGCTTCCCCGTTCGCCACCAGCTGATCGTGAACGGACCGAGAAAACGGAAGGTCAGCCAACCGGTCTTCATGCAAATGGCCCAATTCCTTTCCCCCATAGCGAAATTCAATTCCCCCGAAGCGGTGCGGCGCTTCACTGACTCCCGGCCAAGCGGACAACGTCTGGCGGATGCGATTAGCGACATTCATCCTGCACAAGCCCCTCCTCAATGGATTGTTGTTGGTACAGTACCCAAGTCAAAAAACAACGGTTGATCATCAGCAAAGCTTGTGCGCCGGTACGAAGTTCATACCGGTATGTGTAGTGGTGGCATGTAGAAAGGTTTAGCGGTTCCCGAGTATCACGCGCAATACATTGGGTCGGTCCGGCAGGTCGCGCATGCCTGCCCCGTAACCGATCCGTTCGACGGTCATGTCGGGAACGGGGCCCCATTGTTCCGTCAGTGCCGTCAAAATGCCCGCTCCCGTAGGCGTGGTCAATTCAAAGGGCAAAGAGGTGGAACGGATGGGATATCCTTTCATCAGTTCCAGCGTGGCCGGGGCTGGAAGCGGATAAACCCCATGAGCCATGGCAGCTTCGCCATTCCCCAGTGGCGAAGGCGACGAAGAGATCCTGTCCGGATTGAGTTGATCCAATGCCAAAGCAGTTCCGACAATATCGACAATCGAGTCGATGGCGCCTACTTCATGGAAATGGACCTCATCGAGCGCAATTCCATGAATGCGGGCTTCCGCCTGCCCGATCCGTTTAAAGATCTGAAGGCTCCATAAAACGGCCTTTTCCGGCAAATCAGCTGATTTCAGCATGTCGACAATCTCCCGGTACCGACGATGGGGATGTCCCGTTTGTTCGGACTCTGTGATGATTCGAACGGCTCGGGCGGAAATGCCTTTTTTCACTGTGTGGGTCCATTGCAGTTGAAACGGTTCCAGCGGAAGAGTTTGCAACTGTTGCTCGATCAACAAGGGATCGGCACCGGCGTCCACCAATGCAGCCAGCGCCATGTCGCCGGCGATTCCGGAGAACGGGTCAAAGTGCAGGATTTTTCCCATGAGCGATGTCCCTCATTTCTGTCGACTCAACTTGACTGCGGTGGATCAGTGCGGCGTAATAGCCGGCGCCGAAACCATTGTCAATATTGACGACGGCCACCCCTGCCGCACAGGAGTTGAGCATGGTCAATAGTGGAGCCAAACCGTTCAAATGTGCACCGTATCCCACACTGGTCGGAACGGCCACGACGGGAGCAGAGACCAATCCCCCCACCACGCTGGGAAGCGCTCCTTCCATACCTGCAACCACAATGATGGCGTTGGCTTTACGCAGGACAGACAGTTGATCGATCAGCCGATGCAATCCTGCCACGCCTACATCGTAGACGCGTTCGACCGGGCTACCGAGAAACTCTGCCGTACCTGCCGCTTCTTCCGCCACCGGCAGATCGGCTGTTCCCGCACAGACGACGGCGACAAAGCCAGGTCGCATGGTTTGCGGACGTTCCGGCGGCCACCAGCGAAGCAACCGGGCGACGTCGTCATACTCCACATCGGGTGTGACGTTTTGTACCGCATCCGCTTGTTCACGTGTGACACGTGTGGCCAACACAGGCTTTCCCGATGCCTGCAGTCGACGAAAAATGGCCGCAGTCTGGACTGGTGTCTTACCTTGGGCGAAGATGATCTCCGGAAAACCGGTTCGCCGGGATCGGTGGAGGTCGACGCGAGCGAAGCCCAGTTCATCAAACGTGGCCAATTGTTGACGGGCTTGGTCCACCGAACATCTTCCCTCTGCGACCGCATGCAAAATCTCGGTCAACCTGTCCATGGTCACAGGGTTTCACCCGCCTGATTCCGTGCGATATTCATACTGCCGCTTCTGTATCCGGCCAAATCCAACGTGGTATACACAAAACCCAGCGAGCGGAAGAAGTCGGTGATGGCAGCAGTGTGGTGAAGTACAAGCGGCATTTCTTCCGGCAACACCTCGATCCTGGCGATCATTTCGTGATGGCGCACACGGACTTGCGTGAATCCCAGCTCCAACAAAAAGATTTCGGCTTGGTCCAATTGTGAGATTTTTTCGCGTGTAATCCGCGTACCATAGGGAATGCGGGAGGAAAGGCAAGCGAACGAAGGCTTGTTCCAGGTCGGCAATCCCATCTCTTTGGAAAGCAGACGAATCTCCTTCTTGGTTAACCCGACTTCCATCAACGGGCTTCTGACACCCCACCGGCGTGTTGCCTGCATACCGGGGCGATAATCCCCAACATCATCCGCATGGCTACCGTCTACTATGACTGCGTTGGCATAACGGGCGGCAATGGCCTGCAGGCGACTGTATAATCCGTCTTTGCAGTGGAAACAACGATCCAAGTTGTTGGCGGCAAACGCTTCGTTGGTCAACTCTTCCACGTGAAGTGTTTCGTGGCGAACCCCCAATTGACGGGCTAATGCTACGGCCGCATCGAATTCCCTTTTTGGAAACGTGTCGGACGAAGCGGTTACGGCCAGACAGCGTTCCCCCAGCTCCTCTTGTGCCCTGGCCAGCAAAAATGTGCTGTCCACACCCCCTGAAAAAGCCACGACCACGTGATTCATCTCTTTGAGCAGATGTCCCAAACGCTCATTTTTGTCGCGAACGTCCAAGGGGAGCCCTCCTTTGTCTGTATGTTTAAGTCTAGTATATCGGGTTTTGTCTGGAAGAGACAACCAACTTACTCCTGTTGAAGAGTGGGTACCGATGCGTTACCATGTAAACGATGTAAACTTTTGAGACTGCTGGACAAAGTGGTTAAACCTCACGCAATTACGGGAAGCGGGTTCTTCCCGTCACATGCGGAACGGAGACGGGAAGTCGGAGCCCGCGGACTTTTTCATCAACTGATCACGGCGTAACCGTTTCGTCTATGGTAAAATAATCGTGAGGATTGTGCAGCTTCGATCAATCTTATTCGGGTATTTTTGCGTCGAGCGGTTTCATGAGAAGCCGCCCGGGGAAGTATAGTGGGGGACACCTGTTTGGCAGCCTTTGCACATAGGAGGATGTGTGGATGAAACACGAACGGAAGCCGGAATGGCTGAAAGTTAAATTATCCACCGGAGAAAACTATCAGGAATTGAAACGGATGATGCGGAGCAAGACGCTCCATACCGTTTGCGAAGAAGCACGCTGTCCCAACATATACGAATGCTGGGCCAATCGGACAGCTACATTTATGATCTTGGGCGATATCTGCACCCGTGCCTGCCGTTTTTGCGCTGTGAAGACGGGATTACCGACCGAGCTGGACTGGCAGGAGCCGGAACGTGTGGCTGAAGCGGTTGAGCAAATGGGCGTCAAGCACGCCGTTGTTACTTCGGTTGCACGGGATGATCTGAAAGACGGGGGTGCCGCCATTTTCGCGGCCACCATCAAGGCGATCCGCAAACGCAATCCGTTTACCAGCGTAGAGGTATTGATCCCGGACTTCCAGGGTAACTGGGATGCATTAAAAGTGGTGATGGATGCACGTCCGGACATTTTGAACCACAATATCGAAACGGTGCGGAGCCGTTCGGACCGTGTCCGCTCTAAAGCGAAATATGACCGTTCCTTGGAGCTGTTGCGTCGGGCAAAAGAAATGCAGCCGGATATTCCGACCAAATCCAGCATCATGGTGGGTGTCGGTGAAGAGTATCACGAGATTTTGAAGGCCATGGACGATTTGCGGGCAGTTAATGTGGACATCTTGACCATCGGCCAGTATTTGCAACCGACCAAAAAACACCTGAAGATCCACCGGTATTACACGCCGGAGGAGTTCCAGCAACTGAAGGAAGAAGGGCTGAAACGGGGCTTCTCCCATGTGGAATCCGGGCCGTTGGTCCGCAGTTCGTACCATGCGCACGAGCAAGTGCAATCTGCCGAAAAACGCATGGCGCAATAAACCAAACAGCCATCTCCGGTTATGGAGATGGCTGTTTGTTCTTTTCGGGCTCAAGACCCGCTTTGAAACCGGAAAGTGCAGGACGCCCAGCAGAGTACAGATGAAAACAGACACGTGTCAGACACCACCGGGTCCTCCCGCGCGGGTAGAACGTCCGGCTCCTCCCACATCGGGAGGCGTTTTGTCTCCCATACGATCCAACAGTTGTTCCAGATCACCGCGTGCACCCTCGACATAATTGCCCCTTTTCAACCGCATCCCGACCCGGTCGATTTGGTTCCGCAAACGGGTATCGCTGGTCACGTGAATCCGGAAATATCGGGGCGTGACGCTGGCCGCCGTTCTCCAGGCGTCATGCAGTGTTTTCCGGTCCAACCGGCCCGTTTTGGTCTGAACACCGACAAAAACGTGATTGTCCGTGACTAAGACGGAAGCTGCTTTTACATTGGGGAGTACCGTCTCCAGATGGGCGATGTGTCGCGCCAAGATCGTCCGGTCCACATAAACGCTGGGACCCTTGACAGTTGTTCCGTCCGCATTCCGGAATTGGGATTCATCATAGTGGATATAACCGATCTGGTTGGATCCGCCGTGCATTTGATAGCGGCTCGCGTCTCGATTCCCAACGTAATCATATGGGCGCGTGTTCTGTCTGTTTTGATACAACGACTCATCCAGATTGCGCTCCGGCATTCTCGCCTGCATGCATCCTGTCATCAGAAAAAGAAAAGCGCAAAAGCCCAAAATCAGGCGTCTTTTCATGACGTACACCTCCTATGGATAGCATGCCCGCGGAAAAGAGGGGTACGCGTGACAAAATGTGTATGAGACCGGAATTGGAGGAAGAAGGAATTGATCCAACAAGTGTGGTAAGATAGGAACAAGAACAGGTACAGAGGTTGAGAGTTATGGAAACTATTTCTATACAGGGAAAAGAATATGAATTGATCACGAATCACAAAAACGGGTGGAATCCGGAGGCGTTTCGCAAGCGGTACAGCGATATTCTGGGGAAATACGACTACATCGTGGGAGATTGGGGATATGGTCAGTTAAGGTTGAAGGGCTTTTTTTCCGACCATCACCCCAAAGCGACCAACGATAGTAAAATCAGCTATTTGGAGGAATACCTGAACGAATACTGCAATTTCGGGTGTGCGTATTTCGTGTTGCGTTGCGTCAACAACAAACGTCACTATACCAAATCGCGGAAAGGAAAACAACGTGAACGACGCGTATACGAAAAGCGGTGAAAATTCCGGAGAAACGGGAGCCGAATCTTTCCCGAGCGATCATAGCGGTCGCAGGCGGATTCGACTCCCGTTTTTTCAGGGTTCAAAGGTCGGTTGAGTCGGTGCATCTCCCTCGCGATCTCGTTCGTCGTGGGTAGGGTGACTGCCGGGGGCTTGACGGGGAAGCCCTTCATGAAACTCCCGCATTTCGTAAGTAAATTGGGGAGAGGCATGCTGGTCCGGTTGCCAAGGCGTGCTTTTGCCCAATTGTGCTTCGTTGTGAGCCGCACCGTAGGGGCCTTCCGGGAATTCTTCGGGTACTAACTCATTGCGTTGGGATTCCACTGTGGATACTTCATGAAAATCACGTTTGGGATGTTTCCGGCGCATTTGCTTTCACCTCAAAAATTAAACTCCCCTGGCGGGGAGGAACTATGCGCCCGAATGCACTTGTCAACCGATCATGGACCAAAGGAATTGCTCCAACTCCTTCGCTTCCGCTTCCGACAAACCGTATACGTGTTCCAGATAACCGGGTTCCTTCAAGTCGTCTGGACCGATGATGGCGAATTTGTTGGATTGAAGGTTCAAAACCAACAGCTTACCGTAAAATCGATCGGTCTGAATGATCGCCAAGTCGAAACGGTTGGTATCACCGACAAAGCTGACGAACCGGGTACGCGTCTCTTCCTTATCGTCATATAAAAACATCCAATTCTCTTGTGTCATCATTGACGAGCTCCTTTGCGGGTGGATTCCGTTCTCCATTATACCGCATCCACATCAGTGGAGCCCAAAAACCGCAGGATCAGAATATGCCCAAAAAACGTGCGCTTTTCTTTTGTCTCCGCGGCACGAACTGGCTTTCTTCCGAAGCGGCCGCCAAGCGATTGTTGAAAGAGAGGTTTCGAAGCTCGATGCGCAGTTGGTCCTGCTTTTTACGGATTTCGTCAAACATGAGATGTACGTCGTTGGCGGGAGCATACTCATAGGTCATCGTGGTGAATTTATTGTCCAGCTCTTCGATGGCGTCAAACAAGCTGTATGTGTGTTCCTCCATCCGTTCCAACCGTTCGTACAGCTCCGACACCATTTCTCCGATATTTTCCATATGTTTCATCATGTGTTGCAATGCTTTTTCCGCGTTGAGAAACGGCGCCACTTTGTCTTTTTTTGCGTCTTGAGTGGACGCGGGTGGCTGTTCCGGCTTCAATTTCCCCTCTTTATACAATTCCAACCGCACTTGGCGCATGGACTTGTTGGGTTGCTGCTGCAAGCGTTCTTGTATATCCGCCAAGCGGTTAAAACTTTCTTCAGTCAGCACGTAATGGCCCCGGTCGTTCCACTCCGGGCGAATGTATTCGGCGAAGACGTCGATCCATTTGCGGATCGTACGGGCATGGACGTGAAGACGCTCGGCAGCTTCCCGGGTGGATATCGTGGCTGGCTTAGACATGGTTCATCTCCTCCCGTTAATCACGTTCCTGGCTATCCATTCGTGGGAAAGGGATGGAAATCCTTCCAGTCCGACAAAGAATGTCATTTCCTGACAAACAAAACAAAAAACAGACAAGAGACGATGGATGTGGAGAAGCATGTTCGAACTGAGAAGATTGTATGTGAAGCCGGATGTCCAACGGCAGGGCGTCGGGCGTCGATTGTTGGAAGCGGTCATTCAAGCGGGACGGATCAAAAGCATGTATGCTTGGGTGGAACAAAAAAACGAAATCGGCCGCGCTTTTTATGCGCGGCGAGGATTCGTCAAAGTGAACGAGCGGAAGGAGGACTTTTTGGGAACGGTCACGGTGGTGGAGAAGTGGGTGTGGCGGTGTCAAAAAACTGCCTCAGCTTTCGGCACAGATGGTCCACCTCGTTGATCCCGCCGCGGGGGGCGGTGTCCCACTCGGTGACACGAATCCCCCAATATTCCTGCGGCGTTCCGGGATAACGGGGAATGACGTGAACATGCAGATGAGGGACGTTGTGTCCGATGCCGAATACATAGATATGTTCGGCTTGAACCAGTGATTTGAGTGCACGGGCGGCTCGTGATATCATTTGGCCGATGGCGGCAGCTTCCTTTTCCATTAGTTTATCCCATCCCGTCGTGTGTCGTCGGGACTCCACGATCAAGTGACCCAGATAGATCGAAGGTTCCGGTTGTTTTTCCAAAGGAGCGTGGTAGAGTAATGCAAGGTCATTTTCCGCGATCTTTTCCAGATGGGAGAACAGTTTCACCCCGATGTTTCCGGCAAATAAAGCAGTCGGCGGCTGTGGTGCCCAATTCACTTCCCTCCGCTCGGAAAAGGTAATGCATTCTCTGATTTCCACATGGTTAGCTGCAATACCTGTCAACGGACTCACTGTTTTTCCATAAAAAACAAGACCCCGGCTGGGAAGCCGGGGCCTTTTGTTACGCATATGGAAACTGTGTCCGGTAGTTGGCAAATTGTTGTGCCGTCTGCGTTACTTGTTGCGCCGGGGCGGGATCGGTTTTGTACCAACCCTTTTGACTCATCAGATTAAACAGATCGCGTTGGCACTGATGCAGTTCTGTCAACATCTGCATCTGAACTTGATACAATTGTTGAGTACTGGCTTCGTTCACCGCGATGTTGTAGGCTGTCGTCAAGTATTTCTCAGTTGACAGGATGTCGTTGAGCCGATCACGGTCGTTCAATTCCGGCCCTTTGACCTGGGGCAATCCGGTCGATTGCTGAGGTTGGTTTTGCTGAGTCCCCCGCGTGGGTGTTTGTTGTCCGTATGGTGGTTGCATCATTGTCGCCTCCTTATTGCGTCATGGTTCCACCGGCAGGTGGTTGTGGTTGGATCCCCGCGGTTTGCACTTCCGATTGTAGTTGGGAAAGCAGGATTTCGTAATGCTGTTGGTGTATACGTCCGACCCGGTCGATCAGCTGGCGGACTTGAGGGTCCTGAGCTTCCTGAGCGAAATGATGACATTTCTTCATCGCCAACAGTTCCCAAGACAGCTCATCCTTCAAATAATGCAGATCTTTGCTGGACAATGGCATCTTCCTTCATCCCTTCCCATTCTTCTGATGGTCTCATTGTTTGAAAAAAAGGAAGGGAATATGCATGGCCCATGTTAAAACCCGGGATTCATGAGGTGATGATTTGGTATAATCCTAGCAGGATCAAAGCGCTGCCACTGATATATTGAAGCCACGGGCCGGGGTGAAAAATCCGGCGGACCCGGGCGCCCAGCATACAGCCCGCCCAGAGAAGAATACCGCTGAATCCGCCTAAAACCAGGCCGAAGAAAGTGGGGGCGTAACCGAGCAGCCCGCCGGTCAATCCGATCCCGAGGTTGTTCAAAGACAACCCCAGGGCCAAAAACCACCATTCCTTTTCCAACAGGGTGGCGTAACGGGTGATGCGGACCCGGGCGGCCCAGTACGATCGCAGGCCGATAATCAGCATGGTGAAACCTGCCATCCACCCCAGCAAAAAACCGGGGAGAACGGGACGTAACCAGGAACTGAGCCAATCGGCAGTACCCGAAGCGAATCCTCCTATGACGGCCACCAACAACAGTGCCGCATACGGAATCTGCTTGTTACCCAAACCGTATGTGATGCCTACTCCGACATTGTCCACATTGGCGGCGAATGAAAGCGCGATTAACGGCAATAACGGATGCATTTTACGTTCACCTGACACTTTTTTGAGGATATGACACCCTATGTCGCTGACGATGAAAGAGAAACGGCGGAAATCAACGGGCACGGGGTTTTTCGGGCAGTGGTTTAGCCCAGATCAAGATATGCCCAGAAGGAGGAGTTTCAGTCATGATTTATGACGTCAATACGGAAAGAATCGAACGGCAGTTGACCTATCTGCAAACCTGCATCGACGTGATCGCCCGCATCGACGAACACCCCAAGGAGAAGTGGATACAAGACCCTATTCGCGTGTTTGCTCTGTCCCGTGCCTATCATATCGCGGTGGAATGCATCATCGACGTGGGTAGTCTGCTGATCGACGGATTTGTTATGCGCGATCCCGGTGGGTATCTGGATATCGTGGACATTTTGACTGACGAAGAGGTAATTCCTGCGGAACAGGCGGATACGATGAAAGCGCTGGTTCTCTTCCGGGATCGATTGGTCCGCCATTACGACACGTTGGCACCTGCGGACTTGGCGGTGCATCTGGATAAACGGGAGATCATGGCTTCCTTCATCCACTGGGTGCGTTCGTATTTGACGCGGGAACTGGGGGAAAGTTACTGATAAAAACAGGAGTCGTCAACATTGGACCGTATCGAGGAAATGCCCATAAACAGATTATTGACCGAGATGGCGATGAAAACGTTCCCCAGTCCCAAAGCGGGGAGTTCGTTGGCCCTCACATTAGCGATGGCATGTGCATTGTTGGAACTGGTGATTGCAGATCGGGGCGAGGAAAGGGCGGTGCCGCCGGGAAGAGATTGGCACAGCGATGTGCTGCATGTGCGCGAATGGCGTAGGGATGCACTGTTACTCGGAGAGGCGGACATGAGCGAAGTGATCCGTCTGTTCCGAGACCATCCTGGAACAGCGGAAGCCAATCCCTTAAGTTCGCCTACACCGGTTGCCCGTTTGCAGGCACTTGCCGAGACCGTTATGGAGACGGGGATTCCATACTTGGACCATGCGGGGGACAAAAAAAGCGACGTTGTCACCGTCCTTCTACAGGCGCGAGCGGTATGGCTGGGCGCGCATCATATCCGATGTTACAACCGGAATAAAACGATGGAAGCCCCTCTTACGAAGAGTGTCCGTTTGACAAAGGTAAGGCTTTGGGACGAGAGATTGGAAATGGCCATGCAAACAATAGAAATGACCAGTAAGGATACATAATGGTTTCGGAAATTGATGAAACCGGGTAGAATAATGGGAGAGGAAGGTGAGGCCCAATGACCTCCACTCGGGAGCAGATATTGCATCTGCTCAAAACGGATGGACCGATGACGGTCAGTGATTTGGCTGAAAAACTGGACATCACGGAGATGGCGGTACGGCGCCACCTCAACACGTTGGAACGGGATCAGATGATTGGTTCCCGTCTGTTGCGCCAGGCGATGGGGCGTCCGACCAGCCAATTTTATCTGACAGATAAAGCGGATGAATATTTCCCAAAAAACTATCATACCTTTGCACTCAGTCTGTTGGAGGACATCGAGGAGACGGAAGGTCCGGAAGCAGTTGAGCGGTTGTTTGAACGGCGCAAGGACCGTTTGACAAAAGAGTTTCAAGATGCTTTTCGGGGTAAAACGTGGGAGGAGCAGGTCAAAACACTCGCTAAACTGCAGGATGAAAAGGGCTATATGGTTCGGCTGGAAAAGCGGTCAGACGGTTCCTACGAGTTGACGGAGCTCAACTGTCCGATCGCGCAGGTGGCAAATCGGTACCAACAGGCTTGCGCTTGTGAAATCGGGTGGTTCCGCAATATGTTGGATGCGGATGTGGATCGGACAGAATGCAAGGCCAAAGGCGGGCAACATTGTGTCTATGTGATCAAGCCCAAAAACAATTGATTGAGCAGGCCGTGTCTGATCCATATCGTCCGGATCGTTTAGAGGAAATTGCCCGCAGTGGGGTTCCTGCGTTTCGGGAACTTCGCTCGGCGGCCTTGGGAAAAGTCACTTACATGCGATGATCAGAGATGCCCTGGTTCGGACACAACTTGGTCTTAACGGCATTGAGCCGTTCTTTTTTTGCACTGCGGGACAATCCTGCAATACAATGAAATCAATCGGGCGTTTTGTGGAATCAGGAGGGAAACCATATGTCTCAATGGTACGAAGAAAGTTTCGGGGAAGATTACCTGCTGGTGTATCGCCATCGCAGTAAATCATCCGCAAAAAAAGAAGTGCGGGCGATCACCCGGTGGTTGGACCTGAGACCGGGTCAACACGTATTGGATTTGTGTTGCGGCACGGGACGTCACTCCATCGCGCTGGCAGAGGAGGGATTGCACGTCTCAGGAATCGATTTGTCCGAGACACTGTTGAAACACGCACGGGAAGAATCAGCAGGTCGGAACATTCGGTATGTTCGCGGCGACATGCGGGAATTGCCCTTTGAAGACGGGTCTTTTGACGTGGTCGTTAACTTGTTTACTTCCTTTGGTTATTTTGAAACGGATGCGGACAACCAAAAGGTATTGCACGAAATCGCACGTGTACTACGGTCTGGCGGCGCGTTTCTGATTGATTTTCTCAATCGTCAATCGGTGCAATCTCGCTTGGTTCCTGTCAGTGAGCGGGAGCAAAACGGTTTGCACATCCGGGAGGAACGTCGCATTGACGGTGATTTCGTACGGAAAACGATCACCATCACGGCTCCTGACGGGCATCGCCGTCAATACCATGAACGCGTCAAAATGTACACGTATGAACAAATGCGGGATATGCTGGCACAATCCGGTTTGCGGGTGGAGGATGCCAAGGGGGATTTTGAAGGCAATCCGTATACGTCGGAAAGTCCGCGCATGATTTTGATGGGACGTGGTAACTGATGAAAACCTATCAGGCCTATCTACTGGATTTGGACGGCACACTGTACCGCGGGAAGGAAGTGATTCCGGGAGCGCTGGAATTTGTACGCTGGTTAAAAGACAGCGGCCGTGATTTCCTTTATTTTACAAACAACTCATCCCGTACTCCGGAACAAGTGGCGGAAAAACTGAGAGCGTTTGGATTTCCGGCGGAGCCGGATCAGGTGATGACGTCATCGATCGCCACCGCCCGCTTTTTGCAGGAGCAATTGAAGGGAACGGCGCAATCCGTCTATGCCATCGGCGAAGTGGGTTTGATCACGGCTCTGCGTGAAGCCGGTTTCCGTTTCGATGAAGACCGGCCCGATGCAGTCGTGGTCGGCATCGACCGGGATTTTCACTATGAAAAAATGAAAAAGGCTTGTTTGGCGATTCGCAATGGCGCCCGGTTCATCGGAACCAACGGAGATAAAGCGTTGCCGACGGAAGAAGGACTGTTGCCCGGCAACGGATCATTGTGTGCGGCGATCGCGACTGCCACAGGGGTCGACCCCGTCTTTGTTGGAAAACCCGAGCCGTTTATGGTTCATTACGCACTGGAACGATTGGGAAGCAAACCGGAAGAAACGTTGGTGGTGGGAGACAATCTGATGACTGACATCCAGGCAGGAGCGGTCGGCGGAATCGACACGCTGCTGGTTTATACCGGTGTTACCACCCGGGAACAAACGGCGGCATCCGATATCCGGCCAACCTATGAAGTGGACAACCTGCTGCAATGGATACAGAAGGAGGCAGCCAGCCGATGAACAAATGGGAGGATATCACGCAAGTTTCTCTGCCGTTGCCGTTCGCGTTGAAAATCATTCACGCGTATGTGGTGACAGGGACTGACGGGATTACATTGATTGACACAGGACTTCACATCGGGGAAGACTTGGATACTTGGGAACAAGCACGGCAGGAAATGGGATGGGAATGGAAAGATGTAGAAAAAATCGTGCTGACGCATTATCATCCGGATCATTACGGGTTGGCCGGCACATTGCAGAAAAAGACAGGAGCACCCGTATACATGTCCAAGACGGATGCCGAGCAGGCCTTGCTGTTTTGGCGGGAGGACAGCGATCAGCCGGAAACGATGGCGCGATTTTACGCCAAACACGGTTTGGATGAAGAATGGGTGAAGCAGATGCCCGATCACCTGCGCAATTTCCGTCGATGGGTGGAACCTCACCCGCAACCGACTTATATTGCCGGTGGAGAGACGGTTCGTTTGGGAAACAGGAGCTATGAAGTACTGCATACCCCCGGACATGCTGACGGCCACCTCAGTTTCTACGATCCGGAACGAGAATGGTTGATCGGCGGCGATTTTCTGCTTCCCAAAATTACACCCAACATCAGTCTGTGGCCCGGATGTGATCCCAATCCGTTGCGGTCGTATCTGACCACGTTGGACCGTATGAACGATCTGCCGGTGAAGAAAGTGTTCCCTTCTCACGGACCCGTATTTGATCATTACCGGAAACGAATCGAAGAGCTGAAAGCGCACCATGCCGCACGACTGAATGAAATGCTGGAATTTGTGAAAGAAGGTCCGAAAACAGCGAAAGAGGTGTGTGATTTTATCTTCGGCTCCAATCTGTCCATCCATAATCTCCGCTTTGCCCTGTCGGAAACCTTGGCCCATTTGGAATATCTGCGGGATGAAGGGATGCTGCAGTTGGCGGAGGAAAAAGGCCGGTTTTACTACATGCATGCTTGATGTGAGCTAGGTGGGAAACGATTGGGCCGCGGCTCCGATCGGGCACTGGGTGCCCGTGGATGACCGCGGCTTGTTTACAACGGTCCGTTATGATCGATCGAGCGACTGGAGAAGATGGGGAGTGGAATCGGGTGATACAAGATAACGACCATATCCTTTATTTCTCAAATACCCTTCCGTGAGGCGTTTGACCTGGACCGGAGCGGACAACCAATAACCGCATACCACCCATTCCTCGCGGTTCACGCCCGAATGACCCGCTTCTCCGGCCAGTTCTTCCACCTGTTCTTTGATTGCACGCTTGACCTCGGCTCGTTCCAGCGAGGGAACGGGACTGACCAATTCATTGAGCAAATCTCTGGCATGATCGGACCATTTCATTTTCCACACTCCTTTGAAACATGCCCTCAAGATTGTCCGGCAAGCTTGTTTTTCACAGTGTACACGGAAGCTTTCCATTTTATGATCTTGTCGGCTGAAGGCATGAATCCAGACGAATCAGGGAGGGAGTTGTATTGACATCACATCAGCCCCGCGTTGCGCTGATCGCGGGAGGTTCACGCGGTTTGGGACGAATGGCGGCAGTGGAGTTGGCTTGTGCCGGGTGGGATCTCATGATCAACTACCGTCAGGGAGGGGAAGAGGCAAACCGGTTGGTCCATCATCTCAGAGAGTACGGCAGACAGGTGGAAGCGGTACAGGCAGATGTCAGCCAGCGGACGGAAGTGGCTCGATTGGTTGAACGGACTGTGACGAGGTTTGGCCGTGTCGATGCCCTCGTACACGCAGTAGGACCGTTTGTGCGTGAACGTCGCCGTTTTGCCGACTATTCGGTCGAAGAAATTGAACAACTGATTGACGGCAACTTCCGCAGTGCGGTCATGATCATTCATGCCGTCTTGCCTCACATGAGACGCAATCAGTTCGGACGGATCATTTTGTTTGGTTTTGGGCGAGCGGGAGAAGCCCCTGCTTGGCCGGACCGTACCATTTATGCAGCGGCGAAAACGGCATTGGTTTCATTTACCAAGTCGTTGGCTGTGGAAGAAGCACCCTATGGGATTACGGTCAATATGGTTTGCCCGGGTGACATAGTAGGAGACAACAAGGAAAAGACGATTCAGGATGTCCGAAGGTTGTCAGATAAGGAAACCCCATTGGGACGGCCAGGCTCGGGTGAGGATGTGTCACGGGTGATCCGCTTTTTGTGCGAGGCGGATTCTGATTTCGTAACCGGAAACGTGATCAACATTACCGGTGGGTTGGACGTGATCCATCCCGTCTCCAAGGCGCCGCTGGAATGAAATATAGGCACATTCCCTCGCGTTTGTACATAGAGTGTGACAGATAACAAGAAATGACGAGGGGACATTCCATGGCAGACATCCGGGATGATGTGAGGGAATGGACAGGCGAACCACGGTTGGATGTATTACTGGAGCATTATTACGGTCTGCAGTTGCAATCCGCTCAACCTTATGCCGGTGTTTTGAAGGTGGAGACGGACAAAGGAGCTTATGCCATCAAACGTTTTCGCAAAGGGGAAGAGGCTACCTGGACACTGGTCGAACAGGTTGCCGAACACGTCAAGCAGGCGGGATACATCATTCCTGTGCCGACTCTGACTCAACAAGGAAAACGACATTTCCCCGGCTTTGCCCACCGGTATATGATATTGCCATGGCAAGATGGGCAACAGATGGAGAAGTGGGACCGCGACGGATGGTTGCAAGTGAGTCGGCATTTGGCTCTGTTTCATACGGCCACGAGGGATTGGGAATCGGAAGTGGATGGAGCAACCTGTCTTCATTTGGGTAAATGGACGGAGTTGTGGAGAGAAAGCCGTAGACAGATGGCCATTTTCCAAATGGCTGCCGATTTGGCGGGGGAACGGCAGGAGATGGATGAACTGTGGTTGAACCACAGCATTTATGCGGACACGATGGTGGACAATGCCGTTCAATACTTGGAACAAGCAGGCGGAGACCGTCTTTGTTTGGAAACGTCTGAACATGGCAAGGTATGTCACGGCAACTTGCATCGCCGCAATGTGCTGCGCACCGCCGAAGGCGTCCAGTTGATCGATTGGCGTCATCTGATAGTGGACGTTCGGGCAAGAGATTTGGCACAATGGCTGATCTACGCGTATGGACGAACCGGAAAACCGGAAATCGTCGTGCCATTATTACGGGCATACCAGTCGGTTTCTCCGTTGAAGGAAGAAGAGTACCAACTTGTCTACGCACAATTTCTGTTTCCTCACCGCATCTCCCATGTCTTGTACCAAACCTATGACCGCCAAAAATACACTACTCGTCAGGCGGAGGCTCATTTGAACCAAGCAGTGACAGTGGAAGAGAAAAAGTTGATGTTGATTCGCCGTTTCCCTGATTTGATACGGGAAGCGTTTGGTGTGACGGTGCCCAAGGTGGATTGGTTGTGAAAAACGGGCCTTCCACAGAAGCGATGTTTTCGCTTCCATTGGAGGCCCGTTTGCACAGCCGATTGTCAGATGCGGTCCAACAGCGATTGCCCTTTCTGTTGGTTGAGTTCCACTTGAACTTGGTACATTTGTTCAATCGTTTTGCTGAACTGCTCGCGATCCACTTGCTCCCAACAACGGGACAGCAGAAAGAGCGCATCGTATTGCAGTTGCTTGTACCCGTATTTTTCGGTGAGAGAAAGGGCTTCTTCCAGATACGGAATCGCTTGCTGGAATTGTTGTTGTTTTTGTTTGCATTCGCCCATCACGAGCAGTGCACCGACCAGGCGCAAAGCATCGTTGAGCGAGCGGCCCAACTCGATGGCTTGTGACAGCGCTTCTTCCGCTTCTTCCCATTTCTCCTGCAACATGTACAAGGTGCCCAAATCGGAGTAAGCGGATACGAAAACGGCTTCATCTTCGAATGTGCCTTTCAAAGACAAGGCTGTACGGTAACAAATCTCTGCCTTTTTCCACTCTTTCTTGGCCATGTAGACGCTTCCCAAAGCGGACCACAAATCAAATGAGCGGTCGAATTGCTTGTTGATGCGGGCGATTTCCAACCCTTCTTGTGCATAGCGGATCGCCTCATCGTACATACCGGAACGGCGCAGCAGAACAGCCCGCAGTTCATACAGGTACAGGATGACAGAGATGTTTTGAATCTCGGGAAGATGGTTCCACAGTTCTTGTACAGCGCGAAGTGCCTCTTCGTAGCGCCCGGCTTTTTCCAGGTACGCCGCTTTGTTGGTCATCAGAATATATTTGTAATAGCGGCGCCCTTGGTCGGGAAGAAAGGCTTCAATGCCGTTTTCTGTGTAGCGGATGGCCTGTTCCAGATTGTTTTGGTAGTAACTGCACAGTGCCAACTCGTTGAAGCTGGCCGCTTCGATGTTTTCCCGTTTTCCTTCCTCGCTTTGGTCCGCGAGACGAATGGCGTTGGAGAATTCCCGTTCCGCACGTTTCCAATTGCGGCGGTGTTTTTGGTATTTCCCCCGCAGGTAATAGTAATAGGCGGCAAACGGGTGCGCGTCATCCAAATCCAGTCCGCGTAATTGATCCCAAAGGCCTTCGGTTACACCCAAATCCAACTTGGATTCGATGGATTGCAGGGTGAGCCAAAGGTCTTGCATTTTTTGTTGTTCGTCTTTTAACAACTCAGGCAACTGGTTGATGTCCAGACCCAGTTTTTCCATCAAATAATGAATCTTTGTCGGACTGACATGGGGAACACCCCGTTCAATATTGCTGACCGTCGCGGGAGAGATATTCTCGTCCGCGAGATCTTCCAATCGAAGGCCGCGCTCTTTACGTACTTTTCTTATAACTTCTCCAATCTCGCTCATCTCGATCGGATTCATCTTGGTCCACCTCACGTTTCTACTGACATTTTTCTTTTAAGTGTATCATACTTTGTTTTTTTGGGATTGGATATAGCGTTATTTAATATTTTTCTATTTCAACCACATTGTGGATTTTAATCAAAAATCCTTATGACTTTTTTACTAACTGTATTCATCATAAACGCTTTACAGAAAGAAAGCAAAAGAAAATCATCTTTTATTCGAGGATAAATTTACCAAATGAAACAAAAGAGATCTGTATGTCTATTCTAGGCAAACAAAATGGATGAAATACTCCTCAGGGTTCAACAGTGTGATTGTTTCCAATGGACGATACAGCAATTACTCCTTTTATGGAATGTATCATGAAAATGATGGATGTGCAAAATATAAAAAATGGCGAGAACTGAGGAGAAATCATAGATAAAAGAAAAATTTCTATCAATGAATTGTGAGATGAAAAAAATAAATCGATGATGTTTTCTGCAAGGAAGATAATTGTCTTTCTCATATATACAAATTTATAATATTTGGATGATATGGGCATTTATTCTTTCTGATACGACCATCTATTCGCGGGAGAGAAAATACTTGTAAAATATGAACTTAAGCCAAAATTGCCAACGTAAAAACACAGTTGCCATCCAAGGGTCATTTCGTGTTAAGATGGACATTGGGAATGGACTCTAAATATTTTCTGATGATTAAAACTCTCAAAAGGTGGTGTAAAAGTGAATAAAGGGTCTGGTAAACCATCGTTTGTTCCGTATGTCCCGGCTTCACGTTCATTGCCGGAACTGACGGTGGTCGCACTTGTGTTGGGTATTATTTTGGCAATTGTGTTTGGTGCGGCCAACGCGTATTTGGGGTTGAAAATCGGATTAACAGTGAGTGCATCGGTTCCGGCGGCCGTGATTTCGATGGCCATCTTGCGCGGACTGTTCCGCCGGGAGTCGATTTTGGAAAACAACATTGTTCAAACCATGACCACGGCAGGGGAAGCGGTTGCTGCAGGTGCAATTTTTACCTTGCCCGCATTGTACCTGTGGAAGTTGAACCCCAGCCAAGTTATGATTTCCTTTATCGTGTTGACGGGCGGATTTTTGGGTGTGCTGATGATGATCCCGCTCCGTCGCCTGTTGATTGTCAATGAGCATGAAACGCTTCCTTATCCGGAAGGAACGGCGTGTGCAGAGGTGTTGAAGTCCGGCGAGACGGGCGGGCGCAATGCACGACTTGTTTTTGCCGGATTCGGCATCGGTGCATTGGTCAAAGCGTTGGGAGACGGTTTTTCGCTGTTTAAAACGGAAATTGAAACACAAGTGGCCAAATTTAAAAATGCTGTTATCGGGATGGATACCTTCCCGGCGCTGTTGGGTGTGGGATACATCATTGGTCCACGCATTGCCGGACAAATGCTGGCAGGGGGCCTGCTGGCATGGATTGTGCTGATTCCGGCGATTTCTTTCTTCGGGGCAGGGAGCACGCAGCCGATCCTGCCTGCGGCAGATCCGATCAGCAAAATGGATGCATGGACCATTTGGAAAGAATACATCCGGTATATCGGTGCCGGTGCGGTGGCGGCCGGCGGTTTGATCACGCTGGTGAAAACATTGCCGATCTTGTACAGCTCCATCCGTGACACGGTACGGGGCATTCGGGCCAACCGCAACGGCGAAACGGTCGCTATTGAACGGACGGATCGCGATATTCCGATGACCTATGTGATCCTCGGCATTCTTGCGCTGATCCTGGTGATCGCGTTTGTGCCGGTCACCGATGTGGGGATCGTCGGTGCGATCGCCATTGCTATTTTCGGTTTCCTGTTCGTCACCGTAGCATCCCGGATTGTGGGGATCGTCGGAAGCTCCTCTTCTCCGGTATCGGGGATGACCATCGCTACATTGATCATCGTGACCGTGGTCTTCAAATCTATCGGTGTCACTGGACAAGCAGGTATGGTGGCCTCCTTGGTTGTGGCGGCGATCATCTGCACGGCGTTGGCTGTGGCAGGTGACATTTCACAAGACCTGAAGACCGGTTACCTGGTCGGGGGGACCCCGTGGAAACAGCAATTGGCGATGATGGTCGGGGTGTTGGCTTCCGGTCTGGTGATCGGATTTGTGTTGATCGTGTTGAACGCCTCCTATGGTCTGGGGTCTGCCGCTTTGCCGGCACCAAAAGCCGTGCTGATGAAAGTGATCATTGAAGGAATGATGGCGGGGAACCTCCCGTGGGATCTGATCTTCATCGGCGTGGCGCTGGCTGTGACGATCGAATTTATGGGTCTGAACTCCTTGGTTGTGGCCGTGGGCGTGTACCTGCCGGTGCATGTCAGTGTTCCGATCATGGTGGGCGGCATTGTCCGCTGGTTGGTCGACTTCTTTACCAAGGATGACAAACTGCGTGAATCCCGGCACGAAACGGGCACCTTGTTCGCTTCCGGCTTGATCGCGGGTGAATCGCTGGCCGGTGTCATCATCGCGATCCTGATCTGGTTGAACGTGAAATCGCCCGAAGCGACGCCGAAATTCGACAGCCAGTTGTTGCCGTTGGCAGTATTCGTGCTGACCGCTTTGCTGCTGTGGTGGGTGGCCGGACGTGCGAAACTGCAAGCGGCAGTGGCAGGAGCCGTAACCACGCATTCTCCGGAAAACACTCAAACCGAACCGGCAGAAAAAGTGGTGGAAAAAGCGGATGCGGCTGAAGAGAAACAAAGCCAACCTGCAACCGATGAACAGCAGGCTGGAGCGGAAGGACAAGAAGAGAGCAACGACGACAACAAGAAAGGGAACGAATGACGCGTGTTCGGTTTTCGCCGAAATCGATCCAAACAAAACCTGTTGGAGATGACTCCGCAACTGAAAACGCACCTGCACTTGGAACGGGAGGAAGGGGCGACTTCAGCCGCCCTCATCCTGCCGCGCACGAGCTGGCTGGAGCGCCTGTCGGTCAAATACTTGAAACAACCTGCTGCCATACGCGTTCAACTGGATGCATTGGGCACATTTGTGCTTTCACATTGCAACGGACGGTATACGGTTCGGGAAATTGCTGACAGGGTGCGCGAGCGGTTCGGGGAAGAAGCTGAACCGTTGTTACCGCGGCTGATCAAATTTATGCAGATTGTGGAGGCCAACGGATGGATTGTTTGGCGAGAGCGTTGAGACGCTCCTTGAGGCTTTTAAAAACCCAGCGGTTTTTCCGCTGGGTTTTTTAATAGCTCCTCCAGCCTCCCATTTATGGAAAACTGGATGGTGTTTTAGTCTTACATCGATACTGCCGCTTTTTCCTGGACTTTCTCTTGTTTGCTCGCTTGGATGTACTCGGTTTCCCATGCGCTTTTGATCCCCCAGAAATAGAAGAGCAGGGAAGACACAGCGATCAACACCATGTCGATACCATACGGAATCATATTGATACCGCCGAATCGGTCACTGCCCAAATAAGAGATCGAAGTCATATAGGCTAGGTACACAATCATCCATAAGCCTGCCTTCAGCTGCTGGGCAAAACCGGCCCAACCCGCTTTGGCTTGATAATAGAAGTAGATCGGCAAGCCCAACAACATGATGAAAATCACTTCGCCCGTCAACGGCCAAGTCGCCCAATACAGGATCAATGACGCCAAGATGAACGCAATCGGTGCTATAAAACTCATGCCTTTCAATTTGAGTGGGCGGTTCAGATGCGGGCCTGTACGGCGCAACGCCATGACCGAAATCGGCCCCGTCACGTACGAAATCAGCGTTGCGACGGAAATCACCTCAGCCAAAGAGCCCCATCCGCGGAAAAAGAACAAAAAGACAAACGAAATCACCAAGTTGAAACACATGGCCGCACGCGGCACTCCGTAAAGCGGGTGAATGGAACCAAAAATGCCCGGCATATATCCGTTTTCCTTCATGCCGTAAATCATCCGCGCGGTGGTGGCGGTATAAGTGATCCCCGTGCCTGATGGCGAAACGAACGCGTCAGCAAACAGAAGCAGCGCCAGCCAGTTCAGGTTAAGTGCGATCGCCAAATCGGCAAACGGCGAGTTCAGGTTGATGTTGGCCCAACCTTTGGCGGCTTGTTCAGGAGAGATCGCGCCGATAAAAGCGACCTGCAGCAACACGTAGATCAAGCCGGCAATCAGGATCGATCCGATCACCGCAATTGGAATGGAGCGGCTCGGGTTTTTCGCTTCCCCCGCCAGGTTGACCGGGCTTTGGAATCCATTGAACGCAAAAACCACACCCGAAGTGGCGATTGCCGTCAACACTCCGGACCATCCGTAAGGGGTGAACCCGCCGTGGTCCGTGAAATTTCCGCTGTGGAAACCGGAAACGATCAAGCCCAATGCCGTCAAAGTGGGGACGATGATCTTGAACACGGTGATGGCGTTGTTTGCCACGGCAAACAGACGAACGGTCCAGTAGTTCAACAAGAAGTAAACAATAACAAATATGCCGGCCAGGAGCAGCCCTATCGGCGACAATTCTTTTCCGTCATACAGACTGCGAGCCCATTCCCACGGCCAGGAGCTCATATACTGAACGGAAGCGATCGCTTCCACGGGAATCGCCGTCACGATCGCGATCCAGTTGGCCCAACCGGAAATGAAGCCGACAAAGGAACCGTGCGAATATTGGGCATAACGCACCATTCCGCCCGTTTGCGGAAACATCGCTCCCAACTCTGCGTACGTCAAACCGATGAACATAATCGCAATCATGCCCAAAATCCAGGCAAAAACCGCTGCCGGTCCGGCAACCGACGCCGCTTTCCACGCACCGAACAACCAGCCGGAGCCGATGATGGAACCCAGACCCGTCATCATCAGGGCAAATGTTCCCAAATCTTTTTTTATGTTTTTTTCAGACACTGAATCACTTCCTTTCCTAGGGGTTGAAGATGCGTTCATGATGCAGCACTAACCGGAAGGGGTAACACTGGATGAAGCTTATGTTGAACAATATAACATAAATCAGCTATCTCTTTATCTTAGGATTTATTAACAAATATTTTCATAATCTAGCTCTTATATTGTTGTCTTTCCGGGATTTTTTTGTTAATTGCGTAAACGATAGTGTCCCATGAGGGAATTTTTTCCTTTGAATTTTATCCCCCAAACGCGTTAATATACTAAACAGGTTGAGAGACATGGTCTGATCCGACTGAATTGCAGGGCTATTTCGTGTACTGGATGGTGTGGGGAGGAATTTTCATTGGATCTGTTTCGAAGAAAAAGTGTCCGTACACTGATTGATAACAGTCGACAAAGCAAAGGGCTGAGAAGGGAACTGAAGGTGTGGGATCTCACCCTGCTCGGCATCGGGGCCATCATCGGCACCGGTATTTTTGTGTTGACCGGTACGGGTGCGCTGAAAGCAGGCCCCGGATTGATGTTGTCATTTGTCATCGCCGGACTGGCCTGTGCATTTTCCGCTTTGGCGTATGCGGAGTTCGCTTCCACGGTTCCCGTGTCCGGTTCGGTGTACACATACAGCTATGTCACTTTGGGCGAACTGGCTGCTTGGATCATCGGTTGGGATTTGGTGTTGGAATATATGCTCGCCGTCAGCGCCGTCTCATCCGGCTGGTCCGGTTACTTCCAGTCACTGCTCGGCGGATTCGGATTGAATTTGCCTGACGCTTTGAGGGCGGCCCCCGGGGCCATTCCCGGAAAGACGACGCTGTTCAACCTGCCCGCCTTTTTGATCGTCATGCTGATCACGCTGCTGTTGTCCCGTGGCATCAAAGAGTCCAAGCGGGTCAACAACGTGATGGTGCTGGTTAAAATCGGTGTGATCCTGCTGTTTGTTTTGATCGGCGTATTTTACATAAAGCCGGCCAACTGGCAACCGTTCGCACCTTTTGGAGCCAAAGGCATCTTCGCCGCTGCGGCAATTGTCTTTTTTACTTACCTGGGATTTGATGCGGTGAGTGCTGCGGCTGAGGAAGCGCGTGATCCGGCACGCACGTTGCCGCGGGGATTGTTGTATTCACTGGGAATTTGCACAATGTTGTACATGGTGGTTTCCGCCATTATGACCGGGATCGTGCGTTATCCACTTTTCAAAGGGCATGAAGACCATCCGGTCTCGCTGGCCCTGCAGATCGCCGGCCAAAAATGGTTTGCCGCATTTATCGACATCGGTGCCATCGTGGGCATGACGACAGTGATGCTGGTGGCACTTTACGCCCAAACCCGCGTGGCATTCGCCATGTCACGAGACGGTCTGTTGCCCAAATGGTTTTCCCGTGTACACGAAAAATACCGTACCCCTTACAATGTCACCTGGGTGTTGGGCATCGTCGCGGGACTGATCGGCGCGTTGGTGCCGATCAGACAAATCGCCGAATTGGTCAACATCGGAACCTTGTTCGCATTCATCATTGTGTCCATCAGTGTGATCGTTCTGCGTAAATCCCAGCCCAATCTTCCGAGGGGATTCCGTTGCCCGGCCGTCCCGTTCGTTCCAGCGGTGTCGATCGTGCTATGCGCTTTCCTGATGTCCCAACTGATGTGGATCACTTGGGCGGCGTTTCTGATCTGGCTCACAATAGGATTGATCATTTACTTCACTTATTCCCGCAAGCATTCCGCGCTGAATGCATCCAAAGCGCAATAAGCAAAACCTCTAGGTTGTTGAAAACGTGATGAAAAGCGAAAGCCGTTTCCCGCCTATGCTCCGTAACCTGTCAGGCTGGAGCCGATTGGTTGGGAAACGGCATTTACATTGTCAGCAGTATTTTGACGTGTTGCGATGTTCCTTTTTTATCCAATCGGGACTTGAGAGCGAACCGTATGCTACCATGAAACATATACCCCCACCAAAAGGAGCGAGACATTCATGAGCGTACCGGTGGAGTTTTGCCTGACGAATATGTGCAACGGTTCCGAGTCTGTCTACTATCGGTTGCAACGCCATCCGGACGTACGTGTGTATGCCTTTCAGTGCTTGGGCAATTGCCAACGTTGCGCAAAGAAGTTGTATGCCGTCGTCGGCGACGAAATTGTTGAGGGAGATTCACCGAATCAGCTGTACCGCAACATCATCCGCTTGATCGAATCAAATATAAACGAGCGCAAACGATAGGGTGGTATCGACCAATCCCGCCATCAAAAACGCGGGAACGATCCATTCCAACCTTTTGGTGCGTTCTGAATCTGTTTCCTCACCCCAATCTTCTAATTCCGGTGGCTGCAGCCACTTTCGCAAACTACGGACAAACAAGGAAAAAAATCCACCACGAATGACATAGGCACTTCCGGATACCATGAGAAAACCGAGTCCGAACAAAAAGAGTCCATTGATCCACTCCAACTTTTGAGTATGTGAAATAAGCGCCACAATCAACCATGATCCGATCATGAGAATCAAACTCCACTGCCAGGGACGCATTCGATGCATGCCAATCCTCCTTAAGTATAGAAATTTATAAAAGTTTTTTATTTCTCTTCTTTTAAACAAGCCGGATCCTTATGGCAACGATAAGGATTTGAGAGAAGAAAATATAGGAAGTTAAAGATTATACATTTCGTCTCTTTTCTGATGTGCTGCATTCTATTATTATAATAAAGGATATTTTTCTTGCCGTGTTTGAACCAGCAGACAGAGGTTATTGTTTAAATTATCTGCAAAAAATCGCCATTATCCCTCTTTGTTCCAGGAGATGTGAAGGAGGTCTACTGATGAGACGGAAGGTGTATGCCTTGGCGGCAGTGTTGTTCACGGTCAGCTGGGTGTTGTCCGCTTGCAGTCTCTCCGGCAACACAGCCCAAGGCGGCCCCAATGAACCGCAAGTGTTGAACCTCGTCGTGGAGACGGAACCACCCAACTTGGACAGTGCCAAAGCATCTGACGGTACATCCATCACACTGTTGAACAATGTGATGGAAGGATTGATGCGCCTGGACAAGGATAACAAACCGGTTCCCGCGATGGCGGTGGATTACCCTGAGATCAGCCCGGACAAAAAAACCTATACGTTCAAAATCCGTGATGCCAAATGGTCCGATGGGGAACCGGTGAAGGCGCAGGATTTTGAATATGCGTGGAAACGGGCGCTTGACCCAAAGACCAAATCGGATTACGCCTACATTTTGTACCCCATTAAAAATGCCGAGGAGTACAATCAGGGGAAAGTCAGTGCGAATGAAGTGGGAGTCAAGGCACTCGATGACACCACCCTGCAGGTCAAGTTGAAAGAGCCGATCCCGTATTTCCTCAGCTTGACGGCGTTTCCTACGTACTTTCCGCAACGGGAGGACATCGTCGAAAAGTACGGCAGCCAGTATGCCAAAGAATCGGAAAATATGGTGTACAATGGTCCCTTTGTGCTTTCGCGTTGGGAGCATGATCAAGGCTTTCAATATCGGAAAAACGAGGAGTATTGGGATAAAAACAACGTGTATCTGACCGAGGTTAACGTCAAGATTCTTCCGGATGCCACGCAGGCAATGAGCTTATACACATCAGGCCAAGTGGATGTCGCACCGTTGGATGACAATTTGGTGGAAGTGTTTAAAAACAACAAAGAGTACTTGCCCGTGACACGCGGGATCACCTATTTCATCATTTTCAACACGGATGATGCGTTCCTTGCCAACGAAAATATCCGTAAGGCGATCAACTTGGCGATCGATCGTGACGACCTTGTGAAGGATGTACTGAAAAACGGATCGGAACCTGCGGGCGGAATTGTGCCGCCATCGATTCTGGGTTACAACAACCAATCATTCCGTGACCAATCACCGGCACAACCGGAGTATGATCCGGCCTTAGCCAAGCAATATTTTGAAAAAGGTTTGCAGGAACTGGGCCTTTCCGCTCCTCCGTCAGATCTCACCCTCATGGTCTATGACGACGACCGCAAAAAGGTAGCCTTGGCCATTCAGGAGCAGTTGGAAACCAATCTGGGTCTGAAAGTGGTCATCGACCCGAAGCCGGTCAAGCAAAAATTGAACCTGGAAAAAAAGGGTTATTTCGAAATGTCGATCGGTCGTTGGGTGGGGGATTACAACGATCCGATGACGTTCCTGGATGTCTGGAAGTCGGACAGCGCGGTCAACTTCGGGGATTGGAAAAACCCCGATTTCGATCAGCTGATCGATCGGTCCAAAAAGACCACCGACTATCAAGAACGGAACGAGAATTTGATCAAAGCGGAAAAAGAACTGATCGATAATGCAGCGATCGCGCCGTTGTACTACGAATCTCAATCGTTCGTGCAAAAAACGTATGTCCATGATCTAGTTCGCCACCCGGTCGGTCCGGATTACTCCTTGAAATGGGCATATATCAAAGGCAAAGCGAAACAGTAACGCCTGAGGACAGACTTTCTCGACAGGAAGGCAAGTAATCTACACTGCCTTCCTTTTTTTTGCAATTTAACAGTGAAAAATTTCCTCTTTCAAAAAGGGACAATGTGACGATAATATATAATTGGACATCTAACCATCCTGGATCAGGATGAATTTTTATAAAATTAAAATCCATCCAGATTGACAGGAAGGTGATGGATCGAGTTTTGTAGAGGAGATTTCGTTTATCCTGGTAAAACATCAGTGCGTGGGAGGGATGGCCTTTCTGTGGCGTAGCCACCTTTGGGGAGTACATAGGAGTACATATAGGTTTAGCCGAGTCCCCATTGTAAAATGCCGACTATCCAGTGGACTCCGTTATCCACGGACACAATCGTCACCGGTCATCCAGACAATACTATCGCTGCATAAGCCAACAGTCTTTCTCCTTATGTTTGACATTTTACAAAATAGGCGGAAGTAAGTTATGTTAAAAAGGGATTGAATAACTGTTAACAGAATATGAATTGCAGAGTGAAAATAGGATCTAGTAGAGTAAATAGAGGGAACCTTTCCTCTATATTGAATCTCAGGGTTAATGGCTGTTTCCAGCCTTAACTATATTAATCATCAGAATATGCTCAAGGGGGTAAAGAGATGAAAAAGCGCTTTTATTTGTCCCTGGTCATTTTGCTTGTGGCCAGCATGCTGCTTTCCGCATGCGGCGGCGTTCAGCAAAACACCGGTGCTTCCGGCAATGTGCTGACCGTACGTTCGGATGGTGAACCGCCGAACCTGGACAGTGCGATCTCCACGGACAACATTTCGTTCAACCTGTTGAACGCGGTGATGGAAGGTCTCATGCGTCTGGACAAAAACAACAAACCGCAACCGGCGATGGCTGAGAGCTACACGATCAGCCCGGACAAAAAGACCTACACGTTCAAACTGCGTGACGCCAAATGGAGCGACGGGAAGCCGGTTCGCGCCCAAGACTTCGAATATGCGTGGAAACGGGCGTTGGCGCCTGAAACCGCTTCTGAATACGCTTATATCTTGTACCCGATTCTGAACGCGGAGAAATACAACACCGGCAAAGCGAAAGCAGAAGATGTCGGTGTTAAGGCGCTGGACGACAAAACCTTGCAAGTGAAACTGGAAGCGCCGTCTCCGTACTTCTTGGGACTGACTTCATTTGCCACCTATTATCCGCAACGGAAGGACATTGTGGAAAAATACGGAAAAGAATATGCGCTGGAGCCGAACAAAATGGTCTACAACGGACCGTTTGTTTTGGCCAGCTGGCAACACAACGAAAGTTACACCCTGAAGAAAAACCCGAACTACTGGGATAAGGCAACCGTCAAACTGGACGGCATCAACTTCAAAATCGTGAAGGAAGTATCGTCTGCGATCAACCTGTACAACACCAACAACCTTGATGTGGTACCGAGACTCAGCCAAGAGTATGTGGATGCGTATAAATCCAAGCCGGACTTCAAACGGGTGCCCGAGGCTGTGACCAGCTATTTGGAATTTAACATGAAAAAAGAGAAAGTTTTGCGTAATGTGAAGATCCGCAAGGCAATCCAAATGGGCATCGACACCAACATCTTGGCCAACAACATCACGAAGGATGGCAAGCCGGCCACCGGGTTTGTCCCGCCGACCCTGCAAGGCGGAAACGGCAAGCTCTACCGTGAGCAAGCGCCAGCCTTTGTGAAATTCAACAAAGACGAAGCCAAAAAGTTGCTGGCGGAAGGCTTGAAGGAAGAAGGTCTCAGCCAATTCCCGACGATGGAATTGCTGGGTGATGACACGGATGTGGCGAAAAAAGCGCTGCAATACATCAAAGAACAACTGCGCACCAATCTGGGCATCAATGTCAATATCCGTTCGGTTCCGTTCAAAGAGCGTCTGGAACGCTCCAAAAACGGCAACTTCCAAATCGTATTGTCCCGCTGGGGTGCTGACTATGACGACGCCATGACCTTCTTGGATCTGTTCGTGACGAACGGTGGCTTCAACCGCGGCGGATACAGCAACCCGAAATTTGATGAGCTGATCAAAAAGGCCAAAATGAACCCGGACTTTAACCAGCGTCTGCAGCAAATGGTGGAAGCCGAGAAAATCCTGGTGCAGGACGATGCCGGTATCGCACCGCTGTACTGGCGTGATCGTCTGAACCTGGAGCGGCCGAACGTTAAAGGTCTGGTGCATCATCCGTTCGGAGCCGATGACGACTTCAAATGGGTAACGTTGGACAAGTGAGGAAATCAAGTTCCAAAGTGATAATCCGGTAGAACAAATGGAAGGTATATGTTCGCTTGGAACATATACCTTCCTCCATGCTTGCTAACATCCATGTTTTTGTAGAAAAAGGAAGTGAGAGGATGGGTCGTTATATCCTGCAGCGGTCGATCTATATGATTGTCACGCTATGGGTCATCATTACCTTTACTTTCTTTCTCATGCATTTCATGCCCGGTTCTCCTTTACAGAACGAAGAGCGCATTCCGCCCAAATTGAAGGAGACGATCATGAAAGAGTACGGGCTCGACCAGCCGTTGCCTGTACAATATGTGCAATTCTTGGGCAATTTGTTTCAGGGTGATTTGGGCAAATCATTCCAATATAATGGTCGGGACGTAACTGAATTGATTTTCCAAGGGTTCCCGGCTTCTGCTCAAGTGGGGATTCAGGCTGTGATCTTCGGCATTGTGATCGGGCTGACCCTGGGTGTCATCGCCGCATTGCGGCGGGGAAGTTGGGCGGACAACCTGGCCACCGTGGTGGCGGTGTTGGGGGTGTCGGTTCCCAGCTTCTTGTTGGCGGGGATACTCTCTTTTTATGTCGGCGTAAAATTGCTTTGGTTGCCACCGGCAGGGTGGGGTACATGGCAACATACGATTCTGCCTTCACTGGCTTTATCCGGTTTGGTCATCGCGCAGATGTCCCGCTATATCCGCACGGAAATGCTGGAAGTGTTGGGTCAGGACTACATGAAGACGGCCAAGGCCAAGGGGTTGAGCCGGGCTACGGTCGTGTTCCGTCATGCCCTTCGTAACGCGCTGATCCCGGCTGTGACCATTTTGGGGCCGCTCACGATCAATATCATCACCGGTTCGCTCGTGATCGAGCAAATCTTCGGTATTCCCGGCATGGCGTGGCTGTTCGTGCAATCGATTCAAGTCAATGACTACCCCGCCATCATGGGTGTCACCATTTTCTACAGTGTGCTGATCATCGTCAGCATTTTCGTGGTGGATATCTTGTACGGCATTATCGACCCGCGGATTCGGATAGCCGGTGCGAAGGAGTGAGTCACATGGAAGCGACCAAACAACTCAACCAGGATTTATCCCCGGAGATGTTTCAACCCGGTGAAGTGAGTCCGGAGGAGAGAAACGGGCTGTCCTCCAAACACGTCGGGTACTGGACCGATGTGTGGCGCCGTTTTCGCTCCAACAAAGGGGCCATCATCGGTTTCACCATTTTGTTGGTGGTCGGTTTTCTGGCCCTGTTTGGACAGCATTTCGTTCCGTATGATTATCAGACTATGAACTATACCATTCAGAACAAGGAACCGTTCGGCAATCACTATTTCGGGACGGACAACTTCGGACGCGATCTGTGGGCCCGGACTTGGTACGGCGCGCGCATCTCCTTGACCATCGCCTTTTTGGCCGTGTTGATCGACATGACGATCGGTGTGACGTTCGGCGCGATTTCCGGATATTTCGGCGGCAAAGTGGACACCGTCATGCAGCGGATTTTGGAAGTGATGTACTGTATTCCGCAACTGATCATCCTCATTTTGATGATGCTGTATTTTGAGCCCGGTATCGTGCCAATCGCGATTGCGATGGGAATTACCGGATGGGTGCCGATGGCGCGGATCGTTCGCGCGCAGGTGATGAGGCTGAAGGAGCAGGAGTTCGTATTGGCCGCGCGGACGCTGGGTGCGAGCCACGGGCGGTTGCTGTTGAAGCACCTGTTGCCCAACGTGATGGGGCCCATTATCGTGGCGGTCACGTTCTCCATTCCGCAAGCGATTTTCTTTGAGGCCTTCCTCAGCTTTATCGGTTTGGGGATCAATCCTCCGGCGGCCAGCTTGGGGATGTTGGTGAACGACGGCTTCAGAAACCTGCAATTGTTCCCGTATCAAGTGTTTTATCCGGGATTGGTCTTGGCCCTGATCATGTTGAGCTTCAACTTGTTGGGTGACGGATTGCGCGACGCGTTGGATCCGAAACTGCGTCGATAGGAGGATCGGTATGGAGAAGGTGTTGGAAGTACGGGATCTGCATGTTTCGTTTGACACATACAACGGAGAAGTGAAAGCGGTACGCGGCGTCAGTTTTGACTTGAAAAAAGGGGAAACGCTGGCCATCGTCGGGGAGTCCGGTTGTGGAAAAAGCGTGACTTCCCAAACGATCATGCGGTTGATTCCCAATCCTCCCGGACGGATCAAACAAGGCGAAATTCTGTTTGACGGCAAGGATTTGACCAAACTGTCCGAACGGGAGATGGAAAAAATCCGCGGTGCGGAAATCGCGATGATTTTCCAAGATCCGATGACGTCTCTCAACCCGACGATGACGGTGGGTCGGCAGATCACCGAAGGATTGATGAAGCATCAAAAGATGAGCAAAGAGGAAGCAAAGAAAAAGGCGGTCGAGATGCTCCGGCTCGTGGGCATCCCCAGCCCTGAATCGCGGGTGAATCAATACCCGCACCAGTTCAGTGGCGGGATGCGCCAGCGTGCCATGATTGCCATCGCCTTGTCCTGTGCTCCGAAGATTCTCATCGCCGACGAGCCGACGACGGCGTTGGACGTGACGATTCAGGCGCAGATCATGGAGCTGATGAAAGAGCTGCAGGAGAAGATGAACACCTCCATCATCTTGATCACGCATGATTTGGGTGTGGTGGCCGACGTGGCGGATCGCGTCGTCGTGATGTATGCGGGGAAAGTGGTGGAAACCGGTACGGTGGAAGAGATATTCTACCGTCCGCGTCATCCGTACACCTGGGGATTGATGGCTTCCATGCCGCGGCTGGACCAGAAAAAAGAGCAGGAATTGCTCCCCATTCCGGGTTCGCCGCCCAACCTGATCGCTCCGCCAAAGGGCTGTCCGTTTGCAGCCCGATGCAAACATGTCATGAAAATCTGCCAGGAACGCATGCCCGATGTGACGAATATCTCATCAAACCATCAGGTTTCCTGTTGGCTGGAACATCCGATGGCGCCAAAGGTAGAACCACCGGCTCAACTGGTAGAAGGGGGAGCGAACTGACATGGAAGCCCATGTGGAAAAAATCCTGGAAGTGGAAGGACTTAAAAAATATTTCCCTGCCGGCAGGGGACAGGTCGTCAAAGCGGTGGACGATGTCACCTTTCACGTATACAAGGGCGAAACGCTCGGGTTGGTGGGCGAGTCCGGATGCGGAAAATCCACGATTGGCCGGACTATCATCCGTTTGTACAACGCTACAGGCGGAACGGTGAAGTTCAAAGGGAAAAACGTGCATGAGCTGAAAGGTAAAGAGGCGAAACAGTTCAACCGGGAGATGCAGATGATCTTCCAAGACCCGTATGCCTCACTCAACCCACGGATGACCGTGGCCGACATCATCGCGGAGGGGCTCGATATCCATGGTCTGGCCAAAGGCAAGGAGCGACGCGAACGCGTGGTGGAGCTGTTGCGGACGGTGGGGTTGAACGAAGAGCATGCCGATCGTTTTCCACACGAATTCAGTGGCGGTCAACGGCAACGGATCGGCATTGCCCGGGCACTGGCCGTGGACCCGGACTTCATCATCGCCGATGAGCCCATTTCGGCACTGGACGTCTCGATTCAGGCCCAGGTGGTCAACCTGATGAAAAAATTGCAGCGGGAAAAAGGGTTGACCTATCTGTTTATTGCCCATGACTTGTCGATGGTGAAATATATCAGTGACCGTGTCGGGGTGATGTATCTCGGCAATTTGGTGGAACTGGCGGAAAGTCAGGAGCTGTATGACAACCCGCTTCATCCCTATACCGAAGCTCTGTTGTCCGCTGTGCCCATCCCTGATCCGGCTGTGGAGAAACGGCGCGAACGAATCCTGCTCAAAGGCGACGTACCCAGCCCGATCAACCCGCCGAGCGGATGCCGTTTCCGTACCCGTTGTCCCAAAGCGATGGACATCTGCGCAGAAGTGACACCCACTTGGCAGGAAGTGCGCCCCCTTCACTGGGTTGCATGTCATTTGTACCAAGAAGAGAGCAAAAACGAAGTGGCCGCATCGTCGGAGCAAACGAGCTGAGCTGGGGCGTGCGTGCTATTGACTCGATCAAGCGGTATCGTTTCCCGGGTGATCGACTAATTCAGAAAGTGCAGGAACCCCATCGCGGGCATTTTCCCTTGAATGAAGTGTTTCGCCCGTACCTGTGCTTGGAGATTGGAGATCGGAGCTGCGAAGACCAGCTTCTTTGCGTCATTAACATCCGATGGGAGCAACCCTGATCAAGTGCGAAAAAAAGCCGTTTCCCAACTGTGGGAAACGGCTTCGCTTTTTTCGGGCGTTTGAAGTGGCTGGATGTCATTCAGCCGCTTCACTCAGAATCAGAAGCTTTCCCGAATGACCAGTTTTTCCAGCGGGAACCGGCTGGACGGGCGGGCCGGAGCGGCAGCTTTACCGATGACGACCAGCATCACCGGGATATAACGCGGCGGGATGTTGAGCGCTTGAATCAATTTTTCCCGGTCGAATCCACCCATCGGGCAGGTATCGTAACCTTTGGCCTTGGCAGCCAGCATCAGCTGCATGGCCGACAGGGAGGCATTGAGGATGGCCTCGTCGCGGGCCTTCTGTGGGTTGTTGGCATAAGCGTCTTTGATCTGCCCGATCAAGGTGTCGTACACCTGCTGTGTGATATGGCCCGCTTCCAAAGCCGGTTTGTACACATCCTCAGCACTTTTGTCCGCTTCCAGATCGCCCAGAATGACGACAGTGGCCGAGGAATCCACCACTTGCTGCTGGTTGTAAGCGATCGGCAGAATCTTCTCCTTCATCTCTTGCGAGGTGATCACCAAGTAACGCCAATGCTGGAGGTTCCAAGAGGACGGAGCTTTCGCCGCGAGCTTAAGAATCTCTTCCAGGTCCTCCTTGGGAATCTCCACACCCCGTTGGTACTTTTTTACGCTGCCGCGTGCTTTCATCACTTCGATGGCCGACAGTTCCGTCTGCGTGGTCATATATGCAACACCTCTCATTGGTGGATCTGGCTTGGCATATCTTAATATACTTTAAACAAAGAACTAAGTAAAGAAAAATAAGTAAAAAGGGTCTTAAAACCCTCTTTTGTACTTCTGATACAAATGCTCAGCCGTTTCCCAATCGAGGGAAACGGCCTTGGCTTTTCCAAAAAATATTAAAGGACTTGCTCCACTTCTTTGACGCCCGGCACTTCTTCCATCAGGGCGCGTTCGATCCCCGCTTTCAGCGTGATGGTGGAGCTGGGGCAGCTGCCGCAGGCACCGAGCAGACGAACTTTCACCACGCCGTCTTCCACATCCACCAGTTCCACGTCACCGCCGTCGCGTTGGATGAACGGACGCAGTTTGTCCAATACTTCTTGTACTTGTTCTTTCATCGGTTCATGCTCCTTTCGGTATGATCGCTGGCCAATCGGTCTTATTTCAAACGAGACCCATGGTCCGCTTTTTACCGATGGGATGGAGGAACCATTTGCCCCTTATTTATTGTATCCCAAAGCGTGTCGATTGACAAAGGGAATCATCTTCATGTCGGCGATATGAAGACCATCCTTTTTTTTGTTCATTCAAAAGTGGTAAGATGAAAGGGGTGTGTTTTTTTCGAGTAAACATCGGTTGTGAGGAAAGGAAAGGGAATTCCGATGAAGCAGGTATATGAAGATGTAAAAGAACTGATCGGTTGGACACCGATCGTACGGATAAAACGGTTCGAAATTCCGGATGGGGTGAACATTTACGCCAAGCTGGAGTTTTTCAATCCCGGCGGAAGTGTGAAAGACCGGCTTGGAATCGAGCTGATCCGGGATGCTGAACAAAAAGGCCTGCTGAAACCCGGCGGTACCATCATCGAGCCGACCGCAGGGAACACCGGGATCGGACTGGCGTTGGCAGCCGTCGGGACCGGGTATCGGGTGATTTTCGTTGTGCCGAAAAAGTTTTCTGAGGAAAAACAGGAACTGATGCGGGCATTGGGGGCGGAAATCGTCAACACCCCGACGGAGGAAGGGATGAAAGGCGCCATCGCCAAGGCGAAGGAATTGGCCGAAAAGATTCCCGGTGCCTACGTTCCCCAGCAGTTCGCCAACCCCGCCAACCCTGGAGCGCATTACAAAACGACCGGCCCGGAGATTTGGCAGCAGATGGACGGTAAGGTGGATGTCTTTGTGGCGGGAGCGGGAAGCGGTGGGACCTTCATGGGTACGGCCCGCTATTTGAAAGAGCAAAACCCCGCCATTAAAACGGTGATTGTAGAACCGGAAGGTTCCATTCTGGGCGGTGGTCAACCGGGACCGCACAAAACGGAAGGGATCGGGATGGAGTTTCTTCCCGACTATATGGACCCGTCCTACTTTGATGAGATCTACACTGTATTGGACAAAGATGCGTTTGACATGGTGAAGCATCTGGCGAAGCGAGAAGGATTGTTGGTGGGCAGTTCGTCTGGAGCCGCTTTTTTTGCAGCCCTGCAGGAAGCGAAGAAAGCCAAGCCCGGTACCAACATCGTGGTGATTTTCCCGGACAGCAGCGAGCGCTATCTGAGCCAAAAGATTTATCAGGGAGGGATTTGACACTGATGCGTTTGGATACCAAGTTGATTCATGCCGGTGTGTTCGGTGACGTGCACACCGGGGCGGTCACCGTGCCGATCTACCAAGTGTCGACTTATAAGCAGGAAGGAATCGGCCAGCATAAAGGATATGAATACTCCCGAACCGGCAACCCGACGCGAGCAGCGTTGGAACAATTGATCGCAGAATTGGAAAACGGTACGCGCGGACTGGCTTTCGCCTCCGGTATGGCCGCTGTGTCGACGATTCTTTCGTTGTTTGATCAGGGGGATCACCTGGTGGTGGGTGACGACGTGTACGGCGGCACCTACCGGGTGTTGACCAAGGTGTTCAACCGGCTGGGCATTGATTCGACTTTCGTGGATACGAGCGATTTGGACCAAGTAAGGCAGGCGATCCGCCCCAATACCAAGGCGGTGTACCTGGAAACACCCAGCAATCCTTTGCTCAAAGTGTCGGATATTGAGGCGGTGGCCGGTATTTGCCGCGAGCGGAACGTGCTGTTGATCGTGGATAACACGTTTATGACACCGTACTGGCAAAACCCGCTCGATTTGGGTGCCGATATCGTCATTCACAGTGCGACCAAATATCTGGGCGGACACAGTGACGTCGTGGCCGGCTTGGTTGCGGTCACAGATGAAGACCTGGGTGAGCAATTGCATTTCCTGCAAAACTCGATCGGCGGTGTGTTGGGACCCCAGGACTCCTACTTGTTGATCAGAGGTATCAAAACACTGGGTGTGCGGATGCGCCAGCATGAAGCCAATGCCCGTCAACTGGCGGAATGGCTGAAGGATCGCGACGATATCGAGAAAGTCTATTATCCAGGCCTTCCGGATCATCCGGGACACGACATCGCTGCACGCCAAGCGCGCGGATTCGGCGGCATGATTTCGTTTGATGTGGGCAGCGGCAGGCGGGCCGAACAAGTCGTGAAAAAAGTGCGGTACTTCACGCTGGCGGAAAGTCTGGGAGCGGTAGAAAGCCTGATCAGTGTTCCCGCGAGAATGACCCATGCTTCCATTCCGCCGGAGCGGCGTGCCGAACTGGGCATCACCGACGGGTTGATCCGGATTTCAGTAGGAGTGGAAGACATCGCCGACCTGATGGATGATTTGGATCAAGCGCTTCGTTCATAAGAAA
This sequence comes from Polycladomyces abyssicola, assembly GCF_018326425.1. NCBI lineage: Bacteria > Bacillati > Bacillota > Bacilli > Caryophanales > Thermoactinomycetaceae > Polycladomyces > Polycladomyces abyssicola. The sequence goes on from NZ_AP024601.1 coordinate 706,562, forward strand.
CATCAGAGGAGAAAGCGGGAGGAGTAACTCCATGAAAACGCAACCGATCGAGATCCTCGTTTTCGGTGCGGACACCCCTTGCCCCAGTTGTGTGAACGGTCCGTCCTCCCGGGAAACGGCTGATTGGTTGGAAGCGGCGTTAGGGAGGAAGTACGGTAGTCAAATCACTGTTCGGTATATCGACATCGAGCATCCCGAAGGGGAAGAGGAAACCGCCTTTGCGTCCAGGGTGCTCGACGGTGAGTACTTTTATCCGGTGGTGGTGATCGGCAGTGAAGTGGTGGCAGAGGGGGATCCCAAGCTGAAAGTGATCCAAACCAAATTGGAGGCGCTTGGAGCCGTTCCCACCGAACTGCGCTAAGGCGTGTCCGGTCAACCATCAAGTGGCATTTTTCCAAAGCGAGCGAGACTAAGCCCGACTGAGCATGGATATCCGAAAAGCGCAGGCGGTTCGGATGAAATTCGCTATTCACGCTTGGCATATTGTTTGGTCAAGCCCTGCCCTTCTGAGGTTAGGGCTTTTTTGTTTTGTGGAAAATCGTAGAGAACGCAACTTCTATATAGATTTTTCTGTTTGAAGTTTGTATTATTGAGTAGTGATAGCAATTGTATATCTTCGTTCAATCCACCAAAACATGCCTGGAAAGAAGGGATTATGTAATACAAAGGACAATGCCTGAATCTGCTTAGTTGCATTTATTCTTTGACAGTTGCGATTACCCATGCAGGAGTTGAAGGAGAATGTGGTTGATCCCGTTATTTATTGGCTTCCTGTTGTTGATCGGGATATGGGAGCGGATTCAGCATCAGAAAAACATCAACGCCATTCCCATCCGCATAAATGTAAACGGTATCCGGGGGAAATCGACGGTGACGCGGTTGATTACCGGCATCTGCATCGAAGCGGGATATCGCACGGTGGGGAAAACGACCGGTACCGCCGCTCGGATGATCTACTGGTTCACTGATGAGGAAAAGCCGATCAAACGTCGGCCAGAAGGTCCCAATATCCGTGAACAAAAAATGGTGGTGGCCGAGGCCGCCAAACTGGGAGCGGAATGTTTGGTAAGCGAATGTATGGCCGTCAATCCTGATTATCAGGAAGTGTTTCAAAATCAGCTGTTACAGGCCAATATCGGCGTGATCGTCAACGTGCTGGAAGATCATATGGACGTGATGGGGCCAACATTGAAAGAAGTGGCGCAAGCCTTGTCGGCCACCATCCCGTACAACGGTCATCTCATCGTGTCGGACGGTCCGTTCGTCCCTTATTTCAAACGGATCGCCCGTGAACGAAAAACCAAGGTAATCGTGGCTGATAACTCGAAAATCTCGGAGGAGTACCTTCGGCAATTCGACTATATGGTGTTCCCTGAAAACGCGGCACTAGCGCTGGCGGTTGCCGAAGCGCTCGGTATCGACGAGGAAACGGCACTCAGGGGAATGTTGAACGCGCATCCTGACCCGGGAGCACTTCGGATTTATCCGCTCAACCGTCATAATCCCAATCCAGCTTACTTTGTCAACGGTTTTGCCGCCAATGATGCTGCTTCCACCCTCAACATCTGGGAACGCGTCAAACATTTGGGCTATCCGACTGACGATCCGGTCATTATCATGAACTGCCGTGCGGACCGGGTGGATCGTACCGAACAATTTGCCCGCGACGTTCTGCCGTACATAAAGTCGGACACAGTCGTAGCCATTGGAGAGAGTGTCAAGCCGATTGTGGATGCTTATGAGGCGGGAATGATCCCGGCAAAACGCTTGTTGAACATGGAAGGGAAAACGACTGAGGATATTTTTGAGGCGATTCGGGACAAGCTGGAAGGGCGTGTCATCTACGGCGTGGGCAATATTCACGGTGCGGCGGAACCGTTGTGTGAGCTGTTTGAGCAGATGAAGGAACAACAAGTGGTTCAAATCGTCGGCTAGGGGGAAATGCAGGTGTTTGGCTCGGACTTATATATTGCGCTTATCATCGGTGTGGTGCTCAGCCTGCTTTTTGCAGAGAAAGTGGGTGTGGTCCCAGCCGGTTTGATCGTGCCGGGGTACTTGGCTTTGATCTTTGATCAGCCGGTATTTATATTGACTGTTTTGCTGATCAGCTTTGCCACTTACCTGATCGTCACACAGATCATCGCCCGGTTCACCATTTTGTATGGCCGCAGGAAATTTGCCGCCATGCTGATAGTCGGCATCGCCCTGAAACTGGCTCTAGATGCGGCCGCGCCGATCACGTTTCCGTTTGTACCCCTGGAAGTGGAGGAATTCCGTGGCATCGGTGTGGTTGTTCCGGGCTTGATCGCTAACACGATCCAAAAACAGGGGCTGGTGTTTACAGTAGGCAGCACGCTGCTGCTCAGCGGATTGACGTTCCTGATTCTGTTTCTTTATCCTATCGCAATCGAATATGTGCATTCCTTTATCTAGGAAGTGACCATCGTGAGATTGACATGGAAGCAACGACTGTTGATAACCATCAAGCGACAAAAGAAACAAGCGTTGATGCACACGACGATCGCCACGATCGTCTGTCTGGTTTTATTGGCCTTGTTACAATGGTGGACGCCGGTGGAGGCGGCCTCAGTGCAAAAGGACAAGCGGGCCTTTGTCACGGTGACCATGGTGGGGGACATGATGTTTGCCCGCAACATGAATATCGTCACCAACCATTACGGATATGATTATTTGTTTCAATATGCGCGGCCTTATTTTCAATCCTCCGATCTGGTGACAGGGAATTTCGAGAATCCGATTGTCTTGAAACCGGGTTATCCGTTGGCGGAAAAGTTCATTCATCTTAAAACCGGACCGGAAGCGGCCAAAGTACTGGCGCGAATGGGATTCGACGTCGTCAACCTGGCCAACAACCATATGAAGGATTTTGGGAAACCCGGCTTAATGGACACGCGGAAAGTCTTTCGCCAGGTGGGCGTGGACACCGTAGGGGCCGGTCGGGATCTGAAAAGTGCCAAACAGATCCGTTATTTCACAATCAATGGCGTAAAAGTGGCCGTATTGGGCATTTCGGAAGTATTGCCAGAAGGTTTTCGTGCCTACAAGGATCGCTCCGGGATCCTGCCGGCCGATCCCAATATCTTTATGCCATTGGTTGCGAAGGCCAAGCGGAATGCGGACCTGGTGCTGGTTCACATCCATTGGGGAGTCGAATACGACAGCCATTATCACCCCCGTCAACGCGATCTTGCACATGCGTTGGCGGATGCCGGTGCCGACATCATCATCGGTCATCATCCGCATGTATTGGAACCAGTCGAGGTGTACAACAACAGCGTGATTTTCTACAGCTTGGGCAACTTCGTGTTTGACCAGGGATGGTCCCGAACCAAAGAGACTGCATTGGTGCAGTACAAGCTATACCCGGACGGTAAGGCCCGCATTGAGATCGTCCCGATGATGATCCGGCAAGGACAGCCTCGTCCGGTTTTCGGGTGGACCAATCTATATCGTCGGGAAAAGATCTTCTCCGAGATCACCGAGGAGCCGATGTACACAGATCAATGGAATCAGGTGTGGAAAAGGGAGGGGGATCTCCTGGTGCGGGAAGTGGATCATTCCCGCGTGTTGAAGGGGATGAAACAACATGGGCAATAGGGTGTGGATCGCGTTGTTGAGCGTCATCGTCATCATCGGGATGTTGGGCGTCTATCAATTCGGCGCGATGCAAGGGAAGAAGGATGTGTTGGGACAGGAAGAGGAAGGCGGCAAAAAATATGGCGTCGCCGCGGCACACCCCCTGGCTGTTGACGTGGGCATGGATATTTTGGAACAGGGGGGCAACGCCGTGGATGCGGCGGTGGCCGTTTCTTACGCGCTGGGTGTCGTGGAACCGTTCGGCTCCGGCATCGGTGGCGGTGGAACCATGCTGATCTATCCAGCAGGAGGCAAGAAGCCGGTAGTGATCGACTACCGGGAGATGGCACCTTCTAAGGGTTATATTACCAAGAACGGTGTGGGAGTACCGGGCATGGTCAAAGGAATGGAGCTGGCGAATAATAAGTTCGGTTCGATACCGATGGCCAAATTGATCGAACCCTCCATTCAGTTGGCGGAAGAGGGATTTGAAGTGACGCCCTTGCTCACGAGACGGTTGGAAGCGGCACGAGGGCGCCTCCCGGTTCGGGATTTACCGCAGTTTTTCCCGGACGGTGAGCCGGTTCAACCAGGCCAGTTATTGCAGCAAAAGGATTTGGCTCGGACATTGAGAGCGATTCAGAAAAAAGGATCCGATGCGTTTTACAAGGGAGAGATTGCTCAGGACATCGTGCGCGCGGTCGGCGGTATTCGGTCGTTGGACCTGAAGGCGTACAAGCCGGAGGAAAAGGAACCGGTTCGCGGAAAATTCGCCGGTTACGAAGTGGTATCCGCCGCCCCACCTTCTGGTGGTGTCATGTTGATTCAATCCCTGCAAATGGCCGAGCACATGCATGTGGAGCAGACGCGGGAGCTGTCAGCTGACTTTATCCATTTGGTCGGGGAGATTAACAAACGGGCCTTTCAGGAGCGGGTGGAGAAGATGGGGGACCCGCGTTTCGTTCACGTACCCGTAGAGGAAATGGTGAGCGAGGAGCATACCCGCCGGATGGCGTTGGACATCGACATGGACAAGTTGTCTGATAAATACAAGGAAGCAGTCGATTCTTTGGCTGATCGGGAGGATCACGACAACACCACCCATTTTGTCATTGTTGACAGGGAAGGAAACATGGTGTCGGTGACCAACACCTTGAGCAACTTCTTCGGATCGGGCGTCTACGTGGACGGATTTTTTCTCAACAACCAACTGAAAAACTTCAGTTTCCGCGATAATTCACCCAACCGCGCCCAACCGGGCAAACGGCCAATCAGTTACACGGCGCCCACCATCTTAGCCAAAGACGGCGAGCCGATCATCGGCATCGGGAGTGCGGGAGGTCGCCGCATTCCGCCCATGTTGACGGAAGTGCTGATTCGTATGTTGAAATATCATGAACCGATCCAGACTGCCATCAATGAACCACGGTTTTTGGTTGAGGGGAATGAGGTATTTGTGGAAAAGGATTTGCCCGAGGATGTGAAGCGGGAACTCCGGCGCAGGGGTTACACGGTGACAGTGAAGGGAAATTCCCTGTTTTACGGTGGCATACAAGGCTTGGTGATCGACAAGGAAAATGATCGGATTGACGGCGGTGCCGACCCGCGCCGGGACGGGGCGTGGAAGGCCGGACCTTAATGGTGGTGTCGGAAGGAAGGCGAAGATATGAAGCGATTGTTGCGTAACCTGATTCCGGTCTTGATCGTGGGACTTCTCCTGTATGTGCTCATCGACTTCAAACATGTCGAAACGTTGACGCCGCAGGAGCGGGCGGCGATCGAGCGCTATCGTCAGGAGTTGTTGCACGGGACATTGGCTACCGAAGGGCCGTCCCGCCCGATTTTGACCGAATCGGAGTTCCAAATGGTGGCCCAGTCCATCAACAAATTGCATCAATATGAAAACTACTTGGTATACGGGGAAGAATGGGGCTACCCCATTCCAAACAAAGATCAGGAGTTTCAAAAACTGTTCTTGTGGATCGATCAGAAAGAGCGTTCCCGTACGCCTTATCGTCCCTTCTTCTCCGCTTTGCGCGAAGATCTAACCAATACGAAGAAGCAGTGGGGAACAGAATATTCCCATAACATCCTCCATGATTTGGAGGAATTTGCGTTTTCATCCCAAATCAGCACCGCGTCTAGCCATGGTGTTTCCAAAACGCTTGACGTCATGAAACAACAAGGACTCAAACTGATCGAACAGGATAAACGGCTCAAACGAGGCATGCCGCCATCTCCACAACATCCGTGACATTCCACACACCCCAGAGGCATGGGATTTTCAGTGGCTTTTCGGCGCCCCTTTTGAATGGAAGGGGCGTTTTACGTGTTATAATATAGGGAATGTGAAACGAATGTGATTGAAACCGATGATTGACGGAGTGACATTGCCATGCGACCATTGATCGAGTTTTGTGTGAACAATTTGACGCCCGAATTGTTGGAAGTCAAGAAACGATTGGAGCAAGACCCGGACTTAGACGTTTTGGAATACGGTTGTTTGGGTAATTGCGGAATTTGTGCGGAAAAGCCGTACGCATTGGTCAACGGTGATTTGATCAGTGCGGATACGGCTGAAGAATTGTATATCAAAATTCGCAAAGCCATTGACGAGATGGAATTTCGTTTTTGATAATTCAGGTTGACGAAGTCTGCGGGTCCCCATTCCCTGTCTCCGTTTCTGGCCCGTCGATCCGAACGTATCATTTCGCAGGAGAGCGACTGACCAAGCCCTGGCTAGCTTCGATTAGAAAACGTAGGAGAAGAGAAGCGGACCGACTCATCAGATACAACCTCGGCCACTTTCTTTCAGCTTTTGTAATAGAATGACACGTCCCATCCAGGTTGGTGAGGTAATAGACAAACCCAGCGGATAAACCGCTGGGTTTTTGCAGGTCAGCAGAAAATAGAGATATTCAGCTGTATCCTCGACAGGAGATCGCTCTCGACTTGGATCACCATCAGTAGCCACGACGTCAACAGTCTACCTGCTTAGTCGTATACTTTCACTACATTGTAGAAAGTGTCTCGTTCCACCGGCACACGGTGCGCCCCTTTGATCAACCAGATCAGCTCATCCCGCGTGAGCGAGGTTTGGGTGAGCGCACCGGCGGCATGACTGATGCGTTCTTCCACCAGGGTTCCGTGAATGTCGGAAGCGCCATAGTGCATCGAGAGTTGTGTCAGTTGCGTACCGATATTGATCCAGTACGATTTGATATGCGGGAAATTGTCCAGCATCAGGCGACTGATCGCGATGGTTTTCAGGTCGTCCATTGCGGAGGTGCGTCGTTTGATTCCGGCATTTACACTGCGTGGTTGCATGGCGAGCGGGATAAATACCATAAAACCGCCCGTTTCATCTTGCAATTCCCGCAGGCGGATCATATGCATCAGCCGTTCTTCATGGGTTTCAATCGATCCGTACAACATGGTGGCGTGCGTTTTCAGTCCCAGAGAATGAGCGATGCGGTGCACTTCCAGCCATTCATCGGTACTCGCTTTGTCCGGGCTCATTTTGGCGCGATACCGTTCGCTCAAAATTTCTGCCCCGCCACCTGGCAGCGTATCCAGTCCGGCGTCGATCAGCCTTTTCAACACATCTTCCACCGAAAGGCCGGAAATCTTGGCGAAAAATTGGATCTCTGCAGCGGTATAGGCTTTGATGGTCACATCAGGATAATGTTGTTTCAGGATGGCGATCGTATCCACATAGTATTCAAACGGCACCGTGTGGTTGTGTCCGCCGACGATGTGGAATTCACGGATGTTTTCCGTCATCCGCTCCCGGACATAAGCCAGTACTTCCTCCGGCGACATCGTGTAGGCTCCCTCTTCACCGGGGTCCCGACGGAAACCGCAAAACGCACATCTGGCTTCGCAAACGTTGGTGGGGTTGATGTACATGTTTTGGATGAAATAGACCCGGTCTCCGTTTTTTTGTCGGTTGACCTGATTGGCCAGCTGTGCAATCGTCAGCAGATCTTCAGAAGCGTAGAGCGCCAACCCGTCTTCTAATGTCAACCGTTCCCCTGCGTTCACTTTCTCCACGATCGTTGCTAAATCGGGATTGGCCTTCGCCGTGATCGTCATGATCAAATCCTCCCTCCGGTTCTCGGCTCAATAAGTCCGGATGATGTTGTACAAAGTGTCCCGCTCGACAGGTACTCGCCCTGCTTCTTTGATCATGCGAATGAATTCCTGTTTGGGGGTCATCTGTTTCGTCTTGGCCCCGGCGGCATGAACGATCTGTTCTTCCATCACCGTGCCGTCCAGATCGTCGACACCGAAATGGAGGGAAACCTGGGCCAATTTCAAGCCGATCATCATCCAGAACGCACGGATATGCGGGAAGTTGTCCAGCATCAAACGGGAGACGGCCAGGATCTTAAGATCGTACATCCCGGTCGTTTCACTGGGCAAAGTGAATTCACGTGCCAGCTGGGTGTTTTCGGGGTGGAAAGCGAAGCCGAAAAAGGCCTGGAATCCCCCGGTCTTGTCTTGTAACTCTCTGAGACGGATCAAATGATCGATCACATGTTCGGGTTGTTCGATATGTCCGTACAAAATGGACGCATTGGATTTCATACCGAGTCGGTGACAGATTTCGTGGATCTCAAACCAGCGGTCGGCATTGGTTTTGTGGCCGGAAATCACTTTCCGGATTTCCGGATGGAAGATTTCGGCCCCGCCGCCTAGGATGGATCCCAGTCCCGCTTCTCTTAACCTCGTAATCGCCTCGTCCACACCGATTTTGGAGACACGGGCCAGATAGTCGATTTCCACGGCTGTGAAAGCTTGCACATGAATGTCCGGATTATGCTTTTTTGCGATCCGAATCATGTCTTCATAATAGCTGAAAGGCAGCTTGGGATTCACGCCGCCGACGATGTGCAACTCGGTAAATCCTTTTCCCGCGATTTGCTTAGACTTCTCTTCGATCTGTTCCAAGGAGAGCGTATACGATCTGGGATCGTTCGGCTTCAAACCAAACGCGCACAGTTTGCAGTCGAGATAACAAACATTGGTATAGTTCAAATGGGTATTAACGATAAAATAAACGTTGTCGCCGTTTTTCCGCCGTCGAACCAGATCGGCCATTTGACCGATGGCCAACAAGTCGTTCGACTTCATCAGGCGGACACCGTCTTCAAATGTGAGACGTTCTCCCCGTTCGACCTTTTCGCGAATGTCCGTAAGGGTGTCCGGCGTCGAAATGGCCGTCATGATCGGATTCCCTTCTTTCTCATCATGGTCGTATACGATTTGTGCAATCCATCACTATTTTATCATAAACATTTTGCTAGAAACACCACTCCCCATTTTCCTGCACCAGCCGACCATCCAGATAAATCCGGCCGCCTTCTCTAAGGTCCTTCACCATGTCCCAGTGAACGGTGGAACGGTTTTTCCCCCCGCATTCCTCATAAGCCTGCCCGATGGCCAGATGGATGGTTCCCCCGATTTTTTCATCGAACAGAGTGTTTTTGGTATAACGAGTGATGCCGGTGTTGCACCCGATCCCCAATTCTCCCAGGTAGCGGGCGCCCTCGTCCGTCTCCAGCACTTCGTGCAGAAAGTCCTCTCCTTTTTCCGCCGTGGCTTCCGTCACTTTGCCTTCCCGAAACATGAGTCGGATGCCGGATACTTCCCGTCCGTTATAGACTTGCGGCCATTCGAATGTAATCGTACCTTCTGTTTGATGTTCAACAGGGGCATAAAAAAATTCGCCGCCGGGCATATTGTTTTCACCACCGTCGATCACTCCATGTCGGTCTTCCAAACCGATGACCAGGTTGGTGCCGGGAGCTTCGATGCGGACTTCACGTGCCTTGTCAAACAACGCCTTCGCTGTTTCCATGGTGGCTTTCATGCGGGTCCAATCCAGGTTGATCGCACCGAACACGAAATCCTCGTACTGGGAGAGTGGCATGTCGGCGTCTTGGGCCAGTGACGGCGTGGGGAACAGGGAGACGACCCATTTGGCTTCGTTGCGCATGTATCGATCCAACAGCGGCGCTTTGGCTTTACGGTGGCGCTGCAATCGTTTGGGATCGATTTGCATCAGTTCGCGCCGGTTTTCCGGGGCATCGATGGAAATCAATGCGTCTGCCTGTAAGTATGCTTCGCGTATGATGCCGGGAAGGGTATCCAGTTTCTCATCCGGTGCCGCTTCATAAAAAATCCGCTGCAGCCGTTCCGTGGTGAAGAAGGGAACCGGATGACCGCCCCGTTCCAAAATCAAGCGGTACAACTCCTCCACCAGCGGCATCGCCAGCGGTGTGGATTGGATCAGCACTTGTTCATCCCGTTGGACACGGATCGAGTGATCGATCAGAACCTGCGCCATTTGTCGAATCCGGGGATCACCCATACTAACACTCCTTTCAACATCCATCTCCATTATTATACAATAAGAAACAAATACATAGAATTAAGTGATATTTAGCAAAAAACTGGTTTTCAATTTGTCGGATTCAAGGTAAGATAGTGGTAAAGCACATTTGTTCGAATCCCCCCAATGTGTTCTTACACGCTACATAACCCGAAAAGGAGAGGAAACCGATGCTGAAGGGGAAGCGGTTGGAAGAGGAGATCGAGCGAATGCGGCATGAGATGGAGCAGGCGGCTCAGCGCTTGGGCTTGTCCCATCCGGAAGTTCACTTGTTGAGCAAGGAACTGGACGGTCTGTTGAACGCGTGGGTAAAGGAACAAATCGTGTCGAAACCCCACCGCATCTACCCGCTCGGTTCGACGTCTGACCGTGTGCGTGAAGCTGATGTGCTGTATTTCTGGTAATCTGTCGCATTCCTCCGACTACACCGCTTCCCCCCCATCCACCACCCCCCGAATGCCTGGCGGTTGTATCCGCCAGGCATTCCCTGTATACTGGATGTACGAGAGGGAATGCTGTGCAGCAAGCGACCCTGACTCCCATGGGAGGGATAATGATGATCACGTTGACGGAACGGGCGAGTCACCGGATCAAGGAAATGCTCGCCGAAGAAGAGCATCCGGAGAAATTGTACCTGCGTATCGGTGTGACCCATGGTGGATGCAGCGGATTTTCGTACGGCATGGGTTTTGATGAGGATAAAACGGAAGAGGATTTGGAACTGGAACAACACGGCTTGCGAATCTTGATCGACAAACACAGCCTTGATCTGATCAAAGGATTGGAAATCGACTTCAAAGAATCGATGATGGGTGGTGGCTTCACCATTCACAATCCGAACGCCATCGCCACCTGCGGCTGCGGCCATTCGTTCCGTACCGCCGATAACCCAGGCAAACCAGAAGAGTGTTGACACTATTGAGGCGTAAGGTTGGACGGATTTAGCGATAGGTGAGGCGACAGGAATAACGGATGGGTTGTAGTTTTAGCGCGTCCTGAACCCGGTTAACAACCGTGGGGAGGGACGTTTTTTTATCCCTGGGAAACGAGCTAACGACGAAGGGGCATATTTTGTGGGTTTCGTGTGATTAATTTGATTTATCGTAAAAAAGAGTTGACTAAATAATACCGATACATAAAAGGGTTGGAGGACGCGCTAAAGCTGATTCAATTTACAGATAAAAATATTTTCCTGAATGTGTCGAATCCTTTTCCAATGGTGCATCTCCTTATCCGAAATTCTACGGATTTCTGCACAAACAGAAAAAATGATGCTAAAATAGAAAAAGTTCTTTTTCATTATTCTATCACTTGAACTCATCCGCGAAAGGAGATGCACATGTCGGGAACGTGGTTGAAGAAAATGACGATCGGCTGTGCGGCCGTAACCAGTGTGGTATGGCTGTTGGCCGGATGCAGTGTGCAGACTGCCGTGGAAGCGCTGCAAACCGTACAGGAACAGAAAAAGCCGTTAACAGCTGATCAAGTGGTGGCCAAGTCGATCGATGCGATGGGGAAATTGAAGGGAACAAAGTGGCATGTCCAGGGTGATCAAAGGATTATGGGGCCGCACGATTCGGGAGAGATGCATGTTCAATCTGAAGCGACGTTTGAGCAGGATCAGCAGAATCAATATCACAGTATGATGGATATTGACGCGGAAGCGCCGGGTGAAAATCATCAAATCAAAATGGAAATGTACACTCAGGATCAGGAATTGTTTATCAATATGGTAAGAGACGAAGAATCGACAGACGGATGGGTGAAAAAACGTTTACAACCGGGAGAAAAGGACGAAGTTCAAGAACTGTACCAAGGTGTGCAACACGATACAGACAAAATCCTCAACCTTTTCCGTGAGGAAGGGAAAAAAGTCAAACTTCATGAAGAAGCGGATGCATACCGATTGGAACTGACATTGCACAATGATCCGCGAATCAGATCGTATATGGACTTTTCTGACGAGGATGGTCAAAATTTATGGAAGAGTAACGAGGGAATTCAATACAAAAGCATGACCATGACCTTGTGGGTGGACAAAAAAACTTTTCGACAAACCCAGGCGGAACAAACTGCAGAACTGGGAATAAAAGAAAATGGAAAAACGGGTTACTGGAAACAACACTGGACTATGGAATTTCAAGGGGAAGTTCAACAGGTTATTATCCCGGCCGATGTGGAACAAAACGCTCGGGAGATAGACGATTCTTCTTCTTATTAAGCACAAATTTTATGCACAAAAAAAGGCGCGCCGACTTGAATCGGATGCGCCTTTTTAAGAGTGTTTGTTATCGTCTAATGAGAACCTGATCCGTTCCTGCCGATCGGGATTCGCTCCCTCCGAAAAATCAATACCCGGTGGTGGCGCCGCGCCTCGGTTAATTTCATGTAGAGTTCACTGGCGGTGCCGTACGCTTTGGCTTGTAATGCTTGTTTGTAAGCCCGTTCCAAGGGAGCGACCTCTAACCGGTTATATTGATCCGCGACAGTGGTTGTGCGAGGTTTGGGCGGGTTTTGAGCCTTTTTCTCCCGCTTTTTCAATTTTCCTTTTTTCTTTCCCATGGCGATCTCCTCCTCGTATCCAGGATACGAGACAGGAAAGCCACTGGAGATGGGCGATTGTATCTAAGGAAAAAATTAGGCGCGAATTATGTCTCAAACACGCCAAGGCTTTCGATCTGGCGTTTGGTTTCCGGTGTACCCAGTTCATGGATTTTACGGTAAATGGCATGCAAATACTGATCGTATGCCTGGTTTTCCTTATTCATCAGGTGGTAGGCCTTGGTCGGGATGTGGGATTGCCAAAATGAACCGTGATCATGTTCCGAAGCAAGGTCCATCAATTGGCGCAAGGATTGCAGTTCATCCGGTGTCGCGTCGATGGCATAATCGTAGTACGCGTCGTTGGGGTCCAGATGTTCGCGAATCTCCCCCTGATAAGCGCCAGGGTGTACCGTGATGTAATACCGTTTTTTCTCCATTCAGCATCACCTGTCGGGATAGATGGCGGAGAGATTCACCTCAGCCACCATCAGCGTGTCCGAGAAGTCACATTGGGGACAATAAACCACATGTGGGCACTGATGGTTTTCCTCATCGATCCATCCATCCGTTTTTTTTAAATCGTCAATCGGGCGGTACGGACTGTAAGGGGCAAACATGTCGAGGAGACGCCCATGATCCTCCATGGTTTCACCGCAATGGGGACAGAGAATGGATAAGCTGATCAAACCGTTGCAAATGGGGCAACCATAAGCGATCGTACTCATTATTCATCCCGATGCCCAAGCCAACTGGGCAAAATGAGATAGCTGAGCCAGATGACAAAGGCGATACCTCCGCCAATCCATGTGAGCAGGGTGGGTTCACCCCGTTCCCGCATGGCGGTCATGATAGCCAACGGCATGAACAGCGTTAACCCCAGCAATCCTGCATAGTACAAAACCGCCAACCATTTTCTCTGTACCATCAAACATCCCCCCACATTTGGACGTTCCTGGGTTTAGCTTGGCGGCGATCCATCAGGTTTATGCAAAAAAAGACCGCTAATTCCCACACCGGTATCGGTGGGGAAAGCGGTTGTTTCGGTTACTTGGTTTTTAGTAAAGGAATGTTGTCAAGTTCCGCAAAAAAACCGTCACTCATCTCCGGATTGTATATCGGAAATAGAGTTGCTCGGATGGGTGACGGCTTTTGGTTTTTTCAAAAGTCCCGACCGACCATCAAAGCTTCATGTTGGAACTGTGACCCGGTTGGAGTCGAGCTGACGGGTCCAGATATTGTTTGGCATTGTTCACTGCAGTGGGCGCTTCGCCGAATCCGACGGCGATCAATTTCACTTTACCGGGATACGTGGCGATGTCGCCTGCGGCGTAAATGCCCGGAATATTGGTTTCCATGCGTGAATTGACAACGATGCCCCCGTTTTCGATGTGAAGTCCCCATTCTTTGATCGGACCGAGTGAAGAAACGAATCCGAAGCTGACGATCAGGGCATCCACATGCAATTCCTCGGTTGTCCCCGTTTTTTTGTCAACGATCACGACTTTTTCGATACGTTCCTCACCTTGCAGGGATTGGATTTCTCGCGGTGTGATGATTCGGACGCTGGATTTTTTCATCCGTTCCACACTGTGTTCATGTGCGCGGAACGTGTCCCTGCGGTGAATCAGTGTGACGCTTTTGGCGATCGGTTCCAGCATCAAGGCCCAGTCGACAGCCGAATCGCCGCCACCGGCAATCAGTACGTCCTGATCCCTGAATTGATTCAAATTGTTGACGAAATAGAACAAGTTTTTTCCTTCATACTTTTCAGCACCCGGTATGTTCAGTTTCCGAGGCTCAAATGCTCCGCAACCGGCCGTAATGATGACCGTTCGCGACAAATGCAACCCTTTGTTGGTGGTCAACTCGAAAATGCCGTCTTCATTTTTGACGACATTCTGCACCTTTTCTTCCAGGCAATAGACCGGATTGAACAGATTGGCCTGCTCGATTAGATTCTGGACCAACTCCTGCGCCCGCACTTTGGGGAAACCGGCTACGTCGTAAATATATTTTTCCGGGTACAAGGCTGATAATTGCCCCCCCAGTTGGGGCATACTCTCAATGATTTTAACGGATGCCTGGCGCATCCCAGCATAAAATGCGGCAAAGAGTCCGACAGGCCCTCCGCCGATAATGGTGATGTCCATGATTTCCCGTTGCGTTCCGCCACCCATGTGAGCACCTCCGATTCGTTCCGAAGAGACCTACCGAACAATGGTCATCGTTAACCATTATAATGTTGATTTTTCACAATGGAAAGAGGGGACAGATGGCACTGAGCGGCGTAAGAACGGATGGGGACAAAATCTGACCAAAAAGCCTTGCCAAGAGTACGTGAAAAAATTATCATAAACTGTGGGTTCTGAATAAGGACGAGGAAATAATTGGCGGATTTTATGTGAGGAATTTCTCATACTGAAATCTTAGGCAATGGAAGTGATATCGATGGCAACTCCGAAAATCGTCGTATTGGGAGCCGGTTATGCCGGCTTGATGACCGTGGTCGGCTTACAAAAGAAACTCAATTACAATGAGGCCGACGTCACATTAGTCAACCAAAACGATTACCATTACATCACCACCTTGTTGCACGAGCCTGCCGCTGGCACACAACCGGCCGATCATGCACGAATCGCGATCCGGGATATTATCGACGAAAAGAAAGTGAAGTTCATCCAGGATCAGGTCACCGCCATCAAACTGGATCAAAAAGAAGTACACTTGGCGAATAATGAACCGTTGTCCTACGACTATCTGGTGGTCGGGCTGGGAAGTGCCCCGGAAACGTTCGGTATTCGGGGACTGCTGGAAAACGCGCTGTTTATCCGTAACATCAACAGCGTACGGATGATCAATCAACATATCGAGTACATGTTCTCCAAATACCACAATGAAGGTCAACGTCAAGACCTGATCACCATCGTGGTGGGTGGAGCCGGATTTACCGGCATTGAATTTGTGGGTGAATTGATCGATCGGATGCCCGAGCTGTGCCGTAAATACGATATTCCCCGGGAAAAGGTACGCCTGATCAATATCGAGGCGGCACCGACGGTTCTGCCCGGATTCGATCCAGAACTGGTGGATTATGCGGTCAAGTATTTTGAAAGCAACGGTGTGGAGTTCCGCCTCAGCACCCCGATCGAAGAATGCACCGAGGACGGCGTGATCCTCAAAGGCGGTGAAGAAATCAAAGCGGCAACTGTCGTCTGGACGGGTGGTGTCCGCGGTAACAAACTGGTGGAAGAGTCCGGCTTGGAAACGATGCGGGGACGCGTCAAAGTGGATGAGTTTCTCCGTGCACCGGGACATCCGGAAGTATTCGTACTGGGTGACAGCTCCTTGGTATTCAACAAAGAAAACGACCGCCCCTATCCGCCGACGGCACAAATCGCCACGCAACAAGGGCAAAACTGTGCGAAAAACCTGGTGGCGGCGATTCGAGGCGGCCAGATGGAGCCGTTTGTCTTCGACTTGAAGGGAACCGTTGCTTCACTGGGTCGCAAAGAAGCGATCGGCATTGTGGGCAAGAGCAAATTGTTTGGCCGCAAAGCAGCCATCATGAAACGCATCATCGAGTTGCGTTGGCTGTATTTGTTGGGTGGCATCCCGATGGTGTTGCGCAAGGGTCGGCATTTGATCTGAATGGTTTGATTAAAGATAAAGACCTCAACCCCTTCCGGGAGGAAGGGGTTTGTTTATTCACCAAAATCACTCAAAAATTGTGAGTAAAAAAGAGAATAAGTGAAATCAGTCAATGGTTACGCTTACATCTGACTAGAAACGGAATATTGGGAAAATTTACTTCTTTATTTTTTTCTTTTTCTCAGGTATGATTATCTGAAAATTAGAGAAAATAAACAGAATCAAGAAGAACAGGGGGGCTGTCAATGACAACCGCTACTACATTGGAAAGGGAAGATACCTGCCTCTATTGTGGAGGAGATGGATATTACCAACTCCTTCTGGGTGGTTCGGAAACATGCGAATCCTGCGGTGGAACCGGCAAAAAAACGCAGGAGGACTGATTTGATGAAAAGCGGGAGCCGCTCTATTATGAGTGGCTCCCGCTTTTATGTCCGTCCCATCATCCGTCTTGGCATCCATCACTTCTTGGTGATTTTGAAGAACTCGACTGATGAACAGGTAATTTTCGCCGCCGGGAACGATGTGTGTCGCAGTGATTTGTCAACCGCTGTTCACGGTTGTGTCGGTAAGGAATTGACCGGTGTCCGTTTTTTCTGTACACTGATTGGGAACAAAACAAAAGGAAAAATGATTTGACGAGCGGAGGCGATGACGGTGAGTCTGCCCCAGTTAATTGTGTCTGTGCCACTGTTTTTCGTGCTTTTTTTCGGAATCGGATTCATTTTAAACATGATTTTGAAAACAACCTGGTTTCCGGTGATCGCATATACAGGTTTGCTGATTTTCTTTATCGTCAGCAAAGGCGGACTGATGATCGTGGACATGATCATCATGTTCAGCGGGCTGGCCGGTGCGTTTGTCAGCGGGTGGGCGATCAAGACGCTGCGTGTCAAAGGATACCGCATGTTTTAACCCTCTTCCGACGAGATCGGAGGAGGTTTTTTTATGGCTGAACGGCAATGGGGGCCAGCGGACGGTCGGGGTCCGGAGCGGTGAAACGGTCGGGATACAGAATATGCGCCAAGTGTTGAATGCCGGTTAGCAGTCGCGGGGAGGGGCGGCAGTACCAGCCCTCATCCAAAATGTGGACGCGGTCTTCCCGTGCAAACCGTTTTCCCCTGAATGCCGGTCGGTTGGTGATAAGTTGTTTGCGGATGCGGTCCGTTCGTACGCCGGTCCACACAATCAGGGTATAGTCGGGTTCCCGGGCAGCTACCGTTTCCCAGTCTGTCTGGACCGATTCCCGGTCGACATCGCCGAAAATGTTGATCCCACCGACGATCTCGCTGACATCGGTCAGCCAGTTGCGTCCGCCTGGTGTAAATACCGGTTTGGGCCACCATTCCCAATACAGGCGCGGTCGGGGTTGACCCTTCGGGACGCGCTCCCGGATTTCCCGGATTCGATCCTCAAAGAGCGTTGCTGTTCTCTCTGCCGTTTCTTCTACTCCACAAACAGATCCCACGGTTCGGATATCTCGGGGAATATCTTTGAGCGATTTCGGGTAAAGAACCAAATGGGGGATACCGGCTTGGCGGAGGCGCTCCACGTTTTTCTCCATCCCAGGGACACTGAGGGAAGCCAATACCCAATCAGGCTGGAGCGAATGTACTTTCTCCATGTCAATATCCAAATCCGGACCAAGTCGGGGCAGATGTTTGACTGATTCCGGCCAGTCGGAATAATCGTCCACACCGACGAGGCGGTCTTCCAAACCGAGGAGACAGAGGATTTCGGTATTACTGGGACAAATGGAGACAATGCGCTTCATAATGGTCCCTCCTTTTCTCGATCATACCGCATCTCCCCGATTCGATCCACAGGGAACGATTTGAAAGGAGCTACTCAACGCATGGCGATGAAAACGGAAACCGTAGGCAAGAAAGTGGAACGACCCTTTCGGGAACGGCGTTTGTACTGCACGAAGGACGGACAATGGGTCACCCTCCGTCCGGCTCGGGAAAGCGACGCAGCGGAGATCACCAAACGGATGGCACGTGTCGTGAAGGAAGGTGTCTATCTGGAAGAAGATCCGGATACGATGCCGTCCGGTGTGGAGAACCAGAAGGAGATTCGCGACATCCAGAAGGACGGCGGCATGTATACCGTGGCCGAGGTGAACGGAAAGATCGCCGGCGTCGCCATTTTGAAGCGCGGATCGATGGAGATGAGCCGGCACACAGCCAAATTCCGCACTTGGCTGGCACCGGGCTTTCGTGGAATGGGACTGGGGAAAAAACTGATGGAATATACCATTGCATGGGCCAAAGCGCACGGCTTGGAAAAAATCAATCTGGATGTGTTTTCAAACAATCAGCGGGCGATTAAGCTGTACAAAAAGTACGGTTTTCGTAAAGAGGGTCATTTGCACAAACAATATGTGCTGAAAGGTGAATATGTGGACGAAATCTACATGAGCCTGTTCATTTAAACCATAACCAATAGACGAGGAGAGAGATGAAGATACCGAACCAAGCACCGGTAAAGACTTCGATGGGCTGATGGCCCAATATTTCCTTCAATTTTACCCCCGCTTGCGGGGGATTGATTTTGTTTCGACGTATTTCTGCCAACAGTTGCGTGAAATCCTCCATCAAACGGTTCAATACCTGTGCTTGCATCCCGGCATGACGACGGACGCCGGTTGCGTCGTACATGACGATGATGGCCAAGATCGTGGTGATGGCAAAGGCTGGGGAATCCCAACCTTCCTGCAGGCCGACGGCGGTTGCGAGAGATGTGACAGCCGCCGTGTGCCCGCTGGGCATACTGCCGGTGTTGATTAACCAATTCCAATCCCAAACGCGGTGGAGGGCGTAATTCCATAAAACCTTTAAAAATTGCGCAAGAGCAATCGCAATGATGGACGCCCACAACGGGTAGTTCTCCAGGACCTGGTGCATGGCCGCTGTCATCCTTTCATTCGTCCTCTACGATATCTGTTGTTCCAACTTTACACCCATGATATACCGAGATGGTTCGGTTGTCATTCCCAATCCGGTAAATATGATAGTTGACGAAATTACGAACATTTTTATATGATGATGCTGAAAACGTTTTCATCGGAGGAAACAACATGTCCGTGACCATTAAAGATATCGCCAAAAGGGCGGGGGTATCGATCACAACCGTGTCGAGAGCGCTGAACGGTTATCCCGACATCCACCCTCGCACGCGGGAGCGGGTGTTGCGCATCGCTGATGAGATGAACTTTCGTCCGAATGCAGTGGCCCGCAGTTTAGTGATGAAAAAATCCAAAACCATTGGTTTGATTATTTCTGAATTGACGTGTTCTTCTTCCAGTCATCATTTCATTTTTGACATTATTCGCGGCGTGCATGATCAAGCGGTATTGATGGGATACGATGTGATTCTGTCTGCGACCAGCCCGTACCAACAGCAGGAGATCTCTTATATGGAACTGTGCACCCGTCGTCAATTGGACGGCGTATTGTTAATGGGTGTCCGAACCGATGACCGATATTTGCAGGAAGTGTTGGATGCTTCGGTGCCTTGCGTGCTGATCGACGTTCCGCTGGTTTCAAAAACATGCGGACACGTGATGGTGGACAACGTTCGAGGGGCTCGTATGGCTGTGCAGCATTTGGTGGATCTCGGGCACCGCCGCATCGGCATGATTAACGGTCACCGGCAGGCCTACGTCAGTTTTGACCGGCTGAAGGGGTATCGTCAGGCATTGGAGGAAAACGGACTGACCTTTGATCCGGATCAGGTGTTTGATGGCGATTTTAAGGAAGACGCTGGCATTGAGGGAGTGAGTCGGTTGCTGGATCGCTTCCCCGACATGACCGCGCTGTTTTGCGCCAGTGACATGATAGCAGTCGGAGCGATCCGGGCACTTCACCAATGGGGAAAACGTGTGCCGGAGGATGTGGCCGTGGTCGGATATGACGACATCGATCTGGTGCGGTATACCCATCCGCCGTTGACGACCGTTCACCAGCCCCGCTATCAAATGGGGACAAAAGCGGCGGAATTATTGGTTCGCCTGTTGTCTGGTGGAGAAGGAGAAGCTGTGGTATTGGAACCGCAGTTGATGGTTCGGGAAAGCACCATCAGGTGAGGCAGAAATGAGAAAAAAGCATTGTTTAACCGATTCGATCACAGGCATCGGTGGGTTGAAAACAGAGGGCAGGGAGGGGGAAAGTTCCATTTGTACCGAATCTCCTTCCCCCTTGCAAACCGGTGGCTCATTGACTTTTTCTTGAGGCTACCGGCTTCGCGGTTGTGAGGTAGTTGAAAGTGGTCCAAGCTTGATTAAAGGCCATGGTTTGATCATTCAACTGCTGGGTCAGTTGTTCGTACCGGTCGCTAAGAGTGCTGTCTGGTCCTTGTACCGGCCGTTTTCCCTGCTGCAATTGGGCGAAGTACGCTTTTTCCTGCTGAAGAAGCCGTTGAATGAGGTTGACGGCTTGAATCCGCAGTTTCAGTCGGGTATCCCATAATGTGGTCACTTTGCGTGCCCAAGCGCGGGGTTCCTTTCTGTCGATATCAGCCGCCAAGCGTTTGATTTCCGGCAACTTTTCCCATGCCCTCTGGTTGATCTTTGCCGCCTGCTGCATCAAATGAGATTGACGGTCGATCAGATTCAACACAGCGATGGCTTTCTTGACATTTGGTTTGTTGGTTCCGGTGAGCGCATCTTCCAGTTGATTTTGCTGTTGTTGCAGGTGTTGGAACTGTTTCATCAAGGATAGATACGCAGCGTCTTGTTGTACGAGGGGATTCATCTCATTGACAAGGCGGCTTGCTGCATAATAGTCGGCAAAGGTGGAGCACCCTGTCAGCATCAGCGTCGCACACCACGCAATCCACCACTTTCGCACCTTATCCCTCTCTCTCCAATGGCCTTTCTGACTTTGTCATTATAAACAAATTCGTAGAAACGTGGGAAGTCATGTATTCCCATCCGCACCAGATGTGAGGGGAAATCCTGACGGTTGTCGAGGAATTGTACGGAACTTGGGAATGAGAGCCGGTATTGGAATCAGAAAGGGGATCTGTATCTAGAAAAAAAACTTGTTTGACCATTGACCATGTCATAGGGTTCTCTATATAATGGAGTTAAAGGGGAGTAGCTGGAACGGCAAAGTCGTCATTACGGGACGTATGTCCCCGGCTTTGTCGGCAACGGTAACGTTGTGAGCGAGACCTTTACCTGACGGGTAAAGGTCTTTTTATATGCGACCTTTACCCGCCCGGGTGAAGGTCGCTTTACTTTTTCGGCGCCGAAAGGGGGGGCCTTCATGAAATACGGATGAATCGCGGTTCACGGGGAAAGGAGTGCGTGAAAATGCGCGATGGCGTTCGAATTCCGCCGTTTTGAGCGTCTGCGTAAATCGTATTTCCGCACTCCCCTTGATTGAAAGGATCTGATGAAAGAGAACATCCAACGTTGAGGGAGGGGGACATCATGGAATTTGTATCCGCACTGTTGGCCATCATCATGATTGATTTATTGTTGGCGGGGGACAATGCGTTGGTGATCGGACTGGCTGCACGCCAATTGCCGAAAGATCAACAGAAAAAAGCGATATTCTGGGGAACGTTCGGTGCGATCGGTATTCGCTCCTTGGCAACGTTGTTGGTGGTGTGGCTGCTGAAGATACCGGGACTGATGCTGGTCGGCGGATTGTTGCTCGTATGGATCGCATTCAAATTGCTGGTGGAAGAAAAAGAGGAGCATCACATTCAAGCGGAGTCCAGTTTGTGGAATGCGATTCGTACCATCGTGATCGCTGATGCCGCCATGGGATTGGACAATGTACTGGCGGTAGCCGGAGTGGCGCACGGCAGTTTCCTGCTCGTGATTCTGGGACTCCTACTGAGCGTCCCAATCATGATTTGGGGGAGTTCTCTCATCATCAAATGGATCGATCGTTTTCCCGTGATTGTGTATATCGGTTCCGGGGTGATCGCTTGGACGGCAGGGTCCATGCTGATGGAAGAACCGCTTATCCGGAGTTGGTTGGAGGACATGGAGTGGTTGAAATGGGTGGTCAGCCTGTTGGTCACGACGGGTGTAATCGCTCTGGGGTATTGGAAAAACAAGCAAAAAAATCCAAAAAGCCACACGCAGGAGGAGCAGCAAGTGGGGGCTTGACCGAGGAACATGATAAACGGGAGCCGTTACTATGCGGCTCCCGTTGTTCTTCAGGTCAAGCCTTGTTCTCGCTCCATCAGTTTTCTGCCGATCACGTTGGCTGACGGCGGAGTCAGATTCAATTCCCGCGCCCAGACGGAAAGTTGGCCGACATGGTGGATTTCGTGAGCGATGACGTGCCGCAGGATTTCTCCGTGAGTAAATGTGGACAGTTGCCCGCTCCGTCCTGTGATCTGCAAGGTGCGGGTTTCCATTTCATTCGACCACATCTGTAGAAAACGTTCCACTTCAGGCCGAAAGGATTCGGACAAACGTTTGACGGATGCGAGTGTGGCATGCTGTTCAAACGTTTCCTCAAAATCCGGTTTTCCCTGAAGAAAGAGGATCCAACTGTATTCCACATCCACGATGTGAAACAAGGTGCGCAGGATACAGCCCAACCCGCCGGTACGCGGACGCATCAATTCCTCATGAGGCAAAGTATCGCACAGTTGAAACCATTCGTCCCGAACCTGCCAGTTGTATCGAAACAAAGTGTACACTGTATTCACTCCCTGTAGGTGGTTGTGGAGAGAGGACCGTATGGGATGTTCTCCAAGTCACCGTTTTCTCCTGCCTGTATTGGCCCGAAACATATTGACAATTCGAAATCGTATTCATTAAGATGGAAATTCCAATGGTCCGTTAAAACAAGAGGAGGATATGATGACGGAGTTCATTCGAGATCACGGAAGCAACCACAAGGAAGTGCGCTTACCTCACGGACAATTGCATGTGTTTGCCAACGACGAAGTTTTTTCCGCCTTGGATCACAAGGTGTATCAAATGGCAGACAACAATCTGCGGATCCCGCGCAATGTGTACATGAGCTATACACCGGATGCGCATGTAGGCATCGGCACATGTATCGGGACGACCGCCGTCTGGGATTTGAAAGACGGTTTTGTTTCCCCGTCCATCGTCGGTTCGGACATTGGATGCGGGATGCGGGTACATCTCACCCCACTGCGAAAGGAAGATATTCAGGATAAACAATTGCGGCGCGAGATCATCGAGGCGATCGAGCGCTACGTACCGACCAACGAACGCGCCTCGTCGCAATACAAGGACATCCGCTTGGAAGATGTGGTGACGGAAGGGCTGTACGGGCTTCCCAAACGGTATGTGCCTGATGCCTATACCCCCAAGAAAACCCGTTCGTTCACCCATGTGGAACATGCCAAGTTTTCTTTCAACACCGATTATCTCGATGAGATTCCGGACAAAATGTGGGCGCGTGCGTGGGGACAACTGGGTACTCTGGGCGGAGGGAACCATTTCATCGAGATCCAGAGTGTGATCATCCAGGAAGAGAACCGTCACATCGCCGAAAAGTGGGGATTGTTCGACGGTCAGGTGGTGGTCATGATCCATTCGGGTTCCCGGGCATGGGGCGGCATGCTGGGGCCTCGTTATACGCGGGATTTCAAAAAGGCGATGGAGCTGTGGGGTGTAGGAACCCCCGACCCCAACCTGGTGTATGCGCCCATCAATACGGAACAGGGACAACGATATCTTAATCTGATGTACTCCGCGCTCAACTACGCAGTGACCAATCGGCACATGATCGCATACGGGGTGCGCGAAGGATTGAAAGACGTATTCGGTTCCGAATTCGAAATGCCCGTCCTGTACGACCTCATGCACAATTATGCACTGAAGGAGCCGCATCGTAACCGAGGGATGCTCGTCCACCGCAAGGGAACCACTCGTGCGCTGCCACCCGGTCATCCGCTCAATTCCCCGGCGTATAAGGAGACCGGCCACCCCGCACTGATCCCCGGTTCGATGGGCACTTCCTCCTATATCATGGTGGGGAAAAAGGAAGGCGAGAAAAACTTCTATTCCATCTGCCATGGAGCGGGAAGGGTCCGTTCACGAAGGGCCACCAAGGAAACGGTCACGGTGGATCAGTTTTCCCAGTCCCTGAAAGTGGGTACGGAGGATGAGATTTTGGTCAACCAACGTACGCTGGCCTCCATTTTGGACGAATGTCCGCAAGCATACAAGGATGTGGACCAGATCATCGATTCCGTTGTTGGGGCCAATCTGGCTTCCGTCGTTGCCCAATGCCGCCCGATGGCAGTCGTAAAAGGTGTTTGAGAGCGAGCCGAGAAAGCGATACATGCGATATTGATCAGATACGGCTCAATCTTAAACACAGACATCCTATAAAAGTTCCCGAACCAGGCAAGGTTTCGGGAACTTTTTCATACTGCAAAAGGCCTATTTTTTGGGAAGAAAAGTTTCATCATTCAGAAAAAAGGTTACGTAAATAGAAAAAAGGAGTGTGGTGCATGAACCCGAAACCGGGGGTGACACCGAAGCAGGTGCAATCGGTGGGAACCAAGGCACCCGCCGACGGTGCAGCTTCGAAAAAGGCTGTGCTGGTAGGAACGTTCGGGAATATCATGGAGTGGTACGACTGGGCAGTATACGGATATTTTGCGCCGGTGATCAGTAAGCTGTTCTTTCCCGCCGCCGACCGGATCGCCTCGCTGTTGATGACATTTGCCGTGTTTGCCATCGGGTTTGTCGTTCGACCGTTGGGGGCGATGTTTTTCGGATCGGTCAGTGATCGGTTGGGTCGAAAAACTTCGCTGATGTTCACCGTTTTTTTGATGGGGTTGGCCACCTTCATGATCGGCGTGTTGCCGACCTATGCGCAAATCGGGATCTGGGCGCCGGTGTTGCTGATCTTGGCCCGACTGCTTCAAGGTTTGTCTGCCGGAGGAGAATGGGGCAGCAGCACGTCGTTCATTGTCGAGTATGCCCCGCGGGGTAAGCGTGGTTTGGCTGGCAGTTGGCTGGAATTTGGTTCGGGTGTATCGCTGTTGCTCGGCTCCCTGATCGCTGCCTTGCTCAATTCAACGTTGTCCGAGCAGGATCTCTACAGCTGGGGTTGGCGCTTGCCGTTTATCGGCGGTGTGCTTGTTGGCATAGTCGGTTGGTACTTGCGGGTGAGAATGAAGGATACCCCGTTTTTTGAAGGGTTGAAACAAGCGGACAAAGTGCCGGAGCGTCCCCTGATCGATGCTTTTCGCAAATATCCCCTTCAACTGCTGAAAACGATCGGGTTTACGATGCATTGGACCGTTTCGTACTACCTGCTGCTCACCTACATGCCCACCTATCTGTCTGAAGTGTTGAAACTGCCTTTTTCCACCAGTTTGATCGTGAACTCGGTCATGTTGGCCTTCTTCAGCCTGTTGATTCCGCTGGTGGGTTGGCTGTCTGACCGATACGGACGCAAACCGCTGTTGCTCGGGTCGTCCATTGGATTGGCGGTGACGGTGTATTCACTGTTTCACCTGATGGATGACGGTATGATCATGCTATTGGTCTCGCAACTGTTGTTGGCCATCTTTTGCGCGTTGTACAACGGACCCGCCCCGACCACACTGGCGGAGTTGTTTCCGACGCAGGTACGCGCCAGTGCGTTATCGGTGGGCTACAACGTGGCTGTTGCCACTTTTGGCGGTACAGCACCGTTTATCGCCACTTATCTTGTTTCGCTCACCCATAACCCATTGGCACCCACCTTTTACGTCATCGGTTCCGCCCTGGTGACGACGCTGGTTTTGTTGCGGATCAAAGAAACCTATCAGACAGAGTTGGAATAACGATTGACCATATACGGGATCCGGTTTCCGGTTTGCAGTCGGTCGGGAGCAGCTTCCAGATAAAATACAAAGCCTCTTTTCACCTCTTTCTCTCCCCATTATGATGAGAGGGGAGGTGAAATGATGGCACAAGGACAATCCATTCGATCCCTGCAAATCTTTTCGGCCCAACAGGAAGAACCGATTACAGTAGCGTTTCGTCAAGGACTTATACTCATCGCTGATGATCAATGGCGTGTGGAGCTGGAGCAAATCAGCAATATGGATGAGATCCGGTACCTGGTAGAGAAAAAGGAAACCAACTTGTCGATTACGATCGTAGCCGAGGATGAAAAAGAATATGCAGGACTGGTCAATATCGAAAATGCCATCGACAACCGGGCGGTTTTGGTGGGAACCGGCGGTCTGTTGGAGATGTGAAAGAATTGTACCCGGCAACTCAGTGCCGGGTCATTATTTTTGATAAAGGAGAAGAACACGAAGTGCATAAGTAATAATGACGATGATTCGATCCGATGGGGAACATCAATCAACGAGGATGTGGGAATTGTGCGGTGGTGAATCGTATTACTCGTACTGGCGGCTATGATTGGCGTGACGGGGTGGGTGCAAGAAACGATCAGCACTCCTCAGGAGATGGTGATGTATCTGGATGTTGTCGTCACCGATGATTGGAAGACGTTGATCCGTGATTTACCAGTTATCGTCGTGGGTTCGTATACGGACGTGACCGGTCGTCGGGATGCGAATACCACACGCTTGTATCCGTTTCAAGTAGAGCGTGTCCTCAAGGGGCGGGTGCAAGGGAAGCGTATCCATATTGCCAAACAAGATCGCATATATTTTAAAAGCATTCGAGATGATCGTGGCAAACCGGTTTACGTGAAGTATCCTCTGTATGTAAAACCCCGCCCGCATCAACGGATGCTGCTGTTTCTGCGAGAGGACTCTTCCGGTATCTACAGCACCAGATTTGCCAATGGGGAGTGGACCATCCGGCCGAACGGATCGTTGGATATGCCGGTTTCATCCGCTTCTGGCAAGGAAAAGCTGCTGACGACGAACAAAGGAAAGCGGATCAGGGTCCGGGTGGAGGGTGCCAGTTATCCCCGGCTTCCCAAAAAACAGTTACAGGATCTAATTGAGATCATCGGACGTTAGGATGTGTCCGTTGATGAAAAGAGGCGGCACCTCACGTCATGAGAAGAAAGGGGAATGTAAGATGACGGTGGTGACAGTTTTTCGATGGCTGCTGGGATTGATTTTCCTGTCCGCCGCTCTGAACGGGTGGGCAGTCATTCTGGGGTGGGGTGCGTTTTTGCCAACCAGTCCCGCTGCGGAAGCGTTTCTAGGGAATGGATATCTGCTGGTACTGGTCAAAGGGACAGAATTGGTCTCTGCCCTGTTGCTTCTCATAAACCGCTTCGTCCCTTTTGCGCTGGTCGTTCTGGCTCCACTCGTCGTCAACATCTTCTGTTTTCACTGGTTTGTTGATCCGGGCATGTTGCCATTGGCGGTGTTCCTCTCACTTCTTTGGGGACACCTTTTCTGGTCGTACCGTCAGTACTTCCTTCCATTGGTAACGGAAAAAACGGTGTTGCCGGCACAAAAGAAGGCCTCCAAATCGAAACCGTCGATGGGTCAGGAATGAAAGGGAATTTTGTTCTGATTCAACTGACGTTGTGAGAGACGGGAGCGCATTATTCGATGCAGGAAAAACACAACAGCCAATAGGAATGCATAGCATAGCGGGAGCATGATGGGGTCCAACGGATACCCCATGATTTTACGGATTTGCCAAGGTCCCAGCGACAAGGGAACCAGATAGGCGAGATACGGGAGGGCCCGATGACTTCGCATCCCCCATCGCAGGATCAGCCACGCTATTCCCCAGATGACGGTGATCCATATGACATTGTTCAGCCATAATCGGTTGGTGCCCCACCACAATCCTTCGGGTTTAGCGTAGGACAATACCCATTCCTTTTCCGGCAAACGGTTCAATTTCGCTTCGTATCGGCCGCTCCCGGTCTGTTTCAGCGGAATGTTGGAGTGGAGGACATAGTGGGACGGCATGGTCACACGCAAGTGGACCGACGGTTCACCAGACCAGAAGGCCGCCGGGGTGAGCATGTACCATTGCGAAAAGACAGGGTAAACGACATCCCGGTTGTAATATCCGCCGAAAGGCGTGTAACGGAAATGGACGGTGAGGGCTTCACCCTGTCGGATCTGTAGTGGGATTTTGATGCCGTTCAGCGCCGTTTGGGTTCCGGCATTTCCGGACAGGGGCCGGTTGTCGATGGGATCGCGAACCGGATCGACGATCTTTGCCCGCCAGTTACGAATCATCACGGCCATCGCCGGTTGTAGAGACAGAGGTTGTCCGTTCACTGTCACCTCGAAATGATGCATGGCCTGAAGACGTTTCACGATGTCCTGCGGCTCAAAACTGATCTTGGGTGTGACGAACAAAATCGTGAACCGTTTTGCTTGACCGCTTTCATTCAGCAGTTGGTACCGCACTTCTACCTCTGACGGTTTCTTCTCATGCATAGTATAATGGACTTGTTCGGAAACAAGGCGGATGTTGGAATCCGGATCAAACTGTAAACCACCGTTTTGCTGGGGGAAAGTGATGGTGGGACCACCGTTTGCATCGGCGACGGGTAAGGGAAAAAGGATGGCCCAAACGGAACAACAAAGGAAGATGAGCATCACATACGTTCGCATGAGACACCTCATAAGAATCGGATTCCCACTGTGAGGTTGGGTATGGGATATTTGGGATATCGATGTAGAGGGGAATCATTGTTTGAAAATTCACAGTAGGTATCTTTACTATACAGATCGGAGGCAAAAAAGAAAACCCACTTTTTCCGATGCAAGAGGGGGATCACGCATGCATAGATTGCCTTTCTTTGTGTACGGTTCTCTACGTCCGGGAAATATCCATTATGACCGGTTGTTGAAAGGGAAAACAGTGAATGAAACACCGGCCCGTGTACGAGGTTTCCTCTATACACATGTTTCGCTTCCCTGGCCCTGCCTGGTACCGGGAGACGGCGAGGTGAAGGGAGAGTTGATCCACATCGCACCGGATGTATACGACAGTGTGATGGTTGCGCTGGATGATTGGGAGGATTATGATCCTCGCGACGAGGCCGGCAGTCTGTATCTGCGAAAAGTCGTTACCGCTATAACGGCTGATGGTAGAGAGGAACAGGCGTGGTGCTATTTTTGGAACGGAAGCGAGAGGGAGTTGGGGGAACGAGTGGAAGACGGTGATTGGTCCAAACGATATGTTTGACACGGATGTGTTGCATAGAATCGCCATAAGAAAAAGAAAAGCCTCACTACATAAAATGTGAGGCGCTTTACAGGAGGGCGTGTGACTTGCTTCACACAGCTAAAGTACCAGAGGAACGGGCTGGGTTTTCCCGCTTGCTCATAATTGTCTGTATCAACCAATCAATGACTTGGGATCACCACTGTTAGGGAATACATCGGCCGTGACTGTAGAATGCCAAACATTGATGTCGACAAGGTGTGAAATTGACAATGTTACTACGATGAAGGCTACCAACATAATGAGTCTAGAGTATGTCACTGTAATCTCCCTCCTCACCCATTTTCTCCAAAGCAACTGCTACTTCAAACATATTTTCCAAGTAGGCCGCAAATTCCTCTTTATTTTCGTTTCTTTTTAGTTGGGCGAGACGGAAAAGTGCTTTATGTTCCAATCTTGTGTGATGGTATCTACGTGCTAAATCCAGTGCTTTTTGGTAGAAATGAATGGCTTGATGAGATCGTCCCTTTTTTTTGTAAAAATCGCCAATAACGGTGTAAGCAAAAAATGAAGAAAGAGCATCGGTTTGTTCTGCGAGAGTTTCGGTTTTGTTCAGTATGTTTTGAGCTTCTTCCCAACGTTCTTGTTCCATATAGACAATAGACAATTTGGAATAAGCTTGAACCAGTACATTTTTGGAATCCGTGTTGCCAAACGATAGAGCAGTCGTCAGACAGACTTCGGCTTCTTCGAAGTTCTTCATTGCCAGATAGGTACTCCCCAATGCCGTCCATAGATAAAACAATGAAAGCTTGTCCCCATTCAGACTGGCCAAGTATATTCCTTCTTTGGCATACTGGATCGCTTCTTCATACATTTTGTTTCGTTTGAATAGATAAACACGGATTTCATAAAGATGAAGAGCGGTATTATCGTCCATCTCATCGATATGATTCCACAACTCATTCACGACTTTCAATGCATCTCCCAATCTTCCCAATTTTTCGAGATAACGAGCCTTATTACAATTAATAATATACTTATAATGTTTATATCCGCCTTCATCGACAAATGCATCTTCAGCGTTTTCCGTATATTGAAGTGCTTGAATTAAATCATTTTGATAATAATAACAGATACCGAGATCGCTGAAGCTACGAGCCTCTATATTGTCTTTTTGACTGTAGCGACTTGTAGCGGATAGACGAATCGCATTCAAAAAACATTTCTCCGCTTTTTTCCAATCGGACTTTTTGCTGTGGCATTTTCCTTTTAGGTAATGAACATGGGCGGCGTATTGATGATCGTCACCCAGTTGAAGGGCGTTCAGAAGGTTGATTAATTCGTTGGGATCTCCGTAGTCTAACATTGATTCAATCGACAGCAAGCGCAACTTCAACCGATCCAGTTCATACTCTTCATTCTCAATGATCTGGGGGATATCATCCATGGTGAGACCCAATTTCTCAAGAAGGTACATTACCTTATCCATGCTGACGTGGGGAACGCCGCGTTCGATATTGCTGACTGTGGCGGGGGAGATGTTTTCATCTGCTATATCTTCCAAACGGAGACCACGATCTTTCCGAACTTTCCGAATCAGGGAGCCAATTTGAAGAATATCAAATTCGCTCATGCGGGACACCCCTTTTTATTCCATTCTCTAATTACTCCTATCATACATGAACTTTCACTATTTGGAAATAGGGTGAGTTAAAAAAAAGTGATTGAGAGATATATTTTTGATGAGGAACGGGAGAGAGAGGGGAACACGATTAAATGATCTTCTCTCGTTCAAACAAGCATGAAAAAGTTTCAGAGTGGAATTGATTCAATATCTACACGGTGAACACGAAAAAAAGGAATGGGGCCCGCTTCGGCATGACACGTTGTCGGGTTCATCGTATACTGGACATAGAAATTGTCAGAAAGGGCTGTATACAATGGATGTTTCCTCTTTTGACCCGACGTATGAATGCGCCCTGCGTTTGGATCGCCAGGATGAGCTGTCTTCATTTCGCGATGACTTTTACATCCCGGAGGGGACGATTTATTTGGATGGCAACTCACTAGGTTTACTGTCCAAGCGGGCTGAACAATCACTACTGGAGATGTTGGAGTCGTGGAAGAAACTGGGGATTGAAGGCTGGACCCAGGGACGGTATCCGTGGTTTGATCTGTCGGAACGATTGGGGGAAATGTCCGCTCCCTTGATCGGAGCTTCTCCCGAGGAAGTGATTGTAACCGGTTCTACGACGGTCAATCTGCATCAGGCGGTGGCCACTTTTTATCAACCCCGGGGTGGAAGAACAAAGATTTTAGCGGATGAACTGGCCTTCCCCACCGATATTTATGTTTTGCAAAGCCAAATCAAATGGAAGGGGTATGATCCTGAGACACATTTGGTCAAAGTAAAAAGTCGCGACGGCCGTTTCATCGAGGAAGAAGATGTTGTTGCCGCCATGACCGACGAGATCGCGTTGATCGTGCTGCCCAGTGTGTTGTACCGGAGCGGACAAATTCTCGACATGAAACGGCTGACGGAGGAAGCGCACCGACGGGAAATTCTCATCGGTTTCGATTGCTGCCATTCCATCGGTGCGATCCCGCATGCGTTGAGTGAGTGGGGCGTTGATTTTGCCGTTTGGTGTAACTACAAGTACCTGAATGCCGGCCCGGGAGGAGTGGCTGGACTGTATGTCCATCGCCGGCATTTTGATCGCACACCCGGCTTGACGGGATGGTTCGGTTCGCGTAAGGATCAACAGTTCGACATGGCCCATACGCTGACCCTTGCCGAACACGCCGGCGCTTACCAGCTGGGAACACCGCACATTTTGAGCGCCGCCCCCCTGATCGGTTCATTGGAAATGTTTGCGGAAGCGGGCATTGACCGGGTACGCCGAAAATCACTGCAACTGACACATTATCTGATTTTCCTCATCGAACGGGAACTCATCGGATATGGATTTATGATCGGAAGCCCGCTGGAGTATCACCGTCGCGGCGGACACGTCTATCTGGAACACCCCGAGGCGGCGCGTATCTGTAAAGCATTGAAAGCCAACGGTGTCATCCCCGATTTTCGCGCGCCGAACGGAATTCGTTTCGCTCCGGTTGCGCTCTACACAACCTTTGAGGAGATTTGGAAGTGTGTTCAAATCCTCAAGGAGATCATGGAGACGGGACTATACAAGCAGTATGAAAATACACGGGATGTGGTGGCTTAGGGCGCGTTTGGTCATCCATATTCCGACGAGAGGAGAATCAGCATGAAATGGTTGGATATCTCACAACCGTTGAGCAATGACATCGCGGGATGGCCGGGAGATACGCCGTTTTCGTTTGCGTTGTCGTGGACCATGGAGTATGGTTCCGTCAATGTCGGCAAGTTGACGATGAGCACGCATACGGGAACACATGTCGATGCGCCGTTTCATTTTGATGATACGGGCTACAGAGTGATGGAGCTGGATATCGAGGTGTTTGTGGGGCCTGCACGCGTGATCGACGTCTCTTCCCATGAAAGTGTCGGTGCCGAAGAGTTGTCCGCCTATGATCTGGAGGGGGTCAAGCGATTGTTGTTGCGGACACGTCCCGTATCTGACCCGACGGTGTTCCCCGGTACCATTACCTATGTGCGGCCGGATGCCGCCGCCTATTTGCATGAAAAAGGGGTGCGGTTGCTCGGAGTGGACGTGCCTTCCGTAGACCCATTGGACAGTAAGGAGTTGGCGGCGCATCACGCCCTGTTTCGATACGGGATTTGCATTTTGGAAAACGTGGTGTTGGATCGAGTCCAACCGGGTGATTACGAGTTGATCGCCGTGCCGCTCGCGCTCCGAGATGCAGATGCCAGCCCGGTCCGTGCGCTGTTGCGTCCGTATGAATAAGGGGGTGTATGTGATGCATGACGAAAAAGGGATTCACACCGATTTTCGCGATCAGATGACCTACGGGGAGTACCTGCAGTTGGACCGTATTCTGTCCGGGCAGCAACGCTTGTCCGGCCATCATGACGAGATGCTGTTTATTGTCATTCACCAGGTGAGCGAACTCTGGATGAAATTGATGTTGCACGAGATTCAAGCGGCAATCCAATGTATCCAAAACAGGGAGCTGTCCCGCGCGTTCAAGATGTTGGCCCGTGTTTCCAAAATTCAGTCCCAGATTATCCAGTCATGGGATGTCCTCTCCACCCTGACTCCCGCCGAATATCTGGAGTTCCGTGACCAATTGGGCCGGGCTTCCGGTTTTCAATCGTATCAACACCGGATGATCGAGTTTGCCCTCGGGTATAAAACCCGGCACATTTTGGATATCTATCGAAAAGATGCGGAACTGTACCGACAGTTGCATGAAGCACTGCATGCCCCGAGCCTCTACGATGTCGCCATCCAGGCGTTGGCCCGAGCGGGTTTGGCCATTCCCCCTGATGTGCTCAACCGGGACTATACCCAGCCTTACCAAGCGCACCCCAGTGTGGAAGCGGCTTGGCTGGCGGTATATCGCGATGTGGAATCCTATTGGGACCTCTACCAACTGGCCGAAAAGCTGGTCGACCTCGAAGACTGGGTGCGGCAATGGCGCTTCCGCCATGTGACTACAGTGGAGCGCATCATCGGCAATAAGACGGGAACGGGCGGTTCTTCCGGCGTCCAATACCTGAAAAAGACGCTGGATCACCGGTTCTTTCCCGAGCTGTGGGGTCTTCGAACAAAGTTGTGAATGAGAGGGCTTTGGTGGGAAGGGAGAGTTTTGGGCACGAAACGCACCAGAATCGATCCGTTCGCTTCTGGTGCGTTCTTTTCTGTTAGCCACACACTTTCCTCTACGGCAATAGCTTATGTTAAGGCAAAAGAAAAAGACGCGGATCGCTCCGCGATTTAGCCCTCATTTAAACTCATCCGGCACTGAGGATGGTTATGATCAGCTGATTATGTCACGAAGGGAGATATAACAACAGTCGTGTATTCGCAGCTGTTAATGATTTTCTCCGTATAGCAGAAGCTTTATTTACAGAAACTGCCGCCTAAAAGCCCACGGTTTTAATCGTGGGATGAAAGGCGGCGTTGCCAATCCCCCTTGTGGGGATGTCAAGAGCAACTTGTCTATAGTATAATCGAACGTATGAGCGGTGCTCATCCCACTGGTAGGGGTTCTGTTCCTTGAAAACGTTATGGTATGGGGTTCCAGCGGCGAACCAGTCTCTCCCGCTGGGTAAAACCATAAGAGTGAAAAAAGGAACTAGGACACTGGTAATACCACGGGCACTTCCGTTGGTCGCTGGTGTCCCGCCCATGCGGGTACATACAGCCCGGCTGTAGAACGGCATGGGATGGGCTGATGAGACAGCCCTGAACTTGGGAGTTGTCCGAAACAGAAATGGACTGAGGACGTGAACTACCCAAGAATCCCACTGCGACCATAGGGAGTGCCTGTGGTACTTCAGCCGTGTGGAGTCTCAACGTCTCACCAATACGAAGTAACTAAGCAGAGCCCCGATGTTGCAGGAAGCGATGACGATCCCCATCGGAATCGCGGTGTCACTTCCACCGACCCCGACCAAAGGTGCAACCATCGCCCCCATCACAAAGGGAATCACCCCCAGCAGAGCCGAGGCACTGCCGGCCGATTGAGCCTGACTCTGCATGGCCAGTGAAAAGCAGGTGGTCACGACAATCCCGACGCTCGACACGACTATGAACAGGGACGGTATGATACCGACAAGTCCTACTCCCAGCAGAATTGCGGTAAGAAGGGCGGTTCCTCCGATTGCGGCGTATACAATCCCGACAGTGAGCAGTTTGGTCTTACTGATCCGACCTACCAATCGGCCGGTAATTTGACTGGCCAAGATGAGCCCGATCGCGTTGACGGCAAAAAACAGACTGAACCCTTGTGGAGAGACACCAAAGATATTTTGTAGTACAAACGGTGATCCCGATATATACGCAAACATAGCGGCCATCACCAGTCCTTGGGACCACGCAAATCCCATAAATTCACGGTCTTTGATCAGGCCGCGGAAGGTGGAAAACGTCTGTTTTAAGCTTCCCTCCGAACGATATTGGCTGGGCAGAGTTTCAGGCAATTTGAAGGCGACTGTCAGAAGAATGGCGATACTCAAAATCCCCAGTACCAGAAACACCCCGTGCCAGGAAGTGATGCGCAACAATTGCCCACCGATCACAGGGGCCAGGATGGGTGCCAACCCGTTAACCAGCATCAAAAGGGAGAAAAACCTCGCGATCTCAGAACCCGAGTAGAGATCACGCACGATGGCACGGGCGATCACGATTCCTCCGGATCCTGCCATTCCTTGGGCGAAACGCAGGAGAATGAGTGCCCAGATCGAGGGAACCAAGGCGCACAGGATGGAAGCGGAAGCGTAGACAACCAGTGATGTGATCAATGGGGTTCGGCGACCGCGGATATCACTGATCGGTCCCACCAACAATTGTCCAAAAGCCAAACCCAATAAGCAAGCCGTCAAACTGAGCTGGGCAAGGGAGGTACTGGTGTGCAAATCATTGGCGAGAGCGGGCAGAGCGGGCAAGTACATATCAATAGACAGGGGTCCAAGTGCAGTCAACATGCCAAGGAGAGCAGCTATCCCAAATCGATGTGAGGGTGTCATTGTCTGTGGTTTGGTATTGACGGCATCCATGTGAAGTGTGGAAACCCCTTTCTATATGTGGTTTGATATCCTAACCCAATAGCAACGCTCATCCTGCACAACATACATATCATAAGCCGATTATTAATTGTAAGTCAATACTCCGGCCTAGGCGCTTGGCGCTCATGTTAATTTATGAATAGCGAGAGAGAATCCTGCATTTCAATCGGAATCGAGTGTCGCTCGGTATCCTTCTTGTGGGGATACTTAGGGCAACGATATAATATGGGCATGAAGTGCGGAATCACTTCAAACGATCATTTGAGCGAAAAATCGGGAAACTGTCGGACATGGATCATCCACAAAATGATTCCTGTCTGACGGATCGTATTATGTTCACATCTAAGGCGTGGCACAGTATCTATAAAATATTAAATTTTATGAATAATAGTTTTTGTATGTAGAACATCAACATATAACGGTGGATTCAGAAATCACTATCCTGGAGGGATGGCATTTGAATAAAAAGAACCGCAGCTTACTGTTGGGCGCCGCATTTTTGATGGCAACCTCTGCGATCGGACCGGGCTTTTTAACCCAAACTACTTATTTTACAGAATCGTTGGGTGCCAATTTTGGGTTTGTGATATTGATTTCCATATTGATCGACATCGGTGCCCAGATCAATATTTGGCGTATTATAGCCGTTTCTGAGAGACGAACTCAGGATATAGCCAACATGGTGTTGCCGGGTATGGGATTTTTGCTTGCAGTCTTGGTTGTGATCGGGGGATTGGCATTTAATATTGGAAATATCGCGGGAACCGGCCTGGGGATGAATGTGATGTTTGGAATGTCACCAGAGTTGGGAGCTGTGATCAGCGGAGTCATCGCGATCGGGATTTTTCTGATACGAGAAGCGGGTAAAGCGATGGACAAGTTTGCACAGATCATGGGATCAGTCATGATCGTACTCACATTGTATGTGATGTTCACCGCTTCCCCTCCATACGGAGAGGCTGCTGTCAAAAGCATTGTTCCCGATTCGATTGACATGTTGGCGATTGTTACCCTTGTCGGAGGAACAGTGGGTGGATACATTACATTTGCCGGGGGTCACCGGTTACTGGATGGCGGTGTCAAAGGAGTTGAGGCGTTGTCTGAAGTGACAAAGAGCTCGGTTTCAGCCATTGGGATCGCTTCCATCATGCGCATCCTTCTTTTCCTGGCTGCGTTGGGAGTGGTGGCAAAAGGACTCTCCCTAGATCCGAAGAACCCGGCCGCTTCGGTCTTTCAACTGGCAGCAGGGAATATTGGATACAAAATGTTCGGCGTCATTATGTGGGCGGCAGCCATTACATCCGTTATCGGATCGGCCTACACGTCAGTATCATTTATCCGTACTTTTGGTTCCGTCCTGGAGAAATATCATAGGAGAATGATTGTCGCATTTATCGTTGTTTCCACGCTTGTCTTCGTCATCGTGGGCAAACCGGTGAAAGTGTTGATTTTGGCAGGAGCGCTCAATGGGTTGATCCTTCCCGTTTCACTGGGCGTGATGTTGGTTGCGGCCCATAAAAAGAACATTGTCGGTGACTACAGGCATCCGGTCTGGCTCACGATTTCCGGGGCCGTTATCGTGGTCATCATGGCTTATCTCGGGATTGATACGATGGCAGAGGAGATTCCTAAATTATTGAAGTAGAGAGGAAGGGAAGAAAAAATGAACAGTTTGGAGGAAATCCGTCGTGCGATCCGATCGGGGGAATGGACTCGTCCGACAGCGGGACTGGCTCCGGGTATCCTGCAAGCCAATTTGGTCGTCCTTCCAAAAAGGTATGCGTATGATTTCCTGCTTTTTTGCGTGCGCAATCCCAAGCCCTGTCCTCTCATCGAAGTGACCGATCCCGGATCGCCAGTCCCGGTAAAGACGGCACCGAAGGCGGACTTGCGTACCGATGTGCCGCGTTACCGTATCTACCGGAATGGGGAGCTCGCACGAGAAGCGTTCGATATCACTGAAGAATGGACAGAAGATGCCGTCTCCTTTTTGATCGGGTGCAGTTTTACTTTTGACGCGCTGTTGTTGAATGCGGGAATTCCGGTCCGCCATGTAGAGGAAGGAGTAAACGTGCCCATGTATCGCACCCCGATCCCCTGTGAGCCGGCGGGAATGTTCCGTGGTCCTCTCGTTGTCAGCATGCGCCCTTTGTCACCGGCAAACCTGATCCGGGCGACGGAGATCACCTCCCGCTACCCGGAGATTCACGGTGGGCCTGTTCATGTAGGGGATCCGGCGGCGATCGGGATTCGCGATTTGGACCAACCAGACTACGGCGATCCCGTCCCGATTCGGGAAGGGGAGATTCCCGTCTTCTGGGCTTGTGGAGTCACACCTCAAGCAGTAGCTATGGAAAGTCGCCCCGATTGGATGATTACCCATGCTCCGGGACACATGTTGATAACGGATACGCCGCTGTTTTGGGAGCAAGGGGGTGCAGATTCCCATGCTTTTTCCCTGACCGATAAAAACGGGCCATAAAGGCCCGCTAGACAGGTAATATGGTGGTTGTATCTCTCGCAAATTACGGGGAGCGGATCCGAATTTCCCGTCGAACGACGTAGCTGTTGATAAGGAGCAGAGACGGCGTTTCGGAGCCCACGGACTTTGACATCCAGCCGGAAGCGGCGTTGGCCCTCAGTTTGGGCTTTTTCCTAAATTAAAACCGTAAGTAAAGCGGCATCTTTACTTACGGCAACAGGCCCACGGTGGGGCAACCCTACACATTTTCTCTTGCCTATATTATATGTTATCTATTTTCAGAAAATCAATACACGGATGTAACTCTGGTAATGTAGAAGCATATGTTGGGTCTACGTCATCAGAAATGCTTATGAAGGTTGCATTAGACTAGACTAATTTTTCTGGGATAAAATTCACAAAACACAAAAATTAAAATAATTTACCACTTTTGCTATAATAATCATGGGTAACATAAATTGGAGGGCTAATCATTGGTTATATTGCGTTTTATAACGCTCTTTATTATAACTGGCGTTTTTCTCGCTTTTGTTTACCAATATTCCCCCAAAGCACTAAACGTTATTTGGTGGCTTATGGTCATTTCCGTTCCTATACTCATTATTTGGGTAACCAAATTAGAGGTAGATCGATGGAAAAGAGAAAAAAAAGGTTGATGTAAAGACTATGTGGTGCTGTGTTGTGAGATAGTTTAACATGGCCAGCATCATACTCCCCCCATTTTATGGGGGATTTTTTTGCTATTATGGGTGCTACCAGTCACTTGATCATGCTATGGTTGAGGAAGTAGAACCGCCCCACTCCGAAGGAGAGCGGGGCGGTCATGGTTTAACTCATTTGTTTTTATATTCAAGATACCCTTCGATAGCCGCCACCTGAGTATCTCCATCCATTAGGTAGTAAATGTTCTTCATATCAAATCATCAATCACTTTTTCTTCAAATCTTACAAATAGCGTTCTGTTGCCAACAGCATAAGTAACACTATTAACAACATAGTCTTCATTAAACAGAAATCTCATCCCTGCATAAGGAACAAAATCCATCTGAAATGCGTTCAAGATGTAAAGTCCCAAAAATCTGACGCAGAACTCAACCCATGTCTATAATTCGGTTATTGATCATATTGTTTGGAAGCGTACAACAGCGGATACAATTGAAGTGACTATCCATTTTTATGTAAGGGGCTAATGTGTATAAAACCTGTGACCCGCAGGTTAGTCATCCATATGAAGGGTGGATTAAACATTGACTAAGACTCAACGCAAACCGAATCGCCTTATCCACGAAAAATCCCCTTATCTCCTCCAACACGCATACAACCCGGTCGATTGGTATCCGTGGGGGGAGGAAGCGTTTGAGAAGGCCAAACGGGAGGACAAGCCGATCTTTTTGTCGATTGGTTACAGCACCTGCCATTGGTGTCATGTGATGGAGCGGGAATCGTTCGAAGACCCGGAAGTGGCGGAGGTGCTCAACCGTGATTTTGTCTCGATCAAGGTGGATCGGGAGGAGCGGCCCGACGTGGATCACATCTACATGACCGTGTGTCAGGCCATCACCGGTCATGGAGGGTGGCCGCTGACGATTATCATGACGCCGGACAAGAAGCCGTTTTTTGCTGGGACGTATTTCCCAAAAGAGTCCCGTTATGGTCGCCGCGGTCTGATGGAGATTTTGCAACGGATCGCCGTGGTGTGGAAACAGGACCGATCCAATATGTTACGGGCAGGGGATAAGATTACGGAATTGCTGGAGAAGAATCTGGACCCCGTTGCGGAAGGCGAGTTGACCGCTGAAGTGTTGGACCGGGCATTTGAACAGTTTCGTTCTCAATTCGATCCGCGTTGGGGCGGGTTCGGCGATGCCCCCAAGTTTCCGCGTCCGCACGATTTCCTTTTTTTGTTGCGTTACTGGAAACGGACGGGAAACCAGCATGCCTTGGAGATGGTAGAACGGACGTTGACAATGATGCACCGGGGTGGCATCTACGACCACCTCGGGTATGGGTTTGCCCGGTATTCAGTCGACGAACGGTGGCTGGTCCCGCATTTTGAGAAGATGCTGTACGACAACGCCTTGCTGGCACTGGCCTATCTGGAGGCGTACCAAGCGACGGGCAAGGAAATCTACGCTCAGGTGGCGCGGGAGATTTTCACCTATGTCTTACGGGACATGACCGATCCCGAAGGCGGCTTCTATTCTGCGGAGGATGCCGACTCTGAAGGAGAGGAAGGCAAATTTTACGTCTGGACGCCGGAGGAAATCCAGGACGTATTGGGTGAAGCGGACGGAGAATTGTTTGTCGAGTGCTATGGGGTGACACCGGAAGGAAACTTCGAGGGCAAAAACATTCTCAACCTACTGGATGTCTCTTGGGAAACAATTGCTACACGCAAAGGGATGACGCTGCATGAATTGGAACGGAAAATGAGCGAAGCGCGGGAAAAGCTGTTTGAGGTGCGGGAGAAGCGGGTTCATCCGCACAAGGACGACAAGGTCCTCACGTCGTGGAACGGTCTGATGATCGCGGCACTGGCCCGTGGCGGCCGCGTGTTGGGAGACGAGCGCTACACTGCTGCGGCGGAAAAGGCGGTGTCGTTCATCTGGCGGTATCTCCGCCGGGAAGACGGCCGTTTGTTGGCCCGTTACCGCGACGGTGAAGCGGCTTATCTCGCATATGTGGACGATTATGCTTATCTGGCATGGGGCTTGCTGGAGCTGTATGAGGCCGGATTTGACGTGTCTCACTTGGAAAAAGCGATCGAGCTGACCCATCAGATGCTGGATTTGTTTGCGGATGAGGAGAAAGGCGGGTTGTTCTTCTACGGACGGGACGCGGAACAGCTGCTCACCCGTCCCAAAGAGGTTTATGACGGAGCGCTGCCGTCAGGCAATTCGGTGGCCGCCTGCAACCTGATCCGATTAGCCCGGATGACGGGGGACCCTGAATGGGAAAGCCAAGCAGAACGCCAATTGCGAGCTTTTGGGGAAACCGTAAAACATTCGCCGATCGCGCACTCCTTCTTCCTGACGGCTGCACAATGGGCCCTCGGTCCCACCAAGGAGATCGTGATTGTGGGCAAAAAAGATGCCGAAGATACCCGCCAAATGATCCAGCAAGCACACCGGACATATCTGCCGGATGCGGTGCTGTTGTTCAAGCCGGAAGGAGAACCGACGGAGACACTGGATACGATCGCGCCTTTTACCAAGGAACAACATACATTGGACGGACGGGCCACCGTGTACGTTTGCGAGAATCATGCGTGTCATGCGCCCGCTACGAAATGGCCGTTGTCTTAAGGAAAAAGTGGGAGAGTCTGCTGACAGCAGTGTAAACCTGATGCAAGTGTACGGGCGACTCCTATTTCCCATCAACCGACTCTGGCTGTCACGACGGAGTGGGAGACGGGAGATAGGAGTCGCGTGACTTTGTCAGCAACTTGGGGGCCTTCTTCTTTTTAAAACGGAGAAAGGTATTCCAGATTTTCTCATCTTGCCATTTCCCGTCGGAATGCTTTGATATCTCCGCAGAAGGCGTTGATATCCACATAGGTGGGGATCCCGTCGACTCGGCCACGGTTGGAATACTGCCACAGGGACCAAGACCGTTCATCCAGCGAAGGCGGTTTGAAAATATCCCGAATCCAGATGCGATATTCTTGGAAATCATCCTTGATATAGGTGTTGTAAGTATCATAGGTGACATAGAGGATCGGTTGCTTGCCGTAATGCTGTTGCAGTCGGATGGCCATGGCTCGCAGTTCCCTTCTGACGCGTTCCCGATTGTGACCGAGATGGATTTCCACATCGATGACTGGCGGCAAGCTGTCTTTCTCTTTCGGAACGATCCGGATGTAATGAAGTGCTTGTGTTTCCCCTGAACTTCTCATCGAAAAAAAATGATAAGCACCGACCATGATTCCTTGGCGCTTCGCTTCGTTCCAATTGTAGCGGAGTCGGTCATCGACGAAATCTTTTCCTTCAGTCGCTTTGATGTAAACAAAATCATATTCTTTTTCCTCTTTCACCTTTCGCCAATCGATCTTTCCTTGATGATGAGAGACGTCCAGCCCTTTTACTTCATATGGTCTTGCAAACCATTCGTTGTGCCAAATGATTCCCGTATATTCCAAAATGGCCAAGATGAAGATGACTACGATGCCCAAGCCTGCATATGTGAGCTTTCGTTTCATGCAGATCCCTTACCTTTTCAAGTTTTTTCAGCTTAGGTAGGCAATGATGATTTCAATGCTATGTTATCATTCCTTTTCTAGTAGAGAAACAAGTATCAATTTGCTCAAAAAAAAACCGCTGATCCGCGGTTTATCAAGATTCTGCCGGTTTATCCGGTGATTTTTCCCTTGTGACTTTGAAATGCGATCAGTCGCCCGGACGTGTGAAAGATCCGGTAAGGGCATTCTTCATAGTGATGCTGCTTAAGCCATTCCATTCCTTTGATCCGTGCTTCCAAATCATGATCGGCTTCGAGCGGGGCATCGTGCAGTTTGTTTCCGTCTTGATCGTAAACTGTCAGATGGTACATACCGGATCCCCCCATCTATGAATGTCAACTATATTATACCGATTTCTACACACAAGTGTTGAGTATGGAAATGGAAAGCATCCCGGACAGTAGTAGGAAGCAATAATTTGGAAGGGAAATTGGGTTGACATGAGAATGATTATCAATTACGATTAATAACAGTATCATGAGGTGGTACGGAGGGAACGCGGAATATGTGGTGGAAGCGAACGGCAATGATGATCGCCCTGCTCGCTTGGATGGTGACAGGGTGTTCTGCAGGTGCATCAACGGCACCTGATAATCACGAGAAAAAAACGACCAAGGTGTTTCATCTATATGCCGCGGATGTCAATCAGGAATTGGCTCCCGGCAAAACGCTTTATTCCTGGGGTTTTGGGTTGTGGGACCCCAAAAAGAATCAACCCGCTTCACCTGCCACCATTCCCGGTCCTGAATTACGGGTGACAGAAGGGGATCATGTCAAAGTCATTTTCCACAACCGGCAAAAAGAACCGCATACGATTCATTTTCACGGTGTGGACAACAGCTTCCAAGGTGACGGCACACCGGGCGTAAGCCAAAAAGAAGTGGAGCAAAACGGCACTTATACGTATGAGTTTGATGCCCCGGCACCGGGAACG
Organism: Polycladomyces abyssicola; assembly: GCF_018326425.1. Lineage (NCBI taxonomy): Bacteria > Bacillati > Bacillota > Bacilli > Caryophanales > Thermoactinomycetaceae > Polycladomyces > Polycladomyces abyssicola. The sequence goes on from NZ_AP024601.1 coordinate 750,158, forward strand.
TATTTCTACCATTGTCATGTGGAGCCGGATCGCCATCCGGAAATGGGTTTGTACGGAGCCTTCATCGTGGAACCGAAAAAGAAACCGCATTATGACGGAGAATTCGTCTGGATGTTGGGTGAGCGCGATCCCAAATTGAGCTTGGCGGAAGGAACGGAAGCGGGCAAATACGTCGGAACGGAAGCGGAACACGAACATTTGGACGGCGATTACGATACAGTGGATCGCAAACCGAAGTTCTTCACCATCAACGGCAAAATCGATCCGGCCATCCCGCCGGTACAGGTGAAAAAGGGTGGAAAATACCTGATCCGCTTGATCAATGCCGGTTCGGACGTGCATACAATTCATACACACGGGCATCATTTCCAAGTCATCGCCAGTGATGGGCGGCCGTTGCCGAAACCCGTGACGAAAGACTCCATCACGATCGGTCCCGGGGAGCGGTATGACTTGGTTTTGACCGCCAACAACCCCGGTATCTGGCCGATACATTGTCACATCGGCCCGCACTCCACACACGGCATGCACATGTTGATGGTGTATAAAGGGTATGAAAACCGTCTCCAAATGCATGAAAGCCATCTGAGCACGATCTTGCATGAGCTGGCGGAGATCAAAGAATTCTATCATGAGAAAAACGTGGACAAAATCAAGGTGGAATTGAGTGAGCTCTCTACCCATTATGACCAAGTGCGCGGCATCCTGGCCCAAAAGGATGCACAGCTGGCTAAAGGCATCCAGCAGACCGGTCAGGCGATTGCCCAGCAATTGACATCTTCAAGCCCCAACTTTGAACAGTTGGGCAAACTGATCACTCAGCTGGAAAATCAATTGAACCAAGCGCAGGAAAAGTTGGGCGAAGAAGCAGCCCACTGAACCTGATCAATCTCCTCCCAATAGAACCTGAAGGTCGCATTTCCGCAAAACAGCGGAGATGCGGCTTTTTTTATAAAGAGCGAGTGGGAAAGGGAGTGCTTCTGGTGCTTCATCCGTGTGGGGCAAGTCACAATAAAAACACTCGATCCGGTATTCGGATCGAGTGTTTTTTTGGGGGTTGGATTGGATCGGATCGAGCAAAGGTTGAAAAGGTTGAATCGAGCAAAAGGTTGAAGAGAAGGGTAAAAAATCTAAATCTATTTCATCACCATAGGGTGTTGTTTACAGGAACATTCGCAAAGAGAGGATCAATAACATCCACAGTGGCAAACTGATCGCAGTCGCATTCATGATTCCGATAACACCGTTCATGGTGAAACACCTCCGAATGAGATCGTATTTTCCGTTCCGCATCGTTGGTTTCATTATAGCGCAGGAGAAAAAGATTTTGTTGAAATCAGGCGATTTGTAACCCACTTGTAAGGTAGGGTTCATCTTTGTAACAATCGTGTAACGGAAGATGCTGCGAGGGTGTCGATTTTCCGATCATTGTCACAATTAACTTCAATATGACGAAAAAAGAGGTTTTTTCCATTCGGGCATTGGGAACAAGTATAGATGGAAAAAGGAGGCGTTCTGGATGCAGATCGTTAAAGATGATCTGGCAAACCATACCGCAGAAGAGTTGAAGGATATGCTGAGCGATTTAAAGGAAGCCATGATGAAGGCGACAGAAGAAGAGTTGCCGGCATTGGAAGAAAAATATGATTTGGTGGTGGAGTTGTATTACGAGAAGGTCATCGAACAAGCCGCCAGTAAACTGTATCAAAGGGGAGCGTAAACGATGGGCTCCCGCATGATCAGAGTGAAAACATTGTTTTTGGCCCATAATGAAAAATGGGCCTTTTTTATTGTTGTGATTTCTTGCCTTCAGCAAAAAAACCGATTATTATAGTTATTGTTGGTATTAATGTTCGTTTTTTACGTTATCAGGAGGTGTATTATGGACCAATTTTTCGGTTTCAGCGAAAAGGGAACCAATGTCCGAACGGAAATCCTCGCGGGTTTCACCACTTTTTTGACGATGGTGTATATTGTGGTGGTCAACCCGGCGATTCTGCAAAAAGCCGGAATGGATTTTGGTGCCGTGTTTGTGGCTACGGTGCTGTCGACGGTGCTGAGTACATTGATTATGGGTATTTTCGCCAATTATCCGATCGCGATCGCGCCGGGAATGGGGATGAATGCCTATTTTGCCTTCAGCGTGGTGGGACATCACGGTGTCAGCTGGCAGGTGGGATTGGGAGCGATTTTGGTTGCGGGCATTTTGTTCCTGCTGTTGAGCCTCACTCCGTTCCGTGAAGGGTTGATCCGGGCTATTCCTGACGGTCTGAAGCATGGCATCACTGCCGGAATCGGTCTGTTTATCGCGTTTATCGGGCTGAAATCGGCAGGCATTATCGTCAATAATGAAGTCAATTTGGTTGGTCTGGGTGATTTCCGACATCCTCTGACAATCCTGAGTTTGTTTGGACTGTTTGCGACATTGGTCCTGATGACACTGCGCGTCAAAGGGGCCCTGTTTATCGGCATGGTGTTGACTGCGGCCGCCGGCTGGGCGTTCGGCTTGATGAAAATGCCGGCACAATGGGTTTCCGCTCCGCCCAGCATGGCACCGACATTCGGACAGGCGGTCGCTACGTTGCCTGAGGTCTTCCAACATGGACTGTATGCGGTGATCTTCGCATTCTTGTTGGTAACGTTGTTTGACACAACGGGTACGATGATCGGCGTGGCTGAACAGGCGGGATTGATGAAGAATGGTACATTTCCCCGTATGAAGCAAGCGCTGTTGGCGGATGCGATCGGGATGTCCGCCGGTGCAGTGATGGGCACCACACCGACCAGCGCCTATATCGAATCCTCCACGGGTGTTGCCACGGGCGGTCGTACCGGGTTCACCGCCGTGGTGGTCAGTTTCTTGATGCTGGGGACGCTCTTTTTTGAACCGTTGGTGGAAGCGGTCGCAGGTTTGCCGGCGATCACCGCACCGTCACTGATTATCGTCGGATGCTTTATGATGGCCGGATTGGCCAAAGTTCGCTGGGATCAATTTGACGAGGCGTTTCCCGCCTTTATCGTCATGTTGAGCATGCCTTTGACGTTCAGCATCGCGACGGGAATCGCGTTCGGGTTCATTACGTATCCGTTGCTGAAGATCGTCCGTGGGCAATTCCGGGAAGTTCACCCGTTGATGTACGTGTTTATGGTGCTGTTCATTCTGCAATTGGTATTCGTGCCCGCGTAATTTGATCAGGGCGTGACTGGTGATTCGTCGATCCAGGAGCGGATCGATGGTGATTTGACCAGACACGCCCTTTTTCTGCCCATGTACAGTCAACATCTCTGCGGTTTCCTACCGTATTGCTCCTTTAACGCAGTCGCTTGAAGCCCTGTTTTTCTGTACGCTATACTCTCCAATAAATGAAAAGAAAATGAGATGGAGTGGGAGAGTCATGGTGGAGTCGTGGTCGGAAAAACGGTTTCGCATCCTGGTGGCCATCGTGATGGCCGCCGGATTCACGCAAGGGTTGCTCATCCCGCTGTTGTCGACACTGTTGGAGCAGCAAGGGGTGAGTTCCAGCATCAACGGGTTGAATACAGCAGCGCTTTATTTGGGAATCCTGTTGTTTGCCCCGATCAGCGGTTGGTTGGTGCCCCGATGGGGGTACCGCAAAGTGATTGTGACGGGTATAGCGATGACGACGGTGGCATTTTTTCTGTTTCCTTTGACGACGAGTATGGTGGCTTGGGTGTTTCTTCGTTTTATGGTCGGTTCCGGTGACAGTATGTTACATTACGCGACCGGATTGTGGATCACCTCCACTTGCCCGTCCCGGATTCGCGGTCGACGGATCTCTCAGTACGGTTTGTCCTACGGTCTCGGGTTCGGATTGGGGCCGTTGGGGATGAATTTATTGTCGTTTGGCCAATGGGTGCCGTTTGTCGTGATGGGTGTGTTGCTCGCTGGTGTGTTGGCATTGACCATGATGCTGGACGCGGGTGCTCCTCCGACGGAGAAAAAGGAACAACGGGACCGGGCACAATTGGGAGAAATTTATCGGTTGGGCCTGGTTGCTTTATGTCCTGCTATTTTATACGGTTTTTTGGAAGCGTGTCTCGCTGGAAGTTTTCCGGTGTACGGTTTACGTGAAGGACTCTCCACGGCATGGATTTCCGCATTGTTGAGCGCGTTCGTTTGGGGAAGTTTGTTGTTTCAAATTCCGCTCGGTATTTTGAGTGACCGGTTTGGTCGCAAGCAGGTTTTGATGACCGTTTGTACACTGGGTGCTGTCGGAATGAGCCTCGTCCCCTTTTTTATGGGTCGGCCAACCATACTATTGGTATTGTTCGCGCTGACCGGAGGGCTGATCGGGTCGCTCTTTACACTGGGACTGGCCTTTTTATCCGATATCTTGCCGGCCTCCTATCTGCCGCAGGCCAATGCGATCGCAACGGCGCACTTCAGTGTTGGCAGCATGGTGGGACCGTATATTGGCGGAACCCTGATCCAATATTGGGGTGGCGGCAGTATGTTTTATTTCCTCACCTTTTCTCTGCTCGGTTTTGTTCTGTTGGCCTTGTTTTACCGTCCGAGTGGCAAGACGGATTCACCAGTCACCTCTAAAGCCGCCTGATAGATCATCTTTCCAGGAAGGTTGCAAAAACCGATTGATCGGCCTCAGACTGTAGAGAAAATCTGTGAAACCGCCGTCTTCCGCCATGGCCGGGGGGCGGCATTCTTTTTTCCGCACTGGTAATCATTCCTTTTTTCCGTTTCTCATCACGTGATACAATATGGCCATTGGTGATCTACTGCAAAATAGAGAAAGGGATGACGATGATGCCGGTCCGTTCGGGAACGGTGACCCCCTGTCAGCGAAAAACGCTGCCCGATGTACCGATTCGGCTGTTTTTTGTCTGCTTGTATGCAGGTTTCGGCATTTTGTTTCCGTTGTTAAGTGTATATTTGCAGCAGGAAGTAAGATTGTCCGGTACGCAGATCGGATTGTTGATGTCAATCGGTCCCATCGTCATGATCATCGCCCAGCCGTTGTGGGGAGTGGTATGCGATGTGTCGCAACGATCCAAAGTTGTCCTCATCACGGCGATGATGTTGACGGGTCTAACTGCCGTCGGCTTTGTCCTCACCCGCGATTATCCTTTCATGTTGGGGATTATGGCGCTGCTATCGTTTTTTCAGGCTGCCCTGGTTCCGATCTCTGACAGTTTGACCATGAGTTACGTGCGAAGGACGGATGGCGACTATGGCCGATTTCGTCTGTGGGGCGCGGTTGGTTTCGCGGTGGCGGCCTATGTGATGGGCATGGCGGCACAATGGTGGGGCGTATCAGTGATTTTTGTCGCTTTCACTTTGACGATGGGAATCGGCGCCTGGATGGCGGGATATATGCCAGACGAACGCGTATCTTTGAAGTTGAATCTGCGCGAGGGCTTGTCCCGGTTGTTGCGCAACCGGCGCTATGTACTCTTTTTATTGGCTGCTTTTTGTATCATGGGTCCCATTCAAGCCAATAACGCGTATTTCTCATTGCTGATCCAGTCATTGGGTGGCACGGTGGCGGCCAGCGGTTTGGGATTTTTGTTGGCCGCCGGTAGTGAAGTACCTTTTATGCTCCGGGCGCAGGCATGGATTAAACGTCATGGGATATTGGCAGTGGTATTGCTGTCGGCGCTGGTGGCGGGAATGCGGTGGGGATTGTATTTCATGGAACCGCCGCTATGGCTGGTCTACGTGTCCACTCTTCTTCAGGGCGTTTCCACCGGTTTGTTCATCCCCGCCGCATTGGCATATGTTGTTGATATTACCCCTCGGGATGTGCGTTTGACGGGAGTGGCTCTGTACACCAGCATGGGCAACGGTTTGGGCAATTGGTTCTTCACTTTCTTGGGTGGTGTGATGATCGACCGGTTCAGCGTCTTTACTGCTTATTTGTTTTTCGGTTTGTTAACGATGTTCGGTGCGGGTGTGATCTGGACCCTGCGAATTGGCGAGCGACGGGAGATCAAGGGAGATTCAGCCCGTGGATGAAGGGATTTGTACAGGCAACACAATATCTACGCGTGTTCCCTGACCGGGTTGGCTGGTGATGGTGAGTTTGCCCCGATGGTTTTCCACGATGCGGTGGCTGACGACCAACCCCAACCCGGTACCTTTTTCTTTGGTTGAAAAAAAGGGTTCGTTGATTTTTTGCAACTGTTCCTCAGGGATACCGCATCCCTGATCGGTGATGCGAATCAGGACGGAACGTTCACGGATCATACGACACCGGATGTCGATAGTTCCCCCGTTGGGCATTGCCTCGATTGCGTTTTTCAGCAAGTTGATCAACAGTTGCTTCAGTTGGTTCTCTTCTCCCATCATGGTCGGGATCTTTGAATCAAACTCGGAGATGACGATTTCCACATTGTTCATGATCGCCTGCGTATTGATCAGTATGATCACCTGTTCCAGCAAACGAAACAAATCCACCGGTGAAAATTGAACCGTTTGCGGCTTGGCCAAGACCAGCAGCTCGCTGACGATTTGGTCAATGCGCTCCAACTCCGCCAACATGATGGACAGGTGTTCATCTGATTGGTTGGAGTTGTGACGTTGCAATTGCAGAAACCCTTTCAACGCCGTGAGCGGATTGCGGATTTCGTGGGCTACACCCGCCGCCAATTGGCCGACGGCTGAAAGCTTTTCGGATCGCTGCAAGAGTTCGTCTGTTTTTTTATATTCGGTGATGTCTTTGGCGATTCCGTAAATGCCCGTGATGCGATTTTCCTTGATCATGGGTAGGTAGGAAATCTTCGCTTGGACGATTTCTCCATTCTTGCGGACAATGGCCGTTTCAAAATGTTGGGGTTCCCCCTTCAATGCCCGCCGGACATGGTTCTTCACCCTTTCATAGTCTTCGGGGAGTACCCAATCTGACAACGTCATTTGCATCATTTCGTTTACGGAATATCCGGTTAGTTTTTCACATGCGGGGTTGAAGCTGGTGTAGCGACCCATGATGTCCTTGCAGTAAATAGCATCCGGGATGTATTCGAAAAGAGTTTTGTATTGTTGTACGCTTTCGCTCAGAGTTTTGGTTTGGTAATGAAGGAAGCTGTCGATGATGCATCCGATAACCAAAAATGTGATAACCATGAAATAGAGTAGTCCAGTGGGATGAGGACAAACGGAAAAAAAGGAGACGGTGCTCGCTAACGCAAAAATGGTGACCACCGGAATGCGATACGCGCGAATATTGGAGTCCATGTGACTTCCCTCACCTTTTCCATCCTTCATTTCAAAGATAACAATATAATTCTACCAGAAATTTGCTATTCTTAACACCTTTTTTCGACATGGTCTTTGTGAAATTGCGAATCGTGTCGATTGTCGTTTGTCGTATGCCATTGGGAGGCGTGATATTTTTTATTATTTAGATGTATTAAAAATATTGCGTAGATGAACGCTTTCTGTTCAGAAAGGGAGGGCTGACAGTGCAAATCCGACAAGTGTTGTTTCGGTTATATGTAAAACCAGATGATTTGGGATGAAGAACAGATAGTCTTTGTTTTCATTATACCCACTTGCGATTGGATTTGGCCGAAGTCGGATCGGTTCTGTTTTCATCCGAACGGAACGGTTGTCGAATATGTTCAATGGCATTGAAGAGAAATATCTTCGTCATGCATATTTGTCCACTGACCATCCCACAATACCTTTCAGAGGAGGGATGGTCATGGATGTCAACCGAACCAAACAGATCGTGGAATCTCCCAAGACGATTGAAGTCCGGTATCGCGGCAAGCCGGTTTGGATTCAGCATGTAAATGATGACGGGACTGCCCGTGTGTATGAACAACAAGATCCCGAACGAGAGATGACCGTTTCGGTTGGAGAATTGCAGGAACGCTGATACAGCCTCAACCAGTCAAAACCGGTTCCTTTGAGAACCGGTTTTGTTGTTGATACTGATAGATCTAAGCGGTAGGAAAGATCAAAGTTGTTATAATACAGAGGTTTACAAAATGGTATCTGTTATATTATAATACACTCAACAGGAGGGATTCAGATGAATCAAAAAATAGAGGAAATGACCGACATGATGGTGGTTTGTCAAGTGTGCGGGGAAACGATTGATGATGCGGGTGAACAAGCGCTGGGCAACTGTTGCTCGGATCAATGGGTGAACGCGCGGATCAACGATAGCTACTTCTGATGAAACATGGTTCAGTAGTTCTCACCCCCATTCAGGGTGAGGTTTTTTTTGCCCTTCATATCCTCATTTTCTATTTTCCTACTCTTGACAAGATTTCAGCATGCGCGGTAAGCTAATAACAAGCAAGCGCTTGCTTTAAGTGGAAAGGAAGAATCGTCATGCCCAAAGTAGGACGAAAAGAGGAAATTTTGGCTCATGCCCGCAAGCTGTTCAGCGTTAAAGGATACCACGGCACGACCATACGGGACATATCCGAGCGGAGCGGCATTTTGTCCGGCAGCCTGTATGCACATATCCGTTCCAAGGAAGATTTGCTGTTCGACATCACCAACCGCGGAGCAGATGCTTTTTTGGAAGCGCTTACTCCAATTGTGGAAGGGGAAGATTCCGCGATCGAAAAATTGCGCAAAGCATTGATCGCCCACATTCGGGTTGTGGCCAATCATTTGGATGCAGCGACGGTTTTTTTTCATGAATGGAAAGCGCTTTCAAATGATCGCCGGGCGATCATTCAATCCAAGCGGGACACATATGAATCGATGTGGAACCGGTTATTGGAAGAAGGTGTTCGTCAGGGCGAATTGTCCTGTCGTGATCTCAAATTTACACGCTTGTTGATCTTGTCCGCGGGCAACTGGCTGTATCAATGGTATCGACCTGACGGCGGGCTGCACCCGGAAGAGATTGCCGAACGTTTTATGGAAGTGATCTTGCAAGGTATCGCCGCAAAGGGAGGAGGGGACGAGGGATGACCGGGTCAGATGAACGGTATGCACGCTTTATGGAGCGTATTCAACGCGGAGAAAAAATTGAGGCAACGGATTGGATGCCGGACGAATACCGACAATTGCTGATCAAACTGATTCATATGCACGGTGTCAGCGAAATCATGGGGGCTTATCCTGAGAAGGAATGGGTTCCGAAAGCTCCCACCCTGCGCCGGAAGTTAGCGATCATGGCCAAGGTGCAGGATGAGATGGGGCACGGACAACTGCTGTTGCGCGTGGTGGAGGATCTGGCCGCCCCGCTTGGTAAAACACGGGAGGATCTGATCACGGATATTTTTTTGAGTCGAGTCAAATTTCACAATGTGTTCCATATGCCAGCGGAGACTTGGGCAGATGCCGGGGTGATCGGTTGGCTGGTGGACGGTGCGGCCATCATCAATCAAGCGGCATTGCTGGATACATCATACGCGCCTTATGCCCGGGTGCTGAAGAGAATCTGTGCCGAGGAGAGTTTCCATATGCAGCACGGGGAGAACATCATTTTAGCTCTGGCACAGGGGACGAGACAACAGCGGGACATGTTGCAGGATGCGCTGAACCGATGGTGGGAGTCGCTCTTGTTTTTCTTCGGACCGGTGGATGTGACACCTGCCGCCCAACGCATGATGGACTACCGGATCCGGACCAAGACCAATGAAGAATTGCGTCAAAAATTCTTCGATAAGTACATCCCGCGGATTCGCTCCATCGGGTTGACCATTCCCGACCCGAAATTACACTACGACGAGAAGCGGGGTCGTTGGGTGTATACGGAGCCGGACTGGGACAAATTTGCCAAGATCGTGAAAAACAACGAAGGGCCGAAATCGCGGGAGCGTATCAGCTTGCGCAAGATGGCGCATGAAGAACAGCGATGGGTGCGGGAAGCGATGGTGAGATCCCAGCAAATGGCGGCGGTTTGACACTCCTCACGGTTTAAGCACCATAGGGGGGATTTCATAACAGTGCAAAAGACACGTACAGAATACGGGGTATATGAAGTGTTCGTGCAAAAGTCGCAGATGGATCATCACGTGCATGTGGGTAGCGTGTTAGCTCCGTCGCCCGAGATGGCTCTGCAGACGGCACGGGAAAATTTCCTTCGGCGGGATCGCGCGGTCAATTTGTGGATTGTGCCGAGGGAGCACGTGTATGCAACGCCGTATGAAGGAGATTTTTTCGCCCGGGAAATGGATCGCAAGTATCGTGAAGTGTCCGGTTATACGGAAAACGGACGACTGTGGCGCATGTTTAAGGAACGAGCGCTCTATTTGGAAGACATCGTACATCACGTGGGGGTAGAGGAAGCCAAAACGGAGCAATCCAAGCGTTGACTGGGGTTGAAGAAGATGCGAGTGGAAAACGCGGAACAAGCTAAACAATCGGAAGCATATCGTGCCGCGCTGGTCGACTTTTTGTATCAGCTGGCCGATGATGAGCTTTGTCTCGGCCATCGGGATTCGGAGTGGTTGGGATTGGCGCCGGATATCGAAGAGGATGTGGCGTTCAGTTCCGTTGCACAGGATGAAGTGGGCCATGCCACCTATTGTTTCAGTCTGTTGCATGATTTGGGTGAGGAGGACCCCGACCGAATCGCTTTCGCCCGGGAGGTGAAAAGGTGGCGAAATGCCGTGTTGTTGGAACGCCCCAACGGAGATTGGGCGTACAGCATCGCCCGCCACTTTCTGTACGACGTCTTTGACGACATTCGGTTGGAAGCGCTCACAAAATCCAGTTACCGTCCACTGAGGGAAGGTGCCCGTAAAATCCGCCGGGAGGAGACGTACCATTTGCAGCATTTCCGTCTGTGGTTCGCCCGCCTCGGACAAGCCGGTGGGGAAGCGCAGGAACGGTTGGCACAGGCAGTGAACCGGTTGTGGTCGGATGTGGGGGGATTGTTCTCTCTCGGCCGTTTTGAAGCCGCTCTGATTGAAAACGGCATCGTCCCCATAAGTGGCGAGGAAATGAGACAGCGGTGGGAGGAACGGATTCGCCCGGTGATGGATGAGGCGGGCATCCCTTGGCCGGGTGAAATATTCATCCCCAGCGTCGACGGACGCCAAGGAGAACACACTGACGATTTGTCCGCATTGCTCGACACCATGGGCGAAGTGTACCGGTTGGACCCCAACGCTGTGTGGTAAAGGAGGGGTGCGTCATGCCGACGACGGAACAGATGCTGTGGTCCGCTTTGGACGAAGTGAAAGATCCGGAGATTCCCTCGATCAGTATCGTGGAGTTGGGTATGGTCAACCGGGTACGGCTGGATGATGGTTGCGTCAGGGTGGAGATGACGCCAACATTTGTCGGGTGTCCGGCGATCGGCATGATCCGGCAAGCGGTGCAGGAACAATTGACCGCTCTGGACGGGATACGGGAAGTGGAAGTCGTGATCACGATGGACCAGCCTTGGACGACGGATCGGATCACACCGGAAGGCAGAGAGAAGCTGCGGCAATTCGGCATTGCTCCCCCCGTTAAAGGCAGTTCGGGTTCGCTGGTGCCCGAATGCCCCTATTGCGGTGCGGGCAACGGTGAGGTGCACAATTGGTTCGGACCCACCGCCTGCCGGGCCATTTTCTACTGCAAACGATGCCGTCAGCCCTTTGAAGGATTGAAACCCGTCTAGGGCGTGTCTGGCAATACTGTCCACATTGCTTTTCCGGTTCACTCCATCTGCGCCTTGAAGGAAGCAGACCGCTCCTATCCGACGCGCAGGACGCAGGTAAGTACGCTTCGCCTATAGGTAATTGCCCGAGATTCCATTCTGCGCTTTTCGGGTCTTCACTCGGTCGGGATTGGTCAGTCGCTCACTCGGAAAAACATTGCCCCCTTACGGAAATAACCAGACACGGTCCAGTATGCGCCCCAACGAGGGGGGAGGGAGGAAGTCCGATGTTTCAACCGGAATGGGAAGCGATGCCGCGTGATGAGTTGCTCCGTCTACAGTTGGAACGACTTCGCCAAACGGTGGAACGCGTATATTACCGGGTACCGTATTACCGGCATCGGCTGGACGAGCATGGTATCAAGCCGGAGCAGATTGGTAGTGTAGAGGATATCATCCGGTTGCCGTTTACACGCAAACAGGATCTGCGGGATCAATATCCGTTTGGATTGTTTGCTGTTGATTTGTCGGAAGTCAAACGGCTCCACGCTTCTTCCGGAACCAAAGGAAAACCGACGGTGGTGGGGTATACCCGCAGAGATTTGGACAATTGGGCTGATTTGTGCGCACGTACCATCGTCGCTGCAGGTGGCCGTCCCGGTGACGTGTTTCACAATGCGTACGGCTATGGTTTGTTTACAGGCGGATTGGGCGTGCATGCAGGAGCGGAGCGACTCGGTGTGACGCTGGTGCCGGCTTCCGGCGGCAACCGTACCCGCCAAGTGACGTTGATCGAAGATTTCAAGCCGCGCGGCATTGCTGGAACCCCTTCGTTCATCCTCAGTTTGGCGGAAACGATGGAGGAGATGGGCAAGGACCCGGCGAGCTCTTCTCTGGTGTACGGCATTTTCGGCGCGGAACCGTGGTCCGAGGGGATGCGACGCACGCTGGAAGAAAAATGGGGCATCCATGCAGTGGATATTTACGGTTTGTCCGAAGTGCTGGGACCGGGGGTCTCCATCGAATGCTGGCAAGCCAAAAACGGGTTGCATATCGCGGAGGACCACTTCTTGGTCGAGGTGATCGATCCTGACACGGGGGAGCCTTTGCCCGACGGTGAGACGGGAGAGTTGGTTTTTACCACTCTGACCAAGGAGGCGATCCCGGTGATCCGCTACCGGACGGGAGACATCGCCGCCGTGTACCGCGAGCCGTGTGTTTGCGGCCGTACCCATGCGCGGATGTCCCGGATCAAGGGACGGGTGGACGACATGTTGATTATTCGCGGTGTAAACGTCTTCCCGTCCGAGTTGGAACATGTTCTCTTGCAAGTGAAGGAGGTGACGCCGCATTACCAAATCATCATCACACGGGAAGGGACATTGGACCACTTTACAGTGGAAGTGGAAGTATCGGAATCTTTCAAAGAGCGGATCGGTGACTGCCCGTTGTCGGAACACGCGGACGGGGCACGGCTGACCGACCGGCTGTGCCGCTTGTTCAAAGACAATTTGGGTGTGACGACGCAGGTGGTCCTGCGCAGACCTCATGAAATTCCCCGCAGTGAAGGGAAAGCGGTTCGTGTGATCGATCGCAGAGTGCCGCAGCCCAGATGAGTGAGGCGGAAATTGGAGACTGCGATGAAGCTATGAAGCTGCTATTGGTTTCGGGAGCGGGTCCGAATTCCCCGTTGCGGTGCTTAAGACGGGAAATCGGAGTCCGCGAACTTGACATCAACTGGAAATTCTTCTGAGAGAGGGATCCACATGACCAAATTGATCGCCATTTACCGTCAACCGGAGGACCAACAAGCATTTGACGAGCATTATTTTCAGGTGCATGCGCCGCTGGCAAAAAAAATGCCGGGATTAAAGAAGATCGAGGTGACCCGGTTTGTCGGCACACCAATGGGAGGGGAGTCTCCGTATTATCTGATGGCGGAAATGGTGTTTGAGGATCGGAAAACATTGGACGAAGCAATGGCTTCTGAGGAGGGGCGTGCTGCGGCGAAAGATTTGATGGGCTTCGCTGGCAAACTGGTGACGATGATGATTGGTGAGACAGCCAGCGGTGATGAAAAGTGACTGTTGATCCGATTGTGCGGACGGCCGTGGTAGGCGCCGGTACGATGGGGAACGGGATTGCAGAAGTGCTGGCGACCGCGGGGAAACGGGTCGTTTTGGTCGACGTCTCCCCGGCAGCTCTTGAACGCGGCATGCAGGTGATCCGTGACCGCTTGCGCCGACGGGTGCAGAAAAAGCGGATGACGGCGGAGGAGATGAAGCAGGTGCTGGACCGGATCGAGTCGTCTGTCGACCTGTCCGCTGTCGCCGAAGCTCAGTTGGTAATCGAAGCGGTGGTGGAACGGCTGGACGTGAAAAAGTCGTTGTTTTCCCAATTGGATGAGATCACCGACCTGGAAGCGATCTTAGCCACCAACACCTCCTCTTTATCGGTGACGGCGATCGCCTCGGCCACGAAGCACCCCGAACGGGTGATCGGACTTCACTTCTTCAATCCGGCTCCCGTCATGCCGTTGGTAGAAGTGGTCCACGGGCCAATGTCAGAACGGGAAGTGGTCGATCAGGCGATGGCGTTTGTCAAGGAGATTGGCAAGGACCCCGTGAAGGTGACCGACACCCCCGGGTTTTTGGTCAATCGTGTGGCGCGGTCGTTTCACAGCGAGGCATACCGACTTGTCGGGGACCATGTGGCGGAGAAACGACAGGTGGATCGCATCCTACGCGCGGCCGGTTTTCCGATGGGACCGTTTGAATTGCAGGACCTGATTGGCCTCGATATCAACTATGCCGCCTCATGCTCCGTCTACGAAGGGTATTTCCACGATCCGCGTTTCCGTCCCCATCCGCACCAGCGGCAACTGGTGGACAGCGGTTCGCTCGGTAAAAAGGCGGGAAGGGGGCATTACCGCTATGAATGACATCGTGTTGATCGGTGACGGACCCTTGGCAAAAGAAACGTCGGATGTGTTTACTGAACGGGGTTGGAACGTATGGGCAATGGACCAATTGGATCAACCGTTGTCATCGTCTTGTGCGGTGGTGGACACGGTCACTGGACCTGTGGAAGAGAAAAAGCGGTTGCTGCGCCGAGCGGTGGAACTCGTGCCGAACGATGCTCCGATCTGGACGAACACACTTCATGTAACAGCGACACAGGTCGCTTCCTGGGTCCCACACCCCGAGCGGGTCGGCGGTTTTTCCCCGTTAATGATCAAGCAGATGCCATTGGTGGAAGTTGGCCGCCCGCTTCAGGCGGAGGATGATGACGTGTGGGCCCGGGCCGTGCAACTGTGGCGGTATGTAGACAAACAAGTGGAAGTGGTCGGTGACGAACCGGGTCTGGTCTTCCCCCGAACGTGGGCGATGCTGGTCAACGAAGCGGCATTTGCGCTGACAGAAGGCGTAGCGGAAGCGGACGCCATTGATCTGGCGATGAAAAAAGGGACACGTTTTCCGATGGGACCGTTGGAATGGGCTGACACGATCGGGGTCGACCAGGTGGTGTGGATTTTATCCGGCTTGGTGCGCGAGCTGGGAGAGGATCGCTATCGTCCGGCTCCCCTCTTGCGCAAAATGGTGTATGCCGGTTACACCGGACGTGCAGCCGGACGTGGTTTTTATCGGTACGACGTAGATGGGAAGCGGCAATCCTCTGAAATTAGCAAGGTCAGTATATAGGTCATCTGTAGGAGGGTGGCCGCGATTCTGTCGCACAATCTTTTCAGGGCGAAGACGGAGCGAAACGGGAAAGCGAAGCGGACCTATACATCAAGCACGCCCTGAGAGAAAGAACGGACATCTGTGTAAGCAAAGGGGGGCAAACCGTGCGCGAAGCCGTCATTGTGGATGCGGTCCGGACACCGTTTGGACGGTATAAAGGAACACTGAGCTGCGTACGCCCCGATGATCTGGCCGCCCATGTTATCCGCGCCTTGTTGGCAAGAAATCCGGTGGTCGACGCCGAGTGCATCGAAGACGTCATATTCGGTTGTGCCAACCAAGCCGGGGAAGACAATCGCAATGTGGCCCGCATGGCTGCTCTGTTGGCGGGATTGCCCGAGGAGACGGGCGGTGTGACGGTCAACCGCTTGTGCGGGTCTGGACTGGAAGCGGTCAATCAGGCGGCAGCGGCCATCGCGTCTGGTTGCGGCGACATTTTCATCGCCGGTGGCGTGGAGAGTATGTCAAGAGCCCCGATGGTGATGTTGAAGCCGGAGGAACCGTTTCCCCGCGGCAATCAGACGTTGGTGGACACCACGTTGGGCTGGCGGTTCGTCAACCCGAAAATTGCGGAGATGTTCCCGCCGCTCAGCATGGGGGAAACCGCTGAAAACGTCGCCGAACGATACGGTGTGTCCCGTGAGGACCAGGATGCTTTCGCCCTGCGCAGTCAACAGCGGGCCGCCCGTGCATGGGAAGAAAGCCGTTTTGCTGACGAGATCGTACCCGTGACCATCCCAGTCAAACGCGGAGAACCAAAGGTGTTCAATAAGGATGAACACATGCGTCCTGACACCACATTACAAAAATTGGCATCTCTCCGTCCGGCATTTCGCAAAGACGGCACTGTAACCGCCGGTAACTCGTCAGGGATCAACGATGGGGCGGCTGCGCTCCTGATCATGGAACGGGGCGTCGCCCAATCGCTGGGACTGAAACCGCTGGCCCGCATCGTCACCTTTGCCGTATGTGGCACCCATCCCAACTACATGGGCATTGGACCGGTCGGGGCAACGAAAAAGGCGCTGACCCGAGCAGGGCTGTCCGTCGCTGATCTGGATCTCATCGAATTGAACGAGGCGTTTGCCGCTCAGGCGATTGCTTGCATTCGTGAACTCGGATTGGATGAGGAGAAGGTGAATGTCAACGGGGGCGCGATCGCGTTGGGCCATCCGCTGGGTGCCAGCGGTGCGCGGATTATTGGCACATTGGCCTATGAATTGCGAAGACGAGGTGGCCGGTATGGTCTGGCCACGATGTGCATCGGCGTGGGACAAGGCATCGCCACCATCGTGGAACGGGTGGAATGAGTTTGGCGAAGCGAAACACCATACGAATCAAGGGAGGAGAACCGATGCTGAAAGAGAAGATCGCGTTGTTGCAGGATGAATATCATTTGTTGATCAACGGGGAAAAAGTGCCGAGCAGTTCCGGGGAATGGTTTGAAACGTTCAACCCGGCCACGGGGGAAGTGATCGCGCGGGTGGCCAAAGCGTCCCGAGCCGATGTGGACAAAGCGGTGGAAGCGGCCCACCAAGCGCTGGAGAAGGGAAAATGGGCGAAATGGCCGGCCTCTCGACGCGGGCAGATCCTCAATCGGATTGCCCAGATTATGCGTGAACGCTTCAACGACTTGGTGGAACTGGAGGTACTCAACAGCGGGAAAGCCATCTCCGCCGCCCAGGGTCAAGTGCATCAGGCGATTGAGGATTTCGAGCTGTACGCGGGTGCAGTAACGACCATTTCCGGCAGTACCAAACCGGTACCCAACGGTTTTTTCCACTACACAGTCAAGGAGCCGGTCGGGGTTTGCGCACAAATCGTGCCTTGGAACTACCCGTTGATGATGGCGGCCTGGAAAATCGCCCCGGCTTTGGCTGCAGGATGCACCATCGTATTGAAACCTGCCTCGCTCACCCCGCTGACCGCACTCGTATTGGCTGATATTTGTCACGAAGCGGGTGTTCCGGCCGGTGTGATCAACGTCATTACCGGCAGCGGTTCCGATGTGGGCGCTTACCTGATCGAACATCCCGGTGTGGACAAAGTGGCCTTTACTGGTGAAACCACGACGGGCAAAGATATCATGGCTAGAGCTTCCGACACCCTGAAGCGGGTGACGTTGGAGCTGGGCGGAAAATCGGCCAATATCATTTTTCCGGATGCCGATTTGGATGCGGCGGTGAACGGCTCCGTTTTCGGCATTTACTACAATACCGGACAATCCTGCGAAGCGCGATCCCGTCTGCTGGTGCACGAATCGATCTATGATGCATTTTTGGAGAAGTTCGTAGAGAAAACGAAGAAACTGAAATTGGGTGATCCGTTCAGCAAGGAGACGCATGTCGGGGCCGTCATATCCCGGGAACAATGGAATGTGATCGACTCCTACGTCAAATTGGCGCAGGAAGAGGGAGCGCGCGTCATCTGCGGCGGAAAACGGCCGGAAGGAGCGGAATTTGAGAAAGGGTATTGGTACGAACCGACGGTCATTGTGGATGTAACCAACGACATGCGCGTGGCTCAGGAAGAAATCTTCGGACCGGTCGTCGTGGTCATCAAATTTAGCGACGAACAGGAAGCGGTCCGCCTGGCCAACGACACCATCTACGGACTGGCCGCTGCACTGTGGACCCAGGATTTCTCCCGCGCACACCGTGTGGCCGGACAACTGAAAGCGGGTGTTATCATGATCAACAATCCGTTCTCCACCTTCCCCGGATTGCCGTTCGGTGGTTACAAACAATCTGGATTCGGTCGGGAGCTTGCCATCGAGTCGATTGATCTGTATACGGAAACGAAGAGCGTCCTCTCCTATATCGGAACCAAACCGCTGAATCCCTTCGGCGTGTGAGGTGTTTGCCGGTGAAACCGGGATTGCATCCGGGTCACCAGGAGACGATGACCGTCACGGTCACGGAGGAAATGGCGGCTTCCTTCGGCGGAGAGATGATTCATCCGACACTCTCCACCGTCACCATGGTGTACTACATGGAATGGATAGGTAGGAAAGTGATCTTGCCCTTCCTGGATGACCACGAAGAAGGAGTGGGGGCGGCGATTGAGGTTAAGCATCGCGCCCCCGCCCCGATCGGCAAAAAGGTCACATTTACCGCCGAAGCGATGGAAGTAAGGTTCAACAAAGTAGTGTGTCGCGTAACGGCAAAACACGATAAGGCATTGGTCGGGGAGGGAACGTTTATACAGGCGATTCTCCCGCGTCAACAAATCCGAGAGCGGCTCGAAGCAATGCGGTGAATCAAATTCGCCCCGGTGGGTGACCATCGGGGTTTTTGTTGTTACAACAAAAATCACAACTTGGTCCGCTGATGCGTGGTTTCAAGGGTGAGCAACATGCATATATTACAGCAATGTTACAAACACATGCCAAACGAAAGGCAAGGGATGTGCCATGCGCGGAAAATGGCTGGTGCTGTGGTTGAGTTTCGTGTTGCTGGCGGGGTGTTTTCAAGCGACCTCACCGAGCCAGCCAACGTCGACCAACGACGTTCAGTTGGGTCAGATATTGGTGATCGCGGAGAAAAACGGAACCGTCAAGTTTGATTTGAAGTTAAGGAACAAAGGAAAGAAGGATGTTCGGCTCACGTTTTCAGATGAACCCGTCTCTTTTGTCATTCTCCAAAAAGGAACCGAGATCGCTCATGTGGAAGTAGACAGTGTTCCAAAAGAGACGCGCGAAGTCATGCTGGCTCCGTCGGAACAGGTTCAATGGCGAGGTGTGTGGGATCTTCAAGCAAAAGGCAGACATGTTCCGGCGGGAACTTATGAGGTGGAGGTGAAGTTGTTGCCGGAGAAGATAAACGGAGAAGCCCCGCGTTCGCATCAATTCCTGGCCAAGGGCACGTTTGAAGTACATGCGGCACCGACACTGGACAGGAAACCGGTGAAGCCGGGGCCCAAGCTTGAAAATGCCGCGTTTCGTCAATTGCGTGTCGTCGGAGGCGAAGGAACGTATCGCGTGACAGGGGAAGCGCGTGTGTTGGAAGGGGTTTTCAACTACGCAGTTACCGATGGCCACCGATATCTGAAAAGGGGACCTGTACAGGTGAAGGGCGGAGCACCCAGTTGGACACCGTTCACCCTGGAGATCTCGATTCCTCGCGATCAACTGCCATCCAACGGGACACTGGTCCTTGAACTGTACGAGGAAAGTCCCAAAGACGGCTCACGCATCCATCAAATCGAGATCATGCTGGGTGTATTCCGTCCGCAATGAGATCGCTCCAAATGACAGCCGCGGCTCATCTCCGCGGCTGTTCCACATGTTTGAGAGAAAAGGAGGATCCCCGTTGATGATACCCGTTTGTTTGCAAAGCATGCCCAATCAGATCCGCGTACGGGTTCTGCCGGATCCTGTCGAACTCCCGGCCACTTTGAGACGGGACATCTCAGTGCATTGGGAGCGGTTGAAACGGGAAGGAAAAACATTTAAAAACGGCACCATCTTTACCATCCGGGATTGGCACCATGAGCCCGACCGACTTGATGTCACCCTGATGCGCACCCGATATGACCATTATCTATATACCGTGCACCATCAAATGACCAATCCTTGGGCCTGCCGCGTCATGTACGCTTGCGCCCTGACGGAGACGTCTGATGGTTATTGGGTGATCGGAGAAATGGCAGATCACACTTCATTCCCGAGGCGATTGCAGTTGGCGGGTGGCGGGATTGACGAATCGGATGTGAAAGAGGATCAGGTGGATTTTCTCCACAGTATGTTTCGGGAGGTAGAGGAAGAGCTGGGGATCGACCTGTCGCAGATGGCGGACGATGTCCAAGTCCAACCTTTGTATCTGAAAACAGGGGGAGAACGTCATTCCGCAACGCTCATCTATCGTTTGGGTCTGCCGATGACAGTAGAAGACATGCGACATCATTACGCCGCATTCCTGCATCGTCTGCAGAAAAAAGGAATAAAGCCGGAATTTGCTTCTCTCATCTGGCTCAAAAAGGAGAAGTCGGAGATCACCCGTTTTTTGCATCACGATCGGCGTCTCCGCGTCGATTATCTCGCACCGTTGTTGACCAAGCTGGTTGAGAGCGAATAAACCATACAAAACCGCAGGCATACGGGATGAGTGCCTGCGGTTGATTTTTGGATTCACTCCAGCCACCCTTTCTTTTTGAACCAGATAAACATGGAGACGCCGACGGTTGCCATCAATCCCAAAACTGCAAAGTAGCCGTAACGCCATTTCAGTTCGGGCATGTATTCAAAGTTCATCCCGTAGATCCCGGCGATGAATGTCAATGGCATAAAAATGACCGTGAACACTGTCAATGTCAGCATGATGGAGTTCATCCGGTCAGTCTTGATTGACATGTAATGATCGCGCATGTCGGACGTGAGCTCACGATTGGATTCGATCATCGCCGTCAATTTTAACAGATGGTCGTAGATATCGGTGAAATACAGCTTATAGCGCTTGCTTTCCTTGAGAAAATCCATATTGAGCATGCGATACAGCATTTCACTTGTTGGTACGATGGTTTTTCTGAGCGCGAGCATGTCACTGCGGATGCGGAATAAACGGCGCGTGATCACACGATGGGGTCGGTTGGTACCGTCGTCCAATTCGTTGATACGATCCTCCAGATTGTACATCGCGGGGAAATATTGGTCTACGATCCGATCCATTACCAAGTACAGCACTTGCATCGGCCCCAATTGGATCGATTGGGCGTCGGCGGACACCGCCTCCCAGGCGGAATCAATTTCGTTCAGACGGGAAAAATGAAACGAGACCACATACCGGTCACCGACAAACAGATCCAGCTCTTCGGTTTTCAAGGTGTCCGGATTCAGCGAATGCAGGACATAAAATTGATATCCTTCATATAAGTCCAGTTTGGGGCGTTGTAGAAAGTGAAGGCAATCTTCGATAGCCAAGGGATGAAAATGAAAATGATTGTGTAACAGCGCGGCTTCGTCTTCGCTGGGTGCTTCAAAATCGACCCAATACCATGAAATGTCCGCACGATCCAGTTGTTCCAACGGCAAGTCCCGTTCCAGCGTGCCGTCTGCTTTGACAGCCAATGTGCGAATCAACCGTATGCCTCCCTTGCTCCCACTGTAGTGTTTCATGTCGGACAACAGTTTATTCGGCTTTTGATTGGTTGATCCTCTTTTCATTTCAATGAAAATCACCCCTTAAATGTCGGAAAAATAAAACATCAAAAAGGCTGTTGACAGTTTGTCCGATCCGTTATAGAATTAAATTCGTCACGACGCAATGGAAAATGCGAGAGACAAACGAAATCAAAGCATCATGCCGAAGTGGCGGAATTGGCAGACGCGCACGACTCAAAATCGTGTGGTCTCTGACCATGTGGGTTCGACTCCCACCTTCGGCACCAAACGAAAACGCAGGCTCTAATGGGAAGCCTGCGTTTTTTCATGGTAAAAGTCATTTATTTATCACGTAGCTCTGGCAATCTTTTTTTTCAGGTGTCCCCTTTACGGGAAATCGCACGTTTGGTATATGAGAAAATATGGATCGGAAAAAAACAGGTTGACTTTTGCTTACGTTCCGCTTATAATGTCTTTTGCCATGTTTCACTATCTTTTTCATGAGAATAATGAATCATTGTCGGGGCGTGGCTCAGCTTGGTAGAGCACCTGGTTTGGGACCAGGGGGTCGCAGGTTCAAATCCTGTCGCCCCGACCAGTACGGACGGGCTTTTCACAGCCCGTCTTTTTGATTTCTTGGCAGGATTGCAAACGGATTGCAAACCTTTATCTCGATAAAGTGTTCCGGTCCTTTTGAAGCACTTGGTCAATTGCTACTGCTGCTTCTCTTTGCATGGACGGAATCACATGGGAATATATATCCAGGGTGATTCCGATCGATGAGTGCCCTAACCGTTCAGAAACGATTTTCGGGTGAATCCCTTGTTTCAGGAGCATCGTGGCGTGGGTGTGTCGGAGATCGTGGAAGCGGATCTTGGGAATCCCGGCTTTCCCTATGATTCGGTCGAATATATGATTGACTTTTCTAGGCTCCATCAAGTTCCCTACAGTATTTGTAAAAATGAACTCAATATCCCGTAGACCAAACTTGAGCATTTCCTCTGCCTGTCTTTTTTGATGCTGTCTTAGAACGTCCACTGTGGCTGGGGAAATATTGACCAATCGCCGACTGTTATCGGTTTTGGGTTGCTCTTTGACAATGAGTCCATTGACAGTACGTTGTACCGTCCTTCTTACAACGAGTATCCCACGATCAAAATCCACGTCTCCCCATTTCAATCCCAACAACTCTCCACGGCGCAAGCCGGTGCTGATGGCCAGAAAAAATAATGCAAATAGACGGTCATCTTGAGCAGAGCTTAAAAACCTCGTCACACTTCTTCAAGGGGTAATACCAGCGAAGCTGTCACAGTAGAGTCTCAAAAACGGTCTTTTTGAGACTGGAAAAGTCATCTGCTTAGCGCACTTTCTTGTGAAAATACTGGTAAGAAGTGAGTAAAGTTAAAGCGCGAAGTATCCGGGATTAGTTCCAAAGGATAGAAGTACAAAAATATCAATCTTTCCGAAGTTCGATAATCCGGTATTTCCCACGAAATAGCGAGGGTTCATCCTTCACGACATAAACCGGCATCCCGTCGGCAATCCTTTCAAAGGAACGGTTCACATCAGTTCCAAGTCGTCGGGTGAGTATGTTTAGCGTTTGGCTGACCCAGGAAGGCGATGCTTCTGAATGCCGGAACTTATCAAAAATCAGGATGCGTCCACTTCCTTTTAACACCCTGATTCCTTCCATCAGCGCTTTACGTGGATCTTCGACGACACTTAGAATCAGGTTGAAAAAAACAGCATCAAAGGTTTCGTCAGGAAACGCCAATGCTTCCGCGTTCATCTGTTGCAGGTGAATGACATGACGACTGGCTTTTTTTCGGGCTTGTTCCAACATTTCGGGAGAAAGATCAATCCCAGTTACCCGCACACTCTCAGGAAGATAGGCAAAATCCAGCCCAGTTCCGACTCCCACCAGCAATACATTCTCCCCAGGTTGGAGGTGAGCCTGTTCCACCACTTTCCGGCGGGCCGATCTAAACCACCGATTCTGTAATACCCAATCATAGAATGGTGCCCACATTCGGTATATTTGCCGATTTTTCTCGTTGTTCATCCGTTGTTACCCCTTTTATCCAGTTTCGTCCCTTAGGATTTGGGCATTGGGGTGGGCGTGGGTCTGGCATACCCATCTTGATGCTTTTGATCAATATAGCGGCGAAGGGACGTTTTCACTTGTTTTTTTCAAGGCAATCGCTTCTGAGGCAATATTTAAACAAGTGCCGCAGTTCATACCGTGCGAATCCAATACAATGGAGCCGTCAGATTTTGTTTCTTTGACAAAGCAGTTTAGATTGTTTTTATGTCCCACACTTTCCCCACACCCACAATAACACGGAATATATTGGAGCAAATCTCCGTTTTTTGCTGCTGATCGGTAGATCTTCAAGACATTCGCATCCTTTCCATTCAAAAAACGAGGAAGTTGATTGGGACTTGAAGTCATTTCGGTCACGTCGCCCATTGGTCACGCGTCGGTCACCGGCAACCCAATAAGTACGCTGGTAAATATGAAGCCAAAGAGTATGTGGAATCTAATCATAGGGATATTACCATAGAACAAAGGGTGTTTGGAAGGAGTATGCCAAAAAGCTGGTTATAAGAAGAAATGAAAAGAGCCCCGCCCTGGGAGCTTTACCCTCGTTTCCCATTTCACGATTACACACGAACGGCAGGGGGTCTTTGTATTTATCGCACCGATGTTGGCACATCAATCCGTCAACCTTAAAGGCGACAGTTATTTACCAGGCTTTTCCCAGATTAAATGAACCATGTCTGTCCAATAAGATTCTGTCTTTTCTATTACAATCTTTGATGATTGGATGATATGCATTATGTCCCGATTCTGATGGCATCCTACCAGACGGTAGGCAAGAGGATCCAATGCTTTTTGAAGGGAAGCAAGAACAAAGTTGGAGCTAATACCGTGCTCCATCAACAATATGCGGCCGTCTTTTTTGCACCACCGGTTAAATTGATTTAGTATTTGGATGGGATCTTGATATCCGCACAGAGACAAGGTGGAGACCACGGTATCGAATGAATCGGAAGCAAATGAAAGGTTTTCTATATCAGCTTGGATAAACTCAGCTTCGATTCCGTATTCCTGAGCGGCTTCCTTTGCTTTTTTTAACATTTCCGGGCTGAAATCCACAGCCGTTATTTTCACATCAGGGCCATAGAAGGGAAAATTGGCTCCAGCCCCCACCGCCACCTCAAGCACTTTCCCCTTGGCTGAACGAATAAGCTTTTGCCTCCACTTTTTTTGTGCTTGTTTTTTTCGCTTTTTTTCGTACAAACGGGCCTGTTTCTCGAACTTTCTCACCAAATCCGATCGATTCAATTTTTCATCCCCCTTGTCAACTTTTGTGTGTGTATTTTCATCCATCATCAAAATGGTAGGAACGGCTTTTTCCATTTATTCTGGGAGCGGCTATATATACCTTTTTATCTCTATTGCTGTTTTCACTCCAACTGTTCAACATCTTCGCAAAAAAACTCAGGCTAGATCCTAGATGGTGGATTATACACTCCGTCGCATCCACACCCATAATAGTGTGTGCATACGGCGGAGTGCATGAATAATCCACAAATGGTGATAAACCGGTGTGATGTGTTTATCAAATATAAATAACCTTGGCTGTAACCATCATTCGTGTACCGTGTTCATCTTTACCGAATAATCGCTTTTGTAATCTTGATACTTAACGACCGTCATCATACCGGCAGCAGCATGGTGTAAATCATGACAGTGTAACATCCAATTACCCGGGTTATCTGCCGTAAACTCGATCTCGTATTTTTCTCCGGGCCGCACGAGAAGTGTGTCTTTTTCAAGCGGAACGGACAATCGGACGTCGTTTCGGCTGATCACTTTGAACACGTGACCGTGCAAATGCATCGGATGATCCGAGCGTCCCTCATTGATGAAGGTAATCTTCACCCGTTCCCCTTTTTTCACTACGATGGGATCGGTATTCGGCCAGGTTTTGCCGTTGATTGTATAAACTTCTGCCCCGTTTTGCATGGACTGATTCAAACGAAAGACGTAAGACGAAGCGGATGGTTCGACGTTTTCTGTCCGGCTGTTCGTCGCATATTTTCTCATGTCCAATTCTGGTAGGGACAATTGATCCGCTTTTGCCGGTGTTTTTTCTCCTCCGATGACTCGTACGGGGATGACCAACGTTTTCGCACCGGGCGTACCGTCGTGCATATCAATGGCAAAGTCTTTTCCGGCCACGAAACTCACATCGACACGTTCTCCTGCTCCAATTACAACGAGCTTGTCCTTTACCACAGGCGGATCTGAAATTTCATGGCCATCCATGGCGACAATTTGAAAGGGTTGCCCTTGGAAGTGAATCTTGTGCGTCATATATCCGGCATTGATCAAACGTAATCGAACACGTTCGCCTTTTTTCACCGTTAACGGTTGGACGAGTGATCCCGATTTTCCATTGACCGAATAAAGGTTGTACATTTGTTTCATCATCTCGTCATGATCCATCTGCGGCATGGAAGATTCTTGGCCGCTTCCCATCATCATGGAATGATCCATGTTCATTCCGGAGCCGCCCATATTCATTTCGCCATGCTCCATATGGCTTCCGGATTGACCCATATTCCCATGATGATTCATCCATTCGTCCAACATCAACACATAGTCCCGATCATATTGAGTTCGTTTCTCCTTGGGCAAGACGATAAATGCACCATACAATCCTCTGTCCACTTGATCGGAGCTTTGGAAGTGAGAGTGGTAAAAATAGGTGCCGGGTATTGTCGCCACAAAATCGTAGGTATACGTTTTCCCCGGAGCAACTTCATCTTGCGTTAGTCCTGGAACACCGTCCATCTTGTTGGGAACGGGATAGCCGTGCCAGTGAATCGTAACCGGGACTTTCATTTTATTTATCAAGCGTACCTTGACATGATCCCCTTGTTCCACCTGAATGGTTTTACCAGGTACTGTCCCGTCATACGTCAGTGCACGAACAGAATAATCGGGAGACACTTGCCAATCTGCCTCCTTGGCCACCACGGTGAATTCCTTAACGACGCGCCCTTGTGAATCCTTGGAAATGGTGGGCTTGCTCAATTGACCTCCTACCGCTTTCGTGTGACTAGGCATTTCTGCCGAGTGTTGCGCGTGTGGATTGGCACAGCCTGCAACAACCAATGCAACCACAACAACCGCTCCCAGGAAAAACCAATGCTTGGAACGTCTCATCAGAATCCCTCCTGAGACCAATCTCTCACTAAACTTACCGGAAAGTTATGTAGTTCTTATGAAGCCGAACCGGTTTTGGGTTATGATAAATAAAGTCATCTCCACATCACGGTTCACTGAAAGGAAAGGGAAGGGACATGAAAAATGTTCTCATTGTGGACGATGAAGAGAAAATCAGAGAAGTCATTGCTTCCTATTTGAATAAAGAGGGTTACCACACCCGGGAAGCCGCAACAGGAACCGAAGCATTGGAAATTTTGCGGTCTGAACCGGTTCACCTCATCATCCTCGACTTAATGCTTCCAGACTTGCCTGGTGAAGAAGTCTGTCAACAAATTCGCCGTTTTTCAGCCGTCCCGATTTTGATGCTCACAGCGAAATCAGCAGAGGATGAACGTGTTCAGGGCCTTTTAATGGGTGCTGACGACTATGTGGTTAAACCGTTCAGTCCGCGTGAAGTTGTCGCCCGTGTGAAAGCCATCTTGCGCCGTACCGAACAAGATTTGCTGGCGGAGCGCCTGACTTTCGGAGAGCTGTTGATCGACACCGGACAACGCAAAGTCTTTCGTCACGGACAAATGGTGAACTTGACGCCGATGGAATACAAATTGTTGCTCATTCTGGCAAGGCATCCCCATCGCGCTTTTTCTCGTGAAGAGTTGGTTGAGAAACTCTTTGGTTTTGACTATGAGGGTGACCTTCGAACGATCGATCAACATGTGAAGAACCTGAGGCATAAAATCGAACCCATTCCGTCCGATCCGATGTATATTCAAACCGTTTACGGCTTTGGGTACCGTTTCGTGGGAGATGATTCCCGATGAAAGGTTTACGCAAACGATTGGCCGTCGCGTTTATCTCCATCGCGTCCGGCACTGTGATCCTTTCCGTTACCTTTCTCGTTATGGCCACCGTTTACCATTATCACTTGTACCGTATCCAAACACCTGGGATGGATAAACACACGGTCAGTTTGGATGTACACTTTGGGCAGGCCATGATCCAATCCACGACATTGGCTGTGATCGGTGCTGTCACATTGGCCGTCTTCACCAGCCTGTATGTCAGCAAACGGATTACAAAGCCCTTGATCCAGATGCGTCAAGCGGCAGAAAAGATGATTCAAGGTGATTTAACTACGCGGATTCCGGTGAGGGGAGACGACGAGCTGTCGGATTTGGCGCAAGCGCTCAACCATTTGACGGAGGAGTTGCAAAAGCAAGAGGCCCTGCGAAAAAACCTGACGTCCGATGTGGCTCACGAACTCCGTACGCCTCTTGCCACCTTGAAAAGTCATATGGAAGCGTTGATGGACGGGGTTTGGGAGCCGACAAACGAACGCATCCGCTCCTGTTATGAAGAAATTGAGCGCCTGACGTGTCTTGTGGGTGATCTGGAAAAATTGACTGCGTTGGAAGCACCGGGATTTAAACTTAACCGAAAAAGAGAGAATCTCCAGGATATCGCCGAACAAGCCGTCAAGTCGGCACAAGCCTCTTTTTTGCAAAAAGGCGTCACACTTCGGTTTCATGCTCCCGACTCCGTATTGGCCATGGTCGACCGAACACGCATACTGCAAATTTTGGCCAATTTGCTGTCCAACGCGCTGAAGTTTACCCCGAAAGGAGGGGAAGTAAAAGTGGAGGTGCGGAACGATGGAACTGATTTATTGCTAATCGTCCAAGATAACGGGATTGGCATCCCACCGTCAGAGGTGCCCAAAGTGTTTGAACGCTTTTACCGCGTGGAAAAATCGCGTAACCGTAAACTTGGGGGGAGCGGTATCGGTTTGACTATCGTGAAAAAACTGACACAGGCACACGGGGGAGATGTGGAAATCGAAAGTGAAGAGGGGAAAGGGACGACCGTTTATGTCCGAATCCCAAAATCTAATCGTTAACGGCAGGGCATAGTTTTTATAAGCTTTACCAAACTCAAATATGATTACTTGGAATAACTCCCCCTTTCTGTACATGAGATAAACAAGGGATTAAAAAGGGGGGATCGTTTGGTGCTGGTTTACGTTAGCAGTGTTTTCTCCGTTTTAGGCTTTACCACTTACCTCTTTATTTTGGTTTATCGTCATCGAAATATCTTGTCACGTATGATTGGGATGATGGTCTCTATGGGATCTGCCATGATGGCCAGTCTCCTCATAGGAACGGTCTTAGGTGTACTTGTTCAACAGTTGACGGTACCGATTATCTATTCCGTGCTCATAGGGATGGTTGTGGGGAATTTAACAGGAAAGCCTATTCATCTCGTCGCCTCGTTGGATGGCCTGCTTGCCGGTATCATGGGGGGCATGATGGGGGTGATGCTGGGGGTGATGGTCGCCCCGGAGAATCCGGTACTTATGGTGGGATTCATGAATATTGTCTTTGTCGTGATCATGCTCTTCCTCCTTCGGCTCATCCGACAAGAAAGCTTACGCTCAGCCTCTCGATGGCCCGAATGGAACGGACCCGGTAGCCTTCCATGGAGAAAGCACCCCTCATCCATTGAAAAAACACTTCATTCGTCCAGCGATGCCGTTAATAAGCGAGTAAAGTCTTGTCCTTCAGAGAGACATCCAAGCTTAAAAAACACCGCATCGATTAGGTTTTACCCAGCTGGCCGCGGGGCCAACAAAACAACACCACGCCATTTTCGAGACCGTTGAGCGATCTTCATAGCAGTATACATGGTAAGAAGCTCTCTCACGTCGGTAAGGCAGGTTTCGGGGCCATTCTCGTTCTCCTTAGCTGTTAAGCATTCATAAAAAAACCACCCTCTTCTAGAGTGGTTACATATATCTTTTGCTTGCCGTACCTCATTAATGTTTTCTAACAGCATCAAGGTTTATCCGCGAGCACACAAACGGCGGGTGCAGGTTTGAAGTGTCTGGTCTTTCGCCGGATTCGGATAAAGCCGGCCTGTTTCAGCTCTTCAGTCAATTGTTTGGTGAAAGCATCCAAATTGGGAGCATGTTTTCCTATCGGTTGGTAAGTCGTGGCGATCATTCCACCAGTCTTAAGCCATTGATAAAGTTTCTTAAACACGTGGGTTCGATCAGGCCAGAACATTACGGAATTAACGGAAAAAATTTTGTCAAACGGCCGTTCAAAATCTGGGCATTCCTCAATCGTCCCGGTTATCAAGCGGACTTTTCCCTGCAAGATAGCCTTTTTGTTGCGCCGTTCCGCCTGTTTCCGCATCGCATCGGACGGATCAATGCCAACTACCTTACCGTTCTGAATCATAAGGCTCGCTTTAGAAATTCCTACTCCCGGACCGTAACCGATCTCCAGTACGCGGTCATTTGGTTGAATATCCAGTAGAGACAAGGTCCATTCATTTCGTTCACCAGTGGTCATGGCCATAAGTTTTCCGGCAATGTGTCCCCAGAAACCAATTGGATGTCGAAATTGTTTAGAAAGATTTTCGATAAATCCCATGTCTTCACCACCTCAATGGAGCGGTATTAAGAGCCACGGTTGTAGTTTTGTCCCCGACGTATCGTCTTGTTCAACCTCGAGGCAGTTGATGTTATCTTCTTATTTCGACAAAAAAGACTGCTGACCTGCTACCTTTGTCAACAATCTCGGCCAGGATTAACCTGGCATTAAGTGTGTATCAATATCAGAAACAGACGGGGCATTCAAAGAGGCCAGCGGTAGCGTGCTTATCGAATGGGAATTGAAAAGAAAATCGGACGGGAGTCTCCCGGCCCAGCTCACCTACTACGGAGCTCACGTAGGGACGCAAGCCTTCGGATGGATAGAGCCCTAGTCACCTTCCGGGACGATGAGAAGTAAAACTTCGAAGTTCCATCACCAAAAAAAAATTCGGTTCTTTCGACTAGAGCTTCTCTCCGTGTAACCCAGGATGAAGAAGAGAATCCTAAGTTTGAAGGAGGATGGTAACGTGAAAGGAACCCGCTTCATCCTGGGAATTGTATGCTTGATTGTCTGGTTGGGAAGTGTCGGCACCCTTGCGGAGTATGTTACTACGATCCAAGCAGCCCGGGTTGAAAATTATTGGAAGGAGGTTGACCAGGTCTTCGGAAAAACGGGGGTGAGGCACCCCGATGGGGTTTTAAAGTTCGGTTTCCCACGCCGGGATCTCCGAGTAACCCTCCGGGGCGTGATCATTCGCCCAACGCTGGCGCTTGGATCCTGGGTGGCCTTCAAGCGGATCAATTCTACTGCCATGGTCATGGGGGACATGGTCTTGACGGAAAACGAGGTTAATCCAGTCATGGATCGGTTGTTCCAGAGAGGAATTAGTATCACGGCAATCCATAACCACCTGCTCCACGAATCACCGCGAGTGATGTACCTGCATATCGAAGGACACGGCGATCCTGTCCAGATGGCCCGCACCCTCCGCTCCGCGTTGGAGATAACCAAGACCCCGCTTAAGGCAAGAGAGTCCACTTCGTACACCTGGCTTTCGTTGGATACGAAGAAGATCGACCAAATTCTCGGCCATTCCGGGCAATGGAGTGATGGGGTTTATCAAATGAATATCCCCCGAGCGGAACCCATCATGGAAAACGGTATGGAAATCCCCCCATCCATGGGGACCGCCACTGCGATCAACTTCCAACCCACCGGGGGGCATCGAGCCGCGATCACGGGGGATTTTGTCTTGACGGCCCAGGAAGTAAACACCGTTGCCCAGGCACTACGCAAACATGGTATCGAAGTGACAGCCTTGCACAATCACATGCTGAACGAACAACCGCGTCTTTTCTTCATGCACTTCTGGGCGAACGGCGATGTACCCAAACTAGCTAAGGGGCTTCGGGTGGCCCTAGACCAAACACATAGCCAAAGATAAAATGATTTTATAAAGAAAGCCGATTCCTTATCTGGGAACCGGCTTTTTTTATATGGTATACTGTTCATATCCCCCCGGGGGGGATATGAACAGTAGGAGGGATTCCATGTCTCATCATAAACATCGTCGTTCCATCGTGAATCGGTTGGCTCGCATTGAAGGGCATGTCAGGTCGATCAAGGAAATGGCTCAGCAAGATCGGGACTGCGGGGACTTGTTGATTCAAATCGCTGCGGTCCGAAAAGCTTTGGATAACACAGGAAAGTTAATCCTACGAGATCACTTGGAGGGATGCGTGGTCGAGGCCATCCGTTCGGGGAATCAAGAAAAAGTATTGGGGGATTTGAAGGATGCCTTGGATAAATTCATCCGATAAGGCAAAATCGGTGGTCTCAGATACCATCACGATCCGGGAGAAAATCTCAACTGTCATGACCTTGGCATGGCCAGCCATTGTGGAGAATACTTTACAAACCCTTGTAGGTTTTGTCGATACGCTATTCGTTTCTAAGCTTGGTCTAGCTGAAGTATCCGCTGTGGGTATTACGCAAAGGATTTTAGAGCTATATTTTGCGGTCTTCATGGCCATTGGGGTGGGAAGTACAGCCCTGATCGCTCGTTATATCGGGGCAAACCAAATCGAGCAAGCCCGCCGGGTGGCCAAACAATCCATCTTGTTGGCGAGCTGGGTGGGGATCGTTTTCGGGATTGCCACCTTATTCTTTGCAGAGCCGATCTTACAAATGATGGGGGCGGAACCCGCAGTGTTGCACCAAGGGACGATTTACTTCCGAGTGGTGGCTGTCCCCTCTCTTTTCATTTCGCTGACGTTTATCCTGGGGAGCTTGCTCCGCGGGACCGGAGACACCGTGTCCCCCATGAAGGCCGGTCTCTGGATGAATGGAGTCCATATTGCCTTAGATTATCTCCTTATTTTCGGGTTGGGTCCGCTCCCCGGTTTCGGGATTGCAGGTGCCGCAGCGGCGACGGTGTTGGCCCGGGTATTCGGGTTGTGGTTGTTGATTCGTTCTCTCCGACGGACCCGTTTGGGAAAGGAGTGGCCCCAGGGATGGAAACCAGACCGTCAAGTTCTTCGTTCCATTACCGGGATCGGTACCCCTGCCGCGATTGAACGTCTCATCATGCGCTTTGGTCAGGTTTTATATTTTGGCTTGATCCTTGCGCTGGGAACCTATACCTTTGCGGCTCACCAGATTGCCGGGAACATCGAGACCTTCTCTTATCTCCCCGGGTACGGATTTGCGGTGGCGGCGACTACGCTGGTCGGGCAGCAACTAGGGGCCAAACGAATCAAAGAAGCCCTGACCTACGGGTATATCTCGGTCCTGTTGGCCATCGCTTTCATGGGAGCCATCGGGATTTTCTTGTACTTTGGAGGAGAGTGGGCCGCCCATTACTTCACCAAGGAATCCACCGTCATTCACCAGGTTGGGGTTGCGCTGAAAATTGATGCTTTCACCCAAATCCCGCTGGCTGTAGTCCTCGTGTTGACAGGGGCTTTAAACGGTGCCGGAGATACGAAATGGCCCATGATTTCGACGGCCGTTGGCATCTGGGTAGTTCGTGTGGTTGGAGTCTATGGATTGGGAATTGCCTTAGGTTGGGGATTAGCCGGGGTGTGGCTTGCTATCTTACTGGATAATCTCTGGAGGGCACTGTTTCTGGGCTGGCGATTCTATTCATGTCGGTGGGCTGCCAAAAACGCCGATTCCCCATAGAGGAATCGGCGTTTAGCTACCCTAACGGGTAGCTTTTTGTGTGTTCCGGGGAAACAGAATGAGCAAGTTTTGATCAGACTCTAATGTCTTAATTCATGTCCGCTAATATACATGAGCAGACATATCATACCCAAATAAACTTCCCTCGAAAGTTTGGTTCAAGTGGGGACTCGTTGCATGATGGAACAAAAGACAAAGTTGAAGTGGGACTTGATCACCATGAAATCCGTTCATGGACAGGGTGTTATCGACACATCACCCTTGCAAACAAATTGCAAACCAAACTGCAAACCAAAAGCGATTTTTGTCCTTTGTTTTCCGTCTTCCTGATTACTCATTGCCTTGTGTATTGTGTGTTTTTTCCCTTCGTTTTTCCGTGTTTTCTGTTCTCATCTAATTTGGGACCAGGGGGTCGCAGGTTCAAATCCTGTCGCCCCGACCAGTACGGACGGGCTTTTCACAGCCCGTCTTTTTGATTTCTTATCCCGATAAAGTGTTCTGGTCCTTTTAAGCACTTGGCCATACAAAAAAGGAAGGTGGTGTAGATTACCTGCCTTCCTGTCGAAAGTATGTCCTTAGTCGTTACTGTTTCGCTTTTCCTTTGATATATGCCCATTTCAGGGAGTATTCCGGACCAATCGGATGGCGCACCAGATTGTGGACATACGTTTTTTGCACGAACGACTTCGACTCGTAGTACAACGGTGCGAGCGCGGCATCATTGATTAGCATTTTCTCCGCTTTGATCAAGTTCTCGTTCCGTTCTTGATAGTTGGTGGTCTTTTTGGACCGATCGATCAACCGATCGAAATCGGGGTTTTTCCAATCCCCGAAGTTGACCGCGCTGTCCGACTTCCAGACATCCAGGAACGTCATCGGATCGTTGTAATCCCCCACCCAACGACCGATCGACATTTCGAAATAACCCTTTTTTTCCAGGTTCAATTTTTGTTTGAACGGTTTCGGGTCGATTGCCACTTTCAAACCCAGATTGGTTTCTAACTGCTCCTGAATCGCCACGGCCACTTTTTTGCGGTCGTCATCATAGACCATGAGGGTGAGATTTGACGGAGGAGCGGAAAGGCCCAGTTCCTTCAATCCTTTTTCAAAATATTGCTTGGCTAAGACCGGATCATAGTCCGGTTGTGCCGGTGCCTGGTCGCGGAATGATTGGTTGTTGTAACCCATAATGGATGGCGGCACGACTCCGCCTGCAGGTTCTGATCCGTTTTTCAGTACGTCCTTCACAAGGTCGTCGCGATCGATCGCCAAGCTGATCGCCTTGCGGATATTTTTGTTGGCAAGGAACGCATCATCCGTGTTGAAAATGATGTAATAGGTGCTCCCGCGTGTCACGGGCAAGTACTCTTTGTTGTTTTTAAACACTTCCACCAGATTGTCGTCCAGCGGTGCCACATCCACTTGGCCTGATGTATATAAGCTCATCGCCTGCGTGGAGTCCGGGACAATCTTGACGTTGACCTCGGTCAGATACACGTTGTTCTTATCCCAGTACTCGTCATTTTTCCGATACTGAAGACCCTGATCGTGCTCCCACCGCGACAGCACAAAGGGGCCGTTATACACCATCTTGTCAGGGTCTTTGGCATATTGTTTCCCGTATTTCTTGATGATGTCCTCCCGTTGCGGAAAGTACGTAGCGAACGCTGTCAAGCTGAGGAAATACGGGATCGGCTCTTTCAACTTGACCTGCAGGGTGCTGTCATCGAGTGCCTTGACACCTACTTTGTTTGCACTGACTTTCCCCTGATTGTACTCCTCGGCATTTTTGATCGGGTACAAAATGTAGGCGTATTCCGATTTGGTCTTCGGATCAAGCGCCCGTTTCCACGCGTATTCAAAATCTTGTGCCTTCACCGGTTCCCCGTCAGACCATTTGGCATCCCGGATTTTGAATGTATAGGTTTTTTTGTCCGGGCTGATTTCGGGAAAATCCACCGCCATCGCGGGAACTGGTTTGTTGTCCTTATCCAGGCGCATCAATCCTTCCATCACATTGTTCAGTACCGTGATGGACGTTCCGTCGATCAAAGTGGCACTGTCCAAGTTGGGCGGTTCCGAATCCACAACGAGGTTCAACACTTGCGGTTCATTGGGGCCGCCTTGGGCTGTGTTGCCGGAGAGACTGCAAGCGGACAACAAGCAGCTGACCGTGAACAACACTGCTGCCAAGGCATATACCTTCCGTCTCATCGGTAGACCTCCTTCACATCTCCTGGAACAAAGAGGGATAATGGCGGTTTTTACAGATAATTTAAACAATAACTTCTGTCTGGATGGTTCAAACACGGCAAGAAACTCATTTATTATAATAAAAGAATTCAGCATATCAGAAAAGATACTAAAATATGTTTTCTTTAATTTTCTATATTTTCATGGCTGATGAGAGCGTGCCTGATGCCCGTAAAACAGCCGCATTTCTCAAGAGGATCAGAATAATGCCCATCAATATGCTCAATCTTCCAAACCAAGAGTGAGGATGAATGGAGAAGGCATGTAAAGAACAGCCCAATGCGATTCCGATAACACACGAAGACTGGCTCCTGATGAAGGAACCAGTCTTCATTTGGATTGAGCAAGTTACCGATGTGCGCCATTGGGTTTCAACTGTACAGAAAGACTTGGGGTGATTCTCATAAGTATGTTTTTTTCGTCACGTACACAAACGGAGATATTGTATCCGTTATGCGTTATTGAAGCGGGTTGTCGTCCCGGATTTCAATCCGTCGGGGTGTTTTGGTTTGATCTTTGGGAATACGGATGTAAAGGACACCGTTGCGGCTTTTTGCCGTAATTCCCTGGGGATCAGCGTTTTCCGGCAAGGTGAAGGAACGGTGGAAAGAGCCGTAGCTGCTCTCCATGACGTGAACATGCCCCTCTTTTTCCCGTTCGATTTTGCGTCGTTTTTCCCCTTTGATGACCAACGTGTTCCCACTAACCTCGATATTCACATCCTTGATATCCATTCCCGGAAGCTCCGCTTCAACCATGTAGTGATCCTCATGCTCCTCAACATTGAAAGTGGGCATGAAAGTCCCGCACTCTGCGAGGAAACCGCCGCTTGTCAAGAAAGGCTGCCCGAAAAACCGTTGGAATGTACGATTTAACTCATCGCGAAAATGGGTGATCGGGTGTCTGTCAAAAGGATCGAACCGTTGGGGCCAAGCCATTGATACCACTCCTTTTTTCCCAATTGTAATCTTTTACACATTAGAGTCTGGCTTATCCCCAACCGTTTATTCACAGGTATATCGAACATTCTCCGCCCAACTGTGCTCCTCGTGAATGCGACTGATCCGATTGGGGGAAAGATAAGGAAAACATCTTGGAGTGATGATCCAATGGAGAACGTGCAGAATCTCAAACACACACTTTCCTATATTCAATCCGAGCTGAATCGGATCGAGACAATGGCCGGGACATTGTCGTCCATTGAACGGGATCACTTCAACAAATTGACGAAGTTTGATCATCGGGAATTGGGGGACATCGCGGTGGAAGAACAGCATGCTGCCCGTCAACTCGGAACGATCAAGCATATGTGTTTATCTATGGCCCAACAGATCGAGGACATCCGGAATACGATCGAGGGTGGCGGATCAGGGGAGCGGACTCACCATGATGAGGTTCATTGAGAATCTGATACGATCGGCCATCAATGATACGGTGGACAAAGCGATCACGAGAGCTATTCGCGACCAATACACGGAAAACCTGTTTGAAATGGTGCCCACTACCAATAAGGTCGGTGTGACCAATCTGATGGAGATCGCCATGCGGGCGAATCAGGGAACCCCCCTCTCACGGCCGCTGGGAAGTCCGATTCACATGTCTCCATGGGAAAAGGTTCTGTTCAATCCGTGTCACCTGTTTCGCTTCCCCACTCCGGAAAATGTGGGGATCGACACATCGATCACCATCGGACATCGTGCTAGGAAACCGTTGACGATTTCCATTCCCATCATGATTGCGGCCATGTCTTTCGGCGGTGCATTGAGCAAGCGCACCAAAATCGCGTTGGCAAAAGCGGCGACCGCTGTCGGGACGGCAACCAATTCCGGCGAGGCGGGGCTGTTGGAAGAGGAAAGGGACGCGGCACAACTATTTATCGGGCAGTACAATCGGGGCGGTTGGATGAATGACCCGGGCAAATACCGGCGTTTGGATGCGATTGAAATTCAGTTGGGTCAAGGGGCCCAAGGTTCTGCTCCACAACGAACGGCAGCCAAAAATATCGGTAAGGACTTCCGGGAGGTCTTCGGTTTAAAAAAAGGAGAAGACGCTTGGATTCATTCACGTCTTCCCGGAGTTCAAACCAAAGATGATTTTATTCGGTTGGTTCGGCAGCTTCGTGATGAAACCGGCGTACCTATCGGATTAAAAATCGCGGCAACACACCATCTGGAAAAGGAATTGGAAATTGCAGTGGAAGCCGAGGTGGATTTTGTAACGCTGGATGGCGCCGAAGGTGGTACACACGGTGGCTCTCCCACTCTCCAGGATGACGTTGGATTGCCCACTTTATTTGCCATCTCCAGGGCAGCGGAGTTTTTCACCAAAAAAGGTGTCATAGGTGACATCAACCTGATTGTTACAGGTGGACTGGTTACACCGGGCCAAATGCTCAAAGCGCTCGCCTTGGGTGCGGATGCCGTGTATATTGGTACGGCAGCGCTGATGGCGATGGTGGGGGATCAAATGGTCAAAACCATGCCATTTGAGCCGCCCACCAGTCTGCTCGTCTACACCGGAAAAATGACGGAGCGCTTGGACATCGATCAGTCGGTCATGAATTTGGTTCGGTATCTGAACGCTTGTGTCCATGAAATGGAGCAAGTGGCGATGACACTGGGCAAAACGGCATTGGCGGACATCACGAAGTCCGATCTTTGCACACTGGATCCTTTCTTGGCAAAAGCCACCGGCATCCCGTTGGGAACCGTCTCACCCGAACATCAGGATCGTTTTTTTGAGGAGGTAACACCGTGGTTTCAACCTGAACCAAATCCGGTACAGGAAAGTGAAGATCTACGTCTGCACTGAGGACAAAAACGTGTCCGATGGGCTGGAGTATGGTTTCTTGCGTTTTGAATCCTGCTGAAAAGCTGGATATCGGGGATTGTAACTCAGCGGCTAAGACCCAAAATGAGCAGAGTGTCTGCATGGTCAGTCTCTGTTTATTTTGGGTCTTTCCGCGTTTCTGGGGATTACCGAACCCGCGATGGATGGAGTAAACTAAAAATTGCGGAAATCAGCAATTTGATGTGGGAGTCGGAAATCGGCAATTTGACCTTGCACACCCAACTCATTTTGGAAAAACAGTGAGTACGGAGGAGAAGCCATGCAAACAGGAATCGTTGCTTTGGGAGAGGCGCTGATCGACCTGATTCCGCTTGACGCGACCAATATGACATACCGAAAAAGTCCGGGAGGCGCACCGGCCAACGTAGCAGTCGGTGTTGCCCGGCTGGGAGGGCGTTCGTCCTTTGTTGGCAAGGTGGGGAATGATGTGCTGGGGGCGTTTCTTAAGCAGACATTGAATGATTACGGGGTGGATACCCGTCAGATGATCTTGACGGATGAGGCGCGAACGGGTTTGGTCTTCGTCGAACTGAACGCTGACGGAGAGCGGGATTTTACTTTTTTCGTGAAACCGAGCGCTGACTTTTTCTTGTATGAGCGCGAAATTGACGAGTATTTCATCGGGATGCACAAAATCCTGCATTTCGGATCGATCTCCTTGATTCGCGAACCGGCGAAAAGCGCGACAGTCAAAGCGGTTCACAATGCCAAAAAACATGGTCTGATCGTATCGTACGATCCCAATCTGCGTTTGGGATTGTGGGAAACACCTGCACAGGCACGAAACACCATCATCGAGATGCTGCCACAGGTGGACGTGTTAAAGGTGTCGGAGGAAGAGTTGGTGTTTCTGACCGGACAACAGTCAATCGAAGCCGGTGTGGATGCACTGAAAGTTTACGAGATTCCCCTCGTTTTCGTCACGCGTGGCGCGGAGGGAAGCGTCGCATTTTGTCGCAACGGCAAGGTTGCCGTACCGGCCATGAAGGTGGAAGCTGTTGATACAACCGGGGCAGGGGATGCCTACGTTTCCGGGATTCTGTTTTCTCTCGACCGATATGAGGGGAGTTTGGAGGAAGTAACAGTGTCCGAACTGGAGCGTTGGGTCCGTTTTGCCAGCATGTCGGGCGGATTGGCGGCATCGACACAGGGGGCGATGACGGCCTTGCCGACGCTGGAGCAGGTACAGAACATCTTGGGGGAAGGATGATCCGCTGGTACGCAGATGCGTCCACGTCGCGTGATACATGATCGGGAAGGATAAAATATATTAAGATAAGGGGCGACATCGCCCCTTGTTTTGTTTATTCTTATCAAGTCGTTTGTGTACGTATGGCCATATCATTTAACAGATAATGGTGAATCAGATAGGCCACGCCCCCTTCGTCATTGCTGGGGACCACGATATCCGTCGTTTGCATGACATGGGGATGGGCATTTGCAACAGCTGCCGACAAACCGGCCATTCTCAACATCGAGAGATCATTGAGATGATCGCCGATCGTCGCAATTTGACGGCTTGGGATTCCCCGCTCCTTGGCGATGCGGGCCAAGGCCGCCCCTTTGGAAATATTGGGTGGCAGAATCTCGAAGTAATGATCGGAGGATTGGACAAACTCCAGATCATGGTTGACCGTTTTCGACCAGGCGTGGAGTTGTTTCATTTCCTCATGATCGGCAACGACGACAAACTTGATCCACGGTACCTCCGTCAACAAGTCGAAACTCTCGATGATCTCCAGTTGGAAATCCTCGCTGTCCATCCCCGCTTGGGCCAATGGACCGATCTGGGTGGCGTAGACGGCGTCAGAGGTATAGACGAAAATGTCGATGTTCAAGCACAATCCCGTCAGTTTCTTTAAAACGTCAACCGCCACATCCCGTTGCAAAACGGCAATCGGAGTCAACCGATCAGAAGATGGGTCATACAGCACAGCGCCGTTACAAAGAATAACGGGCAGATCCGGCTTTAAAAGATCGATAAATCGTTTTGCTTCGGCATAGCTGCGTCCGGTGGCTAACGTGAACTGTCCGCCCGATTGTCGATACAGGGAGATGGCACGGCGGTTGACATCCGCAATTTCTTTCGCGCTGTTGGCGATTGTACCGTCGATGTCCGATACCAAAAGTCGATAAGCCAGCGTCAAACGCATCATCTCCTTATGGAGGCTACGATAACACAACTGCGTTAAGCGCATGTGGGGGCTTTATGAATCATGGGTAATGATTTCATCGATGATTTGACAGTATATTAGTCTATCATATCATATATTCATGAGGGATGGGATAATCTGGGGCCTGTCTGGTCATTTGGTTAGGCGGCAACGTTTTCCCGGATGGAGGGAGCCGGGAAAACGTTGCGGGCGATAACGATCAGATATGCTTTCGTTTTCGATATAATGGTAAGGCGAGGTTGCACAGAGATCGTATATCGGTAATAGGCCAACGTTAGACAGGAAGCGGGACATCACCAGATATACCCTGGGTAGTCCGTCTTGAACCTCATGCTGCTCACCGGATAACGGTTGTTTCTCGGATATCTCCCCCGTTTAGCTGGACAAACCAATGACTAACCTGTTTCGTGATGGTCAGGAGCCCATCGTCATCCATCTCATGGGCATAGATGATTTGCAAACAATCTCTTGTTTGCTCCGTCACACCGGTGCGGGTAGAGTCCACATATGGACTGCCGAACGCACCTTGCGCATCCCTGAGCAGGATTTTGCCGTCCATTCGGATTTCCCGACCGTTTAATCCTTGGTACGCATCTTTCTCACCGCCGATGTCACAGACAATGTCACCGTCGATGGCGGACAGGTCATAGATGCCGAAGGGAAGGCAATATTTCAGGGAAAAGAAGTTGTTGGCATCCACCGCACTATTGACGGGGGAGAGGTTTTCCCCTTTCAACACCCGGCGAAGCAGGGCTTCGGCAGACGGCCGATACCGGGACGGGGAGGCACCGGCCCGTCGAAAGGCTTCCCGCATTGCCTGAATGGCGGGAATTTGTCCGATTGTGTCGGTATTGTGCTCCATGCGAAGATGTTCCTGAAACAATTGAAAACGGCCGCGAAACGGTCCGGTTGAAGGGGCGACAGTGATCCCCTGGTAAACGATGGCACCCAGTCGGAACCGGGGCAGCATCGATTGGATTTGCGCGCTCAATGTGATCATGTGATTCGCCTCCGAAGAGTTGCGATTTTCTTCAGGTGCGGGTTGGTTTTAAGTATAGCACTTGAAAGGCAATACCAAAAGTGTGATGAAATCAACGCAGGAGGGATTCCATGCAACGGTTGCAATCCATATTGAAACGAATCGACGGCAGAGGATACAAGGCCTACAAAGAGATTCAGGGAGAGTACCGATTCCCGACGTTTACGCTGTTCATCGATTATGTCCAGGGAGATCCGTTTGCCTCTCCCTCGCGTATTCGGGTGCGGATGCCGATGGATGTGGCGCGTTATCCGCACGAATGGTTCGCAGAACCACATCGGCGGATCGGATTGGAAGACTGGCTGACGAGGGAGTGGGCCAAGAACATCGGAAAATTTGCTTTCCGTGTCGGCGGAACAGGCAAAAGCGGGCTGATCGCCATCGACCGTCCCGGACAGGAAATTTTGCCGCGCACTTCTGTCGTGGTAAACGAACAATTCGTGGAAGTGCGGCTCAGTGTGGGTCTGCCGGCACGCGGGCGAACCGTTTTGGGGCAGAAGGCGGCCCAGATGTTGTGTGAAGACTTGCCGAAACTGGTTCAACGCGCTCTCCCCGTATCTTCGTTGGATCGCAGTCGAATCGAGGAACGGATGCAATTGGTGGATAACCAACTCGCCATCCGCCGCTATTTGCAGGAGCGGGGATGGATTTCCTTCGTTGCCAATGGCGCCATTCTGCCAAGGGAAAGCGGCGTAAGCGACCGGCCGTTGACCACCGGAAAAGTGATCCCGTTCCAATCGCCGTCATCGTTGGAGGTAGCCGTGGAAGTGCCGCACGGACCGGCGATTCGCGGCATGGTCATTCGAGACGGGATCACCCTGATCGTCGGTGGCGGATACCATGGCAAGAGCACGTTGTTGAAAGCGTTGGAGCGCGGCGTGTACGATCACATCGAAGGAGACGGACGGGAATACGTCATCACCGATCGGAATGCGGTCAAAGTGCGTGCGGAAGATGGTCGGCGCGTGGAAAAGGTGAACATTTCTCCGTTTATCACCCATCTGCCGTTCGGCCGCGATACGGTTCGCTTTTCCACGGATGATGCCAGTGGAAGTACCTCGCAGGCGACCAACATCATGGAGAGCTTGGAGATCGGCACATCATGCCTGTTGATCGATGAGGACACCAGTGCCACCAACTTCATGATCCGTGACGGAAGGATGCAGGCGCTGGTGGCGAAAGGCAAGGAGCCGATCACGCCTTTCTTGGACAAGGTGCGCCAGTTGTATGAGGAGAAAGGTGTCTCCAGTGTGTTGGTGTTGGGGGGATCCGGTGACTATTTCGATGTGGCTGATACGGTGATCATGATGGACGAATACCAGCCGCGCGACGTAACCCGGGAGGCAAAGCAAATCGCCCAATCGAGAGCCAATGATCGAAAAAAGGAAGGCGGAGACTCCTTCGGAGAAGTAACCCCTCGCGTGCCGCTGCGCGACAGTTTCAACCCCAAGCGTGGCAAAAAAGAAAAGGTGGATGCCAAAGGGTTGCACACGATCGTGTTCGGCGAGACTTCCATCGATTTGTCGGCCCTGGAGCAATTAGTGGACCCCAGCCAGACCCGGGCTGTGGCGGAAATGATCCGGTATCTTGGTCGCCGGGTGAACGGACGGCAAACATTGGCACAGGCCATCGAACAATTGTATGATGAGATCGAACAAAAGGGATTGGATATCATTTCGCCCTATGCCGGTCAACATCCGGGTGACTTGGCGTTACCGCGCAAACAGGAATTGGCCGGGGCAATCAACCGCATGCGTACTTTGCGTGTCCAGTGACGGAGGAGGAAAACAGTGAAAGAAGTCGTGATTTACACGGACGGCGCGTGTTCCCACAATCCCGGTCCCGGGGGGTGGGCAGCGGTACTCATGTATGGCTCTCGTCGCAAGGAAATTTCGGGAGGGGAAAAAAACACGACCAACAATCGGATGGAATTGACGGCTGCAATCGAAGCGCTCCGTCGATTGAAGGAACCGTGTCGGGTAAAGCTGTATACGGACAGTGCGTATATGGTGAACTGTTTTCAACAGCGTTGGTATGAGAAATGGGAACGAAACGGGTGGATCAACAGCAAAAAAGAACCGGTAGAAAACAAAGATTTGTGGCAACGGTTGCTGGCGCTTACCCGGCATCATCAGGTGGAATTTCTCAAAGTGAAGGGACACAGCGACAACGAATGGAACAATCGCTGTGACGAATTGGCGCGCGCTGCGGTGCCGAGGGATTGAAGTCTGAGCATTAACCAACCATTCCCATTTCATGATCCGGTTGCACATGTTATGATGGCCTCCTGGGCAGATCCTGGGCTGATATGAGCG
Organism: Polycladomyces abyssicola; assembly: GCF_018326425.1. NCBI lineage: Bacteria > Bacillati > Bacillota > Bacilli > Caryophanales > Thermoactinomycetaceae > Polycladomyces > Polycladomyces abyssicola. The sequence continues at coordinate 793,965 of NZ_AP024601.1, forward strand.
AAGTCGTCTTCCAGCCAAGCGAACAGTCGCATTCGGAAAAAAAGGAGGTGAGCGCGATGACACCGGAGGAACTGAAGGAAAAGCTGATCGCCAGAGCGAAAGAACTGCACATCGACAAAATCGGCTTTGCTTCAGCCGATCCGTTTACGGAGCTGAGGGAGCGATTGATCCGGCACCGGGAGTTGGGCTATGAGTCCGGATTTGAAGAACCCGACATCGATAAACGCACCCACCCGGATCGAATTGTTCCCGAAGCCAAGACGATTATCGCCATCGCGCTCGCTTATCCGTCCAAGATGAACAACCCACCCCAATCCAAACCGGGCGCGTATCGCGGTATTTTTGCGCGGGCTTCCTGGGGAAGGGATTATCACGATGTGTTGCGGGAGAAATTGCGCCTACTGGAAGCGTCACTGTTGGAATGGGTGCCTCATGCGACGACCGAAATCATGGTGGACACCGGTGCATTGTCCGACCGTGCCGTCGCGGAACGGGCAGGAATCGGGTGGAGCGGCAAAAACACCGCAATCATCACACCGGAGTTCGGGTCCTGGGTCTATCTGGGCGAAATGGTGACGGATGTTTACCTTCCACCCGATCAACCCATCACCGAGCAATGCGGAGAGTGTACCGCCTGTCTCGACGCGTGTCCGACAGGAGCATTGGTCCAGCCAGGTCAGCTCAACTCCCAGGCATGCTTGGCCTACTTGACGCAAACGAAGGGAATGTTGGAGGAAGCGTACCGCGAAAAGCTGGGCAACCGTCTGTACGGATGTGACACCTGTCAAGTGGTTTGTCCCCACAATCGTAAGCGGAATTTCACTCATCACGAGGCATTTACGCCTGATCCCGAACAGGTGAAGCCATTGTTGAAACCTTTGCTTACGCTCAGTAATCGGGAGTTTCGCGAGCGGTTCGGTGACATGGCGGGTTCGTGGCGGGGTAAAAAGCCGATTCAGCGCAACGCGATTATCGCGTTGGCCCATTTTCGCGATCGGACGGCGGTACCGCTTTTAAGTCGTTTGCTGAAAGAAGATCCGCGACCCGTGATCCGCGCCACGGCAGCGTGGGCACTTGGTAAAATAGGCGGGGACGAGGCGAAAAACGCGTTAATGCAAGCGGAACGGGAGGAAACAGAAGCAGAAGTGCGCAAAGAAGTCGAAAATGCGATTTCATTGCTCACAGCTGGCAAATAAAACATTCGCACACCGATCGTGGAAAGTGTAAAATAAAGGGAAGAGAAGGATATGGGGAGGGCTCACTGATGATCCCGGGATCGCGCACGGTTGTATGGAGTCAGATGGACAGCCCGGTCGGTCCATTGACCTTGGCCATGACAGCCAAAGGTGTTTGTGCCATTGAATTTGGCAAAAGCGATCAAACATTGGTCGGCATCAAAGTATGGGCAGAACAATGGGGCCGTTCAGTGAAAATAGAGCGAAACGATCGGACTTGTGTTCCGGTGGTGGAGCAGTTGAAAGAGTATTTCGAGGGGAAAAGACAACAGTTTGATGTACCCGTAGAATTGTTCGGTACCCCTTTTCAAAAGGCGGTATGGCGTCAGTTGCAGGCGATCCCTTATGGACAAGTGCGTTCTTACAAGGAAATCGCGAAAGCGATCGGTGCACCCAAAGCCGTCCGCGCGGTGGGAGGGGCCAATAACAAAAATCCCGTCCCCATCATTGTGCCCTGCCATCGTGTGATCGGTTCCAACGGCTCCCTTGTCGGATACGGCGGCGGATTGCATATCAAAGAAAAGCTTTTGGCATTGGAAGGCTACCTACCCCGGAAAAACGTTTCCCATTGATGAGTATTCACCTGGCCGAGATTTCTCGGTCTTTTTTTGTCTGTTCGTCTGCACATACTGCTTGACCCGCTGACATAAAGATGAGGAAAAAAGTAAAGGAGTCGGGTCGTGATGGAAAGACGACCATGGCATCAACCGATCGCGATATGGTTTCAAATTCAAAACCGTTTATGGGTGGAAGGGGAGCCGGACGATCTATACGAACCGTTATTGAAGGATGGAAATGAAGCGTGGATTCAGTTGGAACAAGAGCGGCTGCGTCGGTTGCGGCTACAGCAGAGAGAACGGAATTGCCACCCGCTGAAAAGTGATTCTCGACTGCGGTTGGTCAAAGAAAAAATCCGCTCCGATGAGGAGGCGGATGTGTGGATGATCAGTGAGCATCGCATGTTTTACGAAATCCACGGAGACACTTATGAGGAAGAAGAGGCGATTTGTTGGAAGTTCAACGTCCGGTTTTCTGAGGGGAAATGGGGGATTGCCGACGGACGGTTGGCTGAGCCTTCGGAGTGGAAGGAACGGACCAGAGTCACCACGATCAGCGAACAAGAGGAATCGGCCGGTACCCGACAGGGATACAACCGAGCCAGAGCCGTGCAGTATGCGGAGATTTGGTGGAACAGCTACAATCCCCGGTACAGTCGATTTGAAGTGGACTGCACCAACTATGTATCGCAATGTATGGTGGCTGGCGGCATTCCGATGAATTTTACGTCCAGACGGGATCGAGGTTGGTGGTACCGTGGACCGCACGAGCAATGGAGCTACAGTTGGGCGGTGGCGGACAGTCTGAAAAGGTATTTGGCGACGGGCGGCACTGCCAGAGCCGTTATGGTAGACCGACCGGATCAGCTGTCGCTCGGGGACATTATTTGTTACGATTGGGAAGGAAGCGGCCGATACGATCACAATACGATAGTCACTGCTTTCGACAACAACGGCATGCCGCTCGTCAACGCACATACGGTGAACAGCCGCCACCGCTACTGGGAGTATCGCGATTCGCATGCCTGGACACCACGTGTGCAATATCGATTCTTTCATATACAGGGATAGCGGAGGGTGGACCCAATCATTACAATAAAAATCGTACAAAAGCATGCGAAAAGGTGGAAAGGAAGGAATCATGTCATTTCACATCGTGCTCGTCGAACCGGAAATACCCTACAATACCGGAAATATCGCTCGAACGTGCGCAGTCACCGGGGCAACGCTTCATTTGGTGGGTCCGTTAGGGTTTTCGATTGAAGATCGGTATCTCAAACGGGCGGGATTGGATTACTGGGATCAGGTCAACGTGCACCTGTACGACTCGTTCGCTGAACTAGAAGCGGCGCTCCCCGGCAGGCGCTTTTTTTGTGCCACGACCAAAGCAGACCGATCCTACACCGATTTTCGCTATCGGGAAGGCGATGTGTTGATATTCGGTAAAGAAACGGCAGGATTGCCGCAGGAGATCCTGGAAAAGTATCGCGACACCAATATCCGCATCCCGATGCGGGCGGATACCCGTTCGCTCAACCTGTCCAACGCGGCAGCCATCGTATTGTATGAAGCGTTGCGGCAAAACGGCTTCCCCGGGCTGACGTGAATTTCACGCCACTGTCAGCATGGTCTTCACAGGATTTTTTCAAACAAAGAATCTTCATTCAGCGGTGTCCGTTTCTTGCGGCACACCGCTACCAGGTTGCCCGGTTCTCCGTTTTTGATCCCATCTGGCTCCGACCTTGGGCATTTCGATGGACATCTTTGGGGCTCGGGTCCAATCCCCACAATTGACAAAGCAACTGGAACGCGACGGAATCGACATCGTTCATGATGGTCTGGGAGTAAAGTTGGATCTCATAATGCGTCAACAAAGCCCCGATATATTCCGTATGCTATATTCAAAGCAATGGTAGGGGTTGAGCGGCTTTTCTTCGCGAAAGCGGCCCGGACTGCCAAAGTGTCGGTTCGGGGTGGAGATCAGCAGGAGGCCGTCGTCCTTCAGCACCCGCCACGATTCCTTGATCAATACGTCTCCGTTCGGAATATGCTCGATGGTATCAAATGAGACGACGATATCAAAAGTATTGTTTTGGAATGGAAGAGCACAGACGTCGGCAGTCTGAAATTGGATTTTGTCGTCATGGTACTCCGTTTTTGCCAATTGAATGCTTTCCGGGTCAACATCGACGCCAATTGCGGAAGCGGCCCCCGCGATGGCCATGATTTTGGACCCGTAACCCGTTCTACAAGCGGCATCCAACACGTTTTTCCGGTGGGGGAAGAGTGGGAACGGGTGATGTACACTGTGGCCAACTCCCGTGGTCGTCATCCTTTCTGATATCCTTTTTTGCTATACTAAGAGTATGAACCGCGGTTCGCGGTTTTTTTGTTGAAATGGAAACGGTCGGACGGCTTGATGGGTTTTTCGACCCCGTGATATTCTTGAGAGTGGAGATTTTTGTACTCGCCGGTCAAACCGGTTGTATGTATGATGATCCCGGAAAAGGTGGGATAACGATGACAGACATTCCTCGCGTTGACTTTGCCATTATCGGTGGTTCCAGCACGTTTTCCATCCGGTTTCCGGAGGATTTGAACCGTGAAGATACGGAAGTGTTGGCAAAGGGGATGGTGTTTGACACACCCTACGGTGAAAGTCCGCAATTCAAGTTGATTCGGGTCGGCGATAAAACCGCATTGACCTGCCGGATGCACGGTTGGCGACCCGGCAAGGTGACGCGTGCCGATGCGTCCCGGCAGGTATTTTGGGTTTTCCAGCAGGCGGGTGTGAAAAAGATCTTCGCGGAGGGTGGCGTTGGCGCCATCAATCATCTGCTGGAGTTGCGCGATTTGGTCATTCCCAATGATTACATCGATCATTCAATGCGACAGGATGTCGGGTTTGATGGTCCATATCTGCTCGTGATGCGTGAACCGATCTGCCCCACTCAGGCGGATGCGTTGTACCAAACAGCCAAAGAGCGCGTGGAGCCTGAGGGGAGACATGTGTTCAAACGGGGTATCTACGTCAATACGGACGGCCGGCATTTCGAAAGCAGGGCGGAAGTCCAGATGTTTCGTACCTGGTTTGCGGACATCGTCGGTCAAAGCATCACCCCGGAAGTATATCTCGCCCGGGAAATCGGCGCCTGCTACGCAGGGATCTACATGGTGGTCAACTATGCGGAAGGCATCATTCGGGACTGGGAGCACAAGGACTTAAGCGATATTTTCCACAATGAGTCCCATACCATCGGTCATATTTTGCTGGACAGTCTCAAGCGGATCGATGCCGAACAAACCCGGTGCAACTGTTTGTCTCTGCGCAAGGAAACATTGCTGAAACGTTACGAAGAGGATTGAATTGACGAGTAGGAAGGGTGTCGGGTGTGATCCGCGCTTGTTTGTTTGATTTGGACGGTACGTTGTTACCGATGGATACGGAATCCTTCGTTCATCACTATCTCCAGGAATTGGCCTCTCATGTGGCTGACGTCGTCTCGCCGGACAAGCTGGTTCGTTATCTGTGGGAAGCAACGGAGGCGATGATCCGGAATAGTGAAGCTCACAAAACCAACGAAGAAGTGTTTGTGGAACACTTCCTCCAGTTGGCCGGTGTGTCAAAGGAGGAGATCTGGCCCCATTTCGACCGATTTTACGATGAGCACTATCCCAAGTTGAAAACGCATGTTGAACCGACACCCTTGTCCCGCCGGGTAGTGGAAGCGGCTTTGGAGAAAGGGTACAAAGTGGCGGTGGCGACAAACCCCGTTTTCCCACGCGTGGCCATAATGGAACGGTTGCGTTGGGCTGAAGTGGACGATTTGCCGTTTGAATGGGTAACCGTTTACGAGGATATGCATTTTTGCAAGCCGCGTCCGGAGTATTATCGGGAGATCGCGGATCGTCTCGGGGTCCGGCCGGAGGAATGCGTGATGATCGGCAACGATATGCAGGAAGACATGGTGGCTCAAACGGTGGGAATGAAAACGTTCTATTTGAACCAATGCCGGATCGACCGTGGGCATCCCGTTTATCAGCCGGATCAGGAAGGGAGCATGGAAGAATTATTGTCGGCCATCCGCGAAGGAACCGGGGTTTTTTCTGATTGAGGCTCGTGAAGCGAAATCACCCTGGCTTTGACGAATGAAGTTGCGGGCATTTCAACTGACTGTTTGCCACTTGTCTTTTCCCCCGATGACGGGGGTTTTTCTTTTTTCAAGGAAATCCGTTTCCCTCTTTTCTTCATAACGGGGCAGGAGGAGTGAAACATTGTCCGTGGCAACGCATAAATATATACCATCTTTCGGGCTATCCCTTTTCCCCTTGGATCATGGAACCGGGGGAGGCATATGTTGAGAATAGCTGATTTTGATGACGTACGGGAAGGAAGCGGTGCTGAAGGAGAGGAGGCTTCTATGGACATCCTGAAGCGTATAGCGGAGCACCGGGAAAGGGAACATCAGTTGAAATGGGAAGGGACGTTTGCCGAGTATCTGGATATTGTTCGAGAGCGTCCATATATTGCGCAAACTGCGCATGCCAGGGTGTACAACATGATTGCCAGTCAAGGTGTGGAGACGGACGATACAGGGAACAAATCCTACCTGTTTTTCAGTCGCGAACTCTTCGGTTTGGACCGTGCCATCGAACGTCTGGTGGAGGAGTATTTTCATTCTGCCGCCAAACGGCTGGAAGTTCGCAAGCGGATTTTGTTGCTCATGGGACCGGTCAGCGGTGGGAAATCCACCATTGTCGCCATGCTGAAAAAAGGGCTGGAACAATATTCGCGCACGGACGAAGGCGCGGTGTATGCCATCAAAGGATGTCCGATGCACGAGGAACCCTTGCATTTGGTTCCGCCTGCGCTTCGTTCCAATGTGGAGGAAGAGCTCGGCGTACGAATCGAAGGAAATTTGTGTCCGGCTTGCCGGTTGCGCCTACAGGAGGAGTATGGGGGCAGGGTGGAAGACGTCATGGTGGAGAGGGTGCTGTTATCCGAAGACGACCGCGTGGGGATTGGAACATTCAGTCCGTCCGACCCCAAATCACAGGATATTGCCGATCTCACCGGGAGCATCGATTTTGCCACCATCACCGAATACGGGTCGGAGTCCGATCCGCGCGCCTATCGGTTTGATGGAGAATTGAACAAGGCCAACCGTGGGCTGATGGAATTTCAGGAAATGCTCAAGTGTGATGAGAAGTTTTTGTGGAATCTGTTGTCCCTGACACAGGAAGGCAATTTCAAGGCGGGGCGTTTCGCCCTCATATCCGCTGATGAACTGATCGTTGCTCATACCAATGAATCGGAGTATCAAGCGTTTATCAGCAACAAGAAAAATGAGGCGTTGCAATCCCGGATCATCGTCATGCCGATCCCGTACAACCTTCGGGTATCGGATGAGGAAAAAATCTATCAAAAACTGATCCGCCAGAGTGATTTGGCTCATGTTCACATCGCGCCTCATGCCTTGCGTGCCGCCGCCATCTTCTCCATTTTGACACGGCTGAAGGAATCCAAAAAGCAAGGGATGGATCTCCTGAAGAAAATGCGGCTGTACGACGGGGAGTCGGTGGAGGGATTCAAAGTTTCCGACTTGGAAGAACTGCACAACGAACACCTGGACGAAGGGATGGAAGGCATCGATCCGCGTTATGTGATCAATCGCATTTCCAGTGCCCTGATCCGCAGCGACGCACCCTGTATCAACGCGTTGGATGTCCTGCGTGCGTTGAAGGAAGGATTGGATCAGCATCCGTCAATTACTCGGGATCAGCGCGAACGATATCTGAATTTTATTTCCATTGCGCGCAAAGAGTATGATGAACTGTCCAAAAAAGAAGTGCAAAAAGCGTTTGTCTACTCCTATGAGGAATCGGCGAAAACGTTGCTGGACAACTATCTGGACAACGTGGAGGCATACTGCAACTGGACCAAGATCCGCGATCCGATCACCGGTGAGGAACTAGATCCGGACGAGAAGCTGATGCGCTCGATCGAGGAGCAGATCGGCATCTCCGAGAATGCGAAAAAGGCGTTCCGGGAAGAGATCCTCATCCGCATCTCGGCCTATGCCCGCAAAGGTAAAAAATTCGACTACAACAGCCATGATCGTTTACGTGAAGCGATCCAGAAAAAGTTGTTTACCGACTTAAAGGACGTGGTCAAAATTACCACCTCCACCAAAACACCGGATGAGAATCAATTGAAGAAAATCAACGAAGTAACGGCTCGCTTGATTGATGATTACGGCTATTGTCCGGTATGCGCAAATGAATTGCTCCGTTATGTGGGCAGTCTCTTGAATCGTTGACGTCCCCGCCAAACCGTCAGGAGGGGAGGTGAATCGGACAGTGCAACATCCCCTTTTCATCGTGTCGGAGGAGGATTGGTCCCTGCACCGCAAGGGGTACCAGGATCAGCTGCGGCACCAGGAGAAAGTGAAGGAAGCGATCCGAAAGAACCTGCCCGATCTCATCACTGAAGAAAGCATTATTATGTCCGACGGCAAACAAGTGGTGAAAGTGCCGATCCGCTCGATGGAGGAATATCGGTTTCGGTACAATCACAACAAAAGCAAACATGTCGGCCAGGGGGACGGCAAAAGTCAGGTAGGCGACGTCATCGGCCGTGAATCGCAGCAGCAACCAGGGCCGGGCAAAGGGCAAGGAGCAGGCGATAAAGCCGGAGCGGATTATTATGAAGCAGAAATATCGGTGGAGGAATTGGAGGAAATCCTGTTTGGTGAAATGGAACTCCCCCGTTTGAAGCAAAAGGATCAGCATGAAATCACCACCCAGGACATCCGGTTCAATGATGTCCGCAAAAAAGGTCTGATGGGCAACATTGACAAAAAGCGTACCATCCTGGAAGCGATCAAACGAAACGCACTCCGGGGTCACCGTCGGCCGAAAGGAATCTCCGTCGATGACTTACGCTTTAAAACCTGGGAAGAAATCGTGATTCCCCATTCCAACGCCGTCGTACTGGCGATGATGGACACATCGGGAAGTATGGGAATATTCGAAAAATATATTGCCCGCAGTTTCTTTTTCTGGATGGTTCGATTCCTCCGCACCAAATACGAAAAAGTAGAGATCGTCTTCATCGCTCACCATACCGAAGCGAAGGAAGTGAGTGAAGATCACTTTTTCACCAAAGGGGAAAGCGGCGGCACGATCTGCTCTTCCGCCTACCGGCTCGCACTGGAGATCATCGACAAGCGGTATCCCCCCAGCCGGTACAACATTTATCCGTTCCATTTCTCGGACGGCGACAACCTCACATCGGACAATGAACGTTGTATCAAGCTGGTGCGGGAACTAATGAAACGCGTGAATCTGTTCGGCTACGGTGAGGTGAACCAGTACAACCGGCATTCCACCCTGATGACCGCCTTTCGCAATTTCGCCGATCCCAAGTTTATGCACTATATTATCAGGGAGAAAGGCCAAGTGTACGATGCATTGAAGCATTTTTTTGCCAAGAAAGAGAAGAGATAACGATCGATCCAATTACGGCATTCATGCGCATCACAGTATGAATGTCGTTTTTTTTATTGTTTGTTTTCAGCGTATATTCAGCTATGGCCCAATCAATGTTCAGTTCACCTTCATCGGCAATTCAGCTAAAGGGAGTATGATGACAAAAGTAAGAAGCCATCAGGACAAGGGAGTGTCTGGCCATTCCGTAAGGGAGCCGGGAAAACAATGTGGACAGTATTCACCAGACATACCCTGGGAAACAAAATGAAGGAGTAAAACGATGACGGTGGAGACGAAACAGGGGCGGCGTATCGATTGGATCCTGATTGGAACTTCCTTATTGGCCGCTTTTTTGAATATTTTCGGAATATGGAATGATCCATATGCCAATTCCTGATATAAAGGAGAGATTGGTTAGAAGTGACGGAGTGGAGGATTGTCCGATTCCATGGCTATACCGTGAAGGCAGATCCGGATACCACACACAAATTGATTCGGGAATTGCCGAATATCGGAGAAAAAGAACACTGCAACTGTCAGGGTTGTAGCAATTATGCTTTAGCTACCGAACACTTTCCGTTTGAGGTAAAGAAGTTGTTTGCTTTATTGGGAATGGACCCGGTAAAGGAAGGACATGTAACCCGTTATTTCCGTGCAGAGAACGGGCTCACAGGGGAAATCCTCGAACAACCATCTGAGTGGCCAGTGAAAGTTTACTACAAAAATGAAACAGACCACTTTTTGCTAACGCTGACCCAAGTGTTGCCAAACAGTCACATCCCCACACATCTCCCCTTCCCGGAACCCTGGATGGAATTGTATATCGAAGCCTATCTGCCTTGGTTGTTAGAAGAGGAATACGAGGACTGGACTTTAGAAAAAGAGGAGGCTGACCCTTCCGACGCGTAATTTTGTTTACCTGCTGATCAAAAGTGGGTCAAGCACAATTGCCTCAATCACATAATTTCTTATGAGCCCAAATAATTGATAAGTCGCTTGTTTGGGCTATTTTTCATTATCCAAACTTCATATGAAGTAATGTAAACTAATCATGTAGAATAATGGATAAATAGAAAATAGACAGAAAAGGGGAGTGTAGATGACGCTGCAAAATCCATTGTGGTTGTTTGTAATCGCATCGGCCATTTGCGTGGTGGGAATCTTTTTCTCTTTTAAGCAAATGGTCTCCAACATTGTTTCCTCGGAATATTCGCAAGAACTGTTTGCTAAGGAGTTTGAACGTTTTATCGTTAGATTGGCGGCTATCGAGGCTGTTCCGGTTCTTCTCATCGCCTTTGGTATCTTACAGATTTTTGGCTCATTCCAAATCATTGACCATCCTGTTGTCGAACCTGTCGTCCCCTTAATTGTTACGCTTCTAATCATGGCTTTTGGTGCGGTAAACATTTTTCTGACCCGGATGCAAATCCAACAAGATCCTCATTTGACCGATTCTGCGAAGCGATATGTTGCGAACCAGTCCATCATCGTTTTGGCTCTTGTTAACGCGCTTCCGCTCATTTCCTTGGTTTTTTGTATGATGGTCCTGACAGGTTCCGTATAAAGCTCTCTTCTTTTTGATTGTGTGGAGCCCCTCACTAAACGAAGGGCTCTTTTCATACTTCTAAAACGATTAGGAGATTCAAGGGACATCCAATAGTTTGTATGGAGACCATAAAACACCTGGCGAGAGACGCCCGGTGATGGACAAAACCGGTTGCAGATTTGTGAATGAATCATTCGCTTCCCGGCGTCCGACGGCAACTTGTTCCATCCTAGCGCATATAGATGTACCACACGAAGATGAATGGAAAGGATGTCCGGGGATGATGAGTGAAGAGTTGAAGGCGTTGGAACGGGCAATCGATGAGATCACTGAAATCGCGAAAGGATTCGGTTTGGACTTTTATCCCATGCGATACGAGATTTGTCCGGCGGACATCATTTACACATTTGGCGCCTACGGCATGCCGACACGTTTTTCCCACTGGAGTTTCGGCAAGTCGTTTCATCGGATGAAGTTGCAGTACGATTTCAATCTCAGTCGGATTTATGAACTGGTCATCAATTCCAATCCCTGTTACGCCTTTTTGTTGAAGGGAAACTCCTTGATCCAGAACAAGCTCATCGTGGCCCACGTCCTGGCCCATTGCGATTTTTTCAAAAACAATGTTCGCTTCACCAATACGTCCCGCGACATGGTGGAAAGTATGGCGGCCAGCGCCGAACGAATCCGCTCGTATGAACTGCAATACGGTAAAGCAGACGTCGAGGCGTTTTTGGATCATGTACTGGCGATTCAGGAGCACATCGACCCTACACTGATTCGCCCGCCCCGTCGCAAACCGGAAGACGACGATGAGACGTCTCGACGAGGGCCATCCACCCCGTATGATGACTTGTGGAAGCTGGATGAAAAAGAAGAGGAGCAAACGGCATCCGGTGTTGCTTTCAGAAAGAAGCTCCCCCCCAAAAAAGAGAAGGACCTGCTCCTGTTCATCATGAACCACAGCCGGGTTCTGGAAGATTGGCAACAGGACATTCTCACCATTCTGCGCGAGGAGATGTTGTATTTCTGGCCTCAACTGGAAACAAAGATCATGAACGAAGGATGGGCATCGTACTGGCACATTCGAATCATGAGGGAGCTGAATCTGAATGAGGAAGAAGCCATCGAGTTTGCCAAGTTGAACGCATCCGTCATTCAACCGTCCAAAACCTCTCTTAACCCTTACTACCTGGGATTGAAAATATTTGAAGACATCGAGCGCCGCTGGGACAACCCGACCGAAGAGGAACGGGAGCGGTTCGGCCGCGTCCCGGGTCAAGGACGGGAAAAGCTGTTCGAGGTGAGGGAACTGGATTCGGACATCTCGTTCATTCGCAACTATCTGACCGAGGAGTTGGTCGAAGAGCTTGATTTGTACGTGTTTCAACGTAAGGGAAATGAATGGAAGATCACGGACAAATCGTGGGAGAACGTGCGGGATGAATTGGTCGCCAGTCGGGTGAACGGCGGATTTCCCTATATTCAGGTCAAAGACGGGGACTATTTGCAAAACGGGGAGCTGTATTTGGAGCACGTCTATGAAGGTACCGAGCTGGACGTGAAGTATTTGGAGAAAACGTTGCCTCACGTGTATCACCTGTGGGGGCGCACTGTCCATCTGGAGACGGTGATCGAGAAACGGCCTGTCATGTTCAGCTACAACGGGAAAAAATGCAGTCGGCGGTTTTTGTGAAAGGAGCGCCTTTTTTGAGAAAAAGACTGCTGACCTTTTACATTTGTCAGCAGTCTTTTTTGGGGTTTTTTATCCCGGTGCATACGTTTGAATATTCATGTGAAAGCCAACAAACCCAGCGATTTTGCGCTGGGTTTGTGCCTTACCGAGTACATAGCACTTGGTATTTTATCAACGTGTTAGGTTCACCATTCAAATGTTCCGTAATCTTCATCTGATTCATCAGTTTGGGAAGGTTCATCTTGTGTCGCATCGGTCTCTGTCGATTCCCCCTCAGTAATTCCTTTTTCCTGATCAGGGGTTTTCGTTTCCACATCAGATGCAGCAGAGATGTCTTCTACCGACAGTTGGTCATTTGTTGAGTAGGACTGGTTCGAGTTGGTGACAGGAAGGTCATCCGTTTCAGGTGGGGTATCATGTGTCACATCCTCCGAGACTTTCGATTGGGAAGGTGTTTGACTGATCATGGCGATGATCTCGGATTCCTTCGATCCCTCCAAAGAGTTTCTATCGGATTGGGGTATCTTCGATAAAGCGGTAGAGGAGGTGGGGAGGGTGGCGATCCAGAAGAAAAATCCTTGCACCAATTGGTGATCTTCCCAATTTCGCTGCACGTGGATGGTAAACGCTTGCCGGGATCGGCTGACCAGACTGGCTGTGCAGTAAGGATGGTTCGTCATGGCGACAACGATGTATTCGTCTGTCTCCAAGGCGGGAGTGACGGGAACTTCAATCAATACCGCATCTTTTCCCTCGTGAAGGGTGAACCCCTGTATGCCTGCCCGAAGATTGTTGCCTCCAAACATGAGAGACGGATCGAATGCCAGCTTTTCCACACCAATCGAGTGATCGGCCAAGTGATCCTGTCCAATGGCCCCTGCTTGGATATGCTGGGACTGGATGGTATCTGGTGCGAGATGGTGGGAACAGATAGCTTGCTCCTGGATGTGGGCATCGGAGACGGAGTCAGGTGTGAGATGTTCGGGAACAACGGCCTGCGGTGCGATTTTGGCTGTAGTGACGGCCTGATCGGCGAGGTGATCCCGCCCGACGGTTCCTGCTTGAATGTGATGGGATTGGATGGTATCTGGTGCGAGATGGTGGGAACTGATAGCTTGCTCCTGGATGTGGGCATCGGAGACGGAGTCAGGTGTGAGATGTTCGGAAACAACGGCCTGCGGTGCGATTTTGGCAGTGTCGACGGATTGTTCGGCGAGGTGATCCCGCCCGACGGTTCCTGCTTGAATGTGATGGGACTGGATGGTATCTGGTGCGAGATGGCGTGTATTGACAGCTTGCTCCTGGATGTGGGCATCGGAGACGGAGTCAGGTGCGAGATGTTCGGAAATAACGGCCTGCGGTGCGATTTTGGCAGTGTCGACGGATTGTTCGGCGAGGTGATCCCGCCCGACGGTTCCTGCCTGAATGTGATGGGACTGGACAGTATCTGGTGCGAGATGGCGTGTATTGACAGCTTGCTCCTGGATGTGGGCATCGGAGACGGAGTCAGGTGTGAGATGTTCGGAAACAACGGCCTGCGGTGCGATTTTGGCAGTGTCGACGGATTGTTCGGCGAGGTGATCCCGCCCGACGGTTCCGGTTTGAATGTGATGGGACTGGATGGTATCTGGTGCGAGATGGCGTGTATTGACAGCTTGCTCCTGGATGTGGGCATCGGAGACGGAGTCAGGAGCGAGATGTTCGGGAACAACGGCCTGCGGTGCGATTTTGGCTGTAGTGACGGCCTGATCGGCGAGGTGATCCCGCCCGACGGTTCCGGTTTGAATGTGATGGGACTGGACAGTATCTGGTGCGAGATGGCGTGTATTGACAGCTTGCTCCTGGATGTGGGCATCGGAGACGGAGTCAGGAGCGAGATGTTCGGAAACAACGGCCTGCGGTACGATTTTGGCAGTGTCGACGGATTGTTCGGCGAGGTGATCCCGATCGATGGTTCCTGCTTGAATGTGATGGGATTGGACAGTATCTGGTGCGAGATGGTGTGTACTGACAGCTTGCTCCTGGATGTGAGAACCGGAGATGGATTCGGGAGCGAGATGTTCGGAAACAACAGCTTGTGATGCGATTTTGGCGGTAGCGACGGCATGATCGGCGAGGTGACTCCGTCCTATCGCCCCGGCTTGGATGTGATGGGATTGGACGATATCGGGTGCGAGATGGCGAGCGCCAACAACTTGGTTCTGGATATGGGAACCGGAGATGGATTCGGGAGCGAGATGTTCGGAAACAACGGCTTGTGATGCGATTTTGGCTGTAGTGACGGCATGATCGGCGAGGTGATCCCGCCCGACGGCCCCGGCTTGGATGTGAAGGGATTGAATGGTATCTGGTGTGAGATGGTGGGAACTGATAGCTTGCTCCTGGATGTGGGAAGCGGAGATGGAGTCAGGAGCGAGATGTTCGGGAACAACGGCCTGCGGTGCGATTTTGGCAGTGTCGACGGATTGTTCAGCGAGGTGATCCCGCCCGACGGCCTCTGCTTGGATATGCTGGGACTGGATGGTATCTGGTGCAAGATGGTGGGAACTGATAGCTTGCTCCTGGATGTGGGAACCGGAGATGGATTCGGGAGCGAGATGTTCGGAAACAACGGCTTGTGATGCGATTTTGGCTGTAGTGACGGCATGATCGGCGAGGTGATCCCGCCCGACGGCCCCGGCTTGGATGTGAAGGGATTGAATGGTATCTGGTGTGAGATGGTGGGAACTGATAGCTTGCTCCTGGATGTGGGAAGCGGAGATGGAGTCAGGAGCGAGATGTTCGGGAACAACGGCCTGCGGTGCGATTTTGGCAGTGTCGACGGATTGTTCAGCGAGGTGATCCCGCCCGACGGCCTCTGCTTGGATATGCTGGGACTGGATGGTATCTGGTGCAAGATGGTGGGAACTGATAGCTTGCTCCTGGATGTGGGAAGCGGAGACGGAGTCAGGAGCGAGATGTTCGGGAACAACGGCCTGCGGTGCGATTTTGGCAGTGTCGACGGATTGTTCGGCGAGGTGATCCCGCCCGACGGCCCCTGCTTGGATATGCTGGGACTGGATGGTATCTGGTGCGAGATGGCGTGTATTGACAGCTTGATTCTGGATGTGGGAATCGGAGACGGAGTCAGGAGCGAGATGTTCGGAAACAACGGCCTGCGGTACGATTTTGGCAGTGTCGACGGATTGTTCGGCGAGGTGATCCCGATCGACGGCCTCTGCTTGGATATGCTGGGACTGGATGGTATCTGGTGCAAGATGGTGGGAACTGATAGCTTGCTCCTGGATGTGGGAAGCGGAGACGGAGTCAGGAGCGAGATGTTCGGAAACAACGGCCTGCGGTACGATTTTGGTAGTGTCGACGGATTGTTCGGCGAGGTGATCCCGACCGACGGCCTCTGCTTGGATATGCTGGGACTGGATGGTATCTGGTGCGAGATGGCGTGTATTGACAGCTTGGTCCTGGATGTGGGCATCGGAGACGGAGTCAGGAGCGAGATGTTCGGAAACAACGGCCTGCGGTACGATTTTGGCAGTGTCGACGGATTGTTCGGCGAGGTGATCCCGACCGACGGCCCCTGCTTGGATATGCTGGGACTGGATGGTATCTGGTGCGAGATGGCGTGTATTGACAGCTTGGTCCTGGATGTGGGCATCGGAGACGGAGTCAGGAGCGAGATGTTCGGAAACAACGGCCTGCGGTACGATTTTGGCAGTGTCGACGGATTGTTCGGCGAGGTGATCCCGACCGACGGCCCCTGCTTGGATATGCTGGGACTGGATGGTATCTGGTGCGAGATGGCGTGTATTGACAGCTTGATTCTGGATGTGGGAATCGGAGACGGAGTCAGGAGCGAGATGTTCGGAAACAACGGCTTTCGGTGCGATTTTGGCAGTATCGACGGATTGTTTAGCGAGGTGATCCCGCCCGACGGCCCTTGCTTGGATATGCTGGGACTGGATGGTATCTGGTGCGAGATGGCGTGTATTGACAGCTTGGTCCTGGATGTGGGAATCGGAGACGGAGTCGGGTGTGAGATGTTCGGAAACAACGGCTTTCGGTGCGATTTTGGCAGTGTCGACGGATTGTTTAGCGAGGTGACCCCGCCCGACGGCCCCTGCTTGGATATGCTGGGACTGGATGGTATCTGGTGCGAGATGGCGCGTATTGACAGCTTGATTCTGGATGTGGGAATCGGAGACGGAATCAGGTGCGAGATGTTCGGAAACAACGGCCTGTGGTGCGATTTTGCGAGAAATAACGGCACCGTCAGCCAATTTGTTGCTGTTGATGGCATAATCGATCAGTTTGTCAGTGGAGATGGATTCCGGGGACAACTTGGATGTAGTGATTGAATGATCCGCAATTTTCACTCCAGTGACGGCATTTTCGGCAAGATGTTGTTCCTGCACGATCCCTTCCTGGAGATGGTCGGACTCAATCGCTCGACGGTTAAGATGTTTCGAATGAATGCTTTGTTTTTGAATGTGGTGACTTTGTATGGCCTGATCGTCCACCATATCGGACTGAATGGAACGAGGTGCGATTTTGGATTGGGTTACAGCGTTGTCGGCCAAATGATAATTGTGAATGGCACCTAGCTGCACATGTTCGTTGGTGACGGTTTTCCGTTGTAAATGCTCTGTGGCAATCGAACCGGGCGCGATTTTGGACCGGGTCACGGCACGCTCCGACAGGTGGGATTCGGTAACGACGTTTTCTGACAGATGTTTACTGGTGATGGCTTGATCGATAATCGCTTCGCTGTAAACGGCATCGGGCGCGATTTTGGAAGCCGTCACGGAAAAGTTGGCCAAATGATCGGTTTTCACCGCTTGAGGAGTTAAATGATAATCGTGAATGGAAGAAGCAGCCAATTTATCGGCGTGAATCACTTCATCATCCAGTTTGTCTGCAGTGACGCTCTTATCTTGCAGTTTGGAGTTTGAAACGGATTGATCTGCCAGTTTGGCGTTAGTGATGCACTCGTTGACCAACTGTCGCGAATCGATCGAGCCACTTTTGATTTTATTTCCAGTAATGGATTCATCAGCCAGATGGTCGGTTTCCACATGGCCCTTGACCAAGTGTTTGGAAGTGATGGATTGCTCTTTGAGTTTTCTGCCGTCAATACTGCGATCAGCCAGCTTATCTCCCGTGACGCTGTTTTCCTTTATGTGATCGGCATGAATCGCTTCCTTTCGGATTTTATCGCTGGTAATGGCATCCACCGCAAGGTGATGCTCCTTGATTGTACCGGAAGCAATTTTCTGACCAATGACAGCTCCGTTGGCGATCTTGGCCGTGTTAACCGCGCCGTCCACCAAGTGATCTTCCTTGATGGACTGGTTTTGCAGTTTAGAACCGTCAATCGCGCGCAGTGCAATTTTTTCCGCAGTGACAGCGCCGTCGGTAAGATCATCCGTGTAGATGAAGGCTTTGGTCGGCTGGGAAAGTTGGCGTTGCTTTTTTTGTTGTTGGACCGTTTGTTTCGCTGTGGGCAATACGCCGTCGGAAGACGGCGACTCCATCGGCTTTTTGTCCATTTCCTTTGTTTTCCTTATTTCTTCCTGTTCTTGTTTTATAATTTCCTCCAACACCTCCTCGTCAGCAAGTTCGCTGAATGTTCTCGATGGAAAAATCGGTTCCCCTTCCAACATACGAGACTGGATTTTTTTGTTGGAGAGGCTTTTGGATCTCTTTTTTCTCACTCGTCTCTCCATCCTTTCGCATATAGAGTCAGTCGTCTATAGGTATATTCATCAGGGGTGAATGTGGAAACCGTTGAACTGAAAAATGGGTGGTAACAAACGGTTTAAATTGAAGATATAGGATTAATATTGGATTATTATACAAATATTTGCTTTCATTAGGCGTGAATGGAGTATATTACATAAAACTAGCGTGGGCATTTATGTTACCATAGACAAGGATTTTGGGATCATCCTGAAATCTAGAAAAAAGGGAGTAGGAGAAAAGGAGGATGTCATGCGTTTTCAACGAGTGTTAAAAAAGTCGTTGCTGTTGGTGACTGCAACGTTGGTAACGGTTGTGGCATTGCCCGTTGGGATCGGTCATGCCGCACCGCAACAGGTTACGGTGACACCGTCCAACGCAAATGCATACAGCATGGTCCAAAAAATATTCCTTCAATATGGAAACGATGGAATATTCACTCATAATAATGCTCAGAAACAAGCGATTGCTCAGCGTCAAACCGTTCCACAAAACAACAAACCAGCTCAAGCGAATCAAACCGAGTCGACTGCTTCCCTGGCTGACCGGATTATCCAAACTGGGGAAAAATACCTGGGGACTCCCTACAAATATGGAGCACCGTCCGGCCAGACTCGATACTTTGACTGCTCGTTGTTTGTACAAACGGTTTTCAAAGAGAACGGTATCAAACTTCCCCGTTCTAGCAGAGAGCAAGCGCGGATGGGTACGTATGTGCCACGGGGCCAACTGCAAAAAGGGGATCTCGTGTTCTTCACGGCTGGCCGTTCGGACGGGCAGATCGGTCACGTGGGAATTTACGCAGGCAACAACAAAATTCTGCACACGTACGGACCGGGTGGGGTGCGTTACGACAGCATGAGTACCCCCTGGTTGGACAAGACGTATGTCACGGCACGCCGCGTGATCCGATAAGAAGCGGACAAGCCCTTTGTTCCCAGAACAAAGGGCTTTTGTTGTGGATGCGTTTTATCGAAGTCGGATCACCCCGTCACTTCCGAGGGGTCCCAATCGCCGCCTGCCAGCCACAAGGTCGGCTTGCCCGTGGGGCCGAGGAACAGACGAAACGCCACCAATCCGGAGGAGAAGCACAATTTGAGGCTGGGGGTGTTATCACAGGCAACGCGGGTATATACTTTCCCCAGATCGTCGATTGCGTGACCAAGTAGGGCTTCCCCGATCCCCTTTTTTCGAAAGGCGGGATGTACGGCGATCATCGATTCGTCCAGCCCGTAACGCCCAAAGACGATGATGCCGATGGCCTGTTTGTTTTCAAAAGCAATGGAGACAAGTGTGCCTTCCGGATATTGTTCGCCCGATAGTTGTTGAAGCCAGCGAAGCGCTTTGTGCGTGATTCGTTTTTCTCCGTATTTCCGGAAAAAAGAGAGGATTTTGAGGCGGTGTCGAGATAATTGCCGGGGTGTGAGTATTTGTATATGCACGGCGGTCATGCCTCCTTACTTTGCTTGAATCCGCTGAGATAGAGACAATAATGGATCAATCGAGCCAAGGACAGGTGCCGAATGTCCGGTTCGTCGAATTTCATTGGTTTGGCATTGGCTTCGAAGAACCATAACCGCCCGTTTGGTTCGATCCCCAGATCCATCGACATTTCCCCCAGGTTGCATCGTTTTTCCGCCTCGATGTGGCGGGCGATCTTGAGTGCTGTCCGCTCGATCTCCTCACGGATCTCGGCCTGGCGCTCCCGAAATACGTTCCTTAAAACTTCATGAGCGGGTGCGATGGATCCACCCATGGGAACATGCGTGGAAATGGCCTCTAATCCGGCAACGCGAATGCCCAGGCCAGTGACTTGCCAGCATCCGGCTCCGTCTTTTTGCAACAACAGTCGCAGGTCAAATGGACTGTTGTGGTAGGTAGCCAAGGGAATGCCCTGTTGCAGGATGTATTTTCTTTGTTTCGTCAAGCTCTCCAGCAATCGCCGCAATGACCTGAAGTGAGTTTCATGGTATCGTTTCTTGCCATTTTTCGATTGTTGGATCACTTCATAACCTTTCGGCTCGCGAATGATACGGATCATATCCAACCCTGCCTTGCCGTCGACTGGTTTCAAAAACAGGATGGGATGGCGCCGAAATAAATGACGGCATTCGGTTCCGTTGCCCCATTGAACCGTTTCGGGCAGATAGAGTTGAGTCTTTTCGGATTTCATCAGGTATTCATACAACGTCCATTTATCGAAGAAACCGGGGTTAAACAGTTGAATCCCGGGCGTCTCCAAGAAGAATTGAATCGCGTCCTGCTCTTCATGACGTTGTTCCGAAAGGCGGTCGGGGATGCGGTTGTATACAATGTTGGGCATGGGCATGGTAGCCGGAATCCAGTGTGTTTTCTCCCCGTGATCGTCCAACAGAAAGCACCGTACGGAGGAAGCGTGGGGATGGATGCCGTGGGGGGTAACGACGAAAACAGTCACACCGATCTTGCGCCCCATCCGAATAATGTCAATAAAATTGCGCTTGTTTCCCCGAAAGCCGCGATTCCCACCGGAGGTGAGGATGGCGACGAACGGTCCGGCTCTGTATTCGTTACGGCTGGTGGGCATCACCCAGGCGGGTGTGTATCGAGTGTTGCTACTGTCGGTTCTTCTCTGTACGACGGGAATTTTGGTTTTCCAGCGCGATCCCAAAACAACCGACAATTGTTCGGGCAACGGTTTCGGCGAGTACCGCGGATGAGGGATGAACGCAACGGGGATGGTCGCATTTTGCCATGCCAACCAACCAGCATTCGCTAACGCCACCGATCAACATCCTCTCTCACACAAAATTGGCGAGTCTCAGGCTGTATTCTGTGATGTACCGGGCCGATTTGCGGCCGGCATCACGTAGGTCGGGGTGGAGAAAAATGTGGCGTCCCGGCTTGGCGTTGACCTCAAACAGCCATATTTGATGATTTCGATCGACGCCGATATCCAGTCCCAACTCGCCGAGGGGACCGTCAATTTGCTTTTCCAATACTTGAGCGATGCGAATGGAGGCTTCGTGGATCTCTTCTTTGACAAATTGCTCCTGATCACCGAATATCTTTTGCATCAGCGTGGAGGTGGAAAGCAACTGACCACCGGTTCGCACATGGGTGGTTACACTGCCGAAACCCGCCACTTTGGTGCCGATTGCAACCACCTGCCATTGACCGGATTTGTCTTTGTTCATATGCACGCGAAAGTCGACCGGACGATCTTCGTACTTGATCAACCGAATGCCTTGTTGCACCAGATAACGTTCAAAACGGTGCAATTGCTTGCCGAAATAATATAAGATCAGCTTATCGAGTGAATGAAAACGGTGCAGGATATTTTTGTCCCCTTCGCGGAACCGGCAGTAATATCCGTTTGTCGGATGCCAGGTGATACGAAAGATACCGAGGCCCAGGCTGCCTCCGCTGGGCTTGAGATAGACCATTTGGTGTCGATTCAGCATTTCCTGGATTTTATCGATGGATGGGCAAAGAACGGATTCAGGGATGAATTGAGCGGTTAGCGGATGATTGTGGAGCAATTCGTGAATGGACCATTTGTTGAAAAATCCTTGGTTGAAAACACGGCAAACGGTCAATGATTTCAACCGGGTAAGACATTGTTGGACGTGAGGCAATGATTCGGATTTGCGATTGGGTACGCGTTCATAAATCACATCGGGGAAAGGGGCTGTTAGTCGTTCCCAGTGAAAAGGCCCCATCTTGTCTTTTCGGAGGAACCAACCGCTGATCACGCCGCGCTGCCAATCGATCATTTCCGGAGTGAAAACATAGAAGTACGGTTTTTCATCCTGTCCGGCGACGAGGAAGTTGCGGAACAGTTGTGATCGGTTGCCGAACGGTGAAGCGGTGGAGCCAGTATAACCGGTTGTCAGTATGGCAAGAACCGGTCCAATTTTGATGCACCGATTTTGGAAAGTGACCCGTACCTCGCCGAAGTACGGAATACTGAGTTGTCGGGCGGTTGCAACCGGAAGATAAATGATCGGTTCACGCCGCCTAATGCTGATCACCTGTGTGATCAGCATTTTGTTTCCCAAAGAAATTTTGACGGATTGCCCGTTTTTGCATCCCCATTTTTCCATCAGCGGTTGTGTGAGGATGACGGCTTTGGTTGGGGCATTGGACAAAGGAAGAATGCGGCAGATAATTGAACTCATCGTGACCCTCCTACTTGCCCGTCCAACAGAGCCCGGGCATATCGCATCGGTAACTCAATGGAACGACGTCGGATTTCTTTCTCACCGGTCAGCAGGAATACGCTGCGTCCAGGCTTGGAATTGACCTCCAACAGCCAAACACGGCCCTGGGGATCGACACCGACGTCCAAGCCCACTTCCACCATGCGACCGTGTCGCGCCTCGATCTGCATCGGCACTTGAGTAGACAACCATTCCAGCCTCTCCAGGATATGTGTTCGAAGTTCCGGTTCGTATTGGCGGGAGAAAAACCATTCGGCCTTAACAGCTTTCCCTCCCCCATGAAGATTGGACGTCAGTGTTTGCGGTTTGCCTACGCGAACAGCCATGCCCGTTCGGACCCAATCTCCTCTTTCACTTTTTTGTATCAGGATCCGAACGTCGAACGGTCGGCCATCTGTGGTACACAGCGGCAGATACGGTTGAACTACGTAACGGGTGCCTTGAGTGAATTGGGATATCCACTGCTCCATTTGGGAACGGTTGACCAAACGGTCATCAAACGTTCGATTGCCGCGTGTGCGCCCGTGTACGCGAATGCCGTCTTTTCCGGGAAGGATGGCCGCTACTCCTTGACCGTGACTGCCGCCATTGGGTTTGATCACCGCGGAACGGTAGCGCCCTAGGATCGTGTATAAATCTTGCATGGTCGTAAGACGTCGGGTTTCCGGAAGATGAGGTCGAAGATCGGGATCTTTGGCCAGAAACAGATAGGTTTGCCATTTTCCGCCCAGCGGCCGCCCCAAAAGGCGGATCTGGGGATCGGTTGCCAGCCTGTTGACGTAGGGTTTGTAGTCCAGATAGTGACGAGCGTTGGTATAGTAACACCGATCGTAAATCAAGTGGGGAAGCGGGTAGATTGCAGCGATCCATTGCCCTCGTCGAGTAGAATAGTGCCATGCTGAAACCGAACGCCGTGCCCAGTTGACGTCTTTGGGGCAAAAGACGATCACCCGGATTCCGACCTGCTGACCTTCCCGCGTCAATTGTTTGAAATAGGCGGTTTCATGAAAAGGCGGGGTTCCGCGCGTTTTACAAACGGTGATCCCCAGGGTGGGCGTTTTGTCATGATCACCGCTCATCGGGCTTTCCTCCTGACAGGTTTGGTTTGCGGTGTATGTTTCATATTGCGGCGCTTCTTGGCGGCAGGAACTAAACCGCAGAGGTGGCAAGTGTAATCAATCAGCCGGGAGACGGACGGCCGTGTGGTCAGAGTGGGATTTGTCACTGTATCGTCCGTTTTGGACGGTTTGGAATTGATCTCCAGTAACCACAGTTTTCCCTGAATATCCAATGCCAGGTCGATTCCCAGTTCTGCGTAGTGACCGTCGGCCAACTGCTCGAATGTCTGGGCGATCTGTATGGCTTTGGCGCGAAGCTGGGCGGGAGTCGGCTTATTGGGAACCTGCAGGCTCAGCAGCACTTCTCCCGCTTTGCGTAACGTTCCGCCCCGAGCGAGATTGGATACGATGTCCTGATCATTGGCGACGCGTCCCACCGTGGACGTGACCGCCCATTCGCCGCGAATGTTCTTTTGCACCAAGACGCGGAAATCAATTGGACGCCCATTCTCTTTGACCAGCGTCAATCCTTGTTGAATGATATAGGGAGACCGTCTGATACGTCGTCGCAGGCACTTCATCGCTTCCGGGATTGAACGTACCGTTTGCGTCAGATTGCGCGTCGCAGATGTGTATTGGCACGTGATGCCTCCACCATGGTTGGTGACGCGAATAATGCCGTTTCCCAGGCTGCCATTGGTCGGCTTCAGGTACAGACAGGGGTATTTCATCAACATGATCCGCAGGATATTGGGGGAAAAAGGATAAGTTTGAGGCAACATGGTTCGAATATCCGGGTCCTGTTTTAAAATGTCGTACACTTGTTGTTTGTCCAGAAAACGCTCGTTGAAAATAGAGACATGATGCTGATGGCGCAGTTGCTGGATTTTTTGTTGCAGTTGCGGTTGCGCTTCGATGCGGCGGGATGTGATCCGGTTGTATACCACATCGGGCAGTGGAAGCAACGCCTTTTGCCACTGATTTTGCTCGTATACCCATCCCCGAACCGTTTTTTTCTCTAAAAGGATTTCTTCCGGTCGGAGGACGGCCACGACAACACCGCGATTTTTGCCGGCGAGGGTGCATTCCTCCAGGAAGCGGGTCATCGCTCCAAAAGGCTGGTCAATTTCGGTTTCCTGAACATGTTGGTTGATCAGGATGCCGAGAATAGGTCCGAATCGTAACACGCGTCCTTGCGGATCATATCGTACATGGGTGGACAGTTGTTGTGTCAGATGGAGGCGATGCGCCAGCGAAGCGCTGATGCGAATCAGAGGGCTTCGGGTTTGGGCCAATGCGACGAGACCTGTTCCGACGGCCGAACCGAAGGCGGTCCAGATGGTGTGCTGCTGGAGATGGAGCTTTCGGGCCAGATGACGGCTGATGACCATGTTCATTTGCGGGGGAAAGTATCGGTTCGGCACGATTTGAATTTGTACGCGATGTTGCCCCATGACGATCCCCTTCCGCTGTATTTGGCTAATGTATCGTATGTAGGCATGTATATGCGGGTGAAAAAAAGGGGCTTGCCTCCGGACAGCCTGCGTGGGCAGGGAGGGACTTTGTCTTATCCGGCAAACACGTTACAATGATAGAGAAGTGACCAGGGTGTGTCCGGTCAATCATCAAAACCAGGAAAAGATCGGGAGGGAGCATCACTGTGAAAATCCTGTTTCACGGGCACAGCTGTTTTGAGTTGGAACACGGCGGCAAACGCGTGATCATCGATCCGTTCTTGACAGGTAACCCGAAAGCGACTGCCAAACCCGAAGATATCCGCGTGGATGCCATTCTGCTGACCCACGGACACGGGGATCATGTCGGCGACGCCCTCCAAATTGCCAAAGAAAACGACGCCACGATCATCGCACCGTTTGAATTGGCCACATGGTTGGGATGGCAAGGAGCCAAAGTGCATCCCTTGCACATCGGCGGAGGTAATACGTTTGATTTTGGTCGCGTGAAATTGACGCCGGCATTCCACGGCTCCGGCTTTGTCCGTGAAGATACGCGGGAAATCATCTATCTCGGTATGCCAGCCGGCTTGATCGTCACCATGGGCGACTTCACCATCTACCATGCGGGAGACACCGGTTTGTTCTCCGACATGAAGCTGATCGGTATGCAACACAAAATTGATGTGGCCATGCTGCCGATCGGGGACAATTTTACGATGGGACCCGAGGATGCGTTGTTGGCGGCCGAATGGGTGGGTGCCAAACGCGTGATTCCCATGCATTACAACACCTTCCCGTTGATTGAGCAGGATGCCGACGCTTTTGTGAAACGGTTGGAGAAGAAAGGCATCCGGGGCGTCATCCTGCAGAGCGGGGAATCGATCGATCTCACCCGATAAAAAAATGTAAATGCGATGTAACCTGACTGTAATCTACTTCTATTACGATTAAAAACAGGATGAAAACCCCCTTCATTGAGACGGAGCCACACCGTCTCTTTTTTTTTTGCATTCCGTACGAGGCCTGTACGTACAATGTAAAAACGGCGTGCGGGAGGGATGGTGCATGTTGCGGAACAAGCACGGCTTATCGCTGGTGTTGACGTTGACGATGATGTTGCTTGCGATTCCCCGTCTGCCGTTTTCCGCTGATTGGGGATGGGGCTCATGGTTTGCCGTGTTGTGGACGTCATTGGCCGTACTCGTCGCGGCGGCCCATGGCTCGATGGCTTGGCGGACGGAGCGGGAGCGCGAGCGGCGGGAAGAGCGGGATCGGAGACAACGGTGGCTGGAAGCACAGCGGACATGGAACCACAGTCTGTCGGGCAGACAGAAGCGGCGTATGGGATAAGAATGATGGGTGATCCTTTGCAGCAAACAACTGTGGAACGAAGCTGGAAACCGGAGGAAAAATGAACGCCTATGAGCGAAATATTGTGTTTCAGTTTGGAACGAAAACTGTTACTTGGTAGAAAGATAAAGGAGAGTCTTAACTCTCCTTTTCTTTTTTTGACTGTATCTTATTTGGTGTATAATGTTATATAACAGGATCAACAAATTGGGGGAAAGAAGGGTTGCGCATGCCCACCAAACATGAGCAAATTTTGAAATATATTGAGCAGTTGGAGGTCGGTCACAAAATCTCCGTCCGTCAGATCGCCCAGACGCTGGGTGTTAGCGAAGGGACGGCGTATCGAGCGATCAAGGACGCCGAGGTTCAGGGACTGGTCAACACGATCGAACGCGTCGGCACGGTTCGGATCGAGAAAAAGCAGCGTTCGGATATCGAACGACTCACGTTTGCGGAAGTGGTGAATATCGTAGACGGCCAAGTGTTGGGCGGTCGGGGTGGATTACACAAAACCCTGAACCGGTTCGTGATCGGTGCAATGAAACTGGAGGCGATGATGCGGTATGTGGAACCGGGCAACCTGTTGATTGTAGGCAACCGGGACAATGTGCATCGCATCTCCCTTCAGCGTGGCGCGGCAGTACTGATCACAGGCGGTTTCGATACGACGGAGGAAGTGAAGGCGCTGGCCGACGAGCTGGAGCTGCCCGTCATCTCCTGCAGTTATGATACGTTCACCGTGGCGTCAATGATCAATCGCGCAATCGACGACCGTTTGATCAAAAAGGAAATCCTGCTGGTGGAGGATATGTTGTCCCCGGAGCGCAATCCGGTTGCTCTGCATGTGGACGATCAAGTGGCACGTTTCCACGAGATGGTGCAACAGACGGGTCACAGCCGTTATCCTGTGGTGGACGACGGAAACAGGGTGGTCGGCATGGTGACCACCAAAGATGTGATGGGGCATGATCCGGAAGAGCGGCTGGAGAAGGTCATGACCAAACATCCCATCACCGTGACGCCGAAAACCTCGTTGGCATCTGCCGCTCACGAGATGGTGTGGGAAGGGATTGAGCTGTTGCCTGTGGTCAACGAACAGCGCAAACTGTTGGGTGTGATCAGCCGCCAGGATGTGATCAAATCGCTGCAATATATGTCCAAACAGCCACAAGTGGGGGAAACGATCCACGACCTGATCTTCCAGGGGTTCAGCGAAGTGCGGGACAAAAACGGCCAGGTGGCGTTCCGGGGCATGGTGACGCCGCAGATGACGGATTCGCTGGGGACGCTTAGTACCGGGGTGCTGACTGCCCTGATCACGGAAGCGGCCAACCGCGTCCTGCGTCGCCAGCGGCGCAGCGACCTGGTGCCGGAAACCCTGACAATCTATCTGTTAAAGCCGGTACAGTTGGAGAGCGAAATCCAGCTCGTTCCACGCATATTGGAAATGGGACGCAAGTTCGCCAAGGTGGATATGGAAGTTTACCACGAAGAACAATTGGTTTCCAAAGCGTTGGTATCAGCGCAGGTGTTTGAACGGTGATGAATCTCCTCTTGGAATTCCATGCTGACTTGTCACGGGAGCCGGTATTCCCACGCTTACTCAGTAGACGGTTGGTCAGAGCTGGGGTGGGGAGCGGCTCCCGTTTTTTCAACGCAAGCACCCAATATATTTTTCTGCTATCGACACGCCGAATAAGACCCCTGATATCGGACCCGTAATTCCGCTGAAGTTTATTTAATTCTTCGCTTCTTTTTCCATGTTCTTCGCGATGGTCTCCAAATGTGTTTCGATCCTTTTCACCTTTTTTACCATCCAGACGATGAACCAGATGATAGTGATGGGAATGCCAACGAAAATCAGTAAACTGATCAACTGAAAGATCGAGGTGATGATCTCGAAGCCCAATGAACTCACCTGCGCATGATGTTGATATACCTTCTCGAGAAAATACAACTCAGCCAGTCCGTGAATCATGTGAATAGAATGTCCTCTCTTTTTGAAATGTTTCCGGGGTGTCTGATCAATCTGGCGCTTGGGACTTCGCTGAAAAAAGATCACCTGACCAAGGAATGGTCTGACATTATCCAGAAAAATGATAAAGGATTTCGGTTTATTCCTCAATCCTTCCATGGTCCGAGAAGTCGATACTATTTTCAATAGGAGTGAACAACCAGTGGAGAAAGTGATTCGCTATTACCAGTCATTTGATGAGTGGGGGCGTCTTGACCGGGAGCCTCTCGAGTTTCACATCAATTGGCATTATATCAAACGATACCTTCCACCAGGCGGAAGCATATTGGACAATGGAGCTGGCCCGGGAAAATACTCGATGGCATTGGCCCAACACGGATATCGTGTGACATTGACGGATATCACACCACGGCTGGTTGACATCGCCAGAAACAAAGCGGCTGAGCTTGGATTGATGGATCGATTCGACGGTTTTTTCGTAGCAGATGCCAGAGATCTGAAACAATGGAAAGAGGGACAATTTGACGCCGCTTTGATGATGGGACCCTTATATCACCTGCAGGCCGAAGAGGATCGGATCGCAGCGGTGAAGGAGTTATATCGCGTTACCAAAAAAGGTGGGGTGGTCTTTGTTGCATTCATGTCCAGGGTGAGGCATGTGCTCAATTCGCTGTTGGAACCGCAGCAATGGAAGCCCAACGATGAGATGGACACGATCCGCCAATTTATGAAGACGGGCATTTTTGATCACCATGACGAAGGACGATTTACGGGCGCATATTATTTTTCCATCGATGAAATCCGACCGTTTATGGAAAGCCATGGATTTGAGACCTTGCGCTTGATCGGTTCAACCAACCTCGGGGCTGTTCTTACACCAAAGCAGTGGGAATATTGGCGGAATCGTGGGGAGAAAGAATTTGTAAAGCTGCTGGATTTACTGATTGAACTGGCGACAGACCCCTACCTGCTCGGTGTATCATCCCACTTATTATATATTGGCAGGAAAAAAGCCGCACTGAGCGGCTGAAGTACTCACATCGACTCTCCCTTTTTGTCCCGAACTCGCCGAATGCCATCCAACAAACAACTCACGCCCAAGGCAAGTTTTAGCCACGGATGTCCGTCGTTGGTGACTGCCTCGATCAGGGACATGGAAAGAAAAATCATGCCGATATAGACGAAAAATTGTCCCTGGATCACCTGTTTTTTGGTTTCTTCCGCCCGTCGGAACTTGAAATAAAGCCGTATCAGCAGTACGAAAGCGATCACAAAGACGAGGACGCCAACCAACAGGAGCAAACTGCTCAAGATCATCCCTCCCAATAATGAACATAAAAAGAAAACGGCCGGTCAAAAGCCGTCCCTTATCCACGGGCGGGATCGGTTTCGTTGTTGGAGTCATTGTCAGCGCTGTCGTCTTTGGTTGTCGGCGTTTCCGCAGTATCACCTTCCTGATCCAACAACGTGCGAAAATAGCGATAATGTTTAATTCCATAATACAAATTAATCAAGCCGATAACTAGGATCAACGTGTTCAACAAGGTTCGCAACCAGGCACCGCCCGGAGTGGCGAAATGCATGCCGGCGATGGCGAGAAACATGACCCCCATGCTGATGTTCATTTTGGCTTGGTGAAAACCGCGCCGGTTTCCTTCAGAACGGCGGGCGGCCAGGTTGTTGATAAAGACGAGAATCGCCGTCACGATGATGATGGCGACGAAGAACAATAAAAGCGTTTTCATGACATCCTCCTACAGAACAACATGATTATGTACACAATAGAACGCCGCCACCGTGACGGGTGGAGGCGAAACTTGTGGATGTTACCGTCAACCTTCCTGTTTTTCAGGGATGAACCAGTACCCATGCGGTGTGCGGTCGATATGAACCGGAATATCCATAGTGGCCAATTCTTTTTCAATCCATTGGGCCACTTCTTCCGTTTCCGCATATGCGGAATAGCCCTTTTTGATCTTTTCCAATTTGGCTTTGGCCAAGTGTTTACGACTGATGATCATGGTGGTTCCCCCTTTCCTTCTATGTTTCATCATACCCTAAAATGAAAGGATTTGCGACACGTTTTGTCAACCGGTCACAGCATTGTCAGACCAGCTTGGGCTTCTCACTCTTTTTTGGTTCCGATGACCGCGAACACGCGATGAGGGATCATGAGCGGGTCTTGGTAGGAAGACGTCAATATTCTTTGCAATTCAGCGTCAAAGGCATTCACTCGCTCGGGAGGCAAACTGGCTCCGACTCCGGCGCTGGCACGGATTCTCCCTCTCCAACTTTCATGTGTGTACGGCACATTTACATCGAACGAGAACGATTCTAAGTCTTGAAATCCGGCTTCCGACAAGTCTGTCAGCCATTGAGGGTAAATACCCGTCCCACCGCCGCCTTTCCATTTCGGGTTGTAACGTAGAATCAGTTGTTCAGTGACGGAAACGACGTTTCCAGGAAGAGGAATCCAGTCGAAATTAACGATGGCAACTTTTCCTTCGGGTTGAAGTACCCGGTACACTTCCCGAGCGGCTTGATCCCTTTCAAACCAATGCCAGCACTGACCGGCTGTCACGACATGAAAGGAACGAGTCGGAAAAGGGAGATTTTCCGCTCTCCCCTGAACATAACGGATGGTGACATCCTGTTCCCGGTCTAATTGTGCAGCTGCGGCTAACATTTCGGCGGAAGGATCCATTCCTGTCACTTTTGCTCCTTGTTTGGCCAGGGGCCGGGCCAAGTATCCCGTGCCCGTGCCGATATCCAGGATGGTCTGTCCGGTGTGTCCGATTCCAAAGGTTTTCAGGCAGCGGAACAACGATTCCGGATAACCTACCCGATACTTTACGTAATCGCAGGTGGTATTGCCGAAATCCACTTTCCTATCCGTCATTCCTTTTCATCCTTTGTCGTACGAATAGAAAATGAAATGGCGCCCTATTCTTATTATAATGAATTTCTGAAAAAAATGTTCCTAGATCGTGATGATTTCATCGCCTAAAACTACATGATTTTCCATATTTCAGTATACCGTCTCTGGGAAAAAAGGGCAAGTTTCCGACATATGAAAGGTAACGGTTTGGGAACATGTCGAAACTGTTGATGATAGAACAAAGTTACAGGGAGGAAAGATGATGAAAAAGTATGCCTACAGATTATCGGGTACGTTGCTCCTGGTTTTTGGTGTGCTTTGCTTATGGAAGTTTGTAGAGCTGATGAACACATCCGTTCATGTCGGGGTGGAAATGGACTTTTATGGGATTGAAATCGATGAAACAGTTCCTGAAGGAGATATCCCCATATATGCAATCAGCTTTCTGGGAATGGGCGCACTTTTCTCGACTGTAGGCGGGTTGCTATTAAAAAATGTAAATAGACCCTGATCCGTGTGCCTAACCAACTCTTTTCTCCTTTTGTATTTGTGGTTTTGGAAGCAGTATGCGGGCAACGATGAGGGAAATAATCATCGCTCCTCCAAATCTGATGATGATCATTGTGACAAGGTACGTGTTTAACGGAATAAAGGCAATCGTATCTTCAACTACTGCATGGCAGAGAGATAATAAAATCATCATGATTGTAAGGTCCCTTTTTTTGAATACCCTCTCCTTTACTTGTTGAATCATCATTCCGGCACCAAACATGAGCCCGAACAATAATCCGCTGGTGATTGTGAGATTTGCTCGTTTTTCAATGCCAATCGATTCAACAAAGAAACTTGTCCATCTGGTAAACCGATGTATCAAATTCATGTCATGCAATGCTTGAATCATAATCAACAATGGAATGGCTATGAGACAAAATTGTAAAGTGTTGAAGGTAGCTGTCTTTAGCCCTTGCGTGAAGATTTCGGTCCATCCATTTGGAATTGCAGGATTCGTGTTGATTAATCCATATTGAGCTTGGGAATTACCTCCATTCCAGCAAATTTGAACAATCCATCCAAATAAAATGGCGGTAAAAATTCGAAAGAAGGAAATGAGTAAGGGATTCACCCCAATCTTTTTGCATATGACGGACTCTAGAACCAAATTATGAGAAAAACTAAGCATGACGGCCAAAATAAAGACCTCTTTCTTCGTCAGGGAAATGGATAAAATAGCCCCGATTCCTGCATACAAGTTAATCAAATTACCAAGGATCAGGGGGATTGTCGCTTCCCCAGGTAATCCGATCCACTTCATGGTGGGTGTCAATGCTTGGGACAAATTTTTGATGACCGTTGTATATTGAAGAATATTGACCAAGAGTGTTACTGTAAATATGACTTTTCCCAAAGTCCAAGATGTATGAATACCAGTTTTTAAGCCTTTTTTCCATGATATTGGGCTCATATTCATCATCACTGCCTTATTAGCTGTCTTTGTACCTTTATCTTACTACACCTCCATTGAACAAAGATAATTCTTAATATTGATACTTGCGCATCACTATTATTTATAGGCGAGAAAACTCCCGGCTTCAGCTATGGGGGATGAGAGCGAGCGTTGGACGAAGGTGGTTCATTACTGATAGTTCACCATTGTATGGGGCTAAAGAGGCAATGTTTTCTCAGGCGATCGACTGACCAAGCCCGGCCGATCGAAGACCCGGGAAGTGTAGGATTGAAATCGCGGGCAAAAACTTCTAAGCGAAGTGTACTTTACCCGCGTCCTGCGTACTGAAACGGCAAGCTTCCTTGCAGGGCGCAGGTGGAGTGAGCCGAGAAAGCGATTGGACAGTATTCACCAGACACGCCCTAATGAATTTGGTCAAAGGGGAGTCTTTATGGAGATAAGTGATCTTGAAATTTTTTATGTCACTGCAAAAGGAGGGAGTATTTCGAAAGCAGCTAGAAAACTGAATTATGTACAATCAAACGTTACTTCCCGAATCAAGCACTTGGAGAAACAGCTAAAAACTCAACTGTTTTACAGGCATTCCAAAGGAGTGACATTAACACCAAAGGGGAAAATTCTTCTGCAATATGCAGAAAGAATCTTTGACTTAATTGAGGAAACAAAGGAAGCGGTGATGAAGACCAACACATCGATGGGATCGCTTCAAATCGGATCTATTGAATCCGTGGCGGTTTCGAGGTTGCCGGGTTCAATCTCCCGTTTTTCCAAAGAGTATCCTGATGTCAACTTAAATCTGATAATCAATTCGTCAAAGAGGTTAGTTGAGGATGTTCTTGATTTTCAATTGGATGGAGCATTTGTAAGTGCGGCAATTGACCATCCCAATATAGTACAGGAGCCTGTTTTTGAGGAAGAACTGGTCATGATATCTTCCCAAAATGAACCTCTCAGCTTATTGGATGTACGGAAAAAATATCTGTTGGTGTTTGAAGAGGGTTGCTCATATAGAAACAGGTTGATCACTTGGATGAATGAACAAGGGTACCACACCAACAGGATTATGGTTTTGGATTCGCTTGAGGCCATTTTGTCCTATGTCGAAGCTGGGATCGGAATCTCGATCGTGTCTCATCACTATTTGCAACACACCGGCCATCTCAACCGATTTACTCTTTACCCATTGCCCGAAAAAGTTTCTTTATCACACATTTATTTTATTCACCACAAAAATTCGCAAGCGGCGGTATTACTTGAAAGGTTTCTACAAACGGTGAAACAGAAGTAAAGAATAAACTAATGCCCTCAAAATGTGAACTCGTGGGCCAGATACACTCCCCTATTACACCACGCTATTCATCCGCGGGAACATCCCGCGCATCAATCCACACTTTCAGGTCGGAATCCACCAGTGTCACATATTTGACATGGAGTTGAACCGCACTTGCCTTGGGATCGGACAAACGGATCGTTCTACCCTGCAGGACGGTGTCCACCAAATCCGGGTTGCGCCCCAACCACTCGATCGATTTACCCACGAACGGTTGCAATAATTTCTCCACCTCAGCTTTGATCGTTTCTTGTCCGAAACGTTGCGGTGTCAACACTTCCACCTGTATTTTGCGGATCTTGCCGGCGGCTTCCCTGCGCTTCGATTCTTCGTGTGTCAGCCGGTCCAGTTCCGTTTTGAGACGTAAAATTTCCTTTTGCTTTTGGTTGTTGGCATAGTACATGGCATCCCGTTCCAGATAAAAACTGTCCAATTTTTCTCCCAGATAGACCAGCATACCAGCGGCACCAATCAGGATGCCGAAGATGAAGACGACCCAGATACGCGGATGAGGGCGGAATCGACCGGTTATGTGGTGTCTCATCATCCGTTCCCCTGGATGAGCCAGCGGATCAGGACCGTGCCGACATGGGCACCGATAAACGCACTGAAGATGAACACCATCTGTTGAATCACTTGGTTCAATTTGCCTTCGAGAATATGGACTTCAAATGTGCGGATGGCGTCAAACGTACCCCCGATCGCGGCCACCATCGCCCAGATTTTGAGTTGTTCCGCCAAGTTGAGCATAGTGTCCATCGGCGGTTTTCCACCGATGACTGCACCGATGCCCCCCAGCAGAACCCCGCCCAAGACGACGCCCAAGGCGATGAAAAAATCAAGTACGGTCGTGGATATGAAATGGCTCACGGTCGATCCCGTCCTTTGGTACATGGTTTCCCCATCCCTTTGTCACCACTTTATGAACCGACCCGGAAAAATATGTGGACAAGGGGAGCGTGAGGAATAGGAGCGGGCGGGGAGCAATCCGACAAGGCTGCTGATATAGCCCATTTTTTGTTTTGGGGGACTTTTGGTTTGATGGGCATGAGTCTTTAAACGGTCGAGGCTAATCCGCCCAAAGCCAACATCGAAGAAAACCGCGGGCAAGAATGCGATACAATTGGATGAAAACAAAATCAAGGAGAGGGGATAAATGGGATTGTCGTTAGTGTACATGGCTCCCTGGATGGTTGGCGTCTTTTTTGGTTTCTGGTTGTTGTACGGGTGGATAACATCGAGAGAAAATCAAAAAACTCATGAGTCTACACCGATCTTTTACCGGATTCATCTGTTGATCGTCGCGTTGGCCATCACGGTCAGTGTGACACACCTTCCCGGCTGGTGGGGAGTCCGTCCATTTTATCCCTTCAACTGGTCGTTGTGGACAGGATGGATTCTCTTGGTGTCGGGGATGGTTTGGGCGGTGTGGGCGCGACTGAATCTCGGCATACATTGGAGCTCCGCTGTGCAGTTGCGTGAGAAACAGCAGGTTGTGCAAACAGGGCCTTACCGCTGGGTCAGGCATCCCATCTACACCGGTATCATCCTGATCATCTTGGGATTGAACCTGATAAACCCGCAGTGGACGGGGTTTCTGGGATGGATCCTTGTGGTTGCTTCCTATTGGGTGAAAAGCGGATTGGAAGAAAAGCTGCTGGTCACACAATTTGGAGACGAATACCGGACGTATCAACAGCGATCCCGTCGGCTCATTCCCTGGATTCTGTAAACCAAAGGAAATAATCGGAAATAGCATATAGCATGAGCCATACTGATCAAAAGAGCCCCACCGACATGAAAAATACTGCGACTTTTCTCAATGTCGAACCAAAAGAAAAACCCAGCAATAAAAAAGCTGGGCAAAATCCACAATGTGGTTTTAATCCCTCCTACTATCTTAACATTGTAATAGGCCTGTGCCATCACCTCGATTTTTCGATCGGGCCTTGGGCGGTAGGTGCAGTAGCGTAGTGGCATGCATGCTCTTTTTTGATTTCTTCCTAACACAAAAAAGAAGGTGGCCCCATCCCGACCCTGACCACCCCCATCCTACAGCATATGTGGCAAGCCGCCCCTGAAAATTAAAAATATTATTTATGTTATGTAACTATAGATGACATGTAGTTATATACTTTTAGACAGACCAGCTATTGCTGGCGATATAAGTCAGATACTTTTTAAAGCCTCTAATTTGCGTTTTAAGCCATTTTGACTAAAATATATAGTTGGAAATAGGTGTTGTTTAAGAACGTGTCTGAGCGGTTCTGTGAGGAGTTTTAACGACGAATGGGTTTGAGGAACTTCTTTGAACGACATAATTTTTATTTTAGGAGGGAACAACATGGAAGTTTTTGCAGAATATTTAGCGCATATTGATAACCCGCAACATCGGGCCCGAACGGAAGAAGTTTTGACTTGGGTAACTAAGAAATTTCCAAATTTGGAACCGCAAATCAAGTGGAACAAACCCACGTTTACCGATCACGGCACATACATCATTATGTTTGCCACAGCAAAAAATCATTTGAGCATTTTACCCGAAGAACAGACAATGGTGCATTTTGCCGATGAAATCGCCCAAGCTGGCTACAGCGCTTCTTCACGCTTGTTCCGAATTCCGTGGACTGAACCTGTTAATTACGAATTGCTAGAGAAGATAATTGAATTTAATATCAAGGATAAGGCAGACTGTTCAACTTTTTGGCGGAAATAGAAAAAACAGGACCAAATAGCACTCCATGATATGCTCTAGGGTTTTTAGGGGTAAAGTTTCTACACAAAAAGGTAATTGGAATAAATATTTTAAATGAGGTTAATTGTTTTGTTTTTTTGTTGTTTTTTATCTGTTGTTTCTAATGATTTATAAATATTAGTGGGTTCTGTTGCAAATTTTCCCCGGTCGTTCAAAAATGGGACTCCGAAAAAATACCGAAAACCATTCGTTCATTTACACATCCTCCTGTGCCTCTTCCAGCCTCAACAAATCCTCAAAGCGTATGATTTTCCGACAATCCCTGTTGGCGATCTCCAACCACTTTTCATATGGATTCACCTTTGTTATAAAGCCGCAGAACTGTTCCGGTCCATAAATGGTGGCGTAAGTCACGACCTCCGCCATATCCTCATACAATGCTCTCTGCATGATGTACTCCATCTCTGCTATGTAGTCCTCATTCAACTCTGGTGACTGGAACACCGCCCTACCCAAATTTGGCTACTGTGAAATTAGAAAACCTCACTAACATGGATTTTGCCCAGCTTTTATGCTGGGTTCTTTCTATCCTCATATACCCCTCTTAGCCCCAAAATTTTGCCCTCTGAGGTGCCCAATTTTCCTTTGGAGGGTATTCGCCACACAAAAAAGAGAGGGTTTTCCCTCTCCCCAACCCCCGTTTCTCCTGGCTATTTGGCATTGCGTTTCGTCCCTGTACGGGAATTCGTTATAATGAGGGGGAAAAGTCGGAAACCGGCGGGTGGTTCATGTGAATACCTCGTTCGTGCATCTGCATGTACATACTGAATACAGTTTGTTGGACGGCGCCGCCCGAATCGACGCGCTGGTCGAGGAAGCACGACGGCTCGGCATGCCGGCGTTGGCCATCACGGATCATGGGGCCATGTACGGGGTGGTGCCGTTTTACGAAGCGTGCCGGTCTGCGGGAATCAAGCCGATCATCGGTTGTGAATGTTATCTGACGGACGGCGATTTGCATGAACGTCCTTCCCCGCGAGAGCACCGGATGTATCACTTGTTGCTGATCGCTAAAAACAACGAAGGCTACCGCAACTTGATGAAACTTTCCACGATCGCGCATCTGGAGGGGTTTCACTACAAACCCCGGATCGACAAGCGCGTGCTGCGGGAGCTTTCAGGCGGCTTGATCGCTACCAGCTCCTGTCTGGCCGGGGAGATTCCGCAGGCGATTCTTCAAGATCGTTACTCGGATGCGCGACGGTTGGCAAGAGAATATCTGGAGATCTTCGGAGAAGGCCACTTTTTTCTCGAATTGCAGGATCATCGCATGCCGG
Source organism: Polycladomyces abyssicola (assembly GCF_018326425.1). NCBI lineage: Bacteria > Bacillati > Bacillota > Bacilli > Caryophanales > Thermoactinomycetaceae > Polycladomyces > Polycladomyces abyssicola. The sequence goes on from NZ_AP024601.1 coordinate 831,973, forward strand.
AACAGCAAAAGGTGAACCGGTTTTTGATCGAGCTGAGTCGGGAAACGGGCATACCGCTGATCGCCACCAATGATGTGCACTACCTCAGACAAGAGGACCATGGCGTGCACGACTGTCTGCTCTGTATTGGCACCGGGCGACGTCTGGCGGATGAGGACCGGATGCGGTTTCCGTCGGATCAGTTTTACCTGAAATCGCCGGAAGAAATGTGCCGCCTGTTTGCTCATGTGCCGGAAGCACTGGCCAACACGGTCAGGATTGCGGAGCAGTGCCATGTGGAGATTCCGCTGGGACAGCGATTATTGCCGCGTTTTCCCGTGCCGGATGAGGAGACAGCCGCTTCGTATTTGCGGAAGTTGTGCGAACGCGGTTTGCGGGAAAGATACGGAACCCCCACCGCGGAAGCGAAGCAGCGGTTGAATTATGAGTTGTCCGTGATCGAGCGGATGGGGTTCAGCGATTATTTTTTGATCGTATGGGACTTTGTCCGGTTTGCCCGTGAGCAGGGGATCATGACCGGACCCGGGCGCGGATCGGCGGCGGGCAGTCTCGTCTCGTACGTGTTGCGGATCACGGATATTGATCCGATTCGGTATGGCCTGCTGTTTGAACGCTTTTTGAACCCCGAGCGGGTATCGATGCCCGACATTGACATCGACTTTGATTACGAGCGGCGGGATGAAGTGATTGCGTATGTGACGCGTAAATACGGCGCTGATCGTGTTGCTCAGATCATCACCTTTGGTACGATGGCTCCCCGTGCTGCGGTACGGGATGTGGGCCGGGTGATGGGGTTACCGTACGCCGATGTGGATCGTGCGGCGAAACTGATTCCGGCGGCACCGGGCATGACGCTGGAAAAAGCGTTTGCCGCTGAACCGCGGTTGCAACAGCTGTGCAACGATCATCCCCGGATTGCGGAGTTGATGAAGGTCGTTAGGAAGGTGGAAGGGCTTCCCCGTCACGCCTCTACGCACGCCGCCGGAGTGGTGATCGCCGATCAGCCGTTGACAGCACATACACCGTTACAGGAAGGGCACGATGGGGGCAGGTTGACCCAGTATCCGATGGAGGTGCTGGAGCGGATCGGATTGCTCAAGGCCGATTTCCTGGGATTGCGCAACTTGACGGTGATCGGACGGGCGATCGAGTTGATCCGGAAGCATCACGGAAAAGCGATTGATTTCAGCCGCATGTCGTACGATGATCCCCAAACGTACGCCCTGCTTTCCCGCGGTGAAACGACCGGCGTGTTTCAATTGGAGTCGGCAGGGATGAGAAAGGTGCTCCGGGAGCTGAAACCGTCTCACTTTGAAGATCTGATCGCCGTCTTGGCCTTGTACCGCCCGGGACCGATGGATCAGATTCCGCGGTTTATCCGTGCCAAGCACGGGTTGGAAAAAGTACAGTATCCGCATCCTGATCTGGAGCCCATCCTGCGTGACACCTACGGGATTATCGTCTATCAGGAACAGATCATGCAAATCGCCGCCAAGATGGCTGGATTTACTTTGGGGCAGGCCGATTTGCTCCGGCGGGCTGTCTCCAAGAAAAATCGGACGTTGCTGGACGAACAGCGCACCGCATTTGTAAAGGGGTGTGTGGCCAACGGGTATGACGAGAAGACAGGCGAAAAAGTGTACGACCTGATTGTCCGATTCGCCGACTACGGTTTCAACCGCAGTCACTCCGCCGCCTATGCTGTGCTGGCTTACCAGACAGCGTTTCTGAAGGCGCATTATCCCCTGGAATATATGGCTGCTTTGCTTACTACGGTGATGGGCAGTCACGGTAAGATGGCCGAATACATCGAGGAGTGCCGCCGTATGGGTATTGAAGTGCGGTTGCCGGATGTAAACCGAAGCGCCGCTGCGTTCTCAGTGGAAGATGGTGCGATCCGCTTCGGTCTGGCTGCAGTCAAACACGTGGGGAAGGGTGCAATCCGTACGCTTATCCGGGAGCGGGAAAAGCGTCCGTTTCGCGACTTGTTCGATTTGTGCGCGCGGGTGGATTTGCGCGTCTGCAATCGCAGGGTGTTGGAAGCGCTCATCCAATGCGGGGCGATGGACACGTTTCCCGGTCATCGCGCCCAATGGCTGGCCATGTTGGATGAAGCGATGGAGTACGGTACTTCAGTGCAAAAAAGCCGATCTGAGGACCAGCTGGGATTATTCGGGGATGAGGAGCCTGAGGGACCGCGTACCCGTTTCTCTTATGACAATGTGACTCCGTTTTCGGAAAAGGAGAAGTTGGAGCTGGAGCGGGAATTACTGGGCTTGTACGTATCCGGCCATCCCCTGCAACCCTACCGCCGCTTGATCGAAGCGTATGCCACCCATACAGCTGCTCAACTGGATGAATGCCGCGAATCGGAAACGGTGACCGTGGCGGGCGTGATCACCGAAGTGAAGCCGATCACCACAAAACGCGGCGAGGCGATGGCATTCGCACAGATCGAGGAGAGAGGTGTGCAGGTGGAAGTGGTTCTGTTTCCCCGCGTGTTGGAACGGTATCGCGCATCGGTGCGTCTCGACCGGCTCGTGTTGGTAACGGGAAGGGTAAATCACCATGAGAACGGCGTCAAAATATTGGCCGACAAGGTGGAAGAGTTGGAGGTGTTGGCCCAACGTCCCGATGCAGCAAAAAAGACGGAAAACAGGCGCGCATATATCCGTATCCCGGCAGATCGTGAGGAGAAAAGCCGCTTGGAAGCATTGAAACGCGTTCTGCTCGCCCACCGTGGAGAGGTGCCCGTTTATCTGTATTACGAGCGTACGCGAAAAGTTCTGGCGCTGCCCACCGACAAATTCGGTATCGACCCCACAGACGAATGCCGAACGCAAATCGAGGCTATCCTAGGAAAACACGCGTTTCAAATCGTGAGACGAAGTGGAACCTTGTCTCCCTCAGGTGCATAAGATGGGGAACGATTCGTTTTTTGGAAGAGGTGGGTGGCGTGTTTTATCGCCATGTGGTCAACCTGTTGGAGAAGCGGGGGGTGTCGCTGGAAGCGATCGGGGAGATCGTGTACGGGCTCCAGCGGCCCTACAATGATACACTTTCTCTGGATGAATGTGTGGAAAGCGTATCCCACGTCCTGAAAAAAAGGGAAGTCCAGAACGCACTCCTTACGGGAATTGCCCTCGATGAACTGGCGGAAGCCAAGAAACTGCCGCAACCCTTGCAAACGATGATGGAAATTGATGAGCCGCTCTTCGGTGTGGATGAAATCCTGGCGCTATCCATCATCAACGTGTACGGGACAATTGGGCTGACCAGCTTCGGCTATTTAGACAAAATCAAAGTGGGGATCTTGAAACGGTTGAATCATCGAAATGGAAAAATCCATGTATTTTTGGACGATCTGGTGGCCGGTGTTGCGGCGGCGGCTTCTGCCCGCATCGCGCACCGTCATCCCGATATGGAGCGATATGAGGCGGATAAGGATAAATCAACCGGAATGGATGAGGAAGGATAAAGGCGAATCCGTACAAAAAACACCGGCTTCCGGTTTCGCGGAAAGCCGGTGTTTTTTTTGAGGGATCTTTTTCGTGTGATGAATTTTTCGTTTTTCATCTGTTACCGTAACCCCTTTCCCCGTTATAATCGAATTAATATTGTGTATTTTCGGTTGAGATTGTTCTGTTCCACGTCAAAGGGAAGGGGCAAACGCGGTGCTGTTATCCGAGTTGGAAAGGGCGTTGAGCGAGATGACAGCAGAAGGCGCTTTCAAGAAATGATGGACTACGTCCCAACCACCTCGATGTCATTGATCGGTGTCTCCCATGCAGCATCGGAGTTTTTGGTGATGAAGACGCAGATGCGACATTGGTTTGAACGGGAATGCGGGGTTATGACAGTTTTGCTGGAGCAAAGTTATTGGTGGCGATGATTGGAGCGTCAAACCAGTGAGGTTGGGAGGAATCGTGATGTCCGCACCCATTGCTACGGTATGCGGAGCTTCGGGAGGAGGGGACATTCCCTTGTCAAAGAATTGATCGAAGTAGGCTATCAGGTGCGCGCTGTGGCCCGCAATGCTCAAAGGATGCAGGAGCAATTCGGAAATCTCCCGGTCGAGATTTGTCCGGGTGACGCCACTGACCGTGCGTTTGTCCGCAGGATGTGTGACGGAGTGGAGCTGGTTTTTCACTCGGTGGGACTTCCTTACCCGGAGTGGGAATCCAAGCAGATTCCCATTATGAACACGATCCTGCAAGGCGCTTCGGGACTGGCGAAAAGGATGGTGTTGGTACATTCCGTTTATGCGTACGGATACCCCCAAACACCTTTGGTGTCGGAAACGCACCCCACCGATCCGCAAACCAAAAAAGGGAAAATTCGGCGTGAGATGGAGGAAATGTTGGCAAAAGCCCACGACAAAGGGAAGATCGAGGGAGTCGTTGCACGTTTCCCTGATTTTTACGGACCTTATGCGGACATTTGCATTCGGTTTTGCGGTCGTTTTTGGAAAAGAAAACCGTTTACTGGGTGGGTCCGCTGAATGTGGAGAGAGAGTACGTTTTCATGCCTGATGCCGCAAAGGCTTTGGTCCGATTGGCAAGGGAGGATCATGCAGCCGGGCAGGCGTGGAACGTTCCCGGAGAGGGCGGGATCACGGGGCACCAGGTGATCAAATACGCGTCCAAGATTCTGGGATATGAACCAAAAGTGGTTTCAGTGAAGAAATGGATGTTGAGACTGCTGGGGATCGGAGACAAAACGATGCGTGAAATGGTGGAACTGTACTATCTGTACGATCGACCGTTTTTATTGGACGGGCAAAAGTATCAAACACATCGGAGATATTCCGCGAACACCTTTTCAAGTGGGTCTTCAACAAACGTTGGACTGGATGAAAAATCGCTGAACTGAAACAAACAAATGTATGGGGAGGGCACACTTACATAGTGGGCCTTTCCATTTGTCATATAAAGGGTTGGCGGCCCACACCGATTTGGTACGCTTCTTTAGCTTCGGACTGAAATATCCCGACAAGTTTCCCCAAACCCTACTGCACCGGGGGTGACAGTGTACCGGAAAATCGGTTTCCTCTCGGTTGGCAAAAAACCGATCAACCGTTGACAAAACTGGGTTCATCGTTTTATTCCGACTATCACTTTGGTATAATAGTTGTACTTTGAAGTGGTCAGACCACCGGGGGTGTACATAAAAGGAGAGGATGGACGTTGTCATCACTGCGTGAAGAATCTTTGCGGCTGCATCTGGAGCACCAGGGAAAACTGCGTGTGGAATCCAAGGTTCCCGTCCATGATGCCCGCGATCTCAGTCTAGCGTATTCTCCAGGCGTGGCCGAGCCTTGTAAAGAGATTCACAGCGATGTGAACAAGGTGTACGATTACACGATGAAAGGAAATCTGGTGGCCGTCGTGTCGGATGGGACGGCCGTTTTGGGGTTGGGTAACATCGGTCCGCATGCAGCCATGCCGGTGATGGAAGGAAAAGCAGTGCTGTTCAAATCGTTTGCCGGTGTGGATGCGTTTCCGCTGGTCATCGATTCCACGGAGATCGATAAGATCGTGGAAACGGTCAAGTTGCTCGCTCCCACTTTCGGCGGCGTCAACTTGGAAGACATCGCGGCACCGAAATGCTTCATCATTGAGGAACGGTTGAAGAAAGAAATCGACATCCCCGTGTTTCATGATGATCAGCATGGTACAGCGATCGTGACACTGGCAGGGTTACTCAACGCCCTCAAAGTAGTCGGCAAAAAGATGGAAGAGATTCGCGTTGTGGCCAATGGAGCCGGAGCGGCCGGGATCGCCATCGTCAAATTGCTTCTGCGCATGGGTGTACGGGATGTCATTATGTGCGACAGTAAGGGGGCCATATATGAGGGGCGCCCGTACGGGATGAACCCGATGAAGGAATCCCTGGCCCAAATGACCAACCGGGACAAGGTGCAGGGCACATTGGCCGATGCGTTGAAAGGGGCGGACGTGTTTGTCGGGGTGTCTGTTGAAGGAGCGGTTACCAAAGAGATGGTCGCTTCGATGAACCGAGACCCGATCATTTTTGCGATGGCCAATCCGGTACCCGAAATCATGCCGGAAGACGCTTATGAGGCCGGAGCGAAAGTGGTGGGGACGGGACGCTCCGATTTCCCCAACCAGGTAAACAACGTGTTGGCATTCCCGGGAATTTTCCGTGGTGCTTTGGACGTACGGGCCCGGGCGATCAATGAAGAGATGAAAATCGCGGCGGCGTATGCAATCGCCGATTTGATCAGTGAAGACGAGTTGCAGCCGGATTACGTCATCCCCGCACCGTTTGATCCGCGAGTGGCACCGCATGTGGCGATGGCAGTGGCCAAGGCGGCGATGGAGACCGGTGAGGCGCGAATTCAAGTGGATGTTCAAGAAGTCTATGAGCGCACCATCCGCCTGACGCGCCGCGATCCGGAAGCAACCTTGGACGGATGAGGAAGGTGGGAAATTGATGTTGCCGGAGGTGGGGTCCGACAAGTTTCAAGCCATCTTGCACGGCATCAATCATTTGATCGAAGAGGACCGGTTAAAGCCGGGGGACCGTTTACCTTCGGAACGGGAGTTGGCCGAACGGCTGGGAGCAGGGCGCTCTTCCGTGCGGGAAGTGTTACGGGCATTGGAGTTGCTCGGTTTAATCACGACGCGTCGAGGCGAAGGAAGGTTTCTGAACCGGCATGATGCACATTATTTGGTAGATATTTTGGCGTTCTATATTTTGCGTGATGAACGGTCCCAAGAAGATTTGCTGGAGATGCGTCTATTGTTGGAGATGGATGCGGCACGGCTGGCAGCTGAGCGCGTCACTGCCGAAGAAATTGCACAAATGTCGGATATACTGGAGAAGATGAAGGAAAAGATCAGGCAGAACCAACTCCCGGTTGCGGAAGACTTCGCTTTTCATCGGCAGATCATCTCAGCCGCCAAAAACCGGTTGTTGTCGCGTGTGTGGTATCCCATCTTGCATTTTAGTCAATGTGTACGCCTAAACGCTTCATCCTGGCCCGGTCGACCCTTGCAAGCGTTGGCGGAACACCGGGAGGTGCTGGCGGCGATCGCATCGCATGACCCAGAGCGGGCTGCGGAAGCGATGAAGCACCACTTGGTGCAGTCAGGTCTCGCCAACACGAGTGCGTGACGGTGATCGTGAAACCCGGCAAGGGACGGCCAGTTTCCAGCGAGCCACTGTTGGACAAAGCGAAACAGGAGCGAGAGGAAAAATGTATCCACTACCTCGATCGGTCGACGGCGCTTACGGAACTTTGTCAACTCCCTCCATGCCGTAAAAGTGGTTGACAGTGGAGTTGGCAGGTTTCGGTATGTCGAAAGCGTTGCAGCGGTTTTTCCTGCTATGCTATGATGACTCCGATGTAGGGCGAGTTTGGAGGAAGCCTATGTGGACGGTGATTTACCTCGCTCCCGATCGGTTAACGGCGGAACGGATCCGGGAGAAGATGGAATCGGAAGGGTTTTGGGTACGGATTCGTCCGTCGCATTATGCTGTTGGCCAATATGAAGTGCTCGTTCCCAGCGGTGAGCTGGAAGAAGCACAAGAGGTACTGCGTTCCATCTTGTAAAATATAGATTGAAGCCGAGTTTATGTGCGGATGAGGTGTTAACGTGTTAAAGGATCTGTTCAAGAAGCAACGAAAATATGCGACCATTACTATGCCTTCGGAACAGGCCAAACGGGAGATCCCCGAGGGCATCATGCAAAAGTGCCCGAAGTGTGGCACGATCATGTATGCCAAAGAACTGGAGAAAAACCTGAAGGTCTGCAAGGCGTGCGGCTATCATTTTTCGATGTCTGCACCGGAGAGAATTTGTGCCACTGTAGATGAAGGACGATTTTTCGAGTACGACGTGGACATGCTCTCCGAAGACCCACTTGGTTTTCCTGATTACCGAAAAAAGCTGAAGTCGGATATGGAGAAAACCAATCTGAATGAGGCCGTGGTTACGGGGGAAGGCACGATCGGTGGCTATCCTGCCGTGATCGGCGTAATGGACTCCCGTTTCCGGATGGGGAGCATGGGTTCCGTTGTTGGTGAGAAAATCGCTCGTGCGGCGGAAAGAGCGGTAACCAAACGGTATCCGTTCATCCTGTTTTCCGCCTCAGGCGGCGCACGGATGCAGGAAGGGGTTCTCTCCCTGATGCAGATGGCCAAAACCAGTGCGGCTTTGGAGCGGATGCACAGGGAAAAAGTATTGTTCATTTCCGTGCTGACCAACCCGACTACCGGGGGTGTGTCCGCCAGCTTCGCCTCGCTCGGTGACATCAACATCGCAGAACCCGGTGCACTGATCGGTTTTGCCGGCCGACGGGTGATTGAGCAGACGGTGCGGCAAAAATTGCCGGAAGACTTTCAGACGGCCGAGTTTTTGCTGAAACACGGCCAATTGGATATGGTCGTACCTCGCACGGAACTGCGTGAGATGCTGATTCGTCTGCTGGACTTGCACTCGTACGGGAGGGAACACGAATGAGCAACGGATATTTGCCCTTTGAAAAACCGATCGCCGAACTGCGAGAAAAGATTGCCGAGCTCAAAAAATTCACCCAACAATCCTCCCTGGATCTGTCCGAAGAGATCCGGACGCTGGAGGCACGGGCGGAGCGATTGGAGCAGGAGATTTACGGAAATTTGACACCGTGGCAAAAAGTGCAGATCGCCCGACACCCCTCCCGTCCGACGACATTGGATTATATTCGCCGTATTTTCACCGATTTCGTCGAGCTGCATGGAGACCGTCTGTATGGGGATGACCCTGCCATCGTCGGCGGCATCGCCAAATTGAACGGACGACCGGTGACAGTGATCGGGCATGAGCGGGGGAAAGATACGAAGGACAAAATCGCCCGCAATTTCGGTCTGCCGCATCCCGAAGGATACCGCAAAGCGCTTCGCCTGATGCAACAGGCGGATAAATTCGGACGACCGATCATCACATTTGTGGATACGCAAGGGGCACATCCGGGCGTCGAGGCGGAGGAGCGGGGGCAAAGTGAAGCGATTGCCCGCAACCTGCGCGAGATGGCCGGATTTACCGTGCCCATCATCTGCGTGGTTACGGGGGAAGGCGGTAGCGGCGGTGCATTGGCGATCAGTGTCGGTAACCGCTTGCTGATGCTGGAGCATGCGTACTATTCTGTTATCTCGCCGGAAGGCGCAGCAGCCATTTTGTGGCGGGACGCGGCGCATGCCCAACAAGCGGCTGAGGCGCTCAAAATCACGGCTCAGGATTTGAAAGAGCTGGGTATTATCGACCGGATCATTCCTGAGCCCAAGGGAGGCGCACACAAAGACCCGGATGCACAAGCCGCAGAGATCAAAAAAGCGATCGAGGAAGAATTAAAGGATTTGTTGCAGATGAATGGTGAAGAATTACGGGAAGAGCGGTACAATAAATATGCGAGGATCGGAGTTTACACCAGCGTAGTGTGAGAACCGCCCGCTCGCTTCCCAGCCGTATTCGGCATCAGATGTACCCAGATCCGGTGGTATCAGAAGAGGATGGCCTCTTTCGGTTGAGCAACCGTTGAGTTTGACCGCGAAAGGAAATAGGCGCCTTCGGATCATTCTCACACTCACTGGCCGGAGCCGTGTTGCCCAAGGACTTGGCAGTAACGGTTTCCGGTTCCTATCATGTTGTTTTCGACCATCTAGGCGGTCGGGGTCTCTTTTTGACCATGTGGGACAAAAAACGTCCCTTAGGGCAAAAAACGTGGATGCTTTATCATCCCGATTGAGTACACACATTCAAACGTGAGGTGGAACAGGATGAAACGCATTGCAGTACTGACCAGCGGCGGGGACGCACCCGGTATGAATGCCGCCATCCGCGCCGTCGTGAGAAAGGGCGTACATCATGGATTGGAAGTGTTGGGGGTATACCGCGGATACAGCGGATTGATTCAGGGAGACTTTGTTCCTTTCCAATTGGGTTCCGTCGGTGATATCATTCATCGGGGAGGCACCATTTTATACAGTGCCCGTTGTGAAGAGTTCAAAACCAAGGAAGGCCAACAGAAAGCGGTTGAACAACTGAAAAAGCACGGAGTGGACGGGCTGGTCGTCATCGGTGGGGACGGATCGTTCCGCGGCGCACAAAAGCTGACGGCGCACGGGTTCCCCACTGTCGGTGTTCCGGCAACCATCGACAATGACATCCCAGGTACTGACTTCACGATCGGGTTTGACACGGCGATCAACACAGTCATCGACGCCATTGACAAGATCCGGGATACGGCCACTTCCCATGAGCGGACGTACATCATCGAAGTGATGGGACGTGACGCCGGGGATATCGCGTTGTGGGCCGGATTGGCCGACGGCGCCGAGTCCATCATCATTCCGGAAGCGCCGTTTGATTGGGATGAAATTGTGGAACGGTTGAACCGCAGTAACCGTCGGGGCAAAAAACACAGCTTCATCATCGTGGCCGAAGGTGTGTCCGATGGTTCAACAGTGGCTGAAGAAATCAAACGGCGGACGGGATTGGAAACCCGTGTTACGGTGTTGGGGCACATTCAGCGTGGCGGATCGCCGACGGCCATGGATCGGGTGTTGGCGAGCAGGATGGGTGCCAAAGCGGTCGAATTGTTGCTTGAAGGGAAAAAGGATCAGATGGTGGCCATCCAGAAAGGGGACATCGTCGGCATACCGTTTGATGAAGCGTTCCGTATGAAACATCAACCCGACTTGTCGCTTTATGATCTGGCAGGCATTTTGGCCATTTGACGGAAGAGGGGGAGAAGGATGCGGAAGACGAAAATCGTGTGTACGATCGGACCGGCCAGTGAAGATCCGGAAACACTGAAACGGTTGATTTTGGCCGGGATGAACGTGGCACGGCTCAACTTTTCCCACGGCTCGCACGAAGAGCACGGTCGGCGCATTGACGCGGTCCGGCAGGCAGCAGCCGAATTGGGAAGAACGGTTGCCATTCTGTTGGACACCAAAGGACCGGAGATTCGTACAGGTGAGCTGCAAGGCGGAGAAGCAGAGCTGAAGGCTGGCGATCGGTTGACCCTGACGACGGAACCCATCCTGGGGAATGCCCAACGCGTATCGGTTTCTTATAAGGGATTACCGGCTGATGTGCAACCGGGTTCCACCATCTTGATCGATGACGGCTTGATTCGGTTGGACGTGGAAGCGGTGGAAGGAACCGAGATCCATTGCCGCGTGGCCAACGGTGGTTTGTTGAAGAATCGCAAAGGAGTCAATCTCCCCGGTGTGAAGGTGAATCTGCCGGGTATTACATCCAAGGATGCCGATGATATCGTGTTCGGCATCCAAAAAGGGGTCGATTTCATTGCGGCCTCGTTCGTGCGGAAACCGGAGGATATCTTGGAAATCCGCAAAATTTTAGAAGAGCACGATGCGGATATTCAGATCATCGCCAAAATCGAGAACAGCGAAGGCTTGGAGCATTTGGATGAGATTTTGGAAGTGGCTGATGGCTTGATGGTTGCTCGCGGCGATCTGGGTGTGGAGATCCCTGCCGAAGAAGTGCCGTTGGTGCAAAAAGAGATGATCCGCAAATGTAACAATCTCGGCAAGCCGGTGATTACCGCCACGCAGATGCTGGATTCGATGCAGCGCAACCCGCGTCCGACACGGGCGGAGGCGAGCGACGTCGCCAACGCCATTCTGGACGGAACGGATGCAGTGATGTTGTCGGGAGAAACGGCCGCAGGAAAATATCCGGTGGAAGCAGTGGAAACGATGGACCGGATCGCACTGCGGACGGAAAAAGCGCTCCGATATCGGGATCTGTTCCGCCAGCGCCGTTTGGAGCAGGAAGTCAGCATCACCGATTCCATCAGTCAGGCGGTGGTGCACGCCGCGGAAAGCTTGCAGTCGTCGGCGATTATTACGTCTACCGAAAGCGGATTTACCGCCCGCATGGTTTCGAAATACCGTCCGCGAGCGCCGATCATCGCTGTGACGCCCAATGATCGGGTGATGGCCAAGCTGTCGCTGGTTTGGGGCGTGTATCCCGTTAAAGGGACCAAAGTGACCAATACGGATGAGATGTTGCAAGTGGCGATTCGTTCAGCGTTGGCTACCAAATACGTTCGCCACGGTGATCTCGTTGTTATCACGGCAGGTGTTCCCAGCGGTCAATCCGGTAGTACCAACCTGATGAAGGTACATGTAATCGGCGATGTGTTGGCGAGCGGTCAAGGGGTCGGCAAACAGGTGGTCACGGGAACCGTAGTCGTGGGACGGTCGGCGGAAGAGTTGCGTGAAAAAATGGTGGATGGAGCGATTCTTGTCACATCGGCAACCGATCGGGACATGATGGAATCCTTTGAACGGGCTGCCGCGGTCATCACAGAAGAAGGCGGTTTGACTTCCCATGCGGCGGTGGTGGGATTGAGCCTTGGCATCCCTGTCATCGTCGGTGTGGAGAATGCAACGGAAATCTTGAAAGACGGAATGGAGATCACAGTGGATTCCGATCGGGGACAAATTTACTCCGGACGGGCCAAAGTGCTTTAACAGATCAAAAAGGGACCGTTCCGCTGAAACAGCGGAATCGGTCCCTCGTTTTTTATCAGGGTGTCCCGGCAGGCGGGAACGATTTCTTTGATAATGGCAGTAAGCCCGATCAAATGACGCGCAAACGAGGATAGATCCACAGGCGCAACCGTTTACGCCGCTTTCTTCTGCGAGCCAATTTCATCGGCCTCACTCCTTTCCTTTCATCCAGTTATCCGTTCACATGGTGTGTATTTTTATTGTATCCGGAACCGTTACTTTTGGCTATTCACATTATGTGTTTCTTTGCATCAAAATATGTAAATATCGAGGGAGATCCCAAGACATGATGGGTTTACTCACCATATTTGTTATAATAGCCTTATATACTGTCCAACTTGTTCATGGCCACACAAATCGCAGTCGTCGTGGAGGAATAAAACATGGGAAATCGACGTGTGTTTGAAACCACTGTTCGCGTTCGTTATCAAGAGACGGATCAAATGGGCGTGGTGTATCACACCAACTATATCGTTTGGTTTGAAGTGGCAAGGTCCGAAATGATTCGCGAGTTGGGCACTTCCTACCAAGACTTGGAGGAAAAAGGGTTGTTATTACCGGTAGTGGACGTGCATTGCCGGTATTTGTCTCCAGCCCATTATGACGAGGAAGTGATCGTGCGCACTGTGGTGGAGGAGCTGACCGGCAGCAAGATCCGGTTTGCATATGAAGTGATTCGACCTGCCGACAACCGGTTGTTGACAATCGGCTCCACCACACATATCTGGGTGAATCGTAAGATGAAGCGGGTCAACATCCAACGTGATAATCCGGAACTGTATCGGCTGTTGGTGGAACAAACGGTTGAAGGGGAGAGCATTCCATGTTCCGATGGATCCTCTTGGCGCTGATCGTCGTTCCTGTGCTGGAAATTACCGGATTGGTCGCTATCGGCAACTGGATCGGACCATTGCCGACCGTAGTGCTTGTGCTGGCCACCGGCCTGCTTGGAGCATATCTGGCACGACAACAGGGATGGCAAACATGGCGTCTGTTGCAGATCCAATTGCGAAACGGTGAAATGCCCGGTGAAACCCTGTTGGATGGCCTGTGTATCTTGATGGGTGGCGTTTGTCTTGTGATTCCCGGCTTTTTCAGCGATGTGATCGGGATATTCCTGTTAACTCCATATACTCGCGGTATAGCTCGGTTGTGGCTCAAACGTTGGCTGCTAAAAAAATTCAATAGTCGTCTTCATTGGTCATACCGGCGATAAGAATGTCGATTCGAAAAAAAGCCGTTTCCCATCGGTCAATCCGAATGCTCGACGGGAAACGGCTTTTCTCTTATTCAAGTTTCGACTTTGAAGCCCTGTAGGATGAATCGCCAGATGTCTCCCAGCACTCCTGCACGGTACAAAGCCATCAGGATGACCACCGTGACCGGGCCGATGATGACACCGATGAAACCCAACAATTTGAGCCCTGCGAACAGAGCGATCAAGGTCGGCAGCGGGTCCAGACCGACATTGGAAGCGACCAGCTTGGGCTCCAACAGTTGCCGGACAATCACAATGACGCCGTACAATATGGCAATCCCCAATCCCAGATGGTAGTCGCCGGTCAGCAAAAGGTAAATCGACCAGGGAACCAGAATCGAACCGACTCCGATATACGGCAACAGGTCGAGCAGGAGTGCGATCAGCGCCATCGTCAACGCATAATTGACTCCCAGAATCAACAAACCGATCAAGACGATGGTTGCCGTTATCGTGATCAATGTAAACTGGGCGCGAACAAATCCAAATAAGGCATGGCGCAGGTCACGCATGATAATCCCGCCTGTTTTGCGCGCATGATTGGGGATGATGCCCAGCATGCGTTTGCGCAATTGAGGCCAGTCGATTCCGATGAAAAATGCCGCCAACACGATGAATACAACCACGGTGGCAATATAAGGCAAGTCACTGAGAAACGATCCGACACCTGAGATGAAATCGGTGATCATCTCCGTTCCTTTGTTGGCCAACACGTCCAGGTTTTTTTGAATGCTGCTGATGATTTTCGCTTTGTGTTCCGGGTTGCGTTGAAGGTATTTTTGGACGTTGTCGATGGTACGGGACAATTGGGTATCCTTGGTGAGTATATCCACTATGTATTGATTAAAATATTGCAGATAAACCGGCAGGCGCTGGGCCAAATGCGTCAACTCCAGTACCATTTGGGCGATGAGGATCAACAATCCTGTGATGATTGAACCGACAAAAAGAAACAGGATCAGGAATACGCCCAACCAACGGGGAAGACGAAGTCGACGTTCCAAAAATTGGACGGGTGGTTGGATCAGCAGGGCGATCACCCAACCGATCAAAAACGGATATACCAGCGGGATCAAAAAGCTCAGTACATAATAGGCCGTGATGATCGCGAGCAAAACGACGGCGGCACGGATCGCGATACCCACCCCGGGATGCTGTGCCATGGCGTTCCTCCTCGCTGTTTGCAGTTGATATGAATGATTATACCATTTCCTTCCCCGCATCCAAGTATTCAGAACGTTACAACCGTCACAATCTGGTGTCGACAAGGTTTGCGACGATGGATACCAACAGTGTTATTTTTATGTTACACTAATGATGGCGGGGTTCAGGGAAATACGGAGATAAAACAATGTCAGACTGCAGGGGGTACGCTCCGGTACGGATCGAGAAGATATGCGATCGGTTGTTACCCGATTATATGGGAAGATTACGAATGTTGTGCAATCCCGAACAAAGGCTGGCAACCGACGGGCGATTTCGTATAATCGAATTGTAATAAAAATATGATCCGTTTGATTCGGGGCGTTGCGACAATGGTCCCCTGACAGTGCATTCCAGAAGCAAAGGAGCGATCATATGACGGTTGCGAAGGGATTGGAGGGCGTAGTAGCGGTAACTTCCGAGATCAGCTCGATTATTGACGGCGTGTTGGCCTATCGCGGTATCGACATCGACGAGCTGGCCGAAAAGGCGAGTTTTGAAGAAGTTGTGTACCTGCTGTGGAAAGGCCATCTGCCGACGCGTACGCAGCTAGATGAACTGAAACGGCAATTGGATCAATATGCAACTTTGCCGGCTGAATTATTGGAACAGTTGAAAGTGTATTCGAAAACAGGCGCACATCCGATGGCCGTATTGCGTACTTCTGTTTCGGCATTGGCATTGTATGACAAGGAAGCGGATGACAACAGTGCAGAAGCAAACGAGAAGAAAGCGATTAAGCTGACAGCGCAGATTCCGACGATCATCACGGCGTTCTTCCGGATGCGCAAGGGATTGGAACCCGTCGCTCCGAAGAGCGGGCTCGGATTTGCAGCCAATTTCCTCTACATGTTAACCGGTAAGGAACCAGATCGCGTGGCGGTGGAAGCGTTTGACAAAGCGTTGATTCTCCATGCTGACCATGAGTTGAATGCCTCCACGTTTGCGTCCCGCGTAACGACAGCGACGCTGTCCGACATGTATTCGGCGATCACCACTGCGATCGGCACCTTGAAGGGACCCCTGCACGGCGGGGCCAACGAACGCGTGATGGCGATGCTGGAGGAGATCGGATCACTGGATCGTGTGGAATCCTATATCAAGTCGAAATTGGCCAACAAGGAAAAAATCATGGGCTTCGGCCATCGTGTGTACAAAAATGGCGATCCGCGGGCCAAACACCTCCGCGAGATGTCCCGTCAATTGGCTGATCTGACAGGTGACAAGAAATGGTATGAGATGTCCACGCACATTGAGCGCTTGGTTGACCAGGAAAAAGGTCTGAAGCCGAACGTGGACTTCTACTCCGCTTCCGTCTACACCTACCTGGGTATCCCGCGCGATCTGTTTACCCCGATCTTTGCGATGAGCCGCGTAACGGGCTGGACCGCGCATGTGATGGAACAATACGCCAACAACCGTCTGATCCGTCCGCGTGCAGAATACACGGGACCGTACAACCGTCCGTATATTCCGATCGATCAACGGTAAGCGGTTGCATAAGAGACCGTCAGGGGCGGGTTTGAGCCTGTCCCCTGTTTTTTGAGACAGAAACAGAAAGAGGGGTTGACATGGCACTCTGGGAGAAACCGACCACCGGTGAAAAAATCGTTGTCGACAACGGTAGATTGCATGTTCCGGATCATCCGATCATCCCGTTTATCGAGGGTGACGGGACAGGCCCGGACATTTGGGCAGCCGCCCGTCGCGTCTTGGATGCTGCTGTTGAAAAAGCTTACGGAGGCGCCAAAAAGATCGCATGGTATGAAGTGTATGCTGGGGAGAAAGCATACAACCGTTTCGGCCAATGGTTGCCGGAAGAGACGCTTCAAGCGGTTCGTGAATACTACGTAGCGATCAAGGGGCCGCTCACCACACCGGTCGGTGGTGGGATTCGTTCGTTGAACGTGACGCTCAGACAGGAGTTGGATCTCTACGTATGCTTGCGCCCGGTTCGTTACTTTGATGGCGTGCCGTCCCCGGTCAAGCATCCCGAGCTGGTGGATATGGTCATTTTCCGGGAGAACTCGGAAGACATCTATGCCGGGATCGAGTGGCCGGCCGGGTCCGAAGAAGTGAAAAAAGTGATCCGTTTCCTGCAAGAGGAAATGGGTGTGAAAAAAATCCGTTTCCCAGAAACCGCCGGTATCGGTGTCAAACCGGTGTCTCGGGAGGGAACGGATCGGTTGGTGCGAGCGGCCATTAACTATGCGCTTAAGCACGGACGCAAAAGTGTCACCCTGGTACACAAGGGCAACATCATGAAATTTACGGAAGGTGCCTTTAAAAACTGGGGTTATGAGTTGGCGGAACGTGAATTTGCGGATCAGACCTTTACCTGGGCGCAATATGACCGCATCAAAGCGGAAAAAGGCGTGGAAGCGGCCAATCAGGCGCAAAAAGAGGCCGAAGAAGCAGGCAAAGTGATCGTGAAGGACTCGATCGCCGACGCCTTCCTGCAACAAATTCTGACGCGCCCGGCAGAGTATGACGTGATCGCCACGCTCAATCTAAACGGAGACTACATTTCCGATGCTTTGGCGGCACAAGTGGGCGGCATCGGGATCGCGCCGGGAGCCAATATCAACTACGACACGGGACATGCGATTTTCGAAGCCACGCACGGAACCGCGCCGAAATATGCGGGTCTGGACAAAGTTAACCCGGGATCGGTCATTCTCTCCGGTGTGCTGATGTTGGAGCACCTCGGTTGGCAGGAAGCGGCAGATCGGATTTATGCCGCGATGAGCAAAACGATCAGCCAAAAAACGGTGACCTATGACTTCGCTCGCCTGATGGAAGGCGCAACCGAAGTGAAGTGCTCTGAATTTGCCGATCGTTTGATTGATAATCTGTAATTGCAAGATACAAAAAAGAGGATTCAAGGTCTCGGTAACAAACACTGACAGGAGGGGTAGAAGCAGATGGCCATCCGTAGAAGAAAAATTTCCATCATCGGTGCAGGATTCACAGGTGCAACCACCGCACTTATGCTGGCGCAAAGAGAATTGGGCGATATCGTTTTGGTGGATATCCCCGAAGCGGAAGGACCGACCAAAGGTAAAGCGCTGGACATGTTGGAAGCCGGTCCGGTACAGGGCTTTGACGCCAACATCGTCGGAACGAGCGACTACGCTGAAACAGCCGACTCCGACTTGGTGATCATCACAGCGGGTGTGGCGCGCAAACCGGGCATGAGCCGGGATGACCTCGTCAACATCAACGCCAAAGTGATGCGCTCCGTCACTGAGCAGGTGGTCAAATACTCGCCCAACAGCATCCTGCTGGTATTGACCAACCCGGTGGACGCGATGACCTACGAGGTGTACCGGACGTCCGGATTCCCGAAACACCGCGTCATCGGGCAGTCTGGCGTATTGGACACTGCGCGCTTCCGCACTTTTGTAGCACAAGAGCTGGGCGTCTCCGTTGAAGACGTGACCGGATTCGTGTTGGGCGGTCATGGTGACGACATGGTACCGCTGGTCCGTTACTCCTATGCAGGCGGCATTCCGCTGGAAAAACTCCTGCCGAAAGAACGCCTGGATGCCATCGTCGAGCGCACCCGCAAAGGCGGCGGTGAAATCGTCAACCTCCTGGGTACGGGCAGCGCATACTATGCTCCGGCTGCTTCGTTGGTGCAAATGGCCGAAGCGATTTTGAAAGACAAAAAGCGCATCCTGCCGGCCATTGCCTATCTGGAAGGCGAATATGGATACCACGACATGTACCTCGGCGTACCGACGATCATCGGTGGCAACGGACTGGAAAAAGTGATCGAACTGGATTTGACCGAGGAAGAGAAACAAGCATTGGACAAATCGGCGGAATCAGTCCGCAAAGTGATGAAGGTATTGGGATAAAGATACTTCGGCCCGGGGTTTTCCCGGGCTTTGCTGTATATGATGAATGTAAGTGTTGTCATGAAATCAGTGAGATAGAGCGGAAACCGTCCGAAGGGTGACCTTTGAGCTCCCGTAACTGAGAGAGGAATATGTACATCCAAACAACAACAAAGATAAAGGAGGAGAACCTTGTGGATCAACGGCGTGTCGTGGTGGTGACAGGTGCGGCCAGAGGCATCGGTTACAGTATCGCGGAAGCGTTTGCAAACAACGGAGACCGCGTCGTGATCGGGGATTTGAATGAGGAAGCTGCATCAAACGCGGCTCGGCGCATCGCGGATCAAACAAGGAGTGGTTTCGCCGAGGGGCATGTGCTGGATGTCACACAGGAACAATCGGTTCGATCACTGGTGGAGAAAGTGGAGAAGACACATGGGCGCATTGACATCGTCATCAACAATGCGGGTCTGCAGCATATTGATCGGGTGGAAGATTTTCCGTTGGAAAAGTGGAAGCAACTGATCGATGTGATGTTAACCGGGCCTTTTTTGCTGACCAAATATACGGTGCCTGTCATGAAGCGACAACGATTCGGCCGCATCATCAACATTTCCTCTGTTCACGGACGCACCGCTTCTCCGTTCAAATCCGCTTATATTGCCGCAAAACACGGTGTAGTGGGATTGACGCGGACCGTTGCGCTGGAAGTGGCCGAATACGGGATAACCGTCAATGCGATCATGCCAGGTGCAGTGGATACGCCGTTGGTTCGAAACCAACTGCAACATCTGGCGAAAACGGAACAGATCAGTCAGGAGGAAGCCTTGCACAAACATTTGTTGCACAAACAGGCGATCAAACGATTCGTCAAACCGGAAGAGGTGGCCGCTTGCGCCTTGTATCTGGCCTCGGACGCAGCTGCTGTCATCACGGGAGAATGCATCGGTGTCTCCGGCGGATGGTGAAGGGATTTCGTGGTATCCAGTCAATTCCCACTCGGTTCTTTCCCAAAAGGGCGCAAAAACGGAATACACAATCACGGATCGGATCGGGAATGCCAAGTTGCCACTTGTCGGGGAGATAGATGGTTCCATTCCGTTCTCCGATGAATGGATCGGGCAGGCGATCAGCAGGGCATGGATAAGACACCGTTTTCTGGAGAACATATATAAAGAGATCCCAAGATTTACCCCTTCTGTTCGAATTGACTGAAATTGAATTTTGTGACATGATAGCATTGAGAGCGCATACATGGAGTGGAGGCGTCAAGGATGATTCTCGGGAACAAGCAAACCGCCGGGAAAAAATGGGATGATCTCGGCGTCGGAGAGCGTGTGGAAGTCACCCGGACCGTTGCCGATCGTGACATCCTCCTACATTTAGGTGTGATGGAAGATACCAACCCAATTTATTTGCATTCCCATGATATAGAGTACGGACAGTTGGCCGTTCCGCCGGGGCTTTTGGTCGGATGGCTGACATCATTGGTCTCTACGCGTTTACCGGGGCCGGGCAGTGTCATCCGGGAACAGCGGTTGCGTTTTCCCCGATTGTTGCCGCACGGCGCTACTGTCACCCTGTCCGTGGAACTGACGGAAAAGCATCCGGAGAAAAAAATGGTAACCGTACAGGCGATGGTGCGGGATGAAGACGGGCGTTCCGTCGTGGAAGGCGAGTTGCTCGTTGCTCCGCCCCGACCCATCCCATCGTTGTTGCATCACGCGTTGGACAATTTTTAATCAGGCAAGAACGGCAATGAAACGTCGGCTTTTCAGCCGGCGTTTTTTTGCGTCTCGATGGTGCATCCAACCCACATGAAAACGTTTTCTTTTTCTCAGCATAATCTTAACGTTTTCCGGGTTGAAAATTGACTTATGCTAAGATGAGGAGGGATTCCCTGACTCCTCATCCCGGATCAGGGAATCGAAAGCCGCAACCGGAGGGGAATGGAATGGATCGTCAAAAGAGAGTGTTGGTCGTGGACGACGAACCGTCCATCGTGAAATTGGTGCAATTCAACCTGGAAAAAGAAGGGTTTTCCGTGGACAGTGCTTATGACGGCACAACCGCGTTGCAAAAGATTGAACAGGATCCTCCGGATCTGGTGGTATTGGACTGGATGTTGCCCAAGATGGACGGTTTGGATGTATGCAGAAAACTACGGCAACAACCGAAACGGCATCTCCCGATTTTGATGCTAACGGCCAAATCGGATGAATTCGATAAAGTGCTCGGTTTGGAACTGGGCGCCGATGATTACATGACCAAGCCTTTCAGTCCTCGAGAGCTGGTTGCTCGTGTCAAGGCGATTTTGCGCCGGATGGAAGCGATCGAGCAGCAGGGTGATACGGTAGAACAGCAACCGATTCAGGTAGGAAACCTTCACATCGATCCAGTAGGGTACGAAGTGCGCAAAGATGAGCAAGAAGTGGAACTGACACCCAAGGAGTTTGAACTGCTGGTTTACATGGCCAAAAATCGCGGACGCGTATTGTCGCGCGAACAGCTGCTCAATGCCGTCTGGAATTACGACTTTGTGGGCGACTCCCGGATCGTGGACGTACATGTCAGCCATTTGCGTGACAAAATCGAGGAAGATTCACGTAATCCGGTGTTTATCAAGACAGTACGGGGTATCGGCTACAAATTCGAGGGTCCGAAGGAAAAATGAGAACGTTACGCAGTCGTTTGACCTGGATGTTTTTGGTGTTGATTGGTCTATCCATGTTGGGGACGGGGTTATTTGTTGGGCTGCTGTTACAGGCCACCTATCTGGACTCGCTGACGGGGCGACTCAACAAAGAGGGAACCTTGTTGGCGCAGACGTTGGACTGGGGAAAGCAGGATTCGTTTGATGCCCAAGCGGACGCATTTGGTCGGGCGTTGTCAGCACGGGTGATGATTCTGGATCGCGACGGTACAGTGTTGGGGGATTCCGTCAAGCAGAAGGCAGGGACACGCAACCTCCGTCACCTGCCGGAAGTTCGGCAGGCGTTGAAAGGGATGGCCCCTTCCAATCAATTCGCGCACAAACGGGATAACCGCTTGAACACCGCCATCCCCGTGATTCGGCATGGTCAAATCCTGGGGGCGGTATGGATCCAGTTGGATGTGACCGATGTCAACCGTTCCATCCGACAAATATGGTTTTCGATGGCGGGCGGATTGGCTGTCGCTTATCTGTTGGCGGCACTGGCCAGCTCGCGCTTCGCCCGGGATGTGACCCGGCCGATCGAGGATATCACCCGGGTAGCGGAAGATATCGCGCACAACAAGCTGTATCGCAGTGTCGCGGTTTACGGGGAGGATGAGATCGGTCGCTTGGGAGAGGCGATCAATCGGATGGCACGCAGTCTCCGCAGTCAGATGAGTGCGATTCGCAAAAGCGAACGTCGGTTGACCAGTGTCATCGAGACGATGGAAAGTGTGTTGTTTCTAGTTGACCCCAGCGGTAGCGTCATTTTGGCCAATCCGGCATTTGAACGGCTGTTCGGTGTTCCCGTTTCTGACATCCAGGGCAAATCGGTTCAGCATCTGCCCGGCCCCTATGAGCTGATCCAACTGATCACCCGGTGCCAGGAGACAGGGGAGCGTCAGCGAAAAGAGCTTCACTTTTTCTATCCCGAGGAACGGATTGTAGAAGCCAGTCTGTCGCCGATGGGTGTCGAAAAAGACGGCAGGGGTGTGGTGGCGGTATTGCATGATATCACCGCCATTCGCAGGTTGGAAAAGATGCGGTCAGAGTTTGTGGCCAATGTATCTCATGAACTGAAGACACCGATTACGTCTATTGTTGGGTTTACGGAAACATTGTTGGACGGAGCGATGCAAGACCCCAACACCTGCCGCGAGTTTTTGGAAATCATCCTGGAAGAGGGTAACCGCCTGCAGCGACTGGTGGGAGATATTCTCGATCTGTCGAAAATCGAATCCAAGCAAATCCATCTGGATCTGGAATCGGTCCCGGTGGGTGAGTTGATCCAGTCCGCCACAAAGACGATGGAGGACCAATTCCGTGCCAAACAGTTGACATTGGAGGTGCAATTGCCGGATCCATCGTTTACCGTGACTGTGGATCGGGACCGCTTCCGGCAAATACTGCTCAATTTGCTTTCCAATGCGATGGCGTATACCCCATCGGGTGGAAAAGTGACTGTTCGAGCGGAACGGGATGCAGATTCTTGGCGGTTGCAGGTAGCGGATACGGGAATCGGCATTCCTAAAGAGGATTTACCGCGGATCTTTGAGCGCTTTTACCGTGTGGATAAAGCCCGATCGAGAGCATCGGGCGGTACCGGGTTGGGTCTGGCTATCGTCAAACATCTGGTGGAAGTGCACAAAGGTACGATTCATGTGGAAAGTCAAGTGGGAGAAGGAACGACGTTTACATTGACGTTTCCTTTATAGAACTCTGAGTGATAGACAAAATCTGTCATTTCCGTTTTCCCGCTCTAAGCTCCGCCTGTTCAACGAGTACTTCGACCGCTCCTGTTTAAACGTGTGGCCATTTCCCAACGAAACGTTCATTGTGAATGCATTGAAGGGGCGAGAGGGGAAATGGTTTCCTTTCTCAGATCAATGACCAGCCCCCTTTTCTTAACAAAAGCTTAACATTAGATTTAATAGCCGACAAAAGACGCAAGCTAATGTATGTAATGGATGGATCAGAAAACCAAACGTGATCATTTAAGGGGGCACTCATCCATGTGGAAGAAGACATTGGCCACCATCAGCTCGATGGTGTTGGTATTCGGTCTCGCCGTCGGCTGTGCCAAAGGGAATCAACAGGGCGGTGGAGCTGCGGGCGGAAAATTGACCGCTGTTGGCTCTACTGCGATGCAGCCGTTGGTGGAGGAAGCGGCGAACCAATTCATGGCGCAAAATCCGGGTACACAAATTACGGTTCAGGGTGGGGGTAGCGGTGCCGGTTTGAGTGCTGTACTGAACGGCTCCGCCGACATCGGAAACTCCGATCTGTTTGCCGAAGAGAAGAAAAAAGATCCGACCAAAATGGTGGATCACAGAGTGTTTGTCGTTGGTATGGCGCCGGTCGTCAACCCGAAAGTGGGCATCGACAATCTGACTCAACAACAGTTGGTCGACATCTTCACCGGCAAAATCAAAAACTGGAGAGAAGTGGGCGGTCCCGATCAAAAAATCGTGCTGGTCAACCGTCCGGAAAACTCCGGTACCCGCGCGACTTTCGTCAAATATGCTCTGAACGGAGCGAATGAATACCGGGGCAAAGACAGCATTGTGCAAGACTCCTCGGGAACCGTGCGTAAAATCGTTGCGGAAACGCCGGGAGCGATCGGTTATCTCGCCTTCTCCTACTTCGACAAATCGATCAAGCCGGTCAAGTTGGATGGCGTGGAACCGACCAACGAAAACGTATATACCAACAAATGGAAAGTTTGGGCGTACGAGCACATGTACACCAACGCTGACGGCAAAAACAAAGAGCTGGAAGAAAAATTCATCAATTTCATTCTCACCCCGGAAGTGCAAAAGAACTTGGTTGAAAAAATGGGCTACATCCCGATGACCGAGATGAAAGTGGAACGGGATGCCCAAGGTAATGTAAAAAATAAAAAATAACATCCGAACTTAGATAGACACACTCCGGAAGAGCGAGGGGAGGCCACTTTATGGCTGTCCCCTGCTTTTCCGTGTAGAAGGGGTTGAATTTCGACAGGATGGAGAACCGAGCGACGAGTGAATGGGCGAACCAATTGCTGCGCCCCGACAAAAAACAGCGTCGATTGGAACTGCAAGGGCGATTGATGACGTTGATCAGTGCTTGGGTCATTATTCTCACGTTGTTTTCATTGCTGTATTTCATCGCTTCCAAGGGGATTTCTACGTTCCTGTTTGACGGTGTTTCGCTGTCCCAGTTTTTCTCTGGGAAATGGGCGCCGGCGGGAACACCGCCGTCCTTCGGTACCCTGCCGTTTATCCTGGGGTCGTTCATGGTGACGGTGCTGGCGGCGGTCATCAGTGCGCCGCTGGGTATCGGTGCGGCGATCTATATGACGGAGATCGCTCCTTCGTGGGGGAAAAAGATTTTGCAACCGGTCATCGAGCTGCTGGTTGGCATCCCCTCAGTTGTATACGGGTTTGTCGGCTTGACGGTCATTGTTCCTTTTTTGCGGGATGTGACAGGTGGCCCCGGATTCAGTCTGCTTGCCGGGGTGCTGGTGCTGTCAGTGATGATTCTGCCCACGATCACCAGCATCGCCGTCGACACCCTGCAATCGATTCCCCGTTCGATGCGGGAAGCTTCCTATGCATTGGGAGCCACGCGCTGGCAAACCATCTCCCGCGTTTTGGTACGTACGTCGTTGCCCGGTCTGATGACAGGGGTCGTTCTGGGAATGGCGCGTGCATTCGGGGAGGCGCTGGCCGTGCAGATGGTTATCGGGAACACCGATACCATGCCGACTAACCTGATCCAACCGATCAGCACCCTGACAAGCGTGATCACGTTGCACATGGGGGATACTGTTCCCGGAACTGTTTACAATGATGTGTTGTGGTCGATGGCATTGATTCTGCTATTGATGACGCTGGTCTTTATCGTGCTGATTCGTTGGATGACGAGAAGGGGAGAAAGTTGATGAACGCAAAACTGGCCGACCGGATTGCGACAATCGTCTTTTATCTGATTGCGTTGTTGATTATAGGCATACTGTCAGGACTTATCGGTTTTATTCTGGTACGGGGTCTTAACGTAATCGATTGGCACTTCCTGACTTCCCCACCGTCAACGCTTACCGCAGGTGGCGGGGTGGCACCGCAGTTGTTCAACTCGTTGTATCTGTTAGTGTTGACGATGTTGATCACCATCCCGCTCGGCTTGGGAGGCGGCATTTATCTGGCGGAATATGCCAAGCCCGGTAAGTGGACGGACATCCTCCGACTCAGCATCGAGGTGCTGTCCTCCCTGCCGTCAATCGTGGTGGGGTTGTTCGGTTTTCTGGTGTTTGTACAATATACCGGATGGGGATTTTCGCTTGCGGCGGGTGCTTTGGCATTGACGGTATTTAACCTACCGCTGATGGTGCGAGTGGTGGAGCAAGCCATCCGTGCGGTTCCGCGTGAGCAACGAGAAGCGTCGTATGCGTTGGGTGTTACCAAGTGGCAGACGATTACCCGAGTGGTGTTGCCTGCGGCGTTGCCTGGAATCTTGACTGGTACGATCTTGGCTGCGGGGCGTGTGTTCGGGGAAGCGGCGGCGCTGTTGTTCACGGCTGGGATGAGTTCGCCGATGCTGGACTTTACCAACTGGGATCCGACTTCCCTCTCCTCTCCGTTTAATCCGTTCCGTCCGGCATCAACGTTGGCGGTGCATATCTGGAAAATCAATTCGGAAGCGATTATTCCTGATGCCAAAGAAGTGGCTGCAGGGGCTTCCGCCGTGCTGGTATTGGCCGTATTGTTTTTCAACCTGACGGCCCGTGCGTTGGGACGTTGGATTCACAAACGGATGACATCCGGTTCTTGATGGGAGGAATCAAACGATGGTGATAACAGCGGAACGGGTGGAAACGATAGCTTGGTCAGTTCAACCGAATCCGAAACAGCCAGTTGCGCCCGAGTCGAGCAAGGTGTTGTTGGAAACGCGGGATCTCAACGTCTATTACGGGGATAACCACGCCGTCAAAAACATCAATCTCAAGTTGTACGAAAAAACGGTGACGGCGTTCATCGGGCCGTCCGGTTGCGGGAAGTCGACATTTCTCCGCTGTTTGAACAGGATGAACGACACCATCCCGCACGCTCGCGTGACTGGGGAAATCTTGATCGAAGGGATTAACGTCAACGATCCTGCGATCGACGCGGTCAATCTGCGACGTCAGGTGGGTATGGTGTTCCAAAAACCCAATCCATTCCAAAAATCGATTTTTGATAACGTCGCTTATGGCCCGCGTATCCATGGTGTGAAGAAAAAAGAATTGCCGGACATTGTGGAGCAAAGCCTTCGGCAGGTCGGTTTGTGGGATGAAGTGAAAGACCGCCTGCACACTTCCGCCTTGCAATTGTCGGGTGGTCAGCAACAACGTCTGTGCATCGCGCGGACGATCGCGATGCGTCCCCGGATCATCCTGCTGGATGAGCCCACATCCGCGTTGGATCCAATTTCTACGGCACGGATCGAAGAGCTGATTCAGGAGCTGAAAAAGGATTACACGATTGCCATCGTGACACACAACATGCAACAAGCGGCGCGTATCTCCGATTACACGGCGTTTTTCCTGATGGGAGAACTGATCGAGCACAATGAGACGCACCGGTTGTTCACCAATCCTAAACGGCAGGAGACAGAGAATTATCTGACCGGACGCTTCGGCTGATGCGTCAGGAGGAGGAACCAGGGGAGAAGGAGTCGTTGTCATGAGCGGAAAAATCGAAGTGCGGGATTTCAATTTATATTACGGCGAACACCAGGCGCTCAAACAGATCCGCTTGTCGATTCCGGAACGGGACGTCACCGCACTGATCGGGCCGTCTGGTTGCGGGAAGTCCACATTCCTGCGCAGTATCAACCGGATGAACGATTTGATTCCCAATGTCCGTGTTGAAGGAGCGTTGGAGATCGACGGAGTGGATGTGTACGCGCCCGAACGGGACGTAGTTGAGTTGCGCAAACGGGTGGGCATGGTGTTTCAGCAGCCCAATCCGTTTCCGATGTCGATCTATGACAATATCGTCTACGGTCCCAAAATTCACGGTATCAAGGACAAGAAAAAACTGGACGAGATCGTGGAGCGTACGCTGCGGCAGGCCAACCTGTGGGATGAAGTGAAAGACCGTCTGCACGCTTCGGCGATGGGACTTTCGGGAGGACAACAGCAACGGCTGGTGTTGGCGCGCGTGTTGGCCGTGGAGCCTGAGATCATCCTGATGGACGAACCTGCTTCCGCGCTCGATCCCATCTCGACCGAACGTTTGGAAGAATTGATTCAACAGTTGAAACGGGAATACACGATTGTCATCGTTACCCACAACATGCAGCAAGCCGCCCGGGTCTCCACTTATACGGCGTTCTTTTTGAACGGTGAAGTCGTGGAGACCGGATTGACGGAAAACATCTTCACCAATCCGCAGGACAAGCGGACCGAGGATTACATCACCGGTCGGTTTGGCTGACCGGTATGGCTAGGATAAGGAGTGGATCGTGATGATTCGCCAATTTGACCAGTCGTTGCAGGACGTGAAAAACCTGTTGCTGCAGATGGGGGAACACGTGGAAATCGCGATTGACAAAGCCGTCAAATCACTATCCAGAATGGATGTCCGTATGGCGCGGGAAGTGATGGAACACGATCCGGCCATCGATGAAATGGAAGGAAAAATCGACGATGTCGTCGCCAAATTGATTGCCACGCAACAACCGGTGGCTACCGATTTGCGGCGGTTGATCGCGGCGATGAAAATCGCGTCGGACATGGAGAGGATGGCCGATTTGGCTGTCAATATCGCACAGGTGACAGTGCAATTGGTCGAGAATAAACTGTCATTGTTCAAAGAACTGGAGGATATCCCGAAAATCGCCGCTATCACCCAGCGAATGGTGCATGACGGGATTAACAGCTACATCGACGGAAACGTAGCGCTTGCCCGCAAAATGGCCGACACGGACGACGAAGTGGATCGGATGTACCATGCCATCGTTAATGAACTGATCGGGTTTATCAAGCAGAACAAGGCGGAAACTGAAGTGGCGTTGCGGCTTTGCTTTGTTGCGCGCTATCTCGAGCGGATCGCCGATCACGCGACCAATATCGCGGAAAGTATTGTGTATATCGAAACCGGTAAACAGGCCGATTTGAACTGATAATGGTAATTTCCTGACCTGTTTCATTTGAAACAGGTCTTTTTTGTGCACGATATTCAACGGTTTCCGTAGAGTTCCGGTAACAATTTTTTATTTTGGTAAAGACATGCCCCTATATAATGAATGACAGGGGCTGATTTATCAGTGGTTTGGGTGGTGATATGTGCGATGGATGGGCGGAAAAAGCAATTGTTGCGGTATTTGGTTCATACGGATGGTTATATCACCACTGAAAGATTGGCCGAAAAGCTGAACGTATCCGAAAAAACCGTTCGAAACGATTTGAAACGATTGGATCGTTGGTTGCAATCTTTTTTGGGTACGGAGATTATCAGGCAACCCGGGATGGGTGTTGCGCTCCGAGCGACCAGCGAGGAACGGGAGGCCATATTGCACCATCTGGACCACGCCCATGAGGCCAGCCCTGATACCACATTGGCGGACCCCTTCCATCGCAGAATCAGTCTTTTGCAGATACTGCTTGAGGAAGAGCGTGTGTTTACATTGCAACAATTGTCCGATCGGTTGTACGTGAGCAAAGCCACGGTCAGCCAAGATTTGACCTTGGTGGAACAATGGTTGGAGCGATACGGTCTTCGCTTGATTCGCAAACCCAATATGGGTTTATGGGTGGAGGGGGAGGAACGATCCAGAAGATTGGCCTTGGCGAAATTCTCGCAAATGTCGTCTGGTTTGGGAAATGACCGTTTCAACCCTTTCTGTAAAGATCCTTTCATTCAACATATCGTCCGAAAGATCGAACGGAAATCGGATGTGCGTTTTACCGATGAGGCGGTCGAACGGTTGACGATTCACGTGGCGATCGCCATCAAAAGAGTCAAAATGGGGTGCAAAATCCATCTGTCATCCGCTGAAATGGCCCAACTTCAGGAGAAACGGGAATACCGCCTAGCGGAAGAATTGGCAGAGGAATTGGAAAAAAAGTTCGCTGTCACCCTGCCCGAGGATGAAATCGCTTACTTGGCGATGCATCTGTTGGGTGCCAAAGTGCATTTTGTTCCCGTCAACATTGGCCAATTGCCGCAATCCCTCGAAAAAGTCGATGAGGAAACGGTTCACCTGTCACAAAAATTGATAGCCAAAATGGAAGAATTGACGGGATTGCCGCTTACTCGGGATAGGGAGCTGTTGGTCGGTTTGATGATTCACATGCAGACGGCGGTTCACCGGATCAGACATCGCCTACACGTCACCAATCCGATCCTTCATGATATCAAGCGGGCATACCGCTATATGTTTGAAACCGTACTGTTGGCGGTTTCTATGATGGAATTCGATATGGAAGGCAGGGTTTCGGAAGACGAAGCGGGCTATCTGACTATGCATTTTCAAGCGGCTTGGGAGCGGTTGAAAAAACATCACGTACAACCGAAAAAGGTACTCCTGGTCTGCACGACGGGTGTCGGCACTTCTCAGTTGATGGCAGCCAAAATCAACCGCTGGTTCCCGTCCTTGACCATCCTCGACACAATCCCGGCTTCCCGGCTGAAGCAATCGCTCGCGTCGGAACGTCCCGATTTTTTGATTAGTACAGTCCCATTGACGGAGTCGGACATTCCCGTTGTACATGTGTCTCCTTTGCTCGGGGAGCGGGATCGGAAAAACATCCAACGCGCAGTGATGGAAGAATAGTCACCGACTGAATCGAACCGACAGGGTTCCGTTGCCACATTGAAAGCGTTTATCGATCCACGGATGGTTTTACTCGATGTGGACGGCGTAGACCGCTACCAAGTCATTCGATTATTGGCCGATCGGCTGATTGAAGCGGGGTACGCAGGGAAAGGATTTGTCGAAAGCGCATGGGAAAGGGAGCAAATATCAAGCACCTACATCGGGGGAGGTGTGGCAATCCCGCATGGTGGAGTCGATCTCGTGCTTCATTCGACTGTGGCGGTGGCCCGGTTGAACAAACCGGTGGATTGGCATGGCGAGCCGGTCTTCCTCGTCTTTATGCCGTGTGTGAAGTGGCAAGACAAAGAAACGGCAGAACGTGTCTTTTCGGATTTGGTGGAACTGTCGGAAAATCCGGTTCGCCTCCATGCACTGCGAAATGTGGATACCGTCGAACAATTTCTAAATGAACTGTGAAAGCGAGGGGGAAGGGATGAAACTACTTGCAGTGACGGCTTGTCCGGTTGGTATCGCTCACACGTACATTGCCGCTGAAAAGTTGAAGAAAGCGGCGGAAGAGTCCGGACATACGATCAAAGTGGAAACTTGGGGATCTATCGGTGTGGAAAATGCTTTCACTCAAGAAGAGATTCTGGAAGCGGACGGGATCATTCTGGCCGCGGATAAGGATGTGGACAAGCAACGTTTCCACGGTAAACGGGTTTTGGAATGTTCGGTGCAGGATGCGATCCATCGACCGGAAGAGTTGTTGAAACGCTTCGCTGAGGGCAATGTTCCCGTATACCGGGACCCGGAAAAAGTGGCACGGGAACGGGAGGACACACAAGCGCAAAAGACGGAATCACAGCGGTCCTTTTATCGCAACCTCATGAGCGGGGTTTCCTATATGATCCCGTTCGTGGTGGTCGGCGGATTGTTGATCGCATTGTCGCTCGGGTTCGGAGGAAAACCCACTCCCGAAGGTTTTGTGGTTCCCGAGCATTCATTCTGGAAACCGTTACTGGAGGTAGGCAAGGCCGGTTTTCTGTTCATGGTCCCTATCTTGGCCGGATTTATTGCTTACAGTATCGCGGATCGTCCTGGTCTGGCTCCCGGTATGATCGGTGGTTATATTGCGGCTAACGGGAGTTTTTACGGCAGCGAAGCGGGTGCCGGGTTCATCGGTGGGATTATCGCCGGATTTCTGGCGGGCTACATTGCCAAAGGCATCAAGTCTTTGCGTGTTCCGAAGATGATTCAGCCCATCATGCCCATTTTGGTGATTCCGCTGGTCACGTCCATTTTGGTCGCTGTTCTCTTTATCTATGTGATTGGTGCACCCATATCTGCTATCATGACAGGGTTGACCGATTGGCTCAACGGTATGCAAGGTGCCAGCAAAGTGGTGTTGGCGCTGATTTTGGGGGCGATGATTGCTTTTGACATGGGCGGCCCGATCAACAAAGTGGCATTTCTGTTCGGAGCGGCGATGATCGGTCAAGGACAGCCCTTTATCATGGGAGCAATCGCTGCTGCCATTTGCACGCCACCGCTGGGCATGGGTTTGGCAACACTCCTGGATAAACGAAAATATTACCCTGAAGAATGGGAGGCAGGGAAAGCAGCTTTGGCCATGGGACTGGTTGGAATCACGGAAGGGGCGATTCCGTTTGCATCCCGGGATCCTCTCCGTGTCATCCCCAGCATCATGATCGGTTCCATGGTGGCGGCCGTTATCGCCATGCTGGGAGGCGTCACCGACCATGTGCCGCATGGGGGTCCGATTGTGGCGGTATTCCAAGCTGTTGACCATGTTCCGATGTTTGCCTTTGCCATCGTGGTGGGGACGGTTGTAACGGCATTGTTGGTAAATGCACTGAAAAAAAAGGTCTCCGATGGTAAGTAAGAAAACACGGGCGAGGGGTGGAGAAAATGAACATGGCACAATTGATTACTGAGGATTTGATTAATTTGCAATTAAACGGTTGCCATAAAGAAGAGGTTTTAGATGAAATGATTCAAATGTTGGATCGTGCGGGTGTACTCATCGATGCCTCAAGGTTCAGGGAAGCCGTCATAGAACGCGAGAAACAAGGCCATACCGGAATCGGGTTCGGTATCGCCATCCCGCATGGCAAATCAGATGCTGTGAAAACACCGCGTGTCGCATTCGGCATGAAAAAGGAAGGATTGGTGTGGGACTCATCAGGAGAAAAGGTTCAGTTGGTCTTCCTAATCGCTGTACCCGAAAAACAAGCCGGAAATGAGCATTTACAAATCCTTCGGTTATTAGCACAAAAACTGATCGACGAGAAGTTTCGAAACGCTTTGCAGGAGGTAGCGACGAAGGAGAAGGCGCTCCAATTGTTGGCTGCGGTCTAGGTAATTGATCCGTATCGCAAGCATCATTTATCCGGCGGGCACCGATTTCCCGTCTCCGCTCCGCACCTCGACGGGAAATTCGGTCCCGCTCCTCAAATGTGTGCGTGTTAACCACATTGTCACGATTTCTCGCTTTTCCGGATCTCTCTTTAAGATTGCCCCTGAAAGTCAAACAAAGTCGAAGATATTCTCTGTATCGGAGGTGGTTGTTTGTTGCAACCGGCGCCTATTTTTCTCAAACCGGTGTTCAAGGAGCGGATTTGGGGTGGATATACGCTGAGAGAAAGGTTTCATTACGACATTCCGTCCGAAAAAACCGGCGAATGTTGGGCGATCTCCGCACATCCGAACGGGCAGAGCACCGTAGCGGATGGTCCCTATGCGGGTTGGAAACTGGGAGAGCTGTGGAATCATCATCGGGAGCTGTTCGGTCACCATCCGTCCGAATCGTTTCCCCTTTTGGTCAAAATATTGGATACGAACGATGATCTCTCCGTTCAGGTGCACCCGGACGACTCATATGCCAACCGATGGGAGCGGGGAGAAAACGGCAAAACGGAATGTTGGTACGTAATTGATTGCACCGATGACGCAGAGATGGTCTATGGTCATTCGGCACAAACCCGGGAAGAATTTGAGGAACGATTGCAAAAGGGGGAATGGGACCGGTTACTGCATCGGGTCAAAGTAAAACCGGGAGATTTTTTCTACGTACCCAGCGGTACCGTTCATGCACTTGGTGCGGGAATGTTGGTGTTGGAAACGCAACAAAATTCTGATACCACTTACCGACTATACGATTACGACCGGGTCGACACAGCGGGAAACAAAAGGGAATTGCACATCGAGCGGGCGTTGGATGTGATCCGGTACCCTCATCGGGACGCGGTTTGCTGCCCGCAAGTAAGTAAGGTGCCGGGTGGGAGTGTCACCACCTTCATCACATGTGACTATTTCACAGTTCAAAAATGGGATGTCAACGGGAACATGGACTTGTGGCAACCACACGCTTTCATGAATGTCAGCGTCATCGACGGGAACGGGGAGTTGGTCAGTGATTCAGGTGCCCGTTCCGTCAAAAAAGGAGATCATTTCATTTTACCGTACGGGATCGGACAAGTACGGTTGACGGGAGAATTGACGCTGATCATTTCTTTTCCGTGAATGCCTAAGAACCGCCCAAGCGGGTCGGGAATATCCTGTTTCTGGCATATCACCATGAGCAGGAGGAATCGTGATGCGCTTGGGTCGAACGCTGTGTTGGTTGGCGTTGACGTTGGGGTGGGTTCTGGCTTTGTCGCCAACGATGCAGGCTGCCTCCCCGTCAACGGAACATGAACGGGCATCGTCGAAGCCGTTGATGAGATCGACGGTATCGACGCCGGTACTGTCGGAAAAAACGTTGCGGGTCGGTCGGTTATCCCGTTATTTTCAGCAGGCGGCCAAAGAGTTCGGATTGCCCGTACAGGTATTGAAGGCTGTGGGTTATGCCGAATCTCGATGGATGGATCACGGAGGGAAACCGAGTCAATTGAACGGATACGGAATCATGCACTTGGCGGACAATCCCAACAACCACACATTGAAAGAAGCGGCTCGCTTGTTGGGCGTGTCGGTGAAAACGTTGAAAACCGATGTTAAGCAGAATATCAGGGGATCGGCCGCTGTCATGGCACAGGAAGCACGCCGACAACACGCGGGTCGCCTCCCGTCCAAACTGGGGGATTGGTACACGACAGTAGCGGCGTACGGTGGTACTGGTTCCGATTTGACGGCCAAATGGTACGCGGATGAAGTGTTTCGGATCATCCAGCGCGGCGCCTATCGTTCCGCCGGGGGCGAAGACATATGGCTGCCGCCCACGGCGGTAACATTGAACCGCGGTCTTTATGAGAGAGTGAAAGAGGTTCTGCCCTTTGCCACACCAGATTATCCGGGCGCTCTTTGGGTTCCGGCCAACAGTGGCAATTACACCACGGCCAATCGGGAGGCGGATGGGAATGCGATCAATTATGTGATTATTCATACAACGGAAGGTAGCTACGCGGGGACCATTAGTTGGTTTCAAAACCCGTCGGCCAAAGTGAGTGCACATTATGTGATCCGCTCCAGCGACGGGGCGATCACACAGATGGTACAAAACAAGGATATTGCCTGGCATGCGGGAAACTGGGACTACAACGTCCACAGTATCGGGATCGAACATGAGGGATACGTGAACGATCCCAGTTGGTATACGGATACGATGTATCGGTCCTCGGCCAACCTGACGCGTTGGATCTGCGACACGTACGGAATCCCGAAAGATCGGGCGCACATCATCGGGCATTATGAGGTTCCGGGAGCGACGCATACCGACCCAGGACCGGGATGGGACTGGACCTATTATATGTCCCTGGTGACTCAGGCACCCACGATTATCGTCGACAACGCCACGTCGGGGCGGTTTTCAGCCAGTGCCAATTGGCAGGTCAGCTCTTGGAATACGCAGAAATACGGTTCCGACTACCGATTTGCCACCCCGCAGCCCATCAGCGATGCGGTTTGGTACAAACTGAACATCGCCACGGCCGGCATCTATGATGTATATGCTTGGTGGCCGGCCAACAGCGGGTACAACAGTGCGACGCCTTTCGTGATCAAAACGACCACCGGTAACATGACGGTGTATACGGATCAGCGCATCAACGGCGGAAAATGGGTGTTGCTCGGCACATATTCGTTGGGAGCGGGTGACGATTGGATCATCGGCGTCTCCCGTTGGACTTCCGGTAGTGGGTATGTGGTCGCCGATGCGATCAAAGTGGTGAAGCGATGATGGCGTTTTAGTTGTAGAATGAAAAAGGCCCACCCGGATTCAGCTAGGGTATCAATAAAGATGGGAGCCATAACCCGCTTTGCCCGGCCGATTGGGCCGGGCAGTGGTCGGCTCCCTTTTTGCTTTATGGGGCGATTGATGTTGACCGCGTCCGTTTGCGGACGGAACCGTTTTTCCCAATGATATGGGCGCTTCGGTCGCCAAAGGCGCGGTGCTTTTGCGATTTGCCTTATTGCACGACTGTGACGGAACGCTTGCCATGGAGTTTGTTGGCCAGTTCTTTGTGCACGGGAATCTGTTGGAAAATGCGGTGCACGATCGACGAATGTTTCAAGAATATCCCTCCTCAAAAAAAGAAGTCTCAAGAGAGGGCTTTGTCATCAAAATGAAAAAGCACCCCATGTGCATGCACGGGGTGCTTCTTGGTAGTTCTTCCTGGTTAGGATCAGAATCAGTAACCGAAGCCCACTCCGGCAAAGACGAAAATGGTGGCGATCACCAACAGGAAGATCAACAGACGGCGCAGGCCGATGCCGAAACCATATCCGTAACCAAATCCTCCGCTCATGGAATCCAACTCCTCTCTGTGCTTTCGTGATAATGTATTGGAGAGAGGCAAGAAGGGGAACCGCATTTGTCCCGGTTTGAAAAAATCGGGCAGGAAGATTCGGATGGATCAACACGCCTGGAGCGTATCTGGTTAAGGCATCAGAAGACAACGATATTCGCCAGAACACAACTTAGCCCAAAAAGGGAGCCTGTTTGTGCCGAATGGCTTACTCGGGGTACAATGGACATGTGCGCAAATGAACGGTTAGGGTGTGTCTAAGACAACTGCATTGATTCTTGGATTGACCAGACACGACCCAATAATGGTCGGGTGATCACCGGCCCGAAAAGATTGCGGGGGAACGATGGCATGGACAAACTGGTATTAATTGACGGCAACAGCATCGCGTTCCGTGCGTTTTTTGCCCTGCCGCTCCTATCCAATTCGGCAGGCGTCTATACGAACGCGGTGTACGGTTTTACGATGATGTTGATGAAGGTGCTGGAAGAGGAAGCACCTTCCCATATACTCGTGGCGTTCGACGCAGGCAAGACAACGTTTCGCCACGACGACTATCAGGAGTACAAGGGAAAGCGGGAAAAGACACCGGGCGAGTTTTCCCAGCAGATCCCGCTGATCAAAGAGGTGCTGGATGCGTTCGGTATCCGCCATTTTGAGCTGGAAGGTTTTGAGGCCGACGACATCATCGGCACATTGGCTCGCCAAGCTGAACGGTCCGGCCTCGACACGTTGATCGTCACCGGAGACAAGGACTTGCTTCAGCTGGTGACCGACAAGGTGCATCTGTTGCTGACGCGCAAGGGTGTCACCGAAACGGAACGGTACGATGTCGATGCAGTGAAGGAACGGTACGGCTTAAAGCCGGAACAGATCATCGATTTGAAAGGGCTGATGGGCGACCCGTCGGACAATATCCCGGGCATCCCGGGAGTGGGGGAAAAAACGGCGCTCAAACTGCTCCATCAGTTCGGTTCCGTCGAAGAAGTGTTGGAGCATGTGGATGAACTGCCTGGCAAAAAGTTGCGGGAACGGGTGGCCGAACACCGGGAACAAGCCCGGCTCAGCAAAAAGCTGGCCACCATCCATTGTAATGTTCCCCTGACATTTGACCTGGAGGATATCAAATTTGTCCAGTATGACCGACAGCGGGTGCTGGAACTGTTCAAGCGGCTGGCCTTTCAATCGCTCATCGATCGGTTGGGGGAAGCAGAGGAGACTGCGGATCGAGACGATGCTCAGGAGATTGAGGTCCAAATCGTACATGAATCGGATGCGCAGTTGGACGAGCTGCTCACACAGGAACGCCTCGCTTGTCACGTCGAATTGAGCGAGACGAATTATCATCGCGCTGATATTATCGGTGTGGCGCTGTCCGATGGGGAGCGGCACGTGTACCTGCCGTGGGAAACCGCGCGTCAACACGATGTGCTGCTGTCGTGGTTGGCCGATTCATCAAAGGAAAAGATCGGATACGATGTGAAGGCCGCCACGGTCGCGCTGCGACGTCACGGGGTACAAGTCACCGGATTTTCGTTCGATATTTTGCTCGCATCCTATCTGCTCAACCCGTCGGAGTCCACTCATGAGCTTTCCGATGTGGTGCGACGCAAACTGGACGGCAGTCTGCCGGACGACGAATCGTTTTACGGCAAAGGACAAAAGCGGCGCCAACCGGATGAAGACGAGCTGGCCCGCCATCTGGCGCGGAAAACGGCGGCAATGGTGCGCCTCCATCCCTTGCTGGTCGAGGAATTGGACGACGCTCGGATGATGTCGTTGTTTTCTGAGCTGGAAATGCCGCTCTCCCGCGTACTGGCCGACATGGAATGCGTTGGGGTGAAAGTGGATCGGGAGCGGTTGGAAAAGCTGGGTGAGGAACTGAAAAAACAATTGGATGTCTTGACCCAAGAGATTTACGATTTGGCGGGCACAGAGTTCAACATCAATTCGCCGAAACAATTGGGTGAAATCCTGTTTGACAAATTGGGCCTGCCGGTATTGAAAAAGACCAAAACCGGTTATTCCACCAGTGCTGACGTGCTGGAAAAACTGGCCCCCCAACACGAAATCGTGGAGAAGATTCTTCATTTCCGCCAGGTGGGCAAACTGATTTCCACCTATGTAGAGGGGTTGCTGAAGGAGATCGACCCGGAGACAGGCAAAATCCACACCCGGTTCAACCAGACCATCACGGCGACAGGTCGTCTGTCCAGCACAGAACCCAATTTGCAAAACATCCCGATCCGCTTGGAAGAGGGACGTCGCATCCGTCAGGTGTTCGTGCCGTCCGAGCCGGATTGGCTGATCCTGTCCGCCGATTATTCTCAGATCGAGCTGCGTGTATTGGCCCATCTGTCCGGAGACGAAAACCTGAAGGAAGCGTTTGTACGGGATATGGACATCCACACCAAGACGGCGATGGATGTATTCGGCGTGTCAGAGGAAGAAGTGACACCGTTGATGCGTCGCCACGCCAAAGCGGTCAATTTTGGGATTGTCTACGGGATCAGCGATTACGGATTGTCACAAAACCTAAACATCTCCCGCAAAGAAGCGGCGGAGTTCATCGAAAGATATTTTGCGAGCTATCCGGGTGTCAAAGCGTACATGGAGCGCGTTGTGGAGCAGGCCAAACAGGACGGTTACGTCACCACGATGCTGAACCGGCGTCGTTATCTGCCGGACATCCGCTCACGTAACTACAACCTGCGCAGTTTCGCCGAACGGACGGCGATGAACACCCCGATCCAGGGAACTGCGGCAGACATCATCAAGTCGGCGATGGTACGCATGGATGAAGTGTTGAAGGAGAAGGGCGCCCAAAGCCGCATGTTGCTCCAGGTGCATGACGAGTTGATTTTCGAAGTGCCGGCATCCGAGTTGGATTGGATGAAGAAAACAGTACGGGAAGTGATGGAGGGTACGATGGCGCTGTCCGTTCCGCTCAAAGTGGATGTCCATCACGGTCCTACATGGTATCAAGCGAAGTAATGGTCGCAGGAGGGGTTGAACGTTGCCGGAATTGCCTGAAGTGGAGACAGTGAGACGAACGCTGGAGCAATTGATCGTTGGGAAAACGGTGGCGGATGTTGCCGTTTTCCTGCCCAAAATCGTCAAGGAACCGCCGGATGTCGACCTGTTTGTTCAGCGGTTGATCGGAACTAAGGTAACCGGTGTGGGGCGCAGGGGCAAGTTTCTGCGCATCTTTTTCGGTGATTGGGTACTCGTCTCCCATTTGCGCATGGAAGGCCGGTATTCGCTGGCGCAACATGATGAGCCGGTGGAAAAGCACACACATGTGATTTTCCGCTTTACCGACAAAACGGAGTTGCGGTACCGCGACGTGCGGCAGTTCGGTACCATGCATCTCTATCCAGCGGGGGAGGAGGAACAACATCCTCCGCTCAACAAACTGGGGCCGGAACCGCTGTCGGACGACTTTACGCTGGATGTGTTCCGCGCGCGGCTGGCCGGACGCAAAACCAAGCTAAAAGCGCTCCTGCTCAACCAGGAGTTTCTGGTCGGTTTGGGCAATATCTATGTCGATGAAGCGTTGTTTACCGCCGGACTCCATCCCGAGAGACCAGCGGATGCATTGACCGAAGCGGAGCAGAGGCGGTTGTACGAAAGCATCCGCTCCACCTTGGCCGAGGCGGTGCGGCTGGGCGGCTCGTCCGTCCGTTCGTATGTGGACAGCAAGGGGGAGATGGGGATGTTTCAACTGCAAATTCAAGTTTACGGACGCAAAGGCGAGCCCTGTGTACGCTGCGGAGAACCAATCACGCGGCTGGTCGTCGCCGGTCGGGGTACGCATGTCTGCCTGCATTGCCAGCGGTGACGCCGGGATAAGCACTATCCGCTCCCCTTTCCACATAAAATAGGGTGGAGTTTGATGAGAAAGGGGAGAGCGAAGTGTGGCCCACCCTGTCGATGTGGTTGCTGGCCAGTGCGGTCAGCTTTGACGGTTTCGTGGCCGGTATGACCTACGGCATGCGGAAAGTGAGGATTCCGATCGCTTCGGTCGGTGTCATAGCTGGATTCTCTGGCGGGTTGATGCTTCTCTCCCTGCATGCGGGACGTTGGATCGCACACGGTTTCTCCCCGTTTTGGAGCCGGTTGATGGGTGCACTCATTTTGATCGGCATCGGCGTATGGACGTTGATCAACAACGAACAACGGGAGGAGGAACCGGTTGCGCGTCGGGAAGCGGAAACGGGCAAGACGGTACTGTCCTTTGAAATCCGGATGCTCGGATTGGTCGTACAGATTTTGAAAACGCCGATGGCGGCTGACATGGACCGATCCGGTGTGATTTCTCCCTTGGAAGCTGTGTGGTTGGGATTGGCACTCTCGTTGGATGCCTTTGGAGCCGGTTTGGGAGCGGCGATGATGGGGTATCCGCCGTTCCCTCTCGCATTGGCGATCGCCGGAACCAGTGCACTGTTTCTGTTGGCCGGTATTCGGACAGGATGGAAAGTGTCGGGACGACGATGGGTATCAGCGGTGGAGTTCCTGCCCGGTTTACTGATGATTGCCATTGGTCTGTTCCGTCTGATTCACTAGGGGCGTGTCTTGAAGGAGCAAATCGATTCACGGATGAGCCACATACCAAGCCATCCCGAGTGAAGCACCGGAAATCGCAGGCATGCAACCGCGGGCAACTTCCTCTCAGCGAAGCCTACTTTGCCCGCGTTCTGCGCTCCGGATCGGAGCGGTATGAACTCGCTTCTTGCACGCGCAGGCGGAGCGAGTCGGGAAATCAATGGCACAATATTCACCAGACATGCTCCAGAAGGAGGATAGGATGTGGTTATCGGATTGACCGGCGGGATTGCGACGGGGAAAAGTACGGTTTCCCGGATGTTGGCTGAACGGGGGGCGCA
Source organism: Polycladomyces abyssicola (assembly GCF_018326425.1). Lineage (NCBI taxonomy): Bacteria > Bacillati > Bacillota > Bacilli > Caryophanales > Thermoactinomycetaceae > Polycladomyces > Polycladomyces abyssicola. The sequence goes on from NZ_AP024601.1 coordinate 872,959, forward strand.
TATTATCGATGCCGACCAAGTGGCGCGGGAGGTGGTGGAACCACACACCGAAGGATGGCATCGGATTCGTGCCCGTTTCGGTAAGGAGGTGTTCCACCCCGACGGGACATTGAATCGGCAAGCGCTGGGGGCACGGGTGTTTCGCGATGCCGAAGCGCGGGAAACATTGAACCAGATGTTGCATCCCCTGATCGTAGAACAGATGCAAATACTGACGAAGCGGTGGCGGGAACGCGATCCCGACGGAATCGTCGTCTGGGACACCCCGCTGTTGATAGAAGGGAATTTGACGAAATCGGTAGAAAAAGTTATCGTTGTATATGTCCCGGAATCGTTGCAATTGCAACGGCTGATGGCCAGGGACGGTCTGAGCGAAGAGGAGGCTAGGCGACGGATTGCCAGTCAGATATCCATTGAAGAAAAAAAACGTTTTGCTGACTTTTTGATTGATAATTCAGGAAATTTGGCGGAAACGGAAAGACAGGTTGATCAAATATGGAAATTGCTAAACTCAAAAAATGGTTACGACCGGCGCTAGTTGCCCTGCCTCGCAAGCGGACGATGCTGATCGCGTTTTTGACTGTGGCAGCAGTCTTATTGGTGGCACTTCCTTTGTTTGTACGTTGGATGTACCCATTGAAATATGAGGAGCAGATCTTTTACAGCTCTGAGGTTAACGGAGCCGATCCCTTCTTGGTGATGGCCATTATTCGGGTGGAGAGCAAATTTGACCCCAACAAGCGATCCGTCAAAGGAGCCGAAGGATTAATGCAGTTGATGCCCAGCACAGTGGATTGGGCCATTCAACACGGCAAATTTCCTAAAACGTTTCGTGAGAACGTGAAAGATCCCGCGATCAACATACATATCGGCACTTGGTGGATCGCCGGTTTGACTCGGGAATTCAAGGGTAATAAGGTGGCTGCAGTCGCCGCGTACAATGCAGGGCCGGGCAACGTGCAAAAATGGCTGAAGCAGGGAAGATGGGACGGAACCAAAGCGCACGTCCGACAGATTCCCTACGGGGAAACTCGACATTACATCCAACGGGTGATGTTTTTCTACGAAAAATACAAGACGATTTACGGACCGCTGGCACCCGAATAAACCGCTCAAGGGCGTGCCTGGATCGATTCATTCGATCCGGGTGCGCCTTTTTCTTTAAACTCAGTCTTCGGTCATCCGACTTATGGATGGGGCGTATCTGATCAATATCGCGTATGTCAATCAACTCATCCCACCAAATTCAGGGCGAGGTTTTTCTATTTTCCACGTTGCAAAATGTGACATACTGATTATAATATATAGGGGAATGATGTGTTATATAAAGGACGGGAAGGGGAATTATTATGCCACTAAAAATGGCAATCAACGGATTCGGACGGATCGGGCGGATGGTTTTTCGCAAGGCGATTCATGATCCCGACATTGAAATTGTTGCTATCAACGCTACTTATCCGGCGGAGACGCTGGCCCATCTGGTCAAATTCGATACCGTGCACGGCATGATGACGGACGACGTGCGTGCGGTGGATGACGGGATCATTGTAAACGGATACAAAGTAAAGCTGGTGGGTGATCGTGACCCCTCCCGGTTGCCGTGGGCGGAACTGGGTGTAGATGTCGTGGTCGAAGCGACGGGCAAATTCCGTGACCGGGAGGGTGCCGGACTTCACTTGCAGGCGGGCGCGAAAAAAGTGGTGATTACAGCTCCGGGCAAGGACGAAGATGTAACCATTGTCATGGGGGTCAATGAAGGAGATTACGATCCGGAGAAACATCATATCATCTCCAATGCTTCCTGCACCACCAACTGCTTGGCGCCGGTGGTAAAAGTACTGCATGATGCGTTTGGTATCGAAAGCGGGTTGGTGACCACGGTTCATGCCTATACCAACGATCAAAAAAACCTGGACAATCCGCACAAGGATTTGCGCCGGGCCCGTGCTTGTGCCCAATCGATCATTCCCACCAAAACAGGTGCGGCCAAAGCGATTGGCAAAGTCATGCCCGAACTGAACGGCAAGCTGAACGGGTTGGCATTGCGCGTCCCGACGCCCAACGTGTCGGTGGTGGATCTGGTGGCCGATCTGCGCGTGCCGGTCACGGTCGAAAAGGTGAACCATGTGCTGAAAGAAGCGGCGGAAACCACGATGAAAGGATACCTTCAATACTGTGAACTCCCGCTGGTCTCCTCCGACTTCAACGGCAACGACCACTCGGCCATTATTGATGCACCCTCGACGATGGTGATCAGCGAGAAGCAGGTGAAAGTGCTGGCGTGGTACGATAACGAATGGGGCTACTCTTGTCGTGTGGTCGATTTGGTCAAGCATATTGGTTCGTTTCTGAACCATGAAACGAAAGTGAGACAAGAAGCTACGGTCTGACAATGGATTCCCCGCCAATCTCACCATGTTGACCGGCAAGGAGAGGAACGGACGGACGACTCTCACAGCCGGTTTTTTCTTTTTGTCTCACGTTGATTTCCTGTTGCAAATTTCCTGTAAGATGGAATACTATCAAAGCGACGGACTGGGCAAAGCGCTTTACATACGAAACAGTTAACGGTCCAATACGGGGAGGAATGTTGCATGCGGTGCCCATTTTGCGGGAGCATGGGAAGCCGGGTTCTGGACTCCCGTCCGGCCAACGAGGGAAAATCGATCCGTCGGCGTCGCGAATGCGAGGCGTGCGGCAGGCGGTTCACCACCTTTGAAACTGTGGAGGAAAAACCACTGATGGTGATTAAGAAGGACGGGGGCCGGGAGGTATTTAGCAGAGAAAAAATCCTGCGGGGCTTGTTCCGCGCGTGTGAAAAGCGTGATGTGCCCCTGGAACGGCTGGAAGCGCTCGTGGATGAAATTGAACGTACCTTGCGCGAGCGGGGGGAAACGGAAGTTCCCACCAAGGAGATTGGCGAGATGATCATGGAGCGACTGGTGGATGTGGACGAAGTGGCTTATGTGCGGTTTGCATCCGTCTACCGTCAATTTCAGGATATCGATGCATTTGTACGGGAATTGGAGGATTTGCTGAACAGGACGGGAAAATCCTGATCTTGTCGAACCGGTGTGGCTCAGTGGCGGTTATGTCGCTTTCGTTTTCCTGTGATAAAATAAGAGAACGATTTTGGACGAAGCGACGGGGGGCTTGGTGGATGTCGATGTTATGGAATCAGTGTACACCTCGCGACGAATGGATCTGCCGAACCCGCCGCCCCATCCATCTGGCGGATATCATCGGATTGTTGCATTTGTATCAACCCATCGTCGGTTCGACCGCCATCGCTCTGTATCTCACCCTGGCGTATCAGGCACCGCCGGATCGGGCTGGTCGATCGGATGCCCATTCCCATTTGTATCTGATGAATCTGCTGTCCGTTTCTTGGCAGGATTTGTTGGAAAATCGATTTTTACTGGAAGGTGTGGGTCTGCTCAACACGTATGAGGTTCGTGACAACCCGACCTACCGGATCGAGTACGAGTTGGTGCCGCCATTGGTTCCGGAGCGCTTTTTCCAAAGTGATGTACTCAGTATTACGTTGTATCACCGTTTGGGCAAGGATGCCTATCTGGCACTCCGGCGGCAGTTGTTGAACAAAGAAGGAGATACAGGTGAACCGGATGAGAGAGTGAATGTCACCAAATCGTTTCAGGAAGTATTCGGATGTTTGTCTCCTTCGGAGGTGGCGGCTGCACAGGCGGATACCCAATCGTTTTTGCCGTTGGAGCGGGAGCCATCAGAGGTGAAGGATGGACAAGCCCCGCCGTTTCACTGGGATGAGGATACGTTTGATATGATCCGTTCCCGCTTGAAAACGGTGATTCCGGATGAGGCGTGGACGGATGAGGTGAAGCGGCAAATTCAGGAGATCCGATTCCTGTACGGACTGAGTGATCCGGATTTGCTTCGGGCGTTGCAAAATCCGTATATCACCAGGGGCGGTGAGATTGACATCGAGCGCTTGCGCCGGTTCGTCAAAAAAGAATACCGGTTGCAGTACGGCGAACCGCCGATGATTAAAAAGAAAGCGTTGATGTCAGAAGAAGGGAAAAAGGCGGCTTTACCCGAACCGGAGGAATCACCTGATGCGATGACGGAAGAAGAGAAACATATCCGGGAACTGGAGCAACTGTCACCCTTGGAATTGCTGTCGTATTTTCAGGATGGTATGCGTATCCCGGATGCCGATGTCGAATTGGTCGCCCGTCTGATGCACGAATACGGTTTGCCACATGGTGTGATCAACGTCCTGCTGGAATACGTGTTGTATACGCATGACTACAAACTGCCCAAAGCCTTGGTGGAAAAAATCGCCGGTCATTGGAAACGAAGAAAAGTGCGAACCGCTCGGGAAGCGATGGAAATCGCCCGCCGCGAATTGAATTGGGAGTGGAAAAAACAGTCGGAGAACAGACGATTTACCTCGGCAGGCTCCCGGACCAAAGCGATCCGGGAAGAGAAGCTCCCCCACGCGGTGGCCATGCAGATGGAGCGTGCCCAACAACAGGCTACCCAGACACGGGATGATGCCCGGGCTGTCGAAAAAAACTCGGAAAGTCTGGCTGAAAAACGGGCCCGGATCCAAGCGAAACTCACCTTGATGCGCAAACGCCTCGGTGAAAAGGGGAATCGTCAGTGAATTCGATTGACAAGTACGTCAGTCATTGGAAAAAACAGCTGAAAACCGATCCGGAACGACAGTTGCGGACCTTGTTGTCTCACCCTTCTCTACAAGTATTCGTTCAGCGTCATCCGGATATACCGATGGAAGTATACCGCCGTTCTTTGTCTCGTTTGCACCAGTACGTGCAGGAGCATGAACATTGTTCCCGTTGTCCGGGATTAAACCGATGCCCCAACCTGGTGCAGGGACACCGGTCGGAGCTGTCCGTTTATGCGGGATATCTCGATTTCCGGATGACGCCTTGTGAGAAGTGGGAGGCTCACCAAGAACAGCAAAAGCGAAGCCGTTTGATCCGCAGTCACCATATCCCGCAAGATGTATTGACGGCCACATTTGAGTTGATCGAACAGGATGAGCATCGAGCGGACGTCATTGAAGCGGCCATCGATTTTTGCAGTCAGTTTGCTCATGGCAAGCCTCGCCGCGGATTATATCTGTATGGACCGCTGGGTGTGGGCAAAAGCCGGATTGCAGGTGCGATCGCACAGGAATTGGTCAATTACAATGTGGATTCCCTGATGGTGTATGTGCCGGAATTTATGCGGGAGTTGCGCGATGCCATCAACGAAGGGTCCGTAGCGGAAAAGTTGGATGCACTAAAAAAAGTGTCCGTGTTGGTTCTGGACGATATCGGCGCGGAAACGTTGACACCGTGGATTCGCGATGAAGTGCTGGGGGCGGTTTTGCAATATCGTGTAGCCGAGGGATTGCCTGTCATTTACACTTCCAACCTGTCGTTGGACGAGCTGGAGGATCATTTGGCCCATTCCCACAAAGGCGGTGTGGAGCGGATGAAAGCCAAACGGATCATGGAGCGGATTCGCCATTATGTTGACGTATATTTCGTGGACGGCCCCAACTGGAGAGAAAACCAACGATCATCCTGATTGTTCGTGGACCCGGATTTTTTGAAAAAGGGTGTTGATTTCTGTGGACGGGCGTGATAAAATAAATCTCGTCGGTTGAACTGAATTCAGATGACAGTGGTTCGGTAGCTCAGTTGGTAGAGCAGAGGACTGAAAATCCTCGTGTCGGCGGTTCGATTCCGTCCCGAACCACCATCTCAATGAGCGGAAGTGGCTCAGGGGTAGAGCACCGCCTTGCCAAGGCGGGGGTCGCGGGTTCGAATCCCGTCTTCCGCTCCATTTTTTTATCCTTTGCCGGGGTGGCGGAATTGGCAGACGCACAGGACTTAAAATCCTGGGGTGGGTTTCCACCGTGTCGGTTCGAGTCCGACCCTCGGCACCAAACAGCCATGCCGAGGTATATGACAAGATCCTGCAGAATCACAATCAAAGCCTTCTTTCCAACGGGAAGAGGGCTTTTATTTTTGGAACAGGCAATTTACTGGAAAATGGTTTACAATGAATCATAGATGGGTTGAAGGAGGGGGATTCGGTTTGGATATTTGGACAGCAATCCGTACACGTCGAAGCATTGGCGTCATGAAACCGGACCCAGTGCCGCAGAAAATGATTGAGCAATTACTGGAGGCGGCGGTGTGGGCGCCATGTCATCATATGACGGAGCCTTGGCGGTTTTTTGTATTGACCGGTGAGGGGCGCCGTCCCTTGGCGCGTACATTGGTGGAGATCGCACGCGAAAAGATGGCGGACCCCAAGACGGACGAAAACCGGGCCAAATTGGCGAAAGAAGAGCAAAAGCCGTTTCGTGCTCCGGTGGTGATCGCGGTAGCGGTTTCCCCATCCGACGATCCCAAAGTGGAAATGGTGGAGGAACTGGCAGCCGTTCATGCGGCCGTGCAAAACATGTTGCTCGCCGCCCGCGCAATGGGATTGGGGGCGATCTGGCGGACCGGCATGCCATGTTATCATCCGAAAATGAAGAAACTGTTCGGTCTCGGAGAGAAGGAACAATTGGTCGGCTTTGTATACGTCGGCTATCCCGCCATCGATGCTCCCGTTAAAAAGAGGACTCCTGCCAGTGAAAAAACGCGGTGGATCGATAAGGATGAACCGTATCATAAATAACAAACAGCCCGCATGCCGCGGGCTGTTTTTTTGGCCGCTATTCCACCAATTCCAGCGTATCCAACTTCCGTGTGGTCAAATCGAACACACGGAGCAAGTGGTTGTTGGTGTCGGTGATATACAGTTTGTTTTCGTGGAACAACACGTCGTTGGGTTCGTTCAGCGGCAGTTCTTCGCAGGCTTCGTCGCCGATCCGGCAGGTCGTAGCCTCGCTTCTCGCGATCAGCGTTTCGATCCGTTGCGTGGGCAGATGGGCGACGCGGATGGCATGGTTATAGGTGTCGGCGATATACACCCGGTCTCCCGCCACGTCCACACCTAACGGATGCTGAAGCAAGGCGGAGTCGAAATCCCCGTCCTTCAGGCCGAAGACAAACAGTCCCCGACCGATTAACGTGCGTACTTCACCGGTTTGCAAATCACACGTGCGCAGGGCAGAGACTTCGCTGTCAGCAAAATAGAGACGTTCTCCGTCGTGGGCAATCCCGCTGGGTTGGGCCAGTTGCGCTCGTTCCGCGGGGCCATCGACGATGTTTTCCCAGCCGCTGCCCGCAAATACTTCCACCTGTCGGGTAGTCAAATCCAGTTTCCACAATTGGTGTGGTCCGGCCATCGCAATCAATAATTGATCACCCACCACGGTGCAATCCCAAGGTGAATTGAGCGGAGTCGTGGGGCCGTGTCCGCCCGTTGCCCCCCAGCTGGCTTGTTCCCCTGTGCCGGCAAGCGTTTCAACCTTGCGGGAGGCAAGGTCCAGTCGACGGATCATATGGTTTTCCGTATCGCAAACATAGATGAATCGGTCTGTAACGGCCAATCCCTGCGGCCGGTAAAAGGTGGCGGTGTCGAAGTCCCCGTCCTCCGCCCCGATTTGGCCGGAACCGATGGTTTGTACAATCTGTGCTCGGTTACCGTTCACCTTCAGCTCCAATATCCGGTTGTGATTGGAGTCGGTGACAAACAAATGCCCTGTTGTGGGATGAAGGTCCAGTTTGCCGGGAAAGGACAGCGGATGTTCCGGAATGGGTGGACGTCGGATGTCCATTTTCCGATCCGCCAAGATCCCCCGATCCCGCGCATCTGCCAGCGCTTGTCCGATATGGCGGTCCAGCGCTTCTCGCAATCCTTCTCCCGACCCCTTGGCCACCACGCGACCATCGGCACCGATCAGTATGAAGGTGGGCCAGGCGTTTACTGCATAGGTATCCCACACCCGGTGATCCGAATCCACATAAACCGGGTGTTCGATTTCGTACCGGGCAATCGCATTTTGTATGTTTTCCGGGTCACGCTCGTTGTGGAACTTGGCCGAATGCACCCCGATCACCACGAACGGTTCCGCTTCGTATTTCTTCTCCAAATAGGCCAAGTCCGGTAACACATGGATACAGTTGATGCAACAGTAAGTCCAGAAATCGAGCAGAACCACGTGGCCTCGCAATGCTTCGAGGGAAAGCGGGCGGTTCGTATTCAGCCATATACCGTCCTTCGGAAATTCAGGTGCCCGTACCATGGGTATGCCCCCTTCGTGATGGTTTTGGTAGTAGCATACACCATCGGACTGGAAAAATGAAACACGGGTGGCATCACCCGTGTTTCATTCACCATGTCATGACGATTGACGTGTCACATACGGAATCGGGTCTTCCACACCCGCTTCAGCAAACCCTTTTAGCCTTAGCCGGCAGCTGTCGCAAACGCCGCAAGCCGGACTTTGTCCCTGGTAACAGGAAGTGGTCAAATGATACGGTACACCCAATCGGGTGCCCAGCCGAATCGTGTCCGCCTTGGACAGATGAACGAGCGGCGCTTCGATCACGATGGGTCTTTCTTGTTGAGACGTCTTGGTACCGCGGCGGATTGTTTCATTCATCGCTGCAATGAATTCCGGACGGCAGTCTGGATACCCGCTGTAATCGACAGCGCTGACGCCGATGAAAATGGTGTGGGCTCCGACCACTTCAGCATAGGAGGTGGCCAGGGACAAAAAGATCAAATTTCGGGCCGGCACATAGGTGACGGGAATGTCGTCCGTGACCCCTTCGGTTGGTACCTCCAGATCCGGGTCGGTGAGTGCACTGCCACCGATCTGGCGGAGGAAATCCAGCTGAACAATCCGATGCTGTTTGACGCCGTAAAATTGGGCCACGCGTTTGGCGTGTTCCACTTCGTGCCGGTGGCGTTGGCCGTAATCGAAGGTGAGGGCGTATATTTCATATCCTTTGTCGGCGGCGATGCCCATGCAGGTGGTGCTGTCCAAACCACCACTCAAAATGACAACTGCCTTTTCGCTCATGTTCCTTCTCCTCCGTTTCGTCATACCCCTCGTTTGTCGGGATCCCAGATGTATTTGTGCGTCTGTAGGTTCAGCTTGATTCGTTTGTTCTCCCCAGCTAAGATCCATTCCACCAGCTGACTCGGGGGAAGCGTCTCCCACACCGGACTAAAGAGAATATTCCCCTTTCTTACGCAGCGGCGAACCACTTCCATCGCCTCTTCGAACTCTTCCCGGTTGGCGATGACAAACTTGATTTCATCCCGTTCGTCCAACAAATGAAAATTGCTCTCGATCATCTTTTCCCGCTCACCGGAAGAAGTGAGCTTATAATCCATTACAAACCGCACTTTTTTTCCTTCTGGCACGCTTTTCCGCCAAGTATCGAAACGGTCGAGGCGGATGGCGCCATTGGTTTCGATATGAATGTCTTCCACCAATGGGAGAGCGGCCAACTCCTGGATCAACGCCAATGCTTTCTCTTCATACAAAAGCGGTTCCCCGCCTGTCAGGCAAATGAAGGGATTGCCGAAGCGTTCCGTCTGTTCCACGATTTCACCAATGGTGGCGGTAAATTCGGGCGGGTATGGTGCATAACTGTACTTGGTATCGCACCAGGTGCAACGAAGATTGCAGTTGTACAAGCGGATGAAGGTGGTCGGATAGCCCGCCTTCAATCCTTCACCCTCCACGGTCTGGAAGATTTCCACCATGGGAAGGGTGAGATTTTTTGTATCTCGATCCTGTGTTTGCATCATGATTCCACCATCCATTCGCGCTTGAGGAAAGCGGAACTGGTGGGTGTCTCGTACAGACGCAGCCATTCCAGACGCAATTCCTGCTCAGGCTTACCTATGTTTGCCAAGCCTTCCTCCAACTGTTCCCACATCCAGACGATCATGTTTTCCGCGCTGGTGTTCATAGGCGGCAGCACTTCATTCAAATATTGATGGTCCAAAGGTTTCATGATTCGTTCTTTGACCAATTGTTTCAGATCCTTGAAATCGACCACGATGCCGATTTCATTAACATATCCGCTTACTTGCAAAACCAACCGGTACGTGTGGCCGTGCAGGCTTTTGCATTTGCCATCGTACAGATGGAGATGGTGCGCTGCATCGAAGGTGAACGATTTTTCCACAGCCACGCGACGGTGGTGGTATTTCAACTGCTCTTTTTGAATGTCCCGACCGAATACTTGCAGTTTTGGCGGAAAACGGTATGTTCCCGGTGCAGGGGATTCCCCTGTCGTTTCAGTTCCGTTTACGTCAGACAGATGTTTTTCACTCATATTGATCGCTCCCTAGTGTTGTTTTAAGAGTGGTGGGTTCTCGACACTCTTGATGGACAAGGGATTTCGCGGTCCAATCACCACGAAAAAGGCCCGTTTGCAACATATTGCAAACCACGGGCCGTTAAGCTTTTTCTTCTGGTAAGTGTAACATATTTTCACAGCTTTTGTGCTGCACTTTTTGGCAAAGGAGTAGTGACTTTCTCCACATGGCTTGAGCCTGTCTGATGAATGCGGATTTACCGAACATGCTCTAGTTCTTTTTCTTTTTATCGTCTATTAAGTCGACGTATAACTTTCCATCACTTTCCATGGCGACATAAAACACCTCATCCATCGAGGTGACGGGTTTTTGTTTTTGAATTTGCTCCAACAACCATTTTTCCGATTGACCGAGTTTACGTAAGTTTTCGTGAATCACTTTACCGTCCACCACCAGTTCCATCGGTACCTGGGGAACAGAAGACGGCTGAAACACATTCTTGGGAGTGGTGGGTTGGTATTGCGGCTTCATCATGACCGAGAGAGTTCCATCATTCTCCAAAACAGCAAACTGAACTTGGGACAGATCAAACACGTTCTTCTTCCGAAATAGCTGCAAAATTTCCGCCATGGTAAATCTGGTTTTCCGCATGTTCTCTTCCATGATTTTGCCATCGGAAACGATAAGTATAGGCTCACCTTGTAACAATTTGCGTGCCTTTCGGCTTTTAAGGGAGACGTAAGACATCAACAAGGTCAATGCACTGAATGCCACAAGACCGAGCCAATGATATCCCATATTACGGTCTACATCGGTGGCCAGTGTAGCAGCGATGGAACCGACGGTAATTCCGTTAATATATTCAAAATAAGTCATCTCGGCGATTTGTTGCTTGCCGAGAATTACGGTCACCACCAAAAGAGTTCCAAATGCAACCAGTGTTTGCAATAGGATTTGCAAGTACTCCATATCGTTCGCCTTCTTTCGTTAAGGACTGGATGGTAATGTCACATCCTTTCTTTCCATTTCGTATTTTTCTTATACGATTTTTTCGATCCTCTAAAGTGATTTCCTCAAAGGATCAATATGTGATTGATCCCTGCTGAAGAGGTGATGAAAGAAACAGTTTTTGGGGAGAGATTGGCTGAGCGAGGTTATAGAGATTCATGTATAAAAATGGGATTTTCTGTTCCATAATGACTTTTGTAAGGAGGAAAAATATGACTACTCATTCAAAAGTCAGACAAACTTTAGCAAGCTTGGAAGGTGCCAAAGCTACGATGGATTCGTATATTGCTATCACACAAGATGAGAAAGCACGTGAAATATTTCGTCGTAACGCACAAAAGTTGGAAGTGGTACTGGAGCGCTTGAAGAAACGGATGGGGGAGATCGAGTTCGAAGAGCCCCAGTTCAAAGGGTTTTAAAAAGGGGAGGGAAAAAAGCGTGCCGGAATGGTTGCAGGTGATTGTTCGATCCGTTGTATTAATCGTTTTTTTGATCTTGCTGACCAGGAGTCTGGGCAGAAAGATCGCCGCCCGGATGACGTATTTTGATGTTGTATTCGCCATGGTGCTCTCTGTGATCATTGCCGCTGTCACTTTAAATATCATCCAGGCGACATACGGGTTTATCGCACTGTTGACATGGGCACTCGTGGGCATTGGCCTCAGCTTTTTCTCCATAAAGAGCAAAGCGGTCCATGAAATTCTTCATGGCAAGGAGGCCGTTGTCATTAAGCACGGTAAAATCATGGAAGATCAATTGAAGAAGATGCGTTACACTCCCGAAGATTTGTTGCAACAGCTCAGAAGCAAACAAATTTTTAATGTGGCTGATGTGGAATTTGCCGTGATGGAAGCCAACGGTGAGATCAATGCGCTGCTAAAAGCGAACAAACAGCCGATCACCCCCAAACATTTGGGAGTGCAGACCACTCCGCAAACCGGTACGCAAACGGTGATCTTGGATGGAAATATCATGGATGAGGCGTTGACCACCATGGGTCTCAACCGCGGTTGGCTTCGCACGGAACTGGATAAAATCGGGGTTTCGCCGGAAAATGTGTTTCTTGCTCAAGTAGATGCGATGAGGGATTTGTATATCGACCTCTTTGATGATGCGATTCAACCTCCTCAACCTACGGTAAGGCAATTGCTGCTCACTACTTTGGAACAAGCTAAGGCGGACCTGAAGAGCTTTTCCCTGGATACGGATAATCCGAAAGCGAAGCAAACGTATCAGCGATGCGTAAAGGAGCTGGAATCGATCATTTACGATGTGCGACCATTGCTGAAATAAAACCCGGAGGTGTTTCGTATGTCCGATAAAAAGAAGAAAAAACTTACTCCTGTCCAGCAAGAATATCAGGATTTTGCGAAACAGCGCGAACCGAAGCGCCCGATTTTAAAAAACTGTGTGATGGCTTTTTTGTTTGGGGGTACCATCTGTTTGATCGGGCAGCTGATTTCCACGTTCTATATGCAGTGCTTCGGCTTTAATGAAAAGTCAGCAGGTGATCCCACAGTGGCAACTTTGATCTTTATCTCTGTTTTGCTGACGGGTTTAGGAGTTTATGACCATATTGCCCAAGTGGCCGGTGCCGGTACAATCATTCCGGTGACGGGATTCGCCAATGCCATGTCTTCCGCAGCGATTGAACATCGATCGGAAGGATATGTACTCGGAGTTGGAGGAAACATGTTTAAATTGGCGGGTTCGGTGATTGTTTTTGGAGTGGTTTCCGCTTTTGTGATTGGAACCATCAAGGTGATTTTCAAGCAGGTATTAGGGGGATTCTAGGTGATTCAAGGACGGACGTGGATTTTTTCAAACCCGCCATCGATTGCCGCTTCGGCAGCAGTGGGAGGCCCGTTTGAAGCGCAAGGCCCCTTGGCGGATGATTTTGACCTTTTGCACGGAGATTTATGGTTGGGACAAGACAGTTATGAAAAAGCAGAAAAAAAACTGCTGGAACAGGCTTGTGAACGGGCGATTGACAAGGCGGGAATGAAAAAAGAGGATATCCAGTTTTTCCTGGCCGGTGATCTCATGAATCAGGTGATCACAAGCTCTTTCGCGGCACGCACCCTATCGGCTCCATATCTCGGTCTGTTTGGGGCCTGTTCGACTTCCATGGAAAGTTTGGCATTGGGAGCTTTGATCGTAGACAGCGGCAATGCCGAGCGGGTATTGGTCGGTACGGCCAGCCATAATGCCGCAGCAGAAAAACAGTTCCGCTATCCGACTGAATACGGATCGCAAAAACCCCCGACAGCCCAATGGACAGCAACCGCAGCCGGCGCGGCGGTGGTTACACCCCATAAAGACGGGATATGCGTGACAGCGGCAACGATGGGCCGGGTCGTCGATATGGGCATTCAGGATCCTTTTAATATGGGCGCAGCGATGGCGCCTGCCGCCGTGGATACCATTGAGGCCCATTTTCGAGACTTGCGACTTTCCGTTTCCGAATATGATCTGATTTTAACGGGTGATCTGGGAAGAGTGGGGCATAGAATAGCGGTTGATTTGTTGGCGAAACACGGTTTAAAACTCCCGCAAGACCGATTCGGGGATTGCGGTCTGATGATTTACCGGGAGGATCAGCCGGTTCAAGCCGGAGCCAGCGGATGCGGTTGTTCGGCCAGTGTCACGTATGGACATGTGTTGAACCAAATGCGAAAGGGGGAACTGCGCAAGGTGTTAATCGTGGCAACGGGAGCTTTGCTTTCACCGATCAGTTATCAACAGAAAGAAAGCATTCCCTGTATTGCCCATGCTGTGGCGATCGAGTCAGTAGGAGGAGTGGGTTCACAATGATTTTTCTGTGGGCATTTGTAGTGGGAGGGCTGATTTGTGTCATCGGTCAGCTTATGATGGACGTATTAAAACTTACCCCTGCACACACTACCAGTATTTTGGTCGTTGTGGGAGCGATTTTGGACGGATTGGGTTTGTATGAACCTTTGATTAAATTTGCAGGAGCGGGGGCCACTGTTCCCATTACCAGTTTCGGAAACGCTTTGGTTCACGGAGCCATGGTGGAAGCACACAAATCCGGTTTGGTCGGAGTGATTACCGGGATCTTTGAAGTGACCAGTGCGGGTATTTCTTCTGCGATCGTGTTCAGTTTTTTGGCGTCTCTCATTTTTAAACCAAAAGGATGATGTTGCGACAATCGGACAAGCTGGGTGAATATAACGTGCTGCTTTACATATTAAAGGTTATAACCCTATTTACGTTTGCAATTGTGGTATTGCGTTTAATGGGGAAAGCTACATTGGCACAGGTTACCCCCCATGACTTGATGGCGATCGTGATCATCGCTGCTTTGGCTACCAAACCACTCTTGGTCGAAGGTTATGTCAAAACGCTCTTAGCCATTACTTTGGTAGTGGGAATCCATCTTCTCTATAGCAAACTGACTCTCTATCAGTGGACCAACCGCTTTATCTTAGGGGAACCGACCATCTTGGTGAAACACGGGAAAATTATAAAAGAAAACCTTCGCTGCTCACAATTCTCTTTATCTGAATTATTGGCTGTCATCCGCTCGAAAGGTTATCCCGATATCCGTATGATCCAATATGCGATTCTCGAACCTACCGGAACTGTAAGCGTACTTCCTTGGGATGATTTGTATCCGGTTACCCCCAAGGACTTGCAGTTAAACATTCCCTACCGGGGATTGGCCCTTTCCTTAATTGTCGACGGCCAAATTCAAACCCATAATCTGAGGTTGATCGGGAAAGACAAAAAATGGTTGAAACGAGAGCTGGAAAAAAAGGGATACGAGGATGTTCGCTATGTCATGTACGCAGCAACGACTGACCGTGAGGCCGATCTCTATGTGGACAACGGAACAGGCAAAATCCATTGAAAATGATTGGTAGTAAAAACCCCGCATTTTTGATACGGGGTTCTTCGTGAACAAATTCAAAAACAGTTATTGTTGGTTATATTGCGGTTCTTCCGACATCACTTGTTGGGCTCTGTTTTTTAATTGCTGCACAATGGAATCCATATTTTGTGCCAATTGATTATATAGTTGTTTTGCTTGCTGGTTGTTTGTATCCAGCGCAAAAGATTTGAGGTTGGCAGCAACACTTTCTGCGCTGGCAACGGTTTGTTGAATTTTTGTTCCGACAGTCATGACTTTCAACTCCTACCAATATGGTTTGTTGAACTTACATGCAATATTCTGTACATGGTTCAAGAAAATATTCCGGATAAGGAATGCCAATATTTAGGGGGCAGGTCCTTTAGGCCGCACCTGGTGAAAGAGCGCGATGTGCCACTTACCTCCTCGACCCAAAAAGCGCCCACCTCTGACTTTGGTTAGAACGATTGATCAGGTCTGGGCGCCGTTTTTGTCTTTGTCCGCGTCCATGGCCTTACTGATATATGCAAAGATCTCCTGATCCAGCCCCATCTGTGCCCCGAAATCCGGATTTTCTTCATACATGCGTTGCAGGGACTGTCGGATACCGGGATCGCCACCGGTGAACATCTCGACCAGCTCTTTCCATCGATGAGCCAATTTCCGCACATTTTCGTCGTGCGGCGGAGTACTTTTTGTAAAAACGATGACCCGATTCCGTGTGGCGGGATGGTTTTAACAGCCCGATCTGATCGTAATCATGCAAGGTTCGGATGGTAAGATCGGACTCTTGGTCCAGTTCTCCGATTTCCACTGGCGTTTTTCCATAGGTGGCTCTCTCCTTTCTGCAGCTTCAGCATACAACCTGACGTTGCGTCAGGTTCAAGCCTTTTTTCGGTGTCAAGACAAACCAGCGTATTTTGTGGTAGGATGAATGTGGAAGAGATGTACGGTCCGAGACCCTGAATAGTTGGAGGATGATCGTATGGCCAAAATCGACGCGCTGCTCGAGCGCGCATTGAACGGGGAACGACTCGGCTTGGAAGAGGGAATCGCCCTTTGGGAATCTGACGAGATCGAAAAACTGGGTTGGGCGGCCAATAAACTGATGGAACGCCGTCACCCGGAACCGATTACTACATTTGTGATCGGGCGCAACATCAACTACACCAATGTGTGTGACACCTATTGCCGGTTCTGTGCATTTTACCGGGCACCGGGATCGGATGAAGGATATGTGCTGTCCAATGAGGAGATTTTTCGCAAGATCCAGGAGACGATCGATGTAGGCGGAACGGAAATTTTGATGCAAGGCGGAACCAACCCTAATTTGCCGTTCTCGTATTATACCCAGTTGCTGAGAGAGATCAAAAAGCGGTTCGACATTCATATGCATTCGTTCTCTCCGGCGGAGATATTGAAGATGAAAGAAGTCTCGGGTCTGCCACTGGAAGAAGTCATCCGTCAACTGAAAGAGGCAGGTCTGGATTCCATCCCCGGTGGCGGAGCGGAAATCCTGGACGACCGAACCCGCCGGAAGATCAGCAGGTTGAAAGGATCATGGCGCGACTGGATGGATGTGATGCAGACAGCGCACCGTCTGGGTATGCACACCACGGCCACCATGGTGATCGGGTTCGGCGAATCGCTGGAGGAACGGGTACTGCACCTGTTGCGCATTCGCGAAGCACAGGATGAGACAGGCGGATTCCTCGCATTCATCGTTTGGACGTTCCAACCGGAAAATACCTATCTCCAACGGGAAAAGCTCCCGCCGGAAGAGTACCTGAAAGCGGTGGCTATCTCCCGGATCATGCTCGATAACATTCCCAACTTACAATCGTCCTGGGTGACGATGGGACCGGAGATCGGGAAATTGTCGCTCTCATACGGCTGCAATGATTTCGGAAGTACCATGATTGAGGAAAACGTCGTCTCCGCCGCTGGCACGACGTATAAGGTGAACACCAACATGATTCTCCGTCTGATTCGCGAAGCGGGCAAGATCCCTGCCCAACGCAACACCAAATATGAGATTTTGCGGATTTTCAAGGAAGACGAAACGGTGGAAAAAGATTTCGTGATGCAAAACTAATGCAATCAGCGGCATAATACCACGAGCGCCGGAGCGGACCGACCGCGCCCGGTGCTTTTTCCTTCCTTCAAAACCAAACATATGTTTCCATTACTGTCAATGGAGGGGAGTTTGGTGACCGGAAAAACCCATCTGGCGGTCGGGATCGCAACCGGTACGATTGTGGCCGGTGTGACAGGGGTTTCCGACGAATTGATCCCGACGGTGACTACCATTGCTGTCGCCGGGTTTGCGTCCTTGTTGCCGGACATCGACGAAGACGGCAGTATGCTGAATAAATGGCTGTTCCGATTTGTCCCCAAAACCTATCAACTTCGCTCCATTTTGCTGGCGCTTATGGGAGCGGTGGTCTTGTTTCTTTCCTACTTGTATAAATGGCCTGCTTGGGCATGGGCATGCGGGATTTGGGCGATGGTAGTCGCTTTTGTTCCGCATCGGACGATTACCCATTCCGTAGTCGGCACAGCTTTTTGGGCTTGGGTTATGCAGCAGGTATGGCCCGAATATGCTTTGGCAGCGGTGGCCGGTTACGGTTCCCACTTGCTGACAGATGCCATGACGCCGAAAGGGATTCCGCTTTTTTGGCCATGGAAATTGAATGTCGGTTTCAAAGCATTGGGGATCCGCGTAAAAACCGGTGGCGTCTTGGACAAGGTCTTGGGAATCATCGCTTTGTGGTGTGCCTGTCTGTTGATGGTATGGTTCGTATTCTCCTTTTTTTATGAGGAAGCGGTGGCGGCGGGACTGTTTTCGCTTCCCCAACCAAGTGAGTTGCGTTGCCGATGACGAAGGCACATCAACGCCATGAGGGCTGTTTTTCGGGCCATTCCGGGAAACAGCTCTTTTTTTCGGGATGGATGATTTCCTCCCCAAACTGTCTTCCGCCAATTGAGCGTGGCCGATGGAAGCGGTGGAAAATTTTTTGGCTAATCACCATGACCGTAAAAGCAAGCAAGAAAAAGGGCCCACCCGATGTCACGAAGATACGGAGCGGAGCCTGGATACTGTCTATATTCGCTTGTAAGAAATCTGCGGATCAGCTGGCCCAGATCCGTTTTTTTTGTTCCAACATTTCTTCGTTGGTGATCACTCCCTGTTCTTTCAACCGGGCCAACCGTTCCAATTTGATCAAGATGTCTTCATTCAGGGGAAATGTTTTGGCCGATTCGACCGATTGGACAATCCGTTGCCGGATTGTGGCGACGAGTGGTTGGATACGCGTTTTGTCAATGCCGCTGATGCGGAGATGATTGCCGGAAACATGAATCTCCAATGAACCGAACAAAATACCGGTGGAAAAACCGACAGCGGCGATTTTGTGATAATCAAACGTCTCGACGTGCAGAGAAAACAGCCGTTTCTCCAGAAAGATCAACCGTTGATTCGTAGCTGCCAAAATGCCGTGGTGATGCTGGTACCGACCGTACACCAAAAATTCGATGTTTTCCCCTTCCAACAGCACTTGTGGCAACTGCTTGATTTCCCGCAAAACCATCCAGGAACGAATCCGATTGAATCCCAACCGCTTGATTTGTGCACGAGCTTCCTGCTGGGTCGGCATCGCACATACCTCCTTTTTGCACAAGGGGGAGATGACTCCATCTTAAAAAATAAACCGATTTCAGTCTATTGCCAAAAGGTATTAATTTTCCTTCCCAGGTCGTCTGCTTGATTCATGTATACCTTCACTGTTGAACCCATATACTAGGAATAACTTATTGGACAAAGGAGCGGACGGGGATGGCAGCGTATCTGATCACATTGCCCAATCAAGCGCGGAATGAAGTGGATCAGCTCAGGAGCTGCCTGAACCGCGGGCAGGAACACCTTGCCGCAGCAGGATGGGACTGCCGGTTGCAGGAATGGGAAACGCCAGATCGCGTTGTGTTTCGGTTTTCCTGTCTCAAACGTGGGACAAAGGCGGAAGAAACCGTCTGTCGGGAACTGGGAAAAGGGATTGCCCACTTTATCTTGTCTTGCCGGGAACCGGCCGTGATCCGGAGCTTGATCCGTCGTGGTTATCAGGCACATCAGCCGGGCGAAATTGCTCAGATTGAAGCGTATGCCAGCCGGATTGCCAGTGAGAAGAACGGGCAGTCATCTCGCCTTCGTATGCAGAGAAAGGAAAAAATCGCTCGTCACTTGGAACGTTTCCTTCACACCAGCTCCATGCTATCCGTCGATGGGTTTATCACTTTCCGCTTAAAGTCGTATCTGCGGGCGTTGCACAAACTGGTGAACCACGCCATTGACGAATATCTCCTGGATCAGGAGTACAAGGAATTTATTCAACTCTTGCGATACTTCGTTTCCATGCAAAAACCGAAAGTTCCGTTGGTCCACGTGATGCATGAAGGGGATCGTTGTTTTCAACTCCTGCAATCGGATGGGAAACCACTCACCGTTCAGGAAGCGGACAGTACGATCGATGAGTTGCTGGAACAAGCGTTTTCGCATGAAGACCTGATCGTCAGCACGCTGCTCACTGTTGCCCCTGAACAAGTCATTATGCACACTCGTCACGAAGAGGCCAATGTTGTACGAACCCTGAAGCAGGTGTTCGAAGGCCGGATCCAGATATGCCATGGCTGCGCACGCTGCAGGGAGGGAGCCCATTCGCGCTCGGATGCTTGACTAGAGCTTCCTCCTGCCGTTATAATACATACAAATTTCAATTGAGGACTGGCCATGACGAGGACATGAAACGGTCACACATGGTTGCCAGAGAACGGGGGCCATCGGCTGGAAGCCCTCGAACCCGCTGGTGATCGTTTTACCACCTCCGATGCTGCAACCGGGAACGTTCGTTTGGGACGAATCAGTATCGGTTGCCGGGTTCACGCCGTTATCCGTGATGAGAGGGGCATGTCCGATCTGGACGTGTCCGAAAAAGGGTGGAACCACGACAACCACGCTCGTCCCTTTGGGCCGGGCGTTTTTTATTTGCCGAAAAGGAGGAAGAAGCATGAGCGTATCGGTTAAATTGCCCGACGGCTCGGTTCGCGAGTATGATCGGCCGGTTACGGTGGAAGATGTCGCCGCTTCGATCAGTAAAGGTTTGCACAAAAAAGCGGTCGCCGGGATGATCGACGGCAAACCGGTCGATCTTTCCACCGAGGTGCCGGATCAGGCGGAAGTAAAGATTCTCACCCTGGACGATCCGGAAGGGTTGGAAGTATATCGTCACAGTACCGCGCACCTGATGGCACAGGCGATTAAACGGCTGTATCCAGATGTGAAACTGGGGATCGGTCCGGTGATTGAGGACGGGTTTTATTACGACATCGATCTGCCGGTTCGCCTCACCCCGGAAGATCTGCCCAAGATCGAGGCGGAAATGGAGAAAATCGTCAAAGAGGACCTTCCCATCAAGCGCAAAGTCGTCTCTCGTGAGGAGGCGATCCGGATCTACGAGGAAATCGGCGATCATCTGAAACTGGAGATCATCCGTGATTTGCCAGAGGATGCAACCATCACGATTTATGAGCAGGGAGAATTTTTTGACCTGTGCAGGGGGCCGCATCTGCCGTCGACTGGGAAGATCAAAGCATTCAAACTGCTCAGCATCGCAGGCGCCTATTGGCGTGGAGACGCCAACAACCAGATGCTGCAACGCATCTACGGAACCGCATGGCCGAAGAAATCGCAACTGGACGAGTATCTGAAACGATTGGAAGAAGCCAAACAGCGCGATCACCGCAAACTGGGCAAGGAGCTGAAGATTTTCACGCTGACGCCTGAAGTGGGGCAAGGATTACCGCTGTGGTTGCCCAACGGAGCGACCATTCGCCGCGTGATTGAGCGCTACATCGTCGATCTGGAGGAACGGCTGGGGTATCATCACGTGTACACGCCGCATCTGGCCAATGTGGAGCTGTACAAGATCTCTGGTCACTGGGATCATTATCATGAGGACATGTATCCGCCGATGCGGATGGACAATGAAGAATTGGTACTTCGCCCGATGAACTGTCCGCATCATATGATGATCTACAAAAGCGAACTGCGGAGTTACCGCAATCTGCCGGTGCGGATCGCAGAGCTGGGCACGATGCACCGTTACGAGATGTCAGGTGCGCTGGCCGGTCTGCAACGGGTTCGTTCCATGACGCTCAACGATGCCCACATCTTCTGCCGCCCGGATCAGATCCAATCCGAATTCACCAAAGTAGTACGGCTGATCCAGCGGGTGTACGAGGATTTCGGCATCAAGGATTTCTGGTACCGCTTGTCGTTCCGTGATCCGGCAGACAAGGAGAAATACGTTCAGAATGACGAGATGTGGGACATGGCGCAACAGATGTTGAAAAATGCCATGGACGACCTCGGCTTGGAGTATGTGGTGGCCGAAGGGGAAGCTGCTTTCTACGGACCCAAGCTGGATGTGCAGGTGCAAACCGCTTTGGGCAAGGACGAAACGTTGTCGACGGTTCAATTGGATTTCCATCTGCCCAACCGGTTCGAACTGGAATACATCGGAGAAGACGGTCAGCCGCATCGTCCCGTTGTTATTCACCGTGGGATCGTCGGGACGATGGAACGGTTTGTCGCCTTCCTGCTGGAATATTACAAAGGAGCCCTGCCGGTCTGGTTGTCTCCCGTTCAGGCGCGTGTGCTGACCATCTCTGAGTCGTTTAACGAATACGGTCAGCAGGTGGTTGATCGCTTGAAAGAAGCGGGCATCCGCGCCGAACTGGACAACCGTAACGAGAAAATAGGATATAAGATTCGTCAAGCCCAGCTGCAAAAAATCCCGTATATGCTCGTCGTCGGCGAAAAAGAGCAATCGGCCGGCACGGTAGCCGTCCGTCACCGGTCCGAAGGAGATCAGGGTGCACGGTCGGTGGAGGAAGTGATCGATCAGATCCGTCGGGAGATCGAAGCGAAGAAGTGATCTTAGCGAAGGTTGCACGCTTGACAAATAAAATCGACCATGATATGATTGAGCGGTGATCAAGCAGAAGCGCCCCGCTTCTCACCTTTCGACGCATTTGCGCAGTTGGAAGGTTGTCATCGTCGATGATCGGAAGCAAAGTGTGGGCGTGTGCCCGCACTTTTTTGTTATCCAGCCCAAATACCCCTCGGAGGTGGCAAGTTATCAGCAGGGAACATCAGGTCAACGAAGCGATTCGTGCCCGTGAGGTTCGATTGATCGGCCCCAACGGAGATCAGATCGGGGTCGTACCACTTAGGGAAGCGCTCCGCATGGCGCAGGAGGCCGAATTGGATCTGGTCAACGTTGCGCCGCAAGCGAAGCCGCCGGTGTGCCGGATCATGGATTACGGCAAATTCCGCTATGAACAGAGCAAACGGGAAAAAGAAGCGCGCAAGAAGCAAAAAACCATCCAAGTTAAAGAAGTTCGTCTCAGTCCGTCCATCGAGGAGCACGATTTGCAGACCAAACTGCGCAATGTGAAGAAGTTTTTGCAAAGCGGGGACAAAGTGAAGCTGACCATCCGCTTTCGCGGACGGGAGATCACGCACCAAGAGATCGGCTTGGGCATCCTGAATCGGATGGCCAAGGAAGTGGAGGATCTCGCTCAAGTAGAGCGCCAGCCCAAATTGGAAGGGCGCCAGATGATCATGATCTTGAGTCCGAAACAGCAGTGAGGAGGAGCTTGCATGCCGAAAATGAAGACTCGCCGCGCTGCGGCCAAACGCTTCAAAAAAACGGGAACGGGAAAAGTAAAACGCAATCATGCGTTTAAAAGCCATTTGCTGGAAGGTAAAACCATGAAGCGCAAATGGAAATTGCGCAAAAGTGCCATCATGGCCAAAGGCGATGTGAAACGGATCAAACAACTGATCGCCTACAAATAAGGTATCACAAATTGTCGGATTGATTTCGGGAGGGATTGTTTGTGGCACGTGTAAAAGGCGGGGTAGTGACGCGCCGTCGTCGGAAAAAAGTGTTGAAACTGGCCAAAGGTTACTTTGGTTCCAAACATACATTGTTCCGCACTGCGAAACAACAAGTGATGAAGTCGCTGATGTACGCGTACCGCGACCGTCGTCAGCGCAAACGCGATTTCCGCAAATTGTGGATCACCCGGATCAACGCCGCTGCACGGATGAACGGTTTGTCCTACAACCGGTTGATGCACGGCTTGAAACAAGCGGGTGTGGAAATCAACCGCAAAATGTTGGCCGATTTGGCGGTGAACGACCAAAAAGCATTTGCCGAATTGGCCAACCTGGCGAAAGAAAAACTGAACGCTTGATGAAATGCAATCACCCCCTCGTCCCCATGGGCGAGGGGGTTTTGATTGGAGGATGAACGTCCAACTTGAGCGCATTCTTTGGAACGATGCAGGGGTCACATTCTAGAAGTGAATCAAATAGCGAAGGTACAGATACACTTGTGCGATCGCCAAAGACAAAAGCGTGATGGGGGCGCCCACTTTCAGGTATTCCATGTAGCTGAAACCCTTGCCTTGTCGTGCCGCCATGTTGGCCACGATCACGTTGGCAGAAGCGCCAATGATGGTGCCGTTTCCACCCAAACAAGCTCCCAACGCCAATGACCACCACAATGCATTCATTTCCGGGGAGTTGACGGGAAGGCCGAGGGTGGTAGCCATATTCTGAATCAACGGAATCATGGTGGCCACAAATGGAATATTGTCTATGACGGCCGAAGCGATCCCGGAGACCCACAAGATCAGTGTGGCAGCCAGCGGGATGTTGCCTTTTGTGAAATCCAACAGCTGAACGGCCAAATGCTTGATGACCCCCGCTTCCTGCAATCCGCCCACGAGTGTAAACAATGCGGCAAAAAAGAAGATGGTTTCCCACTCCACATAATCAAATGCCTCTTCGATTTCCTTTTTGTCCAAGCCGATGAGCATCAAGATGGTCGCTCCGGTGATGGCGATAACGGATGCTTCCACATGGATGACGGAATGCAATACAAAACCGAGGATGGTCAGTCCAAGAACGAACAATGATTTTTTGGCCAATGTACGATCCTGAATATAGGTTTCTTCGTCCATCTCCATCAATCGGGATACATGTTCCTCATCGGTGATCAATTGTTTTCGATAGAACCAGTACAACAACAACAAGCTAACAGCGAGAATCACCACGATGACAGGCCCCAGATGGATCAGGAATGCATTGAACGTCAGGTGTTCATTGGCCGATCCGATCATGATATTGGGCGGGTCGCCGATCAGAGTAGCGGTTCCCCCGATGTTCGAAGCAATGATTTCCGAGATAAAAAAGGGAACCGGACTTACTTTTAGTATGTGGGTGACTGCCAATGTGATGGGAACCACCAACAGTACGGTGGTCACATTGTCGAGAAAAGCCGATGCCACCGCCGTCAGCAGGGAAAACACGATCAGGATGCGGACCGGGTTTCCCTTGGCCGCTTTGGCGGCTTTGATAGCTACATATTGAAAGACGCCCGTTTGGTTGAGAATGCCCACCAGGATCATCATGCCGATCAGCAACGTAATCGTATTCCATTCGATGTAATGTTCAAACACCCGATGAATGTCCAGTACTCCCACGAGAACCAGCAATGATGCACCCAATAATGAAATCACGGCTCGATTGATTTTTTCCGTGACGATCACGGCATAGGTGATCAGGAAAATCGCGATAGCAATGATTGTTTGCCCCATGTTTAACCTCCTCCTACAAATTGGGAGCCCCTGTCGTAAGGGCCCCGAAAAAAGCAAAAAGGAGCCCTTGGGTGACAGGCTCCTCCGATAGTCGAAAAGATATTCATGTTTCTTCCAGTATATCGATAGACGGGCCGGGAAGTAAATGAAGAAATGGTGAACTTTTGAGTCAACCGCTGTTTATTGGTTGGATGCCCCTTTCGTCGGGGTGCTGTCCTGGGTAGAGGACCAGTTGCCTCCGTCGGGATTGCGGTACCACGACGCATCATAGGCGGTGGAGGAATAAGTATATTGGTCGACGACCTTTCCGGAGGGATCTTTCAATGTGACATCATCACCGGTATTGTTGAAATAGTTGTTGGTTTCCCATACCCAGTATCCATGGGCGGGGATGGTGGTACCTGCCGGAATCGTGTAGGGAGATGAACCGCCGCCGACGATGTCGTCGATGATGTAGCCGCCGATATTGACAGGACTGTCAGACGGATTGTACAGCTCCACAAACTCCTTGGTATATGCCGTATTGGGTGCCGGCAGCACCTCATTGATCAAGACCGGGCCGGTCGTTCCCCCGTTGTCGCGCGTGTATCCGGCTGATTGTGCATCGGCTTCCGTCCAGAAAAAGACGCGGTTTTCGACCGGAATCTGCGGATAGTCGGCCGGGTCTACGTAGGTTTTGGTGTAATAATCACCTACGTATTTGTCCGGTTGGCGTCCACCGATGCGCAGGCGAAATTCAAACGGCAATTCCGTCAGCGGGTCAGCAGGATTCCAGATCCCCCGTCCCGCTTGTTTCGCTTCGAGCATCGCGGCGCGGTACTCCTCGAAATACTTCATGTTGGGATAAATGTAATACGTCACGGCATGGCCCTGGCGCAAGATCTCCTTGTTGACGTCGAGATTGCCTTTCCATACATGCCCCAGTACGCGGCCATAGCTGTCCTTTTCCTCCACATCAGTCTCGATGGTCACCGGCGTGCCTGGAGGCAAAAGCTGCTTGAGATAATTGGACGCATCGTAGGCGTGGTGTCCCTGGTTTTGCCCGTTGTAATTGGTTTCCGGGGTATCAATGGACACCAGCCGGACAGTGGTGGAGCCCAATACCGGCGTTTGCAAATGAATGGTGTCACCATCAACCACATCCGATACAACCGATGTGTAAGTGGCGGCCTCTGCTTGATGGACGGGAGACAGGATCGGTATCATCCAGAAGACCACCAATACCAGGATCAGTCCGACAAGCGTCCGCTTCCAACCATGATGATTCACGCGACATCCTCCTTTGGTCTTGGGACTTTCGTCTCTCTCTTTTTTATCATCACTTTTCGATTTTTTCGTAAAGTCCTCTTGTTTTTTTCATAAAAAAAACACCTGCCGGATAGGCAGGCGAGACTGCTGACAAAGTTCCGTAAGCGATCCGGGTGTGACCGAAGAGCAAACTGGCTCGGCGTGAACAAGTAATGATCAAGTCACGTGCTAGCCTGTTCCTGAACAACACAATCGGCAGATCCTTCCCGTTGCGGGGGGCCGTCCGATCGGTTGGAAGTGCGCAACGGAATCTCTTTCAGCCACAAGGTGAAGACCAGTGCGGTGAACAGCACGATTGCTCCTGCTAAAAATACGCTGTCCAGTGCGTGAGCCAGTGTCGTCCTCAACATCAGGACAATTTGGTCAAACATCCCCGCCATGGATTCCGGAAGACTGTTCCGAATCTGCACCAATCGGTCCGGGTTCAACAAGATCTGCGGGTTGTGCAGGGCACTCAGTTTTTGTGCCAACGCAGGGGATGGGGCTGGTTGTGTTGGATGTTGCGCCGCCAACCGTGACATTTCGTCTTTCATATGGCTGGACAGGATCGTTCCCATCACGGCTACACCAACGGTTCCCCCCATTTGCCGGAACAGTTGGGTGGAAGAAGTGGCCACACCGAGATGCCGATGTTCTACTGCGTTTTGCACCGTCAGCGTGAAAATGGGGAAAGCGATTCCCAATCCCGTCCCGATCACGATCATATAAAGCACGACCGATTCGTTTGTGGCATCGGTATCCAACAACGACATCAAATACATGCCGCCCGCCATAAGCAAAATGCCAAACAAGGCCAGACCTTTGTATCTCCCCGTCCGTGAGACGATTTGACCGCCGATGATACTCGCGACAACCATGCTCAAGGTAAGCGGGATGGTCACGAAACTGGATTGGGTGGCGGAAGTGCCGATCACGCCCTGGATGAAGAAAGGGGTGTAGATGATGGCCCCGAACATACCGATTCCCAATGTGAAATTCACCAGGTTAGACAGAGTAAACACGCGGTTGCCGAACAGATGAAGGGGTAAGACCGGATTTTTCGCTTTTAGCTCAACCCAAATGAACAGCGCCAGTGCCAGCATCGAACCGCTGAACAGGCCGATGATGATGGGGGAGGACCAAGCGTACTTACTCCCTGCCCAAGAGAAGGCCAGCAATATCGGCGTGATGGTGAATGCTAGGAAAGCCGACCCCGCTATGTCGATCGGTTCGTTCTCTTTGTGGCTGACCGAGGGGAACAGCCACCAGATCAACATAAATGCCACCAGACCGAAGGGAAGAAAGATCCAAAAGACCCAGTGCCATTCCCAGTGATCCACGATATATCCACCCAATGTGGGGCCCAGCACGCTGGCCACACCAAACGCGGCACTCAGTGCGCCCTGCCAGCGTCCCCGTTCGCGGGGCGGAAACAGATCCCCGACGGAGGTGAACGCCGTGGACATGATCATCCCTCCGCCCAATCCCTGAAACCCGCGATACAGAATGAGTTGGAATATGTCGGTGGCGGTGCCGCACAAAAGGGATCCCATCACGAACACTCCGATCCCGATCAGCAGAAACGGCTTACGGCCATAGATATCGGAGAGCTTCCCGACCAAGATGGCTGTGATGCTGGACGTCAGCATGTAGATGGTGAACACCCAGTTGAAATAGGACATGCCACCCAGTTTGGAAACAATGCGGGGCAACGCGTTACCGACGATCGTCTGATTGAGTGCGGCGAACAACATGGATGCCATGATCGCCAACATGATTGTCATTTTCCGCTTCGCATCCAGGTGCTCCATCCATTTTCCTCCTTTTTCATTAGACCACAGAAAAGTTTATGTAGTGAAATAATGATCAAATAAAGCGCGTCTGTCAGATCAATTTCTGAAACAGACGCGTCATCGTTTCAATCTCTTCCGTCGTCAAACTTTCGAACCGATGTTGGAAATAAGCTCGTTTCTTCTCTTCCAGCTCGCGGATGGTCGTTTCCCCTTCGTTTGTGATTCGCAGTTCCACCACCCGTTTGTCGCGGCGGGAACGTTGGCGCTCCACCCATCCTTTGTTCACCAATCGATCGGTCACATTGGTGATGTGGCTGGCGGAAACCTCCAATTCCTGGGCGAGTTCCGACACGGTTTGCGGTCCTTTCTCCCGCAGCTGTTTGAGGACAAAGAAATCGCCGATGGAAATGGTTTCACCCAAGACGGATTGCAATTCCTTACGCAATTTGCGAATCAAAGTTCGAAGGGAAATCTCCAATTCGTGCAACAGTTCCTGCCGGGTGCTCAAACCGCGCCTCCTCTCCAACGAAAAAATGTTAACTTATTCAATTATATATGAAAGAAGGGTGATCTCTCAATCATTGAATGCGCTCTTGTGACCACTTCTCCAAACTACCCTTGATCTTGGATCGTATTTTCTATAAAATAAAAAAAGTAACTTCTTTATGTTTAGTATGTGCGAAGGGAACCAATCTATTGAGGAAGGCCCAACTCAAATAGTGGGGGGAATACATAAATGGCGAAACAGATTGCAGATACGACAGTGTTGGCTAACGGCGTGAAATTCCCATGGCTCGGCTTGGGCGTTTGGAAAGCGAAAGAAGGAAACGAAGTGGAAAATGCGGTAAAAGTGGCGATCCAAACCGGCTATCGCAGTGTGGACACGGCGGCGGTTTACCAAAACGAAGAGGGTGTTGGCAAAGCGATCAAGGAATGCGGCGTACCGCGCGAGGAATTATTTATCACGACCAAAGTGTGGAATGCCGACCAAGGGTATGAGTCCACCTTGAAGGCATTTGAAACCAGCCGCAAAAAATTGGGGCTGGAATATGTGGACTTGTACTTGGTGCACTGGCCGGTGAAAGGAAAATACAAAGAAACGTGGAAAGCGCTTGAGAAGCTGTATAAAGAGGGATGGGTGCGGGCAATCGGTGTGAGCAACTTCCAAGTGCACCATCTCAAAGATGTGATAGAAGACTGTGAAGTGAAACCGATGGTGAACCAAGTGGAGTTTCACCCTTACTTGACGCAAAAGGAACTTCTCGCCTTCTGCAAAGAGCAATACATTCAGCTTGAAGCTTGGAGCCCGCTCATGCAAGGGGAAGTGGTCAACGTTACGGAGATTCAGGAACTGGCAAAAAAATACGGCAAAACGCCTGCGCAAATCGTGTTGCGTTGGGACCTCCAGCATGGTGTGGTCACCATTCCAAAATCCGTGAAAGAACATCGCATCAAAGAAAATGCGGATATCTTTGATTTTGAACTGACGGCTGAAGACATGGCGAAATTGGATGCGTTGAACAAAAACCACCGTTTTGGCCCCGATCCTGACAACTTTGATTTCTGACGCAAAAATTTGAGTCAAAAACAGGGTGAAGGTAAAAAAGAGTTGCGGTACTTCAGAACCTTTCAAATACAAGTAAGCTACCCTTGATCTACTTTGGGTAGCTTTTCCTATTTATTGCCATGATTATGACAAAGTCTGTTGGCTCCGATTTCCCGTTTGAAACTTCGCACTCGACGGGGATTTAGACCCGCTCAAAAAATCGAGAGTGTTCAACCCCTTTTTCATCAATTTTCAGATGATCCCAATCATTTCCCGCCGGCAGATTTCGTGCTGGCACGAAAAGGGGGGAATCGCGGAATCCGGTTGGCACAAAATACCGATGGACTCACCGATGGCGTCTACGATAGACGACCAACGAATAGACGCCCGGAATCACCGCCGTAAGACCGATTCCCACCACCAAGACCCCCACCGCCAACCAACCGGGTAGAAAAGCGGCGACAAGCATCAAGACGCCCGCAACCACCCACAGAGGAGCGGCCAAGCGGTGGGTGCGTCGCCACACCTCTTCGTCCGCCAGTGTCCAAGGGGTTCTGATCCCGAAGAAATAGTTGAACCGGATCTGACCCAGGAAATTTCCGATTACCATCCAGATCAGACCGACCATCAGCAAAACGGCCATCTGCATATGGATGTGGTATCCCAGGTTGAAGGCTAGTACCAAGCCGAACATCACGGCCAGAAACGTGGTGATCGTCAAGCGGAAGATCTCGTAAAAACGGCGAAATTTGTTGTAGTTCTCCCGTTTCGGGTCCAGGACGGGCAAATATTTGATTAACAGGGGAATGGCCAACAACAGCAAGGCTTGACTGATCAGAAAGGTGCTTTTGGGCTGGTATCCATCGGGTTGACCCGAGATCCCGAAATGAACCGCCATCTTGGGCGGCAATTGCGGATATACCATCCACGTAATCAGAAGCGGGAGAATGGCAACCGCCATCACCACCCAGTCGATCCCACACCAACGATGATCATTTCGGAACATGCTCATCATTCCTTTGAATTGGGGGTGTCGCTGATTTCCATCAGCCAGCGCAAAACCTCTTGGACGACGGTCGTGTTGAGTGAGTAGACGATATACTGACCTTGGCGTTCGCTCATTACCAGACGGGCTTGTTTCAGCAGGTTGAGGTGATGGGAGATGCTGGGTTTGGTCATGTTGAAATGCTCGGCGATTTCCCCGGCGGTCAAATCTCCCTTCCGCAAGAGACGGAGAATTTGCCGGCGAGTGGGATCAGCCAATGCTTTAAACGTTTCGTTCAGGGAAATCACCTCTACGATAATTAGATAAATATCTAAATATAGTATACGGTGTTTCGTGTATTTTGTCACGAATCCAAAAAATCAAATACCCCTGTGGACAGATTGCGGATTTTGTACTAAGATTGTCAACAATATTTCTATTATTGAAAAGGGGGCGAACTAATGCGAAGCGACAAAATCAAAAAGGGATTCGACCGGGCGCCGCACAGGAGTTTGCTCAAGGCGACGGGATTGAAGGATGAGGACTTTGACAAACCGTTTATCGGAATTTGCAACTCATTTGTGGAAATCATCCCGGGGCACAAACATCTGGACAAATTTGCCCGCGTGGTGAAGGAAGCTGTTTGGGAAGCGGGCGGTGTACCCTTTGAATTCAACGTGATCGGTGTGGACGATGGGATCGCAATGGGTCACATCGGCATGCGTTACTCCCTGCCCAGCCGGGAGCTGATCGCGGATTCCCTGGAGACCGTGGCCAACGCGCACTGGTTTGACGGGCTGATCTGTATCCCCAACTGTGACAAAATTACACCGGGAATGATGATGGGGGCGATGCGGGTCAACATCCCGACGATCTTCATCAGCGGCGGACCGATGGCTGCGGGGCGGCTGCCGGACGGACGTACCGTCGACCTGGCTTCCGTCTTTGAGGGAGTGGGGGCCTATAAAGCTGGGCGCATCGATGATCAAGGGTTGAAATTGCTGGAAGATCACGGTTGTCCGAGTTGCGGTTCGTGTTCTGGGATGTTTACCGCCAACTCGATGAACTGTCTGGCTGAAGCACTCGGGATCGCCTTGCCGGGTAACGGCAGCATCTTGGCGGCTACGCCGGAGCGGGAAGAGCTGGCCAGACGCGCGGCACGGCAGATTATCAAGCTGATCGAGGCGGATTTGAAGCCGCGCGACATCGTGACACTCGAATCGCTTGACAACGCGTTTGCGCTGGATATGGCGATGGGCGGTTCCACCAACACGGTTCTGCACACATTGGCCATCGCGCATGAAGCGGGCGTGGAATATCCTTTGTCCCGGTTGAACGAATTGTCTAAACGGGTGCCCAATCTGTGCAAGGTGAGCCCGGCCGGACAATGGCACATGGAGGATATCGATCGTGCCGGGGGAATTTCGGCGATTTTGAAAGAGCTGAGCAAAATCGACGGCTTGCTCCACCTCGACCGTCCCACGGTCACCTTGAAAACGCTGGGTGAAAATATCGCGGATGCCGAAATTCGGGATGAAGAAGTGATCCGGCCGCTGGAAAAAGCATACAGCAAGACAGGCGGATTGGCCATCCTGTATGGCAACTTGGCACTGAACGGAGCGGTGATCAAAACGGGTGCGGTTGATCCCTCGATTCAGAAGTTCCGCGGTCCGGCCGTCGTGTTTGAGTCACAGGAAGAAGCGTTGGCCGGGATTATGCTCGGCAAGGTGAAATCCGGCGATGTGGTCGTGATCCGCTACGAAGGTCCCAAAGGCGGCCCCGGCATGCCGGAGATGCTGGCACCCACATCGGCAATTGCAGGCATGGGACTGGGCAAGGAAGTGGCGTTGATCACGGACGGACGTTTTTCCGGTGCGACGCGGGGTATCAGTATCGGTCATATTTCGCCAGAGGCGGCGGAAGGCGGTGTGATTGCCGTAGTGGAGCCGGGTGATATGATCGAGATCGACCTGCCCAACCGGCGCATCCATCTGGATGTTCCTGACGAAGTGATCCAAGAGCGTCTTGCCAAATGGCAGGAACCGGAGCCCAAAGTGAAAGGCGGTTATTTGCGGCGTTACGCGCGCTTGGTCACTTCTGCGAGCACCGGAGCCGTGTTGCGGGAAATCTGATTTGATTAATTGTCACAAAAAGTTTGAAATTATGCATTTACCTCACCTCAAGCTGATGGAATCGCTTTCGCAAAATTTTTAGACAAAAAGAGTGAGTTAACCGGTTGACATCCGCAAACTGAGGTGACTATAATAACACCTAAATAATCAAAATGGTTCAGTAAATCGGACAACGAGCAGTTCTGGTTGGGAGGGTGTCTAGGGTTCCGCCCGCGAGGGGACTGTGACCGAGCGACACCAGCACTCGCCCGACGGCGGGTGTACACCGTGAGGATAAAAGCCTCTGCGGCAGGTTCTGACCAGACTCGATACCTGTGTGCATTTTTGGCTGGGGATCGAGTCGTTCACCTGTTGGAAGAGGCTTGTTTTTATTGACTAAAAAAACTGATGAGTTGAAAGGCTGTGAAAAGGACGGGAGCCGGATGCCGTGTCACAGAAAGTCCCGGGTTGATGAGACGGGATCACGCGCCGGTTGTCCCTCTCACCTTGGAGCCGACCATCGAAACGGGATGCCCACGATGCATCCCCGAGTAGGTGTTCTCCGGTTGTCGCCGTTATCGACGCGGTGCGCTCGCAGAAAGCGCACCGGTGGAGGCCGTTCGCCGCGAGGCGGCGGTGAAGTTGGGTGGTACCGCGAACCTTTCGCCCCAATATAGACGACAGGTGTGTTCGCTGTTGTCAACGGGTGAAAGGTTTTCATTTTTTCAAAGGGGGTTTCAAAATTGGCCACTACGGCAACGATGACGACGGATCAGAAGCATACGTCGGCAGATGGTGAGCTGACCGGTTCCGAGATTTTGCTCCGCTGTCTGATTGAAGAGAAAGTGGAATTCATTTTCGGTTATCCAGGTGGAGCGGTGCTTCCGATTTACGATTCGCTGTATTACGGAAGCATCAAACATATTTTGTACCGCCACGAACAAGGGGCGATACACGCCGCAGACGGATACGCGCGGGCGACGGGCAAACCGGGAGTGGTGATTGCCACGTCCGGACCGGGGGCGACCAACTTGGTGACGGGGATTGCCACTGCGCAGATGGATTCGATCCCGTTAGTGTGTATCACCGGCAACGTCCCGCAAAATCTGATCGGTACGGATGCGTTCCAGGAAGCGGACATCACGGGCATTACCATGCCAATCACCAAGCACAGTTATCTGGTGCAGGATGTCAGAGACCTGCCGAGGGTGGTGAAAGAAGCGTTTCATATCGCCTCCACCGGACGGCCAGGGCCGGTGCTGATCGACATCCCCAAGGATGTCTCCAATGCCAAGGCGCCGTTTTCTTATCCGGAAACAGTATTCATTCGTGGGTATCAGCCTACGACGAATCCGCATCCGCTGCAGATCGAGAAATTGCATCAGGCAATCGCCGAGTCGAAACGACCGCTGATTTTGGCTGGCGGAGGAGTGGTCACCTCCGGTGCCGATCAGGAATTGATCGCGTTCGCGGAGCGGGCAAAAATTCCGGTGACGACAACATTGATGGGGATTGGTGGCTTCCCGGGCACGCATCCGTTGTGGTTGGGGATGCCGGGGATGCACGGAACGGTGGCGGCCAACCGTGCATTGCTGGAATGTGATTTGCTGATCGGTATCGGAGCCCGGTTCGATGACCGGGTGACCATGGGGCGGATTGACAAATTCGCCACGAGTGCCAAGATCGTTCACATCGATATCGACCCCGCAGAAATCGGCAAAAACGTCGACACTTACATCCCGATCGTCGGTGATGTGAAGCGGGTGTTGGAAGTAGCACTGCAGGACCTGCCGGTCAGTCAGTCCGAAGCTTGGTTGCAAAATCTGAAAGATTTGAAACAGCAGTACCCACTCACCTTCAAACAAAGTGACAACACGCTGAAACCGCAATGGGTGATCCAACACCTGTATGAAACAACGGGTGGAGATGCGATCGTCACCACCGACGTGGGTCAGCATCAGATGTGGGTGGCGCAATATTTCCACTTCTCCCGACCGCGTTCGTTCATCAGCTCCGGCGGACTGGGTACGATGGGCTTCGGGTTCCCCGCCGCGATCGGCGCGCAGTTGGCGTACCCCGACCGAACGGTGATCTCCGTGACGGGAGACGGCGGCTTCCAGATGACCGCCCAGGAGCTGGCTGTGGTGGCACTGGCCAACATTCCCGTCAAAGTGGCGATCATCAACAACCAATGCTTGGGCATGGTCCGGCAATGGCAGGAAGTGTTTTATCAACGCCGCTACAGTGAAGTGGACTTGTCCGGCAGCCCGGATTTCGTCAAGCTGGCGGAAGCCTACGGTGTCAAAGGTATGCGGGCATGTACGCAGGAGGAAGCACGTCAGGCTTGGCGGGAGGCTCTGGATCATCCCGGCCCGGTCGTGATCGACTTCCAGGTGGACCCGGAGGAAAATGTCTATCCGATGGTGGCGCCGGGAGCAGGGCTGGATGAGATGATGCTGGGGGATGAGAAACCATGAGACACATCATTTCGATTTTGGTCAACAACCAGCCCCGTGTGCTGGCACGGGTGGCCAGCCTCTTCGGCAGACGCAATTTCAACATCGAAAGCATCAGCGTCGGTGAGTCCGAAGAACCCGGTCTGTCGCGGATCGTCATTGTGACTCACGGAGACGCCCGAACGATGGAACAGGTTTCCAAACATTTGCACAAATTGATCGACGTGATCAAGGTGCAGGATTTAAGCATCCAACAGTCAGTGGCCCGGGAGCTGCTGCTGGTCAAGGTGGGGGCCACTGCTTCCAATCGGGCGGAGATCCAGGGGATCATCGAACCGTTCCGGGCGTCGGTCGTCGATGTCGGTATCAACAGTCTGATGATCCAGGCAACCGGTGATCGCGAAAAACTGGATGCACTCATCGAACTGCTGCGCCCGTACGGCATCAAGGAACTGGCCCGCACGGGGATCACCGCCCTGCCGCGCAGCATGCAGATCCAACCCAAAGCGCATATGCATGCGTGATGAGTTTGTCAAAGCGGATTCGCTCTCATCACATACATTTTACGAGGAGGAATTCAACATGGTGAAAATGTACTATGACCAAGATGCACAACTGGACGTATTGAAAGGGAAAACCGTAGCAGTGATCGGGTATGGCAGCCAAGGTCACGCACAAGCGCAAAATCTTCGGGACAGTGGCGTTCACGTTATCATCGGCCTTCGTCCGGGCCGCTCTTGGGAACAGGCGGAACAGGACGGCTTCGAAGTATTTGAGGTAGACGAAGCCGTTCGTCGCGCGGACGTCGTGCAGCTTCTGCTGCCGGACGAAGTGCAGGCCAAGGTGTATCAAGAACAGGTGGCACCTCATTTGAAATCGGGATCGGCCCTGTTTTTCTCCCACGGTTTCAACATCCATTTTGGTCAGATCCAGCCGGCAAGCGATGTGGACGTGGTGTTGATTGCACCAAAGGGGCCGGGTCACCTGGTGCGTCGCGTCTATGTAGAAGGCTTCGGCGTCCCGGCATTGATCGCGGTGCATCAGAACGCCAGCGGGCAGGCCAAGGAATTGGGATTGGCTTATGCCAAAGGCATCGGTGCCACCCGGGCCGGCGTGATCGAAACTACTTTCAAAGAGGAAACGGAAACGGACTTGTTCGGCGAGCAAGCCGTGTTGTGCGGCGGTGTGAGCGAGTTGGTCAAAGCCGGTTTTGAAACGCTGGTGGAAGCGGGCTATCAGCCGGAAATCGCCTATTTCGAGTGTTTGCACGAATTGAAATTGATCGTCGACTTGATGTATGAGGGCGGTTTGGCCAACATGCGGTATTCAGTCAGCGACACCGCTGAGTACGGTGACTATTCCAGCGGCAAACGCGTTGTGGGAGAAGCATCGCGTCAAGCGATGAAGGAAGTGTTGAAGGAAATCCAGGACGGCACCTTTGCCCGCAACTGGATCGACGAAAACCGGCAAGGGCGCCCCAACTTTCAACGGTTACGGGAAGAGGAGAGAAACCATCAACTGGAACGGGTGGGAGCGGAATTGCGCCGCATGATGGCTTGGCTGGACGGTAAGAAAAAAGAACCGGTACAGTCCTGACGAAAAGGGGGATGACCATGCGAACGGTTCAGATCTTTGACACCACTTTGAGGGACGGCGAACAATCGCCCGGCGTCAATCTGAGCACGGAGGAAAAGGTAGAAATCGCCCTGCAGCTGGAACGATTGGGTGTGAACGTCATCGAGGCGGGTTTCGCCGCCTCTTCCCCCGGTGATCAGTCGGCTGTCCGCGAGGTGGCACGAGTGGTGACCGATGCCTCCGTGGCCAGCTTGTCACGTGCGGTGCCACAGGATATCGACGCGGCGTGGGAGGCGTTGAAAGAAGCGAAGCAGCCCGCCATTCACATCTTTCTCGCCACCTCGCCCATTCATCGGGAATACAAGCTGAGAAAAACCAAGGAGCAGGTATTGGAGCAGGCGGCAGAGGCGGTGCGGTATGCCAAACGGTTTTTCCCCGTAGTGGAGTTTTCTCCGGAAGACGCGGGGCGCACGGAGATCGACTTTCTCTGCGAGGTGGCGGACGTCGTCATCCGAGCCGGTGCGGACGTGCTCAACATCCCGGATACGGTGGGGTACCTGACGCCGGATGAATACGCCAACATCTTTGTGCAATTGCGTGAACGGGTACCGGGGATCGACCGGGTGAAGCTGAGTGCACACTGTCACGATGATCTCGGATTGGCGGTGGCCAACAGTTTGGCTGCGATCCGGGCCGGAGTGGATCAAGTGGAGGGAGCCATCAACGGGATCGGAGAACGCGCAGGCAACGCGGCACTGGAAGAAGTGGTGATGGCGTTGTACACACGCCAATCCTATTATCAAGTCGCCACTACCATTCGACCTGCTGAAATTGCACGGACCAGCAGGCTGGTCAGCAAACTGACGGGGATGCCGGTGCCGGCCAACAAGGCGATCGTCGGTGCCAACGCCTTTGCCCACGAATCGGGCATCCATCAGGACGGTATGTTGAAACACCAAGAAACATACGAGATCATCCGGCCGGAGACTGTCGGCTTTTCTCAGACCAAGCTGGTTTTGGGCAAACACTCGGGTCGGCACGCATTTCGGGAACGGTTGGAAACTTTGGGTTATACGTTGTCCGAAGAGCGGATCAATGCCTTGTTTGCCCGTTTCAAGGAATTGGCAGATCGCAAAAAGTCGCTCACCGATGAGGACTTGATCGCACTGGCGGAGGAAAAGCACGGCGAGGTTGCGGAGTTTTTCGAATTGGAATCGATCCAGCTCTCCTACGGCAATCATGCATTACCAACGGCATCGCTTCGTCTGAGAAACCGGCAAACGGGAGATGAAGTGGAAGAAGCGGCATGCGGCAACGGCTCGATCGACGCCATCTTCAAAGCGATCGATCGGGCGACGGGAGAACAAGTGGAATTGCTCGACTACAAAGTGGCTTCCAACACGCAGGGTACGGATGCACTGGGTGAGGGGTACGTCCAGCTGCGTCAAGGTGAGTTGACCGTGCAGGGTCGGGGAGTAAGTACCGACGTGCTGGAAGCGAGCGCACGGGCGTATATCGATGCGATCAATCGCCTGCTGACTCGAAAGCAGTCGAAAAACCAGGATGCTACGTTGAATGTGGTATTGGGATGAAGGCCAACGGAGGGAGAGAAGCATATGGGAACGGTGAAAAAAATCGCAGTGCTTCCCGGTGACGGCATCGGGCCGGAAATCATGGAGGAAGCGCTGAAAGTATTGCGAAAGGTGGAAGACCTGTTCGGCCATTCGTTTCAGTTTACGTTCGGGATGGCGGGAGGCGGGGCGGTTGACCGCGTCGGGAACCCGCTTCCCGAAGAGACGCTTTCGCTCTGTAAACAATCGGATGCCGTGTTACTGGCGGCGGTCGGCGGTCCAAAATGGGACAACAACCCGCCGGAGTTGCGACCCGAGCAGGCATTGTTGGGATTGCGCAAATCGCTGAACCTGTACGCCAATCTGCGGCCGGCCGTCCTGTTTGAAGGATTGGAAAATGCCTCCACCCTCAAACCAGAAGTGGTGAAGGGTGTCGATCTGCTTGTGGTGCGCGAGCTGACCGGTGGCATCTACTTCGGTGAAAAGAAACGGGAGCGGTTGGAAGACGGCCAACAGGCGACGGATACACTGGTGTACCACGAGCGCGAAGTGGAGCGGATCGTGCGGCGGGCTTTTGAAATTGCGCGGGGTCGTCGGAAAAAGCTGACCTCAGTAGACAAGGCCAACATTTTGGAAAGCTCCCGCCTGTGGCGGTCGGTGGTGGACCGCGTGGCACGCGATTACCCGGATGTTCAGGTGGAGCACGTACTGGTAGACAACTGCGCCATGCAGTTGATCCGTCGGCCGGCAGACTTTGACGTGATCGTCACCGAGAACATGTTCGGTGATATTTTGAGTGATGAAACCGCCATGCTGACGGGGTCCATCGGTTTGTTGCCATCAGCCAGCCTGGGGGAGGGCATGACAGGACTGTACGAACCCGTTCACGGTTCCGCGCCGGACATCGCCGGCCAAGGCGTGGCCAATCCAGCTGCCATGATCTTGTCCGCGGCGATGATGCTGCGTCATTCTTTCGGATACGAGGAAGCGGCGACAGCGGTGGAGCAGGCGGTTCGCAAGGTGCTGGCCGACGGGCATCGTACCGCCGACCTCGCCGGACCGGGTACGTTGGCGGTTGGCACGGAAGAATTCGGTGACCTCGTCGTGGAAGCGATGAACGCTTATGAACCGGACCCGAAGGTGCCGTTGGAAGTTGTGATGTAGAGCAGAATAAAGGGAAACCGGCTTTGAATTGAGAATCTAAGCCTATTGAAAACCCAGCGGTTTAACCGCTGGGTTTGTGTTGTCCTGATCATTCAAAATGAAACATGGATAAACCAAAAGGGCGATTGGATATGAGCCAACAGAAGAACATAATATTTGGCGAAGTCCCCCAGACGCGCGACAGTATGGCCGAGCGATGGTGATCGTACACAGCTGGCTTCGGGTCGTTGGGCTTGTCTGTGGCGGACCGGTGGCACTGGTGAAGGGCGAAAACCACAATGGCCGGTGCCCCCGTATGGAAAGAGGATGGACGCGAATGGTTTACCTATCGGGAGATTTAACACGAAATGGAGCGGTTCGCCGAATGGGGTGAAACTTTTGGGCGGAGATGGGCTGTGTGACCAGGGGCATGGTTAGATTGGCGGAGGAGAAACTGTTTTCACAGCATGCAGCAGTCGACTTTGCCAAGGAGTGGTTGGAACGACAGCGGCAGAAAGACAAGACTTTCGGTAATGGGAATGCCCCACTCTTGAAGCGTGGGATTCCTCGCTAGCGTCCTCATTTTCATTCTGCTTGTGAACCGCAAGCTCGGGGTTGTCCGCAACTCGTTCATACGATTTCTACAAGTCAGTAGCAGGGTCCGTATCATCGAGTGAACTGTTGCGGGGACACGAGTTTTTCAATAAAGCCCGTTCATTTCCCCTCCGTTAGGTAGACGGAGGGGGATTGGATCAAAATCATTGTCAGAAAACGCGAAGTATATTATCCAAAAAGGGCAGTCTGCGCACGTCCTTGATTCGTCTATGTTCTTTTCTCCATTCACGGGCGGGCTGGATGAACTGATGCAAGGTTGGTGTCCACTCTTTCAAAATTCGGATTGCCAGTTTTCTTTGTTCGCTGGTTTTGCATGGCACGACCACGCCGCGCACTATCAATTTGACAGGTGTGCCCATTGGCGTGATGGTCGTCTGCGTTTCCACTTGCTCTCCTTTATAATGCGTGACCATGATTCTGCGGCCGTTCTCGGAGTCCCATGCTTGGATGACGAGAGAATCACTGTGGTTGGCGGACAAGATGCGGACCCGAAAGTTGTCGGCCTTCTCAAAATCTTGATATTCTCCCACTTTCTTGACGATCATCTTGACAGTATCAAGAAAATCCATGATGTTCACACGCCATCCTTTCCGCGGTATGGTGCGTACCTGTCTTACTTCATCCATTTAGACGATCAGGCCTGGACGATTGTTGCGCGGCTCGGGAAAAAATCGGGGGAAAATCTTTTGATGGAAGGAAAAATTGGGGAGCTTTACGAATGATATACATATAAATAAGAAAGAGATGCTGGCCGCATCGAAGGAGGGTAAGCCATGTCTGCCATAGGGATTCTGATTTTTCTGACCGCAGTGGGCGTGGCATTGTTGGTGGGGTATATTGCGAATGATTTTGTCGGAAAGTTGAAAGCGGGCGAGCATGAGCCGGTAAAAGGGAAAAACGACCGGGGTAGATAACGTAATCAATCAACAGGCGGGGAACATTCCCCGCCTGTAAATTGTGCTATCGCACCGTTTAGCGAGTCGCCACGGGCGTCGGCTTGTTCTTGCTGTTGGAGAAGGGTTGTTTCAGCTTTTCTTTCAGACCGCCTTCCCACAGTTCTTCGATCTTCTTCATTTCTTCCTCGGTCAGCGGTGATTTCTCCGGTGCTTGTGCAAATTCGCGCAGGTTCTCCTCGCTCGTGATGTTGGGCAATACCGATTTGATCGCCGGACTGGCCAACGAGTAGAGGATCGCCGCTTGGCCGATGGTGCGGTCGGTACCTTCGTACAGGAATTTCATTTGTCGTACCGCTTCCAGACCGGCTTGCATCCACTTGATCGGACGGTGCGAACGATGGTCTTGTTTGTCGAAGTGCTTGTCCGGATCATACGTGCCGTCCAACAAGCCGGATGCGTGAGGAACACGGGCGATCAAGGCTTTGTTTCGCTTTTCCGCCTCCCGGATCAGTTCGCGGGCGGGGTCTTGCTCCAGCAGGTTGTTGATGATTTGGGCCATGTCGTACCGTTCATCTTCCAGCGTGGCCAGCCCTTCATCCCGCCAACCGATGTCCGGTCCCAGCGCGACGCCGTATGTGCGAATCTTCCCTTCTTCCTTCAACCGCTCCAGCGTCTCCAGCACTTCCTCGCTTTGGATGGCTTCCATCCGTGCGTTGTGCAATTGATAAATGTCGATTACATCGGTCTTTAGCCGGCGCAAGCTCTCTTCACAGGATTTTCGGATCGAGGCGGCATCCCACTGCTGGGGCAATTCAGAGTGTCCGCCGTGTCGGTCGCCCCGCTTCGCATAGATGTCGTATCCGAACTTGGTGGCAATTACCACCTTATCGCGAAGCCCTTCCAGTGCTTCGGCCAAGAGGGTTTCTCCCTTGCCCTGACCGTAGACGTCGGCAGTGTCAAAGAAAGTAATTCCGTACTCTTCGTATGCCATGCGCAACAAGCGTTTCCCGAACGCATCATCTTTGACCCCCCACCAAGGGGTGGCGACGGACCAAACGCCGAAGCCCACTTCGGATACCGGTGTGTCAATGCCGGGTAGATTGCGGTATTTCATTGGGAAACCTCCTTCTCGTATCTCTACATCGCACGGAGGCGATTGGGTGAACCCATCTTCTCGCCAAAAGTAGCGGCGTCAGTACTTATTGTACCATTATTGCCGCGGCGGAAACGAACGGGAGGTATTACATTTTTGTGGAGCCGACCGCCTGCGCCAATGCTTCGGCTGCCCGCTTGGGGTCTTCCGCTTTGGTGATGGCGGAGATCACGGCGACGCCGTCTGCACCCGCAGCCATTACTTTATGCGCATTGGATGCGGTGATTCCCCCTATGCCCACGATGGGGAAGGGTTCCTCCAGTTGCTCGCGAATCGCCTGAAGGGCCTCCGGATAGATGGGGAACCTGGCATCTGATTTGGATGACGTCAAAAACATGGGTCCCACCCCGATATAGTCCGCTCCGTTCTCTATGGCTTGCCGCGCTTCCGCGATATTTTCAGCCGACACCCCGAGGATTTTGTCGGGTCCGATCAGGCGTCGAACTTCCCGGGCTGGCAAATCTTCCTGTCCCACGTGTACGCCGTCGGCATCCAAGATGAGCGCCAAATCGGCCCGGTCGTTCACAATGAACGGGATGTTGTGTTGACGGCAAATCTCACGCAGGTGGCGTCCCAAAGCAACAGTTTCGCTCAGTGTGAGGTCAGAGTTTTTTTCGCGGAATTGAAACATCGTGATACCGCCTGCGATCGCTTGTTCGAGCACGTCGATCGGGTCTTGGTCGGGACAGTCCTGACTGCCCATGATAAAGTACAGGCGCAAATGAGATGAAGTGAAGGCCATTCATCAACCCACCTTTCTATGTTGTTTGCCGGTAAGCCCAATGGTTGGTGGGACCATGTCCCTGCCCGAGGTCAAGGGGATGGCGAATCGCTTCCGTAATAAAGGCTTTGGCCGTTTTCACCGCCTCCCACAATGATTCGCCTTTGGCCAACCCGGCTGTGATGGCTGCGGAAAACGTGCAGCCCGTCCCGTGAGTGTGGCGTGTATGAAAACGAGGTGCCGACAGGGTACGGAATTCTCGCCCGTCATAAAACAGATCGACGGC
Organism: Polycladomyces abyssicola; assembly: GCF_018326425.1. NCBI lineage: Bacteria > Bacillati > Bacillota > Bacilli > Caryophanales > Thermoactinomycetaceae > Polycladomyces > Polycladomyces abyssicola. The sequence goes on from NZ_AP024601.1 coordinate 915,932, forward strand.
TTCCTCGTCGTCGGTGTGCCCTCCTTTGATCACGACGGCGTGTACACCCAGATCCAACAACCGTTTGGCTGCTTCCTTGCGTTGTTCCATGGTGGTCAGAGACATGCCTGTCAACACTTCCGCTTCAGGGAGATTGGGTGTGATCACGGTTGCCAGGGGAATCAACAGGCGTTTCAGCGCATCCCGTGCGTCCTCTTTTAACAGTGCATGTCCACTTTTGGCGATCATCACCGGGTCGATCACCAATCGGTGGATGCGATGTTCTCTGACTTTTTCCGCAATCACTTCCATAATCTCGATATTGGCGATCATACCGGTTTTAGCCGCATCAACTCCCAGATCTGTGACTACGGCGTCGATTTGGCGGGCGACCGCTTCCGGGGGAAGTTCGTAAATGCCCGTCACGCCCAATGTGTTTTGCGCAGTAACCGCCGTGATCGCGCTCATACCAAATACATGCAATTCCTGAAATGTTTTCAGATCTGCTTGAATGCCAGCTCCTCCGCCGCTATCCGAACCGGCGATGGTGAGTGCCCGAGCGATGGTCATGTTTGTTCTCCTCTCCCCTAATGGTAGTCTGGTGAATACTGTCCAATTGCTTTCCCGGCTCGCTCCACCTGCGCCCTACAAGGAAGCAGATATGGCCACTTCAGACCCGGAGCGTAGGACGCAGGCATGCCCTCGATTTCATTCCTGCGCTTTCGCTCGGAAGGGATTAGGTCTTCGCTCGCCTGGGAAAACATTGCCTTTTTACGAAATGACCTGACACATCACATCTTGTCTGCAAACGTAGGCAAGTGTGTTACGCCCATATCAATCCCGCAGTGTCTCCCGCTTCCGCTACATATCCCCGTTTCAGGGTGTTGCTATTCCATCGTAAACGGCTCCAACTCATCTTAGGCATACTGGGAACCGGGTGTCAACGGAGCTCACTCGATGAAGTTTCCACTAAATAACCGGTTATGTGTCTATACGAAAGGAAATGGACGGACATATGTTGTTGAAGAGTCCAACTTGAGGAAAGGGAGGTTGCGGTGTGATTCAAGGGGCGACAACCAGTAGCTTTTTCGGCTTGTTCGGTTTGAAATGGATAATCGTGGTGATTGTCATCCTGATCATCCTCGGCGTTTTATTCTTTTCGTTGTTTGGAGGGTTTGGCTTCGGGTTCACGCCCGGATTCGGATTTTAAACGCTTCTGTCTATGGGCCTCCGGCAACGGAGGTTTTTTATCTTCACACCGTGATGGAAAGGAGTTGTTTGAGGGTGTTCAGGCCTTTGCCGTTTCGCCGTTTCTCCTCCTTTGTCTGGCGCGATGTGAGAGAGATGATTCGGGAGTTGGACAAATGGATGGACGATTTTCCAGGGTTTGGCCGGGTGGTGAGCCGGGTCACTCCGACCGATCACGGCATGGTGATCCAGACCCAGATTGGTGTGGTCGGGGAGGATGATGTGATCGATGTGCGGATGGAGGGACCGTTTTTGGTAATCCGCATCAATTCCCATGTCGTGCAGGATGCGGACCAGGAGTACCAGCGGCGAATCGATGGACAACGCATGTTCACCCAGAGTTTTCACATCCCGTTCCCAGTCGATGAATCGAGAATTCGGACTGAGTGGCGGGATCGAATGCTGACAGTGTTCGTTCCCAAACGTGTACCCAATGGCCCTTCTCATAAGTCATCGCCCGTGTGACCTTCTCGGACAAGGGTCAATCCCCTGCAGGAAAACAAAGAGAAAAATCGAAATACAAGGATAAATTGGGTGAAGGAGGCTCAGTCCATAGCAGATGTGACGATCAAGGTGAACGATCAAGGACCATTGGTCGTGTCCGGTCCGGTTGAATTAATCGACGCCTTGGGAAACCGGTTTGAGACGAGAAAGGTGTTTGCGCTTTGCCGGTGTGGATTGTCCCAGAACAAGCCGTTTTGCGATGGGAACCACGCCGGGAATTTTGATTGTGCCCGCGCGAAACAGGCAGAATGACAGCAAGGAGCTCCGTGGATCCATATCGCGTATTCGATTTCCCGTCTGAAGCCCGAAGCAACAGCTAGCGTTTGTGGTGGAGACGTTCGTTAAACCACTTTGGCAACAGCCTCGGCGAAGAAGTCGCTTCTTCGCTTTTTTTCTGCTGAGCGGAAAGAAACTACTCCGTTTTTCCTTTTCCGTTTCCGGTGTGGTAAGATAGGACTCACAACAGTAATCCGATCCTACCTCATCACAAACGGGAGACAAGGGGGGAGCGATGGTGATGGATGAGCTGCGTTCGATGTTGGCGGAGTTGACGAACGCGGGCGGTCCACCCGGACATGAGGGAAACGTTCGTGAAGTGATGCGGCGCTGGACAACGCCCGTGGCGGATGAAGTAACATCAGATCGGCTGGGCGGTTTGATCGCCTGGAAAAAGGGAACGGCGGATGAACCTCGCGTTATGGTGGCAGGACACCTGGACGAGATCGGCTTCATGGTGACGCGAGTGACGAAAGACGGGTATCTGCGATTCCAGCCGTTGGGCGGTTGGTGGAGTCAGGTGTTGCCGGCCCAGCGTGTGGAGGTACATACGAAACAGGGAATCGTCATCGGCGTGATCGGTTCCAAGCCACCGCATCTGATGTCGCCGGAACAACGGAACAAGCCGGTCAAAACGGAAGATCTGTTTATCGATGTGGGGGCCTCCAGCCAGGAGGAAGCGGAGTCGTTCGGCATCCGGCCGGGAGACCCGGTGATCCCGCATTCTCCATTTACGGTTCTGAAGAACGAAAAACTGTGGATGGCCAAAGCGATGGACAATCGGGTCGGATGCGCGGTAGCTGCTGAAGTATTGCGCCGGTTGCAACATACTGATCATCCAAACACCGTAGCGGCAGTGGGTACTGTGATGGAGGAAGTTGGCCGGAGGGGAGCGTTTACAGCATCCGCCGCCGTCAAGCCGGATGTGGCGTTTGCTGTGGATGTCGGCATTGCGGGGGACACGCCGGGTGTCGGTAAGGACGAAGCCGCTTCACGGTTGGGGGAAGGTCCGACCGTGGTGTTGGCTGACGGAGGACATCTCGCTCACCGGGGATTGTTGGCATTGGTACAAAAGACGGCGGAGGAACAGGGAATCCCGCTTCAGCCGGATACGCTTCCGCGGGGAGCGACGGATGCCAGTCATATTCATCTCCACGGCCGAGGGGTTCCGACGTTGACCTTGGGTATTCCCGCCAGGTACATTCACAGCCATGCTTCGATTATCCACCGGGATGACTTGGAGAACCTGATTCGGCTACTGGTCGAAGTGATTCGGAAATTGGATCGTACGACGGTATATCATTTGTGTCATGGATAAAATAATGGAGGAGAACGGGAGCCGGCCCGCGTGTTGGGTGGAAACGGCTCCCTCCCTTCGCCAGGGCCGGAAAATGGGAACTTGATTCATGGCCGGGGCGGAATGGCCTTCTCATTGGGCAGGGCGCTGTGAAGGGTTTGAATCATGTGTTCTTGTTCTCCCGGTTGGCTGTTTTTCCAAATCACTTCAAAAACGACGCCCAGTCCGGGCAAGAGTTTTTCTTCCCTTCGTTGGATCGAGTCGACCACCATATCTTTCAATTCTTGCGGGTTCATGTCTTGAATATTGTGGATGACAGCTCCACGGATATCGATGTTCACTGACAACAACCTCCTTTTGTTCTATTGTGAGCCGTCCGTCATCGAGTTATCCCTTGATGCTGAAGCAAAATACGGATAGGTGGGTGTGTAGAGGTGAGTAAGCAGTTTGCCGTAATCGGATTGGGTCGCTTCGGTGGCAGTGTGGCCCATACCTTGAGCGAAATGGGATATGAGGTGTTGGCGATCGACCAAGATCCCCAGCGGGTGCAGGATTTTTCTCAAGTCGTCACGCATGCGGTCGAGGCCGATTCGACCGATGAGAATGCACTGAAGGCATTGGGTATCCGCAATTTTGACGTGGTAGTGGTGTCCATCGGTGAAGATATTCAGGCCAGTATCATGACCACGTTGATTTTGAAAGAGCTGGGCGTGAAAAAGATCGTCGTCAAAGCGCGCAATGATCTGCATGGAAAGGTATTGTACAAAATCGGTGCAGACAAGGTGGTCTATCCGGAACGCGATATGGGTGTTCGGGTGGTGCACCATTTGATTTCGCCCAACATTCTGGACTACATCCAATTGGCGGACGGGTACAGCATTGTGGAGATCAGCGCCGGAGACTTTTTTGCCGGCAAAACGTTGCAGGAGTTGGACATTCGGGCCCGTTACGGTTGCAACGTGATGGCGATCAAATCTCGAGACGGCAAAATCAATATCGCACCGGCGGCAGAGGATGTTATCCACAAAGGAGATGTGCTGGTGGTCATCGGCCGCAACGACAACCTGAAACAATTGGAGGAGAATGCATAATTTGAAACCGATCGTTCTCACGTCGCCGCACAACGACCAAGTCAAACGCTGGAGAAAGCTGCAGTCGCGCAAAGGTCGCCAGACACTGGGAACTTTGTGGATCGAAGGTGAACATCTGCTGGAGGAATCAGTCAAAGCCGGCTGGCGAGTGCGGGCATTGATCGTCGACCAAGAGCGGGAAGCCGAACATCGACAGTGGTGGGAACAGCGGATCAAAAACGTGCCGGTGTACTTCCTTCCGACCCGGTTATATCGCACTTTGGCGGATACAGAGACACCGCAGGGAATCGCCGCGGAAGTGGAGATTCCCAAAAGGGAGGTGGATCCGGCGATTCCCGCCGACGGCGTGCTGTTACTGTTGGATGCCGTGCAGGACCCCGGCAATGTGGGAACCATGTTGCGCACAGCTCGGGCGGTGGGGGCCACTGGTGTATGGTTGGGGAAAGGAACCGTCGATCCTTACAACCCGAAAGTGGTCCGAGCCGCGATGGGTGCACTTTTCCACGTACCCATCCGCATGATCGATTTGCATGAGGAACTTCCGCGACTTCGTTCTGCCGGTTACCGGGTGGTGGGAACGCATCCCCGTGGGGACAACGTCCACTTTGATGTATCATATCCGGGGCGCACCGCCTTTTTGCTGGGTAACGAAGGAAGGGGCGTGGATCCCGAGCTGATGCGGTGGGTGGATTGCAAAGTCTCGATCCCAATGCCGGGGGGAGCCGAATCCCTCAATGTTTCCGTCACTGCATCGTTGCTGTTGTATGAGTATCTGCGCCAACAACGCGGTGGTTCGCTCGACTGTTGAAACGAAACATGGTTTTCGTTATACTAAAAAAGAAATTTTCTTCATATTATATCGGCTGTGAAGGAGAGGAGTAGGCAGTGCGCCCTTGACAGGGAGGAGGTGCCGCGACTGAAAGCACCTCCAGGAAGCGGCTCGCCGAAGTTCGCTCCGGAGCTGTCCCCTGAACCAGAAAGTAGGGGGTACCGGCTGTGCTCGTTATCGCACGTAAAGCGGGATGACGAAGTTCAGGGCGTATCGGGTGATTCTGGCCGAATATCACGCCCAGGATGTTTCGTTGTCCAAAAAGGGTGGTACCGCGAATCTCTCGTCCCTTTGGGCGCAGAGATTTTTTTATTACATAGGCAGAAGAAGGGAGTGTCCGTGATGCGTGAGCGGTTGGAAGCCTTGAAAGCGGAAGCGGAGCAAGCGATTCAAGGTGCAAAGGATTTGGAAACGTTAAAGCAATTGCGTGTCAAATATTTGGGCAAAAAAGGAGAGCTGACCGCCGTTTTGCGCGGAATGGGCGAGTTATCTGCGGAAGAGCGTCCAGTGATCGGGAAGTTGGCCAATGATATTCGCCAAACACTGGAGCGGATATTGGACGAGAAAGAGACCGCGTTAGAAAAGGCAGCGATGGAAGCGCGACTCAAGGAAGAGACAATAGACGTCACCCTTCCGGGTGTGCCCCGGCCGTTGGGCTCGATTCACCCGTTGACCGCAGTGATCCAGCAAGTGGAAAACATCTTTATCGGTATGGGGTTTGAGGTAGCCGAAGGACCGGAAGTGGAAAAGGACTGGTACAATTTCGAAGCGCTCAATATGCCCAAAGATCATCCGGCTCGGGATATGCAGGATTCTTTTTACATCACGCGGGAGATTTTGCTCCGTACGCAAACTTCACCCGTGCAGGTGCGTACGCTGCAGGCCAAAGAGGGTAAAGTGCCGGTGCGCATGATTTGTCCAGGAAAAGTGTATCGGCGGGATGACGACGACGCCACCCACTCGCACCAATTTACACAAATCGAGGGATTGGTCGTTGATCGCGGCGTATCCATGAGTGAATTAAAAGGGACGCTGCTGGCGTTTGCGAAACAGATGTTCGGCGAAGATCATGAATTCCGGTTCCGTCCGAGCTATTTCCCGTTCACCGAACCGAGCATGGAAATGGACATGTCGTGCATGATATGCGGTGGTGAAGGATGCCGCATTTGCAAGGAAACCGGATGGATTGAAATTTTGGGGGCGGGGATGGTCCACCCCAACGTGTTGGAAAAATCGGGTTACAACGCTGAGCGCTATACCGGTTTTGCGTTCGGAATGGGTGTGGAGCGCATCGCGATGATTAAGTACGGAATCGATGACATCCGTCATTTCTACACCAACGACCTGCGCGTCTTGCGGCAATTCCAATCGGTTTGAGGGAGGAGACGTGGCATGCTGGTATCGTATGAATGGTTGAACGAATATGTGGACCTGGAAGGACTGACACCCGAAGATGTCGCCCACGCTTTGACGCAGAGCGGTGTGGCCGTGGATGTGATTTACACGCGGGACACGGGGATTCGCAATGTGGTCGTGGGGAAAGTGTTGTCGACTGAGCCCCATCCACAGGCGGATCGGTTGAAAGTGTGCCAAGTGGATGTTGGCAAGGATGGGCCGCTTACCATCGTTTGCGGTGCGGCCAATGTGGCTGCGGGACAACTGGTTCCCATCGCATTGGAAGGGGCGTCCCTGCCGGGCGGGGTCACCATCAAGCGGACCAAACTCCGCGGCGTGGAGTCTCAGGGAATGATTTGCTCCGCCAAGGAGTTGGGTTTCCCGGAGAAAGTGTTGTCCAAACAACAGCGGGAGGGCATCATGGTCTTGCCCGACGAAGTCGAAATCGGTAGTGACATGCGCACTGTGCTGGGCATGTACGATCAGGTGTTGGAGCTGGACCTGACGCCCAACCGTTCCGACTGTCTCAGCATGATCGGCGTGGCATATGAAGTAGCTGCCGTGTTGGACCGCGAAGTACGTCTGCCGGAACCGGAAGCGCTGGAACCGACGGGAGATGAAATTCGTGTGGACATCACGGTGGAATCGGAAGAAGATTGTCCGCTCTATGCCGCACAGGTGATCGACAACCTGAAAGTGGGCCCGTCTCCGCAATGGATGCAAAACCGTTTGATTTCTGCCGGGATTCGTCCGGTCAACAACATCGTGGACATCACCAACTATGTGATGATCGAGTATGGTCAACCCCTGCACGCATTTGACTTGGACAAACTGTCCAACGGCGGACGCATCGTCGTGCGTCGGGCACGTAACGGTGAGACCATTGAAACGTTGGACGGCGTCACCCGAGCGTGCGGCGAGGAAACGTTGCTCATCACCGACGGCAGCAAACCGATCGGCATTGCGGGGGTGATGGGCGGCGCCAACTCCGAAGTGTCCGAGGAAACGACACGGGTGCTGTTGGAGGCAGCCTTTTTCTCCCCGCCCATCATTCGTCGGACTTCGCGTAAGTTGGGACTGCGCTCGGAAGCGAGCAACCGCTTCGAAAAAGCGGTCGATCCGGAGCGCATCATCCCGGCTCTGCAACGTGCGGTGGAATTGCTCACCCTGTACGCCGGCGGGCGGGTTGTATCTAGGGTGACAACAGAGCGCGTCGGAGATATCGACGAGCTGACCGTGAGCCTGCGCCATGATCGATTGACACACGTGCTGGGCGTGAAATTGAAAGAAAAGGATGTGCTGGATATCTTCCGTCGGCTGCGTTTCCCGGTAAAGGTAGATGACGGGGTCTACCGTGTACAGGTGCCGACGCGTCGACCGGATATCGCCATTGAAGTCGATCTGATCGAAGAAGTGGCTCGACTGTACGGTTACGATAACATCCCGGCCACATTGCCGTGGGGACAGCAATCGCCTGGCGGGTTGACCCGCGAACAAAAGCTTGTCCGTGTGATTCGGAACACCCTGCGGACGTTGGGCATGCATGAAGTGATCACTTACAGCTTGACTTCCCCTGGATTAGGAAGTGAGATCGCCTCGATCAACCAAGAAGGGCAACCGATCCGGGTGGCCATGCCGATGAGCGAAGAGCGGAGCGTTTTGCGGACCAGCCTGCTGCCGCATCTGATCGAAACGGCTGCATACAACCTGAAACGGCAACAAGAGCGCGTCGCCATCTTTGAAATCGGGAAAACCTTCCATGCCCATGAGAAGAAGTTGACCGATTTGCCGGAAGAGCGATGGGAATTGGCCGGTCTGCTTGCCGGAAAATCGGTGCCGACCAACTGGCGTCAGCCCTCGTCACCCAGTGATTTTTACACGGCCAAGGGCGTGCTTGAAACCCTGTTGAACCGTTTGGGCATCCATAATGTGGAATACCGTGCGGTCCAACCGGTAGGTTTCCATCCCGGACGCACCGCGGAACTCGTGGTAGATGGTCGGGTCATCGGTATTTTGGGACAACTGCATCCGCAAGTGGCCCAACAATACGATCTCGGCCCCACGATGGTGTGTCAGTTGGATCTGTCAGCGATCTTTGCTGCGGCACAAACGAATGTTCATTTCGAACCGCCCAGCCGTCATCCCGCGGTAACCCGCGATTTGGCATTGGTAGTGGATCGGGATCTTTTGGTTGGCAAAGTCGAGCAGGAGATCAAAAAGGCGGCGGGCGAATGGCTGGAATCCGTGACGTTGTTTGACGTGTTTACAGGAGAACAGATTGGGGAAGGAAAGAAAAGCGTAGCCTATTCGTTGGTGTACCGGGCGAAGGATCGTACGCTGACCGACGAAGAGGTCAACCGGGTACATCAGGCGGTGATCGACCATCTCGAAGCGACGTGTGGTGCACAGTTGCGCATGTAAGGTTGAGTCCGCAAATTTCTTCCGGTCGAATTCTCCGGAATAACAGGGAAAACGGCCCCCTCGTGTCGAAATGGATGTTGTCAGGCAGTCTCACCTTCACTTGGTGAAGGAGGTTGCAATCGATGACCAAAAATAAATTGAGCGTGGAGATCTTCGGACAACAGTACAACATCACGGGAAAAGCCAGTCCCAGTTACATGCGGGAAGTAGCCAACCATGTTGACGAAACGATGCGGATGATCTCACAAGCCAATCCCCGTTTGGATACCACGCGTCTGGCGGTACTTTCGGCCGTCAATATAGCGGATGCCTATATGAAACTGAAACGGGAACATGACGAGATCCTGCATCTGATCGAAGATGATCAACCGTGAGGAGCGGGTGAACATGAATGTACTAGACGGGATCATCCTGCTCTTGGTGATCGGAGGATTGTTGCGAGGATATCGGCGCGGCTTGATTCTGCAGGCCGCGTCGTTGGCCGGTTTGGTTTTGGCGTGGGTGGTGGCGTTTTACTTCACCGACGAGGTAACACCGGTTCTGCAGAAAAATGTTCCCTTGCCCGAATCTGTAACCGGAGACGGTTTGATGCGCTTGTTGCCATTGGAACGCGCCCTGTATACGGTGATGGCGTTTCTGCTCTTGTTTTTCGGAACCAAACTGGCGGTCTCGCTTTTGTCCAGGGTACTCAATCAGTTGGCGCAGCTGCCTGTATTATCGGTATTGAACCGAATCGGCGGCTTGGTTTTGGGCGTTTTGCAAGCTGTTTTGCTGGTGTGGATCATGGTCAACTTGTTGCATTTCCTACCATGGGAGAAAGGACAAGAAGCCGTACAACAATCCGGCATCGCCCAAAACCTGTTGGAAGCAACCCCCCAATGGACAACGGAACTGAAACAACTGTTGCATGACGCAATGCGGCAGCGGTCATAAGGGACGTACCAAATTGAAACGATGAATCAAAATAGATGTTGATTTGCCTGACGAGATTCTGTCAGGCATTTTTTTTAACTGCTCTGTGATGTGATGGTCAAGAATACTATCTGTTCCATATTTTTTCTGTGATCATTTTGCTCTTTCCACAGTTTTTTCTGATTCACAACGGGTTATATGATAGATTGGACGATGATTCTTCCAAGTGGGGAGATGGCCATGTAAACGTTGTTCTTTCGTAAATCTGTATGCCTCCGATGTGTTGTTGACGGTGCCCATTTTCTTCCTATTCGTTTGGTTCTCCCAGAAGTTTCAGCAGGGTATGCAATTTCATTTGAAATAGTAATGGCATGAGGAGGATGGATGTTACTTTGTTTACCCTGAAAAAGAGCGGTGTCCAACCCTCTTCCGTGTTACTGGAAAAGTATACGAAAAATGAACAAAAACCATACAACCCCACCAAATTAAATTTTACCGGGGTTGGGGAAAAGGATGTGTACAATATTACGGCACCTTTTGAAGATAGCGGTGAAACCGTGATCGCCGGCCGCGTGGAACCCCGTGACAGTGAGCATTCGGAAGTGATTTTCTTCGTTCGACGCGGGGAGCAATGGATTCCCAAAGAAGGGGCCCCGGTCTTTGCGTTGCAGGACCCCTTCTTTACCCGCATCGGAGGAGAGCTGGTTTTCGGCGGTGTGGAGGTTTTTCCGCATCCCGCCGATGAACGGGCAATGAGTTGGCGCACGGTATTTTACAAGGGAGCCAACATTCATCGTTTGGAAAAGATTTTTACCGGCCCGGATGGCATGAAAGACCTTCGTCTGATCGAATTGCCGGATGGCTCCATCGGGGTGTTGACACGCCCCCAAGGGGATAAAGGGGGAAGAGGCAAGATTGGATTTGTGAGAATTCCATCATTGGATCATTTGACTCTGGAAGTGATCCACGAGGCCCCCATTTTAGACCAATTCATGGAGGAAGAATGGGGTGGAGCCAATGAAGCCCACCTTCTGTCCAACGGGTTGATTGGGGTGTTGGGGCATATCGCCCGTATGGATGAAGAAGGAAATCGCCATTATTATCCAATGGTATTTGCCCTTGATCCAACGACCGGTGAACATTCGGATATCCAGCTCATTGCAGCGCGTTCCGACTTTTTGAAAGGCCCCGCCAAACGCCCGGATTTGGCCGATGTTGTATTTAGCGGCGGGTTGGTTCGCAAGAAGGATGGAACAGCAGACCTGTATGCTGGTGTGGGTGATGCTGAAGCACAACGTATCTCTATGCGAGATCCATTCCTCGCATTTGAAAAAATAAGGTGGGGGAAATAAATGGTAAGAGTGTACCGGTATGAACAAAATCCGTTGATTACCCCGTCAGATATCAAGCCATATCATGAAGGATTTGAAGTGATCGGCGCTTTTAATGCCGGGATTGCCAAATACAAGGATGAAATATTGATGTTGCTTCGCATTGCTGAGCGCCCGATCAGTGATGATCCCAAGATCGTGAAAGCGCCCATTTATCATACGGACACGGATGAACTGGAAATCATCGAATTTCATCGGGATGATGAGCGTTATGATTTTTCGGACCCGCGAATGATTCGAAAGGCATCCCATTCACAAGAAATTGAATACCTGACTTCCCTGTCCTATATTCGCATCGCACGCAGTAAAGACGGACGCAATTTTACCATAGACGAAAAGCCGTTTCTTTATCCATCCAACAAACTGGAATCATTCGGCATCGAAGATCCGCGCGTGACACAAATTGGAGATACCTTTTATATCTGTTTCACGGCTCTGTCTCCGCTCGGCATTGGCGGGGCGATGGTATCAACCAAGGACTTTGTCACCGTTAAACATCATGGAATGATTTTTCCTCCGGAAAACAAGGATATCGTGATCTTTCCGGAAAAAGTGAACGGAAAATATTATGCGTTGCATCGCCCCAGCCTCAAAAGTATTGGAAAACCGGAGATCTGGATCGCGGAATCCGACAATTTGCTTTATTGGGGAAACCATCAACACCTGATCAGCCTCAGGGACGGGATGTGGGACAGCGGCCGCATTGGCGGCGGTGCTGTCCCTATCAAAACAGATAGGGGTTGGTTGGTGCTCTATCATGGCGCGACGCCAGAGAACCGTTATTGCATGGGCGGGTTGCTCCTTGACCTGAACAATCCTGCAGTTGTGGTTGCTCGTTCCGACCAACCGATTCTGGAACCGGAAGCGGATTATGAAAAAGAAGGGTTCTTTGGCGATGTTGTATTCTCGTGTGGGGCAATCGTGGAAGGCGATGTGGTGAAAATGTATTATGGTGTCGCGGATACCTCAATGGCCTGTGCGGAATTGAGCTTGGAAGAAATTCTGGACTTCTTGACTTATTATTGAAACGAAAAGGATTGGGTTCTACGATCCGGCGCGGATGCTGTGCCTTCATACTCGACCGCTTCTCGGAAGCAAGTATGCTGGATGGACGACGGATAGGTTGCAGGGGGAATAGAATCGCATCCACACGGCATAATAACAGGAAAATACCAACCTGAAAGAGGGTTGAACCGTGTGATGATGCGGAAAAGGCTTCTCTGTTGTGCCTTGATGTTGGCTTTCTCCGTCTTGGGAGAAGCGATTGTCTCCATGGTCAATAGCGATGCCTCGGGATCGTTGTTATCCGCTGTTCCCAACGGCGGACACGCTGTTTCCGTGCAATCGACGGCGAAAGCCAGTGTGGAATCGCGGCACGTTTCCAAACGGGTTTCGATAGCGGCCCGCCCGGCGAGAGTGTACAAACCCGGCGACCGAGGGGGATATGTGTGGGAACTGCAGAGAAGGCTACGGTTTTTGGGTTTCTACACCGGAAAGATCAACGGGATTTACACTTGGCGGACTTACCGGGCGGTTCGATTGTTCCAATATGCGTTCGGTTTGCGGGTGACAGGCTTGACCGATGCCAGAACCCGGGCAAAATTGTGGAAAGCGACTAGAAGATGGCGCCCGGGTGGTGTGAGGAGAGTTCAGGCGAGGCGTGTATACCGGAGAACAGCCAGGCAATTGTCCTGGAATGATATCAAGCTGATGGCACATGCTGTTCACGCCGAGGCGCGAGGGGAACCGTATATCGGAAAAGTGGCCGTTGCGGCAGTGATATTAAACCGACTCAAAAGTGAACGTTTTCCCAATACGCCCGCCAGTATCATTTTTCAACCCTTGGCGTTTGAAGCTGTGGCAAACGGACAAATTTGGTTGCAACCGGACCCTGACTCATTCAAAGCGGTACGGGACGCACTGAATGGGTGGGACCCCTCCGATGGAGCGTTGTATTACTTCAATCCTGCCACGGCCACATCAAAATGGATCTGGAGCCGGCCTCAGATCAAACGGATCGGCCGCCATATTTTTACCAAGTAAAAAACTGGGACCCACTTTCCAATGGGTCCCAGTTTTTTACTTGGCCACAATCGTTCCTTTCATCTTCGCGTGACCCACACCGCAGGGAATATTGCAGAAGAATGGATAAGTTCCCGGCTTGGCACGGACCACGGCGGTTTCGCCATCCCCTTGCAGGTTGACGTCAAGCCCGGGCACTTCCAGGCTGTGCATGCCGTTTGCTACTTTCAATTTCAGTGTGACATCTTTATTGGCAGGAATCTCGATTTTGTTCGGTTTGAATTGGAAGTTGGAAGCGGAGATTTCAATCACCTGACCCGAGGTTTTCCCCGATTGTTGGGACTGATTGCCGCCGGCGCATCCGACCAGCCCCAGCATCAGGGACATGGCGATGGCCAGAGTGGTCATTCCTTTCTTCATCATGGACTCCCTCCTCATTCTCATGTTAACAAAAAGTTTGCGAAAGAGGGAGTTAATCCATGAACAGTCAATGAACAAAGAAAAACCGCACCTGGTGTGCGGTCAGTTGTTGACGAGGTTTGCGGGCTCCGATTTCCCGTCCTTTCCGTAGCGGTCAGAGTCGCTCGACGGGAAATCGGCTCACCCGAGATCACGATGGTAAACCACCATGTCAGCAGTCTTACCGCACCTGGTGTGCGGTTCCTTCTTTGCATTTATCTTTCCGGCTGGCTCGTGATACGTGCTTTGGTCGGTACAAACAAATCGATGATCCCGATCACGAGCGCACCCAACAAGGCTCCGAGTAACGTGACACGCATGCCGGGTACGAAGAATTGCGTCAGATAGATCACGACCGCGCTGACAACGAACCCGACAACTCCCCTTGCATAAGGAGACATGTCCCGTCCGAACAGCGCTTCGATGATCCAGCCGATTACAGCGATTACCACGGCAGCGAGGAACGCGCTCCAAAAACCTTGTACCTGAAAACCGGGGACCAGTGCTCCCACGATCATCAGCACGATGGCCGCCACAATGAATCGAATGAGATGACGCACGATGGTCATGATACAAATTCCCTCCTTTTGTTCTTTAGTGTGTCATTTATCCGTCGAGTTATTACATCATGATATAATATGGTGGAAAAAACTCCTCGGAGGGAGAGGAGAGGAAACAAGTGAACCGTTTTATGCTCAATGTGTTGGAATATCCACGAATCAGGGAACAAGTGGCGGAAGAAGCCTCTTCCTCGCTGGGAAAAGAGCGGATTGCCGCGCTGGAACCCACTGCCGACGCTGAGGAAGTATCGCGTCGTCTGGCGGCGACGGCAGAGGGGATGGATCTTCTCAGGCTCAAAGGGGATGTGTCCTTGGGAGGCGTTCGTGACATTCGTCCCTCTCTGCGCCGGGCCGAAGTGGGAGGATTACTGAATACAAATGAATTGTTGGATATTGCCGGTACGGTGAATGCCGGCCGTAAATTAAAAAATCAGGTATTGCAGGTTGATGAGGAACATCCGCTTCCCATCATTCGCGGATGGGTGGAACGCATCGAAGGATTGCGTCCGTTGGAAGAAGAAATCACTCGACGAATCGACGAACAAGGAGAAGTATCCGATCACGCGAGCCCAAATCTGCGTCAGATTCGAAATCATATTCGTCAAGTACAACGTGAGATCAGAACGACGTTGGAGGGCATTCTGCGCAATCCGAGTTACCAAAAAATGTTACAGGAAGCATTGATTACTCTGCGCAACGACCGATATGTCATCCCGGTCAAACAGGAATATCGTTCAGCATTCGGTGGTATCGTGCATGATCAGTCGGCCTCCGGCTCCACGTTGTTTATCGAACCGGCATCCGTGGTGACGCTGAACAACCGTTTGCGTCAATGGGAGTTGGAGGAACAGCGCGAAGTGGAACGCATCCTGCGCGAGTTGACAGCACAAGTGGCGACCCATGTCGATGCACTACGGCAAAATATTAAAGCGTTGGCCGAGTTGGATCTCATCCTGGCCAAGGCCCGGTATGCCCGCCGTATTCGAGGTGTTTGTCCACGGGTGGAGACGGAGCGCGTCATTCGGTTGAAGCGGGCCCGCCATCCGTTGATCCCGATGGAAAAAGCGGTTCCCATCGATATCACGTTGGGCGATCCACATCAGGGGATCATTATCACAGGACCCAACACGGGCGGGAAAACCGTATGCCTGAAAACGGTGGGGTTGCTGGCGTTGATGACGCAAGCGGGTCTTCCTATCCCCGCGGATGAAGGCAGCTCATTCCCCGTATTCAGCGGGATTTTTGCGGACATCGGCGATGAGCAAAGCATTGAGCAGAGCTTGAGCACGTTTTCCAGCCATATGACGCAGATCATCCGCATTTTGAAACAAGCGGACGATCACAGCTTGGTGCTGCTGGATGAATTGGGTGCGGGCACAGATCCGACCGAAGGGGCGGCGTTGGCCATCGCCATCTTGCAAGATCTCTTGGATGAAGGTTGTCTTGTGGTGGCCACCACCCATTACAGCGAGTTGAAACAATTCGCCCATGCCCATCCGAGAGTGACCAATGCCAGTGTGGAATTTGACGTGCGGACCCTTCGTCCCACCTATCGCCTGTTGATCGGCGTACCTGGAAAGAGCAATGCGTTTGCCATTGCCGAGCGCTTGGGACTGTCGCCATCCATCATTGAGAAAGCCAAATCGCAGTTGTCCACGGAGGAGCATCGCCTGGAGGAAATGATCGCCGCATTATCCCGCGACAGGGCCATTGCGGAAGAGGAGCGCAAACGTGCGGAAACGCTTCGTCAGGAAGCGGAATCCTTGCAACGGGAACTCAAGGAAAAACTGTCCCGTTGGGAGGAGGAAAAAGAGCGGATGCGCGAATTGGCACGACGGGAAGCGCAAACCATCGTCTCGCGTGCCCGCCGGGAAGCGGAAGACGTATTGCGCCAGTTGCGTGAATGGGCCAAAAATCGGCCGGACGAGTTAAAGGAACATCAGTTGATCGAAGCAAGGAAACGGTTGGATGACGCGGTTCCCGATGCCCGACCGGTTGCCGCCGTACCCGTGGCTAAGCAACGGAATGAGCGGATTGAGCCGGGAGACGAGGTGATGGTGCTCACCGTCAAACAACGCGGCCGAGTGCTGGAGGATCTCGGTGAAGGGGAATATCAGGTTCAGGTGGGCATTCTGAAAATGAAAGTACACCGCCGTCATCTGGAAAAGGTGAAGGCGAAGAAGAACGAGTCCGAATTCGGTGTGGCCACTTCGTATCGAAGCGCTTCAAACCATGTGCGTCCGGAATTGGATTTACGTGGTAAGATGGTGGAGGAAGCTTTGGCGGAAATCGATAAATATCTGGATTCCGCCGTCGTCGCCGGATATCAGCGGGTTTCGCTCATCCATGGAAAAGGAACTGGTGCTTTGCGGACGGGTGTCCATCAATTTTTGCGCCAACATCCGCACGTCAAAGGGTTCCGATTGGGTGGACCGGGAGAAGGCGGTTCTGGCGTGACGGTGGTCGAATTGGCCTAGTAGATCGGGAGGTTGTCTATGGAGCATCTGCCGAAGATTCTGGGTTCCATCGCCTTGGTGTTTTTTGTCGTCGGTTTGATCTGGTTCATGTTACACGCTTAAAAGGGAGTTGGAATGTGTGATGGGAGCCGGTTCCGCTTTGCTGGTCTTTTTCAGCGCGTTCTTATTGGCCGCTGAAATTCTCGCCAAGTCCCGCGGCTTATCCGGAGTGGCGGGATTGTTGTTGATGGGATGGTATGTGGGCGGACATTGGGGAACGACATCCGGTTGGTGGTTGGCCGCTTTGCTTGTCGGGATGGGACTGGTGATTCTGGATGGAAAACTGTTGCAAGACGGTACCTTGGCTACCATCGGTGCTATCTTGGTTTTGGTCGGGTTGGTAATTCCGACAGAGAACTGGCTGACGGGGACACTGGTCGCATTTGCATGGATTACGGGACTCGCTTTGAGTCCGCTGTCATTGAAAGTGTTGCCCAAACGCGATTGGTTGGAAAAGATTGTATTGAAATTTGCCATGTCCAATGATACGGGTTACAGCTCGCTTAACCGCAACTATCGGGAACTGGTCGGACTCGAGGGGACGGCATTGACCGACATGCGCCCGTCCGGAACAATCCGTATCGGGAATGGCCGCTTCAGTGCGGTCACCAACGGTCATTGGGTCCAAAAGGGAGCACGGGTGCGCGTGTTATCCGTGGATGGGGTCAAAATCTTAGTGGAAACGGTAGAGGAACCGCCGATCAACCTACCGAAGAAAAGGGATAATCCATAACAACGACTCCATATCTGGTTGACTCGGAACACTCGTATGGGAAAGTCAGATCTTCTCCTATAAAAAATGGTTCACCAGGCAGGCTTAAGGCAGGAGCAATTCAGCTCCTGCCTTGTATTTTCACTGAATTTAATATTGAACGGCCCGGTAAGCGTTGATTCGGCCGTAGGTCCAGTATGTGCCGGTGCCGGAGATGGGATCGGCCGTGTTTTGGATAGCTGCGCGAATGTTGCTGTTGGAGCGGCCCTGTGCGGCCAAAAGTCCTGCCAGCCCTGCCACGTGCGGCGTGGCCATGGAGGTGCCGGAAAGCGAAGTATAGGTGTTGGTCGGATAGGTGGAGTAGATGCTGGAACCCGGTGCGGCCACATCCACCCAGGAACCCCAGTTGGAGTAGCTGGCTTTCACATCGCTGGAAGTGGTGGCGGCAACGGCGATGGCATTGCTATAGTAGGCCGGATAGCTCGGAGCGCTTATACCGCTGTTCCCGGCGGCGGCCACGATGACAGCACCTTTGTTCCACGCGTAATTCACCGCGTTTTGCAATGTGGTGGAACCGACCGATCCACCCAAGCTGAGGCTGATCACTTTGGCACCGTTGTCGGCGGCGTAGATGATGCCGTTGGCGACGGCGTCCAGGGTGCCGCTACCGTTGCTGTCCAACACACGGACGGCGAGAATGGACGCATTGGGAGCCATACCGGCAATTCCGGTGCTGTTGTTGGTGACGGCGGCCGCGATCCCGGCGCAGTGCGTGCCGTGACCATTGCCGTCATACGGATCGTTGTCACCGTCGACATAATCATGCCCCAAGACAACTTTGCCCGACAGGTCCGGGTGATTGTACTGGACACCGGTGTCGACAATGGCGATGCGGACGCTGCTGCTCCCCCTCGTAATATCCCAGGCGGCCGGTGCCTGGACTTTTTGCGGTCCCCACTGTTGCGTGGAGAAGTAGGGATCGTTGGGTGTCCAGTCAGCGTGGTAGAGGTAGTTGGGTTCGGCGTACTCCACATTGGGGTTGTTTCGGTATTCACGTACTGCTTGCGATACCGATTTCCCGGAAGGAATCTTCACGACGTCAAAGCCGATTTCTTTGCTGTGAAACAGCACTCGCCCGCTTTCCTGGGAGAGAACTGCTTGCTTAGTGGAGGTGGTTGTTCCGTTTTTGAACTTGACAATCACTTCTCCGGGGGCGAAAGCGGCTTTGGCATCTGGGGACGCTGCCTGTACACCACCGCTGGCGGGAATGGCCAACGCCGCCACCATCAGAAGAGCGACAAGAACAGACAACATGCGTCTCATGACGAAACCTCCTTATTTTTAGGAATGATAAAAATATTCGATCACCTACCATCATTTCCCTTCTGATGATTAAAAAATATTCAATAAATATTTATGAAGGTGTCGGTATCCTGTCCATAAAGGGACAGTTGATGTACAATCCGTTTATGTCAATAAGTACGCAAGAGCACTCCATTTTAAATGGTCGATGGAGGGATATATCCTTTTAAAAATAATCAAAAAAATGCATACGGCTGCTTATCAGCAAGGAAACAGGTGTATGATTGAGATATTTGTTCTCAAATGCGTAAACAAAACATTTTCCGTCGAATGTTGTCAAGGACGGAAGTGAGGAGATACAAAAAGTGGACTCAAATTTCAGAACGGATCCGTACATGGTGCGGTGAAAAATATAATCCAACCTAAAAATTGAGGCAAAAAAAGCGGGGTGTCCCCGCTAACAGAATCCTCGCGTTTTCTGTCGATGCATTTCAGTAACGGACAGCCTTGGAGGCATTGATACGACCGTAGGTCCAGTACGTGCCCGTGCCTAATGTTTTGTCTGCCGTTTTCTGAATCGCATCTCGGATTTCGCTGTTGCTCCTTCCTTGCGAGGCCAGCAGCGCCGCCAGCCCCGATACGTGCGGTGTTGCCATCGAAGTGCCCGACATCGTGGCATAATGACCATACGGATAGGTGGAATAGATGTCCACTCCCGGCGCAGCAACGTCCACCCAATTGCCGAAGTTGGAGAAGCTGGCTTTGTTGTCGGATTTGTCGGTGGCCCCTACGGCTATGACCGGATCGTAATAGGCCGGATAGCTGGGTTGGGAACTGTTGCTGTTCCCCGCCGCCGCTACAACAACCGCTCCTTTGCTCCAAGCATATTGAACGGCGTCTTTCAACGTTTGCGAATCATATCCCGCTCCGAGGCTCAGATTGATTACTTTGGCGCCTTGATCAACCGCATGAATGATGCCGTTGGCCACGTTTTCCAACGTGCCGTTGCCGTTGTTGTCTAATACCCGGACGGCATAGATCATCGCATTGGGAGCCACACCTGAGATTCCCTTTTGGTTGTTGGTCGCTGCTGCGATCACGCCGGCGACATGGGTGCCATGCCCGTTACCGTCACTGGGGTCCCAATCTTTTCCCACATAATCGTAGCCTTTGATCACCTTGCGGTAGAGATCGGGATGATTGTACTGAACACCGGTATCCACGACGGCGACCCGGATGCCGTTATTGCTTTTCGTGGCGTTCCAGGCGTCGTTGGCGCGGATTTTCGGCAATGCCCATTGTTTGGACAAAGCGGGATCATTGGGTGTCCAGCTCGCGTGAAAATAATAGTTGGGTTCGGCATATTCCACCAAAGGATTGTTGCGGTAGGTCCGAATCAGCTCCGTGACCGTTTTGCCGGAGGCACGGATCACGTCGAAGCCGATTTCCTTGTTTCGGAACAACAGCTTCACCTGGTTGGTCCGATGCAACGAGGTAATTTGGCTCTGGACGATGCCGGGTTTAAATTTGACGATGATTTCACCAGGAGCATACGGTGCCGTGTCCGCGGGCGCCGCCTGTGCGTGCGGGGTAATGGACAGAGCCATTACCGTCAAAAGTACGAAGGCGGTCAGCAACGCGAGACTCCTTTTCATCCAATCCCCCCTTTTATGTGGAACATCATCATATTCGACGTGATACTCCGAAATCCTGCAAAATCGGCGTTTCCAATTGTTGAGCATGACCCGGCCTCTTGGTATCAATCTTCGCCACAAAACGCAAACAAGCCTGAATCCTTGATGATGAAATGGCGTACTGGAACATTTCCAATTGACAGAACGTTGGTCGGTATAGATTCGATCCGATAGGGCTTGTCCATCCAAAAAGAGCGGAGACTTTGGGCTGACTCATTTACTCCCGCCGGGCATGTAAACGGATGCGGATCGCAGAAGGTGGGGGAGTGACCGGGGTGGAAGCGAGGACGGGGCGGGGTTGTGGATCCGCATTCGGGGATTCATCTCCGTAATCGAAGTAATGGTAATACAGCCATTCCGGTTGCAACAATCCCATTGCATTCATCGTGGGTGGAATGTAGGGAGGCCATGGTGGTCGGGTCGGTTTGGGCCAATCAGAAATGGTTCGCCACCTCCTTGGTTAGGTTCATACTCAATATATGAGCGGTTTCGTTTGTCTTATGTAACCGTGGCGCAAGTCCTTGAATGTTTTTATGAGCGGAGAGTGTATGATCTTCGGATTCCCGCCCTCTCCGATGGGGCGGGATCTCCGTCAATCCCAACGCAACCATTTGGGATAATGGTTTTTCAACATGCCGCCGGAAACTTTGGCCCATCCCAACGGAAACCGTTCCACCCCCACCAGTGTCCATCCCTTGTCACCATCAAAAGGAATCGTTTCACCCTGCAAGTATTGGTACAGACGCGGATCGTCCACCTCAAACGAAACATATCGCTGTACATCATCCGGTTTCAGGGCCATCGCCCAAGTGTGGGAAGGTTCCAACCGGTTCCGCTTGACTTGTCCCAAATGCAACCCGGGGCGTTCCACCTTCAGTCCTTTCAGCGAAGGCAATTCATCCGGCACCCGGTAGAGATGATCACCGTACATCGTTAGCAGCCAATCATCGCACTGGCATGTCAGTGTCTCATGGATAAAGGTGCGCAATTGCTTCACTGCATCGGCGGAGACGGGCGGCATTTTTCCAGGCCGGCGTTTGGTTCCTTCGGGGCCGTCCGTTTTTTCCATCAACGCCACGAAATGTCCTTCTCCCCGTAGATGGTGAGGCCACAGACGGGAAGCCAACCGCAAGGAATCACATCCGTTTGCCCATTCCGGGCGTCCCGGTTGGTAATGGGATGCTTGCGGAACAGGAATGAGGGTAAACTCCGGGTGGTCAGACAAAAAGCGGGCGATGACCTGTTCGTTCTCCACCGGATTGAACGTGCAGGTGGAATAGACGAGTACGCCACCCGGCCGGAGCATGGGTGCAGCGGCCGACAAGATCTCCAATTGGACATCAGCGCACAGGTGAGTGGCCCGTACACTCCAGCGTTCACACACTTCCGGGTCTTTGCGGAACATCCCCTCACCCGAACACGGAGCGTCGATCAAAATCCGGTCGAAAAACCCGACGAACCGTTCCGTCAATCGCTCCGGTCGTTCATTGAGGACTACGGCGTTGGTCACCCCGCACCGCTCCAAATTTTCCACCAAAGCCTTGATGCGTTGTGGGGAAATCTCATTGGCCACCAGCAGTCCTTTTCCTTGCATTTTGGCGGCAATTTGTGTGGTTTTGCCGCCCGGTGCCGCACACAGATCCAACACCCGCTCACCCGGCTGGGGATCAAGTACCTCTGCAGGCGCCATGGCGCTAGGGTCCTGAATATAATACAACCCGGCCGCATGATAAACGTGTTTTCCGGGACGGTCCTGTTCGTGATCGTAATAAAATCCTTCCGGACACCACGGGATGGGCGAAAGATCAAACGGACTCCTCTGCAAAAATGCCTCCGTATCGATCTTGAGCCGGTTTACCCGCAAGCCGCGTGCCGGTACCTTCTCATAACTGGCGAGAAACGCCGGGAACTCGTGTTGCAACCAGGTTTTCATTTGTTCGAGGTAATCTGTAGGAAGGTGCATGGTTTCAGTTCCTCCTGCGTTTCAGGTACCTCCCCATTGTAACAAAAAAAGGATGGGGAGAAAAATGGTCCTCCGGCGAAGTGACATTTTTTTTGCTATTTAATAAATTAAAAAGTTAGAAAAGTGAGCGGATGGGGAAAAGAGAAAATGCCGCAACCAATTCACGGGAGGAATGGAAGATGAACCATTGGGTGGAACCTTCGGGGATTTATGAAACGCATCTGCATGTGCGGGATTTGAAAACATCAGTTGCTTTTTATCGGGATCAGCTGGGACTGACACTCTGTTACACGGAGCCGAAAAGAAAACTGGCATTTTTCTGGGTAGGCCAAGCGCGTCAACAGTGTTTGGGATTGTGGGAGAAACCCGCGGATCAAATTGTTCGCAGTCATTTTGCATTTTCCGTGTCGTTGCGGGATTTGGAAAAGGCTCCGGCATTTCTGGATGAGCGGGGGATTGCCTATCGTGATTTTTTCGGTAATCCCAGAGGGGAGCCTACCGTTCATTCGTGGGTCCCTAACGTGTCACTGTATTTTGAGGACCCGGACGGGCACAGTCTGGAGTACATCGCTTTGCTGCCGGAAGGGCCGCGCCCCGAGCTGGGAGCGATCCCGCTCAGCCGATGGCGGGAACTGCATCGGCAAACCGGTGAACAGAGGGGCGTTTGAAGACAAAATGAGCGGGAACATGGCGTTCCCGCTCATCCATGATACAGGAAATTGATGATAAATGCCGCTGTAATCAGGTACAAAAACAGATTCATTTCTTTGTATTTACCCGTCAATGTTTTCAACACCGTATAACTGACGAAGCCGAAGGCCAATCCTTCCGCAATGCTGGAAGTCAACGGCATCAGGATGATGGTTAAAAACGCCGGGATCGTATCTGTGAAATCGTCGAATGAAAGATTTTTGATTTCACTCAGCATCAGCGCGCCGACCAGAATCAGTGCTGGTGCAGTGGCCACCGACGGGATCAGCATGATCAACGGTGTCAAAAACAGGCTCAGCAGAAACAGACCTGCCACTACCACTGCGGTGAGACCGGTTCGCCCACCTTCAGAGATACCGGCCGCATTCTCGATATAGGCGTTGAGTGCGGTGGAGCCGAACGTGGCGCTCATCATCGTACCCACGGCATCTGCTTGCAGCGCGCGGTTCAAATTGGGGATGTCGCCGTTTTTGTCCATCAGTCCTGCTTTTTTGGACAAGCCGATCAATGTGGCCAGGTTGTCAAACAGTTCCACGATCGTGAAAGAGAAAATGATGGAAAAGATACCATAATGAATGGCGGCCATGATGTCCAATTTCCCAAGTGTGGTGGTGATGTCCGGCATGGTGAACGTCATCACGTCGGACAAGCGGTGTGGTACCGGAGTCACCCCGAACGCCATCGCCAACAGGGTGGTGATCAAAATGCTGATAATCATGGCCCCTTTGAAGTTGCGTGCCATTAGGATGACAGCCACCAACAGACCGATCATGGTCAGGATCGGGCCAGGTTGTGTCACTTGACCCAGCGAGACGAAAGTGGAAGGGCTCTTCACGATGATGCCAGCGTTTTTCAGCCCGATAAATGCGATGAACAATCCGATGCCTACCACGATGGCGGACCGAAGCACATCTGGCACAGCTGCCACCAGTCTGCGGCGTATTCCTGTCACCGTCAGCAGGAAAAAGACGAATCCGGAGATAAAGACGGCACCAAGAGCGGTTTGCCAACTCAACCCTTGTCCGAGAACGACACTGTAGGTGAAAAAGGCATTCAGCCCCATGCCGGGTGCGATGGCCACCGGAAAATTGGCCCACAATCCAAACAGCAGCGTACAAAAAACACTGGCGAAAATGGTGGCGGCAATGGCTCCCTCCTTGGGAATTCCGGCGTCAGACAAAATTTGCGGGTTGACAAAGATAATGTAGCACATCGTCATAAAAGTGGTGAGACCCGCAAAAACTTCCGTTTTGACGTCGGTTTTCCGCTCGGACAATCGGAAAAATCGATCCAAAAAGCCATGAGTGTTTTGCGACATTTCCGTTACCGCCACAGATTGCGGCGTTTCCACTTGTGAATCGGCCATGGGAAATCCTCCTTTTAGTTCATAGTGTAAAACATTTACTCATTTTGCCGATTATTGGATGACCGCGGATTCCCATTTCCCCGACTAAAACCGTGGCCAACCTTTGACGGCTTTCAGGTGGAATATCGAACTCTCTTTGCTATGTTGCTATGTTACTACAAAGATCGGAAGGGAATCTACCATTTGGAGTCTGATTGTCATGGAAAAAATCACGTTTGTACCCCATATATATACCCGAGCCTATTTACTTAAATATGATATATAAAAGAAGAAAATATATAAACAAGCAATAAAATGGAAATCAGGATAAAATCAACATCTGTGATTCTGAAGGAATCGGTGATTCAAAAACACCGGAAATTTCGGTAAAATGGAATTGGACAGAATGGTCGGTTGATTGTTAAAGACTGCCCAGAAATGAATGATTATTCATTCATCAATCGATGGAGGGTGTTACAATGACAAAAAACGAACGCATATGGTGGCGCAGTTATCCTCCGGAAGTTCCAAAGCATTTGGATGTCCCTGATGTGACGCTGACCCAGTTGCTGTTGTCGGCGGCAGAGGAATTTCCCGACCGGGAAGCTGTTTATTTCATGGGAAAACGCATGACCTATCGGCGATTGTTGTCGGATGTGTCCCGTTTTGCCCGGGCGCTGCAATCCCTCGGTGTCCGAAAAGGTGATCGTGTGGCGATCATGTTGCCCAATTCCCCCCAAGCGGTGATCGCTTATTACGGGGCTTTGATGATCGGAGCCGTCGTCGTGCAAACCAATCCCATGTACATGGAGCGGGAGTTGGAGCATCAACTGCGTGATGCCGGAGCGGAAACGATCATCTGTCTGGATTTACTCTATCCCAAAGTGGCCCGTGTCAAAGAACGGACGCGCCTTTCCCGCATCATTGTGACCGGGATCGATGATTACCTGCCTTGGCCGAAAAATTGGTTGTATCCGCTGAAGTTGTGGAAGGACGGCAAGCGTGTTACTGTGCCGTATCATGAGCAGGGAGTGTTTCGTTTTTCACTGCTGTTAAAGAAAGCGCTTGCAAAGCCAGTGGAAGATGTCAACGTTGATGCTGATGATTTGGCTTTGTTGCAGTATACCGGCGGAACGACCGGGTTGCCCAAAGGAGCGATGCTCACTCATCACAATCTCGTGTTCAATGCGATGCAGTGCGCCCATTGGATGCATGATTGCCGACGCGGAGAGGAGAAGGTGCTGGGAATACTGCCCTTCTTTCATGTATACGGCATGACCGTGGTGATGAATTTCAGCGTTCACATGGCGGCTACCATGATTCTTGTCCCTCGGTTCGATGTGGATGAAGCGCTGAGACTGATCAGCGAGGAAAAGCCCACTGTGTTTCCGGGCGCGCCGACGATGTATATTGCATTGATCAACCATCCCGACATCAGCCGATACGATCTGTCATCGATCCGTGCTTGTATAAGCGGTTCCGCTCCGTTGCCGGTCGAGGTGCAGCAACAGTTCGAGGAGCTGAGCGGCGGTCGTTTGGTGGAAGGCTACGGTTTGACGGAAGCATCGCCCGTTACCCATGCCAACCCGATTTGGGGACGGCGGAAAGCCGGCAGCATCGGTTTGCCATGGCCAAATACGGATTGTCGGATCGTCGATCCAAATACGGGGGAAGTGCTGCCTTCAGGCAGTGTCGGTGAACTGCAGGTAAAAGGTCCGCAAGTAATGAAGGGATATTGGAACCGGCCGGAAGAGACTGCGCAAGTGTTGAAGGACGGCTGGCTGTCCACCGGTGACATCGCGACGATGGATGAGGATGGGTACTTCTACATATTGGATAGAAAAAAAGACATGATCATTGCCAGCGGTTACAACATCTATCCGAGGGAAATCGAGGAGGTGCTGTACGAGCATCCGGCAGTAAAGGAAGCCGCCGTCATCGGTGTTCCTGATCCGTATCGCGGAGAGACGGTGAAGGCGTTTGTCGTGTTGAAAGAAGGTCATCAGGTGACGGAGAAGGAGCTGGAGCAATTCTGCCGTGCTAAGCTGGCTAGGTACAAGATTCCCAGACAGTATGAGTTTCGTTCCGAATTGCCCAAAAGTGCGGTAGGCAAGGTGCTGCGCCGGGTATTAGTTGAAGAGGAGAAGAAAAAGGCTGCGTTGACACCGGAAAGAATCAAAACGGGGAATGGTTAATCAACGCGATCCTGTCGGGCGACTATTCAAAACCTGCTGACTTTATCAACAACCTGGGCTGTGTTGAATCACAGCCTTTTCTTTTCGCAGAAATATACCGATTTGTTGGTATAGATTGAATAAATTGGATGTAACGACTGAAAAAGGGTTTGTTATAATAGCGGGGTGTTTGAAAACCAAGTAAAGGCACTAAGTGGGAAGGAGCGGCTTACATGCCTATTATGCGTACTTTTATTGGCATGTCGGCCTGTCTTTTAACCCTTGTGGTAATGGGATGGCAGCAACTTTCTTTCAATAGTCCGGCTAAGAATCAAGCAGTTAGCCAGCAAGCGATCCAGATGAAGTTAAATCCCAACTCTGTTATGAAACCACCCCGTAATTCTGCAAAGATGGTCGACAAAACGAAGCAAACCGTTCATGCAACAGATGCAGCATCCACCAAAGCAACTGCCGCCAAAACAAATGAAAAATCCAAAAAGACAACTGTGACTCTCAGCAGTCGGTCGACATCCAGCAAGCGATCTGTACGTTACCATCTTTCCGCACAAGATATCCGGTGGATGGAACGTGTGGTATATAGTGAAGCACGTGGTGAACCGTTCCAAGGTCAGGTGGCGGTTGCAGCAGTTGTACTCAATCGATTGGAATCTCCTCATTTTCCTCCTACGATCCGAGGGATCGTTTTCCAGCGTAACGCGTTTACGGCTGTACAGGACGGCCAGATCTGGTTAAAGCCGGATAGCGAAGCGCGTCGCGCAGTGATGAAAGCCCTGAAGGGATATGATCCCACTGGAGGGGCATTATACTATTATAATCCCGAAATCGCCACCTCCGAGTGGAGTAAAAAACGGCCGGTCATCAAACGGATCGGTAATCACGTGTTCACCCGATAATCCCCGCATGAAGCGGGGATTTTTTTGTGGTATAATGTCGTTTGAATGCGCTTACAGCCAGCACTAGCGGAAAAAAGTTGACAGATGATGCCTTGTGGCATAAACTAAAAATTGAATGAACAATCATTCATTTCGTCGATTTTATGATGGGAAGGGAACATCATGATGGCAAAACGGACGGGGGAAAAATATGAAGCGATCATCGACGCGGCCGTGCGTGTGATTGCGGAACACGGTTATCACAACGCGCAGGTATCCAAGATCGCCCGTGAAGCCAAAGTCGCCGATGGGACAATCTATCTATATTTTGAAAATAAAGATGATGTGCTCATTTCGTTGTTTAATGAAAAAATGGGTGCGTTCGTCAAGCAATTAGAAGAAATCATGAAAGAGATCTCTTCGCCCGCCGATCAGCTTCGCGAGCTGATCCGTCACCATTTCAAATCCATGGAGGACAATCGGCATTTGGCAATCGTTACGCAGATTGAATTGCGACAATCCAATCCCGGTGTGCGCAAAGCGATCGGGGAGATTTTGAAAAAATATCTGAATCTGATCGACCGCATCATCTTGGCCGGGATGGAAGAGGGGATCTTCCGTAACGATTTGGATGTGCGCATCACACGGAAGATGATCTTTGGCGCGATTGACGAAATGGTCACTTCCTGGATCATGAAGGATTGCAAATACAGCTTGGTAGAGCAGGTGGAGCCGATTGTGTCCCTGTTTTTGCATGGGATCAAATCGCGCTGATGCGGCAGAAACATTGATGGTCTAAACGGAACCGCTCCCAAACGAGGGACGGGCCCGTTCTCACCTTTATATTTCTTTTTTTCAAACTAGTCTCCAAAGGGGGAACAGTGCGTCATGAATATCCTGGTTTGTCTGAAACAAACCTTTGACACGGAAGAAAAAATTGTCTTGGAAGACGGGCGCATCAGTGAGGAAGGTGTGGAATTCGTCATCAATCCGTACGATGAATATGCGGTCGAGGAAGCCATCAAGTTGAAAGAGCAACATGGCGGAGAAGTAACCGTGATCACGGTGGGGCCGGAACGAGCCGAGCAAGCCCTGCGCACCGCCATGGCGATGGGCGCGGATAAAGGAATCATCGTCGATATGGAAGATTTTGAAGGGGAAGCGGATGAGCACACAATCGCCCACATACTGGCCGGTGTGATCCGGGATTTGGAATACGATATCATCCTCACGGGATATATGGCCGTAGATGACGGGTCGGCCCAGGTAGGCCCCCGATTGGCGGAATTGTTGGGCATTCCCCATATTTCCACGATTACGAAATTGACGATCGACGGTGACACCGTGGAAGTGGAAAAAGACGTCGAAGGGGATGTGGAATACATCCAGTCCAAACTGCCGATCCTGGTGACCGCCCAGCAAGGATTGAACGAGCCGCGGTATCCTTCACTGCCGGGCATTATGAAAGCGAAAAAGAAACCGCTGGAGCGGTTGGACCTGGATGACCTTGATCTGGATGAAGAACTGTTGGAAGCGAAAACGGAAACATTGGAAGTGTTCATGCCCCCGAAAAAAGAAGCTGGAAAAATCCTCGAAGGAGATCTGTCCGAACAGGTTCAAGAATTGGTTCGCTTGCTGCAGCATGAAGCAAAAGTGATCTGAGGGAGGAGCGACGAAGATGAGCAGAAACGTATTAGTGTTGGCAGATGTGCGTGACGGCGCGTTGCGGAACGTATCATTGGAATGCTTGGCCGCTGCGGGGCGTGTGGCCGAAGGCGGCAAGGTGACGGCGGCCGTTTTTGGAAGCAAAGCGAAATCGCTCGCAGTAACCCTCGCTCATCACGGTGCTGATGAAGTGATCGTGGTGGAGAACGATCAGTTGGATCAATATACGACAGATGCATACTTCCAAGCGTTCAAACAAGTAATCGACACAGTCGGACCCGATGTGATTTTTACCGGGCATACGGCGGTGGGACGGGATGTCAGCCCGCGGATTGCGGCCCGTTTGGGAGTGGGGCTCATTTCCGACTGCACCGATGTGCAACTGACGGATGGACGCATCGTATTCACACGGCCGATTTATGCAGGAAAGGCTTTTGTCAAAAAAGTGGTGAAGTCGGGGATGGTGTTTGCCACCCTGCGCCCCAACAACATTCCGGCTCGTGAACCGGATCCGTCGCGAAAAGCGGAGGTGAAGGAGCTGGATGTGACGTTTGCCCCGGAAACACTTCGCACCATCGTCAAAGAAGTGGTGAAAAAGACGGCGGAAGGGGTTGACCTCTCCGAAGCACGCATCATCGTTTCCGGAGGTCGGGGTGTGAAGAGTGCCGATGGCTTCAAACCGCTTCAGGAGTTGGCGGATGTACTCGGTGGAGCCGTTGGGGCATCCCGTGGGGCTTGTGACGCCGGTTATTGCGATTATGCACTGCAGATCGGGCAAACCGGAAAAGTGGTCACTCCTGACTTGTACATCGCTTGCGGCATTTCCGGTGCGATCCAACATTTGGCCGGTATGTCCAACTCCAAAGTGATCGTGGCCATCAACAAGGACCCGGAAGCCAACATTTTTAACGTCGCAGACTACGGCATTGTCGGGGATTTGTTTGAAGTGGTACCCATGTTGACGGAAGAGTTCAAAAAAGTACTGGCGCAAAAGGTGTGACGAATTGCCTCAACGGGAATAAATCTGTGGGATCAAGTGAAGAGTTGCACCCGGTACTGCGATTGGGAGACGGGCCCTAACGAGACTTTGTCGGCCATCTCCCAATTTCGCTGTCGTTCGGGCTATTACCGGCGGTCAGGAGTATCCTGCCGCCCTCTTTCATGCATCCTCTCGATATTTCGTTACCCGAAAGGGTTGGAAGTTAGTCGGCTTCGGTGGTATACTGATACATATCCGACGAACCAATGGATAAGGAGGGCTAGGTATGGCCATTGTCGATGTGACGGATCAAACCTTTGCCAGCGAAGTAGAATCCGGCGGCACCGTACTGGTGGACTTTTGGGCCCCTTGGTGCGGACCGTGCAAAATGATTGCGCCGGTTTTGGAAGAAGTGGATGGAGAAATCGGCGATAAATTGAAAATCGCCAAAGTGAATGTGGACAACAACCCGGAAACCGCCAGCCGTTTTGGGGTGATGAGCATTCCGACCCTGATGGTGTTCAAAAACGGCGAAATGGTGGCCAAAATGTCCGGTTATCAACCCAAAGAGCAATTGATGCAGTGGTTGAATCAATATTTGTGAGCATCAGTGAAAAACCCGGCATCCGATCGGTTGCCGGGTTTTGTGTTTCCTAAGCGGTAACGGTTCACCGTCCCCACCCCCCTCCATATGGGAGGCTGTTGGTTGTCTCTGGCAACAAATCATTGTCCATTTCGTCTTCAAACAGTTTGATACGGATGAGTCGGGCGTACCGAGTGTACAACGTGCCAATCATCATCATGGCGGGGACCATGTGGAACAACGCGAAGAACAGTCCTCCGAATCCACCCCCAATGATGTTGGCAATAGTTTGGTCACCGAAAAATTGGAGAACAAACCAAGGGAACACGGTGATCATGGTCAACACGGTCACACCCAGTGTTCCGAGAATCAAGGCGTAGAGCAAGGAGAGAACGGCCGTTCCGCCTTGGAGAAATAACAGGCGAAAGCTGTGTCCCACCGCCGAAAACACACCCTTTTTCTCCACAATCGAGATGACAGGGGCGTGGACAGCCGCCACCGTCAAACCAAGCAACAATAGTCCGCCCACGATCCAACCCGCTGTTTGTCCTGGTCCCGGCGGTATTAACTCGGTGATCCACGCAACGCCCCAGCCCGTCATGCCGATCAGGATGGCGTGAATCAGCACCATCAGAAGTATCCGCACCGGATAACGCATGCCGTAGTAAAAGAAATGGCTGACGGAAAAATAGTCATGCAACGTTGCTTCCCGTATGGACCCCATCATGCCGCATAGCAAAAACAAGATTAACAGGAGCACCAGGGCCGAAAGAATCCCTAGCCCCGTCTTCCACATGGGTGGCAGTTGTGTCAAGATCCGGGGCAGGGCATCCGTTCGCAATGTGGATAGGATCTCAACCGGACGAGAGAAGAAAGACGGTGCGATCATCCAGATGAATAAGGAAAAAAAAGTAATCAACACGCAAGATGAGACTAATCCACCAACAAACACGCTGAACCAGAGCTTAATACCGTGGCGGTTCAGGAGGCTCAGTGTTTCACGCAATCTGATCGCTCCTTTTTATTATTTGGTTATTGACCCCCTCATAATAAAGAACGCCCGAAGGCGTCCGTTGGTTGAAGAAAATGATTTCACTGTTGCCGGGGATACCGTGGCTGTTGCGTCGGTTTTTCCGGTTGCGGCTGTTGCGATGGCTGAGTGGATTGCGGTTGTGACGATTGCGGCACCTGCCAAGCCGGTTTCCCCTGCTGTTGGACCGGGTTAAAGGTAAAAGACGGTTGGAACGGCGACTGGAACTGCGGCCCCGAAGACGGTTGTTGCTGCTGCGACCAACTCGACTGAGCGCCGGAACCGCTGGACGGTGGTGTTGAAGTCTGCTTGGGTTGTTCCCAAGTGCCCGATTGATTTCCTGTTGACGGCTGGTTGGGTTGACCCCATGAAACCGACTGACTTCCCGTCGGCGGTTGCGGTGATGGACTCGGTTGTTGCCACGTTTGTCCCTGCGGATTCAATTCCGGGTTGCCAAATCCAGTGGCAGGTCCCTGTGGCTGAGGAGATTCGTTATAGCCGTGGGTTTGATACCCTTGTCCTTGCCCTTTCCTATTGGCATCCGGAGTCGGCCCGCTTTCCGGGTACAACTCGCCGCGCAGTCGGTTCTGGTAACGATGGGCGATGAAGAGGTTGGAGAAGGTATACAAGACAGTGTCCAAAAGGAATCCCAAAAAGAGGCCGGTGATGCTGTCCGGACCCAAACCCTTTTCGATGGTCCTGGTCATGATCCACTGCACCAACATGACTCCAAACACGCCCAGTCCCGTCACAAAAACATAACCGAAACGGCTGCAGAAAAGTCGGAATGACTGGCTCATCGAGCGTGATACTTTTTCATTGTCAGCGATCATCATGTAAGGTGCAAACATAAACATCATATAGATGATGGCGCCGACGATGGCGGTTAGTAACAGGAAAGTGACGGCCATTCCTGCTTTGCCCGAAACAGCAGAGACAAAAAATACGATAAACAATATGACCGCTGGAATGAAAGCGATGCCCATCAAAACACTCAGACCCAACATCCTGAAAAAGAACCGGAATCCCTGGGAGAAAAACGATCCGACCGAAGGACGACCATGGCAGACTGCAACCACGGACGATCCGACAATACCGGCTGCAAAAAAAATGGCGAAACTCAGCAAGACCAAGCCGATAATGACAATAAAGGATCCCAATGATCCCCAGACTTTACTCAACAATGTGGGATCAAATTCCTTCATGTTCATCAATTGATTCAAGAGGCCGGATTGAATCAGGGGAGCCAACGTAAAAATCCCAACCAAAAAGACAATGATTACACCGATAAGATAGATGGTGAATAGTCCTAACAAGTTGCTGAGAAAGACTTTGGGATAATATCGGCGTAAAACGGATGAGAAAGACTGCATGACAAACCCCCATTTCTATGTAACCGGATTGCCGTATCGCGAATTCCATATATCGGCTGTTTTGATGGAATTCATGCGATCAATCTCTATTTTACCTGTTATTATGCTGAATGGAAGCGAATTTTTCTTATTTTATAAGCAAAAATCACATCTATTTTGATGAGAAGCTTCGTCCCCCTTGAAGTTGGTGTAAAATATTTGTGAAGGAGACGGAAATGCGAACAAGGAGCGGAAGGGAGGAAAACGATGCGGCAAACCATCAAGGAAAAACTGCCGTTCCTGCCCGATCAGCCCGGTTGTTATCTGATGAAAAACGAAGCCGGTGACATCATCTACGTCGGCAAGGCCAAAAGCCTGAAAAACCGGGTGCGATCGTATTTCACCGGCAGTCATGATGCCAAGACCCAACGGTTGGTCTCGGAGATCGCCGATTTTGAATATATCGTGACGGGGAGCCCGATCGAGGCGCTCATCTTGGAGTGCAACCTGATCAAGAAGCATCGTCCCCGTTACAACGTCATGCTTAAAGATGACAAATCCTATCCGTATATCCGATTGACGAAGGAACGGCACCCCCGTTTGGAAGTCACACGCCGGGTACGGAAAGACGGATCCAAATATTTCGGCCCGTACCCGAACGCGGGAGCGGCACAACAGACAAAAAAGCTGCTGGACAAGTTGTATCCGCTCAGAAAATGTAAAACGCTGCCCAAGCGTGTCTGTCTGTATTACCATTTGGGGCAGTGTCTGGCGCCTTGCGAGTACCCGGTCGACCCTCGTCAGTATGAGGAGATGACAGCGCAGATCGTCCGTTTCTTAAACGGGGGGTACCAAGAGGTACAACGTGATCTGCGGCGCAAAATGGAAGAGGCAGCCGAATCGCTGGATTTCGAGCGGGCCAAGGAGTATCGGGATCTGATTCGGCATATCGAGACGATCATGGAGAAACAGACGATCACGTTCCAGGACCATGTGGACCGGGATGTGTTCGGGTACGCCCACGACAAAGGGTGGATGTGCGTACAGGTGTTTTTCGTCCGTCAAGGCAAACTGATCGAACGGGACGTATCCATTTTTCCGCATTACAATGAACCGGAGGAAGATTTTCTTTCGTTTGTCACGCAGTTTTACCATGACAACCCGGCACTTCCCAAGGAGATTTTCCTGCCGGTCGAAGTTGACCCCGAGTGGTTGCGCGAATGGTTGAACGGCGTTCATGTCCATGTTCCGCAACGGGGACTGAAGCGAAAGCTGGTTGAGATGGCGCAGGAGAACGCACGGATCGCTCTGGAAGAGCGGTTCCGACTGATGGAGCGGGATGAAGAGCGGACGCAGCGAGCGATCCGACAGCTGGGTGAAGCACTCGGGATCGGTGTGCCGCGACGGATCGAAGCGTTCGACAACTCCAACATCCAGGGAACTGATCCCGTTTCGGCGATGGTAGTATTTCTTGACGGCAAACCTGCCAAGCAGGAATACCGCAAATTCAAGATCCGTACGGTGGACAAACCGGATGACTACGAAACCATGCGTGAGGTGATTCGTCGCCGGTACACACGGGTGTTGAAAGAGGATCTGCCGTTACCTGACTTGATCCTTGTCGACGGCGGTCGCGGGCAGATGGCGGCGGCACGGGATGTGTTGGAAAATGAATTGGGTTTGTATATCCCCGTCGGTGGGATGGTGAAAGACGATCGGCACCGGACTGCGAGATTGTTGGCGGGTGATCCTCCTGAACCGGTCGATTTGCCCAGAGGTAGCCAGGAATTTTATTTGCTGCAGCGAATTCAGGAAGAGGTTCATCGATTTGCTGTCGCGTTTCACCGAAAAACTCGTGCCAAGACAGCATTTCGCTCTAAACTGGACGACATTCCGGGTGTGGGGGAAAAACGAAAACAGATGCTGTTCCGCCATTTCGGCTCGATTGAAAACATGAAAAATGCCACAGTCGAAGAATACCGAAAAGCGGGGATCGGCGACAAACTGGCACGCACCATCATTCAGGCGTTGCGGCAAGACGAGGAATCGGAACATGATGCGATTACGCAATGACCGAGGTACGAGCGTGATCGTGCTTGCCGGCGGCGCTTCCTCCCGTATGGGTACGGACAAAGCGATGCTGCCGATCGAAGGAGTCCCCGTCATCCGCCACATCGTGGAGAAATTGAGCCCCATCGGACCGGTGATGGTAGTAACAAACCATCCCGAGCGGTATCGCTGGCTGGAGGTGCCCATGGTGAAGGACCGTGAACAGGGCAAGGGGCCGCTCGCGGGTTTGCATGCGGGTTTGTCGGTGTCTGTGAGCGAAACCAATCTCGTCGTGGCTTGCGACATGCCGTTCGTCTCACGGAGAGCGGCTGTATGGTTGTTGTCCAGATTGGGGAATGCCTTTGCTTGTGTGCCCACGCTGGGGGGGCGGCCGCATCCGTTGTTTGCAGTGTATCGAAAGTCATGCTTGTCCGCGTTGGCGCGATGTTTGCGCGAGGGAAAATTGCAGGTTCGCCGGTTCTTGTCGGAGGTGCCGACCCGTTTTGTATCCCTGGAAGAAGCGGGTCTGGGTGAAGAGGCGGAACTTTGCGTCTGGAATATGAACCGTCCGGAGGATTATCATCAGGCGTTGCATATGGCGCAAGCAGAGAGCTCTTTCGCGGATAAACGGGATGACGGCCCGTCCGAAAAGTGATCATTCCCCCCGCGGCGGGTTCAATATCAATTGACTTAATGTGATTAGCGACTTTATCGTCATCCGTGGATCAGATCACTCGCTTATTCCGTACGGGGTTTCCCGGGATCGCATGCAGGTGGTTCGACACGGGTCACTTGGGCCAATTTGTGAAGATAGTAGCATTCTTCGCGGAACATGTGATCCGGGATCAGTGCCGGTATGGCGTCCAGTACGGTATGATGCAATTCCATCTCTTCCAGTTCAAGCAAAAAAGCTTGGAACAGGCGGATCTCCATCTCCACTTCGTGATTGAACCGGGAAAGGGCGGGGAAATCGCGGAGACACGTCCGCAAATAGCCGGCCATCTCCAGCGCTTTGAGATAATAGGCGTCAAAATGCCTGACAAAATCTCGGCTTTTTTTCTTCAGTCGCCGTTCCACCCCGTCCAGTCTCCCGTCCAACGCATTTGCATGTCCGGCGGCATCCGGTAACCAAACGAGATGGTGATGGATCGGATGAAGCGGGGGAGGCGGTTCTTTTTTTTGGAGATAATGGAGAATACGGAGATATTCCTCCACTTCATTCACCATGTGATTGAGAAATGTGGGAGTCATGCCCAGTGCGATTTCGCCGATCAGGTGACGTTGGAGCAAATGCAGTTTAAACGTCCGAATATCTGATGCGGCCCGACAAGCCAGACGGCTGAATTCAGCAGGGTCGGTATCCGCCGGACGACGTGCTTGGTTCAGCAAAGCGTCCATCCGCTCGATGAAGAATTCGGCTCGACGCACTTCTTTTTTCTCCCGGGGGGACAGGTTGTCCGTCAGAAATCGTGCGTGATCCCCCAACACCTGCAGCCAAAAACGATGTTCCCACCAGGCCGACCTCGTCCATTCCCCATGACCCATCTGAAATCCTCCTTTCTCAGCCAACATATGTGTTGAGAGGCTTGGGTCATACCGGATCGGTTTCATCCAGGTGGAAGATCAGGTACAATCAGAGTACTTGGGCCGAAATGATGGGAGGATGTAGGATGGCAGAACGGAAACGCCAACGCCTGGACAAAATCTTGTCCAACATGGGGTACGGTACGCGTAAGGAAATCAAGAAACTGATCAAAGCGGGATATGTGACCGTCAACGGTGAATGGGCGGATGATCCTGGCATGCATGTTGATCCGGATAATGATGTAATTGAAGTGGATGGCGAACGTGTCATCTATCGTCGGTATATCTATTTGATGATGAACAAGCCGCAGGGGGTGCTGTCCGCCACCGAGGATCGAGAAAGCGCGGTGGTGGTGGATTTACTGCATCCTGAGCACGCCTTTTTTGAGCCGTTTCCGGTAGGCAGGCTGGATAAGGACACGGAGGGCCTGCTGTTGTTGACCAATGACGGCAAACTGGCGCACCGGCTGCTGTCTCCAAAAAAGCACGTACCGAAGACGTATTACGCGGAAGTGGAAGGAGCGGTGACCGATGCCGATGTCAAAGCGTTCGCCCGTGGCGTAACATTGGACGATGGTTACCGCACCCTGCCCGCCGAACTGAAAGTGTTGCAATCGGGTCCGAAATCCGAA
This sequence comes from Polycladomyces abyssicola, assembly GCF_018326425.1. Lineage (NCBI taxonomy): Bacteria > Bacillati > Bacillota > Bacilli > Caryophanales > Thermoactinomycetaceae > Polycladomyces > Polycladomyces abyssicola. The sequence goes on from NZ_AP024601.1 coordinate 953,500, forward strand.
GTGGAACTGACCATATACGAAGGCAAATACCATCAGGTGAAACGCATGTTCCAGGCGGTGGGAAAGCGCGTCACCTATTTGAAACGCATCGCCATGGGACCGTTGCCGTTGGACCCGAGTTTGGATCCGGGAGAGTACCGTGAGTTGACCGAAGAGGAAGTCGCGGCGCTGAAAGGAGCGGAATCCGGCTCTCCGGCGTGAGAAAGGGGAGGCCGTCTCACCAAAAGAGTTTGTATAAACATGCAACAAAGTGATTGGCAAAATCCCCATTTTGTGTTACAATGCATGAAAACCTTGAAAACAACTGAATCCAAAAGTTTTCCTCACTGCACACATGTGGAGTAGAGGTCGCGGAGCTTCAAGAGTACCTGTCGGGAGGGCCGGTCCCCGACGATCGGCAGGGAAAGGGGAGTCCGCCGAAGTTTCTCTCCTTGCCGGGAGGGGAGGAGCTGGGGTTGTCGCCGAACAGGGGCAACACTGTCACGGGAACATATCGCGTCCCGTGGAGCACTATCTCACAGGGGACAGGTGAGGCTGGACTTGCCGCGTGCATACACAAGGCGACAGCTGTCATCTCCGCTGTCGCCTTTTTGTATACCGCGCATCCCCTGCAATCACGAAAGGCGGGAGAGGAGCCGATTGATACGATGGGTATTGTAGTACAAAAATTTGGCGGGACATCTGTAGGCAGTATCGAACGGATTCGCAATGTGGCACGAAGAATCAGGGAAGTGCATTCCCAAGGGCACGAGGTGGTGGTCACCGTCTCGGCGATGGGCAAACAGACGGACGAGCTGGTGGCGCTGGCGGGGCAAATCACTGACGACCCGTCCCCGCGGGAAATGGACATGTTGCTGACGACGGGCGAGCAGATTTCGATTGCTCTTTTGACCATGGCGTTGCACGAATTAGGCTTGCCCGCGCGTTCTTTCACCGGATGGCAGGCGGGTATGGTGACGGATGCCGTACACGGGAAAGCCCGCATCAAGCGGATCGACACGGAGAAGATTCGTCAATGTTTGGATCGCGGCGAAATCGTTGTCGTTGCCGGATTTCAGGGAATCAGTGAGGACGGGGAGATCACCACGCTGGGGCGCGGAGGCTCGGATACAACCGCTGTGGCGTTGGCTGCGGCGTTGTCTGCGGATTATTGCGAGATCAATACAGACGTGACTGGCGTGTTTACGACTGATCCGCGTATTGTCCCGCAAGCGCGGAAATTGGATGAAATCTCGTTCGATGAAATGCTGGAGCTGGCTAATCTGGGAGCGGCAGTTCTCCATCCCCGCTCCGTTGAGTGCGCCATGAAACACAATGTGCCGTTGGTGGTCCGTTCCAGCTTTACCGAGGAACCGGGAACTTGGGTAAAGGAGAGTGTCACAATGGAAGATACGTTGCAAGTGCGCGGCATTGCCTACGATCTCAACGTCGCCCGGATCAAGGTGTTGGGCTTGCCTAACCGGGTGGAGACGCTGTCCCGGTTGTTCGGTCTTTTGGCCGACGCCCACATCAATGTGGACATGATTGTGCAGAGCGAACATGACGCTGAAGTAGTCGATGTGGCTTTCAGTGTGGGCGAAGACGAATGGAAGCAGGCAAGGAACGTGATCGAGCAGAATCGCGAGACACTGGGATACGTCAAATTGATCTCGGAAACGGGATTGGCCAAGGTATCCGCAGTGGGTGCGGGCATGGTCACCAACCCGGGTGTGGCGGCACGGATGTTTACGGCTTTGACGGATGCGGGTATCCGGATCAAAATGGTAAGCACATCCGAAATCAAAATTTCTTGCGCGATTGCGCGGGAACGCGCGAAAGATGCGGTTCGTGCATTGCATACCGCATTTGGTTTGGATGTGAATATACAACAAGAAGTAACGTCTCCTGCGGGTGTGTGATGAAGTTCGGGCGGAGCGATGACTTGCATCCGGCAACAGGTACCGGACGGTGTCCGATATCTGCCGGAAAGGGTAGCCTGTTTCTCACAAGCGACCTTTGAGCTGAAGCGACACGGGATCACCCGAATCTAAAGCGTGTTTGTCAAATGGTGAAAAGGGAGAACCCTTTCCCCAGAAAGTGACTTCACCACGTGGGGAACAAGGTGGGGAAAGGGTTTTCGTAGAGTTACCGCTTTTTGCACTATTGATATACCAGACATGCGGTTAGTCGGATTTCAATCGGAAACATCATGACTTTTTTCTGACATCCCAACGTGAAAAGGGGATCGGAGGTTGGTGTGATCACGGGGCTTTACCCGTAGGTCACTCGACCTATCCGGTTTCTACTTTCGTTGGGATGTATTCATTTGTGAAATAAATTGAAAATTGGGTAGAGATGAAGGATTTTTTCTATTGAGACGGAATATAGTTAAAGGGACAGTATAGGTCATTCGCCCAGGTGCGGACAGGTTGTTCATTGTTTTCTTGTTATCCATCCTAATCGGAACGGGTGATCCGTTCGAGATTGCAAGATTCAAGGGGGTCTGTCTATGAAAAGATGGGTGGCAACAACAACCGCAATCCTCATGGTACTCAGCATGGTGTTGCTGGCTGCTTGCGGTAAGGGCGACAGCAACGCCATGGCGGAAAAACAGGTACTTAACGTAGGTTACATCGTCAGCGAACCACCTGCGCTCGACCCGTTAAAAGCCACGGACGATCAGTCGGGTTTGATTCTTCGTCATATCATGGAAGGGCTGGTTCGTGTCGACAAGAACGGTAAAGTGGAGCCGGGTATGGCCACCAATTGGGATGTCATGGACGGCGGGAAGAAAATCGTCTTTCACCTCCGGGACGCCAAATGGTCCAACGGTGATCCGGTGACCGCCCATGACTTCGAATTTGCTTGGAAGCGCCTGCTCGATCCGAAAAATGCGGCTGAGTACGCCTATCAGCTGTTTTATCTGAAAAACGGGGAAGCGTACAATTCCGGTAAAGCCAAAGCGGAGGATGTGGGCGTCAAGGCACTGGATGACAAAACACTGGAAGTGACTTTGGAAGCGCCGGTACCGTATTTCGTGACGCTTACCTCATTTTATCCGTTTTTTCCGGTGAACAAAAAAGTAGTGGAAAAGGACCCGAATTGGGGAACGAATGCTAAAACCTACGTCAGCAACGGACCGTTCCTGCTCAAAACGTGGGTGCATGATAAAAAAGTGGAGATTGTGAAAAACCCGAATTACTGGAACGCCAAACGCATCAAACTGAGCCAGATCAACTTCCCGTTTGTCGGGGAAGAACAGACCGAGTACCAGATGTATGTCTCCGGATCCCTGGACATCAACCGAAACGTGCCCAACGATTTGGCACCGAAACTGATCAAAGAGAAAAAGGCGAAGGTCAACAAAGATCCATCCATGTATTTTTACGTGTTCAACACCAAGAAAAAACCGTTTGACAACGTGAAAATCCGCAAAGCCTTCTCTTTGGCCATCGACCGGGAAGCGATCGTGAAGGATGTCCTCGGTCAGGGACAAACGCCGGCCACCGGTTGGGTACCGTGGGGCATCCCGGACTTTGCGCAAAACAAGGAGTGGGTCCAAACCCATGACCCGTACATCCAACCCAAAGCCAATCCGGCCGAAGCCAAAAAGCTGCTGCAGGAAGGTATGAAGGAAGCGGGCATCTCGAAACTGCCGGAGATCACCATCTCGTACAACACTAATGATGGGCACAAAAAGATCGCCGAAGCGGTCCAGCAAATGTGGAAGCAAAATCTGGGTGTCAACGTGAAGCTGGCCAACATGGAGTGGAAAGTGTTCCTGGATAACCTGACTCAAGGCAACTTCCAGGTCGCCCGTTACGGTTGGTACCCAGACTACATCGACCCGATGACGTTCATCGATCTGTGGGTGACCGGTGGCGGCAACAATCACGCCAAATACAGCAACCCGCAATATGATGCGTTGATCAAGCAGGCAAAATCGACGGACGATCAGAAAGTGCGGATGGAAGCGATGCACAAGGCGGAAGAGATGCTCGCTCGGGATATTCCGGTTACTCCGATTTACAACTACACGAGAGTCTACCAGATCAAAGATTACGTCAAAGGCTTCTATCAGGAGATGGATGGCCAGTTCAATTTCCTGGATACCTATCTGACCGAAAAATAAACCGGATAGGGACCACAGTCCGGAGGGTCACCTGCAATGGGTGGCCTTCCTATTCTTTTCATTTAGAACGGTAGAGGTGGTGGACGCATGCTTCGCTATCTGGGACAACGCTTTGTGATGATGTTGATTTCCCTGTGGTTGATCGCCACGTTGACATTCATGATGATGCTGGCAGTGCCGGGCGATCCGTTCACCGGTGAGAAAAAATTGCCACCGGAAACCCTGAAAAATCTCAAGGCGGCGTATCATTTGGACAAGTCGTACCCGGAGCAGTATCTCTACTATATGAAAAACCTGGTGATGATGGATCTCGGTCCCTCGATCAAATACACCACCCGCACGGTCAACGAAATTATCAGCGAAGGATTTCCCGCATCCGCCCAGTTGGGGGTGCAAGCGATCATCTTGTCGCTGATCCTTGGTTTGACGTTGGGGGCGATTGCCGCGCTCCGGCAGAATCGCATCCCGGATTATACGGCCACCGTGATCGCTGTATTGGGTGTGTCGATTCCCAGCTTCGTCATGGCACCAATTTTGCAAAAATATCTGGGTCTGGAGTGGGAACTGCTCCCGATCGCAACCTGGGAGGGGTTTGAATACAGCATCATGCCGACGATCGCGTTGGCCGTACTGCCGTTGGCGATGGTCACACGGCTGATGCGTTCCAGCATGCTGGAGGTGTTGAATCAGGATTACATCCGAACAGCCCGCTCCAAAGGATTGTCCCCTAGACGTGTCATTATCCACCATACTTTGCGCAATGCCATCTTGCCGGTTGTGACCATCATGGGGCCGCTGACTGCGGGTATTTTGACCGGCAGTTTCGTCATCGAGAAGATCTTCTCCATCCCCGGCATCGGGAAATACTTTGTCGACAGCGTGACCAACCGTGATTACCCGGTGATCATGGGGATCACGATCTTCTATTCCGCCTTTCTCATCTTAATGAACTTTCTCGTCGACTTGATTTACGGTTGGATTGATCCGCGGATCAAAGTCGGACACAAGGAGGCGAACTGAGATGGCGATTCCGGCACAACGATTCGAACGTGTTCCCAAACGGTCCCAAGAGGCGGAAACGATCAAGCGGCCCAGCATCACCTATACCCAGGACGTCTGGCGGCGGCTGAAACAGAACAAACTGGCGATAGCCGGACTGGTGACGATCATTTTGCTTGCGGTGATGTCGATCATTGGTCCGCATTTATCTTCTTATTCGTACTATGAGCAGGATTTGGACGGAAAAAACATGGCGCCTTCGGGCGAACACTGGTTTGGTACCGATGATCTGGGGAGAGATGTCTTTGTCCGCACCTGGTACGGTGGGCGCATTTCACTGGAGATCGGACTGGCCGCAGCCTTGATCGACTTGTGCATTGGCGTGCTGTACGGTGGCATTGCCGGTTATCGCGGTGGCAAGGTGGACGAAGTGATGATGCGGATCGTGGACATTTTGTGGGGATTGCCGTATCTGCTCACCGTCGTGTTGCTATTGGTCGTGCTGGAGCCGGGTTTGGGCACCATCATCATTGCACTGACTGCGACGGGATGGCTCAATATGGCACGGTTGGTACGGGGTCAAGTGCTGCAGCTGAAACAACAGGAGTTCGTGTTGGCGGCACGTACCCTGGGAGCCGATACCAAGCGCCTCCTGTTCAAACATTTGATTCCCAACGCCATGGGACCCATCATCGTCATGCTGACGTTTACGGTGCCCAATGCCATTTTCGCTGAAGCCTTTCTCAGCTTTCTGGGGTTGGGCGTGCAGGCCCCGCAAGCCAGTTGGGGGACGATGATCAACGATTCGTTGGTCGTCATCTTTTCGGAAGATTGGTGGCGGCTGTTTTTCCCTGCCTTTTTCCTCAGCTTGACGATGTTGGCCTTCAACGTGTTCGGTGACGGTCTGCGTGACGCGCTCGATCCCAAGATGCGGAAATGAGGTGGATCAACGTGGCATTGTTGGAGATTCGCGATTTGCATGTGTCGTTTCACACCTATGCAGGAGAAGTACAAGCGGTCCGGGGTGTCAACCTGACGTTGGAAAAGGGAGAAGCATTGGCCATTGTCGGGGAGTCGGGCAGTGGCAAAAGCGTCACTGCACAGGCGATTATGCGCTTGATTCCTTCTCCGCCCGGCAAAATCAAGAGCGGTGAAATTCTTTTTGACGGGAAAAATCTGTTGAAGTTGACGGAAAAAGAGATGTTCCAGGTACGCGGCTCCGAGATCGGGATGATCTTTCAGGACCCGATGACATCGCTCAACCCGACGATGACAGTGGGTAAGCAGATCATGGAGGGGCTGATTTGGCACCAGCGCATTTCCCCTTCCGAAGCGCGCCAACGCGCAGTGGAAATGTTGCGTTTAGTGGGCATTCCCAGCCCCGAGACACGGATCAACAATTATCCTCACGAATTCAGCGGCGGGATGCGGCAACGAGCCATGATCGCCATCGCATTGGCCTGCAATCCGAAGATTTTGATCGCAGATGAGCCGACCACGGCATTGGACGTGACCATCCAAGCACAGATCATCGAACTGCTGAAGGAACTGCAAAAGAAAACGGACACCGCTGTCATTCTGATCACCCACGATTTGGGTGTGGTGGCGGAAATGGCGCAACGCGTGGCGGTGATGTACGGAGGCAAGGTGGTGGAGACGGGAACGGTGGAAGAGATCTTCTACAGGCCACGTCATCCATACACCTGGGGGTTGTTGGCTTCTATGCCTCGGCTGGATTTGGATCGGAAGCAGGAGTTGAAGCCAATCCCCGGGTCCCCGCCGGATCTGTTCGATCCGCCCAAAGGTTGCCCGTTTGCCGATCGTTGTCCGTACACGATGTATATTTGCAACGACGAGATGCCCGAGGTGAGTGAGGTATCCCAGACGCATCGCGTTAGTTGCTGGCTGGAACACCCAGAAGCACCGTCCGTCTCGCATGAACCGATCGTGCGCATTTCGTCCAAGTAAACATTGACAGAAATTTCGATCCATCGTATCATAAGCTTCAAATACGAATATCAGGAAACACCTTCTTATCCAGAGCGGCGGAGGGACTGGCCCGATGAAGCCCGGCAACCACCCCGTTTACCTGTGTGCACCAAAAACACACATCAAACGGCGGGGAATGGTGCCAATTCCTGCAGAACCGACAGGTTCTGAGAGATGAGAAGGGGGACGGACTGCGATGGCATGGGAGCAGACGACACCCTCTTCTGATCGAAGAGGGTGTTTCCTTTTAAAAAAGGAGAGAAAACGCGTGGTAACCAGCGTCGATACGGTGACAAAGAAAACGGTGGCCGTGGGGCCGGTAGCGTTGGAATGCGGGGAAACACTGCAGGATGTGCACATTGCGGTGGAGACGGTGGGAAAACTGTCGGTGGACCGGGACAACGTGGTATTGGTTTGTCACGCGTTGACAGGAGATGCGCATGCCGTCGGGGATGAACGGGACCCCGGCTGGTGGGACGGGTTGATCGGGCCCGGTCGCTACATCGATACCAACCGCTATTTTGTCGTCACCACCAATGTACTTGGCGGCTGTAATGGAAGTACGGGTCCGTCATCCATCAATCCGGCCACGGGGCGGCCTTATGGTTCGAGTTTTCCCCCGGTCACCATTCGGGATATGGTCCACGTGCAGTATCGTACCCTTCAGAAAATGGGCATCGATCGGGTTCATACCATCGTCGGCGGTTCCATGGGGGGAATGCAGGTACTGGAATGGGGCATCTTATACCCTGAAGCGGTGGAGAATTTGATCCCCATCGCCACCACAGCCGCGTTGTCCCCCATGGCCATCGCCTACAACGATATCGGGCGCCAAGCCATCATGTCCGATCCGGACTGGCAGGGAGGCGATTACTACCCGGGACCGGGGCCGAAAAAAGGTTTGGCTATCGCCAGGATGGTCGGAATGGTTACCTACCGAACGGACACGTTGTTCCATCAGCGGTTCCAACGCCGGCTGCAGACCAATGTACCGGAATGGTCCCGGGACGCGACATTTCAGGTGGAAAGCTATCTGCGTTATCAGGGAGAAAAACTGGTTAACCGGTTTGATGCCAACAGTTATTTGTGTCTGCTCAAAGCGATGGACACGCATGATGTGGGCAGGGGGCGCGGCGGAATGGCGGCCGCGCTGTCGAAGATTCGCTCCCGTGCGTTGATCATCGGCATTGAGGAGGATCGGTTGTTTCAAATTGAGGAGCAACGAACACTGTACCGGGAATTACGGGAGCAGGGAAAAGATGCACAGCTGTGGGAATTACGATCCCCGTACGGACATGATGCATTTTTGATCGAATACGAAAAGATGGGACCGGTAATCCGGGAATTTTTGGAGGGGTAGCATTCCGGGGAGAAGCTACCCCTTTCCTTGACGCTGTCGAACAATTGGGAGTACAATAAGGTTGTTCACAAAGTTGAAACCCCTTTCTATCCACTGGACCGCATTAGATCCAGTCCAAGGCATTTCGCCACACTTGTCGAAACGTTTGGGAAGCGGGTTGACATCACGGCTTGATCGCACTATCAAAGTCAATTTACAAGGGGTTATTGGAGGGCGCAAGATGAGCAATCACAGTAGTTTCTTCAACCGTCGGCTGCACTCGTTGCTGGGTGTCATTCCGGTGGGCTTTTTTTTGGTCGAGCACTTGTTGACGAACTATTTTGCGACCAGAGGCCCCGCCGTTTTCCAAGAAAAGGTGGAGTGGATCTGGCATCTGCCGTTCCTGCTCGCTCTGGAAACGGTGTTCATCTACCTGCCTTTGTTGTACCATGCGCTGTATGGTCTGCACATCGCGTTCCAGGCGAAAAATAACGTTGTGAATCACGGCACGTTCCGTAACTACATGTTTATGTTGCAACGCGTGACCGGCATCATCACACTGATTTTCGTGGGATGGCATGTATGGGAAACGAGGGTTCAGGTAGCCTTGCATGATTTGACGTCGCGTGAGTTGACAGTGATGATGCACCAGATTCTCAGCAATGACGTCAATTTTGCACTGTACTTGATCGGGGTCGTTGCTGCTGTTTTCCACTTCAGCAACGGGATCTGGTCGTTTTTGGTCAGCTGGGGCATTACGGTCGGACCGCGTGCACAGTATGTATCCACTTGGGTGTGCATGGCCCTTTTCGTGGTTGTGTCGTACATCGGCATCAGTGCCCTGTTCGCATTCCACAATCCGGAGTTTTTGAACCAGTTGGCGCAGCGTTAAAAGGGGGCAGTGTTCAATGAACGAGAAAATCATTATCGTGGGTGGCGGATTGGCCGGTCTGATGGCCGCCATCAAGACGGCGGAAGCGGGTGCCAATGTCGAGTTGTTTTCGCTTGTGCCCGTGAAACGTTCCCACTCGGTGTGTGCGCAGGGCGGGATCAACGGTGCGGTCAACACCAAAGGGGAAGGTGACTCGCCGTGGGAACACTTTGACGACACGATCTACGGCGGGGACTTTTTGGCCAACCAACCCCCGGTCAAAGCGATGTGTGAAGCAGCGCCGGGCATCATTTACCTGATGGACCGTATGGGAGTGCCGTTCAACCGAACGCCGGAAGGATTGATCGACTTCCGCCGATTCGGGGGTACCAAACACCACCGTACCGCTTATGCCGGGGCGACTACGGGGCAACAATTGCTCTATGCATTGGACGAGCAAGTTCGCCGCTGGGAAGTGGCCGGCCGGGTCACCAAGTACGAGCATTGGGAATTTCTGAAGGTGATCTTGGACGATGAAGGTCGTTGCCGCGGGATTGTGGCGCAAAACCTGCGTAGTCACGAGATCAAGGCCTTCCTGGCCGACGCTGTGATCTTGGCGACGGGCGGTTTGGGCATGATCTTCGGCAAATCGACCAACTCGATGATCAACACCGGTTCGGCGGCCAGTGCGGTGTATCAACAAGGTGCCTATTACGCCAACGGGGAGTTCATCCAAGTACATCCGACCGCGATCCCTGGCGATGACAAATTGCGCTTGATGTCCGAGTCCGCGCGGGGAGAAGGTGGTCGTGTCTGGACCTATAAAGACGGCAAACCGTGGTACTTCCTTGAGGAAATGTACCCGGCTTACGGTAACCTGGTACCGCGGGATATTGCCACGCGAGCCATCTTCAAAGTCTGCGTGGACATGAAGCTCGGGATCAACGGGGAAAACATGGTTTACCTTGATCTGTCCCACAAAGATCCCAAAGAGCTGGATATCAAATTGGGTGGTATCATCGAGATTTATGAGAAGTTCATGGGTGAAGACCCGCGTAAAGTACCGATGAAAATCTTCCCGGCAGTGCACTATTCGATGGGCGGACTGTGGGTCGACTACAATCAGATGACCAACATCCCCGGGCTGTTTGCCGCGGGCGAGTGCGAATATCAATACCACGGCGCCAACCGTCTCGGAGCCAACTCGCTACTGTCGTGCATCTTCGGCGGCATGGTGGCCGGACCCAAAGCGATCGAGTATGTGCGCGGATTGGAAAAATCGGCGGAAGACCTGCCGTCCACGCTGTATGAATCCATTGTCAAAGACGAGGAAGCCAAATACGAACAGCTGCTCAAGATGGATGGCACCGAAAACGCCTACAAACTGCATCAGGAGCTGGGTCAATGGATGACCGACAACGTGACGGTCGTTCGGTACAATGACCGCCTGTTGAAAACGGACGAGAAAATTCAAGAGCTGATGGAACGCTATCAAAACATCAATATGAGCGACACCAGCAAATGGAGCAACCAAGCCGTCTCCTTTACCCGCCAGTTGTGGAACATGCTGCAATTGGCCCGGGTGATTACGCTGGGAGCTTACCATCGAAATGAAAGCCGCGGTGCTCACTACAAACCCGAGTTCCCGGAACGGAACGACGAAGAGTGGCTGAAAACGACCAAGGCCAAATTCACCGAGGACGGACCGGCGTTCGAATACGAACCGGTTGACATCTCGTTGATCAAACCGCGTCCGCGCCGGTATGACGTGGCGAAAGAGGAGGCGGCGAAGAAATGAGTGAACAACAAACCGTACACCTGATCATCACCCGGCAAGACGGACCTGATTCCAAACCGTATAAGGAAGAGTTCCGTATCCCGTACCGGAAAAACATGAACGTCATTTCCGCGTTGATGGAAATCCAGCGCAACCCGGTCAATGCTGAAGGCAAGGAAACCACACCGGTCGTGTGGGAATCCAACTGTTTGGAAGAAGTGTGCGGGGCCTGCTCCATGGTGATCAACGGGCGTCCCCGACAAGCCTGCACCGCTTTGATCGATCACCTGGAACAACCGATCCGGATTGAGCCGATGCGCACCTTCCCGGTCGTTCGTGACCTGATCGTGGACCGGAGCCGCATGTTTGACGCATTGAAGCGGGTGAAAGCGTGGATCCCGATCGACGGTACTTACGACCTGGGGCCGGGTCCGCGCATTCCGGAAACGGTACGCCAATGGCGGTACGAGCTGTCCAAGTGCATGACCTGTGGGGTCTGTTTGGAAGCGTGCCCCAACGTCAACAGCAAATCCAAGTTTATGGGACCGTTCGTGGCTGGTCAGGTGGCATTGTTCAACTCGCATCCGACGGGTGAGATGAACAAGGATGAACGTTTGGAAGCGCTGATGGGTGAAGGCGGATTGCAGGAATGCGGCAACTCGCAAAACTGCGTGCAGTCCTGCCCCAAAGGCATTCCATTGACCACCGCTATCGCAAAAATGAACCGTGAAGGAACCAAAATGCTGTTCCGCAAATGGTTGTCGGTATAACAAGAAAACCACGGATCATTTCGATCCGTGGTTTTCTTTGGTGAGCGGTGGTTCAACTTCTTGGTCAATGAGGGCGTTGTCTGGAGAATAATGTCCACATTGCTTTCCCGGCTCGCTCCACCTGCGCCCTGCAGGGAAGCAGATGGTGACCGCTCCGACCCGATTAGCGCAGGGCGCGGGCAAATGACGCTTCGCTTTGAGAAAATTGCCCGCGATTACAATCCTGCGCTTTCCGGGTCTGCGCTCGGCCGGGGCTTGGTAGGTCGCTCGCCTAGGAACAACATTGCTCTCTTACTGAATGTCCAGACACCCTAGTCTCCGGAATACGCAAAACACCCCTTGACTGTATGGGTCAAGGGGTGTTTTGTTTCACCGGAACTGTGATTGGATCCATTCGACCAATTTCCAGAACCAATCAACCAACATGGCGAAGAAGCCTTGCGCTTCCTTGGAGTTGAGAACCTGCTGGAATTGATCCTGGAAGTTTTTCAGCTGGTTGGATACGTTGTCCCAGTTGATATTCAGATTGGACAAGTTTTGCGTGAATTGGGTGAGCTGGGTGATCTGTTGGTTGGTCAGGTTGATGTTGAGATCACCAGCCACATTGACGACGATGTCGCGGAATTCCTCCGGTGTCTGCGGTTGTTGTTTGGCCACTTCTTCTTTCAATTTCAACATGAATTGGGTCGCTTTTTCACTGCCGATCTGCTTGGCCAGGTCCGCAGTGCGCACGATTTCCTCGTTGGCAACTTGTTTTTGCTCTTCGCTGATCTTGGTACCGGTGGCCGCTTCAAACGCCTTGAGGATACCAGTCAGACCGGCCGTTCCCGACACCGGTTTCGGTGCGGTGACATACACGTCCGCATCTTTGACGCCTGCGGTGATCAAGGCGTTCGCGTACATCGCATTGGTAATCGTGGTAATGTTGTGCGTTTGCACCTTGATACCGGATCCGGCGTCGGTCAACGTGATTTTCGCGGAAGAGAGCGCCCGCGAACCGATGGTCGCTTTGCTCAAGTATTTTCCGAGGTATTGATGCTCTTCCGCATTGGTGACTTCAATGATCTTGACGTCATTGGGTACGTTCATTTCATTGAGAATGGCTTGGCGCTCCTGCTGAGTGAGGTCTTGTCCCAACGTGACGACTGTCTCTCCCACCACGGCGTCAGCAGACGCGACGGAGGGGAGAAACAAAGTGAATAAGAATACACTCAAAATGCCGAGGCCGATGTTTCTCAGCCAAGTTTTCTTCATGTGCGAAAAACCCCCTTCTCGTTATATATAGACGTAGTTTTCCCTGAAGATGTTTCACTCATGGATGATCTTACATAGAAAGGAATCATCAAGAACCTCCGGTTGCATAACGTTTTTGGATAAATGTTTTCATCATCGGCAGGAGATAATGGCTGCCGCCTCGATCCTTCACATCCTCCACAAACATGGTGGTGACAAGATCGGGTTGTTTTCCGGGTTTGCCGGTGATGGTGCACAACCATCCGTATTCCGTACCGTTTTTGTCGTCCTTGCTTTTTTTCAATTCGGCCGTCCCCGTTTTGGCCGCGATGCGAACCCCCGAAACGGCCAAACTGTGGCCGGTACCGTGGGGATCGTTGACGACGGAAGTCAAAAGATCACTGACTTGCTGAGCTACTCGCGGCTTGATGATATTTGCTTTCCACACTTTGGGCTGCACGGGCTGTTTTTCATCCATGATCAACACAGGTTGCATGATGTTCCCTTTGTTGGCAAACGCCGTGTACATCATGGCCATATGGAATGGACTTACTTCAATTTGTGCCTGTCCGTAGGAACTGTTGGCCAATTGCACCTCATTGTCGATTTTGCCGTTGGCGGCGATCTGAGAAGATTCGATCGGGTAGGGGAAAGGGATCTCCTTTTCAAAGCCGAACTTTTTCAAGTACAAGTTCATGTTGCGCGTGCCGATCATCAAGCCTGCCCGCGCGAAATAGATGTTGTCGGACCAAGCCAATCCTTTGCGCAGATCGATGGGACCACCCGGATTATCAACCCGCGTGATGTAAAAATCGCCCCAACCGGGCTTTTGCCATTTGCCAGCGGAAGTATCAAAGGTAGTGTTGGGCTTCACTCTCCCCGTATCCAACCCGATGGCCGCCACGATGCCTTTCATCGTGGAACCAGGCGTGTAGGTGTATTTGAACCGGCTCATCAGCGGCATGGTCGGGCCGTTGACCCGCTTCCATTCTGAAGCAGGAAACCCGTTGATGAACATATTGGGATCGTAGGAAGGTGCGCTCACCATGGCCAGCACTTCGCCCGTTTTCGGGTTGATGGCGACAGCGGCGCCTTTGTCCTTCCGTATACCATTGTACAGTTGGCGTTGTGTGTTCACATCGATGGTGAGACGAAAGCTCTTGCCATCTTGTCCCGGGCGTTGTGACAACACTTTTTTCGCTTGCCCGTTCGCATCGACGATCAGCAAACGATGTCCCTGGTGGGGACGCAAACGTTCTTCCAACACTTGCTCCAAACCGCGCAGACCGATCCAGTCGCCTTGCTCATATCCCTGGTTTTTGAGTTTCTTCAACTGTTCGGCGGAGATGGGGCGTATGTAACCGATCAAATGGGCGGCTGCCTCTTTTTGCGGGTAGACACGCTTACTCTCCATACGGATATCCACACCGGGGATCGCTTTCAACGCCGATATTTTCCCGCGGTCTTCCAGGTCCAACGTGCCCACTTCCACTCGATTCGATTGCTTCGACTTCAGTTTCCCGGCCAACTGGGCAGGGCTCAATCCCAATAGTTGGGCCAGCTGTTGCCTGGTTTTGGTGTCCGTGATTTGTTTGGAAAGAACCGTCACATGGTATTTGACTTGATTGATGGCGAGCGGTTCACCATTGCGGTCGTGGATCTCTCCTCTCAGATTTTCGTTGGTGCGCTCGATTTTGATCTGATCGTTTTCACCGAGTCCGGGGAGAAGGAGAGACGGTGTCCACTTGATTCGCCATCCGTTCTCTTCTTCCTTCACCCATTGCGCTGCCGATTGAAATGTCAGATCACCGAACATCTTGGTGGACCGGATCATCCGGAAGGGGATGACGTGTCCTTTTGGCTTGGCAGGATTCAGTTGAATCTTGGTCTGACCGATGGAGGAAGCTACTTGACGATGCTGCTTGACGAAATCCTGTTTGCTGATGCGCTTTTTGGATGTGGCACTCAGCAGGTCGTACATTTTTTCATAATGTCCTTGTTCCCACAATGATAGATAGTTTTTCATCACAGGCATGGGACCCGGGTCCGTTTCGCAACCGGACAGGAAACTGAACAAAAGGATGCAAATAATGATGGCGGAAAACATGTTGCGACGCATGTGTATACTGTTCACCTCCGACAGATGAAAATCAGGAAAGAGAAAGGGCGGCCGAATAGAACCGCCCTTGGTATAACGAGGTTAGACGAATACGGGGTCTTTGAATTGCGCCAGTTTCTCCAGTGCGCTTTTCTCCACGTCTTTATGCAGGCTGTTGCCATGGGCATCCATCGTGACGATGGCGGCAAAGTTTTGCACGCGGAGATGCCACATGGCTTCCGGTATGCCGAACTCCAGAAAATCGACACCTTCAACCCCTGTGATGCAGTCCGCATAGTATTGGGCGGCGCCGCCAATGGCATTCAGATAGACCGCCCCGTGTTCCTTCAGTGCAGCCAGTGTTTTTTCACCCATACCACCTTTTCCGATAACCGCACGGATGCCGAATTTGCGGATGATGTCCGCTTGATAGGGTTCCTCCCGGATGCTCGTAGTCGGACCGGCTGCCTTCACTTCCCAGGTGCCGTCTTTGTCTTTGAGCATCACCGGGCCGCAATGGTAGATCACGCCGCCGTTTAGATCCACTGGCGAATCGTGGTCGATCAGGTATTTGTGCAGGGCGTCCCGTCCGGTATGGATCAACCCGTTGAGGATGACGATGTCGCCTACACGCAGTTGTCGGATCTGTTCTTCTGTAATCGGCGTGGTGAGGGTGATTTCGCGATTACCTTTCTTTTCGCCGACCAATCCGGTCGTTGTGGATGCTGGAGTATCCTCCACTTCCGGAGCGTCGGTATACAGCCACCGTTTGATTTCGCCGGTATCGGGGTCCAGTACGACGCCTTGCCGACGAAACGCCCAACAATTGTAGGCAACGGAGACGAAAAAGCTGGCCGGAATCCGGTTGATGGCGCCGATCTTGCAACCCAACAGCGTGACAGCGCCGCCGAATCCCATCGTACCGATGCCCAGCTGGTTGGCCGCTTCCATGATATACGCCTCCAATTTGGCCAACTCAGGGTTGGGGTTGACGTCGTGTACCGGGCGGAACAGTTGCTCTTTGGCCAGTTGATATCCGGTCGTCCGGTCGCCGCCGATGCCCACGCCGATAAAACCGGCACTGCAACCTTGGCCTTGCGCTTGGTAGACGGCGTGCAGGATGCATTTGCGGATTCCATCCAAATCCCGTCCCGCTCGACCCAATCCTTCCAATTCACAGGGGAGGCTGTATTGAATGTTTTTGTTTTCACAACCGCCGCCTTTCAGGATCAGGCGAACCTCGATTTCGTCTTTTTCCCACTGTTCAAAATGAATCACCGGAATCCCCGGCCCCAGGTTGTCTCCGCTGTTTTTCCCAGTGAGCGAGTCCACGGAGTTGGGGCGCAGTTTGCCCAAGCGTGTCGCCTCGGCAATTGCTTCGTGGATCGCTTCCTTCATGCGGATTTGGTTGACACCGACGGGGACGCGAATCTCAAACGTTGGCATCCCGGTGTCCTGACAAATCGGGGAAACGTTTTCTTCCGCCATCCGAATATTGTCCGAGATGGTGGAGAGCGCCAAAGCTGCCCGTGTGCCGGCGTTTTCGCGCATTTTGGCACGTTGGATAGCGGCTCGCACATCCGGGGGCAGATTGGTCGAGGTTTCCGTGATCAGTTTTAACATGGATTCCTTGAATGCGCGCATGTTCGAAACCCCTTTTGCCTTGGATTTCTGCTTCCTTTCATCCAAATATATTTTGTTACTTGATCTGCACGGAATCAGCACCAAAGGTAAACCCTTTGGCCGCCGTGAGCTTCTCGCTTCATCTGGTGTGGCAGATTCACATCCATCCACGAAGGCTTCGCCCAAGCCATTTTTCGTTTTGTCTCACAAGATCTCGCTCGCATCGTAGTTTTCAGTGTTTCCGCACTCCACAGATTGATTGTATCAAAATTCGGTCGGACGTGCGAGAGGGCCAAAGCCGTTCCTCGTCCAATGATTCTATCATTCCAACCAGATAGAGTTGGGTTTTCTTTTCAAAAATAAAAGAGGACGCGTTTCTTCCCGTTTTGACACAGGGAGATGACGCGTCCCGAAACATGGACACCCTCTCAACGCTATGGCGGGCAGTAAACCGATTACATCAATCGGTTCCGTTCAGCGGCTTTGATAAAGCGTAGCTCTGATTCGATCAATCCGCACACACCGCACTGTACGCGGACTTTTTCACCACTATAGGGAATGTACAACGGATCGTCGGGACTGATACTACCCACGATCTCTCCCGTTTTCGGGTCCTTTTTCACCGATTGCACCACTTGTTCGATCACGTGAAACCGACTGCGGTTAGTGCCACACGAGGGACAAAGGTAAGGAGTTTCCATCCCCAACACCTCCTGTCCCCTAGTAGGCTGCCCGCTTTGCCGACGATCATACCTGTTCGGCTTCTTTGAATTCCACCCATTGATCAGCCCATTTTTCGATGGACTGGATGACGGGAGACAAGTCTTCTCCTTTGGGAGTCAGACTGTATTCGATCCTGACAGGTGTTTCCGGATACACTTTGCGTTCCAGAATGCCGTGTGCTTCCAGTTCCTTTAACCGTTCAGCCAGCATCCGTTCGCTCATTTGCGGAATCTGTTCACGGATGTCGCGAAAGCGTCGGGGGGCGTCCAACAATACGCGGATGATCAATCCGGTCCATTTTTTGGCCAGGATCTCCATCGCCGCCTCATATTTCGGACAGATGCAACGGTCTGCCATCGTTGGCTCACCTCACTTCTATTATTGTAACAGAGAGAAGCGAAAACGTCATTATATCGCGGTTTGATTCAGTTTATATAAAGAAGTAACATATTTTATATAAGTATAGCCAGAAACCCTCTAAGTTATCCACGTCCAGTTGAAAAGGGAAACACAAGAGTTTGCGAGAACTCAGTTTACTGTGTGTAACCGATCATTCGTCAGTCTGACGAAACGCAGGAAATGGAGCGAAGTTGGAAGATGCACATCACGGGGTGAAAATCTGAAAGGGCAACGCGTGAGAGGAGCGAGAGGATGGATCAAGAGGCAAAAGCATTTTTGCAGGAATGGGTCCCGCAATGGGAGCATGCGGATCGACGGCTGAACGAAGCCTATTGGAATGCAAGTACGACCGGTGAAAAAAAGCATGAGGAGGCACTCGCCGAAGCATTGCGGGAACGCATGCGGATGATGGCCGATCCTGAGCGGTTTGAACGATTGGCAACGTTGCGGAAAGCGGAAATCGCTGATCCGTTGCTTCGTCGACAGTTAACCCTGTTATATAACGAAATGGCCATGAACCCGAGTGATCCCCGGCAAATTGAGGAAATGGCCCGTCTCCAAACGGAAATCGAGGGGGCGTTTGTCCGGTTCCGTGCTGAGGTGGAGGGAAAAACGGTCACCGAAAATGAGATCAGGGAAATCCTTCGAACCGATAAAGATCCGTACAAACGAAAAAAGGCGTGGCGCGCCAGTAAGCAGATTGGTGTGGTGGTGGCTGACTCGATCCGCAGGTTGGCCGAACTGCGCAACGAACTGGCGGCAGAGAGAGGGTTTTGTGATTACTACCATATGTCGCTCACATTGAACGAGATTGAGGAAGAGGAACTGTTTACGGCATTGGAAGCGATTCGTTCTCGGACAGATGGTCCGTACGCCGATCTGAAAAAGGAAATGGACGCTGTATTGGCCAAGCAATATCCCAACTTGCGGCCGGAAGGATTGCGTCCCTGGCATTATACCGACCCGTTTTTTCAGGAGGCGCCGCCGGTGTTTGACGTGGATTTGGATTCACATTTCCGGGATCGGAAGCTGGAAGAGTTGGCGGTTCGAACCTTTGGCGGGATGGGATTGGACGTGGAGGATATCCTCAGACGCAGCGATTTGTACGAGCGGGACGGAAAAAGTCAACATGCGTTTTGTTTGGATATGGACCGTCGCGGAGATGTACGGGTACTGTGTAACTTGCGGCCAAACGCGAAATGGATGGAAATTCTGTTGCACGAACTGGGCCATGCCGTCTATGATGCCAACGTGGATCGGGATTTGCCCTATCTGCTCCGTCGTTATGCCCATATCGCGACGACAGAGGCGGTTGCCATGCTGATGGGGCGTCTGATTCACGACCCGGTGTGGTTGATTGAAGTGGCGGGCATTTCTGAATCCTGGGTTGCGGAGAAGGAAGCGTCACTTCGCAAACAATCCGCATTGGCCATGCTGGTGTTTATCCGCTGGTGTCTGGTGATGATCCATTTTGAACGGGATCTCTATCGTAATCCGACGGGGGATTTGGACACATTGTGGTGGGATTACGTGGAGCGTTTCCAATTTGTCCCCCGTCCGGAGGGTCGCCGCGCCCCTGACTGGGCGGCCAAGATTCATCTGGGCACCTCTCCGGTGTATTACCAGAACTATTTGTTGGGAGAGTGGATGGCATCACAATTTTTCCATGCCTTGCAATCGAGTGGGGAAGCGTCCCATCCGTTGGTCAACAACGCCCATGCGGGTTCATTTTTGAGGGAGCGTATTTTTCGCCCCGGTGCACGGTATCATTGGCAGGAACTGCTGAAGCAGGCGACCGGTGAAAGGTTGAACGTTGAACGGTTCCTGGAGCCTTTCGTAGCGGAGTCGGATGAGGCTGAGGGGAAATAGAGAGCTTGTTGGATGGCTCAAGGGTGCTTACTCAGCAATACACCTTATTCTTGATCGCGTTTATCGGTCTGAATGAACTTGTCATATCGTTGTTTCACATGTTGGAAGTGTTCGCGAATTTGCGTTTTGGACCATCCCTTCTCCATATATAACAGCAGATGGTCCACCAAGGTGGGAAACCAAGATAATCCCAATGAACGCTGTGTAAAGGCATGGGCGGCGATTTCCCTGGTCTTCCCCACATATTCTCTCCATGTGAATGGCCCCCAACGTTTAACAGGGACTTTTGGGAGCATGCGATCCGTGCGACCGATGGTGTGTATCTCCAGATGATGAAACCATTCGTGCGTGAGATGCAGTGCGACCAGATCATCTGATGAGACACGATATCCGGAGCGTTTAAAAAAATGAGCCAACTGCTGGATGGAAGGACGGTAGATGTCGATGGTCGGGGGTTTGCTCCGATATTGGGCGCGCGTTGTGATGCGAGGAGAGGCATGGTCGAGAAAGCGCACACGGATTCCGCTGGCGATCATACGATTGATCAGATGGATGAGTCGTCCATCGTAGTGATGTTTTTGGGTGGCCTGTTCACCCCATTCCATAGCTGAACTGATGTACATATGTACGTCCGCTGGGGAGAGTTGGGGGAAGTATACATCTTGTTCCAACTCCAAAAAGGCCAAAACGGGTGCAGAAAGTACAGGCCAGTGTTGTTCCATGGGTACGGAAGCGAGAGAAGTGGTCGACAAGCCGGGTGATTGGCGGATCATGGCGATTCCTCCGTCAAATGATCTGGCGTTTACTGCAACGTTATGTCAAATACGGCTTGGTTCATGCGCACAAATAAACAACCCCCTATTACAGGGGGTTGAGGGAAGAAAGAACCATAATTGTTTATCGACGAACCGCCGCAGCTGCTTGTCCACTCATTTGTTGTTCGGCCAAAGCGACCAGGCGCTTCGTAATTTCCCCTCCGACAGAACCGTTGGCGCGGGACGTCGTGTCGGGACCCAGCTGAACACCAAATTCCTGGGCGATTTCGGCTTTCATTTGGTCCAGGGCTTGACGAGCACCAGGAGCCAAAATGCGGTTGTTACGTGGCATTCTTTCCACCTCTTCGTTATGGATTAGCTTGCAAGCTCTGTCTGTAGTTTGTGATGCAAAGGTCGAATTATACCAATCCAACCGAAAAAATCCACCGAATCAGACGAGTCGGGTGACAATGTCGAAAAAGCTGTGTGAGACAGCCTTTCTCGGGTATGCTAACCCGAGAGGAGTGATGGATACCCATGTTTTTCCACGGAATTCCCTTTGTCCATCTGGTCAAGCAATTTCCTGTATTGCAAGCTACCAATGGTTCACGCAAGTCTCCTGACAAACGGCAAGATGCCCGGCGTCTGATTGAACACATCGGCTTTGAACCGGTTCATCTGTTGCGTTCTTCGCCGGAATACTCAATCAGGCGGTGTTTGGGGGAATGCTTGCAATACGGTGACACGGTGTTTGCTTTTTCCACCGTCCCATTTCCCCGCGTGCAGTTGAGTTTGCATGAATGGGGCGTTCGTTGTTTATCACTTCACGCAGCAAATTGGGCTGTCACGACGGACCGACGGGCAACCAGATGGTTTCGAGAGTACTTACCTTCCTTACCCGTTCTGTTTTGTCAAGCAGGGAAGCCCCCGTTTTTTCGCGAAAGGGGATGAAGATAAGGAAGTATGGGAGGGAGAGGAATGGACAACCAATTACCACTTGTACCAGTGGAGGAGATCGAACGGCGTTACCGACGGTTTCAACAGACGTTGGATCGGATGGAACTGGACGGCGCCCTGATCGCTCAAAATATCGATTTGTACTATCTGACGGGAACGATGCAAAACGGATTGCTTTTCGTTCCTCGGACAGGTGAGCCGTGTCTTTACGTGAAAAAAAGTGTCGCCCGTGCGAAGCGTGAATCCTCCGTGCCGGTGGAACCGATGGGACGAATTCGGGAATTGCCGCAACGGATTGCGGAGCGCTTCGGCTCGATTCGCCGTGTGGGAATGGAATTGGATGTATTGCCGTATGCACAGGCGACGTTTTACGCCAATAAATTGTTCCCGAAAGCCGAATTGACAGATATTTCGTTTCCACTTCGATTGCAGCGGGCCGTCAAATCGGATTACGAACTGAATCAATTAAAACGAGCGGCCGCTTATGTACGGGAGATCGTGGAAGCGCTTCCGGAAATGATAAAACCAGGTATGCGGGAAGTGGAGCTGGCCGCCGAAATCGAACGACGCTTACGGTTGAAGGGGAATATCAACCTGTACCGAATGCGCGCTTTCAATCAAGAGCTTGTACTGGGCATGGTCGCCTCAGGAGCGGCCGCTGCTGCTCCAACTTACTTCGACGGGCCCGCTGGCGGGATGGGCTTGACAGTTGCCAGTCCACAGGGGGCCGGTTGGAAAGAAATCCGGGTGGGCGAGCCGATTCTGGTGGATATCAGTGCGGTGATTGAAGGATACATCATCGATCAAACGCGTCTGGCAGTGATCGGCGAGCTAGACACCGATTTGGAACATGCCTACGGGATCACGCGACGGATCCTGAAGGCAACAGAGGAAAAGGGAAAACCGGGGGTATCATGGGAATCATTGTACGTGAATGCATTGAAAATGGCGGAAGAAGCCGGTTTGGCGGATCATTTTATGGGATATGGCGAAGATCAGGCCAAATTTTTGGGACACGGCGTCGGATTGGAGCTGGATGAACTCCCGGTTTTGGCACGAGGATTCGATCAACCGTTGGAAGAAGGCATGGTGATCGCGGTGGAGCCGAAGTTCACCTTTCCCGGACGGGGTGTGATCGGTATCGAAAACACGTACGTCGTGACGGCAGATGGTTTGCAGCCGTTGACGACCGCTTCCGAAGAGATCGTCCGGGTGCGGGCGTAATCCTGATGAAGTACCTGAAGGACACTTTCATGGGCGCCGTTTGATTCACTAGAATCACGCACAAGTTGCGGCAGGGGGCAAGTTGATGGAATAAGTCTCAATCTCATCTGGCCGAGTGATTCTGTTCCCTTTTCGCACACGCTCAAAAACCGCTCTTGGGAAATTGGCCACTCTCCTTTAGGGGAACGGGTCCGATCTCCCCGTCGAGTGTGAGCTTAGACAAATCAGAACCCATAGACTTTGTCAAAACCTAACCCTCGCGGACAAGCGGAGGGTTTTTTTGCACCTTTAAAAACTCACTTGACAACGGGTTCGTTTCTTACTCACAGAAAATGGCCGATCTGAATACGATAACACCGTGTCGAGGGTTTCAGGCTGAAAAATCGGATGATCGCCTATTTTAACCTCTCCCCATCACCCGCTAATAAGCCTGTTCATACAATAATCTGACTGAGTCCCGACCCTCGTGTTCTAAGAGCTCGAGCAAAGAGGGGTGGCATATTTTGACCAACCAGAAAGGGAAGCCCCTGTTGACCAACAGGGAGAGGGAAGTGTTCGAATTACTGGTCCAAGACAAGACCACCAAGGATATTGCTCAACAACTGTTTATCAGTGAAAAAACCGTCCGCAATCATATTTCGAACGTGATGCAGAAACTCAACGTAAAAGGACGGTCGCAGGCGGTTGTTGAACTTGTGCGATTAGGAGAGTTGAAAATCTGACCCTCGCCACGCGAAACCCTACGTGAATGTAGGGTTTTTTGTTTAGGGTGGAAGGGGTATATCAACTCCCAATTGTGATTCTTTCATAATAAATGAAGTATGCCCTCCATTAGGCTTACCGGTTTACCCGCATGGCTATGCGCCTTGAAGGCGGCGTCGGCGCAGATGTTTGTTATATAAGTCCGAACCGTGGAGCCGGTGCTTGGGTAAGCAATCAACTTGAGGATTACCCGGACAGTACCCGAGTAAAATTAATGTTTTGACGCCGGGGCTAGGGTTGGATTTGACCTGCCGAGGATCCGTCGATCCAATCCCGATGACCAGCCGGCTTTAGACCGGGGATATTTGATTTATGAGCTCTTAACGCTTCGTTGGTTTTGAAGCGGAAGACGGCTACAGCATCTGGTCCCCCATGATCCACTTGTTGAATTACCTTTTGAATTCTGGCTGCGTGTCGGTTACCGCAACCCGATAAGTACGCAGGTAAGTACGTGGAACCTGATCAATACAAGGATATTTCCATTACCCCTTTTAGAATTGTTCAAGAAAATTTCACGAAATTGTCAAAGATAATTCTTGAAATAGTAATCGAATCTAATGTTTAGGTTCTATCATAATAACGGAGGAGTTCATCGATATTGGGTAATGATAAATTGCCTCAATGTCATGACTTCTCAATATATGGTCGGGATGGATAACTAGTATTGCCAAATGCTAGTGATTAACCCACCATAAAACAATTTGTGTGTCCGTTTACACAAGTTGTTTTATGGTGGGTTTTATATTTAAAGGAGGATCTACCGTGAAGAAGAAAGTGAGTGTTCGAATTAATGGAGTGTTACATGAGATAGAAGAAGGTACTCGAATTCTCGACTACCTTTTGCAGCAAAAAATCGAACATCCACATATTTGCTATTCGCCTACATTAGGTCCAATTCAAACCTGTGATACGTGCATGTGTGAGATAGACGGAAAAATTATGCGGGCATGCTCTACATACGTGGAAGAAGGGATGAATATCTTAACTTCCTCAGAACGGGCAAAAGCCGCACAGATCGAAGCTATGGACCGTATTTTGGAAAACCACTTGTTGTATTGTACGGTTTGCGACAATAACAACGGCAATTGCCGAGTTCATAATACGGCGGAACTTTTGGAGATCGAGCATCAAACACGGCCGTTTCGAGAAAAAGGTTATGAAGTGGATATGTCCCATCCTTTTTATCGATACGATCCTAATCAATGTATTCTTTGTGGGCGTTGTGTGGAAGTATGTCAAGATCTGCAAGTAAATGAAACGTTGACAATTGATTGGGAGCGAGACATTCCACGAGTAATTTGGGATGACGACAAACCCATCAACGAATCTTCCTGTGTATCTTGTGGACAATGTGTGACGGTTTGTCCATGTAATGCCTTGATGGAAAAATCGATGCTAGGGGAAGCCGGTTTTATGACGGGAATAAAAAAAGATCTGCTTAATCCTATGATTGATTTTGTGAAAAAAGTAGAACCCGGCTATAGTGGAATTTTTGCAATTTCGGAAATTGAAGCGGCGATGCGGGACACTCGTACAAGAAAAACGAAAACCGTATGTACCTTCTGCGGGGTGGGTTGCTCGTTTGAAGTGTGGACCAAAGGACGTAAGATTTTGAAAATTGAACCCACAGAACAAGCGCCTGTAAATAGTATTTCAACCTGCGTTAAAGGAAAGTTTGGATGGGATTTTATCAACAGTGATCATCGCCTTACCACGCCTTTGATTAGGAGAGGAGATGAGTTTGTTTCTGCAACATGGGATGAAGCACTTAAATTGATTGCTGAAAAAATGGGTGCGATTAAGCAAACTTACGGCGGCAACGCGCTTGGATTCATAAGTTCATCTAAAACAACGAACGAAGAAGCTTATCTGATGCAAAAATTGGCACGTCAGGTGTTTGAAACGAACAATATTGACAACTGTTCGCGTTATTGTCAATCGCCTGCGACCGACGGGCTGCTTGCAACCGTTGGGTATGGCGGGGATTCCGGTACGATTAAAGACATCGCAAGCGCGGGGCTTGTCATCATTATCGGTGCAAACCCAACCGAAGGCCATCCAGTTCTGGCAACCCGAGTCAAACGCGCAAAGAAACTAAACGGTCAGAAATTAATTGTCGCGGATCTTCGAAAACATGAAATGGCAGATCGGGCTGATCTGTTCTTGCGTCCAAAACAAGGAACTGACTTCGTCTGGTTGACTGCCGTTGCCAAGTATATGATTGATCAGGGATGGCATGACGAAGAATTTATCAGAAATCGTGTGAACAATTTCGATAAATATCTCAAATTCCTTAAGAAATACACACTTAAATATGCGGAGGAAGTCACTGGTCTATCAAAAGAGCAATTAATCCAAACGGCCAAAATGATTCACGAAGCCGATGGCACATGCATCTTGTGGGGAATGGGTGTTACCCAGAATATTGCGGGTTCCCACACATCGGCAGCGATTTCCAATCTCTTGCTGGTTACGGGAAACTACGGACGTCATGGAGCCGGTGCATTCCCTCTCCGGGGACATAACAACGTACAAGGCGCTTGTGACATGGGTACGCTTCCTGAGTGGCTCCCGGGCTATCAGCATATTTCGGATGATATGGCTCGAGCTAAATTTGAAAAGGCGTATGGAGTGAAGATCTCTAATAAACCGGGACTAACGAACATTGAAATGCTGGAAGCGGTGGAGAAAGGCGAGCTCAAAGCGATGTATCTGATCGGAGAAGACATGGCCTGGGTGGATTCAAACGCGCATCATGTGCATGACACGCTCAGCAAACTTGACTTCTTTGTCGTACAGGATGTCTTCTTTACAAAAACTGCACAATTTGCGGATGTTGTCCTGCCTGCCGCTCCGTCACTTGAGAAAGATGGAACCTTTACAAACACAGAGCGACGCATTCAGCGTTTGTATCAGGCACTTGAACCCTTGGGAGAATCAAAACCTGACTGGTGGATCATCCAGCAAGTTGCAAATCATATGGGAGCGGACTGGAATTACCAGCATCCAAGTGAAATTATGGATGAAATTGCAAGTCTTTGTCCTATTTATGAGGGGGTATCGTATGAACGTCTTGAGGGTTGGAACAGTTTAATATGGCCTGTGCAAAAAGACGGTACGGATGAACCGCTTCTTTACACGGAGCGCTTTAACTTCCCAGACGGTAAAGCGCGACTTTCTCTCGCAGAATACGTTCCCCCAGTCGAATTTCCGCGGGAATTTGATTTAACAGTGAACAACGGCCGACTCTTGGAACATTTCCATGAAGGAAATATGACCAACAAGTCTAAGGGAATTCAATACAAATTACCCGATGTGTTTGTGGAAGTTTCACCTGAGCTTGCACGGGAACGCGGTGTAAAAGACGGCTCATTAGTGCGTTTGGTTTCGCCTTATGGTGCGATTAAGCTTCGTGCGGTGGTGACCGATCGAGTAAAAGGGAAGGAACTGTATGTTCCAATGCACTCGGTAAGCCATGAAAATGCGATCAACGTCTTAACGGGAAATGCTGTCGATGTTCGAACGCAAACACCTGCGTATAAGCAAATTAAGGTGCGTATGGAAGTCCTGGAAGTTGAAGGGGTTGTCCCGCTTCCGATGCACAATCCCCGCTACGCAAAACGTAACCCGCAACTGGGTGTACAAGTAGAGCGGAAATGGGCCCGAAAAGATTATGAGCCGATTGCAGACATTAATGTGGCAGGGGGAAAAGAATAATGGCAAAACCAATAACCAATATTGCCAAATCTGCTCCAACCGAAGAAGAAAAAAGAGAGAAAACGCTCGAAACTGTCATTGAAGATATAGCGCAAAATGCGGATAGCATCCGGCAAACAATTAAACTGCTCCAAGAACTCCACGATAGTGGAATTCTTGGAGCCCTTAACGCTATTATCGAAGCGAGAGAGGAGGTGGCCAAAATCCTGATGGGACAGATGGTGCGTCCTCCTGTTACAAATATGATTAACAATGCAATGGCGGTAGCCGGAGCGTTGACAGAGATTGATCCGGATATGACAAAAAAGCTGATGGGAAGTGTAACGAAAGGTCTTCAAAAAGCAGAGGAGGGACTTCGTTCAAATGAAAAGGTTGGGCTTTTCGAATTGATGAAAGCATTACGGGATCCTGACATAAACCGTGCAATAGGCTTTGGTCTTAACTTTTTGAAAGGAATCGGAGAAGGCTTGAAGGAGTAAGTAAATCAAGTTCGCCATAACGGTGGATATGGTCATCTCTTTGTAAAGTCGATACCTATTGTGGTTGTCTGTCGTGATTCTCGTACGGATGATCAGCTAGATCATGCTGAGAGACGAGAGGGATGAAATGGTATGAAAAAAATCGAACATCAATTTAGCATGTTGGTACGCGAAATACGTAAAGAATACGTCGGTAACGGTCCGAGAGAGATTACCACCCGTTTTGTAGGATCATGGGCCATTAGTGAAATGAAAGGGAATCTGACGAATGTAGAAAAATTTATGATCAGTTCGCGAGAAGGCAAGAGAATGGTGCATAAAGCGCGAACTGAATTAGTGAAGAAGATCTATAAAAATCCCGAGATCTTAGCGAAATTTGAGGAACTTGTAGGAGCAAAAATTTTGAGGATCTTTTCAGATATCAGTATCGAAGAAGATATCGCGATGACGATATTTGTTTTTGATAAGCCCCTTGATTCTAAAACGACATAACTAACGAACATTACCAGGGAAGGTAGAGAGATTCGTGAACCGACCAGTATATATTTCACGCCAAGTATTACATTATGAAAATAATCGCATAAGTGAGGTAGATGATTGGATTGTTACGGAGTATCCCATTACTATCATGTTAGACCAACAAGAGTTCGCGACATTGGTTTGCACTCCGGAATATCTGGAAGATTTAGTAATCGGATTTTTGGCATCAGAAGGTGTGATCAATAGTTACAAGGATATTAAAGACATCTTAATCGTGGATACAACCGGGCGTGCTTATGTAGATACCCATAATGTAAATAAATTTAACCAAATGTTTCACTCTAAGAGATATGTGACCTCTTGTTGCGGAAAAAGCCGTCAAAGTTTTTATTTTTACAGTGATGCCCAAACAGCGAAAAAAATCGATTCAACCGAATTTAAAATTTCGATTGAGGATTGTTTTCGATTGATGCAATTGTTGCAGCAGTCTTCAAAGATTTTTCAAAATACCGGTGGAGTTCATAATGCTGCGCTTTGTGATAAAAACGGGATTGTGGTCTCAAGAATGGATATTGGACGACACAATGCCCTTGACAAAATATACGGCTATTGTTTGAAACACTCGATTACGCTGGATGACAAAATTATGGTCTTTAGTGGTCGTATTTCTTCAGAAGTATTGCTGAAAGTGGCCAAGATTGGCTGTGGAATTGTTTTATCAAAATCAGCACCTACCGAGTTGGCATTGCAACTAGCGGAAGAACTTGGTATCACCACAGTTGGATTTATTCGCAATCAATCTTTAAATGTATATACCAAGCCGGAGCGAATAGATAATGTAATTTAACATAGATAATTACATTGACTCCTGTCTGTCAGCAGGCTTGTAGATCATGAATAAGGCAGCAGAACCCAGAACTGCAAAATAGGGCTCTGATGCCTTTTTCTAACAATACGTTAATGACGGAGGTTCGTCGATGCGTTTTCATCGTGAAGTCATCAAAGTTGAAGAAGCAAGGAAACGGATCCAGCAACATATCCAAATCGGAAAGACTGAAAGGATCTCCCTTGAACAAAGTATGGGGCGCTATTTGGCGGAAGATATTTATTCGAATCAGCCGCTTCCCCATTTTCGACGGTCGGGTATGGATGGGTATGCGATTCGCTCTATTGATACAACGGGGGCTACCAGAGAGAGTCCGGTTTGCTTCGAAGTGATTGAAACCATCCCCTGTGGAAGTGTGCCCAGACAGACGATTCAGTTAGGGCAAGCGTCTAAAATCATGACAGGTGCAGTAGTCCCAGATGGAGCCGATGCTGTGGTGATGATTGAAATGACCACATCGTTTGAAGCCGAGGGAAAAAATTGGATCACAGTGCCGCGTGAGATTAAACAGGGAACCAACATCACTCCAATTGGAGAAGAAGCGGCTGTAGGTGATCTTCTTCTGACAAAGGGGCGGCGAATCGGGGCTGGTGAAATGGCGATTTTAGCTACTTTTGGTCATGCAAGCGTAAAGGTATACCGACAACCACATGTCGCCATTTTTGCAACGGGTTCTGAGCTATTGCCAATTGACTCCCCACCTGTTCTGGGAAAGATTCGCAATAGCAACAGTTATATGCTCGCTGGTCTGGTTACTCAGGCGGGTGGAATACCCTTCATCCTGAGCAACATACCTGACGATGTGGAGCGGGTGCAAACGGAGATTTTATCCGCTATGGATGAGTATGACCTAGTAATAACAACGGGTGGTGTTTCTGTAGGCGATTACGACATTTTAGTCGATCTTTTCGCCGCGTGGGATGGAGAGATGTTGTTTAATAAAGTGGCGATGCGCCCAGGAAGTCCAACCACAGTCGGTGTGCGGAAAGGTAAATTTTTGTTTGCTCTTTCAGGAAATCCAGGGGCATGTTTTGTCGGGTTCGAACTGTTTGTCCGCCCTGTTATACAGGGGATGCAAGGGAAATCAGGAGCGCTTCCTACTTTTACAGCTACCTTGACCGAAGACTTTAACAAACCATCTCCGTTTGAGCGTTTTGTACGAGGAGTACGTTCGATTAAAGACGGACAGGTGTTTGTAAAGCCAGCAGGTGTAGAAAAATCAAGCATTACTCTGACTATCAAGGACACGGATTGTCTGATCATTATTCCTCCTGGAGGAAGAGGGAAACGAGCAGGTGAACGTGTAGAAGTTATCTCGATTCAATGAGCCGAATGATAGGGCCATGAGCCAAGTGAGATTGATGACAAACCTCTAGCTTTTCTAAAAAAGGGGCTGGAAGTTTGTCATCAATCCCGACCAGTATTGGCAAGCTGGCTCTTTTTTACTGCATCCAGTTAATTTCAGGTGTTCTTGTCGGTGAACGAGTAACACCGCGAAGAGAGATGAACTAGGCATCTGGAACCTCAATGAACCACTTGATGAATTGCCTTATGAATTTCGGCTATGTGTTGGTCATCGGTAACCCGATAAGTACGCTGGTAACTATGAAGCCAAAGAGTACGTGAAGAACGCCCAAAAAGCTGAATATAAGAGATGAAAAGAAACCAATCCAGGGAAACCTGAGCGGGTTTTCTATGTGTGACGTCTCGCAACACATCTTCAGGCTACAAATTCGCTAGTAGGTAAAGAGTCAGAAAAATATTTCTGATTTGACAATTTTCATTCGTCCTGCCTACAATTACTTTATCACTTAAAAGCATACAAGCATTAAAGTGACTGTTCTTTCGTGGTTTAGTTATTCCCCGGGTTTCACCGGCAAGCAACTTCGGTGGGAAGCCACGAAACGAAGGCGAAAAAACAACCTTTCGGTAAACAGTGATAGTGATCTCCTTCCCGATCCGATTAGACAAACCGAAAAAATCAACATAAACGGCCAAGGAGAATGAAGGCCATGAATCCAAAGATTGCATCCCGCGTTCCCAACCATCTGAAACCCTTCCTGTCCCGTCAACGGTATGAAAATTACACACCGGTGCAATATGCGGTCTGGCGTTACGTAATGAGGCAAAACTGGCATTTTTTCGAAGACCACGCACACGAAGCCTACAAAGAGGGGCTGCGGAAATCAGGGATTGTGATCGACCGGATTCCGCGTATCGAAGAAATGGATGAATGCCTCAAACCGTTTGGCTGGGGAGCCGTTCCCATCGACGGGTTGATTCCCGGAGTCGTCTTCTTTGATTTTCAGGCCCATGGTCTTCTTCCCATCGCCACGGACATCCGCACGTTGGAACATATCGCATACACGCCGGCACCGGACATCATTCACGAAGCGGGTGGACACGCCCCCATCCTTTGCGATGAGAAATATGCCGAATATGTCAAGACGTTCGGCCGAATCGGGGCAAAAGCCCTGTCAACCCGTGAAGAACACGAGGTGTTCCTGGCGACGAGACGGCTCTCCCAGCTGATGGAAGATCCCGCTTCCACACCGGAGAAAATCCGGGTAGCCGAACGGGAGCTGGAAGAAAAAATGTCGTTGGCAACCGAGGTGTCTGAAGCCACCGAGATTTCACGGCTCTATTGGTGGACGGTGGAGTACGGCCTGATCGGTGATTTGGAGCAGCCCCGCATTTACGGTGCCGGTTTGCTCTCGTCCATCAAGGAAGGTCAGGAATGCCTAGATCCCTCTGTCAAAAAGATTCCGTTCGACCTTGACACTGTGATCCGCGCCGATTACGACGTGACCCGGCCCCAGCCCCAACTGTTCGTCTGCCGCGATTTTGACCAATTGATCGAAGCGGTGGAACGATATGCCGACCGGATGGCGTTTCGGACCGGCGGAACAGATGGGCTCAGGAAAGCCGTCCGCTCCGGGCAAACAGCCACGGCGGTGTACAGCTCCGGCCTACAGGTGAGCGGCGTGTTCGATCGCCTGCTTTCGGATGAACAAGGTAAAGCCATTTATCTGCACGCTGCCGGTCCCACAGCACTGGCCTTTGCTGGTGAGGAATTGCCCGGACACGGAAAGGATGTACACCGTGACGGATTCGGCTCGCCGATCGGCAAGTTGAAACACCACTTCAAACCGCTTGAAGACTGGACACCAGAAGACTTTAACAAACACGGCATTGTGCCGGAGCACGAGGTTCACCTGGAATTTGAAAGCGGCGTGACCGTGCGCGGCATTCTCAAAAACGTGACATTCAAGAATGCTCGTCCGCTTCTTCTCCGCTTCGTCGGTTGTACGGTTTTGTTTCAAAACGAGCCGCTTTTCCTGCCTGAACAGGGCATTTACGACATGGCGGTGGGTGAACGAGTAGTGTCCGTTTTTGCCGGTGCGGCCGACCCGGAGCGCTTTTTTGCCGATGCTGCTCCCTTCTTTGAAGATAAACTGGTTTCCGCCCCTGGTTGGACGGAGCTGGACCGACTCTATCAATGGGTGCGGGACATGAGGGAACATAGAAAACCGTTCACATCTGCACCGCAAATTCTGGAGGAACTGAACAGAATCGCGCCAGATGACTGGCTATTACGCTTGGAACTTCTGGAACTGGCGGCGGCCCACCCTGCTCCGGAGCTGATCCGTCTACGTCCGCGGCTGGAAGCGGAATTAAAGGAGCTAGAACAAAGCAAGCCGCAACTCCAAAGCCTGATCCGAAACGGACTCCGGCTGCTGGAATTGGATTGAACGGTTATACTTGAGGATTTGCTGTATTTTCACGGCAAACAAGGAAATTGAACAGGGCGGGACATCCAAAAACACCTCAATACCTGCTCCTGCATCAGAAGCAGACCTTCTTTCACACATGTGGATGGCGGCTATACTGATTCTGGTATCAATGTTCCAACCCTCGCCTAGCTAATCGGTCATCAGCCAAGGATAGGCAATGCACATGAGACGGTCCTATCCGAACATCAAAAGGGCCATTCCGAATCGTGCAAATTGGTTGACAATCCTATTAAACAAGCGGTATACTGCGGGGCATAATTACCTGTTTTTCCACGAAGGATGAGGAGGAATCGAGATGAGCGGAGTCGAGATTGAAAAAGGGTATTTTGGCCAGTTTGGGGGAAGTTTTGTCTTTCCGGAGCTGCAAGAAGTACTTGACTACTTAGCGGAGCAGTTTGAAAGGTACAAAGACGATCCCGAGTTCAAACAGGAATACCTCTACTATTTACGGGAGTACGTTGGCCGGGAAAACCCCCTCACGTACGCGCGAAACCTGACGGAGTATTTAAACGGAGCCAAAATCTATCTGAAACGCGAAGATCTGAATCACACAGGAGCGCATAAAATCAACAACGTCATCGGGCAAATCCTGCTTGCTAAGCGGATGGGGGCCAAGCGGGTTATCGCCGAGACTGGCGCCGGCCAACACGGGGTGGCTACTGCAACCGCCTGTGCCATGTTCAATATGGACTGCACGATCTACATGGGCGCGGAAGACACGAGGAGACAGGCGTTGAACGTGTTTCGTATGGAACTCTTGGGCGCCAAGGTCGTACCTGTATCAAAAGGGCAGGGAAGACTGAAGGATGCGGTGGATGAAGCACTCGCCGATTTGGTCTCCAACTACAAGAACACCTTCTACTTGCTAGGGTCCGCCGTAGGACCGCACCCTTTCCCGTCCATGGTAAAACACTTCCAGGCCGTCATCAGTGAGGAATCGAAGCGCCAGATTCTGGAGAAGGAGGGTAGGCTGCCCGACGCCGTGATCGCCTGCGTCGGCGGCGGAAGCAACGCCATCGGAGCGTTTACGCACTATTTGGAGGACGAAGAAGTACGGCTGATCGGTGTCGAGCCGGATCAGGCGGCCACTCTGACAGAGGGCGTGCCCGCCGTTATCCACGGATTCAAAAGTCTCGTGCTGTTGGACGAACAGGGAAAACCTCGTCCAACGTACTCCATCGCCGCGGGATTGGATTATCCCGGCATCGGCCCGGAGCACAGCTACCTGAAGGAGACAGGACGCGCTGAATATTTTACCGTGACCAACGAAGAAGTGCTGGAGGCGTTCCAGCTGTTGGCCAAAACGGAAGGCATTTTGCCGGCCCTGGAGAGCGCTCACGCTATTGCCTACGCGATAAAACTGGCACCCACGATGAAGAAGGACCAGATCATCATCGTGAACCTCTCCGGAAGAGGGGACAAGGACGTGGAACAAGTGTTTCACATGTTGAAAAAATAAGGCTCGTTGGGAGGAACTTAAACCAAGGATATGGAACAGGTCACTTAAATGCATACATTTCGGGGGGACATAGACAGATATATAACGGATCTCAGATTCCCATAGTCGGGCATCTTTATTGGAATTACGGCAAGTTTTAGATATAGCTTTGGGATATGTGAATGTGGTACCAAGCAATGCCGCCAATCCTCCCACAGTTTTAATGGTGGGAGGATTGGCGGCTATTTCTGTAAGTACAAATGTAAACCTATGTAGTTTACAAAACGAAATGTGAGCAAACAGCATTAAGTTGGATTCCTAAAGTAAACAAAGGCATTCGCAAGGAATCCTAATTAAAGTCTTCCTTTGATCTTAATTTTACTCGTTTGGAAAGGTTCTCGACTACAATTTCTCATCCGAAACTTGAGTTTGTTGTTTTTGCAGTTCCTCGTTGATTACTTTTTCTAAGGTTTCTTGGCTGTACAATCCCTGCAAAACTCGTTCACCAATGATAAAGGTAGGAACAGCTGTAATATGTGCTTCATGGTAGGCATGTTCCAGTGCTTTCTGATGGGCTTCCTTATATTTTCTCGTCTCAAGTGCCTTCTTAAATTCCTCTTTATTAAGACCAATTTCACCCGCAAGTTTCGTTAAAACATCAATGTCTCCAATGTCTTGCTCTTCTTGAAAGAATGCCGTGAAGATCCGATGATTGTATTCATTTGCCTTTTTGTGTTCTTTGGCATATTGGTATCCCTCAAATGCTAAGTGTGTATACGGTTGTGGGGAAACTTTCGGTAAAGTGATTTTGACTCCCATACGTTCCGCTATTGGATAAACGGAACGAGCCCATACCGTTTGTAAATATTCCCCTTCCGGTTTCAATGTTGGAGTCGGATAAGGGCGAAGCTCAAACGGCATCCATTCGATTTCAACGTCTTTTTCTTTTGCAGCTGCTTCTAATGGACCTTCCGCTAAAAAACAAAACGGACATACATAATCAGAATATACTCGGATTTTTAGCGTCATGCTGCATTCCTCCCCTACACTATTCATTGATCCGTACTGTTGTGACGGCACATTCCACGCCTAGCACAATAAGATGTTCGCTAAATGCCATAAGCGGACATCATAATTTAAGGTAAGGCATAAGCCTACAGTCTCACCGGTTCCGAAGAACCGGTTTCATTTTTGGTCTTATTCTCTCCAAGACTGCGGATGATCTTCACTGACCATATCGAGATCCGCGGCTTGGGCATTGGAGATGACCTGCTCCACATTTTTACACCCCGGAATCACGCAGGTTACCGCCGGATGCTGGGTCAATTCTAAGCCCGATTTTTTTATGCATTTTTAGCTTCGTGCCAGTATGGTTGGGGTGGAAAGCGAGCTCGGACGTGGGAGGGCTTCAGCCCTCTCGCAAGTCCGACAACTTTCCGTATCTCTCAAGTACCATTTTCATTCCTTATTAAGCAGATGGTACAGATTACGGACCAGGATTTGGCAGGAGAATACAAAGTCTTCGTCAAGTTGTTTATTTTGTTATGGAGCTATCCATCTCTCTCATTCTCTTTTGATGCCGTCGTCCCCACTGGGACATTACATCTAGAACCTCCCTTATACTTTGACCATACTCAGTTAAAGAGTATTCTACTTTGGGAGGGACTTGGGTATAAACTTTACGATGAATGATGCCGTCTTTTTCTAACTCCCGCAATTGCTGTGTCAACATTTTTTGTGTAATCTCGGGCATCTCACGTTTCAATTCTCCAAATCGCTTAACCCCTTCTGTCAGATGACAGAGGATCAAGGGTTTCCATTTTCCTCCAATCACCTTGAGTGTTGTTTCCACCGCACTTTTGAATTCCAGATCTCCCATGGTATCATTAACTCCTCCATCGTATATTTGAGGATACTTAGTTACAAAAAAGTACGTACTTGTTAATAAACACTATATACCTAATAATTACTGTATCATCCATTATAACTTGTTACTTTAACAGAAGAAAAGCATATCATTCAACGTTTTTGGCCATCCATAAAAGATGGGAATTAGGCATCCAACAAAAGGAGGAGCCATATGAAACTGAGAGTGTCAGCTGTCCAATATCATCTTCATACGATCCGATCATTTGAAGATTTCGCCAAGCAATCGGAGCATTATATTAAAACAGCTGAGGAATTTGGCGCCGAGTTTATATTATTTCCTGAGTTTTTTACGACTCAATTGATGTCGATAGGTGACAAACAAGGAAATGCCTTAACCATCAATCATTTACCCGATTTTACAGAGCAGTATCGGGATTTGTTTTCATCCTTGGCGAAGCAAACGAATATGCACATTATCGGAGGAACCCATGTTATCCGCAAAGGAGACGGGTTATATAACGTCGCTCATTTGTTCTATCCGGATGGGAGGATCGCGGAACAACCAAAGCTTCATATCACGCCAACGGAAGTAAAGGAATGGAAAATGACTCCTGGAGAAAACCTCCAGGTGTTCGAGACCGAGAAGGGAACAATCGCCATATTAACCTGCTATGACATCGAATTTCCAGAAATCGTTCGAATGGCCAAAGCCAGGGGAGCCGATGTGATTTTCTGCCCTTCTTGTACCGATGATCGTCATGGATTCCATCGTGTCCGTTATTCCTGTCATGCGAGAGCGGTAGAAAACCAAGTCTATGTCGTAACCACGGGTACAGTAGGTTCTCTTCCCACGGTTGACTTTATGCGGGCGAATTTTGGACAAGCGGCGGTCATTACACCAAACGATATTCCGTTCCCTCCCCGGGGCATCTTGGCAGAAGGGGAAATCAATGATGATATGATTGTGACCGCTGATCTCGATTTGGAATTGTTATATCAGGTTCGTGAAAGTGGTTCGGTCACCACGTGGCGTGATCGGCGTACGGATCTCTATCCGGATTGGAAATAAGGAGGGACTTCGCTTCTACAAGGAGGGAGAAGGATGTATCGAAAAGAGTTTTACGTATTTGACCAGGATCGTCCTGTCCCGGCGGTCATCCGAAACTATGAAGAAAAGGACTTTCCTGGTTTGATTCAAATTCAACAAGAAAGTTTTCCCCCCCCATTCCCGTCTGAGTTATGGTGGAACACAGATCAGCTGAAAAACCATGTTACGCTATTTCCGGAGGGAGCCCTATGTATAGAGGTGAATGGTGAAATCGCGGGATCGATGACGGGGGTGATTGTGGACTTTGACCCCAACCATCCGGACCATACATGGGAAGAGATCACCGATAATGGGTATATTCGTAACCATAATCCAAACGGGAATACGCTCTATGTCGTTGATATTTGCGTGCGCCCTTCCTATCGCCAATTAGGGTTGGGAAAATGGCTGATGTTCTCTATGTATGACGTCGTGGTTCACAAGGGGTTGGAACGGTTGTTAGGCGGAGGGAGAATGCCTGGCTATCATAAAAAAGCGGATGAGATGACGGCGGAACAATACCTCGAGGCAGTAGTAAAAGGGGAATTGAAGGACCCTGTTATAACTTTCCTGCTTCGCTGTGGCCGTACCCCTGTGAAAGTGGTGGCGAACTATTTAGAGGATGAAGAATCGTGTAATTATGCAACACTGATGGAATGGAAAAATCCTTTCTATGCATCAAAATCTACATAAGATCGTTTTATCACTGGATTTTTGAAGTACGCTAACGAGACTAGCGCGGGCGCAAAAACGAAGGAAGCCGGGGTGAAATGCGTTTCTACTTTCTCAGAGCGAAAGGGGTGGTACCTATGTCGGTAATCGGTACTGCTGCGGAAACCAGTCGGATTGACGCGTTTCTGCTCCGTGCACTCTACCTCGGTCCCAAATCCTACTGGGAGCTGATGCGGGCAGGCAAAGCCCAGACCCACCAGGTGCTGAAGGCCCTGCAATCGCTCCTGGAGAGCGATCTGGTGGCTTACGACGGTGACCGCTTCGTGATCACCGAGGCGGGGCGTCGGCAGGTGGAGGATCTGAGACTGGAACGGGTTGCCGAACAACGTTGTGAAACCTGCTCGGGACGCGGCATCGTTTTGCGGCCGCCTTTCGACCGTGTCCTTGCGGATTTCCAGGATATCGTGGCCATTCGGCCCAAGGCGACGCCCGAATTTGACCAGGGGTACGTGACGCCCGAGACCACCGTGAGACGGCTGGCCCTGATGGCCCAGCAGGGCGATCTGGCGGGTCGTGAAATTCTGCTGCTGGGCGACGACGACCTCATGGGCATTGCGGCCGCGCTCTCGGGGCTGCCGCGACGCATCTGTGTCTTGGATGTGGATGAGCGCATCGTCGGTTTTATCCGCGACGTGGCGCAGGATCGTGGATGGGATCACGTCCACGCCGAAGTCTACGACGCGCGGGATAGGCTGCCGTCCCACCTCCGTGGACAGTTTGATGTGTTCTTCACGGACCCCGTCGATACCGTCAAGGGCCTCCTGCTATTCCTGAGCCGCTGCACAGAGGGGCTGCGTGGGTCCGGTGCCGCGGGCTACTTTGGCCTCTCATACCTGGAGGCCTCTTGGCGGAAATGGCGGCAGATCCAGCGGGGCATTCTCGACATGGGCTTTGCCATCACTGACATGCTGGGCGCCTTCAACGACTACCTGTTGGAGGACGTTGTGGCCTTGGACTGGGCACGGGTGGCACCGGTGCCGGTCAAGGAGCCCGATATCCCCTTCTACGTCAGCACTGTCTACCGCCTGGAGCTGGTTGAGGAGCCTCGACCCCTCTTCTTCGATCGGGAGGAGCTTGGGCAGGAGCTCTACTACGACGAAGAGTTCTGCGGCACTCTGCAAGAATAGCCCTTAAAGGCTGTTGTGAGTTCCCAATTGATATAAAGTAGAGCAGGCACCAATAGGTGGCTGCTCAATTGATATTTCTGTCTGGAAAAAAGTCCTCAAATAATGAGCAGCTGAAGCTATGAAGCAATTCCTGGGAGATTTGTTGGATGCTGCTGATTGGTGGGCCACTATCGTAATTTGGGGGGATCATCGTTGTTGATCCCATCGTACCATGCGATCCTATTCCAGTCATACCTTTCGACGTGAGCCATACAGAGACGGGAAAACGGGGCCGCGAAGACTTTGTCATCCAAACTGAAGCCGGAAGTCTCAATCTCCCGGCTTTTCTTATTCCGTTTTTGTTGCACGCACAATCTCCGCCTTGATCTCTTTGAAATTCCTTCCGGTAATGGTGTCATTCATTTTAAAATCCGTCTCGTGAGTGATCACCACTTGGGAAGATCCGAACTGTTTCTTCTCGATCATCGGTTGGCTGTTCGGTTTTTTCACCACGGCTCTGACATACCAGGGGGTAAAGGCCCAAGCGGATGGTGTCTGCAGGAGACCGAAAGCGATCAAAACGACGATGATTCCCGCACTTTTTCGTGTGAGATGTTTCATATCATACAACAAGGCCTCCTCCATTCCAAATGCTCATATCTTTTCCATTTAAAATCAATATTATTAGAAAAATAAATAATTGTAAATATTAAATAAAAAATTATCGTTCTTAATTTAATCCTCTCTGATACATAACAGCTGATTGATTTGGTTTTCTGTTTGTCACTCGGTCGGGTTTTTTTGTATACTTTTCATAACCTGTTTTTCATAGAGAGGATGAACGTGCGAAGTTTCCGGTTACAATAAAGACGATGGATTGAGAATGATTGAAGGAGAAGAAGCATGCGGACTCACTCACATTCACCGGAGTCGGTCAAGAAGATCGAGCGTTTGTTACGGGAGATCAGTACCATCGTCAAACAAAAGGGACGCGAAATATTGACGCGTTTTCCCATCACCCCTCCGCAATTCACCGCATTGATTTATTTGATGGAGGAAGGGGATTTGACGATCGGTGAGCTGAGCCAGAAAATGTGCTTGGCTTGCAGTACTATGACGGATCTGATTGACCGAATGGAGAAGAGCGGATACGTCTCCCGTGTCAGAGACGACAGGGACCGGCGGGTCGTCCGTATTCACATGACGGAACGGGGAGAAACCATCATCCGCGACGTGATGCAAGCTCGTCAGGAGTATTTGGCCGATATATTGGGGCACTTTTCCCCTGAGGAGGTCAAAGCCATCGGTCAGCATCTGGAGTTGTTGTACGAGCGGATGAAAGATTAGGTGCATCCGAATCAATAAAGGATGGATCAACCACACTCTAGCATAAGCATCGAAGGATTGACCGACATAAGATATATCGATCGGTCAAGCAAAGAGAGCTGTAACCACGACAAAAAATGTCTAGCTAAGAGAAAAGTGGAGGAATGAGCTGACAACCATGGACCAATTGACATCCAGCAATCACGCTATCGGCATTTTGGATTCCGGTGTTGGCGGATTGACTGTGGTCAAGGAAGTCTTTCGCCAATTGCCACAGGAAACGGTCGTATATTTTGGGGACACGCGCCGGTGTCCGTATGGACCGCGCTCAACGGAAGAAGTGCGGCAATTTACGTTGGAGATCGTCCACTTTTTGATGCGCTTCCCGTTGAAAGCCTTGGTCATTGCCTGCAATACGGCGACGGCAGCCGCGTTGGAGTTGATCCGTGAGCAAGTGGATATTCCCGTGCTCGGTGTCATCGAACCTGGGGCACGTGCGGCCATCAAGGCCTCGAAAAACGGACGGATCGGCGTGATCGGCACACAGGGAACGATTCAAAGTGCCGCATATGAGAAAACGCTCAAGCGGATTCATCCCGATTTGTATGTCGTCAGCCATGCTTGCCCTGCCTTGGTGCCGCTGGTGGAAAGCGGTGTGGGTCCGACAGAGCAGGCGTATCGGATTGTGGAAACGTCGCTGGCGCCCATGAAAGGGCAGGATGTGGACTCATTGATACTGGGTTGTACGCATTATCCATTGATTGCTGATTTGATCGGGAAAGTGATGGGCGAACAGGTGACCCTGATCAGTTCCGCGGAAGAGACCGCCCGAGAGCTGAGTGTGGTCCTCAATCACAAACGACTGCTGGCGGAAAGTAAACAGCCAGCCGGCCAGTTCACACATCAGTTTTTCACCAGCGGGGAGCCGGAAGGGTTCCGCCGGATTGCCGAACGCTGGTTGGGTATGCCCATCAAAGTAGAACAAGCCGAGCTGGAGCCGGTTGTCACTACTGGTGTGCCCGGGGTTTGATGCAGTTTTGACATTCGCGGTGATAAGTTCCCTCCAGGGCTCGTATACATGTAATGGAACTTTGTCCGAGGAGGGAATGAGATGCGAAGAAGTACCGTGTATGTCGGTATGGTGTTGCTCCTCATCTCGTTATTGCTGTCCGGTTGCTTGTACGGTCCAAATGAGAAAACCTCACGTGTCATTGATCCGCCGCCGGCAGATCTGCAACCGAAGGATCAAGGAATGGCGGAGGGCACGGCCAAAGCGGTTTCGGCCAAAAAGCAGGGCGGGGTGGAGTTGTATCTTTTGACGGATTTGGGGTATGTGGTTCCCTACACATTGTCCATTCCGAAGGAAAAAGGCATTGCCAAGGAGGCGCTCAGCTACCTGGTGAAGGACGGGGCGGGGAAAGGGATATTGCCCAAAGGGTTCAGCGGCATCCTGCCGAAGGGAACCCAAGTGAAGGGTGTCAATATCCAGGATGGGACAGCCACGGTCGACTTTTCCAAGGAGTTCTTG
Organism: Polycladomyces abyssicola; assembly: GCF_018326425.1. Taxonomy (NCBI): domain Bacteria; kingdom Bacillati; phylum Bacillota; class Bacilli; order Caryophanales; family Thermoactinomycetaceae; genus Polycladomyces; species Polycladomyces abyssicola. Next base: position 995,441 of record NZ_AP024601.1, read on the forward strand.
TCGTATGATCCCAAGATGGAAAATCAGATTCTGAGTGCGGTGACCTGGACCTTAACGGGGTTTGATTCCGTCAAACAGGTGAACATCTGGGTGAACGGACACCCGCTGGAAACGATGCCCAAAGGCAAAACCCCGGCACAGGGACTGACACGGGCACAAGGGATCAATGTGGAAATGGCCGAAGGTGTCGATGTCAGCCAAAGCATGCCGGTTACACTATACTTCCTGGGACAGACGCCGGATAACATGGTGTATTATGTGCCGGTGACACGCATGATTAACAGGGCGGACAATGTCGCCCAAGCAACATTGGCGGAATTGGTGAAAGGACCACAAAACGGTTCCCGTCTGAGCAGTGCACTGACAGAAACGACGCAAGTCCACGCCGCAACCGTAAAAGGGGATACGGTGATGGCCGATTTTGGTAAGGAATTGTTGCAGTACAGTGACCAAAAATCCGCTTCCAAAGACGCCATTCAGACCATCGTCCTCTCTTTGACGGAAAACACCGGCGCAAAAAAGGTGAAAATCACCGTCGACGGGAAGGCGAGCGGCACGATCGAAACCGGTCAATCCTTGGAGAAACCGGTGATGCGTCCCGAAGTCGTCAACCCTGGCAAATTCTGATCCTTCTGAACAAGAGGTGGAAGACTGCCTCTTTTTCTTTTGCGATTTCAATTTGGACTTCTGGTGGAACCAATCGGTTATGCTATAATGGATGAGGATTTGAAGATGGAGGGGAAGCGATTGCGAGTAGACGGACGAGCGTTTAATGAGATGCGAAAAGTGGAGATGGTGCTGGATTACATAAAAACGGCCGAGGGCTCCGTCTACATCAGTGTCGGTGACACGCGCGTCATTTGCACCGCGACGGTGGAAGATAAGGTGCCCCCCTTTATGCGCGGAACGGGGAAAGGTTGGGTAACGGCGGAATACGCCATGTTGCCGAGAGCCACACAGACGCGCACCATTCGTGAATCCAGCAAAGGAAAAGTGGGCGGACGCACGATGGAAATCCAACGCTTAATCGGTCGCGCGCTTCGCTCAGTAGTGGATTTGGAACAATTGGGTGAGCGGACGCTCTGGATGGACTGCGATGTGATCCAGGCGGACGGAGGAACCCGTACCGCCTCCATCACGGGTGCCTTTGTGGCCATGGTGGATGCTTTGTACAAAATGGTGAAGGCGGGAACGCTTCCCCGTTTGCCGGTGAAGGATTTTCTGGCCGCCACCAGTGTGGGGATCGTAGGTACCCAACCCTGTTTGGACTTGTGTTACGAAGAGGATTCATCGGCACATGTAGACATGAATGTCGTCATGACCGGTTCGGGCAAATATGTCGAGGTCCAGGGGACAGGCGAGGAAGCCCCGTTCACCCCGGAAGAATTGCACAGTCTGTTGGATTTGGCCAAGCTGGGTACCCAACAGCTGATTGCCTATCAGCGTGAAGTGCTGGGAGAAGCGGCTGCGCTGATCGGAGGGAACGCTGTTGAAAACACAACGGACTGAGTGGCGGTGGCCAGATGTGGTGCTGGCCACCCGCAACAGACACAAAACGGAAGAATTTGATGCCGTGTTGCGGCGGGAGCTGGGGCTGCCGGTGGTGGATCTCACACAAGTGGCTGGCGTTCCCGACGTACTGGAAGACGGCGATACATTTGAGGCCAATGCGATCAAAAAGGCGGAAACGGCGATGCGCGCATTGAATCGCCCTGTGATTGCCGATGATTCCGGATTGGTGGTACCAGCGCTGAATGGTGCCCCCGGTGTCTATTCAGCCCGGTATGCCGGTCCCGATGCAACCGACGAGGATAACAACCGCAAGCTGTTGGCTGAACTGAGCCGCAAGCCTGATAAAAGCCGTGATGCGATGTTTGTTTGCGTGATTGCGTTGGCCGTGCCGGGTGAAGAGACGCGGGTGGTTCGCGGAGAATGTCACGGTCGCATTGTGGACCAGCCGCGAGGGGCATACGGATTTGGATATGATCCGCTGTTTTTCGTACCGGAAGAAGGGAAAACAATGGCGGAACTGCCTCCCGAACGAAAAAACGAGATCAGTCACCGTGCACGGGCGATCGAAAAGTTACTGGAGCTGTTCCGTTCGCAGTTCGCTTTGTGAAGATGGAGCGGTCGGCCTTCCAAGAGTTTCTGGTGATTCCCTAAGAGGACAATGTTTACCTGGCGATCAACAGACCTAAGCCCGAACGAGCCTTGGTCGGGAAAGCGATGCGTTGGATCAGCGAATGAAATCGGAGCAAAAGCCGATAGGCGCTATTCAGGAAAGGCTATTCAGCCTGCATGTTCCCCATCTCCATCCTGATGAGCACCAGAATGGGAGGGGTCAGCGATACGTGTTCTCATTGTGAGCGATTCGCATGGAAAAGCGAATTTGCTGAAAAAGATCGTACAAAAGGTGAAGGCGGATCATGTGATTCACTGCGGCGACTTTTGCACCTCTATCGATCAGTTGCCGGATGTGTCCATGACAGTGGTACAGGGAAACTGCGATTGGGAAGATGCCCCCAAGGAATCGGTGTGGGAAGCTGGTAGGCTTCGCTTTTATGTGACCCACGGCCACCGGTATCAGGTAAAAACATCGCTGTTGCCCATTCGTTATCGAGTGGAGGAAGTAGATGCCCACGTCGCCTGTTTCGGGCACTCTCACTTTCCCGTATGTGAGCAGGCAAACGGCCGGTTGTTCATCAATCCGGGCAGTATTGCCTATCCGAGGGGGGTTCGCGTACCATCCTATGCCGTTCTGCAGACGGACAGCACCGGAACGGTGCATGTCAAATATTATACGCCCGACGGAAAAGTCATCGCGGAGCGGGGCGGATCGTTTGTCTTGTTCTGAATGTATGCCAACCGCGGGAGAACGGGGAGTCGAAATCGGTTCCCCATCATCTCCCCACCTTGACAAGTGAAAGGATCATGGTATAATAATTACGCTGATTTTTCATTTCACCGATGATCCGTGTCCCAGTAGCTCAGCTGGATAGAGCATCGGCCTTCTAAGCCGCTGGTCGGGGGTTCGAATCCCTCCTGGGACGCCATCCAATTTGTTGGTTAGCGGGTAACAGGAGCCGGCCACTCGGCTCCCGACGAATCCCGTTTTTACGATACCAAACCCCGAGTGGGGTTTTTCTGTTATGTGCGGGTTTTCGAGCCTTGTCGGCTGTGTTGCAAACAAAGGTCCATATGTTATAATGAAGTGGTTGTAATTACGGTCATTCGGTGGGATGGAATCTCATCTGTGTCAATAGATTCGTCAGGAGGGAAGAACCGATGAAGGCAAGCTGGGAAAAAACGGAGAAAAACCAGGGCGTGCTCACCGTTGAAGTGGACGCCGACAAAGTAAACGAAGCACTGGATCAAGCGTTTAAAAAAGTCGTGAAAAAAGTTTCCGTGCCCGGGTTCCGTAAAGGCAAAGTGCCGCGCCCGATCTTTGAAAAGCGTTTTGGTGTGGAAGCATTGTATCAAGATGCACTGGATATCCTCCTGCCGGAAGCGTATCAAGCGGCCGTTAAGGAAACGGGAATCGAGCCGGTGGATCGTCCGGAGATCGATATCGAGCAAATGGAAAAAGGCAAGGAACTGATCTTCAAGGCGACGGTCACCGTGAAGCCCGAAGTGAAACTGGGCGAGTACAAAGGTTTGGAAGTGCCGGCCAAAGATTTCTCCGTTAAGCCGGAAGATGTGGAAGAAGAACTGAAAAAGATGCAACAACGGCAAGGCCAGCTGGAAGTGGTCGAAGATGGTGCAGTAGAAAAAGGCGACCGCGTCATCATCGATTTCGAAGGGTTTATCGACGGCAAGCCGTTTGAAGGTGGCAAAGCGGAACAATACAACCTGGAAGTGGGTTCTGGTCAATTCATTCCGGGCTTTGAAGACCAACTGATCGGCCTGAAACCGGGAGAAGAAAAAGAAATCAACGTGACCTTCCCGGAAGACTACCATGCCGAAGAACTGGCCGGTAAAGAAGCCGTCTTCAAGGTGAAACTGCATGAAATTAAACGGTTGCGCCTGCCTGAGCTGGATGATGAGTTCGCTCAGGACGTGAGCGAATTTGATACACTGGAAGAATTGAAAGCGGACATCGAGAATAAACTCAAAGAAAAGGCCAAAAATGACGAAGAAAATTACCGTCGCAACAAATTGGTGGAACTGGCCGCGGCCAATGCTGAAATCGACCTACCTCCGGTGATGATCGAACATGAGATCGACCACATGTTGCGCCATTTTGATCAACAACTGCGTTACCAAGGTATGAACCTGGATCTGTACAAACAGTTCACCGGTCAGGATGATGCCGCGTTGCGTGAGCAGTTCAAGGAAGATGCCGAGAAAAAAGTGCGGGCCAACCTGGTGTTGGAAGCTATCGCCAAGGCGGAAAACGTGCAGGTAACGGATGAAGAAGTAGAGGAAGAACTGAAAAAGCTGGCAGAACAATACAATCGTGAATTGGATGAGATCAAACGCCTCTTTGAACAACAAGGAGGATTGGATCAGATCAAGGAAGAATTAGTCATTCGAAAAACAATCGACCTACTTGTATCCAACAGCAAAAATGCGGCATAATGAAAATAGAGCAGGTAAAACAAGGCACGTTTCCCACACGTGCCTTGTTTTTAAAACTGCTACTGCTTTAAAAAAGGGGTGGATTGCGTGACCTTGATCCCAATGGTCGTCGAGCAAACCAGTCGGGGCGAACGGGCGTATGATATTTATTCCCGCCTGTTGAAGGACCGGATCGTATTCCTCGGCAGCCCGATCGACGACCATGTCGCCAATCTGGTGGTTTCTCAATTGTTGTTTTTGGATGCGGAAGATCCTGAGAAGGATATCCACCTGTACATAAACTCTCCCGGCGGGTCCATCACCGCAGGGATGGCGATTTACGACACGATGCAGTTCATCAAAGCGGATGTGTCGACTATCTGTATCGGCTTGGCTGCCAGTATGGGTTCGTTCCTGCTAGCGGCCGGAGCCAAAGGAAAGCGGTATGCATTGCCCAACAGCGAGGTCATGATCCACCAACCGCTCGGCGGCGTGCGCGGCCAGGCAACGGATATCAAAATCCATGCCGATTGGATTTTGCGTACGCGGGAGAAGGTAAACAGGATCTTGGCGGAGCGTACCGGGCAACCGCTGGAGAAAATCGAGCGCGACACGGATCGCGACTTCTTCATGGGTGCTCAAGAAGCGGTCGAATACGGCCTGATCGATAAAGTGATCACCCAGCCCAACCATCGAAAGGGGTGAGCAGGGGATGTTCAAATTCAATGAAGAAAAAGGACAGCTCAAATGCTCCTTCTGCGGTAAATCGCAGGATCAGGTGCGCAAGCTGGTCGCCGGACCGGGAGTGTACATCTGCGACGAGTGCATTGAGCTGTGCAATGAAATCGTTGAGGAAGAACTCGGCGGCGAAGAGGAAATCGATCTGAAAAACCTGCCTAAACCGCAAGAGATCCGCGCCATCCTCGACCAGTACGTGATCGGTCAGGATCATGCCAAAAAGGCGCTTTCCGTTGCGGTTTACAATCACTATAAACGGATCAATTCCTCCCACAAATCGGATGATGTGGAGCTTCAAAAAAGCAACATCATCATGTTGGGGCCCACCGGAAGCGGGAAAACACTGTTAGCGCAAACACTGGCAAGAATCCTGAACGTTCCTTTCGCGATCGCTGATGCGACCTCGCTGACGGAAGCGGGGTACGTCGGGGAAGACGTGGAAAACATCTTGCTCAAGCTGATCCAGGCGGCGGATTACGATGTAGAGAAAGCCGAGCGAGGCATCATCTATATCGATGAAATCGATAAAGTGGCTCGCAAATCGGAAAACCCGTCGATCACGCGGGATGTCTCCGGTGAAGGAGTGCAGCAGGCCCTGCTCAAAATCCTGGAGGGAACAGTGGCAAGCGTTCCACCGCAAGGCGGCCGGAAGCATCCTCATCAGGAGTTCATCCAAATCGATACCAGCAACATTTTGTTCATCTGCGGCGGTGCCTTTGACGGCCTGGAGCAGATCATCAAACGCCGGATCGGTAAAAAGGTGATCGGATTCGGTGCCGATAAGCACTCCGTCGATATGAAACCAGGTGAATACCTCAAAATGGTTCTGCCGGAAGACCTGCTGAAATTCGGCTTAATCCCCGAATTTGTGGGTCGGTTGCCGGTGATCACCACATTGGAACCGCTGGATGAGGAGGCGTTGGTACGGATTTTGACCGAGCCGAAAAATGCGCTGGTCAAACAGTACCAAAAATTGCTCGAAATGGACAACGTGGAATTGCATTTCGAGCCGGACGCCCTCCGAGCCATCGCCAAAGAAGCGATCAAACGGAACACCGGCGCACGGGGGCTCAGGGCGATCATCGAGTCCATCATGCTCGATGTCATGTTTGATCTGCCGTCCCGTGACGATGTGGTCAAATGCGTCGTAACGAAAGAAACGGTACTCAACAAAGTGGGACCGAAGTTGACGACGCGGGAAGGTCGCGTGATTGAGAAAAAAGAAGAAAGCGCATGACGTATCAATAAAAACAATATTTCACGGTTTGGTTACACCTGCGGCAGCAGGTGTTTTTATTTATGATAGAATAAGGTGGAGTTTGCTTGAGGATTCAAGCATGAAATCAACATTTTTAACAGAAATCAACAGGAAGTGGAGTGTATGCCGCATGGAAGTAAAGACAGTACAAAAGGAGGAATATTTGTCTTTTATTGAAAATCATCCTTTGGCGAACTTCATGCAATATCCCTCGTGGGCCGAAGTGAAGAAGGATTGGCAACACGACTTGCTCGGATGGTTTGAAGAGGACGGGAAAATGGTCGGATGCGCGTTGGTGTTGTATCGAAAAATGCCGGCACTTAATAAATTCCTTGCATACATACCGCGTGGTCCCTTGATTGATTGGAATGCGAAAAATATAAAGGACTGGTTTTTTCCGTTATTTGATCATCTCAAAGTGCGGAACGTCTTCACCGTCAAAATGGATCCACCGGTAGTCCGCGCCAAATGGCATGCGCGAACAATCCAATCCTACATCCGAGATATTCGCACTCATGGGCTAAAGGGCAAAACCCTGACCGATCTGGGGCCGGATTGGCAAGATCCCGCGGCCGACTATGTGCAGCAGGTATTAACGGAGATGGGTTGGAAAAAGAAAAGTCCGGAAGAGGGCTTTTCCACAGTGCAACCTCAGTTTGAATACCGCCTGAACTTGAAAGACAGGACACTGGACGAGGTTTGGAAAGGGTTTCGACGATCCTGGCGGCAAAACATCCGCAAAGCCGAAAAGGAACAAGTGGTGGTCACGGTGGGTGAGGAACAGGATCTGGATGCTTACTACGACCTGTTGAAAGCCACGGCGGAACGCAAGCAGTTCGGTGTGCGAAATTATGCCTATTTCCAACAGATGTTCCGCGCATTGAAACAGGATGATGCGGACCGGATCCGGTTGTATCTCGCCATTTGGAATGATCGGTTGTTGTCGGCTGCATTGATGCTGCATACGGCAGGTCATGTCTGGGTACTCTACGGTGCTTCCCACCACGAAAATCGAGACAAGATGCCCAACTATGCCCTGCATTGGCGGATGATCCAAGATGCTCACCGAATGGGGGCACACACGTACGATTTCCGCGGAATCAGTCCGTCACTGGATGCCGAATCTCCGTTGTTTGGATTGTTAAACTTCGAATTGGGGTTCCGCGGCGAAGCTTGCCAACTGATCGGCGAATGGGATTATCCGTTGCAACCGATGCTGTATTGGGCGTTTGACATGTACATGAGGAAACGGTGAGATGCCCGATCTAGCATCAATTCGAAAAAGGCAGGAACCCTTTCCCCGATCGTGACTTCATCAAGCGCGGGAACAAGTCAGGGGTAGGGCTCCTAAAATCATGGTTTTTATGGATTTCTTGCAAGGCGCAAGGTGAAGTGAGCCGGGAAAGGGAAGCTAGAGAAGGTGCTCTTTCTCCGATGCAGGTGTTCGGGTTATGGTTATCCCCACCGTTTTGCGGCCATACTATGAACGACCCACGGGGTGCGAGGCGCCCTTGGACGGATGAGGTTGCAACGGGGGGATCAGGTTGAACTGGACTGTCTTATTGATGATCTTGCAAGTGTTTTTTTCGGTTGTAATTGGGGTTTACTTTTGGAACCTGCTTCGGAATCAGCAGACGAGTCGGTCTGCGGTGGATCGCGAATCCCGTAAAGAAGTGGAAAAGCTGAACAGGATGCGAACGGTCTCCTTAACCGAACCACTGGCAGAGAAGACAAGACCGGCGCGATTTGAGGATATCGTGGGGCAATCGGAGGGATTGCGCGCGCTTCAGGCGGCACTTTGCGGTCCCAATCCCCAACACGTGATCATTTACGGGCCGCCTGGTGTAGGGAAGACCGCAGCCGCGCGCGTGGTCATGGAGGTGGCCAAGCAGAATCCGCTGTCCCCGTTTACATCCGATTCCAAATTTGTAGAGATGGATGCGACGACTGCCCGATTTGACGAGCGCGGGATTGCCGATCCCATTATCGGTTCCGTACACGATCCCATTTATCAAGGTGCGGGTCCGATGGGAATGGCGGGCATCCCCCAACCCAAACCGGGTGCGGTAACCAAGGCACATGGCGGCATTTTGTTTATCGATGAAATTGGGGAATTACATCCCGTACAGATGAACAAATTGCTCAAGGTGCTAGAAGACCGCAAGGTGTTTTTGGAAAGCGCCTATTATAATTCCGAGGATCCTCAAACGCCCGGTTACATTCACGACATTTTCCAAAACGGGTTGCCTGCAGACTTTCGATTGGTCGGGGCTACCACGCGAACGCCGGAAGAATTGCCGCCGGCGCTCCGCTCCCGTTGCATGGAAATCTTTTTTCGACCACTGTTGCCGGGCGAAGTGGGAACCATCGCCAGACAGGCGTTGGAACGCATTTCATTCGATTATGAACCGGAAGCGATTCGGGTGATCCAAAAATATGCCACCAATGGCCGGGAAGCGGTCAATATGGTTCAGACCGCGGTTGGATTGGCGATGACGGATCAACGGGCAAAAGTATGGACTTCCGATGTGGAATGGGTAGCGCACAACAGTCAGCTCGTACCCCGTCCCGAATTGAAAGTGCCACCGTCACCGCAGATTGGACTGGTCAACGGGTTGGCGGTGTACGGCCCCAACATGGGTACGTTGTTGGAAGTCGAAGTGACAGCCATTCCCGCTGACGAAAAAGGCCAAGGAACCTTGCGCATCACCGGCGTGGTGGACGAGGAAGAGATGGGTAACACCGCAAGGCGGTTGCGGCGCAAAAGCATGGCGCACGGTTCGGTGGAGAACGTGTTGACCGTGTTGCGCAAGACAGATGTCAACCCTTACGACTATCATCTGCACATCAACTTTCCCGGTGGGATTCCACTGGATGGGCCTTCGGCAGGGGTTACGATGGCCACGGCAATTTATTCGGCGATCAAAAAGATCCCGGTCGACAATCGCCTGGCGATGACAGGTGAACTCAGCATTCACGGCCGCGTGAAACCCGTCGGCGGTGTCGTGGCCAAGGTGGAGGCGGCGAGGCAGGCGGGGGCGTCAAGGGTGTTGATTCCGGCCGACAACATGCAGGCCCTGTTTCGGGAAATGAAGGGCGTCGAAGTCATCCCGGTGGAGCGCCTTGATGAAGTGTTGACCCATGCATTGAAAATGTCCGAACCGAAAGAGGACCCGTCGGTTTCAGGTACTCGTCTGTTTTCCCCATCCCCGGCTCCGCTAATGTCCTCCCCGTTGAAACCGGAGGGTGAAAGTCGGGGGAATGTGTGATAAGATGCGTGTAAGGAGGGGGCGAACATTCGGTTCACACGAATTCGCCCCTTTTCACATCAAGCGCTTCTCATCCCTTTCCTGTCATGGACATAAGTAGGTGAATAAGATAAAATCGAACAAAGCTCGACTACCGTTACTCCTGCAAGTGTCATCACAGCAGTGGAGGTGCTCAAACGCCCGTGAAAGAGGAGCAGCGCATATTGCCGTTGTTACCGTTGCGCGGATTGATCGTCTATCCGAGCATGGTGCTTCATTTGGATGTTGGCCGGGAACGCTCAGTCAAGGCGTTGGAACAAGCAATGGTCGACGAGAACCTGATTGTGTTGTCAACCCAACGTGAAGTTCATATAGAGGAACCTTCCCCGGACGACATTTATCGGATGGGGACGATCGCCCGCGTTCGTCAGATGCTGAAATTACCCAACGGCACGATTCGTGTGTTGGTGGAGGGTTTGCATCGGGCGACCATCGACGAATTTCTCGATGAACAAACATATTACCGGGTTCGTGTGACCCAACTGGCGCCGCAAGTGAAAGACGATCTGCAATTGGAAGCGCTGATGCGCTCCGTATTAGACTATTTTGAGCAATACTTACGTTTATCCAAAAAGGTTTCGCCGGAGACGTATTCGGCGGTGGCGGACATTGACGATCCCGGTCGGCTCGCCGACATCATCGCGTCCCATCTGCCGTTGAAGATCGCTGACAAGCAAAAGATCTTGGAGACGATTGACGTTCATAAGCGACTGGAAACGCTTCTTGAAATGCTCAATGATGAGCGGGAAGTGCTGGAGCTGGAGCGAAAGATCAGCCAGCGTGTCAAGAAGCAGATGGAGAAAACACAAAAAGAGTATTACCTGCGTGAACAGATGAAGGCGATCCAACGGGAGCTGGGAGAAAAAGAAGGCCGTGTCGGCGAAGTGGAGGAGCTGCGGGAACAACTGTCCAAACTGGATGCGCCCGATTATGTGGTGGAAAAAGTGGAGAAAGAGATTGAACGGCTGGAAAAAATCCCGACCACCTCAGCGGAAGGGGGCGTCATCCGTACGTATGTGGAATGGTTGCTCCAGCTTCCTTGGCGTAAGGAAACAAAGGATGACCTCGACCTGAAAAAAGCGGAAAAAATTTTGGATGAGGATCATTATGGTTTGGAAAAAGCCAAAGAGCGGGTACTGGAGTATCTGGCCGTCCAAAAAATGGTGAATAAGCTCAAAGGTCCCATCCTGTGCTTGGTGGGCCCGCCAGGGGTAGGGAAAACCTCATTGGCCCGTTCCATTGCCCGCGCTCTTAACCGGAAGTTTGTACGAGTCTCCTTGGGCGGTGTACGGGATGAGGCGGAAATCCGCGGTCACCGGCGTACGTATGTCGGCGCGTTGCCCGGGCGGATCATTCAGGGGATGAAAACGGCAGGCACGATCAATCCGGTCTTTTTGCTGGATGAGATCGATAAAATGTCGGCCGATTTTCGCGGTGATCCGGCAGCAGCGTTGTTGGAAGTGTTGGACCCGGAACAAAACGCCACGTTCAGCGATCATTACATCGAAATTCCCTATGATTTGTCCAAAGTGATGTTCATCACCACGGCCAACAATCTGTATGGGATTCCGCGTCCGTTGTTGGACCGGATGGAGGTTTTGAACATTTCCGGTTATACCGAGCTGGAAAAGGAACAGATCGCCAAAGGATACCTGATCCCCAAACAGATGAAAGAGCACGGTTTGGCCAAGGATCAGTTGCAAATTCACAAAGACGCGATTTTGAAAGTGATCCGTCACTACACCCGGGAGGCGGGTGTACGCAATCTGGAGCGCACGATCGGCACCTTGTGCCGCAAAGCGGCGAAACTGCTGGTTACCGGTGAGAAGAAAAAAGTGGTGATCACCCCGAGAAACTTGGAGCAGTTCTTGGGGCCGGTCAAGTTTCGGTATGGAAGAGCCGAAGAAACGGATCAAGTCGGAGCGGCCACCGGTCTGGCGTGGACCGAAACGGGCGGCGACACGTTGACCATTGAGGTGACGGTACTGCCCGGTAAGGGAAAACTGACGTTGACCGGCAAATTGGGCGATGTGATGAAGGAATCGGCTCAGGCCGCATTCAGCTATATCCGCTCCCGGGCTGAGGAGTTCCACATCGATCCGGAATTTCATGAGAAAAACGATATTCACATTCACGTGCCGGAAGGGGCGATCCCCAAGGACGGACCATCAGCCGGGATCACCATGGCCACAGCACTTGTATCGGCGCTGACCGGTATCCCGATTTCCCGTCACGTGGCGATGACGGGCGAGATTACGCTGCGCGGTCGCGTGTTGCCGATCGGCGGCCTGAAGGAGAAAGCGCTCAGCGCACACCGTGCCGGCATTCGGCATGTCCTGATACCCAAAGATAACGAGAAAGATTTGGAAGATGTGCCCGAGAGCGTCCGCCGTGATTTAACGTTTACGTTGGTGGAGCACATGGATGAAGTGTTGCCTCGGGCGTTGGTGAGGGATCCGCGTGAACGTAAAACAAGCTGAATTTGTTATCAGTGCGTTAAAACCGTCGCAATATCCTGAGGACGCCCTGCCGGAGATTGCTCTGGCCGGGCGTTCCAATGTGGGGAAGTCGTCGCTGATCAACCGAATGGTCCATCGCAAAAATCTGGCCCGGACAAGTTCCAAACCGGGGAAAACACAGACGATCAACTTCTATAGAGTGAATGGTCAACTGTATTTTGCCGATATGCCGGGTTACGGTTTCGCTCGCGTTTCCAAGGAAACCAAAGCTGCCTGGGCCCGCATGATTGAAGGTTATCTGCTGAATCGACGGGAGCTGAAAGGGGTCATTCAAGTGGTGGATGTACGCCATCCGCCCACCCGGGACGACCGGATGATGTATGATTGGTTGAAACATTACGGCATCCCGGTGATTGTCGTCGCCACCAAAGCGGATAAGATCCCCCGCGGCAAATGGCCGAAGCATGTGAAGCAAGTACGGGAAGGCCTTCAGATCGGTGCGGATGACCCGCTCATCCTGTTTTCCGCCGAAACTGGTCAGGGCAAGGACGAGCTGTGGAGCACGATTGCGGCGCTTGTATCGGAACGTTGATCAGGCGCCGCCCCTTTTCCGCGTGAACCATTTATTTTATGATGGAATAGGCTACAAACGAGAAACCTGTTGTGTGATGCGACAAGCGTGCATAGAGAAAGGTTGGGAGAGGATTGGGTAAGAAACTTCGCGTAGCAGTATTGTTTGGGGGGAAATCCGGAGAACACGAGGTCTCGATTCAATCGGCCGCCTCCGTTTTGAAAGCGATCGATCGAAATCGTTTTGACGTCATCCCGATTGCCATCGACAAGTCAGGGGAATGGCGCATCGGGCAGAAAGCGCTACCGTACCTGGAGGGAACAGGGGAACCGGCATTGTTGGAGAGCCTGAAAACCGGTCTGCCAGTTGTTTCCGTCCAGGGAGAGGGAATGGTACCGGCGTTGGATTGGGATGCGGTGGATGTGGTGTTTCCCGTGCTGCATGGCACGTATGGAGAGGACGGCACCATTCAGGGCTTTTTTGAATTGGCCAATATTCCTTATGTGGGAGCCGGTGTTCTCGCTTCGGCCGTGGGCATGGACAAGGTGATGATGAAAAAAATCTTCGCCCATGAAGGGTTGCCGCAGGGAAGGTTTTCGTTTGTTCTCCGTTCCCGGTTGGAACGGGAAATGGATCAAGTGATCGAGGAAATAGAAGCTGCTTTTGATTATCCCGTTTTTCTCAAACCAGCTAACCTTGGCTCCAGTGTGGGCATTTCCAAGGCCACAAACCGGGAAGAACTGATAAAGGGATTGCGTTTGGCTGCGCAGTACGACCGCAAAGTCGTGGTGGAAGAGTTTATTCCGGCTCGGGAAGTGGAAGTGGCGGTGTTGGGGAATGACGATCCGCAAGCGTCCGTGCCGGGGGAAATTGTCTCTTCCAACGACTTTTACGATTACCGCGCCAAATACATCGACGGCAAATCGGAGATGCGTATTCCGGCTGAATTGCCCGCGGAAACTGCCGAAGAGATCCGGCGATTGGCTGTGAAAGCTTACCGGGCGATCGATTGCAGCGGTTTGGCCCGTGTTGACTTTTTTGTCCGCAAGGACAACGGTCAGGTACTGATCAACGAGATCAACACATTGCCCGGGTTTACGCAATACAGTATGTACCCCAAGCTGTGGGAACACAGCGGTTTGTCCTATACAGACCTGATCACCAAGCTGATCGAGCTGGCGATGGAACGTCATCGGGAGAAGGAACGGACGGTCACCACACTGAAATTGGATGAACCGAAGTAAAACGACAGAAGGCGGTTCCATGCGAACCGCCTTTTTCATTTTCGCATCACAATCAGGACGAAACCGAGCAAAACGATCAAAGCCGGCCAATAGGTGTGCAAGGTGTCGGAGATGCCTGCTAGCCCTTCCACTTCTTTGATTTTGGGCCATGCGAACAAACCGACAGCGATCAGAAGCGCGCCGATGATGCCGTTTTGTCGTTCCTTGAAGACCAATGCCCGAACCAAAAAGGCTGCGCCGACGTTCCAGAGGATCATGCTCCAATGCTTCGGCCATGCGGGGATGTACAAAGGCGCCCACAACTGTAGTCCCACACCGGTCAGCATCGCCGCCCACAACGTCATGCTGCGGTTGCGACGGGTGATAGCCGCCAGCAGGAGAATCAGCCCTGCGGCCAACAGTCCGAACTCCCAGTGCCACAATCGATCGGTATATGGCCAGTCGGTTTTGACCATCAACAACCCAACGCCGATGATGATCAATCCCAGGCCCGTCCATTTGGACCGCATATCTCGGAACACTCACCTCGCTGATGAAATTCCTGTATAATCGAACTACGGACAGCCAAACAAGGTGAAACAATCACAATGTCGCAAGGGGTATCTTGACGCTGAACCGTCAGGAGACCTTGCTTTTTTGAGACGACCAACGGATTTTTTTCCACCAAGCGACGTCGATTTCGGCCAGAATCATACCCAGGAAGATCAACAGACAGCCCGCTTGTGCCGTGGCGTTCAAAGTGACGCCTTTGAACCAGTAGTCGCCCAGTGCGGCAAAAACCGGTTCCATCGCAAAGATGAGGGCCACCCGGTTGGGCGTAGTGTATTTTTGAAAATGGGTTTGTGCCCAGAAAGCCAATGCCGTGCAGAATAAAGCGGTCACGATCAAAGCGGTTGCCACGTCGGGATTCAGATAGACATCTGCGCGGAAAATCGCGGCGGGATTCTCCCAGATCGCGGAGGAGATCAGGCTAAAGAGCGCCACTGTTCCAATCTGTGCCGTCACGATCATGGAAGCATCCCCGTCCGGCGCATATTTTCCCGTATATACAATCTGGAGAGCGAACGCAATCGCGCACAAAAAAGCGAGTACATCTCCGATGTTAATCGCGGAAAAATCCACAAAAGCGAGCAGGTACAAACCGAGAACGGAACAGAAGACACCGGCGACAGCCGTGGGTTTGGGTTTGATTCGCAAGATGAAAAAGGACATCACGGGAACCAGCGTAACGGACAAGCCGGTCAGGAATCCGGACTTACCCGATGTGGTGTACAGGAGGCTCCAGGTTTGCAATGCGAACCCGAGATACAGCCAGCCACCCAGCAGCAAACCGAGATATCCGGCACGGAGGGCGCTTTCCTGCGATCGGTTGCGGGACGTGAAAGCTAAGGGAAGTAACAGCAAAAAAGCCAACCCGAAACGGACGGCCAAAAAAGAAAACGGAGGCAAAAAAGCGATGGCGTTTTGCACCAACACGAATGTGATTCCCCATATAAACGCGATTCCCAACAAGGTACCTTCTGCAATCCAGTGTTTGGACATCCACGCCCCTCCTTCGAACAAAGTTTGATCCCATCTTATCACATTTACGGGAAAATGGGTGAGATTTGCGAAAATAGTCGCTTTCGTTGAAAATAATGATGAATGGTTGAGGGGAAAATGGTGCGCCAGACGCCGCGAAGCTCACATGAAGGGAGGGAAAGGCGGGAAGTGATAAGAAACTGGAAAAAAGCATGGGAAAGGGTATTGATGACCGCTGTCATCACGACGGGTTGGGGATGGATGATGCACGATTTGTTTCACCCCGTTACTTTTGTGACAGGTTGGTCCGTGCTTGTGTTGCTCGGGATTTACCTGTTCGTTGTGGAGTATCATCCCCATCCGGCAGGCGGGGGGAAAGTGACCCTCCATTTTCCGCTTTTATATGCGTTGAGCTCCTGGTTCTCACCCCCCATCGCCGGATTGATCTTCGTCGATGTCGTATTGGTCGTCACTTGGTTGAAGCGTCAGTCGTTTTCCCGATCACTCTTTCGAACCGGATACACGTTGATCGGCCTGTTTGCCGCCGGTGAAGCGGATCATGCGGTTCGTCCGTGGTTAAGCGGTTTGGCGCCGTTGTCCCAGTTGATGTTCGGTCTGATCACTTTTTTATTGGTGTATGAGTTGGTAAGCAAAGGGATTCGAGACGGCGTCGAACAGTTGATACCCGCCTCCCGCCGCGGCAGAACCTGGTGGGGGAGTTGGCCCTTGGAGCCCGGTTTGCTGTTGCTTTCCTTCCTGTACAGCACCGTGGCCATCGTGTTTGAAGTACCGCGGCAACCGTACGGTTTCTTGGGAATCGCCTTTTTCTTCGCACCGTTGGTCGGTTTCGCCGTTCTGTTGAATATCATTGCCCGCCTCAAACGGCAACAGCAAAAGATGGAGCTGCTATTCGTCATCGCAACACGGATCAATCAAACACTCGACTTGCGCAAAGTCATGAAAGAAACATTGATTCCGTTGTCCAAAGTGATCGATTATACATACGGTGTCGTGTACTTGTTGCGCGACGGACAATTATACCCGGAAGTATTTGCAGGAGATGAAACATTGAAGGTAAGGTACAGGCCATTGCCGCTCAACCGCGGATTGAGCGGATGGGTCGCCTCCCATGCGAAACCCGCCTGTATCCATGATGTTCGCAAGGATCCACGTTGCAAGGGAACGCCGACGGACGCGGAAGGGGTCAAATCCCTCTTGTCGGTACCGTTGGAAGTCAATGGGGAAGTGATGGGCGTCATCACCCTGGGAAAAACGGAAACCTACGGATTTCGCGATATGGATTTGCGTTTTCTCACTGTATTGGCCAGTCAAGCGGTGGTGGCGATGCGTACCGCCAAACTGATGGAAGAGCGGGAACGCCGCGTGGTGGCGGAGGAAAGAAACCGTTTGGCACGCGAAATCCACGACGGCATCGGACAATCACTTGCCGGTGTCTTGATGAAAGTGGAATCTGCGGCCCGGGTGTTTGACACCCATCCGGAGCGGGTGCGTCAGTGGCTGGAAGAAGCGCAGGTGAAGCTGAGGGAAGGATTGAAGGAGGTTCGCCACTCGATCACGGCGCTCAGGCCGTCACCCGCCGCTCGGTTGGGATTGCTGCCTGCGTTGCGGCAACGCGTGGAAGCGCATCAACGCGAGACGGGTCAATGGTCAGTGTTTCAGATCAAAGGACGACCGTATCCGCTGTTGCAGGAGTGGGAGGAAACCATTTATCAGGTGTGCCATGAGGCCCTTAACAATGTGGCCAAACATGCACAAGCCACCAAGGTGCGCGTGCAATTGCGGTTCTCATCGGAATATGTTCGCTTGATCGTGCAGGATGACGGGGTTGGGTTCAGTTTGGGCAAAGCGATATCTAAAGCGGAGGCCCACAAGCGGTACGGCATTGTCGGTATGAACGAGCGTGCGCAAAAACTGGAAGCGGCATTACAGTTTTTGAGTAAACCGAACAAGGGAACGCGCGTGATTTTAACGATTCCGACGGAGAAAAACGAGGAGGAGTCCGTTCATGTCTATTCGGGTTTTACTGGTGGATGATCATGCCGTTTTGCGCGACGGCTTGTCCAATATTATCAGTCTGGAAGACGACATGGAAGTGGTGGGAGAGGCCAAGAGCGGCATGGAAGCGTTGCAGTTGGTGGAGGAAGTTCACCCGGACGTGATTCTGATGGATATCAATATGCCGGGAATGAACGGGGTGGAAGCGATTCGCCGCATTCATGCCCAGCATCCCGGGATTGCCATCCTTGTATTGACCATGTATGACCGGGACGAGTATCTTTATGAATCGATCCGTGCCGGTGCCACGGGCTATCTGCTCAAAGATGCGCCATCGGGGGATGTGATCGCGGCGATCCGCTCAGCGTCCCGGGGCGAGTCGACACTCCACCCGGTGATGGCACGCAAACTGTTGGACAATTTGACCGGAGAAAAAAGAGGGGAGCGGGGCAGCTCCGACGAGAATCTCACTCCGCGGGAATTGGACGTGCTGCAGTTGATGGTCAAAGGGCACAGCAACAAAGAGATAGCGGAACAGTTGTTCATCAGTGACAAAA
The DNA here is from genome assembly GCF_018326425.1 of Polycladomyces abyssicola. NCBI lineage: Bacteria > Bacillati > Bacillota > Bacilli > Caryophanales > Thermoactinomycetaceae > Polycladomyces > Polycladomyces abyssicola. The sequence goes on from NZ_AP024601.1 coordinate 1,013,670, forward strand.
CGGTGAAGATCCATGTCAGCAACATCCTGAAAAAGCTGGGGGTCAAAAGCCGTTCCCAAGCGATTATTTATGCGATCCAGCACGAGTTGGTGGTGTTGGAATAGAAAAACGATTTGCTAGAAAACAGAAAAAACGGATGGAGATCCCGAAGCAAGGGCCCACCTACGGGCCCATTGTTTCTTTTCTTCACTTGTAGAGCGCTTTTCCCAGCTCACTTAACCGGTTTTAACGAACCCGCTCCTTGGTATATTCCCATACGTGGCGGTTAATCGTTTTCACATGGTTCTTCCATGAAAGAATCCATTCCACACCCCCATTTAGAGAACATGAAGGAAGGATTTATCCTTTGTGTAATCGAAAATGCTTGATTAGCTCTCAATACAAGGAGGTGGAAATAAAAATGAAACCCCGTTGTTATCTTGTAGTAGCAAACGCTCCTGAACACTTGAAGTTAAGAGAAGCGAATGCTGTATTTAATGAATATATCGGAGACAAAAAAAGGGGGCATTGTGTATATCACGATCATTTTGTGGACCGTCCCGGTGGAGTTGCATTTTTTGCAATCGAGAACGAAGAGCAAAAGGAGCATCTTGAACATGATTTGAATGGATGGAAACTGGAGATCCATCCACTCATTGAGTCCAGGTCCGCAGCTGGTTTTGTATATCAGCTGGACTATACCAGTACCAATTATGCGGGTATTTCATTGGATAAACTCATTAACCGGATCAAAGAAGCCGAAAAGGCAGGTATTGATCCTTTAGGCGCGTAGTTGTGTTTTCTTAATTTGAGGTAAAAAAATCGCGATTGCTAGACCACCCTGGGAGGGTGTTTTTTTTTGCGACCCTCTATGTCAGATGGCGGTGTCGGAGCAGCCGATGTTCCAACCAAGCCACCAGTTGGTACATGACCGTGGCCAACACGGCCACAATCAACAGGCTCATCATGACCAGTGTCAGATTGAACACCTGAAATCCGTAAATGATCAGATAGCCGAGCCCGGCCTTGGAAACGAGGAACTCCCCGACGATGACGCCCACCCAGGCGAGTCCGACATTCACTTTCAGTGCGGCGATCATGTCAGGGATGCAGGCCGGGAAAATGATCTTGACGAACAATTGGCGCCGGGTGGCACCGAAGGATCGGGCCAGTTTGCATGCGTCGGGATCGACGTTTTGGAAGCTGGAGTGGATGACGAGCGCGGTGATGATCACCGTGATGGCCACGCCCATCGCCAAAACCGAACCGAATCCCGCTCCCATTGAGACGATAAAGAGCGGGCCGAGCGCCACTTTGGGCATACTGTTGATCACAACGAGATAAGGGTCCAAGACGCGGGAGAGAAAAGGGGAAGACCAGATCAGTGTGGCCAGTGCGATCCCCGAGACAGTGCCGATCGAGAAGCCAATGACCGTCTCGGTTGCAGTGGTGACGACATGATGAATCAAATCACCGGATCGGAGCAACTGGAGAAGCTGTTCTCCTATGCGGGATGGACTGCTGAACAAAAACGGGTCGATCCATCCCCTGTCAGCACTAATCTGCCATCCGCCAAAAAACAAGAGCAGCAGGGCGAGGCGGCAACCCCACACGCTCCACTGTCGCAGGCGCAGGCGGCGAAGATAGCGCATGTGGGCGGGAGAACGTCCTCTCTTATCCGATTGCGCAGGTATCCATGATTTCATCAGTGTTCCATCTCCCTCCACAGTTCGTTGAACAATGTGCGGAACATCGGGTGACTGCGGGCTTCCAGCGGTGAGGCTGCCCGCACTTCCGCGGGTAAGGTCAGCGTTCTGCGGATCTGGCTGGGCCGGCCGCCCATCACCAACACCCGATCGGAAACGGCCAAGGCTTCCTCCAGGTCATGCGTGACAAGCACAGAAGTTTTTTCCTGTTCGCGCAATACGGTTACCATCAGTTCCTCCAAGTTCAATTTGTGTTGATAATCCAGAGAGGAGAACGGTTCGTCCAACAAGAGGATATCGGGGTCAACAGCCAGTGTGCGAACCAGTGCCGCCCGCTGGCGCATGCCGCCGGAAAGTTGAGAGGGATAATGATGCATTACATTCCCCAGCCCCAATTCGTGAAGCAGGTCAAGCGCCCGACCAACCGTGCGGTCGGACCGAAGACCGCGCAATTCCAATCCCAACAGCACATTGGCTTTGATCGTTCGCCATTCGAGGAGGCAGTCTTGTTGCAGCATGTATCCGACGCGGGGAGACGGGGAATGCAGGGCTTCACCGAAAATTCGCACCGTACCGGCAGTGGCGGGGATCAACCCCGCCATCAGCGACAATATCGTACTTTTTCCGCATCCGCTGGGTCCGACCAGCGTCAGGAATTCACCCGGCTTGACCGTCAGATCGACGGGACCCACGGCGTGAATCTCTTCTGTTTTGGTCATATAGGTTTTGACCACCTGTTCCAGCGCGATAGCATGGGAAGATCGCATATCGGCATTCCCCCAAACACGGGTACGGCGCACCATCTCCCCGGGGAAAGGGAGGACGGTTTACCGCATCGCTTTTTTAGCCAACTCCATTTTGACGATGGTGTCATAGGGAACATTGCCGGGCAGTTCACCGGATTGACGCATGATGTCGATCATATGACCGTATTCTTGTCGGTCGATGATCGGGTCGGCGGCCCATGACTGTTGTTCCTTATATCGTTGCAACACTTTTTCCAAGACGGCACGGTTGGTGTCGGGAAATTCCGGGGCAATCACATCGGCTATTTCCTGCACGGAATGCGATTGGACCCATTGTTGGCCTTGATACACGGCACGAATGAAACGGAGCAAGGTCTCGGGATCTTGTTCAAGCTTGGATTGACCGGTGATGTAGACGGTATAGGGAAGGCGACCACTGTCTTTCCCGAATGACGCGACCACTTTCCCTTTTCCCTCCTGTTCCAGTTTGGAGGCGACGGGCTCAAACAACTGGACGTAGTCCCCTGTCCCGGCAGCAAAGGCGTTACCGAGATTTTTGTAGTCCACGTTTTGAATGATCTTCACATCTTCATGGGGTTTCAAGCCATGGCGGCGTTGCACGTACTCACTCACCATCTCAGGCATGCCACCTTTGCGTTGGCCCAACAGCTTTTTGCCTCGCAGGTCGCTCCATTGAAACGGTCCGGTTTGATTGCGGGCAACGAGAAAACTGCCGTCCGTCTGCGTCAACTGGGCGATGCCGACCACCGGGCGGGCAGCACCGCGCGCGGTGACGTAGACGGCGGCTTCCGCTCCGACCAACACAATATCGGCGTCACCCGACAAGAGGGCGGTCATCGTTTTGTCACCGCCGAAGCCGTTGGTCACCTCTACCGTCAAACCCTGCTCCTTGAAAAAGCCTTTGCGGATCGCCACATACTGTGGAGCGTAAAACATGGAGTGCGTCACTTCAACCAATCGAACGGTCCGGGAATGGGAAGAGGATGGAGAACAGGCAGTCACAACCATCAGCCAACAGGTGAGGACGGCGAATCCGATCATCCACCGAAATGTCCGCATGTCGGTCATCCTTTCTCGAAATTCTGGGCTGATGTATCGTATGCCTGGGCTTCAAATTCTGTTCACATTGGCTTCCTGCGGCAGGAATAGCCTATGATATAATAAGGAAAGACTGAAAGAGAAAAAGAGTGTCCATCAACAGGGAAGCGACTGATTTCCGCAATCTACCCGGTGAGCAGGCACTCGGGAACGGATGACCTGGAATCGGGGTGGGGTCCATGCACATTTTAGTGGTCGGATTCAATCACAAGACGGCTCCTGTATCGTTGCGGGAGCGTTTGGCTTTCTCCGAAAACGAATGGGGAAAAGCTGTGACGACATTGCGCCATACCAAGAGCGTTTTGGAGAGCGTTATCATCAGCACCTGTAACCGGATGGAGCTTTACGTCATTTGCGATCAACTGCATACGGGTGAATACTACGCCAAAACGTTTTTGGAAGAGTGGTTCTCCGTACCCAAATCGGAGTTCATAGATCATCTGTATATCAAACAAAACGAAGAAGCGGTCCGTCATCTGTTTACGGTGGTATGCGGGCTGGATTCGATGGTGATCGGGGAGACGCAAATCCTGGGACAAGTGCGCGATGCATTCTTGAAAGCGCAGGAACATCAAACCACCGGCACGATGTTCAACACCCTGTTTCGCCAGGCAATTACGCTCGGCAAACGGGCGCATGCCGAGACTGAGCTGGGGCAAAATGCCGTTTCCGTCAGCTATGCCGCGGTGGAGCTGGGGAAAAAGCTGTTCCCCACATTCTCCGGCAAAACGGTACTCTTGATCGGTGCGGGCGAAACAGGAAAGTTGACAGCCAAACACTTCCAAGCCAACGGAGCAGATCGGATGATCGTGCTCAACCGCACATGGGAAAAAGCGCGGGAAGTCGCAGCACACTTCGGTGCCGAAGCGCGACCGTTGACGCAATTGCATCAGAGCTTGCGGGAAGCGGACATCGTTGTCAGCTCCACGGGAGCGTCCGGCGCGATCATCACCCGGGAAATGATCAAGCGGGTGTTGCCTGAACGAAGTGCGCCGCTGTTTCTGATCGATATCGCCGTACCGCGCGATATTGAGCCGAACGTTCATGAATTAGACAATGTGTATCTGTACGATATTGACGACTTGCAGGAGATCGTGTCGGCCAACCTGCAGCTGCGCGAGCAGGAAGCGGAAAAGGTGCGCCACATGATCGAGGAAGAAGTGCGCGCTTTCCGGGATTGGGTGCAGACGCTCGGCGTTGTTCCGCTGATCACGGCATTGCGTGAGAAAGCATTGGCCATACAGGAAGAAACGATGAAAAGCATTGAGCGCAAATTGCCGGATCTGACTGAGCGGGAGTTGCGTGTGATCCGCAAGCACACCAAAAGCATTGTCAATCAGTTGCTGCGTGACCCGATCATGCGCGCCAAAGAATTGGCCGCCAGCCCCGACCGTGATGAGGCGTTGGAGATGTTTGCCCACATCTTTGCGCTGGAAGAAAGCCTGAAGAAAAAACAGGCGGAAGAACAGAAACAAGCGCATGCGCCTTCGTTGGAAAACGTCGCCGCACCGCTTCGTCATCCGGCTTTAGCCGGCGGCAAAGTGACGTTCCGCTCGTGAACGAAAGGGGTGGCCGCCGTGTTCGCTGAGCGTTGGGTGTATGATCTGATTATTTATCTTTATGCATTAGGGCTTCTTTTTGCCTTTGCGGATTTACTGCACAAGAACCGGCGGGCCAATCGGCTGGCCCTTTCCTTGTTCATCGCGGTCTGGATGATTCAAACGGTGTTTATTGCCTTTCGGCTTTTTGAACTGTTTCCGCTGTTGACACCGTTTGATTCTTTGTTTTTCTACTCGTGGGCCATTGTGGCGCTCACCATGTTGATCAACTGGTTGTATCGTATGGATTTGGTCGTGTTTTCCGCGAATTTGGTGGGGTTTGCCGTACTGGCCATCAATTTTTTCGTCGCCCGTGACACGTCACGCCATTTGTCCCGACTGCTTCTGTCGGAATTGGTGTTCGTCCATGTCACGATGGCGTTTTTGGCCTATGCGGCTTTTTCTTTGTCTGCCGTATTCGCGGTCTTATATCTGATCGGAGATCATTTACTGAAACAGAAGAAATGGAACCGGCTGTTGCGTTTGTTACCCAGTTTGGAACATTTGCAACGGCTGTCTTACGGTTTTTCCCTGATCGGGATGCCGTTATTGCTCTCGTCGATTATTTTGGGTGTGATTTGGGCGTATCAGACGAATATCAGCGGATTTTGGTATGATCCTAAAATTATCGGCTCCCTGATCGTGTTGTTGTTGTACGCGATACAGTTGTACCAGAAGGCGAAACAAAGATGGCATGGGCGGCGGCTGGCGTGGTGGAGTGCCGTGTCGTTCTTGGCGATGTTGCTCAATTATTGGATATCGGTTACGGGACTTTCATTCCATCGGTGGATGTAAGGGAGACGAATGAAATGAAACGGTTTTATCCGATGATGGTGGATTTGACCGGTCGGCGTTGCCTCGTGGTGGGCGGTGGATCGGTGGCGGAACGAAAAACGGCCTCACTGTTGGAAGGGGGCGCCGACGTGATCGTGGTCAGTCCGGATGTGACCCCTGGTCTGCAAGTGTGGGCGGAGCAGGGAGAGATTACATACTACGCCCGTCCCTATCGCAAAGGAGATGTGGCGGGATGTACCCTGGTGATTGCCGCCACGGATCAGGAGGCGGTCAACCGGGCTGTGTATGAGGAGGCACAGGCATGCGGGGCTTGGATCAATGTGGTGGATCGCCCCGATCTGTGCAACTTTACCGTTCCTTCCACCCTTCGTCGGGGGCATCTGCAAATCGCCGTATCCACGGGAGGGGCCAGCCCTACGCTGGCAAAAAAAATCCGCCAAGAGTTGGAAGAAACGTACGGACCCGAATACGCGGTCTACCTGAATGTGCTCAAAGAGATGCGTCAACGGATTCAGGATGCCGTCGCCGATGCGGCTGTCCGTCATCAATTGATGGCCTGCCTCGTGGATGAGGAATGGATTGCACTGTGCAAAACCGATCCCGAGGAGGCGCGACGTCGTATGGAGAGTTGGGTCGAACAGGCGGCCACGGCGGAAATCAGCGGGTGATCCGCTCGGATCGGGCAGTGAGGAGGACACAGACGATCATGCGAACGGTAGTGGTGGGAACCAGGAAAAGCGCTTTGGCGCTGACCCAGACCGGTTGGGTGATGGACCGGCTTCGGGAAGCGAATTCCCGCTGGGAACTGCGTCAGGAAAAAATCGTGACCAAAGGAGATCGCATTTTGGATGTCACCTTGTCGAAAATCGGAGGCAAGGGGCTATTCGTCAAGGAGATCGAACAAGCGCTGTTGGACGGAAGGATCGATATCGCCGTCCACAGCATGAAGGATATGCCCGGTGAAATACCGGACGGTTTGGTGATCGGCGCTGTGACGCGGCGGGAAGACCCACGCGATTGTCTGATCACCCGCAGTGGGCAATCATTGGAGGAATTGCCGTCCGGTGCGCGGATCGGAACCAGCAGTTTGCGCAGGCAAGCGCAAATATTGGCGTATCGGCCAGATGTTACGGTGGAACCGGTGCGCGGCAATCTGGACACCCGCCTGCGCAAAATGCAGGAAGGGCAGTTTGACGGCATTCTTCTGGCGGTGGCGGGTTTGTCCCGGATGGGCTGGCAAGATCGTGTGACGCAAGCGCTTTCGACGGATATCATGGTGCCGGCCGTGGGGCAAGGGGCATTGGCCATCCAATGTCGTGCAGATGATACTGAAGTGTTGGAAGGATTGAAGAAGATCAACGATCCAGAGACCGAACGGGCCGTTCGAGCGGAACGGGCGTTTTTGCATGCGTTTGAAGGCGGGTGTCATCTGCCGGTCGGCGCGTACGCCGAGGAAACGGGCGGATTGATTCGGCTGATCGGCATGGTGGCGCATCCGGACGGCCAGAAGGTGTTACGCGGCACTGTAGAAGGCACGGAACCGGAGCAAGTCGGACGTACATTGGCACAGCAGTTGCTGGAAAAGGGAGCGGGAGAATTGTTGTCGGCTTTACGAGAGGGGATGAGCAGATGAACGCAGGCACCGTCTACTTGGTGGGAGCAGGTCCCGGCGATCCTGGGCTGATCACGGTCAAAGGGAAGGAAGCGATCGAAAAATCCGATGTGATCGTGTATGACCGGTTGGCCAGCCCCCGATTGCTGAAATATGCCAAACCGGATGCCGAGCGGATTTACGTGGGGAAAATGCCGGACCGGCACACCTTGACGCAGGAAGAGATCAACCAACTGCTGGTGGAGAAAGCGAAAGAAGGCAAAACGGTCACCCGGCTGAAAGGGGGAGATCCGTTCGTTTTCGGTCGGGGCGGCGAAGAGGCGGAGACGTTGGCGGAGCACGGCATCCCGTTTGAGGTGGTGCCGGGGATCACTTCGGCCATCGCCGTCCCTGCCTACGCCGGGATTCCGGTAACGCACAGGGACATCAACCCTTCCTTCACCATCGTGACCGGTCATGAACGGCCGGAAAAAACGGAATCCACCATCCGTTGGGACAAATTGGCCACTGCTTCGGAAACGTTGATTTTCCTGATGGGCGTGGGTAATTTGCCGTTTATCCGAGATCAGTTGATCCGGCACGGCCGTTCGGAAAACACCCCTGTCGCCCTGATCCGTTGGGGCACGCGCGTGGAACAGGAAGTGCTGACGGGGACGTTGGGGGACATTGTGGAAAAGGTGCGGGAAGCCAATTTCCGACCGCCTGCCATTATCATTGTGGGTGAAGTGGTCCGGTTGCGTGACAAGCTGAAATGGTTTGAGAACAAGCCGTTGTTCGGCCGTCGCGTGCTGGTGACACGGGCCCGCAGTCAAAGCAGTTCGTTGGTGGAGAAAATTGAGGCATTGGGCGGAGAAGCGGTTGAGTTTCCGGTGATTCACCTCACGCCTCCCAAAAGGCAGGACTTGCTGGATCAAGCGTTGAACCGGCTTGGGTTGTATGATTGGGTGGTATTCACGAGTGTCAACGGTGTCAAGTATTTCTTTCGCCGTTTGCGCGAGCTGAAGCTAGACATCCGATCGATGTCCCGGGCCAAGATAGCGGCGATCGGTCCGAAAACAGCAGAAGTCCTGGAAGAGAAAGGTCTTCGGGTTGAGGTGCTGCCCGACAAATTCCAGGCTGAGGCGTTGGTGGAACACTTGAAACCGTTGGTTCGTGCCGGGGAACGCATTCTGCTTCCTCGCGCCGACATCGCCCGCAAAGTGTTGGCTGTCGAGCTGGAGAAACTGGGGTGCCAAGTGGAGGAAGTAGACGCTTACGACACGGTTGTCGGCAACGAAAATGCGGAAGAAGTGGCCAACATGTTGGAAAACGGCGCCATTCACGTCATCACGTTTACCAGTTCGTCCACGGTCCGCAATTTCGTTGACGCCATTCGTTCCGTGCGGGAAAACTGGCTGTCCCTGATCCAAGGGACGCAAATCGCGTGCATCGGACCGATCACTGCCCAAACAGCGGAAGAACTCGGACTGACACCGGATGTGGTGGCGGAGCGCTTTACCATTGACGGGTTGATTGAGGCCATTGCCCAACATCCGCCGAAAGTGCTGACGAAGGGGGAGTTACGATGAAACCGTTCGCGCGGCATCGCCGGTTGAGAAGGAATGAAGCCATCCGAAGCATGGTGCGGGAACACCATGTGCAGGTGACGGATTTGATCTATCCGTTGTTCGTCGTAGAAGGAAACGGTGTAAAAGAAGAGATCCCGTCCATGCCGGGAGTCTATCATTTCTCTCTGGACCGGCTGGATGAAGAGATTGAAGAAGTGGTGGACCTCGGCATCCCGTCCGTCCTGATCTTCGGCGTGCCAGACGAAAAGGACGCCTGCGGCAGCTCCGCCTATGACGAAAACGGCATCGTCCAGCGGGCCATCCGTCGGATCAAAGAGCGGCATCCTAGGCTGTATGTCATCGCGGACACATGCTTGTGCCAGTACACCGACCACGGCCACTGCGGCGTGGTGGAAGACGGGGAGATCGTCAACGACGCATCATTGGAGCTGCTGGTGAAAACCGCTGTCTCCCAAGCACGTGCGGGTGCGGACATGATCGCGCCTTCCAACATGATGGACGGTTTTGTCGCTGCCATCCGCCAAGGGCTGGACGAAGCGGGGTTCACCCACATTCCGATCATGTCGTATGCGGTGAAGTATGCCTCCGCCTTCTACGGTCCGTTCCGCGATGCAGCTCACTCAGCACCCCAGTTCGGAGATCGCCGCACGTACCAGATGGACCCGGCCAACGCACGGGAAGCGCTGCGGGAAGCGGCTTCCGATGTGGAACAGGGAGCCGATCTTCTCATGGTGAAACCGGGCATGGCGTATCTGGACATTCTGTACCGGTTGAAAGAGCGGTTTGATCTGCCGGTGGCGGTGTACAACGTCAGTGCCGAGTATGCGATGGTGAAAGCGGCTGCGCAAAACGGGTGGATCGACGAACAGCGTATCGTGATGGAACTGATGACCGCGATGAAACGGGCCGGCGCCGACCTGATTCTGACGTATCACGCCAAAGACGTAGCCCGGTGGCTGCGAGGAGGGATGAACGGATGACCGCGCAAACGTTGGACCGATTGGATCAGGAAATCCTGAATTTGTTGCAGGAAGGCATTGAGTTGGTGGAACGCCCCTTCCTGGCGATCGCCGAGAAAGTGGGAACGACTGAAGAAGATGTCATGGAAAGAGTGCGCCGGTTGAAAGGGGACATCGTGAGGCAGATCTCGGCCATTTTTGATACGCGCACACTCGGATACCAATCCAGCTTGGTGGCGGCCAAAATTCCGGAAGAGCGGTTGGACGAGGCGGCGCAGATCATCAATGATCACCCCGGCGTCTCCCACAATTACAAGCGTAATCATGATTACAACCTGTGGTTTACGATCGCCGTGCCCCCGAACAGCCGTCTTGGCTTGGAAAAAACGGTGGATCTCTTGGGTGAGATGGCCAAAGTGGACGTGATCCGGTTGATGCCCACGCTGCGATTGTTCAAGATCGGCGTTCAACTGGACATGACCGGCAAAGAAGATCAGACCAAGGCAAAGGCGAAACCGGCTTACGGGGAAGAAGACCGGAAACAGGCGGCCAAAACCGTCACCGACTTCGACATTGCCGTCATTCGTGAACTACAGAAGGACTTGCCGATCGAGCCCCGGCCGTTTGACCGTTGGGCCCAAAACATCGGCATCAGCACGGAGGAACTCCTTCAGGCCGGTCGCGACCTGCAAGCCCGGAAACAGATGCGCCGGTTTGCAGCCGTGCTTCATCACCGCAAAGCCGGCTTTCGTTTCAACGGGATGGGCGTGTGGGCCGTACCGGAAGATCGGGTGGATGAGGTCGGACCGAAAATGGCTTCCTTCAAGGCGGTCAGCCACTGCTATTTGCGTCCGACGTACCCGGATTGGCCGTACAGCATCTTTACGATGGTACACGGCCGGACGATGGAGGAGTGCGAATCGATTCTGCAGGCGATCGAGGATGAAACGGGGATTACCGAGCGAGCCGTCTTGTACTCCACCAAAGAATACAAAAAGACTCGTGTTTCCTATTTCACTCCGGAAGCGGATGAGTGGGAGGAAAAAGTGATTCGCCGCTTCGGATTGTGAGTGAGATCGTGTATGAACTTTGCCCGCATTCACGCCTCTGAAGATCATAACCCCTGCCGTTCCATCGGTGGGGGTGTTTTGTTTTACAGAAAAAGTCTCCTGAAAAGCCCACGGCGCCTATAGGAAGTACCCTTGGGGTATTTCAATCGTGAAAAGGTGGGATTACTCGTTGCCTTCTGAAGAGGGCGCTTAAAAGCAACATTTTTTGTTTTTCATTCCGAAAGGATTTATCTCCGGCATTCTCACGTTGGCCGCCTGCACCGTGGGGACCCTGTTCATCACCGCGGGTCTCGGGGGAAGCAAGGGGAAACCGGCGGACTATCCGCTTCCCCAGGCTCTGGCCAAGGTGTACGGGGAGGGGACGCTCTTCCCCACCCTGGTGGCGGTCATCGGTCTGGCGGGTCTCATCGCCAGTCTTCACGGCTTTATCATCGGGTACTCCCGCCAAACCTTTGCCTTGTCCCGGGCCGGTTATCTCCCTTCGTTTCTTTCCCGGCTCAACCGTTGGAAGATTCCCCACTGGGCCTGATCGTCCCGGGATCTCTCGGGGTAACGTGCGCCGCCTCGGCGGATTTCGCCAACGCCCTGATCATTCTGTCCGTCTTTGGCGCGGTTCTCATGTACTGCCTGTCCATGGTATCGCTGTTCATTCTCCGAAGGAAAGAGCCGGATCTGGAACGGCCTTTCAAGGTCTTCTATCCCTGGGTGCCGGGAGTGGCGCTGATTCTCGGTCTGCTCGCTCTCTACAGCGTCATCAAGTACAGCGTGACCACGTCCCTGCCGTTCCTCGGTTTCCAACTTCCTTTAAGCTACGTCATCTTCGGTGTTTTCGGCTTGGGTATCTTGTACTATGCGGTGCGGGGGAGCGCACGCATCCGCCCCATCTCCGAGGAATTCGGGGCGATGCAAGTCTTGGAATAAAAAGGGGACACGTCGGACAGTGCCTAGAAAAGCAGCGAAAGCTATGCAAGTGCTGCAGATTGGATTTGGCGACAGAAGAGTCTAGCTGTCGATAATGGGCAGTAGGTCTTCCTATTTGGTATTAATCGAGCTGTTGGTCAGTACAGACTCCGAGCTAATTTTGACCCCCGCTTAATGGCGGAGGAAGGCGGCATAAAGAAGGGGATTGAGATAGGTCCTTTGAAACATTTTTTTGTCACCGGCTAATGGGAAAATGATGCGTAAATCACGGAAATTCACTTCAATCAACCAGGGGCGGCCCTTTTGATCGACTCCGACGTCTAACCCGGCATCAGCGAATGCGGGCCAAGTTTTCTCCAACTCTTGACAGGTCGCTATGGAGAGGTGGGAAATCCGATGGAGGATAGCTTGGATTCGTTGCTTAGGGAAGCAACGGTTGAGCACGGTCCAGGCCCTCATCGCTTTCCCGTTTTGGGCTATGTTCGTCATATGGCTTTGTTTCCGAGCCACTTTGGCCGCAATCCCGCTGATTTCCCATCTTCCGAAGCGCCCTTTCTGCACAGAAACCCGAAAATCAAAAGGTGCCCCGTTGAAACGGGCCAGCGGAATACCCTGCTGAACCAGATAGTAGCGTCGTTGTTTGAGGGTTCCCAGGTATCGGGCCAATCCGGAGGTGGACATCCGGGTTCTCTTGCCTATATATGGATGAACCAGGAAGGATCCTTTCCCCATGTTTTCGATCCTGATGATGTTCTGACCCAATGAGCCGATAACGGGCTTGATAAAAACCACCGGGTACTTATCGATCCACGCGACCGCTTTCGTGGTTTCCGTCAACGGGATCATGGCTGGCAGATGGGTCCGAACCGTTGGATTTCGAGACAGCAATCGATGAATGAACACTTTTTCGCGTCGGATCGGTGGGTTGAACAACCGCTTCCCCATTATCTGCGACAGACGGGTCAACTTCGGCGAATACCCCAGCACACGGCTGTGCACGACAGGGGGAAGGGGACGGTGAACAGGAATATAACTCCGGGAAGTCGGATGCCAGACATACCCTCTGATCCGGCGGTTCGTCAGGTCAAGACCCCTGAGGTCAAAAAGGACGGGCTGCAACCCTAGCCGCTTCCCAAACTGAAAATAGAGTTTCGCCTGTTCACGCGTGGCAAAACCGGCGCGAATGCGGTGTAATAGTTGGGACGACAACAAAATTCCCACGTTGTTTGAACAGTTCATTCCAGTACCCTCTCTCCATCAAACCAATTGATACTCAATTATATTACCAGGGAGGGAGGATGCCTGGACTTCCGTCCAAAAAAGGAGAATGGCCGTTAAATTGGGATATTCGCCGGTGTGAACAACCGATTTGTCGCCACATAGAATAAAGGAAATTCCCAGGGGGAGGAGACGACGATATGCGGATCGCTTTCATCAGTCCGGGAAGTTTCCCCGTCCCGGTTCATTATGGGGGCGGTTCAGTGGAAACGGCGATCACGAATATTGCTGGCAGACTGCCTGCACACTGGAACGTAACGGTACTGGGCAAACGTTTTCCCGGGTTGAAAGACAAGGAGACAAGGAATCGCGTCACGTACATCCGGATGGAAAACACCTCGCAAAGAAGTTATCTTCATTCCTGCATTCGGTATCTGAAAAAGTTTCCCCATGATATCGTCCAGGTGGAGAACCGGCCTTCGTTCGTCCCTCTTCTCAAAAAGCGGTTGCCTTGCCCCATATTGCTCTGTATGCATTCCCTGTTGTTTTTGCGTCCTTTCGCGTTGGGAGGTCGGAACCCACAAGACTGTCTGAATAGCGCCGATCACATCCTGACCAACAGCCATTATCTCCGGTCCCTCCTCTTGTCCCGTTACAGGACGTCCACCCCCGTCCGCGCTGTGCACCTGGGGGTGGACACAGGAGATTATAGATCCCGTTGGAGCCAGAAGGGAAAACGCATTCGCTACCGCCTCCGTTCCCGCTTCGGTTTAACGGGTCGGACCGTGGTTCTGTTCGCGGGCCGGTTGATTCCGATCAAGGGCGTCCACCTGTTGCTAGAATCCATGATCCAAGTGGTAAAAAAGAATCCGCGGATTCTCTGCATGGTGGTCGGCGGGAGCCGATATGGTTCAAACAGGGAAACGCGGTATGTGAGGAAATTGAAACAGATGGCGCGGTCGATCCACCCGCATGTCCGGTTTGCCGGAACCATCCATCCGACGAAGATGCCCCAGTATTACGCATTGGCGGACCTGGTGGTCACTCCCTCAATCGGACCGGAAGCTTTGGGATTGGTGAATTTGGAAGCGATGGCTTCGGGCCAGCCCGTCATCTCCACCGCCATCGGCGGCATTCGGGAAACGGTAAAAACAGGAGTGAACGGCATTCTGATCAAACCCTCTCGTTTGAAACAGGAGTTAACCGCCGCCATCCTGCATCTTTCGGAGAACCCAGCTTTGAGTGAGCGGCTGGGAAGAAATGGTCGTCTTTTCGCTGAACGCTGTTTTTCATGGGATCATACCGCTCGTCAGTACGCCAGAATCTATTACCAAATCCATTCTCCAAACAAAGGACGCACTTAAAAAGGATTCCTTGTGGTCCCCGATCGGGGGGACATCGCGACCGTAGAGGAGTTGGCCGGCCACGATACATGTGCCCAAACGGTACAACAAATCCTCTGCTAGAGAGCTGGAACAGTCGTTTGGATAAAGGTGGACATAAGCATATGTTTCGAAGAACACGGGCTACTCACTTCACTAACCCCTTATTAAGTGTGCTTTTTATTGGGGTTATCCATGTAGCCTAATAATTTGGAATGCTTCAGCATAATCACTGTAAATCGACTGTCCCCTGAACTTCGCTTTGGTCAGTATAGACTCTGGATTGATGGGATGTCGCTTGGTTCCCAATTGAGTTTTATATACATTTAATGCGTCTGCTTTTTTTTCTGCTTCCACTGAACTCATCGGGATGTACAGATGAGGTTGGAAACAAATCTCTCCGTCCGTTTCATAAACAATAACCGACCCGTTCCAATAATAGGGGCGGGTTGCCGTTAAGGCAGCTTGATGAAGCGCGGTATGATCCTGATGTTTTGTTTTGCTGGGGATATAAATGACAGTGGGATGAAAGTATTTGATTTCTTGCTCTATCTTTGATGCCAATTCAACTCTAGGAATCACATCCAACCGACTGTGATACTGTTCTGCTTCATAATCGGTATATAAAAAGCAGTAATCCTTAATCCCCAATATGGCATGTGATTGGTTCAATTCTTTTAAACGGACATTGCCATTATAAATTACATATTTATTTGTTTCTGTATCATATTTTTGGCTTTTTCCTTTAACGAACGATGCAATAACGATCCGGACGATACTGTTATTCTTTAAATATTTTTGAATCACCCCCCCACATCCGATGATTTCATCATCTGCATGAGGGGCTAAAATAAGCACCCTTTGTTTGGTGTATTGGATTGCCCCCATCTTTTCACCCTCTCTTTTCTCTTTTAATACAATAATTTATTGCGAATACGAGGGTATGGTGTGTTAGAAATGCCCTGGTTTTATAAACCAAATTAATTGTAGTCAACTTTGGTCCAATCACCAATCGGATATTTTTTCTATTATGTACTATGAGCCAAATCCAGGGGGAGATTGCAAATGCCAAAACCGATAACGGTCCTCCTGACGGGAGTCGGTTCCCCAGGCGCTCCAGGAGTGATTAAATCTCTACGGGCAGTCAAGGAATATGATTTTCGTATCATCGGGATCGATATGAATCCCCATGCGGCCGGCCAGGTCATGGTTGACAAATTTATCATCGGTCCCGAGGCCGCGGAACCAGACTTTGTCCCAAGACTTATACGTTTATGTTCAGCTGAGAACGTGGATGTCATTCTCCCTTTGGTATCCAAGGAGTTACCCCGATTTGCAAAGTGTCTCCACCGTTTCAAGAAGATTGGGACCGTGGTTTCCGTTTCCGAATACAATCGTTTGATGCAAGTGATGAATAAAGGAACCTTAATCCACACCCTGAAGAAGAAAGGGATTCCTACTCCCCGATCTGTGATTGTCAATACAGTGAAAGGATTACGCAAAGCACTGCATGATTTGGGATACCCCGATCACCCGGTATGCTTTAAACCAACGGTTTCCGATGGCAGCAGGGGATTTCGCATTCTAGATACGCAAAAAAACCGTTTGGATCCGCTCTTCAATGAAAAGCCCAATTCCGCGTATATCAGTGATCACGAACTCTTTCGTATTTTGAGTGATTGCTCGGTGATTCCGGAAACGATTGTTATGGAATATCTTCCCCATGAAGAATACAGTATCGATCTATTGGCCAGAGACGGGGAAGTCATCGTTGCGATTCCAAGGTTGAGGGAAGCCATCGTCAACGGGATTTCCGTCAAAAGTACGATCGTGAAAGAAGATGATGTGATTGCTTATGCTTCGCGCATTGTCAGAGAACTTCGTTTGCACGGGAATATCGGCGTACAAATATGTAGGGATAAAGACGCACAACCTAAAATTATCGAAATCAATCCCCGGATACAAGGAACCATTGTACATTGCACAGCGGCCGGCGTAAACTTGCCTTATTTGGCAGTAAAGTTGGCAAAAGGGATTCCTATTCATTCCTCAGAGTTGTCTGTTCGATGGGGAACCAGGATGACAAGGTATTGGGAGGAAGTCTTTTGGAGTGAAGAGGGTCTGCCGATCCAACCGGGAATCTGAACCTGTCGGGCGGGGAATCTAATTCATACACCATCCCTTCCCGATACGCAAGCTCCCTGTCGGCAACTATCCAGCAGCATACTGCGAGCAATCCGAACCGACAGATTCAATCCGATAGTACCCTGATATACTACCATTCTATAAAAAAGGAACGGAATACTGAGGGCGTGAAGCCATTAACTAACGAAGGAGTTAAATAAAATGGAAGGTGTTTCGGTGATCACTTGTACGATGAGGTCCAATCAAGTACACAATATTTTCAGGAACTTCGTCAGTCAAATGTTTAGAAAAAAAGAGCTGATCATTATCTTAAATCGAAAAAACATGAGCCTTCCCCAATGGCTGCAGGTAGCCAAAAAATTTAAGAATGTTCGTGTTTATAAAATTCCTGGGGATACATTGGGAGCATGTCTCAATTTCGGAATCACAAAAGCAAGGTATTCTTTCATCGCGAAATTTGATGATGATGATTACTATGCCCCCAAATATTTATCTCAAGCAGTACATGCTTTAAAAACAACTAACGCTTCAATGGTGGGGAAAGGGGCAACTGTTACCTATTTCGAAAATATAAAAACACTCGCTATCCGAAAACCCCATCATGAAAGCAAATTTTTGAATGAGATTCAAATGCCCGGACCTCATTTAGGCGGGGGTACCATGGTATTCAAAAAAAATGTGTATCCTTATGTTAAGTTTCCAAATCGAACTCTATGTGAGGATATCATATTTCAACAAAGACTTCGTATGAAAGGATATAAGATCTATTCAACGGACAGATATTATTACGTTTCCATCAGGCGAAAAAATAAACACACCCACACATGGAAAGGAACGGATGAGAAAGTGTTAAGAGAGTGTAAAATCATTGCACGCACTCAGGATTACAAATCGTACGCAAAAAAGGAGTTAATGTAGATGGAAGGCGTTTCGGTGATCACCTGTACGATAAGACCCAATCAAATACACAATGTTTTCGGGAACTTTGCCAGACAAATGTTCAAGAAAAAAGAGCTGATCATTATCTTAAATCGAAAAAACATGAACCTCCGTAGATGGTTGCAGATGGCGAAAAAATTTAAGAATGTTTATGTTTATCAAATGCCAGGGGGCCCTCTGGGAGTATGTCTTAATTTCGGGATCAGAAAAGCCAGGTATTCCTTCATCGTAAAATTTGATGATGATGATTACTATGCCCCCAAATATTTAACTCAGGCGGTGCATGCTTTAAAAACCACAGGCGCTTCATTGGTAGGGAAAGACGCACATACCACCTATTTTGAAGGAAAAAAGCTGATCGCCATTTAGACCCCATAATCAAAACCGGTATACAAATCATGTAGGCGGGGGTACGTTTGTATTTAAAAAAATGTGTTTCCTCATGTACAGTTTCCAGCGCGAACGCTAGGTGAGGACATCATATTTCAACAAAGGCTACTAAGGAAAGGATATAAGATTTATTCAACGGATCGATATCACTATGTTTCGATCAGGCGAAAAGACAAACGGAAACATACTTGGAAATAAAAGGATGGAATAGGGCTAAGATATTGCAAAATCATTGCTCGAAGCGAGAATTACAGATTGTACGTTTAAGATCAAGGAAATCCATAAGGAGGTGTTAAGGATTGGTATCGGTTTTATTCGTATGTTTGGGTAACATCTGCCGCTCCCCGATGGCCGAGGCAGTCCTACGCCACAAGCTCCGTCAGCAGGGTCTGGAGGAGAAGGTTCACGTTGACTCCGCCGGTACCGGGGATTGGCATGTGGGGGCTCCCCCTCATCACGGGACACGCGCCATACTGGCCCGGCAAGGGATCTCCTACGAAGGAATCAAGGCCCGGCAGGTCAAAAATGAAGACCTGACCCGGTTCGACTACATCGTAGTGATGGAAGATAGAAACCTGGCTTTCATCGAGCAGATGGTCGGGACTACGGACAATAGGTTCTGCCGGCTGACCGATTTCATCGGCGATCCCAACTATACCAAAGTGCCGGACCCCTACTTTACCGGCGACTTCGAAGAAACCTATCGATTGGTAGAGGCCGGCTGTGAAGGCCTCATCCGGACCATCCGGGCACGGGAAGAGATTTGATGCGGAAGGTCGGGCTCTAGGGCGTGTCTGGTAAAAATCCCCCCTTTAGTACCCTCAGGACGATGGGAGCGGCTCGCAAATGGACACGGCGCGGGGTCCTCACTGACTACCTCCTCCAACATGGGGCGCTCCCGGCCTACAAGGCGGCGGACGACTATCTTACCCAGGCGGAGGAGCGGCTCACCCAGCGCTTAAACCGGCTGTTTGAGGGGGTGCAGAACCGGCTCATATCCAAACTTCGCGATCTCGGGTATATTCCTGCGGATCCGGATCGCCGGCAGGAGTTCCTCCCCGAGTTTTTGGGCCACTTGTACGATGACCCCCCGGAGGAAGTCACACGGGCAGCCCTGGAGCACGCGGAAGCCGGTCGGCTGCTGACCTTCCAGGAGCTGACCGCTTTTGGGTTTACCTTTTCTTACAGCACTTTTGATCCATGGATCCGGGCGAGACTGGCCGAGAAGTTTTATCAGTTTTCCCAGGAGACTGCACGGCGGATCGTGGGAGACGTCGCGAAAAACCTGGCGGAATCCTACGAGATGGGGATCGGGATCAAAGAGGCAGCCGTTCGTCTCCGGGAGGTGATCGACGAGACCCGGGAATACCGGCTCCGGCGCATCGCCCGAACGGAGGTGCAATAACGTTTGTAAATAACCACTCCGTCTCCATCGATTCGTGGTGGAGGAAACTGCGGGAGCCTTCAGTGGCTCCTTTTTGTTTATGGCAGCCAAACGATGATTTTGTCAGGATAATTTTGGAAGAAAATTTGATGAAAGACGCCCTCGAACGGGGATCTGATCTCCGTTTGGGGTTTTCTTAAAAGACCGTTTGGCGGATAATACCAGTATTCTTCTATGAAATCTATCAAAGGGGAATCATCAGCCACACGGCTAAAAAAAGCCCGGTACCCTGTCGTTAAGGGTTCCGGGTTTTGTATATTGGTTTCTTCTAACTGAGTGTCTCAGCAAGAACGTCAAGCATCTTGATCCAGCCGGCTTCGGCGCGGCTTGCGAAGTCTGCCCAGTTCGGGTGCAATTCGTGGGTCAAGGTGAGCTCGCACCCCTTCTCCAGCGGAATGATGTCGATGATTACTCGGCTGTTATCCCCCACGTCAGCCACCCCCCAGGTAAACACGAGGCGGCGAGGCCGATCGATTTCAAGATACTCCCCTACGTGGTCAATTTCCTGTCCTTGTCGGCGCACAACGAAAGAGAATGAGCCTCCCGCTCGCGGATCGAGAGAGATTCGTACGACTTCTTCTTCACGTTCAGGATGAGCATGGCCGAACATCCATTTGCCGATCATTTCAGGATCCAGCCAAGCATCGAAAACTTGCTCCGGCGATGCGCTAAAGCGACGGGTGACACGTACTTTGGCATTTGACTCAAAATTCATGGGATCATCCTTTCTTTTCGCGAGGCCCTGCGTCTGTTGAATGTTTTTCAAGTTTGTCCTCCCTGTTTAGATGTTTTTCAAGGGCATCCAGATTGTCGGACCAGAATCGTCGGTACGGCTCAAGCCAGTTATCGATTTCTGCTAGTGGTTCGGCGCGTAAATGGTACACGCGTTTTTGTCCTTTTTGGCGAACCTCAACCAAACCGGCTTCGCGAAGGACCCGAAGATGTTTAGAGATTCCAGGTTGACTAAGTTGGGTCTCTTTGACAAGTTCTCCCACAGAACGTTCACGTTCTCTTAGAAGATCAAGTATTCGTCGACGATTGGGTTCGGCCATTACTTCAAAGATTGAACTCTTCATGATTTTTATATTACCGGTAAGTTATATAACTGTCAAGTTATAAATATGTGCAAGGTGAAAGTCTGGACTGAAGTCGCCATCATTCCCTTACCTTACCGTTAAGGTTGTGCACAGGACTAAAATTTATCCCGATTTAACTTCCGATACCATACCATTATCGGAAGCTAAACTTTTTCATAGAGTAGGAGAATCAATTTCCAAAAAAGGGGTTTGAGCACGGTGTGGGGCGGGTAGAAACATCACGTTCCCCCCCACAAATCCCTTTATATGGATTTGGTGGGAAAATTAATTTTAGTATGAGGTGATGTTGTGAAACATTGGATCACATCCCTGATGGTGACCGCGGCTTTGTTGGTCGGTGCGGGTGGTTCGCACGTCTGGGCAGCGAAATCTTTCTCACAGCCTGTATCCGGTTCGTATATTACGCAGAAATATGGGAAACAGCACCGGGCGATCGACTATCAGCGATACAAGCATGACAAAGGTTTCGTTGGCAGCATCGGGGACGGGAAAGTGATCAAAGTGAAAAGAGATGCGAAGTGCGCCTACGGATGGCATGTGATGGTGGATCATGGGGATGGTTACGTGAGTGTTTATTCCCATCTCAGCGGAATCAGTGTATTACAGGGTCAAAAAGTAAAAAAGGGAAAGAAAATCGGCAATATGGGCAAGACCGGAAGAGTGCACGCAAAATATCCGATTCTTCATTTGGAAGTGATCAAAGACGGGAAAAAGATCAATCCATCGAGTGTCATGAAGTAACCATGCACGATGGGCTTGTGGCAAGAGGGGGGTAGCATCCCCTGTGGTTTGTCGAGAGATCTTGGGAATTGAATTGTGATCTTGTCGGCTCTGAGTCTCCGGCTCCGGCATCAACAGTGGAGTGGAACTCAGAGCCCTTCTTTTTTAAAGGTAAGATCTCCTCAATCAAGTTGTGAACTTTCCACAGCCGTAAGATTCAGGTGTGCTGAACAAAAAATCATCCACCAAACAGACAAAAACCCCCTTCCTTCCCTCGTGTGTTGTGCCGGGATTTGCGGTACAATACCGTGTGAGAGGTGATGTGGCTTGCATAAGGGATTTCAGCGGTCGATTGCCTATTATGATCAAGCGGTAAAAGTGATTCCCGGCGGGGTGAACAGCCCGGTTCGCGCGTTCAAATCTGTGGAGATGAACCCGGTGGTGCTGGAGCGTGGCGAAGGAAGTCGGGTATGGGATGTGGACGGGAACGAATACATCGATTATATCTGTTCGTGGGGACCGCTCATCCTGGGTCATTCCCACCCGTCCGTGGTGGAGGCGGTCAAGGTCGCTGCGGAAAAAGGGACAAGCTTCGGTGCGTTGACGGAGATAGAGGTGAAAATGGCCCAATTGGTGGCGGAGATCGTACCGTCCGTGGAAGTGGTCAGGATGGTTAACTCCGGTACCGAAGCGACGATGAGCGCGTTGCGGTTGGCCCGTGCGTATACACGCAGGAACAAAATCGTGAAATTTGAGGGAAGTTATCATGGTCACTCTGACAGCTTGCTGATTAAAGCGGGTTCCGGTGTGGCGACGCTGGGGTTGCCGGACAGTCCAGGTGTGCCGGAGAACACGGCGCAGCACACATTAACGGTCCCTTACAACGATTTAGACAGCGCCCGCGTCGCCTTCCAGAAGTTCGGCCACGATATCGCCGCGGTGATTGTGGAACCGGTGGCGGGGAACATGGGTGTCGTGCCGCCCGAACCGGGCTTTTTGGAAGGATTGCGCCGGTTGACCTCGCATTACGGTGCGCTGTTGATTTTCGACGAAGTCATGACAGGCTTCCGGGTCGATTATCACTGTGCGCAAGGCAAGTACGGAGTGATGCCTGATCTGACCACTCTGGGGAAAGTGATCGGTGGCGGTTTGCCCGTCGGGGCATACGGCGGCCGGCGTGAAATCATGGAGATGGTGGCTCCGACCGGTCCCGTGTATCAAGCGGGAACGCTCTCCGGCAACCCGTTAGCCATGGCCGCCGGCTACGCCACATTACAGGAGCTGGGCAAGCCTGGCGTTTATGAGCAATTGGAAGCCAAAGCGGCCCGGTTGGAGGAAGGATTCCGGCAAAATGCGGAAGAAGCGGGTATTCCTTACCATATTAACCGGGTGGGTTCCATGGTCTGTCTGTTCTTCACGGGAGAAAAAGTAGTCAGCTACACCCAGGCCAAACAATCCGACACCAAGCGCTTTGCCCGATATTTCCGACTGATGCTGGAACAGGGCATCCTGTTACCGCCGTCGCAGTTTGAGGGTATGTTCGTCTCCACTGCGCACAGTGACGAAGATATCGAACGAACGATCGAAGCCAACCGGAATGCGTTGAAACAACTGTGATAACATCAACGAGCATGAGCCGTCTACCGTTGATGAATCATCAAAAGGGCTTCACGACATCTGGAAACAATCTCGCCAAGCGTGACAAAAACGCTTGGCTTTTTTATTTTTATGTGATCAACCCTTTGTACTGAGACTTGGTAATAAGAGCTGGCAACAAGAATGAACGATTTATCGATAGCGAATAATGTATAGAGCAAACTGAAACAGAAAGGCAACGGCGGCTATGACAAAAGTTGGAATCGCATTAGGTGGTGGCGGTGTGGCTGGTTGTGCACACATTGGTGCTTTGTGTGCTTTGGAAGAAGCGGGAATCCAAATTGACTGTCTTGCGGGCTCCAGTGCAGGTGCTATCATTGCCGCCTTGTACGCATACGGGTATTCCGCAAAAGAATTGATGGAAATGGTACCCAACATCACGAAACGATACCTGGATTACGATTACCATGCTTTCCTTACCAAACTCATTAAGCGTAATTTCAAAATACAGGGGGTGATCAAAGGAAAAAGATTTCACGATCTGATCGCCAATTTGACCCAATATGCCCATATCGCTGAACTGAATTTCCCCTTGGCATTGTTATCAACAGACTTGAAACAAGCACGGCAAGTCATGTTTATCTCACAGCCGTTAGCCAATCCGTGCAGTGAATTGGATGTGATAACCGATATTCAACTGGCAAAAGCTGTACAAGCAAGCATCTCGATACCCGTTCTCTTCAAACCCGTCATGCATAAAGGAAGGGTATTAGTAGACGGAGGGGTTATGGACAATTGCCCAATCTCTGCAGTTCGGGCGTTGGGTGCGGATAAGGTGATTGCTGTAGATCTGGTTTTTGCTGATCCTCTTGATTCGATCGATTCCTTGTTTTCGATCTTGTCAAGAGTTGTCAGTATCAATCTGGCGATCCAAGCAAAGTACACCACGAGGCAAGCCGACATCGTCTTACATCCTGAAGTTGGTTCGGTTGGACTGTTAGATTTTTCGAAGCTCACCACATGTATCGAGGCTGGCTATGAATATACTCAAAAACGTATGAGAGAAATCAAAGGTGCCCTTACGATGACAGATGGGAATCACCCCACCGCACGAACACCTATCAAGCACGTATATAACCTTGAAAAATAGCTGATAAAAAAGCGGCTTCCAAACTCTCTTCCAATCATAAGTCGTGCTTTTCCGTCCCGAATGGAGTACATATCCTCCTGTGCCGAATGATTTTCCGATCATCCCCGTTCGCGATCTCCAACCACTGCCGTATGCTCATACAGCGCTCTTTACAAGATGTCTTCATTTTCGTTCATGGGCCTTTGTTTTCAATAGACGAGGAAAACCCCGGCTGTTCCTCCAGTCTTCGACCCGGTTATATCCACTGCCTGGTCGCATATAGATACAGTACCGTCGAAAATCTGTGGTTTCGCCCGGAAAAGATCACTTGCGCCGTTGGTCGCGGCGGTTTCGGGCAGGATCTGCCTATGTAAGGAGGGAGAGTATGGCGGACGGTCAATACAGTCAACTGAGATTTGACATCTTGGAGAAAGTTCGGCTCCATCCTCAACAACCTGGGATCGGTAATTTGCTGGAACTAGATTTGATTCCCGACGTGGAGATCGAAAACCAAGGATCCCACTTGAAAATCCATGGATATCTCCGTTTGAACGGTCGTTACAGGGGAGACGACTGGATGGTGTCTGAAGGGGAACAAGAGGTGGAGCAAACGGAATTGTCCGGGGAAACTGAACAGGAACAAGCGGAGGGAGAGGGGGAGGAGACGGAGGAACTGGCGTACGTCATCCCTGTCGAGATCACATTACCTTCCAATCGCGCCGCACTGGACCATATCTCCGCCGAGGTGGAATCGTTCGATTATCACGTGTTGTCACCGTTTGAACTGCAAATCGAAGCGGTACTGGCGATTGACGGCTTTATTCCCGAACCGTCAAACGAAGAGCAGACGGAGGAAGAAACATCTGAAGACAGTCCCGAATTCTCGGGCTATACCCCTTCTTCTTCGGAGGAGGTGGAGGAATCGTATGAAACGTACTCCTCCCAACCGCCGACGTATCAGTTTGAACATATGGCTCACCCCCATGATGCACGACCGGCTTATCGTGATCCGGACAGCCAATACGGTTGGGGAACCCGTTCACAGAAAGATGCATCGATTCAATCCATCAGTGAATCGGAAGAAGAGACGGATACACCTCACGCGTCTGACGGGGAAGAACGAGAACCGGAATGGGACGCGGACGATCCCACGGCCAAACTGCAACCTTACGAGCCGGAGGATGTCGCGGAGAATCAGGAGGAGAATGAATCGGAAGGCGAGGAACCGGCAGTCGACAAGCGGGAAATGAAAATCGGTTTCCTACGCCAAAAAGAGCAACACCCGTCATCCTTCCGATTTCAAGATCGCCTGTTGGGAAAACCGGAACATCCACCGACAGGGCCGACGGAACCCCCTCCCGATTTTGCTCCCGATACAGGATGGGAAACAAATCAGGAAGAACCGCAATGGCCAAAAAGTGTCCAGTTGTTCAAAGACCAAGAGGAAGAGCAATCAACGGAATCTGCTGATGAACTGGAAACACATGAAGAGGAAACAAGCGAAGAGGCGGAACCAAATCAGGAAAAATCCGCGACGCAGTTGGAATGGGCCAAATGGTTGATCGGTGAAGAGGAAGAGCAATTTGTCAAAATCAAAATGGTGATTGCACAAAAAGAAGACTCGATCGACTCCATTGCCGAAAAGTACAATGTGTTGGCCAGCCAGTTGATCCGTTTGAATCAATTGGAGGAGGGGGAATTGAAAGAGGGTCAAATCATCCACATTCCGCAAAAAATTCGCTTGAACGAGTCGTGAACGATCAAAAGAGATAATGGAGCTACTGCCGTTCTTTTGCGGCAGTGGCTGATTTTATTTGGAAAAGGGGGGGAGGCGTGTGCCCATTCAATTGCCTGAAGAACGAGCCGTGTTGGAACAAGTGTTTGAACGGTACGGATGGATTCCCCTGCAAGTGCGCCCCGTCAGTGGGGTGTTACGCATCCAGACGGCGGATGGTACATTTGCATTAAAAAAATCGTCTTGTTCTGCTGAACAGCTTGCTTGGTTGCACAAAGTGATGGAGGCTGTTCAATCCAAAGGCCAGGAGATATTTCTGCCATGGTTGAAGACATCCGATGGGGAAGCTTTCGTCCAGTCAGAAGACGCGGTTTGGTACGCCACTCCGTGGGTGGAAAGTGACGCTGGCCTGCGGGAAACGATCCCCATCGAGGAATTGCCGACCATGTTGGCACACGTTCACCACTCGGCGTTCCCGGTTGTTGGGAAACAATCGGATCGGAAGCAGAGCATCAATGCCGAACGCTTGCAGGTATGGGAGGACAAGTTGGGGAAATTGGCCGAATACCGTGAAGTACTGGAGAGCCGAACGTTTCGTTCCCCATTTGATCATGCTTTTGCGAATGATGCGGAATATGTGGAACAGGCGCTTCGTTTTGCGGTGAAAGGGATGGAAAAATTCATACAGTCGGATAAGGGGATCGCACCGCGATATACTTTGTGTCACAGTCGGATCCATCCCAGCAACCTGTTGAAAAAAGACGACGGATGGGTGTGGATTGACTGGGACCATGCGGCAGTCGACAGTCCAGTTCGCGATCTGGGGGCGTTTTTCCGTCGGTTTTCCCGGCAATTGGATCACGAGAAAGAGCCGCAATTCTACCTCGCCCGTTATGAAGAGGGATGGAAGCTGAGCGGCAAGGAAAAAAAACTGCTGGCCCTCTATTTGGCATATCCCGAGCGGCCACTTCGATTGCTTACCCGCTATTATGAGATGCCGGATCGGATTGAGGAGACGATCGCGATTCGTCGCTGGGAAGAGGAGATTGGCCATCTCAGATGGTTGCAGTCGCTGATCCGTACGCTTTGGCTGGGTAATAAGGGGAATGGGAGCAAAACGCGAAAGACCGAGGCTGTCCGCATTCGATCCCAAAAAAGATAATACAGTATGATCAGTAAGCAGTCTCTACGGGTACAATCGTACCCGTATTTCATTTTTTATCAAACTACAATCATCAGGATTGTACGTTTTCCTGTTTTCCTCTCATCGCCGATGACTCCGTCGCAGCCATTTTTGCAAACACATCTCGCATGCTTTGATGGGCAACGCCAATGCCAGTATCCATAGACTCGCGCGAAACATGGAGTTCCCTGCTTTCATATTGGCATAGATCAATATATTTTCCTTGCGGTAAAAAAGTTTCCTTCAGTCAAATTATATGCAGAAATTGTCCCCGTGTGTGGGCATTTCTTTTTTCGCCCGTTTTTGTATTCATGGCTGGACAATACGAGCGGAAAAGAACAAAATATAAGAGAGAAATTCGTCGTCAGGGAAACCAAAGGGGGTTTTCGGATTGAGTGTGGTCAAGTCGATGGTCAAAAGTGCCTATCGCGGGGTATTGTTTATCCTCTTTCTCAGTGTGATGTTGTTGTGTACGGTGTTGTTGTTGGCGTTTCTCGCCAATCCTAGTCTGATGATGGAAAGTGTCGAGCGGGCGTTTGGCATGGTTCGGTAATGTCGCTTTTGGACTTGTCTTTTTTATTGATTCATTCTAAATCCCCGGACACTTACGTGTTCGGGGATTTATGTGGATTTGACGTGTCCGTCCCGGGCATTGTAGAATAAGATGACGAGAGAGAGTCATACTGCAGAAGACGACTTACAACTGATACCAAGCGGCGATGACAGGGAAGAGTAGTCGGTTGTTCGCCTTCAAGAGAGGGAAACCCTAAGGCTGGAAGGTTTCCCAAGGCGGAGCCGGTGAACGTCCCCCTGGAGCTGTTCGGCTGAACCCGACCGGCAGTAAGCCGAACCGTTTTCCCACGATACGGGAGCTGAGGGCGTCCGTTCTCAAAGACGGGCGAACAAAGGTGGTACCGCGGAAACAACTCCTTCCGTCCTTTGCGATGGAAGGAGTTATTTTGTTTTGGAAAGTAAGGAGGGTTAGAGCATGGCCGATCAACCAAAAGCATCATTGCCGCCGACCTATGATCCCAAGGCGGCGGAGGAAAAGTGGTACGATTATTGGTTGGAGGGCGGCTTTTTCCGCGCGGATGCCGATTCGGACAAACAGCCGTTTACCATCGTGATTCCCCCGCCCAACGTAACGGGGAATTTGCACATCGGGCACGCGCTCAACAATACGCTGCAGGACGTATTGATTCGCTTCAAACGCATGCAGGGCTATGACGCACTGTGGTTGCCCGGCATGGACCACGCGGGGATCGCCACCCAGGCCAGGGTGGAAGCGATGCTCCGGGAAGAAGGCATCAGCCGTCACGATCTGGGCAGGGAGAAATTCCTGGAGAAAGTGTGGGAATGGAAGCATCATTATGCGCAGATCATCCGCGATCAATGGCGGAAGATGGGGCTGTCGCTGGACTACTCGCGTGAGCGTTTCACCTTGGATGAAGGGTTGTCCCGTGCGGTGCGGGAAGTTTTTGTGCGTTTGTATGAAAAAGGGTTGATCTATCGCGGCAAATACATCATCAACTGGGACCCGGTCGCGCGCACCGCGCTCTCGGATATCGAAGTGATCCATAAAGAAGTGAAGGGTGCGCTTTATCACATGCGGTACCCGCTCAAAGACGGTACGGGATATATTCAAGTGGCCACGACGCGTCCGGAGACGATGCTGGGTGATACGGCCGTGGCGGTTCACCCGGAAGATGAACGTTACCAGCACCTGATCGGAAAAACCGTGATCCTGCCCATCATTGGCCGGGAAATCCCGATCATCGCCGATGAATACGTGGATCCGTCGTTCGGCTCCGGTGCAGTGAAAATCACACCGGCACACGATCCCAACGATTTCGAGATCGGGCAGCGTCACAACCTGCCGCAGGTGTTGGTGATGGACGAGACAGGCAAGATGAACGAAAACGCGGGACCCTATCAAGGGTTGGACCGGTTCGAGTGCCGGAAGCGCATCGTTCAGGATTTGCAGGAGCAGGGCGTACTCGTTCATATCGAAGAACACGTGCATTCCGTCGGGCACAGCGAACGTTCCGGCGCGGTGGTGGAACCGTATCTGTCCACGCAATGGTTTGTGCGGATGAAACCGCTCGCCGAACGGGCCATCGAACAAACCCGATCGGGTCAAGGGGTCCGGTTCGTGCCGGAGCGGTTTGAAAAGATTTATCTACACTGGATCGAAAATGTGCGCGACTGGTGCATTTCGCGGCAATTGTGGTGGGGTCACCGCATCCCGGCTTGGTATTGCGGTGACTGCGGTGAAATGACCGTGGCGCGCGAAGAGCCGGAAACCTGTCCAAAATGCGGCAGCCGGAATCTGGAGCAGGACCCGGACGTATTGGATACCTGGTTCAGTTCAGGGCTGTGGCCGTTCTCCACATTGGGGTGGCCGGATGAGACCGAAGACTTGAAGCGCTATTTCCCGACGGATGTATTGGTCACCGGGTATGACATCATCTACTTCTGGGTGGCCCGCATGATCTTTACCGCGTTGGAATTTACGGGACAAAAACCGTTCCGCGACGTGTTGATCACTGGTCTGGTGCGGGATGCCGAAGGGCGCAAAATGTCCAAGTCACTCGGGAACGGCGTCGATCCGATGGAAGTGATCGACAAGTATGGTGCCGATGCGATGCGGTTTATGCTGGCCACCGGATGTACGCCTGGCAACGACCAACGCTTCCGTTGGGAGCGCGTGGAATCGGCGCGGAACTTTGCCAACAAGATCTGGAACGCGTCCCGGTTTGCTCTGATGCATCTGGATGGCGTTTCGGCAGAAGAATTGAAGCTGACCGGCCCGTTCTCCACGGCGGATCGCTGGATTTTGCACCGGCTGAATGAAACCATTGAAGAAGCGACCCGCCTGTTGGAACGTTATGAGTTTGGCGAAGTGGGGCGTGTCCTTTACAATTTTATCTGGGACGAGTTGTGCGACTGGTATATCGAGTTTGCCAAACTCCCGCTGTACGGAGAAGACGAACAAGCCAAACGGGTAACACGCTCCGTGCTGGCGTATGTGCTGGATCAATCGTTGCGCCTGCTGCATCCGTTTATGCCGTTTGTGACGGAGGAGATCTGGCAGCACCTGCCGACGGCTGGCCGGAGTATCACGGTGGCCGAGTGGCCGAAACCGTCTGCGGAGTGGGAAGCGCCAGAAGCGGTGCGGGATATGAAGGTGCTGATCGAGATCATCCGTTCGGTGCGCAACATCCGGGCGGAGATGGAAGTGCCGGTCAAACAGCAAGTGGAACTCCTGATTCGCGCCGACGCCGAGGTATTGTCCGCGATCGGGCAAAACGAAGCGGCCATTCGCCGGCTGTGCGGAGCAGAACAGGTCACGGTCGGGGAAGACGTCACCCGCCCGGACAAAGCGATGACCGCGGTTGTCACCGGTGCGGAAGTATTCGTGCCGCTGGCGGGCTTGATCGATATCGACCAAACGATCGCCCGTCTGGAAGCAGAGCTGAAAAAGCTGGATGCCGAAGTGGCCCGTGTGGAGAAAAAATTGTCCAATCAGGGATTTGTGACCAAGGCACCGAAGCACGTCGTGGAAGAAGAGCGGCGTAAAGGGGAAGAGTATCGCGAGAAACGCGAAAAGGTATTGGCACGGTTGAACGAGTTGAAAGGGTAGGACTCCCCCTGCCCTTTCACTCCCAACTATAGAGTTGTCGACGGAAGGGAACGGTCAGGATGGATCAACGGTTTGTCACCGCTGAAGACGTGTTTCGTTGGATGGATGAAACGTGCGTGCAAGCGATTCAACCGGGGTTGGATCGGATGGAATGGGCGCTGGACCGGTTGGGACACCCGGAACGGCGGATGAAATGGATTCATATCGCCGGGACCAATGGCAAAGGCTCAACGGCTGCGATGATCGCCAAGGTACTTGAACAGGCCGGTTATCCGGTGGGGATGTTTACGTCTCCATATCTGATGCATTGGAGCGAGCGCATTCGTTTCGACGGAGAAAACATCCCGGAGGAATCCTTCGTACGCTGGGCCAACGAGCTGAAGCCCGTTGTCGAGGAAATGATCCGATCCGGCGTCGGACAACCTTCGCCGTTTGAATTTTGGACGTTGCTAGCGATTTGTTATTTTGCCAAAGAAGCCCTGCCTTGGTTTATCGTCTGGGAGACGGGGCTTGGAGGCAGATGGGACGCGACCAACGTGGTATATCCGTTGGTGTCGGTCATCACCAATGTCGGGCATGATCACATACATTTATTAGGGGATTCATTATCTCAAATCGCAGAGGAAAAAGCCGGTATCATCAAACCGGGTGTACCCGTGGTGTGCGGTTGCGAGGATGAGACCGCCGTGCGGGTGATCGCAGAAAAGGCAGAAGCGGGTCGAAGCTCCCTGTATTTGATCGGCCGGGATTATGAGGCGGAAACCATCGAATCGACGTCGTCACATCAGCGTATTCGATTCCGCAATATGTATCGGTCATTGGAAGAGATCATCATCCCGCTGGTGGGACAGCACCAGGCAAAAAATGCAGCCACGGCGATGATGACCCTGGAAGTGTTGCGCCAGTTTTACGCTACGGTATTGGAAGACGAAGATGTGTTGGCCGGATTTTCCAAGGTGCAATGGCCTGGACGATTGGAAAAAGTGGCGGATGACCCGCCAATCTGGCTGGACGGCGCACACAATCCGGAAGGCGCAGAAGCGTTGGCGGCGTTTCTGTCCGGGCAAGTGACATATCGGCGATTACACTTGTTACTCTCCGTGATGGAAGACAAAGAGGTGGAACGGGTGTTGCAGCCGTTGGTGCCGCTGGCTGAACAAATCGTCGTCACACAGGCGAGTCACCCTCGAGCGATGAAAGCGGAACGGCTCGCCGGGTTGGTGCGGTCACTTACATCCGCGGAGGTGGAAACGGCCGAAACGCCGGAGGAAGGACTGAACCGCCTGCGACAACGGGCGTCCGCGGATGATCTCATCTTGGTGACGGGATCACTGTTTCTCGTGTCTGACATTCGCAAGCAAGTGGTATCAGGGGAAAATCAAGGATAAAGGTTGGTGGGCAGGATGAATCAGACCAAACACGTCCATTTTATCGGGATCGGCGGATATGGCATGAGCGCGATCGCCCGTGTGTTGTTGGATCAGGGGGTCAAGGTGACCGGATCGGATGTTGCCATGAACAAATTGGCGGAAAATCTGGTCAAACGGGGTGCCGTCGTCCATATCGGTCATGATGCCGCGCAGGTCGGGGAACCGGACGTGGTTGTCTATTCCTCCAGTATCGCGATGGACAACGTGGAGCTGCTAGCCGCAAAAGAGAAAGGTATCCCGGTATTGCACCGTTCTCAAATGTTGGCTCGTCTGCTCAACGACAAAAAGGGGATTGCCGTGGCAGGCGCACACGGGAAAACGACCACTTCGTCCATGATCGCGCAAACGCTGGAGATTTGCGGTGTCGATCCATCGTTCATCATCGGAGGGGAAGTGGTCGGGCTCGGCAGCAACGCCAAGGCTGGCAAGAGCGATTTTGTCGTCGCCGAAGCGGATGAGAGCGACGGTACATTCCTGGAATATTACCCGGAAGTGGCTGTGGTTACCAACATCGAACCGGATCATCTGGAAAATTACGACGGACAATTCGACAATCTGAAACGGGCGTACCGCCAATTTTTGAGCCAAGTGAAGCCGGGCGGACTGGCCGTGTTATGCATGGATGATCCGCATCTGCGAGAAATGGTGAAGGATTTAGGCGTTCGAGTGATCACGTATGCATTGGACCAACCGGCGGATTATACGGCGGAAGGGATCCGTCAGCATCTGCGTCAGATCACGTTTACGATGAAAAAAGGGGACACCCCGCTCGGCGAAGTAAAGCTGAACGTTCCCGGTCGGCACAATGTGGCCAACGCGATGGCCGCTATTATCGCATGTATGCATGCGGGCGTTCCTTTTGAAGAAGCCGCCCGGGCGATTGCGCAATTCAGCGGGGCCAAACGGCGTTTTCAAGTGATCGGAGAAGTGGACGACATTTTGGTAGTGGATGATTATGCACACCATCCGACTGAAATTCGGGCAACCATTCAGGCTACACGGGCACTGAATCGGCGGATTGTGGTGGTATTCCAGCCTCAGCGCTATTCCCGCACACATCTGTTGATGGACGAGTTCAGCCGTGCATTCAGCGAAGCAGACGAAGTGATCATCAATCGCATTTACGCTCCGCCGGGCGAAAAGCCGATCGATGGTGTCACTGCGGAGCGGTTGGCGGAGTTGATCCGGCAAAACAGCAATCACAACGTGCGGTATTTCGATACCAAAGAGGAAGTGAAACAATACCTCCTCGAACATGCGCGTCCCGGCGATGTTGTGCTGACGATGGGAGCGGGCGACATTTGGCGGGTGGCACATGAGCTGGTACCGGCATTGGAGGAGAGAAGGACCATCAAGGACTGCGGTTGACGGGAATCATTGACAGCAAAAACCCCAGCGATGGCTGGGGTTTTTGCTGATGATATGGCGAAACTCTCTTTCCGGAGGGAGCGGAAGTGCTTCTCACGTGGCCGGTTCTTGGTTTCGCTATGATTTGTTACAATCCCGGACGGACGTGTACATGGAGGACCAGCTTGTCTTGTATGATCATTTGAAATTGGAACCGGATCGGGATATGTTGGGCCTTGGGTATATGGAGGGATTTACGCACCTGGGTTCGTTGATTGCCATTCAGGAAGGAATCGATGCCGGGTTTGTCGAACGCATTCACCGATTGCTCGAACCGTTCTCCGGAGTGAAAATCGGGTTGTCCATGCTGATGGTACCGGGGTTGTCTCTCCGTGTATTGGCCCAACGCACACAGGACGTGGAAACGATTTTTGATCTCTGCCGCGCATTCCTGCGGGGGAACAGGTGGGGCACAAAAACAGCATTTTTGCGCAAATATTGAAAAAAGGATTGTGAATGATGGTACAAGGGTTATGGTCCACTTTGTTGTTGGGGTTTTTGATGGGGATCAAGCATGCATTCGAGCCGGATCATGTCGTGGCGGTCACCACGATTGCGAGTCGGAGCAATAGGTGGTACCGTTCTTCGCTGGCAGGGATTTTCTGGGGAATTGGGCATACGGCAACCTTGTTCGTAGTCGGGCTGCTCTTGATTGTGTTAAAGGGTCAGATTTCCGAAAAATGGGCATTGTCGCTAGAGTTTTTGGTGGGGATCATGCTGGTTTACTTGGGGTGGACCGGTATACGTTCGTACCAGCCTATGCATTCCCCACGGGCATCTTATGAAAAGTCGCTGTTGGTCGGATTTGTTCACGGGCTTTCCGGGAGTGCGGCGATGGTGTTGCTGACGATGACCACCGTGCAAACGGTCGTGGAAGGAGCATTGTACATTCTGATCTTCGGGATGGGAACGGTGGCAGGGATGTTTGCCTTCTCCACATGTATCGGTATTCCCTTTGTCATGACGTCCCGCAATCAGTCGATCCATCATGTGTTGACCCGGGTGGCGGCGTTATTAAGTACCGTCTACGGTCTTTATTACATGTACAGTACGTTCGTGTCGGAAGGATTGTGGCGGATGTGGATCTGAAGCGGTTCGGCAAGCTCGAAGGTTGCTCTTGGTAAAACGGTCACTCCATGCTGTCATAAGCGACTCCGATTTCCCGTCGAGCGCAGAGCGGAGACGGAATATATCGGAGCTTGCAGACCTTGTCAACAGTGCCCTTTCGAAGGGCTTTTTTTCATGACGTTCGCACTCTCAACATTTGTGTGGCGTTTTTGCAAAAGGGGATGATAAAAGGGGAAAATATGGTATGGTTATACTGTCGTATGCCCGATTTGGGAGCGTGAACGTATGAGGAAGATGGGCGGAATCGCGTTGACCGTTTTGTTGTTGAGTATGTGGGTGCTTCTCGGCGGTTGTACCGGGGCGGATGAACATCGGCATCACAAGGGTGCGACTTCGGAGAAGATGACATCCGTTTCACTCTCCATGCCGAAAGTGTCCCTATCATTTACACCTGCCACTCCCAAAATCGGTGAGTCCATCCAAATTCACGTACATGTGACAGTGGACAAACAGCCGGTAAATGATGCGGATCGGGTGCAGGTGGAAGTGTGGAATCCGGCGCGTCCCGGAGAGCATCACCGTATGATCGGGACCAAACGGACCGGAAACGGTATTTATACGGCCGCTGTCCGTTTGGATCAACCGGGTGCGTATCAGGTGATGTATCATGTGACAGCCAACGGGGCCCACGTCATGAATGCACAAAAGTTGGAAGTACGGCAGTGACGGATCAGGAAAGGTGGTGTAACCTGATGTCGGTGAGCATACGAAAAGGGTGTTTGGGGATTGCCATTTTGCTGCTGTGCCTCGTGATGACGGCATGCGGCCAGGCGGCGCCGTCCAAGTCGTCCGCGCCCACCCCAAGAGCCCATGTCAACAACCAGTCCAATGATGTGTCCCACCTGAACTGGCGGGTGCCGGAATTCCGGTACACGGACCAGAATGGACGGGCTTTCGGTTTGTCGCAGCTGAAGGGAAAAGTGTGGTTGGCCAACTTGATTTTCACACGTTGCCCGGATATTTGTCCACCGATGACTTCCAACATGGCTCGCGTTCAAAAGGCACTGAACCAAGCGGGACTGAAAGCGGATATCGTCTCGTTCAGTGTCGATCCGTCATACGACAAACCGGACAAGCTTCGTGCATTTGCAGAGGAACACGGGGCCAAGACGGACAACTGGCATTTTCTGACCGGTTATTCGGATGAAGAAATTCGCAAATTTGCCCAATCGGCGTTTAAACAAGATCTGATGCGGTCTGAAACGAACGGTACGGTGATGGTCAGCCATACGGCCCGTTTCTATCTGATCGGTCCCGACGGCCGGGTGATGAAAATCTACGACGGCCTGCGCCCGGATGAGAAGGCCATCGTCAATGATATTCGGCAACTTCAGAAATAACGGATGACAAAAGCCCGTTTCCACGAAGGAAACGGGCTTTTGTGTTACCATCCCCGATCCTGCATCCGGGCCGCCGGTTCCAAACGGTCGATCTCGATGCCCGGCATCGCACCACCCAATCCTTTGGACAGATGGGCGATCAGCTCAAAATCTTCGTAGTGCGTCGTCGCTTCCACGATCGCACGGGCATATTTTTCAGGATTCTCCGATTTGAAAATCCCCGATCCGACAAAGACGCCGTCGGCACCCAGGTGCATCATCAACGCCGCGTCCGCCGGTGTCGCCACACCACCCGCCGCGAAGTTGACGACCGGCAGGCGGCCGGTTTCGTGCACTTGCAGCAACAGCTCATACGGTGCTCCCAGCTGTTTGGCTTCCGCCATCAATTCGTCGCGGGACATCGATTGCACCTTGCGGATCTGGCTCTGCATCATCCGCATATGGCGGACGGCCTCGACGATATTGCCGGTACCGGGTTCCCCTTTGGTCCGGATCATCGATGCACCTTCCCCGATCCGGCGCAGCGCTTCACCCAAATCCCGCGCTCCGCAGACGAACGGCACGGTAAATTGCGTTTTGTCAATGTGAAAACGGTCGTCGGCCGGCGTGAGCACTTCACTTTCGTCGATGTAGTCCACGCCCAATGCTTCCAACAGACGTGCCTCAACGAAGTGTCCGATCCGCGCTTTGGCCATGACCGGAATGCTTACCGCGTTCATCACTTCTTCGATGACGGTCGGGTCCGCCATCCGTGCCACACCGCCCGCGGCCCGAATATCGGCCGGGACGCGCTCCAACGCCATGACGGCCACTGCTCCGGCGGCTTCAGCAATTTTGGCTTGTTCGGCGTTGACGACGTCCATGATGACGCCGCCTTTTTGCATTTCGGCCATGCCGCGTTTCACACGGTCCGTACCGGTTTGATGTTGGCTCATGATGATGGTTCCCCCTTTTTTTCTCCACTTTCGGCTGAATTTTATGTATCATCATATGTAACAGTCAATATC
Source organism: Polycladomyces abyssicola (assembly GCF_018326425.1). Lineage (NCBI taxonomy): Bacteria > Bacillati > Bacillota > Bacilli > Caryophanales > Thermoactinomycetaceae > Polycladomyces > Polycladomyces abyssicola. The sequence goes on from NZ_AP024601.1 coordinate 1,050,676, forward strand.
AGATTGTAACAGTTGGAGTGAATGCGATGAAACTCGTCATCAACCGCCAATCCAAAGTGCCGCTCGCCCAGCAGATCCACCAAGCCATTGCCGACCGGATTTTGTCCGGACATCTCGAGCGGGGTGCCCGGTTGCCTTCCGTCCGCCAGTTGGCCAAGATGTTGCAGGTAAGTCCGGTCACGGTGGTTCATGCACTGGATCTGTTGGAGGCGGAAGGATTGATCACCCGTGTCCATGGCAAAGGAACGTTCGTCTATGAAGAACATGCGAAAACCGATCAGACGACAGAACGACAAAAAACGTTTCCTGTCGTGGACTATTTATATCGCTCGCAATATTGGCAGTATCAGAAGAGTGAAGTCCCCATCGATTTTGCCCAATCGGTCGTACATCCTTCTCTGTTGCCCACGCAGGCGTTGGCGGACAGTATTCGACGCTTGATCCGGGAGGAACCGGACGTATTGGTGCAATACGGCGAGATTCAGGGAGATCTCGCGTTGCGTCAAGCTTTGGCGCGGTACATCAGCGGGGAACGGATTACCGCTTCCGCTCATGAAATCTTGGTGACCAATGGCTCGCAACAGGCAATCGATCTGGTGGCGCGGAGTTTTGTGGGCCCGCAGGACGTGGTTGTCACCGAAGAGCCCACTTACACGGCGGCCATCGATGCGTTTCGCAGTCGGGGCGCCACCGTGCTTTCCGTACCGGTGGACGAACATGGGATGCGGATCGATGAGTTGACCGGTCTGTTGGATCGATGCACACCCAAATTGATCTACACGATCCCCTCCTTTCACAACCCGACGGGTTCGGTGATGAGCGTCAAGCGGCGGCGGGAGTTGATTGACATCGCTTCTGAAGTCAATTGCCTGGTATTGGAGGATGATCCATGGAGCGAAATCCATTTTGATGAACCGCCCCCGCCGCATCTCAAATCGATGGATGAAACGGGCAATGTCATTTATATCAAAGGACTGGGTAAAATCTTATCCCCAGGTTGCCGGATCGGTTTTTTGATCGCGACCGGCCCGGTATTGGAACGATTGGTGGCGGCCAAGACCAATGCCGACCTGGGAAACCCCCTGCTGAATCAGAGAGTCATCCTTCCCTTGTTCGAAAACGGATCGATCCGGGAAAGCCTGCGCCGTCTTCGGGAAACGTTGCGCGAAAGACGGAATTTGACGCTTCGTGTGTTGGAACGGCATGCACCCGACGGTGTGACTTGGAAGATTCCCAAAGGCGGCTTTAATGTATGGGTGTCATTGCCTGAAGGAGCCAATGCCAACGAACTGATGGCGGAGGCAGAAAAAGTTGGCATTCGGTTTTTGCCGGGGTCTGCGTGTGATCCCAATCAGATTCAGTGGCGGCATTTACGTATCAGTTTCTCGCCGACTACGGAGGCAGATTTGGAGCAAGGTCTCACTACACTCTGTCACGTGATGGAACGGTATCTCTCTTTGCTCGTGAACAAAAAAGGAAAGTCGCCTTTGTTTTGAGCCACAGTCGTTTTTGGGGTTTGACGGACATGGTTCTATTTTATATTAGAAAAACCAAAAAAGAGTATCACAAGCAGATAAAATAATAATAGACAACCTTATACAAAATGATAAAATATATACATGGCAAAACATGACTATCCCAAATGAAAACAAGCTACTATGACAGGGGGCGTAGGTTTGCCGGAACCGAATTGGTTGTCCATCGCCATCCGACTGGGTGCATCCGATTTGCACCTCTCCGTGGCTCATCGACCGTACATGCGTCTGGACGGCAGGATCTGTCCCATGAGTAATGAGGTTTTGACGGTTGATGATGTAAACGTTTGGGGGATTGCGTTGCTGGGGGAAAGAGGGTGGAAATGTGCACGGGAACGGAATGAAACTGACACGGCGTCCGAATGGAACGGGTCGACGCGTATCCGTGTACATACATTTCACAAAGGGGCGGGGGAGATGGCCATATCCGTCCGCATTTTGCCCACCTGCATTCCCACACCCGAAAGTATCGGCATTCCGCAATCCGTGTTGCAACTTTCTGAGCGGATGCATGGTCTGTTGGTGGTCGTCGGACCGACGGGAGCAGGGAAAACGACAACCGTAGCCGCTTTGGTACACCATTTGAACACGCACTACGCATTGCGGATCATCACGTTGGAAGACCCGATCGAGTATCGGCACATTCCTTGGCGATCGATGATCGAGCAGAGGGAAGTCGGGTGCGATACCACGGGGTTTGATCGAGGATTGTATGCGGCTTTGCGGCAAGATCCAGATTGTCTGGTTGTGGGGGAGTTACGTGACCGGGAAACGATGCATACCGCCATTCGTGCCGCAGAAACAGGCAGATTGGTATTGGCGACGATGCATGCCGCGGACACGGTCTCGGCAGTGTACCGGTTGATTGACGCATTCCCTGCCGATCAACAGTCTTATGTCCGTATGCAGTTGTCCGAACAATTGGCCGGTGTAGTCGCGCAACGGCTGTTGCCCCGAAGGGAGGAGGGCGGCCGTGTGGCTGCATTTGAGGTGTTGATCAACACCCCTGCTGCAGCCAATCTCATCCGCTCAGGTCAACTTCATCAGCTTCCGTCACTCATGCAGGCAGGGACAGCATGGGGGATGCAAACGTTCGAACAGGAGATGGATCGCTTGCTGCAAATGGGAGCGATTGACTCTGGAGCAGTGAAATCATGGATGTGATCGGGGTATGGGCGACGGTTGGTGGTTGGTGGGTGGGGGGCTGGCTGGTACGCTTCAGTTGGTTTCTCTGCACTCGATGGGGAAGCGGGTTCCCATCGAAATGGCATCATATCTCCATGTGGCACCCCGCCATGGAATGGATCATGCCGGTGTGTTTAGGAGGGGTTTACGGGCTTCTCGCTGTATTGGGCCCCGGGATACCTGAGTCGGCGGTAGCGATGTTGTTGTTTGCCGTGTTGTTGGTCGTGACGATTACCGATTTGCACCTGCAGTGGATACCGGATATGGTCATTTACCCAGCCACATGGTTGTTTGCCATCCTTCGATTGTGGGTGGGGCCCCAACCTTGGACTACCTACTTTACCGGTTGTTTGACCGGAGGTTTGATGTTGGCGATTCTGGCTTGGATCAGCAAGGGGATCGGATGGGGAGACGTCAAACTCTTGGGAATGGCTGGCTGGGTGTTGGGATGGCCTGCCGTAGGGGTTGCACTGTGGCTCTCCGTGTGTGTCGGTGGCGTGACAGCGTTGTGGTGGTGGGCAACTGGTCGTGTTGGTGCGGGAGAGGCGATTCCTTTTGGTCCGTTTTTGGCGACAGGGATCGTCACTGCCTATTTCTGGGGAGAGGCATGGGCGGCATGGTATGGCTCGCTTCTGGCGGGTTCTATCTTCTCTAGCAAAACCATATACATGTGGTAGCAGATTGGATAAGGAGAGATGACCATGCCCCAACCCCGGATCACACTGCGTTCCCAGTCCCCCGGTGGGAAGGGGGAGCCCGCCGAAGCTCCCAAACAAATCAAAGTAGGTGGCAAACCGCTGTCGCCGAAGGTTGAAACAAACCGGGAAGATCCAACGTCTATGACAACAGAGGTTGTCCGTTCCAAGGAGGAGGAATCAATCCGTTCCCGGTTTCCGCTCGTGTTTTCAACGTATGAGGAGCAGTGGGATGAAGGGATTGGATGGCGTTCCCCGTCCTCTCCCCTGCATTCTCGTCGGAATCGGGTTTCGCTGTTTTCAGGTTGGCCGGCGGGTTGGTTGATCCTGTCCATCATCGGTGCGATCGTGTTGGGCACATTGATGGGGATGACGCTGTTGTCTACATTTTTTTCGGGTGATGCTGTGCACACCCGCACGATTGATTCCCATCTGAAGAGCACCCCGTCGGATTTGGAGAATGGAAAAGTCTCGCAAAAACCGGGCGCGGCTGTTTCGCTTCCCTCCTTGCAGGCGGTCCTCTTGCAGGCAGGAAGTTATTCCGAAAAAAAGAGAGCGCAACAAACAGTGGAAGGTCTTCGGAGCGAAGGGTGGGCGTCGGTGATGACGCCCGATCCACCGCATCGGATCTATCTGGGGGTGGGCATCAATCGGGATGACGCCCTGAAGCTGTCCGTCATCTATCAAAAACAGAATGTCCAGGTCTATCTGAAGGACTGGGTCGTAAGAGGCGATGGGGTTCGCATCCCGGAAGAACAAGCTCGTTCGTCCAAGGAGATGGCGGTTTTTGCGGAAAAAGGGCATGAATTGTTTCATCGGTTGGGCCAACAGACAGTGTCTCATTTGCAGAGCAACAACACCGTGACGGCTTTTTCGGGGATGACCGATTTGCAGAAACAGTATCAAGCGTATGTGATCCAAGGTACCCGATTGGAATCCAAACTGCCCAAAAAAGCGAAGTCGGCAGCTCTGGGCATGATGCAGGCGCTGGATCTTGCAGTGCAGGGCGCGGAGGAAGCACAGAAAAACCCCAGTTCTGCTCTTATTTGGCAGATGCAAGAGGGGTTGGTTCGCTATGCACTGGCTTATGAACAATTCGTGTCGGCCTGGAAGTGAGCGAAATCTTGCTTGTTCGCCCCCTTTGATTTTGCTACACTAAAAACGAGAGTGGTCCTATGAGGTTTTGAATGGTTTCACCTTCAACCCGCTGAAGATCCTTCCGTCCTGCTTGTTGCCTTCCGTCTTGGGGAAGGTTCTTCTTGTCTTCCCGAATGCCGTCATAACTGAACGGGACATGTTCCCATACTCCTTCGTGCAGACTATCACATGTCTGGTTATTCAACACGTTTGCTGTTTAAAGACTGGAGGCGTTGGTGTTGATCAAGCGGGCACTGGTTCTCGCATCCGCTTCCCCTCGCCGCCGTGAGGTTTTAAGCGGCTTAGGTCTTTCATTTGAAGTAATACCCAGTACAATCGACGAACAGATATCCCGGCCGCTTCCTCCAGGTGAAATGGTGGAACAACTGGCGCTCCGAAAAGCCGAGGACGTCGCCCGATCCTGCAAGTATTCTCTGGTCATCGGCGCGGACACCGTCGTCGTGCTGGACGGTAAGGTCCTGGGCAAACCGGCGGATCGTCGGGAAGCGTATGCGATGTTGGAGCGGCTGCAAGGCAGAACCCATCAGGTATACAGTGGCCTTGCGCTGGTGGAAACGGACAGAGATGGGCAGATATCTCGCCGGAGTGTCCGCCATCGCATTACCCGGGTTCACATGCGGCCCATGAGCCCCGACGAGATCGAATGGTACATCTATACGAATGAACCGATGGACAAAGCCGGTTCCTACGGCATTCAGGGTCTGGGATCCTTCTGGGTCACGGGGATTGATGGTTGTTACACCAACGTGGTGGGCCTTTCGGTCCCTTTGCTGTACGAAATGGTGCGGGACATGGGGTATTCGTTGATCGATTTCACCAAATTTGGGCCATCGGACGGGAGAACCCGGCGATGAAAGTCGGGAGATGCGGGGGTGCAACGTGTGAACCCGGGCGCACATTTGAGAATCCGGGATGTACCGGAAAGCGAACGTCCCCGTGAGCGGATGATGCGCGAGGGGGCTGAGCGCTTGTCCAATGCGGAGCTGGTGGCGATTCTGCTACGGACGGGCACATCGTCGGAATCGGCTCTCCGTCTGGCGGAACGTGTGCTCACGCAAACGGGCGGACTGCGTGAATTGGCTGATGTGACACTCAACGAGCTGATGAACATTCGCGGGATCGGCCCGGCCAAGGCGGTCCAACTGTTTGCGGGGATCGAATTGGGCAGGCGGATCTCCCGTACGCTGCCCCCCGAGCGAAAAGCGGTTCGTTCGCCGAAAGATGCCGCTGACTGGGTCATGGAGGAGATGCGCCACCTCAAGCAGGAGCATTTCGTTTGTCTCTTTTTAAACACCAAAAATCATGTACTCGAAAAAGAGCGCATTTTTGTCGGGACTTTGAACAGTTCAGTCGTTCACCCGAGGGAAGTGTTCCGTCAAGCGATTCGCCGCAGTGCCGCCGGCGTCATTTGCTTCCACAATCATCCCAGTGGAGATCCGAGCCCGAGTGTGGAAGATATTCAGGTGACGGAACGGTTATTTCGGGCAGGAAGGATCGTCGGGATTGAATTGATCGATCATATTATCATTGGTGACGGCGTGTTTTTCAGTATGCGCGAAAACGAGTATCTGCCTGGCGAACCGCGAGAGTGACGGGAGGGTGGACGGCTGATGCGCATAGGGATAGAGTTGGGAAGCAATGAAGAGGACAGTCGGAAGGAGAGATTCCCGATGTTTGGCGGATTTACGAGGGATATGGGGATTGATCTGGGCACTGCGAATACATTGGTATACGTGAAAGGACAGGGGATCGTCGTGCGCGAGCCTTCCGTCGTGGCTATGGAAACCGGGACGGAAGAAATCAAGGCGGTCGGCAACGAAGCGAAACGAATGATCGGACGTACCCCGGGCAACATCGTGGCGATCCGTCCGATGAAGGATGGTGTGATCGCCGATTACAATACGACGGCGACCATGATTGAGTACTTCATTCGTCAGGCCCAAAAACAACACCGGATCTATATTCCACGCAAACCCAACGTGATGGTGTGTGTACCCTCGGGCGTCACACCCGTGGAGAAGCGGGCAGTGGAAGAAGCGACGCGCCAAGCGGGGGCCAAGGAAGCATACACGATTGAGGAGCCGTTTGCAGCGGCGATCGGTGCGGAATTGCCGGTATGGGAACCGACCGGCAGCATGGTGGTTGATATCGGTGGGGGAACGACGGAAGTGGCCGTCATCTCGTTGGGAGGAATCGTAACGAGCAAATCGCTTCGTGTGGCCGGCGACGAGATGGATGAAGCCATCATTCAATACATCAAAAAGAATTATAACCTGATGATCGGAGAGCGCACCGCGGAGACATTGAAGTTGGAGATTGGATCCGCTATGCCGACAGACGACGGCAAGGCGATGGATATTCGCGGTCGCGACCTGATCACAGGGTTGCCCAAAACGATCCATATCACTTCCCGGGAAATAGCCGAGGCGTTGTCCGACACAGTGGATGAAATTTTAGACGCGGTGAAACAGACGTTGGAGCAAACCCCGCCCGAATTGGCCGCTGACATCATGGATCGCGGTATTGTGCTGACGGGCGGCGGTGCCTTGTTACGCAATTTGGACAAGCGGATGAGCCTGGAAACTGAGATGCCGGTGGTCGTGGCGGACAATCCGCTTGATTGTGTAGCCATCGGCACCGGTCGGGCGTTGGAAAACATCCATTTGTTCACATCCGGTTCGTCCACGGGCTTCCGATTCGGACGACGTCGGTAACCGGGGTGATCGCCGTTGTTGTCGCGACTGTTTGGGAATCGAAGATTGTTGGTGTTGTTGTTGTCGATGATCGCCCTGTTGTCCATGATGGGAATGACTCGCGGAGAGCGCAACGAATTGACGCTCCCCGAGCGCTGGATCAAAAACGTGACGGACACGGTGGGAAGTGGGTTGTATCGACCCACTTCCGTTTTGGTCGGGTGGTTTCATGCTTCTCCGCCGGAGGCTGCCACTTCCACTCAGGTACTGCAGTTGAAATCGCAACTGGCAAAACTACAAGAGGAGAACCGCCAGTTAAAAGAGATCATCGGATACCGGAAAGGAAATGAAGTTTCCTATATTGCGGCCCATGTGGTGGCGCGCAATCCGGATCGGTGGAACAACCGGGTGGTGATTGATCGCGGTACGGAAGACGGGGTATTGCTCAATATGCCGGTGATTACCAACCAAGGGCTGATTGGGCGGGTCACAGCGGTTACCGGGCACATGGCCGATGTCCAGTTGCTGACCGATTCGGACGAAAGCCCCGGCATCGCGGCGCATTTGCAGACCACACACGGAACCTATTTCGGCATTGTGGACGGTTTTGACGAAGGACGAAAACGCTTGGTCATGAAGTATATCCCGGCAACGGCCAAACCGAAAAAAGGCGATATTGTGGTTACGTCCGACCAATCCGACATCTATACCGGCGGTTTGCTGATCGGCACTGTGGACGGTGTCGCACCCGGTGAGTACGGGGTGGACAAGACGGTGTACGTCAAACCGGCGGCCTCCTTGGAACAGCTAAGCTATGTGCTGGTCGTGCGCGACCCGGAGAAGATTCAACTGCGTCAGTTTGAACGTCAGACGGGTGCCGCCGGCAATGGGGGGAAATGATGGTGTATCGCGCAGTCTTCGTCGGGTGCCTTTTCTTTTTATTGGTGTTGGAAGGAACGGTGTTGCAATGGGTGCTTCCCCAGGCTTGGGGAAGCACTATTGTGATTGTTCCCCAATTGGTGGTGGCCGGTGTGGTCATTCTCTCACTGTTTCGTGGGGAACGAGCCGGACTGATTTACGGTTTCGGTTTCGGTCTGTTGTATGATGTTGTGTATGGTCCGGTCCTTGGCATGCACGCATTTACAATGGCGGCAGTCGGCTATTTCGCCGGTCTCATTTCCCGTCAATTCGCCCCCGGTGCGATCGTGTCGTTACTGACCACGTCACTCAGTATCACGGTCCATCTGATCATGACATACGGTTTGTTTCGTCTGTTTGGATTGACGGATATGGATTGGAATCAGGCTTTGGTTTATCACGTCGCGCCGTCCGTGGTGTTCAATGTTGTAGCCGCCCTCCCTGTCGACCGTGTGTTTCGGTGGGTGAACCAGAAATGGGATACCCGTTCCCTTTCATTTGATTGATCCCGTTACGCCTTGCGTTCCGCCGTGAACCGCCCCTTGGTGGAAGAAGGAAATTGCGTGAGATTCGCCGAAATCCATATGTTGAGACGGGGTGACACGAGCATGAAAAAAGTGCTAAAACCGGGCGTAACCATCAAGGGGACCAAAGATGGGCTGCTGTTTTTATTTGACGATTCACGCCCGTTTTCCGACATCCTGAATGAATTGAAGCATAAATTGGACAGCGGCGGCCCGATATGGGACGGTCCCGATACCCGTGTGTGGATCAAGCTGGGACAAAGGCAGATCACACAGCAGGAAGAAGCGGAGATGCGTAAGCTGTTTTCGCTTCGCAAAAACCTGATCATCACATCCATCGAGGCGGACGGCATGCCATATCTAGCAGACGGGAATACGGGGATTCGCATGTTGACCGGCACGGTTCGGTCGGGGCAAGTGTTGGAACATCGGGGCGATTTGTTGTTGATGGGGGATGTCAATCCGGGTGGATGCGTCCGCACGACGGGCAGCTTGTATGTTTTGGGCGCCTTGCGCGGGCTGGCTCATGCCGGCAGTGAAGGCGACGAGACAGCGATCATCGCTGCCGCTCAGTTTCGTCCGACGCAGTTGCGCATCGCGGATACCATCTCCCGTCCGCCCGACGAGTGGGACGAATCGGATGTGGAGATGAAGTTCGCCTATTTGGTCAATCATCAGATTGCGGTGGACAAGATTCATCATTTCAGCCTCATTCGACCAGATAAAGAATGGAAAGAAAACCGAATGCGGCGATGGTAAGAGGGGGTAAGCCCGAGAGGAGGAGAAGTTGTGGGGGAGTCCATCGTTGTAACATCGGGAAAAGGCGGTGTGGGCAAATCCACCACGACCGCCAACGTCGGTACCGCCCTCGCCTTATCAGGAAAAAAAGTGTGCTTGGTGGACACCGATATCGGATTGCGCAATTTGGATGTGCTGATGGGACTGGAAAATCGGATCGTCTACGACCTCGTCGACGTGATCGAAGGAAATTGCCGTTTGCAGCAGGCGTTGATCCGAGATAAGCGTTGTGATGAACTGTATCTGTTGCCAGCGGCGCAATCCAAGGACAAGTCAGCTGTTTCCGCCCATCAGTTGCGCAAATTGATCGGTGAGTTGAAGGAAGAATTCGATTATGTGATCATCGATTGTCCGGCCGGGATTGAAACCGGTTTTAAAAATGCTGTCGCCGGTGCCGATCAGGCCATTGTCGTAACGACACCGGAAAACGCTTCGGTCCGGGATGCCGACCGGGTGATCGGATTGCTGGAGAAGGAACGTGTGGAAGCCCCCAAGCTGGTGGTGAACCGTCTCAAAACCCAAATGGTCAAAGACGGGGGCATGATGGACGTCGATGAAGTGGTGTCCGTTTTGGCCATCGACCTTCTGGGTGTCGTACCCGACGACGAGCGCATCATCCGTGCCGGTAATCAAGGGGAACCGATCGTTTTGCATCACGATTGTCTGGCTGCACAGGCTTATCGCAACATTGCGCGCCGAATCCAAGGGGAATCGGTACCGCTTTTGGTATTGGACAAAGAGCGGAATGTGATGTCCAAATTGAAAAGGTGGCTGGGATTTGCCTGACTTGATGATGTACATAATCATGCACAGTTTCGGGGGAAATATTCCCCCGTTTTTTGATGAGGTGCAAATCCCTTTTCCCATCGGCAATGTGAGCATAACTAAACCGCTTGTCTCATATCTTGGTAACAAATACAAGGACATGCCGAACGAAGGGATGGGGTCAAAGATGCGGGAGTGGGCCCAGGGAATCCGTAAGCGTCGGGAACGTCAAGTGCGGGCGATTCAACAGGGTCAGCCTCCTTTACCGTTTCGCTCTTCCCGACCGTGGGCGGATCGGCGCGATCGGTGGCGGGAAGAGAGTGCGCCGTGGAACCGACCGGGATGGTGGGCGGAGGAGCCGAAGAAAAACAACACCGGTCGGTTACTCTATCAAACGTTTGCAGCTTTTTTGCTCCTCTCTTTTACCTATTTGGTGTTCCAATCCGATTCGACCATGAGCCGGCGCACTCAAGAGTGGATCAGTGAAGCGCTCCATCGGGACTTCAATTTTGCGGGTGTGGCTGAGTGGTATCGCACATATGCGGGGAACGCGGAGGACTTTCTTCCGGCGTTTTCCGGGGTGACGGACAATCAAAGCGTCAAACCGACACCGTCTTGGTACACACCGGTTAAAGGGAAAGTGGCGCAACCTTTTGCCAAGGATGGACGCGGCGTGGTGATTCGGAGTACGAATTCAGCCCCGGTCGTGGCGGCATCGGACGGTTGGGTTGTGTTTGTCGGGTCAAAACCGGGGTTGGGAAAAACCGTGGTGATACGTCATACCGACGGCAGGGAAACATGGTATGGCTGGTTGGAAACAGTTCGGGTTCGGCCCAAGGATTGGGTGACCGGGAAACAATTGTTGGGAGAGATCGGTCAATCAGGCGGACGTCCCCTGCTGTACTTCGCTTTGCGCCGAAACGGAACATTTGTCAATCCCACGGAAGTGATACCGTTTGAATAATCGCCTGCCGTGGCAGGGATTGAAGGTCCGCATTCATTTCCTGTTTTGGATCGTCATCCTGTTGACGGTGGTGATGGGACGCTTTTTGGAAATTGTGACGTTGTTCGTGTTGGTCATCATCCACGAGATGGGCCATGTCACCGCGGCATGGTCTTTGGGGTGGCGGATTCGTTCTTTAGAACTGTTACCGTTCGGCGGAGTAGTCATGACGGATGAATGGGGAAGTGTACCCATTCATGAAGAACTGATCGTCGCGCTGTCCGGACCGTTTCACAATGTCATGATGATATTGGCGGGCGCCCTGTTTATGTGGATCGGTTGGTGGGATCAGGAGTGGACCCGCTATTTCGTCCATCTCAATGCCATGCTGGTCGGGTTTAACCTGTTGCCGATCTATCCGCTGGACGGCGGTCGGGTGATGCAGGCGCTCTTGGGTTATGTGTTACCGTATCGGAAAGCGGTGGTATGGTCGGTGAAGATCAGCACCGTCGCGGCCGGACTGCTGATGGTTTGGGGATGGATCGGCGGTATTCATGTCAATCTCGTTCTGATCGCCGCATTTTTATTGCACGCCAATTGGCAGGCGTGGCGGCAACGCGAATTCCAATTCATGCGTTTTTTGGTCAGTCGAAAAAATCATCCGCCACCGCCGTCATCCCGTTTGATTACCCTGCGTGTTTCTCCGCGGGCCACATTGTTGTCGGTAGTCAAAACATGGCGGAAAGAAGCGTACCATGTAATCATGGTTCGGGGTACCCGACACGTGATACCGGAAGAAGTGGTGCTGTCCAGATTATTGGATCATCGCGAACACGACCGCTGCATCGGGGAATTGTAAAGCAGGATTTGACAAGAACGTACGTTTATGCTAAGATCTTCGTTGTGTACTTACGCCTTTTCCCGGAAAGGCGTACAACCGCACGGTAAGGGTTTGTAAGAGATGTTCCACCCTTGGCCGGCGAGTCTTGAGTAGAGGAGGTACCGGGATGTTTGCAATCATCGAAACAGGCGGCAAACAATACCGCGTCAAACAAGGCGATGTCATTTATGTGGAAAAACTGCCGGTGGCCGAAGGTGAACCCGTCACCTTTGACAAAGTCCTGCTCGTGGCCAAAGAAGACGGAACGGTCGTCGGCAAACCGGTCGTGGAAGGTGCCGTGGTGAAAGGCAAAGTGGAACAACACGGCAAAGGCAAAAAAATCACCGTATTCAAGTACAAACCGAAGAAAAACTATAAACGGAAACAAGGTCATCGCCAACCGTTCACCAAAGTGGTGATCGAAGCGATTGAAGCGTAAGTGAAGCCAAAATGATTCAGGTGGATGTTTTCCGGAAGCGCGGGCGAATCGAACGGGTGATCGTAGAAGGCCACGCCTATTTCGACGAACCGGGGCGCGACATCGTCTGTGCCGCTGTTTCGTCGATCACCATCGGCATGGTCAATGCGACGGAAAAACTGTTGGGTGTCCGCGTGTACGAAGCGGACGAATCCGCAGGCAGGATCGAGTGTCGCATTCCCGAGCTGGAACCGAACACGGCCGAACGTGTGCAGTTGCTGATGGAGGCGATGGTTCACTCGCTCGCCGAGATCGCCGAAGCGTATCCGGATCATGTTCGGATACAGAATCGTGAGGCCCGACAGGGCTGAAAAGGAGGTTGACACCCATGCTGAAAATGAATCTGCAATTCTTCGCTCAGAAAAAAGGGGTCGGCTCCACGAAAAACGGTCGGGACAGCATCGCCAAACGTCTCGGCGTGAAACGTGGAGACGGTCAATTCGTTACCGCCGGCAGCATCTTGGTGCGCCAACGCGGTACCAAAATTTACCCGGGCTTTGGCGTAGGTATCGGTGGAGACGACACCCTGTTCGCCAAAGTGGACGGTGTGGTTCGTTTTGAACGGATGGGACGCGACCGGAAAAAAGTGTCCGTCTATCCGCAAGAAGCGGTTGTTCAAGCCTGAGATCACGGAATATATGCCCCGGTTCCTACCGGGGTTTTTTTGTGGGTCGTATTGAAGTACAATAGGAACGCCTATAAAAATATCTGAAAAAAGAGATGGGAGTCGGTGCCTGTGCCGGACAAGTGGAAGGCATGGCTGAAGCCGACGATCCCCGCGGGGATCATGTTGGTGGCCATGACCGCTTACCCTTGGCCTTGGTGGGGGAGAATGATCCTCGGAGCAGTGGCATGGGCCAGCATCGTTTGGGCGCAACAGAGGGTCGAACGCGTCGCGGAACGGAAGCTTCTCGTTCGTGAAGCGGAAACCGTGCTTCGATGGTTGAGTCGGTTGCGCCATGATTGGCTCAATGAGATTCAAGTGCTCCTGGGTTATTGTTCGATGAACAAAACCGACCGCGTTCGTCCGCATTTGCTGCGTCTTGCAAAGGAAATGGAACAGGAGCGAACCCTATCCCAAATTTCCCATCCTCTCTTGGCTGTGGCGCTGATTCAGTTGCGTCATCATGCCCCCGGCTGGCGCTGGCAGATCGAATTCCACATGGAAACATCCAACTTGTCTGCCCAACAGGGGTATGACGCCGCCGTATATGTGGAGAATCTGGCGAAATGCTTGACGACTGTGACGGCAGTCGCTCCTGAAGATGTGTCTGTGAGGATGGTGTTCGATTGGGACGGGGACACCCTGTTGATCTCATTGACATCACAGTTGCCATTGGCGGATGCGGTTGAAAAAGCACGGGTGCAAAGCGGTCTTCAGGATGGTACGGAGACGAAGCGCAACGGGGAAAACGAATGGATCATTCGGTTTTTGAATCGGTCGAAAACAGGGAAGGCATGGCTGATGTGAGGGCAGGTGGCAAGTAATGTTTGTGGATCAAGTCAAGGTGTTTGTCCGGGGCGGCGACGGCGGTAACGGGATGGTGGCTTTTCGGCGAGAAAAGTACGTTCCGCACGGCGGACCTGCAGGCGGTGACGGCGGCAGGGGTGGCGACGTCATCTTCCGCGTGGACGAAGGTCTGCGCACGCTGATGGATTTTCGCTACCAACGCCATTTTAAAGCCAAACGGGGAGAGAATGGTCGATCCAAAGGGCAGCACGGAGCCAATGCGGAACCTTTGATCGTGCGTGTACCGCCGGGTACAGTGGTGAAAAATGCCGAAACCGGTGAAATCATCGCCGATTTGACCATACACGGACAAGAAGCGGTTATTGCCCGCGGCGGGCGGGGAGGACGGGGCAACATGCGATTTGCCACACCGGTCAACCCCGCTCCGGAAATCGCTGAAAACGGCGAGCCGGGAGAAGAGCTGTGGGTGGAACTGGAGTTGAAGCTGCTGGCCGATGTCGGTTTGGTCGGCTATCCCAGTGTGGGGAAATCGACGTTATTGGCCGCGGTGTCGGCTGCCCGTCCCAAAATCGGTGCCTACCATTTCACCACACTGTCCCCCAATCTGGGCGTGGTGGATGTAGGTGACGGGCGCAGTTTCGTTTTGGCTGATTTGCCCGGCTTGATCGAGGGTGCCCACGAGGGTGTCGGTTTGGGACACCAGTTCTTGCGCCATGTGGAGCGTACCCGGGTGTTGATCCATGTGATCGATATGGCCGGTTCCGAGGGGCGTGATCCGTGGGAAGACTGGAAGCAGATCAACCAGGAACTGAAGCTGTACCGGGAATCGTTGGCTGAGCGTCCCCAAGTGGTGGCGGCCAACAAGATGGATTTACCGAATGCCGAGGAAAATTTGCAGGCTTTCCGTGAAAAGGTGGGCCCGGACATCCCCGTTTATCCCATCTCGGCAGCGACGCGTCAAGGTTTGCGCGAATTGATTTACGGTGTGGCAGACTTGCTGGATCGGATCCCGAAACAACCATCCGTCGAGGCGGAAGAAGATGAGACGTACAAAGTGTACAAAAGCAAGCCGTCGGAAGAACCCTTTACGATTCGCCGTGAAAACGATGTGTTTGTCGTGGAGGGCGAACGGGTGGAACGTCTCTTGAGACGGACCAATTTCCAGTATTATGACAGCGTTCGTCGATTTGCGCGCATCATGAAGGAAATGGGCGTAGAAGACGCCCTGCGCGAAAAAGGGGCGAAAGAAGGGGATACGATCCGGATCGGGGACATGGAATTCGAATTTACGGATTGACAGTCGTGGGAAGGAGTTTTGGTGTGAATATTTTGTGGGGAATCGCCGGCATGCTGGTGGTGCTGGGGATCGCTTTCCTGATGTCCACCAACAGGAAAGCGATCCGCCTGCGCCCCGTTCTTGTCGGTTTGGCAATACAGTTTTCTTTTGCCTTTTTCGTGTTGAAATGGCCGATGGGGCGTGCTGTCTTGCAGTGGTTTAGTTCACAGGTGGAGAAAGGGATCGGATATGCGGACCAAGGCATCCGGTTTCTGTTCGGTCCGTTGTTGGAAGGTCATCAGGCACCGGTATTTGCCCTTCAGGTACTTCCGGTGATCATATTTTTCGCTTCCCTGATCGGGGTGCTGTATTATCTCGGCATCATGCAATGGATCATTCAAATCTTGGGCGGAACCATCTCCTGGTTGATGGGCACCAGCAAGGTGGAGTCATTGACCGCGGTGGCGACCGTTTTTCTCGGACAATCGGAGTCACCGATTCTGATCCGCCCATATTTGGCTCGGCTCACCTCTTCCGAACTGTTTGCGGTGATGACCGGCGGATTTACTTCGGTTGCCGGTTCGGTTCTGGTGGGTTATTCCCTGTTAGGTGTGCCGCTCCATTATCTGCTCGCGGCCAGCATCATGGCGGCACCCGCCGGTTTGGTGATGGCAAAAATCGTGATGCCGGAAACGGAAACCCCGCTGGCCGATGAGGAGATACGCATGGCCAAAGACACCGAATCGGTCAATGTGATCGATGCCGCAGCCCGGGGTGCGATTGACGGATTGAAACTGGCACTGAACGTCGGCGCATTGTTGTTGGCGTTTATCGGGTTGATCGCATTGATCAATGGAATATTGGGTGGAATCGGCAACTGGGTGGGGGTACCCGGATTGTCGATGCAAAAAGTATTGGGCTATCTCTTCGCCCCCATCGCGTTTGTGGTGGGTGTGCCATGGTCGGAAGCGATTCAGGCCGGCGGTTATATCGGGCAAAAGCTGATTCTCAACGAGTTTGTATCTTATACTGCTTTTGGTCCGCAAATTCCGCATTTGTCTGAAAAAACAGTGGCGATCGTCACATTTGCCTTGTGCGGATTTGCCAACCTTTCCTCGATCGCGATTCAGATCGGGGTGATTGGTTCACTCGCTCCCAACCGTCGGAGCGATGTGGCCTGTTTCGGTTTGCGCGCCATGATTGCCGGTATGATGGGTTCGCTGTTGAGTGCGGCCATGGCCGGCATGTTGGTATGAGGGTATCAAGGTTGAAAACCGGAATCCGAAGGGATTGTCGGTTTTTTGTTTGCGATTACTCCGATTCTGTTATTTTTCAACCACTCCCATAAATAAAAATCCCCTCCAAGGTAGTGGAGGGGTTTGAGGTCGATTTCAAGAATGGAACCGCCCTTTTTTGAGTCATGATGGCGCCTCTGGCAGATTCCTTCTGTCCGGGTGCGCCTTTTTTCGCTTTCAAGAACGATCACTTCCACCCTTGTTCCTCTTTGATCCGTTCCAAGAGACCGCGACAACCGGCGGACACCAACTCGTAAACCTCTTCAAAGTTTCCCGTATAGTAGGGGTCCGGCACTTCCCTGTATGTCGTGTCCGGGATGAAATCGGTCAACCGATAGAGGCGTTGGTGATTTCGCTCGGCCATGCGGCGCAAGTAGGACAAGTTGTTGTCGTCCATGGCGATGATGTAGTCGAAGTCTTCCAAATCCTGTTTTTTCACCTGACGGGCGCGAATACCTTCGTGGGGGATGCCGTATTGTTTGAGAATACGGCGTGTACCATGGTGAGGGGGCTCGCCCGTATGCCAATCGCCTGTGCCCGCCGAATCAACACGGATTCGATCTTCCAAACCTTCTTCTTTCACCATGTGTCGGAAGACCGCTTCTGCCATCGGTGAGCGGCAAATGTTGCCTAAACAGACGAACAACACGGAAACCACGCTCTCTCCCTCCTTTGTAAATGATGACGAATTCTATGGTATCACAGTCCGATTGGTTCGGCATTTTTTCGCACGGTTCAAAAAAATACTTGCCTGACAGCGCTTCCAACTCTTATAATGTCCAAAGTAAACAAACATTTGTCTATTACAGGAGGACGTCGCATGGGATTTGAAGCGGACGCCTATTATTTGGTCAAGGGAGAGCTGTTACCGGAAGCGATACAGAAAACAGTGGAAGCCAAACAGTTGCTGGCAAAGGGAGAGGTTCGCACGGTTCAGGAAGCCGTGGAACGGGTGGGGCTGAGTCGCAGCTCGTTCTATAAATACAAAGACGGGATCTTCCCGTTCAATGCGATGGTCAAATCCAAGATCGTTACCATCTCACTGGCGCTGGAACACCGCTCCGGTGTGTTGTCCCAAGTGTTGCGGCACTTGGCGGATCATGGCGGGAATGTATTGACGATTCATCAGACGATCCCGTTGCAAGGTGTGGCCAACGTCACCATGTCGGTGGATACCGTCTACCTGAATACCGATGTCACCCGTCTGATCGACGGGCTGCAGGAATTGGACGGTGTCAGCCGTGCGATGCTGGTGGGTTCAGGCGAATAAACTTCCCGCACAGGGAACGTGATGGGAACAAAGGAGAGAGAAAACATGTGGAGAGGACTGCTGCATCATTATCGATCGTATCTGCCGGTCAACGATCAAACGCCCATGATTACCTTGCATGAAGGAAACACACCGCTGGTCAAAGCGGAAAAGTTATCAGAAGAATGGGAAGTGGAGCTGTATTTCAAAGTGGAGGGCGCCAACCCGACCGGATCGTTTAAGGATCGGGGCATGGTGATGGCCATCGCCAAAGCATTGGAAGAGGGCAGCCGGGCGGTGATCTGCGCATCGACGGGCAACACCTCTGCCTCTGCCGCTGCGTATGCCGCGCGGGTCGGATTGCGCTGTATCGTATTGGTGCCCAATAACCATGTCGCCTTGGGGAAATTGTCGCAGGCCGTGGTCTACGGAGCTGAGGTACTTGCGGTGGAAGGCAACTTCGATCAGGCGCTCACATTGGTGCGCGAAATCGCTGACCAACACCCGATTACGCTGGTCAACTCGGTCAATCCCTACCGGTTGGAAGGACAGAAAACGGCGGCATTTGAGGTGTGCGACCAGTTGGGGGATGTGCCCGACATCTTGGCAATCCCGGTCGGCAATGCGGGCAACATCTCCGCGTACTGGAAGGGATTTGTCGAGTACAAACAAGCCGGTAAGATTGACCGTTTGCCGCACATGTGGGGGTTCGAAGCCGAAGGGGCGGCGGCGATTGTCCGCGGTGAACCGATTGAACGCCCCGAGACGATCGCAACCGCCATCCGCATCGGAAATCCGGCCAGCTGGTATTTGGCAGTTCAGGCGGCGGAAGAGTCCGGGGGACGGATCGATTGTGTTTCCGATGAAGAAATCCTGACCGCATACCGGACTTTGGCCCGTTCGGAAGGTATCTTCGCCGAGCCGGCTTCGGCCGCGTCGTTAGCCGGTGTGATGAAAATGCGGGCTCAAGGGGCATTGCGTACCGGTTCCAAAGTGGTGTGCGTACTGACCGGCAATGGGTTGAAAGATCCATCCACGGCATTGGAGGCGGCAGCGGTGAAGCCGCGTGTGATTCCCTGCACGATGGATGCAGTGTTGGAAGAAATCCTGAAGGAAAAAGGTGTTTCCCATGTGTGAACAAAGCATTGAAATCGCGGTGCCGGCCAGCACCGCCAACCTGGGCCCGGGGTTTGATTCGATCGGGATGGCCTTGAACCGCTTCCTCCGCATACGTGCATATCCTGCGGAACGGACGGAGCTGGAACTGATCGGCCCGCATCTTCAAGGATTACCACAGGACGGGCAAAACTTCCTGTTGCAGGTGGTGGAAGACGCGTGCCGCTCAGTCGGTCAAACGGCTCCTCCCCTCCGCATTCAAGTGGAGAGCGATATCCCGTTGATGAGAGGGTTGGGCAGCAGTGCATCAGCGATTATCGCTGGCCTTTTGCTGGCCAATCATCTCTTGGGTGAACCGTGGGATCGGGAGGAAATCCTGCTCAAGGCAACCCAGTATGAAGGGCATCCGGACAATGTGAGTGCATCACTGCTGGGCGGTGTGGTGATTGGTTCATGGGACGGCGAGCGGGTGGATGTCGTGCAAGCCCCCTGCCCGGATTGGGACGTGGTGGCGGCCATCCCCGCGTATCCGTTGCCGACTTCCCAGGCACGGCAGGCGCTCCCGTCTCAGTTGCCGCACAATGAAGCAGTGTTGGCCAGCAGTCGGGCCAACTTGCTGACGGCCGCCTTTTTCACCGGCAAATGGGAACTGTTGCAGACGGCGATGCGGGATCGTTTTCACCAACCTTATCGCGCTTCGTTGATCCCAGGGATGGAACGGGTATTACGTGAGGCACCGCAAAACGGTGCATGGGGGGCGGCCCTGAGTGGAGCCGGTCCGACGGTCATCGCTTTCGCACGTGAGACCAAGCCTCTCGTAGCCTTTATGAGGGAGGCGTTTGGTCAGGCGGGTACCCCCGTCCACATCGAAGTGTTGAAGCCTTGGCCTGAGGGGGCGACTGTCCAATTGACAACATTCGAAAAATGGGGTACATTCATGGGAAACATCTAAAAGGAGATGAACGATGAAACCGACGGTAGGGTATTTGGGACCAGAGGGCACATTCACACACGAAGCGGCATGCCAGATGTTTTCGGATCAGGCCGTTCACATGATGCCGTATCCCACCATCCCGGATGTGCTGTCGGCTGTCGATCGGGGGGAATGCACGCACGGTGTGATCCCGGTAGAGAACGCCATCGAAGGGGCGGTCAACCTGACCTTGGATTGGTTGATTCACCAAGTGGATGTCCCCATCGTTGGTGAATTGGTTCACCCGATCACCCAGTGCCTGCTCGTTCATCCCGCGCAAATCGACGGTCCGAAGGAGGCGTGGAGCAGGATCATTTCCCATCCGCAGGCGGTCGCACAATGTCAGTTGCATCTGCGCCATCATTATCCGCAGGCACAGGTGGAATTTGCCAACAGCACGGCAGAAGCGGCGGAAAAAGTGAGCCGACATCCGGACGAGGCATGGATTGCGATCGGCACGCGGCAAGCCGCAAAGCGCTACGGCCTGCATATACTGGCGGCCGATGTACAAGACTTCCAAAACAATTACACCCGCTTTATTGCGGTGGGCGCCCCTTTGCCGGAACGCCGCATACCGCCTGGTCAATGGAAAACCAGTTTGTGCGTAACCCTGGCCAGCGATTTTCCCGGCGCGCTGCATCAAGTGCTGGCTACATTCGCCTGGCGCAAGATCAACTTGACGAAAATCGAATCCCGTCCGACCAAAACGGGTCTGGGGAACTATTACTTTATTATCGATGCCGAAATGGAAAGGGAGCATGTGCTGCTGAAAGGAGCCATCGCCGAAATCGAGGCGTTTGGTTGCCAAGTACGTGTATTGGGTTCGTATCCTTGCTATCGTTCACAATCTGTTCAATCACTCTCCCGTTGACATCAAGCGGGAGGGGGTTTATAATTATCCTCAATATTCGAAATCATTGTTCAGTCAGGAGGATACCTAGGGTTCCGCTTCGCCGAATCGGCGAAGGTCTGCGACCGAGCGGTATCAACACCGGAAACCGGTGTACACCGTGGGGATAAAAGCCTCGTGCGGCAGGTTCTGACGTTTCGTTTGACCTGTGCAGAAAAGGCTTTTTTATTTTTACCTTTCTTGGAGGTGTCTTGTGGTGACAGAACGATGGATTTATATGAGTGGAGAGTATGTTAAAAAAGAAGATGCCAAGGTATCCGTGTTCGACCACGGTTTTCTATACGGGGACGGTGTGTTTGAGGGCATCCGCGTATATGACGGCAACGTGTTCCGGCTGAGGGAGCATCTCGTGCGGCTGTACGATTCCGCCAAGTCCATTCTGCTCCACATTCCTTACACGATGGAAGAAATGGAACAAGCCGTGGTTGAAACGGTGCGGAAAAACCAATTGCGCGATGCCTACATTCGGTTGATCGTCTCGCGCGGCGTAGGCGAATTGTGTTTGGACCCTGAAAAATGTGCCCGACCCGAAGTGATCATCATTGCCGATCAGGTGCGTCTGTTCCCGCAGGAAACCTATGAAAAGGGCCTGCATATTGTGACTGTTCCGACCCGTCGGAATGTACCGGACGCCTTGAACCCGAAGATCAAATCGCTCAACTACCTCAACAACATTTTGGTGAAAATCGAAGCGAACCGCGCGGGTGTGGGTGAAGCCCTGATGTTGAATTCCGATGGATATGTGGCGGAAGGATCAGGTGACAACATCTTCATCGTCAAACGCGGTGTGCTGTACACCCCGCCGGGGTATGTGGGAGCACTGGAAGGCATCACCCGCCAAGCCATCATCGACCTGGCACATCAGCTGCAATTCCAGGTCAAGGAAGAGCCGTTTACACGGCACGATGTCTATGTGGCGGATGAGGTGTTTTTGACGGGAACCGCCGCCGAAGTGATCGCGGTCGTCAACGTGGACGGTCGGGAGATCGGCGACGGCAAACCGGGACCCATCACGCGCCAACTGCTAACGGAGTTCCGCCGCTTGGTGCGGGTGGATGGCGTGCAAGTATACCCCGAATCCGCCGTAGGTGTACACGCCGGATGAGGACAATTTAAAGGAAAACATAAAAAAGCAAGGGATTCGGTGTTCCCTTGCTTTTTTTGTGTCTCAAAAAACACCCGGTCCAGATGGCCCGGGCTTCAAATCCACCATGTGGGTTGTCCAATCCCATTACTATCATAACTTAGCACTAAAAAATTGTAGTGGAAAAATCTTTGTCAATCACTTTGTGGCGTCATCAGGTCAACGGTAGAACGGGGTAAGACCGGTTGCACACGAATATGTCATACGTTAAAACAAAAAGAGAAACGCACTGTGATCTGATGAAGGGAGAACACATCCATGCACAACACCGACTGTCGCATAACCACCGTAGAGATCAGGGGCGCATTGGGAAACTGGATCTATTTGGAATTGGCGGATTCATCGGGTTCCACGTTGCGTGCCAAAGTGAAAAAAAACGGTTGTTTTCATTGGGAGATTTACATGGAAGAACGGGTTTGGATGGGAGACCGTCCCATTGTCGGATGGGTATTGAAAAAGCATGAGCACTGGAAACGCCGGGCGGTCCGGAAAGCGAAAACGCTGTTGGATCAAAAGTGGCGCGAATTGCATACCGTCAATCCCCAACAGCCGGCATGACAGATGACCGATTGCTGTTCTGACGTCTTATGAAGGTGATGGAGCATCCCCGGAAGTACAAGAGAGGGGATCGTCCTAGTGCTGGTACTTGGCGGCTTTGTCCATCCAGCTCCCCTCAGTTCCAAGGAAATCGATGCGGACGATATGTGTCAGCAGGCCCCAGGGCCATTGAGCCATCACCAGACCGAACGCCACTCTCGGCATCACTGGTTCGTCTCCAGCATAGACTGTTGAGCTTGCAGTGAAACAGCAGAGAGCAGGAAAAGGCTTACCCGAGCGATCCGGAAGTCTTGTCATCATTTGGTATACCACATGTACCAAGCGAAAATCAAACCCAAAATGAAGCCGCTGCTGATGAACAGGATGGGTAATGCGTTGTTTTTCTTTTCCTTGAGATGCATGAAGGAATACAGTTGCAAAATCACTTGGACAAGTGCCAAGACGAAGACTACAGGGATGACTACATTGGGCGGAACCCGTAGCCAAACAAGAGCGAACGCGATAGCGGTCAGTACCATCATGGCTGCAAAGGACAGCAGCATGATGCGCATTTCGGCGTGGTTGGTGTTAGTTGTTTTCATTTTGTTCACCTTGCGTGTAAGACGTTTTTTTACAGTATGGCGCAATAGGAGGAGTGCGATACCGACGTGGAAGTGAAAAAGGAAACATGGCTTCATGAGTTCACAGAACGGGTGAGTCCACTGCGGATTTCTCTGCCGGAAGGACTGTTGTTGGGTGTCATTACCGGGTTGGGATACTTTTCCGCTTACTTGTCGGAGGTCGGTTACAAGGCGTATTTCCATCTGCCGTCCATGTATGCGGACATCAGTGTCAATACATTGATCTTATCTGTCAGTATCATCGTGTTAATCTGCCTGTTGGGTATCTTGTCCTTGCAAGTTCCATGGATTCATCAGTACGGGCGGTTTGTGTTCCCGCTGTTGATCCCGTTGTCGTTGTGGTTTGTAACGAGTGTGAAGATGGGATTCTTTTTTGACTGGGAACACCCCTACAAATGGTGGGGGCTTTGTCTATTCAACGTCGCGGCGATCGGGGTGCTTTTCGAGTGTCTGCACAGGAGGCGATTACTGGCGGGTGCACTGGTGCTTGTCGTGTTGGTGGTGATCACGGCACGGATCAGCGGGGAATTGGTCGCTGAAAATCAACAGTGGTATTTGGTGGCGAAGAGACCACAACCCGTTGTTGTGGTGGATACTTATAAAGATGCACTGATCGTGGCGCCGATCAATCTGCAAAAACGAACGATCCAACCGCGTTACCAATTGATCGATGCCAAAGGGGAACCGGATCAGGCTTTGTCCTTTCAGCCGATGCGGGTTGGTCCGCTTCGAGTGGAAAACCGGTGACCGCTCCTACAACTTGGTCAATATTTGCGGTCCGTTCGATGTGATGGCGACAGTGTGTTCATACTGGGCGGACCATTTTCCATCCACTGTTCGGGCGGTCCAGCCATCGGGATCAATTTTGGCTTGCCAATCACCCATATTGAGCATGGGCTCGATGGTGATGACCATGCCTTCTTCCAAACGCTGGCCGGTTCCGGGGCGCCCGAAGTGAGGTACGACAGGTTCTTCATGAATCCGTTGCCCGATCCCGTGCCCGACAAATTGTCGAACCACCGAGAAACCCTCTTTTTCTGCCAATGATTGGATGGCGTGACCGATGTCACCGATCCGATTTCCAATCACGGCTTGGCGGATACCGGCTTCCAGCGCCCACAGGGTTGTCTGCAGCAATTTGCGTGCGCGTGGGGAAACGATCCCCACGGGATAGGACCAGGCGGAATCAGCCAGCCAACCGTTTAAGTTGACCACCATGTCGATGGTGACGATGTCGCCGTTATTTAGCGGCTCTTCATTGGGAAGTCCGTGACAGATCACATCATTGACGGATGCGCATGTGGCGTACGGATACCCCATGTACCCCTTTTGTTCCGGTTTGGCACCATGTTTTTTCAAAAAATGCTCCACAAACGAATCAATCTCCCTCGTTGTAACGCCCGGCCGGATGCACCGGGCGATTTGCTTGTGACACAGTGCCAACAAATGTCCCGCTTTTCGCATGTTTTCCAATTGTTCAGCTGTTTTGGTCGTGATCATAAGTCCTCCGGTCCTTGATTCGTGATTTTACAGCGTATGAAACCAAATCGGGGGATTTACAAAAATTGGATCTCTGCCCGG
The DNA here is from genome assembly GCF_018326425.1 of Polycladomyces abyssicola. NCBI lineage: Bacteria > Bacillati > Bacillota > Bacilli > Caryophanales > Thermoactinomycetaceae > Polycladomyces > Polycladomyces abyssicola. The sequence goes on from NZ_AP024601.1 coordinate 1,075,441, forward strand.
CGGATTGATCACCGATTCGGGTATTCGCCCATAAGATAAACTGTGTCAAATCATCGGGAGGGAGTGGCATGTTCGGTTACGGCAATCTGTTTCCCCTGGATGACGTCCGCATGGCCATCTGTTGTTTCTCCAGCTCCCACGCAGGAAACGGCTTTCCCCTATATGCTCACTCCGTTCTCCGCTCAGCTTCCCATTCCTACCGTGCCGGCGGAAATCAGTCAGTTGCCCCCGCTGACCGGCGGGCCGGAGCGGCCTGGGCAGCGTCCGCCCTATTCGCGGACGATCGATTGGGCCTCGCTTTATCCCCGGGATATCATTTTGCGCGGTCCGATGGACAGACGGGAAGTGGCCCTGACGTTTGACGACGGACCGGATGCGGTATTCACGCCACAGATTCTGAATGTCTTGCGTCGAACAGGGGGCAAAGGCACTTTTTTCGTCGTGGGCAGACGGGTTCGACGCTATCCAGGCGTATTACAACGCATGTTGCGGGAAGGGCACGAAGTGGGCAATCACTCATGGAGTCATCCCAAGATGTCTCGGCTATCGGCGGGACAAGTCCGAACGGAACTGCGCAGAGCGAGTGACGAGATGAATCGGGTGGGTAACGTGCGGCCCCGTTTTTTCCGGCCGCCGTACGGCGCTTTGAGTGAAACGGTGATCCAGGTGGCGGTGGCGGAAGGGTACAAAATCATTTTGTGGAATGTGGACAGTCTCGACTGGTCAGGCATTCCGAGGACGGCCCTTGCAACTAATGTGTTGTCGCAGGTTCGTCCCGGATCGATCATTCTGATGCATTCGGCCACGGGAAGAGGGGGCAATTTGCAAAACACGGTACAGGCCTTGCCCAGCATCATCCGACGTCTGCGCCGCGAGGGATACCGTTTTGTCAAGGTATCTGAACTGCTCGATATGCGGGCATATCGATAATAAACGGGAACACGCAGCTCGTGGTCCCTTCGGATCGTGCAGGAAGAGATGCGGTTCCCGTTTACTTCGACTATGGATTGTCCATCCATACCGACTTGCATCACTTTCCGGCTCGTTTCATCTGCGTCCGCTATGCCAACACATCGCGCCGGGTGAATACGGCAAATGCGACAACGAGACTGACCAGCGACCAGACGGACAGTACGACGAGGGAGAAGGGAAGCGTCAACCCCTCCACCATTGTCGGAGAGCCAGAAAGAAAATTGGTCAGCTCAAGATTGGTGAAAGCGAGATATTTGAGCGCCGACCAGGAAGGGGCCAGCTGGGAAAGCAGGGTACCGGAAATCAGGGCGGCCATCATGATACCCATACTGGCGGCCGTACTGTGTACCAAGACCGACACCATCAGCGAGATTGTGGCCACGGCGGAGCAGGCGAACCATGCCAGTCCGTAGCTCATCAGGATGTATTGCCATTGCGGTACCAGATGGACATGAGTGGTGATCAGCTCTCCACCGCGTTCCTGAAAGCCGGTCAGCACAGGCATTGTCCATCCGGAGTATCCGAACAGCACCCCGGAGATCACATAAGACAAAATAGCACTCAACAGCAACATCAGCGCCACCGCCAACTGAAGGGCGACGAACTTGCTCCACAACACGCGACTGCGGCGAACCGGCCGGGTGAGGAGCAATTTGATGGTACCAGCCCCGTACTCGGACGAAACCATGTCCGATGCGATCACCACCACCAGCAACGGGAGAAACAGGGACAACGATTCTTCCGCAAATTTTCGGACGAATGTAGGTGCTCCGGGACTGGTCGGGTTGATGTTGTGATCCAGGTAATATTGTTGCTGTTGTATGTTGAGGCGAATCCAGTTTTTCCACTCCTCCGGCAGGCGGCTGGAAGACAGACGGTTTTGCATGTCGATGATTTGCTGTTGCACGACGGCGCGCCAATCGGAGGTGCCCAGCTGTTTCACGGTATTTTGCACGGTGCGGTACTGGGCGTATGTAAAAACCGGAATCAGCACGGCCAAGATCAGCAGAACGACCAGAATTCGCCGTTTGCGCAACACTTTCAACAGTTCGTTGTAGACCAAACCCGCGAAATTACGCAATGTGGCTCCCCTCCGTCGTCTCCAGGAATAAGTCTTCCAATGTGGGTCGTTTCTGCTGAATGCCGAACACGTCCACTCCCGCTTCCAACAAGGCACGGTTGACTTGGGAAATTCGCTCTTCCGGCATCTGTGTCAACACGCCGCCGTCTTCCGTTGTCTCCAAGACCACTACATCGGGTAGGGAGCGCAATACCTGTTCGCCTTTTGCAACAGAACGCAGGTTCCACTCCACACGGGGATACCCCGCCAACAATTGCTGGACGGTACCGGTTTTAACCAAGCGGCCTTGGTGGATGATGGCAACCCGGTCGCACATCAATTGCACCTCGTGCAAAATGTGACTGGAGATGAACACACTGATGCCTTCCGTTTTGGCCAATTGCCGAACAAACGCCCGCAGCTCCCGGATTCCGGCGGGGTCCAGCCCGTTGGTCGGTTCATCCAAAATGAGCAACGAGGGACGCCCCAGCAAGGCCTGGGCAATGCCGAGACGTTGCCGCATTCCGAGCGAATAGGTGTTGACGCGATCGTCGATGCGGTGGTCCAACTCCACCAACCGAACGACTTCCTCGAGTCGCTCAGCGCTCACGTCTCCCTGCATACGGGCGAAAATTTCCAGGTTTTCTCTTCCGGTCAGGTAGGGGTACATCTCCGGATTTTCCACGATGCAACCCACATGGCGGATCGCACGCAAAAAGTCGGTTTGCAAATCATGACTGGCGATGCGGATCGATCCTGCAGTGGGCCGGATCAACCCGACCAGCATACGGATCGTGGTCGTTTTCCCCGCGCCGTTGGGGCCGAGAAAGCCGAAGATTTCACCTGGGCGCACTTCAAAGGAGACGTGATCCACGATGGTACGCGAACCGATCGTTTTGGTGAGACCCTCGACTGACAAGACGGGCGCAGATTCATTGGGCATGGGTGTCACCTCCGCTTGACGGATTCATCACTTGGATCAGCCGTTGGGCCATCAAGCGATAACCGTCTGAGTTGGGGTGGAAATGGTCGGTATACAGATATCGACCGGGATTCAGTTGAAACAGATCGAACGTGGGTACCACCACCACGCGGGGATACTGATTGGCCACGCGTTGCAGTGTATTGTTCCACTCCCAGATGAGACGGGAAGTTTGGTCTTTGCCCGCCAAGTCTCCAAACGGGTTGTACAAACCGAACACGAAAACGGGAGCGTTCGGATTGTGTTTGCGAATATTGTCCAGAATGTGCCGCAGATTTCGCTCATATAGGCGGAGGGCTTGTTCCGATGCGTCCGTGTTGATGCGCTCCGGACCGCCGCTTCCCCTGAACAAGTCGTTTCCACCGATGGTGAAGGTAATCCAGCTGGCGGAACGTACCAGTTGACGAACACGCGGTTCATCGGTTTGTTGAGCCAATTGGGTGGAAGTCTGACCTTTGACCGCCAGATTGACCAGACCAACGGGATGCCGTGTTTGCTTTTCCAAGGCATCCCGTACGTAACCGATATAACCTTTACCGGAGAGATCCCCCGTTCCCCTGGTCAGTGAATCACCCAAACCGACTAGAAGCCCGTTGCCGACAGTAACCCTCGTCGGCTCCTGTTTGCTTGTGGTAGCAGGGACGGCCGGTGCATCCGGTGGCGACAAGACCTCTTTGACACCGAGAACAAATCCACCGGCAAAGAGAAGCAAGGCTGCACAGGAGATCATGCTGACCAAAAACCATACGGGATTCGGTTTGATTTTCATCGCGATCGCTCCTGTCAAAGGGTTCCAAGCCTACGATATCGATTTGCGCTTGATCTCGTCAACTATCCGGTCCGACGAAATCGCAACATTTTGTTAAAGTAAGCAAATCGCCCATGGGTGCATATGATGTAAGTAGACGTTCAACTGTGATACAGGGCGCTTCCGAATCGTCGGAGCGTGTTCCTTTTTTCAGCGGAGTTTTTATGGGAGGGAAGAACGGATGAAAATTCATATCGTGCAATCGGGGGAAACACTAAATGACCTGTCGACGCGTTACGGTGTTGCCATTGCCACGTTGAAAGAGTTCAACCCGCAATTAAGTGACGGAGACGGATTGCCACTGGGAACCAAAGTGAAAATACCCACGGGTCGGGTGAAGGTGAACACCACCTTCTCAAAATCGACGGCAGGCGAGAAGGAGTCTTCCTCCTACCAGGATCCTCCTCCCCCTCGCCCCCGTCGTCCCATAGTCCCGCGCATCCCGACACCGATCCAGCCGCCAGGTTATCCGAGGCCCTTTCATCCCGGCATACCGCCCCTACCCTATCCCCCGTATGAGTTCTATCCGCCAGTGTTTCCCAACACACCTGATTACCAGACGTATTATCCACCGATGTTCTCGCCTTATTGGAATACGTGGCCGTCACCCTCATCGGGGATTCCACGTACTTCGGGAAAACCGTCTGGTCTGTCGCGGACGCAAGCCGTAGAGGAATCTCCGACACAACCTGCTTTTGAATGGGAAAGCGCGGTGGAGACGGCGGAAAGTTCATCGGCGGAATATTGACGGTGAAGGGAGCATGAAAGAAAAAGACCTTCTGCGGGTGGCCGATGTACTGGGCACCCCGGTCTGGGGAGTGGAACCGTTTCGGCGCATATGGCGGGTACGTACTTCCAGAGGAGATTGGGTAGCCAAACCGGTTCGGCACGTTACCCACTTGCACTGGTGGCTGTGGGTGGACCGGGAGATGCGGATGCGCGGCTTTCATCTGATGCCACAAATCCGGACGGACGGGAAGCGATGGGTGTTGACACCACTTATCCCGGGACAACCGGCTTCATACAAAAACTTGTCGGATGCACGGAAAGCAGTGCGTCAACTGGCCTGGTTTCATCGGTTGGGAAACGGTTTGCAGACCCGGTCGTATCATCAGGGGGAATATTTACTGGAAGAGCGTCTGGGCATCCGGCTGCGCGAGTTTTATCGGACGATAACGACATCCGAAGATACGGATCATGAGTTGGCCTCCTTGATAAAGGCATATGGTCCGTTTTTTTATCAAGCCGGGGTGGCGGCGATGTCGCGGTTGAACGCGCTGGAGTTGCGCAAGTGGGTGAAACGGGATCGTCGCCTTCACCGTTTGGCACACCGTGATTTGGCCAGTCACAATTGGGTGACGGACACAAAAGGACAGTTGTGGCTGATCGATTTTGAGACAGCCGATTATGACAGCCAGCTGGGAGATGTATGGCAATTGATGTCCCGCACGCTGTCTGAACATCGTTGGTCACCGGATATATATCGGATGCTCTTGGCCGAATACGAATCGATTCGTCCTCTTTCCGCCGGGGAAAAGACACTACTCATCGTGCTGCTTTCGTTTCCCAATGAAGTTTTCCGGGAAGCGGTCGGTCTTGCCCAAGAGAAGAGAGGATACGTACTTGTCAAATCGTTGCCCTATCTCAAACAGCTCATCCGGGACCGGGAACATTGGCAGCGATTTCTCGAAACAATAAGATCTTGGTAGCATGGAAAGGCTTATGGTATCATGAAGAATGATTTCATAAGCCTTTTTTGTTGTTTTGAGGAGGCCGATCGATGAGAATAGGGTTGGCGCAGATCCGTCCCGCACTGGGACGGTTGGATCGTAATCTCGCATTGCACCGGGAGATGATCCAGCAAGCGAAGGAGAACCAGGTGGATCTCCTCATTTTCCCGGAGCTCAGCTTGACGGGATATCAACTGCAAGATTTAACGTATGAAGTGGCCCGGACGATGGACCATCCCGAGATCCAGGAGCTGGTATCGCTGTCCGAAGAGATGGATCTCGTGTTCGGGATGGTGGAGGAAAGTCCGGATCATATTTTGTATAATGCCGGTGTCTATGCGAGCGGCGGCCGGATCGTGCACGTTCATCGCAAAGTATATCTGCCCACGTACGGCATGTTTGACGAAGCCAGGTATTTCGGGCGTGGGAGAAATATCCGCAGCTTCGAGACCCGATTCGGCCGGATGGGCATGCTGATTTGCGAGGACATGTGGCATGTTTCGGTGCCGTATCTGTTGGCACAGGATGGGGCGGAATGGCTCATCGTTCTGTCCAATTCCCCGGCTCGCCGCGTGGGAAGTGAAGGGTTGGGGTCTGAGCAGGTGTGGCACCGTCTGCTTTCCACTCATGCGATGCTGCATGGGTCTTATGTCTTTTTCTCCCACCGTGTCGGTGTAGAGGACGGTGTCACCTTTTTCGGCGGATCGATGGCCTACGATCCGTTCGGCCGTCTGATCAAGCAAGGTGCCTTGTTCGAGCCGGAATTGGTGCTGGTCGACGTGAAGCCGGATCAGATTCGCCGGGCCCGTTTCCAAATGCCGATGTTGCGCGACGAGGATGTGGAGTTGACGGCGCGTGAACTGAACCGGATCATTGCTCAGCGGACGGAGGAGGGGACCCGGTCATGAACAGGATCGAAGAGATGTTTGTGCAAGCACCGTATTTACGGGTGGATGAAAAACTGACCGTCGATCTCTTGACGCGTGCACTGCGGGAAGAGGTGGAAAAAGCTGGGTTTGATCGGGTCATCCTCGGGTTGTCCGGCGGCATCGATTCCGCTCTGTCGTTGTATCTGTGCGTCGAAGCGTTCGGCAAGGATCGTGTGACGGCTGTGCGGATGCCGTACAGAACGAGCAGTCCGTCCAGTTTGGCCGATGCGCAGGCAGCGATCGACGACACGGGTGTGGAGTCGATCACCATCGATATCACTCCGCAGATCGATGCCTATTTTGAGCGGTTTCCCGATGCCACCCCACTCAGACGGGGAAACAAAATGGCACGCGAACGGATGACGATTTTGTACGACCTGTCCGCCCAATACAACGCATTGGTGATCGGTACCAGCAACAAGACGGAACTGTTGTTGGGTTACGGGACCCAATACGGCGACATGGCGTCGGCGGTCAACCCGCTCGGGGATCTGTACAAAACACAGGTGCGCCAACTGTCTGCCTATCTGGGCGTCCCGCAACAAATCATCGACAAACCGCCGAGCGCTGATCTGTGGCAGGATCAAACCGACGAAGGAGAATTGGGTTTCAGTTACTTCGACGTCGACCGGCTCCTGTACTACTTGATCGATTGCCGCTATACGCGGGAACAGCTGTCGGAGCTGGGGTTCCCATCCGATTTTGTGGAAAGGGTGACTCGCCGGATCGTGCGAAACCAGTACAAACGCCGACTGCCGGTGATTCTGAAGCTGGGAGACCGCACGATCGGCGTCGACTTCCGTTACCTGCGTGATTGGGGTTTGTAACAATACGGATGACGCTGTGGGAAGAGGTGTGGAACATGGCTGGTCATTCCAAATGGAAAAACATTCAACATCGTAAAGGACGGCAAGACGCACTGAGGGGCAAACTGTTCGCCAAATTGGCTCGCGAAATCTTCGTCGCCGCACGGGAAGGCGGCCCGGATCCCAATAACAACCAGCGGTTGCGCTTGGCCATCGCCAAGGCGCGCTCGCAAAACATGCCCAACGACAACATCGAACGGGCGATCAAAAAGGCGACAGGAGAAAGCGGAGGCAACAACTACGAGCATATCGTGTACGAAGGGTACGGTCCCGGCGGCGTTGCGGTGATGGTGGAGGCACTGTCGGACAACCGCAACCGGACTGCCGCCGACATGCGGCACATTTTTTCCAAACGAGGCGGCAACCTGGGTGAATCCGGCTGTGTGGCCTGGATGTTCGACCGCAAAGGGCTGCTGGTTATCGACCGGAGCCAAACGGACAAGGACGAGGAAGACATTTTGGCTGTGGCGTTGGAAGCCGGAGCGGAGGATTTCCAAACGACGGACCAAACCTATGAAATCACAACCGATCCGGAAAGCTTCGAGGAAGTGAAAAATGCGCTGGAAGCAGAGGGATTGTCCTTCACCACCGCCGAAGTGACGATGGTGCCGCAAAATACGGTCCAGCTGTCGGGAGAAGATGTTCCCAAAATGCTGGCCTTGATGGAAGCGTTGGAAGACCATGACGACGTACAAAACGTCTATGCCAACTTCGACATCAGCGAAGAAGAAATGGAGAAATACAATGGTTAAACCGTTGTTTGCTGGTGAGCGGGTTCGGTTAGCCCGCTCTAAAAATATCCACTGATTTCCTCATGAGATTTCACAAAAAGAGATCGGAGAGAAAGGAAAGAAGACAAAAAAGGTTATTTTCTACTGTTTTCAATAGAAAATCGGGCCTGTTTGCAAAATGTCGAATCGTGACGATCGTGGTACAATGAAATCATCCGTTCGCTCGATCGGTTTGGACGGCAGGCATAACCCGAAGGGTGCGGTGACGTGAACTGCACCTTCTCTTTTTGTGTTGATTTTTTTCTATCATTAACAAATGAGTAGAGAGAGTTTGAGAGAAATGGGAGGGAACGTATTTGCGACTGTGGAGCCGGTTCGCACTTTTGGGGGTGATGGTCTTGTTGGGTGCGGGCTGTACGGGTCAGGAAACAGCGAAGTCGGCCCCCGCTTCGAAGCCGCACGTGGACCATCAGCAACAACATACTGCACAGCATCAACCGCCCGCATCCGGCGCAATTCCGCAATCCAAACATGCATCACCCGCATCAGGCACACAGCCTGCCAAACAGCCGGAGCAAAGGGCGTTGCCGGACAGCAAGCATACCCAAGCTGACACCCGGAACAATCACTGGAAAGGCTCCACCCAACTGTCGGAGCAAAAACCGTCTGCCCAATCCGAGCCATTGATCATTTTCAAGGGATCGGGCGGAAAAAAAGCCGTGGCGCTCACCTTTGATGACGGACCGGATACATACTACACGAAGCGGGTGTTGGACATCCTGAAAAAAGAAGGGGTCCACGCCACCTTTTTTGTTACGGGGAAAAATGCCCAAGCACATCCGGAGATGATCCGGCGAATTCTCCAGGAAGGACATGTGTTGGGCAACCATTCTTGGAATCATCCCGATTTGACCCGTTTGACCCCGAGTCAGGCGGTAGCACAGATTGAACGGACCAATACCGTCATTTTCAATTTGACGGGTATGCGTATGCTGTTGGTTCGTCCGCCGTACGGAAAGCTGAATGATCAGCTCGAACAGCGGTTTCATCAGCTGGGATACACCATCGTCAACTGGAGTGTGGATACCCGCGACTGGGCGGGTACGCCGACGGCCAAAATCATGCGCTATGTACAGAACCAGACGGGACCGGGCGGCATCATCCTGCAACACTCGGCGGGAGCGCCCGGACACCTGGACAACACGATCAAAGCGTTGCCGCATATCATTCACTACCTCAAATCACACGGCTACGAAATCGTGACGATACCCGAGTTGCTGGCCAAACCGGCTTATGTCGGCATCAGATGAACATAAACACCCCATGCTACATGCATGGGGTGTTCACATTTTTGCTCTTTCAATCGCTTTTGCATTTCCAGCCCCATTTTTTCAGCAGTCGGATCAGCTGCTCCTTTTCCTCTATCGACAAGCCGCGACTGAGCCCGGTGCAGTTTTCGGTATGGTGCGGTATAATAATTTCGAATTGAATGGTATCAAAATTGAGAAAAATGCATGAGGAGGAACACGTCGGATGACCCTCAGCGTGAAAGAAGCCATTGAAAGCCGGCGCAGTATTCGAGAGTACGAACAAAAGCCCATTCCGCGTGCAGATTTGCAGGAGATCCTGTGGTTGGCCCATTTGGCTCCCAGTGCGTGGAACGTACAACCGTGGCGCTTGATCGTCGTGACCGATCCGGAATTGAAATCACAGTTGCAAGAGGCGGCCTACGGACAAAAGCAGGTTGGCTCGGCTCCCGCCGTCATCGTGGTCACCAGCGATATGGAGGATGTACTCCAACACCCCCGGGAATTTGCACACCCCAACATGCCGCCCGAAGCGGTGGACCGGTTGGAGAAAACCATCTTGGATACGTTCGGATCGCAAAGTGTAGAACAACGTGGAGCATGGGGAGCGGCTCAGACATATATCTTTTTGGGATTCTTGCTCATTGCGGCGAAAGGAATGGGATACGACACCTCCCCCATGCTCGGGTTTGACCCCGTCAAGGTGCGACGGCTTCTCAACCTGGCGGATCACGTGCAAATTCCCGCTTTGGTGGCGATCGGCAAAGGTGCTGAACCTGGCTATCCCCATCACCGCCATTCTCTGGATCGCATTGTGACGTACCGTTAATATTCCCCAATCTCATTATCCAAGGTCGATCCTCTTTGCACGGGATCGCCCCTCTTCGTATGTGCCATTTTTTCATGAAAAAACCGGGTTCCCATTAAGGGAATCCGGTTTTCGTTACTTCCGGCAGGCAAGTCGACTGTATACACTATCGAATTGGATCCTGCCCAAAAGTTGAGAAAAGAAGCTGTATCCAATCCTGATAGAACCAGGTGTGTATGATTTTAGGTAATTTATCCCATATATGTGACGTTTTTATCGACAAATGGTGGCTGATTTGTTTCATCTTGTTGAAATTCATTTGAATTCGAGCTGAAACCGGGGACTGCAAGGGATAGGATTTGATATGATGGGATGGAATCAAAATCCTTTACAAAGCCCTAACATATCCTGAAACACCCTAAAATTACCGGTTATTACCGGAAACCAACCGAAAGTGAAGGAGCATCGGCGAAACCTTGGGATCGACTTATGTGAAAAGTTGAACAATTTTGCGCTGATGCGGGAAAGGGGATAACGACGATGGAGCCATTTCGCAAACGTTTACGTCAATGGCTGACACTGATCGGCTTGTCGGCGGTGTTGCTGCTGGCGGGCTGCAGCCGTGAACAATATGTGGTACTGGATCCGAAAGGCCCTATCGCGAAACAACAATATGATCTCATCGTTTGGTCGTTCGGATTAATGTTGATCATCGTTTTGGCGGTATTTGGGATTTTTGCGTACGTGATCATCAAATACCGGGCCAAACCGGAAAACAAAGGCTACGAACCGCCGGATCAGGAGGGCAGCAAGCTCCTTGAGACGGTCTGGACGTTGATTCCCATCGTAGTCGTCATCGCATTGGCGGTTCCCACGGTGAAGGCGACATACGGCTTGGAAAAACAGCCTTCCAGTGACAAACCGCCGATCACCATCAAGGTGACGTCGGCGGATTGGAAATGGATTTTCCGCTATCCCAAGGAAGGAATTGAGACGGTCAACTACGTGACAATTCCCGCCGATACACCGGTCAATTTCGAGATGGACGCGGTGGGACCGATGAACTCGTTTTGGGTTCCTTCACTGGGCGGACAGGAATATACCATGCCCGGCATGGTGATGCATCTGTGGTTGCAGGCGGATCAACCCGGTGTGTACCAAGGGAGAAGTGCCAACTTCTCCGGTAAGTATTTCACCCACATGACCTTTGACGTCATCGCCAAATCGCCTGCGGATTATGACAAATGGGTTCAGCAGGTGAAGAAAACCGCGCCGAAACAAACGGAAGAGCAGTATCTTCAGTTGTTGGAGCGTGGTTTGGCGAAGAAAATGACCTTCTCTTCCTATCCCAAAATTGCCGATCAAGCGGGATTGATTGGGGAAGTCAAAGGCATCCGGGATAAGATGAACGGGCCGAAAGAGCCTGACACCGGAACGATGCACCATCACCATCACGCCCACTGAGGGAGAAGGAGGATTGGCAAGTATGGGATTTCATCTTCCCAAGAACTTTTTGGTGACCGGCGAACCGATGATTGTTGTCGCCGAAGTGTTGAGCGTGCTCACTCTCGCCGGGATCATTTTCGTCTTGACTTACTATAAGAAATGGAAATGGCTGTGGGACGAATGGCTGACGACCGTTGATCACAAAAAGATCGGGATCATGTACATTATGACGTCCCTGTTGATGTTGTTCCGCGGGGGCGTGGACGCCTTGCTGATGCGGACGCAGTTGGCTTTGCCCAACCTGCACATTCTGGACGCGGAACACTATAACCAGATTTTCACCGCGCACGGTACGATCATGATCTTTTTCATGGCCATGCCGTTCATCTTCGGATTGATGAACGTGGCCGTGCCGCTGCAAATCGGAGCGCGTGACGTCGCATTCCCTTACCTGAACGCCATCAGCTTCTGGCTGTTTTTCGTCGGTTGCATGCTGTTCAACATCTCGTTCATGATCGGTGGCGCGCCGGATGCGGGTTGGACCAACTACACACCGCTGGCCGGCAGTGATCTTGCTCCCGGACCCGGTATCAACTACTACCTGATCAGCTTGCAGATTTCCGGAATCGGGTCGCTGATGACCGGGATCAACTTCCTGGTCACCATCCTGAAAATGCGCGCGCCGGGCATGACGTTGATGCGGATGCCGATGTTTACGTGGTCCGTGTTGATCACGTCGATCATCATCATCTTCGCGTTCCCGGTGCTGACCGTTGCGTTGGCCTTGTTGACAATCGACCGGTTGTTCGGGTCGCACTTCTTCACCATCTCCGGTGGAGGAGAGCCGATGATGTGGGCCAACCTGTTCTGGATCTGGGGTCACCCGGAAGTGTATATCGTGGTTTTGCCCGCATTCGGCATTTTCTCCGATGTGATCAGCACGTTCGCCCGTAAGCGGCTGTTCGGATACGGCGCGATGGTGTACTCGATGGTCGTGATCTCGGCACTCAGCTTCCTTACATGGGTGCACCACTTCTTCACGATGGGCGCAGGACCGGCCGTTAACTCCTTCTTCTCGATATCGACGATGGCCATCGCCATTCCGACCGGGGTGAAGGTGTTCAACTGGCTGTTTACGCTGTACAAAGGACGGATTGAATTTACGACGCCGATGCTGTGGTCGGTCGGCTTCATCCCCACGTTCCTGATCGGGGGCCTGACCGGGGTGATGCTCGCTGTGGCACCGGCGGATTACCAATATCACAACAGTTACTTCCTGATCTCCCACTTCCACTATGTATTGGTCGGGGGAACCGTTTTCGGTTGTTTGGCGGGGCTGTACTATTGGTGGCCCAAAATGTTCGGTTTCAAGCTGGACGAACGGCAAGGGAAATGGGCGTTTTGGCTGTTTAACATCGGGTTTAATGTCTGCTTCTTCCCTCAGTATTTGGTGGGCTTAATGGGGATGACCCGGCGGATATACACCTATCCGGAAGGGCTTGGCTGGACTCCGTACAACTTTATCTCTACGGTGGGCGCCTATATGATGGGTGTCGGGTTCCTCATCATGGTGTACAACATCTTGTACAGCGTGCGTCACGGCGAACGCGATGTCACGGGCGACATCTGGAACGGGCGGACGCTGGAGTGGTCGATCTCCTCGCCGGCACCGCACTACAACTTCGCCCGCATCCCGGAAGTGGATGACGTGGACGCGTGGTGGCACATGAAGAAGCGGAAACGGAAACAACCTTGGGAACTGCGACCACTCAAACCGATTCACATGCCCAACAACTCTGGCCGGCCGTTTATCATGTCGATTTGGTTCTTCATCGCCGGGTTTGGGTTGGTGTTTGAATGGTATTGGATGGGTATCATCGGATTGCTCGGCGTGCTGTATTGCATGCTGAAACGTTCGTTTGAATACGACGATCACCACTACATTCAAGTGGATGAGATCGAGCGTACGGAATCTGCGGCAGGGAGGGCGTGACGATGGCAGAACACGCATTGCAAACGCACGGTAAATCCGCGGAAGAGTCCGCCTTGCCCTTGGAGTACTCAACAGAGGAAGGTCGTCTGAAAATCTTCGGTTTCTGGGTGTTCCTGGGTGCGGAAATCGTCTTGTTCGCCAGTTTGTTTGCCACGTATCTCGTTTTGGCGGGGCGCACTGCCGGCGGACCGACAGCGAAAGAACTGTTTGAGATCAAGGATTTCATGATGGAAACGATCATCTTGTTGACCAGCAGTTTCACCTGCGGTCTCGGCACCTTGGCCTTGCGCAACCGGAGCAAGGGAGGTATCCTGTTCTGGTATGTTGTGACTTTGCTCTTGGGTCTGGCCTTCATCGCACTGGAAATAACGGAGTTTGTCCATTACGTGGGTGAAGGCGCGACCATGCAACGAAGCGCATTTCTGTCCGGCTTCTTCACGTTGGTGGGCACGCACGGTGCGCACGTCAGCCTGGGGATTCTCTGGATGACACTGATCTTGATCCAATTGGTTCAACGCGGCGTCACCGCCGCCACGGCCAGGAGAGTGTTCATCGTCGGCTTGTACTGGCACTTCCTGGACGTGGTCTGGATCTTCATTTTCACGCTCGTCTACCTGATGGGGGTGGCGTACTGATGGCAAAAGAAAAAGGAAACGCACAAACCGGCAACGGTCATCGTGAAACACCGATCAAGCATATTTTGGGGTTCATCCTCTCCTTGGTCCTGACGTTCGCGGCGCTGTGGGTAGCGTTGTATGCACCGGTGACCAAGCCGGTCATGTTGACTGCCATTCTCGTACTGGCTGTGATGCAGTTCTTCGTCCAACTGTTGATGTTCATGCACTGGACGGAGGGCAGCGGAACGTACCAAGTGGTGACCACTTTGTACGGTGTTTTCGTCGCGGTGGTGACCGTCGTTGGTTCAGTCTGGATCTTTTTCGGCATGTACGGGATTTGACACTCCACACGGCAAAAGCCGTGGGATTCTTGAGTGGTTAACGCCCTCAGTCCATTTCTGTTTCGGGCAACCCTCAAGCTAGGGCTGTGTCATCAGCCCATCCCACCCGGTTAGCACGTACCCGGATGGGCGGCACACCTGTTACCAGTGTGCTAGGCTACTAACCCTGAAATGGCTTTGGCGATGTTGATCGCCCCATTCAGATCAGCATGGATAGTGTATCCGCACTGTTTGCACTTGAAGCGGATACCGCTTCTGTTCGCCTTTTCGCGATAACCGCACTTGCAGGTTTGGCTGGTGTATTCGGGATTGACGATCTCCACCCGAATACCCGCCATCTCTGCTTTGTAGCGGATCATCTCTTTCAGCTGATAAAACGACCAGGAATGCAGGTTCCGTCCAGCTTCTTTTTTTGACTTAGCTCGGTTTCGGATGTCCGTCAAGTCTTCCATACGGATGATTCCAACACCGTTGGATACCGCAAAGTTGACGATTTGACGGCTGATCTTGTGATTGTGATCTTTCATCCACCGGGCTTCTTTGTTCTTGGACTTGCGGATCGCATCGAGCTTCTTGGCTTTGCCCAGCTTCCGCCGTTTGGCGGCGTAGCGTCTGCGTATGTATGCGCATTGATTCCCTTTAAAGAACAGGGATTTGGTTCCGATGCTTGCCACCGCCAAATAGCGGAGTCCGAGGTCAATGCCCATCACCTTTTCGCCTTGGCTGGCTTCCACATCAAACGTGATCGGCAAGGCAATGAACCATTTGCGCTTCTTCTTGTAGAGCTTCGCCGTTCCTTGTTTGGCCATTCCGTCGATGATCCGATCCAGCCATTGTTGCTGATATGACCGAGCCACAACCGGCACACCGATGCGCTTCTCAAGCATAGGGAACGACACCGTGTAGAAGTCGCCGTTTTTCTCGACTTTCAGGTTCTGATTGTTGAACGAACACCACATCTTCCTGAATGCCCGAGCTTGTTGGTGTTTCTTCTGCGATTTCACATCCCGGATCGTTTGGTTTATGATCGCAGACGGGAACTTCTCGTCAGAAAACTCCTTGAAAATCTTGCTGGTCGCCTTGTTCACGTCGGGATGAAGCAAGAGCCAGTTTGCAAACTTCGTGTTGATCTGTGTCATTCGTTCATACATGGCCTGTTTGAATTTGATTGGTTTATACAGTTCCAGCTTGAGTGTGATGGTGGGCATCCATTCACCCCCTTTTCTTCTCTTGTTCTTCCACATATTGCCGGATCGTTTCTCTTGAAACGTTTCCAGCCTGACAAATGTTTTTCACCAACTGTTTGAATCTCTCTTCCACTTGGTTTATCAACACTTTTCTGCGATAACGTGGGCAGAAAACAAAGTGGTAGTTAATCAGAGATACCGTCTTTTTGGTCCTTCTGTATGGTTGTCCCATGTTTTTAGTTGTATCAGTATTTTATTAATACTGCAACAACTAAAAACAAAAAATGTTGCTCTAAGCGCCCTCTTCAGAGGGCACCGAGCAACGCCGCCTTTCATCCCACGATTGAAATACCCCAAGGGTACTTCCTATGGGCGCCGTGGGCTTTCAGGCGACTATTTCTGTAAAAAAGTTGGCCGTCCTTTCGTGAGAAAGGGCGGCTTTTTTCGTGGTACTTCGCAATCCGTTATGCTATAGTTGGGAACTGTTTGAGAGAGGGATGCGATAACTGCCGGTGGAAGTGTTGACCGATTGACGGATTTGCCGGATGGGCGATCGGGAATCCATTGATGGGCTACTATTCCTTTTTAGCCAACCAAATCGTCCAATAATCTTGCTCGACAATTTCTTGCGTACTGCGATTACGCAAGCGTTCGCATATATATTGAACGAGATATTCCAATTCCAGATCCGATAGTTCGTGCAAAATGGACCGACCTGTTCTCGCCAAAAGTTCATCCTTGAGCTCCTCAAGACCGGTGTAGGTTTTTCTTGTCTCACTTAATTTGTATTCGTCAATGGATCGGAAGCACGCTTTCAGCAAGGCTTTCTTCACGGTTTTGCCATCGTGTCTTCGTTCGGCTTCTATTTGAATGAGTCTTGGGTATACTTCGAAGAAATACCCTCGAATATGATGCTCATTCGGCGGTTGCAAGGCATCCTCAATGGTGCGGCTCTGCACAATCAATATGCCGCTAGGTTTCAATAGCCTATAGGCCTCACGGAAACACGCTTCCTAGTCCGTCAGATGGTGAATAAGTGCCCTTTCCAGAATCACATCATACTGGGAACTTGGTAAGTTCGTATCAAGTGCATCCCCTTCGACAAACGTGATTTGGGGATAGCCCTTGCAGTTTTCTACAGCGCCTTTGATCATCTCCTTAGAAAAATCGACTCCGGTAACATGTTCTGCACCCATCTCAGCAAATGCCTTACAGTAAATACCCCCACCGCAGCCGACATCCAAAATGTGTTTGCCTTTCACATCAACGATTTTTTGGATCCCAGACATCCAAGATGAATCAGCCCGACGTGTAGCATAGGTGAAACGGTTGTCCTTAGAATGAAAGTCAATCGGCATGAGACTCTCCTCCTCACTCGTTCCCTGCCGTTCACCGTTTAATTAGGGAAGCAAAATAAGACACCCCCATGTCACAGTTAGGAACCGTGGCCCCAAATCCCTTCACCCATGATGTTCCGATGTTTAGTAGTTTGAACTTTCATTCTAGTTGGGAAGATATGAGATGTCAACCTACAACGAAAGGATGAAGCGTGTGGAAATCTCCGTTCACGATATCTTCCGGGCGCGTCACCACATCGAACATTTCGTCGATCGGACCCCTTTGGCCCCATCGGTTCCACTCAGTAATTTGATCGGGGCACAGGTGCGGTTCAAGTTGGAAAACTACCAACGAACTGGTTCGTTCAAGCCCAGAGGGGCGATCAACAAGATGAGAATGTTGTCCGAGGAAGAAAGAAAAAGGGGTGTGATCGCCGCATCCGCCGGGAATCACGGGTTGGCGGTAGCGTATGCGGCGGGATTGGTGGGTACGTCGGCACAGGTGGTGGTACCCGAACGAACACCCAAGACCAAGGTGGCAGGCATTCAGCGATTAGGAGCGGAACTGGTGTTTCACGGGACCAACTATGATGAAGCGGAAGAATATGCGTACCGATTGGCAGCGGAAAATGGCCGGTCATTTATTCATGCCTATGAAGACCAGCATACCATCGCCGGGCACGGTACGATCGGACTGGAAATCTTACTTGATTGGCCTGAGGCAGATGTGATCGTAGTTCCGGCCGGAGGTGGCGGATTGATCCTGGGTATCGCGATCTTGGCCAAATCGGTTCGTCCAGATATTCGGATCATCGGTGTGCAGAGTCATGCCTCCCCGCCGTGGTACTATTCGTTCCGTGCAGGACGGATGGTGGAAGTAACGTATCGAGAGTCGCTCGCCGAAGGTTTGCATGGGGGCATCGGTCAAAAGATCTTTCCATTGGTTCTGCATTATGTCGATGATTTCGTACTGGTGGGGGAAGAGGAGATTGCCGAGGCCATGTGTTGGATGGCTCGTCAACACCATCAGAGGGTGGAGGGTTCCGGTGCCGTCGGAGTGGCTGCATTGCGTAACGGGCGTATTCCGGATATCGCCGGTAAAAACGTGGTCTGTCTCATCAGCGGGGGCAACGTGGATGACGAGCGGTTGTTAGGATTGTTGGAGGCTCAAGAAAGAGTGGAAAAAACCGCAGATCGTGGTTTATCCATAACGCCCCCCAGTTAAGGGGGGCTAATATAATCCGATTGAAATCAACTACAGTATCTCAGCGTCTCAAACTACCGCTCTTCGGATATTTATACACCACAAAATCTTTGTGATAGATTTCTCTGAGCAACTGTTTTGTTTCTGAATCATAAAAACTGTCAACAGTGGGTAATTCCCCTCCCAATGCAACATATGTCTTTGAAAAAGGAACCTCTGCAAATTCTCCCGTCATGGTCATTTTATTGGACTGATGATGAGCAGATCTTGTAATGAGGGAGAGTGGAAATGGTCTCAAACCATGTTGTTTTTCCAGTTTGCCAATTTCTTGTTTAAACCGCTCGAGATACAGATAACGACGAACAATTGTTTCTTCTCCCTCCATATACTTGCGGAGCAATATGTGGGTCGATTGCACCATGTCTTTTCAGCTGTTTTTTTACCCAATACAAATAAGGTTTAAATGCTATTTTCTCGTCGGGCATCGAAACTCCAAGCATCTCTTTGTGCACCACTGTAGCAATAAAAGAGCTGACGGCTCTTATATAGGGGTTTCTTACCAGTTTATAAGTTTGTTTTTTCCTTTTAATAACTGGTTAACCAGACGGTGCTGGTAATTATTTCTGTTTATATACTCAATTCTATCGTAATGAACCCAGTCATATTTACGTGGATACTTGATGTGATAAAAGAACCATTTTGTCAGGGATGTACAGCCACATTTGGCACTCCAAAACAAGATCAAGGGAAAGGAAGGATGAAAAAGCGGCACTGTCCTGGTATTTCTGCTGCATTGCTTGCCTGAAATACTTTAATGGGAATACAAAATAAACCTAAAGAGTTTTAGCGCATGTTCAACAAGTGTTACAAACACTTAGAACCACAAGAAGCATGCCTATGAAGTAGTACTTTGTAAACATGCGCTGACAGTACCTGTAACTGACCTTTTACGGGTGGATATCCCAGATGTTTGCAGCAAGTAAATCAGAAAGAAACGGGATGCTCTATTAAGCATCCCGTACTGTCGTTTTATACGTACATAACCGCTAAAGAACCAGCTAAAGGTTTTTTCCGTTATGTGATGAATTCCCCCGCAATGCACCCCAATATCAAGATGCAAAGTGAAACCCAGTAAGAGACCTTGATCCTGTCCAGGCGAACCAGCCGCAACAGTCCGTCAATCAACAGCACTGCACAAACAACAATCAGCAATGAGAAATACCACGACAGCCCTGGGACGATGTGATCCGTGAATTTTCCAATGACGAAGGCGATGGGAAGAAGGAAAGAATCGCTCAGGGGAACCGATTTTTTTAACTTAGCTATCAAAGGATTCCCTCCAACCAACATAGATATATACCATCATAGATGATGAAACTTGAATGAAAAAGAGGTCCTTCCCTGCTACAGACACAAAAAAAGCCAATGAAATCTACGAAGGAGTACTTCATAGACTCAATGGCTTTTTGCTTGACCCTACTGCAGTTTACGGTAAAGGTCGCTTACAGGTAGGTGCTTTTTTTTCGTCTTGTGACTTGCTCTACTGGACTTGGCGTGTGGTGCTAAAATGGTTGTGAAACTCCCAGTACCTGCCCCCAAATCAATAATATCTAAACCTTTAACCGGCTTGATTTCTTCACTGAGAAAGGGTTTACTAAACCAATTTTTTAGTATAGGATTTGATTAAATATTATTTATATTCTGCACAATGCACAATGTACAATATCTTGTATTTTGTATAATGACCAATTTAGAAAGGATGTGGTCGATGAGAGAGGCTTTATTGCAAAAGAGCGCGATTGCCGTCATGAAATTGGCACGGGAACTGATGCCCTTGAAAAAGGGAGATAAAATCTTAACCATCTCCGATTATGTGGATAAACTGAACATCTCAAGAGGAACCATCCAAAACGCCTTCAGTTATTTAAAAAAGCAAGAAGCGGTCATATTGGAAAGCAGAGGACATCTGGGGACGTTCATAGTTGAAATCGATTATAAGAAACTGTGGGAGCTGACGGGAATTGGTCTCTTGACCGGTTCTATGCCGCTTCCTTACTCCAAACTATATGAAGGCCTGGCAACCGGATTATATAAATCGTTTACAAAAGCTGGTTTGGATTTCAGCCTGGCCTATGTACGCGGATCGAAGTACCGCATTCGAATGTTGAAAAAAGGGGCTTACAGCTTTGTCATCACCTCCAAACTCGCCGCGAAGCAAGCGATGGAGAAGGGGGAAGCGGTTGATATTTGCATCGACTTTGGCCCGCACACGTATTTGTCCGAACACGTCGTCTTATTTGCATCACGCGATAAAAATCGCATTGAAAATGGAATGAAGGTTGCCGTTGACTCCAATTCCTTTGATCAATATTTCATTACCCAACAGATCTGCAGGGACAAAGACATAGAGCTGATCGATATGCCTTATAACCAAATTGTTAGTGCAATAAGCGATAAAAGAGTCGATGCTGGTGTCTGGAATCTGGATGAAGTGAAAGAGAAAAAGTTGGACCTTCATTACCGAACCATCAATGATTTAACAGGCGAAACGACACATGCGGTGTTAGTTGTTTCAAAAGAGAACAATGGAATTGTAAATATTTTACGAGGTATTTTAGACCCTGTTTACGTCACCAATATTCAAAAACTGGTCGTGCGAAACCAGATGATTCCCAGTTACTAAAATGGAGGATATCCATGGATCTGTTGCAGCAAAGAATTGATCTTCTGCATCAATCCGGGCAGATTGACGTTCAGACCAAAGAATCTTTACATAACGTCTTGCGCTTGCTGAACCAGCAATTTGGGATGGATCTGAACGAAGAAACCGGTTCGATGATGATCACTCATCTGGCGATGGCGGTATCCCGTCAGCTGGAAGGAAAGAGCATCAAGGAAATGAACGAGGGTCAGTATTCAGAATTGCGAGATGATGGGGATTTTGAAAAAGCGAGTCATATATGGAAGGCCGTTCAAGAAGTGCTCCCTGTTCCATTTACCACCGCTGAAAAGCAGTATATGTTACTTCATCTGGCTGCTTTATTAAAACAAATCTGATCATGGAAACGTGAAGGAGTGAAATAGGTGAAAAAGATTGTTGTAGGTGGTTATTTGGAAAAGGAAAAGATCGCTGAGATGATCAAGGAAATCGGCAAAGATCAAGTGAGTTTGGAGATTAAGTCTGACTTCGAGGCGGCGATGGCAGTAAAAAACAACCAGGCTGATTATTATTTTGGCGCATGCAATACCGGCGGCGGAGGCGCACTTGCCATGGCCATTGCCATGCTGGGAATGAATCAATGCGTGTCCGTATCGACTCCCGGAAAGATGCTCAGCGACGAAGAGATTCTTCAAAGCGTTAAAGACGGCAAAAAAGCGTTCGGCTTTACGCCGCAACATGCAGAGCAAGTGATTCCTGTCATTTTAAATGCAATTTTAAACGGATGAACACTGAATCATGTGAGGGACCGGAGGGATTCAAATGTTTGAAAATACCGAACTCATGAGGTATTTCGTCATCGCGCTCATCGGCGCGATCTCAGCTGTTCTGGTAAACCGGAACGTTGCCGTATTTAACGACGGACTCCGGCCGATCATGCCGGAATTTATCGAAGGTCGCATGGATCGTAAAGCTCTTGCAGCCACAAGCTTTGCGCTTAGCTTCGGACTTGTCGTCGGTTTTGGGATTCCCTTTTCGATCGGTACGAATATTCTTTTGATCCATAGCGTCCTTCTTGGTACGGACATCATCGGTACCTGGTTCCCATCAAGCAAAAAAGGTTTTGTGCTTTCCGGCGTTGTCGGAGCGCTTTACGGAATGGGGCTCGTTTATGGACTGGAGCTGATTGTTGATACCTTTAAGAAATTGCCTGTCAACTTCATCCCGGCCATGGACGCTGTTGGTGCGCCTGTTATTACGGCTTTTGCCGCATTCCCCGCACTTGTTGTTGCCATGCAATACGGGTTTAAGAGAGGAATTCTGACTTTTATTCTTACGTTTTTAACACGTCAATTCTTCGCCTATTACGGAAACATAAAGATGGGAGCAACGGCCGTTACATTAAATGCTGACGGGATGGCATTGCTGGTTGGCATGTCGATGATGATCTTTTTTGCCATTCGCCAAAAAGCGGATCCGAATGAATCGGGAGCAAATGCTGCATTGTTAAGCTTGTTTGCCGACCGGGTGGCTCAAATTAAAAAGAACATCTGGTTTCTCGCGGTCAGCGGGGGGTTGATTGCCGCTGCGGCCAGTATGCTGATGATGGCTGGTGACCCCATTTCGTTAAACCTGGTAAAACAAGGGAACCTCTCGGCGGCCAGCATGACTTCATTGGCCCGGGCGATCAGCTTTGTCCCGCTGGTGGCGACGACAGCCATCGTCACAGGCGTATACAGTCCGGCGGGAACTAAATTCGTTTTTGTAGTGGGCTTCCTGTTCCCGCACAATCCTCTCCTCGCTTTCATTGCGGGTGCGCTTACTGTGATGTTCGAAGTTTACACCCTTGATTTGATTGCAAAAGCGCTTGATAAATACCCGGGCATGAAAGCAGCCGGTGAGCATATTCGCGTCGCCATGAACAAGGTGTTGGAAATTTCATTGCTTGTCGGCGGTATGATGGCTGCTGACAAAATTGCACCGGGATTAGGTTTTCTATTCGTGGCAGGGATTTTCACCTTGAACAAATATATGAAAAAGCCTGTTGATGACATGGCTGTGGGCCCGGTTGCCGCCATATTGCTGGGTATTATCGTCAATATTCTGTATGTTGTCGGTCTGTACGTCCCGGGTAAATGATTCATCTGCATATGATTCCAGCGAAGGGAGAGAGATTCAACCTCTCTCTTTCCTCTTTACTTGAGCAAATGATCATTTGGTGATAGAGATGGAGTACATCGATGGATATACCTTTATGCATGAACATATTTTTGTCGACCTGTCCGGAGTCAAAGAAAACCTTGACTGTCGGTTGGATTGCTTTGCCGATACAGTGGAGGAATTGAAGCGCCTTGCCCGGCAAGGGGTTCGCAATATTGTTGAGGTTACCAACATCGGCATGGGGCGCAATGTGGAATATATGGAGCGGGTTGCCAGGGAATCGGGAATGAATCTCATATATTCAACCGGGTTTTACAAAGAGCCTTTTTATCCGGAATACGTAAAAGAAAAAACAGCGGATGAGCTCGCTGCCATCATGATTGGAGATATCGTAAACGGCATGGATGGGACAGGTATCAAGGCAAGCGTCATCGGTGAGATCGGTTCTTCCAAAAATGTGATCAAGCCGACCGAGGAAAAAGTGTTTCGTGCTGCAGCCAAGGCCCATCTGGAGACGGGAAAAGTGATTACCACTCACACGACTTTTGGAACCATGGGGTTGGAGCAGATCCGATTATTGAAAGAGATGGGTGTAGACGTGAATCGGGTCATTATCGGTCATGTCGATTTAAGCGGTGATTTGGAGTATATCCTGCGTCTCATCGACAGCGGCGCTTACGTACAATTCGATACCATCGGTAAAAACAATTATTTGCCGGATGAAACCCGTGCCGATATCCTGGCTGAAATTGCGGGGCGCGGGCTGGATGAACGCGTGATGCTGTCTTTGGACATTACGCGTAAATCCCACTTATTCAATCACGGGGGAATCGGATATACCTATCTGATCGACCATTTCCTTCCCATGCTGAAGGAACGGGGAGTCAGGGATCAAGCGATTGAAAACATGCTTAGATGGAATCCGCAAAGAATTTTGAAAGGAGGAATCATTGCAGCATGAAGACCTTTCCGTTGCCCGGCTTGACTTTACAAGAAGCAAAAGAATTGCAATTTCGCCTCGTAGATGAAATCACCCGCGAGTTTCGCGGCAGTGAAATTTTGACGCGCGGTGATCTTGGCGTCGTCAAAGGATTAAATAAACCCAGAATCACTGAAAAAGTGGAGAAAGTATTGGCACGGTTTTTCCGCACCGATAGTTGCATGCTGGTGCGTGGTGCAGGAACCAATGCGATCCGGATGGCGCTGTTTTCTTGCGTGAATCCCGGTGACCACATCCTGGTTCATGACGCTCCGATTTACCCTACCACCCAAACGACGATCGATCTGTTGA
Organism: Polycladomyces abyssicola; assembly: GCF_018326425.1. Classification (NCBI taxonomy): domain Bacteria; kingdom Bacillati; phylum Bacillota; class Bacilli; order Caryophanales; family Thermoactinomycetaceae; genus Polycladomyces; species Polycladomyces abyssicola. The sequence goes on from NZ_AP024601.1 coordinate 1,099,869, forward strand.
ATTTACAGGTCGTACGCGCCGATTTCAACCGGACGGAATCCATTGTAGAAACCCTGGAATCGAATCCAAATGTGAAAGCGGCTCTTATTCAATATACCAGGCAGAAAATGGATGACCGTTATGATATGAAAGCGGTGATTGAAACGATTAAATCCAACAGACCGAATCTGCCCGTCGTAACGGACGACAATTATGCCGCCCTGAAGGTGAAAAGAATCGGTGCAGAGCTGGGGGCGGATCTCTCTTGTTTTTCTTTGTTTAAATTGCTGGGTCCGGAAGGGATCGGTTGCATCGTCGGAAAAGCGGAGTATATCCGCAAACTGGTTCGACAGAATTATTCCGGGGGCTTACAAGTTCAGGGATATGAAGCATTGGAAGCGTTGCAAGGTTTGATCTATGCACCCGTTATGCTTGCGATTCAAGCGGAAGTCAATGAGCGTCTGGTTACACGTCTGAATAACAAGGAGATTGCCGGTGTGAAAAGAGCTTTTCTGGCCAATGCTCAGTCCAAAGTATTGCTGGTTGAATTTGAACAGGAAATTGCGGAAAAAGTGCTGGAGGAAGCTGAAAAACTGGGTGCGGCTCCGTATCCTGTTGGAGCTGAATCGCGGTATGAATTTGTGCCTATGTTTTATCGCGTTTCCGGAACGTTTTTGGCCGCAGTCCCCGCGTTGGAGAAGCGGATGATTCGCATTAATCCGATGCGCAGCGGTGAGGAGACGGTCTTGCGGATCCTGAAGTCTGCTATCGAAAAAGCCGTAGAGAGTATGTAGGTGATGATATGTTTCTGGATGTAACCTTGCGACGCAACAGAGCGCTTGTAGACTACGCATTCGAATTGCACCAATCCGGGGCCATTTTCCCCGATACGTACGTGATTGATCTAGATGCCGTCGTTGAAAACGGAAGCCAGATGATCCGGGAAGCACAAAAACATCAGGTCATGTTATTCGTCATGACCAAACAGCATGGCCGCAACCCGATTGTGACACAGGAACTGATGAAATTGGGATTTCACGGTGCTGTTGTTGTCGATTACAAAGAAGCGAGGGTTCTTCATCAACATCAAATTCCGATCGGGCACATCGGCCATCTTGTGCAAATTCCTTCCGGATATATGGATGAAGTGATCGGGATGAATCCGGGTTTCATCACCGTGTACAGCGTTGAAAAAGCGAGAGAAGTCGATGAGGCATGCCGGAAAAGGGGAAGAAAACAAAATGTTTTCCTTCGCATCATCGATGATGAAGATGTGTTGTATCCGGGCCAATACGGCGGTTTTTACCTGAATGAACTAAATGAAGTGATTCCCCAAATCCGGCAGTTATCTCACATTCAGATTGCCGGCCTGACCTCTTTTCCTTGCTTTCTCTACAGTGACACGGAGAAAGATATCATCCCGACCAAGAACGTTGCCACATTGAAAAAAGCAAAAAAGTGCCTGGAAGAACGATTGGGTATGGAAATTCCGCATCTGAACCTTCCATCTGCCACTTGCACAAGTACGATCGCCAAAATCCGCGCCAATGGCGGAACGCAAGGGGAACCGGGCCACGGACTTCTAGGATCGACCCCTATGCATGCGAAATATGAGCTGATTGAGCGGCCGGCCATGGTGTATGTCAGTGAAGTGTCTCATAACCTGGGTAAGAAAAGCTACTGTTATGGTGGTGGTCACTACCGCCGATCTCATCTGGAAAATGCCCTGGTCGGAAAGAGCTTGCAATCAGCGGTTCGGGTTAAAGCAGAGATGTCGGACCCGCACAGCATTGACTACCATATTGGCTTAAATCAACCTCTAACCATCGGCGATACAGTGATCATGGCTTTTCGTTCGCAAGTGTTTGTCACTCGCAGCGATGTGGCCGTGGTGAAGGGCTTATCCAGCGGAAAACCGGAACTTGTCGGAATTTTTGACAGCTTAGGTAAAGAGATTGGCAGGTGAGAACATGGGAAGGTTTATCATCGTAGTATTGGATAGTTTTGGAATCGGATATATGGATGACGTTCCCAAAGTCCGTCCGCAAGATGTGGATGCCAACACATGTAAGCATATTCTCGAAGCCAGGACTGATTTATACTTGCCGAATTTAGAGAAATTGGGAATCATGAACGCGCTCGGGGAAGAAGTGGGCAAAATGCGCTTTTCTGAGAGAGCTGTTTACGGCAGTTCCGATTTGATGCATTTTGGAGGCGATACCTTTTACGGCCATCAGGAAATGATGGGCACACTCCCCAAAAAACCGCTGATTCAGCCTTTTAACGAAGTGATTGATGAAGTGTACGCTGCCCTGAAAAAACAGGGATATGAAGTTGAGTATGTCGGAGATGATCTTAAAATCCTGATGATCAACAACTGCGTGACCGTTGGCGACAACCTGGAGACGGATCCCGGGCAGGTATATAATATCACGGGATGTTTGGATGTGATTGATTTTGAAGGCATCGCAACGATTGGTAAAGTGGTCCGAAGTGCGGTGAGTGTCTCCCGTGTCATTGCCTTCGGCGGCAAAGATGTCACGATCGGGGACGTGCTGGCAGCCCGGAAAGAAAAAGCGGGAAAATATGCAGGGATTGACACACCTCAATCAGGGGTATACAACAGGGGTTATCAGGTTATTCACTTGGGATATGGAGTTGATCCCGAGGTACAGGTACCCACCATCCTCGGCAAACAAGGCATCCCGGTAGTTCTGCTGGGCAAAGTGGCGGATATCGTAGAAAATCCTTATGGCACAAGCATTCCCGGTGTGGATTCGGCCTGGTTGTTTGAACAGACCATCGAACAAGTGCGCAACATGCGCCACGGTTTTGTTTGCTTAAATATCCAGGAAACGGATCTTGCCGGTCATGCCGAAGATGTGGATCAATATGCCGACCGCCTGCAAATATCTGATCGTTATCTTGGAAAGCTAATGGAAGAATTGACCGAAGATGATGTTCTGATCGTGATGGCTGACCACGGAAATGATCCGACCATCGGCCACAGCAATCATACACGGGAAAAAGTACCCATTTTGGTCTACAAAAGAGGCCTGACTTCACGTACCATCGGCCATCGTAAAACCATGTCCGATGTGGGAGCTACAGCTGTTCAATATTTCGGTGCAGGAAAAACACAGAACGGTGAATCGTTCTTATTCTTGTTACGAAGTTAATAGGCTGGGAGTGCTGTTATAAACGTCCCTCCCTTTTTTCTAACAAAAGTATCGATACCTAGAGCGCGCCGATCACATAAAAATAACTTGACAAAATAATATAAATATGTTAAAATAAAATTTTATTTTGAAATTAATTATGCAGTTTGGTATCATAGTAGTGTAGCTACACAAAACCAAACATGAGGATGGAGGAACCCTGAAGCAAATAGCCGAAGGATTGGAAATGTTGGGAATTACGGCGAATCTGATGAGAGAGCAGATGACGATTCATCCGGCCCTGATCTGGGAAGAGGATACTGTTATCTTGGTGGATGCAGGGTATCCCGGTCAACTCCCCCTGTTTCGTGAGGCGATGGAGGCGGCCGGTGTCCCTTTTGAGAAGCTCCATAAAGTGATTCTCACGCATCAGGATATTGATCATATTGGATGTTTGCCCGATCTGCTCAATGCGTCTCCTCAAAAGGTCGATGTACTGGCGAGTGAACTGGAAAAGCCGTATATTCAGGGTGAGAAGCCTTTGATCAAACTCGAGAAGGTCATGGCCCGACTGAATGATTTCCCACAGGAACATCGTGAAGGATTAAAACGGGTGTTTGAAAATCCGCCCAAAGCTTTGGTGGACAAAACGGTGGCAGATGGAGAGGAGTTGCCGTTTTGCGGTGGAATCACCGTTATTCACACGCCGGGTCATACCCCTGGACATATCAGTCTGTATCATCAACCAAGCAAGACCCTGATCGCCGGAGATGCTCTGGCCGTCGTGGATGGTCAGTTGGTTGGACCGGTACCGCAATATACGCTGGATATGGATGTCGCCATTCAGTCGTTAAAAAAACTGGCGCAATATGATATTGAAGCGGTCATCTGCTATCACGGCGGCCTGTATCGGGAGAATGTCAATCGCCGTATTGCAGAATTGGCCGACGGTCGTTAAGAAGTCGATGAGAAATGGACCGGCGCTGATCTTCCGCCATGATAAATGGAAGATCAGCGCTGTTTATTGAAGTGTGTGATCGACCGGTTCATCCTTCACTTACGTATGGGTTTGGATCACTGTCACGTTCCCCCCGCCGGTTCCGGCCCGTCAAAAAAGCGCTGATGTTGGCGGTTGATCCAGAACAGGCGGTAGTAGGTATATTGGGCTGCCAATCCAAACGCGAACGCAATGGGGTACGCCATCCAGATCCCACGCAGACCGATAGTGTGAGACAACAGAAAAGCAACCGGCACCTCGACTCCCCAGATGGTGATAATGCCGATCAGTGTCGGCCAGAAAACGGTGCCGCTCGAGCGCATCACACCCGAGAGGATCATCATGTTGCCGAAGATCATGAACGACCACAGTGTGATATACAGCAGTTCTTCCGCGACCGACAGCGTTGCGGGATCGGTCAAAAACCAGGACAAAATGCTGCGGCTGAACATATAGACGATCCCGGTCAGCAGAATGCCAATCACGTAATTCAACATGACGGCGCTTTTCACCAGGAGCCGCAGTCGGGCCTGTTTTCCAGCACCGATCAGTTGTGCGCCGAAGATCCCGGAGGCGATCCCCAAGCTCAGCGCGGGCATTTGCACGTAATTGATCACTTGGATGACTGCGCCATAAGCGGCGGTGGCATGGGCGCCGAACCGGTTGACAAATGTAACGACGGCCACTTCGGACAACGAGACGAAAATCATCTGGATTCCGGTTGGCAAGCCGATTTTGATCAGCAGTTTGACGATTTGCGGATCCAGTCGCAGTTTTTTAATCGTCTCCCGATCCAGCGCCAGCGGGTGACGTTTCCATCCCAGATAGGCGATGGTGACGATCAGTGTAATAATGGATGATACCACCATGGCCAGTGCGGGACCTTTCACACCCAACCGGGGCAGGCCACCCCATCCGAAAAGGAAAACGGGGGTTAAACCGACGGTCAGTATGGTGCTGAAAAGCAGTAAATAAAACGGGGTTTTGGCGTCTCCTGTCCCGCGCAAAAAAGTGGTGTAGTTGATATACAGGAAGAAAAACGGGAGTCCCGTAAACAACACATGGGCGTAGCCGATCGAATACGGGATGATGGATGCCGGTGTTCCGATCAGCTCCAGCAATTCGCGGGCGAACAGGTTGCCGACTACGGCCGTGAACAGTCCCAGGATAAAGGCAAAGGTCAAGGAGGTCCCGACTGTCGCTTTCATCCGCTCCGTATTGCCGCTCCCGTAGGCTTGACCGATCAAAACAGAACTGGCGCTTCCCAGTCCGATGATAAACGAGATCAGGAAAAACGTCACCGGAAAGACGGCACTGGCTGCTGCAAGTGCATATTCTCCGAGACCTCGTCCCAACAGGATGGAGCTGACCGTTCCGCCGATGGATTGCAGGATGTTGCTCAACATGAGCGGGATGAGGAAGAACAGCAGGGACAGCCACATCGGGCCTGAGTCCATCGCCCCCCGACCCCACCCGCGGTTGCCTGATGGCACGCCCTGAGCAGGTCCGGTTGGTTGACCGGTCGCCTCATCAGTTGGGGACGGGTGGAGTTTGTTGGGAGCGTAGACCGCGGTTTCACCGGAAGTACGGAGATCGGAGGTTGAATCGGTTGCGGAAGATGCCGGATCACGTGCCGTTGTGGAGTCAGCTTTGTCGGATTCTTTTTGATCCCCTGTGTTGGTGTGGTTCTGATCGTCGATCGGTTTCAAACGGATACACCTCTTTTATTAATGGACTGAAATTCCTCGTCTTTGTCAGGATATGACAAATCAATATCTCCATTATAAACTTTGTTGGGGGGAAATAGGGAGGGGGATGTTGTGATATAATCGACACACGGCAAACGAAAACATGTTCGCAACAGAGGGGGAACGTTGTGAAGATCATGGGTATCGACCCGGGCATCGCCATCGTCGGTTACGGCGTATTGCACCGTCAGGGAAATCGCCTCAGGGCTGTCGAATACGGCAGTATCCAGACAGAGGCGGGTCTGGCGACGGCGACCCGGTTGAAGCAGATTTACGACGCATGTGGAGAGTTGTTTCAAAAGTATCGTCCGGATGTGGTGGCGATCGAAAAGCTCTTTTTCAATCGCAACGTGACCACCGCCTTCACTGTCGGTCAAGCACGCGGCGTGATTATGCTGGCCGCAGAAGAGGCAGGGGTGCCGATTACGGAGTATACGCCGTTGCAGGTAAAAATGGCAGTGGTGGGTTACGGACAAGCAGAGAAGCGGCAGGTGCAGGAAATGGTACGCATGTTATTGTCCCTGCCCGAAACGCCCAAGCCGGATGATGTGGCCGATGCGCTGGCCATCGCCATCTGTGAGGGACATTCGTCCACATGGGTGAACCGGTTGAAACAGGGGGGCTGGAAACGTTGATCGAGTTTTTGGAAGGAACCGTCGCCTACGCCGGAGCGGATTACATCGCCATCAACGTGTCGGGTGTGGGCTACCGCGTGTTTTGCGGTAATCCCTATCGCTGGGAACCCAATGTGCAGACACGGGTCTACACGCATCAGGTGGTGCGGGAGGATGCCGTTACTCTCTACGGGTTCCCGACCCGGGAGGAGCGGGATTTGTTTCGAATGTTGCTCGATGTGTCCGGGATCGGTCCCAAAGCGGGACTTTCCATATTGGCTGCAGGAACGCCGCGTCAGGTCGTGCAGGCGATCCAGCAGGAAAACGTCGTTTTTTTGACCAAACTGCCGGGGATTGGAAAAAAGACGGCGCAACGATTGATACTGGATCTGAAGGACAAATTGAAAAAAGCGGGCTGGGTCCATGCGTTGATGCAACAGCCAGACGATTCGGCAGAAGGACCGGTCGAAACGCCCGTTTCCTCCGGAGGGCGTGTGGGTGAGGCGATTGAAGCCCTGATGGCCCTCGGATATAATGAGGAAGAAGCGGCTTGGGCCGTCGAAGAAGCGCGTAAACAGTGGGAGGACGAGCCGGAGCTGGACGAGTGGATCCGGCGGGCGTTGCAACTGTCGATGAAACGATAGGGGGATGTGAGCGTGGAGGAACGGATCATTTCCGCTCATATGGCGGAAGAGGATGCGACGGTGGAGTTCAGCCTGCGCCCCCGTTACCTGAGCGAATATATCGGTCAAACGCGCGTGAAGGAAAATTTGAAAGTATACATAGAAGCGGCCAAAATGCGGGGCGAAGCTCTGGATCACGTGTTATTGTACGGCCCGCCCGGATTGGGGAAAACGACACTGTCTCACATCATCGCCAACGAGTTGGGGGTGCATATCCGGGCCACGTCCGGTCCGGCAATCGAGCGGCCCGGGGACTTGGCGGCCATCTTGACCAACCTTCAACCGGGCGATTTGTTGTTTATAGATGAGATTCACCGTTTGAACCGATCCGTGGAGGAAGTCTTGTATCCCGCGATGGAGGACTTCGCACTCGATATCGTGATCGGAAAAGGTCCCAGCGCCCGGTCGGTCCGGCTTGATTTGCCGCCGTTTACGCTTGTGGGTGCCACGACGCGGGCTGGTTCGCTTTCATCCCCTTTGCGGGATCGTTTCGGAGTGGTCAGTCGGTTGGAGTATTATACAGAGGACGAACTCACTCTGATCGTGCAGCGGGCGGCTGATTTGCTCGGGGTGGCCATCCGGGAGGAAGGCGCTGTGGAAATCGCCCGGCGGGCGAGAGGCACACCTCGTGTGGCCAACCGCCTGCTGAAACGGGTACGGGACTTCGTCCAAGTGCAGGGTGACGGTGTGATCACGGGAGAAGCAGCCCGGGATGCATTGGACCGGATTCAGGTGGACAAAATGGGATTGGACCAGATAGACCACAAATTGTTGTTGTCTATCATCGAAAATTTCCGTGGGGGACCTGTTGGTCTGGAGACGATCGCGGCCACGATCGGTGAGGAGGCGCACACGGTGGAAGACGTCTACGAGCCGTATCTGATGCAGATCGGTTTTCTCCAGCGTACCCCCCGCGGCCGTGTGGTCACCCCCAAATGTTACGAGCACTTCGGATTGGAGATGCCGACATGAATCCGTTTGCCAAAACGTTGATCGTCTTGGGAATGGTACTGGTAGTGATTGGCCTTCTGTGGCAGTTCGGCGGGCGTTTTTTCCCCTTCGGTCGACTGCCCGGGGATATCGTCGTCGAGAAAGAGAATGTACGGTTCTACTTTCCGATCGTCTCCAGTATCGTACTCTCCATTTTACTGTCCCTGATTCTCTATTTGGTGCGCCTGTTCCGTTGACGGGGCGGGCGTTTTCGTTTCAGGCGAACCCAGTTTCATCAATGGAAAGGACGTCGGTGACATGGATGTATCGATGTTTGATTTTGATTTGCCGGAAGAGCTGATCGCACAGAAGCCCAACCCGGAGCGATCCGCGTCACGGCTGATGGTGTTGCATCGGGATACGGGGGAGGTGGAACACAAACGATTTCCCGATCTGTTGGACTATTTGCAGCCCGGTGATGTGCTGGTGTTGAACGACACCCGCGTCCGCCCTTCCCGTTTGATCGGTGTCAAGGAAGAAACGGGTGCGAAAATTGAATTGCTGTTGCTGAAACCATTGGGGAATGACCGTTGGGAAGCGCTGGTCAAACCGGCGAAGCGGGTAAAGCAGGGAACCGTGATCACCTTCGGCGACGGTCGCCTGACCGCAGTCTGCGAAGGGGAATCCGAGGTGGCCGGCGGTCGTCTTTTTCGCCTTCAATATGATTCGGATGATGTGGAATCGCTGTTGGAAGAGCTGGGACAGATGCCGTTACCGCCCTACATTCGCGAACAATTGGACGATCCGGAGCGGTATCAGACCGTCTTTTCGCGGGTGGTGGGCTCAGCGGCCGCACCGACGGCTGGATTGCACTTCACGCCCGCGTTGTTGGAGCGTATCGAGGAGAAAGGCGTCCATATCGCATATATCACGCTGCACGTCGGTTTGGGCACGTTTCGGCCGGTCACGGCGGAGAAGGTGGAAGACCATCAGATGCATGCCGAATATTACGAGGTGAGTGAGGAAACTGCAGAAATCATCCGTCGGGCCAGAGCTGAAGGTGGGCGCATTTTTGCCGTGGGCACCACCACCGTACGCACCCTGGAGACAGTTGCTTCCCGGTTTGGCGAAATCCGGGCGACAAGCGGCTGGACCGACATCTTTATCTACCCCGGATTTCGTTTTCGCGCAGTGGATGCAATGGTCACCAATTTTCATCTTCCAAAATCGACGCTGATTATGCTGGTCAGTGCGTTTGCGTCACGGGAGCAGGTGCTCGCGGCCTACCGTGAGGCAGTTCGGGAACGTTACCGATTTTTCAGTTTTGGTGATGCGATGTTGATCGTGTGACCATTTCCGGCTTGTGATTCCTTTCCCGGCCATCTATAATGAGAAAGGCAACGAAATTCAACAACAATTTCACTTTCAATCGGTTGAAGGTGATTGAAACAAGGTATAATGGTAATGAGTAGGTGGGGCTATTGGCCGTCAAATATGAACTGATCAAAGTATGCAAGCAATCGGGAGCCCGATTGGGTCGTTTACATACCCCGCACGGCACGATCGATACACCTGTATTCATGCCTGTCGGTACCCAAGCCACCGTCAAGGCGATGAGCCCGGAAGAATTGAAAGAGATGGGCGCCGGTATCATTCTCGGCAACACCTACCATCTTTTTCTTCGCCCGGGTTATGACATCGTCCGGGAAGCGGGCGGCCTGCACGGATTTATGAACTGGGACCGTGCCATCCTCACCGATAGCGGTGGGTTTCAGGTGTTCAGCCTGAGCGATCTCCGGGAAATCACCGAAGAGGGCGTCTCCTTCCGATCACACCTGAGCGGGGAAAAATTGTTCATCAGTCCGGAGAAATCCATCGAGATCCAAAATGCGCTCGGTGCGGACATCATCATGGCGTTTGACGAGTGCCCGCCCTATCCGGCTGATCGGGAATATGTCCGGGCATCGACCGAACGAACGGCTCGTTGGGCTGAACGGTGTCTCAAAGCGCATCAAAGACCGGATGAGCAAGCGTTATTCGGCATTGTGCAAGGCGGGATGTACCAGGATCTTCGGGAAGAGAGCGCACGCCAGTTGACGGCTCTCGATTTTCCGGGATATGCAGTGGGGGGATTGAGCGTTGGTGAACCCAAAGATCTGATGTACGAAGTGTTGGAGTACACCACGCCCCTGCTGCCGGCAGACAAGCCGCGGTATCTGATGGGGGTGGGTTCACCTGATGCCCTCATCGAAGGAGTCATCCGAGGGATCGACATGTTCGATTGTGTCTTACCGACGAGAATCGCCCGCAACGGCACGACGATGACGAGCCAAGGGCGGATCGTGATACGCAATGCCAAATATGCCCGTGATTTTACCCCCCTCGATCCCGAATGTGATTGCTATACGTGTCGCAACTACACACGGGCGTATCTGCGTCATTTGATCAAGGCGGATGAAATCTTCGGGTTGCGCTTGACGACGTATCACAACCTGTATTTCCTGCTTAACATGATGAAACAGGTGCGTCAGGCGATTGCAGAAGATCGGTTGTTGGATTTCCGCGATGCATTCTTTGAGAAATATTATGGTGCCAATCAAGGACGCGGCTTTTGACGGTGATTGCTTGATGGTGTGTTTTCTCCGCCGATGCCAAACATTGGCGGCTGGCTTTTAAAATGAATGAAGGAGGAACAACAGTGAACAACGCTTTTTTGGTACAAATCGCACCGCTGATTCTGATGTTTGCCATCTTCTATTTCCTGTTGATCCGTCCCCAGCAAAAGCGGCAACGGGAACGCAACGCCATGCTGGCGGCGTTGAAACGTGGTGACAAGGTCGTTACCATCGGCGGATTGCACGGAACGATCACCGATCTGACCGATGAACGTGTCACGCTGAAAGTGAGCGACAACACCCGGTTGGTGTTTGAACGTTCCGCGATCAACGCGGTCTTGAACAAAACGGAAGATACGAAGGACGAGAAAAAGGAAGAGAAGAAAGAAGAAGAGAAGAAGGATTGAGGAAAACCCCCGGCGCATATTGCCGGGGGTTTCGACTTCTCGGCCGGTTTGCTATTCAATGTCTGCGATGGGTCTCATCACAATCATGTATATACACATGATGAAAAATCGGGATGAAAACGCATACAAAAAGTCGGGCCCATCCGATAAGATAATGTTAAGGAAGGAGGGATGGGATGATACTTGATGACCGCAGCATCAAGCTACTCAAAGAAATCCTGATGTCACCAGGAATCAAAATTTCTGAATTACAGGGAAAATTCGCTTTGACTCGGCAACAGGCGTATTACAGTCTCAATAAGATCAACGATTGGCTCTCGGCAAATCATCTCCCCGTGATTCAAAAAAACGGTCAGTCGGGGGTGATGGTCGATCCCATCGTCAGCCAGATGTTTCCCGGAGCTGATGGCTGCATCAAGTATGATCGATTATGTTCCCTCTGAAATGGAGCGGTGCAAACTCATCTTGTTGATGCTGCTCGGCCGGCAGAATGATATCTCCCTGTTCCACTTATCCAGCGCCCTCAAGGTGAGTCGCAATACGGTATTGCTGGATCTGAAAAATATCAAGGAAATGTTGAAGGGTGAAGATCTACATTTGGCATATACCCGGCGTGGCGGGTATGATCTTCACGGCCAAGAAATGGAGAAACGAAAATGGCTGATCAAACTGGTACGGGAAGTTTTGCAGATGCCCAATGGGAAATCGTGGCTGTTATCCGTGACAGAGCTGTCATCAGATGAGGTAACGCTCATTCAAAAAAGAATTGAACAAGCGGAAAAACGTCTGCAAGTACGGTTCACCGATGAAATACTGGAGGAATTGCCTTATATCTTTTCCCTTCTAAACAGAAGGATCAAAAGAGGACAGATTCTTCAACATCATGAGCTCGATCATCAGGATATTCGGAATACACGGGGATATCAGATTGCCAAAGAGCTGTTTGGTCAGGATGATTGGAGCGAACCCGAGCTCCTTTTTATCGCGTTGCAACTGTTGTCTTCCAATCTGCTGTCAGCTACTCCCGCCAAGGATGAGCAAACGGCTCGATTGACGGCAGCGATTGATCAGATGTTGCAAACGTTTGAGCAATTAGCCTGTATTACCTTTCACGAAAAGGAACATCTGATTGAGCGGCTGTTATTTCACTCGCGGCCAGCCTATTATCGCATCAAATACGGCTTCCCCTTCGACAATCCGATGTTGGATGTCGTTGTAAAAGAACATGGTGAATTACATCATTTGGTCAAGAAATCGATCCACTCATTCAAGGCGTTGTTAAAAAAAGACATACCAGAAAGTGAATGCGCTTACATCACCATGCTGATCGGAGGTTGGTTGCAAAAACAGGGGGATGCACTATCGGAAAGATGGAAAGCGATTGTGGTGTGTCCGAATGGGATATCTGTTTCCAAGCTATTGTTGGAAACGTTGCGTGAACTTTTTCCCGAGTTTATATTCCTGGATGCCATTTCCGTTCGGGAATTTGCCGACTATCAACTGCATTACGACCTGGTATTTTCCACGGTGTTTCTAAATACGGACAAGAAATGGTTTCTTGTCAAACCGCTGCTCTCGGCTGAGGAAAAACGCCGCTTGAGAATGCGTGTCTCGCAAGAGTTGTTGGGATTCAACCCGATGCAAATCGATCTGGAACAATTGATCGGGGTGATTCAACAACATGCCGCGATTGAGAACAAAACCACATTAAAAACTTCGCTCAAGCGCTTTTTTCAGGTAAAATCATCTCCCTATATCCTTGAAGATCGAAACAGGAAAAAACCCGATTTGGCCGATCTGTTGACCAGCGAGACCATTTTGATAAACAAGGGCGTTTCTACTTGGCAAGATGCCATTCATCTGGCTTCGACACCCTTGATCGACATGGGATCGATTGATCCCGGTTACGTTGACGCCATGATTCGCATGTACGACCCATCCCAACCCTATATCGTGATTGCGCCCAGGGTTGCCCTTCCCCATGCTAGACCGGAAGACGGGGTTTCCCGATTGACGATGAGCATGCTGTGCATGGAAGAAGGGGTGGAATTTGCCAAAGGGTTGACAGTAAATGTAGTGATCGTGATTGCAGCCGTTGATCGGAAACAGCATCTCAAAGCGCTCATGCAATTGAATCAACTCGTGTCGGATCCAGTCAATGTGACTCAAATCATACAAGCCGGAAATAAAGTGAGTATCCTTCGTTTGGTTGAAAAATATTCCAAATTAAGCGAAGTCAGCTGATAGATAAATGACGCGAGGAATGAAGATGTCAATTTTGAGAAAAAGAGGGTGGGTACGATTTTCAGTGACTTTTTTCATAGAGAATTGATTTTCACCGACGTGGTTTATGCTGACCGAGAGGATCTGCTGGAGAAGATTTCCCGTTATTTGTGGGAAAAAGGGTTTGTCAAAGAGAGTTTTCGAGAAGCCATTCTGGAAAGGGAAAGAAAATATCCCACCGGGTTGCGCATCCTTCCACACCATGTGGCGATTCCGCATATAGATCCGGAACACATCAAAACACCCTTTATCGCGATGGTTCGTCCCAAACAATCGATTGAATTTATAGAAATGGCTACCCACGATCAAGTGATTGATGCCCGACTCGTCTTTGTACTCGGTTTGAAACAATCTGCAGATCAAGTGGAGCTGCTACAAAGCCTGATTGAACTGTTTATGAAACAAAAGGTGATGGATCAATTACTAAAGGAACATGATGTCGAGGTCATCATGAGTTCGTTGGAAAAAAATCTCTCTGCAAAGGGGTTGAGTGTATGAAAAGAGTGATTGTAGCGTGTGGCTCTGGCGTGGCGACGAGTCAAATGGTCGCATCCAAACTCAAAAATCTGTTACAGAAACGAGGGATACCGGCGCAGGTAGATGCCGTAGATATCAAATCCCTGGATCGACACATCAAAAACTGTGACGTGTATGTATCGATTACGAAGCCAGACAAGGATTATCCCGTTACCGTCTGCAGCGGAATTCCTTTTCTAACGGGTGTTGGTATGGATGCAGAGCTTGAAAAGATCATCCAGGCATTGAAATAATTGGCCTTATTAAAAGGAGGTTCCAATATGGAAGTACTCAAAAACGCGATTCATTTTGTATTGGACCTTGGTGCCCCTGTGTTCGTGCCGTTGATTATGATCATCGTGGGCTTGATTGTCCGCATGAAATTTAGAGATGCTTTTTCATCTGCATTAACCCTGGGATTGGCTTTCATCGGAATGAACATGGTCGTCGGTTTCATGATGGATTCCATCAGTCCGGCAGCACAAGCGTTTGTCAAGAACAGCGGCATCAACTTAAATGCTATTGATGGGGGCTGGACCCCCATGTCCACTCTTGCATGGGCATGGCCGCTGGCTTTCCTGATGTTCCCTGTTCAGATCATAATCAATCTCCTCATGTTGGCGTTTAAACAAACAAATACACTCAACGTGGATTTGTGGAACGTGTGGGGGAAGATTTTTACCGCGGTTCTCGTGATCGGGGTTTCCGGTAACATCCCGCTTGCCTTTTTGATCGCAGCCATTCAGGTAGTGCTTGAACTGAAAATGGGAGATGTCAACCAAAAACAAATCCAAAAATTAACGCAAATCCCTGGCGTCACTTGTACCCATGGGATGACACTTTTCAATGTATTTTTGTATCCCATTAACCGATTGCTGGATTATATTCCGTTCTTAAATAAACACATTGACGCCAACTGGTTGAAACAAAGGATCGGAATATTCGCAGAAAATCATGTGATGGGGTTCATCATTGGAGTCCTGATCGGAACTTTTGCCCAGTATCCGCCGCAAAAAATTCTCATCCTGGGGGTGCAAGGGGCAGCAGCCTTGACGCTGTTTCCCATGGTGGCCCGCTTGTTCATGGAAGCACTTGCTCCACTGTCAGATTCCATCTCCGAATATATGAAACGAAAGTACTCCGATCGTCAACTATACATCGGCTTGGATTGGCCGTTTATGGCAGGTTGCAATGAATTATGGGTGGCTATGATCATTTGGGTTCCCATTACCTTGTTATGGGCAGTCATCCTTCCCGGAAACAACATTCTACCCTTCGGAGGGATCATCAATCTCTCGCTGGCTGTACCAGCCCTCATTGTAACAGGTGGAAATCTACTGCGTATGATCGTGCTCGGCGTGCTGACAACACCGGTTTTCCTGTATGTAGCGACTTACTTTGCACCCACCATCACCAACCTGGCGAAGGACACCCATGTGATCAATATAAAAGATGGCCAGTTTTTATCGTGGAGTTCGATTGAATTACCCGATTTTCGTTATATATTCGCTCAAGCATCCAACATCGTTCACGGGGAGTTCCTGGGTCTGGTTTTGGCCATTGGATGGTTGGGGCTTTTCTACTGGTATTACAAGGGCATGCAAAAACGTGCGAATCAGCTTTCGACGGAACTTGACGGAACGAGTCATCACATGTCTTTGTGAATCTCCGGCTCTTTCCGACTTCAGGAAAGGTGTTAGAAAGATGATTTATACGGTGACGCTGAATACCGCGCTCGATCGGATCCTTCACATCAAGGGAACGATCGAGCGCAAAAAGAACAATCGAGTATGTAGTGTAGAATATGATGTTGGCGGCAAGGGGACCCATGTGTCCCTGGTTTTGTCAGCATTGAAGATCCCCAATTGCTACGGGATTTGTAGGGGAAAACAAGAAAGATCAATTCATTCAACTGCTCGAACGAAAAGGTGTCCATTGCGATTTTGTGGTTCAGAAAAACGCAACCGTCCGCGAAACCTTGGTGCTGTTGGACAGTACGGGTGAAGGGAGTTTGATGATCACTGATTCGGGGTTTCAACCTACTGTGGAATCGATCCAACGACTGCATCAAAAACTGAACCAGCAAATTCAGCAGGGGGACTGGGTAGTGTTTGCTGGAAGTCCCCCGGAAGGTTTTTCTCCGGATGATTATCGTGAATTGCTAAAGTGCGTGGTCGAAAACGGTGGCCGATTGGTGGTAGATACAAGTGGACAGTATCTGAAAACAGCCATTCCGTTGCGGCCGTATCTGATCAAACCCAACGAATACGAATCCCAGGAATTGGTAGGCAGGACACTGAACACAGTGGATGAATACGTGAATGAAATAAAACGATTGATGGCGAAGGGAATCAAGTATGTCATCGTTTCCCTCGGAGATAGAGGCAGTCTGGTGGGTCACAACGGGGAAGTCTTCCAAGTGCTCCCCCCATCCATCGAGGCACGAAATGATACTGGTTGTGGAGATGTCTTTGTAGGAGGCATCGTTGCCATGTTGAGCAGGAAAGCAGACCTCGAAGAAGCCCTTCGTTTTGCAACAGCGTTGAGTGCCTCTAAAGCCACTCATACATCCAGCTCATCTTTTTCGTTGGAACAGACGAGACAACTTGAAAAACAAGTTCGGATTATAAGGAGGGAGAGCGTGTGTTGTACTTTGAAGAGCGAAAAGACTTGTGCGAAGTCGCAAGGATGATGTTCGATCGATTGTTGACCAATGCGGCCGGGGGCAACATAAGTGTAAAGATGAGCGATTCAAGATTTATCATGACGCCTTCCCTCATGTCGCAACAAAAATTTTGCCGTTTGAAACCGGAAGAAATCCTGGTTGTAGACTCGAATGGGAACATTTTAGAGGGAGACGGACAACTTACCCGTGAATTTAATATGCATATGGCAGCCTATGATGCCATGCCAGACGCAGGTGCAGTCATACACGCCCATCCGAAGGAATCCATGGTGTTCGCTTCTTTAGGGCTCGAGATGCCTCATATGTGTGAAGCTACACGGAAGCTTGGAGAGATACGTACGCTTGAGTATGCTCCGGCTACCAGTAAAGATTTGGCGGACCGTGTATATGCTTATCTGAGAAGTCGAGCAGGTGACATCCCTGTAGCCACCTTATTACGTGAGCACGGGATTCTTGTGATCGATAAGACTCTTCGTAAGGCTTACGATATGTTAGAGAGAATTGAATTCAACGCCTACGTAAATATTCAAGCAAAGTTGTTTGAATTGATGGGTGCTGTCAAAGGGGACAATCATGTTCACTCTTTCAGTTATCACTCGGAGGAGTAAGGCATGGACAAACGGTTACAAATTGCTTTGGTTATGACAGCACTTGTGACATTAATCTTAGGAATGTACTTTGATCATTTAATAATCAGTCTTGGGTCACTCATCATCACGCTGTACTTAAAAACTCGACTTTCGCAGACCAATACCGGTAGATAAAGCTTGAAGTAATTGAGTGCTCCAGAATGGCTAGCCATTCTTTTTTGTTTTGCCGAACAAACACAGTTGTCACGTCAGAACGCCTATGGCTTCTGCGGCATGTAAAAAGCCCGTTAGGGGTTAGTTTGTTTCGATCCCTTCCAGACTGAATACACCTCATCTAATTGGAGGTTAGATCCAGTGAACAGCTCGCCTATTTTTTTGGGAGTAGATATCGGAACTCAGGGAATTCGGGTCGTAGCAATTGACCAGTTCGGAAATCTTGTGGGCTCACGAGAAGAGACATTCGAACTGGATGAGCGAGCCAGACAGGAACAGTCTCCTGAAAAATGGTGGGACGTCCTATTGCGTGTGATGGGAGATCTGGCACACCAGCTCCGATCAGTCGGGAAACTTGATGCCATCAAAGCCATGTCGGTAACGTCAACGTCCGGTACGATGATTCCCTTAGACTGTAATTATCAACCGCTTCATGATGCCATCATGTACAGTGACAAACGTTCCGGCGCGGAAGCCGAGGTTTGCCGAGAGGCGGCTTTCCACGACTGCAGGGAAGGTTACAAAGATTTTCACACGTCGAGTGGGTTGCCGAAGATTTTATGGTTTATCAATCATTACCCTAAAAAAGCTGAACACATCCATGTCTGGGCTCATGCCGCCGATTTTATTTTGGGAAAGTTAAGTGGCGTATGGGGTGTAACGGACTATACCAATGCGCTGAAAACCGGCTATGATCTTACCAACTTGTGCTGGCCTGATTATCTGTTTCAAAAACTGTCCCTTCCGAAGAACTGGTTTCCCAACGTTCTCCCCTCTGGGACACCGATAGGTCGAATTTTACCAGAAGTAGCCGAGATAACAGGCCTGCCAAAAACGATTATGATCGTTGCCGGTATGACAGACGGATGTGCTTCTCAAATCGCTTCAGGAGCGATCCATCTCGGCGACTGGAACACGACGATCGGTACAACCCTTGTAATAAAAGGCGTGACCAAGAATAAAGTTGTTGACCCGCTTGGCCGGATTTATAATCATCGCCATCCGGAAGGATATTGGATGCCAGGTGGTGCGAGTAATGCTGGGGCCGATTGGGTCACTAAGGAATTTGGAAACGCCGATCTGGAAGCGTTAAATAAACAGGCAGAAGGCATCATTCCAACTTCTTTTATGGCCTATCCGTTGCATCAAGAAGGGGAACGCTTCCCCTTCATCGCGCCGCAAGCAAGAGGTTTTGAACCGAAAGGGCTTTCAAAAGCAGAGGCTTTTGCCGCTAAGATGGAAGGAGTCGCGTATCTCGAACGCTATGCCTATGAAATGATTGAAGCGCTTGCGAGTGAACAGGTTAACGCTGTTTTCACAGCAGGCGGTGCTAGTAATAGTGATGTCTGGTTAACTATCCGAAGTAGCGTATTGCAAAAGCCGATCTATAAAATGAGACATACGATGGGTGCCGTTGGCGCGGCAATTCTCGCAGCTTCGCAAACGAGCTTTTCAAGTATAAGCGAGGCCGGAAAAGCGTTAACAGTTTGTGAAAAACAAGTGGAACCTTCGAAACAGCTCATTTCACAATACGACGAAAACTACCATCGTTTTATCGAGATACTTCAAGACAAAGGCTATATTTCGAAAGAGGGGAATGTTGTTGGCTAGGATTTATTTATTGCGTCATGGCGAAACTGCATGGAATGCATCAGACTACCGATATTGTGGTCGAACTGATATTGAACTTTCAGATAAGGGAAGAAAACAAGCAGAATTAGCTGCTGTGTATTTAGAAAAAGTGCCCTTTGCTGCTGCGTATGCTTCTCCCTTGTCTCGAGCCTATGAAACAGCAAGAATCATTGCAACGAAGCACCAGCTGTCGGTTGAAAAAGATGAGCGGATTATCGAAGCAGATTTCGGCCTATGGGAAGGAAAAGCAAAAAAGCAGTTTATTGAGGAAGATCCAGCAGTATGGGAGGAATGGTTGAACGATCCGGGAACTACTCAGGCAGGGAGGATAGGAGAAACAGCTGAACAAATCTTTAACAGAATGAAAGCTTTCTTTGACGAAATCGCGGATAAACATAAGGGGCAAACAATTCTTGTCGTCGCACATAATACGGTTAACCGTATCTTTATTGCTGGATCGCTTGGAATGCCTTTCAGGAATTACAGGAGCATTCATCAAGATAATACCGGAATCACGGTGTTTGAGAAGGATAGCGAATCCATCAAATTCTTCAACATCAATCTAAATACTCACTTGGAAATATCCGGTGATGAGAAGATAGAAAAAACAAACTGTATTGAAAGACATTGAAGGAAATGATGGAGATGGGCGGTTTTTCATCCAAAGTCGGAGTTTTAACCTCGTTACTTAGAAAAGCGGATTTCTCTACTGGCATACTGATTGATGCCTCAGTAATCGAGGCTCCACAGACTGGGTTTGGGGTTGGCTGCTCCCATGGCATTTCCGAAGTCAGTAGATTTGTAGTGGGTATGTACACCCCGAATGTGATGCCATTAGGGCATCAGCCTCGGGGGCTGGTTGATCATTTTCTTACCCGACACAATCTTTTTTCCACCCAGCGGTAATGAAGCATGAGCAACACCAACAGCACCACATTGGCGACCCACGAGTACCCGATGTTCCAGCCGTGATCATATCGAATGTGTCCTGTCGAGAACAGATGAAATTCCACCGCGATCAAGATGGAGGCACCGAGGACCACCCAAACGGCTCGCTGCCAAAAGCGGTGGGGAAGCTTTTGCACAAAAATCCATGTGCCGATCGGATATAATCCCAGATTTAACGTGATATTGGGCCACATTCCGGGTAAAATCGGGTCGTGATATTTCCAAAAGCCTTGGTAATCGATCGTCATATCCAAAAAAAACGACCCGACTATCCCTGCCAGTACTGTAGCGTAACCTTTTTGCCATTGGGACCAGTTAATCAGAACCAGCCCGATTACCCACCATACCAGCCACCATTTTAAAAACACCATGACGCATCTCTCCGGGGGATTAAGTTATCTCACCCGTTTTCTTTTGCCCCATCTGGTCTTCAACCGCTCCAACCATTTTACGGACACCTGCCAACCGCTGATCCACCGGAACGCGAGCGGCAACATGATGAGGAACAGTGCCAAGCTGAACCACCATTGTGTACGAATACTCATTGATAACTCATCCTTGTTTTGGTTAGTATTTGGTTTGGGTGGCAAATGTATGCGAGATTGGTTCAAATCGCGGGTCATCCCCCTCATAGCATCCAAAACTCAGCGAAGATTTGACAAGTTTTGCTCTTAGTTGATCGGCACAGCCGTATGGTTGTGGCCGTTCATGTCCGTGTACGACAGACGAACGGGGTTTCCTCGAAGATCAAAGATCAGCTTCTCATCGACGTATTCTGTGACGCATCGAATTTTTCTTTGTCAATAACCTGTCAGGCCCGGCAATACCGGGCCTGTACGTGTGATGGTACATCTTTACTTCGTAAAAATCTTTACTTCCTTCGGTCCCAAGGTGGCGGTGATGGCGCCGTTGTTGACGGTGGCCGTGTCGGTTCCCATCCGGTTGTACAGCACGGTGCCGTTGGGCAGGTTGGAGAGATTGGGAATGGTGCGTGTTTGGTTGTTCCAAGAGTTGTTGATCATCACCACAACCTCATCGCCGTTTTTGGACCGTTGGAAGGCGTAGAAGGTGTCATCCACCCATTTTTCCTCCTGCCAACCATCCTGCAGAGCGGGATGGGCGTTGCGGATGCTATTCAATTTGGCGATGTATTGGTACAGCTCATGGTTGGGATTGATCACCATGTCCTCGCGGTTGAAGGGATCGTTGCCGCCGCTGTATCCCTGTTCCGTCCCCTGATAGACAATGGGAATGCCGCGGGAAGTAAAGATAAACCCAAGCGCCGCTTTCAACTGTGGCCACTTGTCCCAGCTGGCGCCTGGCCGCCCAGAAGCGTCGGACAAAAAGCGGGGAACATCGTGATTGTCGATGAACAGGCCGTTGGTGAATTTGTTTTGATAACGCCAATCGTCTGCATAGCGGTCCCGGATCTGATACATCGACTGATCATGTCCGAAGACGTTTTTGATCGTGTAATACATCGGGAAATCCAGAACGGCGTCCAAATAGTTGGTGTAATCCGCGACATAAGCGGGATCTCCGTTGTACACCTCACCAATGGTAAAGGTGTTGGCGGCGGTGTCAAAATCGCGCCAGAACCACTTCGGAACGTGTTTCACCGTGTCGACACGCAAGCCGTCCACGCCGGTGGTTTGCACCAACCAGCTGATCCAGTTTTTCAACTCGGTGGAGGTGGCAGGATTTTCCTGGTTCAGGTCGTCCAAACCCGCTACGTCCCCGTTTTCCACCCACCACTGATCATTCCAGTTTTGCACATCGCCGTTGTGGTGATACCAATCATATTTGTCAAACGGCGGAGCGGCATAGCTGCCGGGTTGGAAATCGCCCGTATGGTTGGCCACCACGTCCAACATGACGGAAATCCCTTGCTGTGAGCGGTCTGCACCAGCTCTTGCAATTTGGCCAATGATCCCAGATGACCATCGACGCTGTAAAAGTCATAGGTCCAATATCCGTGGTAAGCGTTTACGCTTTTCTGCATGGTAACCGGTGTAATCCAAATCGCGTTGAATCCCATTCCCTTGATGTAATTCAATTGATTGATGATCCCTTGGAAGTCACCGCCATGCCATTTGCGCGGGTCCGATTTGTCCGAGGCGAATCCCCCGTAATTGTTGTTGGTGGGATCACCGTCGGAAAACCGGTCCGTCATGATGAAGTAGATGCTTTTCTTTTGCCAGTCTGTGGGCGTCAATGCCTGGGCGGGAGGGGTGGAACCTATCCATAATAAACACGCAAGCATCGCAGTGACGACCGTGCGCAACACCCATCTCTTCAACCTTGCCACCTCCGTGAAGGTTCTTGCCGATGGTGAAATCGGTTTCGCAAAATATCGTACAAATATTACAAAAATAATTCAACATTCATCAAAAGGTGTAAACAAGCGTGAAAGAAAGTAAAGGGTTGACCCAAAGCGTTTTGGTACCACTTTCGGTTGATTTCTACAAAAAGTTCATCAATTGGTGAAAATGATAGTATGCTACTTGCGCAAACGTTTTCCTTACGTAAAAACAATCGGCGCCATAAGTTCGGCACCGTTTGGCCCAATGATAGGACTGTTTCGAAGCAGTTTTTTTGAGGAAATATCATGGATAAGCGAGTGTATAGTGAGCTGACAGTGTAAAGGACGCTGCTATAGAAGTTGGAATTCCCTTTCTTATCAGGCTACGAGCTTTTTTCATGATTTTTCACGGTAAGATGCACATGTTTTCATGATGAAAGATGATACTTAAGGATAAATAAGAAAAGGAGGCAATTTCTTTGAGTAAATTCGAGCATACTGTTCATGAAAATCATGGACACGTTCACAGCTTATCTTGTGGACATACCAAAATCCTTCATAAAGGCCATGTTGATTATGTACACGATGGCCATCTTCATCATCAACATGAGAATCATTGGGACGAATGCCGAATTGATGTATCCGATGTAAACCCAGATACTTGTCGTCCTGTTACTTGTGGGTGTGACCATGATAAAAGTTGTGGTCATGAGATGGTTCCACATGGTAATCATATCGATTATCTAGTAAATGGGCGGCTTCATCATGTTCATGGTGATCATTGTGATGATCATGGGCCTGTGGAATTGATCACTGTTCAATCAAAAAACAACATCCCCTCGATCAAGAAGAAATCGAGGAGATGTTGTTTTTTCCTTCAATGATAGGACTGTTCCGACGCAGGTTTTTTACGGGTCGGGAAAAACCACGGATAAGTGAGTGTATAGTCGCTCCATCTGAATGCCAGCGATGCGCTGAAGATACCCAGGATGACGCCAGCCAGCAAATCCATAATCCAATGGATACCCAGATACAAAATGGAAAATAAAATGACGGCGGCCGAAACGATCGTGAATCGGGCGAACCGGCGATTTTTGGACTGATACGCAATCATGGCCATCATCACTGAGATGGACGTATGCAGACTGGGAAAGGAGTTGTCCAATCCGGAGAAATGACGGTATTGTTCCTCAAAGGCCGGATAAACGTCCGGAATCAGAAATCGTACAGCCGGATGCATGTGCCATGTCTCTTCTACCGGTATGAACAGGAAAAACGGAATCGCGAGAAAATAATTGAGTGAAATGGCATACAAAAACGCATACAGCGAACGAAAGTCCTTTTCTCTGTGGTAGATGGCCAGTGAAGCGACCATCATGGCTGCAAATACAATCACATAGAAATAGGTGGTGATGTACGTGAGCGGCCGGGAAGTCAATGTCTGTTGAAACAAGGGCGTGACGTGGCCTTCGAAGGCATAAATGTACGGAGTAAAATCGATTTTTTGCTGAATATGCGATTCGATCAACAACTCCAGTTTGTTGAGTAGCAATACACTGAGTGCTCCAGCAAACAAGACCAACAGGCGCCTCTGTCGGAAGAGATCCACAACGAAGCCGTGCAGAGCGGAGAACGGATTGGAACGTAAACACCAGCCGATGATGAGAAGGATAGTTGCAATCCAGGTTACGATGATGGTTTCGACTGATTGAAACACCGATTCCCCTCCTTTGTTGAAAAAAGGAAAGCTCCGGCATCGTTCAAACCGAAGCGATGGGCCTCTGTATATATTCCCCGCGTGACCGCACTTGAAACCTGATATTCCTGATAATGTCATCTCCTGGAGTTGACCCCGACCATACCACCCAATGCACTTAATCCGAACGCAGCTCCGGAGAACAACAGCGGTGGAAGACGCATGGCGGTATCAAAAGCGAGAAATGCAAGCATCCAGACGATAAGTGCATATAACAAACCGGCCATCCCCCCGTACAACCAACCTTTCCCCCTGCTTTTCCTTCCTGCAAGCCAGCCGCCGCCGAGCAGTGCGATACCATTGATGCCGTAGGTGATGAACGGCAGGGAAGATTCCTGTATAGAAGTCCAGCGTAACAAGAACGTGACCAATACTGATCCTGCGATCACCACGGTCCAGATCAGAAGCAACCCTGCTAACAGGGGAGAGCGCAGACGAAATTTGGATGAATGATCCACCATGGGCGTTTTCATGGCCATCCTCCCGATTGTCCGATTTTGTACATGGGTATGAACTTTCCCATTGTTTTATGATCGTGTGGTCATCATAAATCTCGTGCTGTTGGACGAAACTACAGGGGGAAAGCGATGCGGCGGGGCCTGGAAGGCCTTATCAGGCCCCATGCCCAATAGGTTACAAAATCTCAGTCGGGATGAAAATCGGGAGGAAGGGGGCGCGGTTGTGGAGTTATGGTCATTGTTTCTTCGTTCTTTATTCGCATATTTATTGGTGCTGTTGATTATGCGGTTGATGGGTAAGCGGGAAATCGGCAAACTGTCCATTTTCGATTTGGCTGTGTTCATCATGATTGCCGATTTGGCAGTGATCTTCATTGAAGATACCCACGTGCCGTTGGTAAAAGGCATCATTCCGATCATGACCCTGTTTCTGGGACAATTGACGCTTTCTTATCTCTCATTGAAGAATACCCGACTGCGTCACTTGGTGGACGGTCAACCCTCCATCCTCATCAGAAACGGCAGGATCATGGAGGAGGAAATGGCCAGACAACGATACACGTTGGACGATCTTATGACGCAGTTGCGGGAGAAGAACATACCCAACATCGCCGACGTGGAATTTGCGATTTTGGAGACTTCGGGGAAATTGAGCGTGATCCCGCGCGCGTCGGTGGAAAAAAGAGCTGAAAGCCACGATCCCAATGAAAAATCGGGGTTTCGTCCATTTATGCTGCCGGTGACATTGATTGTCGATGGTAAGGTACAGGAAGATGGATTGAACCAAATCGGACAAAACCGTTTTTGGCTGAAAAACCAGATTCAGCAATACGGATACAAGGACTTTAAAGAGGTTTTCTTCGCCAGCATCGATCACCGAGGACGTCTCTACATTGATGCCAAACAGGATTAACGCGGCAGAAGTCGGTTCATCCATTTGCCGATCACCGGCAAGTGTCGGGCATCTTCTCTGCGAATGAGCGAAAACAGAATCAGCAGTGCACCGTACACCCCGGCACTCACCGCGAACGTGGACAACAACCGCATCCACAACGCACCGGTACTGTGGTTTAACCACAGGAACGACGTCATTGCCATCCCGCCGATGCAGACGGTGAGTTTGATCCAGTCCCTCAGATGAACGGTGAACGGGATATGGCGCATGATGCTAAACAGATGGAGCACCGTGACGATGACGATCCCGCAATTGATAGCCAGTGCCACCCCGTCGATCCCGAGGGACGGACGAGAGGCGAACAGAAAGATCAACCCAGTTTTGATCAATGATCCGAATATGGAATTACGCATGGCATCGTTCGCCCGGTCCAGCCCTTGCAGAACAGCTGCCAACGGTCCCTGAAGGTACAAGAAGACGGCGAACGGAGCCAGTATCTGTATCAAACGGGCTACCTCCGTGTTACGGTAAACCAACAGTGTCAAAGGATCGGCCAGTACAAACATCCACACGGCACAAGGAGCGCCAACGATCATAGACAACCGAACTGCTTGGCGAAGACGATGTTCGACCATTCGGCGCTGTCCGCGTGCCGCTGCTTCGGAAACGGCGGGGACGAGTGAGACAGACAGTGCATATGTGATGAACGCTGGAAAATAGACTAACGGAATGGCCATTCCCTCCAATTGTCCATACAGTGCTGTCGCTGTTGTGGTGGCAATGCCGGCGATTGCCAGGCTTTGGGAAACAACGATCGGTTCCACCGCATAGGATAGCGACCCGAATGTTCTACTGGCGGTAACAGGTAAGGCCAACCGACTCAGTCGGCTCAAGGTACCGACGCGGTCATTCCGTCCGATCCGCATACGAAGCGGCGGTCTCCGGGGGTCATTGCGAAATGCGCGCAACAAGACGAACAAACCCGCCCCTTCTCCCGCAACAATGCCAATCATGGCGCCCGCCGATGCGTATTCCACCCCATAGGGCAACAAATATTGCGCCAACAGGAGAATCGTGGTGATCCGAACGATCTGCTCAACGATCTGGGCGGCGGCATACGGATTCATCTGTTGACGTCCCTGAAAATAGCCGCGAAAAATGGAGGCAACCGCCACGATGGGGATGACGGGAGCGATACCGGTCAAAGCGTAGACAGCTCTCTCATCCGTCAAGAGATGGGAGGCAATCCACGGCGCAAACAGAACCGTCAATCCCGTCAACACCATACTGGTTACGATGACAATGCCCAGCGATACCCTCAGGATGAAGCGGATGCGTTCTTCATCGCCGGTGGCTTCGGCTTCCGAGACCAGCTTGGAGATGGCCACGGGCAAACCCGCAGTTGCGAGGACGATGACGAACAGCAGAATCGGGAACGCCATCTGAAACAAACCCATGCCTTCGTCGCCGATAATACGGGACAAGGCAATACGGTAGACAAATCCGAGGATTTTTGTGATAAACCCCGCACCGACCAAGATCAGGGTGCCGTGCAAAAAAGACTGCTTGGTCACCTGTGGTCCCCGCTTTCTTTAGGATGTGTCCGATTGATAAAACCGGACACACTTTTTTCCATACAAGCCTATGCCCTTGTCCAAACGGTTCATGACTAAAAATCGTCGGTTGATTTTCCGGCAGGATTTTGATAAAACGGGATCGAATCACCCTGTTGGATGGGCCTTCGATTGCACCTGTGAAGGGAGGTCTGCGTCAATATGCGGCAGTCTTTGAAACCGGTGAGCCGGAAAGCCAAGTCCTCCGTGGAGCTGTTGAGTGAATCCGAGCTGATGCAGTGCATCGAGGATTTGTGCAACAGCAAAGCCGAAGAATTTCGGATGTACGGATACGAAAATGTGACGGGTGAACAGGTGTGGGCCTGCGTTTCCGAGAACTATCGGCGTGGGTGGCCGCGCTTGAATCGCCTGGTGAACGACATTATGTCCCTGAAAGCTACCCGTTTCATGAACTGGCTGATGATCAGCGTCTACAAAAACGATGAGGAAGAACCATTGAAGAAAAAAAGCTGATGGAGGGAGAACGGGGCCATCGGTATCGCACCGGTGGCCTTTCCCGTCGTCTGCGGCCAAATTGACATGGCCCGATCCAGTTGGGATAATGGGAATAGTTGTCTGGGCAAACGAAGGAGGATCGGATGTATGAGGGTTCGCTGGGGTCAACTTGTTTGGTTTTCCCTCTTGGTGATCGCCGTTTTGGCGACGGTGGCACTGACCACGAAAGACGTCGTCAAACGGATCACATTGGGACTGGATTTGAGAGGCGGTTTCGAAGTCTTGTACGAAGCGAAGCCCCATGAAAAGGGACAGAAGATCACCCCGCAAACGTTAGCCAGCGCGGCGGAAGCCCTGCGGAACCGGATCGATGTGCTGGGAGTGACCGAGCCTGACATCACTATCGAAGGAAACAACCGGATTCGCGTGCAGTTGGCCGGGGTGAAGGATAAGGAGAAGGCACGGGACATTTTGGGTAAACCGGCCCGTCTGACATTCCGGGATCCTACCGGAAAAAAGGTGCTTTTGGACGGGGGAGACCTGAAGGAAGGCGGTGCTTCGCAGGACTATGACCAGAATGGACGGCCTGCTGTATCGCTGGAACTGAAGAATCCGGAGAAGTTTTATGATTTGACGCGGAAGTATGTCGGACAACCCATGCCGATCTATTTGGATGACCAGCAGCTGGATGCACCGGTGATCAACGAGCCGATTCCCAACGGCAAAGCGATCATCACGGGAAACTTCACGGCGGAGTCGGCCAAAACACTGGCCAATCTGCTTAACGCCGGTTCGCTGCCGGTCGACCTGAAAGAAAAGCAAAGCTACTCCGTCGACGCCAGTCTCGGACAGGATTCGCTGATGAAAAGCCTGCGCGCCGGCTTGATCGCGTTGGTGATGATTTTTGTTTTCGTGATCGGTTATTACCGATTGCCGGGATTGATTGCCGTTTTGACGCTGGTAGCGTATTCCTATCTGGTATTGTTGACTTTCTCCCTGTTGAAAGTCACGTTGACGTTGCCGGGCATTGCCGCTTACATACTCGGGATCGGGATGGCGGTAGACGCCAACATCATCATGTATGAGCGGATCAAGGAAGAAATGCGTCGGGGAAAAAGTATTCCCGCCTCCGTGCGTTCCGGTTCCCGCCGATCGTTCCTTACCATCTTTGACGCCAACATCACAACCGTGTTGGCGGCTGCGGTGCTGTTCTACTTTGGAACTGCCGGCGTGAAGGGATTTGCCGTCTCGCTGATTGTCAGCATCGCCGTCAGCTTCCTCACAGCGGTGGCGTTGGCTCGGATTCTGATGACCCTGCTGTTGAAGGCCAATGTACTGAAAAGCCCGGGGTTGTTTGGTGTGAAGGAGAGTGAGATCGGTGAACTATAAACTGGACTTCGTCAGACGTCGCAAATGGTTTTATCTCATCTCCGGCGCGCTGTTATTGCTGGGCTTGGTATCGTTCTTGGTGCAGGGACTCAACCTTGGGATTGACTTCAAGTCCGGGACCCGGGTGGATGTTCGCATCGGTCATCCCTATGATTTGGCGGAAGCCAAAAAGGTGTTGACCGGATTGGGTTACAAGGACGCCAATGTACGGGCGGCCGGTAACAACAAAGAGGTACTGGTGTTTCGCACCAATGAGGTGCTTTCCCCCGACAAGGTGGCGAAGATTCGCACGGCGTTCCAGCAGAAGTACGGCAAAAATGTGGACATTCAAGAGCAAAAGGTGGACCCGATCATCGGGCAGGAACTGGTTCGAAACGCGATTATCTCGGTGGCGGTCGCGTCGATCGGAATCATCCTGTACCTGACGATTCGGTTTGAGTACCGGTTTGCTGTCTCCGCCGTGGTGGCGCTGTTGCATGACGTATTGATCGTAATCGGGCTATTCTCGTTGTTTCAGTGGGAAGTGGATCTGGTGTTCGTGGCCGCCATCCTCACGATCGTCGGGTATTCGGTCAACGACACGATCGTGATTTTCGACCGGATCCGGGAGAACGTGGAACTGCACAGACCCAAAAAGTTTGAAGAACTGGCCCGTGTGGTGAACGAGAGTATCCACCAAACGCTGGTTCGTTCGATCAACACGGTGTTGACCGTGGTGTTCGGTGCCTCCACCCTGCTGTTGTTTGGTGGGGAAAGTATTTTCTACTTCTCACTGGCGTTGTTGCTGGGACTGCTTTTCGGTGCGTATTCGTCGATTTTCATCGCCAGCCAAATCTGGCTCGATTGGAAATGGCGCTCGATGAATCGGGCCAAACCGGCTTCTGAATAAGAATGAAAGGAATCACATAAACTTCCAATGGCCGCGGTATACCGCGGCCATCTCTTTCGGAGGTTTCCACCATGAGATCGGATCAATTTCGTCAAGCAGAAAAAGGTGCTTGGATTGGCATCATCGGCAACGCGCTGTTGGCTGCGTTCAAGGGTATGATCGGCGTGGTGGCACAGAGTCAGGCATTGATCGCCGACGCTGTCCATTCAGCCTCCGACGTGGCCGGTTCCCTCGCTGTGTTGATCGGGGTGCGGGCCGCGCAGATGCCGCCGGATGAAGATCACCCTTATGGCCACGGCAAAGCCGAATCCATCGCTGCGATTATTGTGGCGGTGTTGTTGGGCGTAGTGGGATTTCAGATGGTGTATGACTCGTTTTCGTCGCTGTTTGAACCTGCTCGGGCGCCTGGATGGTGGGCTGCTGTTGCCGCAGTGGTTTCCATGGTCGTCAAAGAATGGATGTTTCGCTACAAGTACCGGTTGGGCAAACGGATCGGTTCACAGGCTTTGATCGTCAACGCGTGGGAACATCGTTCTGACGTGTTTTCCTCATTTGCCGCCCTGCTCGGAATCGGCGGCGCTATCCTGGGTGCTCGCCTGGGTGTATCCCCATTGGTTTATTTGGATGCAGTTGCAGGCATCTTCGTATCCATTCTGGTATTGCTGATGGCTTACAAATTGGCCAAAGAGTCGATTCACACCACGATGGATCACGTTTTGCACGAAGAGGATGCCGCGGAGTTGGTGGAGGCGGCCGCTTCCGTACCCGGTGTGACACGGGTGGACGAATTGCGTGCCAGAGAGCACGGGCACTACGTCATCGTGGACGTGAAAATTGCGGTAGATCCCCAGATCACAGTGGAAGAGGGGCATCAGATCGGCAAACGGGTAAAACACACGCTGATGGATCGTTTTGATTATGTTTCCGACGTGCTGGTACATGTCAATCCCTATTCGGAAGAAGAAAAGGAGGCATGACTTCGGTAGGGGTGTGCTATAATGGAAGCGCAAAGCGAGGTGAACCTGATTCCATGCTGCGCCCGAAAACACGCTGGCAGACCGTGGAGGCGGATCAGGCCAGCTGTTCTACCTTGGCGGACTCGCTTGGAGTCCATCCGGTCGTCGCGCGTCTCTTGGTCAATCGGGGATTGACCGAGGTGGAATCTGCGCGGCGGTTTTTACGTGCAGACGCTTCCGATTTGCATGATCCCTTTCTGATGGACGGGATGGAAGAAGCGGTGGACCGCGTCCGAACAGCACTGAAACGAAATGAGAAAATCTTGGTATACGGTGATTACGACGCGGACGGTGTATCCAGTACGGCTTTGATGATGACGGTATTTCGGCGTCTTGGAGCTGACGCGCACTATTACATACCCAACCGTTTTCGCGAGGGATATGGGTTGAACAAGGAAGCGCTGGCCAAAGCCAAAGCGGATGGGGTCGATTTGGTCATTACGGTCGATACTGGTATCAGTGCGGTGGAAGAAGCCGCATATGCCAGGGAGTTGGGATTGGATCTCATCATTACGGACCATCACGAGCCTCCGGATGCGATCCCTGAGTCATTGGCAGTGATCAATCCGAAAAAGCCGAACTGCCCGTATCCGTTCGATATGTTGGCCGGAGTGGGCGTGGCGTTCAAACTGGTTCAGGCGCTACTGGGAGAAGTGCCGGAAGAAGTGTGGGAATTGGCGGCACTGGGCACGATCGCGGACCTCGTTCCATTGGTGGACGAAAACCGAATCATCACCGTCGGCGGCTTGCGTAGAATGAACCAGCGGAGACATGTCGGCCTGCGGGCATTGATGGATGTCTCCGGGATCCGTGGCGAAGTGGGATCGGGGCATGTCGGATTCTCGCTCGGTCCGAGAATCAATGCGAGTGGGCGTTTGGACAGTGCGGTGCATGCGGTGGAACTGTTGTTGACGCAAGACGATGAAACCGCTTATATGATGGCCAATCAGCTGGATCAGATGAACCGGGAACGACAACAACTCGTGGAGGAGATCTTCGAGGAAGCGCGGGCGATGGTGGAAGCGGACCCTGATGCACACCGTCGCTTCATCGTGGTTGCTTCACCCGGCTGGAATGTCGGTGTCATCGGCATCGTTGCGTCTCGATTGGTGGAACGGTACTACCGGCCCACCATCGTGCTCGGTATCGACGAGGAGACGGGGATGGCCAAAGGTTCGGCACGCAGTATCGAGGGACTGGATATGTACCGGGCTCTGTCAGAGTGCGTCGATCTGCTGCCTCATTTCGGCGGCCACAAAATGGCGGCGGGCATGACGCTTTCGGCCCAGGACGTACCGGAATTGCACCGGCGTCTGGATCGTCTCGCGTCCGAATGGTTAACCGAGGAGGATTACATTCCGATCTCCCGGGTGGAATACGAGCTGACGCCGGATCAGGTAAGTGTGGAATTGATCGAACAATTGGAGCATCTCGCACCGTTCGGCGTGGGGAATCCCACCCCGCGGTTTCGTGTCACGGGAGCGGGTTTGTCCCAAATCCAACTTATGGGAGCGGACCGCAATCACGTGAAATTGATTTTATCGGACGGAAACGGTACATTGGATGCGGTGGGATTCCGTATGAAAGAGTTGGCCGAGGAAGTTACCCCGCACGCCCGGATCGAGGTGTTGGGAGAGCTGCAGATCAACGAGTGGAACAACAAACGAATCCCCCAACTGTTGATTCGTGATGTACACGTTCCACACGTCCAGATCTTCGATTGGCGGGGAAACGGAGACAAACGGGATCGGTTGAACCGGTTGCTTGCGGATCCGTACACGTTATTGCTGACTTCCACTCCTGAGAAGGCTCCGGATCGAGATCAGCCGGCAGCTTGGGTGTCTTGGGACGAGTGGGAGAAGGAAGCGAAGATGGCTCCGGATCGGTGGTCCGAGTTCCGCCGGTTGGTGTTGTTGGAACCCCCTCCCAGCTTGCAGACGTGGGAACGACTCGTCCTCACGCTTTTGCATGTGGAACGTTTTTATTTCGCGTTCGGCGATGCCGAGATGGATGATGTACTGTTGAAGACCCCGGACAGGGAAGGGTTCAAACAATTGTACGGTTGGTTGCTGCGCGTGCAGTCGGTACGTTTACCGCGGGATTTACAACGCCTTCAAAAAATGACCGGGCTTTCTAAACGGATGATCTCCTTTATGTTGCGGGTATTTCAGGAACTGGGATTTGTGGATGGCAGCGGGGATTATCTTCGGGTCGTGCCGAAACCGGCCAAGCGACCGCTCCACACCTCCGATTCCTATCGGCGGCAGATCGAGAGGGAGCGCGTGATGCGCCAACTCGTGTATTCTTCCTACCGTGAATTATGCCATTATGTGTTTGATCTTCTGGGATTGGACTTGAAAATAGGAGGAGACGAAAATGGATTTCAAAGAAAAGATTCGCGTGATTCCCGACTTCCCGCAACCGGGTATTCGGTTTAAGGACATCACCACGCTGTTAAAGGAAGGACCGGCTTACCGTGCAGCCATCGACACCATGGTGGAACGTCTGAAAGACAAGAAAATCGACTTGATCGTCGGACCGGAAGCACGGGGATTCGTCGTCGGCGCGCCGCTGGCCTACGCGTTGGGGGCCGGATTCGTTCCCGTACGCAAAGCGGGCAAATTGCCGGGGGAAACGATCGAGACTGAGTACAGCCTGGAATACGGGAAAGACAAACTGGCCATCCACCGAGACGCGATCCAGCCGGGGCAACGCGTGCTGGTTGCGGATGACCTCTTGGCTACGGGCGGTACGATCAGTGCCACGATCAACCTGGTTCGACAACTGCAGGGCGAACTGGTGGGCGCTGCTTTCTTCATCGAACTGACCTACCTCAACGGCCGCGAAAAATTGCAGGGTATTGATGTGTTCTCCTTGGTTCAGTATTGAGTTGTCAATCGTTTGGCACCGGAATTTTTCCGGTGCTTTTTTTATGCAACGGCCCATACACATGACAACAACAAGGACAGGTCAAGGAGCGGAAAGTGATGGGCAAACGTCGCCGAATTCGGCCGGAAGACCTCGCGGGATGGGGATTCATCCTGCCGCTGATGGCGGGATTGTTGCTGTTTCGGCTGTATCCGTTGGTGGAATCCCTGCGGCTCAGTTTTCATCATACCAACGGGGTGATGGAAACTTGGGCGGGATGGGACAATTACCGTTACCTGCTGCGGGACGAAGATTTCTGGGAAGCGCTGCGCAACACCCTGATTCTGGGCGGAATCGGCATGGCGATCAGTATCCCCGGTTCATTGGTGCTGGCGACATGGATTCATTCTGCCCGATGGGGGCGCACCTTTTTCCGTGCAGTGTATTTCCTGCCTAACATCACGTCGATGGTGGCGGTGGCGGTCGTTTTTCAGTTTCTCTTCTATCCCACCGATCAGGGGTTGGTCAATTATATACTGACAGGGTGGGGACTTCCGGCACAGGGATGGTTTGCCGATCCGGATACATCCAAGCTGGCGGTCGCACTGATGGGCGTATGGCATGGGATCGGATATTCCATCTTGATCGTGTTGGCGGGTTTGCAGTCGGTCCCTGGCGAATTGTATGAAGCGGCAGCGATCGATGGTGCCGGACCGTTTCGACGATGGTGGCACGTAACGTTGCCTGGAGTTCGCCCGATTCTTGTTTTTTTGCTGATCACCGGCATGATCAGCGCCATGAGGCGGTTCAACGATGTATGGATGATCGGCGGCGAGGCGGGTAATCCCGGAGGGAGTTTGTCCACGCTGATGCTGTATATCTATCGTGTCGGTTTTCACAGCTTTGAGCTGGGTAAGGCTTCAGCCGCCGCGTATTTGCTGTTTGTCGTCGTCTTTTTGCTCACGTTGGCCCATTTTCGCCTGATCCGGTTTCAACGGCGAGAGTAGAGTGTGTCGTCAACCGGTTCGAAATAAATGAGTGAACAATAATGAAAAAGCCCCCTTTCTGGAGGATAGCATATCAATGAGATTCTTCTTTGCGCGAACGCCTTCCAAAAAGTTTTTTCTCCGGTGTGATCTAATTCACACTTTTTTCGTGTATCTATAAATATAATAGCTGATTGAATATAGTAAGAAGCTGAGGAGGATACATCATGGCACAATTTAGAACAGAATGGGGTTTGTTGTTGGGCCGACTTGTTTTGGGGATCGTAATGTTGGCACATGGATTGCAAAAAATGACGGCACTGGGTCAAGTGGCGCAGATGTTCGCCGGTCAAATGGGATTGCCTGGGCCGTTGGCATATGTCGTGGCTGTGGTGGAGTCCGTAGCCGGGTTGCTGTTGATCTTGGGATTGTGGGTGGAAATCGCAGCCGCGGCAGTCGGATTGGTGATGGTGGGGGCGATTGCTACAGTCAAATGGAAAGCGGGCTTCTTCGGTGGATATGAACTGGATCTGGCGTTGTTGGGACTCAGTCTGGTTCTGATGCTGAGCGGCAGCCGGAAATGGGCATTGTCCGGGCTGTGGTCAAAACAAACGAAATCTAATTCCCCGACTGAGGGTTGAGGTAGTTTCTGGCACTCATCTTGTCATAAAGATAGGGGAAGCCGGCTCACAGACGCTCAGAGTCGGAAGCCGACTTCCCGTGCAAATCATCATCAGTCTCCGGTTCCTCAAGGAACCGGTTTTTTCGTTTAACCAGCCACGCGCTTGCTGGTCATGTGGCGCTCCACAAAATCGAACTGCGCAGGAACCGAATGATAGCCCAAGGCAAATTCGCCTCGTTTGGGATTCCACGCTTTGTAAACGGCAAGGGCTCGTTTCAGGATTTCCCGGTCTTGGCGGTGGGTCAGCCTGATGATCGGCCAATGGTTGTGATCATATTTCAACCGGGTGGCGACGGATGCATAATTCACCTTGTTCCACACTTTTCCCTCTGCATACAGTTCATCCAGTACCCGTCCCAGCATCGCGTGGTCGCGATGAACATCCCAAGCGGACATCGTTTTCAGTGTGGCGCCCGGATATCGATGGATCCAGTCGAGCATAATCCGTTTCACCGCCGCGTGCGTAAAATGATCGTTGGGTAAATAGTAGATGACCAAATGTGAATACGGTACGCCCAGAGCCAGAGATGCGCGGATAAATTCTTGAATACGTGATTTTCCAAATGTTTCCAACGTCATATACGGATATCCTTCTGCAGCGGGATTGTGATACCGGTGGTGAACTTTACACCATACACGTCGACCCGTTTGGGACGGCCGGACGGACTGTCGATCATACCGCCCGTTGATCACTTCCCGGGAAATAGAATGTTCTCCCGCCGACATCAACACCAAATACACCTGTTTGCCTGCTGACAAATCATTTCTGATGGGAACCCCGAAGGTCAGGACTTCGTCGTCAGGATGCGGGTCAAAGTAAATCACCGTGTTACTGGAGTTATTTGACATAAAGGCTGCGACCTGTTTGGGAGATGACGATTGTGGCCGGATTGTCCGGGTTATGTGGTGAAGCACAACAGGATGGGGCGTGGTCGCACCGAATACAGCATGGGAATTGGAGCAACCCGACAGCAGCAAAGCGAGAACAGTTGCCAGGGTGATGATGACAGAAATCCAGTGTGCGTTTTTTTTGATCATGACGCTTCCCCTCTCCAACAAACGAGCATCTCCCAAATTCACCATAAAAAGAAAATCTTAAAATGAAGTGAGAAATGAAAGATTGTCACCAAACCGCCAAAGTTGGGGCCCTGAGGGATGCGGCAGGCACATATCCCCGGCGGAAAGTCCATACAATGGACCAGGGCATTCTGGTCAATCCATCGCCGCACGTTTTCCCATACGCGCGATTCTGTCGCGGGCCATTTTCTCTGTAGTGAAGCAAAGCATTCATCAGACAGCCCTCACCACGTTTATGGAAAGGAGGGGGGACAATGTTCCGGCAAGCTACTTGGGGTCAATGGTGCATCATGGTATTGCTGTCGATCGGGGCGGTGATCATGTTGATTCCGTTTCTGTGGATGGTGTCCACCAGCTTGGACGGAAAGGCGATGACGCAGGTACCATTTCCACCGCGTTTGATTCCGGAGGAGCCGACTTGGAATAGCTATGTCATACCGTTTGCCAATGTACCTCTGGCCCGCTATTTTCTCAATTCCTTTCTCATTGCATTGTGTGAAGTGTCTGTTTCCGTCCTGTCGGCGTTGATGGCAGGTTACGCATTTTCCCTGCTGCGTTTCCGCGGAGCGAGAGGGTTGTTTTTGTTCGCTCTGGGGACGTTGATGATACCGCCGGAAGTAGCGATGATTCCGTCATTTCTGCTGTTGAATGAATGGGGGATGACCAATTCGTTGTGGGCTTTTCTTCTCCCCTCATTGGCAGCAGTGATCGGCACGTTTTTGGTCAAGCAGTACATGGATACCCTGCCCGCGGAACTGCGCGATGCGGCCAAGGTGGACGGCGCATCCGAATGGACCGTTTTTTGGCGCATCTATGTGCCGCTGTCCGGACCGGTGATCGCAACGCTGGTCATCTTGCAGTTTTTGTGGTCGTGGAATGACGTGTTGTGGCCTTTGTTGATGCTGAGTCACCCGGACTGGTACACCGTGCAGATCGGGGTGGCGATGTTCGTACATGACAGCGGTCAGCGGATTTTACCCGCCATTCATATGGCGGTGGCCGTGCTCAGTCTGTTGCCGGTGCTGATCTTGTATTTGCTGCTGCAGCGGTATGTGGTGCAAAGTATCGCTTATTCCGGGATCAAGCAATGAGGAGGATGCAAGGTGAGATGGCGACGTTGGTTTCTCGGTGGTTGGCTTGTTGTGCTGTTAATTGTGATGACGGCTTGCTCAGGTTCCCAAGACTGGAAAGTAAGCGGAGATCCAGCCCAATTGGAGGGCAAAGTGGTGGTCAACACCATCGACTTCAAAATCGACGATTATACGGATCCGGTGACAGGAGCCAAAATGCCGGGACTGAAGACAGCCATGAAACCCTTTTTGAAGCAACACCCGCACTTGCAGGTGGAATTCATCAATATTCCGTGGCAGGATTACAACACCAAACAGCAAACCATGCTAATGAGCGGACAAGCGGATGTGTTCTACCTCCCGCAGTTTCGCGCCTTTTATGAGCAGGGACTGATTCGCCCGATCGATGACCTGCTCCGGCAAGACACCAGGCTCAAGCTTTCCTCGCGGTATCAGCGGTCGGTTGTGCCGTTGATCAAAGACCGTACGGGACGACATACATTGGGCTTGCCGTCCGGGGCATTCTCCCGCCTAATCACGGTGGACAATCAACTGTTCCGTGATTGGGGGGTCGAACCGCTGTCGAGCCGTCCCACTCCCGAAGAAGTATTGGCAAAAGCGAAGCGTATGACGGGGAAAAATCCACGAACAGGTGAACAAACATACGGCCTCTACTGGGACGGCGTTTGGCGTACCTCTACACTGTTGGAAAGCCTCATAAGCTATTACGGGGGAAGAAATGAGGTGGTCACCGGCGATGTTGCCCGGCCACGCACGTTGAAGTTCCATTTTCACCATCCCGCCTTTATGAAAAGCGTGCAGTGGATGATGGCGGCTACCCCCTATGTCCATCCTGGATTTTTGGTGAGCCAGGGGCAGGAAAACCTGTTTACCGACCGGAACCAACATGCGATCGTACTGGAAAACCCCAACATGGAAGTACCGTGGAAACAGTATGTCGGGAAAAAGGATGCTCGTTTGTTGCATCGCTTCTCTCTGCGCGTCAACTTCAAGGGGCCGGACGGTTTGGGTTCGCCGATCAGCACGACACCTTGGTGCATCTCCGCCAAAACACGCAATCCCTCGGCGGCGTGGGAAGTGGCCAAATTCCTCTCAGG
Organism: Polycladomyces abyssicola; assembly: GCF_018326425.1. Taxonomy (NCBI): domain Bacteria; kingdom Bacillati; phylum Bacillota; class Bacilli; order Caryophanales; family Thermoactinomycetaceae; genus Polycladomyces; species Polycladomyces abyssicola. The sequence goes on from NZ_AP024601.1 coordinate 1,138,443, forward strand.
CCCCCAAATCCAGCAATTCAAATACGAAAACGAAATGGTTCCGCCCAGCGTTCAGCCCTTCGATTTCCAAAGAAAAGACGATCCCTATGTGCCCGTCTACGTTCAAAATGCCAAAACCAATACCACTACCCCGTGGTTGATGGATATGCCGTACCAAAAAACGATCCTGGTCCCCTGGGTGAGCAAAGTGCTGTCCCAAGTCCAGCAAGGAAAGCGAGTAGATCTGAACAACGAGATTGATCAACTTCAACAGCGAATGGAACAATGGGCCGAGGAACAGGGGAGATAACAGAACAGTGCAACGAATACTGTAAGGCAAGACTAATGATAAAGTAGTTGAACCAAGGTGGCTTTGGGCGAGTCGTTTTCCTTCTCGCTCCTGCAACGCAAAACGCTCAAAGGTTGCTCGCAGGAAAACGGAGCTTGTGAACTTTGTCAACAGCCTGGCCAAACGGATACCGTTTGGTATTTTTCTGCAGCTCTTTGGAAGTGACGATAGCGTTCCCATACCGTACAATGGAACCAACACGATCAACTAAAAGAGGCGATATCATATGCAACAACAACCTGCCGTACTCTCTATCGTGGGATATTCCAACTCCGGCAAAACCACACTGATCACCCGTCTGATCGAGCGATTGTGCCAACGCGGATGGAAAGTGGGGACGATTAAGCACCACGGCAAAACGATGGAATGGGACCAGCCAGAAAAGGACACATGGCGTCATCGAGAGGCTGGCGCGGACATCGTGACGATCACCGCGTCCAATCAGACGGTGGTGTGTTTCCCGCGGACATTGGAGGTAGAAGAGCTGTTGCCCTTTTACTCTGCGTGCGATCTCGTGCTGGTAGAAGGGTTCAAACGGGCGGGTTGGCCCAAATGGGTGATCCTTCGCCGGGAGGAAGATCTCCCGCTGTTGCGGGAGCTGCACAACATCCAGGCGGTGGTCAGTTGGTTTCCGACCGACGACTGTCCGTATCCGCTGTATGCCATCGACGATGTGGACGGAATGGAAGCAGCTTTGGTTCGTTGGTTGAATGAAGAGAAGTGATCCACCATCCCTCCCTTGTGGAAGGGATTTTTTTGCTCTCTCTTTACAAAAAATCAAAAGGTGTTTTTTCGCACCAGACAGAAAATAGATTTCTGAAAACTGAATCAGGGAGGTATTAGGTAGTGAAGCATTTCCGGTGGTGGGTGGGGCTCGTTGTTTTGGCCATTGGCCTGGTAGTAGCGGTACCGCAGGGAGATGCGGCTGGTCTGGCCGGCTTGTCAGCAGAACAGTGGAAGGACGTGGAACAGGCCAAAGCAAAGACGGAGAGAGAGTTGAGTCAGCCTTCCAAGGTGTTTGATGTCCAAAAAGTGCGGGAGGAAGCCCCGAATCGGGGGTTGGATTCGAACAAAGTACTTCAGCGTCAGCAGATGGGTGTGATGTCAGGCGCGGTGGGAACCTATGGTGACATCCTGGTGACCCTGGACGGTACCAGCTCCGGCTCCTCGGCTTGGGCCGGTGGGCACGCAGGCGTGGTATCGGATGTCCCCGGCTATGTGGTGGAGAGCTTCGGCAACAAGGGTGACCTGAACGGCGTGCGCCACTGGCCCAACGACTGGGCGACCCGGTACAACCATGTACGGGGGTTATGGGTGTCCGGCGCATATGATTCTAACTACGCCTATTCTGCCTCCTATTCCAGAAACCAGATCGGTCTTCCGTACAACTACAACTTTTTCAACATCACCACCACCAGCTCGTTCTATTGCTCCCAGCTGGTCTGGCGCTCCTGGTACAACCAGGGATGGGACCTCAATGACGGCGGTGCGGTCTGGCCGGTGGACCTGATCGAAAGCCCTTATACCATCGTCTTTTACAGCCAGGGATGAGATCGAAAGCGGTTCATTTTCGGTTCGGACACGACACGGCCAACGCGGTATAGTCAGATGAGAGAAATGCCTTGCAGATTCAGCGGAGCGTGTCTCCGCATTTTTGTTGGAGGAGGTAGGTGCATGATCAGCTGGTTTGCCCGGTTCATGCTGATGATCCTGTTGTTGTTGCCAACCTCCTGTGCTGCGAGCGATCTGGGATTTGATCGGGCGGAGGTAGGTGTGATCTATACCGATGCGCTCCGAAAAGACAGCGAACTGGTTCTGTTTGACCAAGGCGGAGAGCGTATCGGCAGCCGTCGTTTCAACGAAATGGGCATCTTCCGGATCGTACCGGATGAAAGAGACTGGCTCCTGCCCGTTCGGTTCGGGAAAGGGTGGATTCGGCTCACCAGGGAGGGAAAGGAGACAAAGGAAAACCCCCGTCAGTTTCCGATTGATGTCCTGTCCAAGCCCGGCATCTTGCTGGCCTCCTACAACAGCGGCCTCCATACCAATACACTGGAGATGGAGTTGAAGAAAGAGGGACGTACTTACCGTGTGGAGCTGGACGGTTTCCTCCGCGTCTTGGATGCGGATGAACAAAAGGTGTATGTGTTCGCCGATGTGGTGAGAGACAAAAAGTCCCTCTTGTACGTGCTGGATCGGAAAACGGGCAAAGTGGAGCGGGAGATCTCGCTGGAAACGGGTGAAGCTGACGACATACTCCTGTCTGGCGGCCGGGTTCTGCTGTCATCGAGGAGCGGAGGCGGGCGGATTGCCGTGGTGGATAAGAAGAACTGGCAGGTGCGTTACGTGACGCTTCCCTATGCCGAGCCCCAATACCTGCTGCCGGACGGAGACCGAATCCTCGTTACACATGCGGGTGCGGAAGGGCGGATCAGCATTCTGGATGCCGCCACTCTCCGGGTCAGGGGGACAGTGCAGCTTCCCCAGCCCATCTACAAAGTGCGTCAGGCGAACGGTAAGCTGTATGTGCTCACCCAGTTACACTCGCGTGAAAAAGGCGGGGAGATTGGTGTTTATTCGATCAAAGACTGGAAACGGGAGATGCGGTGGGAGTTGCCTGTGGTCCGCGATACCCTGGTGCAGGATTTGGAAGTGGTGGGGAGGGGGCATGAGCGAGAGTGAACGCTCTGGCGATAGCCAATCAACCTACATCTCAATCCGTTTTCAATCGCCAAGTGAGTTTGTGCTATGATATGTGGAAGAAATGATAAAAAGGAGGACCAGTCATGGCGCTTACGGAATCCAACATGTTCCCGCTTGGGGCAAAAGCTCCATCTTTCACCCTGCCCGATGTGGTTTCCGGCAAAAACGTTTCCCTCGACGAATTGAAGTCGGAAATTGCCACCGTGATCATGTTTATCTGTAACCACTGCCCTTACGTCAAGCACGTGCAAGATCAACTGGTCAAACTGGCAAACGATTATATCCCCAAAGGTATTTCCTTTATCGCCATTAACGCCAATGACGTGGAAAAATACCCGGAAGATTCCCCCGAAAAGATGAAAGAAGTCGCCCAAAAACTGGGATATCCGTTTCCTTATCTATTCGACGAAACCCAAGAGGTCGCCAAAGCTTATCAAGCGGCTTGCACACCGGACTTCTACATCTTTGACAAGGACTTGAAATGTGTTTACCGCGGTCAGTTGGACGATTCCCGTCCCGGCAACGATATCCCCGTCACCGGCGAATCCATTCGCTCTGCTTTGGACAGCTTGCTTCGAAACGAGCCGATCACAGTGAAACAAAAACCCAGTATCGGTTGCAATATCAAATGGAAAGAATAAAGGACACAAACCCAGCGGTTTTCCCGCTGGGTTTGTATATGGATTGGAAAAGCAGGGCTTTGACGAACCCACTCCTCGGATTTTCCAATATGCGTGTCAGGTGATGGTTTTCATGGTTCTTCGAGTACCAAAATCGACGTTCGCAACCTTTCTCCCTACTTCGAAAGAGTTTATGCCCGACAAAAATACTGGACACCACAGCGAGCACTTATGGAATTGAAAGCCATGCCCGGTCGTTTCGCCAATCTACTTGAACAGGAATCTCAAAAAAATCCGTTAGAGTAGGGCCGGTTAAAACACTTTTTGACCTTCCTTTAGTAAATACGCGGCCACGGCGGAGCAATAATGTATGGGTAAAGATGGGAGCGATCTCTTCAATGTGATGGGTCACAAATAGCATATGGGGGGCGTCCGGTTGTGCTGCCAATTGGCTAATACTGGACAATAGCGCTTCTCTTGAGAGAAAATCAAGTCCGCTGCAGGGCTCGTCCAAAATCAGCAGTTTTGGGGAAGCCATCAACGCACGGGCGATGAGCAGTTTTTGTTTTTCTCCTTGGGAACAACTTTGATATGAACGATCGATCAAATGATCGCACCCTAATTGTTCCATCAGTTGTTGGGCTCGATCATAATCTTCATCGCTTGGTTTCTCGTACAAACCAATCGAAGCATACTTTCCACTGATCACCACGTCCTGCGCACGGACGTTACCGTATATTTGTTCTTGCAGAGAAGAACTGACCCACCCAATCGATTTGCGCAGTTCTCTTAAATCTACGTCACCAAACCTGTGACCCAACACACAAACACTCCCTTTTGTGGGCCATATGTATCCGTTAATGATATTGAGCAATGTCGTTTTTCCGGATCCATTCAGGCCCAATATCGCCCAGTGTTCTCCCTCGCTGACCTGCCAATTGATTTGATGAAGGATGGTTTGATTTTCTCTCTTCCAAGAAACATTGGTCATTTCAATGACAGGCGTCAATTTTTTTCTCTCCCTCAAATCACGAAGATTGTTATAAGAAGAATAGCATGAAAGTTCTCTTCTTGGAATGCCATGCCACAGCTTTAGGTAATTGTTAAGCGATGAAGGGATCTTTTCATTTATTTCTGATACAATGGAATTGAATGCGTTTTCATAATAGGCGGTTAAGGGATGGGAGGAAGAAGGATGCCTTTTTACCGTCGCATGGGAGAGATTCCGTGCAAACGGCATGTGCGGTTCCGCAAGGAAGACGGCGGGTTGTACCGCGAAGAAGTGATGGGAACCAAAGGATTTTCGGGGATGCAATCCATCTTGTATCATCATCATCCACCCACACAGATCAGCGATGCACGTTTGCTTCGCGACTGGACGGTGCTGTTGGAAGAATCGGGGGCCAACCGGCACCGCCATTTTCTCACGCGAAAGCTTTCGCCCGGAGGCGATCCGATCGACGGAAGACAATATTTACTGGTCAATGAGGATGTGGCGATCGGTATTTGTATGCCGACGGAGCCGATGGATTATTTTTTTCGGAACGGCGATGGAGATGAAATATTGTTCGTTCATGAGGGAGAAGGGTGTGTGGAGACGGTGTTCGGAACCCTATCCTACCGCCCCGGTGACTACATCGTCATCCCGGTCGGTACGACGTACCGCATCGTTACGTCCAGTGAACGGACCCGTTTTTTGGTGATCGAGTCCACGGGTGAAATCACGATTCCCAAACGCTACCGCAATGAATACGGTCAATTGATGGAGCACAGTCCATTTTGTGAACGGGACATTCGTGGTCCGGAGCGGCTGATTCCCCATGTGGAGGTAGGCGAATTCGAGGTGCGTGTCAAGGCACGAAACCAACTCCATGCCTATCGCTATGATTTCCATCCGTTTGATGTGGTGGGGTGGGACGGTTATCTGTATCCGTATGTGCTTAGCATTCACGATTTTGAGCCAATCACCGGATCCATTCATCAACCCCCGCCGGTGCATCAGACGTTTGCCGGACCCAACTTTGTGGTATGTTCGTTTGTGCCGCGCCTGTTCGACTACCATCCGGAGGCGATCCCCGTACCTTATTATCACAGCAATGTACACAGTGATGAGGTACTGTACTATGTGGAAGGTAATTTCATGAGCCGTCGCGGGATCGAGTCCGGTTCGATCACGTTGCATCCGAGCGGTATTCCGCACGGCCCGCATCCCGGGGCGATTGAGAACAGCCTGGGTAAGGATCGAACCGAGGAGCTGGCCGTGATGGTGGATACGTTTCGTCCCCTTCATGTGGCCCGTTCGGCGTTGGCGGTGGAAGATCCCAACTATCTGAAGAGCTGGTTGCCCGCGCAGTAGTAATGTTTTAGTCATCAGGTTGTGTCTGGCCAATCTGTCAGGCGACAACGTTTTCCCAGGTGAACGAAGTCTTCCACGTCTGAGTAAAAAACCGGAAAACATAGGAACCCCATCGCGGGAATTTCCTCCTCCTTGGGCAAAGCAGGCTTGGCCAGTGTCTGCGCTTTTGGCTTGGGGCAGGTGAAGTGAGCCGGGATAGAGAAAACGAGAATATGGATCGATCAAATGGATGGATCAGACACGCCCGAGTGAAGGAGTGGTATTCATGCAAATCGATCCTCAACAACAGTCGCAAAAAGAAAACTATAAATTGTTGATCGGCAGTGTATTGCCACGTCCGATCGCGTTTGTCACCTCCCGAAATGGTAACGGGGTGGTCAATGCGGCTCCATTCAGCTTTTTCACCGTAGTTTCCACCAATCCACCGATGGTAAGCATTTCGGTTGGACGCAAACCGGGGAATGTACAGAAGGACACGACGCGTAATATCGCCGAAATGAAGGAATTCGTCGTGCACGTAGTAGACGGGGAGAATGTGGAGCGAGTCAACCAGACCGCGATCGACTTCCCTCCGGATGTAAGTGAGGTGGAAGCGGTCGGATTTGATCTGGTGCCCAGCGTCAAGATCCAAACGCCGCGAATTGCACAGGCCAAAGTGCAGATGGAATGTGTGTTGGACCGAATTCTGCCGATGGGCGGAACACCGGATGCACCCAATACCGATCTCATTATCGGCCAGGTCGTAATGTTCCATGTGCGCGATGACCTGTTGGCGGAGGGGAGAATCGACACCCGTCTGCTCGATCCGATCGGACGGTTGGCAGGAACGTCCTACGGCACGATCGGTCAAACCTTTTCTCTGCCGCGTCTGTCATTCGAAGAGTGGCAACAGCGAAAACGGGAACAGGAGTAAGGCGGCCCGGCAATAGTGAAAGCCCTCATTTGAGGGCTTTTCTGAAAGTGAACATATGATTTTTCTATGGTTAGAGTTAGCGGCTGGTTATAGGGACGAGGTGGATTTCGATGGTCTGTCTTGGCTCAAAGTTTCCATCATATTAGCAACTTCAGGTCGTAGCCCATGTCTGCGTGAGAACCATCCAATGACAGTGTAAAGGATGAGAGACACAACTACCGGTAATCCCACCGTCGCTGCAGTGCCGACGTGAAACACGTACTCATTCAGCGCAAATACTACAACACCACCAGCAAGAGAGATGATAGCCGCAGCCGAACCGCTATAGCGGAACGCTGGCAATAAACCGAACAACATCGCTATTGAGATCGGGCCGACCAGTGCTCCGAACCATGAGATAAGTAAGCCCAGGACACCACCAAACGAGTTCTGTTCTACGGCGATAAGCATGGTGAGCAACACAAACACCAAAGTAGTAGTGCGTGCTGCGATGAGAGCTCCTCGTTTGCTGAGACTACGAGTCTTTTTTGATAGTTTTGGTAGAATATCGCGTGTGAAGACAGACGAGATCGCGTTTGCATCCGAAGTGGTCATAGCCATGGTGTGACTGAACATCCCAGCCAAAACAAGTCCAACAAGCCCGGGCGGCAGGAAAGTTCGCGCCATTAAAGAGTAGGACTGATACGGCTCCGCCAGATTGGGGAAGGTGCAGCCCACATGGGAAAGAACAGGATGAGCGGCCAGAGCAAGTATAGAAAGCCGGACAGGATCGCTGCCTTGCGTGCATCCGTTCCGTTCGGCGATGCCATATATCGCTGAGCAAGGTTCCAAGTGCCCCCATTGTAGCTGAGGAAATTGATGAGCAAGTAGGCAACTGCAAACCAGAATGTGTAAGGACCGTCAAATGGGTGGCTGTGACTGGGAGGCAATTTGCTCCAAATCCCAATGATTGCACTAATACCGCCGAGTTTGGCCAATACGATCACGAACATCGCAATTCCGGCAACAAATTGGATGATAAATTGTACGAAGTCAGTAAGAGCGTCCGCCCAAAGCCCACCTATGGTGGAGTAAATGAGGGAAACACACACCACCAGATATGAGAATTCCGACCGTCAGTGGTAAGCCCGTGAACACCTGAAGTATGATGGCAATTGCTGCCCATTTGGCACCGACGTCGAACACCTTGAGCAGTACGCCACACCACGCCATCAGCTGCTGCGTGATACGTTATATCGGGTGGCAAGATACTCCATGGGTGAACCGATGTTGTAGTGTTCCCGCAATCGCGCCCACCGCGGTGCAATCCAGATGGCCCCGATAAACACTCCTAACGATACCGGGATCGCCCACCACACATACAGCGTGAAACCGTTGTTGTAGGCGACTTCCGCGTATGCAACAAACACCGCTGCGCTGTACCCAGACATGTGATGTGATATGCCTGCTAGCCACCACGGCATTTTTCCACCGGCTGTAAAGTAATCCTCTGCACTTCCGACCTGCCGGTATGACCAGACACCAATACCAATCATGATGAAGAAATACGCAATCAGTATAAACCAGTCAAATCCAGACACAATTTCACCCCTCTCTTCAGAATCGGAAATCTCGCCCCATTAATATACTATCAATTCAGAAAAGTTATACCAAAAAGGTTGGGCATTCAAAGTGGCGGATATGGAAAGAGGGGATACGAAAAAAACGAAGGTGAAAACCTTCGTTCATCAATAAATAATTACTCATTTATATTGTCCTCAAAATGGTCATGGGGATGGATGGTTGTTTCACAGGCAGGGCATTGGAGAAAGCTTTGAAGATACTTGTTTTTGTCGACTTGAAATACATTACCACATTGACAGGCTATGGTTACAATTTCATTGGGGTGCTTTTCCAATACTTTTCCCACCTTATTTATTCATTCTTTGTTTCTTTAGAGGGGGAAGCATAAGATAACCGTTTGATGAAATTGAAGATACCATTTTTTGTTGGTTGATCAAGGGATTTTTCATATAAATGAATATTATCTGAATGATTATGTCGTTCTTCATTGTTATTTGAATAACATATTTGCTGATCTTCCATGGTATTGTGTCCCCCTTTACGATATAAGATATAAATCGAATAACTGATTGTTCACTTTCGACACGAAAATGCTTTTTCCTTGTTTTGTTTTTGATCATTTTGTGAAGTGATATCATGCCAAATATAAGGTTGGGATTGCCAGGGAAAGGATGCTGCAAAAACGAATGAGCAGGGATGGGTTTTTCTGCTCACTTATTGCTACGGTCTGTTATGATTGAGCTAAATAAACATCTCAGAGGAGAAATTTCAAGGATTTTCAAGGGTTTTACGGGTTTCCTTTTCATGCACAGACAAGGTTTCAAATATATCAAAATGTATGTTAACTTTGGTGGAAGTCATATGTTATAACTATATATATCACATATAAATCCTCCGAATTTGGTCTATGGGTGTAAACAGGAAATAACATTTGACCTCCTTATAGGATCCTCATTGAATACAGCAGAAAGACTGCGCTTCTACAATACAAAACCCGGCACCCTGTACCTTAAGTGTTCCGAGTTTCGTAATTCGACCATGTGACTGCTTAATTTTTTAACTATTCATGAATAGGAGAAACTATGGTATGCAACTCTCATCAACAGAAAGATTAAATAACAAACCAACCTTATATCATATTCTGTTTTTGATTGGTCTCGTCCATTTGTTCAATGACTCCATACAATCAGTCATCCCAGCCATCTTTCCTATCTTGAAAGATTCGATGCACCTGACCTATACGCAGATTGGCTGGATCGGTTTTTCGATCAACTTTACCGCCTCACTTTTACAACCAGTATTTGGATGGTATACGGACAAACGACCGTTTCCTTATATGTTGCCGCTTGGCATGGCTTCCACGTGCCTGGGGATGTTGTGTCTGGCTTTCGCTCCCAGCTACTCGTATGTTCTGTTGGCCGTTGTACTGGTGGGAATCGGATCTGCCGTCTTCCATCCCGAGTCTTCACGTGTTTCCTATCTGGCTGCCGGAAATCGGAGAGGGTTGGCCCAATCCATTTTTCAGGTTGGGGGAAACACGGGACAGGCTCTTGCTCCCTTGATGACTTATTTGATTTTTATCCCGTTCGGGCAGAAAGGAGCCATCTGGTTTACACTGGTGGCGGGCATCGCCCTCGTCATCCAATTGTTCATCGCCAGATGGTATCAGGGTTACCTTCTTTCCCATCCGCACCCTGCCAAAAAAGAAAATACGTTTTGGGTTCAGCAGAGCGGGATGAAAAAAATGCTTCTTTTGGCCATGGTTTTGCTCATCTTTCTCATCTTCGTCCGGTCATGGTACATTGCCGGAATCAGCACTTACTATCAATTTTATCTGATGGAACAGTACAAGCTCTCTTTAAAACAATCCCAACTTTTCATTTTTCTCTTTTTGGTGGCCGGGGCAATCGGAACCTTCTGCGGCGGACCGCTGGCAGACCGATTTGGCATGAAAAAGATCATCTATTTTTCCATGCTCGGTTCCGCACCGCTCGCCCTGCTCCTGCCTTATGTGAGTGCAACATGGGCTTATACGATTTTATTATTGAACGGCTTTATCCTGTTATCCAGCTTCTCCGTCACGGTGGTATATGCACAGCAGTTGTTTCCGGGAAAGATAGGAACCGTGTCCGGCTTAACCGTAGGATTTGCCTTCGGCATGGGGGCCGTCGGTTCGGTAGGGCTGGGTAAAATGATCGACGTCATGGGACTCTCGTATATTATGCAGTGGATTGGTTTTCTCCCGCTCCTTGGTGTGCTCACTTATTTCCTCCCCTCTGACCAAAAAGTGAAGGAATGGACTCTTGATGCAAAACAGTCAGCTTAATATGTGAGAACAAGCAAGAAACCCAATACATAAGAGCTGGGTTGATAGTTGCAACCGGCGATTGTGCGGCACCTTGTGATGGAGATTTGATCTGTGTTGTGATTGAAGTAAGTGGAGGGCATTTTTGCAACCATTGGCCATGGTTTCAAAAGGTTTGATTCGATTGAATTCGTCACAGGGTTTAAACAAAAGAGAAATGGATCTCCAGGCACATGGATCGGGTGATATGGCGGTATTTCGTTCCTTTTTGAAGAAAAATGATACTTTACAACAGGTTGTTACAGGAGTATGATGAGCTCAGTTTAAAATTCAATATATCCTCGTAAATCGCTGAGTCCCGCGATACGCGGGAGCGGGGGAACCAACCGCAGACTGTGACGAATTCGTCACGGACTGCACGGGGTGAATCCCGGGTTGATGCCTGGGTAGGGTGACTCTCAGCCACCCGAATCCGTCAGCTAACCTCGTAAGCGTTGTGAGAGGGGGAGTGAGAATCGTGCGGGCGCACGGCTATTTTTGCTGTGCCTAAAAAGCCACGAGAAGACACCCTTCTCGTGGCTTTTTCTGTTGTGGAAATTCCCTAACGTTATCATAACGATAACGAAAAATATGATGGATGTGTGGATGATGCTCGAGTATGGTATTAATCGCCGAGAAGGCGAAGAGGAGGCTGGATCATGATCCGAATCAATGGGTTGACCAAACGATTTCCGGGAGGAAAGGGAATTTTTGATCTCACCCTTGAAGTGAATCGGGGAGAAGTATTCGGTTATCTCGGACCTAATGGAGCGGGAAAATCCACCACGATTCGCCACTTGATGGGTTTCATGAGACAAGATGAGGGCAAAGCGGAAATCGGCGGCATGGACTGTTGGAGTGAATCGGACAAGATTCAAAAAATCACCGGCTATCTCCCGGGGGAGATTGCCATGTTTGAAGGGCTGGACGGTACCGGTTTCTTGGATTTGATAGCGGGACTCCGTGGACAGAAGGATGACAGAAGGGATGAGTTGCTGGAGCGACTGGAGTTGGACCCCCGGGTCCCGATCCGAAAAATGTCCAAGGGAATGAAACAAAAACTGGCTATTGTGGCCGCATTCATGCATGATCCGGAGATCCTGATCCTGGATGAACCCACTTCCGGTTTGGATCCGCTCATGCAACGGGTGTTTGTGGAATTGATTCTGGAAGAAAAAAAGCGAGGAAAAACGATTTTTATGTCCTCCCATCTGTTTCCGGAGATTGAGCGCACGGCAGACCGGGTCGGTATCATTCGGGATGGACGGCTGATCGCTGTGAGATCTGTACAGGAATTGCGCAATGAGCAGCGAAAGGCGTTTGTTGTGACTTTGGGAAGAAAATCGGACATCGACCGATTGATTCAGGCCGGGCTCAGAGTAGTCCGCCGGGGAGAAACAACAGTTGAAATCGAGGTACAAGGGGATCTGAATCCCCTGATCCATGCTCTGGGCGATGTGGATGTCCGCCATCTGGAACACAGAGAGATGGATCTCGAAGAAGTCTTTATGCACTACTATGAACGACGGGAGGCGAAAGAATGATGAACGTTGCACTGTACCGGGCAATGTGGCGGTTGCATGGCAAGACGTTGGGAGCGATGGCGATCGGGTCGTTTCTTTATGTGCTGATGATTGTCACCATCTATCCCACCTTGGCTCCAGAAGACATGAATGAATTGCTGAAGAAAATGCCGGAAGAGATGATGAAAGTGTTTGGAATTGAGGCCGGGGTACAGCGTTTAAACGATTTTATTGCTGTAGAGTACCACAACTTCATGTATTTGATCCTGCTGATGGTGTACAGCGTGGTGATCCCGACCCGGCTAGTGGCCCGGCATGTAGACCGGGGGTCCATGGCTTTTCTGCTGTCAACGCCGTTGTCCCGGCCACGGCTCGTCCTGACGCAAGTCGCATTTTTCATCACGGGGCTCGGGCTTATCAACCTGTTCACCGTCCTCGGCGGGATCGCGGGAGATGTCTGGATACTGGATCAACCTGCCCTGGATCGGTCAAACTACGTGGAACTGAATCTGGTCTGTTTCCTGTTTTTTTCTGTGATCGGTGCGTACAGCTTCCTGTTTGCGTGCTTGTTTGACGACGAAAAGAAGGCGGTCTCCTGGTCGGCGACAGTGACCATTTTGTTCTATGCCATGGACTTTGCGGGCAAGCTGGGAGAAAAACTGGATTGGCTTCGAAACTGGACGTTTTTCAGCCTATATGAACCGGCACGTCTCGCGCGGGGAGAAGAAGATATCTTGTGGACGGCGGTAGGTTTGGGCTTTACCGCAATGGTGCTGTTCCTCCTTGCGGCGATGGTTTTCCGACGGCGCAATTTGTCATTGTGATGAGGGGTCACGGAATGTGTCCGCATCATGAACAGCGCGAAGTCCCCTATTTGATTGTGAGGGGAGTGAAATGTCATGAAATATGTTCTGTATTTCGATGAGATCGATCGCCACAGCTTGCCTATTGTCGGCGGGAAAGGATCCAATCTGGGGGAGATGAGCAAAGCGGGGTTTCCTGTTCCTCCCGGATTTTGCATCACGACATCGGCTTACCGTCAGTTCATCGAAGCAAGTGATGAGATGGATGAATGGTTAGACTCGCTGAATCTCAAAGCAGACCCGGTCACAGGACATCGGCGCACGGTTTCCATCGATGTCGGGTTTGGGCTGGGTGAGGCACTTGTATCCGGCATTGTAACTGCCGATTTGTATAAAGTGCGTGACCATCAGATTATCCAGAAACAAAGGTGTAGAGAATGCAACCAAAATATTAAAAGATGGCCAATATGTCCGTGTTGATGGCACAAAAGGTTATGTGGAGATATTGGATGAGAAAAGCTGATAGCAGTGCGGCAACCAAAAACGAAGTAAGGGGCCACTCTGATAAAGAGTGGCTGAGGCAGTTGATAAACCCAGTGGTTTTGCCATGGGTTTGTCAACTGCTTCACCTAATATAACTTAGCTCATGGTGTCAGAGCCCTGTTTATGACCACCAAATCCAAAATATGTGTGATAAAAGACTTGCTATTTCAACCCAAGCAGATTTTTGCAAATGATCCATAATGGTGTAATTCTTCTCCAAAGATTGATGATAGACTGAATTACTTTAGGCATAGGAATAAAATTCAATACTTTTAACATCAGACTACGAATATCCATTCCTTTTAAAGAAGGTAGCGAAGCGGTCATTTTCACAAATCCCCCCTAATGTTTTCTGGGAATAGGTTATTCTGACTCATGTGATGTGGAAAGGGCAGATGTTAGTAGTCAGACGCTTATTTTCTCATTCGAGTTTGTGTGCGAATCACTATTTTTGCGTATTGAGCATTCGTGGTGACCAGGAAGAAAGGAAATAAATATGGTGATTTCGGATTTAGAGGAAAGGGGGGAATCAGATGAGTTGGAGTTATGGTTATGGCTTTGGAATGGACTTCGTCGACTCTTGATTTTCCTGTTGGTTATCGCCACCATCTTTGTATTTGCCGGAATAGGTTTTGGTTATAAAGAGCGAGCGGGAAAACCCAGCCCTTCAGGTTTGGAAAGCGAGCGTCGGACGAGGGAGGGCTTAAGCTCTCTTGCAAGTTCGACAGAATTTTGGTACAATTAAATATAAATAGAGAAGCGAGAAAACACTTAAAACTACTTTGCGAGCGAAATCTCGATAAACTAAAATCACTAGGCTTGGACGAAGCCATCGTGGATGGATGTGGGTTGCCACGCCAGATGAAGCGAGAAGCCTACGGCTTTAGCCGTGTGGGGCAAGTCACTAAAACGAGATAAAGTAAGTGGATCAACGGCACACACTTACTTTTGGTGGCTTATTACCTGACAAACAAGCTACATTCGGTAGCTTGTTTGTCATTTTTTTAGAAGGTCCCGTCTGGTACATCTTTGTTTTATTCGTCCTCTCGTAGAAAAGAATCGGCTTGTTCGGCGGCTTCTTCTTCTGACTGAAAATCAAACAGACGGTGCATCTCGTGAATCACTTTCCAAATCTCATCTTTGGAATACCCTAAGTTCTTTAATGCCAATGTTGCATAACCGATTACGTGATTATGGTTCACGGATACCGATCCCCTTTACAATGTTGATCAGTCCTATTTTGAGCAGAAAACGTGTTTTCGAATACGTGAAGGTCCCCGATTCAGTGTAATTGGCACAGCTTCATAGCCCATTTTGCCGGGATCGTGAAGGTCGCTCACCTGGAAAAACAACGCCCCCATACAAGGGGGTAATTTTTTTTAAAAAATTGCGCCAAAACCCTTGTCAAAGTGTAATGATGCTTTGTATTATAACAGTAAGATATAATCAGGAGTTGTTATAAAACAATCCGGTGGAAGGGGCATCATCCATGACCACTCATACTTCTACGCATAGAAAAGCCGTCTCTGTTGCCTTCGATTCGGATGGGCGTGCATCGCTCCAAGTCGTTCGCTCGGGAAATCCAGTCCACGCCAAAACCAGAATCCGACCGCAAGTGAATACTACTGACCATTTTCGGCTGATGGAATGGGAAGTTTCACCCGGTCGTACGATTGCTGTGTTGTCGCCTACATCCGGGTCGTCCGACTCATCCGCCATCGAGGAATGGGTACGATGGATGAGGCAACTGGCAGCACGGGATGAACTGAAAGTATTGATCCTCGCCTGCCATGGCGGTCGTTTCCTGTTTTCCTCCAGCCATCTTCAAGAGAAGTGGCAGTCCTTCGAGGCGGGATTGGAATTGATGGAACGGATGAACAAGTCATTGATAGCAGCGGTGGACGGGACGGTCTCTGGGATTGGTTGCGCAGTTGCCCTATGTACGCACGCAGTCGTGGCAAGCGAATCGGCACGTTTTATCCTGCCGGCAGGAACGGGTGTCATTCAGCGTCTGGTAAGAATCGCCCACTTGCAAAAAGGAGCTGACGGCCTCGTTCGAGCTGTCACCTGGCTTTGCTCCGATCGTGCGATAACGGCGCGGGAAGCGGAGGAAATGGGATGGGTAGACCAATGTTGTGAAGGAGAAGCCTTGCCGTTGGCGGTTGCTTGGGCAAAAGCGGCGGCTGCGGCAGGACAGGGGCCGCTTGCCGAAGCGTTTATCCGCCGCAGGGCGTGGCGAAACGATTGGGAGCGCCCAAGGCCGTTCACCATACTGGGCAGACAAGAGCGGGAACGAATCATCGCAGGAATACGAGATCAGGATACACAATTGAAAGAAATCCTGTCCTTGATTCAAACCGGCTATGAACAAGGATTTTCGACGGGGTTGGTTCATGAACGGAAATGGTGGGCTGCACGAACCCAACGGCCGGAAGCCAATCAGTCCCCGCAATGGAGCTATACCGTTCGGTCATTGACACAGGAGGAAGAAGAGCAGTGGATTCGCGAAGGTCAGTTGCTTCCTCCCGATTCCCCTTTTTACCCGGGTATCTCACCGGTTCCGTCCTGGCAATACCGGACAACGGATCCGGTGACGGTGATCCCCGTACGTAGGCCCGGTCCGAGAGAAGTGTTGGTGTATGTATTGTCACGTGGGGCCAATTGCTCCGGCTTGGTGGTGGAGACAGGGCGAACAGTAAGGGAGGAAAAGGAGATCCATGCAGGAGATGCGGTGATCGTCATCCCCGGAGGTTTACAAGAAATGGAAGGACAGTTTGTAACGGTAGGAGCGGAACAGGTATTTCCCAAACCGGTCAATCTGTCTTTTGCGGAGGCAGCCAATTTGTTGCCGTGGATGATGGCCCACCGCATTACTCGTCATCGGGAAAGAGGACGCGTCTGGATCGACGGTTTGGAGGAAAGTGCGGCGCTGGCTTGTTACACCTTGGTTCAACATGATGAAGGGAAGGTGACGGTGATGACGTCGTCGGATCGGGAGAGGCGGATGACGGAGGAAAGGAATGCCGAGGCATTGGATCTGCGTCATTTACGTTACCGCGGTGTTTTCACCAAAATCCCAGCCGACTCCTCTACTTGGCGCAGGTGGGAGGAGCTGGGGAAAAAGGTGATTGAGGATTTTCGGTGTCGCAATCATGGGGAGCTAGCAGATTGGACCGCTACTTTCTATGGAGAACGCACATTCGGAAGAGCTTACCAACTGTTGAAGGACGGCGGACTCTTGGTGGTGGCGGGTGCCCGTGAAGGGGAACAGCTGACGTTTATCGGGAAAAGGGGAGAGCGCTCACCTTCTACCTTTCTGAAGCGAGCCGGTGAGTCGGTCGTCTTGTACTACGGAATGGGTCTGCGTCGGGATGAAGTGATGGACCCGTTCGGTTGGCGGGTGATCCAAGTTGCCGAGCAGCGTCAGGATCGGTTGGTCATCATCACCCAATCCGAAGCGCAGAAACGGTGGCTGAAAGGTCGACTCGGTGACCATGTGGCGGGAATCATCAGCATCGAGGAGTGCGCTGCCTCTTGGCCGGGAGAATTTGATTGGCCCCCTTCTGTTCCCTATTTGCCGAACCCTTCCGAACGGAAAAAGGATTGGCTGTTGACGCGACAACTGTTCGAACGACGGACGATTCGTCCCTTGCGCGCCGTGATCGGTGAACACTTACGTACGATGCAAAATCCGGAGGGGTATGCGGACGTGGTGGTGGACCGGGCGGATCACGATGCTTTGGGGATCAGCCTGTATTTGGTCAAGCCGAAGTCGGGACGTGTCGTTTTTGGTGAGAATATGGCCGGCAAACGGTACAGTTTTTACGCTTCCACCATGATGGAACCGGAGCGGCGAATCGTCACACCGTCAGCGACCATCGTCGGATGCGGACTTCCCGATACCGAAGATGTGCAACGTGTGTTGGAATGGATGGAAAACGGAGTGTTCCGGAAAGAGCGTCGTCTCATAATGGCGGAAACGGAACACAGAGGTATGGCCACAACCGTGTTAGCCGATCTCCACACGGTGGATCAACTATATGAAGCGTGGAGTTCGCAGTGTTGATACTTCATGAGGATTGGCCGGTGAATTCGGGAGACAATCTCTACCCGAACACCGGTCATTTCAAAAATTCGGACAAAAAAGACCCGACATCCCAGTACGGGTGCTGGGTCTACTATGTATGTTGAACTGAAATCGTATTCGCTGCCATTACCTCCAAAAAGGTGCGGGTATTGTTACATGATTTCGCCGTAATCCTCTTCATTGTGGCCCGCTTCCAAATCTGCAGTAATCTCATACATGTTTTCCAACAGAATGAGGAAGTCCTCTTGGCTTTTGTTTCGTGCAACCTTCGCCAAGCGGAACAATGCTTTTTGTTGAAGGAACTTGTTTTGGTACTTGCGGGAGATGTCCAACGATTGGCTGAAAAAGTGTGCAGCCTCTTCAGTGTTGCCCCGTTTCAGGTGGTAATCTCCCATTACCAAACAGGCGGCGGTGGTGGAGATGGCATCGCTGGACCGGTCGCTCAGCCGGATCGCCGTGGAGAGGGCATCGTGGGCTTTTTCCAGCAAATCCTGATGCATGTACAGGAGGCCCAGTTTGGTGTAGGTGGTGACCAGTACGTTTTTGGAGCGGACATATCGTCCCAGTTTGAGAGCGGTTTTGAAACAGCTCTCGGCACAGGACCAATCCCCCTTGGCAGAATAGACACTGCCAAGGCTAGACCACAAATCGAAGAGCTGGTCGATATGCTGGTTCAACTGCGCTTTCTCAATCCCTTCCAATGCCACTTTGACCGCTTCGTCGTACATTTTGATCTTTCGAAGAATGTTGACCTTGGTCTCCCGCAGACGGAGTGCGGCGGTAGAGTCCATGTGTTCGATTTGGCTCCATACATCTTCCATCACTTTCATCGCTTCCCCCAACCGGCCAAGTCGTTCGAGGTAAGCAGCTTTGTTGGCAGCGGCGATGTATTTGATCTGTGTACGTTCTCCTTCCTCGGTAAATGTCTTGAGAGCGCTTTCGGCAAATTGAAGGGCTTGCTCGAGATGGTTCTGTCTGTAACTGCAGACGCTCAATTCACAGAATGCTGCGGCTTCGATGTTGTATTTTTCTTCCGTCTTGTATTGATTGGCCAGTCGGATTGCATTGTACAGTGCTTTCTCCGCTTTTTTCCAGTTTTCGTCGGCGACATGACATTTTCCTTTCAAATAGTGTACAGTGGGTGCAAATTTGTGATCGTCCCCGATATTCAAGTCGTCCAATTCCGTTAACAGTTCGCGGCTGTCGCCGTACCCGATGGAGGATTCAATCGCCATCAACCGGATCAGCAATTTGTTGTCCCTGTGCGTTTCACTTTCCAATAATTGCGGGATCTGTTCCAGCGTCAGTCCCAGTTTGTCCAGCAGGTACATTATTTTATCGGGACTGACATGAGGAACGCCGCGCTCGATGTTGCTCACTGTGGCAGGTGAGATGTTTTCGTCGGCCAGGTCCTCAAGACGCAGGTTTTTGTTTTTGCGTACCTTCCGAATCACATCGCCGATTTGGATCACGTCGATTTCTTTCATCAAATTCTCTCCTTAGAAAAAACGATTTGATTAATAATTCTATCATATCATTTGACGGAAAAGTGTGAAATAAATTTTCAAACGCACACGGCTCCGAACTTCTCGCCGTGATGGAGGTGGGATCAGAGCCGTGTGGATTTCAAAGTGTGTACTTGTTAACCTTCTTTTTTTACCGCTTGTGCGCGTTTTCGTTCGCTTTTGGTCAGGTAGCGTTTACGTAAACGGAAAGCGACAGGTGTTACTTCCAACAATTCATCATCCGCCAAATATTCGATGGCATCATCCAAACTCATTTTACGCGGCGGTTCCAGACGAAGGGCGTCGTCCGATCCGGCGGCCCGGAAGTTGGTCAGTTGCTTTTTCTTGCATACGTTGACTTCCAGATCCGTTTCCCGGATATGCTGGCCGACAATCATGCCTTCGTACACTTCGGTATTGGGTTCGATAAACAACTGACCGCGATCTTGGGCGGCATGAAGCCCGTAGGTGGTGGCCACACCCGATTCCCATGCAATCAACGATCCGAAATTGCGGGTCTGAATCTCACCTACGTACGGCTCGTAACCAGCGAACAAGGTGTTCATCACCCCTTCGCCGCGTGTGGCGGTGAGGAATTGCTGGCGGAAGCCGATCAAGCCCCGGGTAGGAACGAGATACTGAAGGAATACCATTCCGTCCTCGCGGATTTGCATATCCTGCATCCGTCCCTTTCGTTGGCCGAGGAGTTCAACAACGGCCCCCTGATGCTCACTGGTCACTTCAATTTCCACCGTCTCAAAGGGTTCGTACAACTGGCCGTCAATCCGCTTCATGATGACTTCCGGTTTGCTGACCTGAAATTCGTAACCCTCCCGGCGCATATTTTCAATCATGATGCCGAGATGAAGCTCGCCCCGACCGGCCACGAGAAAGACGTCCGGTGAGTCCGTGTCGGAGACGCGCAGGGCCACATCCCTGGCCGCCTCCAGATAGAGGCGCTCCCGGAGTTTGCGGGAGGTGACGTATTTGCCTTCCCGTCCGGCGAACGGGCTGGTATTCACTCCGATCGTGACGCGCAGGGTGGGTTCTTCCACTTTGATCGGAGGCAGTGGTCGCGGATCATCAGGGTCGGCGATCGTGTCCCCGATTCCGACATCACCCAATCCCGTCAAGGCGATGATATCCCCGGCCGTGGCTTCCTCCACTTCGATCCGGTTTAGCCCGCGATGCGTAAATACCTGTGCGACTTTGAGCGGTTGGGAAGTCCCGTCCGCCCGCATCCACAAGACATTTTGGTTGCGGCGGATGGTTCCGCTGTTCAATCGTCCGATCACGATTTTCCCTTTGTATTCGTCGTAGCCCATCAATGTCGCCTGCAGTTGCGTCGGACCTGACGGGTCGACGTCCGGTGCGGGAAGATCGGCTACGATCCGTTCAAACAGTGGCTTTAGCGTCTCCGCCAAACGGTCCGGTTCCGTCCCGGCCCATCCCTTGATCGCACTGGTGTAGATCACGGAAAAGTCAGCTTGTTCATCCGTCGCACCCAGATCGACGAACAAATCAAACGTCTCATTGACCACTTCTTCCGGCCGTGCGTTGGGTCGGTCGATTTTGTTGACGACGACGATCGCTTTGTGACCCCGCTCCAGGGCTTTGCGCAACACGAACCGGGTCTGCGGCATGGGACCTTCCACCGCGTCGACCAAAAGCAGCACCCCGTCCACCATGTTCATGACACGTTCCACTTCGCCGCCGAAATCGGCGTGCCCCGGCGTGTCGACGATGTTGATTTTGATCCCTTTGTATTCGATGGCGGTATTTTTGGAAAGGATGGTGATCCCCCGCTCCCGTTCCAGTGCATTGGAATCCATCACACGTTCCGCCACCTGTTGATTTTCGCGGAAAATACGGCTTTGTTTCAGCATGGCGTCGACCAATGTAGTTTTGCCGTGGTCGACGTGTGCGATGATAGCGATATTGCGAATCTGATTCGGTTGTTTCATGTCCGTCAAGGGGTTGTCCCCTGTTCCTCCTCCACTGCCAAAATAGCGGATTTCACTAAATGACATGGTATCACACGAGAACGACACTCCGCCATAGGTAATCAGGTTAAAGGAGATGAAAGGAATAAACGGACTGTGAAATGTATACAAATCAAAAATACCCGGAGATTGATCAGACGTACCCTTGAATGAATCGATCCGGGAAAGGTGGAATGGGATATGGAGCCGAACCGTCAAAAGCGGATCGTGATTCGGGAAGCGGAAAGAAAGGATGCCACAGGCATTCTTTCCTGCCTGCGACAAGCGGCGATGGAGTCGGATTTTTTGACATCGGAACCGGACGAGATGAATTTGACGGTGGAACAGGAGGAGCGATTCATCGCAGAGATGGCTTCTCGTTCCAATGCATTGTTTTTGGTGGCCGAAGCACAGGAAGGGATCGTGGGCACCTTGACCTTTACCGGAGGTTTCACACGACGAACCAGGCATGTGGGAGAGGCGGGGGCTGCCGTTTTGCGGGATTATTGGGGATACGGAATTGGTACGAAATTGATTCAGGTACTAGTGGACTGGTGTCCTCGGGCGGGGATTCGGAAGATTAACGGGAGAACGCGCTTGGATAACGTACGGGGCATCCGTCTGTGTGAAAAGATGGGGTTTCAAGGGGAAGGTGTGTTAAAAAGGGAGCTGCAGATCGATGGGCGGTTTTATGACTTTGTGTTGCTCGGCCGTCTGATTGACTAAAAGAGGATATGGGCATTATCATTCAATGTTAAAAAAGAACCCAGGAGAAACTCCTGAGATTGGCCAAATCCTTAGAAAGCGGTATCTTTCCTAGTTGTGAAATAAGCGTTGAAGTATTGAACTTTCTAGCTAATATACATATATGATGTGGAATAGTTGACAGAGTGGTTGATCAAAGTTTTCTATACCCAACTCTTTACAACCATTCAAATTTTTTGTACAATTGCAATTGTATCTTTCGTGAAGGGAGGGTTGTGCCATGCTACGGATGATGGGAAAAACCAATCAAAGGAAGCGAATGGCACAATACCGCCCTGATGGAATTCAAAACTGAAACGGCAATTTTGCCGGTTGCCGATCCATCCACAGGTGCGTAGCGTGCCTGTGGTTTTTTGTGCTTTTCATTCGTGGAGAGGGGGGGAGATCTTGCGAATTTTCCGGGAACTTGGTTGGTTTTTCCGTCAGGAAAAAAGGAGTTACGCCATCGGTGTGTTGACGCTGTTTCTGGTCGCGTTAATGGAACTGTTTCCTCCCTATGTGATCGGTGTGATTGTCGATGCCATCGAAAGCGACACACGACTACCGGCATGATCGGGATGTGGATGATGTTGCTTGCGTTGTCCGGAGTGCTGATCTATCTCCTGCGTTACCTCTGGCGGGTGATGTTGTTCGGGGCGTCCATGCGTCTGGGTAAATTGTTGCGTGAACGACTGTATCAGCATTTCACGAGTATGCCTCCCTCCTTTTTTCACCGCAGACGAACGGGCGATTTGATGGCGCATGCCACCAACGACGTCAGCGCCGTGGAGCAAACGGCGGGTGAGGGTGTGCTGACCTTGGTGGATTCGCTGACATTGGGCAGTCTGGTGGTTTGTACGATGGCGTTCACGATTCACTGGAAACTGACGGTGATCGCCTTGTTGCCGTTGCCTGTGATGGCGTGGGCTGTCAGCCATTACGGTCGGTTGCTGCATGAGCGGTTTCACCGGGCGCAGGAGGCGTTTTCCACGATGAATGACAAAGTGCAGGAAAACATCTCCGGGGTGCGGGTAATCAAGGCGATGGGGCTGGAAGAAGCGGAGACGGAGGCATTTCGTAAACTGACACACGATGTGGCGGAGAAAAATATCGCAGTAGCCCGGGTGGACGCCTTGTTTGAGCCTACCATCTCGGGAATCGTCGGTTTTTCATTTTTCCTGACGGTGGCTGTCGGTGCCTACTACGTCGTGAAGGGTGAGATCACTGTTGGTGAGTTGACTCAGTTTTCCATTTACCTGGGGCGGTTGATTTGGCCGATGTTGGCGTTCGGATGGCTGATCAACATTCTGGAGCGGGGAAGCGCTTCGTACGATCGGATTCGTTCGCTTTTGGAAGTGAAACCGGAGATCACCGACGAGCAGGCGACACTGGACCGGATTCATTCCACGGAGATGGAGGTGCACATCCACTCTTTCACCTACCCCGGGCAAACCTCTTCCGCGTTGCAACAGGTTCATTTGCAGGTTCGGCCCGGCCAGACAGTAGGGGTGGTGGGCAAGACGGGCAGCGGGAAATCCACATTGCTTCGTTTGTTGCTCAGAGAGTGGGACGTGACGGACGGTGTTATCCGATTAGGCGGGCATCCCTTGTCTGACTACCGTTTGGATGCTCTGCGGAGAACCATTGGTTATGTGCCGCAAGATCACTTTCTTTTCTCGACTACAGTGGCGGAGAATATTGCTTTCGGCAAACCGGAAGCGACGCGAGAAGAGATCGAGGCCGCAGCCCGATTGGCCAACATTCACGAGGACATTCTCCGGTTTGATCGCGGCTACGAAACAATGGTAGGCGAGCGCGGCGTCACCTTGTCCGGCGGACAAAAGCAACGGATTTCCATTGCCCGCGCACTGTTGCTCGATCCGCCCGTTTTGATTCTGGATGATGCATTGTCTGCGGTGGATGCAGAGACCGAGCAAAACATTTTGCACGCGCTTCGCCGTCATCGAACCGATCGGACTACATGGATTGCCGCTCATCGGATGAGTGCGGTTGAACATGCCGACCTGATTCTTGTCCTGGATGGTGGAAAAGTCGCGGAGTCCGGCACGCACGATGAGTTGATGGCCCGCAGCGGATGGTATGCGATGATGCATCGGCGGCAGCAGATGGAGACGCTTGTGCAGAAGGGGGGACAGGCGAATGGTCTCTCGTAGGTTGTTTCGTTATCTTCTACCTTATCGCAGGGAATTGGGATGGGCGGTAGTAGCTTTGTTGGCGGCGACCGGTGCCAGTGTGGCCGGGCCCATATGGATCAAATGGTTTATCGACGATTATTTGACACCACGCAAATTGGATGCAGAGGTATTGTGGGGGGTTGCCGCCGGCTATCTCGCCCTGCATGTGATTTCGGTTGTGTTAACCTATTTTCAACTGTTGTCATTTCACCGGATTGCTCAGTGGGTGGTACGGCAGCTGCGCGTTGACGTCTTTGCCAAGGTGCAGCGTCTGGGCCTGTCCTTTTTTGACCGTACGCCGGGAGGTTCGCTCATTTCCCGTATCACCAACGACACGGAAGCGGTGAAGGATCTGTTTGTCAACGTCCTGTCTACTTTTATCCAAAACATCGTGTTTATCATCGGTGCCTTTGTTACACTGCTCGTGCTGGATGTGAAATTGGCTACCGCCTGTCTGATCATTCTGCCGCTCATCGGTGGTGTGATGTGGACGTACCGGCACTTTAGCACCCAAGTATACCGACGTGTGCGGAACATGGTAAGTGAGATCAATACCAAATTGAATGAAACGATCCAAGGCATGACCATTATCCAGGCGTTTAGTCAGGAACAACGTATGCGGCGGGAATTTGAGCGAAGCAGTACCGAACTGTACGGAGCACACATGCGTAACATCCAGTTGGCCGGGTTGTTGCTCCGTCCCGCTGTTGACGCCATATACCTCATCGCTTTAATCGTGGTATTGACGCTATTCGGTATCCGTTCATTCAACGGGTTCGTGTCGATCGGGACGATGTATGCGTTTTTGAACCTGCTGGAGCGATTGTTTGAGCCGTTCATCCAGATCATGCTGAAACTGTCGCAGGCGCAAAATGCCATCATATCTGCCGAACGGGTATTTCAACTGCTGGACGAGAACAATCTGGCGCCTGTGAAAACCGGGGATGATACACCTGTCATCACCCGTGGCAGGATCGAGTTTCGCAACGTGACGTTTTCCTACGACGGACAACACGAAGTCTTGCGTAACATCTCTTTCACAGCGGAACCAGGACAAACCGTGGCGCTGGTCGGACACACGGGCAGCGGTAAGAGTTCCATCATCAATCTGCTGATGCGGTTCTACCCGTTGCGGCAGGGAGAGATTCTCATCGACGGGGTTCCACTCACTGCATATGACGACAAGGAACTGCGGCGTCAGATGGGATTGGTGTTGCAGGACCCCTTTCTCTTTGTCGGTACGGTCAGGGAAAACATTCGGATGGGGGATCCAGATATCACGGACGATCGGGTAGAACAGGCGGCACGGTTTGTACAGGCCGATACTTTCATCCGCCGGTTGCCCCGGGGGTATGAGACGGAACTGGGAGAGCGGGGAGCCTCTCTGTCAAGCGGGCAACGGCAGTTGTTGTCGTTTGCGCGGACCATGGCACGGGAGCCGAAAATTCTGGTGTTGGATGAGGCAACCGCACATGTGGACACCGAAACAGAAGAAGCGATTCAACAGGCGTTACGAAACATGCGTCAGGGGAGGACGACGATCGCCATCGCCCATCGGTTGTCCACCATTCAGGACGCCGATCTGATTCTGGTATTGCATCGGGGAGAGATTGTGGAACTGGGCACTCATGACGAACTGATCGCTCATAAGGGACTCTATCACAAGATGTATCTGTTGCAGGCATACGGCACCGCATCATAAATGCGAGCGAGAAAAGTAAAGAGGGCAACCTCGGCCACGGTTACCCTCTACCAGAGACTCAAACGCCCTTAAGCCTAGGAGTTCGCTCGAAACCCAGGTATGACCTCTTAGGGGGAAGGAACAGCTATTTTGGATCATTTGATCAAGTAGCTCAGGATAATTCCTGAGCTTTATCTTTGTTTTTTTATTACTTTTTAACCTCAATATTAACTGCATAATCCGCATATCCTTCTTTCCATTCTGCTTTAATCAAATATATATATTTCTTTGGAGAGAGCGGTAATGAGAGCATTCCTGTTTTGGTGATATCCCAACTCGTTTGTTTGTTCCCCTCATTTAATGAAACTACTATTTTCTGCGGCTGCTTATCAAACTTGATCACTAGCGGGCGGTTTCCCTGGACAACTGAATATGGTTCACTTTTCGCATCCTCTAATAATTGAGGGTATTTTTGGCATTTCCGTTTTTTGAGCAAACCGGATCTCTCTGTCCAACAATAGGAACCTTTTAAAACAGGAAGTTCCATGTTTCCTACAGATACTTTTAGAGTAGGAGGCTCTTCAAAATTGAATAACTCATTACTTTTAAATAATTTAAATCCATATAAACATAGCACGATCATAATTACGACAATAGTTGTTATTGTAATTAACCATTTTACCCACATACTCAATCAAACCACCTTACATAATTATCTAACTGAAAGGGTAACAACACTGGGAGTAAATTCGATTATTTGACTTTTTTCTCAGATAGATGGCGAAGAAAAAATTTGTCTGGATGGCGTAGCGTACCTTTGGCAAAGAGAACGAGTGCAACAAAATAGAGATAGTGGGGCAAGGAAACATAATTGAAATTAGAATGGCTCACTTAGTTTATTCGAAATCACTACTTGTTTTATGGTCAAATTACGGATATAATCCCAAATTTACCGACCCCCAGGGCCTCTCCTCGGAATCGCCGTCCTTCCTCGCCACAAACCGCCGCACATTAAAAACTTTCGAACCCAGATTTCCCCATTCCGCCTTGGCTGGTAGCAACAGATTCTTGAAAAGGGCAACCGACGAATCGGTTGCCCTCTCTATGTACCTATGTCTCTATTTCACTTCAACAAAGATGGTGCCGTGCAAATGATCGTGGATATAGGCGTCAAGCCGCCACATCCCTTTGGTGGGCAAGGTGATTAGAGAAGGTGAGGAAGCGGTCGCACCCCAATTGGACCGTTTAGCGACAAACCTGAAAGAACGGTTTTTTGAATTCCTTGATCATTGGTTTCGATCACCTTGAACTCTTCCTGATTTTAACACAAAATTGGTTAACTTTGTATTGAGTCGAAAGCACGCTATACATCAAGGTAATTGCCCGCCAATGAATTCCTGCGTAACTGGCCGCAATGGTAAGTAGCCGCGGGAAGGGACACAAAATGATGGCGGATGTGTTAGTGAGATGTATCAGTTCTGTCTTGTTACTGCAATTAGGATGCACCTGGATTATACAGCAAATGCTCGTAATGGTATATATTTTCAGTTAGATTATTGGTAAAGTTTCGTCTCATCAGTAGGAATTGCGGGGGAGAAAAAAGAATAAAAAGGGAACCGGGGTGGGGGAGGAGACAATCATGATGAAAACAGCGAAGCCCGAAGCACCTGAACAATTGGTGCAAATACAGTTGGAAGCCTACAACCACCATGATTTGGAGCTGTTTCTATCAGTATTCAGCCCATATGTTATGGTGTACGACCATCCCTGTGAACCCATCATGTTTGGTATCGACGAGATGAGAGAACATTATACCAGGCTGTTTGAAGAAAATCCCAATATACATGCCGAGTTGATCCAACGGATTTCCATGGGACCCTATGTGATCGACCATGAGCGGATCACCGGACGAAACGAAGGGGTATTGGAATTAATCGCCATTTACGAAGTGAGAGATAGATTGATTCAACAGGTGTGGTATGTACATCTATCATGATAGACAAATATACGGGAGTTTAGGATGTGTCGCGTAAATCTTCGAGAGATTTTCCGGACACACCCTTAGGTCACGTGCCTGGAAATCCTGATTAACAATTCAGGGACAGGGTGAAAAGCACCCCTAGTGAATCAAACACGGTTCAGAGAAGCATAGGATTGCGCCATGGATCGAGTGTACAGTTCTACTACATTTCCGTCCGGATCTTTGAAATAGAGCGCCCGGTATTTCGGTTCAAATTGCCGGATGGTAACGGGAATACGGAGCGTTTGTAACTGTTCAAAGGTGCGGTCGAAATCTTTTTCCTCAATGTACAGGGCAAAATGCACATGTTTGCCGCCCTCGTCATACAACTCAGGAGACGGCCAGGAGGTCACGGGTTGTTCCTTGATCCGGCGTTCCTCTGGTGTCCATTTCCGGGGAAGCCACAACCCCAACCGTGTGTTTCCCCCGACATAAAGCCAAGTTGTCCAGACATACGGATGTTGGCGACTCACGAATTGCTCCGCCAGGAAACCGCTCGTACCGGGGTTCCACTTCCATTGATCCACGACGGGAAATCCGAGCACTTCCGACCAGAAGTGTACGGCCCGATCCATGTCCGTCACTTCCAATACCAATTCCGACACGCCTTTTACGGGAAGTTTCATCGGCGATCCCTCCGACACCATGATATTTCATGAGCAATGAAAGATTACCCACTTTTCATAATTCATAAACATCATTATTTCGAAAGTATTGCACATCAAAATTGCCTTCCCTCCTACGGCCTGTACGACAAATTTTGATAAAATTTTTGAGAATATTCAGTTAGAATGGAGATAGCCGTCAAAAGGAGGGGAGCGCATGAAGCGTTGGGGCAAATGGCTAGCCGTGTGGTTAGCTGTTTTGCTGGTTGTTTCCGGCATCAGCCTGCCCGCTCGGGCGGAGACGCCGTCGGCGGATCAGCGGTTGGATGCGACGCTCAAACACTACGTCGCTGAACTGCGAGAAAACCCTGAGACCAGGGGGATGCTGGTGGGTTACGAGGTGGTATCGCTTGACCGTAGCCGAACTTTGTCGGCACTGCGGGAGCACAACACGTTTGTGCCGGGATCAACGGTGAAACTGTTGTTGGCCGCGGCGGCAGTGGATCGTTGGTCTGCGGATACGAAGATCCCTACGGAGGTATGGCTGGACGGAACCCTCAGCTCCGGTGGGGTCTTCCGGGGGAATGTATGGCTCAAGGGATATGGCGACCCTTCATTGGACGAAAAGCAGTTGCGAAAGTTGGCGAAAGCGCTCGCAGACCAGGGCATCCGCAAGGTGGAAGGGAATATCGGTGTCGATGACCGGTATTTTGATCGGGTGCGGCTGGGAACCAGCTGGGTGTGGGATGACGAACCGTATCCGATCAGCGCGCAGATCGGGGCGTTATCGGTGGATCAAAATACGGTGCGCGTACAAGTGACACCGGGACGCCACACGGGACAAGCCCCCCGTGTGACGGTGACACCCGCACCGGAATATGTGCAGGTGATCAATCGGGCGCAGACGGTGGAGGGAGACCAACAGCAACTGACCATCACACGGACTCGTGCCAAAAATGAGATCGTCATCACCGGTACGATCGGAGAGGACCATACCGGTGTCACAGTAAGAAGAACGGTGGAAGAACCGGATGTGTTCACCGGTTGGGTATTCAAGGAACAGCTGAACCGGGTGGGCATTCGCTTCTCTTCCTCCACCCGGGTGGTATCCGGGGAGTTACCCTCCTCCGCCAAATGCATATCACAAACGCTATCCCCGACCGTGGATCGGTTGTTACAGCGGACGATCAAGACCGGCGACAATTTTTACGCGGAAATGTTGCTCAAGCGGTTGGGGGCGACGGAAAAGGGAGTCGGCAGTGCGGAAGCGGGGATCGAAGCGATTCAAACTTTCGCCGCACGTGTAGGAGTGGACATCGACTTCCGTCAAGTGGACGGGTCCGGTTTGTCCCGTCAGGATGTGGTAGCGCCCCATCACTTGATCCAGTTGTTAACAGCGATGGACAAGCATCCGGCGCGGGAGCGTTTCTGGTCATTTTTGCCCGTGGCCGGTGTGGACGGGACACTGAAAGACCGTATGACGGGAACCCCTGCGGAAAAGAACGTACGGGCCAAGACTGGCGGGGAATTTGGTCTGACTGGCATCACCACGTCCCGTTCCGGGGAACGATTAGCCTTTGCCGTGTTGATCAGAGGTACGAAGGAAAAGGCGTTGTCCAAAGCGTTTCAAGACCGGATCGCGGTGGCGGCGACCACGTATCCGGATTTGCCCGATCCCGGGGAGCTGCCGCCGGAAGACGCTTATTTGTTGACGGAACGGTTGAACCCGCTGTTGGATGCTGAACCCTACCGGGGAGTTGTCAGCGGTGTCATGGTGGAGTCGCTGGATCGTGGAGATGTGCTGTACGAGCGGAACGGCCCCGCCCTGTTGACGCCTGCCTCCAATGCCAAATTGTTTACTTCGGCCGCCGCGTTGGGGTTGTTGGGACCGGACGACCGTCTGCATACACGGCTGTTCCGAACCGGCCCGATTCAAAATGGTGTGCTTCATGGCGATCTGATCCTGCAAGGGGGAGGCGACCCCACCTTGGCCACGGAAGGTGCGCTCCGTGTGCAGGAAGGGCCCACGATTCACCAGATGGTGAACGATATCCAAGCTGCAGGGATCAAGCGGGTCACCGGAAGCGTGATTGTCGACACCACTGCGTTTACGGACGATGTTTACGGTCGCGGATGGTCTTGGGATGACGAGAACGAATACTACCAGCCGCAGATCACGGCCTTGTCCATCAACCGGGGAACGGTTCGGCTGGACTACTTGCCTGGCGGACAAGTGGGTGATCCGATCCGGCTCAGCTTGACACCACAGACGCGCTATGTCCGTGTGATCAACACCGCCGTCACCGGTCCCGCCGGATCGGAAAACACGCTCTCCATCTCCCGTGATCGGGGAACCAACACGATCCGGGTATCGGGTAGTTTGCCCCTGGATTTTCAGGGAGACTACACGCGTGTTCCCGTGGAAAATCCGCATTTGTATACGGGTGAACTGTTACGTGAGCAATTGGAAAATGCGGGAGTCGCTTTTAACCAGCCTAGTTCAGCACAGGCTGGAACGGTGCCACAGGAAGCGGAACTGATCCGCGATTACCCGTCTCCGCCGATGTCTGAGATCGTTCGCTATATGAACAAAAACAGCGACAACTTTTATGCCGAGATGTTGCTACGGGTACTCGGACTGCAAAAAGAGGGAGTGGGCACAGCACAGGCTGGCGTGGAAGCGGTCAATGATTATTTGCGGCAGTTGAATCTGAACTTTCAGGCGGATTTGGTTGACGGCTCCGGCTTGAGCAGGGAGGACCAATTGTCCGCAGAAGAGTTGGTGCAGCTGTTGTCAACCGTTTCCCGTTCTCCCGTCGCGGCTCCGTTTACCGATTCGCTTCCTGTAGCCGGTGTCGACGGCACGTTGCAGAGTAGAATGCGCAACACCGCAGCGGCCAACAACCTGAGGGCCAAAACGGGATCGCTGACCGACGTCAGCGCTTTGTCCGGGTATGTACACACCAAGGATGGAGAACGGCTGGTGTTTTCGATGATCATGAACGGATACACCGCCGGTTCGCTTCGCCAGTTGCAGGACCGAATCGGCGTGATGCTGGCCGAATTCCAACGAGGGGAGTAATGGGGGAGATGCGCATGCGCAAATGGTTTGTCTGGCTGTCCCTGTTCGGTTGGCTGTGGGTGTCACTAGTTCCGCAACCGGCTCGGGCGGATGCACCGCCCAGGGAATTTCGGGCTTTTTGGGTGGACGCATTTCACGACGGGTTTAAAACGCCTGCACAAGTGGACAAGCTGATCGACGACGTGCAGAAGTCGCATGCGAACGCGGTTATCGTGCAGGTACGAAGGCGGGGGGATGCGTATTTCAACAAAGCGCTGGAACCCCGCACCGAAGATCCTGCGTTGCAACCAGGATTTGACGCATTGGCCTACCTGATCGAAAAAGCGCACCAAGCCCGGCCGCGGATCGAAGTACATGCCTGGTTGGCCACTTTGCCGATCTGGAATTCGGCCACTCCGCCTAAGTCGCCCCAACATGTGTTTAACACACACGGCCCCTCGGCCCAAGGGCGGGACTACTGGCTGATGAACCGGGTCGACGGGGTGAACCGGGACGGTGCCAACTACATCCTGGATCCGGGACATCCGGACGCGTTGGATTACACCGTGGAACAATATCTCAACGTCGTCCGCCAATACGACGTGGACGGCATTCATCTGGACCTGGTGCGATATATGGGTCCGGAGTGGGGTTACAATCCCGTCAGCGTGGAGCGCTTCCAACAACAGACGGGAACCACCGGCCTGCCCGACCCGCAGGACGAACGGTGGAAAGCGTGGCGCCGGGAACAAGTCACCTTTCTGATGCGCAAAGTCTACCTGAAAGCGATCGCCATCCGTCCCGACATCAAAGTGTCGGCTGCGGTGATCGCCTGGGGAGCGGGACCCTCCACTCCTGAAGCATACCGGCAATCCGCCCCTTACACGCAGGTGATGCAGGATTGGGACGGTTGGTTGCAAAAGGGGTTTATTGATATGGCCATTCCCATGAACTACGACCGGGAACACGTAGAATCGCAAAAATTATGGTACGATCAATGGATCGAATGGGAAAAGGATCACCAGTATGGTCGGCAGATCGTGATCGGTCCGGGTGTGTACCTCAATGCCATATCCGGGTCATTGGCGCAGATCAAACGGGCGCAAATGCCTTCAGCCAACGGCCATCGTGCTGCGGGCGTCAGCTTGTACAGCTATGCGGAAACCAACAAGGACACCATACCCAACGACACATTCTACACGGCGCTGTCACAACCCAATTCGTACGGAGAACCGGTGTTTGCCGAACGGGCGGAAATTCCGGACATGCCGTGGAAATCCCGTCCCACCAAGGGGTATTTGATGGGAAAAGTGACGAATGCCAAGGGACAACCGGTAGATGGCGAGACAGTTAAGATCAAAGGGAGCGGATGGGATTGGTATGAAAGCAAGACGGACGGGAGTGGATTTTTCGGCTTGTCCGACTTGTCTCCCGGTTATTATCTGGTGAAAGTGGACGGCGCGGTGCCCAAAGTGGTTCAAGTGAAAGCTGGACGGGTGGCGGAGACGGATTTGCAGATGAAAAAGTAATAGGTCTAAATAGCCCGAGTAGAAACGTTTGTCAGTTTACTGTGGGGTACGACACAAAGGTTAGCCCTCCAACCGGAGGGCTTTTCGCCCTGTGCATGAATCTTATTATGCTGATGGTAAGCATGTTGATCCCGCCTCCGTTTGTGGCACGGTATTTGGGCCGATGGTCCATAGAATTCCCGCAACACAGGGCTTGGCCTCATCAGCCCTCAACGGATCGAGGGAGGATACTGGTCTGCTGAATCAACCTGCACTGGATCGGTTTAATTCTAACCTCGTTTTGGAAAAAACGTATTGGAGGAAAATGATGTCTGACCTTATAGAAACCATTTTAAGAACAATATTCTCTGTTTTCTTACTTATCGTAAGCACTCATATTATTGGGAGACAAGCTATCTCTCGTTTAACTTACTTACATTATATCGCGAATATCACTTTGGGATCGATTGCAGGGAATCTTGCCTTTGAATATAAACTCAATGCTCTAATTTTAGCAGCTTCTATTGTATTTATTTAGTGTCCTTTCCGTTCTGTTGTTATATCTCGCTTTAAAGAGCCGTACGATAAAAAGGTGGGTAATAGGAGAACCGGTTACCCTTATCGATAAAGGGAAAATTCTTGAAAAAAACCTAGCTAAAATTCATATGAGCTTGGAAGTATTAAGTCAAAGTTTAAGAAGAAAAGACATCTTTGATATCAATGAAGTAGAATGCGCGATACTGGAAACGGACGGGGAACTATCAGTTTTAAAAAAACAATGTATCTTCCAGTAACCCGTAAAGACTTATCGCTTCAAACATCTAATAGTTCATTTCCTGCAGAATTGATCGTAGACGGAGAAATTATTTCCGAAAATTTGACCCAAAGAAATTTGACGATGGAGTGGTTAGAAACAGAACTCAATAAGCGTAAATTGACACCAAAAGATATTAACTACATGGTATTGGTTTCAAATAATCAACTGTATATTGACTTATATCAAGATCGTTTGAATCAATAACTTCTATCAGGCTAACGCCTGGAAGCTCCTTGTCGGATTTTCACTATAATTGAAGCCCTCCGACCGGAGGGCTGACTCTTTTCATCTTCAATCGGATCCACGAGCTCGATGGGAGTTTTCCTCATCCCAAAACGTTCCCTACAACCTGCCTAAGGTGGCCCATTCGATCCAGTCAACGATCTCCTCTTTCTTTTTTGTTTCGATGGTGCGAGTTGGATGTTCCTTGTCACCGTCTTTGAATACTCGTAGGACGAACCGTCTCCATTGGGATCACCAGCCGGCTCCCACCCCAGGCGGAATTCATCATGGTCGTCATTTTCCAACCGCAACAAGTCTTCGGTCAGGCTCTTCCACATCTCCGGCCGATCGGGAGGGAGCTCAAGGGGATCAGTTTCCGTAAAGGTGTTATGTCGAACCGTCCAGCCACTATAAATTTTGAGCGGCTGCAACCGAATCGGCGGAACCAGCAGTTCAATCGAAAACTCACGATCACGAGTGGGGAGAATCCCTTGGCTGACACCCCATGTGATCTTTTCGATACCATCGAGTACTTCGTTCAAACTCCTCGTTTCGATGGAAAAGAGCTTTTTGAAGTCCTTGTGAGTAACCAGTTGAAGCTCAAATGCTCCGTTCGGATCCCCCTCCGGATACCAACCCAGATCCAATATCATCATAACGGATATACAATTAGATCCTGCATAAAATCGAGCCATGCGTCTTCATCATCAGGAGAAACTTGTTGGGGATCCATATCATTGGAAAGAGAGGTAAACTGAATTCGCCAACCGGCATGGATTTTTAAAGGTTGATGATCAAAGATCGGGTACGGCTTGGAGGGAATCCGCTGATATTTCAAGAAGCTCATTTTTTCACCTCTTCAATTTTGTCGGTTTTTTCAAATAATCTATCTACTCTTTCTCTTGACATGGGATGCCAGTGATATCTAGCTTTATCGTGACCGAGGGGTAATTCAGCACGAATCTAGGTAATAGGTTCACCTTGAATCCGACCCGTGTCATAGAAGAAATAAACCTTGCTATTACCAACCATGTTTGGATAATTGGCCCCGAGAGGGGCATTGTAAGATTCACCTCATTCATCATCTTCATATGGACTCAACCTTGAGAGAAAGTCGGTGAAAGAATCACAAATATATTCAATGGCTTCAGGTTCTTCTTGAGGGTCTAATTCGTGGTCGTAAAATACGATCTTTAGATTTTCTCTTGACTCACGATAATCAAAACAATAGTAATCACCAAATGGAGAATCAGCAAAAGCAATAATTTCTTTTGGGATACCATGTTCTTCCCGTAGGTCGTTGTTTACTTCAAGAATATTAATATACTTATCTTCATCAAAACAGAAAAGCCAGCCAAAAACCAATTCTCCACCATCGTCTAGTTTTATTACATTATCCTCAGTTGTTCCGCCATGGTGATTACGGCTAAACTCTATATAATCATCAGGAAAAGTGATACCTAATTGACGCTCGATTTCTTTTATTACCTCTACATCTACCGGTTGATGTGTATAACGCCATCTTGTCATATTTCATCACCTACTTTTAATCAATTTCATACTTCGTTTTCTGGCTTTACATTCACCGCCCCAAATATCTTTTTCATCTGTATGAGTTAGTGGCTCTATGTATTTCAGCATGAACTAACTGCATTTTACCTGGTTCTTGATGATGATGCCATGTGAATTTGTTTGGCTGTTTCTCCATAGTGACACGAAGGTTTGCACTTTATTTACAATTTGATTCGATTTGCAACTGTAAAACGAAAAAGCCGCGAAACTTCGCGGCTCATTACTGCTGCCTTGAGAGATTCGAAATCCTGACTTTCTGATTCGTCATTAGCAGAGAATCATACGCTCAAAATCTTCTTGGTGAACCACGCACAGTTCACGTTTGTTTAATCTTCTTCATACAAACCAAAATCCGTTACGAAACAACAAATATCATTTTCATCATCATAACCCCAATAGGATGGATAATATCCGTCACCCAGCCCGCTTGAAAAGGTTATCATGTTACCTGACGGTTCTATTTGAATATCCGCCCAATCTCGGGTATCAGTATAATTTCTTTTCATTTCTTCCAAAATAAACTCATGAAAATGGGGATTTTCTTGAAATATTTTTTTATATCTTTGTGCGGTTTCATAGTCCATAAAACATCCTACACCGCTGTCAACCGTATAACCAAAAACTTCATCGTCTTCTAAAGTACTCGGATCTTGTCCTTTCTTTAAAGCCATTTCCCATCGCACAACTTTACTTTCTTTTATTTTAATCATCGCCGCTCCAATACGTTCGTCGTCATCATCCAGATAATGGACAATATTGATGATTACCGGATATTCACCTGGAACAACTTTGTTGACAAACGGTTCGGTGCTTGGCGAAACGAAAGGATCACACGCAACAATTTGACCTGAGAACAGACTTATTTTGCCCACTTCGAGTTTTTCGTCATTCCTTCTCCTAGGTAAGTATCAATTTTTACATTATCTTGAAAGAGGGTTGTAAAATCAGGAATTTTGATCCTCATGACAATCCCCAATCCGTAGTTGTATCTAATTTGGTACCGTCTCGGAGGTTTATGTTTGACTGGCGCTTGGTCCACCTTTTTCAACCATTGCCATTGGCTACTCATCTATATGAAATCCTTTGATTCTCTGAACCCCTCTAAGAGATTCTCGCCGCTTCCTAAAAGCCCTCCGAACTGAGGGCATACTTTATTTATCATGAACAATCATAGTATAGTTTCTATTTCTCTAAATCAAAGTTCAAACACAGTCCCAATGTAAATGTGGATTCAAGTTTCCTTCATTTTCATAAAAGTACTTAAAGGCAGCTACAACATCTTCTATCTTCACACACCAACGAGCCAATGAATATCGGGAGTTTGAATTGTAATTGTGTATTCCTTATCTTTTGGCTCTTCAGGATTAATCAGACTGCAATTTTGGTCAGCAGATACATAACTGACCACATACCTTCTTTCCGCTTCGATTAGGTTTCCTCCTCCACACGTCATCATTGCTACGCCATTTATCTCAAATACAAAATTGTTGAATGATCTCCCGTCTAACTTTTCAATTGCATCGTTAATCTCTTCCCAAGTAGGATATTCTTCCTCCTCTAAGTCTGCGAAAAAATAACACATTAGCTATTTCCCCTTATGGTTTTGAAGTATTTCCTGTAAATGAATTATATACATTATCGTATTTGGGTCTCGGGTATTGAACATGCTTCATCACGCCATGAACGTTACATTTCCTCAAATTGATAGAAGGGATTTTTTGCAAAAAAACGAATGAACCTATGACCCGCACATAAACCTCATAGAAATGGACAAAGGGGGATTGGGGATGTGGCTGTCTGATGCTCCCAATCGTTTGTACGGTTCAACGGATTGGGAACGGAGGTTTTCCCAACCGAAGCGCTCCGCTCGAGAACCGCGGGACGAGTTTGAAAGGGATTACGGTCGGATCGTACACAGTGCGGCCTTTCGGCGAATGCAATCCAAAACGCAGGTGATCGGGACCGGGGTGAGCGATTTTCCCCGCACCCGGTTGACGCATTCGATGGAAGTGGCGCAGATCGCCCGTGGGATCGCCATCGCGCTCAACCAACACTCCCCCTTGTTGCAGCCGGACCGGAAGATTGACACCTCGCTGATTGAAGCGGCAGCACTGGCTCACGACTTGGGTCATCCCCCGTTTGGCCATCAGGGAGAGCGTGCGTTGGATGCCTGCATGCGGGAACACGGTGGTTTCGAAAGCAACGCTCATACATTTCGCCTCCTGACCCGGCTGGAAGGGAAGCCGCCGGAGGGGTTGAACGTGACCCGGGCGCTGCTGTTGTCCATTTTGAAATATCCCATTGTATACGATGATGCCTGCAATCCGCAGGCAACCTCCTTCCCGCCAAAAGCGGGCCTGTTTGTGGAAGATCGGGAGGCGTTCGAGTGGGTTCTGCGTCCGTTCAACGATGACGATCTCGCTCACTTCCTGCAAACGGAGCGTTCCGATAAGGATCGCCATGTACGAACGGTCAATCGGACGCTGGAATGCTCCATCATCGAAATCGCCGATGACATCGCCTATGCCACGCACGATTTGGAGGATGCGCTCAATTTGCGAATGGTGGACGTGGAGCCGATCCGCCAACTGATCGAACGGGATCAATTGCATGAAGTCTACCCGGGATTGAAAAAAGCGGTGGATGTTCTGCGTGATCTCCGTCCCAGAGAAGATGATTTCAAATCGAAGTTGAAGCATATGTTTGCCTACTTGATCGATGCGTTCGTCCGCAACGTCCAACTGCGGCAGGTACCGGACGTCACATCCGATCGCTTGCGATGGACCGCTGATCTGCCCGACGAATTACGGAGATTGTGTGCCGACCTCAAAACGCTCGTCAAAAACGAAGTGATTGAATCCGACACCGTGCAGACGGTGGAATGGAAAGGACAATACATCGTTCGTAAACTGTTTGAGGCATTTTTGCAGGAGCCCAAACTGCTGCCCAAAAAGGACCGCCAACTGGCCGAAGAAGGGAATAGGGAACGCGTCGTTTGTGATCACATCGCGGGTATGACCGATTCCTACGCGTGGAAGACCTATGCCAAATTGTATGGGATCAGTCAGCGCTTTTTTGACTGAATGGCCCCTCGTCGGGGCTTTTGTTTTGCGGATCGCGTTTGATTGGAAGGATATAAATGATGGCATGAGTGTCGGAGGTGAAATGCATTGTACCAGCGTTTTGCATTGATCTTGACGGTTGGTCTGTTGACGGCAGCCGTTGGTGTTTGGACGGTGACACAGTGGCAGGGAAAAACGGTGAACGGCGATACCTGGATTTTGCAGGGCACGTTGAGATTCTTGGACTTGGAAGGCGGTTGCTGGGTGCTGGAGGATGACACAGGGAAACGATTTCAGCTGGTAGGATTGCCCCCTTCGCTGTTGCAAAACGGTGTTCGTTTGCGACTGGAAGTGAAAAAAGCGGAGCGCATGATGGGGAAATGTCAGACAGGGGAATTTGTCCGTGTGTTGCGCGTGCTTCAGGTTCAGCGTCCCAAAACTCAACTGTCACGGACAAAAATCGACGGCGAAATCTCCCTCATTTCACCCGTGGGAGAAGTGGGGAGAATGTGGTACAATCGTCTTAAATCACTTTTCGATCCGGCAAAAGCCGTTCATGAATACCATATCGACAGAATCTGGAGGATGGCAAGAAAAAACAGATAGAATCCAAAAATATCTGAAAAATGTTCGGGTATCAGACAAATTCCCTGGATCACTGAAAATGACAGCAAAGCTTGTCGGATTCTTGATTGTGGGGGGGAGGAGAAAATGGATACCCAGCGGGAGACCCGGCCGCAGGAATTGAGAGACATTTTACCCTTTATCGACAGAAGTGTGCGGGAGCTACGCCGGTTTGAGCCAGGACAGGATCCCGCACCGATCCGGTTGTTGCTGGAGAGGGTCCAGCAAGTGCAGGAAACCCTGCACCGACGGAATTTAACCAAACGCTACCCCCAGTTGCACGAAGTGGTTTGCTTCCTTTACTTATGTTGCTTCAGCGTCGTTCAACTTGGCGGTGAGTCGTTTCACACTTACCGGGAGGAAGTGAAATTGCGCTACAAGGGATTGCTGCGGAGCCTCTACTTTTTCCGTCGCCCGCGCGTCACGAAGAAATGTATGAACCAATACTGAACATCCACCATGGTCAATGGCCGTGGTTTTTGTTTGAATGGAGAAAAAGGGGGAACAAAGGATGCGCATTTCATTGGTACAAATGGATATCGCGTGGGGAGACCCGAAAATAAATCGGCAACGGGCGGAAGATTGGATTCGTCGGGCGGCGGAACGGGAGCAGGCAGACGTGGTCGTACTGCCAGAGATGTGGAACACGGGTTATGCGTTGGACCGTTTGGAAGATTGTGCTGATCAGGGCGAGCTGGTGGAATGGATGGCATCGACCGCAGCGCGATACCGCGTTCATTTGGTGGGAGGATCCATCGCCGAAAAAAAAGCGAACCATTTTTGGAACACCGCTTATATTTTCGACCGGGATGGCAAACAAGTGGCCCGGTATTCCAAAGTGCATTTGTTCCGGTTGATGGATGAGGAAAAATATTTGCATGCGGGGGATCAACGGGTTTCATTCTCCCTTGAATCACATCGGGCGGGCGTGATGATTTGCTATGACATTCGTTTTCCCGAGTTGGCACGCTCCCTGGCGTTGGACGGAGCGGAGATCTTGTTCGTTCCTGCCGAGTGGCCGCTTCCGCGCCTGACACATTGGCGGCTGTTGAACCAGGCGCGTGCCGTGGAGAACCAGTTGTACCTCGTAGCGTGCAACCGGGTGGGCGTCGGTGGTCGGGATGTGTTCGGCGGGCACTCCATGGTGGTCGATCCCTGGGGAGAAATCCTGGTGGAAGGCGGCGAAGAGGAAGAGTTGCTGACGGTGGAGATTGATCTCGCTGAAGTGGCGCGCATCCGGAGAAAGATTCCGGTGTTTGAAGATCGTATGCCAGACGTGTACCGGAGCTTGGGGAGAGATCGGGACGGTAATAAAGAATCCTGACCGACCCATGTCGGGACAAGCGGTATGGGTATCCGGGTAGGGCGTGTCTGGTTATTCCGGAAGGGGACAATGTTTACTCAGGAGAGCGACTGACCAATCCCTGACGAGAGAAGACCCGGAAGTGCAGGAATGGAATCGCGCCAGACAACGCTACTTTCAGGCCGGTGAAGAGGGATCTTTCGGCGTTTGACCAGATGGATCGTGGCTATCCTATTATTGACAGAACGGGGTTCATTCTGTATGATGATCGTGTCCTTAACCGTAAATACCTACCTGTCAACTAGGTTTTGAGGGAGCGATCGGAAAATGAAACGTTGGAGCTTGATCCTGATCACGGTATTATCGATGATCTTGCTTGCCGCGTGCGGCCAAGTGAAGATCGTCGATCAATCTTCAAGCACGGATCATCTGTTGGATCAAATCAAAAAGCGGGGCACGATCCGCTTTGGAACCGAAGGAACCTACAAACCTTTCAGCTATCATGATGAAAAAACGAAACAACTGGTCGGTTTTGATATCGACGTGGCCAAGGAAGTGGCCAAACGCTTGGGGGTAAAGGCACAGTTCGTGGAAGGTCCCTGGGACACGTTGCTCAGCAGTCTCAGTGTGGGTCGC
Organism: Polycladomyces abyssicola; assembly: GCF_018326425.1. Taxonomy (NCBI): domain Bacteria; kingdom Bacillati; phylum Bacillota; class Bacilli; order Caryophanales; family Thermoactinomycetaceae; genus Polycladomyces; species Polycladomyces abyssicola. The sequence goes on from NZ_AP024601.1 coordinate 1,179,763, forward strand.
TTCGACTCGGTGGCCAACCAGGTCGGGGTCAAGCCGGAGCGGATGAAAAAATTCGACTTCTCCAAGCCGTACACCGTGTCCTATGCAGTGTTGGTGGTGCACAAGGATAACAAGGACATTCACGGACTGGCAGATATTAAAGGAAAGCGTGCCGGTCAAACTCCGACCAGCAACTACGGACAGATGGCCCAAAAAGCGGGTGCCAATCTCGTATCTTATGAAGATATGATGACCGCGATGCGGGATGTGGCCGCCAAGCGGGTGGATGTGAGCATCAACGACCGACTGGCCGTGGCTGAAATGATGAAGACGGTCAAGCTGCCGGTCAAAGTGATTCCGATCCCGGCTGAGAAAGGGATTTCCGCTTTCCCGGTGCCGAAGGGGAATAAAGACCTGGTGGCGGCGATCAACCGCGCATTGGACGATATGCGTAAGGACGGAACGTTGGCGAAGATATCGGAGAAATGGTTTGGTCAGGACATCACGAAGTGAGGAAGGGGCGGCTCATTGATCGGAGCCGCTTTCTCCTTTGAACGGACACCTATGGGGTATCTGGTGAATACTGCCCACATGGCTTTCCCGGCTCGCTCCATCTGCGTCCTCCAAGGAAGCAGATCATGGCCGTTTCATCCCGGTGAGCAAAGGACGCGGGGAAAGTACGCTTTGCTCAGAATGACCAGGACACACCCTTAATATTGTCAGATGAAGCAACCGGAAAGGTGGGACAACCGTGAGCGGATGGTGGGAACACATCCACTGGGAAAACATCTTTGATGTCCAATCGGCGATTGAATCGACACCGTTTGTATTGAAAGGGATCACATACACCATTTCGATCAGTTTCGTCACCATGGCGATTGGATTGGTCTTGGGACTCATCACCGCAATGGCCCGCATGTCGGACAATGCTCTGCTCAGATGGCCTGCCCGTGCCTACATCTCGGTGATCCGAGGCACACCGCTGTTGGTACAGCTGCTCATTTTGTATGTCGGTTTGCCGGTGATCGGGATTTCCCTCACTGCGATCGCCGCCGGGGTGATTGGCTTATCACTCAACGTGGGAGGATATTCGGCGGAAACGATTCGCGGCGCCATTCTCTCGATTCCCAAAGGGCAATGGGAGGCGGCGCAATCGCTCAATATGACGTATTGGCAAACAATGCGGCGCATCATCATCCCGCAGGCAACGCGCGTAGCCTTGCCGTCGCTGGCCAATACATTTCTCAGTTTGGTTAAAGACACGTCGCTTTTATCCGTCGTCACCGTGCCGGAGATGATGTATCAGGCGAAAATCGTCGGCGGCCAGACCTATGATTACATGACCGCCTATATTCTGGTGGCTATCATTTATTGGATCATTTGTACGGTACTCAACGTGTTGCAGGATTGGCTCGAAAAACGGTACAGCCGTTTTGCGGCGTGAGAGGAGGGGCGAACATGATTCGCATTCGTGGTTTGCGAAAAAGATTCGGAGAAACAGAAGTGCTGCGTGGAATCGATCTGGATGTGAATGAAGGAGAAGTCGTCTGCGTGATCGGCCCGAGCGGATCGGGAAAATCAACGTTGCTCCGGTGCATCAATCTGTTGGAAACACCCACCGCCGGAACGCTCGCAGTCGCCGGTACGGAACTGTCGTTCGGACAGGGAAAAGTGAAGGAAAAGGATGTTCGCACCCTGCGCAGCAAAACGGGGATGGTTTTTCAAAGCTTCAACCTGTTTCCTCACAAAACAGTGCTGGAAAATGTGATCGAAGGCCCGGTTGTGGTAAAAAAAGCGGACAAACGCGCTGCCACCGAGAAAGCGGAAGAGCTGCTGAAAAAAGTGGGGTTGTTGGAGAAACGGGACGAATACCCGACGCGTCTCTCCGGTGGACAACAGCAACGGGTGGCGATTGCCAGAGCGTTGGCGATGGAACCGGAAGTGCTGTTGTTCGATGAGCCCACCTCCGCCCTCGATCCCGAACTGGTGGGCGAAGTGCTGAAAACGATGAAGGAACTGGCCCAGGAAAATCAGACGATGGTCATCGTCACCCACGAGATGAATTTCGCCAAGAACGTGGCCGACCGGGTGCTGTTCATGGACGCCGGCCAAATCGTGGAGCAAGGTACGCCGCAGGAGCTGTTCACCGAACCGAAAGAGGAACGGACCCGGCAGTTTCTGGCCAAAATGTTGGCGGACCCGACGGCGTGATGATGTTTGCCCAGTGCTTTAGCCCTGTCAACGCGACAGGGCTTTCTTCATGAATTACCCGTTCCCCCGTCCAGATAAAACAACCCCGCATTCACCACCGACACTTCCACGCGCGGGTGGTACTGCCACACCGCCTCGCCAATTCGTTGTTTCTTTTCCGCCCGGGTTTCGTCACTGAGGCGCAGATGATCCGGGTAGTAGAGGTCCAGCTGGTTCAGTTCCTGTTCCAGTTGTTCGTAGGCTTCATAGGCCCAGGTGCGATCCTGTTCTTCGATGTGCTTTTGCAGGTTGAATTCCAGTTCACCCACGCCTTCGGCGATACCTAGTTGCGGTTGGATGATGTGCCGATTGGCGGGTAGTTTGGACGACCATTGTTTGTGTTGGAGACGATCGTAAAATGAGGTCACCACTTCTCCGCTGTGCAGATTGATGCCCAGGTCGACGATCTCGTCCTTCTTCCGGTCGCAGACATAGGAAACGAGAAAGTTGACGCCCAACCACGGTACATACGGCCGGGAGAGCAACGGATGCGGGGCGGTGGTGGATGGTGATTCGAACAGCCGAACGAAACGCCCCCGTTTTTGAGCGGATTCCAACAGCAGGGCGAAGCGGGGCGAACCGAAGTTCATCAGTTCACCGCTCAAGTCTGGCGGAGCCGCTTCCGGGTCGAAGATCAGCGTGAGGATGGCAGGATTGGCGGGTAGGCCCATCCGCTCCACGTACATCCAGTAAAACGGGCGGTTCATGATGTCCTTGTCCGCCTCTACCGTCAGTTGCACCTGCAGATGAGCCGGACTTTTTTCGATGATGCTGCATTTTTGGGACAAAAAGTAGCGTTCAGTGAAGTTGCGCACTTGTTGTGGATTCATGGTCTGAATCCTCCTGTTGCCGTAGTGTCCGGTCACCGGAGCGGATGCGGGCTTGATGGATGCTGTCCCCGATTTGGCCGAACCGTTCACGGATTTCTCGGTCGTCTTTCGCTTCTATCACGATTTGCATCAGGTTTTGTTCCATCGAGTCCTTTATGTCCAACCGCTCCAGGATCGTTTCCAGATCACCGATCACCGACTGGAACATGTCGATTTTCTCATGCAACAGCCAGATAATATGCTCTTCAATCGTATCTTCTGTCGCGAAATTGTAGATGTGCACATCGTGGGTTTGCCCCAGCCGGTGAACGCGCCCGATCCGTTGTTCGACGCGCATCGGGTTCCACGGCATGTCATAGTTGATGATGTGATGGCAGAACTGCAGGTTGATGCCTTCACCGCCCGCTTCGGTGGCCACCATCACCTGAGCACGTTTTTGAAACAGTTCCATCATCCAGTCTTTTTTGTTGCGCTGAAATCCACCTCGGTACGGGATGGCGGAAATCCCTTTCTCAGCCAGGGCACGCATGATCATCTCCTGGGTGGCGCGATATTCGGTGAAAATGATCCATTTTTCTTCGCTGTTCGATAGCATTTCCACCACTTTTTTCACCTTGGATTGTTCCTTGACGGTGCGGAGCAGGTCGATCAGTTGCTGCACTTCGGGCGAAATGGTTTCCCGACCTTTCTCTCCCTGCTGAAACAGCTTGAACAGCGTGAGAAACACGGCATCCCGACTGCTGCACACTTCCCGCTGCAACACGAGCAGGGAGAGCAGGGTCTTCATATTTCCGCGGCCTTCCCGGTAACGGTCGCGTACAAAACGGGTAACCCCTTCGTACAAAGCCCGCTCCTCCGGTGATAGCCGGATGGGAACGGTGTAGACGTGACGCCGGGTGAAAGACAGATTGCTGTCGCTCCGTTTGTTGCGGATCATCACACGATGGATCTCCTCGCGTAGTTGTTCCGGGTTTTTCGCTTTGCGTTTGCCCGCCATGTGTTCGGTTTGAAACGTGGATTGACGGCCGAGGTGCCCCGGTTTGAGCAGCGTAACCAAGTTGTACAACTCATCCAACTGGTTTTGCACCGGAGTGGCCGTGAGCAACAGGCAGTATTTCTTTTGCAGCTCGTTGATGAACTGCCAGTTTTTCGTCCGTCGGTTTTTCAGTTTGTGCGCTTCGTCGACGATCAGCATGTCGTAGCGATGGGACATTACGATACTCCGGTGCGGATCGCGTTTGGCGGTATCGATGGAGGCGACCAGGATATCGTATTTTTCCCACATCCACTCTTTCTTTTGCGCCATCGCCGGAATTTGAAATTTCTGGTTCAACTCCCGCGTCCACTGAAGGACCAGAGAGGACGGTACCAGGATGAGGACTTTTTTGACCAATCCGCGCAACAGATACTCTTTGAGGATCAAGCCGGCTTCGATCGTTTTCCCCAAGCCGACTTCGTCGGCCAAAATGGCCCGTCCCCGCATTTCGCCGATTACGCGGCGGGCCGTTTCAATCTGATGGGGAAGCGGTTCAAACCCGTGCAGGTGCTGCAGGCATTGCAATGCGTCAAAATGAGGAACGATTTGCGCCTGGGTGGCTTCCATAGCCAACCGGAACTGGTCCCATGTGCTCCAATCGGCGTCTTTCTCGATATGCTGTATCAATTCGACCAACCACTTGCGATCCATGCGAATGGGTAACGACACCGCGATATCCTCCTCGTCCGCTTCCAAGTGTTTTCCAGATTTTAGTATGAGCGTATGAGGAAAAAAGTATGTAGCAATGGTTCCCCTTCATGACATCGATGGAAGTTTGTGTGTATCCAGAAGTGAGTGCGGGGGATGTCTTCCGAACGATGGCTTGGGATACTAGAATGGAGGAGGGAGGCGCCATTCGAGGAATAGTGGTCATCAGCTCATAAGAGTGACCATTTTCCGGCGAGCTTTTGAGCGGTGATGGGAAAATGGTTCACCCTTGTGTCGCTCCCATATCAATGCGTTCCGTCACCCGAATCGGAAGAGTCGAACACGATATCCTGCAACCATTGCGGAATACCGACGCGTCGGGCGTAGCGGAGGCGAATCTCGTCATATTTTTTGGTGTCGGGCAATTGAGCGAACAATTCGTGGCTGGGTCCACCCCAGGCATCATTGGTATTAACCTCCAACAGCCACCATTGCCCGTCCACGTCCACTCCCAGATCCAGTCCCACTTCCTCAAACTGATCAACCGTATCCAGTGACCGGCACACCCAATCGGCGATCTCTCGCCAGGATGGTTGGGTGTCTTCCTCAATTCCCAATGCCTGTAACACCCGTTCCGTCGGGATCACCTCGCCTCCGGAGATCGCCACATTGGAAACGATGCCTCCACTCCCGGCCACGCGCACCAAATCGCCGGCGTATACCCAACGGTTGTCGGTATCGCGTTGGAGGTGGACTCGGATGTCAAACGGGCGGTTCTGGTAGGTGCGGAGCGGGGCGGCCTGTTGGGCGATAAAGATGTCGGATTTCGGGTGGGAGGAGGAGAAGATCGGCCAGAAACGGAGCCAATCGGGGAACACGAGCCGTTCTCCCGTTTCTTGTCGGGTCCAGTGAATCTTGTTCGCTAGCTGTTCCAGCAGACTGATCCGACTGCCGCCGAAGCCGGCGACGGGTTTGATGTAGACCCGCTCGTATCGATGGAGTAAACTACGCAGGGAAGTCTCTTCCAGCAATTGAGTTTCCGGCAGATGGCAGGGGGCGTTCCGTTGTTCCGACAGCAACAGGTGCATGCCCCATTTGTTGAGAAAACGACGTTCTGGTTCCCATCCTACCGGTTTCATTTCCCTTCTCCCCCACGGATGTGATGGGCGGATTGCCGAGTGTAGGTTTTGACATCCACCAGATGGTTTTGTTCATCCACCAAAACTGTGCGGTGTTGAAACCGTTCCAAATCTGATTCGGTGAAGAAGCCTACACTGAGGATGATGACGAGGTCTCCCACTCGGAACAAATGGGCGGGCGGACCATTGACGCAGATCTCTCCGCTTCCATAGGGAGCTGGGATGGTGTAGGTCTGCCACGTCTGGGCGGAGCGGAGACCGTTGATCTGCACCATTTCAAACGGGCGGATTGAAGCGGCTTCCATCAATTGTTCATCAATGCTGATGCTCCCGACATAGTCGAGGTTGGCCTCCGTCACCCTTGCTCGGTGAATTTTTCCTTTGCACGTCATATGCAGCATAAATCATCCGTCCTTTTGTGTCGATGGGATAATGTATGATGAAATAGAGAAAAGGTTTAGAAAATAGGCTGGAAAACCCGTTCCGCATTTTCAGCAGTTTCAAATCGTTTCGCCATTAGGATAAGAAATGTGTATAATGGAACATGGGATACGTGATGGAAACGATTATGAGCCGAATTTTCTTGTGAAAAGTGTCGATTTTGTTCGGGATTTATGGCACAATGAGAAGGAGAAATGCTGTTTACAGGGCAGATCAGCCCTGATAAGGGAACGTTTTCCCGATTGAAAGCAGATAAGCTGTTCCCACCCCCATCGTTCGACAAATGGATATGGCCAAGCGGTTGAAGGCGGGAGGAGAGACCACGTAAAGGCGTGGCGCCGAAGGAGCAAACCCATCACACCGGGTGAATCTCTCAGGCAAAAGGAGGCCCGCTGGACGCGACTCTGGAGAGCGCTCACTCCCAAGTGAGCCACCCAAGGGGCAGTCCCGCTCCCCATGCGGGATGAACTCTCAGGTTTCCGGACAGAGTGGAACGCACAGATACAGGCGATCCCTCTGTCTTTTTGTTTGGAAAGTTGGAATATGTGGCAAACTGTGGTAGAAAAGTGCGGAGGTGGAGAGGTTGTCGGAATTGAAACGTACCCCTTTATATGACGTGTACAAAGAGGAAGCGAAGCTGGTTCCCTTCGCCGGGTGGGAGATGCCGGTACAGTTTACGGGTATCAAGGCGGAGCATGAAGCAGTACGGACGCGTGCGGGGTTGTTCGATGTATCCCATATGGGGGAAGTGGAGATCAGCGGTCCGGATGCATTGGCGTTGGTGCAGAAGCTGACGACCAACGATGCCTCCAAACTGCAGGTGGGACAGGCGCAATACTCGTTGATGTGCTACCCGGACGGCGGCACTGTGGATGATCTGCTCGTGTACAGGGGAGAAGACTCATTCCTGTTGGTCATTAACGCTGCCAATATCGAAAAGGATCTGGAATGGATTGAGAAGCACGCCCAAGGTGAAGTCACGGTGCGGGACATTTCCCGGGAAACGGCCCAGTTGGCGCTGCAGGGACCGCTCGCCGAGAAGATCCTGCAAAAGCTGACCCGAACCGATCTCTCCTCGATCGGATTTTTCCGTTTCAAGCATGATGTCGATCTCGACGGGGTGATCGCGCTCGTGTCCCGTTCGGGGTACACCGGAGAAGACGGTTTCGAAATCTACGTGAGTCCGGACGATGCGCCCACTCTGTGGAACAAAATCCTGGAAGCGGGTGCGGAAGAAGGCGTGGTACCTTGCGGATTGGGTGCCCGTGACACGCTGCGTCTGGAGGCACGTCTCCCGCTGTACGGACATGAGTTGTCTGCCAGCATCTCCCCGTTGGAAGCCGGACTGGGATTCGCCGTGAAGCTGGATAAAGGCGATTTCATCGGACGGGATGCTCTGCTCAAACAAAAAGAAGAGGGCGTACCTCGTAAATTGGTCGGTCTGGAGATGATCGGACGGGGAATCGCCCGAGCGCATTATCCGGTGTATGTGGGTGAAGAGGAAGTGGGTGAAGTCACTTCCGGCACGCAATCTCCCACGTTGGGTAAGAACGTGGCGCTCGCTTTGATCAAATCCCAGCACGCAGAGACGGGGAACCGCGTGCATGTGGATGTGCGAGGCAAACGGGTGGAAGCCGAAATCGTGCCCACACCCTTTTACAAACGACCGAAAAAATAAGCAGATGACAACAGGGGGATGGAGTGGATGAAGTTTCGTTACTTGCCGATGACCGAACAAGATCGCCGGGAGATGATGGCGACACTCGGCATCGATTCGGTGGAGGAGCTTTTCGCGGATATTCCCGAGTCCGTCCGTTTCCGTGGGCGGCTCAACATTCCCGAGGCGATGCCGGAACCCGATTTGGTGCGGCACATGAACCGCCTGGCTGGGAAAAACGCTTCGTTTGACCAGTATGTTTGCTTCCTGGGGGCGGGAGCGTATGAGCATCACATTCCCAGTGTGGTGAATCACGTGATCTCCCGTTCGGAATTTTACACCGCGTACACCCCGTACCAGCCGGAGATCAGCCAGGGGGAACTTCAGGCCATTTTCGAATTTCAGACGATGATCTGTGAGTTGACCGGGATGGAAGTGGCCAACTCATCGATGTATGACGGACCGACTGCATTGGCGGAGGCGGCGGGTGTGGCGATGGCGACCACGCGCAAACGGAAGGTGGTGGTCTCCCGTGCCGTCCATCCGGAAGCGCGCGCCATTTTGTCCACCTACGCCAAAGGAGTCGGGCTGACGGTGGTGGAAGCCCCCTGCACCTACGGCGTGACCGATCCCGCCCGGCTGGAGGAGCTGGTGGATGCCGACACAGCCGCCGTCATTGTGCAAACGCCCAACTTTTTCGGTAACCTGGAAGATCTGGGTGCCATCGAGCCGATTGCCCACCGGCACAAAGGCATGCTGGTCGTCAGCGCCAATCCGATCGCGCTTGGCGTGCTGAAACCACCGGGGGCATACGGGGCGGACATCGTCGTCGGCGATGCACAACCGATGGGGATCGCTGTGCAGTTTGGCGGTCCGCATTGCGGTTATTTCGCGACGACCAAAGCGCTCATGCGCCGCATCCCGGGCCGGATTGTGGGGCAAACCGTGGATGAAGAGGGCAAACGCGGTTTCGTGCTCACCCTGCAGGCGCGGGAACAGCATATCCGCCGGGAAAAAGCCACCTCCAACATTTGTTCCAACCAGGCGCTCAATGCATTGGCCGCCGCCGTCTATATGTCGGCGATGGGCAAACAGGGCATCCAGGAAGTAGCGCGGTTGAACGTACGAAAAGCGCATTATGCCCGGCAGCGTCTCGCTCAGATTCCGGGGGTGGAGCCGCTGTTCGATCACCCGTTCTTCAACGAATTTGCACTGAAATTGCGGGAACCTGTCGGGGAAGTGAACCGGCGGCTTCTGGAGGAAGGCATCATCGGCGGTTACGATTTGGGTCGCGATTATGCCGAATTTGCGGGTGCGATGCTGTTGGCGGTGACAGAAATGCGGACCAAAGAGGAGATTGACCGGTTGGCCGAGGTAATGGAGGGGATCGTGCGATGAACAAGGAAAAGGCGCTGATTTTCGAGATGAGCCAACCCGGGAGGGTGGCGTACAGCCTGCCGGAATCCGATGTGCCGGAAATCCCGTTGGAAGAGGCGATTCCGGAAGAAATGCTCCGTGAAACTCCGGCCGAATTGCCGGAGGTGTCCGAGCTGGATTTGATCCGACACTACACCGAGTTGTCCCGTCGCAACTACGGGGTGGACAATGGATTTTATCCGCTCGGTTCCTGCACGATGAAATACAACCCCAAAGTAAATGAAGATATGGCCCGTCTGCCCGGTTTTGCCAAGATCCATCCGTACCAGCCGGAGGAGACGGTGCAGGGTGCATTGCAGTTGCTGTATGAACTGCAACGGGATCTGGCCGAGATTACGGGCATGGATCAGGTGACGCTCCAGTCCGCGGCAGGAGCCCAAGGTGAATGGACCGGCCTGATGATGATTCGGGCCTACCATGAAAGCCGCGGTGAATCACAGCGGAACAAAGTGATCGTGCCTGACTCCGCGCACGGCACCAACCCGGCCAGCGCAACGGTTGCCGGATTTGAAACGATCACCGTGAAATCCAACGAAAAAGGACATGTAGACGTGGAAGCCCTCAAACAAGTGGTGGGGGAAGACACAGCAGCACTGATGCTGACCAACCCCAACACGCTGGGATTGTTTGAGGAGCAGATCCGGGAGATCGCCGACATCGTCCACGAAGCAGGGGGCCTCCTCTACTACGACGGGGCCAACGCCAACGCCATCCTCGGCATCGCACGTCCGGGGGATATGGGCTTTGACGTGGTGCACCTCAACCTGCACAAAACATTCACCACCCCGCATGGCGGCGGCGGTCCGGGGGCGGGGCCGGTCGGCGTGAAAAAAGAGCTGATTCCGTTTCTGCCGACACCGATTGTGGAAAAAGGGGAAAACGGCTACTACCTGAAAGAGGACCTGCCCAACTCCATCGGTCGGGTCAAAGGGTTCCACGGCAACTTCGGCATCCTGGTGCGCGCCTACACGTACATTCGTACAATGGGGCCGGACGGATTGCGCCAGGTATCCGAAAACGCAGTACTGAATGCCAACTACGTGATGCGCCGTCTGGAGCCGTACTATGACCTGCCGTATCCGCAACACTGCAAGCACGAGTTCGTGCTTTCGGGCAAACGGCAGAAAAAACTGGGTGTGCGCACGTTGGATATCGCCAAACGGTTGTTGGACTACGGTTTCCATCCGCCGACCATCTACTTCCCGCTCATCGTGGACGAATGTCTCATGATCGAGCCGACGGAAACGGAAAGCAAGGAAACGCTGGACCGTTTCATCGAGGCGATGATCCAAATCGCGCAGGAAGTAGAAAACCATCCGGAAGTGGTGCAGGAAGCGCCGCACAACACGATTGTCAAGCGCCTGGACGAGGTGACCGCGGCGCGCAAACCGATCCTGCGCTGGCAAAAATCGCAGGAAGTGAAAGCATAAAAAACCGGGAAAAGCGGGTACAAAACCTGATCGGATGAAAACGCACGCCTCCTTCATGAGGGGGCGTGCATTGTTTCGTGGGCAGAGAGATGTTGTTTCCACCTACGGCAATCAGTTGTTTCCTCTATAGCAGAAGGTCATTCCCCCAACACGGGGGATTTTTTGTATCATGATAGAGAGATTTTAATAGAGAAAGGGTTCAGCGATGAGCAAACTGAAAGAAGCGAGAACGTCAGCAGGATTGACACAAAAAGCATTGGCGGAGAAATCGGGACTCAGTGTAAATGTTATCCGCTCACTGGAACAGGGAAAAAAAGAGTGGACCCGGGAATTAGCCGAGCAATTGGCTCCTCATCTGGGCGTGTCGGTCGAGGCGCTGATACGGTCGGGGAAAAAAGCGGACTCCGCCACATCTAAGAAAAAACAAACGAAACCATCCTCTGCTCAGACCACACCCAAGAAACGAACGAGAAAGAAAAGCAAGCGAGAGACAGCCTCCTCTCTGATTCGAATGGCCAAGGAACTGGTCACGATGGTGGATGATGCATCGATCCCGGAGCCGTATCATCATGAGGTGTTGAAAATGGCGTACCGATTGAGCAACATCGGAACGGAGATGCAGGGGAAAGAGTGAACACGATCGGACGAGATTTCCGAAAAGTGGGATGCATTGATTAGTATTGGCGGCCGGGGTTTCCCCGGCCACAGGTTCGATCGTGGATGAAAATGAATCGTTACTCTGCCATCTAACCAATTTATCGGATTCAAGCATCCGTGTCTCAAGAGTCGATCGAGTAAAGCTTTCATAGATAAATATGGCGCTGACCTCCTGTTTCCGGAAGAATCAGCGCCAACCTGATCTACCCTTCATCCCATCTGTTTCCACGCGGCGAGAAACACGCACACCCACCCGGCCAAGAAGGCGACACCGCCGATCGGCGTGATGGCACCCAGCTTGGTCACATTGGTGAGCACCATGGCGTAAAGACTGCCGGAAAAGAGCACAATCCCCACCAGGATCAGCCAGCCTGCTGTGGTGATCAGTCCGCTGCCGCCGAAGCGATCCGCCAATAAGCCAATGGCGATGAGTGCCAACCCGTGTACGATGTGATAGTGCGCACCGGTTCGCCAAATCTCCATCATCCGTTCCGAGACCTTACCTTCGAGACCGTGTGCGCCGAATGCACCCAACGCGATGCTCAAAAACATGTTCAAACTGCCTAACAACAGAAACAGACGCATATATGACCGCTCCTATCTTCTGTTTAAGATGTTTCTGGTCGACGTTGTCACCTCTTGGACTCACCAGAGAAGACTTATATCCGTCTACCGTTGTCCTCCCTCATGTTACCACCCGTAATTCCTCCATAAACCGTTTTCGTGTGACAGTCAGCGGAAAAGTTCCAGCCTTCCGTCCGTTTATGTACAAGATGGAGTAATATTCGCCTTCCTTCTCCAACGGCAGGTTTTCGAAACGCAAGTGATGTTGAAACACACCATTTTTGGCACCCGGTATCTTCTCGGTGAGTCCTTCTGCAGTCGCCAACGGGGAAACGAGGTGAGGTGCATAGAAGTGAACAGCGATCAGATTGTCCCGTGTCAGATCGATGTTCTGTAATTCAAACCCGATGGCGAGGGTCTGCCAATGGGGGAAACGTTTGCAATACAGTCGATTCAAAGGCTGCCAAACAGCGATGTCCCCACTTGGTTGGGGGAGAAATCCCCAGGCGTACTGAAACCAAGTCACGGTTGCCACGTGTTGTCATCCTTCCTTTTCGATTGTCCCAACATTTATTATATCGTTGCGAGCGAGAAAACTCCTAGAAGTCATTTTAAAATTCGCTGAAATGATTGATTATGAAGTACGGCCATTTTCAAGCTACCGATCGAGAACAGGATATGCTGAACTCACTCTTTTCCGGTTTGCGTGACGTACATCACCGCGTCACAAAAAAAGTAACCCGCCAGGCCTGCAAACCACGCGGGTTACTTTTTACTTAATCTGTGTGGGAACCACGCCTCGTCTGCGTGCATCTGACCCCTATTTCGAAAAATGAAAGGGAACTTCCCAATCAACCGGGTAATAATGGTCGATCGCATCCATAACAAGGGTAAGCTGTTTGGGAGCGTCTACAATATCATCAATGACCAGCGTATAATGATAAACGCCATTTTTATTCTCTGCACTACCATAGAAGTTGTGTACTTTCCCTTTGTCGTCGACAAAGTGCCAATCCATTGAGCCCAGATAATTGTTAACCGGCTTTAACTCTACATTTACAGCAAGATTGTGGTTGTGTGAACCTTTTGAAGGCTCATGCCCCGCGTAAGTGATGGTGATCAAATTTCCTTTGTAGTTAAACGATACAGGCTGTTGCGAGACAGTTTGTGGGTTAAATGTGATGTGGGCATCTGTAGCTTCTTTTTTCACAATTCCTTTTAATCGGAAGAGGTATCCTTTCTTCAGTGGATGAGGATTGTACAGATCCTTCTTGGAAATCTCTCCAACGCCAATTTTCTGTACGGCACTGTTAAGGTGATTTTCCTCTCTCTTGCCGGGTAGGTCATCATGGGTAAGGTAAGCAAGGCTTTTTCCTTGAGTATCCGTAATTTCATAATACATTTTCGGTGAATAATCACGTTGTGGGAATTGTTTTGCGATTCGTTGAAGCTGTTTCTTTTCTTGTTCATTTTGCTTTAACGAGTATTGTATAGACATCGCGCTTGGTGAGTATAAAAAGTCATCCAACTGGACATCTACACCATGAAAAGTCCGCGTTTGATTAATGTGAGCGACTCTGGTAGAGGATATACCTTTGTCTAGCTGTAGCGGTATAGACACATTCCAGCTCCCTTTGATTATTTTTTCATGATGCAGATTGAATTGGCGCAATACATTCGCCGATATCCGTAGTGTTGCTTTGTTTGGCAGGGGCTCCGTGGGAATAAGGGTAAGGCGATGTTGGTTGGAATTCCCAGTATTGTCATGGCCATACGCCAGAACTTTCCCATTTTCGTCCACCAGAGATGCAATGGGAGAATGGTTATCATTGTCCAATACATAGAGAACCAATTTTCCATTTGCGTCTCTGATTTGGAAATCAACCGTAATGCGGGAAGGGTCGGCAATCACTTCTTGCAATTCGACCGTATACCCCGAACTGGTTATTTTTTTGTTAAGAGGGGCACTAAACCCGTTTTTTGCGGCTAGCTTCAATCCGCCATCATGGGAATCGAACCGATCGATCAGAAAAATGCTCTTCTTGACAAAGTTTGCAAACGCAGGTGACACTGCCGTCCAGATCCCAAGGAATATCGCTAAAATCGCTACGGTGGAACCGATCACCAGCGCCATTCTTCTGCGCCGAGCCCTTTTTTTCTTTATAGGTATGACCGGTTCGTTTTCCTGCTCAGGTAGCAGTTCCCGAATCTGGACCATGATCTGCTCGGTGAAAGAGTCGGGCAACACGGGTTCGCTTAACCATTCTTCCACCACTTGTTTTTCTTTTTTTAGCTTAGCTAAATGAGTTTGGCATGCCGAACAGGACTGAAGGTGTTGTTCCAAATCCGGGACTTCTTTCTTCTCTAAAGACCCGTCCCACCACTGCTCAAGAAGACTTTGTTTTGAACAAATCATAAACTTTTCCACCTTCCTGTTGAACTAGGCCTGCCAGATGTTTCTGCAATTGTTTTCGTGCACGATGCAAGTGGTTTTGTACCGTGGTCATGGGTAACTGCAAAATCTCTCCTATTCCTTATAACTCAACTCATCCATATACCGGAGCATGATCACCATACGATAGTGTTCCGGCAGTTGGTCTAAAGCTTGTTGCAATTCTTTTTTTCTTTCGCGACTGACCACCATCTCTTCGGGACTGTCCGTCGTATTTGTTGCCGGAATTTCTTCAATCGTTTCCCTCGTGTAGGCTTTCTTTTTTTGTAGTTGCGTGTTGCATGTGTTTACCGCGATTTTATAAATCCATGCGGAAAAGGGCTTATCCTGGCGATAACTTTGTAAATAGCGGTAAGCGCGAATAAATACTTCTTGTGTCCAGTCTTGGGCGTCATGCTTATTCCGGCATATGCGATATATGAATGCGTAGATGCGCTGTTTATATCGGTCGATGATGAAGGCAAAAGCTTCTTTGTTTCCTTGTAGCACCTCTTGCACCCACTGCGATTCATCACGCAACTCAGTTCCTCCCCTCTTGTTGTTTCTATCCAATATTACCTTCGCCTTTTTCATTTTCATTCGCTCCGGTATGCCCGGATGAAACATTCCTGCACGAGGTCCCGGTCCTCCTCTTAGTGATGAACCATTTTGAGAAGCATGGACACTTCACCTTCAGATCCGGTTTCATTCCTATATACGGAATACAGGATCAGAAATTTCACGGGAGACATTTTTTCACACAAAAATGGAACAAGGTCGCACGCCCGAGTTTCCAACAAGATGACATTGACAAAACCAATATATAATACGTAAAATTCAAACTAGTCGAGGAGGGAAAGGAGCGGTTCATCGGTGAAAGGAACGATGATGCAGTATCCCCTGACGTTGCCCCATCTGTTGGAAAGGGCCGGACGTTACTTCGGTTCGGTTGAGATCGTCACCAGAATGCCGGATAAAAGCTTGCACCGTTACACCTACGCCGACTTTACCCGCAGGGCCCGATCGCTGGCACAGGCGCTCCGGCGGGCGGGGTTGAAAAAAGGGGATCGCGTAGGCACGTTGATGTGGAACCATTATGCCCATCTGGAGGCGTATTTCGGCATTCCCGTTTCCGGCGGGGTATTGCATACGGTCAATCTTCGTTTGCATCCGAATGAAATCGCTTACGTGATCAACCACGGCGGGGATCGCTTCCTGATAGTGGACGATGTGTTGCTCCCGTTGTTGGAGAAAGTGACTGATCGCATCCGGGTGGAGCGCGTGATCGTCGTGCCGCTGACAGGTCAACCGGTGCCGTCCGGTTATGAGGATTATGAGCAGTTCATCCGGGAACCGGCCGACGATTTCACCTACCCTAAGCTGGATGAGAACGATGCGTTGGGCATGTGCTACACATCCGGCACGACGGGACGACCCAAAGGGGTGGTGTATTCACATCGGGCTGTGGTGCTGCATTCGTTCGCATCGGCGATGGCGGATACATTGGGGGTTTCCGGGCGTGATGCAGTGTTGCCGGTGGTGCCCATGTTTCACGCCAACGCCTGGGGCCTGCCGTTTACCATGACCATGGTGGGCGCCAAGCAGGTGTACCCTGGACCGCATCTTGACCCTGTCAGTCTGCTCGATCTGATGCAGGAGGAACAAGTGACGTTCTCCGCCGGGGTACCCACGATCTGGTTCGGTATTTACCGGGAATTGGAGAAACGGCCGGGGCATTGGCGTCTTCACCCCAAACTGCGGACGGTGGTGGGCGGGGCGGCCGCTCCGGAAGCGTTGTTGCGGGGGATGGACCGCCACGGCATCCAGGTGGTGCATGCGTGGGGCATGACGGAAACGACACCCCTCGGCACGGTGTCGGTGTTGAAGCCGCACTTGGCCAACCTGACGGAAGATGAGCAATACGCCTACCGTACCAAACAGGGCATCCCCGTGCCGTTTGTGGACGTACGGGTGGTCAACGAGCAGGGAGAGGTACCGCCCGACGGTGTTACGATGGGTGAGCTGCAAGTGAGAGGGCCGTGGATTGCTGGGGCGTATCACGATAAGCCAAATATTCGCGATTCGTTCACGGAAGACGGTTGGTTCCGAACCGGCGACGTGGCGACGATTGATGAAGAAGGGTACGTCAAAATCACCGACCGAACCAAGGACCTCATCAAATCGGGCGGAGAATGGATCAGCTCCGTCGATTTGGAAAACGCGATCATGGCGCATCCCGCCGTGGAGGAAGCTGCTGTTATCGGAATCGCGCATCCCAAATGGCAGGAACGTCCACTGGCGGTGGTGGTGAAAAAAGAGGGGGCGACATTGACGCTGGAGGAATTGCATGCGTTTCTGACACCGAAATTCGCCAAATGGTGGTTACCGGACGATGTCGTTTTCGTGGCGGAAATCCCGCGTACGTCGGCGGGTAAATTCCTCAAATCCCAGTTGCGTGAACAATTTCGCGAGCACTTTATGACCAAGGGGGTAAACACTTGATCAACTACAGCCGATACGAAGACGGGACTGAACTCAATTGGTACGAGAGCGACCCAACCATGCGGTATTATGCACACCGGTATCTCCCTCATCTGATGGAGTGGGGCGAGTCGCGCTTGGTGGAGTTAGGTGCGTATACGGCAGGACCGATGGAACGGCGCGCCCGTCATACCGATCGTGACGGCGCTCCTCGACTGATACGCTATGATCGACAAGGACGCGAAATCAACGAAGTGTGGTACAACGAAGGATATCTGGCAACGGTGGGTGACTGTTTCGAGTTCGGCGTGGTGGGGTTACGGTACAGAGACGACGTGCCCCACAAAGTCCCGTTTTTCTACACCCAGCTGATGCACATCCTGATGTCTGAGGCGGAGACCGGTTTCACGTGTCCGGTCACGCTGACGATGGCGGTGGCATTTGTATTGGAGAAGTTTGGGACGGACGAGCAAAAGCGCCGGTATCTGTCACGCCTGGCCAGCATGGATCGGCGTACACTGGAACAAGGGGCCACGTTTTTGACGGAAATTCAGGGTGGCTCCGACGTGGGCGCGACGCAAACCCGCGCGGTGGCCTGCGGCGATCACTATGAGTTGACGGGAGAGAAATGGTTTGCCAGCAACTGTGACGCAGGTGTAGCTATCACATTGGCCAGGGTGAACGACCGGCCGGGCACCGCGGGTTTGGGACTGTTTCTGCTCCCGCGTTACTTGGAAAATGGTGAACAAAACCGGATCTCCATCCGCCGGCTCAAGGACAAGCTGGGTGTACGGGCAGTGGCCAGTGGAGAATTGATTTTGGATCGGGCGGTCGGCTATCTGATCGGTGAGCCGGATCAGGGGTTCAAATATATGGCGGAAGCATTGAACATCTCCCGTATGTGCACAGCGACGGGCGCGCTCGCTATCTCTCGCCGCGCCTTTTTGGAGGCAGCCGTATATACGTCCAAACGAGAAGCATTCGGCCGGACGATCATCGATTATCCGATGGTGCGGGAAACCTTGCTGAACATCATCGCGGACATCGAGGCGGCATGGGCGATGGTAGCCCGCATGATACAACTTTTCGACGACTGCCACACCTACGGGAAAGGAGATGCGGAAAAACGCACATTGCTTCGACTGCTGTTGTCGATGAGCAAGTACCGTTGCAGCGAACAAGCGGTTCTTCATGCCAAACAAGCACTGGAGTTGCACGGGGGGAACGGGTATATCGAGGAGTATGTCACTCCCCGTCTGTTGCGGGATGCACAAGTGAACACGGTTTGGGAAGGGACGTCCAACATCATGGGCCTGGAAGTGTTGAAAACGCTGGGCAAAGAGGCGGGGGAAAGAACCGGTGAGAGCGTAATCTTGCGGGAGATTCGGGAAACATTGGACACGGTCGTTTTGCCGGAACTGGCCGAAGCCGTCGCCTGTGTGAAGGAGCAGACGGACAATGTGAAAACGGATATGGCGGTGCTTCTCGAAGCCCCTCCCATGGTTCAAAATGCTCACGCCCGCCGTTTCATGGATAAACTGACCGATCTGTATTGTGCGGCCCGTCTGTTGGAGGAGGCGCAGTACGCCAAGAAGGAAACCGGGTCAGAACGGCTCGTCCACATCGCCCATTACTGGATCAATCGGACCTACCGCCCTTACATGTACGATATTCGCGGACAGGAAATCCCCAGCATTGACTTGTTTGATATCGCGGTACGGTATGCGGAGCAGGCCCATGCGGATCAGCGATGAACTGCTAGCCTCTCACGGCGGATCAACCCCGGCGGCCAAGAAAAGTCGCTGGGGTTGTTTTGTGATTTTCGATTACCGATCAGATGGATACAATGTGTATGACTCATCCATATCAATCATCCACCCGCAAAATCCGGTCTGTTCCCTTCAATGACGGTATATTGGCGACACCGATCCCGAACATGGCGATGCGCAATTCCGTTTCGATCCGTTGTAACTGTTGGGAGATCGCCTCGGGTGTAGATTCGGTCGCTGCACGCAAAAGGGAGCGTCCGAATCCGGCCAAGTCGGCACCCAATGCGATTGCTTTGGCCACTTCCACACCATTGGACAATCCGCCGCTGGCGATCAGGTAACCGGCGGGGACTTGTTGCCGTGCCTCCCGGATGCAGTCGGCGGTGGGCAGACCCCAATCGGCGAATGCTTCCGCAGCGGCTGTTAGGATTGGATCGCGGGACCGGTGTTTTTCGACCAAAATCCACGAAGTCCCGCCGGCACCTGCCACATCGACGAATTGAACCCCCACATCGAAAAGTCGTTTGGCCAAACCGCCGTGAATCCCCATCCCCACTTCCTTGACACCGACCGGCACTTCCAGCGTATGGCAAAGCTTTTCGATTTTGCTCAGAAGGTGGGCGAATCGGGTGTTTCCCTCCGGCTGAAATACTTCCTGCATGGCGTTTAGATGTAAAACCAATGCATCAGCTTCGGTCAGTTCGATGATGCTGCGGCAATCATCCACATCATAGCCGTATTGGAGCTGAACCGCACCCAGATTGGCGAGCAGCGGGATGTGTGGCGCGTATTTTCGGATTCGAAAGGTATAGGCCGTCTCCGGATGTTCGATCGCCGCCCGTACGGAGCCCAGACCCATCGCCCAACCGTGTTCTTCGGCGGCTTGGGCGAGGTTTTTGTTGATCTGAAACGCTTCATTCGTCCCGCCGGTCATGCTGCTGATCAACAGCGGGGCTTTCATCGGTTTGCCCAAAAAAGAGGTGGAGAGGGAGATATCCGCAAAGTTGATCTCGGGCAAGGCTTCATGGCGGAAACGATATCGCTCCAGACCTGTGGTAATGCCCTGGCCGGTTACCTTTCGATGTAGGACGATCTCGATGTGTTCCGCTTTTCGTTTTTTGGTCGGTTCTTGGTTCTGAGACATGCGCCGAATCCTTTCACAATGACAGACTTATGATCGATTATACCCTATTTTGGTTGGGCGTCTCCAATGCTTAGGGTTTGGCTATGTACCCTGGTAGTCCAATACTGAAAGGGAACCTATATCGTTATTGATGGTAGCCGGAAGCGGTTGTCTTCTTCGTTTAATTATGGAGTGTGAACCAGACGGGGAATTGCTAATTTGCTATGAGAAACGAGGTAGATCCTAATATTAAAGGTGACTTTAAGGTTCCTTCTTAACATCAATCTCTCTCCTGGGATGGTTCCGATTATATAAATAAATTTCATGTCCCCCGTTCCGATACTATCTTGTCCGTGACCCTGCTCCCCATGATGTCTATTTTGATGTACAATTATGTATAATACGACTTTGTTAGGTGGGATGATAATGAGTCATGATTTGGTCATGCAATTTGAAATGACCCGAGGACGTTTGCAACAGTTTTTAAACTCAACCTCCAAAGCCATAGCTGATCAAATGCCGAAAGGGTTTAACAATACGATTCGCTGGAATGTAGGTCATATCTTGACGATCGCGGACGCATTTTTTGGTTTGAAAATGCTCCCTGCGGACTATAAGGATTTATTCTGGAAGGGAACGAAACCTGCGGATTGGACCGGAGAAGTCCCCTCATTGGAAACGTTAGCTTCTCAGTTGCAGAAACAAACATCACAAATCAAAGAAACATTTGCCGAACGGTTAAATGAGAAGTTGGCGAAACCGATTCATCTCAACGGTTATCAAATTGAAACAATCGGTTCAGTGTTTAGTTTCAATAATATGCATGAAGCTGTACATCTGGGTTATATGAATGCATTAAAGCGTGCTATTGAAGGGCAATAAGAATAAAGAATAGTATAAATACAAAGGGTGCCTGTTACAGGCGACCCTTTTTAAATAGGAACACATTTGGTAGAAATTGCTAACCCAGCTAAAACCCAATGAGGAAATCGGATGTGTCCTGAGTCTTTCTCGACGTTAGCTTCGTCTCGGTGAAAGTTACAAAAAAAAGCCAATCTATCAAAAAACTGAAATTTAACAAAAGAGAAAGGATGAAATTATGCATCACAAACTGCCTCCACACATCGCAGACCAATTAGTTTTACCTGTCATTGCTGCCCCGATGTTTCTTGTTTCGAGCCCAGATATGGTGATCGAAAGTTGTAAAGCGGGGATTATCGGCTCCTTTCCGTTGTTGAATGCGCGTACGGTCGATATCTTGGATGACTGGATGAAACGTATTACCGAAGAACTGAAGAGTATATGGAAGGAACATCCAAACCGCCGCGTTGCCCCTTGGGCGGTGAATTTGATCGTACACCGTACAAATAAACGGTATGAGGACGATTTCAATCTTATCAAAAAATACCAGCCGCCGATTGTGATTACATCGCTTGGAGACCCCACACCTGTGGTTAACGTCGTGCATGAGTATGGCGGACTTGTCTTTTCAGATGTCAGTACACTTTACCACGCGAAGAAAGCGGCCCGGACCGGAGTCGATGGATTGGTTCTTGTTTGTTCCGGGGCAGGGGGGCATGCTGGAACGATTAACCCCTTTGCTTTTGTCGGAGAAGTTCGGGAATTTTGGGACGGAATTACTATCTTGGCCGGAAGTTTATCCAGTGGGCGGGATATTCTCGCCGCTAAGACTCTAGGGGTGGATTTGGCTTATTTGGGAACCCGTTTTATCCCCGCTTCCGAGAGTTTTGCGAGTGAAGACTACAAAAGGATGCTGATCGAATCAACGCTCGACGATTTAATTTATACGGATGCCTTCAGTGGAGTGAATGCCAACTACCTCAAGCCGAGTATTCGAAGAGCCGGTCTTGACCCGGATCGCCTCCAGAAGAAAGAAGCCGTCGATTTCTCGGATTTGAATCAGACCGATGCAAAAGCATGGAGGGATATCTGGTCTGCAGGGCAAGGTGTAGGGCAGATCAAGCGGGTACAACCCGTTGCTGAAATCGTGGCAGATCTCCGGCGAGAGTACGAGGAAGCCCTCGGAAATTTCCGTCGTGCATCTCTTGAGCTTTTCTGATCCTATCCGCTCAATCATGCATATTCACTGATCGGTGGACAAGAACTGCTCTTCTTCGCAGCAGAATGATGATGAGGGCGGGAAATCGTTTGAAAGCAAAATGTCTGTCGAGGAAAAAACCGTAAATTCGATACGCTGGTGGTCATATCGTTCGAATTGATGTTATAGTTGGAAAGGTCGTGTAATTCGTTGGGTCCCATTTTAAAGCTCGAAAATGAAATATTTTATCCGATTGGTTTGCGCAAAGGGATAAGAGAGTTGCGGGATGGTGTGGTCCATTTCATCGAGAGAGAAAACCAAATCATACAACCGTGCTGAAAGGAGAGAAAACCATGACCGTTGAAAACCGAGTGGTCATTGTCACGGGTGGCAGCAGCGGGATCGGGAAGGGCATTGCTCGTGTTTTGTGTGAAAAGGGGTACCGGGTGGCAATCACCGGCCGAGATGCGGAGAAATTGGAGCGCGCCCGGTCGGAAATCGAAAAAAGCGAGGGGCAAGTGCTGACGATCCCGATGGATGTGCGCAACGTGGAGCAAGTGGGGGAGATGATCCGCCGGACCAAAGAGACATTCGGCCAAATCGACAGTTTGGTCAACAACGCGGCAGGCAACTTTTTGGTCAAGGCAGAGGAATTGTCGCTGAACGGTTGGAAAGCGGTGATCGATATCGTCTTGAACGGGACGTGGTACTGCACACAAGCGTTGGCCAAAGAGTGGATCGCCGACGGTACCCGCGGCTCCATCGTCAATATCGTAGCCACTTATGCGTGGACCGGTGCGGCGGGGGTGGTCCATTCCGCGGCAGCCAAAGCGGGGGTATTGGCCATGAGCCGGTCGCTCGCGGTGGAGTGGGGCAGCCGTTATGGGATCCGCGTTAATTGCGTGGCACCGGGACCGATTGAAAACACAGGCGGAACGGAGAAGCTGATCGCTTCTGAGCAAGCTTACCGCCACTTGCTCCAAACCATCCCGGCCAAACGGCTCGGCCGACCCGAAGAAGTGGGGAATCTGGTGGCGTTTTTGCTTTCGCCCGAAGCGGAATACATCAACGGTGATTGTGTGACGATTGATGCCGGGTTGTGGATGACTGGCTCCCGGTTGATGTGAGGAAAGCTTTGTCCGGAACGATAAGAGCAAAATTCGTCTTCCCTAGAGCGATTTCAGGGTGTGTTTGAGACCAAGAAAAGGGAGTGATTCTCTGTCCTCGGGAAACCTTTCCCCGACTCGTACATGGTTAAGTTACTCGCTGGGGAAAAGTTTCCCTCAACTTTGCCATTTGCTAAGGGCGTGTCTAGTAATTCCGTGATGGAGTAATGTTCCAGGTGAGCGACAAGACCTAACCCCCGAACGAGCGAAGAACCTTGATCGCGAGAATCGAATCGTGGGTAATTCCGTCCTGTGTTCTCGGTTCGGAGTGGCCATGATCTGCTTCCTTGCAGGGCACAGGTGGAACGGGTCGGGAAAACAATGCGGACAATCGTGATCAGCCATCCCCTAGCCGTAAAGGTTGAAGCGGAAACGGGAGACGGCTGTTCACACAAGTTTTGTTCACAATATTATGAACATTTTCGGTTCACTTTTGATATTAAATGATGTGATAGCCGGTGTGATCTAGTCCAAACTATACAGAAACAAAACTCTAACAGGGACATCAAATGAAGAAAAAACATCGGCGGCAAAGAAAACTGATCGGAATTCTCCTCGCTTTGGTGGTAGTGGCTTCTGCCATCATCTATCGCCCGGTCCTGTTGGATTGGTGGATGGCTTTTCAACCGGTTCGCTATTCTCCGCTGAAGCTGGGGGATCGGATCTTGATCGCGGCACCGCATCCCGACGACGAAACGATCGCGACTGGAGGTGTGATCCAGCGGTCACTCCGACAAGGGAAACGGGTCATTGTGGTGTGGATGACCACCGGTGACGGCTATCGGTTGGCGGTAGAACGGGATTTCGGCATTCTCCGACCATTGCCGGTCAACTATCGGGAATTGGGCTTGCTTCGACATCGGGAGACATTGCGGGCCGGACACCGGTTGGGGTTGAAAAATGGGGAAATGCTTTTTTTGGGGTTTCCTGACGGGGGAACTCGTGCCTTGTGGAGCGATCACTGGGACTTCACACGTCCCTACCACGCTCTGAACGGCTCAGCCAAAGTGCCGTATTCATTTGCATATGCACCCGGTGTTCCTTATTGTGGCGAACAGGCCGTGCGGGAATGGGTGGAACTGATTCGCCGATACCATCCTACGGATGTGTTTTATCCAGATCCCAACGATAACCATCCCGATCACTGGGGAACGGGTGCCTTTGTTCAGTATGTCTTGGCACAATTGCGCATGCCGGTGAAAGAGTGGACGTATCTAGTGCATCGTGGAGATTATCCGCAACCATGGTTGTACGATCCTTATCTAAAGCTGCACCCGCCATATCTGTTTCACAATGAAGGGACGAAATGGGTGGAAGAACAGGTCGACCAAAGGGAGGAGATCCAGAAAAACGCAGCCCTGCATCAGTATGCTTCTCAGGAGAAAGTGCTGGGATGGTTTTTAGAGTCGTTTATAAGGAAAAACGAGGTGTTCGGACAATATCCAAAGCCATACATCCAGATGATCCGTGGAGGGATCGGCGGGGGAAAATGGCTTTTTCGTGACCCGGAAAACGGTGTGTGGCACCGCTGGTTGCATCCGGACGGGGATATCGAGCAAGTCGGCATGGTGGACGACACAAGAAAGCTGTGGTTCGGTCTGAAAACAGCCGGTCCCATTTCACAGCGCATGGGCTATTCGATCCATGCCCGGTTGTTTGCTGCTAATGGTGTCAGGCGGTTGGATTGGACCGTCTCAGAAGGCCGCTTGCATGCGGAGCGTTGGGCAGCCAACAGCCTGTCATTGCCGAAGGGAACCCTTGTGCGGATTCACGGTAACCAAATGTGGGTGGGAGTACCCCGGTTCCTGTTTCGTGGTGTGGATAAAATCTTCCTTTCCGCCGATAGTGTAGAGGGTGGCCGCAAGATCGATCGAACTGGCTGGAGGATGGCGCGGTATCGCGGTAGATGAGCAGTTTTTTGGCCGCGCCCCTTTCAATCGTTTCGGAATTATTTTACAATTTAAGAGAAACTGAAGAAAGGGGGGCGGCGACTGAAACGTATCGGGTTGTTGATCATGTTTCTGGGCGGGATGGTCATGGCGTCACCGACGGCGGCGGGGGCTAAAGCGGAACCCTCCCGACCGCTTCATGTCGTCACGTACAATATCCAGCACGGAGCCAATCACCACGGACAGCTGGATTTGGAAACCATTGCGAAAAACTTGGAGTACAGCGGGGCGGACGTGATCACCCTGCAGGAGGTGGACAGGCACTGGTCGGAACGGAGCCTGTTTGTGGATGAGGCGGCCTGGCTGGGGGAACGGCTGGGGATGCAGGTGAGGTTTGCACCCATTTACTCGCTCGATCCTCTTCACGAAGGGGAACCGCGGCGAGAGTTCGGGTTGGCCATTTTGAGTCGCTATCCAATCGTCTCCTTTGAAAACCACGAATTGTCCCGCATCAGCTCGCAGGAACCGGACAAAGGGGTGCAAAAGCTGCCCGGCTTTCCGGAAGCGGTCATCAATGTCCGCGGTGTGAAGGTGCATGTCTTTTCCACTCATTTGTCCTGGTTGAACCCAGACGTACGCATGTTGGAAACGGAAGAGATGCTGGAGATCATTCACCGGAGAGAAGGTCCCATCATTCTGACTGGGGATATGAATGCAGAGCCAGGGTCCCCGGAGATGAAACGATTGAGCGGGGAGATGACGGATGCCTTTTCGGTGAGGGGAGAAGGCAATGGTTGGACGTATCCCGTACCCGAGCCGGTAAAGCGGATTGATGATGTGTTTGTGTCGCCTGATGTGCGGGTGGAAACCTGTGAGGTATTGCCGGTGGAGGGTTCGGATCATTATCCCGTGTCGGCCCGTCTGTTCGTCGAAAAAAAGTGAACGAGGGGGAAAGGGAGTGGGCATTCGGCGTTCCGTGGCATTGTGGATGATCGGGAGTTTGGTGTTGTCGTTGTTTTCGTTCCCTGTGTTTGCGGCACAATCAGATCGGACATCGGACCCCGTATCGTTGTTGAAACAAATGAGCCTGGAAGAAAAAGTGGGCCAGATGATGATGGTGGGG
The DNA here is from genome assembly GCF_018326425.1 of Polycladomyces abyssicola. Taxonomy (NCBI): domain Bacteria; kingdom Bacillati; phylum Bacillota; class Bacilli; order Caryophanales; family Thermoactinomycetaceae; genus Polycladomyces; species Polycladomyces abyssicola. Next base: position 1,205,872 of record NZ_AP024601.1, read on the forward strand.
TTTTACGGAAGTGAGCCCAATGCGGACATCACACGGCTGATTCGGGAAGCCCATGCGGGCGGCGTGATTTTGTTCGCCTACAGCCAAAACGTGGTTAACCCAGTGCAAACGGCCCACTTGACCAATGGCTTGCAGTCGTTGGCGCAGGAAACGCGCCTGGGCGTGCCTCTTCTGATCTCCACCGACCAGGAGGGCGGCGTTGTGGCTAGATTGACGACCGGCGCCACTGAATGGGCCGGCAATATGGCACTGGGTGCGACGCGGAAAGCGGCTTATGCCTACCAAGCGGCCAAAATGACCGGAGAAGAACTGCGTGCCGTCGGAATCAACATGAACCTGGCCCCTGATTTGGACGTCAATGTCAACCCGGCCAACCCCGTCATCGGGGTGCGCTCCTACGGGGAGAACCCCCAACTGGTGGCCGATATGGGTGCGGCGGCGATTCACGGATATCAGGAGAACGTGATCGCGACCGGGAAACACTTTCCCGGCCACGGGGACACCAATGTCGATTCCCATTTGGGATTACCGGTGATCAACAAGAGCCGGGAAGAATTGGAGAAAGTGGAGCTGGTACCGTTCAAACGGGCGATTGCCGAAGGAATCGATGCCATCATGACGGCGCACATCCACGTCCCAGCATTGGATAACACGCCCGATCTGCCCGCTACTTTGTCCCGTCCCATCCTGACCGGCTTGTTGCGACAGGAGCTGGGCTATCGAGGGCTCATCATCACCGATTCGATGACGATGGCGGGTGTCGCCAACTATTTCGGCGGGGTGCCCAAAGCGGCGGTGAAAGCGGTACAGGCCGGAGCGGACATCATCTTGCTCACGCCGGCGTTGAAGACGGACGAGCAGATCGAGGTGTACCAAGCGGTACTGGAGGCCGCCAGAAAAGGGGAGATTCCCGTAGAGCAAATCGATCAATCGGTATTGCGCATCCTGAAGGTCAAAGCGAAATACGGATTGTTTGAACATCGTTTCGTCGATCCGGCTGATATCCCTGATCATGTCGCAACGGAGCAACACCAGCGAACCTCGATGAAAATTGCCCGGTCTTCGATCACGCTGGTCAAAAACGAAAACAATCTATTGCCGCTTCACTTAAAACCGGATCAGAAACTGGGGATCATCAGCCAGTTTTCCCTGATCGACCGTGTTCGTTCGTATCACGCTGCGACGACGGAAATCTACCACAGCCAAGTCAATCCTTCCGATGCGGATATCCAGGCAGCGGTGGAAATGGCCAAAACGCAGGATGTACTGCTGGTCGGGACCTACAATGCGACTGCGAACCCGCAACAGGTGAAATTGGTGAAAGCGCTCCAGCAATTACACAAGCCAATGGTCGTAATCGCCTTCCGCAATCCGTACGACATCGAGGCGTTCCCGGATGTGCCCGCCTATCTCACCGCATACGGATTCCGCTCCGTTTCGCTCCAGGCGGCGGTGGAAACGGTGTTCGGGGATAACCAACCGAAAGGGCGGTTGCCTATCACCATTCCGGGTTTGTACCCCTATGGCCACGGATTGCGTTACGATTGGAACGATACGGATGCGACATCCGACCAACTCTCTACAAGCCAGATGGATGCCAACGGATCGAAGGAAGACCGACTGCAAGAGCTGGACAGCTCAAAATAAATGGAACAGGCCGACCATGCTAGTGGTCGGCCTTTGTTTGCGCACTCGGCTCTCGAAGGATATGAAGCGTAGGCGAGAGGTAAGACACGCTTTTTGCAGTGAAAGTGTGTAGACGCCCCCTATTCTGCACCGATCCCCGTCTGGGATCGCACATACAGTTCGGTAAACTTCCGCTCCGCTTCCGGTTCGCGGGATAAGAGTGTGCCCAATATAGCGCCAAGCATGCCTAGCGGAACGGAGAGGATCGCCGGATTTTTCAGCGGGAACAAGGCTTGATCGGGTTCCATCAGGTTGGGACTGACCAATACGAGCAGGATGGAACTGATCAACCCGGTGAGGATCCCGGAGACGGCTCCCGCAGTATTGAAACGTTTCCAAAAAAGGCTGAACACGATGACGGGCAGGTTGGCACTGGCGGCCACGGCAAATGCCAACGCCACTAAAAAGGCGACGTTTTGTTCTTTGGCGAGCAGTGCCAAGATGATCGATACCACCCCCACGATGATGGAAGCCCATTTCGCGACGCGTATTTGCTCCCGTTCCGTCACTTGCCCACCGCGCAACACATTGGAGTAGAAATCGTGGGCAAACGCTCCGGCGGCCGAGATCACCAACCCGGCTACGACAGCCAGAATGGTAGCAAAAGCCACGGCGGAGATGAACGCGAGGAAGAAGTTACCGCCGAGCGCATCCGCCAGCAGAGGAGCAGCCATGTTTCCGGCCTTGTCTGCGGCCTTGATCTTTTCCTGGCCGACCAGCAGTGCCGCACCGAATCCGAGGAAGGTTGTCATGATATAGAAAGAACCAATGATGACCATCGCCCATGCGACGGAAGTACGGGCTTCTTTGGCGTTGGGAACAGTATAGAAGCGGATCAGAATGTGGGGCAGTCCCGCTGTTCCGGCGAGCAGGGCCAATCCGAGCGAAATGTTATCCAGCGGGTTTTTGTACAGTTTGCCTGGCTCCAAAAACGATTGCCCGTATTGGGCCGATACTTGATTGAACATCTCCACGATGCTGAAGCCGAAATGGCTGAGCACCAGCAGGCTGAGCAAAATGGTTCCGGTCATGAGGAGCACAGCTTTGACGATCTGCACCCAGGTCGTGGCCAGCATCCCGCCGAATGCGACGTACAGGATCATCAACACGCCGATGAGGATGATGGCGACCTCGTATTGCAGCCCCAGCAACAGTTTGATAATCCCACCCGCACCGACCAATTGGGCGATCATATAAAAGGTGGAAATGGAGATTGTTGAAAGTGCCGCTGCGGATCGAACCGGTTTTGCTTTCAACCGGTACGCCAGCATGTCCGCCAAGGTGTAGCGCCCGGTGTTACGCAACGGTTCGGCCACGACGATCAGCACGACGAGATAAGCCACGAGCCAACCGACCGAGTACAGAAATCCATCAAATCCGTTCAAAGCGATCAACCCGGCAATCCCCAAAAACGAGGCGGCACTCATATAGTCACCGGAGATCGCGATACCGTTTTGCCAACCGGAGATGGAGCGGCCGGCCGCGTAAAAGTCGGTGGTGGTTTGCGTTCGTTTCGAAGCCCAATACGTGATGCCCAGCGTCAACAGCACAATCACGGCGAATAAGGTGAACGCCACGGTATTCATGAGGCTTTCTCCTTCCGTTTGCAGATGATTTCCTCGATCAGGCGATCCATGCGGTTGGCGTGACGAATATAGAGAAACGCCAACACCCATGCCATGAAAAACTGTGACAGGGCAAACAGATAAGCACCGTTCATCGAGCCGAAAACCGGCGTGTTGAGAAAGCGGAAATAACCGGTCAGTACGGGAAGGGCGAAATAGTAGAGAGAGAAAAATGCGACGGACCATATCATAAAGCGTCTTTTACGTTTCATCAACGTGCGAAACTCGGGTGAACGGGCGATTTGTTCCCAATCGGTGTTGTGTGATCCGGTTTTCATACGGGACCCTCCTTTAGTAAGAAGCTCTTATTCATAAATATTCCGCGTAGTTACTATATATCAAATATTCTTGAAATAAATCAAGGAGAAAAACTCGTAAACACATGAAGAAAACCGTCTCTTGACGAGCGAGAAATTGAACAAAGATAATGAGCAGAAAACATTTGCATACAACTTCCTTTTGAGCGAAGTGTACTTTGCCCATTTCCCGCGCCCTCCGACCGGCCTTGGTTTGCTTCTTTGAGGGCGCAGGTGGAGCAAATCCGGACAATGATGCACTGGATATTGATTAGATACACCCTGAACAAAGAACTGTCTTTTTGGTTATTGCAAGTGTGACAGATCAGTGCCTTGTTCTCGTACGGTCACATCCATCGTGCGACAACCAACCACAAGATTCGTACTGAGAAAAAGATGAGGACGGCTCCCAACAACCGATCGGACCAATGACGATACCGATGATACACCTTGCGGAAGCGGGGAGAGGAGATAATTACAGCAAGCAAGATAAACCATCCGCCTACCGCTACAATGTTTTCCAATCCGTATATCCAGTAGTACCATTGTGGATCTCCCGGCTGTAAAAACTGAGAGAATATCCCCAAAAAATAGAGTGCCGCTTTTGGGTTGAGTGCATTGCATAAAAAGCCGTCCCGAAATCCTTGCCACCCGCTTTTGGATTCGGTATCTTCTCCGTTTCCCTTTGCTGTTTCCGTTTCCGTTTCAGTGGCGGGGCGGGAACGGATCGCCTGCGTTCCCAACCATGCCAGGTAAATCGCCCCTGCCAATTGAATCACGGTGAAAACGGCGAGCGATTGCTTCAAGATCAGTGCATATCCACCGACGGTGTAAGCGATATGTATGGTCAGAGCCGCAGCGATGCCGAATGCTGTGGCAATCCCGATTCGAGTACCGTAGCTCAAACTGTTGCGCGTTACGACGGCGAAGTCCGGTCCGGGTGAAATTGCGCCCAGCAAACCGATGAGAAAGACTTGAAGAAACATCTCTCACACTCCCATCATTTATCGCGGTCAATTTATATTATAAAGCGCGAGTGGGCTTTCTTTTTTTTGAATCATGGCAGGAAATTCGGATAATTATGCAGAAGATTATTAATGTAAAATAATTGTCATAATTCGTTGTTTTGTGACGTTGTGTCCCCAATTGAGAAAGGGGTCACGAATGGAAACGTGGTTTCGCACATAGGTTGGTAGCAAGGCGGTTTCTTCCAAGGGCTACTTATTTTATGCTTTGTTACAAGTTTCACAAAAGGAGAGGAGGCGAAACATGCTGCACATCGTCTGTTGTGTGAAGCAAGTACCGGACAGCAGGGAGATCCGGATCGATCCCAAGACCAACACACTGATCCGGCAGGGCGTTCCGGCTATCGCCAATTTTTACGACATGCACGGGCTGGAAGAGGCACTGCGAATCAAGGACCAATATGGAGCCCGCATCACCGTAGTCTGTATGGGGCCACCGCCGGCGGAGAAAACACTGAAACAATGCATTTCCCTCGGAGCCGACGAGGCTGTGTTGGTGACGGACCGCCGGTTTGCCGGGGCGGATACGCTGGCCACCTCCTACGTATTGGCCAAAGCGATTCAAAAGATCGGAGAAGAGTGGGGTCCCGTCGATCTGGTGTTTTGCGGAAAACAAACGTTGGATGGCGACACCGGGCAAGTGGGACCGGGAATTGCCTGCCGTCTCGATTTGGAGCAGTTGACGTACGTGGAAAAAGTAGTGGGCATCGATCTGGAGAAACGAACCATCACGGTTCACCGTCACCTGGAAGACGGTGTGGAAGTGGTGGAAACCCGTTTACCGGCGCTGTTGACGGCGCTCAAAGAGTTGAACAAGGTGCGCAGGGCGAGCATGCCGGGTATGCTCAGAGCAGCACGGTTCAAGCCGGTGATCTGGACGGTGGATGATTTTCCGGACATGGACAAAAAGCAAATCGGGTTGAAAGGCTCCCCGACGATCGTTGCCAAGACATGGGTGCCGGAACAAAAGCCCGTCAACGGGGAAGTCGTAAAAGATCAATCACCGCAGGAAGCGGCCGCATTCCTGGCTGATCGGCTGTGGTCGACGGATTTGCCCGATAAATTGGGATGGAACCAGCAGTCGGAGGAGGTGTCGGCATGACGGTAAAGAAAAAAGCGGCGCAACCGAACGACATGCCGGACTGGTCCGAATACCGTGGGGTCTTGGTGGTTGTGGAGCAGCGGGACGGCGTAGCCAAAAGCGTGTCGTGGCAACTGTTGGGCATCGGCCGGAAGCTGGCGGAGAAGCTGGAGGTGGAAACCATCGCACTGGTGATGGGCCACGGGGTGGGCCATCTGGCAGAAGAGGCGATCCAACGGGGAGCCGACAAGGTTTACATCTGTGACGATCCTGTGCTGTCCGTCTACCGAACCCGCCCTTACAGCCGCGTCTGCCTGCAATTGATCCGGGACATCAAGCCGGAGATTGTGCTGATGGGTGCCACCTACACCGGCCGCGACCTGGCCGGAGCGATCGCCACCCATTTACCGACGGGACTAACGGCGGACACCACCCAGCTGGACGTGGAACCCCATCCCAGCCGGTTGTTGCTGGCCAGCCGCCCCGCTTTCTCGGAGAAGATGGTGGCCACCATTTTGTGCAAGCAGTACCGACCGCAGATGGCGACTGCACGGGCGGGCGTGTTTGAGGCCCTGCCGCGCGATCCGTCCCGCAAGGGAGAAATCATTCCGATTACCTGCGAGATGAAGGAGGAGGAGATCGCGGCACGGGTGCTGGACTTCATCCAGGATGAAAAGCGGGTCAATCTGGAAGACGCCGACGTGATCGTCGCGGGCGGCCGCGGATTGGGCGGTCCTGGACCGTTCCGCTTGCTGAAGGAACTGGCCGACGCATTGGGCGGCGTGGTGGGTGCATCCAGGGCAGCTGTGGATGCCGGCTGGATCGGTCATGAGCATCAGGTGGGTCAGACCGGACACACGGTGCGGCCCAAATTGTACATCGCCGTAGGCATTTCTGGTGCGGTACAACACTTGGTGGGAATGCAGAATGCCGACGTGATCGTGGCCATCAACAAGGATCCGGACGCACCCATTTTTAAGGTAGCCCACTTCGGGGTCGTGGGGGATCTGTTTCAGATCGTCCCCGCTTTGACAGAGGAAGTGAAAAAACGGAGAGGACTTCCTTTTTTGAAAACGGAAAATAATGACCCGGTCGCGGCGCGTTAACATGAGGAGGGAGAGAGTAATGGCCAACGAAAAATTTGACGCTATCGTCGTGGGCGCGGGTCCGGCGGGAAGTGCGGCGGCTTACACCATGGCCAAAGCGGGATTATCCGTGGTTCTGCTTGAACGGGGGGAATTCCCGGGAGCGAAAAACTTGTTCGGCGGGGTGCTTTACCGCAAACAACTGGAGGACGTGTTGCCCGATCAGTGGCACAAAGCGCCAGTGGAGCGTCATATCGTCGAACAGCGGATCTGGCTGATGGGAAAGGACTCGGCGGTTACGTTCAGCCACCGAAACGAAGCCTACAAGGAACCTTACAACTGCTGGACTGCCCTTCGTGTGAAGTTTGACCAGTGGTTCGCCTCTCAGGCGGAAGCGGCAGGGGCCCTGCCCATTTACGAGACGGTGGCCACAGAGCTGATCACCGAGGGAGATCGCGTGGTCGGGGTGCGTACCGACCGGGAGGACGGAGATCTCTACGCGGACGTGGTGGTGATCGCCGATGGCGTCAATTCGCTGCTGGGTAAACAGTTGGGCATCCACAAAGAATGGCAACCGGACGAAGTCTCATTGGCGGTGAAAGAGATCATCGCCTTGCCCAAAGAGAAGATCCAGGATCGCTTTAATTTGGAAGGTGATGAAGGCGTCACCATCGAGTTCATGGGCGAAACGTCGCTGGGGATGGCCGGGATGGGCTTCCTGTACACCAACAAGGATACGCTGTCGCTCGGAATCGGTGTGATGGTGAACCATCTCAAAAAGAAGAAGATCAAGCCGTACGAACTGCTGGACCATGTGAAAAAGCATCCCATGATCCGACGGCTGGTCGAAGGTGGGGAAACCAAGGAGTATTCGGGACATCTGATCCCCGAGGGCGGATGGAATTCCGTTCCGCCGCTCAGCGGAAACGGTTGGTGCATCACCGGAGATGCTGCCCAGCTCGTTAACTTTGTACATCGGGAAGGGTCCAACTTGGCCATGACATCTGGCCGTATGGCGGGAGAAGCGGTGATCGAGGCCAAAAAAAGAGGCGACTTTTCGCGGGAGACACTTCGTCTGTACGATCAGAAGGTGGCCGAGTCTTTTATCCGCAAAGATTTGGTCAAATACAAAGGCATGCATCAGATATTGAAGGAAGAGGACCCCGAGTTGTTGTTCACCCGCCTGCCGCAGGCGGTGAACCGGGCGGCGTACGAAATGTTTCTCGTCGACGGCGTTCCCAAAGGCGAAAAGCAGAAAAAAGCCATACAATATCTTAAACAGGCAGCCGGGGGAACCTGGAATCTGCTCAAAGTGGGCATGAAGGGATGGAGGGCGATGAACGGATGAGCAGCAGCATTGCGGAGAAGTTGTTTACCATCCGGTACAAAGTGGATGACCAGTCCCATTTGATCATCAAGGATCAGCAGGTTTGTCTGACATGTGAGACAAAGGAATGCACCCATTTTTGTCCGGCGGACGTCTATGACTGGACGGGAGAGATAACCACCGTCGCGTTTGAGAATTGCATCGAGTGCGGCACGTGCCGTATCGGGTGCCCCTACTATAATATCCATTGGGTGTATCCAAAAGGCGGGTACGGTATTACGTACAAATATGGTTGAGATCACATCAGCTGATCCGGTTTCCGTCAGGAAGCCGGTTTTATTATTGATAAAGCGCTTTCATCCCCGATTGAAATAGGGAGATGAAAGCGCTGCAGCAAATGGTCGGAATGCCAAAGCAATAGCATGAGCGGGCTTTTATAAAGATCGTGCATGTTGCTTGGCGGATGCTCTTCCAGTGTTCCAGTGATGTCCTTGGTAGCCTGGCTGTTGGCCACCTACGTTCATTCTATTTTTCTGATCCACAAGTATCATTTTATCTGGGTCATGCCGGTGCTGTTTGTAGAATTCCACCGCTACCTTGATGTAATCCGAGAAATCCGGACATACCACGCCGGATCCCTCCAGATCATTTAAGGCATGTGTGCAGTCATATTCTGCTTTTAAGTTTAGATAATCAATGGTCTCTTTTTCCACCATGACCCATCTGCGAAACGCGGGTATGGAAAGCAATCCGTTCACAAGTGCCAAGGGAAGCGTGAATGATGGTTTTTTACCAATCAATACTTCGCATATCATCCGATACGCGTCCTTCGCGCGGTACGGGCGTGGGTCGGTCAAATGATATACTTTGTCTTCGCCCTTTGGATAATGTGCCAAATAACAAGTCGCATCGACAACATAATCTACGGGGACCAGATTGATCAGAGCTGTACCCTTCCCGATATAAGGGATCGGCCATTTGGCGAACTTGTCCAAAAACCGCATGATGAAGTAGGGTCCATCGAATTTGACGGTTTCACCAGTTTTGGAATCCCCCATCACAATGCCTGGCCGAATGATTGTGGTAGGAACTTTATTTCGGATTTTTTGCACCAGCACCTCTGCCTCAAATTTCGTTGACTCATAGAAGTTTTTGAAGGATTGTCCGCAATCCAATTCCGTTTCCAAAATTCTTCCGGATCGGGTCCCCGAAACGTATGCGGTACTAAAATATACGTATCGCTGTAGTTTGGCTAATTGTAACACCCATTGGTTCACATTGTCTGTTCCAACGACATTCACCTGATAAGCGACATCTTTTGGAACAGCCAAGTCGTAAATCGCGGCGAGGTGAAATACATGAGTAACGTTGCCCCGGAGTCTCTGCAACGTAGATTCATTCATCCCCAGATTTTTCAATGTGATATCACCAGGGACGACAGTAAATTTGCCTACCGCTCCGAAATTGTTTTCTAAGAGGTGGATTTCTGTTTTCGCCTTGTTCAATTGACTGGGATGTACTAACAACTCAAATCGGGAACCTGGGTATTGACAAAGCAATTTCCTGATCATTTTCGTTGCGATAAAACCCGGGAATCCTGTGATGAAATACGTTTTTTGATTCAACAATTTTCCCTCCCAAAGATTTTCTTGAGCGGATACGGTGCTTGATTTTTATATTTAATATGAGTTTTCATTTTTCATACTCTACAAACAATTGTAACAAAATTCCGTCATAATTGCGAGAGGGGGCCCACTCTCTCCTCCAACGCTTGTTTTCATCTTCGCGTTGGGATGGGTAGATGAAAACGCTTCAGTCAGCGCCTGCTTATTTGTGGTCTCAAACGAATGACAATGGTTTTGCTTTACGGAAGATTCGTATTGTATGCTAAAATTGGAGAGGTGCAAGTGTTTCAAATATATCAGTTGCACCTACAACCGACGGCGGAGCCGGCGAGTACGGTTATGATTCCATTCAATTTATGGAAAAAGAGAAAGAATTAGAGAAGTGTCAACCTGTTTCATCGGAGGGATGACAGATGATGGATCCTCATCGGAGGCAAACAACTAAAGAATGGGACTTTGAAGCGGTGATCGGGAAACTGTTCGACGAACTGATCATCACCGATGAACGGGGACGCATTCTCACGGTCAACGGCGACTTTGAGAAAATGTATGGTCAGCCGTCCCATCAATTGGTTGGAAAAACGGTGGCGGAATTGGAAAAACAACGGGTGTTTTATCCGTCCGTCACATTGCGCGTACTGGAAACGAGAGAAAAACAGACTGCTGTGCAACAAACGAAAAGCGGGCGCCGGATGCTGGTCACGGGCCTACCGGTGTTTGACAATAACGGGCAGTTGCGATGGGTGATATGTTTGTCGCGGGATATCACCGAGCCGGTCCGATTGCGTGAATATTTGACTGTCCTGGAAAAAGAGGTCGACCGTTTGCAGGCGGAACTGGAGGTTCTGCGGCGCGACCGTATGACGAATGAACCAATCGTCGCGGCGAGCAAAGCGATGCAACAGGTACTGGCGACGGCGAGAAAAGCAGCCAAAGTGGATGTGAACGTCCTGTTATTGGGCGAGTCCGGTGTCGGCAAAACGGCATTGGCGCGTTGGATTCACCAGCACAGTGCCCGGGCCGAAGGTCCGTTGATTGAGGTGAATTGCGGCGCGATCCCGGAGGCACTGTTAGAATCGGAGTTATTCGGATACGAGGCGGGTGCGTTTACTGGCGCACAACGGAAAGGAAAGCCGGGATTTGCGGAATTGGCGGACGGCGGAACGCTGTTTTTCGATGAGATCGCCGAATTGTCACCCGCCTCCCAAGTGAAGGTGTTGAAACTGATTCAAGAAAAGCGATTTTATCGGGTGGGCGGAACAGAAGCGCGGACTTCCAACTTTCGTCTGATCGCCGCAACCAATCAGGATTTGGAAAAACTCGTCAAAGAGGGGAGATTCCGACAGGATTTGTATTATCGTCTCAACGTAGTTCCGATCGTCATTCCGCCGCTTCGGGAGCGCAAAGAAGATATCGTCGTGTTAATCCGTTCGTTGATGGAGACGATTTGTCGCAAATACGGTGTTCACAAAACGGTGGACCCGCAAGTGGTGGATTGGCTGACACAACTTTCGTGGAAGGGGAATGTTCGGGAACTGGAAAACCTGTTGGAACGTTTGGTGGTGACGACGGAATCCACAGTGATCCGCATGGATGATATGCCGGAGCCTTACAGGCAAACGGGAACGCTCCCCGCTTTGCGATGGGAAAAAGGGCGAACGCTGAATGTCATCCTGAATGAGGTGGAACGAGAAGTCTTACTGTCGGTGGCCAAAAAAGGGCGAACCACAGCACAAATCGCTTCATTGCTGGGCGTCAGTCAACCGACTGTCGTGCGCAAATTGAAAAAACACGGCATTCGTCTGCATGGCTGATTCATTTTTGCATCGTAATTCAAATCCGGATCGACCCAACCGGAGCAGAATGACTGATCAGCAGCAAAATATACGGTCGTCTCATATTGGCACGAAGATTGCTGGTATTCGGAAGTGAAGAATCGCGATTCAAAAGGAGGCGGCCGTAGATGAACGAATCAACCATGACGACCCCATCGGCAAAAGAGTGGTGGGAAAAGGATCGACAACTGATCTGGCACCAGATGGCACGGTATCAGCCCGATGCGCACCCGCTGGTGGTGACGCGGGCTGAAGGTGCGTGGGTGACTGATGTGGAAGGGCGAAAGTATTTGGACGGGATGGCGGGATTGTGGTGTGTCAATGCCGGATACGGCAGGCAAGAGCTGGCGCGGGCAGCATACGAACAATTAATCGAAATGCCGTATTACCCTCTCACACAAAGCCATCTGCCCGCGATCCGGTTGGGCGAGAAGTTGCGGAAGTGGTTGGGTGACGATTATTTGTTTTTCTTTTCCAACAGCGGTTCGGAAGCTAACGAGACTGCTTTCAAAATCGCTCGTCAATACCATCGTCAAAATGGCGAGCCCGACCGTTACAAGTTCCTCTCCCGCTACCGCGCCTATCATGGAAACACGCTGGGGGCGATGTCGGCGACGGGACAAGCCCAGCGCAAATACCGGTATGAACCCTTGGTTCCAGGGTTTCTACAGGTTCCGCCTCCGGACTGTTACCACTGTCCTTTTGGAAAAGCACCGGATTCCTGCTCCAGGGAGTGCGCGGAAATATTTGACTATACGATGAATTGGGAAATCGATCGAACTGTGGCCGGTGTGATTATGGAGCCGATCATCACGGGTGGCGGTATCCTCATTCCTCCTGACGATTATTTGAAACGGGTAAGGGAGATTTGCGACTGGCACGGTGCGTTGTTGATCATCGATGAAGTGATTTGCGGGTTTGGCCGAACAGGCAAGCCATTTGGATTTATGCACTACGGCATCCAACCGGACATCGTCACGATGGCCAAAGGGATCACCAGCGGGTATCTCCCCTTGGCCGTAACCGCGGTACGCAGAGAATTGTTTGAAGCGTTCAAAGGGACGGAGGAATATGATCATTTCCGTCACGTCAACACCTTCGGCGGTAATCCGGCCGCATGTGCATTGGCGGTTGAGAACCTGAACATTCTTGAAAAGGAAAAGTTGGTAGAACGATCTGCAACATTGGGTGAACAAATCCTGGCATCGTTGTCCGATGTAGAGGATCTGCCGCATGTGGGTCAGATTCGGGGCAAGGGTCTGTTGATCGGAATCGAGCTGGTGGAGGATAAGGAAACCCGTCAACCGGCCAACCCGGATCGGGTCAATGCGGTGGTCGCCACATGTAAGGAACTGGGCGTGTTGGTCGGCAAGAATGGGGACACGGTGGCCGGATTCAACAATGTGATTGCCATCTCCCCACCGTTGTCCCTGACGGATGAAGATACGGCTCTCCTTGTCAAAAAGGTGAAACAGGCGTTGCGGGAGCACGCGAGTTGAAAAGCCGACAGAGGGGAGGAATGACGGTGAAGGAACAAGGACAACTGCAGAAAAGCCTGAAAATGCGCCATATGCGCATGATTTCGATCGGGGGCGTAATCGGTGCCGGGTTGTTCGTCGGCAGTGGTGCTGTTATCCACGCGACCGGGCCGGCGGCCGTGATCTCGTATCTGCTGGCAGGTGTATTGATCGTCCTGATCATGCGCATGTTGGGTGAGATGGCGGCGGCACATCCCTCTATCGGCTCGTTCGCCGAATATGGACGGCTGGCGTTGGGCGGCTGGGCCGGTTTTTCGATCGGATGGCTGTATTGGTATTTCTGGGTCATCGTCGTGGCGGTGGAAGCGACCGCGGGTGCAGGCATCCTGCAATACTGGCTGCCCGGTGTGCCGTTATGGGTGTTGAGTTTGGGATTGATGGTGCTATTGACACTGACCAATGTCATTTCCGTCCGCTCGTACGGGGAATTTGAATATTGGTTTGCCTCGATCAAGGTGGGTGCCATCGTCGTCTTTATGATCTTAGGCGGTTTGTATGTCCTGGGATTGTGGCCGGGTGCGTCGATGGATTTCTCCAATCTCTACGCTCACGGCGGGTTCGCCCCTCACGGGTATAGCTCCATCCTCCAGGGGATCGTGATTGTCATCTTTTCGTTTGTCGGATCGGAGATCGTCACCATCGCCGCTGCCGAATCATCCGAACCTGAAAAGGCAGTAGCCAAGGCGACCAACTCCGTGATCTGGCGCGTGCTGGTGTTCTACATCGGGTCGATCCTGTTGGTGGTCACGATGTTGCCCTGGAATGCCGCCAGCGTACTGAAAAGCCCCTATGTCAGCGCGTTGACGGCACTCGATATCCCTGCCGCTGATCAGATCATGAACGTCATCGTGTTGACGGCGGTTCTCTCCTGCCTCAACTCCGGTTTGTACACCTCGTCGCGGATGTTGTACGCATTAGCGAAAAAGGGGGATGCTCCCCGATGGTTCATGCATCTCAACGGCCGGGGCGTTCCCATTCGCGCCATTTTGCTGGGAACGGTGATTGGCTATCTGTCCGTCGTCATGTCGTATGTGTCACCGGACCAAGTTTTCCTGTTCCTCGTCAACTCGTCAGGTGTCGTTGCATTGTTCATCTACCTGCTGATTGCGGTCTCCCAGCTTCGCATGCGCGACCGGCTGGAGCGGGAACGGCCGGAGAGGTTACAGGTTCGGATGTGGGGCTACCCCGTATTAACCTATCTGACCATCGCCGGTATGTTGGCGGTGATCGGGTCCATGGCGTGGATTCCCTCGATGCGGTCCCAGTTGTGGGCCAGTCTGCTCAGTTGGTTGGTGGTATTGGTAGCCTATGCGCTGCGCTACCGGTGGGGTGTGAGTCAATCGGATAACACATCGCAAACGGAAAGGGCTTAAAGGCGACCCATGGGGCAAGGCCCCATGGGTCGCCTTTAAACACAGTGGAATTGGACGGGAACTCGGTCCCCACGGTTTAGCTCTTTACAGAACCTAAACACACCAATATAAATATGCAGCTTCAACCAATTGAATGGTATTCTCCGAGCCGCAAGGTAAATTAAAACCACAACAAAAGGGAGGATGCTCTATGTCCGATATTACAAAAGGCTTTGGTCACGATAGTGTTCGACCGGTTCCGATGAACCAGCGAAGTATGGGCCTATTCTCTACGTTTTCTTTGTGGGTCGGTGCCAATGTAGTGGTGACGACCGTTTTCACAGGCATGTTTTTTGTGCCTGATCTGAAATATTTAACAGCTATTGCGGTTATCCTTTTTGGTTCGCTTGTTGGAGCTGTTCCATTAATTCTCATGGGTAACATAGGAACCAGAACCGGCCTTCCAACCATGGTTTTAACGAAAGGCGCTTTTGGCGAAAGAGGAGCGGTGTTACCGTCAGCTGTAAATACAATTATTTTGATCGGATGGACATGGATTCAGGCCTATATGGCAGGCTTAAGCCTGGATCATGCTGTGACCTATTTAACAGGATACAGCAATATTAATCTTTTTACGATTCTTACAGAAATGGCTGTTGTTGCGATTACGATCTATGGTCATCGGGGGATTGAAGCAACGGAAAACATTGTTGCCACTTTAATGATCGTATTATCAGTGATAGTCTTCGGTTATATGTTTGTCACCTATGATATTGGAAACCTCATTCATATGGAGGCTAAGAAAAATCCAGCCATTACGGTGATGGTAGCATTTGATATAGTGGTTGCCACAGCTTTTTCCTGGATGCCTACCGTTTGTGATTTTAATCGGAATTGTATTTCTGAAAAAACGGGAATGATCGGAACTTATCTCGGATATAATCTTGCCTCTTTGATTGCCATGGGATTGGGAGCCACTGTGTCCGGTTTCTCTATCATGGGAAACATGAAGCAAACTTATGATCCTGTCGATTTGATTGGCCAGAATAATCCGATTTTAGGTTTAGTCGCGGCCATTGTAATATTCTTATCTGTATTATCGACGAACGTAATGGCTCTCTATAGTGCAACCATGTCCTACTTGTCTATTTTCTCTAGACATCGTTTCTGGGTGCCTACACTCGTAATGGGGATCATTAGCATCGTGGGTGCGCTGCTTAAAAACTGGTTATTGGAGCATTTCCAAAGCTTTTTGCTAATGATTGGTACGCTCTTTATTCCTGTAATCGCTGTTGTTTTGGTTGACTACTACATTTTAAAACACAAACATTATGATGTGAATGAGATTATAACAGGACAAAATAAAACATACTGGTATTGGAAGGGTGTGAATCTAAGGGCCTATCTGGCATATGTGATTGGTGCGGTCTTTGCTTACTATTTCTCGTATATTCAAACATTGCCGACAGGTGCTACCATACTGACGTTTCTCCTCACCTCTTTCATTTACTGGGCTTTAATGAAATTAGGTAAAAGCACTTCTTTATCTTATGACTATGAAAGCAGGGCAGTTTAGAATGACAGAAAAGAAGTATCAAATAGGCATCGTTCAAGCAAGGTTTGCGAATGGAGAAATAAAGAGAAACTTAGAAAAGATGAAGGAAATAGTTGAAAAATGCAAAGAAAGATCTCCAAAAGTTAAACTGATGCTATTCCCGGAATTAGCAGCAACAGGATATTTTCTATCATCTGCAATTCGGCAATATGCCGAGACTCCAAATGGCTGGATTGCCCGGTACCTGTCGGAAGTAGCAAGAAAAAATAAGATGTATATTTCCTACGGGTATGTGGAATCAGGCAGTAAAGGTGAGATTTTTAATTCCCTGAGGTTCATTGATAATCATGGTAAATGGATTGCTAACTATCGCAAAATTCATATTACAGAGTTGGAAAGGGGGATCTTCTCCCCTGGAAGTGAGATTGTATCCACAAAAACGGAATTGGGGCATATCGGATTCATGATATGTTGGGACCTTGCTTTCCCGGAATTGGCCCGTATGTTAGCGGTTAGAGGGGCAGACCTGATTTTAAATCCAAGTGCATGGGAAAAGCCGTATGATGCCCCTTTTTTGCGTTTTGCAATGGCGAGAGCGATTGACAATACTGTTTATGTAGCTGCTTGTAATCATGTAGGTCAGTCTAACGATCTTATATTCTTTGGCAGATCAGGTCTATATGGTCCGGATGGTACTGCTGTTGTTTTAGCGGCGGAAGATGATGAGAAAGTAATCGTAGGTGAAGTTGATTTAGCGTATCGGAAAAAAGTGCAGTCAAACTTTTATACGATGCTAAAGGAAAGACGCAAAGATTTGTATGCACTGAAAGGGGAGGAATCATCACATGTTCAAAGCGGAAAAGATTGTTGACTTATCAATTCCCCTAACTAATGACACTCCAATTTATCCAGGTGATCCTCAACCGAACATCAGGGTTGCTGCCACAATTGAAAACGAAGGATACAATGTTCACTATGTCCATATCGGATCGCACACAGGGACACATGTTGATGCTCCTTACCATATTTGTCCCAATGGTAAGAAAATTGATCAATCAGACTTACATCTCTTTATTGGAACAGGTGTTGTGATCCCTGTGCTTGGAAAAGGGGAACAGGAAGCAATTGTACTAGATGATGTTGAGGCTTATTTGGACCAGCTCTCGCCCGGTAAAATTGTATTATTTTATACAGGATGGTCACAATACGCAGGAGAAGAGAAGTATTTCCGCCATCCTTATGTTCACGTAGATGTCATTCAAGAAATGATCAAAAGAGGCATTCGTACTTTTTTTATTGATGCCATAAATATTGATTTGACCGGGGGTACATCGTTCCCGGTCCATGATGCGATCGCCGCGGTAAATGGAATCATAGGAGAAAATCTAACCAATTTTGGAGCGATTGATTTTCCGGATCCACTGGTATGTGCTTTTCCCTTGCCAATTGCAGGATCAGATGGATCACCTGTCAGAGCCGTAGCTATTAAGGTTCATAAAGAATAGGTTTATTTTTGCTATAGATAGATGTGTATGCGTCTATCGTTTTATTATCATATAAATATGAAACGCTTTCATGTATGAAAAAATCCCGTGATAGAATAGATTCCCCTGTTTCATATTTTAAATGGAAAAATGGAAAAGTCATATACAAACCCAGCGGAAAAACCGCTGGGTTTGTATATGACTCGACTGCCGGCCAAATCCCGGCAGTCTTTTATTCCCCAAGCACCTCATCCACCACTTCTTCAATCACGTCCAACCCTTCCTCTAGCTGCTCATCGGTGATCACCAGCGGAGAGAGGACACGGATTACATTGCTGTAAAGGCCTGCCCCCATCAGGATGACGCCCCGCCGATTGCACTGCGCAAGGATCTTTCCGGCCAGCTCTTTATCGGGAGTTTTATCCGGACCTTTGACCAGCTCCATGGCGCACATGGCGCCGAGGCCACGGACGTCACCGATCTGTGGGTGCTTCTCCTGTAGCTTGTGGAAACGGGCTAGCACTTTCTCACCGATGATCTGTGCCCGCTCCGGCAGCTTCTCCTCCTCCATCATCTCGATCACCTTCAGGGCGGCGATGCACCCTAAGGGGCTTCCTCCGTAGGTGCCGCCGATCTCTCCAACATCCGGGGCATCCATGATCTCCGCCCGCCCCGTCACCGCGCTGATGGGAAGCCCTGCGGCGATGGACTTGGACAGGGTGATCA
Source organism: Polycladomyces abyssicola (assembly GCF_018326425.1). NCBI lineage: Bacteria > Bacillati > Bacillota > Bacilli > Caryophanales > Thermoactinomycetaceae > Polycladomyces > Polycladomyces abyssicola. The sequence continues at coordinate 1,224,112 of NZ_AP024601.1, forward strand.
AATCTGGAACAACGTCAAAGTGCTCCATGGCGAACATTTTTCCGGTACGGCCAAAGCCGGTCTGCACTTCGTCGGCGATGAAGAGGATCCCGTGCTTTTGACAGATCTCATAAACGCCTTGGACAAAGGCTTTGGAGGGGACAACAAACCCGCCTTCCCCCTGCACCGGCTCCATGATGATAGCAGCCACATCCTCTGCCGGCACTTCGCTCAAGAAGAAATTCTTAATCCGATTGAGGAGTTCCCTGTCCAGCTCCTCCGGGGACATTCCTCTCGGAGCCCGGTAGTAGTAGGGATAAGGTAGCTTATACACATCCGGAGCAAAGGGGCCAAACCCGAATTTATAGGGTTTTACCTTGCTGGTCAGGGACATGGCCAACAGGGTCCGTCCGTGAAAGCCCCGCTCAAAAGAGAGGATCGCCCGCCGCCCGGTGTACTTGCGGGCGATCTTCACCGCGTTTTCCACCGCCTCGGCGCCGCTGTTGAGGAAGAAGGTCTTCTTTGCGTGGGCCCCGGGGGTGATCTGGTTCAGCTTCTCCGCAAGGGCCACATAGGGCTCATACATCATCACGTGGAAGCAGGGGTGGATATACCGGTTCAACTGCTGCTTCAACGCCTCTACCACCTTGGGCGGACAGTGGCCGGCGTTCAGACTGCCGATAGCTCCGGCGAAATCGATGAAGGTATTGCCATCCACATCGGTCAACAGCGCCCCTTCCCCCTTGGCGGCAAAGGTGGGTACGGTGTTAAAGGGACCCCGGGGAACGTTTTGCTCCTTTTTCTCCAACAGGGCTTTTGCCTTCGGTCCGGGGATCTCCGTGCGGAGATCGATAAATTGGTAAGAAGTCTTCGCCAAGTTCGACACCCCTCTTAAACAAAATCCTCAATCCAGTTTCACTGATACATATTTGGTCTCCAGAAACTCCTCGATCCCGTAACGGCCACCTTCCCTGCCCAGTCCGCTCTCCTTGAACCCGCCGAAGGGGGCTTGGGCGGTGGAGGGGATACCGTCATTTATCCCGACGATGCCGTACTCCAGCTTCTCAGATACCCGGATGGCCCGGGAAAGATCTTTGGTGTACAGGTAGGCAGCCAAACCGTATTCGGTGGCGTTAGCCTTTTCCACCGCCTCCTCTTCCGTTTCAAAGGCTTGGATGGGGGCCACCGGGCCAAAGGTTTCCTCCTGTTCCACCAGCATATCGGCGGTGGTGCCTAAGAGCACCGTCGGCTCGTAGAAATGGCCTCCCTCCGCACCCGGGCCCGTGAAACGCTTCCCGCCGGTAATTAGGCGTGCTCCCTTCTCCAAGGCATCCTCCACATGGCGCTCCACTTTTTTCAAGGCATACTCATCGATGAGGGGACCGATGTTGACTCCTTCCTGCAAACCATTTCCCACCTTCAGCTGCTGCACCTGACGGGCCATCTCCTTGGCAAATTGTTCCTGGATGCTCCAGTGCACATAAATCCGGTTGGTGCAGACACAGGTTTGCCCGGCATTGCGGAATTTGCTGGCGATTACTTCCCGGACCGCCGCCGTCAGATCGGCGTCGTCAAAGACGATAAAGGGAGCGTGGCCGCCCAGCTCCAGGCTAACCCTTTTCACCGTATCTGAGGCCTTTTTCATCAGGATCTTGCCTACTTCCGTGGAGCCGGTGAAGGTGAGCTTCCGCACCCGGGTATCCTCTAGCAGTACATCTCCAATCATCCGTGGATTCTTTCCCGTCACCAGGTTGAAGACACCTTCAGGTAATCCCGCTTCCGCGAAGATCTCCGCCAGCCTGCAGGCCGTCAGCGGCGTCTGTCCCGCCGGCTTGACCACAGCGGTACATCCCGCCGCCAGGGCGGGGGCCACTTTGCGGGTGATCATCGCCGCCGGGAAGTTCCAGGGGGTGATCGCTGCCACCACTCCGACCGGCTGCTTCAACACCCAAATCCGCTTGTTGGGGGCAGAGGCGGGAATGGTGTCACCGTAGATCCTTTTCCCCTCTTCGGCATACCACAGTACGAAGTCCGCCGCATACCGTACCTCTCCGAGGGCTTCCGGCAGGGGCTTACCCTGCTCCATAGTCATGCAACGTGCCAGTTCCTCCTCGTTTTCCCGCATCAGCTGGTACGCCTTGTGCAAAATATCCCCCCGCTCCCTGGCGGTGAGAGCAGCCCAACCCGGATACGCCCGGTAGGCAGCGTCGATAGCCTTTTTCACATCGTTGGCCGTGGCATCCGCTGCTGTCCCCACCACTTCACCCGTGGCGGGGTTGGTCACCTCGTAGGAAGCGCTGTTTTCCGACTTCACCCATTTTCCATCAATAAACAACTGATACTGCTTCAATGTGTTATTCCTCTCCTTTCAATTCGGCCACCGTTTGTCCGGCGTCGATGATCGATGCATCTTCCACCAGAAAGCGGAGCACCACCCCAGATTCTTCAGCCGTGATCTCATAGAAATTTTTCATCACTTCCACCAGTCCGATGACATCGCCTTCTTGTACACTCTGCCCCTCTTCTACAAATGGGGGCTCATCAGGGGACGGACGGCGGTAAAAGACGCCCGGCAGGGGAGAGGTGATCGCTTTGGCTTGTTGAGACATACTTTTCTCCTCCCATCTGGTTGATTCATCTACCTACGATCCTGGAAGGACACGATGGAAACCCCGTGCTCTCGTAAATACGCTGCGATGGTCTCCGCCAGCCGAACGGCTCCTGGGGTGTCTCCGTGTACGCAAACGGTATCGACGGCTACCTGAATGTCTTTTCCATCCAACGTCGCCACTTTTCCCTCAGTCACGGCCCGGTAAACCCGGCGGGCCACTGCTTCGGGGTCAAGCTCCTTCTCCATCGAGCGGGTAAAGACGATCTTCCCATCGGCGGCGTACTCCCGGTCGGCATAAAATTCTGCCGCCACCGGCTGCCCCATCTCCTTGGCCAGACGGTAAGTGACGGAGGCCTCCATGCAGTACAGGATCAGCCCAGGGTCCGTCTTTTGGATTGCTTCGATGATGGCCCGGCTCAGCTCCTCGCTCTCAGCAGCCATCATGTAAAGGGCGCCGTGGGGTTTGACGTGTTGCACCTCCATCCCGTAAAAGCGGGCAAATTCCCTTAACGCTCCCAGTTGGTAGATAAGATCGTCCTGGATTTCTTTCGGAGATGCGTGGATGTAGCGCCGGCCGAAACCTACTAAATCAGGGAAGCCACAGTGAATACCCACAGCCACCCCGTGGGCTGTGGCCATCTCCACCGTCCTGCGCATCACGTGGGGATCTCCGGCGTGAAAGCCCCCGGCGATGTTGGCAGAGGAGATGGTTTTAATCATCTCCTCATCCATGCCCATCTTCCAGGAGCCGAAGCTTTCCCCCATGTCACAGTTGAGATCGATCTTCATTTGCTTCACCTCGTAATGATCCGTTCTTTGACCTCGGCGATCCTCTTTTGCTCCTCGCGTCTCGCGGCGAGGGATTCCTCCCTGGTGACGGGGACAAAGCGGGCTTTTTCATTAGTTTTCATCTGCCCCACCTTGGCCAAATCGGCGCTGATCACCGTAGCGATGGTGGCATAGCCGCCGCCGGTCACTGCATCGTTCAACAGGGCGATAGGTTCTACCCCGTCGGGAACCTGGATGGAGCCAATGGGATACCCCAAATCCACCACATTGGAGGGGTTGCTGCCGGCGCCGAAAGGCTGTTCCCTGGGGACAAAGTGTAGGCGTGTCCCTTTAAAGCGGTAGCCCACCCGATTGGCCTCGGGGGTGACCGTCCATTCCGTCTCCAAAAAGGTGCGCTTGCTCTCCTCCGTCAAGCGGTAGCTGCACAGTCCCATCATCACCCGGATCTCGGAGAAGGTGGAAAAGGAGGGCCAGTACTCCTGAGGCACCCGGATCCCCGGCTCCGCTCGCCGTACTTGCTGGCCACCGATCTTGAGCACGTCCCCGGCCTTGAGGGGCCGGCCTTCATATCCTCCAATGCCGCATAAGGTGTAGGTGGAGCGGGAGCCCAGCTTCATCGGCACATCGATCCCACCGGCCACAGCAAGGTAGGCCCTAGCCCCCCCTTTTACGATACCGAAGGACAACACATCCCCTGCCTTCACCGCAACCGCCTCCCACGTAGGGATCGGCTCTCCATTGATCTTCGGCGGAATCTCCGCACCGGTGACGCTGATGAGGGTATCCTCACCAAACTCCAGCTCCGGTCCCATATAGGTGATTTCCAGGGAAGCGGCGTTCTCATCGTTTCCCACCAATAAGTTGCCCACTGTATAGGCAAAGGGGTCCATTGCTCCGGAAGGGGGCAAGCCAATATGGTAGTAACCGATACGACCCCGGTCTTGTATGGTAGTCTGTAATCCCGGCTTACGTACTTTGATCACCGATACAACCTCCCCAACACTTTTTCCGAAAACGCCCTGGGGCGGTGGATCACCTCATCGGGAGTGAAAGAGATCCGGCTGGTGTGGTAGGTGAAGGTCCCCTCCTCCACCTGTCGGCGAATTGCGTTGTATTCATCCATATCGATTCTGCGGAAGCGGAAAATATCGCCGGGTCTTGGAAACACCATCGACTCTTTAAAGTCCGGGAGCCGTTGGTCCTTGTCAAAAATCGGCGCTGGTGCGATACCGAAGAGCTGATATCCTCCGGCCCCTTGAACCGGATAGATACAGGCGAAGGCACCTCCCCAGCCGAAGGCCCTCTCTGGCGTGTAGGTCCGCGGCCGGACATACTTGGGCACCTCGATCTGCTCCTCCCGGGGAACCATCTGAAAGCACCATGGCAACCCCGGAACAAAGCCAATCATGGACACCCAAAAGGGGGATTGTGTTTGGGCGTGGATAAAATCCTCCTTGCTTTGAAACCCATTGATTCGCGCCGCATACTCTAAGTCAGTGGAGTTCGGATCCTGGTGGCGGTCACGAAAGCGCATCAAAGCCTCATGGGTCCAGGGATCCTCGTACAGGATGGGCACATCGACGATCCGGGACTCCAGCTCCACCTCGGAGAGATCGGATACGGATGCATCGATCTTTTTCAGTTCCGAGATGATCTCGTCGGCATCGACTATATCCGGATCAAAGCGGATCATGTAGGATGCGTTGGCGGGGCAGATGTCCAAAATCCCCGTCCAATTCTTCTCCCGCAATTTTTCCGTGATCGCCATCGCCCGGAAGTTAACTTCCAAGCTCATTTCTTGGTCCAGTTCAACAAAGATGAACTCGTCTCCCCCGTAATCGTAACGGGCTTCCTGCTTATCCATCGGCTACCCACCCACCTCCACCGATAAATTTTGAATCATCCAACGATATCACATACAAAATCCCACAAAAAGCATGCCAATCTCAAACAGCACGTAAACAGAGGGGACAGCCTCTCAGTTTTTATTTTAAAAATGCATAATATCGAGTCTAATGGATGGCCGGCTGCTGTATTTAAAGCGGTCTTATTCTGCCCCCGATTCCAGTTGGGATCGTACGTAAAGCTCGGTGAAATTCCTCTCGACTTCCGTTTCACGAGAGAGTAGTTTTGAAGGATGAAACGTCTTATTAGCCATTACGCCCCGATTACGATTCCGTCTTCTTCTCTCCAAGTAACCCATACTCGTTCTCCCGATTGAAAGATTTGTTTTCCTTGGCTCGGAGTCATAACCACAATCCGATCTCCTTTTGCCAGCTGTACAATCGTTCGTATAAAAGATCCAACAAAGATTGTTTCTTCTACAACACCTGGCAATGAATAAGACAAATCCGGTGTTTCTTTCACTAATTGAACCCGCTCCGGTCTTATCGACAAATACATCGAGTCCGACACATTCTGGTTAATTCCAAGTTTGCCTCCGACTTTAAATCCATAAAAATCTAACACAAGGCTATTTTCCTTCATATCAGTTATCTTAACTTCTAATAAGTTTGTATCTCCAATAAAGTCAGCCACAAATTTTGTTTGAGGTCTCTCATAAATTTCTTTCGGGGATGCGATTTGTTCGATAGTTCCTTCATTCATAACTGCAATTCGATCTGAAATCGTAAGGGCTTCCTCTTGATCGTGAGTTACATAAATAAATGTTATTTCCAATTTCTGTTGAAGATGTTTGAGCTCCATCTGCATTTGTTTTCGTAATTTAAGATCTAAAGCACCGAGGGGTTCATCCAACAAAATTACTTTCGGATTATTGACCAAAGCCCTTGCCACCGCCACTCTCTGTTGCTGACCGCCGCTTAACTGCCTTGGTTTACGATCACCAAACGATTCCAATTGCACTAATCGAAGTGCCTCTTTCACTCTTGTGGTTATTTCGGACTTGGATACACCTTTCATCTTTAGTCCGTAGGCAATGTTCTCATTTACAGTCATATGGGGAAACAACGCATAACTCTGAAAAACTGTATTAACATCCCTCTTATATGGGGGGATGCCTACTACATTCTGTCCTTCCAAGAGTATTTGTCCCGCGTCTGGTTCCTCGAATCCCGCAATCATCCGAAGGGTCGTGGTTTTCCCACAACCGCTGGGACCAAGTATGGTGAGAAATTCTCCCCTTTTTACATTGAGATCAATCCCCTTAACAACTAGGTCATTTCCAAAACCCTTCTCTACCTTTTGAAGTTCAACGATAGTATTCATGTCAATCCCCCTCCTCCTTATGCTTTTTTACAACTCAGTCTTTTCGGCGCTTAATCGTGTAACAATGACAATCATAATGACGGAAAAAACAAAGATGAGAGTTGATATGGCATTAACTTCCGGTGTTATCCCTCGTCGTAGCATCGCCCAGATCTGTACCGGTAAGGTTAGTTCTCTTCCTGTTAGAAAGTAACTGACTGCAATTTCATCGAGTGAAAGCGTGAACGACAACAACGCGGCTCCAATAACAGATGTTTTAATATTCGGAAGTGTCATGAGAAAAAACGTTTGTAGTCTTGAGGCTCCAAGATCCATAGAGGCTTCCTCAATCGATCTGTCCAGTCTTTTTAGCCTTGCGTATACTTGAGTCATTACAACCGCAATGAGAAATGTACCATGTCCTAATAAAATCGTGGTTAACGACAGCTCCATTTTTATCTGGACGAATACACTCATCATTGCAACACCGGTAATAATGCCCGGCAATATCATCGGGAGTAAGACGATTCTCTCAAATAAGACCTTTCCCGGAAACTTAAATCTGTCTACAGCAAATGCGGAGGGAATGCCAAGTATCAATCCAATTAACGTTCCAGAAACAGCAACAATGAGACTATTCCATAAAGAATTTAGCAATGGCACATCTTGTAATAAAATTCTGTACCATTTTGTTGACCAGCTTGTAATTGGGTACGAATTGACTGCATTTCCGTTAAATGAGTAAACAATCACCACAATCATCGGCAGGTAAATAAACAAAAAGATCAGGGTTGCTGTGATCCACAGACTTGCTGTAATCCCGTCCATTCGTAATTGTTTTCCCACTTGTATACCTCCTATTTGTTCGTACCGCCCTCAAAACTCGCCGTTTTCTTTTCCAGGCGGTGCGCCATCTCCAATATGCCAATTACAATGATCAAGGTAATAATTCCGATGGCAGATCCTAGCGGCCAGTTATTGGCTACACCAAACAGACTATAAACAACGTTCGAGATCATCATGCTGCTCGTTCCCCCCAACAATTGGGGAGCCAGAAAATCTCCCATCGTCAATACAAAAGCAAATGTTGCACCTGCTATCACTCCAGGCATACTTAACGGTAAAACAACTTTATAAAAAGTGCGAAAACGACCAGCACCAAGATCTTTGGATGCTTCTATAAGATTTTGGGGGATGTGTTCCAACGATGTATAAATAGACATTAAAACCCACGGAGTGTAGATATGGGTTAACGCCAGAGTAACCGCATATGGACTATATAAAAAAATCTCTAACGGTTTGTCAATTACACCAATCGCAAGTAAAAAACTGTTTAAAATACCATCCTGTCCTAAAACAATTTTCCAAGCATAAGCTCGCACTAGATAACTCACCCATAACGGGATGATCACTAACGTGTACATCAGTTGTTTATTTTTTTTGATTTTGTAATTGATGAAGTAAGCTAACGGATAACCGAGGAGAACACTAAACAAAGTTACCCAAAACGCGACTTTCAAAGTTTTTATAAGTGTTCCATAATATAATTCATTCGTAAAAAACTTAGTATAGTTACTAAATGAAAAGTCATGAACAATTGTCCCAAAGTCTACCTTCCAAAAACTATTGATAAATAATGTAATGTACGGCACAAACAAAAAGACTGACAGCCAAATGATCGGAGGAATCAATAAGATCAAGAGGCGTGGATTCCAAAAACGCTTTGGGGTCACAGATCTGACTTTGGATTTATCGACTGATACGGCGGTTGCGTTATTAAGCATAGGGTTCCTTCTCTCCTTTTGGGAAAATGTCTGGCGGCCGAAGCCGCCATATTCTACTTACTGGGCTTTGACTTCATTCCAAATCTCGTTATATTTGTCGCGATCTTTAACTTCCTGCCAGAAGTTAATTTTTTTCATGTAGTTATCCATATCGTCAATATGAATCGATTTTGCTTGTTCAGGAGTCATATACTTAGCTGCATTCTTGTTTGCAACTCCGTAACCGGTAACATCTGCCACTATTTTTTGAACTTTCTCGTCAATCACATAATTGATATATTTTTCAGCCAATTCTTTGTTTGGAGAGGATTTAACGATCATTAACCGATCAATCCAACCCGTAATTCCTTCTTTCGGAATGACCTCTTTCAAGTTACGCCCAGATGCATTAACTGCCTTGGGAGTTAGAGGCCAACCTACCGCTAACACCACTTCTTTATTTGAGAATAGATCGTTAAGTTCACCAGCAGTAGCCCAATATTTTCGAACTTGGGGCTTCAATTCAATCAGTTTTTTCTTAGCTTCCTGAAGTTGTGCATCAGACATATTGTAGAGTGCGCTTGGATCGTTTTTGTCGAGTCCCATCATTTGTCCAATGAGATAAATATTCGAAATGTCATCCCACAAAGAAACCTTGCCTTTATACTTTGGATCCCAGAATATCTTCCAGCTATTCGGAGGCGTTTTGATAACGTCTGCATCATATATGAGAGAGTCTGGTCCCCAAGTAAACGGAACACCATATACTTTACCGCCCTTTTTGACATCGTTCATATTCTTCAATTTTTCAGCTAAATTTTTATAATTGGGTACATTGTTAAGATTAATCGGAGCAACTAGACCCTCTCTGACTAAATAACCAGCTACGTCGGAAGAGGGAGAAATGACGTCGTATACATTTCCGCCCCCACCTTTCAATTTTGAAACTAATTCGTCACTTGATCCAAAATAAGTTACAGTTACCTTGACTCCATACTTTTCTTCAAATCCTTTTACAAATTTAGGGTCAGCGTATCCTTCCCATGTAAGGAGATTAAGGGTTTTACCGTCCGATTTTGGTTTGTCAGCCGTTGTACCGCTACAAGCAGTCATCGTCATCAACAAACCTAGTATGATTGTAGCTAGAAGACCGACAGATTTTCGTTTTTTCATTCTTATACCTCCTCTTGTTTCTTACACTTTTACGTACTGCAAAACGTGTGCCAAACTAACGAGAACACAAAAAAAGGCCGTCAAATCAATGGGATTGACAACTTTCTCAACGATTCTAGTATGAAATTTGCCAATGCACAGTATCATTGGTTTTTCATGCATATTGATTCTAACGATGATGAAAAACAGAGCAATTACTGATGCTGCTGTAGTAAACAGAAAAAGCATTAAACAATGTCAATTTGCATTGTTCGAAAAATTAGATATCCTGTTTAAGGTGATTTCTTTATCAGGACTCTTTATTTTGTTTAATTTTCGTACGACAGTTGATTGGTTTACTTTCAGGAGTTCGGCAATTTGGTAGGTACTCGTAGTGACACTTTGAGCCTTTTTTATCAATTCCTGTTCTACAAATTGAAGAGCTTCCTTTAGAGGGATGATCCGATTGATAACAATAGGACTTTCATTTGAGTTGAAGCGAAAACGGTCATAAATCGCAGGAGGCAAGCAACTGATGTCAATCACATCATCTTCAGCCGCAACATACATCCATTCTACAAAATTTTGCAATTCCCTTATATTTCCCGGCCAGTTATATTTAGAAAGAAGCGAAAGAACATCCCGAGAAAATTCTTTAGATCGTCCATTTTTTTCAATGGTTCTCTCTAAGTAAGAAATTAACAAAGGGATAACGTCCTCTGGTCTCTCACGCAACGGTGGAATGGTTATAGGAATCACATTCAGCCGATAGTAGAGGTCTTTTCTGAACTTGCCAATTCTAACTAATTCTTCTAAGTTTTGATTGGTTGCGGCGATAATTCTTACATCAGTACGTATATATTCCCTCCCTCCAATTCGGGTGAAGGTTCCATCCTGCAGAACATGAAGCAATTTGACCTGTAGGGACAAAGGCAATTCTCCAATCTCATCCAAAAAAAGTGTCCCTCCATCGGCAAGTTCCATAAAACCAATTTTCCCTTGTTTGTTTGCCCCCGTAAAGGCTCCTCCATCATAACCAAAGATCTCACTTTCCATCAATGTGTCGGGGATTGCTCCACAATTGACCATTAAAAAAGGTCCATTACTCCGTCGACTGTTTTTATGAATGTAACGGGCAATTTCCCCTTTTCCAACACCTGTTTCTCCTAATAACAGCACCGTAGACTCTGTTTGTGCAACCCGTGAAGCAAAGTTTAATAATTTTTTCATTACTGGACTTTTGGCAACTAACGAGCCATTTGTATTTCCATTTTCATCAAGAGATAACTGGGAATCATTAATCAAAGGATGATTCTGAGAAAATCTGTTTTTGAGATGGCTAAGTTCGGTAATATCCTTTGAAGAGCAAATTACTCTGTAGATTTCACCGTTTTCATCCCAGATAATATTTGCTTGAACCAACAAATTACGTCCATTTGCAGTAGTCTGCACTACTGAAATATTTTTCCGTTTTTCAATTGCCATGGCAGTTGCTGATGGAGAAAATACGCCTTCTTTTTCCAACTCTTTCACATGACGACCAATTAGCTGATCACGTGATATTCCATAGAAAATCTCACATTTCTCATTTACTCGTAATGTAATACCCTTCCCGTCAGTTATAAAAATTCCATCAAAAGATGAATCTAGAATTGCTTGTAACTCACGATTGATCAATTTTTCCTGACCGTGAAGCAGATCTGAGGATCTCTTCTTCATAATCATGGCAACCCCGTCTCCAAATCCGGGTACTATGTTTACTTCAACATCGAAGTTATGAAGAAAGCGTTTCGTGTTGTTGTGTCGATAGCGGTTTTCCCAAATTTCTTGAAGTTCTTTAGGCAAGTCATTAACGTTCTTTATTGAGGTTAGTTTTTCTAGTTTTAATAGGGAGCGAGCTGCCGAGTTGATGACTGTAATCTCTCCTTCAGGGTCAAGGATCACCACACCTTCTTCGAAATGCTGTAAAATTCTCGTTATAAACTTCCAAGTTAACAGGGACGGTGTTTTATCAACCATCTAGCTACCCCCTTTTGTGATTTCCCAAGCTCATTTCTTGGTCCAGTTCAACAAAGATGAACCGTAATCGTAACGGCTTCCTGCTTATCGATCGGCTACCCACCTCCACCGATAAATTTTGAATCTTCATCGATATCACCTACATAATCCCGCAAAAATCATGCCAACTTCAAACACCCCGTAAACAAAGGGGACGGCTTTTCAGTTTTTATTTTAAAAATAAATAACATTAGACAAATCTGATCTTTCACAGGTCTTTTACTGACTGTTAACTTTCTGCAGTCGGGCTCTTGTTGTTCTTTCGTTTAAACGAACCATCCTATTTGGGATCGGCTATTACTAATCGCATATACTTATGCATAATTGCATAATATTTTTCCTTTATATTCTGCATTGATAAACATTTTTCCATTGGCATCATTCTTGCTCTAATTGTTTCAACAGATAAGTGTATCACCGGCATGGTGCCTCTATGAGAAGGAGTTGGTTTATTAGATTAATGGACCAAGTCTCAACTGCCTGACCATCAAAATTAAAAAAAAAAGAAAGGAAAGATACGAGTATGAAGTATCCCCTTTCACCAGATGTAAAACCAGAATTTTGTACGATCGGATCGTTTATGCGTTTACCTTCATCACGGGAAAATGCTAAGGTTGCCATTTTAGGGATGCCTTTTGATACGGCGGCTTCTTTCCGTGTAGGAGCGCGATTCGCCCCGCAAGCGATTCGCCAAGCATCTATGACACTATTCCCTTACCATCCGGTTCATGAGGTTTATCCTTTTGAAGATACAAACGCAATAGATATCGGTGACGTACCGGTTATTCCGCATAATATCCACCGCAGCTATGAACTAATGGAAAAATATACCTTAGATCTTATGAAAAAAGAAATCATACCGATTGGATTGGGTGGAGACCACTCAGTAACATTGGCAAGTTTGCGTGCAGCAGCCAAAAAATACGGTCCTGTTGCTATGATCCATTTCGACTCTCATACGGATACTTGGGATACGTATTACGATGAAAAATACTGGCATGGTTCTACGTTTATCCGGGCGTATGAAGAAGGGCTTTTACAACCGGATAAAGTATTTCAAATCGGTATTCGCGGTACACTCAATCATCCCGGCGACATCGGAGCAAGTATTGAACTTGGTTATCATGTAATCACTACTCAGGAATTGCGCAAACGCGGTTTTGAAGATGTAGTTAGACAGGTAAGAGAGACCATTGAAGATACACCTTGTTTCTTAACCTTTGATATCGACTTCGTTGATCCCTCCTGTGCACCCGGGACCGGTACGCTGGAAGTCGGTGGATTTACCAGCCTGGAAACACTTGAAATAGTTCGTTCTCTTACTGGCTTCAACTATATTGGATTTGACTTGGTGGAGGTACTTCCCCCCTACGATCCGACACAAATTACTTCTCTTTTAGCTGCTACGCTGGTGCATGATTTTGCCAGTCTTGCAGCGTTAAATCTCAAACAAAAAATAAATTTAATGCCCAACAAAACCGAACAAAAAAGGGGGAGAACATATGAAAGTACGTTATGAAATTATCAGCCCCTATCATGGGGTCATTACCCGTGTATTGAGCAGTCCATATTCCTATATCTATGAAGGGGAAAGTGTCTGTTTAATAAAAACGGAGAATGCCCTAGTCGAAATCAAGGCGGATCTGAGCGGATCTATTGAGTCACTTTATGTGAAACAAGGTGAGGTAGTCGCCCCAGGGAAGGTGCTGGCTACTATAGAGGAAGATTTTCTGTCTGTTAACGCAGGAAGCGATTAAAATAGCGCAGATTTTTAATTCGAAGCAAATCGAGGTGAAAATATGAGCGTTACAATATCGAAGTCTGCTCAGCAGAATGAGGAATTAAATCTCTTGAAATCGACTCAGGCCATTATAAAAGAAGCTTTGGGCCATCTGGGCTATCCCCATCAATTTTATGAATTGATCAAAGAGCCTTTGAGAACCTTAACCGTTCGGATTCCGGTCCGCATGGATGATGGCACGGTTCGCGTGTTCACCGGTTATCGTGCCCAACATAATGATGCCGTCGGGCCGACCAAAGGAGGAGTCCGGTTCCACCCGGATGTTACGGAGGACGAGGTTAAAGCTTTGTCCATTTGGATGAGCTTAAAATGCGGGATTGTAAATATCCCTTATGGCGGCGGGAAAGGTGGAATCGTCTGCGATCCACGTGAACTCTCTTTCCGTGAATTGGAGCGTTTAAGCCGGGGATACGTGAGGGCGATCAGTCAGATTGTCGGACCCGCGAAGGATATCCCGGCCCCCGACGTATTTACAAATCCCCAAATCATGGCCTGGATGCTGGATGAATACGATCACATTCGTGAATTTGATTCGCCTGGATTTATTACAGGGAAACCTTTGGTTCTTGGCGGTTCGCATGGGCGGGAAACAGCAACGGCGAAGGGAGTAACGATTTGTATTGAAGAAGCCGCGAAGCGGAAAGGAATTGATATTCAGGGGGCCAAAGTCGTCATCCAAGGTTTTGGGAATGCCGGGAGTTATTTGGCTAAATTCATGCACGATGCGGGCGCCAAAGTGATTGGAATTTCTGATGCTTACGGCGCTTTATATGATCCCGACGGCCTTGATATAGATTATTTGCTGGATCGCCGGGATTCCTTCGGGACGGTAACAAAGCTTTTTAAAAATACGATTACAAATCGGGAATTGTTGGAATTACCCTGCGACATTCTTGTGCCGGCGGCTATCGGAAATCAGATCACATCCGCCAACGCCCACAGAATCAACGCAAAGGTTGTTGTAGAAGCTGCCAACGGACCGACCACATGGGAAGGAACCAGAATCCTCACGGAAAGAGGCATTCTGCTGGTGCCTGATGTACTTGCAAGTGCTGGCGGGGTTACCGTTTCCTATTTTGAGTGGGTGCAAAACAATCAAGGTTATTATTGGTCTGAAGAGGAAGTCGAATCCAAGTTGCGCGATGTTCTGGTCCGTGCTTTTGAAAACGTCTATAACATGTCCCAGCAAAGAAAGGTAAATATGCGCTTGGCAGCTTATATGGTGGGCATTCGCAAATTGGCCGAAGCCAACCGGATACGGGGTTGGGTTTGACTTTATTGCGGGACATGCGAGATTGCCTCATGGAAGGAGCCAAATGCGTTTTTAAAACATCAAATGTTCGAAGCAAGGAAGATCGGCGGTACGTATGGAGGTAAGAAAGGAGTTGAGATCATTGGACATTCTCTTTGATGAGTTGGAACAGCTGACAGCCAGGCATGTTTGTTTGGTAACAGAGACAAACCGATACGATTTTTCCGTCCATTACTCCCAATTTTTCTGCGGAAAAAGCATGATCACTTGTTTGCAATCAGGAACGATGTTGTTGATGTCTTACGAAGATATTTTCAATGATAATGTTTGGGTGACTAAGTTCAAGATTCCCAACGAAGATCTTGAACTGATTAAGGAGTTTTTCAAGTCGGCGCTTACTCCGCTTTATTCTGATTCCCTTCAATACTAAGTTCATATTTTTATGCATGAGAGAATAAACTTATTCACTTTTGCATAGTTCCGGGAGTTTTTGAAAATTAGTTTTATAGCTTTGAACGGCTATTTTCCATTATTTAAAATTGGCATCATATTTGCAATAGGTGAATAACGAACGCACATTAAATGAATAGGGGGAGTTGGAATGGAGTCGATTTTAAAGATGTATATTGACGGGAAATGGACCGCTTCTTCAAGCGGGGAATTCAGACAGGTCATCAACCCGGCGAACGGCGAAGTGATTGCAGTTGTAACGGAAGGGACTGCCGAGGATGTAAAAAAAGCGGTTGCTGCAGCGAAAAGGGCTTTTTATGAAGACGGCTGGTGGGATACCCCGGCGGTTGAACGGGCGCGTCTGTTATTCAAACTGGCAGACCGACTGGAAGAGCAAGCAGAAGAATTTGCTGAGTTAGAAGTGAAAGATAATGGGAAACCGTACCGCGAAGCGACTGTAGATGTTGCGGATGCCGTAGCGTGCTTCCGGTATTATGCGGGACTTGCTACGAAGCCGCATGGGCAAACCTATGAAGTGGCGGACCCCATGCAATCTGTCGTGGTCCGGGAACCGATTGGCGTCTGCGGCCAAATTATCCCATGGAACTATCCCTTGTTGATGGCGGCTTGGAAACTGGCTCCGGCATTGGCGGCAGGGAATACGGTCGTCTTTAAACCTTCGGAGATCACTCCTCTTTCTGCGATCAAGCTGTTTGAAATCATTGAAGAAGTTGGCTTCCCGCCAGGGGTTGCTAACCTTGTGCTGGGTGAGGGGAAAACGGTAGGTCATGAAATCGCCGTCAACCATGACATTGATAAGGTAGCATTCACCGGTGGCACGGCGACTGGACGCAGCATCATGCAAGCCGCAAGTGGAAACTTGAAAAAGATTTCACTTGAATTGGGCGGAAAATCGCCAAATATTGTTTTCGCGGATGCTGATTTTGAGACAGCTCTTGATTACGCGCTGTTTGCGATTTTTGTCAACCAGGGGCAAGTCTGTTCCGCAGGTTCCAGACTTTTGCTTGAAGAGAGCATCCATGATGAATTTGTAGAAAAATTGGTTGAAAGAGCGAAGAAAATCAAAGTGGGGCCGGGTAATGATCCGGATACGGAAATGGGGCCGCTCATCTCCGAAGCGCATATGAACAAAGTGCTGAACTACATCAAGATTGGCCAAGAAGAAGGGGCCAAGCTTGTCTGCGGCGGAAAAAGAATAACGGAGAACGGGTTGGAAAAAGGCTACTTTGTTGAACCTACCATTTTTATCGACACGAAGCCGGATATGAGAATTGTGCAAGAAGAAATCTTCGGTCCCGTTTTGGTCGTGCAAAAATTCAAAGACGAAGCGGAAGCGATCCGATTGGCGAATGATACTGTTTATGGCCTCGCGGGTGCGGTATTTACGCAGGACGGAGCGAAAGCGCAACGGGTTGTACGGAAGCTGCGTGCCGGAATCACCTGGATCAATACCTATCACCCCACATACAATGAAGCTCCTTGGGGCGGTTATAAGCAGAGTGGAATTGGTCGAGAATTAGGCACATTTGGTTATGAGGAATACACCGAAGTGAAACAGATCAATACTAATCTGCAAGTAGAGCCAACCGGATGGTACAAGGGTTAAAAACACTATGACCGGGAGGTCACAACCGTAAGGGGCGCGGGGAACCTTTGATCGACTATAAGGAAACCGGGGAGCAACGGTGTCCCCAACTCCCTACTTACCCTTGATTTTCACCCGAAAATATAATGGTTCGTTTGCAGGGAGGATTATTATATGGGTAATAAGTATTCTGAGATTTACAGCTATACTTCAAAAGTATTGGACCTTATTTCAAAGCAGGAAATTAATGAAGAAGATGCTAAATGGGTGACTGATGAAACGTTAAACGGGTTTAAAGAGCATGTCAATCCCGGCTTTTTGGAGTATCGTAAGACTGTAACAAAAGATATGCAGTTTGCAGCAGTCGAGTGGAAAGACTCCGGCCCCAACTGCTTTATAGACGTGAATGGGAAAGAGTATATTGACTGCCTGGGCGGCTTTGGAATCTATAACGTCGGGCATCGCCACCCGAAAGTGGTTAAAGCGGTGAAGGATCAGATGGACCGGCAAGCTTTGCACAGCCAGGACTTGCTGGATCCATTGCGTGCCATGCTGGCCAAAACGCTGGCCGATTTGACACCGGGAGATCTCAAGTACTCTTATTTCGGCAACAGCGGCACCGAATCGGTCGAAGCAGCGCTCAAGTTGGCCAAAATCTATCATAAGAAAAATGACAGACACACCTTCCTGGCTACGACCCGTGCGTTTCACGGAAAAAGCTTGGGATCTCTGTCAGGTACGGCAAAAGGTGTTTTCCGTAAACCATTTTTGCCTTTGGTTCACGGTTTCCGCCATGTACCATTTGGCGATATCGATATGATGTATAAAACGATGCACGCCTGCCATATGGTCGGGGAAGAAGTCGCCGCTGTCATTGTGGAGCCGATTCAGGGCGAAGGCGGCGTCATTGTTCCTCCGGATGATTACCTGTCAAAGCTTCGTGAACTGTGTGATGAGTATGGTGCCCTGCTAATCTTTGATGAAGTTCAGACTGGAATGGGACGTACCGGAAAAATGTTCTGTTGTGAGCATTATGATGTGGTACCGGATATCTTATGTTTAGGCAAAGCGTTCGGCGGAGGAATCATGCCGGCTAGTGCAACGGTTGCGACAGAAGAAGTATTCTCGCACTGGTTTGAAAATCCGTTCCTTCATACCACTACCTTTGGCGGAAATCCGCTCGCTTGTGCCGCTGCTCTGGCCAACATTAATGTGTTGATCGAAGAGAAATTGCCCGAGCGCGCGGCCGAAATCGGGGAATATTTGATCCGAGGTTTAAGAGATGCCATGAAAGGGCATGAAAATATCGTTCTGGAAATTCGCGGGAAAGGGCTCCTCATTGGAATCGAGTTTGTCAGCGATGAAATTGGTTACGAAGTGTCTAAAGGATTCTTTGACAACGGGGTGCTTGTGGCGGGAACACTCGTGAATGCCAAAACGATCCGGGTTGAGCCACCTCTCACCATTGAGAAAACTCAATGTGACCGGGTATGTGAGGTATTTGCCAAAGTACTCAACGAAGTTAACAAACAACTGGTTAAAGGTTAAACTCTTTAGACTCGTTATAGGCGGCTGGTTAACGTGAAAATTCAATCATCTATTGTAAGTTCGTATCATGGCACCGTTGTGAAGATCTTTCATCCTTTCTCATTATCGTTTCGCAAAGATCAGCCACTGTTTCTGATCAGGACCAAAGAGGGTTTGCTGAAAGAAGTGGTTGCGGACAGCCCTGGGACGATCCACTCCTTCGAAGTGAGTGTGGGGGATGAAGTGGTTCCCGGGATGATACTTGCGTATACGGAAGAAGATCTTTCGGATTATGAGAGCGGCCATGACTCAAAAGCAAGTGAGACCTGTTGATTATATACATCGAGAGCTTTAGCTACCCCTCTTGATAGTCCGACACTACTTTTTGTATACTTTCCAAAAAGTAGTCCTGAATGCATATGCGGACAGGATCGAGGGATGGTTCGCCGGGCACGAACTATGTGTCAATTCCACGAGTGGTCACTGGTCAAAAGGATATATCTCGAAACCCCTGGCTTTTGGCTATGGGAAGTCATCATGAGTAAACTGAAAGGTAGGGAACTCTTATCTGCAGATGTAAAGGGTGACCTACCTTTTTCTCTATGATCCATCATCAGAGAGGGGGATCGAATTTATGCTGGTGTTCACTGCAGAAAATATACGGCCTATTCAAACCGTATCCATTTGTGCTTCGATCTCCGAGGTACAAAAACATTTACAACGGCACAAAGACAGGTATTTATTTGTCCGGGAAGATGACGAAATCGTGGGTTTTGTAAAGGCGCGAAATATAAAGAGATATGAGGACTTTTCCTCTTTGTTGGAGGAGATGACTCCGCTTGATCGGGTTTATAGTATTACATGTGGCCAACAAGTGCCTGATGTTTATAAGTTATTGGGTGAAGATATTATTCTGGTAAGAGATGAGAACCAAGTCCTCTGCGGTTACTTGCAAAGAGATGATATTATCATTGAGTTATTAAGACAAGATGAAACCATTGATTTGTTTCGGACCATTTTGTCATCGATCCCTCTGGGAATCTTCGTTGTTGACCGTAAAGGCTATATGATTAACTACAATGTTGAAGGACTCAGGATGATCAAAATGGATGCCGAGCAGATACAAAATGTAAAGGCAAGTGAAATTTTCGGGGCTGAGCATATTGACCGGGTTTTATCCACTGGTGAAACCGTTCTTAATCAACTCCATATTACACCGCAGATGGGGATTTTAGCTGATTACAGCCCCATCTTGAATAAAGAAAATGAAGTCAAAGGGATGATTATCATTGTCCAGGATCTTCCTATGCTTGAAGAGCTGGCGATGGAACTGGATTATGTCAAAGGTTTAAATAAAGACTTAAATGCCATTCTTTCTACCGTCTATGATGAAATTCTCGTTGTGGACAGCGAAGGCCGATTGCTCCGGTTTAGTGATAACAAAATGTCTGATTTTTGGGCTGGGGATATGAATGAACTGATCGGCAAAAACCTGGTGGAATTAGAGGAAAAGGGACTGTTTAAGCCTTCGGTAACCCGATTGGTTTTAGAGCGCAAGAAGAAGGTATCTGTAATCCAAGAAACCGCGCAGGGCAGAAAAGTTCTGGCGGTTGGAACTCCGGTGTTTGATGAGCAAGGAAACCTGGACCGAATTGTGATCGCATCGCGGGATATTACGGAGACAACGAAACTGAAAAGCGAATTAAAGCAAGTGAGAAGGCTATCCGAACAGTACAAAAAAGAACTGGTGGATCTGAAGAAAAGAGAAATGTTGAATCGCAATATTATCTATTGCAGCCCGAAAATTGAACGTATCATGAAATATATCGAAAAAGTGGCGCAATTTTCGTCCACCGTTTTGCTGACAGGAGAATCCGGGGTGGGAAAAGAGGTCTTTGCCAAAGCGATCCACCAGCTCGGGCCCAGATCCAGGAAGCCCTTTCTTAAGATCAACTGTGGCGCGATACCTGAAAACTTGTTAGAGAGTGAACTTTTCGGCTATGAAAAAGGAGCTTTTACCGGTGCGGATCCAAAGGGAAAAATAGGCTATTTCAGACAAGCCGACAAAGGAGTCCTTTTTTTGGATGAAATTGCGGAGATGCCTCTGTCCCTGCAGGTAAAACTGCTCAGGGTCTTACAGGAACGCGAAGTGATTCCCGTCGGGGGCGTTCAGCCGATTCCGGTCGATGTACAAATCGTAGCCGCAACAAATAAAAACTTGGAACAGCTTGTGGAAAAAGGGCTCTTTCGTGAAGATCTCTATTATCGGTTAAATGTGATTCCGATTCATATCCCGCCGCTTAGAGAAAGGCTGGAAGATATTCCCCCACTCGCTTATTACTTTTTGCAAAAATTAAACGAAACCTACAATACAAACATTCAACTGGCTCCGGATGCATTAAATCTGTTGGAAGTTTACCCATGGCCCGGGAATGTGAGAGAGCTTCAAAATGTGATTGAGCGGGCGGTTGTCACGATTGATGACGATATGATTGACGCTGATCAAATTTCCCGCCTGTTGCAGTGGAAAAAATTGGATACGAAAAGCAAACCAATCATTACCAACATCATGCCCCTGCAAGAAGCATTGGAAGAAGTGGAAGAGCAGCTCATATTACTCGCCATGGAAAAATACAAAACGACGACAATGGCTGCCAAGATGCTGGGCATTAGCCAATCATCAGTAAGTCGAAAATATCAAAAAATAATGAAAAAGAGAGCGGAGAAATCAAAAATCGTATAAATAGCGATGAACAAGAAGGGTCAATGCAGACTTGCATTGACCCTTTTCTTCTGTTGTTTAGCCGGCGATGGTTTTTTGGTCTGCATTATCCTCTTGATATTGAGGGGGTTGTACCCGGAACATTTTCGTAATGTACATGAGAATAGTGATACCAACTCCAGACCAAATCAAGCCCATAACCAAGGCACTCGTTTGAATGCTGTACCACAAGTAAGCGACGAATGCTGCCCCGGCCAGAGGAGAGATGAGATAACTGAAGAAACCTTTTAGCGTACTGTGTTGCTTCTCTTTCACCACATAATGGGCAATTACGGACAGATTAACAAAAGTGAAAGCGATTAATGCTCCGTAGTTGATAAGTGATGCAGCAGTGTCAAGCTCAATGAACAAGGCGGTCAGACAGACAAAACCGACGATGATCACGTTATACACTGGGGTTCCCCAGCGGGGATGGACATAACCAAACACTTTTTTTGGCAACACACGATCCCGTCCCATCGCATATAACAGGCGAGTTACACTGGCATGGGAAGCGAGTCCGGATGCGAGAGTGCCCATAAACGCGCCTGCCAAGAAAAAGATTTGGAAAATCTTCCCTCCTACAATGAGAGCCATTTCGGGCGAAGGAGCTTCAGGATCATTAAACTTGGACACGTCGGGAAACATGGCTTGTGCGAAGTAAGAAGTGGTGATGAATATGAGTCCGCCAACCATAGCCACCAGGAAAATCCCGCGCGGGATCGTCTTGGTCGGTTCGGGCGTCTCCTCAGACAAAGTGGTCACGGCATCAAACCCCAAGTAAGAGAAGCAAACAATCGATGCACCTGCTAACAGGTGAGAGAAATCCAGATCAGGCTTCACCAGTGGCTGTAAAGTGAAAACACTGCCTGCGCCTTTTCCCGCCAGAAGATCTTGAATAACGAGAGCGATGTAAAGTACTACCACCAGTGTTTGATAAAAGACCAAAAACGTGTTGAAATTGGCAAGGAAGTTGACATTTAAGACATTTAGCACAGTTACTGCGGCCACAAATAAGAGCACCCAGATCCAATCAGGAACTGTGGGAAACAAAGCGTTAAAATAAATTTTTGCTAGCAGTGCGTTTACCATCGGCAGGAAAATATAGTCCAGGAGTGCCGACCAGCCTACCAGAAAACCAAGATGCGGGCTGATTGTTTTTTGCGTGTACGTATAGGCAGAACCTGCATTGGGAAACGCTTTTACCATCTGTCCATAACTGGCCGCCGTAAACAACATGGCGATGAGTCCCACAATATAAGCGGTTGGTGTCAGTCCTCCCGATTCTCCAGATACAATTCCAAACGTGTCGAATACAACCATGGGTGTCATATAACCTACACCGAGGACGACAATTTGCCACAAATTGAGTGATCGTTTCAGTTGTCCGGATTGATTCATTTTTCATTCCTCCTGATGTAAGGAGAGTTAAGATTCTGACAATATTATTCAGCAAATATTATGCCAATTCTCCGATCGAAAAGCATTAGGATTCAAAGCAGAATGAAGATCCTGATGATCATCAGGACTGTTAAAACAAATATACTATTCCGTTTTGGATAGTTTATTCAACCATACATACTCTCCACTTTTGGAAAACTAGGCCCCTTGACGGGTCGTCAGAGCGGATGGTGTCGAGGTTGCTCCGGTTGTTTCAGTTTCGTCGTTTGCACTATGATGGAAGGGGTAGGATTGCAGTGAAAAAGGGGGAAAAGGATGCGCGTCTTGGTAACCGGCGGAACCGGTTTTGTCGGTCGCAATCTGGTTCATCTGTTGCACGATGCGGGTCATGAGGTAACCTTGTTGCACCGCCCGACATCACGGTTGCACGATCTGCCTGACGGCATTCGAAAAGTGCAGGGAGACGTGACGGATGCCGATTCCATCGCAGGCGTCTGCGAAGGGATCGACTGGGTATTCCATGTGGCGGGAGAGGTGAGTTGGGGCCGTTTTGTCCGTCGGGCCATGTCAGATAGCCATGTGATAGGGACGCAAAACATGGTGAATGAGGCGAAACGGGCCGGTGTCCGACGTTTTGTACAAACCAGTTCAGCTGCTGCGGTAGGCCTGCCGGACTCCGAGGAGCCGGTGGATGAAACTTATCCTTTTGACGGCGGACAATTGGATGTGGGGTACGCGATCGCCAAACGGAAAGCCGAGGAGATCGTTCTGCGGGCGGTGGATGACGGATTGCCTGCAGTAGTGGTCAATCCAACCGTGATCTTCGGTATCCGTACATACACGCCCAATTTTGTCGCAGCGGTGGCCAAAGGGCGGCTCACCATTGCGCCTGACGGTGGTGTCAATCTGTGTGACGTGCGGGACGTGGTCCGCGGACATCTCTTGGCGGCGGAAAAGGGACGGATCGGGGAGCGCTACATCTTGGGCGGAACCAATCTCCTCTTTGTGGAGGCGTTTCGCCGCATTGCCCGGTTGGGTGGCTCGGATAGGCCGATCCGTGTGTTGAAGCGGACGGCGGCGATCCCGATCGCGCTGGTTTCCGAATCCCTTTCCTGGATCAACGGTCGGGAGCCCGCATTGGCATGGGATTTGGCCAAACTGACGGGCCGTCGCATCTATTATTCTTCACAAAAGGCGATGCGTGAGCTGGGATACACGATCACTCCGTTTGACGAGGCGATGCGGGAAACAGTTGACTGGTTGATGGGTAACACCAGGGTTGACTAAGGCGTAGGTAATCCGTGAGGGATCAAATGCTTTCCTGGGTGAGCGACTTCTTAGCCCGGACGAGCGGAGACCCGGAAAGCGCAGGAATGAAATCCGGGCAACTTCCTCTAAGCGAAGCGTACTTTGCCCGCGTCCTGCGCACCGGGTCGAAGCGGGCATAACCTCATCCTTGAGGGCGCAGATGGAGCGAGTCGGGAAAGCAATTGGACAGACACGTTCTAATCCCAAAGAAGGGTAGCATATTCCGGTTCCAAGCGAGGGAATTTTGAATTGAGAAAAAACGGATCCAGGAGACGAAACATCGGAGACGGTTTTTAGCAAGACTTTTTCATAAGCTAGAAGGGGCAGTGAAGATGGAAAAGACATGGCGATTGCTGTGGACGGGATACCAAAACGCAGCGGAAAACATGGCGGTGGATGAGGCGATTCTGATCGCGCACAGCGAGGGAAAGGCGCCGCCCACGATCCGCTTTTACGGATGGAACCCCCCGACGCTCTCCATCGGCTATTTTCAGCGGGTGGAAAAAGAGGTGGATCTGGATCGACTGCGTGAGCGCGGTTTGGGGTTTGTTCGGCGACCGACCGGGGGCCGGGCGGTTTTGCATGATCGGGAGTTGACTTACAGCATAATCGTTTCCGAATCATATCCAGGTATCCCTCGCTCGGTGACCCAATCGTACCGGGTGTTCAGCAACGGACTGTTGGAAGGCTTCCGCCAACTCGGTTTGCAGGCGGACATGGTATCGTTGGCGGACGAATCCGAGAAAGAGCGCTTTGCCTCCATGGGATCGGCGGCTTGTTTCGATTCCCCCTCTTGGTACGAACTGGTCGTGGAAGGGCGTAAGGTAGCCGGCAGTGCACAGACGAGACAACGGGGTGTCATTTTGCAACACGGTTCCATTCTGCTCGATCTGGATGTGGACTTGCTGTTCGATGTGCTCCGTTTTCCCTCCGAGCGGGTGAAGGAGCGGATGAAGGCAGGTTTTCTCGAAAAAGCGGTGGCCATCAATCATTTGCGGGAAAACCCCGTCACGATGGAAGAGGCGTTGGAAGCATTTACGCGCGGATTTGAAAAAGGGATGGGAATCCGGCTGTCGCCTGGTGAACTGTCCGCATATGAAGAGACGCTCGTCCAACAACTGGTGGAAACGAGGTACGGTCGGGATGAGTGGAATTTGAAACGCTAAAGCATCATGGATTTGTTGAAGGGTGGCATTCTCTTTGAGCCACCCTTCGAGCATTTTCGGGACAACCATTTATTTCTGTTTTTCGAATACAATTTCACGTTTGATTTTGAGTGAGGAGGGAATAAACCAACGCGAAAACAGCTGAAGGAGGAGAAATCATGTGGACGATTCGCCCTGCCCAAGTAAAGGACGCACGCAAGATCCAGCAACATCTGCACAAGGCGTATCGACCGATCAGGAAGTACGGGTTCAACATGGAAGCGGTGGATGTTTCCGTCAAACGTGTGGAAGAGAGCATTCGCGAAGATGAGTTTTACGTGATCGCAGACGAGGATGACCGTATTTGGGGAACAGTTCGGCTGCAGGACAATGACGAAACAAGGGACACGCTCAGTTGGTTCAGCATCGCCCCGGAGTTGAAAGGACAAGGCTTGGGCAAAATGCTGTTTGAATTTGCACAGGAACGGGCCAAAGAACGGGGACGAAAGAAACTGTATCTCGATACGGCAAAGGATCACCCGTGGCTGCCGGATATGTACCGGCGTTGGGGTTGCAAGGAAATTGGGACGATTCGCTGGCCGGGTCAAAATTTTGACGCCGTTCAGTTTGAGATTGAGCTCTGATCCATCCGTCATCGTTCAATCGAAAGAAAAGCAAAACAGGCGTACAGCGTTTCTATGGAGCCCCTTTTTCTGCCATCGCGGGGAAAGCGGCTCCTTTTTGTTTAGTCGAACAGGAATAAAAATGAATAAATAAGAATTTGATCATTGACAATCATGAACAAAACAGAATAAAATGGAATCCAGATAACGAAATTTCTGAATATAGGGAGTGGTGGTAATGTTCGCGGAGGAGCGTAGGCAAAAAATATGGGAATTGCTTCAAAAGCAGCAAAGAGTGTTGGCCAAAGAGTTGGCCGAGATGTTTGGAGTTTCAGTGGATTCCATACGCAGAGATCTTTCGATCATGGAAGAACAAGGATTGCTCAAAAAAACCCATGGTGGTGCTATTCCGATTCCCAAGGTGCGGACTCTGCCACCGCCACCTGCCATTCGATATGAGAAACCATCACCGCATATCCGTGCCATTGCCAAAATGGCCGCCTCTTATATACAGGAAGGGGATACTGTATTCATTGGCAGTGCGGGCATTCATCATAGCATGCCCCAATATCTTCCGAGAAACAAAACTTTCACGGTAGTGACGCATTCCATCCAAATAGCCGATGCCTTGAGGGAAAATGAATATATTGACACGTATCTGATCGGCGGCAGGGTAAAACCATCCGGGAGCATTACGGATACATTGGCCACCGAGTTTATAGGCCAATTTACCATTGATCTTTGTTTTGCAACCGGCGGTGGAATTTCCGAAAGAGGGATCAGTACGTCTACTCCTGAAGTGGCGGGTTTTGGTCGTGCAGTTGCGGAGGTGTCACGGAGACTCATCGGTTTAGCTCCACATGACAAACTGGGGATTGATTGTTTCGCCAAAATGATTCCGATCCAACGCATCGATCTGGTGATTACAGACGAAGAAGCGGACCAAGATGCTGTTCGGAAATTGACGAATCAGGGAATCAAGGTGATCATGGCGAAAGCAGAGGAGGAAGAAATTCGATGAGCAAGCCGGTTCCTCGGTCTGATTCAGATCGGGAACCGGCTTTGTTGTTGGACGAGGAGCGGGTTATGGCTCAACTATGCACTTGTGACGGTGGACGCCGTTTTCCGCCACTGCTCCGCATGTCGGTGTACCATGTCGACAAACACACGCAAAGCGGGGGACAGCCATTTGTTCTTGTGATACGCCAACTGAGTGAGAACGACCGGCTGATCCTGGTACCATGGGAGCGCGATCAATTTCCCTTCTTTCAGCTCGGTTTCCACCGTGACCCGGGGCAGGTAGGCGATGCCGAGACCCGCCATGACACATTGTTTGATCGCTTCGATGTTCCAAAACTCGATCTCATGAGCAGGATATACGGATTTCATGTCATGTTCAAAACAATGGCGGTAACTGCATCCTTTTTCCGTTTTCAACAGGGTTTCGTGGATCAGGTCCTCGGGATGGACACATGCGCGATCCTTCAACGGGTGTTGGGGTGAGGCGATCAACGCCATCGGTTCGGCCAACAGCGTTTCCACTTGCAGGTCCGGTTCCTCGGCAGGCGGTGCCAGCAGGAAAGCGACATCCAACTCACCAGCACGCAGTTTGGGAGACATTTCCCAGCACTGACTGGGCATCAGCACGATTTGCACATCGGGGTACCGTTCCTTGTATTCACGCATGATGGCCGGTAAACGATAAACCGTCAACGATTCCGGAGCACCGATCGTCAATTTGCCCGCGGGTTGTGAATCATCCGTCACCGCTGATTCGGCCGCTTGGGAGAGTCGCAGGATTTGAGAAGCGTATTCGTACAGCCGTTCACCGGCGGAGGTGAGCACCACTGTTTTACCCAATCGGTCGAACAACGGACGCCCCAGTTCCCGTTCCAGCGACTGAATGTGAGAGGTGATGGTTGATTGCGCGTACCCCAATGCCTCAGCAGCGCGGGTGAATCCGCCCATATCGGCAACGACCTTGAACGTTTTCAAGTGACGCAGTTCCAAGTTTCTCCCCTCCGGTATAATCTATCGGATTTTCCGATCCATATGATCAAAACCATCTATTTTATTAATAACAGACACGGGCGTATAATCAAAGTTGACAAACAGCGATTCCTGTCGAGAGGAAGAAGGGACAATCATGGGTGCGGAGCGCAAACTGGGACCTGTACTGCTCAGCGGCTTGATCATTGGACCGGTGTTGGGTTCGGGCATCATCCTGTTGCCCCCGCTTGTGTATCGAATTGCGGGCGATCAGGCGATTATCGCATGGACCGTAACGATGGGCCTGAGTTTTTTGTTTGCGTATTTGTTCGGGCAGTTGACCATCCGGTATCCCGGTGATGCCGGTATGGCAACGGCTGTGGAAAACGCGTTCGGCCGGCCAATCAAACATTTGGCGGCGCAATTCCTGATCGCGGCCGTATTGGTGGGGCCTGTTGCGGTGATGCTGACTGCTGCTGAGTATCTCAGTGTGTGGCTGGCGGGAGATCGCGGTTACAGCATGATGATCGCTTTTTTCCTGCTGGGAATCTGTTTTACGATCTTGTTGTGGCCGCTCGCGTGGGTGAGCCGCGTCTCTCTGTTGTTATCTTCGTTGGCGGCTGGTACGCTGGTAGTGGGGAGTTTGGCTGCGATTCCCTATTTCCGCAGCGGTTCGTTGTGGCAAACGCCGTTTCACCTTCCCGACTTCGGATATGGTTTGCTCCTGTTGTTCTGGGCGCTGGTCGGTTGGGAAATGATCGGCAACTACAGCTTGGAGGTAAGGGATCTCAGGCGCACGATCCCCCGGGCGATTGCCTACAGCGCCGTCGTGGTGACGCTGGTCAGCTTGGCCGTGGCGGCGGCGACACAGTGGATTGATCCTGCCCGCGTGCCGGAGGCGGGAACACACTCCCTTCGTTTGGCGCTGGTATTAACGCCGCTCTTCGGTCGCGCGACGATGACGGCGATCACTTTACTGACCACGGGGCTGTGCATCAGCACCTATCTATTGGCAGTGGGCAGTGCATCGCGGTTGATTGCATCGCTGGCGGATGAAGGGGCATTGCCCCAATGGATGTCCAAACGGTCGCGACATCGCACGCCGGTGGGCGGACTGACGTTTTTAACCGTCATCCATTTGACAGTGCTGACATTCACGGCATTAGGCTGGCTACATCTGGAGCGGTTGGTCTCTATTGCCGACGCATTTTTTCTGTGCAACGCGTTGCTCGGGATCGTGGCGGCGTTTCGTCTTTTTCGCCAGAAACAAATGAAAACCGTTGCTGTATTGCTGGGATCGGGGTTTGTCATCATATTGGCATTCAGCTCGTGGTGGGTGTTGCTGATGATTGCCGCGATGGGCGGTAATCAACTGTATCGCTCCCGTGCGGAGCGGTTGAAACAACAAACGATGGAGCGGTCATGACATGAACCCGCTACCAATGGGATGATTACTAAAGAGAGAATCGTATGTTGGGCGTCAATTGGGTGATGGAAGAGGGGGATTAATCTGAAGAAACGAAAGTTTCTTTTCTATGCGTTTCTACTTGTTATCACCACAGGGATCATCATGTCAAATATCACTCTTAATAACATCAATAAAACAAGGGAGACCAACCAAACAGAAATTGGTATGAAAATAAGTGCAACATGGCCACATGTTACGGAAAAACAACTTTTAGACTCTGATATCATTGCTCTTGGTGAAGTAAGGAGCATAGAAAAAGAATACACACAACATCGCGATTTGCCTTTTTCCGACTTCCGATTTCATGTCATCCAATATATTAAAGCGCCTAAGAATCAATCTGCTCAAAAAGAATTGACCATTACACAAGACGGTAACAGCAAAGTGGAACTCAGTGGTTTTCCGTTATTAAAAAAGGGTCAAAAATATCTTTTGTATTTAGAGGAAGTTGAATATAAAGGGAAAAATATCTCACTATGGTTGGTGGGCCCGCCGGACAGTTTCTCATCGACAATGATAAAATAAAAAATGTGCATGATAGAGAGTGGACGTCTTTAAACCAATATATGGATGATCTGCAACATCAGCTCAAACCCTAAAGTATAGATCTGAAGTGAAATTGAAATCACCTCAACGGGGTTCGACTCGCGTTCAGTTCCACTTGTAAAATCAAAATGAATTCCAGAGTGAAGGGGATCGCATATGGAGAATTTCACTTTTCACAATCCGACCAAGCTGATCTTCGGAAAAGGGCAATTGTCTGCACTGCGAACCGAATTGGCTGCTTACGGCCAAAATGTGTTGCTCGTCTACGGTGGGGGAAGCATCAAGCGCAATGGCATCTACGAGCGCGTGACGGCCATCCTGCGTGAAATGGGGAAAAACGTGTACGAGCTGTCCGGTGTGGAGCCCAATCCCCGTTTGAGCACGGTGAACAAAGGAATTGAGATCTGCAAACGGGAAAACATCGATTTTCTGTTGGCCGTGGGCGGCGGGAGCGTGATTGACTGTACCAAAGCGATTGCTGTCGGCGCTCACTATGACGGTGACGTGTGGGATATCATCATGCGCCGGGTGAAGGCGACATCAGCCTTGCCGCTCGGCACGGTGCTGACGCATGCTGCGACCGGATCGGAGATGAACAACATCTCGGTCATCACCAACTGGGACACCCAGGATAAAGTGGGCTGGAGCAGTCCCCACGTTTATCCGAAGTTTTCCATCCTCGATCCGACGCATACGTTTACGGTGCCCAAAGAGCAGACGGTATACGGTATTGTCGATATGATGTCGCACGTGCTGGAGCAGTATTTTAGCAAGTCTCCCAACACACCGGTGCTGGAGCGGTTCTGCGAATCCATCCTTCGCACGATTGTGGAGACAGCACCCAAGTTGCTGGAAGATCTCACAAATTACGAGTATCGCGAGACGATCATGTATTGCGGCACTCTGGCATTAAACGGGTTGCTCGCCATGGGCATGGTCGGCGATTGGGGTACTCACCGGATCGAACACGCCGTCTCTGCGGTGTACGACATTCCCCACGGCGGCGGACTGGCCATCCTGTTCCCCAACTGGATGAAATATGTGCTGGATGAAGACGTATCCCGGTTCAAACAGCTGGCCGTCCGCGTTTTTGATGTCGACCCCGCCGGTAAATCTGACCGAGACGTGGCGTTGGAAGGCATCGAGCGTCTGCGCGCATTTTGGGATTCGCTCGGCGCACCTTCCCGCCTCGCTGACTACGGGATCGACGATTCGAAGTTGGAGCTGATGGCGGAAAAAGCGATGATCAAAGGTGAGTTTGGCGGGTTCAAGCGGATGACGAAGGCAGATGTGTTGGAAGTGTTGCGAATGAGTTTGTGATGGGAATGCAAGGAAAAGCGCTCCGTTATGGGGCGCTTTTTTGTTTGCAAAAAGACCATGTCGGCGGCGAAGGATCTTGGCTTTCAGTTGGTTGCACATATCGAGGACATTCATCCCGTGAAGCAAGCTTTCTTTAGTTTGATGAAGAAAATGCATTTGACCCGTAACAAAAGCGGAGCTTTGATCATAAGAATATTTTGTCGATGGGGACATTCGCTGAAGGGATATTTGGCTGATACATCCTTTGGACAATTGATGATCTTCGTTCTGTCCCTTCATGCTAGTTCTTGGTTACGGGAGCTAGCCAAACCAATTCCTTTTAAATAACTGGAGGTTGTGGAAATGGATGAATTCAAAAAAGAAATTGAAAATTTGAGCGTTGACGACGAGTTGATGCAGAGCGAGGTGACGCCTTGGGAATATGAAGGCGAGTACGACCCTGAGTTGGCTCAACGATGTGGCCGAAACTGCGCCAACTGTGTCCGTTGCGGCTTTAATTGCGCCAACTGTGTCCGCTGCGGCTTTAATTGCGCCAACTGTGTCCGCTGCGGCTTTAATTGCGCCAATTGCTTCCGCTGCGCCAACTGTGTCCGTTGTGCCAACTGTGTCCGCTGCGCCAATTGTGTTCGTTGCGCCAATTGTGTCCGCTGCGCCAACTGTGCCCGCTGCGCTCGTTGCGGTAATTGCAGACGTTGATTCCGCGGATCGTTCGCATACGGAGATAGTGGCTGCCTGGGGAAAGAAGTCGCCCCTGCACAGACAAGTTTTTGGGCAGGGGTTCTTCTCTTAAAAAATCAGCTATAAGGGACAAATAGCTACCTGTTCCTTCATGCCAGTTCCTGTTTACGGAGCTGGCCAAACCAATTCTTTTTATAACTGGAGGTTGTAAAAATGGATGATTTCAAAAAAGAAATTAAAAATTTGAGTGTTGACGACGAGTTCGATCAGAGCGAGGTGACGCCTTGGGTAAATGAAGGCGAGCACGATCCTGCTCTGGCTCAACGATGCGGTGGTTGTTTCGGCTGCGGTGGGTTCCGATGCGGTGGTTGTTTCGGCTGCGGTGGGTTCCGATGCGGTGGTTGTTTCGGCTGCGGTGGGTTCCGCTGCGGTGGTGGTTTCTGCGGTGGTGGTTTCTGCGGTGGTGGTTTCTGCGGTGGTGGTTTCTGCGGTGGGTTCCGCTGCGGTGGTTGCGCACGTTGCGGTGGTTGCGCACGTTGCGGTGGTTGCCGAGGTTGATTCCGCGGATCCTTCGCATACGGAAATAGTGCTGCCTAAGGAGAAGAGTGCCCCTGCACAGACAAGTTTTTGGGCTGGCAGGGGCTTTTCAAGGCATGAGGGACAAATAGCAGTACATAAAATACCAGAGTGATGGCGCAGATTTGAGAACAGCTCACGGTAAGGAGGAGCGGCATGACCAGTTTGAACCCTACTATGCGTCTGAAAGTGAAAGCGGACACGTTTTATCTCCCTGATCCAAACGGCGGTGTTTATTTTCGGAACAATTTTGTCTCGTTCCGTATGGAAGGCAGGACGATCGATCAGTGGATTGAAAAACTCATACCGGTGTTCAACGGGGAGTACACGCTGGAAGATATAACAGACGGATTGCCGGACCCATACCGGGAACGGGTGTATGAAATCGCTGAAATGTTGTACCAAAACGGCTTTGTCCGGGATGTGAGCCAAGACCGTCAGCATCAATTGCCGGATGAAATTCTCAAAAAGTATGCATCACAAATTGAATTCTTGGATCATTTGGGCGGATCGGGCGGGTACCGTTTTGAGAGCTATCGTCAGGCCAAAGTTTTGGCGATCGGCTCAGGACCGTTTTTGGTCTCGTTGGTTGCGGCCTTGTTTGAATCCGGATTGCCTCGGTTCCACGTGCTGATCACGGATTCGGTACAGACCAACCGGCAGCGGTTGGCGGAACTGGAGGCACATGCCCGTAAAACGGATCCCGAGGTGGCTTTGGTGGAGGTCACCCCACAGAAGGAGGGGGTGAGTTCCTGGCGGGAGGCTGTGCAGCCATTTCATTCGATTTTGTATGTGTCGCAGGAGGGCGATGTCGAGGAACTACGGGTTCTTCATGCGGTTTGCAGGGAGGAGAAGAAGTTGTTCCTTCCCGCCATGTGTCTAGAGCATGTGGGTGTGGCGGGTCCGCTGGTGCATCCGGACTCTGAGGGATGTTGGGAATCGGCGTGGCGCCGCATACACCATACCGCGCTTCGCAAAGACCCGCAGTTGCACACCTTCTCATCC
The DNA here is from genome assembly GCF_018326425.1 of Polycladomyces abyssicola. Lineage (NCBI taxonomy): Bacteria > Bacillati > Bacillota > Bacilli > Caryophanales > Thermoactinomycetaceae > Polycladomyces > Polycladomyces abyssicola. Next base: position 1,257,127 of record NZ_AP024601.1, read on the forward strand.
ACAGCGGGAGCGATGTTGGCGAATGTGATCACGTTTGAGTTGTTTAAAACGGTTACGGGTATAAGCGAGTCGGAACGTAACAATACATTCTACCTGCTGAATCTGGAGACGTTGGAAGGAAACTGGCATTCGTTCATACCCCATCCGCTGGTAACCGGGCGTGCAGCAGCCAAATGGGTTCACGATCTCGATCTGCGGCTCGCACGGGATGCGAAGAGAAATGAACCGAATGGATTGCTTCCAACCTTCAGTCTGTTGACATCGGAAGAATCAGGGATATTCCATATTTGGGAGGAAGGGGACCTGAAGCAACTTCCGCTGGCTCAGTGCCGCGTGCAGGCAGCCGATCCGCTGTCGGAGGGACCGGCTAAGCTGTTGCCGGACATTGTCTGTACAGGTCTGACACATGAGGAAGCGCGGCGGGAAGCGGGGCTGGCCGGGATTGAAGCGTATGTGTCGCGTTTGGTCGGGGTGCTCGTCGAGGATGGGATGGTAGAATCGCAGGAATTTGTCGGTGTCGGAGCGGGAGAAACGGTTGCAGAAGGCATTTGTCGTGGATTGCAAAAGTGTCTGGCCGAGGAGCTGAGCAAGCGACAGGCGGATCAGAAGCCTCCTGTCTCTCGTGTGCAGTTGAGTGCAGTAGAAGATGAGCGTTGCCTGATTTATTTGCGGGCATTGACCACAATACAAGGAGCACCGTTGATCGGCTTGGGAGAGGAAGTGTTTGGATTCCCTGTGGTGTGGGTCGGTACGAGCGAATGCTGGTATGGCAGTGTAGGCTTAAATGTGACCATGGCGCTCAGGAAGGCGTTGCAACAGGCACTGCAACAGGCGCTGCAGAAGTCACAAAACCAGGTGACGCGCTACGCGACGGAAGCGTTGGAGGCATATACCGTACTTTTTGAAGGAAAGGTGCCGCAAAATCTGGTGATTCCCGCGTGTGAAGAGACGGTACAATCGGAGACCATGCAATACGCCTTGCAAGTCTTGAAACGGAACCGTAAGCGGCTCTTGTCCTTAGATCTGGCGCTGGAACCGTTTTTGAAAGAGGGACTGGCAGGGGTGTTCGGCGTGTTGTTGCGAGAGGAGGAATCCCGGTGAGTGCTGTCGTGATGGTTGTCGGCGAAGGGTTGTTGGCGGACTTCGTATGTGGAGAATTATCCGCCCAAAACCAGGTCGTTCGTCAAACCGATTGGAAGGCAGGAGTACCGGAAGCGACGAATTTGGCTCTGGTGTTGCACGATACCTGGCATCCCTCCGTTCATCACAAGGCGGAAGAGGTGCTGCAACCAACCGGTATCCCTTGGCTGCGCGGCTTTGTTTCATTTGGCGAGGGCGTGGTCGGGCCGCTGGTTCGCCCGGGTACGCCGGGGTGCTCCCAGTGTGCGGATTGGCGACGTCTCATGGCGGGATTCGACCGCAAGGAGATGTGGGGGCTGCAACAGATGCTGACGGCGAACGGGGGAATGCCACGTGACGCGTGGGCATCGCGAACAGGACTATGGCAGATGGCTCACCTGATCGCAGCGGAGGCACAGAGGGTGTTGCAAGGCAGACGAGCCCACTTGGAAGGACAATTGTTTTTGATCAACCTGAAAACGCTGAAAAACTCACGTCACTTCTTTTTGCCCGATCCGCAGTGTCCGGTTTGTGGTGGATTGCCAGACGATTCACCGACAGCGGCCCGAATTTCCCTGCAACCAAGTCCCAAGATCAATGCCGACAGTTTCCGTTGTCGTTCAATCGATGACCTGAAGGACGTTCTGGTTCAAGATTATCTGGATTCCCGGACTGGCCTTTTGAATGGGAAAATGCATGATCTCATGTCCCCGTTTGCTGATGCGAGTGTAAATTTGCCGTTGTTTACGGAGGATGAGGGAGCAGCAGGTCGGACTCATTCCTATGCAGAAAGCGTGTTGACAGCTATTTTGGAGGGATTGGAACGGTATTGCGGCCTGACACCCCGCGGCAAACGGACAGTGATCCACGACAGTTACCGAAATCTGGCAGATCAAGCGCTCAACCCCGTCAAGGTAGGTGTGCACGCGAAGGAACAGTATGAGCGGCCTGGTTTTCCATTTCAACCGTTTGATCCTGACCGTCCAATCGATTGGGTATGGGGCTATTCGTTATTAGAGGAGCGCCCGATTCTGGTTCCGCAGTTGCTCGCCTATTACAGCTTGGGCTGTGGGGGTGGCTTTGTCTATGAAACTTCCAACGGATGCGCGTTAGGCGGAAGCTTGGAGGAGGCTATATTCTACGGCATCATGGAAGTGTTGGAACGTGATTCATTCCTGATGACTTGGTATGCGCAACTGCCGATCCCACGCCTTGATCCAAGTTCTGCTGACGACCAAGAATTACGGTTGATGATCGACCGTTTGAAGGTGGTGGCGGGATATGATCTGTATCTGTTTAACTCGACGATGGAGCACGGGATTCCAAGCGTTTGGGCGTTGGCGAAAAACAGAAAACAAAATGGAGTGAATCTCATCTGTGCGGCTGGAACTCATCTGGATCCACTACGGGCGGTGAAAAGCGCGATCCACGAATTGGCCGGTATGATGCTGATGCTTGACGAGAAATTTGAGGCGAACCGGGAGAAGGCTGAGCAAATGTTACACGATCCGTTCCTGGTGCAGCAGATGGAGGACCATTCCATGCTGTACAGTTTGCCGCAAGCGGAGGAACGACTGCAATTTTTACTGGATGAAAATCGTCCGTTGCGAACATTTGACGAGGAATTTGAACGAAGTGAAAGGCATGCGGACCTGACCGACGATCTGAAGGATATTCTCCAGGTATTTCGCCGGTTGAACCTGGACGTGATCGTGGTGGACCAGACGACACCGGAACTCAAGCGAAACGGACTGCATTGCGTGAAAGTGTTGATTCCGGGGATGTTGCCGATGACGTTCGGACATCACCTTACGCGCGTGACCGGGCTGGAGAGGGTGCTCCGGGTACCGGTGGAACTCGGGTATGCGAAGCAACCACTGACGGTTGAACAGCTCAATCCGCATCCGCATCCCTTTCCTTAATCCATGCCTGGGAGGAAGAAGGATGAGGCTGGAGGCATTTCTACACAATCTGCATTTTGACATCGACAAGATCCAACCGCCAGACTGGGAGGTGGATTGGGAAGACGCACCGCTTGCGTATAAGCTTTATCGAGGCTTGCCCGTGGTTCCGTTTTCTCTGGAAGTCCCGTTGACACTCAAGGGGCGGGAAGCGCATGTGAAGCCCGACCTTCGCGGAATCGGTCATTTTCTCTGGTACGTATACGGGCTTACTCAATTCTCACCGTCAGTGGATGCCTTGGATTCCTCGGGACAACCGATGGGCCTGACGCAATTGTACCGGCGATTTGTTCCCTCCGGTGGGGCGTTGTATCCAAACGAATGTTACGTGTATCTGAAAATGGAGGATTTGCCTGTCGGGGTGTACCATTATGATGTGGCACATCACCGCTTGGTATTGTTGCGCGAAGGCGATTTCGATTCCTATCTGGCCCGGGCTCTTGGCAATCGCTGTGACATGTCGGCTTGTTTTGGCGCTGTATTTGTGTCGACCATGTTTTGGAAAAATTTCTTTAAATACAATAACTTTGCCTACCGACTGCAAGGTTTGGATGCCGGCGTGCTGATCGGGCAGTTACTGGAAGTGGCGAAACGGTTTGGCTTCGCATCGGGAGTGTACTTTCAGTTTCTTGATCGGGCCGTTAACCATCTGCTCGGGCTGTCCGAACAGGAGGAGAGCGTATATGCGGTGATTCCGCTGTCGGTAGAGCCTGCGATCACTTGGTTTGCTGACGGGAACGACGGAGACGGGGATCTTACTGCCGCCGAGTTGTGCCGGGAGTTGACAGAGGTTCATCATGATCACTATGTTCGGTCGCTGAGGGTCAAGGAACATCCGATGCTGATCAAGATGAACCAAGCATCCATGCTGGAATCAACACGATCGTTTCGACAGATCGCAGGGGAGAAGAATGTCAACCGGAAGGGTCAGGCGGTGGCCCTGCCACATGTAAACCGGTTGTCTTATGATCTGGCGTCGGTCTGCCGGAAGCGGTATTCACCGGGGATGGATTTCGTTTGGAGCAAGGTTAGCCAACTGCAACTGGCCACGCTGCTCAAAGAGGCGACGGCTTCCTTTGTATATCAAAATGATTTGGACGGAGCACAAGAAAAGCCCCAGTCGCGTGTCATACTGTATGGCTGTTTGTATGGTGTTGAAGGCATTCCGGATGGTGCTTACCACTATGACAGTGCTGCTCATGCGTTGCAGTTGGTACGCCTCGGAGATCATCGGTACTGGCTGCAACAGGGGATGTCTATGCACAATGTCAATCTGTTCCAAGTACCGCTCTGCCTACATGTGGCAGGGGACCGAGACCATCTCAAAACGTCACTGGGATACAGAGGATATCGCATCCAACAGATGGAAGCGGGTATGCTCGTGCAGCGTTTACTGCTGGCGGCTTCCGCCATCGGGATGGGAGGGCACCCGCTCCTCGGATTTGATGTGGGCTTGTGTGATGAGATCTACAAGATGGCCCCACAAGAAAGAACCAGCTTGATCCAAATCCCGATGGGTCCCTATCGTCTTGGCTCCCGATGGGCGGGAATTTTGCATGGTTAGGGGAGGCAAGGCATCCCTCTGAAAATCCCATCGTTTTAACGAAAAACATGCAGCCCTCTATAGAGCTGCATGTTTTTCATACCGGCTTACTTCCCTATAAACTCTTGTACCCAGTAGTTTCCGTCTTTTACATAACCTACACCAATATAATTGTAATTTTTATTCAAGATGTTTTCGCGGTGTCCTTTACTGTTCATCCAGTCATTTACCACTTCTTGCGGGGTGGGTTGTCCCATTGCAATATTTTCGCCCGCGGCTTTGTACTGAATGCCGTAATGATTCATCATATCAAACGGGGAGCCGTAGGTAGGACTGTTGTGGTCGAAATAGTTTTTATCGTGCATATCCTTTGCTTTGTCACGTGCCATTTTACTCAATTTCGGGTCCACTTTAAGAGCAGGCAGTCCGTATTTGGCTCGCTCTTTATTGGTAAGGTCAACCACTTGTTTTTCAAATTCACTCAGGGTGTAGCTGGTTTGTTTTTGCCCGGAAGCTGCCGACTGGGAAGATTTTTGTTGTGCGGTTTGATTTGTTGCCGGTTGTTTGTTCGGCTGGGTTTGTTGTGGTTGTTCTATTGCTTGAGTCGGTTGTTGTGGTGAATATTGTTGAATTTGAATTGGCTCATGGATATCTACTTGGATGCCGTATTGCTTCAGGAGTTGGTCAAGATTGATATCCTTCAGAGCTACTTGAATACAGTAACTATAAAAAGACGAGTTTGGCTGAATTGCCGTTCCCGGATCTTGCTTACTTGCAGCAAACGTGGTAAGCGGGCTTATAATGGCCAACGCACCCGCAATTACCAATGAAGTCAAAAAGCGATAATTCTTCACAGAATAACCCTCCTGTTGCAGTTGGCTCAACGATTCCGTTGAACTTTTCTCTTAGAGGATAACATAAGATGATAGTCTATAAAGTAGAAATGGTTGGAAGTTGGTTGAAAAATGAGAATTTTGTTTCGCGGTTAGGGAGATTTGGGAATGAAGTACATGAACTGGGACGATGTTGCAGGGAAACAGGTAAAGTATAGGCGATCCGCTTGAGGAGCGCCTTTTTTAACGTGTGTTACCGGATGGACAAGTTGAATCAGATATTCAATGATGAAAACAGGTCAATTCAAAGATGAATAGAAGAACGTAACCACTACTGCTCTCATGCGGTATTTTTTGCTCAACGTTTTGGCACGAAAATTGCAATATTTTTTTAATCAAACAACTGAAGAGGAGGATTCATATGGTAAAGTATCAACCCAAAGATTCTTTTGAGTCACCGCGTTTTTGTGGACCTCGGACGTTTATGCGACTTCCTTATATGGAACAGTTGGACAAACAGATGGACTTTGTTATTACCGGGATTCCGTTTGATACGGGACAATCTTTTCGGACGGGGGCGAGATTCGGCCCTGAGGCGATCCGGGATTTTTCCATTCTGTTGCGACCGTATAATCCAGAGCAAGACATCAATATTTTTGATTATGTTTCGGGAGTGGATTACGGCGATATTCCGGTTGTTCCTGGTTATATTTCCGAAACATATGAAAAGATTGAAGAAGGATTGGCTCCGGTTGTGGAAAAAGGGATTATTCCCATTGTTTTGGGTGGCGATCACTCGATTACATTGGGAGAATTGCGGGCCATTGCCAAAAAGTACGGCCCTGTGGCGTTGCTTCAGTTTGATGCGCATTCCGATACGTGGGATTCCTACTTTGGGAAAAAATACAATCACGGAACCGTTTTTCGTCGGGCGATTGAGGAAGGGCTTCTGGATGTGTCCCGCTCTATTCAAATAGGGATGCGCGGTGGTCTATACGGTCCGACGGATCTTCAGGATGCACGGGATTTGGGATTGGAACTCTATACCACCAACGACTTCAAACGGGTTGGTGTAGAAAAGATGCTCGACATCATTCATCGGCGTGTAGGGAGTGGCCCCGTGTTTTTATCCTTCGACATCGACTTCCTCGATCCCGTTTATGCACCGGGGACAGGGACTCCGGAAGTCTCGGGAGTGAGCATCGATGATGCTTTGGCATTGGTACGGGGGTTAACCGGAATCGATTTTGTCGGATTTGATCTGGTTGAAGTGCTGCCCGCTTATGATCATGGTCAAATTACGGCCGCCGCTGCTTCCAATATCGTCTATGAATTTATTACGTTAATAGCATTAGCGAAAAAGAATCGGATTCAACCAAAAATGCAAGTGGCCGAGTAGGAAGATAAGGGATCTGGATGCCTACAGATGATGTATAGAAAATGGCAATTTCCTTTTGGTCCTGTGATGGGTGGGGGGCTTTGTTCCAGGAGTACGAACACAATGGGGGATTACATGTGGCGACTCTGGAATACACTTCTCGCTTCCTCCACCCTCATTAGAACGATTGGCAGTTTGTCAGGTTATCAAGGATCACCACATTCATCATCGGGATCGGGTGACGATCATTTGTACAATTTAAATCCAGGATGACGGTTTGACAGTACTAAGCGCCTCTGTTTGCGACACCCTGCTGTACACTCTGGAATTTGACTGAACTTTTGTTATAATCGGACTTAAAGGGATGGAGGAGAAGAGGTCATGGAGAAACCGTTGTTCCAAAAAGTGTGGTCCAAAGCGCAATGGGACGGTCTTCCAGTTCATCGTTCACTCTTAACTCCAATGATGTTTTTGGAGCGTGCCTTGCACGTTTTTCCGGAAAAAACGGCTGTCGTCGACGGGAAACGCCGTTTCACCTACGCGGAGTTTGGATCCCGCGTCTATCGGTTGGCTAGCGCCCTGCACAAGGCGGGGATTGAAAAGGGAGACCGGGTAGCGGTGTTATCTCCCAACACGGTAGAGTTTCTGGAGGCCTATTTCGCCGTCCCTCAGATCGGTGCCGTGATGGTGCCGATCAACCGGCTGCTCTCTTCTCAGGAGGTGAAGTACATTCTCCAGCACTCCGAAGCTAAAGCCCTGATCCCCACGGGGAGTTGGGTCACCTACTGGAACCGGTGTGGAACGAGTTGGAACACTTGGAACAGGTGATCTGGACCGGCCAGAGGGAGCAAGGGGCGTTAGCGATGGGTTGGACTTATGAAGCCTTCCTGGAGGAGGGAAGTGGTGATCCTTTCGTCTACATGGTGGATGACGAGGACCAGACCATCAGCATCAACTACACCAGCGGTACGACGGGCCGCCCCAAGGGGGTCATGTACACTCACCGGGGAGCCTATCTCAACGCGATGGGAGAGATCGTAGAGGCGGGGTTAAATGCTTCCAGTGTCTACCTGCACACCCTGCCAATGTATCACTGCAACGGCTGGTGCTTCCCCTGGGCCGTCACCGGGGTGGGGGCACTTCACGTCTGTCTGCCAAAGGTGCGGTCCGAGGACATCTTCCGCCTTATCGAGGATGAGAAGGTGACTCATATGTGCGCCGCTCCCACGGTGATCATCAAGATGACGGCTGATGCTCCTTCCGGCTACCGCTTCCCCAGGCCGCTTCGTATCGTAACGGCGGGATCCCCGCCGCCTCCGGCGGTGATTGAGCGGGTCGAAGAGATGGGGGCTCAGGTCATCCATGTATACGGTCTTACAGAAACCTACGGTCCACACACGGTTTGCGAGTGGAAGGAGGAGTGGAACGGCGAAGAAGCGAAAAGACGGGCTCTGCTCAACGCACATCCCTTCCTGGGCATCCGTCGCCGTGGCGTTCAGAGACATCACTTCCTTGGCGTAAGCGGAAGTAAAGGAGCGAGCACCATGGAAGTGTCCCGCATTCCAAAAGACAGGTAACCGTTCCCAAGCGCATTCGACAACTGTTGGATCTCAAGGAAGGCGGGTGGCGTTTGTACAGGAAAATGGAAAGGTCGTCATCAAGAAAGTGAGCTTGATTGTGTCTTTACAAATTGACCGATGCTATCAGCAAGGAAGCCGAGGAAAAAAGGGATCACAGACAAAAAGGGTTTGAGATCCTTGGCGTGGAAATTGTAGAGTGGGAAAAGGCCAATGGGAATGGCCTAGGTGGGGCGGATACCCTAAAATGCTGGCGGGGCCCAATTAAGGGTGTTCATCCGGAATGATACATCTAGATTTTCGGCAAGTGAGCTATTGTCACAGTAAACTGTCGACAATCGACTAAACAAAAAGGGAAAAGTCCGGGTGATTGGCAAATGACCACGAAGATGCGGATAGACAGCTCCCTTCCAAACCAAATCGCTAACCTTATTACTGAACAAATCGTAAACAACCAGTTTGGACCGGGTGAACAACTGCGGGAAGGTGAATTGGCGGAGCAGTTCGGCACGAGCCGTGCTCCGGTTCGTGAAGCGTTTTATATCTTGGAAGTGGCCGGTCTGGTGGAGAGAAAGCCGCGCCGGGGTTCTTTTGTTAAAGAATACTCGCGAGAAGAGTTGATTGACCTGCTTGAGTTGCGCAACCTGATGGAACTGATGGCTTTGGAACGTTTTGACCTCCGGCGGTCGGCAACTCCCTTGACCGAAATGGAGAGGATCGTTACTTCGATGCGGGAGCTTGTTGCGAAAAGAGATAAGGCAGCTTATTCCCACTTGAACCAGCAATTTCATAAATGCATCATCCATTTTGCCGGCAGTAAACTGATTGAAACCCATTATGACCGCCTGATTACACCGCTCCGTGTTATGATTAAACTTTCCTGGGAGAACAATACCTTGGATCGCTCGCTTGAAGATCACCAACAAATTGTCAACGTTTTGCTTCGGGGCGATGTCGAGGGAGCAAAGCGAATTTTGGACACACACAATCGTGGGACTATTCACCGATTGGAAAAATACTTCCAATCATCCTGATTCCATGAATAATCAGAAGATTAAGAGGAATTTTTAGTGTTTCCAGAACCCAATTCCCTGCAAAGGAAAGGGGATGACGTGGGATGTCCGAGTTGACCCAGGACCTGCAACGCACGTGGACGAGACGAAGGGATGAAAAAGCGCGTCGACTTGCCAAAGTCAGACACTTGGCGAAGGGGCGGGTTTTGCCGACCGAAAAAATCGTCGAAGCCCTTGAGGCCCTTCTCGCACCCGGTGACCGGGTGGCGCTGGAAGGAAACAACCAGAAACAGGCGACATTTCTGTCCGCGGCCCTTAATCAGGTTGACCCGACCATAGTCCACAATCTCCATATGATCATGTCCAGTATTTCAAGGCCCGAGCACCTCGATATTTTCGAAAAGGGAATTGCGAAAAAGATTGACTTTTCCTATGCCGGGCCCCAAAGTTTGCGTGTCGCACAGATGCTGGAGGATGGAGTGCTCGAGGTCGGTGCCATCCATACGTACCTTGAACTGTACGCACGACTGTTCGTGGACCTTACCCCTTCAGTGGCACTCGTCGCCGCTGACAAAGCGGATGCGGCCGGCAACCTCTATACCGGTCCGAACACCGAGGAGACACCGACCATCGTGGAGGCGACAGCATTCCGCAACGGAATTGTCATCGCCCAGGTCAATGAATTGGTCGATGAGTTGCCCCGGGTGGATATCCCGGCTTCGTGGGTCGACTTTGTCGTCGTCGCGGACAAACCGTACCAACTCGAACCGCTGTTCACCAGGGACCCCCGCCACATCACCGAGGTTCAGATTCTCATGGCGATGATGGTCATTCGCGGGATCTACGAACGTCACCATGTATTTTCTCTCAACCATGGGATCGGATTTAATACTGCAGCAATCGAATTGCTGCTTCCCACGTACGGCGAGTCGCTCGGATTGCGTGGAAAGATATGCAGGCACTGGACTCTCAACCCGCATCCCACCCTCATTCCCGCGATCGAAAGCGGCTGGGTGGAAAGTATCCACTGCTTCGGGAGTGAGGTGGGAATGGAGGATTACATCGCCGCACGTCCGGATGTATTCTTCACCGGACACAACGGTAGCTTGCGGTCCAACCGGTTGCTGTCGCAGGTGGCCGGTCAATACGCCGTCGATCTCTTCATTGGCTCTACCTTGCAGATGGATGGCGATGGCAACTCCTCGACTGTTACACTGGGGCGGCTTGCCGGGTTCGGCGGTGCCCCGAATATGGGTCACGACCCGCATGGCCGCCGGCACGCATCTCCTGCATGGCTCAGCTTGATTACTTCGGAAAGCCCGACTGTTCGCGGACGTAAGCTGGTCGTACAAATGGTCGAGACCTTCCAGCGGGGAAATGCCCCGACATTTGTGGAATCTCTGGAAGCGATCCAGGTCGGTCGGGACGCGAAACTTCCTGTCACCCCGATTATGATTTACGGCGAAGATGTCACACACGTCGTCACAGAAGAAGGGATTGCGTATTTATACAAGGCACGCGACCTAACAGAGCGCCGTCAGGCGCTGGCTGCGGTGGCCGGGGTCACGCCGATCGGACGGCAACATGATTCTCGTCTCAACGACCGATTACGCCGCGACGGATTGGTTGCTTTCCCGGAAGATCTGGGTATCCGTCGAACCGATGCGAAGCGTTCCCTGCTGGCGGCCAAGAGCATCGAAGAGCTTGTGGACTGGTCCGGGGGATTGTACAAACCACCAGCGCATCTCCGCAGTTGGTGATGGGAATGGAACGTCAGCCCTTATGGAACGACGCCGCGGAATGCAGCGAGCAGATTGCGGATTTGGCGGTGAGGGCCCTCATTGAAGAAGCCAGACTCACCCCGAAGCCGGCTCTCGTCGACCAACACAGCTCCGGGGCCCACACTGACATGGATTTCGAGCTGATGTGCCGCTCCGCACAGGTGCTGCGCGGTACATTTGCCAGGATCGCTCTAACCGCGTTTCGACAGAAGCCCAGTCAAGTTCTTCGCGAACAACTAGCTGCCATCGGCCGCGACGGGGAAAAGGTGATGCTGACAGCGACCGGCGGCATCAATACCCACCGGGGAGCGATCTGGGCACTCGGACTGCTCACGGCGGGGGCGGCGATGAGCGGGCCGGGGGCATCCGCGCGACAGATCGCCGCTCTTGCTGGTGAGATCGCTCGTTACCCCGACCGGTTTTCCCCAGCGAAGAGGACGTCCAAGGGTTTCCGCGTGCGACAACGATACGGTGTGCCAGGCGCAATCGGCGAGGCCCGGCAGGGTTTCCCGCATGTGGTCGAGATCGCTTTGCCGGTGCTGTGGGCGGCCCGCAGCCGCGGGATTCCGGAAACCTTCGCAAGGCTTGACGCTTTGGTGGCCATCATCGCCCACTTGGATGATACCTGCTTGTTGCACCGCGGGGGTACTGAAGCATTGATGACAGCCAAATGCGGGGCAAGGGCCGTCATCGCTGCCGGCGGAACATCCACTCGGGCCGGTTGGGATGCTCTTCATCGGTTAGACAGGGAGTTGGTAGCTCGGAACGCCTCACCCGGCGGCAGTGCGGATCTGCTAGCCGCCGCATTGTTCCTCGACAGCTTGGATCTTGAGATCAAACATGATCGTACACCAGCCGGCGTGACCCGACTATGAAATGCTTTGGAGGTGACCGGTGTGGAAACATTGACCTTTGAATACAGAGCAACAACGCCCTTGCCTCGCTGTGCGCATGTCGGCGTGGTCGGTTCTGGGGATTTGGAGATTCTGTTCGAGCCGTCGCCTGATCAGCGCGCCCGTGTCGTTGTCAGGACCCGGTTCGATGGGTACAGGGATCTTTGGAAGGCGGTGGTGGATCGGTTCTTTGCCCAACACGATGTGGCTGCTAGAATTGAGATCAACGACTTTGGGGCCACTCCTGGTGTCGTTTGGCTCCGGCTGTTGCAGGGATTGGAGGTGTGTCGGTCTTGACGGCCAAAATGCCGCTCAAAACCAGCTTTGTTGAACTTCGTGCGCGGGACCGTGCCGCGGCGATACTGGATCCGGGTACCTTCCGGGAAATACTCGGCCCCTTTGATCGTTTGGAGTCGCCGCACCTGGCACTACAGAATATCGTTCCGCAAAGCGATGACGGTGTCGTGGTTGCGCGGGGGCTGATTGCCGGTGAATCAGCCGTCGTCATTGTGATAGAAGGTGCATTCCAGGGGGGCGGCATCGGTGAGGTGTCCGGTGCGAAGATCGCCGGCGCTCTGGAACTGGCACTGCGGGACAATGAGAACGGGAGGCGCACCCGTCCTGTCCTGATCTTCGACACCGGCGGAGTACGGTTACAGGAAGCCAACTACGGGCTGCTCGCCATTGCCGAAATCGGATCAGCCATTGTTGCCTTGCGCCGTCATATCCCCGTTGTTGGCGTCATTCCCGGTATGGTGGGGTGTTTTGGTGGGATGTCCATTGTTGCAGGTCTTTGCAGCACCCTCATCATGACCCGGGAAGGCCGGCTTGGGTTGAATGGTCCCGAAGTGATCGAACAAGAGGCCGGAATCAGGGAATTCGATGCCAGCGACCGACAGCTGATCTGGAACACGGTCGGCGGGGCCCAACGTTATGCAACTGGTTTTGCTGACGTTCTGGTCGAGGATGACGTTACAGCCATCACCGGGGCGGTGCAAGAAGCCTTCCGCCGCGGAGTGCCTGTCGAACACCGCAGCGAGCAGGTGGAGCGCTACCGTTCCCGGCTGGCCGGAATCGACCCCAACAAACCCCTCGACGGGTCGATGTTGCGCGAGCGGTGGGGAAGAGAAAGGGGCGAAGGGTTCGAAGAACCTGTCAAAAGCCAGAGTGGACAGGAAGGACAAACCAATGACAAAGGACCCGTGAGTAGGGGAAGGGTGTGGTTGGAAGCCCTGTGCGGAGGATCACGACCGGTGACGACCGGGTTGTCATCGGTGTTGTGTGCCGACACCACAGTGGGTGACGAGCGTGTACGTTTCATTTCCGTCAAGCCGGATCCAGACAATCGCTTCCCGCGTGCCCGCCATGGCGAGGTGGGGTTGGACGAAGGCTGGGCGCTTGCACGGGTAGTCCGGGATGCGATCGACGAAGATGTGGATGGGAAGCGCCGTGCGATCGTTGCCATTGTTGACGTACCCAGTCAGGCGTACGGATATCGCGAGGAGCTGCTCGGGATTCATCAAGCATGTGCCGCGGCTATGGATGCGTACGCGACAGCGAGACTCGCCGGACATCCGGTGGTCGCGCTCATCGTCGGAAAAGCCATTTCGGGAGCCTTCCTGGCCCATGGTCTGCAGGCCAATCGGATCCTTGCGTTGGACGATCCGGGTGTACAAGTGCAGGTCATGTCAAAGAAGTCGGCGGCAACAGTCACCCGCCGCAGCATCGCCGAGCTCGAGGAAATGGCAAAGAAAGTGCCCGGGATCGCCTACGATATCAGATCCTTTGCTTCCCTGGGAGCGGTGGATGAGCTCATCGATGGTGTCGATGCCGATACTCCCGGAGTTAAAGAGATTCAACGCGTGCTCGACACGCTGTCCACCACGATTGCTGCGGCTCGATCCGGTCCACGGGACCTGAGCAACCGACTCACCTCTGTTGAGGCCCGTACCGGTCGATCTGCCTCGATCCAAGTACGGGAGCGGATGAGGGAGCAATGGAACTAGCTCCACACGACCTGTTATGGATCCGAGATCGAAGTAGCCTTGTCAGCTGTTCACCGCTGCCTTCATGGGTTGATGAAGCGCTTGATCAGGCACCGCTGGTTGTCGTCCGCCGTGCTCCGTTGGTCGACGACATGGTGCCGGTAGGAGTTCGTGGGCCGACCCGGGGACAGCGATTTGCCACCTATGTACTTGTTGACGATATCGTTGAACGGATCACCCCCGAGCAACTGGTCGCCGAGAAGAAATGGAGGACCTGTCCGCGAACCCGTCAAATTGGAGCGTTGAATGTGCTGGAATCGGTCGACGAGCTTTTGACCACTCGCGGGTTCAGGTGGGGCCCTACAGGCAGTGTTGGGTTTGAGCTCGCTAGCGGTGTACCGACCGCCACTCCCGCCAGCGACTTGGACCTTGTGATCCTTGTTCCGAACCGCCTCTCTATCAAGGTTGCCCGTCAGTTTGCCGAAGCTTTCACCAGGCTGCCCGTTCGCGTCGATGGTCAACTGGAAACACCCGGCGGGGCGGTTCTATTGACCGAATATGCACGTGCAAAACCTCCGGTGCTGTTACGGACCCGGGAGGGTCCACGCTTGGTTGTCGACCCTTGGTCTGAAACGGGAGGGATTTGATGAGCGTCGCGTTCCTGTTTCCCGGTCAAGGTTCCCAACAGCCTGACATGCTCCATGAGCTGCCGGATCACCCCGTGATTACCCAGACACTCGAAGAAGCGAGCACGATACTTGATAAGGACATTTTCACCTTCGACACGGATTCCGCGCTGTCATCCACCACTGCGGTGCAGATCGCATTATTTGTTGCGGGAGTCAGCACGGCCCGTGCGTTGAAGGCCGAAGGTGCGATGCCGGACATGGTCGCCGGCCACTCGGTCGGGGCTTTCGCGGCCGCCGTCGTCGCTGGTGCGCTGGACTTCCGGGACGCGCTCTCATTGGTCAAACTGCGCGGCGAACTGATGGAGAACGCTTTTCCGCAAGGATATGGGATGGCTGCTGTCATCGGGCTTGATGAACGGCGTTTGGCCTCGCTCATCGGGCAGGTCGGTGAGCCGGTGTTCATCGCGAACCTGAACGCGCCGGATCAGATCACGATCGCCGGCTCCATCCCCGGGATTGAAGCGGCACTTGCCATGGCAAGCGCCGCGGGAGCTCACAGGGCGGAGATCCTACGCGTGAGCGTTCCATCCCATTGCCCGCTGCTTCAGCACGTATCCTACCAGCTCGCCCGCGCCCTCGACGAAGTCCACTTTCGCGAACCAGTCGTTCCATATGGCGGCAACCGCAGGGCGCGCGCATTGCGGGACCCCGAAGCGATCCGGGAAGATCTGGCGATGAGTGTCGCTCACCCGGTTCGCTGGCATGAAGTCACAACATTGTTCTTCGAACTTGGAGCCCGCTTGTTCCTGGAGATGCCGCCTGGTCATGTACTCACCGATCTCGTCGCGGCCGCATTCCCCGCTGCTCGCTCCATCTCCGTCACGAAGAGCGGCCTAGACTCAGCGGTCATTATTACCCGACGGGAGAAGGGGCGAACAAGGTGATCGGCGGCGGACGCGGTACCCAATCGACTGCCTAACGGGCACAAAAATCCCGAACTCCTCAACATGGAGGAGTCCGGGATTTTTCAGTGGATCCCAATCAAAACCGGCGCTTGACAGGCGTTTTTTTGTGACCCAGGACGGAACTCACACAATTCCCATCAACACGAATGCGAGCCAAGCGATCCCCGGTCCGAGAGCGACTATGATCGCGGAGACGAGCAAGAGCTCCTTGAAAAACACACGTTCATTCACCCCTTGCACGTTTGCGAGTAACAACGCGCCGTTTGTGGAGAAGGGGCTAATGTCAACGATACTGGAGGCGATAGCGATCGCTGAGACTACGCCGATGGATGAGATGCTCGGGTCCTGCAGGATGGGAGCAGCTAGCGGGATGATGGCCGCCAGGAAACCTGTTGTCGAGGCAAAGGCCGAGACAACCCCTCCCACGTAGGACGCTGCGAGAGCTGCGATCACGGGGTTACCCACTTTGGCGATTAACTGGGTCACGTAGTCGATGGTCCCGGTTTTCTCCAGTACTCCCACGTATGTTACGATTCCCGTAATCAGAAGGATTACCGACCACGGCATGCGCCCGAGGACACCGGCTTGCTTCCTGGGGGCGATCAGCGCCAGCGTCAAGCCTACTACAAACGCCGCAAATCCGATGTCTATGTCGAAACCAAGAGCCAGCACGACAAGGAGGCCTATACCCACAAGGGTGATCCCTTTATACAGGGTCAACCTGTCTGCTGGCTTTTCTGTGCTGTCTCCGGATGTGCCCCTCGTATCCCCGGAGGCGTCCTCCATTGTTGCCGCAGCGTATCTCTGGGCAGTGTCTTGCCTTTTTAGCAAACGAAGCCCGCCGAGAACGATGAATATGACTATCGAAACGACGATGCTGTAGAAAAAGGCGTTGACGAAGAGCATTTCTGGTGAATGAGGTAAATTTCTCGATTGCATAACGCCGTTGACGATCACCCCATAGGGATTTAACGGCGAGAAGGAGCCCGCAGTGGATCCCGTAACGACCAATATGCCCATCAAGAGAGGACTGATGTGATATCGGGCGGCGAACCGTAATGCGATCGGGGCGAGGATTGCAACGGCGGCAGGTCCTAACGTCCCAACGCTGGTGAGCAGGGTGCACAGACCGAACATGACCCATGGGATGAGGCCGAGATTGCCTCTGACCAAGCGGAGACCCCAGCCAGTGATCAAGTCGATGGTTCCGTTGTTCTGAGCAATGGCGAATAAATAGGTGACTCCAGTAAGGGTGACGAATAAATTCGCCGGAAAGGCGCTATAGATGTCTTTAACGCTCAAATCGCTGATGAGGGTGCTGACGAGAAAAGCGGCGACGAAGCCCAGTACGCCGAGGTTGATCGGCAATACCGAGCCGATGACGAACATGATCAGAAGTACGATGATTGTAACCAGTTCTACGCTCATGGTATCCTCCTTTAAGCTTTGAAATTGTTCTCAAAGTCTGGGGACGCCATCTCAACTAATTCCAACACCCATTCATTCCACCATTTTGATCAACTCCTTTTAGTCGATTGTCGACAAGAAATATATAAAATATTATCTATTTTGAAAAGATGGACAAATAACAGCGTTTTGGGCGATACATGAAATTATCTGCGCCATCTATGGCCGGGGAAATTGGCGAAAAAGTCTGCTTTTTTCGGTCTTGTCCTGCAAAACCGTCTTAACGTACCGGAACCTGGTTATCATGTACCCAAATGGTGTCTGGGTGTTCAATTTTCTCTTTTTTTTGATAAGTTGCCTATATTCAAAAAAGTAACATATCTAGCTTTTATCGTCAATCAATAAAACCCGGAAATATTGTACGTCTGTAATATTGTTGTCACCTCATAACGTCTACCGTGAATACCGGATCCCTCTTTTCAAAAAAAGCATGGGGCGATTTGATTGGGTAAAGGTGCCAACAATGCCATTGCCTTTACTTATGCACATTTGGTGATGGGGGATTTGAAGCAATCACAAGAAAAATGGAATGATTCAGATGACTTTTACAAACAATCATTAGAACTATCCCGTGTATTCCGTAATAGACGCTGGAATACAAAGCGCTTTTCCGACTTGCCAAACTAAAAAAGGCGACAACCAAGAGGGGCTCTTTTCTGTTCTGGGAGATATGTATGAAGTACCTTCTGCCATTGTCCAGGAAAGTAAGGAGAAAGAAAGTGATGAGCTGTGTTGGGTGGATGAGATTTCCGCTGCCCCATTAGATGGTATTCCGGGGCAAGGTTGATTCATTAAGAGGGAGGAGAAACCTTCTACCGGGAGGAGAACCTCCTCTTTTTTTAAGTCCCTGAATAATAAGGATCTGTTCCATTTCGCCCCAATACTTTATAATGAAACTAATCTCACGTTGATAAAGCGAGCGGGAAGGCCACGGCGACCAAAAGGAGTGCCTCTGGTGCGATCACCCGTGTGGAGCAAGTCACAAGAGGTTCATATGATGATAAGTTTTGGCTATAGGATGCGAAAATCCAAAAACCGGTAACGCCAAGTGCGTTACCGGTTTTTTTGTTTGTTTCCCGCAAGCAACTTTCCTGTATACGCACCAATTTTTTCACAAGAACCATGAATGGGGGGAAGTTATGAAACTCCATCGTGTGGCGGGGTTATCCATCATCAGTAACACTGTAATCGTCTTGTTGAAATTCATGACTGGCATCATTACCGGATCGGTCGCTATTTTATCCGAGGCGATTCACTCTTCTCTTGATCTCATCGCTTCTCTCATCGCTTATGTTTCTGTTCGTATATCCAACAAGCCGCCGGATCGGGATCATCCATACGGGCACGGTAAATTTGAAAATTTCTCCGGAACCGTCGAAACCCTGCTCATCGTAGTCGCGGGGATCTGGATCATTTTTGAATCCGGGAAAAAATTGACGGAACTTGAACCGATAAACCTTCCCATCGTCGGGGTTGTCGTGATGCTGATCGGAGCCCTGATCAATTGGATCGTGGGCCGTATTGTCAAACGGGTAGGTGAGGAATCCAAATCGGTTGCCATGCGGTCCAATGCGTTGCATCTTCTGACGGACGTCTACTCATCCGTGGGTGTCGCTGTCAGTCTGCTTGTGGTGAGCCTGACCGACATGTATATACTGGACCCCCTGATCGGGATCGCGATCGCATTGTTTATCATGAGGGAAGCTGTTCAGCTGGGGAAAGAATCGTTTTTGCCCCTGTTGGATGTCCGGTTGGAACCGGAAGAAGAGGAGCGAATCCGGGAGATTTTGCAATCCTTTGCGGATGAATATCTGGAGTATCATGCGCTGCGAACCCGCAGATCCGGTTCGGAAGAACATATTGACCTGCACTTGGTTGTGTCGTCTCAGATGCAGGTGGTGGATGCACACGACCTGTGTGACCGAATCGAGGGAGAGATCCGAAAAGCGTTTCCCCAAGCGCATGTTTTGATTCATATCGAACCGGAATATGAAAGACAGCGCTAGAGAAGATGTTTGGAATTCCTATGGTTGCTTTGTAAGAATTTTTTACTATCCAAATAAGAAAGTGGAAATGAAATTATTGGGAGGATGGTCCGCTTCCTACCGTTTTCCGCTACACTAGTGGAGAGAGGAGGCGAAGCGCGTGAACATCGAGATGCTGATCGACCGCATGCGTGGGGAGAAGGAATGGCAATCTTGCGTAACCCATTGGGAGGTGATCCCGGCGCGGGAAGCCCATTACGCACCGTTTCCGGACAAGCTTCACCCGGATCTGATTCGCTTGTTGCAGGGGCAGGGGATCACACAACTGTATACGCATCAGGCCACCGCGGTGGAGGCGGCACTCAGTGGGGAGCACATCGTAACTGTGACCCCGACGGCGTCGGGAAAAACATTGTGTTACAACCTGCCGGTACTGCACACGATCTTGGAAGATCCGTCCGCGCGGGCGCTGTACATTTTTCCGACCAAAGCGCTGGCCTACGACCAGATGACGGAGTTGAACCGGTGGATCGAGCGGTTGGGGCGGGATATCAAGGGCTATACATACGACGGGGACACACCGCCTACCGCACGGCAGACGATCCGCCAGGCGGGGCATATCGTGGTGACCAATCCGGACATGTTGCATCAGGCGATTTTGCCGCACCATACCAAATGGGTGAAGCTCTTTGAAAACCTGCGGTATGTCGTGATTGACGAGTTACACGCGTACCGGGGGGTGTTCGGCAGCCATTTCGCCAATGTGTTGCGCCGATTGAGGCGCATTTGCCGTCATTACGGCTCGAATCCGCAGTTTCTCTGTTCTTCGGCAACCATCGCCAACCCGCGGGAGTTTGCTGAAAAGCTGACGGGTACAACGGTGCGCGTGGTGGACAATAACGGAGCACCGTCGGGCGAGAAGCATTTCGTCTTTTACAACCCCCCGGTGGTAAATGCATCACTTGGCATCCGTAAAAGCAGTCTGTTGGAGGCACGTAATCTGGCTGAACGCTTGATCAAAAACGACATCCAGACCATCGTGTTCGCCCGTTCACGCGTACGGGTGGAATTGTTGCTCACCTATCTGCAACAGGCGATGCCGAAGAAAAACATCCGGGGGTACCGTGGCGGCTACCTGCCCAATCAACGGAGGGAGATCGAGCGGGGGCTGCGGGAAGGTGAAATTCGCGGCGTGGTCAGCACCAATGCATTGGAGCTGGGGATCGATATCGGCCAGTTGGAGGCGTGTGTGATGTGTGGGTATCCGGGGACGATCGCCAGCACGTGGCAGCAGGCGGGGCGGGCAGGACGGCGGCACGGGAAGTCGTTGACGTTTCTCGTCGCCTCATCCAGTCCGTTGGATCAGTACATTATCCAGCACCCGGAATATTTTTTACGTCAGACGCCGGAGCATGCCCTGATTCACCCGGACAACCTGATCATCCTCGTCAACCATATTAAATGCGCCGCGTATGAATTGCCGTTTGAACGCGGGGAACAGTTCGGTGTCGCCGGGACAGAAGAGATCTTGAACTTCCTGGCAGAGGAAGGCATCCTGCATGAAAGCGGCGGGCGCTGGTACTGGATGGACCAATCATTCCCGGCAACGGAAATCAGTCTGCGTTCAGCGGCACAGGAAAATTTCGTCATCATCGATATCTCCGTGACGGGCAAACCCCGTGTCATCGGTGAAGTGGATCGATTCAGCGCACCGATGTTGCTGCACGAAGAAGCGATCTATCTGCACGAGGGCGTACAGTACCAGGTGGAGAAATTGGACTATGAAGAGAAAAAAGCGTACGTCCGGCAAGTAAACGTCGATTACTACACCGATGCCAATCTGGCCGTTCAGTTGCGTGTTCTGGAGGTGGAACGCGAAGAGCCGGTAACGGGTGGTACCCGCAGTGTAGGCGAGGTGACGGTGAACGCCTTGGTCACTATTTTCAAAAAGATCAAGTTGGGGACTCACGAGAATATCGGATCGGGACCGGTCCGACTGCCGGAAGAGGAGATGCACACGACAGCGTATTGGTTGACGGTGGATCATCCCGCATTGCAAGCATGGAAACAGGACGATTTGCAATCGGGGTTGGTGGGGTTGAGCCATGTGCTCTCTCATCTGGCACCGTTGTATCTGATGTGTGATCCGAAAGATTTGGGTGTGGTGACACAGGTAAAAGCAGTGCATTCCAAAAAACCGACCATTTTTCTGTATGACAAATATCCGGGCGGGGTTGGCTTGAGTGACAAGCTCTACGATCTGCATGAGACATTGTTACATTTGGCGCGGGAACACGTGGCCAGTTGCGGGTGCGAGACGGGCTGTCCCTCCTGTGTTGGTCCTGCGGAAGAAGTTGGGGAGCAAGGGAAGCGCAAGACGCTGGAGTTGCTGGAATTGATGTTGGAGCCGTCGGCTGCGGGGAGTCCTTTTTCTCGTTGACAACGCTGGATCGCCCTTTTCCCGGATTATGCCATAGGATCATGGATCGTCCAAGTGGATCCGTGCCCCCTTGAGTAGATGCATCACAAAAAGGGTGCGTAAATATGCTCAAGGGGGTTGAATATACCCACATACCGCTTTGATTATCCATAAATTCCGAAAATAAGAACAGGACAATGCCCACAATGAAACAGAGCCCGCTGTCGGACATAACATGACAAGTTCAGACGCTCAAATGAACGGGATGATTCATGGGTTCGTTGATATAACAAATAATATTAACCGTGCCTGAACGCTGTTTTAAAAACATGATGGGAAAATACCCGTGCAAGGGAGAAAAAAGGTATGATCATCCGGGCTCCAGATCTTCCGGCACTGGCCGAGATCGTTGTATCAGTGATCTGCTACCGGAAGCGTGAATTTCTGACGTGCCTTCGGAAAGAGGACAAAACGACAACCTGGTTGATGGAGATCCGGAGATGGTTTATTGCAAGGAGCACGACATATTGAAAAGGGAGAAAAAAATACGGAAATGATCACGGAAAAATCGATCAAAAGCGAGGTTCTCACGATAGAAACACTGACAGAGACGGACGTTCACGATGTTGTCCGTTTGTCAAACCTGCTGGAACGGGGATATGCTGAGTCGGAGATCCGGATGATTCTGCAAGCCGGGAACCTATTAGGGCACCGGAGCGGTGAAGGAACGATCGTATCCACCGCCGCCATTTTACCTTATCAGGGGAATTTGGCTTCACTCGGAGTCGTTATGGTGGATTACCGTTACCGGAGAAGAGGATTGGCAACGCGATTGGTTCAAACATGTATGGACATTGTTCCGGAATATTCGGTCATGCTGGTGGCAACCGATGAGGGGAAACCGCTGTATGAGAAGTTGGGTTTTCGGACCGTAGACACACTACACAGGATGATAGCAGGAGAATATCAGTATCAAAGACCGGCCCATTTGCAAATGCAATACACTCAGTTTTGTTCCATAGACGAACAGGATCTGCCCGAATTATTGAAACTGGATCAAGAAGCATTTGGTGCAGACCGTTCTAAGTTTCTGAATCTTCGGCTTAGGCAAGCCAAGTACACTTCCATCCTTCGAAACCACGCTGGCCGTTGCACCGGTTATGCGCTTGCTGTCCCAACACCGGAACTTCTTGTCATCGGTCCGGTCGTTGCTCCCGATTCACGGTTGGCATTCCTGCTCATCGATGATATCGCCCGTAGGTACCAAGGAAAAATTCAAATTAATATTCCATCTGTTCACCAAGATCTCATCAGATTTTTGATGAGATGCGGCTTCAAACTGGCCAGAATCGCGCCGGTTATGATGTCTGGCGTCTACAGGATGCCGCCGCGAAACCATTTGTTCGCCGTCTCTGACCGGTCATATGGCTGATATATCATGCTCAAACTCTAGCCTGTTCCATTGAATTTGACACTAAGGTTCAGCGTGAAAATGCTAACCATAGCGAGATCGTTTCATAATTGGACGAGCCGGTCAGAGTTCGATAGAATAAAATCGTCAGTGACTTCTAAAAGGGAAGGAGATTCAGCATGGCTGAATTAAAAGGGAAAGTGGCCATCGTGACCGGAGCCAGCAGTGGAATTGGGGAAGCAACTGCGCTGGAACTGGCCCGTGCGGGGGCCGATGTTGTACTGGCTGCCCGCCGGACCGATCGTCTGGAGAAGTTGGCTGCCACGATCGGGCGGGAAACAGGTGCACAATCTCTGGTCGTACCCACTGACGTGACGAAACGGTCAGACGTGGAGCAGTTGGTGGAAAAAACGAAAGAACGATTCGGTCGGGTGGATATTCTGGTCAACAACGCCGGGGTCATGCTGTTGTCCTACTTGAAAAACGACCATGTGGACGAGTGGGAGCGCATGGTGGACGTTAACATCAAAGGGGTACTGTTCGGTGTCCATGCCGTCATGCCGACAATGCTGGAGCAAGGAAGCGGCCATATCGTCAACGTTTCCTCGGTTGCCGGACACGAGATCTTTCCGTCCGCAGCCGTGTACTGTGCGACCAAATTCGCGGTGCGTGCTTTTTCTGAAGGGATCGAGAAGGAATTGTCCCGGTTGGGCATCCGCGTGACCAATATCTCACCGGGTGCGGTGGCAACCGAGTTGACTCAGCACATCACCGATCAGGAAGTGCGGGATACGTTCCTCAAAGGAAGCAAAGATATGGTATTCCTGGATGCCGCGGATATCGCCGCCGCCGTCGTTTACGCAGTGTCTCAGCCGGAGCATGTCAACGTGAATGAAGTCATCGTGCGTCCCGTGCAAAAAAAATAAATTGAAGAGGTAGATGGCCTTTTCCACAAGCGACCTATGATCTTTTCGAAACAGGAGCGAGAGAAAAGGCTTACCCGATAAGAGAAATTAGTACGGGAGCCTCCTTCCGTTATGTATTACACCAGTGGCGGAAGCGGCTCCCGTGATATTTTTCGCAAGGTGGTTTAATGCTGATTGAT
Organism: Polycladomyces abyssicola; assembly: GCF_018326425.1. Taxonomy (NCBI): domain Bacteria; kingdom Bacillati; phylum Bacillota; class Bacilli; order Caryophanales; family Thermoactinomycetaceae; genus Polycladomyces; species Polycladomyces abyssicola. The sequence goes on from NZ_AP024601.1 coordinate 1,281,191, forward strand.
TTCGCATGATTTAGTCAACATTCCTTTGTGCTCTAGAATTGCCCTCCTCAATGCCTCCATAAGTTTCAATCTTACAATGAAACATTAAGATTCCAAATGAACCCTGTTATTCCCATATTTTTGCTTAGAAAGTAGGTTTATCAGACAATTTGCCTGTTTTCAAGGGGATGGTAAGTATTATTTTTTTTGTACTAGAGTTAAATAGTATGAATGTCCTGGGTTGATTTTTACCGAGTTGACAGATAGGATAAGAGTGCCGTCCTTTTCATTCGGAGGGCTCTTTTTACTTGGCGGAGATGGTGCGAAAAGGAGGGAACGACATGGACAAAATGAGCGATAGCGCTCGGTATTACGAGCGCTTTCAGGTAGAAGACGTTTTATCTTTTTTTTCCGGTCGCTTGGTACTGGCCAAATCGCGGTCAGGAACACAAGTGTTTTTGCAGGACATCACCATTGACAGACCCTTGCCGCCAGGATCGAAGGAAATGCTGCTCCAATTGCGGCACCCACATTTGGCTCCCATCTTGGACGTGATGGAGGAAAAAGGCCGAGTGGTGCTCGTCCATCCGCCGTTGGTAGGGGATCCCCTTCCACTGGTGGTGACGAAAGAGCAACCGATGTCCCCGATACAAGCAGTGCGCGTATTTGAACGGTTGCTCAAGACGAAGCGGGATTTGAATCGATTGCCCCTTCCCATTGATACCACGTTGGATCCGCGCAATGTGTGCATGGTGGAAGAACAACCGATGTTGTTGTTTTACGGTATCAAACGCTTCGGGAAAACACGAAAAGACGAGAAGTGGCGTTCCCTCTTGTATTTTTTGTTGACCGGAAATCAATGGCATCCCGAAATGAATGCGGCCGAGACGAGAGAAGCGTTGCGGAAAGTGCCCCGGCCAGTCCGCCAGTTGGCATTGGATTGTTTGGAAGGGACATGCTCGATGAGCGAAGCGATCAAACGTGCGCGACAATTTCTGCTGCAAGCGAAAATGAAAAAATCGTTCCACTACCGGCGACGTTTTTGGTACCCGGCGCTGACGGCGGCGATCATTGCGGTGGGGGGTCTGCTGGGAATACAGGTGGCTGATTCGAAGACCAACCCGACTCATATTTTCCAACAGTGGATGAACCGGAGTGAACGCGACCGTGACGTCTCATCTAATCACACAGGTACACAGATGGGAACAGCCAGTGCGACGCAATTCCGCCAACCGGATGTCGCAACCCGGGTGTCTGCGGTTCCGTTCACAGGAGAAAGCGAATCAGTGTATCGGTGGCCGCATCCCGTACAGGGCCCGACACATCTGACGGGTGAATTGCAACAAAAGGAGAACCAGCCCTTTACCATTACGCTGGCCCAAGCGGGTCAGGGTCAAATGTTCGGCGTACAGGTGGATGGTGAAGGCCGGATCAATCTGGTGATGGCCAAATCGGGCAAATCCTATACCCTTTCGCGATCCGATGAGGAATTTCGCGTGCTGCCCAATCGGACTTATTTATGGCATTTTTATTACATACCGGAAGAGCCCTTACGGTTTGCGATCGGGGAGAAAGGAAAAAGTGCCCAATGGCTGGCGGCCGGAGTCGTTCCGCCGGAATCGGTCTACGTGTTGACATTCCAGGGTGGGCAGGCCACGAAGTTGAGCAACGTGGAAACATCAACAGGCTCTGCGGCTAGAACCGCTGCCGGTGAGTGGATGCAGGGTCAACCGTGGGATTTGGTATATGGAAAAGGTGTCGTGGAACCCAAGCGGCTTCATTTGAACACGAACGTCCAAGTGAAATTGGGACGTGCGGGTGCGCTTTCTTTTCTTAGGCCAACCGGTTTTCGCGGCGATCCATTGCAGTTGGAGATGGACAATGCGGACGGTCATCGGTTCCGGTTTGTATTGACGCGCTCAGATCGGATGGTGTTGTACCGACTGGATGAGGAAATCAAGAAGGTGGCTGACAGTCCGTTGGGATGGAAGTGGCAAACGGATCAGGAAACGTCGGTGACCGTTTCAGGGGATTCCAATGTGCTAACCATCCGCGTGAAGCAATCCGGTCATGTAGGAACAATCGTATACACGCACGCAGTTCCCATTTCGTTGGAAGAGTTGGACTTGATCAATCATGATGCGATCGATTTATTGGTCTCGCCTTGAGCATGGTTTCACTATCGGGACCGTTTTCCCGTTTCGCTTTCATTGAAGGCGATCGAACGGGAAAGCGGTCCCGATTTCATATTCGGTGGTTGTGGAAACACCTGCCCCTTTCCACTACAATGAATGTGAATCCGATACCAAAGATGGATAACCAAACGGAGTGGTACCCCATGCGAACCCTGCGTGACCGATTGCGTACGTATCACGGCAGCAAAAGAGAAGAATCGTCCTCTGCGAACCGAACGTGCATCCCGGAGAAAGCACCATTGGGATTTGTGTGGCGGGAAAACGAACAAGGCCGCTATTTGTTTCGGCGCCGCGTTTTTTCATTGGAAAAACGGGTGGGTCCCTATCAGCTGGGCTCGCTGTCCGACGAGATGCTTTCGGAATTCGCCCGTTTGACGGATGGATCGGATCAGCCGGTGGAACCAGTGGAAATTCTGTTTTTCGACACGGAGACAACGGGTTTGGGGACGGGTGCCGGTACATACGTGTTTTTGTACGGGCTGGGGTATTATCGGGACGGCGCGTTTGTGGTGGAGCATTATTTTCTGCCGGATGTCTCACAGGAAAGGGCGCTGTTGCTGGATTTCGCCGAGGCGGTTCGGTCGTTTCGCGTGTTGGTCACCTATAACGGCAAAGGGTTTGACTGGGGGCTGGTGGAGACGCGGTACGATTTCCACCGGATGCCCCACCGTTCTTTTTTACCGGAATGGCGGCACTGGGATTTGCTATATCCTGCACGTCGCTTATGGCGTCATGGTCTGCCGGGTTGTCGTTTGAGCGAAGTGGAGGAGAAATGTTTGGCGATTCAACGTCATGATGATGTACCGGGGCGACTGGCTCCCGCTCTGTACTTCGATTATTTGCGCCATCATGATTTGACACTGTTGGACGGTGTGTTTCGTCATAATGAGCAGGATCTGATGACGCTGGTGGGGTTGCTGGCTCATCTGTGTCATCTCGTCCACGGCGAAGTGGAGGGATCCCCCGAAGAACGGCTGGCAATCGGACGTTGGTGGATCGATGCAGGAAAAGACACTGAAGCGGAAGCATGGTTGGTCCCGCTTTCCCGGGAAAGCGGATTGCCCCTTTCGTTACGCCGAGAAGCAAGACGGTTGTTGAGCGTGCTCTGGAAACGGGCCGATGCGTGGGAAACTGTGGTACCACATTGGAAGCGTTGGTTGGAGGACGATCCTTGGTCCGTCTTTTGTTGGATCGAACTGGCCAAATACTACGAACATCAGGCGCGGGACTTTGAGCAGGCGTTGCAGATGACACAGAAGGCGCTGGAAGTGCTTGGAGCGAAAAGGCTGATGGGGAGATCGTTTTCCCGGGAATGGCGGAATGAATGGGAGGACGCGCGCAAGCGGGAACGCAGATTATTAAAGAAATTGACGAATCGACACCATCATGTGGGTCAATTGGATTTGGGGATCTGAATCGAAACGGGACCAGGGTCCCGTTTTTTTATTGATTTTTATTGTCAAGCATTCTACGATTATGTATGGATTATAAATTATAAATATTTCATTTACAATAATTGTATTTTAGGGGGGAATGGGTTGTTTTCGGCTGATCCTTCACAAAAAAATTATCTCGCTCAGTTTTGCATTGAAGATGTGATCACGTTTTTCTCCGGCCAGCTGCTGATGGCCAGAACATTGGACGGCTCAAGGTATATTCTTCAGGAAATCGAGTTACGTCGCGCATTGCCCCCGGGGTTTGAAATGGTACTTCGTCACTTGGATCATCCCCATCTGCCAAAGATTGTTGATGTCTTGGAAGAGGCCGATTCGGTGGTGTTGGTCCATCCCCCGTTGACAGGCGAACCGCTGTCCCTGCTTGTAAATGAAAAAAACGTGATGCATCCGATGAAATCGTTAGAGATATTTAGAAAATTACTTCGGACCTTGCTCGATCTCAACCGGTTGCCGTTACCCCTGGGAACCACCTTGGATCCCCGCAATATCATCATGGATGGGGATCATCCCTATCTGTTGGTCATCCATTTCAAGCATTTCAGTGGATACCAAGAAGATGAACGGTGGCGAGAATTACTGTTTTTTCTGCTGACGGGAGAAAGACCGGACCGAAACAGGTTGGAAAAACAATGGGAACGTGTGCAGCATCGTATTCCTCCGGAGATGCAACCCCTGGTCAGGGATTGTTTTGATATGGATAAAGGGATATCGGAAATTTTATCCAAAGCATCAAAAATTCAGTGGAACAGAGCCCATGTGCAGAATAAACGCATCTCCAAGCGGGTGGTTTTCTCCACATCTATGGCCGCTCTTTTGGTTTTTGGCGCCATCGTGGGGTATCAGGTCGCCTCGCAAGCTTCTCTGCAGAAGAAACCGTTTGATCAGACCGTCATTGCACAACAGGGGCAGAATGTGGATTTGCCTTTTTCTGCCATGCGGTTTGACGGGAGCGGCTCGTTTCAACCCGTCACTTTCAAGGCGACTGACGGTGCATGGATCCGTTTTCACGTGAGTGTCCCGGAAAGTGGTTGGCCATTGGTCGTTCGGTTGGGCTCCACTCCGGATGCTCCGACCATTACGATTCAAAAAGAGGAGAAGCCGTTGATCTGGGAGGTGTGGGAGTCGGGCGAAACCGGAACCTATGAAGCACAGATGGAGATCCTGCTGCTTCCACGGCAGCCCGTTCGGTTTGTGCTGTCCGACCCGGAAGGGGGATGGAAGTGGATGGCAGCCGCCCCGTCCATTGATTCGGTTCCTACTGAAGTGAATTTGTCTGGAGGTGATGGGGTGAGCATAACGGAGGGTGTCGTTCGATCCTTGGCACGATCCGGGGATGTAGCTGCTTCCTGGAACGAAGGTCTTCCCTGGTCGTTGGTGCGAGGAGAAGCCCTAATCAAGGAAGGCAAGTGGACACTGGGGGCCGGCAGTGTGGCCACCGTTCGGACGGATGCGCCGATTTCGCTGACGTATCGTCCGCGCTCCGACAGGCAAGCGCAGTTGATCATGGAATGGGAGCTAAATCAGGGCGATCCGTTGCGTTTGTTGGTGAAGTCAGACGGGATGACACTGTTTCGTATGGGGCGGCAACCGGTACCGTTACGGAAGCAATCATTCAAACAAAGGTTGCGTCCGGGTCGTAATACAATTGTGTCCGTCTCCGTTGACCACGGGCTGATCGTTTATTTGCAACAGGGCAGAAATGCGGCGACACTGGTTCATCCGCTTCCAGCCGACCAACTGTCGTCTGCGAAAATCAGTGCGATGAGACAAACGGTGTTGACCCAAACACCACAGCCGCCATCCCGAGAAGTACAGAGGTGAGAACCAATGCAAAAACGGAATCGCTCCTTTCACGATTATGAGCGGGAGCCGGTACCCATCGCCGAGCGAAAAAGGTGGTTGACGCTCGCTTTTGTATGGATCGCCATTGGAATCGATTTGTCGGCGGTATTGTTGGGAACACAGTTGGGTGCCGGCATGACGTTGTGAATGCTGTATTGGCGGTGTTGGCGGGATCATTGTTGCTGGCCGTTCTCAGTTCGTTCACTGCGTACGTCGGGGCGGTCTCCGGCCTTTCCACAGCCATGATCTCCCGTTTCGTGTTCGGTGAGCACGGGGGAAACTGGTCGCCAGCGTTATCGGGATCTTGTTGTTTGGCTGGTTTGGGGTACAGGCGGGATTTTTTGGCGCATCTGCCCACACGCTCTTGTTGGAGGCGCTGGGGCTGTCCCCGACGGTATTGGCGATGGTGGGAGGATTGTTGATGACATCGACGGCCATGGTCGGATATCGTGCCATCGAGTGGTTGAACGTGTGGTCGGTACCATTGATGGTGGGAATTTTGGTCGGTGCGGTTGTGTGGGCATCGACCGGTCAACGCTCTCCGCTTTGTTGTCCGCCCCGCCGATCGGGACGGTGTTGACAATGGGGTTGGCCATATCGCTGGTGGCCAGTTCGTTCCTGGTGGGTACTGTGATCACGCCCGATGTGGCCCGTTGGGCCAAGACTCCGCGTGATGCCGTTTTGTCTTCTTTCTTCGGTTTTTTGTTCGGCACCAGTCTGATGCTGTTGATCGTGATCTTGTTAACCAATGCAACCAGTTCATCGAATATCCTGCACATTTTCGTTTCGATGGGTTTCGGGATCTCGGCGATCATCGTGTTGATCCTGGCGCAATGGACTACCAACCACAACAACCTGTACTCGGCAGCCCTTGGTTTCTCCGTCATTTTCAGCCGTGTACCCAAATATGTGCTGACGATCATCGCTGGTTTGATCGGGACGGTGTTGGCGTATCTGGACATTTTCAATCACTTCATTACGTTTCTGATTTATTTGACGGCGTTTATCGCCCCGATCGGCGGTATCTATCTGGCTGAATTTTTCCTGTTAAACCGCTCGCGATTCCAATTGGTCTTTATTCGTGAGGAGCACCTCCCAGGCTTCTATTGGCATGCGGTGTTGGTGTGGGGGATCGCTGCGTTCATCGGTCTGGCTACCTCCCCGGCGCCCAACGGATTGGGCTGGTTCAACCTGACCACCATCCCGTTGCTGGATTCGTTTTTGGCCGGATTTTTACTGCAATGGGTGTTGAGTAAGATTCGGGAAAAAGTGACCGCCGGTGCCTCCTCTACCGTGACCCCGGGGGAGTGATCTCGTCATGTATGGACTTTACCGGTAACATGATACCCCCTGAGCTATTCAGGGGGTTGTGTATGATTTCACGGCGTGTCCGGTTCTTCGGACAAGATGATTTGTTTTCCCAGCTCCATCAAGCCGACCGCCTCAAACACATTGACGCCAACCGTGTGGATGATCGGTTGGCCGTCTTTGTCAATGGCCACCAAAACCATACCTTCATAGTGTTCGCTCTCTTTGACGATGTACTCCAGGGCTTGTTGAAGCTGCTTCTTCATATCTTCTTCACGGCCCCGGATTACTTCAAAGATATTCTTGACACCGCCCATGTCGGTCGGCTCCCTCCGTCTTCTTTTCAATTCTCGCATCCTCCCGTCAAGGCATGTACGTATTATACCATAACGGGAAAAGATGGTTGAGACTGCTGACAAAGTGTTTCACCACTCGTGATTCCTGGTGCGCCGTGTTACCCTCTCTCCGGATCACTTGTGCTCAAAGGTCGCTCGTGGGAAAACGGCCGCCCTCTGTTAGGGTGGCGGGTCCGAATTTCCCGTCAAGTGTGGAGATGAAGCCGGAAATCGGATCCCGCGGACTTTGTCATCAATTTAGCAAGATGATGGGAAAACCTGTGACGGGCAGGTATGGATCATGTTGGGTAAAAGTAATCGGTTACACCGTGACGCCGATTCTTTGTTCAAACGCCTGTTGCAGTTTGCGTGTCACCAGTCCCGGTTGGCCCGTACCGACAGGGACTCCGTCCACCTCAACGACCGGTACGATTTCTTTGGTCGTACTGGTGATAAAGACTTCGTCTGCGGAACGGAGGTCTTCCAAAGAAAATGCCTCCTCACGAACGGGAATTCCTTCTTTTTCCGCCAATTTCAAGGTGACGGCACGTGTGATTCCGTGTAAAATGAGGTGGTTGGCGGGATGTGTCCACAAGGTGCCGTCCTTGACGATGAACACATTGGTGGCGCTGCCTTCCGTTACCGTCCCGTTCCGGTGCAGAATCGCTTCCTGCGCACCGGCGTCCACCGCAGCTTGTTTGGCCAGTACCGCCCCCAGCAGGTTGAGGCTTTTGATGTCGCAGCGTAACCAACGGATGTCTTCCTGCGTAATCGCGCGGATGCCGTTTTTCATCAGATCGGTGGGGCGTTGTGATTCAACGCCATAAGCCGTCAACACCGGTTCGCTTTTGGACGGAAACGCATGATCCCGGGGGGCGGCGCCGCGTGTGATCTGTACATAGAGGTATCCGTCTTTGAGTTGATTGGTTTCGATCAATTGAAGCAACAATTGTTCCGTCTTCTCGCGGGAGTACGGCAACGGCATACGGATTTCCCGTGCGCTTCGTTCCAGGCGGTCCAGATGTTCTCCCAGACAGAAGGGATGGCCGCCGTAAACACGGATCACTTCATACACACCGTCGCCGAATTGGTATCCGCGGTCTTCCACATCCACACGCGCCTCGTCGCGCGCGATCAACTGGTCGTTGAACAGAATGGTCATGCGTTTGGCCTCCTTGTCCCAGTCATTTGTCGGGGGAAATCATATTTCCCTTTTCTTTATCCACCATATACGTTTTAGTTTGCATGAAGTTGCGGCAGTTGACAACCTTTTCTCAAAAATCGAAACACCGGTGTTTTCCGATCTGACTGGGGAGGATAGGAAGAAAATCAAACCGGAAAATCCACGGTTATGACGGGTGAGCACTACTTAGGACATACAGGTGCGCATCATTCGCTCACAATCGGCCAAATGCAAATTTTACACAATATGTAGTAGTGGTATAATAAGCTTACACCTACATATTGCGGAATGAATGGTGCTTGCATCAATCAACTATGATGGAACGAAAGAAAAAAGCGGTCATGAGGAGGATTTTGGGGTGAAAATCAAACGATACTTTACCCGTCCGGGAGAAGATCCTTTCAACTCAGTAGAGTATGTGAAACGGGACTGCCGGATCACCAATCCTGATGGTTCGGTTGTCTTTGAGATGAAAGGGGCGGAAGTACCCAAAGCGTGGTCGCAGGTGGCGGCCGATATCATGATCTCGAAGTATTTCCGAAAAGCAGGCGTTCCGCAAAAGGACGAAAACGGAAATCCGATCTTGGATGAGAACGGGAATCCGGTAACCGGACCGGAAACGAGCGTCAAGCAGGTAGTTCACCGTCTGGCCGGTTGCTGGCGGGACTGGGGAGAGCGTTACGGTTATTTCGATACCGAAGAGGACGCGCAGGCGTTTTACGATGAATTGGTGTACATGATGCTGCATCAGATGGCTGCACCCAACTCGCCACAATGGTTTAACACGGGGCTGGCCTATGCCTATGGCATTAAGGGGAAACCACAGGGTCACTATTATGTCGACCCCGAAACGGAAGAACTGAAACAGGGGGAAGACGCCTACAGCCGTCCGCAGCCGCACGCCTGTTTTATCCAATCCGTCGAGGACGATCTGGTGAACGAAGGCGGCATCATGGACCTGTGGGTGCGTGAAGCCCGCCTGTTCAAATACGGAAGCGGAACGGGCACCAACTTTTCCAACATCCGCGGCAAGGGTGAACCACTCTCCGGCGGGGGCACCTCTTCGGGATTGCTGTCGTTTCTCAAAATCGGTGACCGAGCCGCCGGTGCGATCAAGTCCGGTGGAACGACCCGTCGGGCGGCCAAAATGGTCTGTCTGGACATCGACCACCCGGATGTGGAGGAGTTCATCAACTGGAAGTCCAATGAAGAGAAAAAAGTGCGTGCGTTGATCGCCGCCGGATACGATCCTTCCTTCAACGGCGAAGCGTATGAGACGGTATCCGGTCAAAACTCCAACAACTCGGTGCGCGTCCCGCACGAGTTTTTCAAAGCGCTGGAGGAAGACGGCGGCTGGGCGCTCAAATACCGTACCAACGGCAAAACAGCCAAAGTCGTCTCTGCCCGTGATTTGTGGCGGCAGATCGGACAAGCCGCATGGGAATGTGCTGACCCCGGTGTGCAATACGACGGTACGATCAACGAATGGCACACCTGTCCGGCCGGTATGGACGGCAAAGTGGGTGCACGTCACAACAGGATCAATGCATCCAACCCGTGCTCGGAGTACATGTTCCTCGACAATACGGCGTGTAACTTGGCGTCGCTCAACCTGATGAAGTTTTTCGATGCGGACACTCGCAAATTTGACATCCCGGCATTCAAACACGCGGTGCGCCTCTGGACGATCGTGCTGGAGATTTCGGTACTGATGGCGCAATATCCCTCCCGGGAAATCGCCAAGCTCTCCTATGAATACCGTACGCTGGGGCTGGGGTATGCCAACATCGGGACGTTGCTGATGGTCTCCGGCATTCCTTATGACTCCGAAGAGGCATTGGCGATCACCGGGGCGATCACGGCAATTATGACCGGAACCGCGTATGCCACCTCGGCTGAGATGGCCAAGGAGCTGGGACCGTTCAAAGCTTTTCCGATCAACCGGGAGCACATGTTGCGCGTGATCCGCAACCACAGGCGTGCGGCGTACAATGCTCCCGCGGAGGAATATGAAGGATTGACCATCAAACCGATGGGCATCCATCCGACCAAATGCCCGCCGGATCTGCTTCAGGCGGCGCGGGAAAGTTGGGACGAGGCGCTGAAGCTGGGTGAACAATACGGGTATCGGAACGCCCAGACCACCCTGCTTGCGCCGACAGGCACGATCGGTCTGTTGATGGATTGCGACACGACGGGAATTGAGCCGGATTTCGCCTTGGTGAAATTCAAGAAGCTGGCTGGCGGCGGGTACTTCAAAATCGCCAACCAATCGATCCGTCCGGCGCTGAAAAACCTGGGCTACACCGAGGAACAAATCGAGGATATCCTGCGCTACGTGATCGGAACGCTGACCCTGGACGGCGCTCCGCACATCAACCGCGAAACGCTGAAAGAAAAAGGGTTTACCGATGAGGATCTGCGGAAGGTGGAAGAAAAACTGCCCACCGTGTTTGAATTGCCGTATGCGTTCACGGTGTGGACTTTGGGTGAGGAAACACTGCAACGGCTCGGGTTCCAACCGGAACAGTACAATGCACCGGATTTCGATCTCCTGCGGGAACTCGGCTTCACCCGTGAGCAGATCGAGGAAGCCAACGACGTCATCTGCGGCATGATGACGATCGAGGGGGCACCGCACCTGAAAGAGGAGCACTACCCCGTATTTGATACAGCCAATAAGTGTGGTAAACACGGTACGCGGTTTATCCACTATATGGGCCACTTGCGGATGATGGCGGCCGCCCAGCCGTTCCTGAGCGGTGCGATTTCCAAAACGATCAACATGCCGGAATCGGCCACAGTGGAGGATATCTGTCATGCCTACCTGGAAGGGTGGAAATTGGGGCTGAAGGCAGTGGCGCTCTACCGTGACGGTTCGAAAAGCTCACAACCGCTCAACGCCCGGGGCGATAATCGGGAAAAAGAAGAAGAGCCGACGGAAGTGCCCGAAACGGCAGAAGCTTATGCTGCCGCTTCCCAGCTGCGGGAAGTGTTCGCGGACGGCCACGTCCCCAGCGTGCGGCGCCGCCTCCCGCGCAAACGGGATGGATTTACGCAGGAAGCACGCATTGCGGGTCAAAAGGTGTTTGTCCGTACCGGGGAATATCCGGACGGCTCGCTGGGTGAGATTTTTATCGACATGCACAAGGCAGGGAGCACGATGCGCGGCTTGTTGGACGCCTTCGCCGTGGCAGTCTCGCTCGGTCTGCAACATGGCGTCCCGTTGGAGAAGTACGTCAACTCCATGACGTTTACCCGCTTTGAACCGGCCGGTACGGTAGACCACCCCAACATCAAAATGGCTACATCCGTGATCGATTACGTATTCCGCTTGTTGGGTATGGAATACTTGGGCCGTACCGATTTCGTGCAAGTGCCGCCGAAAAAAGAAGAACTGCGCTGTTATGTCAACGAGCAAAAACGGAAACAACAGGCCGAAGCCAAAGAAGAAACCAGCTCCACCCGGGCATCGGCCGAAGTGGAACAGGGATATCGCGAAGTGACCGGGACGCAGGAACTCGGCAATAACCAGAACATCGAAGCGATCCGGGCCAGCAGCGGCGCACCGTTGTGTATTGAGTGCGGAGGCATGACCAAGCGGAATGGCTCTTGCTATGTCTGCCTCGACTGCGGCGCCACCACCGGCTGTTCCTGATCGTTTGCGGCCGTACCCCGTGAGGGTGCGGCCGCTGTTTTCATAGAAACGAGATCGTCTCCCACAGTTCCTGGGCGATCAGCTCATGTCCCCGTTCATTGGGGTGTACGGGGTTTCTGGTGATGAGGGGCACATAGTTCTCCAGCCGACCGGTTTGGTATCCATCAATGAACAGGGGTTCCATCCCCTGAAATAAGTCATAAATATTGACGACGGTGATGTTCCATAGTGTAGATACATCGGCAGTCACCTGATTGAGTACGGGCACCCAAGTGTTGGGCAATGCTGAATGGGGAAACGGATTGTAGAGGTTCAAGGCATAAACGGAAACGGGGGACAGCCTGCGGATTTGTTTGTACAGAAGATGCAGGTTGTTTCCGTAGGTGGAGATCACTTGATTGAACACATTGGGATTTCGGGTCAGCAGATATTTGACATGAGCCAATATGAGATCATTGCCTCCAATATACACCGTAATCAGTCGGGCATTCTGGATAGCCATACGGGTCGAGAGCCAAGTGGATGCCTGGAGCAAGTCCCCGCTTGTCCACCCTTTCTTGCTGATGGTATATAATTTGGCCGGCAGTCCTATGTGTTTCAACCGTTTGGTCAGCCGGTGTGCGTATCCTATTCGGCGGGGTGCATTGTACCCGGCAGTGATGGAGTCGCCCAATGCGGTGTAAACAAAATGTTGTGCCATCGCCTCCCCTCCCCGGAAACTTAAGGATAGTCGGTCGTTTCCTGTTATATGAATATGTCGAAACGGGAAGAAAAGGAAGGGCTTTCGTGGTATAATGGCAACAGTTTCAAGTCAGGAGAAGGGCGTGTACCAGATTGACCATCTATGCCATCAGCGATTTGCATTTATCGTTCAACAAACCGGTGACGTTGTACGGGATCGACCATGACCGTGACGTGACCAAGCCGATGGATGTGTTCGGCTGGGAACGCCACTACGACCGAATCCGAGATCAGTGGTTGGAAGTGGTAAAACCGGAGGATACGGTACTGATCCCGGGCGATATCAGTTGGGCGATGAAAATCGAAACGGCGAAAAACGATTTTGGCTGGATTGCCCAACTGCCGGGAAAAAAGGTTCTCTCTCCCGGCAACCACTGCTACTACGTTTCCAGCAAAAAAAAGGTACGCGAGGCGATGCCGGAGGGAATGTACTGGATCGATGCCGATTACACAGTGGTGGAAGGGTGTGTTGTGGCCGGCACGCGTGGTTGGACTTTGCCGGGGGACCATCGCTTTTGGGATGAAGAGCGGGATCGCTCTATCTATGAACGGCAGGTGGGGCGACTGCGGCTTGCATTGGAAGCGGCGGTAAAAGCGGAGCCTGACAAGCCGATCATCGTGATGCTCCACTACCCGCCGGTCACCAAACATGTCCGCAGCTCGGGTTTCTTTGATGTGATGAAGGAATTTGGCGTCTCCACCTGCGTGTACGGTCATCTGCACGGAAAAGCGGCCGAAGAAGCGGTACAGGGAGAATATGAAGGGATTGACTTGCAACTGGTTGCGTGCGATTATCTGGATTTCAGGCCGGTACAGGTGAGGGTGCCGGGGGTGGATCACAGGAACGAATAGGTCGCTGATCCATCGATATAGATTGGGTGTGCTTTTTTCCTCCCCATGGAAAAAGGCACACCCGTTTTTTTTGGTGAATGACCAGTTGATCATATGAGAGGTAACATTCGTTTAGACTCTACCATTCCGTTGATGGGGACATGGAAGCGTGAAACCGGATTCGCCGCTGACGCCACAAGAAATGGCGTTTTTTATTGTCAAATACCTGAGAACAGGAAGGGGATATTTGGCAGTGTCCAGAATACGTTACCAACCATGGTTTGATCAAAAGATGAGGTGTGAGGGATCATGCCTACTACCCAAAATCAGACAGAAAGGTGAGCATGTTGAGTTCACTGATGTTACCGAGACAACAGTGGTTGGAAAAGCTGTTTTATGCGATGATCGCGTTCGCCTTATTGGGCCCCACGTTGCGAGTTCCTCTTATTCCAGGGTTTAAGTTGACGTTTTTCCGCGTCGCTTTCTTTGCCTTGGCGGTGGCGTTGATCCTGCGCTGGGTCAACGACAAAAGGATCGAAGCCTCCCATATGTACCGCATTCGATGGTACTGGGCGTTTTTCGCCTTTTGGGTTGCCTATGCTGCCATTTCCCTCACTTGGGTGATCGACCTTGGAAGAGGGATCAAGTATCTCACGTTCCTGTTGATGATGACGCTTCTCTGTTTGTCGTTTCCTTTCTTCGCCAATACGGAGAAGCAGTTCTGGCAGACGATGCGCACGCTGTTTTGGGTGTTTTTCGCCATCGTGGCCTTTGGTCTTTTTGAATCGATCACCTTTTTCCATTTGCCGTCTTCCCGTTATTGGTTGGACGATGCACCCAACATCACCTCCGTATTTAGAAACCAGAACGACCTGGCCACGGCGATTACGCTGGCCCTGCCGTTTCTCGGGACATCGCTGTACATGTTCAAGGCAAACCGCCGCACCAAGGTACTGGCGTATATCACCGTGATTGTCGCCTCGTATTGCCTCTTGGCGACCGGTTCACGCTCCAACACGATGTTAGCCCTGCCGCTCATCCTGTTGGTGTGGGCTGTCTCGTTGCCGTTCACAGTGGACCGGGAGAAGCTGAAGAAAAATTTCCTGCGGGGGTTGAGTGTTTTCCTCTCCATCGTTCTGATCGTCGGGCTGTTGAACGTCAGCTTGCTTTCCGGTGGAAAGAACAGCTCGCGGGCCAAATTGGCCAGCACGTTCGGCATCTTCCTTGACTTGAAAGGGGATTGGAAAGTCCCGACCGATGAGGAAGGTGTCTCAGAAGGGGAAGGAACGGGCGGAACCAGTATCACCGTGCGTCAAACCCTCTTGTTGTACGGGCTGAAGTATCTGCAGGAAAGCAATTATATGGGCGTCGGGGCCGGCAATGTGGAAGCTCACAATGAAACCAAGTTGGGTAAAGGCATCAATACAGTCAACATCCATAACTGGTGGGCAGAGGTGTCTGTCAACTTCGGTGTGCTGATTTTCGTCATGTACATGGCGCTGTATTTCGGCCTGTTACATTGGTTGTGGCGATTGGCCAGTATGAAACGTTCTCCCCACGTATCACCGCTCATCCGCTGGGGGGCACTGTCCAGCTTATTGTCTCTGACCGGCTTCTTGATCGGCGGAGTTGCACCGAGTACCTGCATCCACTTCACGCCGATGTGGATTTCCTACGGGGTGGCGTTGGCTGTGGTCGTGCTTGGTGAACAGTACGGAAAAAGACAGAAAAGGTGCCGAAGGCATCTACCGTCGACAGGTGAATGAATGGTGTCATGATCGACTGGCTCCGAAACACCCGGAATTCCTTCGTCACTCTCCAAAGTATTTGGTCCTCGAGGTGTAAGGACTACACAGGTCACATTGGAGTGACAGCCCCCGAGAAGGAAATCTGTCCCATGTTGGAGGGGATGAAGCAATGAACCGCCGTCTGTACACATGGGAAGGGGGACCAGACAGGAAACAGCTGATGAAATTCGCTAAGCGGTTGGAAAAGATCATATTAACCCAGGTGTGGTTTGGTGTTTTGCTGAAGATAATCGCTAAAGCGCATGCCGCGAGCAAAAACGGATACCCCCCGCAGAAATTGGGATGAAAATACTATTAACAGACTGATGAGGAGTTGAATGAAAACCGTGGGATAATCGTCTCTCGGTTTTTTCTTGTGTCATCGTTGTTGTAAGAGTACAATCTCCTTTTTGATTGCTTTGTAGGAGTCTCTGTAAGGAAAATAGTCTTATGGCATTCTTTGTATATTGACGTAGGGATGACAGGTTATTACAATCACATTTGTAAATGATTATTATTCTCATTTACAAGGTGATGAATATGATGAAGTCAATGGTGATGGCGGCACAAAAGGATGCAATCGGTGGTAATGGAAGACCGTTTGTCGGTGTGAGGGAAATGGTATTTCAAAGTCTGGTGACGTTGATGCGCGTTTTGTTTGGTGTAGCGTGGTTTCTTGCAGGTGTCACCAAAATTGTGGAAAAGAAGTGGTTCAGCCAACCAGGTGTATTTTTGAAAGGGTATTTGACAGAGTCTCTGACGAAACCAAACGTTCCTGAATTTTATAAATATTTCATCCAGCATGTAGCTTTGAAACACGTCATGTTCTTCAACTATACGATTCCGGTCGTGCAAATGGTGGTAGGGCTGTTTCTCATTCTCGGACTTCTGATTGTACCCTCCGTGCTGATTTGTCTGTTCATGCACGTGAACTTCATCTTGTCCGGGAACATGAATCTCATCAGTCTGATTTTATACACCAGCGCATTCGGCATTTTGCTTTGTTTGGATCGCGTATATGTGTTGAGCTGGGATCGTAATCTCGGATTGGAAAATCTGTGGGTGAGAAAACGGAGAAAGCGGAGTATGCGTGGGAATATCTCGATTGTTCAGGGAAGCTGATTTGACCAATCAATATTGATGTGAAGATTAGAAGACTGAAAATGTGTTTTTCATACGTTTCCCATTTCTCGAGTAAAACTCGAAATGATACAATAAAATCAGGATCCCCCGTACATAGGTAGGGGGATTTTTGTGTTTATTCAACCGATGCTTGCACATCAATCCGATCGCCTTTTGACAGTGACCGATACATTGATGAAAATTTCCTGAACTAAATCTGGCGCCGGTGCAGGATCCCTGAATTCCCCCGTATTAGTCTGAATGGAAGAAGGAGCGTCCTGCGACGAAGTTTTTCACTCATGAAGGACTTTTTCTTTTACAGTACTCTATTGTACCATGAATAAGAGAACGTACATGGGCAATCAACCCATACCAAGTAGAGGAGTGAACCTTCACATGAAAACGACTGATTTATGTGATCAATTTCCTGACCGAGTCCATGTTTGCGAGATTTTTTTTCAATCTTTCGGCAAGAGAAAAATGTTCAGCGGGGAAATCTATACGGTGAGGGTTTTTGAAGATAATGTCCTAGTCAAACAAGCTCTCGAAACCATTCCAGCGGGTTCCGTTCTCGTTGTGGACGGCGGCGGCTCCAAGAAATGTGCACTCTTGGGGGACAGGTTGGCGGGAATCGCGGTGAACAGGGGACTTTCCGGAATTATTGTCCATGGATGTATTCGGGATTCGGCAGACATCGCGCAATTGGATATTGGTGTGCTCGCGCTTGGAACCAATCCGCGAAAAAGCCGCAAAGAGGGAAAGGGAGAAACGAACATTCCCGTTTCTTTTGCTGGAGTCGATTGGGAACCAGGTCATTATGTGTATGTCGACGAAGACGGGGTCATCGTGGCAAGCGAACAGTTGGTACTTGGAGAATGAGGCCTTGGGGGATCGATGTTTGAGCCCTTTCATGGTTCACTACGTAAAAACCTCCACTATCTTGTGGGTATGATTACACCCCAATAAGGGAAGGGATTCATTCACCTTCGTGTCTATGGGCAGGTATATGAGTCTAACCCACGAGGATCAATCCTTATGAAAGTATTTAAACAACTTGTCAAAGAACCTAATTTCGTCACCATATCATTCGAGAGAAAGCGGAGGTGATCCAAGCACTGTATACCTTTTTCGCTTAAGAAAAAGAACCCCCTTCTAAACACGGGGGTACAGCTTAATCTCAAATTGCCCCTGTTTTCTCCACTCTTTTTTCCGTAGATATGTCGCTTTCTCAAGAACCGACTTGAGAAGGCGATTTTTCTTTTCTATATCCTCCGTGTCATGGTACGAATGCGGGGGACAAATTCGTTTCAGTGTTTTTCCCGCTCAATTGCCATGTGTACATTTCACGGTTCCCGACAGGAAACCATGGACGGAAACGTCCACCTTACCGGAGAATTAGAAGCATGAAAAGCACTGGAAACCGCCGCCGAAACAACTGCCGCCGAAACAACTGCCGCCGAAACAACTGCCGCCGAAACAACTGCCGCCGAAACAACCGCCGCCGAAACAACTGCCGCCGAAACAACTGCCGCCGAAACAACCGCCGCCGAAACAACCGCCGCCGAAACAACCACCGCCGAAACAACCACCGCCGAAACAACCACCGCATCGGAACCCACCGCACCGGAAACAGCCACCGCATCGTTGAGCCAGAGTAGCATCGTACTGGCCATGATATTCCCAAGGCGTCACCTCACCCTGCTTGAACTCGTCAACACTCAACTTTTGGATTTCTTTTTTGAAATCATCCATTGTAACAACCTCCGTGTAGGTTTTGACAGGCCGTATCCAGGACTAACAAAAGAGCATAACGAAGATCATCAACTGTACAACGAGTGAATCCACCATCCGTCAATCGAATATCCCACTCTCGACTTAATTTTTATGAAACAGATCATCTATGTTGCAGGTCCAAATAATTTTATTGGGCATTGGTAAAACCTGTCAACACGCAACATACACCGTAGATGGATGAACAGCGATGATTCTGGAGCATTTAGCGCATTGGTATTTAATCATACTACTCCGCATTGTTCGCGGACCTCCTGATCAAAAACAAATAGAAAAAATAAAGAGCACCTTTTAGAAAAAAGGTGCTCATATGATTGTTATTGCTGCTTATTGTTAGCGGATTGTTGATTTTGACGACGAACTTCTTGAACGTTAGTTTCGCTTGCAAATTCAGTCCCAAAATTTTGGGGAGCGCTCCCTGTCAATCCATAACCCTGAATGGCTTGGCTAGCACCGAGAGAAGATTGAAGTTGTTGAACAATTTGCTGAATCTGGTTCAATTGTTGGGCGGCATTTTGCTCACGTTGATCAAAATTGTTCACGGTGCTCCCTTGTTGAAACTGACTAGCATTTTGCAGTTCAGTTTGTTCTAACTGTTGAGCAATTTGTCTGATTTGTTGTAATGCTTGCTGTGCCTGTTGGGCCGCTATGTCAATGCGACGATATGGCACTTTTACTCACTCCTAACGTTGTTTTAAGCTTTTGGCCACGTTAATTTTGTGTATTTATCGCCCTCGATTATCGCGACCGCGCAGTCCCAAGAGTCCAAGCAGACCGGCCAAACCAATCCATCCCCAGTCACGATCGTTATCTTGCGTACCTGCGGCAGTCCGCTGGATGTTGTTCATCATACCACGGTTATTGTTGTCATTTACTTGAACAACTTGACCAGCCATTTCCGCCGAAACATGAGGAACCTGAAAAGCAAAGGCGGTCAGCATTACGGCTGTCACAATCAAAGCAAAGAACTTTTGCATGGTGATACCTTCCTTTCGGTTATGTTTGTCTTTAGATTCCCCCCCCTTGATGTTTTTCATACAGAAAATTTCTATGGCTGTTTTAAATTGTGATTTGAGGTTTTATTTTTTGTTTGATCTGACATAATAATCGCATGTGATATATAATTCCCTCCTTAAAGTGGTCAAAGAAAGACCCGGTAAAGATGCTTACCGGGCCTTTTTTTGTCAGACTGGTTCTGTTTGCTTCACTTGAAGTGGGGGCAAAACGAGCCACCCTTTATCTTTGTTCATCTTTAAGAGTTGGCCAGCATACTGGGCCTTCTTCATGTGAAAAGCACCAAAAATGGCTGCGATGACTTCCCGGGTTCATTGCCAATACTGCTGCCCGCAGCTATGCTATTGCTGTCACCGAGACCGCTACGCCTGCACTTCGCCAGGTGTTGACCAAACAATTGATGGCCGCTGTTAAATGGCATGGGATGATTTATTACTACATGTATAAAAGAAGCTTGTATCCGTCCTATGATTTAAACCAACTTCTTGCAGGGGATGTTCGTAACGCAACACGCGCTCTGGACATGCAATATTAATGGACATGATCTAAATGTAACGCTTGCACTTAGATAATGGGAATATCTTCTCTTGATAAAAACATGAAATAAAAAGATCCGGTCAAGTCGCCTGCCGGATCATTTTATTTCCAAACTACAGAAAGAGGAGCAGGGGAGTTCGCCCCGATTGCGCTTTTTCACCGGAGGAAAAACCGCCTTGGCCGTAAACGTAAATGATTCCACTGGTTTTTCCGGTACGTCAACACAACTTTTCCGGTCTTTGTCGCGTTTGGGTTGATCGGTTTAAGAAAGAACCCAAGCTCATCGCCACCGTTTCTGTTAACCTACGTGTCTACCTGTGGGTCTGCTTCATATTCCGCACTTTCCTGATCTTTCAGTTTGGTAAGCGGGTGTCCATCGTGATCTGATGCCAAGAAAATTTTTAAGAATGGGTTAAACAGCTCACAATCGAGTGCTAATATATTAACATGTAAGTACAATTAAATTTTCTAGTCACCAAGGAGGTTCCTATGTCTATCAGCGTCATTGGAGAGCTGCTTCGCTACCGGGCACGGTTGTCTCCGGATGTGGAGGCTGTGGTGTCGCCGACGAAACGGTTAACGTACCGGGAATATAATGAGCTTGTGAACAAGTTGGCTCATTACATGTTGCAGTTACAGGTACAAAAAGGGGATCGTATTGCGCTTATTTGCAAAAACAGTCATCATTTTCCGATCATCTATATGGCTGCGGCTAAAATCGGTGCCGTGACGGTACCGATCAACTGGCGGCTCAAAACGGATGGCATTCGTTACATATTGGAAGACTGTACTCCCAAAATCCTGTTTTACGACGGAGAATTTGATGAGGTCACTCCTTTGTTGGGCACGCTCCCTTTCATTCAGCAGGAAATTCGCTTGGACATGGAAGAAGACGCCTTGGAGGAGTTGGTTGGAGAATACCCCGATGAAGAACCACAGGTGGAAGTGATCGGGGAAGATCCCGCTCTGATTATCTATACTTCCGGAACCACCGGTCGCCCCAAAGGGGTCGTATGTACCCACACCAATATGTTTGCAGGCAGCATCGCCAACACGACTACATTGGATTGGCGGTACCGGGATCGGTTTTTGGTAGTCACCCCCTTATTCCACATCAGTGGCATGGTGATTCCCATCTGTGCCCTGGTTCGTGGTCTTACGCTGGTCGTGAGCGACCAATTCCATCCCGTGAAGATTTGGGATCTCCTTCATACTGAGAAGATCAACATCATGTTTTCCGTACCGTCGATGCTGAACTACATGTATGAGTCATTGAAGCATCAGGATGTGGATGTGCCTTCTCTTCGCATGATTATCTGCGGCGGTTCCAAGGTGCCGGCGAATTTGATCCGGGGGATGTACGACTTCGGGTACCAGGTGATACAGGTGTACGGTGCGACGGAGTTTGCGGGAGCCGCCACCTTTTGGCTGCCGGAATATGGTCTGGAGACATGCGAATCGGCGGGAAAAGCTGTATATCTGACGGAGATGAAAATCGTCGATCCCACCACGGGCGAATCATTGCCTCCGGGTGAAATCGGAGAAGTGGTTTGCCGGGGGCCATTGATGTTCGCGGGGTATTGGAATATGGAGGAAGCCACCCAAGAAGTGATTCGAAATGGTTGGTACCATACGCGGGACGTGGGCTGGATGGATGAGACCGGTTTATTGTACGTGGTCGACCGGCTGCGGGACATGATCATCTACAACGGAGAAAATGTGTTCCCGGCACAAGTGGAATCGGTCATCAATCAGTTGGAAGAAGTGGCCGAGTCCGCTGTGGTCGGTGTCGCACATCCGGTGTGGGGTGAGCTTGTCCGGGCTTATGTGGTTCGGAAAGAAGGAAGAACGGTCACCGAAGAGGAGATCATCACCCATGCCCGCCGGTATTTGCCCGATCACAACCTGCATGAAGTTGTCTTTGTGGAGGAACTTCCGAAAAACAGCATGGGCAAAGTGATGAAGCACGTGCTTCGTGAACATGCCAATCAACAAAAGCAGGCACTGCCCCTGTAACGGAGGGTATGATCCCATATCGTCGCGGTCACAAGCTCTGGACACGACATATGATCGAGATATATTAAACAATCCGACTGTCGGATACCTTATCTTGAGGCTCCTATTGAAAATCAAACCGATTCGTAAATTCAAACCAACTCACAGGGTTGGTAAGGCTGTTGACAAAGTAGGTCAACAGCTTTTTTTTGTTCAATTGAAATGGAAAACATTTCAAAAAGCCCCGCGGCGTGCTCTTGGTGCTTCAGCCGTGGGGCAAATCACAAACGCTGAAGCCGGTTCCTGTGGGGGAACCGGCTTATTTGGAGATTTAGGCTTTATTTTCTGTACTATGGGTTAAAACCATTTCATTATTGATCTCGGTTTCGATGCGGGAGACCTTAGAAGACTCAGCCATGCGCCAGTAGACGATGAAGCTCACAGCAATACTGGCAGCCACGTAGTAGTAGAAGAGTGACTCGTGGCCAATGCTCTTGCACCATAACGCGATAAACTCCGCCGTCCCGCCAAACACCGCAACGGTGACTCCGTAAGGGAAGCCGACGCCAAGGGCACGAACTTCTGTTGGAAAGAGCTCGGCTTTCACGATCGCATTAATCGAAGTGTAACCTGTGACAATGATGAGACCCACCATCATGAGCAAGAAAGCACCGATCGGGTTCTTCGTCTGTTCCATGATCAGGAACAGTGGTACCGTCAGCAACGTTCCAAGAATACCGAAACCAATCAATAGCGGGCGCCGTCCAATCCGGTCGGACAGCATGCCGGCGAGTGGTTGAAGTACAGCGAATACCAGCAGGGCAAAAAAGTTGATCCAGCTGACGACCTCCTTGGGGAGTCCCACAGTATTCACCATGAACTTCTGTAAGTATGTTGTGTAGGTATAGAAGGCGACGGTTCCGCCGAGCGTAAGTCCGACGACTGTCAGTACCGCCTTGGGGTGCTTCATCAGAGCTCGAATCGTCCCGGCGCTAGCCCGGCTTTCAGGACCCATCTTTGAGAACTGCTCTGATTCGTCCATCGTTCGGCGCAGCCACAATACGGCCAATGCCCCCATTGCTCCGATAACGAAGGGAATGCGCCAACCCCAGGACTTCATATCGGGTTCGCTGAGTATTTGTTGGAGGATGATCTGAACACCCATTGCCACCAGCTGTCCGGCAATAAGTGTGACGTACTGGAAGCTCGAGTAGAAGCCCCGGCGGCCGCTGCTGGCCATCTCGGACAGGTACGTTGCTGAGGTTCCATATTCTCCACCTAGCGACAACCCTTGAAGAAGTCGTGCAAGTACCAGAATAATAGGAGCCAATACGCCAATGGTGTCATAACCAGGTGTGCAGGCAATAATCAGAGAACCACCGGCCATAACGGAGATGGAAAGCGTCAGCGCGGCACGGCGGCCATGACGATCGGCGTATCGGCCCAGCAAAAGGCTCCCTATCGGGCGCATCAGGAAGCCCACGGCGAAGATCGCCGCTGTGTCAAGCAGCTGGCTTGTCGGGTCACCCTTGGGGAAGAACTCGGCTGAGAAATACACCGCGAAAGCAGTGTAGACGTACCAGTCGTACCATTCGATCAGATTTCCAACCGAACCTCTGAAGATGTTGCCTGTGATGCGTCGCGTCTTTGAACGATCAGATCGCGTCATTGTTCAATCCTCCTCTATACGCACTAGTGTCGACGCTTCTTCATTGCCCTCGTCAAAACTCAGATGCTTTGATAACTGCCAGTAGCCTTATTGACGACGAATAGTTTAGGATTGATAGTTAAATTATTCTGCTGAATATGTTTAGAAAAATTTTTATAAAAATAAAATTCGTTGAATAAAATAGGGATCCGTTCCTATCACTTTCACCTTAGTAGACATTACATTTCAAAGATATCTGAATCCTCGGCGAACATCAAGGTCTTGTTTTTACTGGCAGATACCCGATCACCATTGGGTTTCAATACAGACCTACAGCAAAATTGTCACCGTTTTCCCTACTTCTTCCGCCAACCGGCCGTCCTGAATCAATCGGGCGGCCGTTTCGATGTCACGATGGCCCTCCCGGTCTTCCACCAACGGTGGAATGTGTTGCCTCAGCAATCGGTATGCAGCCCATGTTCCTTTCCCCAGACGATGTTTTGCAAACTCCAGCGCCTGCCCCGCACAGACGTACTCGACGGCCAGCACACGGGTCACGTT
Source organism: Polycladomyces abyssicola (assembly GCF_018326425.1). Classification (NCBI taxonomy): domain Bacteria; kingdom Bacillati; phylum Bacillota; class Bacilli; order Caryophanales; family Thermoactinomycetaceae; genus Polycladomyces; species Polycladomyces abyssicola. Next base: position 1,305,175 of record NZ_AP024601.1, read on the forward strand.
GTCCAAGATTTGATGTAGTTTACGGGCGGCTGTGGCTCCCATACTGACGTGATCCTCCTGATTGGCCGAGGAGGGGATGGAGTCGACCGATGCCGGATGGCAGAGACCCTTGTTTTCGGAGACGAGAGAGGCGGCCACGTATTGCAGGATCATGTAACCGGAATGCAGACCGCTTTGGTTGGTTAAAAAGGCGGGCAATCCGGACAGTTGCGGGTTGACCATCCGTTCGGTGCGTCGCTCCGAGATATTGGCCAGCTCTGCCATGGCGATGGCGAGAAAATCGGCCGCCAATGCCAGCGGTTGACCGTGAAAGTTGCCCCCGGAGACGGCTTCCCCCGTTTTCGGAAAGAGGAGGGGGTTATCAGTTGCAGCGTTCAATTCACGGGATACCACGCCTTCCACATAGTGGTAGGCGTCTTTGGATGCACCGTGGACTTGCGGCATACACCGCAGGCTGTAAGCGTCCTGTACCCGTATTTCGTCCGGTTGCGTTACTTGGGCGCTGTCCGTCAACAGGGCGCGCAGATTGGTAGCGGTGGTGATTTGCCCGATTTGCCCCCGTACTTCGTGCAGGAGCGGATGAAAGGCGTGTGGGATTCCACGCAGGGCCTCTACCGTCATCGCCCCGACGATGTCGGCGGCCAAGATCAACTGTTTCGCTCGCAACAGTCCGAGGGCGAGCAGGCTCGTCATCATCTGTGTACCGTTGATTAACGCCAGTCCTTCCTTGGCTGCCAACCGCAGCGGAGACCGTCCCTGTGTGCGCCAGACCGCTTCAGCCGGTTCTCGTTTGCCGTTCACCCACACTTCCCCGTATCCGAGCAAGGGCAGGATCATATGTGCGAGGGGGGTCAAGTCGCCGCTGGCACCGAGTGAACCTTGTGCGGGTACGACGGGATGAAGGCCGAGATTTAACCACTCGATCAAGCATTTCACCACGTTGGGACGGACTCCGGAGTATCCCTTGGCCAGAGCGTTGGCCCGAAGGAGCATCATGCCCCGCACCGCTTCCTCCGACAGCGGTTCACCGACGCCGCACGCATGGGAACGGATGAGGTTGAGTTGCAGCAGTTCGGATTGTTCTGGTGCGATCACCGTGTCGCACAACTTGCCGAATCCTGTCGTGATACCGTAGACGGTTCGGTTTTCCCCGATCAGTCGATCCACCATCTCGCGGGAAAGGCGCATACACTGGATCGCTTCATCGCTCAGGGTGACAGGTGCACGGTGAAGCACGATTTTTGCAAACGTTTCCAATGTCAAATGTTCACCGTCCAGTTCGATCATTCGATTCATGTTAACACGTCACTCCTTTATCAAAGAAAAGCCGACCCGGAGGAGAGGGGATGGAACATAACCATCCCTCCTTTCCAACCAAGGTCGGCGAAATCTTCGCATGATTCTGTTGATAGTATTGTATCATCTTTGTTGTGAAAACGGAATGATACGATTGACGGAGGCGAGCCTTTTTTACTAGGAGTCCAAGGGAACGTGCGGCAATCCGCATATATTGTAATGAGTAAAATAGTGATGAGAAAAGAGGGAAGCACCTTGGCTTGCAACGGTCAAAACATCTTGACGAATGGTAATTTCACCTCCGGATTCCACCGTTGGCGCGGCAAAAAGGCTCATCTGGTGGCCAATCCGATGGCGGAGGGAGACGCTTCCGTCGCCATGGGTCCCGGTGGACTGATCTATCAGGTGGTAAAAGGGCCTTTTAATGGGCTATGCGCGTATTACCTTCGCTTTCGCGTCATGAACCACTCACTACAGGCGGGGGCACGCGCCGTAGCCAACGTTGCCTATATGGGGCAGAATGGGAGGGTGTTAGGCCAAACGCCTCTGACGGTAGATCCCCCGAATAGAAAGCCCAGGCGATTTTTTACCTTTTTCACCATTGTTCCTCCTCCATCGCCTGTTACCAAAAACATGGTGGTCGCCATCTCGGTCAAAAGCGGTTTCGTTATGGTCGATTACATCTCAGTAGTAGCACACAAGATTGAGTGAAAACCCCGTATCATCTCCGCCCTGAAGCTGGGCTTTTCCCAATCGTATTGAATGAATATAATGGGAGATAACAGGGTTGGAGAGGAGCGTATGAACGGGTGAAGCGATGGTGGATCGGAACGACCGCTGCACTCATGCTTATTGCCGCGGGTTGCGCTGGTGGTACTGATGCGAAGAGTGGTACGAACAGGCATGATCGGCACACGTCAGGACAAGCCATGCCAGCGTTTGTCGAACAATCGACGATACCGCATGTGCGAGAGGCGTACGCCTTTGCAGAAGCCAATGCGGATCAACTTCAGTATATTCCGTGCTATTGCGGATGCGGATCACTGGGGCATGAAAGTGTGAAAAGCTGTTTCATTGCTGGGAAAAAAGCAAACGGTCAACTGGAGTACAATGTGCACGGCTCCGGGTGCGAGATTTGCGTCAATGTGGTGATGGACGCCAAAAAGGGAATCGAGGCGGGGAAGACGCTCCAAGAGGTGCGTCAACAAATCGAGCAAAAATACGGACCACAATTGTCGCCGACGAATACTCCCGCACCGCCTGAGGGAAAGTGAGAAAGGGAAGTGAGCCGCCTGGTAAGGGAATGGCTGGCTTCCCTTTCATGCTTTTTGTAAACTATGAATGATGATAATTGCTTTTAAACGAGGAGTGGAGCTGATGAACATCGTTGCCGTTTCCGGTAGCATGAATCCGGAATCCACGACGAGGAAAGCAGTGGAGATCGTGGCAAAAGCCGCGGAAGCCGAAGGAGCCGAGGTCCGACGCGTTGATCTGCGCGAATTGAATCTGCCGGTGTACGATTGCCGTGAGGATGAGTCCACTTATCCGGAATCGGTTCACCTGTTCAAACAATGGATGCTGGAAGCCGATGCGTTCATTATCGGATCGCCGGAGTATCACGGCAGTGTGTCCGGCGCGCTCAAAAACGCGCTCGATTTCATCGGGGCGCGGGAATTGGAAGGAAAATTCGTCGCCTTGGTTGGGACATCAGGCGGTGCGCTGGGTGCGACCAACACGCTCAACACACTGAACATCATTTGCCGTACGCTGCATGCGTGGCCGTTGCCGTCCATGCCGTCAGTGCCCCAGTCTTATCAGGCGTTTCGACCGGACGGCACCCTGAAGGATGAAAAATTGCAGCACCGTTTGGAGCAACTGGGGCGCCAGCTGGTGAAAGCCGTGAGGATGGCAGTCAAAGGATCAGAGTGACCAGGGTGTATCTGGTCCTTTCTTATCCCGCGAGCGGAAATTCGAAGCCTGACTGAGCGGAGTGCGGAAATGCGCAGGAATGATTCGGCGGGAAATTCATTTTGGCACAGCGTACTTTGCTCACGTTCTGCTCTTCCGATACGGGGAGGCCTTGGTTACGTTCTTTACAGGGAATTTAGAGCGAGACAGGGAATCGATGCACATGCTATTTACCACGAAAAAGGATCACGCCTATCTATCATGCTGTGACATTGATGAGAAACTTTCTTCACAATAGCCAAGTTTGTGGTAAAATAAATGTGCTTCATAAAAAGAACGGACACGACGGACAGGGGAGGATTCGCATGCCGACACCCAGTATGGAGGATTATTTGGAAAACATCTATAAATTGATTGATCAGAAGGGTTATGCGCGCGTTTCCGACATTGCCGAAGCGTTGGACGTGCACCCCTCGTCCGTCACCAAGATGGTGCAGAAACTGGACAAGGACAAATACTTGGTATATGAGAAATATCGCGGCTTGGTACTCACCCCCAAAGGCAAAAAAATCGGCAAACGGTTGGTGGACCGCCACGATCTTTTGGAGGATTTCCTACGCATCATCGGTGTGAGCGAAGAGAAGATTTACCAGGATGTCGAGGGGATCGAACATCATCTGAGCTGGGATTCCATCACGTGCATCGAGTATCTGGTGGAATATTTTCAGCGAAATCCGGAACGGATTGCAGAACTCCGGGCTCTCAAAGAGGCCGACGAGGTTTCAGAAGCGAACACGGACGGGGACAGTGAAAAAACGGTGGAATAATGTTCCTTCAAGTGGGAGCCGTTTTCCTGCCGAGCGACTCTTGCCGTCAGGTTATGGAGAGAAGGCGGGATTTACGGCTCCCCAGTTTCATATTGCCAAACTCTATGGAATGAGGTTCCATAGGTTTTTTCTTTTCTGCGACACATATAGATAGACCAGGAGAGAATCGGGAGGGATGACCGTGTGGGCCGATGCGGTATTTGAGGGCGGTGGGGTGAAAGCCATCGGTTTGGTCGGGGCCCTGACTGTGGCGGAGGAAAAAGGGTATCGATGGAAGCGATTGGCGGGTACGTCTGCTGGATCCATCATCGCAGCACTGTTGGCGGCGGGTTACCGCGCCGGTGACATTCATGCACTGATGATGGAACAGGATTTCCTGCAGTTTATGCCCAAGACGTGGTACCATCGAATCCCTTATATGGGTCCTGCTTTGCGGCTGTGGATTCACAAGGGGTTGTATCCAGGTGACGCGCTGGAAAAGTGGATCGGCGAGCTGTTGGCCCGTCGGGGTGTCTATACCTTTGCAGACCTGAAAGAGTGTAAATTGTCCATCATTGCATCGGACATCAGTGGAGGAAAACTGATGGTCCTCCCTCATGATTACAAAGACTATGGATATGATCCGAGCGAATTGACCGTGGCCCGGGCAGTGCGGATGAGTTGCAGTATCCCGTACTTTTTTGATCCGGTGAAAGTGGTCAACCAGATATGCAAAAAAATCTGCTATGTTGTTGATGGTGCCATCCTCAGCAATTTCCCGGTTTGGTTGTTCGATCAGGAAAAGCCGCGATGGCCGACGTTCGGTTTTCGCCTTGTTTCCGAATTAACCGCAGAGGAACATCACGTTTCGGGCCCGATTTCCCTATTGCGGGCAATCTTTTTTACGATGATGGAGGCCCATGACAACCGATATCTCCGAGATCAGGAAAAAGTTCGGACGATATTGGTTCCAACGCTGAACGTCAAGATGATTGACTTCCATATTTCCAAGGAAAAACGACAATTGCTGTTTGAGGAAGGCAGAAAAGCAGCGGAAGATTTTTTCAGCAATTGGACATTTGCAGAATATTTAGCAGTACGTCAAGCGAAGCGGGGAGTATCCTACACCATTCGTCCGACGGAGTCGGGGTGAAAGGGGGGAGAAAGGATGCCAGAGAGAAAAGAATCCAGGGGGTTCAAACTGATCACCCGCCGACAGGAGCAACGTTTGCCGCCCTCGGTTTTTCGGTGGTTGTCACAATATAAAAAGAAAAAGGGAGCGCACTTATACGATTATGACAACCGCCGCTATTTGTTGATCACCCTGGGGGAAAAACCGAATGCGGGCTATCGGCTTCAATTGGTGAAAGTGGAAAAAGGACATAACGACACCCGGATCGTGGTAAAGGTATTGTCACCCGCGCCCGGGTTTGTCTATCCACAGATCGTGACCGTGCCATACCTGTTGGCGATCGTCACCGGTACACCCAAAGTGGTGGATGAGGCCACCGATGCATTGTTTTGAAGTCTCCGTCCAAGCCGTCCCCCGTAAGATCAATCCGACTCACGGGTGGCCTTTTTCTTGTTGATAAACGGATGCGTTTAAGTCGTTCACCCAAAAAGGCCACCCGTTTCTCGGTATCTACGGTTGCCGGAACACCTTGGCTCGGGTTGGCATACGGCTTTCGCTACTGATTGTGTTTTGTCATGGGGTTTTGGTTTTTTGTTCCTGCTTTTTACTGCCTTCAATCACACGGAAAGTAGGGCGCCTGCCGCGAAAGCGGTTTCCTGTCGGCCGCCCTTTTTTACGTGGGCGGATCGACCGGGAATGAGAGGGGATATTCCACCGCAGAAACCATTGCGGGGGAAACTTGTACAGGTAAAAGACAACACCGGCAATGAGCAGGGGAACTAATACTTGGACAGGATTGACGATGAGCAGGCGAAGGATACCGATGCCCATCAAGACGAACAAGATCAGACGCCACCCGTTGTTTGGTTGCCTTACCATGACCGTTCACCCTCATTCCATGAAGAATCCGAAACGCCGACTCACGAACGGGAGTGTGCCAGAGAGGAGGATGCGATTGTTGCTTCAGTTTGCAAATCCAGCTCCCTCATTTTATTGAATGCGGCAATGGCCACTTCCACTTGATCATCATCCGGTTGTCGGGTGGTCAACTTTTGCAGCCATAATCCGGGATACCCCAGATAAGAGAGGCCGGGAACGTCCCGCAAAGCGTTGGTCAATTTCAACAATTCGTAGGAGAGTCCGACCACCACGGGCAGAAGCATCAGCCGGATGCCGATACGATCCCAGACGTTGTCGTAGGGGATAAAGGAGTAGACAATCACCCCAACGAGCACAGTCAGAATGATGAAACTGCTGCCGCATCGATAATGAAGGGTGGACTGCCGTTGTACGTTTCTTATTGTTAATTCTACCCCTGCCTCATAGGCGTTAATCACTTTGTGTTCTGCCCCGTGATATTGGAAGACCCGTTTGATCGTCGACGTCTGCGAAATCAGTATAAGATACGCAAGGAGAAGCAAGGTTTTGATGCCGCCTTCGATCAGATTTTGGGCGATCAGATTGTGGACATACCGGTCAAACAATACACTGGCCAGAAAAGCAGGCAATGCGGTAAAAAGGATTTTTCCGATCACCAAAGAGAGGACACCGACCGCGGCCACACCGATATATGTGGTTAATTTAGACGGGGAACGTCGATCTTCCTGCTGGGACTCCTCATCCGAATCATCTAAATCATACCGTTCCGTCGCAAATTGTAGATGTTTTGCACCCGATACACTCGCCTCGATTAATGCCACGATACCCCGAATCAGGGGAATTTTTTTTAGGAAAGATAAAAATGGTGATGGATTGCGCACCAACTCCCATGTTTCGATCGAGCCGTCTTTGCGTCGGATGGCGGTCACTTGAACGTAACGCCCTCCAAACATCACGCCTTCGATGACGGCCTGCCCGCCGTATGCGACTGGTTTTTCCGACACCTTACCTACACCGCCTTTTTTGTAATTTCTTTATAGGAGAACGGTCGAAAGTACGTTCTTGTATAGAGATGTATTCCCATTGTATCACAGAAACGACGTCTGTCGCAGATATCCGGTGAAATTCTACGTGAACAGGGGATTTTGTGGTACAATTGGCGAAGTAGAGAGGAGGTGTGCCGATGCCGAAGGTGCTCGTGCTCCACGGTCCCAACTTGAACCGGCTGGGCAAAAGGGAGCCTGGTGTATACGGCCGAAAATCTTTGACAGAGCTAAACCACCGTCTGGAAGAATTGGGTCGTGAATGGGGATTGGAGGTAGAAACGTTCCAATCCAATCACGAAGGAGAATTGATCGACCGGATTCATGCTGCAGATGGAACGTTCGACCATCTCATTATCAATCCCGGTGCATTGACACACTACAGTTACGCCCTTCGGGACGCCCTGGCTTCTGTGGAAGTACCTGCGATCGAGGTACATCTGTCCAACATACATAATCGCGAAGCGTTTCGGGCGCATTCTGTTACGGCGCCGGCCACCGTCGGTCAAATCGTGGGTCTTGGCTTCCTAAGCTATGAACTGGCTCTCCGGGCTGTGGCGGTTCGGTTGGGGCTGATCAATTGAGAGGAGGATGTCTGTTGGAAAAGAGGATCGACCGCTTGCGTGAACGGTTGAAAGAGCAAGATCTCGAAGCCTTGCTCGTCATCCATCCGATGAACAGACGATATCTGACCGGGTTCACAGGAACGGCGGGCATGGTGCTGGTGACGGACAAGGATGCCAAGCTGCTGGTCGATTTCCGGTATGTGGAGCAAGCCCAAAAACAAGCCCCTCATATGGATGTGGTGCGTGTCGGGGGGGAGCCGTTCCGCACGGTTGCCCAATTGTGCCGTGAATGGAATGTCAGCCGGCTGGCGTTTGAACAGGATCATCTCGTGTATGCCCGTGTGGAAAAGCTGAAGTCCATCCTGGACGGGGCGGAAGTGGTCCCTGTAAGCAATATGGTGGAAAAACTGCGCGAAACCAAGGATGCCGATGAGCTGAAGACATTGCGTCAAGCGGCACGAATCGCAGACGAGGTGTTTGCTGAGATCCTCAAGGAGATCCGTCCCGGACTGCGCGAGCGGGACATCGCTTTTCGCCTGGAGTTTCTCATGCGCGAAAAAGGGGCCACTTCTTCCTCATTTGACATCATCGTCGCCTCTGGTCCGCGTTCGGCGCTTCCGCACGGCGTGGCTTCGGATCGGGTTTTGGAAAAGGGCGATTTTGTCACGCTGGATTTCGGCGCTCTCTATGAGGGATATTGTTCGGACATCACGCGCACCATTGTATTAGGGAAGCCGAACGAGCGGCAACGGGAGATTTACGATATCGTACTATATGCCCAACAAGCGGCATTGGAGGCGGTTCGTCCAGGAGTGACCGGGCGCGATGTAGACAAGGTTGCCCGGGATATCATCACCGACCGCGGATACGGCGAGCAGTTCGGGCACAGCACCGGCCATGGCATCGGCTTGGAAATTCACGAAGCCCCGACTCTTTCCGTCAACGGGGAAACCGTGTTACAATCCGGAATGGTGGTCACTGTTGAACCGGGTATCTACTTGCCCGGTTTTGGCGGCGTCCGTATTGAGGACGACGTCGTCGTGACCGAGCAGGGCAAAGAAGTGCTGACGCACAGCCCCAAAGACCTGATCGTGATCGAATAGACGATCGGCTTCATCTTATTGAATTTGGAGGAGACATGCGATGATTTCGGTGAACGATTTTCGTACGGGATTGACAATCGAGCTGGACGGTGACGTGTGGCAAGTACTGGAGTTTCAACACGTCAAACCGGGGAAAGGGGCGGCGTTCGTCCGTTCCAAACTGCGCAACCTGCGCAACGGTAACATTCAGGAGCGGACATTCCGTGCCGGGGAAAAAGTGCCGCGTGCACACGTGGAAACCCGCCAAATGCAATACCTGTACGAAAGCGGCGGTGAGTACACGTTTATGGACAATGAAACCTACGAGCAGATCAGCCTGCCGGCCGAACGCTTGGAGCGGGAGATCAAATTCCTGAAGGAAAACATGAATGTCAACATCATGATCTACCAAGGGGAAACCATCGGCGTGCAACTGCCCAATACGGTGGAGTTGGAAGTGGTCGATACCGAACCGGGCATCAAGGGAGACACCGCGACGGGTGGAAGTAAATCGGCCACGCTGGAAACGGGCTTGGTTGTACAAGTGCCGCTGTTCGTCAACGTAGGCGACCGGCTGATCATCGACACCCGGAGCGGCGAGTACGTTTCCCGGGCATAATGGAAACGGATATACATGAGAGAAGGGGATGCGCGTTTCCTCGCTTGCACTGTTTATATGCGGCTTGGCGAGGATACGTGCTCCCCTTCTTGATTAAGGGCACTTGATCTAAACGCAGATCACGCGTTCTGGCTATAAGAAAAGCAGCCTGATAGACGAGGCTGCTTTTCTTATTGACTGTAGTATTTTGATTTTTATTTCCTTTTACAACGACTTACACCCTTAACATACGTTTTCCGTTGACCCGTATTTCTCCCTCAAAATGTATTTTTGAATTTTTCCGGAAGGTGTCCGCGGAATTTCTTTTACAAATACCACTTTCCGGGGCTTTTTATAACTGGCCAAGTGTTGAGTGGCAAACCTGATCATATCATCCTCCGTTGCTTTCATTTCCTGTTTTAGAACTATTACCGCACATACGGTTTCGATATATTTCGGATCCGGAATTCCGATTACTGCCACATCTTTGACAGCAGGATGGCGAATCAAGACGTCTTCGATTTCAACTGGATAGATGTTCTCTCCACCGCTTCTGATCATGTCCTTTTTGCGGCCGACAATCGATAGATATCCGTCCTTGTCGATCTTCCCAAGGTCACCTGTATGACACCATCCGTCAACGAAAGTGGTTGCCGTTGCCTCAGGTTTTTGCCAATAATCCTGTGAGACAGCCGGACTCTTGATGCAGATTTCGCCTGTTTCTCCTATCGGAACTGATTGTCCGCGGTCATCGACGATTTTGATTTCGGTTAACGGCATCGGTTTCCCGACAGTGTGGCCTTTCTTCCTGGAATCAGACGGGTCAAGGGCAGCGGCAATCGGGGTTCCTTCCGTCAAACCATAGACCTGAACCAATCCCACATGGGGAAAACGTTCGTTTAATTGTTCGATTGCCCATGGCATGACGGGATCCCCTCCAGAATAGATTCGTTTCAATCTTGAAAGTTTGAAATCTGCGAATCGGGAAGAGTTCAACATCTCATAAATCATAAAGGGAAATAGAAAACAATCAGTGACATTTTCTTGTTCGATTGTTCGTACAACGCGATCGATGCTGAAGCCCCCGCTTTTTGTAATCACAACCGTTCCTCCAACCAGGAGCGCCGGCAGTGCCAGATCTTCCATTCCTCCCACATGATAAAGGGGACCAGTCGTCATACAAACCGTATCGGCATGCAAATTCCATTTCATCACCTGCATGGTCGAAAACCAGAGTGTATTGGCGTGTGTCCATAAAGCTCCCTTCGGCCGTCCCGTGGTTCCAGAGGTATACATCAACATCACCGGATCCGACGGTTCAAGCGTTATATTAGTGATCTCCGATGTTTCTCCGTTCGTCAATACGTCCCATGGTTTGGCCCAAGGTGGAACCGGGTCACCCTGATATGGAAGACAGATGTATTCCTCAACAGAAACAGCATTCCGTATTGGTTCAATCCGATCAGCTAAACTGGAATGAAAGCAAAGAATTTTACAGCCTGAATCGTTCAACGCGTATTCAAACTCTTGACTGGCCAACCGAAAATTGAGACGAACGGCAATGGCCCCGATTTTTGCAGCCGCGAAATAAAGAGCGAAGTACTCTAGACAGTTATACAGAAGGATTCCGACTCGATCCCCTTTTTTCACTCCCAAGTCGCGAAGCACATTTCCGTAGGCATTTGAAACCCGATGCAACTCCTCATACGTCCACGATAACTCACTTTCCAACATTACAGCACACTTGGAAGGCTCTAGCGTGTTGAGATCCCCCATGATTCGTCTTGTCATATACCCGACATCCATGCAGATCCCTCCCAAACATGGTGTATTCTCGCATGATAACTTTAATGATTCGGACTCTTGTTTACCATCAGTTTTATAGTGGCAACCACCACTGTCTCACCGGTCTGTTTTTTAATCTCTTGGAGCGCTGTGATAACACCCCGCCCGTTGTCTTTCTCCTGATTATCGATGATCTTCACTTCCAAATGAATCGTGTCTCCGATGAAGGTCGGATTGGTAAAACGTACATGTTCCATTCCATAGAAAGCGACGACCACTCCCGGTTCAAATTGAAAAAGACCCGTGGCAGCGGAAAGCACCAGCATCCCGTGAGCGATACGCTGCTTAAACAGCGTTCTGGACGCATACTCCTTGTCGGTGTGAAGGGGAAACCAGTCCCCGCTGAATGCTGAAAACATCACGAGATCGGCTTCCGTAATCGTCCTTCCTTTGGACAACCAAGATTCTCCTATTTGGTACTGTTCCAGGAATTTTGTAAACACTGTGTTTTCCTCCTTGAAGTAACAATCTGGTGATTATCTATAATTTTCTAGCGATGCACTGATACCATCCCGAAAACCGCTTACATAAGGATTTGGCACCTAACGGTGATTTTTCAGGTCAACGGGTGTGGGGGTAGCTGACAAGGTTGATAAACATGTGGTAACCACCGGGTACTTGAGCCTGAATCTGACGGTACCAGACTAGGCTGGTATAGATGTAAGTGCCTTTGCCGTAATCGGCGACCAACAATCCGCTGGCGAAAGGTTCTTCCCCCGGATCGGAAATCGACAAAAGCGGGAGATAATGCTCTTTGTCCCAACTGGAGGGGAAATAGACACCCCGTTCTTGGACCCATCCGCCAAAGTCGTCGGAGGTGATTTTGTTTGGCCACTGCATAATCGGATGGTCCGGATGTAAGAAAGTGACGGGGGCAGTTTCATCCGTGACCCTCCAACTGATGGGAGGATCGCCGGGAGTGAGCGGGTATGGGGCGAGTTCCGGCTTCCAGTTGTCCTCCGGTTTGTGATACTGCATGACAACATGACCACCGTTTTTTACGTAATCCAACAAACGCTGGTTGTTAGCCAAAAGATCAGAGCGCGAGAGATAAGCCCGGATACCGACGACGATGGTGTCGTATCGGCTTAAGTCCTTGTTTTTCAAATCCTCTTCCGTTAACGAAGTAACGTTTAGTCCCGCCTGCCGCAACTGATTGGACACATCGTCAAATCCGCTTTCCACATAGCCTATTTTTAGCTCAGTGGGTAATTTCAACGAAAACGCATGTAGATTGAGTTTGGCATCGCGTACGTAGTAGCTGGTCCCAATGTGTGGATAGAAGATTTGCTGCACTTGGGAGTTGAAACGATGTCCGTCAACATTGGCTTCGAAGGTGATGTCGTAGGTTTGTTCCTTGACTCCTTTGGGTGTGGTGATGTTCACCTGGAAAGATTGTTGCTCATCCGCCTTGGCAAAATGGACATCCCATTCAGCCGGTTCCGCTTTCCAGCCCTCCGGCACGTTGACATGAATCGTGCCTTGGCTGGGGCCGTTTTTATAGTTGGTCACTTGCAAGTGAATGGTTCGGGTATCTTGTTCTTTCGCGGTATTGATCATGCTTGACTCGGGTGAGAGAAGGAAACCCCAATCCGGCAAGAGAGCGGCAGTTTGTTTAATCGTGTCCGGTGTGATCCGCTGAGTGACCGTTTGCCCTTGCAGGCGATAGGAGACATCGATTTGCACAATGGAAGGATGGTAAGGATGGAAGAAGGAAGCATGGTCAACCGGAGCGGACATGGCTAAGCGGATCGTTTGTTGACGCTTGGGTCCCAAGGAAGTGATGTATGGCTGGACTGACGCCTTCCAGTGATCCCCCGGCAAAACGGGTTTCGCCCGGATTCCGGTAATAGGCTGATCACTATTGTTACGAAGGGTTAACGTGAGATGGGAGGTGGAGCCGAGCGTCCAGATTTCGCGATCTATGCCCAAGCTAATTTGGATTTTCGAGGCGACGGCGCTGGCGTGTTGGAGCTGTCGTTCTTTGATTTGCAAACGGTAGAGCAGGTCCTCTTTTTGCTCTTGGTTCAGCAGTTGTACTTGGGCGAGGCGAATGGCTAAACGTGTCATTTGCAAGGCTTTTTGCACTTCCTGAGTCACATGGGCCCGATTGGGATAGGCCTGGATGGCACGATCGTATTGGTCCTGCAGGAGGATGAGCGTTTGTTTCATAGCCGGTTGGGGCACTTGTTTGGCATAATCCGCAAAATCGTAGGGAAGTGAGTCAAACAGGGAGGACTCTTTACCTTTGGATCCTGTGGCAGAATTGACCAATTCCAGTGAAATGAAGTAATCGTCCACGGGCAGGTCTCGACCCATTCCCTGGCTTTTGTGCATTTTGCGCGATTCTTCGCCCAGTTGAGGATAAGTCAATCCGTAGATCGGGTCGGGTTTTCCTCCGATATTAAAGCGCAGCGTTTCGTGGCCGTTTGTGCCGGGAAGGTAAAGTTTTTTGATTTGCCACGGTTTTAAGCCTTGCCGGATTTGCTCCGGAAAAACGTTGGGGTCAGCAGCATCTCGAAAGGCACGGAGGGTCAGCTCGGAGATGGCGCGATGGTGTCCGTGTTCGGTCGGGACATCCCGGAACGAAGGCATCACGATGTCTGGACGCTCTTCGCGTATCCGTCGGATCAGCCGCTCATAGGTTAACGTTTCACCCCATTTTTTCAGTGTCTCTTCGGGCGATTTTGAGAAGCCGAAATCGTAAATGGGGTCATTTAAATCTTCGCTGAGCATAAATAGATGGACATTTAACAGTTTGGCCGCCTCCTGAAGTTCACGGCTTCGAATGATGCCGAGCGCGTTACCGAGTTCCTTGCCTATTTGATTTTGCCCCCCTTCGCCCCGATTGGCCAACACACTGATGGTGCGTACGCCTTTGCCGAGGGACAGGTAAGCCAGCAATGCACTTTGTTCATCGTCAGGATGTGCCCCCGTGTTCATGAAGCTAATCACGGTATCCAGAGGGAGGAGGGCTTTCCACAGTTCCCGGTCCGGTTCTTGCTGCGCTTGGGTGGGCAGAGAAGGTGTCAGCAGACTGACGAAGAGAACAATAGTCAGTACAAACACAAACCAGGTTCTGAACTTGAATTGATGCATTCCTAGATCCTCCTGTCAGATGAATTCCGTATATTCCATCCTTTGGTGATTATGATAATCATGTAGATAGAATATTTCAATAAAAATATTAATTCATTATTTTCGGCCCTGAAGGATTTGGGATATAATGAAAGACAATCGGATATTTATTCCATCCTTAGATCTGTACAAATGTGCATAAAGGGTACGTTTATCCAACGAGGAATTTTGTATCCTGAAACGAATCGTGGAAAGTGAATCGAGCTTGATCACAATGTCGGTGATCAAGTCCTGCTGCCTCCCACAGAGCGGAGAGTACATACTTACGACTACAGGTCTCTCTATGTTCGCTTTGCTCCCAGGTATCGTTGTCAACAAGCCGTTTAACAGAGTAAAGGTTCATGGGAAATCAGACAGTTAGCGAGACTCCCCATGAGATGAAACGCCTGAACAAACGACTCATTTTGCAAACTATTCGATCAAAAAGGATGTGGAAGGATTCTTCCTGATTCAGCCGACTTGGGGATTTATCAGGCGGTTAGTGGGGGAGCACTGGTGCTGAAGGAGCATGACTCCGTTTTTCAAAATCATTTTGAGAGGGGCGATCCCATGCGTTGGAAAGTGATTCTCAGTTTGATTCTGGTAACGGGGCTGGCCACAGGCTGTCTCGCTTCGTCACCGTCAGGGGAAAGCGCCAAGAACGGGCTGGAGGAGACGGTGGTCGTCTATTCTCCTCATGGAAAAGACATCTTGCAGGATTTTGAGAGGCAGTTTGAAAAGGAGCACCCCAACACCGACGTGCAGTGGCTGGATATGGGTTCCCAGGAAGTGCTGGACCGGATCCGGTCGGAAAAGGGAAATCCCCAGGCGGACGTGTGGTGGGGGGGACCGTCGGTGATGTTTGAACAGGCTGGGGAGGAGGGGTTGCTGGAAAAATACAAGCCCAGCTACGCCAACGCTCTCAACGAAGAGTTTCATGCAAAGGACTACAGCTGGACCGGGACTTTCAAGACGCCTCAGGTGATCATGTATAACACTAAAGAGATCTCCAGGAAAGAAGCACCGAAGGATTGGGACGACCTCTTGGACAAGAAGTGGAAAGACAAGATCATCATCCGCTACCCACTGGCTTCGGGGACGATGCGTACCATTTTCTCCTCTATGATCTACAGAGCCTACATGGAGTCGAAGACCCCCAAGGAAGGGTACGATTGGTTGAAGAAATTGGATGCCAACACCAAAGAATACGCCGCTAACCCGGAGATGATGTACAGCAAGATTGCCCGGGGGGAAGGGAGCCTGACGGTGTGGGATATGCCGGACGTTGTGATGCTGAAGGAGACGAAGCACTACCCATTTGATTACGTCATCCCAGAGAGCGGAACGCCGGTGCTGACCGATGGGATCGCACTGGTGAAAGGCGGGAAACACCCCAAAGCGGCCAAAGAATTTTATGAGTTCGTCAACTCCAAGAAAGCGGCCAAAACCCTCGCCGAAAAGTATTACCGCATCCCTACCCGTAACGACATCGACGACTTGCCCGCCTGGATTAAGGAAACGAAGATCAAACCAATGGAACTGGATTGGGATCTGCTTCGTAAAAAAGAGAAAGAGTGGATGGAATACTGGGACGAGAATATCAAGAGCAAAAAGCAGGCGG
The DNA here is from genome assembly GCF_018326425.1 of Polycladomyces abyssicola. Lineage (NCBI taxonomy): Bacteria > Bacillati > Bacillota > Bacilli > Caryophanales > Thermoactinomycetaceae > Polycladomyces > Polycladomyces abyssicola. Next base: position 1,321,068 of record NZ_AP024601.1, read on the forward strand.
AAGAATAAGACGAATGTCTTTGGGGTGATCGGATTGAGCCGAGTTAAACTGTCGCAGGTTTCCAAAACATTCGGGGAAGTTTCGGCGGTCAATCAGTTGGATCTGACCATCAATGAAGGGGAGTTCTTCACCCTGTTGGGTCCAAGCGGTTGCGGGAAGACGACAACGCTGCGAATGATCGCGGGGTTTTGTTATCCGACTACCGGCCGCATCCTCTTTGACGACCAGGACGTCACTCGCGTCCCACCACATTATCGAGATACAGGAATGGTGTTTCAGAACTACGCCCTGTTTCCACACATGACCGTTGCCGAAAACGTGGCCTTTGGGCTGGAGGTGCGTAAACTCCCGAAAAAGGAGATCGCTGAAAGAGTGGAACAGGCCCTTGAGCAGGTGCGACTGGGGGGATTCGGGGAGAGGAGGATCTCCCAGCTGAGCGGGGGGCAGCAGCAGCGGGTCGCCCTCGCCCGTGCTTTGGTGATCCGCCCCCGTATTCTGCTCCTCGATGAACCCCTCAGTAACCTGGACGCTCATCTCAGGGACGAGATGCGGACGGAAATCCTGTCACTGCAGCGCTCCCTGGGAATCACCACGATCTACGTCACTCATGATCAGGTGGAGGCCTTATCCATGAGCGACCGGATCGCCGTCTTCAGCCGCGGTAAGTGCCAACAGACAGGGACACCGGAGGAGATATACAACCACCCAAAAAACGCCTTCGTCGCTTCCTTTGTCGGGGAAACTAACCTAGTTCCGGTCACAGTCAAAGAGACGGGAGCAGATCATGTGACGGTGGAAAGCGGGAACCACTTATTCCGGGTGAAGAAAGGGGAGCCAGACGCGGTTCCCCTGCGGACGGGAGAAGGGAGCTGGTTCCTCTCTATTCGCCCCGAGGCGATCCGCCTAGCCGACGGGCCCGGATCAAACAGGGTGGAAGGGTGGGTGAAACTGATCCAGTTTACGGGTACCTCCTATCACTGCAAGGTGGAGTTGGGGGACGGAACGGTGTTACAGGCTTTGTTCTTAAACCGGCCGGACATGCGGGGGAGGCTTCGTGATGGGGAAAGGCGATTCTTCGAGTTGCCGGAGGAACAGTTGCGACTGATTCCCAACACAGGGGGTGGTGTTGATGATTAATCCTGCTACAAAAGGGCCGACTGAGCCGATCGCATCCCGGCGCGTGATATCGGACAAGGGATTCACCCTGTTGCTACTGATTCCGGTCATCCTGGTGTTGGTCTCTTATGTGTTATATCCGAGCCTGAAGACCTTGGCTGAGAGCGTGTGGATGAAGGGGGAGTTCACCCTTGAAAACTATAAGCGCTTCTTCAGCCCGGAGAGTCTCTCCAACCTGGAAGCGCTGTGGAACAGTTTCTACATCTCCCTGTTGAGTGTCCTGTTGAGTGCCTTGATCGGCGTGCCACTTGCTTTCATCTTCAACCGCTATGATTTCCCAGGACGCCGCTTCTTCGCGACGGCAGCGATCATGCCCATCGTGCTGCCCCCTCTGGTCGGGGTGATGTCCTTTATGTTCCTCTACGGGGAGTCGGGATTGGTAACACGAACGATTCAGGACTGGTTCAACATGGACGAAGCGCCCTTCAAGCTGAGCGGGGTTGCCGGCATCCTGCTGGTCCATGCCTACACCATGTACGTCTACTTTTACATGACCGTCTCCTCGGCCATCAAGGGCTTGAATCCCTCCTTGGAAGAGGCGGCCACCAACCTCGGTGCGGGCCGGTGGACCGTTTTCCGTCGAGTGACGCTACCGCTGTTGACCCCCGCGCTGGTGGCAGCGTCCCTGTTGGTGTTCATGACGTCGATGGCCTCGTTTTCTGCTCCTTTTCTGTTGGCCGGAGGGTTCAGGGTACTTAGCCTGCAGATTTATTTCTCCAAAATCAACGGCGATCTGGACATGGCCGCTACGCAGTCGGTCATCCTGTCCGTCATCTCCATCTCATTTTTACTGGTGATGCGGTGGTATCAGGGAAGACGGGATTACCGGGTGTCGGAGAAGGGGGTTAGCACCCACCGTCGAGAAGTCAGTAATCCTTGGGTCAAGTGGCCCTTGGTCATCGTCGGGGTGACCGGAGTGGTGTTCCTGCTACTTCCCCATATCACGCTGGCGATTTTGTCCCTGGTCCCTGAAGGATCCTGGACCTATCAGACCTACCCTACGCGGTTTAGCCTGGAAAACTACATATTGCTTATGAAGGATCCCCATATTTGGAAGCCGATCCGAAACAGCCTGTGGATGGCGGCGCTGGCGACGGCGGGAAATTTTCTCTTCGGCATTTTAACCTCTTATGTGTTGGTGAAGAGGAAATTCCGCGGAAAGAACGTCTTGGACGTGATGGTGATGCTCCCCTGGTCCCTGCCAGCGACGGTAGTGGCGATGAACATGATCCTGGCATTCAATGTGCCCACCCCCTTCACCTTCGGTAAGGTTCTGGTGGGGACCTTCTGGATTTTGCCCTTGGCCTATTTCATCCGCCACATCCCCCTGGTGGTTCGTTCAACCAACGCGGCCCTGGAGCAGCTGGACGACTCCCTGGAGGAAGCCGCCCGCAACTTGGGCGCCCGTTGGTTCACCACCTTTAGAAGAGTAATTCTGCCCATCATCCTGCCGGGGATCATGGCTGGCACTCTGCTCGCCTTTGTAACCGCTGTGGGAGAATTCGTCTCCTCGGTGATGCTTTACACCATCGACAACCGTCCCATCTCCATCGAGATCATGAACCAGCTGCGCATGTTCAACTTGGGGCAGGCGGCAGCATATGCGATGTACCAGATTATCCTTATCGGGGTGGTTCTGTTGATCTCCAATCGTTTCTTCGGAGTCAAGGCGGAGAATTCTCTCTGACGGATGACAAATCTCAATCCAATTTCCAAGGGGGATGTTCGGATGAGCAAACGGGAGGAGTGGTTGAAAAAAGACGGTGCGACTTTTCCGGGAAATACCTATGTGGAGTGTCTGTTGAAACCGGTTTTCAACTATCAGAGGGATAACCTGTTTTCCGCCATGTTCCAGGTGCACCGGGCTCATGTGCTGATGCTCTGTGATCGTGGGATCTTGTCGACGGAGCAGACCGCTCGGATCCTGGATGCCGTTGAAAGGGTGGCTGTCTGCGATCCTGCTGTTCTCCGGTACGATTCTCACTTTGAGGATCTGTTTTTCATGATGGAGGCGCGTCTGACCGAGGAGTTGGGAGCGGATCTGGCGGGGAACATGCACATCGCCCGCAGCCGGAACGACATGGGGGTGACCATGTATCGCCTCACCTTGCGCGATCAACTGCTGGAAATCCTGGATGTTTTGACGGATCTTCGTGAATCTCTGTTGGAAGTAGCCGGAGAGCATCTGGAGACAGTGATGCCCGCATACACCCACACCCAGCCGGCTCAGCCCACCACTCTCGGTCATTACCTCCTTGCAGTCCAAGATGTACTGACCCGGGATACTGAGAGGGTCTGGGCCGCCTTTCATACCGTGAATCAAAGCCCTATGGGAGCCGCCGCCATCACGACGACCGGTTTCGACATCTGTCGGGATTCCGTCCGGAAATACCTGGGGTTTGAAGGCATAGTGGAAAACTCCTACGACGCCATCGCCGGAGCAGATTATCTGTTGGAAGCGGCGGTGGCGATCATGATGCTGATGACGAACATGGGCCGCTGGATACAGGATCTGCTGTTGTTCTGTACCCGGGAGTTCGAAGCGGTCAAAGTGGCCGACCCCTATGTTCAGATCAGCAGCATCATGCCGCAAAAGCGAAATCCGGTTTCCGTGGAACATTCCCGTTCCATCGCCAGCAGTGCCACTGCCGACGCACAGGCGGTCTTTACGATGGTGCACAACACGCCGTTCGGCGACATCGTGGACACCGAGGATGACCTGCAGCCTCACCTGTACAGAGCCATCGATAAAGCCCATCGAGTACTGAAACTGATGAACGCAGTGGTGAGTACTCTGGAAGTCAACCGTGAGCGTTTGATGAAACGAGCACGGGAAGGTTACATCACGATCACGGAGCTGGCCGACGCCATGGTACGGGAGAAAAAGGTTTCTTTCCGAATTGCCCACCGGATCGCCGGCCTCGTCGTGAAAAAAGCCTGTCAACGTCATTTGAAACTGGATGAGGTTTCTCCGGAGTTGATCAAAGAAGCCTCCCGTGAAGTGATGGGGAGCGAGATTACCTTCACAGAAGAAGAGCTAAAAAAGATTTGCGATCCTGTCCATTTCATTGCGGTGCGCAAATGTCCGGGAGGGCCGAGTCCGGGGGAAGCAGCGAGGATGCTGCGGGATCGGAAGGAAAAACTGTTCGACGATCGGACTGAGCTACAACGATACAAAAATCGGATCCAATCCGCACAGGACAGCATGAAAGAACGGATCCGGCAATTGACGGCGACGCTGTCGTCATAAATTCCAATTATCAGGATTTCCAGGCTGCCAATACCGTATCGCGGTCGGCGGTCTTTTTTATGTCAGAAATGTCCTTATGGGAAAACAGATATTGCGGAAAAATTGTTAAACTATCGGGATTAAACCTGCTTGATCCTGATGTTATCCACTATGGGAGGATTTCACTCTTTTTTCCAATTTCACGATCAGGCTTTGAAGTAAATTAATTTCATATTCATTCCTACAATTGCAAGCATCTTCAAGGTAATCTGATAATTTTTCGATCAAGTAATTGTATTCTCTTCTGTCAAAAGAAAGATGAGGATTCTCCAATTTATTCAGAATGGAAAGGTTGAGGCCCTGCTCCTTCCCTATTGTCGTCCGTTGCAGTGAGGATATATATTTACGCAAATAGAGACGTTCTTGCATGGTGATGTTGCACATCGATCCAACCTCCTCATCTTTGTGATCAGTGACTGGTACTATTATATGTCGCGCTTAGTGGGTGACTTACTAGTCTCTTCTTATAATTCTTTGTCCTGCTTTTATTTCCCTATCATATGTACAAATAGTAATAATATTATGTATAATATATGATGTACGATATATGATCATGAGCATGATTGGAAAGGAGGGACGATGTGGAGCTATTTCTATCAAATCCGAAGCCGCTCAAAGTACAAGCGTATACAGTTTTAAAAGAAGCGATTATACGCGGGATATTGAAGGATAACGAGATGATCACAGAGCGAGTGGCCTTAGAGAGGTTCGGCATCAGCCGCACTCCCTTCCGTGAAGCTGTTCAAACGCTTGAAGCAGAAGGATGGGTCTATAACATCCCCTATAAAGGGGCCTTTATCTCTCCGATTACCATCAAGGATATCCATGATGTATTTGAATTGCGTTTTATGTTGGAAATCGGCGTAGTCCGTAAAATTCAGCAAACGATCAACCGGAAAAACTTGGATCAATTGCAAGCGATCACGGCAGCGATGAATACAGATCCGTCGCAAATGAGCGATGTTGATTTCATGCTATTGGACAAAGATTTTCACCAAGTGTTGTTCGAACTTACGGATAACGAACGGTTGATCTCCGTCTTTAAACAAACGTCCGACCTGATTCGCCGGATTGGCATGCGGGTTTTACACCGAGAGTCAAGGCGCGAAGAAGTTGTTCGTGAACATCGGAGAATTATAGAAGGACTCCAAAACGGAACGGCAGAGCAAGAAATGGAGCAACATTTAAATAAACAGAAACAATCCTTTATTGAATTGTATCAAGGTGAAAAATAACAGACTCGCGCCATTATCTTCTTTGATTACGGGAGAGAGGGCTGTTACCGTGAGTAAAAGCGATTTAACCAAAACGGACATAAGCCGGTTGATCGAACAGTTGGGGACAGACAAAGTGAAAATCTTTCCGGGTAAGGGTTCTGAATACGGTTCAGCCAGTGATTGGGTCGTGTTTGCCGAATCGGAGCAAGAGGCGGTCAAAGTGATCCGATGGGCCGGCGAATCTCAAGTGTCAATTTTGCCCGAAGGCCAGGGGGCACTCGCAGGTTACGGTAATCCTGTTTGTAAAGAGGCAGTCACCTTATCTTTGGCCAAATTAAATCAGGTTACAGAACATTCGGTTGGCGACTTAACGGTTACAGTGCAAGCGGGCACGCTACTCAGTCATTTACAAGCGGTATTGAAGGAAAAAGGCCAGATGCTGCCGCTTGATCCGGGTTGGCCGGAGATAAGAACGGCAGGGGGGATCGTGGCTGCGGCCCTGACAGGACCAAAACGGTTAAAGTACGGAACTCCGCGCGATTGGGTTATCGGTCTCAGGGTGATTTTGGCCGATGGCCAGGTAATTCGTACCGGCGGCAAAGTCGTCAAAAACGTCGCCGGATACGATATGAATAAATTGTTCGTCGGTTCGTTCGGGACCTTGGGGGTCATTACGGAGTGCACATTTAAATTGCGCCCCCTTCCTCCTGAGGAAACGGTGATCATTTTGGAACATTCGGATGTGAACGCCCTGTTGCGGCTCAGCCGTCGCATATTGGATTCTTCATTGGAACCGTCGGCGATAGAGATTGTTAATTCCTCGGTGTTATCAACCCTTTTGCCAGGTGATCATGCGACGTTCGGATTGATGATCGGCTTTGAAGACGAAACCAAAGCTGTGGACAAAGAACAAGATCAAGTTGTGAAATGGGCAAAGGAAGAAGGAATAAGGGTTCGGGAGACTCTTCGAAACGATTGGGCGGCAGCGTTATGGCAGTTCTTTGGTGAGCTTATGCCCCACGCCAAAGGTTCGGAAAGTTCGGCTGCGAAAATCGCTGTGAAGATAAGTACCCTTCCCGATCAAGCGGCCGCTGCTGTTCAAATGATTCACTATCTGGCGGAAGAGCTGGGGATTGATGCGATGATTCACGGGGGAACGGGCACGGGAATTACGCTTGCCGTGTTGCAGCCGAAACAGGATCAGTGGGCAATCGCAAAAGAACTTATCCAAAAAGTCAGGCAACGTATAGAAGAGCAGCTTGGTTATGTGGTCATCCTACATGCCCCTTCCTTTTTTAAAGAGCTCATTCCCGTTTGGGGAAAAACACCAGCCGGACTGTTTCTCATGCGGAAGATCAAAGCCCAATTAGATCCGGAAGGGCGATTTAATCCGGGAAGATGGGTAGGAGGGATATAAATCATGTCCGATCCGATAAAGGAAACGAAACCATTAACGGGATTTCCGTTTGCCGATCCGCCAGACCCGGATAAGTGGTCGAAATGCATTCATTGCGGAATGTGTTTGGATGCATGCCCCACCTATCAGGAAGAGAAATTGGAAGCTCATTCTCCGCGTGGCCGCGTTCATTTGATTAAAGCGGCAGGTGAAGGGCGGCTAAAGTTAAACCAAGGTTTATATGACCCGGTTTTTCAGTGCTTGGATTGCCGTGCGTGCGAAACTGCTTGTCCATCAGGAGTAGAGGTCGGAGCCTTGATTGAAGAAGCGCGCGGCCAACTTTATCAGGTGATGCCTCCCAAAGGACTTAGGGGGATGATCAACCGAATCTTTTTAAGGCATTTGTTTCCCCATCCCGCACGTCTGTATTGGCTGGGCCGATTGTTGAGATTTTACCAACGATCGGGTCTTCAGGCTTTGGCACGAAAAATAGGGATTCTTCGTTTATTCCCTGCGCACATTCGGGATATGGAGGCCGTCCTGCCGCAGATCCCGGCTCAATTTTCCCGGCAGACTCTGGCTGAAGTAACCCCGGCGCTTGGGGAAAAGCGTTATCGTGTTGCCATTTTAACAGGGTGTGTGATGGATGTTTTATACGCCGGGATTAATGAGGCAACGGTGCGGGTGCTAAGCCGTAACGGCTCTGAGGTGGTGGTGCCGCGGGGGCAGGTTTGTTGCGGTGCCCTGCAAGTGCATGCCGGAGACCGGGAGACAGCGAAAAAATTAGCCAAACAAAATATTGACGCGTTTTTGCAAGCAGATGTTGATCGAATCATTGTGAATGCGGCCGGATGCGGGTCAGCGATGAAAGAATACGATGAACTTCTTAAGCACGATCCGGATTACAAAGATAAGGCAAAGGAATTTGTCAAAAAAGTTCAAGATGTATCCTCTTTCTTATGTGAAATCGGCTTTCAACCGCCAACGGGAAGGGTTCAAGAAACAGTCACCTATCACGAAGCGTGTCATTTGGTCCACGGACAAAAAGTGAGAAACCAGCCGCGTGAACTGCTTAAACAAATCCCCGGGCTTACTTTGGTTGAAATGCCCAACGCGGATCGCTGCTGCGGGAGTGCCGGGATTTATAACCTGACTTATCCGGATATGGCGGGCCGTCTTCTTGAGCGAAAAATGGATGACGTTCCGCAAGAAGTGGATAGGATTGTGATGGGGAATCCTGGTTGCATGTTGCAGATCGCGATGGGAGTTCATCAGCGTGGTGGACGGGAACGCGTCGTGCATACGATTGAATTGTTGGACGAGGCTTACCGGCGCGGGGAGCAGAGCGAGCTGAAGACGGATGGCACAATAGATGACGACCAAAATCAAGAACTGATTGCCGCACTGAAGCGCTGTGTCGGGAACGACGCGGTCCTTTACCGCCATGAAGATCTACTGGCCTATGAATGTGATGCATATACCCTGAAAAAGGTGGTTCCGCGTGCGGTCGTTTTTCCCGGTAGTACAGAAGAGACAGCCGAGGTTGTTCGCTTGCTCTCGAAACGGGGAATTCCTTTTATCCCGCGCGGGGCCGGAACCGGCTTGAGCGGAGGAGCCACTCCTACGGGAGGGGAAGTAATCATCAGTTTGGCGAGGATGAATCGCCTTTTGGAAATCGACCTTCTGAATAGACGGGCTGTGGTGCAACCGGGATATATCAATCTGCATTTAACTGAGGCCGTCGCCGATCGCGGTTACTATTATGCACCGGATCCCTCGAGTCAGCAGGCATGTACGATCGGAGGAAATGTCGGTGAAAATGCGGGTGGAGCTCATTGTCTCAAATATGGTGTCACCACAAACCATGTACTTGGTTTGACGATGGTTTTACCCGACGGGCAAATCGTTCAACTCGGCGGACTTCCGGATGAGCCAGGCTATGATTTGGTCGGATTGGTGGTCGGATCGGAAGGGACGATGGGCATTGTGACGGAAATCACGGTCCGGCTTGAGAAAAAACCGGAAGGGGTTCGCACCGTTCTCGCGATGTTTGATGAAGTGAGCGAGGCGAGTGAAGCGGTTTCCGACATTATCGCAGCGGGGATATTACCGGCGGCTTTGGAGATGATGGACAATCTGGCGATTGAAGCAGTGGAAAAAGGAACATTCCCGGTAGGGTATCCGCGTGATCTTGGCGCTGTTTTATTGATTGAAGTAGACGGTATTGCCGAGGCATTGGATGAACAGATTGAACGCATTGTGGAAGTGTGCCGTAAACACGGAGTGCGGGAAGTGCGACCTGCCTCCTCGGAGGAAGAAAGAAAAAGTTGGTGGAATAACCGTAAAACCGCTTTTGGCGCAGTCGGAACAATCTCGCCGGATTATCTTGTTCAAGATGGCGTGATTCCCCGCAGCCGCTTGCCGGAAGTTCTGTCCCGGATCGAAAAAATCAGCCACGAAAAGGGGGTACGCATTGCCAATGTGTTTCACGCCGGAGATGGAAACCTGCATCCCCTGATCATGTTTGATGCACGAATCCCCGGTGAAGAAGAGCGGGCCGTACAAGCGGGATCGGAGATATTGCAAGTGTGTGTCGAGGTTGGTGGCAGTATCACCGGAGAACATGGTGTTGGTTTGGAAAAGAGAGACGAAATGCGGTATTTGTTTTCTGAGAAGGAGATTGCCGTCCAAACCGCGATACGGGAGGTATTCAATCCGAGGAATTTATGTAATCCAGGCAAAATATTCCCTTCCCCGGCCCGTTGTGCCGAGATGAAGAAGCGGCCCAAAGGAATCGATACCGAAGAAGCTTTGGACGTTCTTTATTGAACAGAAATGGGAGAGGAGATCGAGTGGGAATGAATACGAGAATTAATCTAAAGGGAGTCGAAGTGACTGCGCCGATTCTTCCGGAGTTTGAAGAGATTTTGACGAATGAGGCACTTGATTTTGTTGCGGGATTGGCCCGTAAATTCTCCGCTACCCGTGACGCTTTATTGCAAAAGCGTGTAGAGCGGCAGCAAGCCATCGATTCGGGAAAATTGCCGGATTTCTTGCCCGAAACGGCTTCCATTCGGCAGGGTGACTGGAAAATCGCTCCCGTTCCTGAAGATCTGCAAGATCGGCGGGTGGAAATCACCGGGCCTGCCGGCAACCGCAAAATGGTGATCAATGCTCTTAACTCGGGAGCACGTGTGTTTATGGCCGATTTTGAGGATGCAAATTCTCCGACATGGGAGAATACGGTGGGTGGACAAGTAAACTTAAGAAAAGCGATCAGGCGGGAGATCGATTTTACTTCCCCGGAAGGGAAAAAGTATGCTTTGAAGGAGAAAATCGCCACCCTTGTCGTTCGCCCGCGCGGTTGGCATTTGGATGAAAAACACGTCAGGGTAGACGGGAAACCGGTTTCGGCCGGGTTGTTCGATTTCGGATTGTACTTTTTCCACAATGCCCGTACCTTACTGGAGAATGGTTCGGGGCCTTATTTTTACCTTCCGAAATTAGAAAGTCACTTGGAAGCACGACTGTGGAATGATGTATTTGTTTATGCGCAGGATGCCTTGGGCATTCCACAAGGAACGATCAAAGCGACAGTGTTGATCGAAACGATTCTAGCGGCGTTTGAAATGGAAGAAATCCTGTATGAACTCCGGAATCACTCTGCCGGCTTAAACTGCGGCCGCTGGGATTATATTTTCAGTTATTTGAAAGTATTGCGCAATCAACCTGATGTGATCCTCCCAGACCGGCAACAGGTGACCATGACCGTGCCGATGATGAGGGCTTACACCTTGTTAGCGATTAAAACCTGCCACAAACGCGGTGCCCATGCCATCGGCGGGATGGCGGCACAAATTCCGATCAAAAATGATCCGGAGGCAAACAGAGAAGCCCTGAGAAAGGTAAAAGAGGATAAAGAGCGGGAAGTGCTGGACGGACATGACGGGACATGGGTTGCGCATCCCGGGTTGGTCCCGGTGGCCAAAGCCGTATTTGACGAAAGGATGCCAAATCCCAACCAATTGGATCGGTTGCGGGAAGATGTTGAGGTTACGGCGGAGGATTTATTGCGCGCACCGGAAGGAACCATTACCGAAGCGGGTCTGAGAACAAATATCCGCGTTGGACTGCAGTATATTGAAGAGTGGTTGCGTGGAAACGGAGCAGTGGCGATTGACCACTTGATGGAGGATGCAGCGACGGCGGAAATTTCCAGGGCCCAGGTTTGGCAATGGATTCGTCATCCCAAAGGAATACTCGAGGACGGGCGTAAGATCACCTTTTCGTTATTTGAACAAGTCTTGGAAGAAGAGCTAGCGAAAATCAAGGAACGCCTCGGCGAAAGTCGCTTTACTGATTCAAAGTATCCTGAAGCGCGTGAACTGTTGATTCACTTAACCAAAAGCGACCGTTTTATCGATTTTCTTACCTTGCCGGGATATGATCGCATCGCATAGAAGTGTTAAAAATGATCCATGGTTTTTGGCCCTGTGTGATATGGACTCACATAGGGTCAATTCCTTTCAAGGGTCATAACGATCGACTTTCCCTCACGATCAAACGAAATACGGTTGCGATTCTCTGGATGAAAAAGTCCTGAACATAGATATCTTCCTCAAAAAAAAGGCTGTTGACTTTCTTTGTCAACAGCCTGCCCACAAAAGGATCGGTCTTTATTTCTATCTAAGGGATCATCCATTTCAAAACATAGGCTTGTAATAGAGTGATCGCACAGATGATCAACACGAGAAAAAGGCTGTGTTTGATCGTAAACCGGAATAAATCGCTCTCTTTACCGACCAATCCGGTCGAAGCTGTTGCAACGGCGATTGACTGGGGAGAGATCATTTTCCCGGTTACACCGCCGGAGGAGTTAGCGGCAACTGTGAGTACCGGATCGATTCCAATCTGATTTGCGGTGATCTTTTGCAAATTTCCGAACAAGGCATTGGATGAGGTGTCGCTTCCGCTGAGGAAAACACCCAGCCACCCGAGGACCGGTGCGAAAAAGGGAAATAAGACACCGGTTTTGGCTAGAGCAAGCCCCAGGGTAGCGCTCATACCCGAGTAATTAAAGATATAAGCCAATCCCAACACAGAGAAAATTGTAAGAAGAGGATAACGCAGTTCCACCAAGGTTTCCCCAAAAGTATAAAGCCATGTCTTAAACCGCATGCCGACCAGAAACATGCTGAAAAAGGAAGCGATTAAGATGGCAGTCCCGACAGCAGCCAACCAATCAAAGGTGAATACAGCTTCATACGGGGTCGGTTTGGTTACGATCGGGGGCATTTTTAGCACCGTTTGATGAAGGACGGGTACGCTCCATTTGTATGTCCATTGATTAAGGAAGTTCTTCACCGCGGGAATGCTCCACAATACGATCAAGCCGGTCAGTAAAAGAAAAGGGGACCAAGCGAGTAAAATTTGTCCGGTTGAATATACTTCTGTTGCAGCCGCTATTTCCGTTTCAGTGGCTTTTGTTTTATTTGTTACGGAATCAAAGCGGAATGTTTGTTTTGGTTTCCATATGCGCAAAAAGAAAGACAAAATGAGCAGGGTGATCAAAGAAGAGAGGATATCCGGCAGTTCCGGGCCGAGAAAGTTGGAAGAAAGATATTGGACAATGGCGAATGTACCGCCAGTCACGAAAATGGCCGGCATAACCTCCCGTGTCTTTTTCCACCCGCACATGACGAACACGAGCCAGAACGGAACAAATATCGATAAAAGCGGTAATTGACGCCCAACCATTTGGCTGATTTTAAACGGGTCTAAACCGGAGATAGTGCCAGCCACAGTGATCGGAATCCCGATGGCTCCGAAAGCGACAGGAGCTGTATTGGCAATGAGGCATATTCCAGCGGCATATAAGGGACGGAAACCTAACCCGGCCAAAAGAGCGGCCGTAATCACAACAGGAGTGCCAAAGCCGGCGCAACCTTCCAAAAAAGCGCCAAAACAAAAGGCGATCAAGAGGGCTTGCAGGCGATGGTCGTCGGTCAGGTTGGTGACCGATGCGCGAATAATGTCAAATTTCCCTGTTTTGACCGTTATTTTATATAAAAAAACTGCGGTAACAATAATCCATCCGATGGGAAATAATCCAACTGCTCCACCATAAACAAAAGAGAGGATCGACATTTTTACAGGCATATTGTATACCAACACCGAAATGAGAAAAGCCAAGACAACGGTAATCAGGCCAGCGATGTGCCCTTTGGTTCGCCGGAATGCGAGCGCCCAAAAAAAGTAAAGAATCGGTAAAACTGCTGCTAATGTCGACAGCCAAATACTTCCGGCCAACGGGTTATAAATTTGATTCCACATCCTTCTTCCCTCCCTGTTTGTTGTGAGCGCTTACAAAAGAGGTGGAGAATAAATTAGACTACAGAGACTGGGTATTGAAGTGAATGAATAGAGAATTAATTAAAATAATTCGATATATACGGAAAAATACCTCCCGATCTTCTGTACAACTAGCCGAGAAGTAACATTTTGAAGAGCATAACAGGATCCATGCAGGGATCGCCATTGTCTTCACGGTCGCAAATTAGACGCAATTTTGTTACAATCAAGTCGTGGAGTGAATCCTTTTCCGAGTTGGAGTGAAAGTATGAAAAGAATTGGGTTGGGAATTTTGATTCTTGTGATCGGAGTTTTCATATGGATGCAGTACGCTTGGGAAGATGTTGACAGAAAAGCGAAACAGGAGTCTGAGGTGACCGATGGGTATCGGTATCAGCCGAATCCGCGGAAAATCCCACAGGTTCCACCGGAACCGAAACCGATCCCACCTGCGAAACCCTCGAAACCGCAGCCGAAACCGTTACCGGATGCACCGTCTGAAAAGAAAGAAGCTAAGAAAACTGCAGGGGCATGATGCCTCTTTTTTATTGTTATCACCCCTTACCCAACAATTGAAACACCTTGAGCAAAAAGGCCGTGATCCCGGCGGCCATCAGCGGGCCAACGGGAATTCCTCGTAAAAACAGGATGCCGAAGATCGAGCCAATCACCAATCCAATGATCAGTTGGGGGTCGACCTTCAGCAAATCAAGACCTTTGCCATTCATATAAGTGGCCAACGCACCTCCCAAGAGTGCAAACACTCCGGGCCAAGTGGTAAAAACCGCAACGATTTCACGCAGATTGATCCTGCCGGAGGCAAAAGGGACCAGTACTGCAATGGTTAAAAACAGCAGACCCAGTTCCATCCCACGCCTTTCCACCGCACCGAAATATCGTTCCAGATGCGTGAGCTTCAGGATGAGCAACAGACTGGCCGCTGTTGCAATGATGGAAGATCGGCCTACCAATCCGATGAGAATCAATGCCACCAACAACAGGTCCGGTTTCATGTCCATCCCCTGTCCCACAGTCTTACCATCACTGTATGTACAAGGGGGACAAAATATTAAATGGAAATAATCCGACCTTGTTCCCACACAGGCACAATCGAATAGCGGTTCACTTCCAGACAGGCACGTAAATCTTCCCGAGCACCCATGCGCAGTAATCGTTGACCGGACTGACTCAACGAGAGGAATTCTTCCAACCGGTCGCGGCATCCCCAATAGCAGGCCTGCATGGATTGGCCCAGATCGTCAGAGACAGCATGGGGAACCTTTTTCATGATGAGGTCGATCATGAGTCCCGCGGCCGTCCCGTCTTCCAAGGAAAATGTGCCACGTGTACCGGAGCAGAGAAATACCAGATCTCGCTGAAGAGAACAGGCCCGTTCCACACAAGCGAGCGCGTTGAGAAAGCAGCCGACCAAAATGTGAGCGCCTTTGGACGCTTTGATCAAGGTCCGTGTCCCATTGGTGGTTGTGAGCGCGATTCCCCGTCGGTTTACGAGGGGAGACGCGTAATTACGGGGAGAATTGCCCAGATCGGATCCTTCCAAACGTTTGCCGTATCGTTCACCGCCCAGCAACAGACCGTCCCGTTTGGCGGATTGCTTGGCTTCATTGACGGTTGTATGCGGAACAACATGGGTGGCACCGTGGGCAAATGCGGTAACAATGCAGCTCATCGCCCGGAACACGTCGATCACGATAACGGTTTTATTTTGCAACCGGTCGGTTTGCAATTCATCCACATGGGGACAAACGGAGATATGCATCATTCGTGCCGCTCCATGCGTAATCCGATTGCAAACGTGTCCGAGCGAAGGCCGCGTCGAAGTGCTTCCACCGCGAGCGATTCCTGTGGGGATACGTTGCCCAGGTGTATGTCGGGGCCCAGCGCTTGGAGCAATTGTACCTGCTGGGATTTTTGCGGTGCTTCCCAGATCAGAAAGCGAGAGCCGATTTGTTCATGAACGGTGAACAGGTATTCCATATCGGCTTCCCCTTTTTCATTATAAATCCCGACATTTTTCCCCGATTCACGTCCCTCGACGATGACGAAGGCGGCTCCCGACTCACGATCTCGGTGATAAGTTTCCGTCAGCAGTGGGATGGGGGTGTACGAACCGTCCGCTTTTTTGCCGATTTCCGTGATGACGTTTAATCCGTTGCTCAAGGCTGCACGAATGTAATGATCCCGCTTCTTACGAGATAGCTCCACGGTGCCATCAGAAATTTCCATATAAGTGAACCCCAGTTCGACCAAAGCGGAAAAGTAACGTTCCACCTGATCCTGGGCATGGGCCACCTCGAACATCGTCCCACCCGGATACAAGATCACCTCTCGTGATTGCGCGATGGCCAGTTTTTCTCTCAAAATCGGAATAGGGGTCAGTGCTGGCGTGCCGAAACCCAGTTTGATCCAGTCGATATAGTCACCAGCTGTCGACACCAGATCACGAAAAGCGGACAATCCCAAACCTTTGTCAAGTATCATCGTGCATCCGGCCGTTCGCGGCTTAGATTGACGGATGCCGGACGGATCAATCATTTTCTGAGGCCAACACATCGCCGGCAACGATTTCATCCGTTTCGCCTCGCTTCCTTTCTCAAGGATCATACCCTTGATATGATATGCGGAAGCGCATGTCCGGTGCCCAATGTTGGCAACGTAAACGGGAAGAAAAGAAAAGAGACTGCAGAGCAAATGGTCAAACCACCCGCGATTTCGGGGAATTGTTTCCTTCATGCCCCTCTTTTGGCAGCTCAGCAGCTACTGGCGTAAAGGGATGACGCATTCTCTCATGACGATTGGCACTCCTTATACCTGCTGAAGCCGTTTTTTGCGTATCAGCAGACGTGACTGGCCGTCCGTTCCCCGCAGTCGTTTTGGTCGATGAATCACGAAGGCAGCTAAGATCCCCGTGATGGCGGTGAGGGCAGAAGAGCCGCCGAATAACCACCATTTGCTGTCGGCCAAGGCTCCAAAAATCGGTGGGCCCATCGCTACACCTAAAAAACGGACACCGTTATACAGTGATGTGATGATTCCCCGTTCCGCTGCATTGACCGCAGACGTGATCAACGTATTCAAACAAGGCAGAACCAATCCTGAACCGATTCCGCCGACAAACAGAACCCCTAACAGAAGGTATGTGTTGGTGATGAAGGGCACCAGTGCCATGACAACTGATACGGTAAACATGCCGGTGATAATGAAATGCTTCATCCGTTTGACGTTTTGATCGATATGGTTGCCGCACCAATAGGAGGTGATGCTCATGGCCGAAAGTGGAATGGCCAGGATCAATCCTTTGATCACACCGTCGATCCCGTATCGTTTTTCCAGCAAATCGGACAGGTAGAACAATACGCCGAAGAGGATGAACAGCGTGACGGCGCCGGACAAAAAAGCAACCGACAACCATTTCCCTTGTCGACGGAACGTTTTGATCACATGATCTTTGTACTGTGACAAGGGAGGAACATTTCCTTCACGCTTAGGCTCCTGAATGATCCACCACAATGCGATGACAGCAGGAACGACCAATGCCGGGAAGGTGAAGAAAAGGGCCGACCACGAAATCAGGGCGATCAACGATCCGAGTATCGGGCTGATCACTTTGCCCAAACCGTTTGCCGCTTCGATCATCCCGAGGACCTGACTGCGTTCATTGCCTTTATATAGGTCACTCACCAAGGCCATGGTGATCGGTGCGGTCCCTGCAGCCCCGATCCCTTGGATGATGCGACCGATCAACATCAAGGTATACGAACCGAATGCAGACAACCCGGCTACTATCCCACCCGCACCATAGAGCAGCAAACTGATGGCGATGATTTTTTTTCGGCCGAACCGGTCGGACAATATACCGGCCAACGGAATGATGATGCCTGCGGGAACAGAAAACAAAGTGATCAGCAAACTGACTTGCAGCGACGTTATCCCCAGTGATTCACGAATCGACGGTAAAGCGGGAATGATCATGGAATTCCCCAATACCATCAAAAGTGGAACCGAACTCAAGACAGCGATGTCCCGCCATGAGTGGTGACGAGAGGCGTCCTCTTTTTGCTTGGGGGAAGAAACCGTCATGTTTGGCAACTTCTGTCTCCTCCTTTTCACCTGTACACACCGAATAGACTTCCCCAACCGACGGATTTTTACTGTTACGAATCTCGCGGTCGCAGAAAAACCACAATAGGAATGAAGGTCGATTCGTGAGGAGGAGACGTGAATATGGATACCATGCATCATGATTTGCGCAAGGATATCGCGTTTATTCAAGGCATGATGGAAGGATCGGGTCAAATCGATCAGCGCATGGAGGGGAAAGTACTCTCCCGGCTGTTAACGTTGGTCGATGATTTGATCGAAGAAGTGCATCAATCGAATCTGCGGTTGAGCGAATTGGAAGAGTACGTGGAAGCGGTGGATGAAGACCTGAACGAATTGGAGTTGTTGGTATACGACGACGAGGAAGATGAAGATGAGAACGCCGGATTTTTTGAGATGGAGTGTCCCAAGTGCGGGGAGCAAGTGTTGATCGATGATGACATTTTCGACGATGATGACACATATGAAGTACTTTGTCCCGAATGCCATACGGTATTGCTCGTCAATGATGATGAGCCTGATCGAGACACGGAGGAAACGGAAACGGTACAAACGACACATTCCTGACGGGAAATCCATTTTCTTTCGCACGCAAGGGCGACCCTATTTGGGTCGCTTTTTCTTTTGGGCTTGGGCATAAAGGATACAAGCCTGCCATATAGATTAGGTAAAACCCGCATGAACAGGAGGTTTTCCCCGTGTTGGATGCCATTCTGCCGGTTCTCCCGCCGTCCATACGGGATGTAATTGCCGCACTTCCCGAGGAGGTTCGGCAACGCGTGGAGGAGATTCGCATTCGGGAAAACCGCCCGTTGGAGGTGGTGACAGCGGAAGGAACCGGTTTTGTTGCGACGGGAGGGAGATGGGGGACCCGTCCAGAGCGAGCGTATGTACCCGACAGAGAGGATTGCACCAAACTGCTCAATCTGATCAGCCAACATTCCCTCTATGCATTGGAGGAAGAGCTACGGCGCGGATACGTAACGGTGGACGGCGGACACCGGATCGGCTTGGCAGGGAAGGTGGTGGTGGAGAACGGGAAAGTGAAGCATTTGCGCGATGTGACAGGATTCAATATCCGGTTGGCCCGTCAGGTGAAAGGGACGGGGAAGGCGTTGATCCCGTATGTGTTCGGACCGGATCACGTGGAAAACGTGCTGATCGTCTCCCCGCCACAGTGCGGCAAAACTACGTTGTTGCGCGACCTCGCGCGCATCGCAAGCGTGGGGGAACGGGGCGTGAAGCCCAGAAAGGTCGGTATTGTGGACGAGCGTTCGGAAATCGCGGGATGTTTACGGGGAGTTCCGCAACATGATGTCGGTCCGCGCACGGATGTGTTGGACGCCTGCCCCAAGTCTGAGGGCATGATGATGATGATCCGGTCGATGTCCCCGGAAATTCTGGTGGTGGATGAAATCGGTCGAAAAGAGGACAGCGATGCGGTTTACGAAGCTGTTTTTGCCGGTGTGAACCTGTTTGTCACGGCGCATGGACGTTCACTGGATGAGATTTGTCGTCGTCCCGGATTGACCGGACTGATCCGTGAGGGCGTCTTCACCCGTGTGGTGTTGTTGAGTCGCCGCCTTCGTCCCGGCACCATTGAGGGGATTTATGACAGTTCACTGAAGAGGGTGGATCGGGAGCGGTCGGTGCGGGCGAGATGTTGAAACTGCTGGGTGCCGTTTTCATCCTGGTCGCTTCCTCGACTGCAGGTTTTCGCGTCGCCAAGCGTTATGCCGACCGACCTCGTCAGATTCGTTCCTTGCTGCAATCGTTGGCCATTTTGGAAACGGAGATTGTGTATGGCTCACGCCCGCTGGCGGAAGTGATGATTCATATCGCCGATCGCGAACCGTTCCCTGTGGGAAAGCTGTTTCGGGAATGCGGAACCCGTTTGCGCGCCTTGGACGGTGCATCTGCCTATGAATGCTGGAGAAGGGCGATCGAGGCGATTTGGGAGCAAACGGCCATGCGTCAACCGGAGTGGGAGATTCTGCTCCATTTCGGTCAGACGTTGGGGGTCTCCGACCGTCAGGACCAATTGCAACACATTCGGATGGCCATGGCTCATCTGAAGGCGGAGGAACAGCACGCCCGGGATGATCAGGCCCGATATGAGAAAATGTGCAAAAGCTTAGGCATTCTGGGAGGAGCCTTGCTGGTCATCCTGATGTACTGAGGAACACAACCCGCTCGGAGGTGGAGGGACGTAAGCGATGCCATTCGACGTTGACGCCGTCTTTCAGATCGCGGGGATCGGGATTATCGTGGCGATGATTCACACGATCCTCAAACAGATGGGAAAAGAAGATTGGGCACATTGGGTGACGCTGATCGGGTTTGTCGTGGTGCTGTTCATGGTCGCCATGCTGATACAGGATCTGTTCCAAACGATTAAAAACGTCTTTTTGTTCCGACCGTGACGGGAGGCGATCCCGGTGGAAATCATTCAGGTGGTCGGCCTCGGTTTGATCGCCACGTTTTTGATCCTGATCATCAAAGAGCAGAAACCGATGTTCGCCTTCCTGTTGGCCACATTTGTCGGGGTTATCATCTTTATCGCGTTGGCAGACAAAATCGCCGATGTGATCCGGGTGATTGAATCCTTGGCGGAACAGGCGAAGGTCAACACGCTTTTCCTGGGTACAATCCTCAAGATTATCGGCATTGCCTACATCGCCGAATTCGGTGCGCAAGTGACGCGGGACGCCGGTCAAAATGCGATCGCGTCCAAGATTGAACTGGCGGGCAAAATCCTCATCATGGTGATGGCGATTCCAATTATCACGCTGATCATCGAAACCGTGATGCAAATTTTGCCCTCATAAGGATGATGGATGATGCGCAGACGATGGTCCTTACTGGTGTTCATGTCTCTTTTCTGGATCTTGGCGCCGTCGATCGTACAGGCAGCCTCGGAAGCGTCCTTGCAGGATCGCGTAGTGAAGACGCAGTTGGATCAATTGCAGACACAGGAACTGGAATCCTATTGGAGACAATTGCAACAAGAATACGGCAAGTTTTTTCCCGGTCAGCAACCCCCCAGTCTGTTTGATATGATCTTGTCCAAATCGCGGGACGGATTTCAGCTGAACGACATATTCCAGAGCATGTTGCGCTACTTTTTTCACGAGGTGCTGTACAACGGAAAATTGCTGGGCACGATCATCATCCTGACGGTGTTCAGTATGTTGCTCCAGACACTGCAAACAGCGTTTGAGCAGAATCAGGTAAGTAAAGTCGCGTATGCGGTGGCGTTCATGGTCATCATCATTCTGGCCGTCGACAGCTTTTCCACCGCCGTCGATTCCGCCAAATCGGCAATCCATACCATGATCCAGTTCATGCTCGCACTGGTGCCGCTCGTGTTGACTCTTTTGGCTTCAATGGGCAATATCGGCTCGGTCGCGATGTTCCACCCACTGATCGTGTTCATGATTCACGCAATCGGTACGCTGATCTATACCGTTGTGTTTCCGCTCTTGTTCTTCTCGGCGGTATTGAGCATTGTCAGCTGTTTGTCCGAAAAGTACAAGGTGAACCAGTTGGCCAATTTATTGCGCAGAATCAGTGTGGGTTTGCTAGGGTCACTGCTCACGATCTTTCTCGCCGTGATCTCGGTACAGGGGGCCACAGCGGCAGTGGCGGACGGTGTGACGATTCGAACGGCCAAATATGTGGCGGGCAACTTCGTTCCCGTGGTGGGGCGCATGTTTTCCGACGCGGCAGATACAGTGATCGGGGCGTCTCTCTTGGTCAAAAATGCCATCGGTATGGCGGGAGTATTGATACTCCTCCTGATCAGCGCGTTTCCTGCGGTCAAAATTTTGTCGCTCGCTTTCATCTACAACTTTTCGGCAGCGGTGATGCAACCCTTGGGAAACAGCCCAATCATCCAATGTCTCAACATCATCGGCAAAACGCTCATCTACGTGTTTGCTTCACTCGCCACCGTGGGGTTGATGTTTTTCCTGGCCGTCACGATTATTGTCGCGGCAGGAAATATTTCAGTCATGATGCGGTAGGTGATGGGGATCATGATGGAAATGATCAGCGATTGGCTGCGGCAGATCGTGCTGCTTGTTCTCATCGCCACATTCATCGATCTCCTGTTGCCCAATCATTCGATGGACCGGTATGTGAAGCTCGTCATGGGTCTTTTGATCATCCTGGCCATTTTGTCCCCTGTCTTCTCTCTGATCCGAAAAGACTGGGACGTCTCCGCCCTGGCATTTCGGAACGGCGGTACCGATGTGCAGGACATGACATCATTGGAATCAATCCGGCAACGAGGGGAAACGTTAGGCCGGACACAGGACCAGTTGATCAAGGAGCAGGCAGAGGACCAAATGGCCCAATCGATCAGGCATGAGATCGAGGATCGTTTCCGCGTCACCGTTTCCTCCGTGCAAGTCAAAGCCGCTACACCTGCAGACAATCGGCCGCCCGATGTCTCGCTCGTTTCGCTCGTCGTCACGCCGGAAGCTCTTGGATCACAGGAGGGACAGACGGCGGTGGCACCGGTCAAGGAGGTGGGACCGGTCGAGATCGATACGATGAAACAGGAACCGGCGGAGCAGAAGAGGGCGGGGGACGATGAGCTGTCCCGCCGTATCCGCACCTTCTTGCAGGAGACGTGGCATTTGCGCCCCGGCCAGATCCACGTGTCGGTGGAACAAGCAGGTTAGGGAGGGGAATCCGGTGTTCAGACGGCTGTTGGAACAGTTGGAAGGAAGAGGTGGGCAAGGGAAATCACACATCCAACCATTTCGTTGGTTGATACTGCTAGGGTGTTTAGGGGCCGGGTTGATGATTCTCTCTTCGTTTTTCTCCGTCCAGAACGAAGTGGTTCCGCCGGATTCCGCCCGCCAACTGCACCCCGCTGTGGATACCGCCGCAAGAAAGTCTTCTGATAAAATGACGATCCATGAATACGAAGCCGAGTACGAATCCCAACTATCGGAAACACTCAGCAAAATCGTCGGAGTGGAAGATGTTACCGTGATGATCAACATGGCATCTTCGGAGGAAGAGGTGCTGGCCAAGGATGCACGAACGCAGGAGCAGACAACAAGTGAAAACGACCGTAGAGGGGGGACGCGCAAGATCGAGGAACAGAGTGAAGATGAAAAAGTGGTGCTGTACCGTGGGAATGACGGGGAGCAACCCATCGTTGTCAAACGGTTGAAACCGGTCGTAACGGGAGTGTTGATCGTGGCCAAAGGGGCGGAAAATCTGCAGGTGAAAGCTGCTATCATCGAAGCTGTTCAACGGGTGCTGGACGTCCCGATCCACAGGATATCAGTATTGCCAAAAGGATGAAGGAGGGGTATTCCATGACCATGAACAAGCAAACCATGTGGTTGGTGACGATGCTCACCTTGATGGTGGTGTTATCCGCTTACTACATCGTGACCGGTCCGGTGGAGCCTGCGAATCAGTCGGTTCAGAAGGAGAAAGGCCCCGCACCGGCGGATGTGAGCGTCAAAACGACCAAATCGTCATCCGATGCAGGAAAAGAGCTGTCGGAGGAAAATGCCGGCGATTACTTTGTCGGATACCAGTTGCAGCGCAGTACGCTCAGATCCAAAATGACGGAAGAGTACATGAAAATCTTGACCGATCCCGAATCAAGCCAACAGCAACTGAAGGAAGCAGAAGCGAAAATCAATCAGTTGATGAAGGTAGACAAAACGGAGTCCGTTCTGGAAGAGCTGATTCGGAGCGAGGGATTTCACGATGCTGTCGTGATTACGAACGATCATCATGTGGATGTAATTGTACAGGCGGACAATTTGGCCAATCGTCAAGTGGTAAAACTGATCAGCCTGGTGAAAGAAAGGCTGAATATCCCGGCGACGCAGGTGTCGGTGGCTTATCGGCCTTGAAGGAAGAAAAAGTCGCTCGTGGGAAAACGGCCACTTTATCTTGGGAAAGCGGGACCGAATTTCCCGTAGAGCGACTTCAGCTGTAGCGCTACGGAGCGGAAACTGAGCCGTTTCCAAGGGGAGGAAACGGTTTTTGTTTTGCGCTGATGGCAGTGGTGACACCTATATCACTGCTTGTCCAACAGAGATGCACCGGCGATACCAGGATGCGTCATTTCGTAAGGGTCCAGTATGAGATCCAGTTCTTCTTCGGTCAGGACATCGTACTTCAGGCACAATTCACGCACCGATTGCCCCGTCAAAACAGCCTCACGTGCGATGCGGGCGGCTGTTTCATATCCGATGTGTGGGTTCACCGCGGTGATGACGCCCACGCTCTTTTCCACATACTCTTTTAACCGTTCTTTGTTTGCCTGGATACCGGACAGACAATAATCAGTAAACACGCGAAATGCATTGTTCATGATGCTGATCGATTGCAGCAGGTTAAAGACCAAGACGGGCTCCATCACGTTCAATTCAAGCTGTCCCGCTTCGGATGCCAGACAGATGGTATGATCGTTGCCGATCACCTGAAAGGCGACCTGGTTGATAACTTCCGCCATGACGGGGTTTACTTTCCCAGGCATGATAGAGGAACCGGGCTGACGGGCCGGCAGGGTGATCTCCCCGAGTCCCGCACGGGGGCCGGATGCCATCAGACGCAAGTCGTTGGCGATCTTGGACATGTTCATCATGCACACTTTCAGTGCCGCGGAAACTTCCGTATAGGCATCCGTGTTCTGTGTGGCATCTACGAGATGATCCGCACGCACCAACGGATAACCGCTGATCTCGGCCAGATGTTTGACCACACTTTCGATATAGCGCGGATCTGCGTTCAATCCTGTGCCGACGGCTGTGGCACCCATGTTCACTTCATACAGATGCTGGCGCGATTGCTCAATTCGTTTGATGTCGCGTGCCAACACCCGGCTGTACGCCTCAAACTCCTGGCCGAGACGAATGGGAACGGCATCCTGCAGATGAGTCCGTCCCATTTTGATGATGGGGTCGAACTCCTCCGCTTTCTTCTCAAACACTTGATGCATGCGTTTCATGGTTTCCAACAGTTGATCCAAAAGCGTCAACGTGGCGATGTGGATCGCGGTTGGAAATACGTCATTGGTCGATTGGGACATGTTGACATGGGTATTGGGACTGAGAGCAAAATAATTTCCTTTTTCTTCACCCAACAGTTCAAGTGCACGGTTGGCGATCACTTCATTGGCGTTCATGTTGATGGATGTCCCTGCCCCGCCCTGGATTGGATCCACGATAAATTGGTCATGCCATTTGCCGTCGATGATTTCCTGTGCGGCTGTGACGATCGCGTTCCCCAAGCGGGGATTCAGGCGACCGGTTTCCATGTTGGCGAGGGCGGCCGCCTTTTTAACCATCGCCACTGCTCGAATGAGCGATTCATGTAGACGGTAACCTGTAATCGGGAAGTTTTCTTTTGCACGCAGTGTTTGGATACCGTAATATGCGTCAGCGGGAATTTCTTTTTCCCCGAGAAAATCTTTCTCCTTGCGATATGCAGATGCTTGGATCATCGGGTTCACTCCCTTACTACGTATTTGAAGAATGTCTGGTGATGAGGTCCGCATTGCTTTCCCGACTCGCTCTACCTGTGCCCTGCAAAGAACGGATTCAAGCCCCTAAAACCGAAAGCGCAGGATAAGGGCAAAGTACGCTGCGTATAGCAGAAGTTGCCCGCAATACATCCTGCGCATTCTCGTCTGGGAATCCGTTGTGCCTGAGCATTTTACCGACAGGCTTTAGACGGATATATCGTCAGCGATGGGTGTTTCCATGAATCGTTTGACTTCCTGAAGATCGTTGGTCTTGCCCAAAGCCCACATCAACTTGGGGACGATCGCTTCCGTGTTCATGTCCCTCGATAGAATGATCTGGTTTTGAGCGGCTTTTCGTCCCACTTCATACAGCAGGATGTCTTCACCTTCTTCCAGACATTGTGTGGTGATCACCACCGCAACGCCCGCATTGGTCAGCTCTCTCAGTTTGGGCAGCAGATTTCGGCCTTGGAACGGGATACCACCGCTTCCGAAACTCTCGATGATCACACCTTTATATAGATGGCGAATGCAGTCAAACAGCTCCGGTTTGGCTCCGGGATGCAATTTCATCACAAACACATCGGGGCACAGAGAAGTATCCAGTATCAATTCGCCCTGTTTTTTGGCGTGGACGGATTTGTAGTACGTCACATTCGGACCGTTGATATATGCGACATACGGATGATTGATACTTTCAAACGCATCGTAGCTTTTGGTTCGCATCTTGACTGCCCTTGTGCCCTGAATCACCTTGCCGTCAAACACGATAAAAACGCCGCCGATCTCCTCGCATGCAAATCGAACGGCATCCGCAATGTTTTTCTTGGCATCGGTTCGTTTGAAACTGATGGGAACTTGAGAACCGGTCAGGACGATCGGTTTGGTGACGTTTTGCAGCATATAGGACAAGGCCGCAGAGGTGTAGGCCATCGTGTCCGTCCCATGCGTAATGATAAATCCATCGTACCGATCATAATGCCGATAGATGGCTTTCGCGATCTCGACCCAGAATTCCGGTTGCATGTTGGTACTGTCGATATTCATCAGCATTTTGCTTTCCAACTGATAATCCGATGTATCCTTCGGTAGGTACCTCGCAAGCTCTTCTGCGCTCATCCCTGGAGCAAGTCCTTCCGCGCTCGGAACGGATGCGATCGTTCCCCCGGTGGCCAACAGCAGCAATTTCTTCATACCCTTCACCTCTTCCGCTCTCGGGCTTTCCGCGTGTTCAGACGATTCCGGATGGTGGTTGCAAGAATCAAATGAATCATTGTATATTAACGTAGGGTGTACGCTTATTGCGAACGTCCAAGAGTAATTATAGGGTGGATATGGTCGTAAATCAAGAAAATTGTATTCGTTTCGCGTACCATGGTATCGTCAAGATGGGTGGGAAAGGAGGAGAGGCGATGCTCCTGGACAGAATCATCGGTTTGCGAAAACAAAAAAAGTGGTCCATACAATATACCGCAGATCAACTGGGGATAGCCAAAAGCACATATGCAGGGTATGAATCGGGATATCGTCGCCCCTCGCTGGAAGCGATCAAGAGCATCGCGGATCTGTTTGAAACCTCAGTGGATTATCTGATCGGTCGTGTCGATGATCCCACCTTTCATCCCGAAGGAAAGGAAATCGAATTGACGCAATTATCCCGACAGAAATTGACTGTGGACGGACAACCTCTTTCGGAAGAAGAGATCCATCAGCTGATTGCCTTCATCCGAGCCAAACGTGAGATCACCGGAAATGAAAATGCAGGCTGATACTTGAAAGTACTTGAAGAACAACGCCGGTTGCTCCTTGACCCGCTTTTTGAACCTTCTGCTCCGATATGGAGCTTCTTTTTTTATGTTGATACACATTTACAACGTAACATTGTTATGTTATATTGGGAATCGAGAGAGGAGGTGGCCGTCCATGGACGAAAAGCTGATCTCCAAAAAGGAGCTGTTGCGGCTTACCGGCATTTCATACGGTCAACTGTACAGATGGAAGCGGAAGAACCTGATTCCGGAAGAATGGTTCATTCGCAAGTCAACCTACACGGGTCAGGAAACCTTTTTTCCAAAACAGAAGATATTGGACCGAATCGACAAGATCAAACGGATGAAAGATGATTTGTCATTGGATGAAATCGCGGAGCGATTGTCCCCCAATCTTACAAAGGTGATGCTGCCTGTTGAAGAGATTATCAAACGTAACATTGTTTCAAAAGGAGTATGGAATTTGTTTGCTGATGAGTGGACCGAGGCAAAGACACTCCACTTTGAGGAAATCCTCCGCTTGTACGTCGTAGCCCGTACACTGAAAACGGGCAATGTCAGCTTGGAAGAGGCACGTCGCGTCTGGTCCATGCTGGAAGCGCATGCCTCCCATATTCGGGAACAAAAGGGAGAGTTGTGGATCATCCGCAAAATGGGGATCGCGATCAGTTTGTTGACCGATTCCGTTCAGGAGCTGCATATCGAAGCGGATGCCAAGGTAGTGGTACGGCTTTCTTTGGCACAATGTGCTGAAGAGCTGAAAATCAGCATGATGGACGGAGGGATGTGAATGGATCGCAAGGAGCACCGGGATTTTGTCGTGGCCGGACGGGCCAGCACTGCGGGTGGCGAATTTGACCGCGTGTCCATCCAAGGCGACGGGCACGTGGACGGAGATTTGACATGTACGGAGTTGAAATGTCACGGGAAGTCGCACATCACGGGTAACGTGAAAGCAAGCGATGTAAAGGTATACGGCTCCACCCGGATTGACGGCCGTGTGGAATCGGAGGAGCTTCGGGTCCGCGGTCATGCGGAGATTGGCGGACACTTGTCCTGCCGGCAGATGGAAGCGGAAGGGATGCTCCATGTAGGCGGTCCAGTGACGGCAGAAGAAGTAACATTAGAAGGACAGCTCAATGTGAAAGAAGATGTGGAAGCGGAATCTTTCTCGGCCAAGGGTGTTTTCACAATCGACGGGCTGTTGAATGCAGGACAAATCGTGGTGCAGCTGTACGGGGACTGCCGGGCGAAGGAAATCGGTGGCGAAAAGATCGAGGTGCGGAAAAAGGGTTTCTCATTTTGGTTCAAGCCGTTCTCACATCATCTGGAGGTTGATATGATCGAGGGGGATGAGGTCCACTTGGAAAACACCCGGGCAAACGTGGTACGGGGCAATCGTGTCATCATCGGACCGGGTTGCGAAATCGGATTGGTGGAGTATCACGATCATTTCCACCGGGATCACAGCGCAAAAGTAAAGGAATCAAAAAAGCTGTGAGTGTAAATGAGTCCCCACCCAGATGCTGACGCGCATCCGTGTGAGGGACTCTTTCGTCATCGCTGTTCTCCGAACTACATAGCATAAGAACTGCACCGTTCAAGGGAGAACCGTTGCCGCTTTCTCTGCGACATCGGGCTTTTGCACCAGTTCCAGGTGATCGTAGGAATCATAGGTGGCGAGATGAATGGCTCCTTCGATATAGGCGCTGCTCGTCGGCACCAATCCGTCACTGTCAGTTTGGTATTTGGTGAACAGGGTCATCCATCCTACAAAATTCTCTCCATTCACACCCCAAGTATCATAACCATCAGCATCTCCCTGAACCGTATAGATTTTTCCACCGTTAAAAAGGGGAGCACCTTTCACCGGATACTGTTGGTTAAACTTTTCGACCCAGGCAGGATCCAAGTTGGATTGTGCTTTTTCGCCGCCGTAGATATATTTCGCGGCAAATTCGTAATCATTTGCCAGCGGAGATCCATGATGCGGAGTACCCAGGGTGACCAGTCCCGCAACAGTGCCGGGGTAGTCGTAGATGTAACGCCGGGCGACCAGTCCGCCTTGACTGTGGGCAATGATATCAAATTGCTTGCTGAGTCCGTATTTCTTTTGAAGGATTTGCACTTTTTCATGAACCTGATTCACCCAGTCCGAGATATACTCCGACCCGGCCGTATTGTCATTTCTGCCGATAAAGGTGACGGTTTTGCCGTTCAATACCCGGGTTTGCACCTCATTCGAATCATTGGCATAAATCACGTACACATTGCCGGAACCCCAAACATTTGCTACTGTGGTTAAAAAATGATCGCTCCATCGATGAGCGTTTCGAAGGCCGTGCAACAAAACCAAGTCGTATTTTTTGGTGGCGAGTGTCTGGGCGGCAGTTTCTTTGCTTTCTTTGCCGGAGGTGGCTTGACCGATACCTGGTATGGTCAGAGTCAATGCCACCAGAAAAGAGAAAACCGCAACGCCGATTTGACGCATCGTCACATCCCCTTTTCCGATCAAAATTTATATTGGAGAAATACGGATCAGGCCATTCTCCATGATCTTCGATCACGCTAAAGGGTTTTTAATTATTTGATTTTTCATTATAATGAAGATTTAATC
The DNA here is from genome assembly GCF_018326425.1 of Polycladomyces abyssicola. Classification (NCBI taxonomy): domain Bacteria; kingdom Bacillati; phylum Bacillota; class Bacilli; order Caryophanales; family Thermoactinomycetaceae; genus Polycladomyces; species Polycladomyces abyssicola. The sequence goes on from NZ_AP024601.1 coordinate 1,350,509, forward strand.
CAAAATCAACCTGCCAAAACCATATGCTACAGAAGCACACAGAAAACGCTTGCAAAAAGGGGGCGGATGTTGTAAAATCGGACACACAAGGTTGCAACCGTTTTCAATTTTCCCTCACAAGTTAATCGTGGATGAGAGATGGAGAACCACAATTTCCTTTCAATGGGGTTGAAGGGGACATTGTGGTTTTTTTCATGCAATGCACTTTCAATAATTCCGTATGTTTAGAATAACAAGATATCCAAAGTGGGAGGGAGAACTTTGTCTCATTTTCTCGCCGAGTTGATCGGCACAATGATTCTGATTATTTTGGGAGATGGCGTAGTTGCCGGTGTCGTATTGAACAAGTCCAAAGCGCAAAATGCAGGCTGGGTGGTGATCACCTTCGGATGGGGCTTGGCTGTGATGGTGGCTGCCTATTGCGTCGGCCATTACAGTGGTGCCTATCTTAACCCGGCAGTGACTGTCGGTTTCGCGATGGCGGGGAAACTGCCGTGGGCCGAGGTTCCAAGCATGATCTCGGCACAGATGATCGGGGCGTTTTTGGGAGCCGTCGTGGTTTGGTTGCATTACCTGCCCCATTGGAAGGAAACGGACGATCCTGAAGCGAAATTGGGTGTGTTCTCCACGATCCCGGCCATTCGCCATACGTGGTCCAACTTGTTGAGTGAGATGATCGGCACGTTCGTGTTGGTATTGGCTTTGCTGGCATTTGGTGCCAAAGGAGTGGTCTTCGCCGACGGTTTGCAGACACTGGTGGTGGCCTTGTTGATCGTTTCGATCGGGATGTCGCTCGGCGGCACCACAGGTTATGCCATCAATCCTGCACGGGATCTGGGACCGCGCATCGCCCATGCGCTGTTGCCCATACCCGGGAAAGGAAGCTCCGACTGGGGGTATGCCTGGATTCCCGTAGTCGGTCCGCTTGTAGGTGGGGTACTGGCATCATGGGTTTATTTGCAGTTATTTCATTGATTCTTTTGAAAGCGTTTGAATGCATAAGTATCCGATGATTCATTATGGGGACAATGTTGTCCCAAGAGAGAAAACAGTACACTCGGATAAAGATGAACACAGTGCGGAGGCGGGAGACATACGATCTTGTCAGGACATTGTCAGCCGCCTCGATTGAAGGAGTAAACCGGGAGGGGTTAGAGGATGGAAAAGAAATACGTGTTGGCCATTGACCAGGGAACCACCAGTTCTCGGGCGATCATCTTTGATCGCGAGGGAAAAGTGGTGGGCGTGGCGCAAAAGGAGTTTACCCAGATTTTCCCTCAACAAGGTTGGGTCGAACACGATGCATTGGAAATTTGGGGCTCCGTGCTAAGCGTCATCCATGAGGTGTTGGCCCGTTATCCGGTAGCGGCCCAAGAAATTGCGGCGATCGGGATTACCAACCAGCGAGAGACCACCGTGGTCTGGGACAGACATACGGGTGAACCAGTGTATCATGCGATCGTGTGGCAATCCCGGCAGACGGCCGATATATGTGAACGGTTGAAAGCCGATGGTTACGAAGAAACGGTTCGTGACAAAACCGGTTTGCTGATCGACGCTTATTTTTCCGGTACCAAGGTGAAATGGATTCTGGATCATGTTGAGGGGGCGCGGGAAAAAGCGGAACGAGGAGATCTGTTGTTCGGCACCATCGATACCTGGCTGGTGTGGAAGCTCTCCGGCGGCCGGGCCCATGTCACTGACTATTCCAATGCGTCCCGGACGCTGATGTACAACATTTTCGATTTGCGTTGGGACGATGAACTGCTGAAGATGTTGACCGTTCCCCGCTCCATGTTGCCGGAAGTGCGCTCATCGTCCGAGGTGTACACCACTACTGATCCCACGCTCTTTTTCGGGGAAGAAGTACCCATTTCCGGAATCGCGGGCGACCAACAGGCAGCGTTGTTCGGTCAGGCTTGTTTTGAACCGGGCATGGCCAAAAACACATATGGCACCGGTTGCTTTATGTTGATGAACACGGGGGAAAAAGCGGTCCGTTCGGGACACGGACTTCTGACCACACTGGCTTGGGGACTGGACGGCAAGGTGGAGTATGCACTGGAAGGCAGCATTTTTGTCGCCGGTTCGGCCATCCAATGGTTACGGGACGGGCTGCGTCTCATCAAAACGGCGGCGGAAAGTGAAGAGTTGGCGCAAAAAGTGAGTTCCACCGACGGGGTTTACGTCGTGCCGGCATTTGTGGGATTGGGTACACCCTACTGGGACAGCAATGTCCGTGGAGCGGTGTTTGGCTTGACGCGCGGAACGAATAAGGAACACCTCGTGAGGGCCACGTTGGAATCCCTCGCTTATCAGACACGGGACGTGTTGGGGGCGATGGAGGCCGATGCGGGCATTCGTCTGAAAAAGTTGCGCGTCGACGGCGGTGCCACTGCTAACAATTTCCTGATGCAATTTCAAAGCGACATCCTCGGGGTTTCGGTCGAACGTCCGGTGGTGCTGGAAACCACCGCGCTCGGTGCCGCCTACTTGGCAGGATTGGCCGTCGGTTTCTGGTCGGACAAAGAAGAGATCGCAAAGAACTGGCAGGTTGACCGCAATTTTGAGCCTGAAATGGATCACAACACGCGGGAAATGTTGTATAATGAATGGTTGAAGGCGGTGGAAGCAGCGAGAGCGTTTAAGTAAACCCGCCGCTTGTGACAAGTTAATACACGGTGGAGACGGGAGACAGCCACAAGACCTTATGTGAGGGCATAAGGGATTGTGGCTTTTTTTGTCATACAATAGAAAAAAGGTGGGGTTGGTATGGGTCAATCGTTTTCTGCACGGGAACGTTCCCGTGATGTACAGACGTTATCGGAGCAGGAATGGGACTTGTTGGTGATCGGCGGAGGCATTACCGGAGCGGGAATTGCGTTGGATGCGCAAACCCGCGGCATCAAAACAGCGCTGATCGAGATGCAGGATTTTGCCGCTGGTACGTCCAGTCGGTCCACCAAATTGGTACATGGTGGTTTGCGCTATCTCAAACAATTGGAATTCGGATTGGTTGCCGAAGTGGGACGGGAACGTACCATTGTTTACGAAAACGCCCCGCATGTGACCACGCCGGAGTGGATGTTGCTCCCGATCGTCCGGGGAGGTACTTACGGCAAATGGGCCGCTTCCTTCGGTGTCTACCTCTACGACTGGCTGGCCGGCGTGAAAAAAAGTGAGCGACGAAAAATGTTGAACGCAGAGGAGACGTTGGCCAAGGAACCCCTTCTGCGCAAGGCGGGATTGAAAGGATCCTGTATTTATGTCGAATACCGCACCGACGATGCTCGTTTGACGCTGGAGGTGTTGAAGGAAGCAGTGGCGCAGGGGGCTTTGGCGGTCAACTATGTCAAGGCGACCGATTTCCTGTATCGGGACGGAAAGTTGGTCGGTGTCAAAGCGATGGATCTGCTCCATCGCCGCGAGGTAGAGATCACCGCCAAAAAAATCGTCAATGCGGCAGGTCCCTGGGTAGATTTTTTGCGTGAAAAGGACGGTTCCAAACAGGGGAAAACGCTGCACTGGACTAAAGGCGTACACATCGTGGTGGATCAGTCTCGTTTTCCGTTACGCCATGCCGTCTACTTCGATACGTCGGACGGACGGATGGTATTTGCCATCCCCCGGGACGGGAAAACGTACATCGGTACGACGGATACTGACTATCATGAGGATCTGAAGCATCCGCGCATTACAGTGGAGGATCGGGATTATCTGTTGCGGGCGGTCAATAGGATGTTCCCCAGTCTAGGGTTGACTCCCAACGATATCGAGTCCGGCTGGGCGGGGATCCGACCGTTGATCCACGAGGAAGGAAAGGCGCCGTCGGAGATTTCTCGCAAGGATGAGTTGTTCCGTTCGGATTCCGGGCTCATCACCATCGCTGGCGGGAAGCTGACGGGATATCGGAAAATGGCGCAAAAAGTGGTTGACCTTGTCGCTTCTGAACTGGCTGCGGAAACCAAACGGGATTTCGGTCCGTGCCGGACGGCTGATCTCCCCTTGTCCGGTGGCAAATTCGGAGGGTCTGCCCATTATCCCGTATTTCTAAAGGAACAAACGCGTGTGGGCATGAAGTTGGGGCTTGCCAGGGAAGAGGCGGAGAAATTGGTTCGCCGATACGGTTCCAATGTGGGTCTGGTGTATAATATTGTGGAACATCGAAGCGAGGAAGCTGCTTCATTCGGACTCCCGCCGGAGGTGTTCGCTGCCCTGGTATACGGTGTGGAACATGAAATGACCGCTACCCCGAGTGATTTCTTCATCCGTCGCACCAGTGCGATGTTCTTCGATATCGACTGGGTTCGCAGGTGGAAAGAACCGGTGACGACGGCGATGGCACATCTGTTGGGATGGGATGAAGAAACAACAGAACAACATCGTCGAGATCTGGAGCAACGATTGACCGAGGCGACGGAAGTGGTGTGAATGCTTCGCAGGAATATTGGCCATTTATCAAAACGAGCGAATGCGACTATTTGTAAACACACCTGCCCCATTTGGAAGCGATGGGAGGAGGACCATGCATTTTCATCAACAGAAAATCCTGCCTGCTGCCAAAAGCATCAAGGATTTTGAAGCACTAATGGACAGTACGTATCAATACATCATCCTGCTGGACTGTCATGTTGCACAATTGAAAGCGTTGATCCAATTGGCCAACCGCCACAGCAAAAAAGTATTGCTCCATGTCGATCTGATCCAAGGACTCAGAAACGATGAACATGCCGCTGAATTTCTGTGTCAGCAAATTAAGCCCGCAGGGTTGATTTCGACCCGAACTCAGGTAGTGCACGTGGCGAAGAAAAAGAAACTGATCGGCATCCAGCGGATTTTCCTGCTGGATACCCATGCGTTGGAAACCAGTTACCGTCTGTTGGAGACGTCTCGTCCGGATTATATCGAAGTGCTACCCGGAATTATCCCACACATGATCCGGGAAGTTCATGAACGAACCGGGATTCCGGTGTTGGCGGGTGGTTTGATCCGTACACCCGAAGAAGTAGAACAAGCCCTCTACGCGGGTGCCGTCGCTGTGACTACCTCCAATCGTTCTCTCTGGAAACTGCGCTCATAAAATCGAAAACGAAAAGCGTCCCGTCAAAACGGGGGTGTGAGACTGCTGACCAGGTAGCAGGGCAGCAGTCTTTTTATGTCGAAATAAAAAGATACCATCAAAGGAAAAAAGCGGAATCGACCAACAGGAGCGGTGGATTGCATCAGAATATAACAGCAGATCTGACAATGCGACTTTCCTGAGTTCAATGGGCATACGATTGAGGCAAGGGATTGTCTCATGTGTGCCAGGTGGCAAATCAACAGGATGTGTCCGGATCCAGTGGGTAAATAGCGATTTCTGTCTCATTTAAGGACGTGATGTGAGATTTGTCTGAGTCAAGTCATAGAAGAGGTGAACTGATTTGAGACTGCAAAACAAAGTGGCTCTGATTACCGGGGCGGGCTCCGGAATTGGGAAAAGCACGGCGTTGTTGTTTACACGGGAAGGCGCCAAGGTGATTGTCAATGATGTTGCTGAGCATGGCGCTGAGACAGTGGCAGCAATTCGCCGGCAGGGTGGAGAGGCGATTTTTGTCCGGGCAGATGTGACGCGGGCGTCTGAAGTGGAAGACATGGTGCAACAGGTGCTGGCTCAATATGGGCAGATTGATGTCCTGTTTAACAATGCGGGGATTTCCGGGGTCGGGGCACTGCATGAGACGAGCGAAGAACAGTGGGATCGGGTCGTGAACGTCAACATCAAAGGCGTATTTTTGCCAAGTAAGTATGTGATTCCTCATATGATGGAACGCAAGCAAGGCGCGATCATCAACATGTCTTCCTGCATCGCGGAAATCGGACTGATGCGTAGGGCAGTCTATTCCGCCACGAAAGGAGCGGTGCTGGCGCTGACCAAGTCGATGCAGGTTGACTATGCCCCGTACAATATCCGGGTAAACGCGTTACTTCCGGGTACGATTCTAACTCCGTTTGTGGAAAATTACCTGCGTACGTCATACGACAATCCGGAAGAAGCGTTACATACCATTCGCCAAAGACAGTTAAGCGGAGACTTGGGACGACCTGAAGATGCTGCGAAAGCAGCTTTGTTCCTCGCATCCGATGAATCGAAGTTTATGATGGGCTCACCGCTTTATGTCGACGGCGGCGTCACGTTTGGAAAAATGGCGTAAACCAATTCAGGGGAGGTTTTTCCATTGAAACTGTTGACATTTCGGACAGAAGACGGTTTGCAATCAGGAGTTCTCACAGAAAAAGGGGTTTTACAGATCCCTGTCACGATCGAACAGGTGCTGAATGGCGGTTCGGAAGCGTTAGTTGATCTCGCAACCTATGTCAAGCAGGCGCTGGAAAAAGAAAGCGATCACCAGTTTCTGAAAGAAGAAGAATTGCAATTCGGGCCTTGTCTACCGAATCTGGGAAAAATCATCTGTGTCGGTCTCAACTACCGCAAACATGCGGAAGAGTCGAATATGCCGATCCCTGAATACCCCATCTTGTTTAACAAGTTTCATAATACGATTGCCGCCCACCAGGATGTCATCCTGTTACCGTTTCATGCACAACAGGTGGACTATGAGGCAGAATTGGGCATCGTCATCGGCAAAACAGCAAAACGGGTAACAAAGGAAGAGGCGCTTACGTATGTGTTTGGATACTGTGCCGCAAACGATTTGTCAGCTCGCGATTTACAGTTCCGTACAAACCAATGGTTATTGGGGAAATGCTGTGACGGATTTTGTCCGGTCGGACCTTATCTGGTGACAGCCGATGAAGTCGAGAATCCTAACGCTTTGGGAATTCGCACCTACGTGAACGGGGAAATCCGGCAAGATTCCAATACGGCCGATATGATATTCCATTGCGATGAATTGGTCAGCTATATTTCCCAATACATGACGCTCCAACCAGGTGATATCATTCTGACGGGTACGCCGGAAGGCGTAATTTTCGGCTATCCAAAAGAACGACAGGTCTGGCTGAAAGACGGGGATGAGTTAACAGTTGAAATCGATCAATTGGGACGTCTTACGAACAGGATGAAACAAGAGGTATAAAAGGATGTAAGCCGGGATGAAATCGGTCGGCTACCGGCGGATTGATCCTCCTCGAGAGATTGTGAACTTTTATTGACAACATGAACACGGTTTAGTAATATGAATTTTGAAAAGAGATAAACTATAAAGATAAAATTGAATTTTACATTATCAAACCACCGGTGATTCCCGGTTTTTTTGAAAGCGCCAAATGAAAACTGGGTTTTACAGTGTAAAACTCGATAGGAGTTGATCTTCGCGGAAGGTAGAAGTGACGAGAGAGTGGGACATCCAGATTCAAATGAATCCGGTTTCAAATATTCGCATCTAGCTGAAACGATAACAACTCAAAATCTAACTCATGCGTTTGGAAGGGAAATGATACGATGAACCAAAGAACAAGAGTCAGATGGATCATAGCGCTGTTAATGTGGGCTGCCATTGCAATCAACTACTTGGACCGGACCATCCTCTCTGCTGCGGCGCCAACTCTGATGAAGGAATTTCACATTTCCCCTATAGAGATGGGTGTCGTGATGTCCGCCTTTTTCTGGACGTATATGCTTTTTCAGATACCGGCCGGTTGGTTTGCAGATCGGGTGGGGCAACGACTTTCACTTGGACTGGCAGTTACCTGGTGGTCGATCGCCACTGCTTTGACGGTAGTGTGCCGGGGCGTTACATCGCTTGTTTTCGTCCGTGTTTTATTGGGGATTGGAGAATCGGGAGCTTATCCGAGCAATGCTGGGGTTACGGCCAAATGGTTTCCCGACAAGGAACGGGCTCGGGTTTCCGCTATTTTTGACAGCGGTTCCAAAGTGGGGACGGCACTGGCGATGCCGCTGGTGGTGTGGATGCTAACCGCTTTTGGCTGGGAGACGCCGTTTATCGTTGCCGGATTAATCGGTTTGGTTTGGGTGGTTATATGGTGGGCATATTACCGCGATCCTGAGAAACACAAATACGTCAATCAGGAAGAATTGAATTACATTCGTGAAGGACAGACGAAAAAAGAAGGCATTGACAATGTACAGCCCATGAAGTGGTACGAGCTGCTGAAATACCGCAACATCCAAGCCATGTGCGTCGGATTTTTCATGCTGAATTACGCCATCTACTTTTTCATAACTTGGTTCCCCACTTATCTGGTGGAAGAGCGCGGCATGCAGCTGATGAAAATGGGCTATGTCTCGATGATTCCCCCCTTGGCAGGCTTGGTGGCGGAATTGTTTGCCGGTTGGTTCTCAGACTATTTGTATATGAAAGGACTTTCGTTGACACTGGCCCGGAAGATCAACCTGGTCGGTGGTATGCTACTGGCAACCTCGATTGCGTTTGCGGGTTTGGTGGATTCCGCTGTCTGGTCGGTCGTTTTACTGTCGGTTTCCTATGCGGGTCTGACTTTTGCGGCGTGCGCGATCTGGTCGCTGCCAGGGGATGTGGCACCGCGCAACATGACATCAGTGGTGGGGGGGATACAAAACTGCGTCTCCAATATGGGGGGCATTCTTGGTCCGATCGTCACAGGATTCCTCATTTCCACCACTCATTCGTTTATTCCAGCACTGTTGGTATCAGGCGCAGCCACACTAATCGGAGCTTTGACGTATGCATTCTGGCTGGGCAAGATAGAGCCGATCAATCCCACCGGTCCGCATGTAAACCGTTTGTCTTCCACTGCGAAAGCATAAAATCGCTCGCAGGATTTCGAACCGAGGTTAACGGCGTATTGAATCCCCTCTAGATATTGTGAACTTTTGTTGACAATATGAACGCGGTTTTGTAATATGAATTTTTGAAAAAAGATATACTATAAAGATAAAATTGAATTTTACATTATCAAACCGCCGGTTATTTCCGGTTTTTTTGAATGGCCCAAATGAAAACTGGGTTTTACAATATAAAACTCAATCTGGGTTCATCTTCGCGGAGATGGAGGTGACGAAAGAAGGGGATTCCAATTCCGAATGAATCCGTTTTCAAAAAAATAGCAAACTCGGCAATCTGTCAATGGGGGTTACAATGATGAAAAAGGGGATTGCCATACTTTCTAGCCTTGTATTGGCAACATCCGTTTTTGCTGCAGGATGCGGCAGCAAAATATCCTCTTCGGAAGCCAAAGCGTACACGATCAAGGTGGCCAACTATTTTGCCGAAAACCATCCGCAAAACATCGCTCTCCGGGAAAAGTTTAAGCCGATGGTCGAGAAAAACTCGAACGGCACTCTAAAGGTCGAGATCTATGAAAACAGCAAGCTGGGAGCTGAAAAGGAATTCTACGACGGCGTGCGAAACGGCATGATCGAAATGGGAATTCCCGGCATGATCATGCAGGCTGACATTCCGAAGATGGCCATTCCGGAACTCCCCTTTCTGTTTAAAGACTGGAAACATGCCAAGAGCGTGTTGACCGGTCCTTTGGGTAAAGAAATTGCGGCAGACGTAGAAGCGAAACACGGCGTAAAGGTTCTGGCTTGGAGCGCCAATGGGTTCCGGATGGTGTCCAGTAACAGGCCAATTGTCAAAATGGAGGATTTTCATGGATTCCGTCTTCGGATGCCGAACATTCCCAACTATATCGCCCTCGGCAAATCGTGGGGAGCGAATATAACGCCGCTGCCGATCTCGGAAGTCTTCACCGCTCTGGAACAAAAAGTGGTGGAGGGACAGGAAAATCCGATTGCAACCCTGCGCGCCTCGGGATGGTATGAAGTGCAAAAGTACGTCCTCGAATCCCGTCACATGTTCAGCCCGAATGTGTATATCATCAACAGTAATTTTTGGAATAAACTGACGCGCGAGCAGCAAAAAGCGGTGGAAGAAGCGGCAAAAGCAGCAGCCGACTATGAGTGGGAACTGCTTGAGCAGAGCGGAAGCGGCCAACAAGAAATGGCTACAAGACAAAGGATTACAGTTTACCAGTCCGGACGATCAATTCAAGAAACAGATGTCTCATGCAGCGCAACCGATTTATGAGGAGTTTTACAAGAGAAATCCCTCTTTGAAAGAACTAGTCGAGAAGATCAAGTCCGGAGCAAAGTAACAGGAGGAACATTTGATGCGAGCAATTTCCAAATTAATAACAAAATTTTTAAATTTCGTGATTGTCTTTTGTCTGGGGACAATGTCGATTCTGGTTTTCACAAACGTTGTGTTGCGCTACGGTTTCAACTCCGGCATTACCTGGTCAGAAGAGATGGCGCGCTTCCTGTTTATCTGGTTGACATTTTTGGGCGGTATCGCTGCTTTGAAAGATAACGAGCATTTGGGAGTCGACACACTGATCAAAAGACTGCCGCGAAGTCTGAAAAAGCTGGCGTATATCCTCAGTAATTTGATTATGTTGTGGGTCATGTACCTCGTGCTCGATGGTAGCTTGAAAATGACTGAATTGAATATCGACAGCAAGGCCCCGGCTACTGGATTGCCCCTCGCGTTTATTTATGGAATCGGGGTCGTTGTAGGCGTTTGTATGGGTGTCATCATCCTCATCAATTTGTATCGTGTGATATTCAATAAAACGACAGATGCAGATTTGATTATGACACGCGAGTCGGAAGACGAATTGCTGGAATCAACGGGCCGGTAGCGGACACATTGGGGGGAAGAGCATGGTATTGACAACTTTTGTATTGTCGCTGCTGGGGGCCATGGCGCTTGGGGTACCCATTGCAATCGCGCTTTTATTTTGTGGCGTCTGTCTCATGATTGTGATGGGAAACTTCGACAGTCAAATCATTGCGCAAAACCTGATAAACGGAGCGGACAACTTTCCGCTGATGGCTATTCCGTTTTTCATTCTTGCCGGGGAATTCATGAATGCAGGGGGAATTTCGAAACGGATCGTTAATTTCGCTATGGCACTGGTCGGCCATATCAAGGGTGGACTTGGATATGTGGCCATTATTGGCAGTGTGATTTTTGCCGGTCTTTCCGGTTCTGCTGTTGCCGATACCGCTGCGCTGGGCGCACTCTTGATTCCGATGATGAGAGATGCGGGTTATGCCACGAACAGATCTGCAGGTTTACTTGCTGCAGGAGGAATTATTGCTCCGATTATTCCGCCAAGCATTCCGATGATTTTGTTCGGGGTGGCGGCTAACGTCTCCATTACCAAGTTGTTTATGGCTGGAATTGTACCCGGGCTGTTGATCGGCCTGGCGTTGGTTACTACTTGGTGGTGGGTCGTGAGAAAAGATGACCTTCAGGTGCAACCACGCAAATCGGTGAAAGAGATATGGATTGCCACACGTAAAGCGTTTTGGGCATTGATTTTACCGATCTTGATTATCGCCGGTTTGCGCGGGGGCGTGTTCACCCCGACAGAAGCAGCCGTTGTCGCCGCTTTCTATGCGTTTTTTGTCGGGATACTGATTTATCGCGAATTGAAAATCAAGGATTTGTACCGGGTGTTATTGCAGGCCGGAAAAACCACCAGTGTCGTCATGTTTCTGGCAGCCGCAGCGATGGTGTCCGCTTGGTTGACCACTGTAGCGAATATTCCGAATGAAGTCACGACCTTATTGGGGCCGTTGATCGACCATCCGATCCTGCTGATGATTGCGATTAACATCATCGTTTTGATTGTCGGTACCGCCGTCGACCTGACGCCAACTGTCCTGATCCTGACCCCGGTGCTCATGCCGATCATCCAGAAAGCAGGAATCGATCCGATCTATTTTGGCGTGATTTTTATCCTGAACAACTGTATCGGATTGCTGACGCCACCCGTCGGCACGGTACTGAATGTCGCTTGCGGCATAGCGCGAATCGCGATGGACGACATCATGAAAGGAGTCTGGCCGTTTTTGTTGGTGGAATGTCTTGTTCTGTTGATACTCACTCTTTTCCCGGATCTCACATTGGTTCCGTTGCATTGGTTCTATGACAAATAGGGGGAGTGAACGTTGCATAAATGGAAGGTGGTTGTGACTGACTGGGAGTATACGGATCTTCGGTATGAAGAGCGCGTTTTTCGGCATGAGGATATCGAGCTGGTGCCTTCCCAGTGTCGGACGGAAGCAGAGGTAATCGACGCTTGCCGGGACGCTGATGCAATCATCAACCAGTATGCGCCGATCAGCCGCAAGGTGGTCGAGTCGCTTGAAAAGTGCAAGGTGATTACCCGGTATGGAGTCGGTGTCGACACCATTGATCTGAACGCTGCAACCGAAAAGGGAATTTGCGTTGCCAACGTGCCGGATTACTGCATGGACGAGGTAGCCGACCATGCCTTGGCGTTGCTGCTTGATGTGACACGGAAGGTGAGCCTGGCCAACCATTATGTAAAAAACGGAAAATGGGATTTCAAAGTGACACAGCCGATTTACCGCTTGCGTGGACGGACGCTCGGGATGGTCGGGTTCGGAAAAATCCCGCAGGTACTGGCGGAAAAAGTAAAACCGTTGGGGCTTCGAGTGATCGCATACGATCCATATGTTCCGGAAACGGTTGCAAAGGAAAAAGGTGTGTCGCTGGTTGCGCTGGATGATTTGTGTCGGCAGGCGGACATCATCTCGGTGCATGCTCCATTGACACAGTTGACCAGAGGGATGCTTGGTAAAAAGCAGTTTGCGCTGATGAAAAAGGGTGCGTTTGTAATCAACGCATCCCGCGGACCGGTGATCGATGAGGAGGCTCTTGTGGAAGCATTGCGGGAAGGCAAAATCGCCGGCGCGGGTCTCGATGTGGTGGAGATGGAGCCCATTTGCCCCGATCATCCGCTGCTTCAGATGGAAAATGTGGTGCTGACGCCGCATGTCGCATGGTATTCGGAAGAGGCGGCGGCCGAAATGCGGACGAAAGCCGCTCTTGGTGTGGTTGATGTGCTGTTGCATGGGGAATACCCGAAGTACTTGGTCAATTGGCAGGTGAAAGAAAAGGTGAACCTGCAAGAGAACTCGGGTAGTAAGAGATATACGCCTGAGCAATTTCTTCTGTTAGCCGGTGAAAAAGCGATCAAACCGGTGTGAACCGGCGATAAGTGATCATATGGAAAGGAGTTTCATCATGAAAAAATGGGTCAAAAATCTGGCGGTAAGTCTACTCATCCCCGGCCTTCTGTTCATGGTAGCAGGCTGCGGCCTGATAGGAACCGCGCAACCGGCGTCACCCGCCAAAGGGATCCAGGTGCGCATGATCAAGGCTGGGATCGGATTGAACGAGGATCACCCGCAAGGGCAAGGGCTCAAAAAATTCAAGGAAATCGTCGAGCGGAAAACCGGTGGCAAATGGAAAGTGCAAACCTATTTCAGCGCGCAGTTGGGGGATGACCTGAAAATGACGGAAGCGCTGAAAGGGGGTCTGCAGGAAATCACCATTCCTTCCACCTCGCCGCTGGTTGGCACCGTCAAGGAATTCGGGATTTTCGACTTCCCGTTTGTGTTCAATGATCCGAAGGAAGCAGACGCGGTGCTGGACGGTCCGCTTGGGCAAAAACTATTGCAAAAGCTTCCGCAGCACGGTCTGATCGGTCTCGCCTACTGGGAGAACGGGTTCCGCAATCTGACCAACAGCAAGCATCCGGTTGCAACCGTGGCGGATTTCAGAGGATTGAAAATCCGGACGATGCAAAATGAGGTTCATATCAACGCGTTTAAGGCGCTGGGTGTAAACCCGACACCGATGGCGTTTTCCGAAGTGTTCAGCGCGCTTGAGAGCAAAACGGTCGATGGACAAGAAAATCCGCTGGCGACAATCGAATCAAACAAATTTAACGAAGTCCAAAAATATCTGAGCCTGACCAACCATGTGTATACACCGTTCGTGTTCTTGGTCAGCAAAAAATTCTGGGATCAACTGTCGGATGAAGAAAAGAAAATTCTGACGGATGCGGCCATCGAAGCGGGCAAGTACGAACGTGAGCTGAACCGCCAACAAAACAAGAAATCGCTTGAAAACCTGAAGCGAAAAGGGATGCAGGTGAACGAGTTCAGTCCGGAAGAAAAGAAAAAAGCACAGGAGATCATCAAGCCGGTTATCGACAAGTATTCGAAGGAGTTTGGTGAGGATCTGGTCAAGCAAATGTATGACGAAGTGAACAAAGTGCGCGGTCAAAAGTAATCCTCATCGCCTGATGAGGAGGAGATGACGATGAAAATCATTGAGGAATTACTCCAAGATGTTTCTCTCCCCCGACTGGTGAAAGTCCGTCAGAAGTTTGATGCACCGGAAGTGCCCGACGTGGCGGCTGCCGTCCATGAAACCATCCGTGAGGCGGGCGTCCTGTCCCGGATTTCCCATGGCGACCGGGTCGCCATCGCGGTGGGAAGCCGCGGGGTGGCGGATATCCCGATTTTGACGAGGGAAGTGGTGAATGCGGTCAAATCAGCCGGCGGACAACCGTTTATTGTGCCAGCGATGGGAAGCCATGGCGGCGCAACCGCTGAAGGACAAATCGATGTTTTGAAGCAATTGGGGGTCACCGAAGCGACGGTTGGGGCTCCGATCCTCTCAAGTATGGAAGTGGTGGAGGTGGGAAGGCTGGCCAATGGCCTTCCCGTCTACATCGACAAGCATGCGTACGGGGCAGATAAGGTGATCGTCATCAACCGCATTAAACCGCACACTGCTTTCAGAGGGCCGGTGGAAAGCGGATTGATGAAAATGATCACGATCGGGCTCGGCAAGCAAAAAGGGGCAGAAGCTGCCCATGCCTACAGCTTCAAATACATGGCGGAACACGTGCTGGCCATGGCGAAAATCACCATGAGCAAAGTGCCGATTATCTTTGGGTTGGGCACGATTGAAAACGCCTATGACCGACCGGCAAAAATCGTGGCAGTTCCAGCGGAAAAGATTGAAGAGGTGGAACCGCAGCTACTGATCGAAGCAAAGGCGCTGATGCCCCGTATCTTGTTTGATCCGATTGACGTCTTGGTGGTGAATGAAATTGGAAAGGACATTTCCGGCGACGGGATGGATCCCAATATCACCGGTCGCTATGCGACCCCATATGCCAGCGGCGGACCCGATGTCACCCGGATCGTTGTGATCGGATTGACAGTTAAAACGCACGGCAACGCCAACGGGATCGGTTTGGCCGATATCACAACCCGCAAAGCGTTTGAAGCGATCCAATGGGAAAAGGGGTATGCCAACGCATTGACGAGCACAGTGGTTAATACCGTAAAACTGCCGATGTTTTTGGAAACGGAGGAACTGGCGGTGAAAGCGGCGGTTAAAACGTGTAATGCGTTTGATCTGACAAAGGTGCGCTTGGTCTGGATCCGCAACACGCTGGAATTGAAGGAAATCTGGATCTCGGAAAGCCTGCTGGAGGAAGCACGGCAACGGAAGGATGTCGAGATTTTGACGGAACCGGCATCTGTCGATTTCTCCGTTTGGCCGGAATGACTTTTGCCAGAGGAGATTGGATGATATGAAAATCACCGGCTTCAGACTCTATAAAGTTCCTCCCCGCTGGTTGTTTCTGAAGGTGGAAACGGACGCCGGCATTGCGGGCTGGGGGGAACCGATCGTGGAAGGGCGGGCCGACACAGTGGCCGCCTGTGTCAAGGAATTGAGTGATTATTTAATAGGAAAGGATCCGCTTCGGATTGAAGATCACTGGCAGGTGTTGTATCGTGGAGGATTTTATCGGGGTGGTCCGATCCTGACCAGCGCTTTGTCCGGTATTGAGCAGGCGTTGTGGGATATCAAGGGCAAATATTACCACCTTCCGGTCTACCAAATGCTGGGCGGTGCTGCTCGCGACAAAATCCGTGTCTACTCTTGGATCGGCGGCGATCGGCCGCAGGACGTGGGAGCGGCTGCGAAAGAAAAAGTGGAGGCGGGATTTACCGCTGTCAAGATGAATGCGACAGAGGAGATGAATTATATCGATTCTATTTCCAAGGTGGAAGCGGTGGTCAGTCGGATTGCGGCCATCCGGGAAGCGGTTGGCAAGGACATTGGCATCGGCATCGATTTTCACGGCCGGGTGCACAAGGCGATGGCAAAAATCTTGGCAAAAGAGCTGGAGCCTTATCGTCCGATGTTTTTGGAAGAGCCGGTTCTCCCGGAAAACAACGAGGCGCTCCGGGAAATTGCCCGTCACACCACCACTCCCATTGCAACCGGAGAACGGCAATATACTCGCTGGGGGTTTAAGCAGATTTTGCTGGAAGGGTATGTGGATATCATCCAGCCGGATCTGTCGCATGCCGGCGGGATTCTCGAAGTGAAGAAAATTGCGGCGATGGCCGAAACGCTCGATGTGGCGGTGGCCCCGCACTGTCCACTGGGATCGATCGCGCTGGCTGCTTCGTTGCAAGTGGATGCTTGCACGCCGAATGTGATCATCCAAGAACAAAGTCTTGGCATCCATTACAACCAGGGCAGTGACTTGCTGGATTACCTCGTGGACCCGACGGTATTTCAATACGTGGATGGTTTTGTGGAGATTCCGCAGGGACCGGGCCTTGGTATCGACATCAATGAGGAGCGGGTCAGGGAAGCGGCAGAACAAGGCCACAACTGGAAGAATCCGGTTTGGAGGAACGAGGACGGAACAGTTGCGGAATGGTAACACTTCCCTTTCAAAGTGACGTGAAGCTTCGTGGGGATTGGGGACAGGAAGATCAACCCGCTAAGCAGCTGGGTTGTACGGAGGGAGACGAATGTCCGTTCAGTATCCGACAATCGATAACCCGGTGAATCCTTACCGGGACAATGTGCAGGGAAAAGCCAATGAACCGATTTGCGTAGCGGGATTACTGGATCGAGCCAAGCAGATTCTCGGGCCGACGTATGATGGACCGGCGCCTGACTGGACACTGGAATCGATCTATGACCGCCTCGAAAGCAATGCACCGCGAATTGCTATAATCGGCGGCTCCGCGGATCATCCAGCCCATATCATGGATTTTCAAACATCGGCCCGGGCGGCGGTGCGCATCTGGCAGAACGGCGGGGTACCATTTTATTTTTCCACTCCCGTCATGTGTGATGGAACAGCGCAAAGCAACCAAGGAATGAGCTACTCCCTGCAAAGCCGCAACGCCGTGGCGCAAATGGTGGTCAATCAAATCGAAGCCCACAGCTATCACGGCGCATTTGTGATTCAGGGATGCGACAAGCAGCCCCTCGGTGTGGTCAGCGCGTTGGCGCATGTGGATCGGATCCGCCGGCTGCGGGGGGAAGCCCCATTCTTTGCCACGTTCGCGCCGGCACACGTACTGAAAGGTGAGACGATTCCGCCTGACCTGTATGAGGAGCTGGAAGAAGTGGCAAAGCGGGCGGAAGATCAGGGGGCAACCGATATCGCTTACGATTTGCGGGATACAATGTCATATATTTTGCAGTGTTCGTCGAACACCGCTTTCCAAGGAGTGCTCGAAAGGGCGAGAGAACGCGGGATCATTACGAAAGCGGAGCACAAGGATTATGAAAAGCGGTTGGCGGTGGCGACTTGCGACGGCAAAGGCGGCGTTTGCGCGTTTAACGGCACGGGAAACAGTTCACGCCATCTGGTGGCGGGCTTCGGCCTTGTACATCCGGCGCTGGAACTGTTGACGGAACCTCCAAGCCAAGAAGCGGTAAACCAAGCGCTCGACAGTTTGGCGACGATGATCAACGACCCGATGTTTGGGGTGTCGAACATCATGGCCGCCAACATCCGGAACGCGATTCGCATCCACAGCGCTTCTGGCGGATCGACGAACCTGATGATGCATATGGTGGCTGCGATGCTGTATGGTGGCTACAAGTTCAGTTTGTGGGACATCAACCGAATTCACCACGAGCACCCGGTGCCGGATCTGTTCGATTACAGCCTGACGGAAGGACGCGACATTTTCGTGTTGGCCATGCAGTGCTGCAACGGAAAGATTCGCGGCATGGAAACATTGTTCCATGAACTTTTGGAAAACGGGGTGCCGATGGATCTGGATGCCCCGACTGTTACCGGCACCACATGGCGGGAACGACTGGCGAACCAAGAGCGTCTGTCCGCGAAACATGCTGACAATCCGATCATCTTGTCTACGCCCCGGCGTCCTTTCAGTGGGGTGGATGTGCTCACAGGCAACTTTTTTGAAAGTGCGGTGGTCAAAATCAGCGGCATGCCGACTTCCCAGCTGGACGAGTTTGACAAGAAGGTTGCCTTCGTTCTCTACTACGAAAACGAGGATGATGCCAACCGTAGGCTGCTGGACCTCGGTTTGCTGGAAAAATTGAAGCGGGAACGCTGCTTCAACCATCAGAGTTTGCTGGCGGTGCTGAGACATAATGCGCCGGACCGTTATGATGAGTGGGAGGGTCTGGACTATGACAGCCTGTTTGATCGGTTGGTGGAAAACAATGTGCTGAAAGTCGCGGTTGTGATATCCGGACAGGGACCGATCGCATTCGGTATGCCGGAAATGTTTACCCCGATGCAGCATATCAATGCCAACCGGAAGCTGAAACGGTTGGTGACAGTCATCAGCGACGGCCGCTATTCTGGTGTGACGTATGGTGCGGCGATCGGCCACATGACGCCGGAAGCGCTGCAAGGCGGTGGTATCCTGTACCTGAAAACGGGTGACCTTTTGTATCTAGACTTACGGGGGCGGCAGATTCAGTTCCTGGATGAAGTCGCATTCCAAAGAGGGGACCTGCGGTTTGAATTCGACTCCGTACGCGCTTCCCGACAGGAACTGGCCGATCAGCGGCTTGCCCGTATCCGCCAGCGGCAACGCCTGGTGGCGGCAGGCAACCGGTTGTATGCCCATACTGACGCGGCGCACGGGGTGGTTCCGCTGGCAGTGGCAGAAGAGGCTGAACTGGATTATCAAACGGACATCATTTTGCCCAAAAACAACCGAGTGACACAGTAATGTGAACAGAATCGCCCAGTGTCTGAAGTGTAAAAGATGCACGGCTGGCGGTTACCACCGTTTTTGTTGAATGGAAAGGAGCATCAAGTTTTGAACCAAACGAGAGAAACGTTTCGCAAACTTGGCTTTCCCGAGGGAGATTGCCATGACTTGCCCACATCCGGCAAGACGTTTCCGGACGGTGCCCAGTACCGGGTGGAAATTCCCAGCGTTGAAGGGCCAGCTTCGCTGGAAGCGGTCATCCAGGCCTGCAAGGACTACGATGTGACGATTCACCGGATTTCACAAGGTAGTGGCATCATGTTGCTGACAGACGAGGAATTGCGGCAGATGGCGGAAATCGGTCGCCACGAACAATTGGAAATCAGCTTGTTTGTGGGTCCACGGGGAACTTGGGACATCACTTCGATGTCGTGGGCGAGCGCCGGCAAAATTGCCGGGCTGCGCGTCCAAGGAATGGATCAGCTGGCCTATTCGATCGAAGATATCAAACGGGCTTGCAGCATGGGCATACGCAGCATTTTGGTAGCGGATGAAGGGCTTTTATGGTTAGTTAATGAATTGAATAAAATGAGAGAGTTACCCAACGATCTGTTGGTCAAAGTATCGGTGCAAATGGCCCATTCGAATCCGGTCTCGATCCGCCTGATGGAACAAATCGGCGCCGGTACCTACAATGTGCCGACCGATCTTACCCTAGCCCGCCTGGCGGCAATTCGGCAGGCGGTTGACATTCCGATCGACATTTATGTTGAGGTTCCCGATGATGTGGGTGGCTTTATCCGCCACTATGAGATTCCCGAAATCATCCGGGTGGCAGCTCCCGTTTACATCAAGTTCGGCTTGCGCAATGCGCCCAACCTCTATCCTTCGGGAACCCATTTGGAAGCGACCTCGATCGCATTAAGCCGGGAGCGGGTACGGCGGGCGCGTATCGGTCTTGACATGATCAAACGTTATGCGCCGCATTTGAAAACGTCGGCAAGGGGAGCGGCGGGATTGGCGGTCCCCGTGGAAGCAAAATGAAGTTGGACGTTGTGACGCTCGGGGAAACGATGGTGCTGTTGGTGCCTACTTCGGTTGGACCGCTCCGGTATGCCGGCCAATTCGAAAAGACGATTGGCGGCGCCGAGTCGAACATGGCGATCGGCCTCGCCCGGCTGGGCCATCAAGTTGGCTGGATCAGCCGGTTGGGCAATGATGAGTTTGGGTTGTATGTGCGCAATTTCATTCGTGGGGAAGGCGTCGACACGTCTCGTGTGATATTTGACGATTTGCATCCAACGGCGGTGTTTTTCAAAGAACGGCAGCTGGGGCAGGAACCGAGGATTTACTATTATCGGAAAGGTTCCGCGGCCAGTTGCATGACGCCTGAAGATCTGGATGAGTCGTATATCACGCAGGCTCAATTTTTGTATATTACCGGGATTACGCCCGCTTTAAGCGCAAGCTGTGAAGCCACCGTTGACCGGGCGATCGAGTTGGCAAGGCGAAACGGGCTGACGGTGGTGTTTGACCCGAATATCCGGTTGAAGTTGTGGTCGAAAGAAGAAGCCCGGCGAGTGCTGATAGATGTGGCGAGCCGCTGTGACATTGTCATGCCGGGGTTTGAAGAAGGCGAAATATTGACGGGTGAGCAGACACCGGAAAAAATCGCCGCATGCTTGCTGGCAAACGGTGCCCGTGTGGTTGTGGTGAAGCTTGGCGAGCGGGGTGCTTATTTTGCCACCCCGGAACAGTCGGAGTATGTGGAGGGATTCCCAGTCAAACAGATTGTCGATCCGATCGGCGCGGGAGATGCATTTGCCGCCGGATTTCTGTCCGGACTGCTTCGCGGGTGGACGTATCGGGAAGCGGTCCGTTTGGGCAACCGTACCGGTGCCTATGCACTGACGGTGGCCGGCGATGTGGAAGGTCTTCCTTTCTGGTCGCAGATCGAACCGCAGAAGTCGGGAAATCAAGTGACACGCTAGCATTACTCCCGCAGTCAGTTTCTTTGGAGAGGTGAGCCTTCCCGTGATTCAAAAAATGTTTCTGATACAAAAATTGACGGAAAGTGGTGTCATTGCAGTAATCCGGCGGTTGCCGGAGGCTTCTGTTGAAAAGGTGGCGGAAAGTCTGGTGGCTGGCGGCATCACTGCGCTGGAAGTGACGGTGGACAGCCCGGGTGCATTTACTGTCATCCGCAAACTGGCTGAAAAGTTCAAAGATCATGCGATTGTCGGCGCGGGGACGGTACTGGACGCCGAATCAGCGCGGCTTGCCATTGACAGCGGCGCGGAATTTCTGCTAAGCCCCAGTCTCCACCGGGATGTGATCCAAACGGCTCTCCGCTACGGAAAAATTGCAGTGCCGGGTGTGCTGACCCCGACTGAAATGATTACTGCGGTGGAGTGGGGGGCAGACCTGGTGAAACTATTCCCCGCATCGGTTATGGGAGCCCAATATATGAAGGAGATAAAAGCGCCGTTTCCGCACATTCCAGTGATTCCGACGGGCGGGATTCACCTCGATAACCTGACCTCCTTCATTAAGGCGGGCGCTGCTGCTGTCGGGATCGGCGGAAATCTATTGGATCGCAAGGTAATCGAAGCGGGCGACTTTTCAACAATCACGGCCATTGCAAGGCGATACGTAACTGCTGTGCAGCAGGCCAGGGGGTGAGAGGGTTGCCAATCATTCAAGCTGTTGACCGTGCCCTCCGGATTCTCGATTTGTTTGATGAACACAATACCGAACTGAAAATTACCGACATCAGCGACCGCATGGGACTGCACAAAAGCACGGTCCACTCGCTGCTAAAAACGCTGAAGGCGCATGGTTACATCGAGCAGAATCCGGAAAACGGCAAATACAAGCTGGGTCTCAAACTGGTAGAACGGGGCAATTTTGTGCTGAATTCGCTGGATATCCGTACGATCGCCAAGCGGCATCTGATTGATTTGTCGCATAAAACCGGGTTGACTGTACACTTGGTCATCCTTGACGGAAAAGAAGGCGTGTATATCGATAAAGTGGAGGGTACCTCCGGGATTGTCATGTACTCGCGGATCGGCAGGCGGGTGCCGATTCATTCCAGCGCCGTCGGAAAAGTGCTGGTGGCGTTTCAGAGTCAGGAGGTGATACAGAAAATTCTAGATGGATATGATTATGTGCCGCATACTTCCAATACCATCACCAATGAGCAGGATTTTCTGAAGGAACTGGAAAAAGTACGAAAGTTGGGATTTGCGATCGACAATCAGGAAAACGAGCCGGGTGTACAGTGTGTGGCCGTGCCGGTTCGCGATCACCTTGGCCAGGTGGTGGCTGCCATAAGCATGTCTTCTCCGATTGCGGGGATTCAGGAAGAAACGTTGGAAAATATGATTGTCCTGTTAAAACAGACAGCAGATGAAGTGTCCCAACAATTGGGATATGGTATTCATCAACAAAAACTCGGTTTGACAATATAAAATGGCTGGAGGCTATTGCGATGCGCATCATCCGTTTTTTTAATAAACAAAACATTCCCGCGCTTGCCGCTGTGACCGAAGATCAGCAAGTTTATCCGTTGCCGTATACCGATTTTCTGGACCTGGTACGGACGGCGGACCGTCAAGGGGCGGTGCCGCTGGCGCTGGTGCAAAATGAGATGGCTTCATCCCAACCACTAGAGAAATCGTATCAGGAACTGGACTTACTGGTGCCGATCGAGGCACCTGAAGTGTGGGCGTGCGGTGTCACCTACGAACGCAGCCGGGATGCCCGAAACTATGAATCAAGCGGTGTCAAGACGGATGAGATTACTTTCTATGACAAGGTGTATGTAGCGGAAAGGCCGGAAATATTCTTCAAATCTACCGCAGCTCGAACAGTGGGTCCCAATCAGCCGGTTTTTTTGCGCAGTGATTCCAACTGGCAGATTCCGGAGCCGGAATTGGGCTTGGTGATTGACCAAACCGGCCGAATCCTCGGTTACACGGTGGGAAACGACATGAGTTCGCGCGACATCGAAGGGGAGAACCCCCTGTATTTGCCGCAGGCTAAAATTTGGAAACATTCCTGCTCGATCGGACCGGCGATCCGTCTGGCGGAAACGGTGGAAAATCCGTATCAGTTCGAGATTATTTGCCGCATTTACCGCGGTGGACAGAAAGTGTTCGAGGGATCGGCGACGACCGGCCAGTTGAAGCGGAAATTTGATGAGTTGGTGTCTTTCCTGATCCGGGACAATCAGATTTTTGACGGAACGGTACTTTTGACCGGAACCTGCATCGTCCCACCCAATGAATTTACCTTGTTAGATGGCGATCGGATCGAAATTGAAATTCCCGGCATCGGCACGTTGACCAATCCCGTCAAGGCGCAGATTCCAACGGCACAAAAGGTTTCGTGATTCTCAGGGTGAGCGTCCGGTGAGCAACGTTCGATCTGGTCAAGAAGGAGGTCCAAAATGGAAACGGGCTATCAGACGGTGATGATGAAACCGGAGGATTCGGTTGCTGTTGCGCTGTCGGAAATTCCTGCGGGGACTACCGTGAAGGTCATGTGTCAGGATCAGACGTTTGTGGTTCAATTGCAAGACAATATCGATTTTGGCCACAAATTTGCAGTTGTCCCGATCAAACAAGGGCAGGATGTGCTGAAATATGGCGAGGTGATCGGTGTAGCGTCCCGTGACATCGACGTTGGAGAACACGTTCATGTCCATAATGTGGAAGGGAAGCGGGGAAGGGGTGATAAGGTTGAGTACGCAAAACAATCCTGAATTCTGGGGTTACAGACGGCCGGACGGCCGGGTGGGCGTCCGTAACCATGTTCTGATTCTGCCCACCATCACCTGCGCGACGCAGGCAGCCAAACAGGTGACGGAGCTGGTCCACGGTACCGTGTCGTTTATTCATCAGCATGGATGTGCACAGGTGGGCGTCGATTATGAACAAACATTTCGTACCTATGTAGGGATGGGCACAAATCCCAACGTGTATGGTGTCGTCGTGATGGGGCTGGGTTGTGAAACCCATCAAGCCAGAAGTGTCGCCGGTGAAATTGCAAAGAGCGGAAAACCGGTAGAAGTGGTATCAATCCAGGATCATGGGGGGACGCTTGGCGCAATCGCGCAGGCAGCCCGAATCGCCGCCCAAATGGTGCAGGATGCATCGGCTCTGTCCCGCGAGCCGTTCGATTTCAGCGAACTGATCGTAGGAACTGAATGTGGTGGCTCAGACGCTTGTTCCGGACTGTCCGCCAACCCGGCTGTCGGTGTTGTCAGTGATATGATTGTCGACCATGGAGGAACGGCGATTTTAGCAGAGACCACCGAACTGATCGGCGCCGAACATCTGCTGGCCAACCGGGCAGTTGACGATCGGGTCGCGAAGCGGGTGTATGAGGTGATCCAAGCGATGGAAAACCGGGCGATCGCAATGGGTGTCGACATCCGAACCGGTAATCCGAGCCCCGGTAATATTCGTGGCGGCCTCACCACACTGGAGGAAAAATCGCTGGGGGCGGCGGCGAAAGCAGGGACCCGCCCGTTGCAGGAATTGGTGGAATACGCGCAACGGCCGACAAAAAAAGGACTCGTCTGGATGGATACGCCAGGCCATGACATCGAACAGTTGACCGGCATGGTGGCCGGCGGGGCACAGGTGGTGCTGTTCACCAGCGGTCGCGGGACGCCGACCGGATCGCCGATCGCGCCGGTGATCAAAATCGCTACCAACACCCTGATGTTTGAGCGAATGAAAGACAACATGGACATCAATGCCGGCACGATCATCGACGGCAAAGAATCGATCGAATCGGTCGGACAACGAATATTTAACGAAATCGCGCTGGTTTGTTCCGGCAAGCTAACCAAAGCAGAAATCCTGAAACAGCATGATTTCGGAATTTGGCGAATCGGTCCCACATTTTAAAATGATGCTGCGGTATCGTTCTGGCATTACCATAAAAAATGAAAAGGCAGGTGCAGTTTCTGTGTCTGTGGAAACGATGGTCAAAACCTATCTCAACTACATTGACGGTGAATGGGTGTCCGCTTCCACCAACGAAGTGGAGCCGAGCATCAATCCGGCGAAAAAATACGAAATTGTCGGTTATGTGCAAAAATCCAGTAAGAAAGATTTGGACAAAGCGGTAGCCGCCGCGAAAAAAGCCAAACAGCAGTGGCGGAAATTGTCCGGTCCCGCCAGGGGTGAATACCTGTTCAAAATCGCCAACGCGATGGAACGACGGATCGATGAGATCGCGGAAACAATGACCCGCGAAATGGGTAAAACGTTTCCGGAAGCGAAAGGGGAAACGGCCCGCGGAATCGCCATCCTTCGCTACTATGCGGGCGAAGGTATGCGCAAAGTGGGCGATGTGATTCCTTCCACCGACAGTGAGGGACTGATGTTCACCACACGCGTGCCGCTTGGTGTGGTCGGGGTGATTACTCCATGGAACTTTCCGGTGGCCATTCCCATTTGGAAAATGGCGCCGGCGCTGGTATTCGGGAATACGGTGGTATTTAAACCGGCGCAGGAAACGGCAGTGACCGCGGCAAAAGTCGTCGAGTGCATGGATGAAGCGGGCTTGCCGTCTGGAGTCGTCAACATGGTGACAGGTAGCGGATCGGTCATCGGACAGGGTATCGTTGACCACCCGGACATCAACGGCATCACCTTCACCGGATCAAACCAGGTCGGGAAACAGATTGGTCAGGGAGCACTCGCTCGGGGTGCCAAATACCAACTGGAAATGGGCGGCAAAAACCCCGTGATCGTGCTGGAGGATGCCGACCTGGATTTGGCGGTGGACGCAACGATCAGTGGTGGTCTGCGTTCGACCGGTCAAAAATGTACAGCCACCAGCCGGGTGTTCGTCCAAAGCACTGTGTATGACCAATTTAAGGAAAATCTGCTGGCCAAAGTGAAGCAAATCAAGGTTGGCGATAGCATGGATCCGGAAACTTGGATGGGGCCGCTGGCCAGCGAAAAACAGCTGCAAACCGTTCTTTCGTATATCCGGAAGGGAATTGAGGAAGGGGCAACTCTGCTTTACGGCGGCCGTCGGCTGGAAGAAAGGGAACTGAAAAACGGATTTTTCGTGGAACCCACCGTGTTTGAAAACGTATCACCGAAAATGACGATCGCGCAGGAGGAGATTTTTGGGCCGGTGCTGGCGTTGATCAAGGTGGATACTCTGGAAGAGGCGTTGATATTGGCAAACGACGTGCAGTACGGACTGAGCGCTTCGATTTTCACCAAGGATATTGGCAGTATGCTGTCGTTCATCAATGAAATCGAAGCAGGTCTTGTCCGGATCAACGCGGAAAGCGCCGGCGTCGAACTGCAGGCGCCTTTTGGTGGTATGAAGCAGTCCAGTTCCCATTCGCGCGAACAAGGCCAGGCCGCGATTGAATTCTTCACCGCTATCAAGACGGTGTTTGTAAAAGCGTAACACGGATTTCGCTCATACAGAGTTCATTGTTCTCCTGCTGTTGACCGGAGGGGTGCTGTACAATTTCTCGATGCACCCCTCTATCAGCGGAGAATGGCACCAAATTCGGTCGTTAATGACATGAATGATAGGGAATGACGAAAGGGCTGTTGCTGTTTGGGTAGAGTATGGCTCAATGTCTCCTGGGAGCGGATCATATGGATTTGCGGCAGAAAAACCAACGGTTGGGCGAAATTGATTTTCGGTCAAGGCGAGACCTTGAGAAGGAAAATGGCAGCAGCAACAGGTATTTCCCGGGCAAGAGATATGACCGATAGCTGAATGCCATCAGAAGTGAAGGAAGGGATATACTTGCGAAAGTTTTCCGTTGTGGTTACCGAAAAGATGTTGCCTTCCATTTCAGACAAGCTGCAGGAACGATGCCATGTCAGGGAGTGGGATCGAACGGATCCGATTCCCCGGGAACTTCTGCTCAAATGGTTGGCTGATGCGGAAGGGTTGTTTTGTTCAGGGGACGTCCAAGTGGATGATGAACTCTTATCGTGTGCTCCCAAGCTTCGCGTCATCGTCAAGTCGGCTGTTGGGTACGACAACATCGACATTGAAGCGTGCACCCGCAGGGGGATCCCGGTGGGGTATACACCGGGAGTGCTGGTGGAGGCAACGGCGGATTTGACGTTTGGTCTCCTTCTTACCGTTGCCCGCCGGCTACACGAGGGGTGGGACCGAGTTCGGGCCGGAAAGTGGGAAAACAATACGGAGATACCCTTTGGGATTGACTTGTACGGCAAAAAGCTGGGGATTGTCGGGATGGGACAAATCGGCGCTGCGGTAGCCAAAAGGGCACAGGCCAGCGGGATGATTGTCTTGTATACCAACCGACGTCGTCGCCGGGATGAAGAAAAGATTCAAGCAACTTACGTCAAACTGGACAAATTATTAGAAGAATCAGATTTTGTTGTTGTGTTGACCCCTTTGACCAAAGAAACGCGGGGGATGTTTGGAGCTGAGCAGTTCTCGAAGATGAAGCGGACCGCCTATTTTATCAATGCGGCTCCCGGAGCGATCGTCGATACGGATTCCTTGGTTCAAGCGTTGAAGGATGGACAGATCGCTTATGCGGCATTGGATGTGACGGATCCGGAACCGCTTCCCCCCGATCATCCGTTGCTGACGTTACCCAACGTCTTCATCACTCCCCATATGGGCAGTGCAACCATTGAGACACGGAACCGCATGGCCTTGCTGGCTGTGGATAACCTGCTGGCCGGTTTGGAGGGGAAGCGTCTACCGACCTGTGTGAATGAATCCGTCAACTACTCATCAGAAACTGATTAGAGGAGAGGATGGGCTAGTACATGTTAAAAGAACGATTAGCCGCAGGGGAAACGGTGTATGGGACCTGGCTTCGGATCCCGCATCCGACTGTGATGGAAGTACTGGCGAAAAGTGGTTTCGATTTTATCCACGTGGATTTGGAGCACGGCCCAATCGGGACTGAGTCATTGGACCACCTGCTGCTCGCCGCCAAAGCGGGCGGCGTTCCCGCAGTTGTGCGGGTGCCGGGGCTGGATGCGACAAAGATCGGCAGTGCTCTGGACATGGGGGCGAAAGGGGTGATTGTTCCCCAAGTAAACAGCAGAGAGGAAGCTGAACTAGCGATACGTGCATCTCGCTTTTATCCCCAAGGGTTACGCGGGATAGCGGGAGACTGCCGGGCGGACGGTTTCGGTGCCGGCTATTTTACCGATTTCGCGGCAGAAGCCAACCGAGAAACCCTTCTCGCTCTGCAGATCGAATCGAAAGAAGCGGTAGAGAGGCTGGATGAGATATTGGAAGTCTCTCGGGAATCCGTTGATGTTCTGTTTGTCGGGCCGGCAGACCTGTCCCAGTCCCTAGGTGTCCCTTGTCAGTTTGACAATCCCCTGCTGCTGGATACGATCTGTCAGGTGACCGAACAGATCCGTTCCTTTGGCAAAGCGGTAGGAATCCACGCCCCCACCATCGAGCTGGCCCGAGAATTCTCCGGAATGGGGATCCAGTACATCACAACTTCATTTGATATCAGATTCCTGTTAGCCGGGGCGAAGGATTGTATCCAAAAGTTAAGAGATAAGAGTGAGTAGAGCTGAGTTCGATCCTGGGTCCGTTTGAGTATGGGGAATACGGGATAAGGTCTAGCCTGTAAAGCACAAATAAAAGCGTTGTCAAAATATTTTTTAATGGAGGCCATCGGATGAGCAACTTACAGATGGAAACAAAGAGGTCGCAGCTGCCCCTGGAGTCGAAAGGCAAAGTCCGTTGGACTGTTGTGTTTTGGCTGTTGGTCGGAGGAATGATCAACTATTTCGATCGGGCTAACTTGGCCATCGCCGCGCCGGAAATGATGAAGGAGCTAAACCTGACCAACACCGATATTGGATTGCTGGGTACTGTTTTCTCCTGGACTTATGCCATGATGCAGTTGCCTTCCGGTTGGTTGATTGACCGTTTCGGTACCAAAAGAGTGTATTCCATTGCTGTGACATGGTGGAGTATAGCCACCTTTTTGACAGGGGCCTGCAACAAGATGTCCACCTTAATTGCGACCCGAGTTCTGTTAGGCATCGGGGAGGCACCTTGTTTTCCCACCTCTGCCAAAGTAACCTCATATTGGTTTCCGAAAAAGGAACGAGGTTTGGCGACGGGAATCTGGGATTCGTCTTCCAAATGGGGGCCTGCACTCGCTCCACCCTTATTGACGATGATCATGCTTGCCTATGGCTGGCGTGCCCTCTTTTACGTGACAGGTGCGATTGGAATCGTGTTTGTCCTGTTCTTCCTTGTTTATTACCGCAACCCCGAGAAAAGTCGCAGACTGTCCAAAGAGGAAATGGAGTACATCCGGTCCGATGGTGCCGGGGCTGAGCATAACATTCGGGACTCCAAGGTGAAGTGGCGGGATTTGTTTAAATATCGATCTGTGTGGGGTATGATCCTGGGCTTTTTCTGCACGATCTGGACCTGGAATATCTTTTTAACCTTTCTTCCTCTCTATCTAAAAGAAACCCAGCACATCACCTTGGCACAAATGGGGATCTACTCGAGCATTCCCTGGATCGGCGGGATTATTGGAAATATTACTGGCGGATATATCACCAAAAAGATGGCGGATAAAGGGCTCGCCTCGCCCATTGCCGCGAAGCGGGCTGTGATCTGTACCAGTGCCATCCTGGCCGCCATATCGATCGTATTTGTCCCCTTTGTCAACAGCCTGGGCATTACGGTGGCCCTTTTGACGATGGCGCTTGGCTTCATCTCCGCCATCACCGGCAGCGCGTGGGCATTGGCGGGGGATATCGCTCCCGCCTCCATGGTGGCTTCTGTCGGTGCCATCCAGAACTTCGGCGGTTATTTCGGCGGTGCGTTTTCCCCTCTGGCAACGGGTATGATCGCGGATGCCACTGGTTCCTACGCCCTTGCGTTCATTTCGGGTGGAATCATCGCCGGGTGCGCGGCCCTCTGCTACGGATTCATCGTGAAAGAACCGATTGAAGAACCGCGTTAAAGATTTGGTGTTCGGGGGATTTTATCGGATAAAAGAGGCGATAACAAGCAGTTATTGCCTCTTTTGTAATTTGCACCAGGGGGCGTATTTAACCCAACACCTCCCGGTATCTCATTCCTCCGGATGGTTTAGTTGATGTATTCGTTGCAATAGGGATTTGAACCGGGACAGAAGCTCTCGGAATTCTTCTTCCGAAATCCCGCTCTGTTCCAACAGGACTCTGGGGATGCAATAAGCTTCTTCCTTCAACATGTCTCCACGTTCGGTGAGGCGAATGATCACCTTGCGTTCATCATCGGCGGACCGTTGCCGTCGGATGAGACCAGCGGCTTCCATCCGCTTCAACATGGGAGTCAATGTGCCGGAATCCAAGTAGAGCCGTTCTCCCAGTTCTTTGACGGTCATTTCACGGTGCTCCCACAAGACCAGAAGGGTGAGATATTGGGGGTAGGTGATGCCCAATTTGTCGAGCAGGGGGCGGTATATGCGGCTGATTTCTCTGGAACAGGCATAAATGGTGAAGCAAAGTTGATTATCCAACTTTAAGATTTGGGGGTCTTCCATCTTTCACACCTTATTTCCATTTGATCAAATTGAATTGCAGAAAATCAAATTTGGTCGGAAATCAATATAACGAATGCATCGTGATTTGTCAAACAACACTATTATACTTAATTTAAGATCGGGTGATATGGAGCCATGCATGGAGCAGCAGAGAATAATCCTCTCCGATAATATAAAAATGTTAATCAGGTATTTGAAAGGGGAGCAAACAATGAACATCAAAGTATATCCACCAGATCAACAAGGAACAGGCGCATTTGATGGTGGGAAAATAATCGAGCAAAAACCGATTGGATTTCCTCATGAGTATTCTGCGGTGAAACGTATAGGACCTTTATTTTACTGGTCATGGTTTTTTGCCAAAAATGAAGGGATGATTGGAGCGCATCCGCATCAAGGATTTGAGACTATCACTTATGTGATTCAGGGTACAGCGGAACACGGAGATTCATTGGGAACGAAAAGTATAGTAGGGTCCGGAGGGGCACAAGTGATGCAGACGGGTTCCGGTGTGTATCACGAAGAACGATTTATCGGCCCCGATATGGAGGGTTTTCAAATATGGTTTGAACCGTTTCTTCCTGAAGCCATTAAAAGAAAACCCACCTATAACCAATATGAAAATGAAGTATTTCCCGTTATGATACAGGATGGCCTTCAAATCAAGACCCTGATCGGGGAAGGTTCACCTATTCATTTGACGACGGATGTCAAGATGTGGGATGTCCAAGTACAACCAGGAAGTGAATATAAGCACACGATTCCCTCTGGTTATTCTTTGGCTACGCTGGCCGTTAGAGGCGATGGGGTATGGGAAAATGAAAAAGAGGAAAGTGTGTTTGCTGCGTTCCGGCATAAAGACTTTATTGTTTTGGAAACTGACTCCCAAGCAGACGTTCAACTGATATCAGAACAAGATGACGATTTACGTATGATCATCATTCAGGTACCTACACAAGTAGACTACCCTCTCTATCGAAAATAATGGGTGTGCTCTTTAACCGGGCCGGGAGTAAATGAAACCGCCTTTCCTCCCACGGTGTATGGGATGAAAGGCGGCGTTGTTCAGCCCCCCTAGAGGGAGTGCTGCTGGTGTTTCAGCGTGTGGAGGGTCAAATGTCCTCTCTGGTCCTTGACATTTTGACCCTTCCATAACGGTCACGGATTCTTTTCAGCTTTGCATGATATTCTAAAATTTGGATTCTGGCTTTTTCAGCCATTGGTGCCATTGGACGTAAATCGCGTAATCCCCAATAATCGACGACCACATCGAGAACCTGGTCAAAATATTGAAGCGGACCGTAATTGGCTTCCCTTGCAATAATGCCCATCCGGTTTTCAAAATCGGGCATGACGGCACCTGGCATTTTAAAATTGATGATGACATTTGCAATGTGGTAGCAATAATTTGGTTCCAGTTCGAGATGTGTACGAATGACATCTCTGTAAAAGGCGTAATGAAGTGTTTCATCTTTGGCAAGGCGACGTAATAAAGTAGCAAGGTCTCTATCATGTTCACCTGCTATTTTTGCAACATTATTATAAAAAACCATTGTAGCAAGTTCCTGCAAAGTCGTATATGCCATCGCTTCGATCGGTGTATGGAAATCAGGTTCGAATCCACCTTCAACTACCTGTTTTCTTAATTCGTGCAACCGATCAGGGTTGACATTGCGAGTCAGTAAGAGATAAGTTTCCAATAAATTGGAGTGTTGATCCTCTTCTGATGTCCATGTATGAATAAAATCTGTGATGACGGAGAGAGAGCCCTTAAATGTTTCCGATAGGTACGTTGTAAACCAGGGTAAATTGACTTCAGTCAACAGAGCAGTTTCGATCGCAGTAATCACTCCGGAAGGCAACGTAACCTGGCTTTGATCCCATGGGACACGTTTGAAATCGATCCCTTTATCCCAAGGCAAAAACTCATGATAGCTCCAGTCGATCTTTTTGGCTCGTTCCCGATGTTGTTCATACAATTCTTTCAAACGCGGTTCTAAACGGAAATCCAAATCATGGGTTAACATACTTTTTACATCACTCACTTTAAGTTTGTTTTCACTGTGATGATATCCAGGCTTTTGCCGGTTTTCATCAGCAGTATGTCATCTTCCACCACTGCAGCTTACTTTACTATTCTATGTTAATCCATTCTTTTCCTCTGTATGCATCATCAAAGGCGTTGATTTTATGGTAACAGCTTTACGAGGCAGGGTGATGACGCTCCACTCTGGGCCTGGGCGACGAACTGAGGACTCTAACCATACAAGGATTCAAGCGACAAATGAGCGTGTTTGTGGCTGTTTGGAGTTTCATTTATCATAACAATCATACTTATCGTTAAAAAGGGGAGAAGGAAAAATGACCAATCAACAGCATACTGTACGAGTGGCTGTCATCCAAGCCGCTTCTGTCATCATGGATCGGGAAGCAAGTACGGAAAAGGCGATTTCGTTAACGCTTCAAGCGGCAGAACAAGGAGCGAACATTGTTGTATTTCCTGAAGCTTTTATTCCTGCCTACCCACGAGGGCTCACTTTTGGGACGAGAATCGGGAGTCGTTCTCCGGAAGGCCGAAAAGACTGGCTTCGCTACTGGGAAAATGCGGTTCCCGTCCCGAGTAAAACGACTGAAATGTTGGGAGAAGCAGCACGTAAGGCGGGTGTCTATCTTGTTATCGGCGTGATTGAAAGAGACAACGAGTTTAGCGGCGGTACCTTATACTGCACGGTTCTATTTTTTGGACCGGATGGAACATTACTTGGGAAGCATCGAAAATTAAAACCGACAGCTTCAGAGCGAATCATCTGGGGGGAGGGAGATGGAAGCACTTTACCGGTTATTGATACGCCGTTTGGCAAAATAGGGGCGTTGATTTGTTGGGAGAATTACATGCCGTTAGTCAGAACGGCCATGTACGCCAAAGGGGTTCAAATCTATATCGCTCCTACGGCAGATGCCCGAGAAGTGTGGCAATCTACTATACGCCATATTGCAGTGGAAGGAAGATGCTTTGTTTTATCCTGCAATCAGTATGTTACGAAGGATATGTATCCTGCTGATTTGGCCTGCTATGACGAACTCGCATCTTCCCCACATGAGATGTGCACGGGTGGCAGTGCGATTGTCGGTCCTTTGGGTGACTATATAATAGGACCTGTTTTTGGGAAGGAAGATATCCTCATAGCTGATCTTGATTTGCGTTGTATCGCTTACAGTCAATTTGATTTTGATGTGGTAGGTCACTATTCAAGACCTGATGTGTTGCAACTCATTGTGAATGAGGAGAAAAAAGAGAACGTGAAATGGGTAAAATAATCAAATTTTGATGACCTTTCATTCAGCACAAAACCACGAATGGTTTGCCGCCTTCCTCTCCATTCGTGGTTTAGATGTCTGGTAGAACCGAGAATTCGCTTGCTACTCATTCATTTTCAACCACTATGGCGGTATCTTCAATTTTCTCGTCGTGATGGGCATAAGGGGCATGCTGATTGGTAAAGAGTTCTACTCGTATTTCATGCTTTCCCGGTCCAAGATGATCCAAGTGGTACCACGGCCCATATATACGAGCGACTTTTTTGCCGTCCACAAAGAGATGCGCATGACCTTCCCCGATCCGGTTGGGTCCATTGATCAGTTCAGGCGTAAACCGAAAATGTGTCGTTTGTACATGGAGGTTCCAACCGGATTCCGAATCCCTGCGAACTAGAAGATGTACAGTGGGGACCGGCATTCCCTTCGGAATTTCAACCGGTTGCAGATGATGGTGACTGGTGTCATGGGTGTGAACAGGGTTCGCTAATACTTCATGATGTTGATGGATGGGGGCAATCAGCATGCTTCCCCACCCAAGCAAGTAATAAAGTAAAATGCCGGATAAGAAACACAACACAGTTTGGTAATTTTCCACCCGGTTGATGACCGGCCATAATTCTGTTCCCGCTACGTAAAGCAGAATCCCGGCCGAGAATAAGAGCGCAATTCCAGCCAATTGACCTTGCATCCAAGGAAGATCCGCTATCCATAAAGCGGTTATGGTACCTAAAACCGTGCAAATCCCCAGAATCCCGGCTGCTCCCATGGCTTTTTTTCGTTCCTGGAAACCGGCCATCGTCAGGGTGGAAATAGCTACTCCTTCCGGGATTTTATGCAACACGAGTGCAAGTAACACCGCGATTCCAAAGCGGGGATCGACATGGAAACCGGCACCAATGGCAAACCCTTCAAAATAGGCATGAATCCCCATCCCGGATAACACACTCCAGACGGCACCTTGGTGTTTTTCCATTTCATTTTTGGAAGATAAGCGATGCTTCGTATGCCACCTCTGAAAGGCGAAAGCGGCCAACATACCGACCAAGAGCCAGGGGGCTTGTGACGGCGTTTCGGATAAACCGTGTGGTAGCATACCGCCAATGGATACAGCTAACAGCAGGCCGGTACTGAGTGCCACCAGCATGGTCAAACCTTGAGACGACCAATTTTTTTTGAACCAAACGATGCTCCCTCCCACTACATAACCCAAGGCGGCTAGTATGGTCCATCCCAAAGCTCCTGCCACTTCTATTTCCTCCTTATCTCAAAGTTGACTACATTGATGATATATATGTGAATATTTCAAAAAACAACATGGCATTTTCTTCGTCAAGATGGTAGCCGATTCTGAATCCGCTTTGTGGAATCCCGCCAAACGAAGGGGTGTGTCGTCATCCCGAGTGATGAAGTTCGACAGCGACGCTGCATGTACCTGCAAGAGTGGCGGACCTGTTTCCGGTACGCTGCAGCTATTGACAAAGTCCACGGGCGGGCGCTGAGTTGTTCAACCACTTTGTACTTAACCAGTACGCTGGTTACTCTGTTCTCACTTTGTTCACTACTCTCTGTGAAGGGGTCACGGTTAAAGCTGTCTTTCATCTTACGATTTGTTTTTTGGTATCATTCGAGGTAGAAAAGGGTTTTTCTTTTCCTCTTTCGGTCAAAATGTAGAAGAGATGTTATACGAATAATGGGTTAAGGACTGGCCAAGCCGAGCAAAAAACATTATGATAAAACCGTCCCGTCCGATGTGCTTCGGAATTTTGCTGAATGGGAGGATATAGTATTATGCAATTTCGTGTACATGAATTTCGCGAACTCATCAAGCTGATTCACGAAACCGACATCGAACTCTTTGAGTTTGAGAAAGACGGAAACAAATTGGTGATCAAAAAAGGGCCGAAAGGTCAAACGACTGTGGTGAACCAACCGGCTGCGGGGCAACCGGAACCGATTGTGTCGACGCCGTCTCCAGCTCCGCAAGCACTGACCCCGGCTCCGCAACCCGTGGCGGAACAACCTGCTCCCGCACAGCCTGAGCAGAAGCCGGTTGAAGAAGAGGATGCCAACTTACATAAAATCGTGTCGCCCATGGTGGGTACGTTCTACCGTGCACCGGCTCCGGATGCGGATCCGTATGTCAAAGAAGGGGACCAAGTGGAAGAAAATACGGTCGTCTGCATTGTCGAAGCGATGAAACTGATGAACGAGATCGAAGCAGAGGTTCGCGGCACCATTGTCAAAGTATTGGTAGAGAACGGACAGCTGGTTGAATACGGACAACCGCTGTTTTTGGTGAAGACAACCTGAAACAGCGGGAGGGGAAACAGAACATGTTTCAAAAAGTCTTGATCGCGAACCGCGCAGAAATCGCCGTCCGCGTGATTCGCGCATGCCGCGAACTCGGAATTCAAACGGTGGCCGTCTATTCGGAGGCGGACAAAGATGCGCTGCACGTCAAATTGGCGGATGAGGCGTATTGCATTGGTCCCGCTCCGTCGAGAGACAGTTACCTCAACATGACAAACCTGATGAGTACCGCAACATTGATCGGGGCGGACGCCATCCATCCGGGATACGGATTCCTGGCAGAAAACGCCGATTTTGCCGAGCTGTGCGCCGCTTGCGGGATCACTTTCATCGGTCCCCATCCATCGGCCATCACCAAAATGGGGGACAAGACCACCGCACGGGAAACGATGAAAGAGGCCGGGGTACCGACCGTTCCGGGAACAGAGGGGATTATCGAGGATATCGATGAAGCGGTGACCGTAGCCCGGGAAATCGGCTTTCCTGTCATTGTCAAGGCGACTGCTGGCGGTGGCGGAAAAGGAATGCGTGTGGTTCACAGCGAAGAAGAATTGAAACGGGCAATCCGCATGGCCCAGCAGGAAGCGGAAGCCAACTTTGGCAACCCGGGTGTGTATCTGGAAAAATTCCTCATCGAACCGCGCCACATCGAGATTCAGGTGTTGGCGGACAACCATGGCAATGTCATCCACTTGGGCGAGCGGGATTGTTCGATCCAGCGTCGATACCAAAAACTGGTGGAGGAAGCGCCTTCCCCGGCATTGACCCCCGAATTGCGGGAGCGTATGGGGCAGGCGGCAGTGGCCGCGGCCAAGGCGGTCAATTACTCCGGAGCGGGAACAGTGGAGTTCCTTCTGGACAAAGAAGGAAACTTCTACTTCATGGAGATGAACACCCGTATCCAGGTGGAGCACCCCGTCACGGAGCTGGTGACCGGGATCGACCTGGTGAAGGAACAGATACGTATCGCGGCAGGTGAACCACTGTCCGTCAAGCAGGAGGACGTCCGTTTTGACGGGTGGTCCATCGAATGCCGGATCAACGCGGAAGATCCGGATCGGAACTTCATCCCTTCTCCTGGCGAAATCCAGTTTTACTTGCCGCCGGGCGGTCCGGGCGTACGCGTCGACAGTGCCGCTTATACAGGGTATCGGATTCCTCCATACTACGACTCCATGATCGCCAAGTTGATCGTCTGGGGCAAGGACCGGGAAGAGGCGATAAACCGCATGCGGCGGGCATTGCAGGAGTTTGCGATTGACGGGGTGAAAACGACGATCCCGTTCCATCTGAAGCTGATGCAGCACCCACAGTTTGTCAGTGGAGATTTCCATATTCAGTTTCTTGAAAAAAACAATTTGAACGAGGGGCGTTCGAAAGATGACGAATCATAACCCGATCGACCATGTCGATTACCAAGTGAATGAGTTGGGAAAAATTGAGATCGCGCCGGAAGTGATCCAAATCATTTCCGGTCTGGCCGCCCAACAGGTGGAAGGCGTGGCGGGTCTCAGCGGTGGAGTGGTCGGTGATCTGACCCAACTCCTGGGACGAAAAAATTTGCGTCAGGGCGTCCGCGTCGAAGTGGGTGACGAGACGAAAATCGAAGTGTCGCTCGTCATTGCGTTCGGCTACCATATCCCGGAAGTGGGTCGGAACGTCCAGGAAGCGGTTAAGTCGGCAGTGGAAAACATGACCGGTTTGAGCGTGAGCGAAGTGGTCGTCAAAGTGGAAGCAGTCAAATTTTCCAACGACAAACAAACAGACATCGAATCCCAGCGTGTGAAGTAAAAACGAACTGGGTACTGTCAGTTTCCCGGAGGAGGGTAGGGGCGTGAAGCTACTGGACCGTGTGCTTGTGTTTTTTCTCAGCCTTTTTGTGACTGTCGCCTCCGCTCTCGGTGTGTGGTTCTTTTCGGGTTTGGGGTTTTCCAAGCACGACACCGTCCGTTTCGTTGAGGCGTTGTATGCGTACCCGGCCCGGCAATGGACGGCTATCAGTCTTAGTTTGTTGTTGATGCTGATCGGTCTCAGACTTCTGGTGGCAACCGTTCATCGCCCCGGAGCTGACCGCGGTGTGGACCGGTTGACAGAAATCGGGTATATTCGCATTTCACTGGACACATTGGAGAGTTTGGCTGTCAAAGCTGCCAGAAGGGTGCGGGGAATTCGCGACTTGACCGCCCGTGTCCGGATGAGTGGCAATAACGCCTCCGTGGGCGTGGGGTTGAAATTGACCGTGGACGGGGAAACGCCGATTCAGACATTGTCCGAAGATCTCCAGCGTGTCGTCAAAACACATATCGAGGAAATTGCCGGGGTGACGGTCGATCAAATTTCCGTCTACGTCACCGACACGGTTCAGCCTGATCGCACGCGGATTCGCGTCGAATAAGGCGGTGACCGATAATGGATTGGAAATGGTTGGAGTTTTTGTGGGTGCACTACCGCGGGCGCCTGATCGGAACGTTGGCCGGATTGTTTTTGGGTATCGTCTATTTGATTGTCGGCTTGTGGAAAACCATCGTGTTTATGCTGATCGTGGGCATCGGTTATTTTGCCGGGAGAGAATGGGATGGGCGAAAAGACTTGCGTCAGGTGTTGGAAGATTGGTTTCCTGATCGTTGGATGAGAAAATAACCAAACCCGGCCGGCGAACGGCGCGGGTTTTTTTTGGAGGATGGAATATGGGCAGGAGACAGGTACGTGAAAAAATTTTGCAGACGTTGTATCAGTTGGATCTCAATCCCGAACCGGCCGAAAAAGTGATCGAGCGGGTGAAAAAGAGCTTGCCCGAAGACGAACGGGCATTTTTCGGTCGCGTGGTCGGGGGCGTCCTTTCTCGGATGGACCG
Organism: Polycladomyces abyssicola; assembly: GCF_018326425.1. Lineage (NCBI taxonomy): Bacteria > Bacillati > Bacillota > Bacilli > Caryophanales > Thermoactinomycetaceae > Polycladomyces > Polycladomyces abyssicola. The sequence continues at coordinate 1,389,410 of NZ_AP024601.1, forward strand.
GTTGGATGCGGTTCTCGGTGATTTTTTAAAAAAGGGTTGGAGCCTCTACCGGTTGGCGATCGTCGATCGGGCGGTATTGCGGATGGCGCTGTATGAGTTGATGTTTGAAGAAGAGATTCCGCCGGGTGTCACCTTGAACGAAGCGGTTGAATTGGCCAAAGCGTATAGCACCGAAGAATCGGGGAAATTTGTCAATGGTGTGCTGGGGGCGATCGTAGAGAGACAGGAGGAAATCCGAGAGCGCCTGACGAAGGAGGAGCTGGAATGAGCACGTCCCGCGCGGTGTTGGGCGTGGATACGAGCAATTATTGCACGTCGATGTGCCTCGTCGATGATGAGGGAAACCGTTTGGCGGAAGAGCGGCAATGGTTGGATGTGCCACAGGGCGAGCGGGGGCTTCAACAGTCCCGCGCCGTGTTTCAACACGTGCGCCGTTTGCCGGAGCTGTTCCTTCGTCTGCCACTTGACCAAGTAAAGGTGGCGGCCGTCGCGGTCAGTACAGCGCCCAGACCGCAAGCAGGCTCCTATATGCCCGTTTTTCAGGTGGGGACGTCCTGGGCCCAATCCTTGGCCCATGCCTGGGGCGTTCCGTTGATCGAGACGACGCACCAGGAAGGGCACATCGCCGCCGGTGAGGCAACAGCCGACCGAACATGGGATGCTGATCGCTTCCTGGCGGTTCATTTGTCCGGCGGAACCACGGATCTGTTGAATGTCAGCCGACGGGGAGCAGGATACGACATTGAGATGATTGGCGGGTCCAGTGATTTGCATGCCGGGCAATTGGTCGACCGGATCGGAGTGGCGATGGGGTTGCCGTTTCCCTCGGGACGACATGTGGAAGAATTGGCTTTGCGATATGACGGCCGGGAACAAGTCACCATCCCGTCGTCAGTAGACGGGTTGACCTGTTCATTTTCCGGGCCGCAGACAGCTTTGCTGCGGTTGTGGGAAAAACGAGCCGCATCCAAGGAAGCGCTGTCGTTTGCCGCATTGCGCTGTGTGGCCAACACGGTGGAAAAATTGCTTCAGCATGCGTTTGATCAAGGTTATCCGAAAAAAGTGCTGATCGTCGGGGGAGTGGCCGCCAACAGCCTGATTCGGGAGCGCTTGCGCAAACGATTGGAGCACCCTGCCGTCCGAGCCCGGTTGATATTTGCTGATCCGCGTTATTCAGGGGATAACGCCTACGGAGTGGCTCGAATCGGCCTTCGGGTGTTGAAGGGTTGACACGGTCGATGGTTGGATCCATGTAGCGGACGGGTGTGTTGGCCTGTCCGTTTTTGTTATGGAAGAGGGGAATTATCGGTTCTGCTCAGGATTTCCAGCCCTCTCGCACGTCCGATAGAAATTTTGGTACAATCATTCCGTGGAGTGCAAAAACACTTAAAACGACTATGCGAGTAAAAAAGGCCTTCTTGGATGGTTGCGGGTTACCACTCCGAATGCGGTGCTTGAGCCGTGTGGAGCAAGTCACATGGTTTAAGACGAGTGTGTGATTATGTTATCACCGGCTCGGTGAGATTCTAAAAGCTGGAGCTTGTCTCGCGGGCTTGGTCAACAGGGATGGCAATACTGATTGACGAAAAATAGGATGTCAGGTTGATTACAGGAAAAAGCGGAAACTTATTTTCCGAACAAATCGACGGATGATTTAAGAGAATGTCCATAAATACCAAAAGATAACCGCTTTTCCTATGGAGGAAAGTTCGTCATTCTCTTTACATGAAGAGGTCGAAGCGCTACACTGGGGAACGTAAAAGCTATCGTGGAAAAAGGGGAGGCACCAAAGTTGACAAAATCAGCGATCCTCATTGACGGAAAAGCGGTGGCGGCGTCGATTCGCCAAGAGTTGAAGGAACAGGTAAGCCGCATGAAAGAGCAGGGGGTTCATCCCGGATTGGCCGTGATTCTGGTCGGGAATGATCCCGCTTCTGAAACGTATGTGCGCGGCAAAGTGCGGGCCTGTGGAGAAGTGGGCATTCACTCCGAGCTGATCTGTTTGCCGGAATCGGTATCGGAGCAGGAATTGTTGGAACATGTGCAACGGTTGAACGTGGATGAGCGCATTCATGGCATATTGGTGCAGCTGCCGTTGCCGAAGCATATTTCGGAAGAAAAAGTGATCGACGCGATTGTGCCGGAAAAGGATGTAGATGGATTCCACCCGATCAGTGTCGGTAACTTGGTCATCGGCAAGCCGGGGTTTTTGCCCTGCACGCCGCATGGGATTATGGAATTGCTGCGGCGTTACGAGATTCCGCTCGCAGGGAAGCATGCGGTGGTGATCGGCCGCAGTAACATTGTGGGCAAACCGGTTTCATTGCTGTTGCAGCGAGAAAATGCCACGGTGACGATGTGCCATTCCAAAACGGTGGATCTGCCTTCTGTCGCACGCCAGGCTGACATCCTGATCGCCGCTGTGGGTAAACCGCAACTGGTCACGCGGGAGTATGTCAAACCGGGGGCGGTGGTGATCGACGTGGGCATCAACCGTACACCGGAAGGGAAATTGGTTGGAGATGTCCACTTTGATGAGGTGCGTGAAGTCGCCTCGTATATCACCCCGGTTCCGGGCGGCGTAGGTCCGATGACGATCGCGATGCTCTTGGTCAACACGGTGCAATCTGCCCAACGATTGTTGAGTTGAAATTACGATCTCGATCGTGTCAGATGATATGATATGGAGAGCGATGGCCTAGGGAGTGTCTGGTAATTCCGTGAGGGAGCAAATGCTTTCCCATGTGAGCGAAGACCTAAGCCTTGTCGAGCAATGACACAGAAAGCGCTGGAAAAAATCGCGGGCAAGTTTCTCTAAGCGAAGTACTTTGCCCGCGTCCTGCGCTCCGGGGCGGTACGGAAGACCAGCTTCGAGGGCGCAGGTGGAACGGGCCGGGAAAGCAATTGGCCAGTTTTCACCGGACACTGCTCCTAAATCCAGCGAGGAACGAGAGAAGTTCAACAGAATCGGACAGACCACGGTCTGAAGAAAGAGGGATGCGGTATGCTGGAGTTGCTGGAAGAAAACGAGCGCCCCATTTTTTCGGTGTCCGATCTGGTCGGATATTTGCGGATGCACGTGGAAGAAGATCCTGTGCTTTCCCAAGTGTGGGTCCGGGGCGAGATTTCCAACTTCCATCACCACCACCGGGGCCATATGTATTTTACGTTGAAAGACGAGGGCAGCAAAATCCGGGCGGTTATGTTTGCCGGAAACAACCGCCGCCTTCGTTTTGTGCCGAAGGACGGGGACGACGTACTTGTTCGCGGGTATTTGTCCGTGTACGAACGGGACGGACAAGTACAGCTGTATGTACAGGAGATGCAGCCCAACGGGGTGGGCGAGCTGTACGTGGCATTCCAGCAACTGAAAGACCGCTTGGAACAGGAAGGCCTGTTCGATCCTGCACACAAGAAACCGCTTCCTTTTTACCCGCGACGGGTGGGGGTGGTCACTGCTCCAGGCGGCGCGGTCATCCGGGATATCATCACCACGATCCGGCGTCGCTCCCCCAATATTCACATCTTGCTCCATCCCGTCCCCGTGCAGGGGGATGTAGCGGCCCGGAAGATTGCAGCTGCCATCGACCATTTCAATGAATGCGGAGAAGTTGACGTGATCATTGTTGGCCGAGGAGGCGGGTCGCTGGAGGAGTTGTGGGCATTCAATGAAGAAGTGGTGGCACGGAGCATTTTCCGTTCCCGGATTCCTGTCGTATCCGCAGTGGGGCATGAGACCGATGTGACCATCGCAGATTTTGTCGCCGATGTCCGGGCAGCGACACCCACTGCGGCGGCTGAACTCGTTTCTCCGCGGTGGGAGGAATTGCGCGATCGTCTCGCCACCTGCCAACAACGTCTGGTGAACGCGATGCATCGGCGGCTCCATTTCAGCAGGGACCGATTGGAGAGGCTGAAAAAACGGTCGGGTCTTCGTCAACCGGGCTCCCGTCTGATCCAATACGAACAGCGTCTGGACGATCTGGTTCACGACTTGCTTCGGGCGATGGCATCGCGTATGCGGGACGGACGGCGCGACCTGGAACAGCAGGCATACCGATTGTGGGTTCACCGACCGGCCGAGCGGGTCCGCGAATATCGCGCCCAATTGCAACAATGGAAAAAGAATTGCATCTCCCACATGCAACAACGCTGTCGCGTATACCGGGGCAATTGGGAGCGGTTGGTGGATCAATTGGATGCACTCAGTCCGTTGCGGGTAATGCGGCGCGGATATTCGCTGGTTTATCGTTACCGCGGGGAGGAGCTGATCCGAAGCGTGAGACAAGTGGAGCCGGGCGATTTGCTCGATGTGCGCGTCGCAGACGGTCGATTACAGTGCCAAGTATGGAAAAAGGAGGAGTCGGCTGATGGCGGAGACGAATGAAGCGCGTCAGTCTGTTGAATCCCTGCCTTTCGAGGAAGCGATGAAACGGCTGGAAACGGTGGTGGAACAGCTGGAGAGTGGAGAAGTACCGCTGGAAGAAGCGATCCGGCTATTTGAGGAAGGGATGCGACTTGCCAACCATTGCGGCAAGACATTGGATCGAGTGGAACAACAAGTTGAAATGCTGGTGCGTGAAAACGGTGATTGGGTGAAAAAGCCTTTCGGGACGGAGGAGGACATGGACTGAGGTGGAAACCGCGGAACAATACTTACAGGAAAAGGCCGGCATGGTGAACGATCGGCTGGCTCAATATGTTGAATCGTGGAATGATATTCCAAAGCAGTTGAAAGAATCCGTAGCGTATTCGCTGCTGGCCGGCGGCAAGCGTTTGCGGCCGGTTTTGGTGTTGGCGACGGCGGAATCGCTCGGAACGGAAGCGGAGCGGGCGCTTCCTTTTGCATGTGCGTTGGAGATGATTCATACGTACTCTCTGATTCACGATGATCTTCCGGCGATGGATGATGACGACTATCGGCGGGGGCGGCTGACCAACCACAAGGTATACGGGGAAGCGATGGCGATTTTGGCCGGAGATGCGTTGCTGACCAAAGCTTTCGGTTTGATGGCGGAAGGAGCGCTGGCGATCGGACTGCCGGGTGATACCGCTCTGAAACTGATCGCGGAAGCTTCCCGCCGTGCCGGAGCGGAAGGTATGGTGGGCGGTCAGGTGGATGACATCCTGCACGAGAATCAATCGGTCACTCTGGAAACCCTCCAATCGATTCACCGCCGCAAAACAGGCGACCTGATCACGTTCTCTGTCCGATTGGGCGGCATGGTGGCAGGAGCCAATGAAATACAATTGGAGAAGCTGACTCGTTTTGCCGAGGGATTGGGATTGGCGTTTCAGATTCAAGACGACATTCTGGATGTCATTGGTGACCGCGAGAAATTGGGGAAAGAGACCGGCAGCGACGAAGCGAGAAACAAAGCGACGTATCCTTCCTTGCTGGGTTTGTCCGCTTCGAAGGAACACCTTCGGAAAACGATTGAGGAAGCAAAAAGCTGGATTGAGGGAGAAACGTGGTTGAATACCCATACACTGCTGGGATTGGCTGATTTTTTGACGACACGCGACCGTTGATCGCCAGCGGCTTCATTGTCGGTCATCAGCGGATTATGTTATAATGGCCGTAAAACAGGAGTGGTGCAGTATTCTAGTCAGCCCACCTCCCCTGAAGGCGGGGCTAAAAATCCGCTAAAGGGCACATCGATGAAGTTCCTGGTGTTGGCTTTCGACGCCCAGTCGGGGGTTGATGCTGGGAGTTAAGGTTGAAGGGCGATCCACAAAGGCATGTGGGCGTTGACCCTTCTTCCGCGGAGGCCCAAGTGCGTGGCTCAACCGAAAGGAAGAGCGACGGCTTGGGGGATGAACCTACATGCGGGCACAACCACCTGTATGTAGCGTAGCCTGCCTTGAGTGACGTGCCGGGGATACGGCGTTTTGCCACCGCCGTTGAAAGGTGCGTTGCAAAAGAGGCTAGGGGGACGGCTCGGGCTGTTGAGGAAAACTCCTAGACTGTTTGCGGGATCGCAAGGCTACCCGGGGATTGAAGTGCGGACTAAGTGGCAATCCAGTCCGGCGATTGGCGACAACGCCGAAAAAGGTTGAAAGGGAAACCACCTGGTCGGCGACGACCGGGATACCTTTTTGGGAAATCCTACTGGACCTAAGCCGCAGGATTTACCCGGGTAGTCACCACTCCTTAGGCACTTTTTTGTTTTAGCTGATGAAAATGATCAAACTCGGCCATAGGCGGTCCGGGCAGATGTCATCTGCACCGGTCAAGCCGGAAAATCTGCCGGCCCGTAAGTGGCCGGCATTTTACTGTGATGGGAAGCGAGGGAATCAAACGTCTCGATGCGAACGGTGTTGAAACAATCCTTGCGCTGGGCAGCCACCATCAGTTTGGTGAGCGCATTGATGGCAATGGCACTCTCGGCTTCGTCCAACACGTTACTGCGGGGAGTGTCCTGGAGCGGCGGACTGTTGGTGGTACTTTTGATCATCGCCATTGGTGTGGTGTTTGATATGCTGGGCATCGCGGCAACGGCGGCTCGCGAAGCGCCGTTCCATTCGATGGCGGCCAAAAAAGTTCCAGGAGCTCGACATGCGATTGGGATTATTCGTCGTGCTGATCAGTTCTCCAACTTCTGTAACGACGTGGTGGGGGATATCAGCGGAATTTTGAGTGGTGCGGCGGCTTTTACAGTGATTACGGGACTCATTGTCACTTTTCATCTGGATGAAAGCCGCTGGTGGGTGGAAATGTTGATGGTGGCGACCATCTCGGCCCTCACAGTGGGGGGCAAGGCGTTGGGGAAAACTGTCTCCATCCGTTATGCCAACGACATCATTTTCCGGGTGGGGCAATTGTTTTACTTTCTGGAAACGCGATTTCATATCCGGTTGTTTGATGTGAAGAATAATAAGAAAAGAAAGCGAAAGCGAGGGGTTATTCATGCACCTCGATCAAATTGATTCACCGAAAAAACTGAAAGAGCTTCCCGTGGATCAATTACCGAAGTTGGCTGAAGAGATCCGTCAGTTTCTAATCGAAAGCCTGTCCAAGACCGGCGGCCATTTGGCGCCCAACCTGGGTGTGGTCGAGCTGACGCTGGCGCTTCATTACTTGTTCGACAGCCCCAAAGATAAGATCATCTGGGATGTGGGGCACCAGGCTTATGTGCACAAAATTTTGACCGGACGGAAAGACTTGTTCCCCACATTGCGCCAATATAAGGGATTATGCGGTTTTCCGAAGATGAGCGAAAGTGAACACGATGTATGGGAAACCGGTCACAGCAGTACCTCGCTTTCAGCGGCGATGGGGATGGCGGCAGCCCGCGATCTCAAAGGAGAAGACCATAAGGTGATCGCCGTCATCGGTGACGGGGCACTGACCGGCGGTATGGCCCTGGAAGCGATGAACCATATCGGTAACGAGAAAAAGGATTTGATTGTGGTTCTCAATGACAATGAGATGTCCATCTCACCCAACGTGGGTGCACTGCACAATTATTTGGGTCGGTTGCGCACCTATAAAGGGTACAAAAAAGCGAAGGAACTGGTGGAATACTGGCTGGAGAAAATGCCGTCCGGCGATACGTTCGCCAAGACGCTGGAACGCGTCAAGGACAGCATCAAATATTTGGTTGTCTCCGGAGTATTGTTTGAAAAGCTTGGCTTTACCTATCTCGGCCCGGTCGATGGCCACAAAATGGATGAATTGATGGAATGCCTGAGGCAGGCCGCCAAAACCAGTGGCCCTGTTTTGGTGCACGTCATTACCAAAAAGGGATACGGTTACAAACCGGCAGAAGAAAACTCGGTTGCCTACCACGGTGTAGGGGCATACAAAATCGAATCGGGCGAGTTCATGAAAAAAGCGGGCAAAGGACCTGATTACGCCAAAGTTTTTGGCAGTACGTTGGTCAAATTGGCTGAAAACGATCCGCGAATCGTGGCCATTACGCCGGCGATGCTGACCGGTTCCAAATTGGACGCATTTGCCGAGCGGTTCCCGGATCGTTGTTTCGACGTGGGTATCGCAGAGCAACATGCGACCACGTTTGCGGGAGGGTTGGCCACACAGGGAATGAAGCCCGTTTTGGCCATTTACTCCACGTTTTTGCAACGGGGGTACGATCAACTCATTCACGATGTGTGCCGTCAAAACCTGAACGTGGTAATCGCGGTGGACCGTGCCGGTTTGGTCGGTGCCGACGGTGAGACGCATCAGGGTGTGTACGATATCGCTTACATGCGCAGTGTACCGAATATTGTCATCATGATGCCCAAAGATGAGAATGAACTGCAACACATGTTGTATACAGCCGTACAGTATGATGCGGGCCCGATCGCGGTACGATTCCCTCGCGGCACCGGGATGGGTGTACCGATGGACACGACGTTCCGCACCATTCCGATCGGCCAGTCTGAAGTGGTGCGTGATGGGAACGACGTGGCACTGCTGGCCTTTGGCCCGATGGTGGCGCTGGCCGAGGAAGCGGCTGAGCAGTTGAAGCGGGAAGGAATCTCTGCCAAGGTGATCAATGCTCGGTTCGCCAAACCGCTGGACGAGACGATGCTGTTGGAGCTGAGTCGCACAGGGATGCCCGTCATCACAATTGAAGAAGGGGCGCGCATGGGCGGATTCGGCAGTGCGGTGTTGGAGTTTTACGCGGATCGAAACATTCATGGCATGGTGATCAAAAACATCGCGATTCCGGACTACTTCGTCGAACATGGAAGTGTGGAAGAACAGCGGCAGGAAGTCGGTCTCACAGTGGAAAACATTGTGCAGACAGTGCGCAGTGTGGCACCGGCGATGCCGCGAAAGCGACAACGGGCGTAGGAGGTTCGTGTTGAGCAAGCAAAGGCTGGATGTACTATTGGTGGAAAAAGGATATTTTGAAAGCAGGCAACAAGCGCAGCGGGCTATTATGGCCGGTTTGGTTCGTGTCAATCAGGAACGGGTAGACAAGCCGGGGGCCAAGATTCCTGCGGATGCCGTGCTGGAAGTGACCGGTCAAGTGCATCCCTTCGTCAGTCGTGGCGGCCTGAAACTGCTGGAGGCGATTCGGGCTTTCCAACTGGATCTCACGGAACGCGTGGTGATCGATATCGGGGCTTCTACCGGCGGTTTCACGGATTGTGCTCTGCAACACGGTGCCAAACGCGTCTATGCCGTCGATGTCGGCTACGGACAGCTTGCTTGGAAATTGCGACAAGATCCACGTGTCGTCGTGATGGAACGAACCAATTTTCGCTATATGAAACCGGAGGATTTGCCAGGCGAGCAACCGGATTTGGCGACCATTGACGTTTCCTTCATCTCATTGAGTCATATTCTGCCGCCACTTTACCCGATATTGCGAACGGGCGGGGATGTAATCGCACTGATTAAACCGCAATTTGAAGCGGGTAAGGAACAAGTGGGTAAAAAAGGGATCGTGCGCGATCCCGCCATTCACCGGCAGGTGATCCGAGCTGTGTTGGACATGGCTGCATCCTGCGGTTTTCAACCGATGGGCGTTATCCCTTCTCCCATAACGGGTGGGGAAGGCAACATCGAGTTTTTGTCTCGTTTGACCAAAAGCGATACAAGTTCTTCCTCAGGGATCGTGACGGATGAAGCCATCACGGAAGCCGTAGCGGAAGCGCACCGGCGTCATGCATAGGAAAATGAGAGGATTTACTGAACCCCTCTTCGAATTAAGTAGGAAAAAGGAGGGAGAACTGTTGCTTCATCCCGGGGACCTGTTGGTCCTGTTCCTACTGATCGGAGCGGGGTTGTGGTTGTTGGCGCACAAATGGCGTAAACGTGATCGGTCCGTCACTGCCACATGGCAATGGACCGATTCAAGTTCTGCCATTCGGGGCGAAGTACCCGACATGTTGCGAGAGGAAGGGTATGACGTGGTGGCGGCCAAGCAAAAGCTTCCCGTCTATGTGCATGTGGGCTCACAATCGTTTGAAAGCCGGTTATATGTGGACTATGTGGCCAAACAGGGTTCAGACGTATACCTGGTGATGATTGCGCGACCGAAAAAACCGCTGTCTATGACCGGTGCCGCAATTCGGGATCGTTTTTTATCCCTTTTTTTGGCGTTGCATCCTACAGGGATTTTATATGTTGATCCGGAACGGGCGCATATTCACCGCATTCATTTTGATATTGCAGGGATCCGGTTTCCCGGACGCCGCTCGTGGGTATCCTATCTGATAACCATGGTTCTGGGCATGCTCTTGGCATTCTTCATCCGGTAACCCATGGATCACCGAGGTGAAGTCATTGACAACGATTGGCATATCCGTCAACAAAGGAAAACCCAAGACACGGATCGTCACGCGTGAATTGGTGCGATTGTTGGAAGAGAGAAATGCCGGTGTGGTACTGGAGCCGGATATCGCACAGGAGATCGGTCGTCCCGACCTCGGTCTCCCGTTGGAACGTTTTCCCGAACGTGCCAACATCCTGTTCGTCTTGGGTGGAGACGGCACCCTGTTGGGGTTTGCGCGCCGGTTTGCGCAGCATTCGTTGCCGATATTGGGGTTCAATCTGGGTAACCTCGGATTTCTCTCCGAAGCGGAACCGGACAATCTCGCTGATGCAGTTGACCGTGTGATCGCAGGGGACTATTACATAGAAGAACGATTGATGCTGGATGCGGAGGTGGTGAGGGACGGGCAGGTGCTGGAACGGAGTGTGGCATTGAATGACGTGGGCATCGCCAAAGGATCGTTCAGCCGAATGATCACTTGTTCAGTGTGGATGGACGATTCGTATTTGGGCACCTATTCGGGGGACGGTGTCATCGTCTCCACTCCGACCGGTTCCACTGCTTATTCGTTATCGTGCGGCGGGCCGATCGTATGGCCCGGACTACAAACGATATTGCTCACCCCGATCTGTCCGCACACGCTGACCGCCCGGCCAATGGTGCTGCCGGCTGAAAGCGTGTTGGAAGTGCGGGTCAGTGCCACGCATCAAGATATCGGTTTGACCATTGACGGTCAACTGGGGTTTCGGTTAAATGTGGATGATGTGATCCGTATACGCCGGTCTCCGTACAATACCTTGCTGATCAAATGGCAGGAACGCTCCTTTTTTGAAGTCGTGAGAAAAAAGCTTCAGGGAGATACGGATGAGGATCCTGGGTTGGAGGGCAAACGATGAAAGCTCAGCGTCACATCAAGATTCGTGAGATTATCGCAAGCAAGGATATCGAAACACAAGAGGAATTGGTTGATGAACTGAAAAAAGCGGGATTCAATGTGACCCAAGCCACGGTGTCCCGCGACATTAAAGAATTGCATCTCGTCAAGGTAGCGACGAACAATGGACGTTACAAATATTCGTTGCCTGCTGACAGACGCTTCAATCCGTTGCAAAAACTGAAACGCATGTTGGTTGAGTCGTTTGTCGGTGTGGATCACAGCGAGAACCTCATCGTCATGAAAACCCTGCCGGGTAATGCGCATGCATGTGCAGCATTGATCGACCATTTGGATTGGCCGGAGATTATCGGCACGATTGCGGGGGACGACACGATCCTGATGATCTGCCGCAATAAAGAAGTCGTCCCGGAGGTAGTGAAACGTTTTCTCGACATGCTGTAGGTTGTGGGAGTGGATAGGGATGCTTCGGGAAATGTCCATCCGCCATTTTGCCATCATCGACCATGTCCGTCTGACGTTTGACAACGGATTTCATGTGCTGACCGGGGAGACCGGCGCAGGAAAATCAATCCTGATCGATGCTATCGGTCTTTTGGTTGGGGGACGTGGTTCCGCCGATTTTGTACGTCACGGGAAAGGGAAGGCGGAAATTGAAGGATTGTTTGAGGTGCCGGCCGAACACCCCGTAAGAGACGTTTTGTCCGAATTGGGCATCGAACCGGAAGAGGATGTCCTTATCATCCGTCGGGAAATCGCGGCGAGCGGAAAAAGCACCTGCCGGATCAACGGACGCATGGTGACCTTGGCCATGTTGAAACAAGTGGGCGAACGATTGCTGGACATCCACGGTCAGCATGAGCATCAATCCCTGCTCAAACCGGAAGAGCACGTAGAATGGCTGGATGCGTTCGGCGGCGAAACGGTTTTGGCCAAACGCAGGGAGTACGAGGTTGTCTACCGAAAATACCGTGATCTTGAACGTGAATGGCAACGCTTAACGGTGGACGAGAAAGAGATGGCGCAACGGATCGATCTACTTCGCTTTCAACAGGAGGAAATCGCCGCTGCAAAGTTGACGGAGGGCGAAGAAGAGGAACTGGAGTTGGAGCGCAAACGGTTGGCGCATGCCGAGAAAATCGTTCAAAACGCCTCGGAAGCATATGAGGCGTTGTACGGGGAACGGCGCGGATTGGAACACCTGCATGACGCGTTGCAAGCGCTGGAAGAGATTGCACAGGTGGACGAGTCGATCCGATCCGTGTGGGAAATGGTTCAAAGCGCATACTATCAGTTGGAGGAAGCTGCGCGGGAGCTTGGAACATATCGTGACCAACTTGAATTTGACCCCGACCGGCTGGTCGAGGTGGAAGACCGTCTCCACCTGATTCACCAACTGAAACGAAAATATGGCGATTCGATCCGCGACATTTTGTCATTTGGTGAGCGCGTACAGGAAGAGCTGGAGCGATTGTTGAACCGTGATGAAAACAAGGAAGCGCTGGAAGCGGAAATGAGGAAGCTTCGCGCGGAATTGGATCAAAAGGCGGACGAACTGACCGCTTTGCGGAAACAAGCGGCCAGGCGTCTGGAGGAACGGGTGGAAAAAGAGCTGGCCGATCTCAATATGGGCGCTACCACGTTTCATGTTGCCTTTTATTCTTCTGAAACACCGAACGGATTGACGCCGACCGGCAAGGATCGTATCGAGTTTCAAATTGCGCCCAACCCTGGCGAACCGCTCAGACCATTGGCTAAAATTGCATCTGGCGGGGAATTATCCCGGATTATGCTGGCATTGAAAACCCTGTTTGCCGATGTGGACCACATCCCTACCCTGATTTTTGATGAGATCGACACGGGGGTCAGCGGACGCGCTGCCCAGGCGATTGCCGAGAAAATGGTCGCATTGGGACGAAAAAGCCAAGTCTTGTGCATCACACATTTGCCGCAAGTGGCATGTATGGCGGACACGCATTTTTACATTTACAAAGAAGCAGAATCAGGACATACCCAAACCCATGTCGAAAAGCTGGACAGGCAGGGAAGAACGTTGGAGCTGGCCCGGATGCTGGGCGGTGTGGAAGTGACGGATACCACACGCGAACATGCGCAGGAGATGCTTCAAATGGCCGAACAGATGAAAAAAGCGATCTGAAAAAGAAGTAGCAAGCCGTTTTTGGGAGTCTCGTTCCCAAAGGCGGCTTTTCTTTTCCGTACTGCTCAAGTCAGTGTCATTCGGATTGTCAGGAATCATTTGTGTAACATAAAAGGCCCGAGCCGCGGGCAATGTAACAGTACCGACGGTCAACACTGGGTATCAACGCGATGGAGGTGCAGGCAGGAGCGCGGGAGTGTGATCCGTTTTGCGGGAAAAACAGAAAAGAAAATGGTGGGGTATTGTACTGGTTGGCTTCCTTATCTGGGCCAGCATGACGCCGACATTTCAACAGTTCACTTCGTTCCCCCGGGAATTGCGCTTGATTTCCGGTGATCAGGAACAACTTCGACTCACAATGCCGGCCACCGTGATGGCCGACATTGCTGATCCGCACGTAGCGGCGATTAACGGGAAAAGCCGTGCGCAACTGGATTTGCATCATCCGTTTACCGTCATGACGAAACATCGTGGACAGACGCGGTTGACCCTCCGATTGTTTGGACGCATTCCGATCAAGACCTTGCAAGTGCGGGTTTTGCCGGAAATCCGCGTGATTCCGGGCGGACAATCGATCGGTGTCAAACTGCAATCAGCCGGGGTGATGGTCGTCGGTCATCATCTGGTATCGCAGGGAGATGAGGCGATTTCACCCGGGGAAAAAGCGGATATCCGCGTCGGTGATTATATCGTGCGCATCAACGATCAACCCATCCAAAACGTCAACCAAGTGTCAACCATTGTCCGGAAGACATTTGGTCAACCGCTAAAAGTGACGGTGGTACGAGGTGACCGTGAGCGGGAGACGACATTGACACCGGTCTTTAACAAACGGGAGGGCATCTATCGTATCGGCCTGTATATCCGTGATTCCGCTGCGGGAGTGGGCACATTGACGTTTTACGATCCGGTTCGAAAAGTGTATGGTGCGTTGGGGCACGTCATATCCGATATGGATACCGGTCAGCCGATTCGAGTCGGAGGGGGGACGATCATTCATTCCAGCGTCACCTCCATCCAAAAAGGAGAGTCGGGTGAACCCGGGGAAAAACGCGCGATTTTTTTCCAAGAGCATCACGTTCTCGGTTCCATTCGACGCAATACGCCGTTCGGGATCTTCGGCAAAATGGAACGATCGCCCGACAAGGGCCTGTATAATCGAACGGTTCCTGTAGCGTTGGCAGAAGAGGTGAAAGAAGGACCGGCCCAAATTCTGACGGTAGTGGAAGGGCAAAAAGTGGAGCGGTACAACATTGAGATTGTACATGTGGTTCATCAAAAATATCCAGCGACTAAAGGGATGATCATCAAAATTACCGACCCGAGGTTGTTAAAGAGTACGGGTGGGATCGTTCAAGGAATGAGCGGCAGTCCCATCTTGCAAAACGGCAAGCTGATCGGAGCAGTGACACACGTTTTTGTCAACGATCCCACTTCCGGGTACGGCACACTGATTGAATGGATGTTGCAGGATGCGGGGGTACTACAGGTGGCGGGTCTCCAAGAGACCCGTTCTCTTTTTTATCATTAAAGGAAAAGTATGGTTGTGCTTTGAACCAAAAGCAGGAATGACCCTTGGAAATGTCGAAAAACTCCTTGACACAATCAAAGAAGCGGACAGGGGGACATTGCCTTGAACAAAATCCGCGTTTTGTTGGCCGACGACAATCGGGAGTTTGCCGAATTGTTACGGGAATATCTTGCTTCCCAGGACGACATGGACGTGATCGGTGTTGCCTACAATGGTAATGAAGTGTTGGAAAAATTGGAGAAAGATGTGCCGGATGTTTTGGTGCTGGACATCATCATGCCACACTTGGACGGATTGGGTGTGTTGGAACAAATCCAAGAACGGGGAATCAAACCGGTTCCTAAAATCATGATGTTAACTGCTTTCGGACAGGAAAACATCACCCAGCGCGCGGTGGAATTGGGAGCGGCCTATTACATACTCAAACCATTTGACATGGATGTATTGGCGCATCGGATCCGTCAAATGAAAGGACAACCGGGTGCTCCGACCACGATGAAGTCAATGAATCCGCAGTCGAATCGAACCAATAATCTGGACGCCAACATCACGAATGTGATCCACGAAATCGGCGTACCGGCACATATTAAAGGGTATTTGTACCTCCGGGAAGCCATTACGATGGTTTATAACGAAGTGGAGTTACTCGGCGCCATTACCAAAACGTTGTATCCGCGGATCGCGGAGAAGTACAACACCACTCCCAGCCGAGTTGAACGGGCGATCCGTCATGCGATCGAGGTGGCTTGGAGCCGGGGCAACATGGAATCCATACGCAACCTGTTCGGATACACCATCAACGTGACCAAGGCAAAACCTACCAACAGCGAATTTATCGCGATGGTGGCGGACAAACTGCGTATCGAACACAAAGTGGGTTGATACGTCAGATAAAGCGAGAAGTCCAAGGTGGAGCAAGTCACTGAGTGTCGATGGCACACTTCATGATTGGCTGGTATTTCGGTTGGATTATTCCATCCGGATACCAGCCATTTCTGTTTTTTGGATAATCTTGCGGACGGTGCGAAAGAAGGCTGTGGTAAAAAAAGAGCATTGCCAATTCCGTTATTACTGATTATAATTCTCATTGGTAATCGATAATCATTTTCAATTGAGTGAAGAGGTGCTGTTAATGCATAAACGAAAAGCAGCATGGACTGCACTGACGGGATTGCTCAGCTTGTCTCTCACGCTGACCGCTTGTACACCGGAAGCCGTGAAGCATTCAGCACGATCGGAACACAAATTTTCGGTTCCGGTGACGGACTATACGTTTGACACCGCAGGTAACATGCTGGCCTACAGTGAGTTCGAACTGTCTGGAGAGCCGATGGTAGAAGGGCTCGGGCTCAACCTGGACCTGCTCGACCCGGCCAAGCCGGACAAACCGTCCAAGTTTGATTACACGGCGGGAATCGAGTCATATGAGTATTCGGAAGAAGCCATGTATGAAGTGGTGGAAAAATCAGGGCTGGGGCTTCATCTGACGCACGGGCCTGTCATCCGCAAGATGGCGGAGTCGTCAAAAAAACAGTCCAACGAAATATTGGCGGGACGCTTTTACAAACTGGCCGACGCGGTGGGGTATCCGCGTGACCAGATCTTCCGGAACATGTACCCGACGATGATCGAGTACGCCAAAGGAGATCCGCACTACATACAAAAGGTGGACACCTCCAAATTCGGTGACGGTGAAAACGGCAGCTACACGCCTGCATATCAAGTCGACTTTGCTACCCTGCGCTGGGACAGGGGAAAAATGGACAAAACACTCACACCTTCCGCCTTTGGAGGAGTGTTTCTGAAACAGGCCCTGTGGACGGCCGATTTCCTCGGTGGCATGCATACAGTGGACAAAGATGAAGAAGTGGAAGCGAAAAGCGCGAAAGATGACCAGGATCCAAACATTGCGCTGGGTGTCAGCTCGGCGGATGGCATGCAGGGCATGATCCTGGCGGAAGAAATCTGGAACAAACTGGCCTTCATCCGTGAAAATCTGTTCTACAACCCGGCTACAGGTAAGTTGGAACCCGGCAAGGGTAGTGGGTATGACCCGTCCAAAGGTCTCCAGTATCTGCCCCACGCCGTCCAAGTGACGGAGAAGGAAGAAGCGGGTGGAGCTGCACCGGCTTCACTGAAAGTGACCGACGCGAAGAGCTATTTGCAGGACCAATGGCTGATGCTCTGGCCGGCTGCTGAATTTTATGGAGTGACGGACCAGCGTCCGGAAAGCAAAAACGTGAATCCCGCTTTTCGTGCTTTGACTGACGGTGACCCGTTCCCGGCTGCGCCCGCGGCAAACCTGGATAAAAACCAGGGCAATGACGTGCGCTCGGATGACCCGTATTCGCTGAACCGCGACATTTTGCTGCAAGTGTTCAAAAACATCCGGGCCATGCATTGGAACGACCAAGAAGGTGCGTTTGTCACCGTGCATAACGGCAAACAGCAAGGCGATCGTGTGGACACTTTCCAAGCAGGTTACACAATGGAAGCCCTGAGGATCTTCCAGCGGGCGGTCGACGGTTTGCCTGTCGGCTACGCCAGCGGTGAAGACGCTCAAGGCCTGAACACACCGGAAGGTAAGCTGGCGGTGGACATGATTCGTAGACAGGCGGACTTCATCATCGGGAAGCTGATGGACAAAAACGGTCTCGTGTTAAACGGCTGGATCGTTGGTAAAGGCAAGGATTCTTCCGCTCCGACGCTCCAGTCCCAACTCGGAGCCATCCGCGGCCTGACGGCAGCGTACCTAGCCACCAAGGACGCCAAGTATCGCGATGCTGCCCGTAAGGTGTACGCGGCGATGGACAAAACGTTCTGGGATGAGTCGGTCAAAGCGTACAAGACTGAAGCCAACGCTTACCGGTATGATGCCTTCCTGGCTGGTGCGGTGAGCGGGGGATTGAGAAACGCAATCCAGACGCTGTATAACACTCCGCAGGATCGGGAGAAACCGGCGTCTTTGGACCGGAAGACGATCATCTCCCGGTACGTGGACTTCTATGACCGCATCATTGACGGTCCGAATCTGCCGGATGGCATGCAGGTCAGCGAATTCTGGGATACGGGAGACTTGTACAAGGAGAACGACAAGTCAGGCAACACCGATCGCGACAATGTGCCGCAAATCCAGGCAGGACACGGAAAGTACGGCATCTCCCCAGTGCTGCTGCCAGTGGAATTGAAGAAAAAATAAACAAGGAGAGGAGAGAAAGCACGTTTCCCGTACACGGGGAACGTGCTGCCTTGCTATGGGTAAGAGAAAGCGGTTGCTGTGGTTGGCTGTGCTGCTCATGGGCGCCGCTGTCTGGGCCGGCTGTGAAACAGAGGCCGATCCGGTTCGGCATGAAGCGGTATCCACCCGCAACGTGATCATGAATAGAGATGGCTCCACATTATATGTCGCCAACATCGATGTCCCTACGATCACGGTGGTCAACGCCAAAACGCGCAAAGTGGTCAAAGAGATCCCGGTGTGCAAGGATCCGGCCACGCTGGCGCTCAGTCCGGATGAATCCAAGTTGGCGGTCGCCTGTACGGGAGCGGATCGCGTCGACGTAATCGATGTGGAAGAAGGCGAAGTCGAACAGCAATTGAAGGTCAAGGGAGAGCCCTATGGCGTGCTGTTCAGCCCTGATGGCAATCGGCTGTATGTTTCGGCTTACCGGGCGGACCAAGTGGATGTGGTCGACACTGATACCTGGCAGATCACGAAACAGATTCCGGTCTCTGATGGTCCGCGGGCCATGGCACTTACCGCCGACGGAGGCAAATTGTACACGGTTCACTACTTGTCCGGCAAAATCAGTGTGATCGACACCCGGAGTGAACAGGCTCGCAAAGTGGTGGCCTTGTCTCCTTCGCCGGATAAGTCCGATCGCAAGAAAAGCCAAGGGGTGCCGAACACCCTGGAAGCGATCACGATTTCCCCGGACGGGAAGAGAGCGTGGGTTGCCCATCTGCTGACCAACATAGACACGCCCATCAAGTTTGACGAGACGATCTTTCCTGCTATCTCCGTGCTGGATTTGACCCGGGATGAAGAGATTCCGGACGAGCGGAAAGAGTTGTTTGAAGAGATTAACGTGAAGGACACCAACAATGTTACCATGATCGTCTCCAACCCATCCGACATCGTCTTTCATCCGGACGGCAAGAAAGTGTATGTCTTGATGGGCGGCAGCGAAGACCTGGTAGTCTTTGATCTGGACCGGGGCGGTAACGCCACATCGATTTTGCGCCGGGTTCCTGGCGACAACCCGCGGGGACTGGCGATCAGCCGGGATGGAGCGCGGCTTTACGTGCACAATGCCATGAGCCTTGATATGGCATTTATTGACACCAACGCCGCCGACCCGTACAGTGGGCCTTCGGTGAACGGTTCCAATCTGCGGCTGGTAAAAAAGGACTCGCTCAGCCCGGTTGTGCGACAGGGCAAGCGGCTCTTTTTCAGTGCCAACAGTGACGAATACGCCGCGGACATCACCAAGGATAACTGGATGAGCTGCGCGTCGTGCCATGCAAACGGAGAAACGAACGGCCTTACCATGATGACGCCCAAAGGTCCCAGGAACACTCCTTCCAACGTATTGGCGATGGAGACAGGCCGTTTCTTGTGGGATGGCAGCCGGGACGACTTTGAGGATTACATCCTTACCGTGCAGGGCGAGATGGGCGGAATGCTGAAGTACGACCCGGGAAAGCCGCTTCCGCCCAAAGTGAAGGAAATGTACCGGGCATTGGCCGAATACCTGAAAACCATCCCGGTACCGAAAAATCCGGATATCCCGGACAACGTGGAGCAAACGGCAGAGTGGAAGCGGGGCAAGGAAATCTTTGAAGGCAAGGGCCGGTGCATCCAGTGCCATGCAGGTCGTAACTTCACCGACAGCGCCATGGCCGTGGACGCAAACGGCAAGCTGACCGTATTTACGCTGTCCCATCTGTATGATGTGGGCACCAAAAACCCGTTGGACCGAGGAAATCCGGGCGATCCACGCGCCGGAATGAAGAACCCTCGTCCTCCGTATCTGTTTGACGTACCCACGTTGAGGGGAGTGTTTGCAACTCCGCCGTACCTGCACGACGGCTCCGCTCAGACGATCCGGGACGTGCTGGTCACGCGCAACGGACAGGGC
Source organism: Polycladomyces abyssicola (assembly GCF_018326425.1). Lineage (NCBI taxonomy): Bacteria > Bacillati > Bacillota > Bacilli > Caryophanales > Thermoactinomycetaceae > Polycladomyces > Polycladomyces abyssicola. Next base: position 1,409,370 of record NZ_AP024601.1, read on the forward strand.
AAACACGGCAATGTCTCCGGTTTGTCCGAAGCTGACCTGCGGGCGCTGACCCTGTATTTGGAATCGCTGGATTAAGGAAAAAGCCTCCGGAATCTGAAATCAATTCCGGAGGCTGTTTGCGTTTTTTACGCAGGTGTGAAATTCGTTGACGAAAAACCGGGATGTCCGATCTAACGAAAGACCAATGAATATTTGGGAGTGTGGATCGATGTTAGCCACCGTTTCCGTTTGACGGAATGACCGGGTTCGGAGGAATACACACGAATCCGGGAATGACTCTTTGCTGCGCATCTCTGGCATCAACGGTGAACAGTCACCCGACGGGTTGATTTTTTGCTAAAATAAAAATGATTTATGCCGGATGAACAGTCGTGAGGGGCAGAAATAGGATGACGCAGAAGAATCCATCACAAGGCAAATCAATGTCAGAACAAGAACTGTACGAGTTGATGAAAGAAATGTATGACAAAGAGATGACGCGAAAAGAAACGATGGAAATGCGCATTCAGATACCGATTGCCATGATCACGGCGATGATGGGCGGATTTTATTACTTGGCCAAAAAACTGGTATCCGCCATTTCCATGACTTCCCCTTTTACATCCGGCATTTTGTTGTTTTTATTGGGTGGTTCATTTTTGTCGATCTGTGTGAGTATGGTCTTTTTCTCCAAATTTTTGTGGCCGGTCAACTATGAGTGGATGCCCCGGGCGTGGGATATCCAAGCGCAATATCCCGAAAAACAAGCGGTTTTGAGAAAGGCATTGATCAAAAAGTACGCCAAGTGCGCGGATATCAACTCGCGGATCAACGACCGCAGAGCCGATGATTTCGCCCATGGCATGCAGGCACTCATCATTGCGCTGGCGCTGGCCGTTCTGGCTTGTCTGCCGTACGGTTGGTTCTTGTTCATTTCCAGATGAATCACGGGAGGAATCGGGAATGTCCGAACGCAACAATCAATACGACGACGAATACGAATGGCTGGAAACCCGCTCGCAAAAAGGACGTGTGAAAAAGGAGAAGCTTCGGGAAGAAGCGATCATTTTTCGGGAGGCGCCGGCAAGATTGTTTCGTAAAGTCGGAAACATACGCAAAGAAAAGGAACCGGACCACCACAAAAACGACGACCGGGATACATAATATCTGTCCCAATGGAGGGCCCGATTTTCCGTCACATATGTATGGAAGGCCGATCGACGGACGATCGGTCCTTTTTTCAATATGGTCGCCATCGAATCGTTTGCGCCCGGACAAAACGGTGGTTGACCGCCGGCCAGTTGACGACGTGCCACCAGGCTTCGATGTAGTCCTTCCGTTTGTTGGGGTATTTCAAATAATAGGCGTGTTCCCACACATCCAAAGGCAAGAGCGGAATCACGTCCCATTGTGACAGGTTTTGGTGTTTTTCCGCCTGCAGGATCTCCAACCGTTGGGCGCGCGGCGCCCAGACGAGAATCGCCCAGCCTCCTCCTTCCACTTTTTCGGCGGCTTGCGAGAAATGCTTCTTGAAGGCTTGGAAACTACCGAAATCCCGTTCGATTTGCTTTCGAATCGGACCTTTGGGTTTTCCACCGGCATGCGGAGCCATCGTTTCCCAAAACAAGGTGTGCAGATAATGACCGGCCCCATTGAAGGCTGCTTCCCGCTCCCAATGTTTGATCAGATCGAAGTTGCCGGTTTTCCTCGCTTGTACCATCATCAATTCCGCTTTGTTCAATCCGTCGACATAACTTTTGTGGTGCTCGTCATGGTGCAGGTGCATCGTTTTTTCGTCGATGTACGGTTCCAACGCGTTATAAGGATAGGGGAGCGGCGGCAGCGTGTGTTTTCCCGGGGGGACGGGGTTGGATTGGGTTTCGGTTTCGGAAGTGGTATCGGAGGATGTCTCCCTATCGTCGGATGGTTCGTCGGGCAAAGTGTGAACAGATGCGGGATGGGGTGGATAATGGAACAGAACCGTCAGCAATTGCTGATGGGTATGATGCGCTTGATGCATCGCCTCATACAACTGATCTGCAGTGCAATGCGGATCGGTGGCCAACTGTTCCAATGATTGAAATGCCCGATCAAGTTGGTCCAGTCGTTTCAACAGGGAGGGATTACGGGTGGAGGGATGAACGGAAGCGATTTTTTGCCGTCCTTGCCGGGTGAGGGACAAAATTTGGTGACGAAGGGAAGTAGTCCAGTAACGATTGTACGAAGCTGACATGCACGTTCCTCCTCGGGTATGGGCTATGATCACAAGATATGTGATCTTTCGGGGAGGTGTGCCTCGTCTCCCGGCAAACCGCTTCGCTAGATCTGCTTACAATCCATCAAGCGGGGGATGCGAGCCAAGAGTTCTTTGCTTAAGAGGAGATGGCCCGCAACGAAATCCCCACGCTCGAAGGACCCGCCTACTATTTTTTTACAATGGGAATCCAAACCTCGCACCGATAGTCTTCCGCCATTGTATCCCCCGGAGGATATACCTCCAGCTCGGGCGCTCCGGAGTGTTCATATCCTGTGGCGGGAAACCACTCTTGAAATATTCGGCCAAACACGCTCTGTATGGATCCGGGGAGCGGACCGACACAGGTAAATATAGCCCAAGTGGAAGCAGGGATCGTACTCACGGAGAATCCTTTCGCCGATGATGTTAGATCGGCTTGAGTTACAATCATATAAGTAAAATCTCCCTTACCCGGCTGCATATCCAAGATGATCCCAAGCAAGTTCTCACCAGTTCCGATGGAGGTTAGCTTGGCAATGGCGCCATCTGACATTTCTCCCAGAAATTCGGGATTTGTCGCGTGTGTTCTCCATCCTCACACGTAACTTGAATAGACTTGCCGATGACCGTAAAGGCTTCTTTCTCCACAATTCGATAATCCATTTCTTTGTCTCCCTTCAGTGACAGATGAAAGGTGATGCGGGGAAAAGCTTTCAGGCTAACGCCCGGATTACGAGCCTCTGAAGGCGCAATGCCATGGATTTTGCTTATTTTGGTTCGAGCTTCCACTGCTTTTGGTAAATCAGAACTTGGTTGTGATGGCGGGGAAGATCAATCCTCTGTTTTACGAGAGGTGGTCTAATCTTGCGTGGCGAGAGTGCCTGATGTGCGGCCGTTGCCGTGTGCTGAAAATATTCATCACAATTTTAAGACCAATCCCCCACCGAAATAGTGGGGGATTCCATATTTATTTTCTCTCAAGCCATTTCCGCAGTTTGGGTTGGATTTGGTTTCGTTTGAGGTCGCGGTAGAAAATGAAACCGGCGAGAAAACACAATCCAAACAAAAACAGCGCCAGTCCCCCCATAAAAGGGAGCCACGCAAAACGCCCACTGGCAAAATAATTGAAGAAAACATCACGCATGATCGTCCAGCCGTAAACACCCAGCGCTCCGGGGATGCACAGTACGACGATGGCGAGCAATCGTTGGTACAACATGTCCAAACCGCCTTCCTTTCCTCTCTCCATAATGGTATCTTAATTCATGTCTGTTTTCCACGGTTTGGTCTTACATGAAAATCTTCCGGTTATGGTAAGATGATACCGGATTGACACCTCACACCACAAAAGGGGGGAGAACGTGAAACGGTTTCTGATTGTGGGTGGGGGAAAGGGAGGAACGGCACTTCTTCGAACCTTGTCCGAAATGGACCGAGTGGCGGTGATGGGTGTGGTCGATGTGAACGATCAGGCTCCCGCCATTCGTTTGGCACGGGAAAAGGGGATTCCGACCGGTACGGATGTGACTCCCTTTCTGCGCGAGCGGCCCGATGTCATCTTAGAGGTGACCGGAGACCCGGCCGTTTACGACCGTTTGTGTCGTCTCACGGAGCAGGGAACCCTCGTGATCTCGGGTGCCGTCGCCAATCTCATGTTGCAGTTGATCGAAGAGAAAGAAACGTGGTTTGAGGCATGGCGGTCCCGGCAACGGGAATTGGACGCGATCCTCAATTCCACGCATGACGGGATGATCGCCGTCAACAAACAGGGGAAAATCACGCTGTTTAACCGGGCGGCTGAACGATTGATGAAAATGAGCATGTCCGACGTGATGGGCAAACCTGTAACGGAGACGATCCCCAATACCCGTCTGGATTATGTGCTGAAAACCGGCAAACGGGAGCTGAACCGCCAACAGACATTGCCCGACGGTACGCGAATCGTGACCAACCGCGTGCCGGTGACAGACCGTAATGGCAATGTGATCGGCGCCGTGGCCGTTTTTCGGGACATCACGGAAGTGGCCTCCCTCAGTCAGCAAGTGACCAACCTGGAAAGCATGAAAAGTTTGCTACAAGCCATTATCGACTCCTCCGACGATGCCATCTCCGTCGTGGATGCGCAGGGGATCGGCATTCTGATCAACCCCGCCTATACCCGGTTGACCGGCCTGAAGCCGGAGGAGGTGATCGGGAAGCCGGCTGACACCGACATCTCCGAAGGGGAAAGCATGCACATGAAGGTGCTGAAGACACGGCAACCGGTTCGCGGGGTGCCGATGAAAGTGGGTCCGCACCGCAAGGATGTCGTCGTCAATGTTGCCCCGATTATCGTCGATGGGGAATTGAAGGGCAGTGTCGGCATTTTGCACGATATGTCCGAGATCCAAAAGCTGAATCAGGAGTTGGAGCGGGCCCGGCGGATCATCCGCACACTGGAGGCGAAGTATACGTTCGACGACATCATCGGCCGAAGCGAGGCGTTTACCTATGCGGTCGAACAAGCCCGACAAGCGGCGAAAACACGGGCGACGGTTCTGTTGCGGGGGGAATCCGGTACCGGAAAAGAGCTGTTCGCTCATGCGATCCACAATGACAGCGACCGGAAATACCATCAGTTCGTCCGTGTCAACTGTGCGGCCATTTCCGAATCGCTGTTGGAAAGCGAGCTGTTTGGATATGTCGAGGGGGCGTTCACCGGGGCGCGTCGCGGCGGCAAAAAGGGATTGTTTGAGGAGGCGAGTGGGGGCACCATTTTTTTGGATGAAATCGGAGAGTTGGCCCCCAACATTCAAGCCAAACTCTTGCGTGTCCTGCAGGAGAAGGAGGTACTCCGTGTCGGGGGAACCAAACCAATCCCCGTCGATGTGCGGGTAATTGCCGCCACCAATGTCGATTTAGAAAAGGCGATCCGGGAAAAACGCTTCCGGGAAGATTTGTACTACCGGCTCAATGTCTTGCCGATCCACATTCCGCCCTTGCGTCAACGAAAAGAGGATTTACCTGACTTGGCCCTGCATGTGATCAAGCGGTTCAACCTAGAATACGGGCGCAATGTGGAGACGATCGATCCGCGGGCGCTTCAGGCCTTGCAATCCTATTCATGGCCCGGGAATGTGCGGGAGCTGGAGAACGTGTTGGGTCGGGCGATGATTAACATGGGTTATCACGAACGAACGATGCGGTTAGAGCATTTGCCGCCGTTGGAAGCGAAGTCCCGTGCGGTGTTCCCGGACATGGAGAATGGGACGGAAGGGGAAACGCTCCAGGAAGTGTTGGCCCGCGTCGAAAAGGAGACCATCCTCCGCACCTATCGTCAATGTGGCGGCAACAAGACGGAAACGGCCCGGCGGTTGGGCATCTCCGTGCGCAATCTCTATTACAAGTTGGAGCGTTATCAGTTGGATTCGGATCCGGAGATGGATATGTAGTTCTGCAATTTTTTGCAGGAAAGATCCATCATATGCATGCAAAAAATTGCAGAGATATTCTTGGCTCTCTTTTGTCGAGTTTCACGGATCGAAGCGGAAAATCAATTTTTTTCCGCAGTTGTCCATCTGATGACATGGATTGGCACGGGATTTGCACTTAACTGCATGAGGGCCGACCATTTCGAGAACAATATGGAGCAAAGATCCAGCAAAAAAAGACAAGGTCGGAAAAAAGAGGTGGAATCATGGAAGCTATTCGTACTTTTTCTGAAATCTTGGCGAAAGCTGAAGCACTGGAACCTGTTACTGTCGCGGTAGCCGCAGCGGATGACCGGGAGGTGCTGGAAGCAGTCGCCGACGCGAAAAAACGGCAAATCGCCGATTTCCGCCTGTTCGGTGATCGGAACAAAATCCGGGCGATTGCGGATGAAATTGGTTTGTCGCTGAACCCGGACATGGTGACCGATCAACCGAACCCTGCTCTCGCGAGTCGGGAAGCGGTTCAGGCTGTTCGCGAAGGACAAGCGGATGTAGTGATGAAGGGGATGGTCCAAACCGCAGACTTCCTGCGGGCAGTACTCAACAAAGAGGCGGGCTTGCGTGGTTCCGGCGTGCTGAGCCACGTGGCGACGTTTGAGGTACCGGGGTACGACCGGTTGATTCACGTAACCGACCCGGCGCTCAATATCGCTCCGTCACTTCAGGAGAAAGTGCAAATCGTGCAAAACGTCGTCCGGTTGTGTCATTCGCTGGACCTTGCCGAACCCAAAGTGGCCGTACTCGGAGCGGTGGAAGTAGTCAATCCCAACATGCAACCTACACTGGATGCGGCGGCACTCGCACAAATGAACCGTCGTGGACAAATCAAGGGGGCTGTCGTCGACGGTCCGTTTGCGCTGGACAATGCCGTATCGGTGGAAGCAGCCGAGCACAAAGGAATTAAAAGCCCGGTGGCGGGTCGTGCCGATGTGCTTTTGGTCCCCGATATTGAAGCGGGTAACATGCTCTATAAATCCATGGTCTACTTTGCCCGCAGCAAAATCGGTGGTCTGGTGTTGGGAGCCAAGGTACCCGTTGTCCTCACTTCGCGAGCGGATACGCACGAAGCCAAACTGAACTCGATCGCGATGGCGGTGTTACAGGCGGATTTCAATAAACGTCAAGCATAAGGAGGAGCTCCGTCATGAAGCTGTTCGATTACCTGCAAAAATATGATTACGAGCAACTGCTGTTTTGCCAGGACCGGGAATCCGGTTTGAAAGCGATCATTGCCATTCACGATACCACGCTTGGCCCCGCTTTGGGTGGTACCCGGATGTGGACCTACGATTCCGAAGAAGATGCCATCATTGACGCCCTGCGTTTGGCCCGTGGCATGACCTACAAAGCAGCGGCGGCCGGATTGAACCTGGGCGGGGGGAAAACAGTCATCATCGGTGACCCGCGTAAGGACAAAAACGAAGCGATGTTCCGAGCGTTCGGTCGGTTTATCCAGGGCCTGAACGGTCGTTACATCACCGCCGAAGACGTGGGCACCACCGTGGAAGATATGGACATCATCCATCAGGAAACCCGCTACGTGACGGGGGTGTCCCCGGCATTCGGTTCCAGCGGCAACCCCTCTCCTGTGACGGCTTACGGTGTCTATGTTGGAATGAAAGCGGCGGCCAAAAAAGCTTTCGGCAATGATTCGCTGTCCGGAAAAACGGTGGCGGTGCAGGGGGTCGGCAGCGTCGCATACGAGCTCTGCAAATACTTGCATAAAGAAGGAGCCAAGTTGATCGTCACCGACATCAACCAGGAAAATTTGGATCGCGCCGTTCGTGATTTCGGGGCAGAAGCGGTGTCTCCGGACAAAATCTACGATGTCGAGTGCGACATTTTCTCTCCGTGTGCGTTGGGGGCGATCATCAACGACGAAACGATTGACCGCTTGAAATGCCAAGTGGTCGCCGGGTCCGCCAATAACCAGCTGAAAGAGGAACGCCACGGTGACATTCTCCAAGAAAAAGGCATCGTGTATGCACCCGATTACGTGATCAACGCCGGCGGTCTGATCAACGTGGCTGACGAATTGTTGGGTTACAACCGCGATCGGGCGATGAAAAAAGTGGAAGGCATCTACGACAACATCATGAAGGTATTTGAAATCGCCGAGCGGGACAACATCCCGACCTACAAGGCAGCTGACCGGATGGCGGAGGAACGTATCGCCACCTTGCGCCAATCCCGCAGCATGTTCTTGCAAAATGAACGCCACACCTTGAATATGACGCATCACAATTAAAGGGTGTCTGGTGATCCATTGTCAAACAGTGGACTCTCTCGACTGCCAGACATCGCTATCGAGTTGTAGGAAACGGAGTGTATGGACGTGCAGGAACCGATTCGGGTATTGGCCATCAATCCGGGTTCGACCTCGACCAAAATCGGCGTGTTTGACGGCGAGAAGCAGATTTTGGAAGAAACGTTGCGGCACGACCCGGAAGAGCTGAGCAAGTTTGATCATCTGTTTGATCAATACGAGTTTCGCAAACAGCTGATTTTGGACACACTGGACCGAGAAGGCATCAACCTGACACGTCTGCGCGCCGTGGTGGGACGGGGTGGTTTGCTCCGTCCCATCCCCGGCGGCACGTATCGGGTGAACGAAGCGATGATGAATGATTTGCGCTCCGGGGAGTACGGGGTGCACGCCTCCAACTTGGGTGCTATACTCGCTTATGAAATCGCTTCCAAACTGAATATTCCTGCGTTTATCGTCGATCCCGTTGTGGTGGACGAGCTGGAGCCGATCGCTCGGATCTCCGGGATGCCGGTGATTGAAAGGCGCAGTATCTTTCACGCGTTGAACCAAAAGGCGGTCGCACGGCGTGTAGCGGCTAAATTGGGTAAAACCTACCAGGAGTGTCGGTTCGTCATCGCGCATATGGGGGGCGGAATCACTGTCGGCGCCCATCAAAAGGGTCGCGTGATCGATGTGAATAATGGATTGCACGGCGAAGGTCCCTTTTCTCCCGAACGCGCGGGTACATTGCCGGTAGGAGATCTGGTTGCATTGTGTTTTTCGGGAAAATATTTCGCCGGTGAAATCATGAAGATGATCGTCGGAAAAGGTGGACTGATGGGATATCTCGGTACCACCGATGCCCGTGAAGTGGAAGAGCGGATCGAGAAGGGTGACAAGCAGGCGGCATTGATCTATTCGGCCATGGCGTATCAGGTGGCCAAGGAGATCGGCGCTTACGCCACTGTTTTGGAGGGCAAACTGGACGCGATCATCTTGACCGGCGGATTGGCATACGGGAAGATGTTTACAGATCAAATCGTCGAACGCATCGGTTGGATTGCACCAGTGCACATCGTTCCGGGTGAAAACGAATTGCAGGCGTTGGCAGAAGGTGCGCTCCGCGTGGTGCGCGGCGAGGAGGAAGCTCTCACATATCCGCCTGAACCGGTTAGAAAGGATGTGGAATGAATCGATGGCGGAAAACTACGATTTGGTTGTTCTCGGAGCGGGGCCCGGAGGTTATGTGGCCGCGATCCGGGCTGCACAGTTGGGAATGAAAGTGGCCGTCGTGGAGAAGGAAAAGGTGGGCGGTGTCTGTCTGCACAAGGGGTGCATCCCCAGCAAATCACTGCTTCGCAGCGCGGAACTGTACCATGATATGAAAAACAGTGAAAGCTACGGCATTTCCGTCGGTGATGTGAAGCTGGATATGAATCTGGTACAGGCCCGCAAGCAGAAAGTAGTGGATCAACTGCACAAAGGCGTACAGCATCTGCTGAAGAAAAACGGTGTCACCGTTTACGAAGGAACGGGTCGTATCCTGGGGCCGTCCATTTTCTCCCCCATGCCGGGAACCATCGCTGTGGAGCGCAATGACGGCGGGGAAGCGGAGATGCTGGTACCGCAATTCGTACTGATTGCAACCGGTTCTCGTCCGCGCAGTTTACCCGGTCTGGAGATGGACGGCGTTTATGTGATGAACTCCGATCACGCCCTGCAAATGGACCAACTGCCGAAGTCCATTGTCATCATCGGAGGTGGTGTGATCGGCATCGAGTGGGCGTCGATGCTGAATGATTTCGGTGTGGACGTGACAGTCGTGGAGTTTGCCGACCGCATCCTGCCGTTTGAAGATGCCGACGTCAGCAAGGAAATGACGCGCATCCTGAAAAAGCGGAAAGTGAAAATCCACACCGGCGCCAAAGTGATACCGGAAAGCGTAAAGGCTGAAAGCGGTTCGGTGACATTGAAGGCGGAAAAGGGCGGGGAAACGATCGAACTGTCCGCCGAGAAGGTGCTCATCTCCGTCGGAAGACAAGCCAATGTGGAAGGCATCGGTCTGGAAAACACGTCGATTAAAGTGGAAAGAGGCATCATCCAGGTTAACCAATACATGCAAACGGCAGAATCCCACATCTATGCCATCGGCGATGTGGTTGGCGGTTATCAGTTGGCGCACGTGGCATCGCATGAGGGGATCATTGCCGTCGAACACATGGCGGGCAAGCACCCGCATCCGCTCGATCCGAACATGGTGCCCCGATGCACCTACGGCCGGCCGGAAATCGGCAGTATCGGCCTGACGGAGGACCAGGCCAAAGAACAGGGTTACGATGTCAAAGTGGCCAAATTCCCGTTCCGGGCCGTGGGCAAAGCCCTTGTGTTCGGGGAAACGGACGGTTTTATCAAATTGATCGCCGACAAGAAAACGGATGACATTCTGGGTGTGCACATTATCGGACCGCACGCCACGGACATGATTTCCGAAGCGGGATTGGCCAAGGTGCTGGATGCCACGCCGTGGGAGTTAAGCCATACGATCCATCCGCACCCGACATTGTCGGAAGTGTTTGGAGAAGTGGCGATGGCGATCGATGGAGCGGCCATCCACGCTGGGTGATGTTTGATCGACTACAATTTCCGTTTGCAGATGGGAGGCCCAACGATGGCGAAATCGCGTCATGCTGAACTGGGTTTGAGCGATGAGCAGGTATTGGAAATGTATCGCTACATGGTGCTCGCCCGCAAAATCGACGAGCGCATGTGGCTGTTGAACCGCGCGGGAAAAATCCCGTTCGTCATTTCCTGTCAGGGGCAAGAAGGTATTCAAATTGGAACCGCTTTCGCACTGGATAAGGAAAAAGATTTTCTCTGCCCATATTACCGTGATCTGGGGATGGTGCTGGTCTTCGGACAAACGGCAAGGGACCAGATGTTGTCCGCGTTTGCCAAGGCGGAAGACCCCAACTCCGGCGGTCGGCAGATGCCGGGCCACTTCGGCGGCAAGAAATACCGAATTCTCTCCGGTTCCAGCCCGGTGACCACACAGATGCTGCACGCGGTAGGCGTGGCATATGCCGCGAAACTGAAAGGAGAAGACCTGGTGGCCGTTACCTCCTGCGGCGAAGGTTCCAGCAACCAGGGTGATTTCCATGAGGCGTGCAACTTCGCCGGCGTACACAAGCTACCGGTGATTTTCCTGGTGGAGAACAACAAGTACGCTATTTCCGTGCCGCTCGACAAGCAGGTCGCCGGCGGCAGTGTGGCCGCGCGTGCACAAGGATACGGTTTCCCGGGTGTGAAAGTGAACGGAAACGACCCGCTGGAAGTGTACAAAGTGATGAAAGAAGCAGTGGAGCGTGCCCGTCGCGGCGAAGGTCCGACTTTGGTTGAAGCCGAGTCGTACCGGTTGGTTCCCCACTCCAGTGACGACGACGACCGGACCTATCGAAGCCGTGAAGAAGTGGAAGAAGCGCGGAAGAAGGATTCCATTGTGCAATTCCGTCAATACCTGTTGGATGTGGGTGTATTGACCGAGGATAAGGAAAAAGAATTGCTCGCCGCGATCCAAAAAGAAGTGGATGAAGCGACGGAGTACAGCGAGCAGGCGCCGTACCCGCAACCCGAAGATACCTACAAACACGTTTATGCGGAATAGGAGGAGAACAACATGCCGGTGATTTCGTATATCGATGCGGTAACCATGGCGTTGCGCGAGGAGATGCGCCGCGACGATCGCGTGTTTGTGCTGGGTGAAGATGTCGGCGTCCGGGGCGGCGTGTTCCGCGCTACGGTAGGATTGTACGAGGAATTCGGGGCAGACCGCGTGTTGGATACCCCGTTGACAGAGTCGGCCATCGTCGGTGTGGCGATCGGAGCGGCCGCTTACGGGATGCGTCCGGTGGCGGAGATTCAGTTTGCCGACTTCATCATGCCCGCCATTAACCAAATCGTGAGTGAGGCAGCTAAACTGCGCTACCGCTCCAACGGTGACTGGAACTGCCCGCTTGTGATCCGCGCTCCGTACGGCGGCGGTGTGCACGGTGCGTTGTATCACTCGCAGAGCGTGGAAAAAATGTTTAACGGCATTCCGGGGCTCAAAATCGTGACACCGTCCACTCCGTACGACGTCAAGGGGTTGTTAAAAGCAGCCATTCGTGACGAAGACCCGGTGCTCTTCTTTGAACACAAACGGTGTTATCGCTTGATCAAAGGGGAAGTGCCGGAGGACGATTACACCTTGCCGATCGGAAAAGCGGAAGTCAAACGGGAAGGTACCGACGTGACCGTGATCTCTTACGGTTTGACCCTGCATTTCGCCCTGCAAGCGGCCGAACAGTTGGAAAAAGAGGGCATCAGCGTGCACGTGTTGGATTTGCGTACGCTGCTGCCGCTGGACAAAGAAGCGATCTTGGAAGCGGCGGCTAAAACGGGTAAAGTGCTGATCATCCACGAAGACAACAAAACCGGCGGCGTCGGCGGCGAAGTTTCGGCCATCATCGCCGAAGAGGCGCTGTTTGAGTTGGATGCGCCGATCCGCCGTCTGTGCGGACCGGATGTGCCGGCTATGCCGTACAGCCCGCCGATGGAGAAGGAATTCATGCTGAACGTCGATAAAGTGGCCAAAGCGATCCGCGAGTTGGCCGAGTTCTAGGATGTACCAGATAGGAGGTTGACTATGGCGACCGATGTGACGATGCCCCAGCTCGGTGAGAGCGTAACCGAGGGAACCATCACCAAATGGCTGAAGAAACCGGGTGATCCCGTTGCCAAGTATGAACCCATCTGTGAGGTGGCCACCGATAAGGTGAATGCGGAAGTGCCCGCCACCATTTCCGGCACGATGAAAGAGATCATCGCCGAGGAAGGGCAAACGGTAGAAGTGGGGCAATTGATCTGCCGGATTGAAGAAGAAGGTGCCGCGGCAACGGAGGCCCCTGCTGAAGAGAAAAAAGAAGAACCGAAGGCGGAAGAAGCCAAAACGGAAGCACCCGCCAAGAAGGATCAAGGTGAAACCTCGATGAAGCGGCGGTATTCGCCCGCTGTCTTGCGCCTGGCGCAGGAGCACAACATCGACCTGGAAAAAATCGAAGGAACGGGAGCGGGTGGTCGCATCACCCGCAAAGATGTCCTGCGCGTGATCGAATCCGGGCAGGTTGATGCGGTAAAAGCAGAGAAGGCCAAACAAGAAGCGGCACCGCAACAGGCACCGGCCGCGGAAGCCGCCCGCACTGCCACCGCACCGGTATCCGCCCCTGCTGTATCTGACGGAAAACCGACGGCTGGCATCACGCTGGAAGAAGGTGACCAAGAAGTGCCGGTCACGTCCGTACGCAAAACGATCGCCCAGCGGATGGTGCAAAGCAAGCACGAAGCGCCGCATGCATGGACCATGATGGAAGCCGACGTCACCGGGTTGGTCCAATTGCGCAACAAACTGAAAGACGAATTCAAAAAACGCGAGGGTGTCAGCTTGACGTTCCTGCCGTTCTTCATCAAGGCGGTCGTCGATTCGCTGAAGGAATTCCCGTATTTGAACGCTGTCTGGGGCGGCGACAAAATCATCCTGAAAAAACGGATCAATATCTCCATTGCTGTGGCCACCGACGATGCGTTGTACGTGCCGGTGATCAAAGATGCGGATGAGAAGAGCATCCTGGGCCTGGCCAAGGAAATACACCGATTGGTGGAAAAAACGCGTTCGGGCAAGCTGTCTCTGGAGGATCTGCAAGGTGGTACCTTCACGGTGAACAACACCGGTTCCTTCGGTTCGATCGCTTCGATGCCGATCATCAACCATCCGCAGGCGGCGATCATCTCCATGGAAGCGATCGTCAAAAAACCGGTCATCTTCAATGACATGATCGCGGTTCGTGACCGGGTCAACTTGTGCTTGTCACTGGATCACCGCATTCTGGACGGCTTGATGGCTGGACGCTTCCTGCAAGCGGTCAAAAAGCGTCTGGAAGCTTACGGTCCCGACACGCAAATCTGATCTGTGGTACAATGAAGGCGCCCCTTGGGGTGCCTTCATGTTTGTCTGTAGATGGCGGGAGGGATCACCGTTGTTTGAAGTGAAGCGATTGGGTCTCGTGCCATATCACGAGGCGTGGGATATGCAGAAACAGATCGTAAAATCGATCGATGAAGGGAACGCGTCCAATCAATTGTTGCTGTTGGAGCATCCGCATACGGTGACGATGGGGCGCGGAAGCCATATGGAAAACCTGCTGCTAACCAAAGAGCAGTATGCCGAACGCGGTGTGGAACTGGTGGAGATCGACCGCGGTGGCGACGTCACCTATCACGGTCCGGAACAATTGGTGGGATATCCGCTGTTTTATCTCGGTGAGCGGGGCAATGATGCCCATGCGTATTTGCGCGACGTGGAGGAAGCATTGATTGTTGCCCTTCGCAACTGGGGCATTGAAGGCGACCGCAAACCGCCGTACACCGGTGTTTGGGTGGGAGATGAAAAAATCGCCGCGATCGGGGTGAAGTTCAACCGGGGACGCCAACGGAAAGGTTACATCACCAGTCACGGATTTGCGCTTAACGTCAATACCGATCTGCGGTATTTCAATCTGATCGTCCCGTGCGGTATTCAACAATACGGCGTTACGTCGATGGAAAAAATCCTCGGTAAACGCATCGATATGGCAGAAGTGATGAATCAGGTGGTGCGTGGTTTCAGCCAAGTATTCGGCTGGCCGGCCGTCGAAGAAGGAGAACGTCGGAACGAAGCCGGGTGAAGACAGATTTTGAGGGGAGGTTTCCCCTCTTTTTTTATGCCATTGGCTGGTCAGGCGGGATATAAACCTTTCAGGTTATCCAGAAGGGAACCCGGAGTTTGCACGCCAATCATTAAGAGAAAGGGAGGGGATGTGGATTGAACAGGCAAGTGACAGAAGCTTTCGATGCATTGGCCGATCGTTACGAAAAAGAGACCGACGGGATTCGACCGTATAACGCCTTTTACGAGCGGCCAGCGATGATGAGGATGATACCGGACGTTCTGTCCGGGTTGCATGTGTTGGATGCCGGTTGTGCTGCGGGGTGGTACAGTGAGCAGTTGCTTCGAAAGGGAGCCTGCGTGACGGCCGTCGATGCGAGCCTCCGTATGGTGGAGGCGGCAAAAAGGCGAGTGGGCGCCCGAGCGGACGTGCGATTACACAATCTGGAAGATTCACTTCCATTTGAAACGGAACAATTCGATTGGATTGTTTGTTCGCTGACGTTGCACTATTTGCCTGATTGGACGTCTTTATTGGCCGAATTTGCCAGGGTGTTGAAGCCGAACGGACGACTGCTGTTTTCTACTCATCACCCTTTCATGGATTATGTGCAATTCGACCAAACGGATTATTTTGCCGTTACTTTGTTGCGGGATCAGTGGACCGCAGGAGATCGAAAGGTGGAAGTGCATTTTTATCGGCGACCGAGCAGAAAAAAGCAGACTCCAGAAAGAACCGAAAGGAAGAGGGGAAAGTGAACCTGCACATTCGACCCGCGCTTCTCCGGGATGCAGGGGCTATCGCACTGACGAAAGAAAGCGTACAAAAAACGGCTTCCCACCAGAAGCCGAAATAGTTGACACTTACTCTCTGGAGAGCCGTTCCCCGCCTCTTCTTTTCGCTGGAGTGTTCGGCCGGGGAACGGTTTGCATATCCTCACTGCAATCCCACAAACGTATCATAAAGGGCGAGCAGGGTGACCCCAATCAGTCCCGCTGTGAAAATACCGCCGATAATGAAACCGCTTTTGTTTTGAGTGCGCTTGTTGTACAGGACTCCGCGCACGGCCAGGATGCACATCAAGACCAAAATGACGACCATGTACATACCGATTACACCCGCTTTCCTACGATGATCTCCGACCTCGTTTTTCGTTACCCACTCTCAGTATAATCAATTCCCGCCGAAATACACAGACCCTTGAACGTGATGTTTTGTCAAATCGCGGATAACACGCTCAGCAATATCGTACTGACCACCATCGTAACTATGATGAGGTAAGCGACGAATTTGATCCAAAACGGTCGCACGATTACCATCACCTCAAGTGTACATTGTAGCCCACTTTTCAGCTGTTGTCCATCGAACTGAACTCACCCATATGAAAGATTTTTTGGTATATTAAAAGGTGATAGCGCATTCATTCCTTTCGGATTTGACAGAGATCACCCAATGAAAGAAAGATTGGAGGAAAAGCGGTGACCAAGCGGACATTTGATGACGCTTACCAGGAGTGGAAAGAGAAAACCGAATCTTCTTTGACAAAATTTCCGGAACGAAAGCAATCTTTCGTCACCCCTTCCGGAATTGAAGTGGATCGATTATATGTCGGTAACGCCGAAAACCCGTCAGATTGGGAACGGATCGGGTTTCCCGGCGAATATCCGTATACCCGCGGTATCCGGCCGACCATGTATCGCGGTCGCCTCTGGACGATGCGCCAGTATGCGGGATTCGGTTCGGCGGAGGAGACCAACCGGCGTTTCCGTTATCTGTTGGAACAAGGTCAAACGGGATTGAGCGTCGCATTCGATCTGCCCACACAGATCGGGTACGACTCCGATGACCCCATGGCAAAAGGGGAAGTGGGCAAAGTCGGGGTGGCGATCGATTCGTTGGAAGATATGGAACGCTTGTTGGAAGGGATTCCCCTGGATCAGGTCAGCACCTCCATGACGATCAATGCACCGGCCAGCGTGTTGTTGGCGATGTACATCGCCGTCGGTGAGAAACAGGGTGTTCCTTCCCACCAGTTGCGAGGCACGATTCAAAACGACATCCTGAAGGAATACATTGCCCGTGGAACGTACATTTTTCCACCCCAACCGTCGATGCGGCTGATCACGGACGTCTTTGCCTATTGTGCGGAGCACGTGCCCAAATGGAACACCATCAGTATCAGCGGATACCATATTCGGGAGGCAGGATCGACGGCCGTACAGGAGGTCGCATTTACGCTGGCCAACGGCATCGCCTATGTGGAAGCGGCGGTAAAAGCGGGGTTGGACGTGGATCAGTTCGCGCCGCGACTGTCGTTTTTCTTCAACGCGCACAATCACTTTTTCGAGGAAATTGCCAAGTTCCGCGCCGCGCGCCGTTTGTGGGCACGCATCATGCGCGAGCGATTCGGTGCCCGCGATCCTCGGTCGTGGCAACTGCGTTTTCACACGCAGACCGGCGGTTCCACATTGACCGCGCAACAACCGGACAACAACATCGTCCGTGTCACGTTGCAAGCGCTGGCGGCGGTGTTGGGCGGTACGCAAAGCCTGCACACCAATGCGCGCGACGAAGCCTTGGCACTCCCGACAGAAGAATCGGCCCGGATCGCCCTCCGCACCCAGCAGATCATCGCCTATGAGAGCGGGGTGGCCGATACGGTCGATCCGTTGGGCGGTTCGTATTTTGTCGAGGCGCTGACAGACCGGATCGAAGAAGAAGCGGTTCGCTACATTCAAAAAATTGATGATTTGGGTGGCGCGGTGTCTGCAGTGGAGCAAGGGTACATGCAACGGGAAATCCACCGCGTCGCATTGGAGACGCAGCGCAGAATTGAGTCCGGGGAAGAAGTGGTGGTTGGTATGAACCGTTTCCGATTGGAAGACGAACCCCAGCCGCCTTTGCATCGCGTCGATCCCGCTTTGGAGCGGAAACAGGTGGAACGGGTGCAGTCATTGCGTGCAAGACGGGACGGGCAACGCGTGCAAGAGACATTGGCCGCGTTGAAACGGGCGGCGGAAGGAACGGACAACCTGATGCCCCACATTCTCGCTTGTGTGAAGGCGTACGCTACGGTAGGGGAGATTTGCCATGCGTTGCGCGACGTGTTTGGCGAGTATCAACCGGTGTAACACGAATGAAAAGACTGAAGGCGGTGAATCAGTATGAATCGACCTATTCGCGTGTTGGTGGCCAAACCGGGATTGGACGGACATGACCGTGGCGCGTTAATCATTGCGCAGGCGCTTCGCGATGAAGGGATGGAGGTCATCTATACGGGCTTGCGCCAGTCGCCCGCACAAATCGTGGCAACGGCGATCCAGGAAGACGTGGACGTCATCGGACTTTCCTGTTTGTCCGGAGCGCATAACGAGTTGTTTCCGGAAGTAACGAGACTGTTGAAGGAACAAGGGGCTGACGACATCATCGTGATCGGTGGCGGGGTCATTCCGCAGGAGGATATTCCGTTTCTGAAACAGCACGGGATCGCGGAGGTATTCACGTCCGGCACCACCACTAAGGAGACGGCAGCATTTATCCGTCAAGCGGTGAAAGCGAGGGAAGCACAAACATGAATCGCTGGCAGGCACCCCGCCAGATCAGTCACATCGGCATCGCTGTGCGTAGTTTGGATGAGGCGATTCCATTGTATCGCGATATATTGGGCTTGGCATGGGAAGGAACGGAGACGGTAGAGAGTGAGCAAGTACGCGTCGCCTTTTTCCGGATCGGTGAAACCCGGATCGAGCTGTTGGAGCCCCTGTCACCGGAAAGCGCCATCGCCAAATACCTGGAAAAGCGAGGAGAGGGTATTCATCATATCGCATTGGAGGTGGATGATATCGAAAGGCGCCTGTCCGAGTTGGAGGATCAGGGCGTCCGGCTCATTCACGAACAGCCCAAGCAAGGGGCGCACAATGCGAAAGTAGCTTTCCTCCATCCCAAGTCGACGGGCGGTGTCCTGTTCGAGTTATGTGAACATGAGACGGATTCACCGAAATAAGGGATTTGGAACCAAGTGAAGGGTGGACATTTTCCGGTAGCGGCCTTTGAGCTTGGCGAACGAGGAGCGAGCGGGAAACTGACCTACCCAGTATATACAGGATGATGGGTTGGACAGGAGATGTGTTGGTCCATAAAACGGGATCAGCATCTCCAATGGAAGGGGGAGAAACCGTGCACGAAAAAATTGAGGAATTGGCTGAAAAAAGACGTCGAGTGGAGATGGGTGGGGGCGAAGAAAAAATCCGCTCCCAGCACGAAAAGGGGAAGCTGACCGCCCGGGAGCGGATCGATCTGCTGTTGGATGAAGGTACGTTCGTGGAGCTCAATCCGTTTGTGGAGCACCGGGCGACTCATTTCGGGATGGACAAGGTGTCCGCTCCGGGGGAAGGGGTGGTCACAGGGTACGGAAAAATCAACGGTCGGCCCGTATATGTGTTTGCTCAGGACTTCACGGTCTTCGGCGGTGCCCTGGGTGAGATGCATGCGATGAAAATCGCGCGTATAATGGACTTGGCGGCCAAAAACGGAGCGCCGATCATCGGATTGAATGATTCTGGCGGCGCCCGGATTCAAGAAGGGGTCGTCTCACTGGACGGTTACGGACATATTTTTTACCGCAATTCGATTTACTCCGGCGTGATTCCGCAGATCTCGGTCATCATGGGTCCGTGTGCCGGCGGTGCGGTCTATTCGCCTGCCATTACGGATTTCGTGGTGATGGTGGAAAAAACGAGCCAAATGTTTATCACCGGGCCCAAAGTGATCGAAACAGTGACAGGCGAGACCATCACTTCGGAGGATCTCGGCGGGGCACGGGTCCACGCATCCGTGAGCGGAAATGCGCATTTCACGGCGCCGACGGAGGCGGAAGCCCTCGATCAAGTGCGCCGACTGCTCAGTTATCTGCCGCAAAACAACATGGAGGATCCGCCGCGCGTCTACGCACCGGACGACGACGGATGGGTAGAGGAATTGGCTGAGGTCGTCCCGGTGGAAGGAACCAAAGTATATGACGTACTGGAAGTGATTCGGCGCGTGGTGGACGAGGGATCGTTTCTGGAAGTGCAGGAGCGGTTCGCCCGCAACATCGTCGTTGGTTTCGGACGGATCGCTGGGCAGACGGTCGGCATTGTCGCCAATCAGCCCAAGGTGATGGCGGGTGGGTTGGACATCGATTCTTCCGACAAGCTGAGCCGATTTGTCCGTTTCTGTGATTGTTTCAACATCCCGCTGATCACGTTTGTCGACGTGACCGGGTTTTTCCCCGGCGTCAACCAGGAACACCGTGGTATCATCCGGCATGGTGCCAAAATCCTGTATGCCTACTCGGAGGCGACTGTTCCCAAAATTACCGTCATCACGCGCAAGGCGTACGGCGGCGCATACGTAGCACTCAACAGTAAAGCGATCGGTGCCGATCTTGTCTACGCTTGGCCCAGCGCTGAAGTGGCGGTGATGGGACCGGAAGGGGCGGCCAACATCATCTTCAGCAAGGAAATCCGGGAAAGCGATAATCCCGAGGCGACGCGGGCTGCGCGTATCGCTGAATACCGGGAGAAATTTGCCAACCCGTATGTGGCCGCTTCGATGGGCATGGTGGACGATGTGATCGATCCCCGCGAGACGAGAAAAAAGCTGCGGGAAGCCCTGGAGATGCTGCGAAACAAACGGGAAAGCCGCCCGCCCAAAAAACACGGCAATATTCCGTTGTAAGGCGGGGAAGGAAACAATGGCTATCGATAAAACGATCCCGTTGGTTGTACATGTATTCAATCGTGCAAAGGTGGGCAAACCTGTACCAGCGGGGGAAGGATGCAACCCAATCGTCCGGTTGGAACCGGAAGAGTCGCCGAGTCGGGTAAAGTTGCTGGGGGCATTTGAAACCCGCTTCCTGTTCAATCCGAACGATGTGAGCGAATGGCGGTTGGCGGGCAGAGAGCGGCAGATGACGGTGCCGGGTTCCTCCTCTTGGACGGACCGATCGGTCATGCATCGCGCCGAGCGGTTTCGCGACCGGAGAACGGTAGACGGGAGGAAAGACGGTTGGTCAATCGCGAGCGATTGTTGGAAACGTTTTTCGAACTGGTGAAAACAGACAGCGAAACAAAAGAGGAACGACAAATCTGCGATCTGTTGAAACGAAAGTGGACAGAGCTCGGCTTTCACGTCGTGGAAGACGATGCGGCAGAGAAAACCGGCCACGGTGCCGGCAATTTGGTGGCAACACTGGAGGGAACGGTGAAAGATGCCCCCATCGTCTATTTCACATGTCACATGGATACGGTGAAACCGGGCAAAGGTGTCAAACCTTCCATTCAGGACGGTTATGTCGTCTCCGACGGTACCACTATCCTGGGCAGTGATGACAAAGCGGGAATCGCCGCACTGTTTGAAGGCATCCGCCTGGTTCGGGAACGGGGCATCGACCACGGCACGATTCAATTGGTGATCACCGTCGGGGAAGAGTCTGGCTTGGTCGGAGCCAAAGCGTTGGACCGTTCGCTGTTGAAGGCGGATTTCGGATTTGCATTGGACTCCAACGGACCGGTGGGCGAAATCATCACATCCGCCCCGTCGCAGTATCACATCAAAGCGACCATTTACGGAAGGGCGGCTCATGCCGGCGTCAACCCGGAAGATGGGATCAGCGCCATTCAAGTGGCTAGCCGCGCCATTTCCAAAATGCCGTTGGGTCGGATCGATGAGGAGACGACGGCCAATATCGGCATGTTCCGAGGCGGAACGGCTACCAACGTGGTCGCGGAACATGCGGAGATCGTGGCAGAAGCACGCAGTCGCGATGAAGCCAAACTGGAAGCGCAAGTGAAAAAAATGGTCCAAGCCTTTGAAGAGGCAGCTCGGGAAGCGGGCGCCCGAGTCGAAGTGGAAACGGAGAAAATGTATCCCGCATACAAGTTTGAGGAATCTCATCCGGTGGTGCAAACGGCGATCGCCGCGGTCAAAAAGGTGGGGCGCGATCCGAAGATTCTCGCCAGTGGCGGCGGCAGCGACGCCAACGTCATTTCCGGTTACGGTGTCCCGACCGTCAATTTGGGCATTGGTTATGAAAACATTCACACCACCAGCGAACGGATGCCGATTGCCGAGCTGGAAAAAGCGGCTGAACTGGTTGTGGCGATCATCCAGACGGTCGCGGAGAAACATTGATGAAACGCTCAAGGTCCTCCCTCGGGAGGACCTTCTGTTATTGCGCGAGAAACCTTCCTGTTTGCTGAATTTTACGATCTGTGAATTGCTTTCACTGATGGCGTTACGGCCGGTTGCACCGATGATGGTAAGAGCAGCCGAGACGACGTGTAGGCGCCCCACGCCGCCAACAACAACAGCCCTGCGAGCACCAAATAACCTATTCCTGCGCCGGTGTAGTCGATGACCAGCGTACACAGTCCGATCAGGGCGAGCCGTTTCATCATGCCCACTGATTGGAAAAAACTGAGCACTCGTCCCATTAGGTGTTTGGGGACCATCACCATATACAGGTTTTGCCGGACGAGGCGGACGGAGGCATTGCACCAGCCGAACAGTGTGGTTAATGCAACGTACACCCAGCCATAGGGGAATGCGACAACAATGATCATGGCTGCGGCAAATACAAGCATATTGCCGACGAGTGAACGAATCTCACCAAGCCGCTTTGTCATTCCGCTTATGAGAAACCCGGCCGCTACTGCTCCAATGGCGTAGGTCATCTCGTGCAACGAGTAGATGATGGCGTCGGCATGAAGCGCTTGTGCTACAAACACGGGAGAGAGCAGGTTGCCCACCATCACGGCGATAAAGGGCATGAACACGGAGACGCCGAACAGCAGAAACCCGCGTTTTTTCTTTATGTACCGCCAGCTTTCTGCGAATTGCACCAGCCAGTCCACACCGGGGTTTTCACGTACATGCTTTTCCAACGTAAACACGTACTCCATCCGGCTGATGAGTAACAAAGCCAATAGATAGGTGAGGGCGTCAAACAGCAGCACAACTGGGAGGCCGTACCATCCGAGAACCAGGCCTGCCGCCCCGCCCGACATGACGCTGGCCGTCTGGCTTTCGATCTCCAAGAGACTGTTGATCGACCGGTAGTGGCGCTCCTCAAACTTCTCCTGCACCAAAGCGGACTGTGTCGGATAATGAACCTGAAAAATGAGGGTGGTCACAATAAACAGTGCGATCAACATCCATTCCCCGTAAGGAGCGTAGAATCCCCACAGGGCAAGGGCGAGCAGAATCACAAACCCGACGGCGCTTTCCACAAGTAAGATCGTTTTGCGGGGGAAACGGTCGATCAGCGTGCCGAAGTAAGGTCCGAGCAAAAACATCAGGGCGGCTGAGACGAACATTGTGGTTCCCAACTGTTTTGCCGAACCAGTCTCCGTTACCAAATACCAGGAGATCCCGATCATGGTCATGCCCTGGCCAAAACCGGAGAACAGATTGGCCCAAAACAGCTTCTGAAAGTTCCGGTCGAAAAGCACCTCTTTCATGCGTATCCCCCATTCTCAATTGGGTTTCGAGTATATCGTAACTCCATTTTTATAATTTGTAAACATAAAAGTTGATTAAGTAACCAAAAAAGTTCCCCCTAAGGGGGAAGGAACACATACCCATCAAGGTTAAGCTGATACAAAAAAGATGAATGGATATTACTTTTATAAAAGTTTAATTTATACAGTAGTTGAATGTGCCGAACAAACCGGAGGGATTGTTTTTTTAATCAAGCAGCTTTGACGGTCTTTTTAGTATAATCGTATACGACACCCAGAATATCAAAAACTGTTTTTTTCTCATAGCGGTGAGATTTTCGCCCATTCTTTTCTATTAAATAGAAGAGGCGAATCAGAATCTTTGATAACTCTTGGGTGTTTTCTTGTATCGACTGATGAATCAATAAAAAATAGCTTTGAATCATATAGAAGGCCTTGTATTCACTCAACTCTTTACGCTTCTTGCGAAGCAAGAGTTCTCTCATGCGAAACATGGTAGAAGAGCATAAGAAGATAGCGATCAGCTGACCATAGAGATAGCATCCCATTCGTTCATTTTTAATGTCTTTACAGTGATCGATCTTGAAAATCGATTTCCAAGTTTTAAACAGAATCTCGACCTGCCATCTCAGCGAGTATAGGTCATGAACTTGTTCCTTCGGAACAAGTTCCCAAGGGATGTTGGTGATATATGTATTGATTTCAGTCAAACGTTTGCTACGCTCTGAGTATGTCATTCCTTTTTTCTTCTCTTTATAGGCTTGGTCCTTTCTTCTTTTCTTGACTTGTTCTTCCGTTAGTCGATAGAGGATGACTCTAGCAGGTAGTTTCTTGTCCCTGCCGATATAAGCATTTGGAATCTCCAGTGTTTCACCTGGTTGCATGTCATTCATGATCTCTTCTAAATCTAGTAGGATATATTCCGTTTGTTTCTTGATCGATCCATCTTTAAAATACTCGGGAGCTGGATTCTTTTTGTATATCTTGTTATTGAGCTTTAGACGGGACACATAGAAAACACCCCTTTGATCCATCTGATCCAGATCCACGAGTGAGAAGTATCCTAAGTCACGGATACATAGGTCACCAGGTCTAAGAGTATCTAGGCAAGTTGTACCAAATGTTTTATCATTATTTTTTCCAGGTTCCACTTGAAGATTCAGAAACTGACCACTGTGTAACTCATATTCCAATTGAATTTTGACACCTGCTGTATGACCACAACCTCCTGCTCCTGGATAATCTTCCTTAAACGAATCTGGTATTTGAAAGGTCGTCGAATCAAGAATGCGGATACGCTGAAACAGTGATAAAAGCTTGCTTGAAATGGGGGTTATTGATCCTATTTCTGATTTCAACAAAAGAGTAAACAGGCTTTGAAGAAATTTCACTGCATGACTTTTGAAACGTTGATTGAGCCCTTCAGGGCTCATCAGTACTCCATTCGAAGCTTCTAGTTGACTACATAGTTTGTTTAGGGAAGTGCTAGCAATATTTCGACTCACCCAAACACACAAAGTCACTAAGTCTATTGCACGGTATTTACTCTTCCTTTGAACGAATCCCTTTTCTTTTGCCAACTGCTCAAGAGCAGCTGATGATAAATGTTTTTGTAATTCTTCCGCAAATAGGTTTAGTTCATGTTGAATCGGAAGATTCATTGCGAAACGCCATCCTTTCCTATATTCCTATAGAAAGAATAGCGTTTTTCTGATGTTAAGACTATTCTATTTTCTTGGCTTGATGGCGATGGGGTATGGCAACCAAAAGCGAAATATAGGGCCAGATGCAAGGCAGCCCCTCAGCGTCTTCACTTTTCCTCTACTGGGATTATTGTCCCAGGATTCTGTTTATCGCCGTGAATTTATTTCAGGATTGTCCGTATGACCGCTTAGCCGGCCAAGATCCTTGAAGTTTGCAGATTTGTATGATTTGTCCGGTGTGATACGCATCGTGAAGAATGAGACTGTATAACCACATGCCGACAGGGTGTTTCGAAACTTCGCGCTCCAAGTCGTAACTGCTGTACCCAGCAATGATGTTGCGAATCGATTGATGTACGTCGTCCAGTTTCTTAACAGATTCTTCCCAAGCGGACGGTTCCACGGAAGTGACGGCAAATGTGTCGTCGTTTGTCAAGCCTTGAGGATACTCGGTTTCTTCACCCGTTAGAAACTTCAGGAACCATTCCTTGTAAAACGTCAAATGGCGAACGTTCTCCCAGATCGTATGGATCGGCGCGCCTTCAGGCTTCCAATTCGCTTGCTCCGCCGTAACGCCTTTGAGCGTATCGGCCAACGGCGGATACCAGTCTTCTTTGTCGTAACCAATTTCCCATCCGTGCAGTAAAAATGCTTTCTTGTCCATACGATTCCTCCTGAAATAAAAATATGTAACGACTAAAAATTAAATTGATAGTTACAACATAGTATCACATGCGGCCAGAAGGAGTACCCACCGATAAATGTACTCAGATATAGAAAAGTTTATGTCCTAAAATTACATGTATCTCCCCCGAACCCCTATAGAGGCTCAGAATAATTATTTTTGTTTTTTATCTAACTCCCGTGGTGGGGTAGTACCCATGCCCATCAAGCTAAGCAAAATGGATACCCCCAAAACGAGAAAATGAGCTTCTTTGTTACAAGAAAGCCCAAAATTTCGTTCTGGGGGTACTATAAAACTTTAACTTGATAGGCATGGGGAAGGAACAGCTTTCCCTGGCAAATAGAAACCGGCTCCTGATCATGGTTTGTCAGCAATTAGGCGGGTAATTCCCACTGGTCTTACACCCCGACGAAACCGCCGAACAGTTGAATCATCCAAACCGTGATCTTAGACATCAGGTTGAAGTACAACAATACTCCCAATATGACCATCACACCTCCGCCTACTTTCATGATGCGTGCGGAGTGGCGCAGGATCCAACGTGTTCGGCCTAAGAAAAAAGCCATGACAAAAAACGGGATGGCAAAACCGAGCGTGTATGCAGTAATGTAACTCAGTCCCGCACTGGGGTTGGAGGCGGACAGCATCAACACGGAAGCGAAAATTGGCCCGACGCACGGTGTCCAGCCGGCGGCGAAACCGATGCCAATCAACGTGGAACCGAGGTAGCCCATCCTGCGGCTCGAGATTTCCAGTCGTTTTTCCCGCATGAGAAAAGCGGGTTGAAACACTCCCATCAGGAACAAGCCCATCACCGCAATCAATACAGCACCCAGCATGCGGATGGTTTCTTTGTAATCCTCAAAAAACTGTCCAAGCCGAGTGGCTGAAAAACCAAGGGCGTAAAAAATGATGGAAAAGCCCAAGATGAAAAATAATGTGTGTGAGGCCACTGCCCGCCGAACATTGGCCGTCCGATTTTCTCTGAGTTCACTTACCGAGATTCCCGTGATGTAAGACAGATACGACGGATACAGCGGGAGACAGCATGGTGAGATGAACGACAGCGCTCCCGCGCCAAAAGCCAGCCACCAAGACAAATCCGACATTTTCTCATCCCTCCGGTCGGGTTAAAGAGTCCAGTACACGCTTCACTTCCTGCGAAGTGACGGGCCCTGTTTTCTTCCATACGATCACGCCTTTGGCGTCCACGATATAGGTTGTTGGGAGCCCCAAGGCAACATATTTTTCCGTCACTTCTCCCGTCTTGTCTTTCAGCACGGGAAAGGTCAACCCATATTGTTTGAGAAAGCCAGAAACATCGGCTTCACTGCCCTCCTGATACGTGGAATTCACGATAAAAAAGTCCACCCGATTCTTGTATTGCTGGTATATGGATTGCAACGTAGGCATTTCCTCTCGGCACGGTGGGCACCACGTCGCCCAAAAATTGATCAGGGCGGGTTTGCCGTTCCGCTTGGACAGGTCCATCTTATGTCCGTCCAAAGTTGGCAAAGCAAAGACGGGAGCGCGATCGCCTTTTTGCAAACCTGGCTCCTCCTGGGCGGGCGTTTGATTTATCTTTGGCTTCTGTACTTGCGTCGAGGACGATGCTTGCGCCGACTGATCGGAACGATCCTTTTTCCCGCCGTGCCAGAAGGCCCCGATCAGCGCGGCGACGATCACAAGCCCGATCACTCCGTTTTTCCAAGCGTTCGTTTGCCGAGACATCTTTGCGCCTCCTCTATACATCTAGCCTTTGTTACGTGACAGCAGTAAATCGTAGATGCTCACGGGATATCCTCACAAATGGATGCCATGAGAAAAAAGGGGATGGCTCCCCTTAAAAATCGATCATTTTATCCTTGGCGGTCATCTTACCAGCCATAGTCCGTTCAGCGATAAAAGTCCGCTCCATCTCCGCAAACAGCCCCAGTATGGTGACCATTGCTTTGGTCATAATGTCGTTACTCAGTCGAGTATCGATCCCATGACAAAGACTGACTAGATGAATTTCCCAATCTTGAAATAACTCATATGTGCATACCACGTCCGTAATGGATCGAGACAACGACGGTATCCCCCGGCTGTATCAGATCCATCAGCCGGCGAAACTCGGAGCGGTCCGTAATGTTCTTGCCGGATGCTTTCTCTCGGAATAGTTCATCTACCCCGAACCTTTCTAACTCCTTTATCTGAATTTCCAAGTCCTGATGCACCGCGGACACCCGTGTGTATCCATACACTTTTTCTGATGTTTTTACCGAAATGTCCCGACCCGTTCTCTTGTCGGTGTAATGTGTTCTTTGATCGCGATGTGGATGATCTTTTTGATTGAGGGTTTGGGTGCCATTTTGACCAAGGTGATGGAGACTCCCCGATTCCTTCGGGTACAATCTCTTTTTCCACCAGGAATGAAAGGGCGAACCCGTTCCAGCCCTGGGCCAAAGTGCCGACAAGTAGGATAGGAGATGGTGAGAATGAGATCGGATACAGGGACACACGATCCGTTTGAAAAGAGACCTGTAAAACTGTTTTCACTTCATCCGTATCCTTTTGGCGATTTGAATCGTTTATATGGTGTCAAAGGAAAGGAGGGCGATCAAGTGTTTAACACTAATGACTCAATGCGGTCGTCTGAAGGATCTGAATCGGATGTCCATGAACGCCTCTCGACCCTTCGTGACCACTTGCTCCGTTACTGTGAGTTCCTAAGCGGATCCCGTCACGAGGCAGAAGATGTGGTTCAGACGACTCTAATCAAAGCACTTCCGGTCCTAAAAGGGGCAGAAAAGCATCCAAATGTTTCTGCATTGCTACGGCGTATCGCAAAAAACACGTGGCTGGATCACGTTCGTAAACAGAGAAAGTTTCGGCCATACAATCCTATGGAACTGTACGCAGTCTGCGGTTCCATGCCACCAGAGGATCGATTGGAAGTGGAAGCGGCATTACAAGTGATTCAACAACTTACTGCGCAGCAGCGAGCTGTCTTTCTTTTATGTGAGGTTTTCGAGTACACGGATAGAGAAGCCGGAGAACTCCTCGGAATGAACCGAGGTGCCGTGAAAGCGACTCTACATCGTGCGAAAGTACGATTAATTTCTATGAAAGAGCTCCTGCCTGAAAGAGACGACGGCGTGCAGAATGAGATTCTACAAGCGTACGTTGCAGCATTTTATGCAGCCGACATAACGACACTAATGCATCTATGCCAGGGTGGGATACTCGATCCGGTGCATGCAACCAGCAAAGTCCTGACATTCGCTCAAAGACAAACGAATGCGAGAAGGACAAACGGCGGAACTCAGATGTCCATTTTGGCAGCAGCGTAACGTCTGGCATCAAAAGGGGGGCTTGTTTATGGGACTCATTCCGTACGTGATCGAGCAAACCAGCCGAGGTGAGCGAAGTTACGATATCTACTCACGACTTCTGAAAGACCGGATTGTCATCGTGGGCTCAGCCATTGATGATGACCTGGCAAACTCGGTCGTGGCACAACTGCTATTCCTTGCCGCAGATGATCCAGAAAAGGACATTCAAATGTATATCAATAGCCCTGGTGGGTTGGTCACAGCCGGCTTCGCCATCTACGACACGATGCAGCACATCAAACCCGACGTATCCACCATCTGTGTCGGGATGGCGGCGAGCTTTGGTGCCGTTTTACTGACAGCGGGCGCCAAGAGCAAGCGGTTTGCACTTTCAAACAGTGAGGTCATGATTCACCAGCCACTCGGCGGGGCGAGAGGTCAGGCTTCTGACATTAAGATTCATGCCGACTGGATGCTCAAAACTCGGGAGAAAATCAATCGGACCCTGGCGAAGCATACTGGGCAAACAGTGGAACGGATTGCGACGGATACGGATAGGGATCGGTTCATGAGTGCAGAGGATGCGAAGACCTACGGCCTGATCGACGATGTGATTGTTTGATAGACAAATAGAAATGGAGATGCGGATATGCGAATTCTGATTTTGGGCGGCACGGAGTTCTTAGGACGTCACTTGGTTGAAGCGGCACTTGCGAAGGGGCACGAAGTGACGCTGTTTAACCGAGGAAAATCCAATCCACATTTGTTTCCGGACGTGGAGAAGCTGCGGGGCGACCGGGACGGAAACTTGGATGCGCTTCGTGGACGGTACTGGGATGCAGTGATTGACCCGAGCGGCTATGTGCCACGGATCGTTCGGCAATCGGTCCAGTTGTTAGAAGACGCCGTGGGCCACTATACCTTTGTTTCGAGTATCTCCGTCTATGCTGACTTCACCCAGGTCGGTATGGATGAGAACGCATCGGTTGGGAAGTTAGACGACGAAACGAACGAGGACGTAAACCGGTTCTACGGTCCGCTCAAGGCGCTCTGCGAACGTGAAGTTCAATCCGTATTCGGCGAGCGAGCACTTGTGATCAGGCCGGGGCTGATTGTTGGACCATACGACCCTACAGATCGTTTTACGTATTGGGTTCGACGGTTTTCACAAGGTGTAGAGGTTTTGGTGCCGGGGCGTCGGGATCGACCAATTCAATTCATCGATGTTAGGGACTTAGCCAAGTGGATGATCACGATGGTAGAGCGACGGTCAAACGGTATTTTCAATGCAACCGGGCCAAAGGAAAAGTTCACGATGGAAGAGTTTGTTCGTGAATTGGAGAATAGTATCCCATTGTCCGGGAGAGCAACATGGGTCAGTGAAGACTTCCTCTGGGACAAGGGTGTAAAGGAGTGGACTGAGTTGCCGCTCTGGATTTCAGATAAGAAGAATTATCCGGGATTTCTGACGATAAACGTGAATCGGGCGAATGCTCATGGACTGACTTTCCGACCTCTCCTACAAACGATTATGGAAACCCTTCGATGGGACCAGACACGTCCACAGGAGACGGCACTCAAGGCAGGAATGAGTCGTGAACGGGAGTCCGAGTTGTTACGGGAATGGAAGGAGTGGGATGCGAGGTGAAGAACGAAACCAGCTGAAAGTGGTGGCCATCTATGACATCCACGGCAATCTGCCGCCACTATGTGGCTTGGGACCGGATCCTGGATAAGTCGTGGCTTCGTTGACTGGTCAGCCGGATTAGAAAGGGTTAGGAGGCAATCGACGGACACCAAAAACCTGGCCCTGCGTTAAGGGCTCAGGGTTTTTTTAAGAAAAGTCGCATATCGTTGGCCCAGAAAGGATGAATAAGGACATGCCTACCGTGGCAGTGACGAAGGAGAGAAAAAGATGAAAATCAAGCTGATTCGTCATGCGACATTTCAGATCCGATATGCGGGGGTTGAGCTTCTCGTAGACCCCATGTTGAGCAAGGCAGGATCGCTCCCCCCTACAACTAATACCCCCAACCAACGATCCAATCCATTAGTGTCACTTCTACATCCCGATGTGATTTTGCTAACTCATTTGCACCGGGATCACTTTGATGATGAAGCAGTTAATCGTTTGCCTAAGCATATACCCATACTTTGCCAACCGCCTGATCAAGAAAGTCTACATAAGAAAGGATTTATGGATGTGCGGCCAATCAACAAACAAGTTTCTTATAAGGGAATTCGGTTTAGTCGCACAGGTGGTCAGCATGCGACGGGAGAGATCGGGCAAAAGATGGGACCTGTTTCTGGATTTGTATTACAAGCACAGGGGGAGCCAAGCCTGTATCTGACGGGGGATACGATCTGGTGTCCCGAGGTTGAGACAGCGCTTATGACTTATCGGCCAGAGGTGGTCGTCGTCTTTGCAGGAGCGGCCCAATTTCTAACAGGAGACCCGATTACGATGGCAAAAGAGGATGTTCGCAAGTTGCGTCAGGCCGTCCCAAACAGTGAGATCACTGTGGCTCATATGGAGGTGTGGAACCACTGTTTGTTAACAAGAGAGGAATTGAAACGTGATTTGGCTGATCAAGGGTTGATAGAAGGAGTATGGGTTCCTGAAGATGGGGAAGAAAGGGAGTTCTTCAGATAGAGATTCATGTAAAAATCTGGAGCTTTGTTCGAGGTGGTGGATAGGGAGGGCTTATTTCGGAGCTGGTCCTTCAGTGGAGTAGAACGGGTGGCCACGGCGGTGCCGCGATCGGCCGACTTGGCGAGGCTGGGGAGAGGAAGATAAAAAACGGGGTGCTGAATAGGAACAAGTTCTAAGGCGGACATATCCTTCCCGAAAACCAGGCCTTGTTGTCCGTTGAAAATGTGATAGTGACGATATAAGGTGATAGTTGGGGCTGAATGAGGCTTCAACTTTGAAAAGCGAAACAAAAAGCCGGTTCACTACTCTCTTTTAGAGTCCTTCCTTAACGACATAAATAAATGAGATTGAGGGGTAACATAGACGATGCTGAAGAGAAGAACGCCCGCAAAAAAATCTGCTGAAGGAATTTATGTCCTAGACAAGATAAAAATCGGTAAAGTGGATCAATGGGTGATGATCCGTGGAGCAAACAAAACTCATCCGGTTTTGTTCTTCCTGCACGGTGGTCCCGGTGCGGCTCAGATCGGTTTTGCTCGCCCTTTCCAGGAGGCGTTGGAAGAAAACTTTGTCGTGGTTAACTGGGATCAACGGGGGGCGGGCTTGTCCTATTCAAAACAGGTAGCGCGCGAGACAATGAATATCAAGCAATTCCTTTCTGATACATTAGAAGTGGTTGAATGGGTGTGCCAGTCGCTGAAGAAGAAAAAAGTGTATTTAGTGGGTCATTCATGGGGGACCTTGCTGGGAATGCTGGCAATTCAGAAACGGCCTGATTTATTCTATGCATACTATGGAGTGAGCCAAGTAGTGAGTTACTTGGAAAGCGATCGGCTGTCATACAAATATTTGTTAAAGCGGGCAAAAGAGACGAACCATGCAAAAGCGCTCAAACAACTTCAAGCCATTGGAGCTCCCCCTTGGAATAATCTTAGATATGATCGGGTTCATCAAAAATGGATAAACGAATTTGGAGTGGGATTATCTCGCAAACCGGCGATGGTCGGAAACATTTTCATGAAGATACTGCTTGCTCCTGAGTACCGTCTCTTTGACGTTGTCAGGCACCTTTACGGACAATACTTCAGTTTGAAACTGATGCAAGAAGAAATGCGCAATCTCCATTTAGAAAAAGAAGTTCAAAAAGTTCAAGTTCCCGTCATCTTCTGCGAGGGACGTCACGATTATATTGCTCCTTTTGAATTGGCAGAAGCCTATTATCAAAAGCTGGAGGCACCAGAGAAGAAATGGATTTGGTTTGAGCACTCCGCTCACTCGCCCCACTTCGAGGAAGCACAAAAATTTAATCAAGTGATCTTGGAAAAGGCCAGATACCACTAACACTCTAATATTAGTAATGTATTAAGCCTTTTGACAGCTATTCTTTCATTTTTTTACAATCCAAAAGCTTTTGGGG
Organism: Polycladomyces abyssicola; assembly: GCF_018326425.1. NCBI lineage: Bacteria > Bacillati > Bacillota > Bacilli > Caryophanales > Thermoactinomycetaceae > Polycladomyces > Polycladomyces abyssicola. The sequence continues at coordinate 1,442,316 of NZ_AP024601.1, forward strand.
GTCCTGAGCGTGATGTCCTGGGAGCCTATAGGGCCAATTTTTTTAGTCCGGTGACCCCTATTAGATTGTTGCTGATGGGGCTGGAGTGGTGGGTTGGGCCGCCCAGTGCCCTCACAAAGGGGTATCCCAATAGGGGTACACTTATAAGGGTACTGCCAGCAATTTGACAAAATCCTACGCTAAGCAACTGGCAAGAGGCGATTGACACCGATCTCCTAGGCAGATCGGCGGCGAGGCAACGAACCGTCGAGAGCCTGATCTACCCGACATCCAAATTTTGGTTTCGTTACTACTCATAGGCCTACGTACAGCTATATTGGATAGAGATATTATGGTAACATTCGAATAATTAGATGTAATCCTATTTCCAAAAGAAAGGGAGAGTTTCATGAAACAAGTAGTGAAACGCTTCTTCGAAGGTGGTATTAGTGTCGTTCTTCTATTTATTGCAATAGGTACCCTATATACGATGGTAGGTAGCTTATATGGTTGGCCTTCAGTCACGTGGAATGGGATGGAGTTAAATGTGTATGCTCCAACAAATATGGAGGCTGAGTTCCATTGGAATATCCTGTTGCTTGCCTTTTTAATAGGCGGGACGCTGGCAGTGGTACTCCATCGCAGATCAGCGGGAAGCAGTGAAGAAAGTCAATTATGAGGGACGAAGTCGGTACCGATGACAAACCCGATTTATAGGCCGGCACGGTTGGAAGTTCGCTCCCTTTGTGTCACGAGTAGAGGAGCAAGTCGGAAACCGTGTCCAGCGGCATTACGAGATTTTTGTCAACAGCCTCGACGCCGGGGCTCCCGGCGTTTTTTACAAAAAAAGGGGAAATTCGGAGGACACCATGATCGATCAGTTTGAAACCGAACGTATCTTGGCCAGACCCATTCGCGAGAATGAACTGCCCGCCTTCCTCGACGTGATCCGCAGCAACCGCTTTTTCCTGCAAGTGACGGAAGGTTGCCCCGACTACCCCCTGTCCAAGCTGGAGAAAGACTGGAAAGAAGCGAACGAGAACCCAGATGAATGTATGCTAGGCCTGTTTGAAAAGAAGACGGAAACGGCCGCCGGCATTCTGACCTACCTGAAGCGTAACCCCAGGGACGGCTTCCCCTGGATCGGTTTCCTCATCTTCCGGCGGGATCTACACGGCCAAGGCCTGGGCCGTGAAGTCACCGAACACTTCCTGGATCTCGCTCGCCGCCGGTTTGGATGGACCTCCGTCCGCCTCGGCGTCCTGCTCGGCAACCACCCCGCCCAAGCCGCCTGGACCCGCCTCGGCTTCCGCAAGGTGGAGATGAAGGAACTCTTCAACCTGCCGGAAGATCATGCGGGAGAACGGGTCGTCTGGGTGATGGAGCGGGAGCTGATTTCGGGGTGAATCCGGTTTTGATGGAGCCGCGTCGTTTTTGAGACTTTACGGTAAAGTGGAGGGAATTCATACGTAAAGTATTGGAGGAAGCCCTGAATTACATAAGAGCAGGGGACACCCCTTGTATTGCCTAATTCTCCCAGGATTGACGGGCGAATTGTCGGCAGGGTCAGGATCCGGTCCCAAGCCACATAGTGGCGGCAGATTGCCGTGGATGTCATAGATGGCCACCACTTTCAGCTGGTTTCGTTCTTCACCTCGCATCCCACTCCTTCCATTCCCGTAACAACTTGGTGCTGGGATCTCCTGGCCCCTCTTGAAAAGGACAATAAGCACCTCAGAGGCGAAATTTGAAGGGAATCTGAGGTGTTTGTAGGACAATATCTGGTAGATACCTTTATGGAGGAGAGCATGAAGATTATCAAACGTTATGGGGCATTTTTGATCTTGAATGCTGTTTTTCTCTTTATTTCGGGCATTCTTATTAATGCATTTGATTATTTTTATTTCATGCAGCATTTTGAACAGGGGACCGATTATTCACAATATCATGTATATTATCTCATCTTCATAGCCGCTCTAGTGATCTTCTTGATCAATGCTGTGTTTAAATTCCTGCTCAGATCCGAAATCAGAAACTGGATCCTTATCGTGATCAGCATTCTCATTCCCATGATCTCGTATGGTTCATTGGTTTGGACGGCGAACCTTATGTTTTAGCTAATCCTTGGGTAATGGTCATAAACATCAAATCTACGGACAACTGAGATTATGAGCCATTTCGTATTAAGTATTTGCTTAGTTCTGTTTGTTCGGCAGTGATCACCCCCAGAATTTCGAAACGCCCAAAGAGCTCTTGGAAACGGTGAGGATCAACGGTAAGACGATTCGAGATATCTTGCCAAAAGTAGAAGTCGATATGGTGTATTAAAGGAGCATGTCATCTGGGCGTTCGTATCCCCGTACGTAACTTCCAATAGTAAATTGATTGGACATAACATTGTGGATTTTGCCCAGCCTTTATTGCTGGGCTTTTTGGTCTAATTCGAGTCTCAAAAACGATCGTTTTTTGAGACTTCCCAACAGAGCCCCTTGTTGAAAGGAGCCAGTACCCTCAGTAAACCACCGGAAACATCTTCAGTCCTCGCATCCAAAAAGCTGGATCGCCACTCAAGCTGTTTTCGTGGCACGCCAAGCGCAAGACCGGGAATGCGCTTTATAAGGGTGGAAATGGCGATTTTTGCTTCCAATCGGGCAAGCGGAGCCCCAAGGCAATAGTGGATGCCATAACCGAACCCGATATGGGGATTATGCTTGCGGGTGATGTCCAAACGGTTCGGATCGGCAAATTGTCTCGGATCCCGGTTAGCCGAAGCGAGTGCCACAAGCACCATATCGCCCCTTTTGATTGTCTGGCCATGCATGGTGACCTCTTTACCCGCAAAACGGTTGGTGGCAAATTCGACCGGACTGTAATAACGCAAAAATTCCTCCACCGCCGATGGCATCCATTCAGGGTGATTTTTGAGAAGCTCCAATTGCTCAGGATTTTCGAACAAGGCCAACACGCCGTTTCCGATCAGGTTCACCGTTGTTTCATGGCCGGCGACGATCAGCAGGAAAATCATGGCATACAACTCTTTTTCCGTCAACTTCTCCCCTTCGGCTTCCGCATGCACAAGGCCCGAAATCAAATCTTCCGCCGGGTATCGCCGGCGATTTTCGATCAAATCACTTAAGTACGCTACAAACTCTTTGATCTGTGGAACCGCTTGCCGCATCTTTTCCGGATGGTTGGAAGCATCCACGATAGCATTGGACCAATCACGGAACTTCATGCGGTCATCAAGTGGAATTCCCAACATGTCACTGATGACGATAATCGGAAGCGGAAGGCATAATTATGGATCAAATCCATACGCCCCGCCTCTAGCACCCGATCCAAAAGTTCATCCGCAATGGCTTGGATCCGGTCAGCCGCGCAATCGCGTATGATCTGGCGGGTCCATCGCCAACATATGGTGAAGCAACAATTCTATCTCCGGGGCAGCAATCAACTGCGAAAATCGCTCTTCCCCCAGCACGGTGCGACCTCGATTCAGAAAACGAGGATCCTTCAACACATTCACTGCATCTTCGTAACGAGTGATAATCCAGCCATCCAGCCCGTTTGGCATCCTTATCCGGTAAACCGGAGCGTTTTCGCGTAATTCCTCATACAACGAGTAGGCAAAATCTTTGTAATCCGGCGCAAACAAATCAAAGTTGAATTGTTTGTCCATGAATGGTCCTCCATTTCTTAGTCTCCCCTCATTTATACCCGTTTCCCAATTCATTAATCAATGAATTTTTTGTTAATTAAGAACGAAAACTCACGGGCTTTAGTCTCAATAGTGCCCGGCTTTTATGCTGGGTTCTTTTCTGTCCTCTATCGCCAAAATAGCCTATCTCATCACCGTGGGAGGCCTACCCCACGGGATATAAATATATTTTCTAACACAAACAAAATATTTCGAGATTAATAGAATATATCACCAAAGATTGGAAGTAAGGATTCTATGACAAATCCTACAAGAATTACCTCTCAGGAAGAGGAAGTATCTGTGGAACAGGCAATAACGTCATGGAGAAACTCGAACAGTACGTTGTGAAAGGACATCACTTCGTACTCGTCACTTCACTATTAGACCAGGCGAAGTTTTAGTTGTTATTTGTGCTAGAACAAGACGAATATTCGTTTTCTTCTGTAGAGGATTTAGAATCAGAAGAGTTGTACCTGAAAACACGGTTGTTACCGTGAGATGTTTATAAAACTATCCCCAAGTGAATCCTAGCGTTTTCTGTCAACGAGCTGAATCTCAGCACGAAAATACGCATTGATGACGTCAGAGGCCAAAATTTTGGGGCTGTGAAGGTGTTGAAAGCCGGGGAAAACCCCGGCTCAGAAAATGAAGGCGGGCACAATGCGTTTTCACGGATTCGGCGTCGGTGCACTACTAGGGAAGGTGAGGGTCGACATTGGACTTTGAAGAGTTTCCATTGGAAGATGTCTTGCATTTTCAGTATATAAAAGGATTGTAAAAGAATTTGTGATAAATTGCACAAAATAAGTGACGATATTATGACAGTGATTTTCTTATATCGCGCTGTTATCCAAATCTTATTTTCTACAACCTATAAATAATATGTGATGTATTTCGCAAAGTAAACATCATCCACACACAAAAAAAGAGAGGGTTTCCCCTCTTCCCCAACACATAATGCCAGGTCTTTTTTTATCTATCTGCTGCCGTCACCCCACCTGTCCCGGTTCAACCGATAAAGCTCGATCTCCATTCCAAACTCCTCCGAACAACGCTCCAGTATGGTCCGGATCTCCTCCCAGTCTCCACCGGCGAGACCCGCACCGATCCTGTACGGCAACCCCACCCGAACCCAGGCCGGATCTTCATTTAACTCCCTTTTACCACATGCATATACCTGTTCATTCGGGAGGAAATGAAAAAATTTCGTAGAATATAAGACTTTGTTTTGTTCACATCAAAACGTGGAGGATGAGAGGATGAAGCGTCGAATTTGGTGGGGGACATGGGTCATGCTGTTGACCTTGTTGACGGGTATGTCCTTTGCGTCACCCGCATCGGCCGAGGGCCTTCAGGAGAAGATCGTGTATTCCAAAGCAGTGGGGGATATGGGTGGCAGAGAGGTGTTTATTGCCAATCCTGATGGAACCGGTGAACAACAGTTGACCCAAACCCCTAGTTTGGATGAGACCCACAATCAGGCAGATGAGCCCGTGTTGTCTCCCGATGGGAAGAAAATCGCCTATGTTTCCGATTGGAACGGGGGAAGTTACGAAATCTGGGTCATGAATGTCGACGGCAGCGACAAAGTACAAATTACACACAACGGAATGAGAAATGTGGAGCCAGTTTGGTCACCTGATGGAAGCAAAATCCTGTTTTCCAGCGCATGCATGGGTACCGACTTCGAACATTGTTCCGGAGGGGATACGTCCAGCGACTTATGGGTATACGACATCAATACCAACACGTTTACCAATCTCACAAACACGCCCGATGTATATGAGGAATCGGCAGACTGGTCACCTGACGGTACAAAAATCGTCTATTCAGCGTATTGGAAACCGGGTCAGTTCGCCAGCAACCAATGGGATCTGTTCATTGCCAATGCCGACGGAACCAATCCTCAACCTTTGATGATCGATAACAAACATGAGTATCATCCCAAGTGGACAGCAAATGATACGATTTTCTTTATCCGTGACGATACGGTCACTTCTCCCAATTATCAGTTTGGGATCTATCAATTTAATTTGACTACAAAAACTTTATCTCCTTTGTACAGCCGAAATGGTTGGATTACACGGATGGCGGTCAATCCCAACGGAAATCAAATCGCCTTTACGAGTCCCAGTGACGGAACTTACACGATGGACTTGGCCAATCCTTCACCGGTACAAGTTCTCCCCGCCGGTTCCGCCATCGGTGATTGGGGATATGCGAAGCAATGAAAAAAGTAGTAATACTGTTGACCTACTACCTTTGTCGGACTACTTGGGAGTTGATTGAACCAAAAAGCCACCCTAAAAGAGGGTGGCTGTAAAAAAGAGCATGCTAGCCACTGCGCTACTGCACCTACCGCCCACCACCTTGCGCTAACAGATCAGCGGTGTTTTTTCGACCATTACATACCCAAACCTTTACTCAAATTGAAAACAGTCTCCATTCCAAAGAAGATTACTGTTTAATCATTCCATGCGGATCAATGACAAATTTTTTGGAAACGCCCTTATCAAAATCCCGGTAAGCTGTCGGAGCTTGATCAAGCGAAATGACAGTTGCATTGACAGCTTTGGCAATTTTCGCTCTTCCGCTTAAAATAGCCATCATCAAATCCCTGTGGTATCTCATCACCGGTGTTTGGCCAGTGACAATGGTATGGGCTTTGGCCCAACCGAGACCGAAGCGGATTTTCAGCGTGCCAATTTTGGCATCTTCATCCACAGCACCAGGATCCCCTGTTACATACAAACCGGGGATGCCGAGACGACCACCGGCACGGGTAATATCCATTATTGAATTCAATACGGTGGCTGGCGCTTCCGTATGATTCGGCCCATGCCCGTGTGCTTCGAAACCTACGCAGTCAATAGCAGCATCCACTTCCGGAACGCCAAGTACCTGTTCAATTTGCTCTGCAATATTATCGTGTTTACTTACGTCAATCGTCTCACATCCAAAGCTGCGTGCTTGGGCCAGCCTTTGTTCATTAAGGTCGCCTACGATGACTACCGCAGCTCCTAGAAGTTGAGCAGAATGTGCTGCAGCAAGTCCTACCGGTCCGGCTCCAGCCACGTAAACCGTTGAGCCCGGCTTGACACCTGCACTTAATGCGCCGTGATAACCGGTCGGGAAAATATCAGAAAGCATTGTGAGGTCTCGAATTTTTTCCATTGCCTGATCTTTGTCCGGAAACTTAAGCAGTTGAAAATCTGCATAAGGAACCATTACGTATTCCGCTTGTCCACCGACCCACCCACCCATATCAACATATCCATATGCCGATCCCGGTCGGTCGGGATTAACATTCGAGCACACGTGTGTGTTCTGTTCTTTACAATTACGGCAACGACCGCAAGCGATGTTGAACGGAACCGACACAAGGTCGCCTTTTTTGACAAACTCAACATCCCGTCCTACTTCAATGACTTCACCCGTAATTTCATGTCCAAGAACAAGCCCGGAAGGAGCTGTTGTGCGTCCTCTGACCATATGCTGGTCACTGCCACAAATATTAGTTGAAACAACCTTTAAAATCACTCCATGTTCACATTTTCGTCCTACATTCAAAGGATTTACTCCTGGACCATCCCTCAACACAAGTTCAGGATAGTCAATTGTCTGAACTTCAACCTTTCCCGGTCCTGTATAAACCACTGCTCGATTTCCCGCCATTTTTCCATTCCCCTTTACATTTAAAATTAATACTTATAAGCGATTGTTCCGCCATAAAAGGTACCGATGGTAATTTAAAAAAATCCTACGCTAAACAAGGGAGATTGATTCCTCCGTTCTATTTAAGTGACCTAAAACTCCTCTAATGTACGGTAGATCGTAGACTCGAACTCGATGAAGCCTAAGTACAAGCTGCATCTTATAATGGGGATAATTATCGGTAGAAGCCACGCCGGTTTGGTGGCTGGCCTCGGCCAGCAATTGTACCGAACACAAAATCGCTCCGTTGATTTTGCTGTTACCTTAGTGGACATGATATTTTGAGGATATCCGAAACCTTAGCGGACATTGAGAGGTGATTTTGTGGGGAGCTAATGTCCGCTAATGGTATTTAGCGGACATTAAGTAATACTAAGTATCAACCATAAGTTTCTCGTTATTTACACTTGGTCACAGCAAACATGAAAGTAATACTTGACAAATATATAAAATTATGATATAATAAAAATTTTATTGACATAAAATTAAAAAATGTGATACATATTATATGTAATTACATCTGATGATTTAATCAGATAAAGATGATGCTTTTTTCCAGATCACGACCTTTCTAAAAAGGAGGATTTTCGATGGAAGAAAACCAAGTTAGCCTTACCGCACTGATATCTGCCTACGCTCGTGCGTATCATGCTATGTACGATTCCCCAAAGATCTTTAATGACTTTCTCGCCTATCATTTGTTTACGGATGAGGAGTTCACAAATATGGGACGGAATCTGGCGGGGGCTCTCAAGTTTTTTGACCCTGAACGTGCTGCATCGTGCCCTGACCAGGAGACCGCCTTGGCGTGGGTAATGCGAACCCAGAGCACACCCATAACCCTCAGTCGAGCGAGATACACGGAAGATAGCCTTGAGACAGCCGTCAAACAGGGGGTGCAGCAATATGTGATCCTCGGGGCAGGAATGGATACCTTTGCGTTTCGGCGACCGGAGATGTTAAGGCAGCTTCAGGTGTTCGAGGTTGACCACCCCGCCACACAAGCCTTAAAACGTCATCGCCTCTCTAGGTTGGGCTGGGAATATCCAGCGCAACTGCACTTCGTTCCGGTGGATTTCACGAAGGAGAGTCTGGTAACGGCACTCAAGCGTTCATCGTATGATCAGCATACATTAAGCTTCTTTAGCTGGTTAGGCGTCACCTATTACTTGACCCGCGACGTGGTGTTCGACACGTTGCGTTCTCTTACCGATATCGCACCTGTGGGTAGCACGATCATTTTCGATTACCTGGATACTGACGCTTTCGTCCCCGAGAGAGCGGCTAAACGTGTGCAACGGATGCAGGAGATTGTACGACGGGCAGGCGAACCGATGAAAACAGGCTTTGATCCGTCCACGCTTGCCGCAGACCTCGCAAGTATTGGTTTACATCTTCATGAGAATTTAGGTCCATCCGACATCGAAGCACGCTACTTTCAGGGACGCACGGATGGTTATCATGCGTTCGAACATGTACACTTTGCGTGGGCAGTGATCGCATAACTAATGATCGACTGTCACAGAAGGGAATAACGAGCAAAGTCCTCTTTTAATGTCCGCTAATGATATTTAGCGGACATCCGAATCTGCTGCCGTCACCCCACCTGTCCCAGTTCAACCGATAAAGCTCGATCTCCATTCCAAACTCCTCCGAACAACGCTCCAGCATGGTCCGGATCTCCTCCCAGTCACCACCGGCGAGACCCGCGCCGATCCTGTACGGCAACCCCACCCGGACCCAGGCCGGATCTTCATTAGCCTGAAGATTCGGCGTCGGTGCACTACTGAAATGGTGAGGGTCGACATCCCTCGACATCAGACGAATCTTGGAACCAACGCCTCATAAGACCAGTCAAAGTGTGGAACAACAGTTGTCCCGGTACCTCATCGAAACGGAAGCCATCCTTACCCAGCCGTTTGATCAACCCTTTGTCGACAACCTCAAACGATACAGTCAGGGATTTTGGAAAGGATTGTTCACCTGGTACGATCACTCCCTAATTCCGCGAACCAACAATGATTTAGAGTTGTTTATCAAAGGAATTAAACGAAAGCATTGCAGGATCACCGGCTTGCGGCAATGGAATCGATATATCCAGCGATACGGAGAACTGATTGTCTTTGTGGAAAATGCCATCCAAGCTCCCAACTTGATGGCCCGTTTACAGGCTGTCAACTATCGAGACTACCATAAAGAATGGGAATGCTGGCACAACCGAATACAAGAGCATCGGAAACACTTGCGTTTTAAAAAGAATCCACAGCAATACCTTCAGCAACTTGAGGATAGATGGCTGTCGGATTGATTGTGATAGTTATTCCGTCCAAGCTTTTTTTAGAGGAGGTTTGAATGCAGACTTCTTCCGTGACATGGATATTTTCGGTTGGATCTGGTATACTAGTTGTAAAAGTAAAGAAGGTAAAGACGGTTAAGGAGGGTAGATAAATGGGTATCAGTATGGAAATGTCCAGGATGAGCGCCAAGGGACAAGTGACCATACCCAAAAGTATTCGGGAGCGATTGAACCTAAAGGAAGGGGATAAAGTCGCTTTTGTAGAGGATGAGGACGGGAAAATCACCATTACTAAAGCCAGCACCCTGGCGTTCAACAGTATAGCCAATGAGATTGCGCGCATGGCGGAAGAAGAGGGGATCACTGAGCAGCAGCTTTTAGACGCCTTGGAGCGTGTGAGAGAGGAGCGGTATCGTGAGCGATACGGGAAATAATCATTTCCGTGTGTTTCTCGATACCAATGTTTTGATCTCAGCAGTTGTTTGGCCGAATTCCGAAGCACGAAAATGCCTAAACTGTCTAATGGATTGTCACCACATTCTTTTATCAGAGGACGCCATACACGAGGTATTTAACGTTCTTAAAAGAGAATTCCCCCGGGCTTTACCTGCCTGGGACCGTCTTTTTACCAGGATGGATTTTGAATTAATCTACACTCCGCAAGAAATTGACTTTCCTGTACCACATATTCGGGATGAAAAGGACAAGCCTATTTTAGCCTCCGCAATTCTCGCCCAGCCGGATATTTTGATCTCAGGGGACAAGGATGTTCATACGGACGAAATCAAAGAGTATTTAGCGGTGTACACTCCAGGGGATTTTGTCCGGGACTTTTGCAGAAACATCATCCGAACACGATAAAGAAAAAGGCGCGGGAACACTGCGCCAAAGCGGCAGCCTATCAGACTGAAACTGTACGGCTTAAACAAGGAGTTGAGAGTAATCCCTCAATACCCTCAACATGGATTAAGGTCCATAAAGCCAAGTAATAAGATAAAACATCGGTATAAAACTTATAGTTAAAAAAGCATTTACTATTGTCCATAATAAGGAAAAGCGATTATTTCTTATTACACCAATGACCCCGAAAATAACTCCGACCGGATTCACAAAGATTGTTAAGGCCCATAGAGGAATACCTTGATCAAAACCATAATCTAATTTCGCTATGACATTGGGTAACACCCAAGCTAAAATACCAAAGAACACGATCATGAACGATAAAATACTCCAAATTCCCCATTTTAATTGATTTATTTTTTCCTGTTTCATACTTCATTTTCCTTTCGTTAAATTTGACCACTCCCCCATCCTCAAGGACAGGGGATTCCCGAATAATCCCTTACTCAACTGCTTCTTTTCATTAATTAGGAAAATTAGTCTTAATTGAAAACTGCGAAATCTTACAGACCAAGCTCAACCCCCAGCCGAATGTTTGGCTGGGAAAACAAAGGCTTAGAAGAGTCGAACTTGCAAAAGGGTCAACCTCGTCCGATGCTCGCTCTCACCCCCATAGCTAAAGCAGATATGCCCCTTAACCTGACACTGACTATAAATCACCTTTCTTCGCTGAGCGGGAGAAGCCCGGGCCGTCAACAAGAGGACGGGGGCTATTCGTGCCAGGGACTTGGCGTGTAACATGGTGCCAACAAACCAAGAATGGATGCAAGCGATAAACTTTTGGGGAATTTTTTACTTAGGACCAAAGAGGAGAGCAACTACGACTCCGAAAAGAAAACTACATCCTACAATGCAAATAGCTTGGATGAGAGAAACTTCTCTTTCTTTTGCTATGACATATGCGAAAAATGTAGCGATGAACAGGGATAGTAGACTAAATAATACGTTATCATGAGTCCAAGACCAAGGAAGAAGCCAATATCCAAATGTCAAGATTATACAAAAGAAACTCCACCTTAGTGGAGAAGCCAGCTTGATTTTTCTCATCTATTTCCCCCTTTCATAGAAAAACCAGAAGACCATCCCTCATTATAGTCTTTTCTCTCATAAAGGGGTTTTTCCTGTTTGAAAAAAATGCGAACTTAGCTCTTGCATTGCATGTTCAGAAACCTGCTAGGTCCTACCATTTCACATCTAGGTGATGGGTTAAGGTGAATATCTCTTGTAATTAGGGTGTAATATAGATCCAAAAAATTGTTTCCCACAACTGAGGTGTTCTTTTTTCTCTGCTGACCTGCTACCTTTGTCAGCAGTTTCACGCCACAAAAGTGGCGTTTTTTATTTTCACTATGGAAGAAACGTAACTATGTTTGGTTGAATATTATAGGCTCAACTCTGGGTAAGCAATTAACTTGAGGATACGCGGACGGTACCCGTCGCGTTTTTACCGCTCACCTTCTCCTGGTAGATTACCTCGTAACCATACCGCTTCAATTCCGCGATCTGCGGCGTTATGTCTTGGTGGTTGGTCGATACGGGCATAGCCGTAAACCGTCATTTGTATCCTCCTGTTGTAATATATTTTTGGGACATGTTATTGGGGCGCTTGCTAATCTGATATTACCGTTCTGCGCTTAGCGTATCAATAGACCATGCCCATATGGGACATAGATCTTTGTATTAACCACCGGAGTTAAAACGTTGGAAAACATTGTTCGTTGATCTGAGGTTTATCGTAGGGTAAGTTCCCGGCGCCTTTTCTAAGTTCATCGGCATGAATGATAAAGGTTATCAACAGAGTAAAAGTACACTTTATTTAAAATACTATTGTTGTAAACTATTTTCTATCCAACTATGATAGTAGTGAAAGTGAGCTTTATAATGTGGAGGAATATCTTAATGAAAACTCTCGCTCTACTATTTTTGCTAGCTTCTCTTATCTTTACAGACGCGAAACGCTTGTGGTTCGGTTCAGTTGGTTGGGGTTTACTTGCAATCTTTTATTGGTTGGATTATTACAATAAAGCAGAAAAAGTGAAGAAATGGAAACTTTTCCAATCAATTCTTTCAAAAATAGAAAAAGAGAAGAAATGGAAACTTTTCCAAGCGATTCTTTCGGTTGCACTCTCCATTTTATGTCTTTGGTTATTAAGTGTATCTTAAACCTTTAAAAAATAACCCAACTCAGCGACTATGTCGCTGGTTTTTCATACCGATTCCAAAGAGAGGTTTCCAAGAACTTCCCTCCGCCAGCAAACCCGTCTAGGGCTTGCAACCTAGCGGATGTCTCATAACTCGTTGAAACAGTCGCTATTGAGACTTTGATTTTGATACTGAGTTTTGAGACCGAAAGAAAGCCTGTTTGACGGTAACACAAGGGGCTCCGTTGAGAAGTCTCAAAAACGATCCTTTTTGAGACAAGAGAAACCTCTTCTTTACAGAGTTGTTCTGCTAAAAAAACCTTATTTGTATACGGGAAACGGTAATATATCGGGATGTGAGTATTTGGTTGGGGGATCTAATGGTTTGCAAAGAATGTGCCCGTGAGTTTGTTCCTACTCGAAGAGACGCAAAATATTGTTCGAACGCTTACCGCCAGCGGGCATATCGAAAACGTTAAAAGTAAAAAGACCAATCGCGGTTACGATTGGTTAGCCGGATCAGAAAGCCTAGGATTCGCTTGGGGATTCAGTGTTGATTTTATAAACATCTAACGGTAACAACCGTGTTTTCAGGTACAACTCCTACAATTGTTCTTCTGATTCTAAATCCTCTACAGAAGAAAACGAATACTCGTCTTGTTCTAGCACAAATAACAACTAAAACTTCGCCTGGTCTAATAGTAAATCGACGAGTACGAAGTGATCTCCTTCCACAACGTACTGTTCGGGTTTCTCCACGACGAAGAGAGATGATTCTTATTGCCTGTTTCACAGATACTTCCTCTTCCCGAGAGTTGATTCTTGTAAGATCTCTCATAGAATTCTTCCTTCCAATCTTTGATAATATATTCTATTAATCCCGAAATATTTTGTTTGTTTTAGAAACTATATTTATGAAAATATACTTCTCCCCAAAGATTGAATGTGCGGTCCGGTACGAAAGGGAAAATCGAAACATCCCTTTGTGAGGGTGTCCCGTGGGTGCCTCCCACGGCTGAAGTGTGTCAATAGACCAAGCCCATATGGGACATAGATCTTTGTATACGCTCGTAACCCCTTGTTCGGGGCCGCTTTTTTTGTGTGTCGCCGTGGGGATCGGGATGCTCAAAGGTAGGGCGTCAATTTAGTCATTTTAGGCCAATGTTTTCGTCAAAAAAGAAAAAGGCTTCCAATTAGGAAGTGGGACTGCTGACAAACTCTCCGAGACGTTGGATGACAGCCAAACGTTTGGCTTCTTTTCTGCTCGTGGTAATCGTCTTCTCTCCTATAACTGACATTTTTTCAGATGCGATATGGGATGACAATATCACAGACGTACAACACTCGTTTCCCGCGGTCTTTCATTCCGGAGACCGAATTTGTTATTATAATTATAGTATTCAAAAAAATATGATGATTGGGGTGTGACAAAAATGGCCAAAAAGTACCGACGGATTTCTTTGATGATCTTGGTAAGCCTGTTGGTCAGCTTGATGACCGTCTTTCCCGCCTCTTCGACCCATGCCGCCGACGATTTTAAAACGTTTCTGGAAAAGCAAGGAACGCCACCACCGGGAGCCAATGATCCGGAATGCCGTCCGGACGCATCACACCCGGAGCCGATCGTGCTTGTCCCGGGAACTTTTGAGACGATGTGGCAAAACTGGGCAGACCTGTCCCCTTACTTGGCGAAAAAAGGTTACTGCGTTTACAGCCTGAATTATGGCTTCAGTAGCGCCGGCCCTTCCACAGGACCGATCGAACAATCGGCTGACGAATTAAAAACCTTCGTGGATCGAGTTCTCGCCCATACAGGAGCCAAAAAAGTTTCGATCATCGGCCACAGCCAAGGAGGTATGATGCCCCGCTACTATATTAAATTTCTCGGCGGAGCGGAAAAAGTGGATGACTTGATAGGGCTGGCTCCGTCCAATCACGGGACTTTGTTGACGGCGTGGGGCGTTCCTCTCGATCTCTGTGTTGCCTGCCAACAACAAGGATCAGGATCCGATTTTTTGAACAAGTTGAACAATGGCGATGAAACCCCGGATCCGGTTTCCTATACCGTCATCGCAACGAAAGCCGATGAAATCGTCATCCCATACACCTCCGCTTTTCTGGATGGTCCTTCCACACAGGTAACCAACATCACCCTGCAGGACTACTATCCTCTGGACTGGGTGGGACACGTGGGGATTTCGTATGATCCCAATGTATTCCGCTTTGTTTTGGATGCGCTCGAACATGCCGGGCCAGCTAATCCCGACCGCGCCATGAAATGATCAACATTTCGTTTCCGAATCCCCGCCCGATCTATAAGAACGCCTGACTGAACCGATGGCCATGGAACAGCCCCCTTCAAGCAGATGGACGCTTTTGATTGCTTGTCTGCTTGAAGGGGGCATGCTATGTGCCGAAAAGCCGATTTTCCGCCGAGCGACTCACCTCTGTGCCTAAGCAGAGGCGGAAAATCGCGTCCCGACCCCTTGATGTAGGGTTTGTCAACAGCCTCGCTTCCAATTAGGAAGTCTTATTAGGATTAACATTTTTCTTTGCGGTGTCGTTGGCCTTGACACTTAATTTGTCCTCATGGTACCACTGCAACAACAATTGATATGCCCGTTTCCTAGCTGCATTGAGGTTCTCGGGATTCTTGATGTGGATTTTCCATTTCCCGATCATTAGCAACCCCCTGTACAATATAGGTTTTTTCACCAATTTTTTGTTTAATCAATATATCAACAATTGTTCCCAAATGTGAAGTCAGACTTCAAATTTGATGCTCGGATTATATTTTAGCTCTGCCCTGGCGGTCACGAAGCGAACCCTTGACGAGTGTCCCAAAAGACGCTTTTGCCCTGACCCGGCCCAGTTGGGGTGAGTTATCCGCACCTGTATGAATAGGATATTGCATCAGTGACTCTACGGATAGACGGGCATACAATATCAATGCAAGTCGAACCAGAACCAAAAGGAGTGAAGGCTTTGTATTATCAATGGTGGCATATGGATCCTAACATGGTGAATTTGCAGATGATGTACTATTATCGTTGGAAACCCTACAAAATAAGACATCGTCACAGCTCATACCTAGGTACCACCTCTATATCCAACAATAAAAACGAATTGAAACCTAATTTTGAATCTATCGTAAGTAACGCTTTTGAAATGAATAACATTCAGGACTCTGACCTAAAGAAAGCACTAACTAAAGCATTAGAACAAGCGATAGATTATGACCAGATTTATAAATTCGTACGAGAAAAAATGAAATCAGACAAGCATGATGATGATGCCCATTATTCAGAACAGGCACGACAGATGGATCGCAATATCCGTATCTTGCCCCGCCCATCCCCTTCAGCCCCGGAGGGCTCTTGGTTAGAACCACCCAAGCACGAAGGTTAAGAGAGTACCTACCCTGCGACGAATTGTGTTACATTAGAAAAAACCCCGAAACCCCTTAGTACGACTGGGGTTATCGGGTTTTTTCGAGGAGCTGTTTTCGTTTTTCATTCCAACCCGACACCGCGGCGGCCGTGCCTCTTCGATCCATTCGCTTGTTCGCCCTTTTGAACCGAAGACCAAATCCGGCTTTTAACACCCTCACCCGGCAGGGGAAGGGTTTTGAACCACTCCAAATATTTACGAAGTGAAATAGGACTTTGCCTGATCATTTTCGCTTCCTGACGGATTTCTTCGGTCCGAATCCTGCAATGCTCCATATCGTTCATCATGGGTCTGTACCTCCATTTAATTTATTCATTAATCTAAATACCCATTAAGAAACTTAATAAACAATTTTATTTATTATGTATTGGCCGACAGACTGCATCTTCCTTTACGGAGTATTAAGCTGGAGGGTCAGGAATGCGATGTAAGGAATGTGGTCGCGAGTTTTTCCCTATTAGAAGGGACGCGAAATTCTGCTCCGACATCTGTCGCCTACGGGCATATCGGAGACAAAAAAAGAAGCAAGACTAGAGGAAAACGGGGCATCGGTGCCCCGTTTTCTGCGCCGCCGACCACAGTAGATCCAGAAAAGCGACGGCAACACAAGGGACTCGAAGGGAAGTAACTGAGAAGGAGGAGCCCGGTGGCCCGGCCCCAGGCTCCGGGGTTCAGAGGAGCCGAACGGGTGGCCGCGGCGGTGCCGCGGGCGGCCATCTCGGCGGGGTAAGGGTAGGAAATAAAGCGGTGATTGTGACTTATACGACCACTTACGGACCGGAACAATTCTACGGCTTGTAACAAAGGTGGATCCGTACAAAAAGTGGTTGAAGATCGCCAACGGGGATGACCGAAAAATTATTCGCTTCAAGGATTTGCTGAGGCTGGAAGAGGCACAGGAAGATGTGTAACATATATGTCCACTATCTAATATTAGCGTTATAGTTGCATGAGGCTACACCCTCACAAAAGCCCAGTTTCTTGCCTTATGAAAAAACTCAACTTGGGTTCAACCCATTCTTTGATCCGGTTGGTTATATAGAGGTTTTTACAGTTTACACATGATGATTTTACAGCTAGTATCATGGGTAAGGAGTTGAATTCTCATGGGTGCGTGGGGAGTAGGCATTTTTTCAGATGATGTAGCGGAAACAGTCCGTTTTCACTATAAAGACCTAATTGGTGATGGTTTTACTGGTAAACAAGCCACTCAGATCCTAATTGAAGAGTTTGGAAAAGAAATGGATACAGAAGATACGCTTGTATTTTGGTTGTCATTAGCAGCTATTCAATGGAAATTAGGCAGACTTCAAGATGAGGTAAAAACGAAAGCAATTGAGATTATTGTTAGCGGAGTTGAATTAGAACGTTGGAAAGATGACCCTAAACTAAAAAAGAAACGTCAAGAAGTATTGAATAAGCTGAAGGAACAACTCAATTCTCCTCAACCTTCACCAAAGAAAGTACCAAAACGTTTTGTTGAGAAAACCAACTTAAAGATTGGTGACGCTATAAGTTATCGCTTACTCTCAGGTAAATATATCATTTTAAAAGTAGTTGAAATTGCAGAAGAGTGGACTGGTGATACTCACCCCATTTTTGTGATATGTGACTGGGTTGGTGAAACCATACCAACAAAAAATGAAATTGATGATCTGCCTTTATTGGAATGGACATGGGTAAACGGTAAAAAAGAACTAAAGGAACTCTCGATACTCCGAGCAGGAAAAAAAGATAATCCAGAAAAAAGAATTCAACTTATTGCTGAAGGAGTTAGGATTGACAAACACCAAACTGAAAAAGCCAGTAAAACACTTATTTATTGGAAAGAATTTGATAAAATACTTAAACAATATTATAACATATCGTAAATATTATAAAAATTATTCATTTTTGCCACCTTGTGTCGGAGGGATCGCTGATATGAAACTTCCTGTCAAGGGCGTGTCGGAATTGGTATTGGAAGTGGCGGATATGGATCGTGCCGTACACTTCTGGTCGGAAGTGCTCGGGTTTCCCGTCGTGGATCAATGGAAGTGGGAGCCCGGTGTGAGCGGTTTCCAAGAGGAGCAATTCGTGAGCCGCAGACATCCGTATGTCTGGGCAACTTGGCTT
Organism: Polycladomyces abyssicola; assembly: GCF_018326425.1. Classification (NCBI taxonomy): domain Bacteria; kingdom Bacillati; phylum Bacillota; class Bacilli; order Caryophanales; family Thermoactinomycetaceae; genus Polycladomyces; species Polycladomyces abyssicola. The sequence goes on from NZ_AP024601.1 coordinate 1,460,611, forward strand.
TATGTAGGAGGAAACACACGGTTGGGGTTGTGGCTTCCCCGGAAATGGACACCGCAGGAGCGCAAGATTCAACATCAACCCGTTACCTCCTGGCCGTCTCCTGAGCTGTATGATGAAGGTGGCAAACATGTGCATTTTGCCCTGTACATTGAGGAAAAAGATTTCGACCGTACCTTTGAACAGTTGCAATCACTCGGTATTCCCGTCACCATCCGGCAATTTGAACCGGAATATCGTGCGCTCTATTTCAAAGATCCGGAAGGAAACGTAGTAGAAATGTACACCCGATCCATGGAGCAATCCTATGCTCCTCTGGACCGTGCTCTGGAGGGGTGCCTCCCCACGGATTACACCACATCAAAGGGCTAAGCTTCGGCTTGGTGTATAATAGGGTTTGTCTGTTATTGTCGGCGGTTTTCAAAATATAGGTGTGAGGGAGTGAATGGGAATGAGCCGGTTGGAGGAAAAAACGATCAAGAGTCAAACGATTTATGAAGGCAATATCATTCGGCTGCAGCTGGACCAAGTGACTTTGCCCGACGGCCGAACATCCCAGCGCGAGATCGTCAAACATCCGGGAGCGGTTGCGGTGGTGGCCATCACGGATGAAAAAAAACTGGTGTTGGTGCGGCAGTTTCGCAAACCACTGGAAAAGACGATCCTGGAGATTCCGGCAGGGAAACTGGAACCGGGTGAAGATCCCCGCGTATGCGCGTTTCGTGAATTGAAGGAGGAAACGGGGTATCGAGCTGAAGAGATGACCCCGCTCGTATCGTTTTATACCTCGCCCGGGTTTGCCGACGAAATCATTCATCTCTATGTGGCGAGCGGATTGCACAGGGGAGAGGCGCGGCCGGATCAAGACGAATTCGTGGAACTGGTGGAACTGACCTTACCCGAAGCTTGGCAACGGATCGCCGATGGTGAGATTTGCGATGCGAAAACGGTGGCAGCCGTGTATCATTGGCAATTGAAGGAGATGCAGGGATGAACGAAGCGGGTTACAGTCAGACGGGGGCATCGAGCGGTTCCCCCCGTATGACCTCTTATTTCGCCGATCTGCACATTCACATCGGGCGCACCGAAAGCGGTCTTCCTGTTAAAATCAGTGCCGCACGCAATCTGACGTTTGAACGGATCGTCAGGGAATCCGCTCAACGAAAAGGACTGGACATGATCGGCATCATCGACGCCCATTCTCCCCCGGTGCAGGAAGAAATCGCGGCGCGACTGGAAGCGGGCGTGTACCGTGAGCACCCGGACGGAGGTCTGGTCTACGGCGAGACCATCGTCATACTGGGTACGGAGATTGAAGTGAAAGAGCCCGGATTCGGCACAGCTCATCTATTGGCATACTTTCCGTCATTTGATGCGATTCGGCGGTTTACGTATTGGCTGTCCAAGCGAATGAAAAATGTACAGTTGAGTACCCAGCGTCTTTATGCGCCCGTGAGTGAACTTCAGGAGCAAGTGACACAGCTGGATGGTTTGATGATACCAGCTCATGTGTTTACCCCGTTTAAAAGTGTATACGGAAGTGCGTCGGACCGGATGCGCGATTGGTTGGACATGGGCCGGATCGCGGCGGTCGAATTGGGTCTGTCCGCTGACAGTTCACTAGCTGACCGGCTTTCCGAGCTGTCCGCTCTAACGTTCGTCACCAATTCGGATGCGCATTCCATTCCAAAGATCGGTCGCGAGTACAATGAGTTGTGCATCGCCGCTCCCAGCTTTTTGGAGTTGAAGCGAGCGTTGCTGAGACAAGACGGACGCCGTATCGTTGCCAACTATGGGTTAAACCCCAAATTGGGCAAATACTACCGGACGCGTTGTCTCAAATGTGAAGCGCTGTTGCCGCCCGAGGAAACCCGGCGATGCCTGCGGTGCGGCTCACTCAAGGTGGTGAAGGGCGTTTCGGATCGCGTAGCGGAAATTGCCGACCAACCCTCGACAGCACCCGCTCATCGCCCGCCGTATGTGTATCAGGTGCCGTTGGAGTTCATCCCCAAACTGGGTCCCAAAACGCTGAGCAAGCTGCTGGACCGGTTCGGCACGGAAATGCACATCCTCCATCACGCCGACATCGAAGAGATTGCGTCGATCGCCGGGACGTCCATTGCCGAGCACATTCGTTTGGCGCGGGAACAGCGCTTGCAATTTGACGAGGGCGGTGGCGGTACGTATGGCAAAGTGAAACAGGTCCAAAACCAAACCTGATTCAGGTTGTTGACAAAGTCCGTGGGCTCCGATTTCCGTTACCGCTTCGCTAACAGCGGGTGGCCGTTATCCCGCAAGCGACCTTTGAGCGCAGTGATTCAGGAGCGAGTGGAACGGCGAGCTCGGAATCGCGAGTGGTGAAAACACTTTGGTTACTGTTTCTCCCTCTCCTGTTCTCCCAAACGATGGCATTTTTCTTTGTCCACTTTCATAGAAATAGAGTAGGACAAGGAGGGGAACAGGGTGAAACGCAATCGGAAGCGGTTCGGAATCTGGGTGCAACAGCATGTACAAAGCTTGCTGTCGCTGTACATTTTCGTTACCGTACTATTCGTCATGGGCGTGGTGTTCGGGGCGATTATTGTCAATACATTGTCCGATTCACAAAAACAAGATTTACTCCATTATATGGGATATTTTTTTCAAGGGTTGAACAAGAACAGCATCGCTGAACCGCGCATCGCCTTTCAGCATGCGATGGGAGATCATCTGAAAACCTTGGGTTTGATGTGGATCTTGGGTTTGTCCATTGTGGGGCTGCCGTTGATTTTGATCTTGGTGTTTTTAAAGGGGTTGGGCATCGGTTTCACGGTGGGTTTTTTGGTGAACCAACTTTCCTGGAAAGGATTGTGGTTTGCGATGTTGGCGGTTTTGCCCCACAATCTGCTCGTGGTACCGGTGATGATATTTGTCGCGGTGTCCGGCTTGCAGTTTTCGCTTCTGTTGGTGAAAAACCGGCTGATACAGCGGCGGGGAACGATCTATCCCCAGTTTTTAACCTATTCAGTCTCCGTTACGGCGATGGCGATCGTGTTGGTGATCGCTTCGTTTTTTGAGGCATACGTGTCGCCGTGGCTGATGCGCTCCGCCGTTCCTCCCCTGGAACACGCTCAGGCATGGCTGGGGACCTTTATAAACTTGTAATGATTATTATCTGATATTGGTTTTTGATAGATTTGACTTTCTGCCACGACCTCCCATATAATGAGGACAGGAAATGCAGTGGGGGGGTGTTGATGTGGAAGAACGGGTAAATCGCATCAAACAACAGCTATCTGCCCATAACTACAAATTAACCCCCCAACGGGAAGCGACCGTCCGCGTACTGTTGGAAAACGAGGAAGACCATTTGAGCGCGGAAGATGTCTACCTGTTGGTGAAAGAGAAGGCACCGGAAATCGGCTTGGCTACGGTTTATCGGACATTGGAACTGTTGAGTGAATTGCAGATCATCCACAAGCTGAACTTCGGCGATGGTGTCACCCGTTATGAGTTCCGCGCTGAAGGAGCGGAACACCATCATCACCATCTGATCTGCCTGAACTGCGGTACGGTGGATGAAATTGTGGATGACTGGTTGGGACCGATTGAAGAACGTGTGGAACGGGAGTTCGATTTTCAGATCATCGACCACCGTTTGACGTTCCACGGTATCTGTCATCGATGCAAAGACAAGGTGAAAGATCCGAAAAAACTGGCTGCTTCCAAAGTCACGTGAGATCCAGTCGGATCTCACGTTTTTGGGTTTCATCTTCTTTTGTCTTGGATGAATAAGAAAACGTTTACAAAAAGCGGGTAACCGGGTACATCCCGTATGATCACTCCCCCCTGCATTGAGAATCCTTCTTATCGCTGTATGATTGACCCGTGTCTGGTGGTATGATAAACATACCAAAGGAGGCTGGACTCGCATGATCATCGGGGTACCCAAAGAGATTAAGAACAACGAGAACCGCGTCGCGATCACACCCGCCGGCGTGGATGCACTGGTACTCGCCGGACATGAGGTGCTGATCGAAAGAGGTGCCGGCGAAGGAAGTGGCTTTGTCGACGAAGATTATGTGGCGCACGGAGCCAAGATGTTGGACTCCGCTGAGCAGGTTTGGTCTTCCGCCGACATGATATTGAAGGTAAAGGAGCCGCAACCGTCCGAATATCGCTATTTCCGCGAAGGGCTGATTCTGTTTACCTATCTCCATTTGGCGCCCGAACCGGAGCTGACGCAAGCATTGATGGAGAAAAAAGTGACCGCCATCGCTTATGAAACGATTCAGCTCGACAATGGTTCCCTGCCATTGTTGACACCGATGAGTGAAGTGGCCGGTCGCATGTCAGTACAGATCGGTGCTCAGTTCCTGGAGAAACCCAAAGGCGGCAAAGGCGTTCTGTTGGGTGGTGTCCCAGGCGTATTACCAGGGGAAGTGGTAATCATCGGTGGTGGTGTCGTGGGTACCAATGCGGCGAAAATGGCATTGGGGCTCGGGGCGAATGTGACGTTGCTTGATATCAATCCGGATCGGCTCCGTCAGTTGGACGACATTTTCCACGGCCGTTTGCGCACCTTAATGTCCAACAGCTACAACATCGCCCAAGCCGTGAAAAAAGCGGATCTGTTGATCGGTGCGGTGCTGATACCGGGTCGGCGTGCTCCCCGGCTGGTCACCGAAGAAATGGTGAAAACGATGACGCCGGGATCAGTGATCGTGGACGTCGCCATCGACCAAGGTGGGTCCATCGAAACGATCGACCGGATCACGACGCACAGTGATCCGATTTATGTGAAACATGGTGTGGTACATTATGCGGTGCCCAATATCCCGGGAGCCGTGCCGAGGACATCGACGATCGCGCTGACCAACGTCACGATTCCGTATGCGGTGCAAATCGCCAACAAAGGGTTGGAACAAGCGCTTCGTGACAGTCGTCCGTTGGCCAAAGGGGTTAACGTGATTCAAGGTCATGTCACCTACCAAGCGGTGGCCGAAAGCCTCAATCTCCCATATACGCCACTGGATGACGTGATGGGACAGGCCTTGGCGGGATAAGGCATAATCGCGGCTGGGGTTCCATACGATGTAGGGAAACTGCTGAAAGGGACGAGGTTCCATGATCATCTCGCTCAGACGCTGGGTGGAGTGGGGAAAGTTTTTTCTTCTGTTCTTCCTGCTCACGCTGTTGTTTTATCAGGTGATTGCGTTTTTCGGCCTACTGCTGGAACCCAAGCCGCGTTACCGGGAACCGAGTGGGCGAGCCGTGAAAGTGTTCGCTCAGCAAATGATTCCCCGTCCATCTGAAGAGATGGGGGTGAAAGAACGCCTCTTTCTGTTTTACTGGTTGGGGGAATGAAAGCCGCAAGGGTTGGATTGCCCGTGCGGGCTTTTTTGTTGAGAAATGTGGATGGGATGGTGAATCGGAGATGAAACGGTTCAAACGTGTAGCGTTGATCGTGTTGGACAGCGTGGGCATCGGTGCCCTGCCGGATGCGGCGGACTATGGAGATGAAGGGGTGAATACCCTCGGACATATCGCTGAACATCGCCATGGATTGCATATGCCGAACATGATGGAGCTGGGATTGGGCAACATTGAACCGGTGCAGGGAATACCGCCTGTAGAAAAACCCCGGGCGCATTACGGCAAGATGATGGAAGTCTCCGCGGGAAAGGATACGACGACCGGGCATTGGGAAATCATGGGCATTCATACTACTGTCCCTTTCAAAACCTATCCAAACGGGTTTCCGGAAGAATTAATCACTGCTTTTGAAAAGCGGATCGGCCGCAAGGTACTGGGCAACAAACCGGCATCCGGCACGGCCATTATCGAAGAGTTGGGCGAGCAACACATGAAAACCGGGGACGTCATCGTGTACACGTCTGCCGACAGCGTATTCCAAGTGGCGGCTCACGAGGAAGTGATTCCGCTGGAGGAGTTGTATCGCATTTGCGAGATTGCGCGTGAGCTGACATTGGACGAGCGGTTCTCGGTTACCCGTGTGATCGCGCGGCCGTTTGTGGGTGAGCCGGGTCATTTCACACGTACGGCCAACAGGCGGGACTATTCGATCAAACCGCCGCATCCGACGGTGATGAATCATTTGGCCGAAGCGGGATGGGACTCCATCGCGATCGGCAAAATCTCCGACATCTACGACGGGGAAGGCGTGACACGGGCGATCAAAACGAAATCCAATATGGACGGCGTCGACCGGTTGTTGGATGTGTTGAAAGAAGAATTCCGCGGCTTGGCCTTTGTCAACCTGGTCGATTTTGACGCCAAATACGGTCACCGTCGCGATCCTGAAGGATATGCTCAAGCATTGGAGGAGTTTGACGCACGGGTGCCTGAGATTTTGTCCGCTTGCGGAGATGACGACCTGTTGATCATCACGGCTGATCACGGGAACGATCCCACACACACCGGCACCGACCATACGCGTGAATATGTACCGTTGTTGGTGTGGAGCCCCTCTCTTGTACAAGAAGGGAAATCGTTGGGTATTCGCGAAACATTCTCCGATGTAGGAGCGACCATCGCCGACAACTTCGGTGTAAAGATGCCGAAGCACGGCCGCAGTTTTCTGGGTGAGTTGCGTTTTCAATCGTGATGGGAGAGGAGAGAAAACATATGGAAGAGATGCTGAAAAAAATCAAAGAAGCGGCTGAATACATTGAAGAGCGTTTGACGGTCCAACCGGAAATCGGGTTAATCCTGGGCTCCGGACTAGGCGTTCTGGCCGATGAGATCGAAGACGCGGTCAAAATTCCGTACGAAACCATCCCGCACTTCCCGGTGTCAACGGTGGAAGGACATGCGGGACAACTGGTGATCGGAAAGCTGGAAGGCAAATCAGTCATCACGATGCAAGGCCGTTTCCACCTGTATGAAGGATATCCCCTGACAGCGGTGACATTCCCGATCCGGGTGATGAAAGCGCTGGGTGTACGCCGCATGATCGTCACCAATGCGGCCGGGGGTGTGAACGAATCGTTTGAACCGGGCGATCTGATGCTTATCAAGGATCATCTCAACCTGACAGGACGCAACCCACTGATCGGTCCCAACCATCCCGAACTGGGGGTCCGTTTCCCGGATATGTCGGAAGCATATGCGGCATCTCTGCGCGAGTTGGCGCAAACGGTCGCAAATGAACAGGGATTGCGCCTGCGCGAGGGAGTGTATGCCGGGTTGCTCGGACCTTCCTATGAGACGCCGGCCGAAATTCGCATGCTGCGCAAGCTGGGGGCGGACGCAGTCGGCATGTCCACCGTTCCGGAAGTGATTGTGGCCCGGCACGCGGGTATCGAAGTGTTGGGTATCTCTTGCATTTCCAACATGGCCGCCGGCATTTTGCCTCAACCGCTCAGCCATGAAGAAGTGATGGAAACGGCGGAACGGGTAAAAGAATCGTTCATCCGTCTGGTCAAAGGTATTTTGAACCGGATGTAAGGGGCAGAGGGGGAACCGAGATGACGAACCGTTTACAACAAATCCAAGAAGCCAAAGCATACATCGAACAACAAACGGATATCCGGCCGGAAATCGGGTTGATCCTGGGCTCCGGTCTGGGTGTGCTGGCCGATGAGATCGAAGACGCGGTAAAGATTCCGTATGAAATGATCCCGCACTTTCCTGTGTCGACGGTGGAAGGGCATGCAGGACAATTGGTGATCGGAAAGCTGTCCGGCAAAAATGTGGTTGCCATGCAAGGCCGGTTTCATTATTACGAGGGCTACAGCCAGCAGGAAGTGGTGTTTCCCGTATACGTGATGAAATTCCTCGGCGTCACCACGCTGATTGCCACCAATGCCGCGGGCGGGATGAATCCATCTTTTCAACCCGGAGATCTGATGATCATCACCGACCATCTGAACATGACCGGAGACAACCCGCTGATCGGTCCCAATATACCGGAGCTGGGCCCGCGGTTCCCGGATATGTCGCGTGCATATGATCCCGAATTGGTGCAGCTGGCTGAAAAGGTGGCCAAACGGCTGGATGTCCGCGTACAGAAAGGTGTGTATGCGGGTGTGAGCGGTCCCACCTATCTGACACCGGCCGAGCTGATCATGCTGCGCAATCTGGGCGGTTCCGCCGTCGGCATGTCCACGGTGCCGGAAGTGATCGCCGCCAACCATGCCGGTCTTCGCGTGTTGGGCATCTCTTGCATCACCGATATGGCCATCGGTGAAGAACTGGAACCTTTGACGCATGAACAGGTGGTGGAAGTAGCCAACCGGACGCGGCCCCGGTTTATCCGGTTGGTGAAGGGCATCATTGAAGAGGTGACCGTTTGATGCGCATGGTGGATCTGATTCGCAAAAAGCGGGATGGACAAGCACTGACGACGGAGGAGATCGAGTTCCTCATTCGGGGATACGCCAAAGGAGAGATTCCAGACTATCAGGTGTCCGCTTGGGCGATGGCGGTCTACTTCAACGGTATGACTGATCGTGAGACGGCTGATCTGACGATGGCGATGGTCCGCTCCGGTGAACAAGTGGATCTTGCCTCGATTCGCGGAAAAAAGGTGGACAAGCACAGCACAGGCGGCGTGGGGGACAAAACGACCCTGGTCGTGGGCCCGCTGGTAGCCGCCGCCGGGGTTCCCGTAGCCAAATTGTCTGGGCGCGGATTGGGGCACACCGGAGGCACGATCGACAAGTTGGAGTCCATCGCCGGTTTCTCCACTTCGCTGACGCGGGAGGCGTTTGTTCGTCAGGTGAATGAGATTGGTATCGCCGTAACCGGCCAGACGGCCGATCTGACTCCGGCGGACAAACAACTGTACGCACTACGCGATGTGACGGCGACGGTGGATTCCATCCCCTTGATCGCCAGCTCCATCATGAGCAAAAAAATTGCGGGCGGCGCGGATGCGATCGTGTTGGATGTGAAAACAGGTCACGGCGCATTCATGAAAAAAGAAGAGGATGCCATCCGACTCGCGAAAGCAATGGTGTCCATCGGTACCCAAGTGGGGCGGGAAACTGTGGCTGTTATCAGCGACATGAACCAGCCGCTCGGGTTTGCCGTCGGCAATGCGTTGGAAGTGAAGGAGGCGATCGACACCCTGCGCGGTGAGGGACCGGCAGATCTCACCGAGCTGAGTTTAACGCTGGGAGCGCAGATGGTGTTACTCGCCGAGGTGGTGTCCACGTATGCGGAAGCCCGTGCCTTGTTGGCATCCAAGTTGGCAGACGGCTCTGCATTGGAGAAGTTTCGTGCGTTTATTCGGGCACAACATGGAGATGCCGACGTTGTGGATCACCCGGAACGCCTCCCGCAAGCGAAACACCGGATTGAGGTATCGGCTCCGACTGACGGTACGGTATCTGCTCTGCAGGCGGAAGAGATCGGCTTGGCGGCGATGAAGCTGGGGGCGGGACGCTCCACCAAAGAGGATCGGATCGATCACGCGGTGGGCATCGTCCTCCACAAGAAAATCGGGGATGCGCTACAAAAAGGTACTCCGCTGGCTACTCTTCATGCCAATGATTTATCGCGCATCGAGGATGTGAAGGCGCAGGTATTGGCGGCATACGAGATTTCCGAAGAAACGGTGGTGGCGCCAAAGTTGGTTCGCCACATCGTGGATCGTAACGGGATCATCAATATATGAGAATTTGTTGGGGAACCGTTGGGTTCCCCGTTTTTTATTTCCGCTAAAACGTGGTCATGAACCCATCTCCTCCCGGAACATAAACATAATAAAAAAGTTCGGTCGTAAGGAGGGGCATATGTTACGCGCGGATGTAACGATTGAGCCGTCGGAAGTGCAGGTGTTGGTCGAGAATCATTATCCCTTTCGTGTTACTCGTTTGGAAAAGGTACGCGCAGCTTATCGGGTGGAAACAGATCAGGGTGTGTATGCGTTAAAAAACGCCCGCAAGATGAAAGACCTCGGTTATATAGCTGAAGTAGTGGAGCATGTGAAGAAAAAGGGGTTCACCCGTCTGCCTGCCCCGATTCCGACCAAAGATGGTCAGTGGTTGGTAACGTATCGAGATCATCTCTATTGCATGGAAGAGTGGTTGCAACATGTAGAAGAGGTGTCGCCCAAGCGACACGATTGGTTGGGATCGGCTGCTGGTGCGTTGGCGCAATACCATGCCTGTTTCAAGCGTTACCGTCGTTCCCGATGCCCTTCGGGGCGACAGGAACGCAGTTGGTGGCCGAGATTTTTGATGGCACAGTGGCATTGGCTCAGAGACATACGAACCGGTTGGGCTTCTCCGGTTAACGGGATGGAGCATCTCTCTTTTTTACAATACCGCCTTCAACTCGCCTGGCAATCGTGGGAACGGGCGGAGAAGTGGCGACGATCGGGTGATGGGCCGATCGAGGTGTTGTGTCACGGTAGTCTTCATCATGAAAACATCCTCACGGATGGGAAAAAGCAGGTGTGGTTGATCGACTACGAGCGCATGGCTTGGGATGACCGGGTTCGGGACCTGGCTCAATTGATGCAGTATCATTTTCCTCGCCACGGATGGCCCGAGCAGGAGATGTCACGTTTCTTGGAGAGTTACCACAAGGAATATCCGCTTCGAGCTTCCGAATATGTCGCCTTATGCTCCCGAATGGCTGTACCGCCCAAACTGTTCCGGCTGGCACGCAATGTATGGTTCTCCTCTGGTCGTTACCCATCGCTCCTACGGCGATGGGACGACACGATCCGGACCGAAAAGCGAAAAGACCCGTATCTCGCCTATTTATACCACCGTGGTTAAAAGTGGCAGTGTGTTGGAATAATCCTCCTATCCGCCGATCACACTAAAGCTAGTCAGGATAGGAGGGAAGATCCATGCGATCTCGAATCATGTTGTCCGTTTTGATGGTTGCTTTGTTGTTCATGGGAATGATGCCGCGCGCGTTTGCGGAAGAGCGCGAATTGGCACCCCAAGCTCGTTCCGCTGTACTGATGGATGCGGATACGGGAACCATCCTGTATGAAAAAAACGGGCGCGAAAAACTGCCACCCGCGTCCATTACCAAAATCATGACGATGCTGCTGGTGCTGGAGGCATTGGATCAGGGAAAGATCAAATATGACGATCTCGTCCGTGTCAGCGAACACGCTGCGCAAATGGGGGGGTCGCAAATTTATTTGGAGCCCGGTGAACGTATGTCGGTGCGCGATTTGTTGAAGGCGGTTGCAGTGGCGTCGGCTAACGATGCTTCTGTCGCCCTGGCAGAACATGTCAGCGGTACTGATGAAGCATTCGTCAACGAGATGAACCAACGCGCACAAGCCTTGGGTATGAGGGATACACAGTTTCGCAACGTGAACGGCCTGCCTGAGGAAGGCCATTTCACCACCGCACATGACATTGCCATCATGTCCAGGGAGTTGCTGAAACATCCGGAGATCACCAATTTCACACGTATTTACGAAGATTATCTCCGGCAGGGTACTACTAAGCCGTTCTGGTTGGTCAATACCAATCGATTGGTCAAATTTTATCCCGGTGTGGACGGACTGAAGACCGGATATACTTCGGAGGCGAAATTCTGCTTGTCCGCATCTGCCAAAAAAGGCACCTTCCGCGTCATTGCCGTCGTGATGGGGGAACCCAATGCAAAGACGCGCAATCATGAAGTATCGCGTATGTTGGATTTCGCTTATTCGCAGTACACCAACCGGTTGATCTACCGCAAAGATGACCCCATCGCCGAACGCCGGGTGGAGAAAGGGGACCCTGGAAGGATCCTCATCAAAGCGCCCTATCCGCTGAGCATTCTGATGAAAAAGGGAGACAAACCGCAACAATACCAACGCCGCATCGTGTGGAACGATTTGCAGGCACCGGTGGCCAAAGGACAAAAGATCGGCGAGATTCAAATCATCAAGGACGGGAGAATTGTCAGTAGAATGGCATTGAACAGCCCACTGGCAATACGGCGCGCCGGTTTGTGGGCGACGTGGAAACGGGTGAGCAAATCGGTTTTGTGGATTCCGGAGAAGGCCAGCTCCTCATCCACTGATTGACAGGGCACACTTTATTCAATCGGGTGACAGATGTCCCCGATTTTTTTGTTCTTTTGTCAGCGGGAAGGAAAGTATCACAAGGCTGTAGAAATAGTGGGTGGAAAAAAGAGGGGAGTGAGGATGATTGAGCTTCGCCGTTGAGGTGGCGCGGCACCGTCACATATTGGTCGTGCGGTTGTCGGGAGAATTAGACCATCACACTGCAGAGCAGGTAAGAACCCGGATTGAAGAGGAGCTGTCAACCGGCTTATATACGGACTTGGTATTGAACTTGTCCCAACTGACCTTCATGGACAGTTCCGGCTTGGGTGTCATACTGGGACGAATCAAACGTATTTCTCAAATCGGAGGGAAGATGGTGTTGTGTGCGGTCCATCCGTCAATCACCCGTTTATTCGAGTTGTCCGGACTATTTAAAATATTGGAACGATACGACAGTGAGCAGGCGGCGATTACGGCTTGTGAGGTGGCATCATGAACCGCATACATAATAACTTCATGGAATTGCGGTTTGCCAGCCGGTCGGAAAACGAGTCTTTTGCCCGGGTGGCGGTCGCCTCCTTCATCTCGCAACTGGACCCGACGATGGAGGAGTTGACAGATATCAAAACTGTGGTGTCCGAGGCGGTCACCAATGCCATCATCCACGGATATGAGGAACGGGAGGACGGCATCATCACCATCCGGACCGAGATCGAAGGTTCCAAGGTCAGTATCGTGATCGAAGATCGCGGGGTGGGGATCTCGGACATCCATCAGGCACGCCAACCGCTTTATACATCCAAACCGGAGCTGGAGCGGTCCGGTATGGGATTTACCATCATGGAAAATTTTATGGACGAAGTGGAAATCCTCTCACGCCCCGGCTACGGCACGACGGTGCGGTTGGTCAAGCAGCTCAAAACCCATCATCAAACGATGAGTAATTGAGGGTTGCCCATGGATGCGTACGTACGCAACGCCAAGCACCCCCACCTGTCGGATGAAGAGGTCAAAAAGCTGATTCAGAAGAGCCAGGACGGAGATGAAGAAGCGCGCAACCGGTTGGTTCGGCACAATATCCGCCTCGTGTGGTCGGTGGTTCAGCGGTTTATGAACAGGGGATATGAAGCGGAGGACCTGTTTCAAATCGGTTCGATCGGGCTGCTCAAAGCGATTGACAAATTTGACCTGTCGTATGAAGTGAAATTTTCCACGTATGCGGTACCGATGATCATCGGCGAGATCCAGCGTTTTCTTCGTGACGACGGGATGGTCAAAGTGAGCAGATCCCTCAAGGAGTTGGCCAACCGCATTCGAAAAGTGAAGGATGATTTGGCAAAAGAACTGGGACGGGCACCAACCGTACAGGAAATCGCTGATGTGTTGCAGGTGACGCCAGAAGAGATCGTGTTCGCGCAGGAAGCCAATCGGTCTCCCGCTTCCATTCACGAAACGGTGTATGAAAACGATGGAGACCCGATTACGTTGATGGATCAGATTTCCGATGAAGCAGAACATGGTTGGTTTGACACCATGGCGTTGCGGGAAGCGATCGACCGGTTGAATGAGCGGGAACGACTGATCGTGTACTTGCGTTACTACAAGGACCAGACACAGTCCGAAGTGGCAGAGCGGTTGGGTATTTCGCAAGTCCAGGTGTCCCGGTTGGAAAAAAAGATCATCCGCAAAATGAGAGAAGAAATGGACACCCCCTTGGACGATTGAAGAGGTACTTCATGTTGTTGACAAAGTTTCGGGCGCCGCGAGAGGAACAGCGGCGCACCCGCGATGGTTCGACCATTCCAAGCACCGGAAGGTGCTTTTTTCTTTGCATGTTCCAGGTGGTTCCGTTCCATACTAACTCCAACAGAGGACAGGAAAGGAGTTGTCCCGGGTGTCTTCCATGGTCTATATCCGCCTCCGCAAAAAAGTGACCGCGCATGCGGGAAAGATCCTGCGGCTGCGTGATGTGGCACAAGTCATCGCGGATGAACCGTATGCCACAGTCAGGGAGATCCCGGTATATGAACCAGACTTCAAAGAAGGAAATCTGGCCGTGCTGGACCTGATCGACGTGGTTCGTCGAATCCGATCGGCGTTCCCAGGTCTTGACGTGCGCAGCATCGGTCCGGCGCAAGTCATCATCGAATTGCAAGCGGAACGTATCAGACCGCGACTGTGGTGGGTAGCGGGGGTTTGGTTGCTGTTGTTTGTGGGTTCGGCTTTGGCCATCATGAATTTTCATACTGATGTCAGCATGCGGGAAGTTCACGAACGCATCTACTACCTGATGACGGGACAACATGTACACGAACCGCTGGTGTTGCAAATTCCGTATTCATTGGGCATCGGTATCGGTATGATCGTCTTTTTCAACCATCTTTTCAAACGACGGTTAAATGACGAACCCAGTCCGTTGGAGTTGGAAATGTATTTGTACCAGGAACACCTGGATCAATATGTCATCGAACATGAAAAACAAAAAGAGCGTACCCAATCATGAGCGTATGGCAATGCGCATTGCTGGCAGGGATTGGGTTTGCCGGCGGGGTCGCAGTCGGAAGCGGGTTTGTCGCTTTTATTACGGTGTTGGATATCGTACCGCGTCTGGCTCAGTTGTCCAAGACCCCCTATCGGATTCACGCTTACGAATATGCAATTGTCGCAGGTGCCGTAACGGCAACATGGATGGATTTAAGAGGCTGGTCATTTGACGGTCCCATCTGGTTGACGGCGGTGGTCGGATTGTTGGCGGGTTGCTTTATCGGTTTGTTGGCCGCGGCGTTGACTGAGGTGATCAACGTGTTGCCCATTTTGGCCAAGCGGTTGGCGTTGCAGGACGCCTTGCTCTACCTGTTGATGGCCATGGCGATGGGAAAAGTGGCGGGATCGCTCTTTCAATGGCTGATGTTTCATCTGTGAAGTGGAGGGAAGCAGTGTGGGTACGATTTGGACCGCTTTTTTGATCGGTGGTTTGATCTGTGTGATCGGACAATTGTTGATGGATTTGACGCCGCTCACACCGGCTCACGTGTTGAGTATTTTGGTTGTCAGTGGAGCGATTCTCGATGGGCTCGGATTGTACGAACCCCTCATCAAATTTGCCGGAGCGGGTGCGACAGTCCCCATCACCAGTTTCGGCAACGCATTGGTTCACGGTGCATTGCAGGAGGCGAAGAAAAGCGGACCGATCGGGGTGTTGTCGGGCATTTTCCAAATCACCAGTGCAGGGATATCCGCGGCGATCATTTTCGGATTCTTGACGGCGGTGATATTTAAGCCGAAAGGATGAGCCAACATGCCCAAGCGAAAGGTGATACTGATCACGGATGGTGACCGTGTGGCGCAAGCGACCGTCGAGGAAGTGGCCCGTCAGGTGGGAGGACGTTGCATCTCTTCCTCGGCGGGAAATCCGACCCCACTGAGCGGGGAGGAAATCGTGGAGATGATCCGTTCGGCCAAGCACGATCCGGTATTGGTCATGTTTGATGATTGCGGGTGGAATCAAAAAGGGCGGGGAGAACGTGCCCTGGAATATGTGGCCAACCACCCCGACATCGAGGTGCTGGGTGTGATCGCCGTGGCATCCGACAGTCGGAGAGTATCCGGCACACCGGTGGATGTGGCGTTGGACCAAGACGGCAATATCGTTCATCACCGGGTGGATAAGGATGGACATGAGTTGCACCTGGAGCCGCTTCGTATCTATGGAGATACAGTTGATGTGTTGAACCAGATCGAAGCGCCGATCGTTATCGGAATTGGCGACATCGGCAAGATGGAAAATCACGATCGTGCTGATTGGGGTGCTCCGGTGACCACCAAAGCGGTGGAGCTGATTTTGCAACATGCGAACGGGGATTGAGTGCAGAGGGGGCGATTTTGTGACAATGGGTGGTCATTTCCGGAATCGACCTTTCACATCATTGGCGATCGCTGACCGATTCGCCTTTTTTGTTTGCATCCAAAAGGCAGGGGATTTTTTGTTGATCCCCAATCCATCTGAGATATAATGAATATCAATAATACGACACTGTGTGAAAGCACGGACTGTCTATTGGTTTACGGGAGGAGACAACGGTGCATTTACATGGAACCAGTCGCATCAATGAATACGGTCACCTCGAAATCGGGGGATGCGATACAGTGGAGTTGGCGCGCCGTTTCGGCACGCCGCTGTATGTGATGGACGAAGATTTGATCCGGAAACGGATGAGGGAATTCCGGTCCGCGATGGCCGAGACGGGATTGCCGCATCAGGTGGCTTATGCCAGTAAAGCGTTTTGCACCTTGGCCATGTGCCGTCTTGTCGCCGAAGAGGGACTTCACCTGGATGTTGTCTCAGACGGGGAGTTGCATACGGCGCTCCAGGCCGGATTTCCGCCCGAACACATTCATTTTCACGGTAATAACAAAACACCGTTTGAATTGGAGATGGCATTGGAAGCCGGAATCGGACTGTTTATCGTGGACAATTTTGTTGAGTTGTCCATGTTGAACGATCTGGCGGGCAAAAAAGGGATAAACGCCCGCGTATTGCTCCGGGTGACACCTGGAATCGAAGCTTACACACACGAATACATCCAAACCGGTCAAGAAGATTCCAAGTTTGGCTTCGATCTGGCCAGCGGACAAGCGATCGAGGCCGCCAAATTGGCTCGGGATGCGGCGCATCTGTCTTTGGAAGGATTTCACTGCCATATCGGCTCACAAATTTTCGAAACGGAAGGATTCCGTCTGGTGGTGGATAAGATGGCCGCCTTCATCCGTGAATGCAGGGAAACGCTCGCGGTGGAGACCCGAATTTTGAATCTGGGTGGCGGGTTTGGCATCCGTTATCAGAAAGAGGATCGCCCGCTGCCGATCCGCCAATATGTTCAAGCCATCGCCGATGCAGTGAAAACTGCGTTTGCAGGTGAGCCGGTGATCCCCGAAGTATGGCTGGAACCGGGCCGCAGCATCGTCGGTGAGGCGGGAACAACGCTCTATACGGTAGGCACGATGAAAGAGGTACCCGGTGTGCGCAAATATGTGGCCGTGGACGGGGGGATGACGGACAACCTGCGTCCGGCGTTGTACCAAGCCAAATATGAGGCTTTGCTTGCAAACCGTGCTGCGGAAGAACCGACGGAGGTTGTTTCGATCGCCGGCAAATGTTGCGAGAGTGGGGATATGTTGATTTGGGATCTGCCTCTGCCGTCGCCGCGAACGGGAGATATCTTGGCGGTCAGCTGTACGGGAGCATACAACTACAGCATGGCCAACAATTACAACCGCATCCGTCGACCTGCGGTGGTTTTCGTCCGTGACGGTCAAGCGAAAGTCGTCGTCCGCCGGGAGACGTTGGACGATCTGATCCATAACGACTGTCTCTCTCCCGAACCGGTTCAGGTCAAACGGGAAGAGGAAGAGCCGGTGGGATGAAGTCTTAAAAAACGATGTGAGCAAATATCGATTTCGGGGTTGTCTCTCCCGTAAAAAAGCCGCAATCGGCTCGGTGCATGTAATCCAACATTTCCGTCGCCTGCTGGAATTTCCCTTTAATTTCCTTCCCGTCACAAGGATAATTGTTTCATCACGGAGTCATTATAAAGATGCGGGTACGCAACGGTTGAGCTCAGATCCATCTGTGCTCTCATGAATGGGGGTGCAGATGGATCGACCAAAGATTGCATACAGGTCATGCCATTGGCTTGTATGCAGTCGGAGGGAAGATGCCGTACGGTTGGGAAAGGCTCCGTTGCAGTCGGGTATCAACCTGATTGCAGCGGGGTCCCAACCGATCGTACGGCGTCGAGCGAAGATCGTGCAGGGTTCCGAAATGATTCCATACAGCCGTTTGGTTGTATGGGGTTATGAAGGGATCCTGCACGATCGAACGAACCATCATCATGGGTTGTGAAATGTTTGGTCATGGTCGAAAGATCATGGCTGGATATGAAGCGATTCATGGTGGTGCAAGGTAGACCGTTGCGTGCTCGTTTTTTTTTGTACCTCTATTTGCGGCAGTCCGTAACACGAACCCTGGACCGGAGAATTAATCCTATCGGGGAAGGACACGCACCAAAGTGTGGAAATTGCATATGTATGATGCCGGAGGATCCTCCACGATAAACAACGCACGTTGAAGGTTCCAGCGTTCATGACGATCCAGAAGCAACCCGGCGCTCCGGTTAGGTAATTGCTGCTGCCGGGTTGCTTTGTTTTGCGGATCAGTAGCTACATCAGATTAACTGTTTATAATAAAAAATCGTTGCATGTAATTCGCCACTTGCGGATTTCGCATAGTGAGGAATCCGTCCAGCCCGAATATAACCCATAGAAGTATAAAGGAGATTAGAAGGGTCTCCTTCTCTTGTATCGAGAACTAATAACGATCTACCCTCCTGCTTTGCTCTTTCTTCAGCCTTTTGCATTAGTGAACGACCGATACCATTACGTCGATAATGAGGGTGTGTCATTAATTTTGCGATTTGGCTCTATGGCCACCGTTCTGCTTCGTACATAAATGTAACTGTACGCTTCCGACTATCTGATTATTTATTTTAGCGACAAATAGTATCACTTCAGGGTTCAATGCGTTTCGCCAATATTTTTTGTAATCTGAAATCCCCAATGGTGGTAAAAAGCCAATCGACGCACCGTCTTCTGTATCAGAAGTTCCGAAAGTTCATCCATATGTTCTTCAATGGATTTGGTGATCACCGTTCAATTTCTTTCTCGGTTCACTCCACATGCCCACTCAAGGAAGTAGGTTAGGACTGCTCACTCAACCGGCTAAGTAAGTCGCTCACCTGGGATTATTAAATGAGAATGTCCAAAGTCACCCGTCCTTTTTCATACAATTTGTCTGATTTCACTTTGTTTCTCGTTTGATAACGTTAAGAACAGAAAGCGTTTGCAAGATATGAAACAGGAGGAACGGCTGATGAGGATCGGTGTACCGAAAGAGATCAAAAACAGGGAATACCGGGTGGCCATCACCCCTGCGGGTGTCCAGGCGCTCAAGGACGCGGGGCACGAAGTGTGGGTCCAACAGGGAGCCGGAGAGGGAAGCGGTTTTACCGATGAGGAATATGTACGGGCCGGGGCTCAAATGGTGTCCGCGGACGAAGCTTGGTCAGCGGATATGGTGTTGAAAGTAAAAGAGCCGCTGCCGGAAGAGTACCGCTATTTCCGGAGCGATTTGTTGCTGTTCACATATCTGCATCTGGCTGCCGATCGGGCATTGACAGATGCGTTGGTGCAATCGGGTGTCACAGCGATTGCGTATGAAACGGTACAGCTTGACAACGGCGCGTTGCCACTTTTGGCACCGATGAGCGAAGTGGCGGGAAGGATGTCCGTTCAGGTGGGTGCACAATCATTGGAGAAACCCAAAGGGGGATTGGGTGTCCTCTTGGGTGGTGTACCTGGCGTTTCCCCGGCCAATGTGGTGATTGTGGGCGGCGGCGTGGTGGGAACCAATGCCGCGAAAATGGCAGTTGGTCTGGGTGCTCAGGTGACCGTATTGGATGTAAACGGGCAGCGTCTGCGCGAACTGGATGACCTCTTCGGCGGCCGCGTCCGTACGTTGATGTCGAACCGCTACAACATTGAAGAAGCAGTGCAGCAAGCGGATTTGGTGATCGGGTCGGTTTTGATCCCAGGTAAACGCGCACCGAAATTGGTGACGCGGGAAATGGTGGCCAAGATGAAACCCGGATCGGTGATCGTTGATGTGGCCGTGGACCAAGGGGGTTGCGTCGAAACGGCGGATCGGGTCACAACGCATGAGCAACCCACCTATACGGTGTATGGCGTCGTCCATTATTCCGTGGCCAACATGCCCGGTGCGGTGCCGCGAACCTCAACGTTGGCTCTGACCAATGCCACCTTGCCTTATGTATTGCGGCTGGCCGAGGGAAAACTGCATGAAGATCCCGCTCTGTTGCGCGGTGTCAACGTGGCCGCAGGTCGCATCACACACCGTGGTGTAGCCGAATCGTTCAACATGGATTACGTCTCGCCTGAGGAAGCTTTGAGCAGCAAGTTGACAACAGTTTAATCCCTTTTGATGACAACCTCATTTTCCCTATTGGATACCCCACACGGCTTTGGCTGTGTGGGGTGTTTTTACCTAGGGTGTCTGGTCAATATTGCCCGATTTCTTTTCGAGTCATTCCACTTTCTCCCTAACGGTAAGCACATCATGGCCGCTCTGCCTCAGGTGAATGTATGCTCCGCTTTGAGAAAATTGCCTGTGATGGAATCCGTGCGCTTTCCGGGGCGTCGTCCGGCAGGGCTTGGTCAATCGCTCACCTGGGAAAACATTGTCCCCTTACGGCATGAGAAAAAACCCAAAATGTTTTATCTCCGTTGCACCTGGAGAAACCGATGTGCCGACAAAGCGGTTTCCAGCGCGAGGCGCCGGACTGGGGAATCCCAATCTTTTCCCAACAATTGTTCGATTTGTTCCAATCGATAGTACAGTGTTTGGCGATGTATATACAAGACGTTGGAGGTGTGTTGTTTGGACTGGTTTTCAGCCAGATACACTTCCAAGGTTTTGGTCAATTGGGTTCCGTGTTCCCTGTCGTATGTCAAAAGCGGACCGATCTGGGCTTCCACGTATTGCGCCAGAACGGAGGGTGACACCTGCAAAAACAACTGCCAAGCATGGAGATCCTCGCAGTAGACGACAGGAGCCGACGAAGTGGTTTCCCCGTCGTTGGCTGGGACATCGGCGACGTTGATGAGGGACAAGGCCGCAACGGCTTGACGCCACGCTTGAGGCGCTTGCTCCCAGCGGGTAAAGGCAAGACTGACTCCCGCTTTCCAGTCAAAGGGCCCGAGATGAGACCAGTTGGGGGACTGGATGGACACACGGTTGAAACCACGTCGCAACCGGTCCTGAAACGGCAGATTGGCGGTAGGAGTCCGGTCGGCGAGAATCAGGACCCATAGTCCTTCGTGCGGAGCGGTCCATACTCCGACGCCCAGTGGGGTTAATTCATTTCGTATGGTGTGCGTCCATTTCAGCAAGGCGATATTTTGCATGGTTTCCACACGGTTGTATTCCGAGTTGTATCCATGGCAAGGCTCAACCGCACAAATCGCCAGTTGTCCGCCTTGATCGACGGCTTCGGAAAGCTCCTTAGGAGGTCGGGTTGAACCCGATTCAATCAGGTGATCGATCCACTGCTGTGTCACCCGTAACCGGCGTTCTTCCAACGAAATGCTCCGCAACAGTTCCTGAGCGAGCGCAGTAGCCGCGCGTTCCATAACCAGTCGCGCGAAGTCGGTCGGGGCGGTGGAACCGCTCATTTGCAGTTCACCCACTTGTACATCCAAGACGACGATCGGATGAGATAAGACATGCGGATGTTCCGGGTTTTCCCGAAAGTCGGGATATACCAAATCCTCCCCCAGATAATCAACCAAACGGACCGCATACCCCGTTTCCTGATGCAGCAGTCGAAGGATGTTGGTCGCTCCCTGCGGCTTCAGTGCCAGCTGGTGAAATTGGTGAGAGAGCCGTTCCAACGCCAGCAACTGCCGGTGGTGTCGATGGATCAGATCGCCGTGAATGTCCTGTGTGATTTCAATGAAGGAAACCGGTTCTTCAAACACGATGATCGGGAAGGCGTGCTGGTCAGCAAAAGCTTTGGCTTCCTCAGACAGGTGGACGAATTGATGGACCAATTCGATGGCCAGGGCGGACACGCCACTTTCCCACAGTTCGCGAACAAACTGTACCTTCAATTCTTTTTCTTCTCCCAGACCCACCCCGGTCATGAGAATCAATTCGTTTCCCCGCACATAAGATGAGCCGTCCATGATTTCCAAGATGTGAACCCATTTCACCTCGCGGTGCAGGCCACGGGAGCCGGCAGCCACTTTGGCGTGCCGGAACAGCGGGCGTTTCAGAATGTCGGAGACGGTCAGTGGCGATTGGATGTCCATAAGCACTTCCTCCCACGATGCGACGGTTTCATGATCATGATACTTCAAGGCAGGGGAGTGAGAAAGTAAAGTTTTTTCCAAGTCGAACGCAGGGAATAAGCCGGTCTGTGGCAAGTTTGTGCCTCTTTTTCTGGTAACAGGTCTAATTTTTTCGTGCTGTGTTATGATAGGAACGAAGGTGGTGCGTTAGAGGAGGGACCCTGGTGAGTCGAGGCTTGAAATGGTTTTCATGGACAACTGCGTTTGGGCTTTATCTCATATTGCTCATGGGAGCATTGGTAACAAAAACGGGTTCGGGAAAAGGCTGCGGCAATACGTGGCCGTTTTGCAACGGAGAAGTGTTTCCGACCTATGCTACGCTTCAGACATGGGTGGAGTACAGCCACCGTGTCGTCTCTGGGCTGGTCGGTTTGTTCGTCGTGATTTTGGCTGTCTGGGCATGGAAGGTGTTCCGCCAGGACCGTGTGGTGTTGTGGTTGGCTGCCGCCAGCGTCTTTTTCGTGGTCCTGCAAGGACTGTTGGGAGCGGCTGCCGTGGTGTGGGGTCAATCCGACGCCGTGTTGGCTTCCCACTTCGGATTTTCGCTGATGTCGCTGGCTGCTTGTGTATTGTTGGTCTTGTATTTGGAGCAAAAAGACAAAGGAGACGCGTCCCCCGACCGCACCGTGTCCACTCGTTACAAATACGGCGTATGGGGGATCACCGTTTACACGTATCTCGTCGTGTACACGGGCGCATACGTGCGTCATACCGGCTCCAGCCTGGGTTGCGGGGAAAACTTCCCTGGTTGTGACGGACATTGGTTGCCCGATTGGACCAGTTTGGCGGGCATCCATCTGTTGCACCGAACTGCGGCATATTCCCTGTGGCTGTTGGTGGCGGGGCTGGTGTGGGTCACCGTCCGATTTTACCGTCAACATCATGAGTTGGTGCGTGCTGCATGGTTCGCATGGGTGTTTGTCACCTTGCAGGCGGCGACCGGCATCGCCAGTGTACTGACCGGCATCCAGCTAATCATCGCGCTGTTGCACACGACGGTCATCTCCATCTTTTTCTCGGTGATGTGTTATTTGTGCATGCGGGTGGGCATGCCTTGGCGTCACAAACCAGCCGTCAGAGAAGAAGCCATGAAGTGAGGATGGTCGTTTACGTAGACTTTTGTTTCGACTTCCGTTATACTTTGAAGTACAACCGTATAGGAAACATCCAATAACATCCTTCGGGGCAGGGTGAAATTCCCGACCGGCGGTGATGGCGGACGAATCCGCCTCAGCCCGTGACCCGCGAATTCGCGGTGGATCCGGTGAAACTCCGGGGCCGACAGTGAGAGTCTGGATGGGAGAAGGATGAACGGGATGCGTGTATCTTCTTCTGGGGTTGGGAAAATAATCCAACTCCGGGTGGAAGGTTTATTTTACTATGCACAAATATCATGCGCCATCCTTGTTCATGTTTTCACAAGCCCCGGATTTCCGGGGCTTTTTCTGTACCCGTTGCGATCCTCGAAAACAAAGGAGACAGGATATGGAGCACCATGAAAAATGGATGCGGTTGGCGTTGCAGCTGGCGCGATCGGCCGAGGGGCAAACCTCGCCCAATCCGTTGGTAGGGGCGGTGGTGGTCAAGGACGGCCGGTTGATCGGGATGGGGGCGCATTTGCGTGCGGGTACGCCGCACGCGGAAGTACACGCGTTGGACATGGCCGGCCCGGAAGCGCACGGCAGCACGTTGTATGTCACGCTAGAACCGTGCAATCACTATGGACGCACGCCTCCATGTACGGAAAAAGTGATCACCTCCGGTGTGAAAACGGTCGTGATCGGCTCGAAAGATCCTGATCCGCGTGTGGCAGGAAGCGGTATTCGGCGATTGCAGGAAGCGGGCGTCGAGGTGGTGCTGGGAGTACTGGAGGCAGAATGTCTCCGGCTGAATGAAGCGTATTTTCATCACCGACGGACTGGCAGGCCGTTTGTTACCTTAAAAACGGCCTCTACGCTGGACGGTAAAATCGCGACACATACCGGGCACAGCCGGTGGGTGACGGGTGAAGCTGCCCGGGCGGAAGTGCACAGACTCCGTCACATCCATGATGCAATCATGGTGGGTGTCGGCACTGTGTTGGCTGACAAGCCGCGGTTGACCACGCGTTTGCCGAGAGGCGGCCACAACCCGATCCGGGTGGTGATCGACAGCCGTCTGCGTCTTCCGTCGGACACGCCGGTGACGGACGTGACGGAAGCACCGACTTGGGTGTTTTGCACTGACGAGCGGGACCCGGACAAAGAGGAACAATTGCGTGCCAAAGGGGTCAAAATCGTATCCACCGGGCCTGGTCCACGTGTCGACTTGCACCGCGTCATGCGGGTATTGGGGGAACACGGAGTGCTGTCGATATTGGTGGAAGGCGGCGGAACGCTGAACGCCGCACTGTTGCGGGAACGGTTGGTGGACAAAGTGATCGCATTTGTCGCTCCCAAGCTGTTGGGCGGGCAGAACAGCCCCACTTCCGTCGAAGGGGAGGAACGGGAGACGATGGCGGAGGCGATTCATCTCCGGGATCTCGAGGTGCAACGCTTTGGAGAGGATTTGTGTGTGATCGGATATCCCGTATTCCCGTCGTAAAGGAGGAATCCGGTTGTTTACGGGGATTATCGAAGAAGTGGGTTCAATCCGGAAAATGGCCCGGCAGGGGATGGCGATGGAGCTCACGATTGCCTGCCGCAAGGTGTTGGAAGGGGTGCAATTGGGGGACAGCATTGCCGTCAATGGGGTGTGCCTCACTGTGACCCGTTTCGCAGAGGACCATTTTACGGCCGACGTAATGCCGGAAACGATGAAACGAACCAACTTGGGTTCCTTGTCCGTAGGTTCACCGGTCAATCTGGAACGCGCATTGGCCGCGGGACAACGATTGGGTGGCCATTTCGTCCAGGGACACGTGGATGGCGTTGGTACGATCACAGATCGAACGCCGTATGAAAATGCGGTGCTGTTCCGCATTTCGGTTCCGACGGAACTGACCCGGTTTATGGTGGAAAAGGGGTCTGTTGCGGTCAACGGGATCAGTCTGACGTTGGTGGATGTAGGTAAAGACTTCTTCACTGTATCGGTGATACCTCACACCTTAACCCATACCCAATTGCATGCGGCCAAAGTGGGAGATCCCGTCAATATCGAGTGTGATATGATCGGTAAATATATCGCCAAAATGCTGGGCAAGACAAAAGAGAACGAAGGGTTGACGTTGGAGATACTCCGACAAAACGGATTCGCATGATTGTTTACCAGGGGTCTAGAGCGTGTCTGGGCATTCTAGGGAGCGATGTTTTCCCAGCCGAGAGACCGACCAATCCCTGATTAAGCGAAAACTCGGGATCACAGGATTGAAATCGTGGGCAATTTCCTCAAAGCGAAGTGTATTTTGCCAGCGACCTGAGCTGACCGAGTTGGAGCGGTCATCATCTGCATCCCTTCAGGGCGCAGGTGGAGCGAGCCGGGAAAGCAATGTGGGCAGTATTCACCAGACACACCTTAACCAATTGGCAATGGGCAACGTTTCCCAGGTGATAGTCCAAACCGCCGAGCGGGTGAACATGCGCGAAAGGAGGCGGGGGAGATGTATTCCTTCGACCCGATTGAGGAAGCCATTTATGAATTGATGCAAGGAAACGTCATCATTGTGGTGGACGACGAAGACCGCGAAAACGAAGGTGATTTCGTAGCGCTGGCGGAAAAGGCCACGCCGGATGTGATCAATTTCATGATCAAGTATGGGCGTGGTCTGGTGTGTGTGCCCATCACCGAGGAGCGGGCGCAGGAGTTGGACCTGCCGCCGATGGTGCACCACAACACGGATACACATGGAACGGCGTTTACAGTGTCCGTCGATCACGTGAGCTGCACGACCGGCATTTCCGCATATGAGCGGTCTACCACCATCAGAGCCTTGATCGACCCGAAGACGCGCCCCGAAGATTTCCGCCGTCCGGGCCACATCTTTCCGCTGATTGCCAAAAAGGGCGGGGTGTTGCGCCGAGCCGGCCACACCGAAGCGGCTGTCGACCTGGCGCGGATGTGCGGGGCATATCCGGCAGGCGTTATCTGTGAAGTGATCAAGGAAGACGGTTCGATGGCCCGCGTGCCCGACCTGATGGAGATCGCCAAACAACACGATTTGAAAATCATCACGATTCAGGATTTGATTCAATACCGCAACCGCAAAGACAAATTGGTTGAACGCGTCGTCGCGACGAAAATGCCGACGGAGTTTGGGGAATTCACCGCTATCGGCTACACCAATGAAGTGGACGATCGGGAACACGTCGCATTAGTTAAAGGAGAGATTGACCCGGAAAAACCGGTGCTGGTCCGGGTGCACTCCGAATGTCTGACTGGTGACGTGTTCGGTTCGCACCGCTGCGACTGCGGTCCCCAGCTTCATGCAGCACTGAAGCGGATCAACGATGAGGGAGCGGGCGTATTGCTCTACATGCGGCAAGAGGGGCGGGGCATCGGGCTGTTGAACAAATTAAAAGCCTACAAATTGCAGGAACAGGGACTGGATACGGTGGAAGCCAACTTGAAGCTCGGATTCCGCCCCGATCTGCGCGATTACGGGATCGGTGCACAAATTTTGCGGGACCTGGGTGTGCGCAAGATGCGCCTGATGACCAACAACCCGCGCAAAATCACCGGTTTGAAAGGGTACGGGCTGGAAGTGGTCGAAGTGGTGCCGATCCAGATCCCGCCCAATGAATCCAACAAACGGTATCTGTTGACCAAGAAAAACAAAATGGGACACATGCTCAATCTGTAATGGAAAAGAAAGGAGAACGCATCGTGGCAAAAGTGTACGAAGGAAAATTGGTGGCGCAAGGTCTTCGTTTCGGTATTGTGGTGAGCCGGTTCAATGAATTTATCACCAGCAAACTTTTGGGCGGTGCGCAGGATGCTCTCATTCGGCACGGAGCGAATGAGGCGGACATCGAAGTGGCCTGGGTGCCGGGAGCGTTTGAAATCCCTTTGATCGCCGACCAGATGGCGGCTTCTGGCAAATACGACGCGGTAATTGCGTTGGGGACGGTGATTCGCGGGGCGACGCCCCACTTTGATTACGTGTGCAATGAGGTGGCCAAGGGTGTTTCTCAAGCTGCTTTGAAACATGGTTTGCCGGTGATTTTCGGCGTCATCACCGTGGACACCATCGAGCAGGCGATTGAGCGGGCTGGCACCAAGGCCGGAAACAAAGGATGGGAAGCAGCGACCGCGGCGATCGAGATGGCCAATCTGCAACGGGAACTCCGAGGCTGATCGACGGACGTCCGGGAGGAAGTGCATGTGGACGTCAAAATCAAACTGGACACGTTCGAGGGTCCGTTGGATCTATTGCTCCATCTGATCGAACGGGCTGAGGTGGACATCTACGAGGTACCGATCGCACGGATTACTGATCAGTACATGGAATACTTATCGGCGATGCAGGAATGGGAGATGGAGATCGCCAGCGAGTTCCTGGTGATGGCGGCCACATTGCTGGCCATCAAAAGTAAAATGTTGTTGCCGCGGCAGGAACCAACAGAGATGGAACTGGACGAATATGCCGAGTGGGAGGAAGAGGCCGACCCGCGTGAAGCGCTGATCGAGCGGCTGTTGGAATACAAAAAGTATAAAAAGCTGGCCGATGTGTTGCGGGAACACGAATCCAGCCGCAGTTTGGTCTACTCCCGTCCTCCGATGGATCTCACGCCGTATGCACGGGAACGAAATCCGCTGGAAGGGATCCGTCCGGACGATTTGTTGCAGTTTTTCGTGGACGTACTCCGCCAGCAAAAAGAATCGCAACAGGTGGCCCGGGTCTCGCGGGAGGAGATTTCGATCGGCGACCGCATCAGAGAGATCATCGAACGTCTGCACACCGAGGGAGGAGCTGTCCGCTTTTCACGTCTGGTGGAACGCGGACGTATCACCCGGGAATGGATCGTCACCACGTTTTTGGCGATCTTGGAGCTGATGAAGGCCAAACGGATCATTTGCCGACAGGAACGGCTGTTTGACGATTTGTGGATTATCGCCGCAGATATGAGGGGGGATCAGTCGCTTGGAACCGCGGGAGAGGAAGGCGATCATTGAAGGGTTGCTGTTTGCCGCCGGTGAGGAGGGTTTGCATCCCAAAGAGATTGCCGAGTATCTGGAAACCGATGTCCGCACTGTACGGGAAACGATTCGCGAGATGCAAGAGGAATGGCGGCAGGCGGGCCGTGGTGTGCAGATCGTCGAAGTGGCACAGGTTTACCAGATGACCACCTTGCCGGAACACAGCCCGTATTTCGAAAAACTGGCCCAAGCACCCAATCGGTCTGTTCTGTCACGTGCAGCTTTGGAAACATTGGCGATTATCGCTTACCGTCAGCCGATCACGCGCATGGAAGTGGAGGAAGTGCGGGGCGTCAAAAGCGAACGCACCATACAATCTCTCCTGCGCAAAGGTTTGGTGAAGGAAGTGGGGCGTGCCGAAGGATTGGGCCGTCCCATCCTGTACGGAACAACACGGGAGTTTTTGGACTACTTCGGGTTGAAGAGTTTGGATGAACTTCCCATGCCCGATACGATTTTCGACTGGGCCGAATGGGAAGCTGAACGAAAGGAATTGTACAGACGCTTGGGTGTGGACCGTGATACCGTGTCGGAGACGGCAATCTCGACCGAAGAGGATCAGATGGAGGAAGAAGAGTGAAACAATCCCCGCGCATCGTTCCGATGTGGCGGGGGTGGTTTTTGACAAAGATATAATCATATGCTTATATTGGGATGTGGTGATGTTGATGGAAATTCATCTGCTTGCCGAATGTCACAAAGCATTGGGAGATCCGACACGCCTGAAGATCTTGGCACTGTTGAAGGAAGAGGAGTTGTGCGTTTGCGAGTTGGTCGAGATCCTGAAAATGAGTCAACCTGCTGTGTCCCAACATATGCGCCGATTGAAAAATGCCGGTCTGGTCAAGGAACGGCGTCAGGGACAATGGGTGTTTTACTCCTTGGACGGAACCCAGTTTCCTTTCATGCAAAGTGTGTTGTCTTGTTTACCGGACATGCGTGAGGAGATTGACCAATTAAAGGAAAAAGGGTTAAAGGTGCAGTGTGGATCATGACGTCAATGCACAGGAAATGGATTGCAGAATTCATTGGTACGTATTTTCTGGTGTTTGCAGGGACAGGTGCGATTGTCATCGATGAGCTGACGAACAGCATTACCCACATCGGCGTCTCCCTGA
Source organism: Polycladomyces abyssicola (assembly GCF_018326425.1). Taxonomy (NCBI): domain Bacteria; kingdom Bacillati; phylum Bacillota; class Bacilli; order Caryophanales; family Thermoactinomycetaceae; genus Polycladomyces; species Polycladomyces abyssicola. The sequence continues at coordinate 1,489,798 of NZ_AP024601.1, forward strand.
CGTTTGGGATGGTGGTAACAGCTTTGATCTATGCGTTTGGTCACATCTCTGGTGCCCACTTGAATCCTGCTGTTACCGCCGGCGGATATCTTCCTTCGAGAAGCATGTCACTATATGGTGGCCCAAATGCTCGGGGCGACTGCGGCGAGTGTGACTCTGCGACTCCTCTTTGGCAATGTCGCTCATTTGGGTGCCACATTGCCCCGAGATTCGTGGCAATGATACACGAAGGAGGAACTGAGAATGAAAAATGATAAGAAAATCATCTACTTTCTGTGCACGGGTAATTGCCGCAGTCAGATGGCGGAAGGGTTCGCCAAGAAATACCTGGGTGATCGGTTTGAGGTGTACAGTGCGGGGATCGAGGCTCACGGCCTGAATCCAAATGCAGTAAAGGTGATGGCAGAGAAAGGAATCGACATCTCCGGTCAGACCTCGGATGTGATCGATCCCGAATTGTTGAACCGGGCGGATTACGTGATTACATTATGTGGAGATGCCAACGACAAGTGCCCCATGACCCCGCCTCATGTGAAAAGGGAACATTGGGGATTTGACGATCCGGCCAAAGCGACGGGGACGGAGGAGGAAAAATGGGCCGTTTTCCGGCGAGTACGTGATGAGATTGAAGCCCGCATCCAACAGTTTGCCCAAGAGGAACAGGTGAAATGAGACGAATAGTGGAGATGTCAATTTGACACTCCACACAGATGAAGTATAAAAGGGACTTCATTGGTCGGTGTGGGATTCTTGGGTTGTTAGCGTCCTCAGTCCGTTTTCGTTTTCGGACAGCTTCCGAGCTCAGGGGTGTTTCATCACCCCATCCCATACGGCTTTAAGGTTTTTGTCGTATGTATTCCAGGGTAAGTTTACCCGTTACCACTACGCCCTGCACTGTAACCTGAAATCACTTTGGTGGTGTTGATCGTCCCGTTCACATAAACCTGTCATTCAAATTGGTCTGAAGTAATCAAGCTTCTCATTTTTAAGGATTGGTTGATCTGTTCCGCTTTGGCCAGTGCGTTGAAATCTTTTAGGACATCATTTCGGTTGGTTGCTTTGCCCAATTACATAATCATGAATATCCGGATCATCCATTCATGTCCTCAAAAAATAACAGTCATTCAGTTCCTGACAAAAGTCTTTCAATGTGTCCTTGTTGATGGAGTAGTAATGCCATTTCCCTTCTTTCCGTTCGTGAACCAGGCCGGCGTTTTTTAATTCCTTCAGGTGGTAGGACACTTTGGACTGTTTCATATTCAAGGCGTCCTGGATATCGCAGACACACATCCCTTTCTGGCAACATCTTTTTGAATTCGCTTCTTCCTGGCTTCCTTTGGCGACCAAATCCATGATCTGTAGCCGAATGGGATCGGAAAGCGCTTTCGCGATTAAAATCAGTTGTTCATCTGATCATGGTTTCACCCCTTAATACAGCGAATTTTTGTTCAGTTGAATCAGTTATCTGTATTTCTTCCCGTTCCCGACATCTCGTCCGCATCCGCTTTGACCACGAACACTTCCCACCGGTGACCGTCCGGGCTTGTTACCCAAATTTTGTCCTGACGGGCATAACAACAGGTGGTATCCATTTCATCAAAGGTGACCAATCCTGCCTGTTTCAGCCGCTGTTTGATGGATAAAACATCATCGGTAGAGGAGACTTGAATCTCGAGGTGGTCAATCCCTCCCGTCATGTCACCGCCTTCGTTTAGTGTCAAATTGAGTGCCGGTTCATCTAAATCAAACTTGGCGTAACCGGGGCGGATCTTTTCCTCCATTGTGGGGGCTCACTTACATCAACTTTTATTGATGTGATTATAAATCAATTTTTTTTGATATGTCAATGAACCATTTCGGTTTGTATGCAAACAGGAAAAAATGCCCAAGATAAGATTGATGGCAGGAGGATCGAAGAATGATAACGCTGTTGTGGATCTTGCTTGGCTTGGGCGTGATATTGGTTTTACTCAGTTTGACAACGGTTCGCTGTCACATTCAATACAAGCGTGTAGATGCGGACGATCGGATCAATGTCACGTTCCGGTGGTGGAAATGGTTCCGTTTGCGATGGACAGTGCCATCACTTCAGCTGTCCAGCATGACGGAAGACGGAAAATGGACGCCACATGTACAAGCAACTGTCCGTCAAAGCCGGAGGCGTCGCTGGCAGGAACGTTTGTCGTGGGGGGTACTCCGGCGCATGCACCGGCAGTATGTTTGGATGCGGGAACACGTCCATCATTTGCATCAATGGTTTCGTGGCTTGCTGAGGCGATTTCATGTGGAGAGCTTGAGTTGGCACTCGGCGATTGGAACGGGGGACGCTGCGGAAACCGGCGTACTGACAGGCCTTGCTTGGGGATTGAAATCCACCGTCGTCGGGGTGGCCGGTGCTTACGTGCAATGGGAACGTCCTCCGCAGATCCAGGTGGATCCGGTGTTTCACGAACCGCATCTGGAGACTGATTTCCAATGCATAGTGCGATTTCGGATCGGGCACGCTATCCTTGCTGGCATACGATTATTGCTCAATTTCCGGGTAAGGGGGGAAGCGAAAGGATGGCTGAACATCCCATTCAAGGACTGATGTCCACCGCCATGGAAAACCTGAAAGAAATGGTGGATGTCAATACCATCGTGGGTGATCCGGTGGAAACGCCGGACGGAAGTGTGATCATTCCCGTCTCACGCGTCGGTTTCGGGTTTGCAGCAGGTGGAAGCGAATTCGACACCGCCTATGCCGACGACGGTTCCCAAGGGGACAAAAGACAACAACAGGAAGACGGCAACGGTCAATCATCGGGCAAATTGCCCTTCGGAGGAGGCAGTGGCGGCGGGGTTTCGATCACGCCGGTGGCGTTCCTCGTGGTCGGGGAGAAAGGGGTGCGGTTATTGAACATGGATGGCAACACGCACTTGTTTGATCGTTTGATCGATTTTGCACCCGGATTGGTGGAACGTCTGCAAAACACGTTGAAAAAAAAGGATAAACAAGGGGGATGCGAACCTCCCCGTATGGATATATGACGGTAGAAACACCGTTTCCGGCAAGCGGACGGTGTTTTTTGTTGCTCTTTTTCATATCCCTGTCCCACTGGCATATAAATGTGTACAAACCATGTTTGGGGTGGGAGGGTTATGCGGCATTTGAAAGGTGGGGCGATGATCCTTTGTTTGATCATCGGATTGATCAGCTCGCTCGGCTGGGGGTGGGGCTCGACTGAGCCACAGGTAAGTGCGCATGCGGCGGCGATGATCGATGTGCAGTCCGGTCGCCTCTTATATGCCAAACATGCGGATGAGCGCTTGCCGATCGCCAGTTTGACCAAAATCATGACGGCCATTGTGGCCATTGAAAACAGCCGCCTCACCGACAAGGTGACCGTTCCTCCCGAGGCGGTCGGCGTGGAAGGTTCGTCGATTTATCTGAAAGCGGAGGAACGGATTTCGATGGGGGATTTGTTGTACGGCCTGATGCTCCGATCCGGCAATGACGCGGCGGTGACGATCGCCCGACATGTCGGCGGATCGGTGGAAGGGTTCGTCTACATGATGAATGAGAAGGCAGCCTATCTTGGATTGGAAAACACACATTTCGCCAATCCGCACGGACTGGATGCACCGGAGCATTATTCCTCTGCTGCGGATTTGGCGCGGTTGACCGCTTATGCTTTGAAAAACCCCACTTTTCGGGAAATTGTCAGGACACAGGTAAAAACCGTCCCGTGGCCGGGAGAAGAATGGCACCGCAAATGGTACAACAAAAACAAAATGCTCCGATTTTACAAAGGCGCGGACGGGGTCAAGACGGGTTACACCAAAAAAGCGCGTCGAACGTTGGTTTCTTCCGCTACGCGGAATGGCAGGCAATTGGTGACAGTCACGTTGAACGCCCCCGATGATTGGAATGATTCGATGCAATTGCTGGAGTACGGATTTCAGCATTTCCATCCCGTCAAGGTGGTGAAGAAAGGGCAAGCATTTCAAACGGTAAGAGGGGAGAAAAAGGGAGAGCTGGTATTGCGAGTGGTGGCCGAGCAACCGTTTATCTATCCATTGACAGAGGAGGAACGACACCAAGTCTCCATAGAACCGGTGCTTTCCTATCCACTGAAAAAAATGGATCGCGAGGGATTGCGCGTGGGGACGGCCCGCGTGCTGTTGAACGGCCAGCCGGTCGGTACGGTTCCGCTTGTGACGCAGTATCAAGATGAGCCATCCGTCTTTTCCGAATGGATGGATGTGTTTCAGGATGTGTTGGGAATGGGGGTCGGGGGCGGTGGTTAATTACATATGGGTGTTTATGATCGCCAGCGGAGTGGTGGCTGCCGTTCTACAGGGGCGGTTGGATCTGGTCACGTCCGCCGCCTTGAAGGGAGCCAAGGAAGGGGTAGCTGTCTGTATCGGTCTGATCAGTATTTTGGTGTTTTGGATGGGGATGATGCGGATCGCACAAGACGCTGGACTGTTGGAGAAGCTGGCCCGGCTGCTTCGGCCGCTGGTACGCGTGTTGTTTCCGTCGGTACCCCCGGATCATCCGGCGATGGGCTACATTTTGTCCAACATGACGGCCAACCTGTTCGGTCTTGGAAATGCGGCCACCCCCATGGGTATCAAGGCGATGGAAGAATTGCAGAAGCTCAACCCGGACCAGAAAACGGCTTCTCCGGCTATGTGTACCCTGCTCGCCCTGAATACCTCCGGTTTCACGCTGATTCCGGCGACCATTATCGGTATTCGCATGAAATATGGATCGGTCGATCCCGCTGAAATCATCGGAACGACCTTGTTTGCAACCGGATGCGCGACACTGACGGCGATCTTGGTGGACCGACTGTACCGCAGTCGATGGGAGAATCGGGTAGGGCGATAGGATGTATCGGATCAAATGCACGGGGGGATGAAAAATTGGTCGAAATCGTCTCTTTTTTGTCCAAGCTGATCTTGCCCGCCATTTTGGCGTTCATTCCCCTATACGCCACCTTTCGTAAAGTGCCGGTATACGAAAGCTTTACAGAAGGGGCTAAGGAAGGCTTTCCCACCGCGATCCAACTCATTCCCCACTTGGTCGGGATGATGGTGGCCGTCTCCATTTTCCGGGAAACCGGAGCGCTTCATTTTTATCTCCGCCTCTTGTCACCCTTGGTGGATGGGATTCATTTCCCGAGGGAAGTCATACCCCTCGCGATATTGCGTCCGATTAGCGGGGCCGGTTCACTGGCATTTGTCGAAAGCATCTTTCGTACATACGGTCCGGATTCGTTTCTCGGACGACTGGCTTCCACGATGCAAGGGAGTACGGACACGACACTGTATGTGCTGACTGTTTACTTCGGTGCGGTGGGCATCCGGCGCACGATGTATGCCGTCAAAGTGGGATTGTGGGCGGACTTGGTTGGGATGCTGGCATCATGGTTTATCGTGGTGATGTTGTATGGTTGAGTCCGCTGGAGGGATGACACTGAACGGACAAGACAATGGGTACAACGGATCCGACAATATGTTTCCACCTGGAGGCCACTTCAGACAGGGCAATTGATGATGCGGTTGACAAAATTTCATAGGATCACCTCTCATTTTTACATAAAAAGCCGTCTGAAAGCCCACGGTTTGAATCGTGGATGAAAGACGGCTTTGCCCGTTATCCCCTCCACGGGGGCCGATAGTAACTGCACCTTTGGTGGAAAACGCTTTGGTTTTGACTTCCCCCTTCGTATTGATCATCTCCCGCACTTCCGACCAGGAGTGTTTGACTGATCGAGGGGAAAAAACTGTTCACGGACTCGACGTTTTTAAAGGTGAACGCCAACAAGAACAAATTCACTCGTCTAATGGTCATTCCACGAAGAATACGTGGACGATTGGATCGTGCTGGATCGTGAAAACGCACGGCAAGCAGCCGTTAAAAAAGACGCTCATAAGGTAGAAAAGGAAATCCATGTCAGCCACCTATCAGAAAGTCCTCACAGAGAGGTCACAGGTTTGCGCATGGCGGTTCACTGTTATAGCTACAGTCTTGCAGTAGTATACCAAAAAAACAACCGGTACCCCATTGGGGTGCTTACCGGTTGGTATTGTTTCAGGACTGCTCCGTACCGTGAACTTCTTCCACCAGCATTTCCTTAATTACGTTTCCTTCTCCCATGACGGCCACGCGCGATCGGTAAGACTTTGCCTCGGCTTCGTCCAGCATGATATAGGAAATGATAATCACTATATCACCGGGTTGAACCAGACGTGCAGCTGCTCCGTTTAAGCAGATGATCCCGCTGCCTCGAGGACCGGAGATTACATAGGTTTCCAAACGGGCCCGTTAATATTGTTCACGATTTGCACCTTTTCGTTAGGGAGAATATTTACCTTTTCCAGGATCTCCTCGTCGATGGTGACACTTCCCACATAATTCAGGTTCGATTCCGTCACTGGCGCTCGGTGGATTTTTGATTTCATCACCGTTGAGAGTATGCTATAACCTCCTTTTTGGGCGGCGATGTTTATACTTTTTGATAATGTAATTTCTTGTACTTAGGATATTTTCATACATTTCTTTATTATTTATTTTTTTAAACATCTTTCTGAACATAGGGTCCGAATTCATCTCAATAAACCACAAGTTTCCCTTTTTATCGACCGCCATATCCAGAGCTAAAATCCGCAAGTCAAAATATGATCCAAGCACTTGAGAAATTTGCTGAGCCAGATCCCCTAACTTCATCGTTAGATCGACAGCATTCAGATGTGTATTTTTATTCAGTGCTTGGCCTAATGTCAGGACTTTGGCTCCTCTGATGTGGTTGGTTACAATTTGCTCCTTTTGTGCCACTCTGGCCAGCCACCCGGAAATCTGCCACCGTTTCCCGGGTTTATGCATTAAAATCCGGAGATCAAAGGGCAGTCCATCAAAAGTAGCCAAGTCAATTCCTTGTTGAACAATATATTTTTTATTTGGGTTTATCTCATTTACTACTTCATTAATCACTCCATTCAAGTAGCAGGTTTTCACCTCATCTTTGTAGCTGTAGCGTAGCTCGTAGGATGGCTTTCCCCCAAACAGACCCCATTGTTGTGATACCTTTTTGACCCGGATGATTCCGTTCCCTCTGTGGTTCGAATTTGGTTTGATGAAAACCACAGGATAAGTTTTGAGCATATCCTCCAATGCTGTGATGGAAAACCAAACCGTTTTCGGAACATAAGAGGAGAGCCAGGGGTCCTTCAGGAGCACCTTGTTGTATTTCATTTTATTGGAGACATACTTTTGCACAGCCATAATTGAGATCCTCCTTTCTGTGAAATTACACCCTAGGCTGACTGAGTCCAATGGTCTGTGCATGGTGATTCGGATCAAAGCTTTTCCGTTAAAGTTGGCAACATCGGCCCCTTGTTGAATGATACCGTTTTTTTTCTATAATTGATCAGTTTTTACATTCGGCTGCAGGTATTCTCTAAATTAGCTGTTTTCACTTTATCTTTATAGCTGTAGCAAATTTCATACGCTAACTTGTCCACTTTTTTAATCCTAATGATCCCGTTACCGGAATGACCTTGTTGGGCTTTACAAAAACAGTGGGATAGGTCGTTAGCATTTCCTTCAGGGCTTCATCGGTAAACCAAACCGTTTTCGGAATGTAGGGAGCAATTCCGGGGTCTTTTAATAGGAGGTTGTTCAACTTCATTTTGCTTGTTATGATTCTTTGAACTCCCAAATCAATTCACTCCTTCTTGATTTATATAATTTATTCTATGTAGCTTTCTATCTTACGTGCATACATTTGGGAAATATTTTAAAAGATAGGTGATGCCCTGTGATGAGACTCCAGGATATGATAAAACCTGTATATCATCCTCTCCTTTAGCAAAGGATATCGCCGAAAGAGAAACAAAAACGACAAAGTAAAGCAACCATAAGGGTGCTGAGGCTATTTGACAAACCTAAGAAAATAGAGAAAGACAGACGGAGTAAGGCCATTTTCTTGATGTTTTGGCACACGAGTAAGGGGGCATTGCTCCTTTACTCTGGCAAGCCCCCTCATCCGTGCGTACCAAAGTCCGTGCAGTTCTTTCACATCCGCGAAACCCCGCTCGATTGTCTCTTTCCTTCGCTTGTAGAGCGTTTTCCCTAATCGCTTAACCGATTTTGACGGACCCACTCCTTAGCATCGAAAGTTGCGAAGGGCTTCTTCCTTTTTATCTCATCAAATGATCAAAAAAGGGAAGAAGAAAAAGAAGGGAAAGAATGGGAAGAAGAATTGGGATTTTGAGACTTGTGTTTTGATGGGCTTAAACACGATCCCGTCTTTTTTGATTTCCTTGATGACGCCGTACATCACTTTCCCGTTTTTCAAAATCAACTTCATCGGCTTGCCCACGTGCTCCTGACTAAGCTGTCTAGGTGGGACATATTGAAACCGCGGCATTCTCGACACCTCCCTTCAGCTTTTTACTAGATTATGAGAAAGAGTGAATTTTGGTGTGGGTGGGTACATCAAAACACGCAACTATAACCAAAAGCGAGTCTTGAAATCCTCTTTACGGCAATTGGTGAAACCCACTACGTGGAATGACGAGGTGCCTACCGGTAGGGCGTTTTCAGCAACAGAAAGGTTTAAAGCACCCGGACAATGACCGCATTTCAAGGAGAACGGGGTCAGCGATGCCCCTTCAGGCAACTTTGATCTTGTTTTGTTCTTTCATAAGTATCGCATCGTGACGTTTACGTCTGTTGCGCCATCGTATGTATTCTTGGCTCGCCTTAGCCAACTCGTATGAGTCGAGTAGATGCTTCCCTCGAGAAAGAATTTACGGAGCGAGCCAAAATGGCATTCAATACTGTTTAACCAGGATGTATAAGTAGGTGTGTAAGCCAGCTTCACATGATTTTCCTTCGCCCATACTTTCATTTTTTTATGATAATAAGGCAATAAGCTGTCCATCACAATATACAGACGTTCGCTTCGATGAAAACGTCATCGTTGGTCGGATCGATAAGAAAGTATGTGACCCGGGCATAGTGAATACGGTTCCGCCTTTGAGAACACGAACGCTGGGTTCAACCGGTTAGTTCAATAGATCATTTCGCGACAAAATTACATGAGTATTTGGTCTCTATCCGGACGGTCTCTTGGTTAATTCCACCGTGGTTCAGGCGTTTTTCAGGGGGCATTCACTGTTACTCTTTCTTCTCTTCCTTCATAGATTAATATATCCAGTTAAGGAGGTGTGTTTTCGTGTCTATACCTCGCACCAAAAACCGTCTGCTTCGCTCAGTAAGCAACGGTGTAAACGTCGGTGGTAGTGTCTCAACCCCTACTCAACAATCTGTTCGACGTACCGCTACTACTCTTGTCGGCAACGTCGTGGTGGTTCGAACGTTATTGGGAACGTTTGTCGGCTGTCTTCTTAGTGTGGGTCTAACGAGCATCCGGCTACGTGTCTTCAATGGGATTTTCTTCGTTACCATCACGATTCCCATTCGGATCATTCTCTCGATTGTCCGATTCCCCTGCCCATAAACATCGGGGTTATCCCTAGTTCGTGAAGTGCCCCCCTTAAAAGTGGACACGCAACAAAAAGTGTGCGTAAATCTGCTTAAAGGGGGGTTCCTATTAAAAAAGGGCAACAATAAAGTTCGTTTAGTTAGGGATTCAATCTGAAAGCCGTCAAGATGTATCATGAAGAACACTAGAAAGTGAAAACCATCGCCGAGGGATTGAGATTGCCTTCCCATTTGTAGTTTGGTCATCCGGTTTCTCCCCCTCAAATGCGGCCAGAGCCCTGTTCTGTGTTGTCCCTTTCGTCCATGGCAGTGGACAATGCCAATAACGTCACCCCTCAGGCTCAAGGATCCGGGCGAGCACCGAAGGCTTCCCGTGCCCCCGATTAGCCCGGGAACCCTTCAATATTTCGGGTCAAGAGAGCCTATTTATGAGGTCGCAGGGTTCTCCCGGTTCCCATCCCGGGACACGCCGCACCGAAACCGCATGTCAAAAAAAAGGGCCGATCCAATCACACCGACAGAGATGAAAATGAAGACGGTGGTGAAGAAGCGGGTGATATCCGCAAGAACCTTAGGTGCTGTCCACGATCAGGGGGACCCCTTCGCTGTGCGTAATCTCGGCGAGGGCCTCTATATCGGGTATGTCCATTTTCGGATTGCCGATCATTTCTGTAAAAACTGCTTTCGTCTTTTCATTAATCGCTTCCCGGAAAGAGTTCACATCGTCAGCACGGGCCCAGCGAACGTGAATCCCCAACCGAGGTAACATAAGGGAGAACAGGGTGTAAGTTCCTCCATATAAAGAGGAGGAAACTACAATTTCATCACCGGAGTGGGCCACATTCAATATCGAATAGGCAGTCGCCGCCTGTCCGGAAGAGAGGGCCAAAGCTCCAACTCCTCCTTCCAATCGGGCCATACATTCTTCAAAAGCTGCCTGAGTGGGGTTCATGATTCTTGTATATACGTTTCCGTATTCTTCTAAAGAAAATAACCTGGCGGCGTGCTCTGTATCCTTAAACTGATAAGCCGCCGTTTGATAAATTGGTACCGTACTCGATCCCGTTGTCGGATCTGCTTTCTGTCCCGCATGGATGGAAATCGTTTCAAATCCGTATTGACACTCTGAACTCATGTACACCTTACCTCCCTGGTTTCTCCTCTCCAAATAAATCCAAGCAGTGAACGAACTATTGGGCCTTTTTGTACATACTGCAGACATGTTCAAAAGGAATCCGGTTTCTTTTGATGTTTACTTTTTTCCGATTGGGTCTGAAGTTAGCCTCGAAGAACCATACTTTACCTTTATGATCCACAGCCAAATCCAATCCCAGATCGTTTAGATGAGTAAACCGTTCTTCAAGCGCTTTGGAAATCAGGATGCTTGCCCGGTAAATCTGTTTTTTGGCTTTCTTATTAATCAGTTTTTTCACATTGTAGATGATTTCTCCACCTTGATCTACATTGGTCACATCCCATCCTTTTGCAGCCACGCGGGGAGTGATCCCCGTTATTTGCCATCGATCATGTTTATTTTTCTGAGGAGAAACCCGAAAATCAAATTTTCTGCCTTTGTACTTTTGTACTTGAATTCCTTGTTGAATAATAAATTTGTAAGGCTTAACAAACTGTTTTTGAATATACTTGCCCAGTTTATTTTTGGGAATGGATTTCTTTTTTTTGTTTCGCTTATATATATGAGTGATGTCATACTGATCGCCACTGTTGCGGATGATATATATATTATTTCCCTGACCACCTCTTTTTGGTTTAATGAATACTTTGTTGTAGCTATCCAACATGTTTATGAGGTTGTCATACTGTAACGTTTTTGTTTGCGGTAAATAAGGACGAATCTGTTTGAAGGTTACCAGGTATTTATAATCTTTATATTTGCTTCGGTCTTTCTTCGAACAACAATTATAAAAAACAGAACCTCCTTTCTCTCTCAATCGGTTGATTTTCCGGATGTAGCTTTTTTTACGTAAACTGTAGTTGATTTTATACAAATTGAATTTAGGAACGGGTACTGTTCTTTTTTTCAATGTGTTGTTCTTATGCGAATACACGTAACCTTTCACCCTATTCTTTTTGACGGATATATGTTTCGGGGAATAAAAACAGAGATCGACTTTCTGTTTTCGGGCCTGATTCATGTAAAACAGAACATATGAGTCCGCACGATTCACTCTGCGTGAGGAGAGGATGACCCCGATCATCAACAAACCCACCTTTACTCTGTTGTCTCGCCGTTCTTAGCAATTAATGTATGCTCAAACAAATTCGGAAGACCCGAATAATCACCTAAATCGGACACAGTTCAGCGATGCCAAATCAATCTATTCGAAAGTACCAACTCAATGATGATGTACCCCAGCGTCATCTATCCCCATCAAAAGGCCCACTATTTTACTTACTAGGTCAATCTCAACTTTTTTCGAAGAAGGGATGAGGAAAGATGAGAGAGGAAGATGATCCAACGAAAAAAGAGCATACCAGCCGTTGCGCTCCTGCACCTACCGCCAATTAATGGGAATGGAGGTGAAGGCGTGACTCGGTGTCTCAGCGTCTCGGCTTCCATGCTCTTTTACTATCCTTTCACAACATGCATCGTCCAATACTTGATATATACACGATTGAACAAGGGATGTTTGAGTATTCCCTTCTCTCTGGCAACACTCATCTAGACGGTTTTTCAATTGACGAGACATCTTCACTTGGATATATTTCCTTTTCTTTACTCATGACTTCACTTCCTTTTACCTGTTACAGCTCATTGTTCTTCAGATATGCTATCTACCGCCACGATGCTTCATACCCTCTAATCACAAGGAATAACCTAGGCGCACATGGCAGAGCATCACTGGATTAGCGTAGGTAAACGACATCTCTTACAGGAAGGTGGCAAATACGGCAACCGGATCAAAGTTGGAAATCAGCTCACCGACCCAAGCTGCTAGTGACATAGCAAGACGGGTGAATACCCGGGAGAACGAGAGTACTCGCCCTAACATGGCTTCTGGAACAGTCTCCTGACGTACAGTGGACGATAAAAGCAATCCCTTCAAACGATTGGGCACGGAATTAACCGTGCCCTTCCTTACCGTTTATTTCCGCTTCTTATGAGGGAGGGATCCACAAGCGATACCATAAGAAAATGGCCTTGCAACTCTGGAAGAGGAGAATCAACCAGACGGGTGTTCATTTATTTTTGGACTTAACTATGCATACGCCGTCTCTATAGTACGGATCAATGAATAGTCTACAACGAATGCTATATAGAAAGGGAGGTTTATAATGAGCGGATTTGGTGGTTTTGGTGGCTTTGGTTTTGGATTGCGTCGCTTGTTAATTTTCCTGTTGGTAATCGCAACAATTTTTGTTTTTGCCGGTGTTGGATTTGGTTACTAACTAGATTTACACACAATAAGCCCAACTTATGTTGGGTGAGGCTATTGACAAGTTCAGCTGAAAAAACCGCTGGGTCTGTACATGGATTGGGAGAATGTGGAGAAAAAAAGACGGAGATCACATCTGAAAGAAGAGCAAGCAATTTTCTTGTTGTTTTGGCAGTAAGTCCATATTTCGCTTTTTATCGTACCCCAAGTATAAAATTCCTAGTGGGCAGCGACTCAGAACAACCTTTTTAAAAGCCACGACAATCGGTTTTCCGAGATAGGTCAATCAGGAACATGCCGGTAATTCCATTGTGGAGGTTAATGATGGGAGTACAAGCTCCCACCCTTGAGTAAACGGCGTATGTTTTCCGCTGTGCGTTTTGGGCAGTTTGTCCTTGAATTCGATTTCACGCGATGCCGCATGCGCCCAGTTTCTCCTTTACATATGCCCGTATTTTCTCTTTAAGCTCTTACGACGGCTGATGTCCCGCCATCATAGATATTATTTGTAAGTTATTACCAGAAGTTTGTTGCCCGTTCATTTTTGATATACCCGGGGTGGTACCCACTATTGGTTACAGTAACCCGTTTGATGTACCCACCCACACCAAAATTCACTCTTTCTCATAATCTAGTAAAAAGCTGAAGGGAGGTGTCGAGAATGCCGCGCTTTCAATATGTCCCACCTAGACAGCTTAGTCAGGAGCACGTGGGCAAGCCGATGAAGTTGATATTGAAAAACGGGAAAGTGATGTACGGCGTCATCAAGGAAATCAAAAAAGACGGGATCGTGTTTAAGCCCATCAAAACACAAGTCTCGAAATCCCAATTCTTCTTCCCATTCTTTCCCTTCTTTTTCTTCTTCCCTTTTTTGATCATTTGATGAGATAAAAGGGAAGAAGCCCTTCGCAACTTTCGATGCTAAGGAGTGGGTTTGTCAAAACCGGTTAAGCGAGCGGGGAAAGCGTTCTACAAGCGAAGGACGATCGGAGTTTCGGGATACGAGGAATTGCACGGACTTCGCTACGTTCGCTTTTGCGATTTGGTCCGGTTGATTTATATGACGGAAAAATCTACTGCAATGTACACACCGACAAAATCCTAGCGGTGAAATGAGAGGTCAAGTACTCCCCTTGTCATAAACGTTACACAAAAAGTCAGACCTAAAAGATCAGCCAAAAAAATCGTTAGCGTACCGGTGTCTTTTACCTGTTATGCGGGTGTTCTAGAGACGAACGGAGAAGGGATGCGCCGGAAACGACCACGGCGCTGTTTTTTCTGCATTGGGGGTACCTGCTAGGCGACCGACAGCTGGTTGTCTGCACGGGCGATCGATCTGATGCTGAAGCAGATCGGGCATGACGCGGAGATTATCTTGAACCAATTTCGCCGCTTCGTCCTCACGATCTTCGGTATACGTTCGCGTTTCTCCTGGCCGAAGGAGACAGGGATGAACGCTTACGAGCTGTAACGACATGTCTGATGACTCGTCTATGCCTGGATCCTTACCCTGAGGGAACCGCAGTGATGGGATGGTTGATCTGCTGCTGAAAGTGATGGAGTAGCACTCCTAAAGTAAGGAGGCGATTGGTTTGCGTGTTGTGATCGTGTCGGACACTCATATCCCCAAGCGGGCTAAACAACTTCCTGCTGCATTGGTGAAGGGCTTGAAAAAGGCGGATGTGATCCTCCATGCCGGGGATTGGGTGGATCTGTCTGTTTACCGGGAGTTGTCCCGTTTTGCCCCGGTTTACGGAGTGGCGGGTAACTGCGATCCGCCGAAGGTACGGAAGGCCTTCGGTGCCCGCCGGATCCTTGAGCTTGATGGGTGGCGCATTGGCATTGTCCACGGTGATGGACAAAAGGGGACCACTCAAAACAGGGCTCTGGCCGCATTTGAGGGGGAGAAACTGGACCTGATTATCTTCGGACACAGTCATCTCCCCTACAAGGCTAGGCATGGCCGTACCCTCTTGTTTAACCCCGGATCACCGACGGACCGTCGGCGGAATCCTCTCTATTCCTACGGAGTGGCCAGTCTCGGTGAGAAACTTCAGGTGCAGCACGTTTATTTCAAGAGCCGGTTGTAGGCGGCTGGTACCCGGTATAATGACAAAGACCCGTTTAGTCGACAAGTTCCCTGAACGGGCCTCCAAATACGGGTTGTCCAGAATAACGCTGCTCCCGGATTGGGGTCAACGTGGCGTACCGATGGGTCGTGGGATTTTCCTTGACGGACAAGGTCCCCCACGAATTGATTGAGGGGAAAGAACTGTTTACGAACTCGACCTTTTTAAAGGCGAATGCCATCAAAACAGATTCACCCGTCAGAGGTCCGTTATTCCACAGAGAAGAATGTGGAGGAGTTGAATCGTACCATTGACAAGGATCGAAGCGCAGAGCAGATACAAATTATATTCGAGCTGAAATCCGTAAATCCGATGGAACTATGGTTGCTCTTACCAACCCGATTTGGATTGAGAGATAACCGTTTCATGGTTTGGTAACCGTTCGTTCATTTTGAGGCCACATAATGTGGCTTTTGTTCTTGTGTGGGTCTTCCAAAGAAACGGTTCGATAGTCAGGCGATCAGGAAGCTCCCACGCCTTGTCAAAAGGTCGATCGGATTGATGTGCAAGCATTGGCTCGATAAACACAAAAATCCCCCTGCCTTTTGTATGTACGGGGGATTATGATTTTATTGTATCATTCGTTCGTCCACCGACCAATCACCACATACGTGGCACAGATATAGCATGACTTGTATTCCCCTTCGACCCCTAGACTGATTAATGTTTCAACTTGGTTGCAGTTGTTCTCTAAGAAACGAGAAAGTAAAGCACCCATAATAAGGGTGCTTTTCGCCTCAACAGAAGGGGTTTGTTCAAATGAGAGAAGAGCTCGGAATTTTACTTGGAAAAGGCGGGGTTCAGGATGAAAAACAAGAATAAGCCGTCATATTGGTCGTCTGTACCGCCGTCCGATAACCCAATGGACCAAGGGTTCAGTGAATAGAGGCCAACGCTTAAATATTGGAAGGAGTTTACATATCCGTAATCGATTTGCTCTGAGCGTTGTTTCCCCATCTTCAGTTCACCGTATGACGTCGTCTGAACAGTGTACACTTCAGAGTTTTTTACGAACCATCCCTATCAATCTATTATTATGGGTTTCCGAATGACTCTTGACAGGTGTATATTCTTTGTAAATTCGACATTCAAAGGGGAACAAACATGTCGTCCAATACTCCTGCTGAATCCTGACCGCCGGAAGTCAACCATTGTAAACATACGCTGCAACCATCGGTCTTTCCCGTCATAAGTCGGACGGAAGGGTGTCCGTGCATGGGCGACCAATCGGTTGTCGATAATCAGCAGATCACCGGGTAAGACAGTAAAAGCGACCACGGTTTGCAATAATGCTTTCTTCAAGGTATTCAAAGCCCATTCTGCTTCCGCATTCTCCGCCTCCATTGAACTATAGTGGATACACATTTCCGGTTCCAACAAATGGCCTGTCAGAACGGGGATCTTTACCGAGAGATCCATTTCATCATTCATCAGTTTAAAGGAGGAAGAGGGATGTAGACGGTATAAGGGTTGTCTCAACAGCATAATGGCCGTGCTGGGGATGGCATGGATCGCGTTCCGGATCGAAACCGTAAGGGTTTGAGCCTTCCGTTCCTGATCCGACCGAAGGCCGATCAATGCGAGATAGTCTAGTTTATAGGGATGAAATCCATCCTCGGTATGGAAATTCAGATAGTTGGAACTGGTATTTTCTTGTTTTTTCTCCTGCCCTTGAACCGGACAGATATTCTGGATGAGCAAACCTTCTTTTTCTTCTTCATAGGCAATGGGATCACCGAGGAACAACAGGAACAGAAGTAAACAGTATTCACTTACGAACGAGTCTTTTTCAGTTGAAAATCCCCCGTCCTTAGGTGTGAAAGGTAAAGCCGGATCCGTGGGGAGATTACGGAACAGAATGGTTCCATATTGGTTTGGGTTTCGTTTGAACTGAAGAAGAGATTCCACAATTCGGGATGGAAGATTCAATCCGGCCATTTGAACACGAGTCAAGATTTTATCGTCGATCTGTCGGACATCCAACCGGGGCAGTTGTTTGATAATCCGGCTGACCTCTACTTTTTCATCCTTGGTTAGCGTAAGGATATATTTTTGCAACCCTTTGATATCCTCTGCGTTCTGAGCAATTATTTCCATTATTTAGCGACCCCCATAAACCTTTTTAATATACCGGCGATTCTTTCTAATCTCACGGTACATGCTCTTATCGCGGAGTTTCCGAAAAGTGTAGTAGGCCGGACTGGTATTCACTTCCAAAATCCAGAGCCGATCCGCTTTGTCTAGGGCGATATCCAGTCCGAGCTGACGAATTCCCGGAAAACGAGCATCCAATACCTTTGCTGTAGCATACGAAATCTGATCGATTGCTTGCTGGGTCTGAAGAACTTCATCCTTATCACCCAAAACTCTAGAGAAGACTCGCTCCAGGGTTGCCGCTTTTCCACCCTTATGATAATTGGTTAAAAACTGGCCGCGAGCCGCCACCCTGATCACTTTTCCGG
Source organism: Polycladomyces abyssicola (assembly GCF_018326425.1). NCBI lineage: Bacteria > Bacillati > Bacillota > Bacilli > Caryophanales > Thermoactinomycetaceae > Polycladomyces > Polycladomyces abyssicola. Next base: position 1,507,286 of record NZ_AP024601.1, read on the forward strand.
AGATTTGCCAATCGTTTTTCGGCTTTTGCATGAAAACCCGAATGTCGAAGGGCCGTCCTTTATAATCGGCTAGGTCAATGCCTTGCTGGATGTTGTAAGAGCGCGATGGACGAATCATATCAGTGATCTCATCCATAAGTGATTCTTTATTAACCTGTTTGCATGTAGACTCATGGCAAACCTCATAAACCCCGTCCTGTCTAAGTTCGACCCGGATGATTCCTCTTCCACGACTTCCTTTATCCGGTTTGATAAAGACGGTGGGATAACGGTCCAGCATATGATGAACCGCCTGAGGGCTTAACCATTTGGTTCTGGGAATGAAATGGCGGAGGAATTCATCCTTCATCATAGAATCAGATTTTAACATCTTGCTATATACTTTTCGGATTGGCATGTAAGTCACTCACCTTTATATTAGATTTAGTATGCATTTCATAGTATGCATTTCGATTGTAGATTGATAGTGTGAATACCTAATTAAATTATATTTCCTAGCGAATTCTAATGTACTGACAAATCAATTCACTCCTTTTATGATTTTTATAATTTATTCTATCGACCTTTCTATCTTACGTGCATACATTTGGGATATATTTTAAAAGATAGGTTAAGGTAGGGGGATCAGTGATGAGACTCCAGGATATGATAAAAACTGTATATCACCCTCGCGACGGACATCGTCGAAAGAGAAACAGCAACCGAAAAGAAAAGGGCTGTTCAAATTAGAGGAAATTTGTGGATTTCACTTTGGGGAAAGCGGGGTCCAGGATGGACATCATAGACAATAAGATCACGGAGAATCAACAGGAACAGAAGCAAACAGTATTCACTCACAAACGAATCTTTTTCTGCAGGGAAAAACTGCACATGAACGGTTTCCGCTGTTTCGATAGGATCTGTCTGATCTAGCCTCAACGGCGTTTTTTTTTGGTCTTTTTGGTGACACATTTCCGCTCGCCTTGTGAATCTCTCATCAGATGGATAAGATGTGAATGAGGTGAAATGATGGAGCGATTGCAAAAGGTCTTGGCACATGCGGGGGTGGCCTCGCGCCGGAAATGCGAAGACATGATTTTGGAAGGACGGGTTCGTGTCAATGGTGAAACGGTCACGGAGTTGGGGAGAAAGGTAGATCCGTTGCTGGATCAGATCGAAGTGGACGGCAAACCGATCATGACAGAACGGAAGCGGACCTTTCTATTCTATAAACCACTTCGTGTGATCACCAGCATGTCCGATCCGCAGGGACGTCCAACGGTGGCCGATTATTTTCGTGAGATTGACGAACGGGTGTACCCGGTGGGCCGATTGGATTACGATACCGAAGGATTATTGCTGATGACAAATGACGGAGAGTTGGCCAACCGGTTGACGCATCCCAAATACGAGGCGGATAAATGTTACTTGGCCACGGTAAAAGGACATCCGTCGGAGGAACAGTTGGATCGGTTGCGCCGCGGTATTCGTCTGGAGGACGGCTGGACCGCTCCGGCTCAAGTACGCCGGGTGAAGGATCGTCGCAACACCACCGTATTGGAGATCGTCATCCACGAAGGGCGTAACCGCCAAGTCCGTCGTATGTGCGAGGCGATCGGCCACCCGGTGGTTCATCTGATCCGGACGCGGATTGCCTTTTTGACACTGGGATCGATGAAACCGGGAACCTATCGCGAGCTGAAGCCCCGTGAACTGGAACGGCTCAAGCGGTTGTTGTATCTCTAGATCTTTCAAACAATCTTCAAATTGGCCAAAGGGTGCAAAAAATGGTCACGATTATAATAAAGAAAGGGATTCCATGCCGTAACGGGGGTCGATCAGATGGAAAACACCAAATGCGTATGCGGACACAATAACCCCGTCGGTACCATACTGTGCGAGTACTGCGGAAAACCGTTGGAAGAGGACCATGATGAGAAACGTCCGTTGGAGATGAGATATGAGGGGAAGGCTCGCCGGTCACAAACCTATCAAACGACGTGGTTTGATCGGGTGTGGAACTTTTTTTCTTCGGTGAAAGTGGCGATCATCCTGATCATCATCACGTTGATCGCTTCGGCAATCGGCACGATTTTGCCACAGGAGCGTTATATTCCGTCACCCGATCCCGCTCAATATTACGTGGAGCAATACGGATTTTGGGGTGAGTGGTTCTACAAGCTGGGCCTGTCCAGCATGTATGATTCATGGTGGTATGTCACGTTGCTGGCCATGATCGGCATCTCATTGGTCGTATGCAGCTTGGATCGTGTGGTCCCGTTGTACAAAGCGTTGAAAAACCAGCAAGTGACCAAAGACCTCACGTTCATATCCCGCCAAAAAGTGAGCCATACGCTGGAAGTACCAGAAGAAGAGCGGGATGGATTGCTCGATCGGTTGGTAACCCAATTGCAAAACCGTCGGTTTCGCGTGCGTCGGGAAGGACATGCCCTGTTGGCCGAGAAAGGAAGAATCAGTCGTTGGGGCCCCTATATCAATCATATCGGGTTGATTCTCTTTTTGTTTGGTGCTTTGTTGCGCTTGGTACCCGGTTGGTACCTGGACCAATTTGTATGGGTGCGTGAGGGCGAAATGGCCAAGGTGCCGGAAATGCCCTATTATGTGAAGAATAATAAGTCGGAAGTGGAGTTCTACGATCCGAAGGAACTGCCAAGTAAAAAGGCGAATGCCCAACCGACTGTGAAACAGTACAAATCGGATATCACATTGTTACGGCAAGATCCGCGGACCGGGCGTTTGGAACCGGTATCACGCAAGGTAATCATGGTGAACCATCCGATGGAATACAAGGGATTGATGCTGTTCCAATCGGGATTCCAGCCCAACCAGCCCGTATCGTTACAGATGACGGTGACAGACAAGAAGACGAATAAAAGCGTCGGTACGTTTACCGTCAATCTGTATCATCCCAAAGAATCCTACCCGCTTCAAAACGGGGGGACTGTGAGGATTTTGAACTATTTCCCTGACTTCACGATGGAGGGGGATCGGCCGGCGACCAAGTCGGAGTTTCCCAACCGTCCGGCATTCGTTTTTGAGGTGATCACGCCGGAATTGAAGCAGGGTGAGAAGTCCTGGATGATCGCGCAGACCAACCTGGACGATATCAACCGAAACAATCGATATGACATCAGTATGACCGGTTTGCAGGTGGTCGATCAGTCCGGACTGATGGTACGCGTGGACAAAAGCTTACCCGTTATCTTTTTCGGCGCGGCGGTCTGTATGATCGGTTTGGTGATGGGCTTCTACTGGCAACATCGACGGGTCTGGCTGCGCTGGCACGAGGGCAGACTGTATTTGGGAGCTCATACCAACAAAAACTGGTTCGGACTGAAACGCGAGGTGGAACAGATCACTGAACGGGCAGGCCTTAAGTTGTCTTTGACCCAGCTTGGGCAGGAGTGATAGAAAATGGATTGGGAAAAAGTAATGGAAAATCTGTTGTTGTGTACGTTTTTTTTGTACGTGTTGGCTTCGGTCGTGTTTGTCATCGCCATCGTGGGGAAAAAGTGGAGTACAGGTGAAGAAGTGCACGTGCGGCGATGGTCCCGGATGGGCATCATTCTCACCATCGTGGGCGTGTTTTTTCAAGTGATGTTCATCATCACGCGGATCATCGTCGGTGGCCATTTTCCCACCAGCAACATGTTTGAATTCGCTTCGTTCCTGTCGTTTACAATCGTGCTTGCGTTTATCGTCATTTTCTACATTTATCGGACGGTCGTGCTTGGTGCGTTCGCCATGCCGATCGCGGTGATCATGTTGGCGTACGCTTCCGTGTTTCCGCGGGACGTGGAGCCGTTGATTCCGGCGCTGCAAAGTTATTGGCTGTACATCCATGTCACCACCACGGCGTTGGGGGAAGGGGCGTTTGTCGTCGGATTCGTGGCCGGTTTGATCTATCTGATTCGTGCTGTCGGTCACGAACGGGGAACCACCGGTGCCGCCGTGTTGGAGGGAACCCTCCTCGTGTTGGTGATGCTGATCGGCTTTATTCTCACCAGTTTTGCGTTTTCGATGGCTGGTTATCATGCGGAGATCCAACACACCTTTGAAGGACAGCAATTGGTGCAAGTGTACGAGATGCCGCCGATCGTGGGACCTAACGGCGGAGAAGTATTGCGGATGCAGCCATTTTTGGGGATGACGCATCCGTTGTTTGAAGCACCGTCTTGGATGCAGGGGCAGGAAGCGGCCCGCAAGTTCAATTCGGTAATCTGGTCTGTGCTGTCCGGGACGGTTCTCTATGGTTTGATCCGATTGGCGTCACGCAGACGGATCAGTGAGCTGCTTCATCCCATGGTGAAAAATGTCTCGCTGGAGATGGCCGATGAGATCAGCTATCGTGCCATCGCCATCGGATTCCCCATCTTCACGCTGGGCGGCCTGATTTTCGCCATGATCTGGGCCCAGGAAGCATGGGGGCGTTTTTGGGGATGGGACCCCAAAGAAGTATGGGCGCTCATCACCTGGCTGTTTTACAGCGCCTATCTGCATTTGCGCCTTTCCCGTGGTTGGCACGGGCTGAAGTCCTCCTGGATGGCGGTGATCGGATTTGTCATCATCATGTTGAATCTGATTGTGATTAACTTGGTGATCGCCGGCCTCCATTCTTATGCATAAACCGTGAACGACGAGGTTGTGCCAGTGAGGTGAAGGTTGATGGAAAAGCGGGAACGTATTTTGATCGTGGATGATGAGGACCGCATCCGTCGGTTGCTCACCATGTATCTGGAGCGGGAGGGGTACGAAATCGAGGAGGCGGAGGACGGAGAAACCGCCTTGTCCAAAGCGTTGGAAACCGATTACGATCTCATCGTGCTGGATCTGATGCTGCCGGGGATGGACGGAGTGGATGTCTGCCGCGGCATTCGTAAGAAAAAGGCGACCCCGATCATCATGCTGACTGCCCGGGGAGAAGAGGGAAACCGGGTGGAGGGGTTTGAGGCCGGGGCGGATGATTATGTGGTGAAGCCGTTCTCTCCACGCGAGTTGGTGCACCGGGTCAAAGCGGTTTTACGCCGTTCGTCGGCCACTGCGTATCTGAAAACAGACACCGAGACACACAACGTGATCGTCTTCCCCGATCTGACGATCGATCATGATGCGCACGAGGTGCGTGCGGGTGGCAAAACGGTGCAATTGACACCAAAGGAATATGAGCTGCTCCATTATCTCGCCCGTTCGCCGGACAAAGTGTTCACGCGGGAAGAGTTGTTGCGCGATGTGTGGCAGTATGAGTTTTTCGGTGACTTGCGCACTGTAGACACGCACATCAAACGATTGCGTGAAAAACTGAACCGCGCCTCTTCCAAAGCGGCCAAGATGATCACAACCGTGTGGGGCGTGGGGTATAAGCTCGAGGTGCCGAAGGATTGATCTGGAGAAGTGTTGTCGGCAAGCTGTGGCTGACTATCATCGGTTTGGTCACGCTCCTCTTGGTGATGCTGAGTGCGTTCCTGAGTGACCAAGTGGAAAAGACCCACCAACGCAGCCAACAGGAAAACCTGTTGGCTTTGGCGCATAAGATCCAGCACGATCTGGAGAAAAAAGGGGCGAAACGCGGGACGTACTTGCGTGACATGCTGCGGATCTCGGAGTTGTTCGATACGTACATGATTGTACTCGGACCGGACGGGGCTGCAGAGCCGATCGGCGTTTCGCCTACCATCGCCAACGTTCCTTGGCAACAGCTACTGGAAAAGACGGACATCGACCGTGTGTTGCGCGGTAAAACGGTGGTCATGAAAGACAGGGTGTTTGTGGAAGAAGGCGAAGGGATGCCGTTCCCTCTTTTTAAAGAGGACATCCTGATGGTGGCCGTACCGCTGAAAAATGGATCCCAAATTGAGGGAGCGGTGGTGCTCTACCGAACGCAGAACCAACTGCAAAGCGAAACGGATATCAAAAAGTGGATCTACTACTCCGCTATTATCGGATTTTTTCTGACGACAATTTTCGCTTTCTTCCTTTCCACCCGGATCACCCAACCTCTGAAGCAGATGAAAAAAGCGGCGGAACGAATGGCAAAAGGGGAATTTAACATTCGTGTTCCCGTTCGGCAGCATGAACGGGATGAAATCGGGGATTTGGCGGCCACATTCAATCGTATGGCAGAGCAATTGGAGGAGCTGGTTCACGCTCTCTCCCATGAAAAAGAACAGTTGGCCAGTATTTTGCGCAGTATGGCCGATGGTGTGATCACGCTGGATGCCAATGGGCGCGTTGTTCTCACCAACCCACCGGCCGAACGATTCTTGGCCGCCTGGGCGGACGAAATGTCGGAAACCCTCTCGGACGACCCAAAAGAACGCTTACCATTGCCCTTGCGGGAGATTTTTGAGACGGTCGTCGAGGACGAACAGGAACACTTCGGCGATATCGAAGCGCACGGACGTACATGGGCGGTGGTGATGGCCCCGCTGTATGCGAATGAACAGGTACGCGGCGTGGTGGCCGTGTTGCGCGATGTGACGGATGAGCGTCGCTTGGACAAGTTGCGCAAGGATTTCGTCGCCAACGTCTCTCATGAATTGCGTACACCACTGGCCATGCTTCAGGGGTATAGCGAAGCACTGTTGGACGATATCGCCCAGTCACCCGAAGAACGGCGTGAATTGGTACAGGTGATTCACGACGAATCGTTACGAATGGGACGTTTGGTACGGGAGCTGCTGGATTTGGCGCGGATGGAAGCGGGACATATCGAAATCGTGCGCTCCAGCTTGCGGGTGTCGGAATTGGTGGAACGTCTGTTGCGCAAGTTCCACACGATCGCCCGGGAACAAGGTGTGCAGCTTGAGGGCGAAGTGGAGCCGGATCTGCCAACTGTCTATTGGGATGAAGACAAAATGGAGCAAGTGTTGACCAATTTGGTGGACAATGCGATCCGCCATACGTCCCGGGGCGGCAGGGTGTCCCTGCAGGCGATGCGGACCAACGGTTCCGTGCGCCTCATCGTTCAGGATACGGGCTCCGGTATCCCAGAGGAAGATTTGCCGTTCATCTTCGAACGGTTTTACAAAGCGGACAAAGCCCGGACCCGTGGGCAGGCGGGAACGGGATTGGGACTGGCGATTGTCAAGCATATCGTCAATGCCCATGGCGGAAATGTGACCGTCACCAGCAAGGTGGGCGAAGGCACGACGTTTGTGGTGCAGCTTCCGATCGGCACTCCCACCGACGCAACGGGAGAGAGTGAAAAAGGACGCGGTTGATCCGCGTCCATTTTTTCATTTCTTTTGCTCTGTCGGCGGGACTTGCGGGCGCATGATCACCTGATTGTAAATGACACCGGGCGGTGCGGTGACGACATGCCAAACCGTTTCCGCGACGTGTTCCGGTTCAAGGTAGTACGGTTTGACGGAACCCCCGAAAAACTCCGTTTTAATCGATCCGGGGCAAATCGCCGTCACTTTCACTTCATGTGGTTTCAATTCCTGCGTCAGCACGTCGTTCAATGCCATCAGGCCGAATTTGGAAGCACAGTAGGCGCCGCCTCCCGCAAAGGTGACTGTACCGGCAACGCTGGAGATGTTGACGATATGTCCCTTATGTCGGATCAGATGCGGGATCGCATGTTTTGAGAAAAGAAAGGCGCCTTTGAGGTTGACGTTCATCATGGCATCCCAATCCTCTACGGACAATTCGTGAACGGGAGCGAATCGGCCCAATCCGGCGTTGTTGACCAAGATGTCCAATCGACCGCATGTCTCCACAGTGTAGGCGATCGCATCCCGCACTTCCGCCTCTTTGGTTACATCGCAGACAAACGGAAGGATCCGTTCCGGATTATTTTTGGCCAATTCCTTTAACAATCCTTCACTGCGTGCGCATGCCACGACAGTGATACCGCCTTCTGCCAGCCGCAAGGTGATCGCTTTGCCCAATCCTTTGCTGGCACCTGTAACGACGGCAACGCGTTGTTCGCTCATGTATAACTCCCTCCTTAGGCTGTGTGTGTGAAACGTCATGTCTGATCAATATCGTCATGGTAACACGCGCCGAGCGAAGGAGACAAGGCGAGCGGCAGGCACTGAACATCAAACAAAACTCCTTCGCTTTGGCGAAGGAGTCCATTGTTGGGAGAAGAATCTTATCTGTATCAGCTGCTGAACGGGCCGGAGTAGTTTAAAGATCGATTTCCCTGACTGAACGAATATCGTCCAATTGCGCCAACTGCGCCAGGATGTCGGGGGAGACCGGTTTGTCGACGGTCAACATCATGATGGCTTGTCCTCCGATTTGTTTGCGTCCCACCTGCATCGAGGCGATGTTGACGTTACGGGTCCCGAGAAGGGTACCCACCCGACCGATCACGCCGGGTTGGTCCTGGTGCTGGATAAGCAGCAAATGTCCTTCCGGTACTACGTCGATCGGATACTCATCCACTTTGACGATGCGCGGTCCGAAGCCGTTGAGCAGGGTGCCTGATACTTTCCGCTGTTCTTGATCGGTGGTGATCTCCACAGTGATCAGGTTGGTGAATCCGCGCGTTTGCGACGTTTTTTGTTCGGTGATGTTCACACCGCGCTGTTGCGCCAGGAATGATGCATTCACATAGTTGACGTCAGACAGGTGATAGGACAGGGCGCCCTTGATGATCATTCGGGTGAGCGGTGCGGTGTCCAGTTCCGTCAGTTCGCCCGAATACGTGACGGTCACCGTATGCAACGCACCCGGCGCAGCCTGGGCGATAAACCGGCCGAGGCTTTCGGCCAGGGTTTGATACGGCGCCAGTTTTTCCTGCAACTCCACCGGGATGGACGGCAGGTTGACGGCGTTTTTAAACGGTTCACCCCGCAAGATGTGAAGGATCTCTTCCGATACGTCAATCGCTACGTTCTCTTGAGCTTCCACGGTGGAGGCGCCCAAATGCGGGGTGACGATCACCTGCGGCAAGTCGAATAGCGGGTGATTGCCGGGCGGTTCTTGTTCAAACACGTCCAGCGCGGCACCAGCCACTTTTCCGGTCTGGATCGCTTCCAACAGCGCGTGCTCGTCAATGATACCGCCGCGGGCGCAGTTGACGATGCGTACGCCGGTTTTCATTTTTTCAAACGCTTCCTGGTTGATCAGGTGGCGGGTTTCTTTGGTCAAAGGCGTATGAACGGTAATAAAATCCGCTTGGGCGTACAATTCGTCCAAGGTGGCCTGGGTGACGCCGATTTTTTTGGCACGTTCCGCAGTCAGATACGGGTCGAAAGCGACCACTTTCATGCCGAATGCGTGAGCCCGTTTGGCCACCTCTGTTCCGATGCGGCCCAAACCTACGATCCCGAGGGTTTTCTTGCGCAGTTCCACGCCGACGAACTGCTTCCGTTTCCATTCGCCACTGATGGTCGACCGGTATGCTTGCGGAATATTGCGCGCCAGTGCGATCAACATGGCAAAGGTGTGTTCCGCTGTGGAGATCGTGTTGCCGTCCGGTGCGTTCACCACCACCACTCCGCGGCTGGTGGCAGCGGCAACATCGATGTTGTCGACACCCACCCCGGCGCGGCCGATGGCTTTTAGTTTTTTGCCGGCCTGGATCACTTCGGCGGTGACCTTGGTCTGGCTGCGGACGAGCAAAGCGTCGGCATGTTCAATCTCGACCAACAATTCCTCAGGGCTCAGGCCAGTCTTTTTCACGACCTCTACGTCTTCTGCCTCGAGCAGACGCTCAATGCCTTGATCACTGAGCGGATCCGTGATGAGTACGCGATACATTTGCCCATACCTCCTCGCAAGCTTTTACGGCGGAACCCAGTTCAACCGGCACGCCCAGGCGGAACAATGCCAGTTCGATGGCGTTGAAAACGGTCAATACGTCCAGCGGATCGCAGTACCCCATGTGACCGATGCGGAAAATCTTTCCTTTCAGGTGTTGTTGTCCACCGGCGACGACGACGCCGATCTGGCGCAATTCTTTCCGGAATGCTTCCACATCCAGTTGCCCTCCGCCTTTGACCGCGGTTACGGTGGGAGAAGCGAACGCATCCGGGGCCAACAGTTCCAAACCCAATGCGCGAATCCCGGCGCGTGACATCTCCATCATCAGGCGGTGGCGCGCCACGATGGCGGAAAATCCTTCTTCTTGGATCAGGTTGAGCACTTCTTTCAAGCCGAACAGCAATGAAACGGCCGGTGTGTATGGGGTAGTCTGCTTGGTCAAATTGTCGCGATAGGCGATGAGGTCCAGGTAAAACCGTGACCGTGGATTGCGCTCGATCACTTCCCATGCCCGGTCGCTGACAGCGATAAATGCCAGACCGGGTGGCAACATCAATGCTTTTTGTGAACCGGTCACCATGATGTCGACGCCCCATTCGTCCATCCGGCAGTCCACTGCACCCAAACAGCTGACGCCGTCGACGATCACAAGCGCGTCGGAATGTTGGTGAACGGTACGGGCAAGCTCACGGATCGGGTTGAGCACACCAGTGGACGTTTCGCAGTAGGTGAGAAATACCGCTTTGACCTGCGGATGCTGCTGGAGGAACTCAGCCAGTACTTCCGGTTGACAGGCTTCACTCCAGGGAATGTCCAAACGACGCAACGTAATCCCGTAGCGCGTGACGATCTTGGCGAATCGATCACCAAACGCGCCCGTGACGACAACGGCCGCTTCCTCTCCGGGGGCGACCGCGTTTACGACGGCCGCTTCCAGAGCCGACGTCCCGCTGCCGGTGACGATGAGTACCGGTTGGTCTGTTCCGAACACGGGTTGTAACCGTCGGCTGTTTTCTACCACCAAACGGGAACATTCCCCGCTGCGATGTCCGATCATCGGTTGATTCATGGCCCATTGCACCCGAGGGGGGATCGGTGTGGGACCAGGGATGCGCAAATGCGTTTTGTCTGCGAGCGGCATACTGTTTCCTCCTCCCGAAATTTGAACACAATCAAAAAGCCTCTCGTCTGCACACCTACTCCTATGGCAGGTGAGGGACGAGAGGCTCGTGGTGCCACCCTCATTCGCCGCAAGTTTGCACTTGCAGCCTCGGTGGGTCTGCCCAAAGGCGACCCTGGGATAACGGCTCCGCCGTTCCGGCCTACTGCCTGCTCAAGGGTTCAGCCGGACAGCTCCAGAGTGCTCCACGGCAACGGACCACCGGTTCGCAGCAACCACCGGCTCTCTGAGGGTTCCGTTTTACCGCTTGGCTCCATCCTCGCTGTTAACACGGGATTCAAGCTTATCGGAAAGTTTGGGATTTACTTTACCATGGACACATAAAGGTGTCAACAGCTTAAAATGTGAACGTTTATTGTCGTTGAGGAATGGAACGTTCGTTATTCGCTTGTCTTGGCGTGAAAAGTGGCCGAATTGTCTTCGCTCTCTGTTCAGCTCAATTTTCTTTGTGATACGATGGAGGGGCGCCATATCGGACTTGTCTCGGAAATTGGAGATGAAGGAGGGGGGAGCATGCAGGGAACCGGGACCTTTTTGACGGCGGATCTCAACGACAGTCAGAAGGCTGCAGTGACGCACGGGGAAGGGGCTGCTGTTGTGTTTGCGGGTCCTGGAAGCGGCAAAACGACGGTGTTGACGCGCCGTGTGCTGTATTTGTTGGAACAAGGGGTGTCACCCGAACGGCTGATGGTGGTCACCTTCACGCGTGCCGCCGCAAGGGAAATGAAAAATCGTTTGGTGCAAGCGGCGGGAAGACCGCTCAGCGGATTGTGGATCGGCACATTTCATTCCCTTTTTTTATCCCTGTTGCGTCGGTCAGGACGTTCCGTTCCGCGTTTGCTGAAGGAAACGGAGCAGACGCAGTGGTTGCGGCAACTGTTGATCGAGCGGGAACAGCTGGCCGATGATGAGGCGGTATCCACTTTGCTCAACCAGATCGGTTTGTGCAAAGGGAATTTGATCTTGCCCGATCGGTTAAAGGTGAAAAAGGAGAAGAACATCCTGTTTCGCGACCTGTACCAAGCGTATGAATCGCGCAAACAACTGAGCGGAGTGTGGGATTACGACGACATCCTCGTTGAAACGTATCGATTGCTTCAGGACCCCCGGCAACAATCCGTGTGGTGCGGTTATTGGGAACATGTCCTGGTAGATGAATTTCAGGACATCAACCGGGTGCAATTTGAGACATTGCGTATACTTGCTCCGCCCAGCGGCAATCTGTTTGTCGTCGGGGATGACGATCAGGCGATCTATTCCTTTCGCGGCAGTGACCCGCGATTGATGCAGGAGGTTCGCACATGGTTTTCTCCCTGCCGAACCATTGTACTGTCCACCAATTACCGCTCCACCGAATCAGTCATCGCACTGGGCCAACGATTGATTCGCCATAATCGCCGCAGACAAGAAAAAACATTGACCGGTACAGGCAAACAGGGACCCGACCCGGTGTGGATGGAGCCGGCCGACGAGGAAGAAGAGGCGCGGCAGATTCTCGCCCGATTGGACGACGGGGTGGAAACGGCGGTACTGTATCGGACGTCGACCCAGGCCCGCGCGATGATCGACGCGTTGGTGCGGGCGGATGTGCCGTTTGCGGTGGCGGAGGGGGATGCGTCTTTTTACCGTCGTTGGCAAGTGCTCGACGTCATGGCTTATCTGCGGTTGGCAGATAATCCGAACGATTTGGATGCACTGGTACGGATCATCAACAAACCGAAGCGGTATCTGTTCGGGGAGGATTGGATGGATCAGGTGTGGACAATCTCCCAAAAGACGGGTCAATCGCTGTTACAAGCATTGGCGGATCTTCCCGGTTTGGAATCCTACCAGCGGCGGCTGTTGCAGAAGTTGGCTATGGATGTGGCAGCGTTGCGAGGGATGAATGCCTCAGAGGCAGTTGCCTATATCCGGGAACAAATCGGTTACGATGCGTTTCTCTCATCGTTTGCCCAAGATACCGGCAATGACGAATCCGCGGTGAAGGAACCTGTGGAGGAGCTGGCGGTAGCGGCGACTCAGTTTTCCGGTCGGGACGAGCTGTTGCACCATGTTACCAAAGTGAATGAGGTCGTATCCCATCGACCGGAACAACCCCGTGTGCACTTGATGACGTTTCACCGGGCGAAAGGGCTGGAATTTGACCGTGTATTCCTGATTGGCCTACATAGCATGGTACTTCCGCATCGACGCAGTTTGCAGGTGCCTGAACACAAAAAAGCGGAAGCGTGGGAAGAGGAACGGAGATTGTTGTATGTGGGCATCACGCGGGCGAGAAGGGAGCTGTTCCTGTCGGTCAGTCGGACACGTCAAGGCAAACGGGTGGCACCGTCTCCGTTTTTGCGGGAGATGGGATTTGCAGGCGGATCGGATCGGAAGGAGGGAACGGCCGAGGAAGGGAAGCGGATGCCATCCGTGTCTGTATCGGTATCTTCATCACGGCGTCCGCAGCCGCAGCAGAAGTTTCACGGCGAGGCCGTCCGCGTGGGTGATCGGATCCGGCACGTTAAATGGGGAGAAGGAGAGGTCATCGAAGTGGCGCCGATCGGCGGGGTCGCCCCCGGACGCAAGGTTGTCATTCGCTTTTCCGCGGGTGTCCAATCCTTGCATTACGAGTTGTCACGACAGTTGGGGTTGTTGCTGCCGGAAGAATGATGTGGGTTTAGTGGACATCGTGTTTGACGGTGTCCTGTTTTTTTATCAAGAGCGAGCGGGAAAACCCAGTCCTTCAGGGTTGGGATGAAAGCGAGCGCCGGCATGACTGAAATTGTATAGATATCTCGGGATGGGGGTCTAAGAGGTGAATAAGTTGGATTGGCAACTTTTAAGGGAAAAAGTGATGGAAAGTATTCATGAGAAGAAGGAAAAAACTCTTGTCGGTATAAAGGAAGTTTTAGCAAAAAATCATCTTGAAAAACGAATTGTCTCTTTTTTGATACTGAGCTGGATGGTGAGTTTTTAGCTGTGGTGGCCTATTCAGTCGAAAGTATCTCGCACCCCTATCCTCATCCACTCCATATAATCTCGGTGGATCTTACTCAATACATCGACTTTGATGAGTTACAGTTAGACGAGGAGGAAGATGAGGATACGGAGCTTGAAGATGAGCTGATTGAATTTGGTCGAAATTATTTTGTTAAATGGTTTGCTTCGATTCATTCATTTTCCGGTTGTCCTCCTTTGCTGTGCCGTTTCCGCTGGCGGTGTTTGCGCACGTTCATCCGGTTTCCGCATGTGCGGTGATCGCACCAGCGGCGGCTTCGGTTTCTGCTTTCGTCGTAAAACACCCACAAACATTGGCGGTTTTCACAAATTCGGATGCGTCCCGCATCATGCCGGACGAGCAATTCGGCCAAGGAGGCGACGATTTCCGAAGCTACCCATCGCCAGTCCGATTGGTCGGGAAGCAGTTTCCAGCCATATCCGCCATTTTTCGAGTCCAATACTCTGTAAACTGGGACTTGGCGCAAGTATGTGTTGATTTGATGTAAGTCCTCTTCATTTAATTGTTTTCCCTCAGCCAATTTTTCCACCCAAACACGTAGCCGAGAACGGAGCGCTTTTAACTCTTTTCGATCCGTCTCTGTGATCGGTCGGTTCACTGTCATCCCCCAATCAGCCATCACATTTTCCCACCAGCCGGGCTTGTCCAATCGGTCTTCCAGGGAGTCGTCTCGAATCCCGTCTCGCCATTCGCTGTTGAGAAAATCCATGAACAAAAATCGCATGAAACACTTCCCCTTTGTCATCGAAAGGATGAGAATCCTCATTTGTTGTAATAAGTATAAATAATTTAGATGATTACAAACAAGGTGGGAAGCACATGTGCAAATCAAACGGGCCAATGAGCGGATTGTGGAGAGAGGCGGACTTCCTGAAGTTTTGGACAGGGGAAACGATCTCGCTGTTCGGCACGCAAATCACCGCGTTGGCATTGCCGCTGGCGGCTGCGGACACGCTTGGGGCGACTCCGGCTCAGATGGGCATGCTCAATGCCGCTCCCTTACTGCCGTATCTGCTGCTGACGCTGTGGGTCGGTGTTTGGGTGGACCGTGTCAAACGCCGACCGATCCTGATCGTCGCCAATATCGGACGGGCGGTGCTGCTCGGGTTCATCCCGGTCAGTGCCCTGCTCGGCATCCTCCGGATTGAGTATTTGTATTTTGTCACGTTGTCAGTAGGGGTGTTGACCGTGTGCTTCGACTTGGCGTATCAGTCGTATTTGCCTTCATTGGTGGACAGGGAAAGGTTGGTGGAAGGAAACAGCAAACTGCAAGTCAGCGCTTCGATCGCGCAAATTGGTGGTCCCGGTTTGGCCGGTGTGTTGATCGGCATGATGACCGCCCCGATCGTCATCCTGCTGGATGCGGTATCTTATCTGCTTTCCGCCTGTTTCCTCGCAGCGATCCGAAAAAAAGAACCGACACCGTCTTGTTCGTCTGTACCGCCGTTATTTTCCGGTATCGGGGAGGGGATACACATCGTATTGTCCGATCCGTATCTCCGCGCCATCGCGGGGGAGGCGGCCACCTACAATTTTTTCAGTCAGGTTTGTTGGGCTGTGTACGTATTGTTCATGACGCGGGAGTTGCACCTCGGACCGGACTGGTTGGGTTGGATCATGGCCGCTTCCAGCGTGGGAGCGTTGGCGGGCTCGTTGCTTGCCGGTTGGATCGGGCGTCGGTTGACCGTCGGCCGTTCGATCACGGGTGCGATGTGGGTGGCATGTGTCGCCCCATTGTTGGTGCCGGCCGTAGGTGGACCGTGGTATGTGACGGTGCCGGCGCTTATGCTCTCCTTTTTTCTCAGCGGAGTGGGTCTGGTGGTTTCCAATGTGCATGTGATCAGTTTGCGGCAGGCGATCATACCTGAACACATACTGGGTCGGGTCAATGCCTGCTATCGTTTCATCGTGACGGCCGCCGCCCCATTCGGGGCTTTGTTGGGCGGGATGCTGGGCTCGTATTTCGGTTTGCGGATTACGTTGGTGATCGGTGCATTGGGCACGCTTTCAGCCATGGGTTGGATTTTGTTGTCTCCTGTCTCTCGACTGCGAGAGATGCCCGGGGAGATGGAGAGATGTGGGGAAACAGGCACGCGGCTCGTCTGAAACAGCATTAGAGATGCTCCGGCTGAAGTGGAAGCCGTGTTGCTTGACGATGGATACTAACGATTGACTTGAAAATTGAAGCGGTCGGTGAGTCTTTCTGTCCCATACTTTTCATAATTATAAACAGGTAAAAATAATTGACTATATTGTTTATTCTCCTTATTATAAAAATAGGAGAACACCTCATCCAAAAGCGTTGTGGGCGTCCGGCGTTAAGACGACTCAGGATCGGTCGCGAAATACGTTACTTCTGAAATTGATCCGGATCCAAATTCCATCTTTCCCCAACTTACCTTTCTATAACTCACCCTTCTATGAAAACGCTTGCATTTCTACTGAGTACCAAAAAGTTGTCGGGGTATTTGCGAGTTCTAGGATGATCATCGTGACTCTCATTGTTGCAGACAATCAAGTCAGGCCGATCTGTAAAATGTTCGGGATTGACAACGTCCATTCGTCCGCTGCCGCAACGCAACTACAAGCAAAGGAGGTTCTGCGTTGTTTCCGAACTCGTTTGAGTACATTGCTCCTACCACACTGGGGGAAGCGGTCGAACTGTTGCAGCGATACGGCTACGACGCGAAGTTGCTCGCAGGAGGACAAAGTCTGCTGCCGATGATGAAACTGCGCGTGGCCGCGCCACCGATCCTGATCGACATCAACGGCATTGACGAGTTAAAAGGGTGGCGGGAGGAAAACAGTTTCCTTCGGATCGGAGCGTTGACCAGACACTCGGAGCTGGAGCATGCGGCTGAGTTGAGGGATCGGTATCCGTTGTTGGCCGAAACAGCCGTCTGGATTGCCGATCCTCTGGTGCGCAACTTGGGCACGGTCTGCGGGTCGCTGGCGCACGCCGATCCAGCCTCTGACTGGGGGGCGGCCATGTTGGCATTGCATGCCCAAGTGGAGGCGGTTGGTCCCGGTGGGAAACGGCAGATTCCCATCGACGACTTTTTCGTGGACACGTTTACCCCGGCGCTGGAGGAGAACGAGATTGCCACGGCGGTACTCGTTCCGACGCCGACGGGCAGAGCAGCCGGACGGTATTTGAAGATTGAACGGAAAGCCGGCGACTTTGCGATTGCGGGACTCGCCATCCACGTTGAGCTGGATTCCGATGGGATCGTAACCGTGGCGGGATTTGGCATTTGCGCCTGCGGTCCGGTTCCGTTGCGCGGGAAGCGTGCGGAGGAGTATTTGCTGGGCAAGAAACTGACTCCGGAGACGATTGAGGCTGTCTCCCGCTTGGTTCCGGAAGATTCCGATCCAACGGACGATCTGCGCGGCAGCGCGGAGTACAAAAGAGACGTCCTGCGCGTGTTCGCCAAGCGGGGATTGTCCGATATCGCCAAAGAACTGCAGGGAGAGGTGGTACTCCGATGAAGATCCGGGTTCGCGTCAACGGGCAGACATATGAATCAGATGTGGAGCCGCGGAAGCTGCTGGTCTACTATTTGCGGGATGACCTGGGGCTTACCGGTACACACGTTGGATGCGATACGACCAGTTGCGGTGCCTGCACGGTACTACTCGACGGCAAGGCAGTCAAATCGTGTACGGTGTTGGCTGTTCAGGCAGACGGACGTGATGTGATGACAGTCGAAGGGTTGGAACAGGATGGCGAGTTGCATCCGTTGCAAACGGCTTTTTGGGAGGAGCATGGTCTGCAATGCGGCTACTGTACTCCTGGTATGCTGATGTCCGGTTACGCTCTGTTGCAAACTAATCCGGACCCGTCGGAAGAGGAGATCCGGAGGGGCATTTCTGGAAACCTCTGCCGTTGCACGGGATATATGAACATCGTGAAAGCCATCCGATCGGCTGCGTCAAAATTGGCCGATGCATCTGCTGAACCTTCCAAGGAGGTGGCAGCCAGTGGCAGTTCGTCAGACTGAGTTGCGCCCATTGGGGAAGTCCGTCGGGCGTAAGGAGGACCCGCGTTTCATCCGCGGCAAGGGTCGTTATATCGATGATATCGTGTTACCCGGTATGCTGTACATGTGTTTGGTTCGCAGTCCGTACGCGCATGCTCGGATCAAGAGCATAGATACTTCGGAGGCGATGCAAGCGCCGGGCGTCAAGCTGGTGATCACCGGTGAAGATCTGGCGGCCATGAACTTGGCCTGGATGCCTACCATGGCCAATGACCAACAAATGGTGCTGGCGACCGGGAAGGTGCTGTATCAGTATCAGGAGGTGGCTGCGGTTATCGCCGAGACGCGCGAGCAGGCTGTAGATGCCGCACAGCTTGTCTATGTCGATTACGAACCGCTTCCCGTTGTCGTCGATCCGTTCAAGGCGCTTGAGCCGGACGCTCCGATTCTGCGTGAGGACAGGGAGCAGAAGTCCAACCTCATTTTTCACTGGGAGGCGGGCGACAAGGAAGCGACGGAAGAACTGTTCCGGAACGCGCCGGTGGTGGTCAAGCAGGATGTGCGTTTTCCCCGCGTCCATCCGTCGCCGCTCGAACCGTGCGGCTGTATCGCCGACTACAATACGGCGACCGGCAAGCTGACATGGTACGTGACGTCCCAGGCACCGCATGCCCACCGCACTGTCTTGTCGTTGGTCAGCGGCCTGCCGGAGCACCAGATTCGCGTGATTTCGCCGGACGTCGGGGGCGGTTTCGGCAACAAGGTCCCCGTTTATCCCGGATATGTTTGCGCAGTCGTGGCCTCGCTCAAGCTGGGCAAACCCGTCAAGTGGATCGAAACGCGCACCGAAAACACCACCAGTACTGGCTTTGCGCGTGATTACCATATGACTGCCGAGATCGCCGCTGAGGAAGACGGGCGGGTGTTGGCGCTGCGGGTAAAAACGATTGCCGATCACGGAGCCTTTGACGCAGCGGCCGATCCGTCCAAATTCCCGGCTGGATTGTTCAGCATCGTTACGGGCTCCTACAACTTCAAGGAAGCGTTCGTCGAGGTCGACGGCGTGTATACGAACAAGGCTCCAGGCGGGGTCGCCTACCGCTGTTCGTTCCGTGTGACCGAGGCTGCGTATTTGATCGAGCGCGTGATGGATGTACTCGCTCGCCGTGTAGGCGTCGATCCAGCTGAGTTGCGGAAACGCAACTTCATCCGTAAGGAACAGTTCCCGTATAAGTCGCCGACGGGCTGGACCTATGACAGCGGCGACTACGAGAAAACGCTGGCTCTGGCGTTGGAGAAAATCGGCTACGAAGAGTTACGCAAGGAACAGGCAGAAAAGCGGGCCCGCGGGGAATTGATGGGCATCGGTATTTCCACCTTCACCGAGGTTGTCGGTGCGGGGCCTAGCCACACCTTCGACATCATGGGGATCAAGATGTTCGACAGCGCCCAAATTCGCGTCCATCCGACGGGAAAAGTGATTGCCCGGTTGGGGGTACGCCATCAGGGTCAGGGGCATGAGACGACGTTCGCCCAGATTATCGCACAGGAGTTGGGGCTAAGTACGGACGATGTCATCGTCGAAGAGGGGGATACCGATACCGCCCCTTACGGACTGGGAACCTACGCCAGCCGATCCACCCCGACTGCCGGTGGTGCCGCTGCGCTCTGCGCCCGGCGGATCCGCGAAAAGGCAAAGAAAATTGCGGCACACCTGCTGGAAGTGGGGGAAGAGGATGTGGTTTTTGATGGCGTAGCATTTTCCGCCAAAGGCCTTGCCAGCAGGACTGTCACGATGAAAGACATCGCATTTGCGGCGTACACCAATGTGCCGGAGGGAATGGAGCCAGGGCTGGAAGCTACGTACTATTATGATCCACCCAATCTCACTTTTCCTCACGGAGCATATATCGCGGTCGTCGACATCGACAAGGGAACGGGCGCAGTCAAAGTTCGCCGTTTTCTCGCTGTCGACGATTGTGGCACCGTGATCAACCCAATGATCGTTGAGGGACAGGTGCACGGGGGATTGACGGAAGGCTTTGCGATTGCGTTCATGCAGGATATTCCCTTCGACGAGGACGGAAACTGTCTGGCGACGAACTGGATGGATTACTTGGTCCCGACCGCGTTGGACACCCCGAAGTGGGAGACCGATCGGACCGTGACGCCCTCACCTCACCATCCTATCGGGGCGAAGGGTGTGGGTGAGTCACCGAACGTTGGCTCGCCGGCGGCGTTTGTAAACGCGGTGGTGGACGCCCTGGCACCGCTGGGGGTCGAACATATTGACATGCCCATATTCCCGTGGAAGGTGTGGAAAATCCTGCGCGAGCATGGAGTGACCGAGTGACACAGCTTGAACAGAGGACGGACGGGGCGAAAGACGGCTTCTCCCGACCGCGTGAGGGCCGCCCCCGGCTTGTTTTTGCGTCGATCAGCGCAGGAGCGGATGATCCGGTATGGGCAGGCGCAGGATTCACAGAAAAAGATGGGTAAGGAGGTGGTTCCGGCAGGGGGTTCCTCTGCCGGATCACGCGGATGCACACGATACCGGACGAGATTCGCTTGTTGGAGGAGCGACGGGAACCTTACGCTGTGGTGACCGTGGTTCGTCGTGTCCGACCCAGTTCGGCCAACGTGGGTGACAAGGCTGTTGTTACTTCCGACGGCCGGATGTTCGGATTTGTCGGAGGTCAATGTACACGTGGATTGGTGACAGATCAAGCTCAGCAGTGTCTCAAAACGGGCCAGAGCCAATTACTGCTCATTACCGCCAATCCACCCGCCGAGGTGGAGGAGGGGGTAACGGTTTTGCCGATGACCTGCCAATCAGAGGGCGAGGTGGAATTGTTTATCGAACCGAAGTTACCGGATCCGCTCCTGGTCGTGATCGGAGATTCTCCCGTTGCCTTGGCGTTGGAGGAACTGGCCCCGAAGTTTGGGTGGTTTTCTCGGCGTCTGGCCTTGGAGCAAATGGAAGAGAATGGCGATGATCCGGCAGAACGGTTGAAACGAAACTTGTCACAGGTGTATGAGCCCAAGATGTACGCGGTGGTGGCGACGATGGGGCAATACGACGACGTTGGACTGCTGGCGCTTCAGAAGTTCCCGCTGGCTTACGCCGGTGTGGTCATCAGTCCGAAACGCTGGCGCTCATTGCGGGAAGCGCTGCTCAGCGCGGGAGCGTCGGCAGAGTTTTGCGATTTCGTCGTCGCGCCTGCCGGTTACGACATCGGCGCTGTGGGACCGCAGGAGATCGCACTCAGCATCTTCGCACAGATGATCGAGAGGCGGCGCCGTCAGGTGGAGGTCCGCTACCACCCACCATCCAATATGAGTATCTCTGAGACGTCTGCCGAGAAGGCTGCGCACGTGTCCACGTCGCAGCGGCTGGGGACGGGTGTCGATCCGGTCTGCGGAATGCGTGTCGATCTCGATAGCACGCCTTATCGTACGGTGCATGAAGGAAAGACGTACGGATTCTGTTGTCCTCACTGTTTACGGAAGTTTCAACAAGAACCGGAAACGTACGCGATTGCCCGATAAAGTGAAGTCGATCGATTCCGGCAAGGAGGGATACAGTTGCGCACGTATCAAGGAGACTTTGTCATCGATTTGCCGCGTCAGACTGTGTGGGAGTTCGTCATGGATCCGCAGCGGATGGGGCCGTGTGTTCCAGATCTTTTGAAGTTGGATGTGGAGAGCGAGACCCGTTTTCACACGCTTGTCCGTGTCGGTGTTGGGCCCGTTCGAGGCAAGTTCAACTTGACGGTTGAAGTGACCGTGACCGAGCCGGAAGAGTCTGCTGAACTCTCCGTACGAGGCGGGGGTATGGGCAGCCGTGTCGATATGAAGGCGAAACTGACGCTCAGTGATACGGAAAGTGGTGGAACGAAACTGGATTGGCGGTGTGACGCTGCGATCAGCGGGCCGATCGCCAGTCTCGGCGGTCGGATGATTGACAATGAAGCCAGAAAGATCACGGAAAAGCTGTTCGCCAATTTGCGCGAAGCGCTCTCGTCTGTGTCAGAACAGGTGGCAGCGACGTCGACGGAGACGGCGGAACCTGAGTCGACTGATTGACAATCCGGGGATGCCGTGCGGAGGGACGGAATGGTGGACGATCGTGTGGAGAAGTTGCGGAAATGTTTGCAGAATGCCAAGTACGTGGCTGACGAAGGACTGGCTATGGTTCTTTACCTGGCACAGCGTTTGAACCGACCACTGCTGTTGGAGGGGCCGGCCGGTGTCGGTAAAACCGAGCTGGCCAAGGCAGTGTCGGTGGTTCGCGGTGTGGAGTTGATTCGACTGCAATGCTACGAGGGTTTGGATGCTGCACATGCTCTGTACGATTGGGATTACCCCAAACAGCTGTTGCTGACCAGGGCCACGTTTTCCGGTGAGGCCGGGGGTGCGGCGCCTGACATCTATACCGACCACTTCTTGATTGAACGGCCATTGCTGCGTGCTTTGAAGACAAAGCCCGCCCCCGTTCTGTTGATCGATGAGGTGGATCGGGCGGACGAGGAATTTGAAGCTCTATTGCTGGAGTTTCTGTCAGAGTTTCAGATCACCATTCCGGAACGTGGTTCGTTTCGGGCTGAAGTGCCACCAACGGTGATTCTGACGTCCAATCGCACGCGCGATTTATCGGATGCATTGCGGAGGCGCTGTCTCTACTATTGGTTAGATTATCCGAGTGTAGAGCAGGAGGCGGCTATCATTGCCCTTCATGTACCCGACGTGGCTCCGACTGTCGCCCGTCAGATTGCGCGCGCGGTGCGCCGGTTGCGAAAGTGGTCGCTCCTCAAACCGCCCGGATTGGCAGAGTCGATCGATTGGGCGCGTGCGGTTGCCGATCTGGCGGCAGGAGAGCTGGACGAATCAGTCACCCGCCTGACGCTCGGATGCTTGTTGAAGACACAGGAAGACCTGGAACTGGTACGAGAGAAAGGACTGGCCTTGTTGTGGAACGCATAGACCTGAACGGACTGACGGGGATGACCGCAGCGGTGATTCGTCAGGTTCAGGATTTTACCCCTTTTTTGCGAAAACACGGGTTTCGCGTTGGCACGCCGGAGACATTGACCGCGCTCAGGTGCTTGGCGGAGGCGGACCTGTCAGTGCCGGAGGGACTTATGTTTGCGCTGCGCTCTGTCTACGCCCGTTCGCCGGTTGAGTGGGGTTCGTTTCCTCATCTGTTCAAACGTCACTTTTTGAACCCGGGTACGAGGCTGGAAGAAAAGAAACGGATTCAGGCGGATGAGCGGTCTGGACATTCGCGTGGTTTGACCGAGACGCAGGATCGCCCGCCCACAGTGAGTTTCTCCATGCAGCCGGGATCCAGTCCGAGTCAGGGAGAACGCTACGCCCTGCAGGCCGATCCGTCTCAGCTGCGCGCGGTGTTGGCCGTCTCCAAGCGGGCTGTACGGCAATTCGACCGCCCGCCGGGACGACGGTTTCGCCGTGGTGGGCGCGATCGGGTGAATCTGCGCGCGACGATGCGCGAGAGCGTTCGTTACGCGGGAGAACCGCTCCGTCTGCATTGGCAACAGTACCGACCAGATCGGCCGTCGGTTGTGCTTATGATCGACATTTCCGGATCGATGAAGGAGCACGCCCCGTTCATGACTTCTCTCGCGTGGTCGTTTACGCGTCTGCGCCTGCGCTGCGAGGTGTTCGTCTTCTCAACTTGGCTCAAGCGCGTCACACATCTGGTAGCGCGCAAAGCGGTACAGGGAATTCCAGTCTCGGAACTGGCAGAACTGAAGGGCGGGACGCGCATCGGAGAAGCGCTTGAGGAGCTGCAGCACAGATATGGCGGTCTGTTGCTGCAACATACTTCTGTGATCATCGCGTCGGACGGGTTTGACGCCGGTCATCCCGAGCGCCTGCGCTCCGCTATGAAGACGCTTTCCGAACGCGTGCGGCATGTGGTTTGGCTCAATCCCCTGCTCGGCGACCCGGGCTATGAGCCAATCTCGAGCGGAATGTCCGTGGCGATGCCATACATCCATCGGTTCGTCGATGTACACGACTTGGACAGCTGGCGAGAGGCGGTTGAAGGTCAGGTTTTCCGACCTGTCTCTTCGCCAGTGACCCCATTTACCGTGCATACACATGTAGTGCCTCAATGAAACCCGTATTGACTTTTACAGGGAAGTGAAAGCTGATCCGATCATCTAGGGAGCATTTCGGGGCCTTTATCCGGCCTCCTCCCAGCAATTAGCCTCATACATCCATTACCGGAGGTGATAACGGACGTGAAAGAGAATCAGGAAATCGCTCTGGCAATGGAAGAGGGGAGACGGGCGGGCAGAAAGATGGCGTTGGCCACCGTTGTCCGCGTGAAGGGATCCGCCTATCGCCGGGAAGGTGCAAAAATGCTGATCGACGAGGAAGGAAAAATGACAGGTGTGATCTCTGGCGGCTGCCTGGAACCGGACGTAGCAGAAGTGGCCAAACAAGTGATGGCCGACGGTCACCCTGTGATGAAACGTTACGATTTGGATGAGGATCTCGTGTGGGGATTGGGGCTGGGGTGCCCGGGTACCGTCGATGTCTTGATTGAGCCGGTTTCGTGGAACGAGACGACAAACGAAGCGGATGTTCCCCGATCATCCGATGGAAAGGATGTGAAGGAGCGGGGGTTCGCGGGGAAGGAGGCATCCTCATGAACGTACGGAATGAAAATGGTCGGCGTAACCCGGGGAAAGACCCCTTTGCCGCGTGGACTGAATGTCTCAAGGAAGAGCAGGCGGCCGTGTTGTGCACGTTGCTGGCGTTTTCTCCTTCTCCGGATCTTCCTTCCGGGGTCCGTCTCTTCATTCCAGAAAACGGCGAACCCCTCGGAGACCTGGGAGATGAGGCATTGAACAGGTTGGCTGTTGAATGGGCACGGAAAAAACTGGACACCTTGCATCCCCAATCGGAGACCTGCATATTTTCCTTGCCCGGAGGCAGGCAAGCGGAGGTTTTCGTCGACGTCAACCTCCCTCCGTCGGAACTGATGATTTTCGGAGCTGGCCATGACGCGATCCCTCTGGTGAAATTAGCCGTCCAGTCGGGGTTCAAAACGACGGTGGTCGATCCGCGCCCGGCCTACGCCACGGAGGATCGCTTTCCGGGAGCCCGGATCATTCTGGCCGATGCGGGTTTATGGGAGGAGCGGGTGATTATCGGAAAACGGACGTATGTTGTTGTGATGAACCACCATCTGGAGCGTGACCGGGTCGCCATCCGTCTTGCCTTGAACTCACCCGCTCCTTATGTGGGCGTGCTCGGGCCACGATCCCGCTGTCAACGGATGTTGGAGGCATTGGAAAAGGAAGGGGTAACCTTCGGGGAAGAGAAGCTGGCCCGGATGTATAACCCCGTCGGCTTAGATATTGGCGCCGAGACCCCGCAGGAGGTGGCAATCAGCATATTGTCGGAGATCCTGGCGTTTAGAAAGGGTTGTGCAGGCGGGTTTTTGCGGGGGAGGGACAACATTCATCAACCCGTCCGAAAATGATCGCGGCCGGTGTACCTCTGGTTGTGATGGGTTCGTTATTGAGGTGAGGAGATGGCTGGGTGCCGTGGCAATTTTGAAAACTGATGCCGAAAGGTGTTGACCATGGAGAGCGGTGTGTTTGCTCTGATCCTCGCTGCGGGGACATCTTCGAGAATGGGGACACCGAAACAACTCCTCGACTGGGGAGGCATGCCGTTGTTGGAGCAGGTAATCCGGAAGACGCTTACACTCCCCTTCCCGGAGGTGGTTGCCGTGATCGGTCACCGGGCGAAGGAGATCCGGCGCTTGATCCGGATAGAGGACGATCGCTTCCGCTGGGTGGTCAACCGGGATTACGCCGCTGGACAGAGTACGTCCCTTTTGGCCGGGTTGGCAATCGGAGAAGGCCGATACCAATCGGCGATGGTGTTTTTGGGCGATCAACCGCTGGTTGCGGTAGAAACGATCCGGTGGATCTTTGAAAGCGGCCTCAAACAGCTTCGCACCCTTCGAGAGCCTGAGCCCATTGTCGTCCGGCCGTGCTTCCGGGGTATCCCCGGTCACCCCGTTTTTTTGGGCAATATCAGGTCGATGAATTTGGCAAGACTGAAGGGGGATGGGGGAGCGAAGGAGGTTCTTCGTACTGTACGGCACCGGACGATTCTGTCAGTGGAAGATCCGGGTGTCGTACTGGATATTGACACCCCACAGGCTTATGAAAGTGCCAGGAGACTTGCCTTCCGTCCGCGTGACAGCAGTTCGAACATGGTTCGTGGGAGACGCGGGGATCGCTTGGGAACAGAATGAACCAAACTATCCAAGGTGTGTCATCACACCACCGATGTTTTCCTTCTGCTCTTGCATATATTTATCCGCATGAGCGTATACCGGCTACCGGTACCCTAGTTTCACCTCTCGCTCTCATGATTTTACATAGTGGGAGTCTTCGTCACCACAACTCCTAACATCTCACTAAAGGAATCGGAATCCCAACCGCCATATAACGACCGAGAAACATAAACTAAACGTTCTCAAAGTGTGTTGTCTCGGAAAAATGAAGAGAATGAGAGGTGACAAGGCTGCTACGAAGTGAGAGCAGCGTGAGAAGATGGCTGAAATCAAAGATGCATTGGGCCGTCCGCTTCGGGATTTGCGTATTTCCGTGACGGACCGTTGCAATTTTCGTTGCCGGTACTGCATGCCTGAAGAAGTGTTTGGCCCCGATTACCAGTTTCTCTCGCGGAAGGCGCTTCTCCGATTTGAGGAAATCACCCGATTGGTGCGGATCTTTGTCAAGCTGGGCGTAGAAAAGATCCGGATCACCGGAGGCGAACCCCTGCTCAGAAAAGGGCTGCCCGATCTGATCCGGATGCTGTCCAGCGTGAAAGGGATTCGAGATATTGCCCTGACGACCAATGGCTCCTTACTCGCCAAGCACGCCCGCGCCCTTAAAGAAGCCGGACTGCAGCGGGTCAACGTCAGTTTGGATGCGCTTGACGACGAAATCTTTGCCAAAATAAACGGGGGGCGGTCCGCTGTCCGACCAGTGTTGGAGGGAATCGAGGCGGCCAGTCAGGCCGGACTGAAGGTAAAGGTCAACATGGTTGTCCAAAAGGGTGTCAATGACGGGCAGATCATCCCCATGGCCCGCCATTTTCGCGGAACGGGGCATATTCTGCGCTTCATCGAATTTATGGACGTGGGCAACAGTAACGGGTGGAACTTGGATCAGGTGGTGTCCAAACGGGAGATCATCGAGCGGATTCACAAGGAAATGCCCTTGGAACCGGTGGAACCCAATTATTACGGCGAAGTCGCTTCCCGCTACCGTTACCGAGGAACAGATGAGGAGGTCGGGGTGATCTCCTCGGTGACGGAATCCTTTTGTTCCACTTGCACCCGGGCGCGACTGTCCGCCGACGGACGGCTGTACACCTGTCTGTTCGCTTCCGAGGGATACGACCTCCGCGGCCCGTTGCGCTCGGGAGAGAGCGACGACGAACTGGAGGCACGCATCCGCGACGTCTGGAACCATCGACGGGACCGCTATTCCGATGAGCGATTAAAAAACACCCGGGTCCGCGACCGCAAAAAGGTGGAAATGTCCTATATAGGCGGATAAAAGGATGGTTAGGTAACAAGAAACCCCGGCTTTTGCCGGGGCTTTGCATTACTTCTGCTCTTGATAACGTTTGAGGCAGGCTTGATACAGGTCTGCTGCAAATTGGGCATCCTTCCAGCCTTCGATTTTGGTTTCTTTGTTCTCCAGATCCTTGTATACTTGGAAAAAGTGCTCGATTTCTTTCAACACGTGCGGAGCGACGTCATCCAAGGATTTCACGTGATCCCAACGCGGGTCGTCTGCAGGTACCGCCAACAGTTTTTCATCTTGGCCTTTATCGTCGGACATCAACAGAACACCGATCACGCGCGAGCGGATGACGCATCCCGGGAAGGTGGGGAAGGTGGTCAATACCAGGATGTCCAACGGATCGCCGTCTTCGGCCAGGGTGGATTCCAGATATCCGTATTCAGTCGGGTAGTGCATAGGAGAGTACAACACGCGGTCCAGACGGAACACACCTTTTTCCTTGTCGTATTCGTACTTGTTTTGACTGCCGGACGGAATTTCAATAAAGGCATCCACGATCAATTCTTGTTGAGCCATGATTTGTTTATCCTCCTTATGTACAGAAGTTTCCACCGAACGGGACCATCGGAATTGTCAGTCTCGCTCTAACCACCATTGTAGTCGGATTGACGTTCGGAAGCAAACCCGTTTTGGTTGAAATCATGATACAATGGATGGGAGACTCCAAAGGAAAGAGGCGTTGGGATGGATTCTCAGGAGCAGTACCATATATCACCGGAAATGTTCGCCCGTCGATACCGGAGAGGAGAACTGGACGGGATTGTCTTGGATGTGCGTGAACCTGAGGAATGGGAAGTGGATCATCTGGACGGTGCGGTCTTGATCCCACTGCAACATCTTCCCAATCGGTTGCACGAGCTGGAACGGGACAAAACGGTGTATGTGCTTTGTGCCCATGGCATCCGCAGCATATATGCCGCCAATTACCTGCTCAACCAGGGATTTCGTCGCGTTGTCAACGTGGATGACGGGCTGGCGGCGGTACGCCTGTATCTGGATGCTGACACTGATTGACCTGAAAAAAGCTGCTCTGATCGAGCAGCTTTTCGTCGGTTTATTCTTCTACTTTGATGGAGTCTGTGGGGCAACCTTCTTGTGCATCGCGCACATCGTCCCACAGTTCTTCCGGCACATCAGCCGTACCGGTGTTGTCGTCCAGGATGACGTAAGCGATGCCGTCTTCGTCGTAGTCGTACACGTCAGGAGCGGTCGCGCCGCAAGCACCACAAGCGATGCAAGTGTCTTTGTCTACCCAAGTACGCATGTGAAAAAATCTCCTCCCATATAGTCCCCAATAGAACCTAATCTGTTTCACACCCCATTTTAGAACGAGTTGTATAGAATTGCAAGTCGATGAACGAAAACGGGCAAACTACCATGAATTTTGCCGATTGTTGGGAATGTAAGACATAAAGGGGTGAAACGTGTTGCAGTCCAATCAAAAAGTCGATTCCCGCCGGCTGTTGTTCCATTTGTATGCGTCACAAGCAATATTGATGCTGACAGGCTTTATCCTTCTACAGTGGGTGGATGAAGGATGGCGTTGCCTGTTTTACTGGCAAGATCCCGTTCTGTGGGGGAGCGGACTGGGCTTTGGGCTGTTGGTGGTAGCAGTGGACATTGTGTTGACAAGAATGGCTCCCGCTCATTGGTGGGATGACGGTGGGATCAACCGGTTGTTGTTTCAAGGGCGCTCGCTTGTACACATCGTGTGGATCGCTTGTCTGGTAGCGGTGGCGGAAGAGCTCTTGTTTCGCGGTGCTTTACAATCTTTGATCGGGCTGTGGGGTTCCAGTCTGTTGTTCACTCTGGTACATTTTCGCTATTGGAAGCGAATTCCGCTGATGTTGTTGGTGTTTGCAGTCAGTCTGGGGTTCGGCGTGTTGGTCGAATGGAGCGGATCACTGGTTCCCGCAATCATTGCTCATTTTGTCATCGATTGTATCACCGGCGTTCGAATCCTTTTGGAATCGGATGGGCTTCAATGAAGTGTTATTCCGCGAACCCGTTCGCGATATACATGGAAAAAGACGGAGGAGGGAAACGGATGCGTTTGCGGGGATGGCTGGAGTTGGCCGGTGTGACCGGGTGGTGGTTGGTGACGGTGTGGTTGTTTCCGGATGATCGGCAGGGTTGGCAACGGTATTTATCATGGCCGTATTGGTTTTTTATGGCCAGTTTTCTGCCTTGTTCGTTTGTGGTGGCTCGATGGATCATCCGTTCCTTTGTCCGGATGTGGGAGTGGCCGTTTCCATGGAGTCATCCCCTCCGCCGGCGTGAGTTGATTCGCTGTGCGGCCGGGGTCGGATTGGGATGGTACGGGATCTCTCAGCTGGGAGGACACGCCATAACGTTCTTGATGCTGTTTGGGGGGCGGGAAGGGTGGCTCCTCTATCGAAAGTGGCGAGCGCTCGGGTGGGGGAACTATAAAGCTACTTCTAGGCGGGACGCGGCGAAAGGGCTCTCTGATACCTCCCCAAATCCCCCTTGACACAGTCAGACAATCATACTAAGATAAAAATTGTCACATCACTAGAAGCGGAGAGATACCCAAGTGGCCGAAGGGGACGGTTTGCTAAACCGTTAGGGGGTCGAATGACCCCGCGCGGGTTCGAATCCCGCTCTCTCCGCCATGTGTGGCGGCGTAGCTCAGTTGGCTAGAGCGTACGGTTCATACCCGTAAGGTCGGGGGTTCGAGGCCCTCCGCCGCTACCATCACGCAGGGGCGTAGTTTAATGGTAGAACGGAGGTCTCCAAAACCTCTAGTGTGGGTTCGATTCCTACCGCCCCTGCCAAACATGGGGGCATAGCCAAGTGGTAAGGCACGGGACTGCAAATCCCTTATCCCCGGTTCGATTCCGGGTGCCCCCTCCATATGATTGGCATGCGGATTCGACGAAAACCCGTCCAAAGGGTTCTTTTTTTATATGCAGCAGGATGTTTAGTTAGGTGCATTTCCCGCACATATGATGTATTATGGAATTAAAGAGAGAAAAATGGAGACCTGATTGCGTAACGAAACGGAATTCACCCTCATACGCTGTATGGAGCAGGTCTCCAGCGAGGGAGGGTAAACCCATGCGCGTCGAGCGTTTAGGACGTGACAAGGTCCGCTTCTACTTATCCATGGACGATCTACTAGATCGTGGGATCAACAAAGAGGACATGTGGCGAGATATCCCCAAGGTGCACGAACTGTTCAACGACATGATGGAACAGGCGTATCAAGAGCTGGGGTTCGAGATTTCGGGGCCTGTGGCGGTAGAAGTGTTTGCCCTTCCGACGCAGGGGATGGTGGTTGTCGTCACCCGCGGTCGTACCCCTGAGACAGATGACGATCTCGATGTGGACGACATGTATGAGTTAGAAGTGACGCTGGAGGAAAGTGAGCAGATCATTTTCCGCTTTTCCGATTTCGAAGACCTCGTTCAGGCGGCGATCCGCTTGAAGTCTTTGATCCGCGGGGGCGGCAAGGTGTACGCTTACCAGAATCAATACTTCCTCGTATTTGACGAAGAAATCCAAACGGATGATCTGCAAGCCGTCATCGCTATTCTGACCGAATTCGGAGAGCCTTCTACAGTGACCGAACATATGTTGGCTGAATACGGAAAACCGGTGATGATGGAACATGCAATCGAGCAATTGAACCGCTATTTTGGTAAATAGACGTACGCATCGGTCCGGTGCGTATGTTTGAAGTTTATACAAGTAAGAGGGGCCGACTCCTGATGTGAAAGGGAAGTTGGCCCCTCTTGTTTATTCAGGTTGGTTTTCGAGAAACTCATCCCCACCAATCTGTTTCCGTCAAATCCGGTCGTAACAGCCAGCGACCGTTTTGCATTGCCAGTTGATAATATTCCGTCGTGCGCAGACGTTGCCAATCCCCGGCCAACACGCCCGGAAACACGCGTTCGATGGATAAATGCTGGGTGCGGTGTTGGCGCAATGCTTCCATTATCGCTGGCCGTTGGGCCGTCACATCGACAGATGTGGTGATGGCATCGTCAGGTGTGGTGTAAATGGATCCTCCTTCAGGTACTGCTGATTGAGGGATGACTATATAGTACAATTTGAAATTCAGGCGGTTTTTTGCCTGATTACAGGCTTGCACGACAGCTTGGTGCAATGCGCGGTGGTCGGCATGGCCCGAGATGCCTTCAGGCGGGAAAGTGACGATGACGTCAGGGTGAACTTTCTCCATCACTTGCAAAATGTCCTTGACCAACACATCATCGGGCAATTGTGATAGCTTCCCGTCGCCGAAATCTCGCTGGATGACTGTATCGATACCGAGAATTTCCGCTGCACGTGCCAATTCGCTTTCGCGCACATTGCCCAACTCTTCAGGACGGCACAAGGGAGGATCTCCCACCTTGCCGGCTTCGCCCCGCGTGGCGCAATACAGTACGATTCGCACCCCGGGATCTTTGGCGTATTTGGCGATGGTCCCGCCACACGTAAACGTTTCATCATCGGGATGGGCGAAAACAAGTAAAGCTGTTCGCGTCATGTGGTTCGATCCTTTCTTCCGGCCGGCACGATCCCAAGGGGATACGGATGCCGGCGATGTTCTTTCACTATTTTCTCTGTTTCCAGTAAGCGTTCCCTAAAATCGATTTTGATTCCTTTCATGGATTCGTCAAGACAAATGGTGTTCCTTCCATGGAGGATGTGTTGTATACTGTGTAAGGACGCCCCATGTTTTTTCGAAAAAAAGTGTATACTGAGCATTGAACTGATGGGAACTTTTTTTTTGAGGTGGTTAGGGATGGGACAACAGTCTGAGAGGACCAACGAATCCGTGGAATCGAAAGAAAACCTCGACGTACTCGCATCCACGCAGGTCGTGATCAAACAGGCGCTGGAAAAGCTGGGTTATCCGGAGCATGTCTACGAACTGTTGAAGGAGCCCTTGCGCGTGTTGACGGTCCGGATTCCGGTACGGATGGACGATGGTTCCGTCAAGGTGTTTACCGGCTACCGCGCACAGCACAACGACGCGGTCGGTCCAACCAAAGGAGGCGTGCGTTTTCACCCGGATGTAACGGAAAATGAAGTGAAAGCGCTTTCGATTTGGATGAGTTTGAAAGCGGGAATTGTGGATCTGCCGTACGGTGGTGGGAAAGGCGGTATCGTCTGCGATCCGCGGCAGATGTCCTTCCGTGAATTGGAACGGCTTTCACGCGGCTATGTTCGTGCAATCAGCCAAATTGTAGGTCCAACCAAAGATATTCCCGCGCCGGATGTGTTTACCAACTCACAAATCATGGCGTGGATGATGGATGAATACAGCCGAATCCGCGAATTTGACTCTCCCGGATTCATCACCGGCAAACCGCTGGTGCTGGGAGGATCTCGAGGCAGGGAGACGGCGACGGCCAAAGGCGTGACGATCATGATCCGCGAAGCGGCCAAGAAGCGCAACCTGGACATCAAAAACGCCAGGGTCGTGATCCAAGGGTTCGGCAATGCCGGCAGCTTCCTCGCGAAGTTCATGAGTGATGCGGGGGCCAAGATTATCGGTATTTCTGATGCCTACGGCGGTTTGTATGATGAAAACGGCTTGGATATCGACTATCTTCTCGATCGACGTGATTCGTTCGGCACGGTAACCAAGCTGTTTAAAGATACAATCACCAACCAGGAATTGCTGGAGTTGGATTGTGACATCTTGGTACCGGCTGCGGTGGAAAACCAAATCACCGCGTCCAATGCGCATCGCATACGTGCCGACATTGTCGTCGAAGCGGCCAACGGCCCGACCACCTTGGAAGCGACACGCATCCTGCACGAGCGGGGGATTTTGCTTGTACCTGACGTGTTGGCCAGTGCAGGCGGCGTGACGGTTTCGTATTTCGAATGGGTACAGAACAATCAGGGCTATTACTGGTCCGAAGAAGAAGTGGAGCGGAAACTGGAAGAAATCATGGTCAAAGCGTTTGAAAACGTCTACCATACAGCGCAATCCCGCAACGTGGACATGCGCCTTGCCGCATACATGGTGGGCGTTCGAAAAATGGCCGAAGCCTCCCGTTTCCGTGGTTGGGTATAATATAATAATAAAGAAATGCTGAACAGAAAACACCCTGTCTCAGGGTGTTTTCATTATCAGGGGTGGTGAAACGATGGAAGACCTGATCATCATCGGAGCGGGACCGTGCGGATTGTCCGTTGCGGTGGAAGCCAAAAACCGGGGGCTTTCCCCGTTGGTGATTGAAAAAGGATGCTTGGTCAATTCGATTTATCATTTTCCCACACACATGACCTTTTTCAGCACGCCGGAATTGCTGGAAATCGGGGATGTACCGTTCGTGACCGCGCGTGAAAAGCCGACCCGTCATGAGGCGTTGGTCTATTATCGCACGGTAGCGGAGAAATTTGATTTACGCATTCATACGTACGAAAAAGTGGTACGCGTGGATAAAAGCGACGATGGCATTTTTGAGGTGCTGACGGAGAAAAACGGTCAATCCCTTCGTTATCGAACCCGTCATGTCGTCATTGCCACCGGTTATTACGACAATCCCAACCTGATGGGCATTCCCGGAGAAGATCTGCCCAAAGTGCACCATTATTTTGAGGAAGGACATCCGTTTTCCGGATTGGAAGTGTTGGTGGTCGGAGGGAAAAACTCGGCGGTGATCGCCGCGTTGGAGCTCCATCGGGCCGGGGCAAAAGTGACGATGTCCTATCGCCGCTCGGCGTTTACCGACAGTGTCAAAGCGTGGTTGAAGCCGGTAATCGAAAGTGCGATCCGCAAAGGCTGGATCACTATGTATTGGAACAGCGAAGTACGGGAAATCAAACCAGATTCAGTCGTTCTGGAACAGGATGGCCGGCGATTGGAAATTGCCAATGACGCGGTATTTGCGATGACGGGATACCGACCGGACCGTTCCCTGATGGAAAGATTGGGTGTGACGTTCGATCCGGAAACGGGAGAGCCAACCCATAATCCCGACACCATGGAGACCAACGTACCGGGTCTTTATATCGCGGGAGTAATCGCGGCAGGACATGATGCCAACAAGATTTTCATCGAAAATGGGCGCTTCCATGGGGAAAAAATTGCCGAACACATATCGGGTAAAGTATCTGTATCGTAGGTTGTGAATTTGGGTAATAATGATGATACACGATGGGAACGGAGCAGGGTGAACGGATTATGAGCAAAGACAAATACTGGGTACGGATTCGTTGCAAACGGTGTGGAGAACGGTTCATACTCAAAGGTCGCATGAGAAAGGGACAAATCGAAACAGGTTTTAAGCAATGTTTGTGTGATAATCAAACCGACTTTGATATCCACACCGAGCGATGCTGACAAACTACATGCTTCACTTGAATGTTTCTCAGAGACGGTGTCTCACAAGACACTGTCAACTAGTTACAGCCGGTTGCAACCGGCTTTTTTTTGTTGCATAAAGGGGGAATCATCGGTTCAGACTACCTCCAAAGGAAATTTCAGTCGGCATGGAGGGGAAATCATGAAGCGGAAGTTTCCGGTGCGCGTATTACTCTTGGTCGGTTGTTTCACTCTAATTTTCTGTATCACCGGTTCCCTTGACACTTCCGCCGCCCATGTAGGTAAATACAGCGGAAAGTATTCTGTAAACGATATCCAGTTGCTCGCCAATGCCATTTACGGGGAAGCAAGAGGAGA
The DNA here is from genome assembly GCF_018326425.1 of Polycladomyces abyssicola. NCBI lineage: Bacteria > Bacillati > Bacillota > Bacilli > Caryophanales > Thermoactinomycetaceae > Polycladomyces > Polycladomyces abyssicola. The sequence goes on from NZ_AP024601.1 coordinate 1,542,480, forward strand.
GCCGTATATCGGGCAGGTCGCCATCGGCGCCGTCATTCTGAATCGAGTGGCGTCACCCAGGTTTCCCAACAGTATCCCGGGTGTCATCTTCCAGCCCGGAGCGTTTACGGCGGTATCGGACGGTCAAATTTGGTTGACCCCTAATGCCACCGCCAAAAAAGCAGCGATGGACGCGATCAACGGATGGAATCCGGTGCCAGGATGTTTGTACTATTTCAATCCGGCTACAGCCACATCCGGATGGATCTGGAATCGTCCGCAGGTCAAACGGATCGGCAAACATATTTTCTGCCGTTAAAGAGGGAGGAGTCATGACGTGTACAGACGCATAGCTGCGATATTGTTTCCCATCGCCGTGATCGCGCTGATCGGTACGGTGGTGTGGGGTTATCAAGAGAACCAGGATAAGAATGCAGTACTGATCAAAGCGGAAAACCAGTATCAGCGGGCTTTTCACGAGCTTAATTTTCACATGGATCAATTGCAGGATGAATTGGGCAAAACATTGGTTCTGCAAACGCGACCGTCCATGGCAAACTGCTTGACCAATGTCTGGCGGCTCACTTATGCCGCGCAGAGTGATCTCGCACAACTGCCGCTCACATTGATGCCATTTAACAAGACGGAAGATTTTCTGTCCAAGGTGGGCAATTTCACATTTCACATCGGATTAAGGGATCTTGATAAACAACCGTTGACGGATAAAGAGTGGGGAACACTCCGGGCATTGTACGAACGGGCCAGTCAAGTGCAGACGGATTTGCAAAAAGTGCAGTCCCAGGTGTTGTCGCGCAATTTGCGTTGGATGGACGTGGAATTGGCGCAGGCCACGGAAGGGAAGAAGATGGATACGACCATCATTGATGGGTTCCGCAAAGTGGACAATACGATGGATGCTTATTCCGAAGTGGATTGGGGACCCACCATCCACAACCAGGAAGCCAGGAAAAAACAACAATATGTACGGCTTCCCGGAAAGCCGGCAACGGTGCAGGAGGTGAAAAACAAACTGGCGTTTGTGCTGGGTCGACCGACGACGCGGGGCATTGTCGTGACGGAAAACCGCAAAGGGGACTTTCAAACGTACTCCGCCCGTTTGAAGCGGGAGGATGGTCACATGGTCTATGCGGACTTCACCAAAAAGGGCGGTTATTTGGTGTGGTTGATGTTCGACAGACCGGTGGAGCGGCAACGGTTGTCAATCGGGGAAGCACAGCAGCGTGCAATGCGGTTTTTAAACCGGCTGGGCTATCCAACGATGCGAGCCATTTCGTATGATTCCTCGCAACGGACGGCTACATTTACGTTTGTCCACCAAGAACGGGGAGCGTTGATTTACCCGGAATCCGTCACGGTGAAGGTAGCGTTGGACAATGGAGAGATCATGGCGCTGCAAGCCAATGATTACGTGTTCAATCATCCTGTGATGAAACAAGTTTACCGTCCCCGTCTGTCTGCGAAGCAGGCGGAAAAGGCGGTCAATCCCCGGCTCAATCTGGAGAAGAGCAATCTTGCGGTCATCTATGGCGAAGACGGCAATCCCGTCCTGTGCTACGAGTTTGTCGGATGGTTGGGAGACGACCAGTACCGCATTTTTATCAATGCGGACAACGGACGGGAAGAATTCGTTGATAAAGTGAAAAAGGCTGATACGACAACGCTGTGACGATCCATTCCATTACGTAAGCGAAATATGAAATGGGACCGTTGATCCCGGGAATTCTCCAGGGATTCGGTCCCTGTCCTTTGTTCTATTTTGGACGTGGACAAAGATACTACTTAACCCATGGGGAAAATGACAGAAAAAAATGGAGAAGGTCATTGCGCGGGATTGGGTTTTGTGGTAACCTAAAATCAGAGTTGACAACAAAGGAATACATAGCGGATTGCGAAATCGCTGTCTGTCTCACGGTCGGAGTTTTTCGATAGGGGATCACTTGAAATCGAGTTGAATCGAATAAAGTTATCCACAATCGAGCAGGCTCGACCTGCTCGTTTTCATTTCATCCCGCTTATCCAGGCTTGGACGGAAGCCATCGTGGATGGAAGTGGGTTGCCACGTCAGATGAAGCGAGAAGCCCACGATGGCGCCTCTGGTGCTTTAGTCGTTTGGAGCAAGTCACGGGAGGAATCATGTGCATGAAGTCTTTTTCAGTCGCGATCGACGGCCCGGCAGGTGCCGGGAAGAGTACGGTCGCCCGACAAGTAGCGGAACGACTGGGACTCACATACGTCGATACCGGTGCCATGTATCGGGCGATCACTTGGAAAGTCCTGCGCGAGCAGGTGGATCCGTCGGATGAATTGGCCGTGACGCGTTTGGCGCAGCGGACCAAAATCGATATTCAGCCGACAGACATTTGGGTGGACGGTGTCCGTGTAACCGAAGAGATCCGCTCCCCCGAGGTGACAGCCCACGTGTCGGCAGTGGCCCGAATCCCCGGTGTCCGGGAGGCATTAGTGGAGAAACAACGGGCCATTGCACAAACGACCGGCGTCGTCATGGATGGCCGGGACATTGGCACCTACGTGTTGCCCGATGCCGATGTGAAAGTGTTTTTGACCGCTTCCATCGAGGAGCGGGCCCGTCGGCGTTATTTGGAAATGATGCGTCGCGGTTTTACCGCGGATTTGGAGGAATTGAAAGAGGCGATCCAACGACGGGACGAAGCAGACACCACTCGGGAACACGCCCCCTTGCGCAAAGCGGATGATGCAGTGGAAATCGACACCACGTCCCATTCCATCAACGATGTGGTGGAGCGAATTTTGGAACTCTGTCGAACCAAAGTGGGCGGTGGAGAGTAAGATGTTATATCTATTTGCGCGTTGGGTGTGCCGTTGTTTTTTCACCTTGGTGTACCGTTGGAAAGTTGATGGGGCGCATCACATCCCTTCTAACGGCCCTGTTATCGTCTGTTGCAATCATATCGGAAATCTCGATCCTCCGTTGGTCGGTTCGGCACTTCAGCGCAAGGTGCATTTCATGGCCAAAGAGGAGTTGTTTCGCGTACCGCTGCTCGGGCGGCTGATACAAGCTTTGGGAGCGTTTCCCGTCAAACGGGGAGCATCCGATAAACGTGCAATCAAACAGGCTCTGACACTGTTGGAACAGAATCGGGTTTTGGTCATTTTTCCGGAAGGGACACGTTCAAAAACCGGGAAATTGGGTGATGGCAGACCTGGTGCGGCATTCCTCGCTTTAAAAAGCAATGCGACCGTCGTACCGGCAGCGATCATCGGCCCGTACCGATTGTTTCGTCCCATCCGTGTCCGTTTCGGTGCCCCCGTTGATCTGACACCGTGGTTAAAGGCCAAGGTGAGCACAGAGACGACCAAGGAAGCGACCAAACGGATCATGCAGGAAATCCGCCATCTGATTGAGGAAGGAAGCAAACAATGAAAGTGATGATAGGGGCGGTTCTGGTTATATGGCTCCTGTTGTCACTCCGTTTGCGGCAGCAACCGCTGACGGTCGTCAAACGGCTTCCGCGAATGATACCCCTCGTTTTAGTCGGTTTCTTCCTGCTCTCTGTTGCTTGGCGATTGGGAAAAATAGGTGCAGTCGTCGGAATGATCGGTGTAGTGGTCATTCTGATCCCGATGGTGTTGGGTATCCTGAAAGGAAGAAAGCGCATTTCTTCTTAAAAAATCCGGGAGTGGGCATTTCCCCATTCTTGTGAATCAGTGAGAATCACCCGTTTGTTTTCGATCAAATGCCGGATCGTAAGGGGTTGTGATGGGGAAGGAACAGCCATCACGTAAAACGATCCCTGTCATCGGGATCAGCTCGTCGAATGCCGATTGGCGAGCGGGTCGTTCGTATTCATTCGCTCTCTAATTTTTGGAGAGGATAGATTGACTGATCAGCTTGCAGGGAAATGAGGAGGTTGTCGTCATGGTGGAAGAAATGAAATCCGAAATGGCAGAAGTGACTCCGTTGAAGCGTGGAGATGTGGTCAAGGGCAAAGTGACCAAGGTGGAGGACAACCAGGCATTGGTGGACGTCGGATACAAATTTGACGGTGTGATCCCGATTTCAGAGTTGTCCAGCCTCCATGTGGATCGAGTGTCCGACGTTTTGCAGGAAGGACAGGAAGTGGAGGTCAAAGTGCTGCGCGTCAACGACGAGGAAGATAAATTGATCCTGTCCAAACGTGCGGTGGATGCCGAACGCGCTTGGGCGGAACTGCAACGGAAATTTGAATCCGGTGAAACGCTGGAAGCGACCGTGGCTGACATCGTCAAAGGCGGTCTGGTCGTAGATGTCGGCGTTCGTGGCTTTATCCCGGCCTCCTTGGTGGAGCGTCATTTTGTGGAAGATTTCTCCGATTACAAAGGACGCACCTTGCCGCTGAAAGTCATCGAAATCGATCCTTCCAAAAACAAGCTGATCCTGTCCCATAAAGCGGTTTTGGAAGAGGAAGCAGAGAAGAAGAAACAAGCCACCCTCGAGAGCTTGCAGGAAGGTCAAGTGATCGAAGGAACCGTTCAACGGATTACCGACTTCGGCGCTTTCGTGGATATCGGGGGCGTGGATGGTCTGGTTCATGTGTCCGAGTTGGCTTGGAACCGGGTGGAACATCCGTCCGACGTGCTGACCGAAGGTGACAAAGTACAGGTGAAAGTACTTAAAGTGGACCGCGACAACGAGCGGATCAGCCTGAGCATCAAGGAAACGCAACCGGGTCCGTGGGAAAAAGTGGGGGATGAGATCAAAACCGGCGATGTGGTTACCGGTACCGTAAAACGTCTGGTCTCCTTCGGCGCCTTTGTCGAAGTGTATCCGGGCGTGGAAGGCTTGGTTCACATCTCGCAAATTTCCCGTAAGCATATCGCTACACCGGCGGAAGTATTGGAAGAAGGGCAAGAAGTGCGCGTTAAGGTGCTGGATATGATGCCGGAACAAAAACGGATCAGCCTCAGCATCAAAGATGCCGAACAGGAAGAAGCGCGCAAAGAATTGCAAAACATCGATCGAAACAACAATAACGGCGGATTGAATGTCACGTTGGGCGATGTGTTTGGTGACCAACTCCGCCGCTTGAAATAAGTCTTCCGGCCAAGGCCCGAAAACCGGCGAGCTTTCACTCGCCGGTTTTTTTCATGCTAAAAAACGGATCAAGGCGCATACTACATGATACGGTGAGATGGAATCATTTTTTCATTTAAAGGAGCGTTTTGACATTGGCACCGGGTATTCCGGCGCAACTTTGCGTCTGGACCGTATGGATTTTATCAGTCACCGGTTGGTTGCCGCAGATCCATCAAGCATTTCACGTGGAAGATGCAAAACGATTCCGAAGATGGTTGTTATCATGGGGATTGGTATTTCCGTTGGAAGTGCAAATCACGCCGGATGTGCATGTTCAATTATCCTGGTTGTGGTTGGCGGCGGGATTTTTGGTATTGTTGACCAAAAGTGATCTTCATGAATGGGGAAAGCTGTTGGTAAGTATAGCAATGACCGGTGTGGTTTTCTTTCTGATCAGGGAATGGTCCTGGACTCGTCCGTCATTTACGGGCATCTGGGTCCATGGGGTCATGTTGGGTTTGCTATGGTTGCTTTTGTGGACAGGGCACAAAAACTGGATTGATCGAACAGTCGCCGTTCTGGGTGGACTGTTAATAGCAGACGGAATATGGTTGATGCTTCATCGCCAGATGTTTCGGCCGCTTCAAATCGGACACGGGGCATGGATGGATATGGTGATGCTCTTCCTGGCGGGATGGTTGACCGTGCATGTGTGTGGGAAATCTGCGGTCGATTGGGTTCGTGTACGGCTGTTTCGAACAACGCGTTGATCAGGATGGGGAGGTTTTGATTGGATGATGCAAGGGCTGATGCGTTTGGATCTGTATACGTGGGCGGTGATCATCGGTGTGTTGGCCGGTTTTGTGACACGACTCCTCATGTTGCGGACGGATTATCGACACTACCCCACATACCCGCACGGGCACGTGATGCATTTGTCGTTGGGGCTGATCGCCGCTGGTATGGGTGCAGTTGCTGTCCCCGCATTGTTGGACCGCAACTATACGGCCATCACGTTTTTGGCCCTGGCAGCACAACAATTTCGCGAAGTACGCAACATGGAACGTGAAACAATGTCCAAACTGGATCATATGGAACTGGTGCCTCGTGGTGCTTCTTATATCGAGGGAATCGCCATGGTATTTGAGGGGCGAAACTATTTAGTCATTTTTTCTTCGTTTATCACTTCCCTTGCCGTGGTGATCAGCCATCGCTGGTACGGTGGCGTAATCACGGGATTGGTCATGATCCTCGCGGCAGCCCGACTGCGCACGGGGAAAGTCCTGCGGGAAATTGCTGAAATCCGCCTCGGAAACTTGCGTTGGGAGGGGGCTAACCTGTTTGTGGACGACATTCATTTGATGAACGTGGGACTGAAAAAGGATCGGGAAAGGATTGAACAACACGGGGTGGGTGTGGTGGTTCGGCCGTTGGATGGCGTTAGTGTGGTTACCTTGGCCAACCTGGGACAACGACAGGCGATTCTACACGATGTTTCGGCCAGACTGGGGGTCTACCGCGATACCGGGGATGCCGGATTGGTACCGATCGCCAAACGAAAGCTGGATGACGGACGATTAGGAATTTTGGTGTTACCGCATGAAAAGGATGAGCAAAAAATCCTCGAGGCCGTGGCTCGTGTACCCGTACTGGAAAGTGCCATCCGTATGCCGGCAGAGACCCAGCATCGCAACACTTCGTCGGTCAGGAGGGGATAGTCATGATCGATATCACCATTGCGCAATCGATATTGGCTGTTGTTTCCTGTAAACCTAACCGTATAGGCAATGGCGCGGTTCCCGTATTTTTGGCACAATCAACAGAAGAGGTGCAGAAGTTGGGTGCGACTCTGGGCCAAATATTGGACGGGATGGTACATGAACTGGAGCCGGAGACCATCATCGTCGTGAAGCATTCGTGAAAAGAAGGATTTATCTCAGTGAGGATGACGGAGCTGCTGCGTTGGTGGCGGCTTATGGGGATTCCCATCGCTGGCAGAAAGATGGGGTACCGGCGGACGTCGTAACATGGGGACGAAAAACAGGCATGGATTGGGCACAGGTGGGCCGGTTGTGGCCCGCCGGTTCGAGTGAGGATGGTCATGCTTTGTTTTTCGGGGGTGTCAGACAAAACGGAAAGATCGTGGAGAGGGCACTCCATTATTTCCTGCCGCTGGTCGGATCTTCTCCGCTTGACTGGGAAATGATCCTTTTGACATCCCGCAGTCCACGTGTGCGGTCATGGCGGGAGCTGGAAAAACAAGTGCAGCGCCTGTTTCCGCAAGTGGCAAAGGAGCTGAAACGGTGAACATCATCTACCATTGTTACGGCAGTGCCCATTCTTCCGTGATCGCCGCCGCCATTCATTTGGGGAAACTGCCGGATTCACGGATTCCCGGGGTGCACGAGATTATGGCACTACCCGATTTCGATCGATCCGACGACCGATATCTCGGGTCTCTTTTTTACAAAGGAAAGGACGAAAAAGGGTTTTGCGTATATACATTGGGCTTGGGTGGCCAGTCCGCGGCAGCGCTTCAAACGATCAAGTCGATGTTGGCGTTGGAGGGAGCCGATCCCGAGTCTTTTCACTTTGTTGGCGCGTTGCACTGTATCACGTTCATGACCAAAGTGGGAGGAGCTTTGTCTCGGCGTTATGGTCTTAGTTTCATCGGCCGCCCGATCGCAGCTTGGGGTATCACACGCAGTTACCCGACATTGGTCGCTTTGGTGAAACAGGTAAAACAGCAGTTACATGGGGCAGGAGAAGCCATGGATTTGTCAAGGGTGTGTCCGGTCATTCACAGATCCGAATAACGAGGGCGGACGGTTTCCCACAAGTGTATCCAGGATGGGAAAACATCCCCCAGGGTTGGAGAAAGCAGTTGAGGCCGGTTTCTGGTTGATTAATCGTGTTTTTACGGATAAGATAAGGTATGTCTGGCTGACAGGTTCGGATTTGTACGATCTGAGGAGAGGTAGCAGATGAGTTTGCCAGTAGTAGCCATTGTAGGTCGACCCAATGTGGGGAAATCGACCATTTTCAACCGAATAGCAGGGGAAAGAATCGCGATCGTGGAAGATAAACCAGGGATCACCCGGGATCGGATCTATTGCCGAGGTGAATGGAACGGGCGCTCCTTCCATCTGATTGACACTGGTGGATTGGAGTTTGGCGGCGATGACGAGATGTTGGAGCATATCCGACATCAGGCCGAGTTGGCGATCGAAGAGGCACACGTCATTCTGTTTCTCGTCGACGGTCAGGCAGGGATGACCGCGACCGACGAAGAAGTGGCGCGTCTGCTTCATCGTTCCAACAAACCGGTGGTCGTCGGGGTGAACAAGGTGGATCATCCCAGCCATCGGGAAGTAATTTATGATTTTTACCAAATGGGATTTGGAGATGTGTTTCCGATCTCTGCCTTGCATGGTACGGGGACGGGTGATTTGCTGGACCGCATCGTCGAGTTGTTCCCCGATCTGGAAGAGGAAGAATACGACGAGGATACGATTCGTGTCTGTTTGATCGGACGGCCCAACGTCGGCAAATCGTCGTTGGTGAATGCGATCTTGGGAGAAGAACGCGTGATTGTCAGTCCGGTGGCGGGTACAACCCGGGACGCGATCGACACGCCGTTTGAGCGGGACGGACAAAAGTATGTACTGATCGATACTGCAGGTATGCGTAAAAAAGGACGGGTGTACGAAACCACCGAGAAGTACAGCGTGCTCCGTGCGCTCAAAGCAATTGAACGTTCCGATGTCGTCTTGGTGGTGTTGGACGGGGAACGTGGAATTGCCGAGCAGGACAAGCGGATTGCCGGTTATGCGCATGAAGCCGGACGGGCATCCATTTTTGTGGTGAATAAGTGGGACGCGGTCGAAAAAGATGACAAGACGATGGACCGTTTTCGCCGGGAGATTCGGGACGAGTTCCACTTCATGGATTATGCGCCCAGCCTGTTCGTCTCGGCAAAAACGAAGCGGCGGGTGCATACAATTTTGCCGATGGTGAATGAGGTAGCCGAACAGCATGCGATGCGCGTGTCCACTTCTGTGCTGAACGAAGTGTTGACCGATGCCGTACTGACGACACCACCACCTTCGGACAAAGGGAAACGTCTGCGGATTTTGTATGGCACCCAGGTGTCCGTGAAACCGCCGACATTCGTGTTGTTTGTCAATGATCCCGAGCTGGCGCATTTCAGTTATCAACGGTATCTGGAAAATCGGCTGCGCGAAGCGTTCGGTTTCCACGGAACGCCCATACGGTTGTTGTTGCGTAAACGAAACGAATAGAACAAGAGGAAACACGTGGTTTGAGGGGAGACGATTATGATTGGCCTAGCAGTATTGTTGTCTTATCTCATCGGTTCCATCAGTTTCAGCTATGTAATCGTACGGTTGGCCAGGGGGATCGATATCCGGCAATATGGCAGCGGCAATGCGGGAGCCACCAATACATTGCGTGTAGTGGGAAAAGGGCCGGCTGCCTTGGTTTTTCTGTTGGACGGCGTCAAGGGAATGCTGGCAGTCGGTTTGGGGTACTGGTTGGACGGCTCCCCTGCTGCCATGATCTTGTGCGGCTTGGCGGCGATTGTGGGGCATAATTGGCCGATATTCCTGGGCTTTCGCGGAGGAAAGGGTATTGCCACCACTATCGGTGTGATGGCGGTTCTGACTTTTCAGGCAGCACTGATTGCCGGGATTTTCGCTATCGCCTCCATCATCTTGACGCGTTATGTTTCGCTTGGCTCGTTGATCTTCGTTGTCGGTTTGCCGATCATGATTGGCTGGATCGGCTATCCTTCACCGTATTTTTCGGTGAGTCTGGTGATCGCACTGCTGGCCGTCATCCGTCATTCCCGCAACATTCGCGCGTTGCTTGCTGGAACTGAACGCCGGTTGGAATCGAAGGATCGATGATAGGAATGATCGGATGGAGGGAAGTCCATGGGAAAGAAAACGGCCGCCGTGCTGGGAGCGGGCAGTTGGGGAACTGTCTTGGCGACGGTATTGGCGGACAATGGTTTTGAAGTGATCATGTGGGCACGACGGGAATCTACGGTGCAGGAAATCAATGAGCATCACCGCAATTCCCGATACATACCCGATGTCCATTTGCCCCGGTCCATTCGTGCCACGACATCAATAGAAGGAGCGATACGCGACCGGGAGATGGTGCTTTTCGTGGTTCCGTCGCAGTCGATGCGTGAAGTGGCGCGTGCGGCGGCACCCCATTTGCGGAAGGACGCCTTGATTATCCATGCGTCAAAAGGATTTGAACTGGATTCACTCAAACGGATGTCGGAAGTGTTGAAGGAAGAACTGCCAACCGGGCTTCGGGAGAAGATAGCGGTATTGTCAGGACCGAGCCATGCGGAAGAAGTGGCGAAAAAATCACCCACGACTGTTGTGGTTTCATCCGAGCGGCAACAAACGGCAGAGCTGGCTCAGTCCTACCTGATCAATCCGTATTTCCGCGTCTACACCAATCCCGATATGGTGGGAGTGGAAATCGGGGGATCACTCAAAAATATCATCGCATTGGGTGCGGGTTTATCTGACGGACTGGGCTTCGGAGACAATGCCAAAGCCGCCTTGGTCACACGCGGGTTGGCTGAGATTACCCGATTGGGCATGGCGATGGGGGCCCGTCCGATCACATTTGCCGGACTGGCTGGTGTGGGGGACCTGGTGGTCACGTGCACCAGTCGTCACAGCCGTAACTGGCGTGCGGGTCACATGCTCAGCCAGGGCATGAGCTTAGATGAGGTACTCGAACGTATGGGGATGGTGGTCGAGGGTGTGAAAACGACCCGGGCCGCTTACCGTTTGGCCCAGCAATATCAGGTGGAGATGCCCATCACCAACGAATTGCACGCAGTGCTGTTCGACCGGAAAGATCCTCGCCAAGCGGTCGAGGATTTGATGTGTCGCGGCAAGACAAATGAGATGGAGGAAATTGTACAGGGATGGTAGGATTGGGCGATTGGTTGGGTGCCAGGATTGTGGAGAACGTCATATCCTGAAAGTACAGCTCACCATTACCGATCCAAATCAGCTCTTAGAATTCGGGTTAGGGACCAGACTCAGTTGGCTGAAGCGGTAATGGGGTAAATGAAAGGGGTAACGCAACTAGCGTTACCCCTGTTTTTGCTGTCGCTCATCTTCGGGTCCGGGCAATTCGCTCACTTTGGCAAACGATCTCAGAAGGCTTTGCAATATCGGGGATTGCAGCAGATTCCACAGTTGACTCAAATCGAGATTGCCCGATAATCCCGGCGGAGAAAAAGGACCGGGATTATCGCGGTTGTCGTCTGAAAACGGCAGAGACGGTGGACGGTTTCGGAAGCCTCCGGGCGGACCAAAGGGAAAGAGAGGGCGGCGTGGCCCATTTCTGTTGCCCATATAGGTTTGAGCCAGTTCAAACATTCGAAACGCCGAATCCATGATGCGTTCGATCCGCTGGATTGATTGACTTAAGTCTTGGATGGTCGAACGGACATTGGCAAACCCGGAAATGATGCTGGCGAGATTGAGAGAAGAGAGCGGTTCGGCTTGAACCGGTTTGGTCGGGGATTGTCGGGGCTTGCGAGTTTGCGCGCGACGACGGGGACTCGGTTTTGCTTTTTTGATACGCGTATTTTTCGGTTTCAACGAAATTTCCTCCACTCGGGCTTTTGTCATCCTATCCTATGCGTTTGCACCAGAGAAGAGTAAGGACAGTCGCCCGTTTCGTTGGTAGGCATCCGTGGATTTGCTATACTGTAGGAGAAACGGGGAGGGAACGATATCGTGGATGTGATGATGGCGCTGTTTTTGTTGGTGTTGGCCAATTTTCTGATCGCACTGTCCAGATTGAGCCAGAGGAGAATCTGGCAGGGGTTCTGGAAAATTTTTGCCTTCTTGGCCTTCATATTGGCTTTTTTGTTCGGGTTGCGCTCGTTTTTGTAAGAGGAGGATGGACGATGAAACGGTGGATCGGGTGGATCAGTGTATTCGTCAGCTTTCTGATGATGACGGGGTGCATGTATCCCCAGAATCTGCGTCAGGACGTCGCACATCTCCCTCAGCATGTGTCGACGGTACAGGCAGCGGTGGATGCGTATCGAAAAAATGAGAGGAATCGGTTGCCCATCAAGGAAAGGGCGCCGCAAGCACCATTTTTGTATGGGAAATACATCATCGATTTTTCCAAACTGCAAGGTTATATCAGCCAGATTCCGCCCAGTGCGTTTGAGGAGGGTGGGGATTTCCTCTATGTGCTGACGGTGGTGGACAAGCAGTTGGCGGTCCGTCTGTATGATTTGCGGGTGACGGAAAAGCTGCGGGAGCTTCAGCCGGCCATACAGGTTTATCGTGAGAAAAACGGAAAATGGCCATTCGCCTCCGTGGTAGGCAATGGGTTCTATACGATCGACTACCGGGTGTTGCAGACGGACCCGGTGACGATTCCCAGTCCATACCATCCTCATTTGCAGCTTCCTCTGTTGATTGACGACAAAGGGCGGCTGTACGTGGATTACCGAATGGATGTCATGCAATACCTGCAGCAGTCTTCGAAGCGTCTCCCCGAAGGGACCGACATGGTAGGGTGGTTGGAAAAACAGTCGTTGTACCTTCCGGCGCATACACCACCGATGCGGTTGAAAAAAGGGGAGCCGGTCTTGGAACGTGTCCGGTAAATCCGTTGGCTAAGTTGTGTGATCAGTCAGGCGGTAACGGTTTCCGATGCGGATGATATTCACTGGGCAAGTCACGGGGTGATCACGCTAAGCATATTTGTCTCCTGGTATTCATACATGTGAAAGCAAACGGATCTGATTTTAAACGCAAAGGATTGAGGCGGATGGAGACAAATGCATTGACCGTGGTGTTGGTATTGGCCGCTTTTCTGCTTGGAAGGCTGTCAGCATCGGTGAAAGTCGTCGGGTTTCGCACCAAACTACAAGAAAAAGATGATCAAACTCCCCAATCGCCGTTTCGTTGGTGATCAGCGGTAAAAGTCCAACGGGCTCCGATTTCCCGTCTGAAGCTCACAACGGGAAATTCGGACCCTCCTCTGCTAGAGCCTGTATGCTGAGTATTGTCCGAATGCTTTCCCGGGTTCGCTCCACCTGCGTCCTCACGGAATTACCAGATACACACTCGAAATCACGGGAGGTTTCAACCGCTTGTCCGATTCTCAGCCGCAAAATGCGGCTCTTTTTTTTGACCGGTATCATAAAGGGGAAATGACCTCATATATTTATAGTGTCCAAAAATCGTACGGGAACAGCGGAGGGGAGGGGAGCGCCCTTTTCGCACCGGCGACATTTCCGTTGATCATGGTAACGGAACCATTGAAGGAGGGGTTCTCGTGAAAAAAATCGATATCTTCAAAGATATTGCGGAACGAACGGGAGGGGATATTTACCTCGGGGTGGTCGGTGCGGTGCGCACCGGGAAGTCGACGTTTATCAAGCGGTTTATGGAACAAGTAGTGATACCCAACATCAGCGAAGAATCCGAACGCATTCGGGCAACTGATGAGCTGCCGCATAGTGGGGCGGGCAAGACGATCACGACGATCGAGCCCAAATTCGTTCCCAATCAGGCGGTCAACATTCATGTCAGCGAAGGATTGGACATCAATGTCCGTTTAGTGGACTGCGTCGGCTACGCGATCGAAGGGGCCAAAGGTTATGAGGATGATAACGGCCCACGTATGATCAACACCCCTTGGTTTGACGATCCCGTTCCTTTCCAGGAAGCGGCCGAAGTCGGCACGCGCAAGGTGATTCAGGAGCATTCCACGTTGGGTGTGGTGGTGACGACGGACGGCAGCATTACCGACATCCCCCGCTATGCGTATGAAGAAGTGGAGGAGCGGGTGGTCGAGGAGCTGAAAGAAGTCGGCAAGCCGTTCATCATGGTACTCAATTCAAACCGTCCCTATTCGGAGAAAACGCAGGCACTCCGACAGGAGCTGACCGAGAAATACGACATCCCCGTGATGGCGCTGTCAGTGGCCAATATGGGTGAAGAAGAGATCCTGCAAGTGATGAAAGAAGTGCTCTTCGAGTTTCCGGTTCATGAAGTGAACGTCAATCTGCCGAGCTGGGTGATGGTGCTGGATGAGGACCACTGGCTGCGCCAGGAATTTGAGAACTCCGTCCGTGAAACGGTGAAGGATATCCGTCGTCTGCGCGATGTCGATGCTGTGGTGGAACAATTCGCGCACTACGACTTTATCGACCGGGCCGCTCTTTCCGGCATGGACATGGGTCAAGGGATTGCCGAGATCGATCTTTACGCGCCGGATGAGTTGTACGATCGAATTCTGACTGAGGTGGTCGGAGTTGAAATTCGCGGTAAGGATCACCTATTGGAGTTGATGGTGGAGTTCACGCGGGCCAAAAAGGAATATGACAAGGTAGCCGAAGCGCTGAAGATGGTCCGGACAACTGGTTACGGGGTAGCCGCGCCTACGCTGGACGAAATGACGCTGGATGAGCCGGAACTGATCAAACAGGGTTCCCGATTTGGGGTCCGGCTCAAGGCGACAGCACCGTCGATTCATATGATCAAGGTGAACGTGCATTCCGAGTTTGCCCCCATCATCGGATCGGAAAGGCAGAGCGAAGAACTGGTCAACTACCTGATGCGCGACTTTGAACAGGATCCTCTGAAAATTTGGGAATCGGACATTTTCGGCAGGTCGCTCAATTCAATCGTAAGGGAAGGCATTCAAGCCAAATTGTCGATGATGCCGGAAAATGCCCGGTACAAACTACAAGAGACATTGGAGCGGATCATCAATGAAGGTTCGGGCGGACTGATCGCCATCATCTTATAAAAATGGATTCATTTTCAAAAAGCGCTCATTCGGAGTGCTTTTTTTGCTTTGTTTTTCGCAAAGAAACACGCGAATCCCCTTGAATTCTCCCCACTGTCTGTATTACTATAGGTTTGTCCCTCACGACCGCCTTAGGATCGCCTACTTTCCAGATTTGGAAGGTGCGGTAGGCGGTGAAAGAAGGGGGTCTCGTGAGAGAGGAGGTGAGGGTTGTGAACAAGACGGAATTGATTGCCAAAGTGGCGGAAAAAACCCAAATGACGAAGAAAGATGCCACCCAATCCGTTGAGGCCGTGTTGGAAGCCATCACCGAAGCGCTGAAAAACGGTGAGAAAGTGCAACTGATCGGGTTTGGCAACTTTGAAGTCCGTGAACGCGCTGCCCGTAAAGGGCGCAACCCGCAAACCGGAAAAGAAATCACCATTCCGGCCAGCAAGGTTCCGGCTTTCAAACCGGGCAAAGCGCTGAAGGACGAAGTGAACAAGTAATGAAAAGTACTAATCACAGGTATTCGGCCTGTGGGGGTACATATGAACGTCAAGGCCCGTATCCCGGGCCTTTTTATTTTATGGTATAATGGCGGGGACGTTTCGATGATTTGCGCCAGCGGACAGTCGGGATAGGAATCAGGCTCAAACGGACAGACTATGTGGAGGCGAAATAAAATATGCGAGTGGATCACGAAAAGATTCAGACCGCGGTGCGGATGATCTTGGAGGCGATCGGAGAGGATCCGGATCGGGAAGGTCTGAGGGATACGCCAGCTCGTGTGGCACGAATGTATGAGGAAGTGTTTGCCGGATTGGATCAGGATCCCGGCGAATATTTTTCGGTCATATTCAGCGAAGACCATGAAGAATTGGTATTGGTGAAGGACATTCCGTTTTTCTCCATGTGCGAACACCATTTGGTTCCGTTTTACGGAAAAGCACATGTCGGATACATTCCACGTGGCGGTCGTGTGACCGGTCTCAGCAAATTGGCTCGGGCGGTGGAGGCTGTTGCACGACGTCCGCAACTGCAGGAGCGCATCACTGCCACCGTGGCGGATGCAATCATGGAAAAACTGGATCCTCACGGCGTGATTGTCGTGGTGGAGGCCGAACATATGTGCATGACGATGCGGGGCGTGAAAAAGCCGGGCTCCAAAACCGTCACATCGGCCGTTCGTGGCATATTCGCCGAAAATGCAGCAGCCCGTGCGGAGGCGCTCAGCCTGATCGGGATTCGCTAAAAAAATTTGCCCGACATCTCTTGACAGAAACACAGTTCCGAGATATATTTATAAACGTCGCTTCTGTATCAGAATATATCTTGGAACGATGTCGGGCTATGGCGCAGCTTGGTAGCGCGCTTGCATGGGGCGCAAGAGGTCGTCGGTTCAAATCCGGCTAGCCCGACCAAACCAGACTCTCCGAAACGGTCGGAGGGTCTTTTCTTTTATTGTCGATTCTCCATTGACAAGGTGTCGGCGATTAAGGCATAGTGTGATTGATCAATAGAGGAGGCGATGGGGATGGAACCGATTACAAGCGATTATATCGTGATCAAGGCGAAAGAAAACGGGGTCAACGTGATCGGGTTGACACGGGGTAAGGATACGCGGTTTCATCACTCGGAAAAGCTGGACAAAGGAGAAGTGATGATCGCGCAATTTACGGAACACACTTCGGCGATCAAGGTTCGCGGCAAAGCGACCATTTTGACGCGATATGGAACGATCGATACGGAAGAGTGAACACCGGGAGGCATGATTTCCCCACCGTTCCGATACAATGATCTCAGGACGGGAAAAGGGGGATGGGCATTGAAGCGCTTGGCCCGGGCGTTGTTTGCGTCGGTGTTTTTGTCCGTGATGTTGGCGGCATTGTTGTCATTGGCACCGGTGTTATCAAAGCATGGGAGCGGTTCTCTTCCCGTTTTTCGGGTGGAACAGCCGATGCATTTGACGGAAGGAACGTTGGTCGATTTTCTATCCCGTCAATCGATGAATATGCGGCTTCACCACGTAGAGTGGGAGCGCAACAGTTTAACACTGGATTTGTCGACCACCCGTTTGACGAATGAGCGGTATCGGGAAATGTACCTTTTGATACAACGTACACTTACACAGACGGACAATGTGGAATCGGTTCGTCTGACGGTATATGATGCATCGCCGGCCACTCCCGCACCACTGATGACAGTGCGGGCGACACGGGGGGATTTGCGTAAGAGTCCCGCGGTGCAACAGGAGTCCGAACGGTCGTACCAGCAATATCTGGAACGGTTCTTTGAGGTGAAACGATACTGATGATCCCTTCAGGAAGAGGTGATTCGTGTCGCTTCGTCAAAATTATGGTATACTGGACAAGAAGAACATGTCATCGATTTGTCTGTAGGTGGGGGGCGCGACATGACGTCCGTACATACCGAATGGGAATCCATCGTGGAAGAGATCGCTCAATATGCAGAAAACCCGTTTGTCAAGCGCTGTCTCGGCCGACCTCATGTGCCATCTTTTTTTGTACAGGTACTTTATATGATGTTGAAGTCGCATGAACTGCCCATTTCGCGGATTCGCCGGTTGTGTACGGCGACTGCTTTATTGCAAATGGCCTTGGACATTCACGAAACGGTCTCGCTGGACAAGCCGAAAACGGAAGAGCAAATGCGCATACGTCAACTCACCGTCTTGGCCGGTGATTATTATTCCAGTCAGTTTTACCGTTTATTGAGCGAGCAGGGAGAAGTGGAAGCCGTAGCATGTTTGGCCCAGGCAACCTGCCGCATCAACGAAGCGAAAATGCGTTTGTATGCGTTGCGCGACGATACACGAACGTCATCCTCGGTGTGGCTTCCATTGATTCGGCGAATCCGGGGCGAATTGCTTGCGGCGTTGGCCGATTTTTTTCATGCAGAAAACCGGTGGGACCATTCATGGCGCCCGCTGGCGGAGCGTTTGATGGCGCTCGATTACCTCGTCTCGCCCCGCGTGAAAGAGACATTTCCGTGGTTGTCCGACGATTCGGTTCCGGCCGTTTTGTTGGAGGAAATCCAATCTTGGCTGGAAGGAATGAAGCTGTCGGAAGAGCGCCAAGAATGGGCGGAGGCGATCCAGCGTAGATTTGCTCCGGTATTGGGAGAGCCGCTACTCCGGGAAGGGTGAAATCATGTCGGTGGATCAGGATCAAATGTCTCGGTCGAAAGAACAGTTTGTCCACAGTGTCTTTGAAAGTATCGCACATCGATATGACCGGATGAACACGATCCTCAGTTTCAGGCGTCACAAGGCATGGCGCAAGTTCACCATGAAGGTGATGGCGGTCAAGCCGGGCGATACCGCCATTGACGTCTGTTGCGGGACGGGCGACTGGGCGATCGCGCTGGCGGAGGCGTCGGGAACGGGAGAGATCGTGGGGCTGGATTTCAGCCAAAACATGCTGAAAGTGGCGGAAAGAAAAATTGGCGAAAGGGGACTTGACCAGCAAATCCGTTTGATTCACGGCAACGCGATGGCATTGCCTTTTGCAGACAACACCTTCGACCATGCGACGATCGGCTTCGCCTTGCGCAACGTGCCGGATTATCGTCACGTGTTGCGCGAAATGGCCCGTGTGGTCAAGCCGGGCGGTCAGGTCGTTTCCCTGGAATTGTCCAAGCCGACCTGGGCGCCGTTTCGCGCGGTGTACTATCTGTACTTTCGACGGATTCTGCCCTTGCTGGGCAAATGGTTGGCAGGACGGTACGAGCAATACCGTTGGTTGCCGGAATCATTGGCTCAATTTCCCGATTACAAGGAATTGGCGCGCATCATGGAAGAAGAAGGTGTATTTGAATCGGTGCGGGTCTTTCCGTTGACCGGCGGGATTGCGGCTGTGCACATCGGCATCAAGAAACGGGATGTATGAGAGATAGAAAGGTCGATGCAGGATGAGATGGTGGCAAAAGCTCAGGATCATTCTCAATATGATCAAGTTTGAACATACCGTGTTTGCTTTGCCATTCGCCTATCTGGGTGCCGTATTGGGGAATGTGATGGTGGAGGGAGGTTTGCCCACCTGGCGAGAAGTCGGTTGGATCACCGTGGCCATGGTGGGTGCGCGCAGTGCGGCGATGGCGCTCAACCGGCTGATCGACCGCCATATCGACGCGAAAAACCCGCGAACGACACAGCGGGAGATTCCGGCGGGAAAAATTTCCGTTCCGGCCGTTTGGGTCTTTGTGCTTGTCTCGTTCCTATTGCTGTTTGTGGCCGCCTGGCAACTGAACCCATTGGCCGTCCAGCTGATGCCAATCGCTGTGTTGGTGTTGACCGTTTACTCCTATACCAAGCGGTTTACCTGGGCTTGTCATTTGGTGCTGGGTGCGGCGATCGGTTTGGCCCCCATGGGCGGGTGGGTGGCAGCCACCGGGCAACTGGATGGGACGGCTTGGCTGTTGTTTGTGACGGTGGCGTTGTGGACGGCAGGGTTTGATGTCATCTATGCGTGTCAAGACATCGATTTCGATCGCCAGGAAGGGTTATATTCCATTCCTGCACGATTCGGTCTGGCCCGTGCACTCCGTTATTCGGCATGGATGCATGTCGGAACCGCCATCGGCCTGATTTTGCTGATCCAGATCACACCGCTCAGTGCGTGGTACGGTGCCGGCGTCTTGATCGCATTAGCGATTCTGTATTATGAGCACCGAATCGTGTCACCCGACGATTTATCCCGTCTGAACACAGCCTTTTTCACGATGAACGGCGTATTGAGCGTGATTGTGTTTCTCTTTGCGATGGCGGATGTGATATTGAGATGAGTGCCAAACGGTTTGTGGTGGGCATGACGGGGGCGAGCGGCGCCCCCTATGCATTGTGTTTGTTGGAAGAACTGCTTCGTCAGGGACACGAAGTTCATCTGGTGGTGACCGAAGCCGCCTGGCGGGTACTGAAGGAAGAGCACGATTGGGACGTGTCCGCCCGGGAGGGGGCTTTTCGTGATCGGTGGCGGAATCTGCCCGGACGGCTGGTCCATCATCCGATCAAGGATATCGGGGCTTCGATCGCCTCGGGTTCTTATCCGGTGGACGGGATGGTGGTGATCCCCTGTTCGATGGGGACATTGGCGAAGCTGGCTGCGGGATTGTCCACCAATCTCTTGGAGCGGGCAGCGGACGTGATGATCAAGGAAGGGCGTCCGCTCGTATTGGTACCGCGCGAGACGCCGTTGTCTTCTATCCACTTGGAAAACATGTTACGTCTCTCCAGAATCGGCGTCAAAATCGTTCCGGCAATGCCGGCTTTCTACCACCGTCCCGAAACACTGGACGACATCGTGAGGTTCGTGGCCGGTAAGGCGCTTGATCAGATGTCGGTTCCGCATCAATTGTATCGACGATGGGAGGGAAGGCGATGAGACCCCTGCGGATCGGTCGAATCGCGTTTACGAATGTTTTACCACTGTATCATTATTTTGATTCAGATGGGCTACCTGTGGAGCTGGTGCCCATGGTGCCGTCCCAACTGAACCGGCTCATGGCCGCCGGGGAGATCGACATGGGGCCCATTTCTTCTTTCGCTTATGCCGATCAGTATCCGAACTACGTCCTTTTGCCGGATTTATCAGTCAGTGCCAGGGGACGGGTCGGTTCCATTTTTTTGTTTACGCGTGATGCGGCTTTGTCCGATCTTCGTTCGGCCAAAATCGCGCTTACCAACACCTCGGCTTCGTCAGTGGCGTTGCTCAAGGTACTGCTCAATGGATTTGAGCGGGGAAATCCCGAATACGTCACCATGCCGCCTTCGCTCGGCGACATGATGGAGCAGGCGGATGCAGCCTTGTTGATCGGTGACGATGCCATTCGGGCTCAGTGGGACAATCCGGGATACCGCGTGTTGGATCTGGGGTGGGAATGGTACCAACGGACCGGATTGGACATGGTGTTTGCGGTTTGGGCGGTGCGCAGAGAAGTAGTGGAAGAGCGGCCTGATCTGTTGTATGCCGTATATGAACGGTTCTTTGCCAGCAAAGAACAGAGCCGCCTCGATCCCACACCGGTTATCCGCGAGGCGCAGCGTCAATTGGGTGGTGATGAGGCGTTCTGGCGGAATTATTACAATGGATTGTGTTATGATTTGCGCCAGCCTCAACTGGAAGGGCTGGAAGCATACTATCGGCGTGCCGCCGAGATCGGGCTGTTATCCCCGAATGTGCGGATTGAGGTGTTGGATTTGCCTGCGGGCACAAGTACGGGCGAACCAAGGTGAATGTCATGAGACTCCATGAAATTTATGAGGATCTGAAAAATGACTTAGAATCGATTGAGCAGGAACTGTCGGCAACGGTCGCATCCCGGGACAGCCAGCTGGCGGCGTCGGCCGGCCACTTGCTCCATGCTGGTGGGAAACGGCTCCGACCTGTTTTTGTATTGTTGTCAGGGCGGTTCGGCAAGTATGATCTGGAGCGTTTGAAAAGGATCGCCGTCCCTCTGGAGCTGATTCACATGGCCACACTGGTGCATGATGATGTGATCGACGATGCGGAGACCCGACGGGGGAGAAAAACGGTGAAGGCTCAATGGGACAACCGTGTAGCCATGTACACCGGGGATTTCATATTTGCCCGCGCCTTGGAAGTGGTTGCCCAGATCGGTCAGCCGCGGATTCACCATATATTGTCCCGTGCGATCGTGCAGATGTGCCGGGGGGAAATCGAACAGATCCGCGATTTTTACAACCCCGGTCAGCATTTGCTGCGTTATCTGCACCGAATCAAGCGGAAAACGGCGCTCCTGATGGCGATCAGCTGCCAATTGGGAGCACTGGCAAGCAACGCATCCGAGGAGATTGTGCGGGTATTATACCGATACGGATATTATGTGGGCATGGCGTTTCAGATTACTGACGACGTGTTGGATCTGACCGGTAACGAACAGCAACTCGGCAAGCCAGCCGGGAGTGATTTGCGTCAGGGAAACGTGACATTGCCGGTCATTCATACTTTGCAGTTCGGGAAAAGGGAGGATCGTGAACGGATTTTGGCGTTTTTGCGTTCACGTGGTGAAGAAGTGTCGTTGGACGAAGTGTTGGCACGCGTCCGTCATGCTGAGGGGATACCGTTTTCGCTCAACCTGGCCGAACGGTATTTGGAGAAGGCGCTGTCGATGGTGGACGTCTTGCCGCCGTGCACTGCGCGAGAATCGTTGCGTATGATTGCCAGGTTTGTCGGTACACGCACGTATTAGGATGTGTGCTCACTTTCGCTACAAAGGAACTTGTCCGTTAAGTTTCTGATAACATGTTTGCTTTTGACCAGCTGAATCTGGTACAATTCCGTTGGGCTACCGCATGGTAGCCCTTTCAATGGCGATTTACATAGCATGGAGGCGAAACCATGGAAAAGACGTTTGTGATGGTGAAGCCGGATGGGGTACAACGCGGACTCATCGGCGAAATTGTGTCGCGCTTCGAGAAAAAAGGGTATCAGCTCGTGGCGGCCAAATTGATGACGGTTTCCCGGGAGCTGGCTGAAAAGCATTATGCCGAGCACAAAGAGAAGCCGTTCTTCGGTGAATTGGTGGATTTCATCACGTCAGGTCCGGTGTTCGCCATGGTGTGGCAAGGACAAAACGTGATCGCTGGAGCCCGGCAAATGATGGGCAAAACCAATCCCGCTGATGCCGCACCGGGTACGATTCGCGGTGATTTCGGCATCAGTGTGGGGATGAACATCATCCACGGCTCTGATTCCCCGGAAAGCGCGGAACGGGAAATCAATCTCTGGTTTGGTGAGCAGGAACTGATCACCTACGACAAAACGATCAACAAATGGATCGGATAAACAACAGCCCGGAAATCACTCCGGGCTGAAATTGTTATCCGACCGCTGTCCTCGCAGATGGTTGACCTCCTCCGAATCCTCATTTTTCCCCTTCCGAATCCACCCATTCTTCGGCCCATGCTTGAACGGCATCCATCACCGGTCGCAGTGCTTTTCCCTTTTCGGTAAGCGCATATTCGATCCGCACGGGCTTTTCCGGATAAATGTTGCGTTTTAACACCCCGGCGGCTTCCAATTCCTTGAAACGTTCGGACAGCATTTTATCGCTCATTTGAGGAATGCTGTCGGAGATGTCACGAAACCGTCGGGGACCGTCCATCAGTACCCGGATGATCAATCCGGTCCACCGCTTCCCCAGTAGTTCAAAAGCAGCTTCGAATTTGGGACAAAGAGGATGTGGGTGCATCACCATCACCTCCTGGATTTTATTTTAACATAGTTACTTGACAAAAGTAAGTTATCATCGTATGATACAGATGCAAAGTAAATAACTGATAAAAATATAGCAATAAACAAAAGGAGAGTGATGGGGCATGATGAATCTGGGATTGTTGATTATTCGATTGGTGGTAGGCTTGACGTTTATGGGTCATGGTGCGCAAAAGCTGTTCGGTTGGTTCGGCGGCCATGGGTTGAAAGGAACGGCCGGGTGGATGGAATCGATCGGATTGCGTCCCGGTTGGTGGATGGCGTTGCTGGCCGGTTTGTCTGAGTTGATCGGTGGGGCATTGTTTGCGGCTGGTGTAGGAACGAGTTTAGGAGCGGCGCTGATCGTACTGACCATGTTGGTTGCTATCTTCAAAGTGCACGGGAAAAACGGTTACTGGATCACTGCCGGAGGAATCGAATACAATGTGGTTCTGATTGCGGTGGCAATTGGAGTGGCCTTGATCGGACCCGGTTCCCACGTTTTGATCGGTTAAGGAGGAAAGTAAATTGACCTCTTCTTTGTTCATCGCTCACGGGTCACCGCTCCTTGCCGTGCAGGACATCGAATACACCCGGGACTTGCGACGGTTGGGGGAACAACTGGATCAACCCGAGGCGATCCTCGTATTCACCGCCCATTGGGTAAGCGAGACGCTGACATTGACGGCCACAGATGAGGCCCAGGATACCATCCACGATTTTGGTGGTTTTCCAAAAGAATTGTACGAGATTACTTATCCTGCAAAAGGATCGGTCAATGTCGCCAAAGAAGTGCAGAAGCTGCTACGGGATCACGAGATTGAGGCGATGCTGAATGCACATCGGGGGCTGGATCACGGGGTGTGGGTGATATTGCGCCATATGTACCCGGCGGCCGACATCCCGGTGATTGCGGCTTCCGTCAATCCCTCTCTATCACCTGAGGAGCAGTACCGGATCGGGGCAGCCCTTTCCTCCTTGAAAAGGCGTAACATCCTGATTATCGCCAGTGGCGCCACGGTTCACAATTTCCGTTATATGAACTTTTATGATCAGGGTCAAACCGATGAATGGGCGAAGGAATTTGATGATTGGCTGATCGACCGTATCCGGGAATGGGACACCGTTTCGCTTTTCGATTATCAACACTTGGTACCGCATGCCCTCCGTGCCACATCGGATGCCGAACACTTTTTGCCGCTGTTTATCGCGATGGGAGCCGGTGTTGACAACCGTACGGCTCGGGTGTGCCATCAAAGTTATCAGTACGGTTCATTAAGCCATTTGATTCTGCAGTTTGATTGAGGTGAGGAGCCATGATTCGCATTATTCCATCTGAAGAAAGATATACGGCCGACCATGGTTGGTTAAAGACACGGCACAGTTTCTCGTTTGCGGAGTATTATGACCCAAACAATCTCAATTTCGGGCCGCTCCGTGTGTTTAACGACGACATCGTGCAGCCGGGAAAAGGTTTCGGTATGCATCCCCACGCGGACATGGAAATCATCAGCTATGTGATCGACGGTGTGTTGGAGCACCGGGACAGTATGGGTAACCAAGGTTTGCTCCGCGCCGGTGAGGTACAACGGATGACGGCGGGAACCGGCATTTTTCATTCGGAGTACAATCACTCGCAAGACCGACCGGTCCATTTTCTGCAAATCTGGTTTTATCCTGAACGCAGGGGACTGACTCCTTCCTGGGAACAAGCATCATTTCCTAAAGAAGCGCAACACAACCGGTTACTGCCGGTTGTCTCCGGCACGCCCCGGGAAGGCGCACTGTCGATTCATCAGGATGTCACAGTGTATCTGTCGCAGTTGGATGCGGGGCGTTCATTGACGCATGAACAGGAAGACGGACGCTTGATGTATCTGTTTCTGATCGAAGGTCGGATAAAGTTGAGCGGGGAACATACGTTAAAAACGGGAGATACTGCCCGTATAACTGATCTCTCCAGCATCGAGATCGCTGCTGAGGAAGATGCGCATTTCATGCTGATGGATTTGGCGTCCTTGGATTAAGAGTTCGGTGTGGAGACGAATTTTCCGTTCACCGGTGTCAAAAAGACACCGGTTTTTTGTGTATTGAGAGCATGCCGTCTTCTCTTGTACAATGATGGGAACAGGTAAGGCGTTTTCAGGTGGTTCATCGTATGGTATCATTACAAGCAACCAACATACTTTAGCAATTAGAAGCTAAAAAGCGCGAAAGTGGAGAGGAAGATCACGATGAGGTATTTGACGGCGGGGGAATCGCATGGCCCCCAATTGACGGTGATTATTGAAGGATTGCCGAGCCGTATGCCGTTCTCCAAAGAAAAGGTGGACGAACAGCTGGCCCGGCGCCAAAAAGGATACGGACGCGGACGCCGGATGCAGATCGAGTCCGACCAAGTCCAGGTTCTCTCGGGTGTACGGTTCGGACAAACGACCGGAGCGCCGGTCACGTTAGTGATCGAAAACAAGGACTTCCAGCATTGGCGCAAAATCATGAGCTTGGATCCTGTACCGGAAGAAGCGGAAAAACGGCGAATCTCCCGGCCGCGCCCCGGTCATGCGGATCTCAACGGTGCGATCAAATACAATCATCGGGACATGCGTGATGTGTTGGAACGTTCCAGTGCGAGGGAAACGGCAGCCCGGGTGGCCGCGGGAGCGGTGGCGCGCCAGCTGTTGGAGACGTGCGGCATTCGCATCGCCGGTCATGTGGTGAGCATTGGGGGAGTGACGGCTCAACCGGTGGACTTGCCGCTGGAAGAATGTGTGGCGCGTGCTGAGGCTTCCCCGGTTCGTTGTCTGGACCCGGAGGCTGAAAAGGAAATGATCCGTTTGATCGATGAAGCAAAAAAAGAAGGGGATACCCTGGGCGGCATCGTGGAAGTGATCGTCGAGGGCGTGCCGGTCGGGTTGGGATCGCACGTGCATTGGGATCGGAAGCTGGATGCACGGATCGCCCAGGCAATCGTCAGCATCCAGGCGTTCAAAGGCGTGGAGATCGGTATCGGGTTTGAAGCGGCCCGGTTGAAAGGATCTCAAGTTCATGACGAGATCATGTGGGATGAATCCCGCGGGTATTACCGTCGTACCAACCGTCTCGGCGGATTTGAGGGCGGAATGACGACGGGCGAGCCGATTGTGGTACGCGGTGTGATGAAACCGATCCCTACGCTGTACAAACCACTCAGGAGTGTGGACATCGACAGCAAGGAACCCTTTTTGGCCAGTATCGAGCGCTCGGACAGCTGTGCCGTGCCCGCCGCCTGTGTCGTCGCGGAAAATGTGGTGGCATGGGAAGTGGCCCGGGCGTTGACCGAGAAATTTTCCAGCGACACGATGGATGAATTGCTGGATGAACTGAAGCGGTACAGGGAAAGGGCGGCGAGATTTTGATCATGCGCACGTTGGAAGTGGCGTTGGGCGATCGGTCCTATCCCATCGTGGTTGGTTCCGGTTTGTATGCGGATTTACCCCGTTGGCTTCAACTGCGTCACATCACGCCTGCACATTCTCTGTTGGTCGTGACCGATTCCAGTGTGGCGCCGCATTACGGCAAACGCGTGCTGACACCGTTGGAGTCGGCCGGTTACCGGGTTCAAATGAGCGTGGTGCCGGCGGGAGAGGCTTCCAAAAGTCTGGATCAGTTGTCCCGGCTAGTGGAAGAAGCGATTCGCTTCGGTATGGATCGGGACAGCGCGGTGTTGGCGCTCGGCGGCGGGGTGGTCGGGGATTTGGCCGGGTTTTTAGCGGCTGTTTACATGCGCGGCATCCGGTTTGTGCAACTCCCCACGACGCTGTTGGCGCACGACAGCAGTGTAGGCGGGAAAACCGGGGTCAACCATCCGCTGGGAAAAAATATGATCGGTGCGTTTCATCAGCCTGAATTGGTGTTGTTCGACGTGGATACGCTCGCCACACTGCCAGAACGGGAGCTGGCTTCCGGCTTCGCCGAGGTGATCAAACACGCACTGATCGCTGACGCGGATTTCGCGATGTGGCTGGAGCAACACCATGAAGCGCTGTTGCGGAGGGACCCGACGCTGCTGACGGAAGCGATCGTACGCGGATGCGCCATTAAAGCACAGGTAGTAGCCCGGGACGAACGGGAATCCGGTCTGCGCGCCATTTTGAACTACGGTCACACCATTGGCCATGCGTTGGAGGCGGCGACAGGCTACCGCCGTTGGACGCATGGCGAGGCAGTGGCAATTGGAATGGTGGGGGAAGCGATTTTGGGTGAGCTGGTGGGGACGGCACGGGACGTGTCCGGTTTCACCCGGCGTTTGCTCGCGTTGTACGGTTTGCCCGTCACCTTGGATGAGCCGCTCTCCGATGAGGAATTGCTCACCCTGATGCGCAGGGACAAAAAAGCGCGGCAAGGGGAATACGTGTTTGTTCTACCCAAAGGCATCGGCACGGTGGAAGTGAAAAAAGGTGTCGAGGAGCGTGTGATTCGCGAAGCGTTGCGGCGATTGAAGGAGGAATAAAATGAAGGTGCGAGGCATTCGCGGCGCAACCACGGTGGAAAAAAATGAAGCGGAATCGATTTTGTCCGCGACGGAGGAACTGTTGCGGGAGATGATCCGGCGCAATCAGGCGACACCGGAGGATATTGCCTGCGTGTTCTTCACAGTGACGACCGATTTGAACGCGACGTTTCCGGCGCAGGCGATCCGGTCCATGCCGGGATGGGAGATGGTGCCCTTGCTTTGTGCCAACGAAATTCCAGTGCCGGGAAGTCTGCCGCGCTGCATCCGACTCTTGATGCTGATCAATACGAATCGGGGTCAAGAGGAGATCGAACACGTATATTTGCGCGATGCCCGGGTGCTGCGGCCGGATTTGACGAAAAATGAGTCATTGACACCCGACGGATTCTCCGATACAGTGATGAGTAAGCCGAGTTGAGCCGAGATGGAGACGAGACGGGAAGAGCATAGCAGAGCGGAGCGGAGTGAAAACGAAAACGGACAACTCCGACCAAAGCGCCTCCGCTTTGGTCGTTTTTATTTTCCTCATTGATCCTCCTGTTGCTCCTCTGTTCTCTTCCTGCCGGTCGTCTCGTCAGTTCGCACATCATCGACCGGGGGGATACAGATGCCTGCATTATTGACCCGCGTTGTGGAAGGAAATGATTTGTCACGTGACGAAGCTCGTCATGTGATGGATGAATTGATGAGCGGTCTGTGGGAGCCGGAGCAAGTGGCCGGTTTGCTGACCGCTATGCGCATGAAGGGGGAAACGGCCGAAGAGTTGGCCGGAATGGCAGAAAGTCTTCGCACTCGGGCACTGCGTTGGGAAAAACCTGCTACCGACGCTGTGGACACATGCGGAACGGGCGGCGATGGTGGTCGTACGTTCAACATTTCCACCGCCGCCGCGATTCTCGCCTCCGCTTGCGGGGTGAAGGTGGCCAAACACGGCAACCGGGCCGTCTCATCCAAAAGCGGCAGTGCCGATGTGCTGGAAGCTTTGGGAGTACAGATTTCCACCACACCCGATGCTGCACGCGCCATGTTGGAACAGACGGGGATCTGTTTTCTGTACGCGCCGCTGTATCATCAGGCTATGAGACATGTGATGCCGGCGAGAAAAGCCCTCGGATTTCGCACTTGTTTCAATCTGCTGGGACCGCTGGCCAATCCGGCCGGGGTTCGTCGCCAGTTGGTCGGCGTGTACGACCCTGATTTGACGGAAACGGTCGCTCGCGTATTGCTGATGTTGGGTATTAAAAGGGCCATGGTGGTGGCCGGGATGGACGGCTTGGACGAAATCTCCGTATCCGGCCCGACACGGGTGAGCGAAGTGCGAAACGGTCATGTCCGCACGTATACGATAACACCTGAGGAAATGGGTTTGACCTCTGCACCGCTAGTAGAGGTGGCTGGCGGCGATGCACAAACCAGCGCTGCCTTGATCCGTCGGGTGTTCGCCGGCGAACGGGGGGCGCCACGGGACATCGTCTTGGCCAATGCCGGAGCGGTGCTGTGGGTGGGGGATCAGGTGGGCAGTTTGGACGAAGGTGTGCGGGTGGCCGCCCGGGCGATCGACGAAGGAGCGGCGCTGCGTCAGTTGGAGGAGATGGTTCGGTTTTCGGTGGAGGTGTGCACGCGTGTTTCTTGACAAAATCGTATCAGTGAAACGGGAAGAAGTACAGCGGCTGAAAAACCGCCTGACATCGGAAGATGCGAAACGGGCCGAACGCATGCTGCCCGTTCGATCATTGGCGAAGGCAATGAAGCGGACGGGGGGTGTCCCGGCTTTGATCGCAGAGGTGAAACCGGCTTCGCCTTCGAAGGGTACGATCCGGGAAACGGTCGATCCTGTTCAAATCGCAGCAGGTTATGAACGAGGAGGCGCCGCCGCGATCTCGGTGCTGACCGATGAGACGTTTTTCCGTGGCCGGGCGGATTACCTTACAGCGGTAAAGCAAACGGTCAACATCCCGGTGCTGCGAAAAGATTTCTTGCTGGATGAAAGTCAAGTGGTGGAAAGCCGGCTGATCGGGGCGGATGCGATTCTCCTGATCGCGGCCATTTTGGATGAGGAGCGTTTGGTCTCGTTGTCCCGCAGGGCTCACGAACTGGGTTTGGAAGTGTTGATAGAGGTACACCGGGAAGAGGAATTGGACCGGGCGTTGGCGGCAAGGCCGGACGTATTGGGGGTCAACAACCGAGATCTGCAGACGTTTGTGACGGATTTGGCCACCACGGAACGGTTACGTCCCTTGTTGCCCGACTCGATTCCTGTCATCACCGAAAGTGGCATCGCTTCACCGGAAGATGTGGCACGGGCGGCGGCTTACGGCGTGGACGGCATGCTGGTGGGGGAATCCCTGATGCGGCAGGATGATCCGGAATCAGCGGTACGTGCATTGCTGACGGGGGCGATCTCGTGCGAACATCGGTGAAAATTTGCGGCTTGCAAACGGAAGCGGATGCCGAGACGCTTTACGGCTTGGATGTGGATACGGCAGGTGTCATCCTGGTTCCGGGGCGTAGGCGTACTGTACCGGAAACGCGGTTGCCCCGTTTGTTGGCTGCGCTTCCTCCGTCTGTCAAAGCGGTGGCTGTGTTGCAAAACGCGTCACTTACAGAAGCCGAACGATGGTTGAAGCGGTATCCGTTTTCCGCCGTTCAGTTGCACGGTGACGAATCTCCGGCATATTGCCGCCTGATCAAGGAAACATGCGGTGTGGACGTGATCAAGGCGTTCTCCGTCGATTCGGATGGTCCCTTGCCTGACCCGGATGCCTATGCACAGTGGATTGATACCGCATTGTTCGACTCCGCCGGCGGCGGGTCAGGGCAGTCGTTTTCCTGGGAACGGATTCCCGAGATCCGACGGATTTGGCGGGAAACGCCGTGTGCCGTATGGGTGGCGGGCGGTTTGACGGCGGACAATGTTGAACGACTGGTCACCGAGTATCGTCCCGACGGGGTGGACGTATCCAGCGGTGTGGAGACGAACGGAAGAAAAGACCCCGAAAAAATCCAGGCGTTTGTGGAAAGGGTGAAAGCCGGTGAAAACCGAACTCCCATTGGCAACCCAAGTTGATCAAAACGGCAGATACGGCAGGTTTGGCGGTCGTTTTGTTCCTGAGACATTGATGTACGCGTTAAACGAGTTGGAATCGGCATTTCGGGAAGCGATCGCCGATCCCTCATTTCACGAGGAGTTGCGGACGCTGCTGGAAGAATACTCCGGCCGTCCCACACCACTGACGTATGCCCAGCGGTTGACGGAATATATGGGCGGCGCCCGGCTTTTTTTGAAACGGGAAGATTTGAACCACACGGGTGCACATAAGATCAACAACACGTTGGGTCAGGCGCTCTTGGCCAAACGGATGGGGAAGAGGAAACTGATCGCCGAGACCGGAGCCGGTCAACATGGTGTGGCATCAGCGACGGTTGCCGCCCTGTTGGGGATGGAATGCAAGGTATTCATGGGAGAAGAAGATGTTCGCCGACAACAGTTAAACGTGTTCCGCATGGAGTTGTTGGGGGCGGAAGTGGTACCGGTTCGTTCAGGGACCCGGACGCTCAAGGATGCTACCAGTGAAGCGATCCGTCATTGGGTGACACACGTGGAAGACACGTTTTATATGATCGGTTCGGTAGTGGGGCCGCATCCTTATCCGGAGATGGTGCGCACATTCCAACGGGTCATCGGTGATGAAGCACGGGCGCAGTTTTTGTACCGCGAACACCGACTTCCCGATCATGTGGTGGCCTGCGTCGGTGGCGGAAGCAACGCGATTGGCATGTTTGCCGCGTTTTTGGCGGATCAGGAGGTGCAACTGCACGGAGTGGAAGCGGCCGGTCACGGCCTGTCCACCGGTCGGCATGCGGCGACGCTGTCCCAGGGGAAACCGGGTGTGTTACATGGTTCGTTCAGCTATTTGTTGCAGGATGAACATGGTCAAGTGATACCGGCTCACTCGATCTCCGCCGGGCTGGATTATCCCGGCGTGGGACCGGAACACGCCCATCTGAAGGAGTCCGGACGGGTTCGTTACACTTCGGTCACTGACGAAGAAGCGTTGGATGCGGTTCGCCTGCTCTGCCGGACGGAAGGCATCCTGCCCGCGCTGGAGTCGGCACATGCGGTGGCGGAGGCAGTTCGCCTGGCCCGTACGTTGCCGCGGGAGCAGTCGGTGTTGATCTGCCTGTCGGGACGCGGAGATAAGGACGTGGAGACGATTCGGGCGGAGGAGGCGAAACGGCGA
Organism: Polycladomyces abyssicola; assembly: GCF_018326425.1. Lineage (NCBI taxonomy): Bacteria > Bacillati > Bacillota > Bacilli > Caryophanales > Thermoactinomycetaceae > Polycladomyces > Polycladomyces abyssicola. The sequence continues at coordinate 1,574,304 of NZ_AP024601.1, forward strand.
TGACGGCCATTGAACAAGCGTTGCGGAAACCGTCAGAGGTCAGATTGATTCCGTTTTTGGTGGCGGGAGATCCCGACCCGGAAACGTCCCTGGATTTGCTCCGCATATTGGACGAAGAAGGGGTGGCTGTGGTCGAATTGGGTGTCCCGTACTCCGATCCGTTGGCCGATGGTCCGGTGATTCAGGAAGCGGCCACCCGGGCGTTGTCCCACGGGATGAATTTGTCTCGAGTGTTGGAATTGGCCAAAACGGCACGCGAGTCGGGTGTGCGTATTCCATTGGTTTTGTTCTCTTATGTGAATCCCTTGATACAGTTGGGTTTTGACCGGTTTGCGAAAAGGGCACGCGAATCAGGAATCGATGGGGTGATCGTTCCAGACCTTCCGGTGGAGGAAAACGAAGCATTGCGTACTGCCTGCGCCGATCAAGGATTGGATGTGATCCCGTTGGTGGCGCCGACGTCGCGGGAACGGGTCCGTATGATCGCCGAGCAGGCGCAGGGATTCGTCTATTGTGTTTCCTCTCTGGGAACGACGGGGATACGGGACGGATTTTCCAAGGACGTTGACGCGTTTTTGGAAGAAGTCCGGCGTGTGAGTCCGGTTCCCACTGCGATCGGATTCGGGATTTCGCGTCCAGAACACGTCCGCCGTTTCTCCCGCCACGCTGATGCCGTCGTGGTGGGCAGCGCGTTGGTGCGCTTGATCGGTGAACGCCGGGAAGCCTTGCAAAATCATGCCACACGGGAACAAGCCCTCGCTGAGATCCGTGAATTTGTCAGGGAGCTCAAAACAGAGTAAGATAGAGAGAAAAACGGCGGGGAGGAAACCATGGTATGAAACCGAAAGCAGCTATCCGCGGTTTGCCTGTGTACCAGCCGGGAAAACCGCTTGAAGAAGTAAAACGGGAACTGGGATTAAAAGAAGTGATCAAGCTGGCATCCAATGAAAATCCGTTCGGTTGCTCGCCGGCGGTGTGGGAATCGCTGGCCGCCGAACGGGAATTTTTTGCCATGTACCCCGAGGGGACGGCGCCTGATTTGCGTCGGGAGCTGGCCCGTCATCTCGGTGTGGACGAAGCCCGTTTGATTTTCGGTAACGGTTCGGACGAAGTCGTCCAGATGTTGGCCCGTGCTTACCTCGAGCCGGGGTGCGAGTCGGTGATGGCGGATCGGACGTTTCCGCGTTACGAGACATTGACGCGGATGGAGGGCGCCACACCGGTGGAAGTGCCGTTGGTTGACGGTACGCATGATCTGGAGGCGATGGCATCGGCTGTGAACGAACGGACACGTATCGTGTGGATTTGCAATCCCAACAATCCGACGGGCACGATTGTGGCTCGGGACGCATTGGTCCGTTTTCTCGACCGGATGCCGGAGCATGTGCTGGTCGTTGTGGATGAGGCTTATTATGAATATGTGACCGATCCTGCGTACCCGGATACGGTATCACTTTTGGATCGCTATCCGCAGTTGTTTATTTTGCGCACGTTTTCCAAGATTTACGGGTTGGCCGCTTTCCGCATCGGTTACGGCATCGGTCACCCGGATGTGGTGACGGAGCTGAACCGCGTTCGCGAACCGTTCAACGTCAACCGTCTGGCGCAACGGGCTGCCCGTGCTGCATTGGCAGACCAGGCGTTCGTGGAGCGCTGCCGCCGTCTCAACCGCGAAGGGGTGGAGACGATCAGCCGCCAGTTGCACGAATGGGGATTGCATCATTTCCCTTCACACGGGAATTTCGTGTTGCTGGATACGGGTAAGCCGGCGGACGAAGTGTTTCAATCGCTTTTGAAACAAGGTATCATCGTCCGTTCCGGAGAGGCGCTCGGCTATCCGACGTACATCCGGGTCACAGTCGGCTCACCTGAACAAAACGCCCGCTTCTTGGACGCATTGGCAGTCTGTCTGGGAAGGCAAAGGAACGAAGTCCGTTGAATCAAGGGAAAGTGACGGTCATCGGGATCGGTCTGATCGGCGGGTCCCTTGCTTTGTGTATCAAGGAGCGGACGGAGTACACGGTTTGCGGCTGTGATGTTTCCGAAAGGTCCTTGGAATTGGCCCGCGCCTCCGGAGTCATTGATGAAGGAACCACGGATTTGGCGGAAGCGGTCAAAGACGCCGATTATCTGTTTTTGGCCGTTCCCGTCGGGCTGATTTCCCGTCTGATGGCACAATTGCGAGAGATGCCGCTTAAACCGGGGTGCATCATTTCGGATGTCGGCAGTACCAAAGGGGAGATCGTCCGGCACGGTCGGGAGCTGAGCCGGGTCGGTGTCACTTTCATCGGCGGGCATCCGATGGCCGGTTCTCACCGCTCAGGCGTTGAAGCGGCTGATCCGTTGCTGTTTGAAAATGCGTATTACATATTGACGCCAACACCGGAAACATCGTTGGTGGATATGCAACGGTTGAGCCGTTTGTTGCAGGTGGCCACACGTGCACAATTGGTCATCATGGATCCGGATCATCATGACCGGGTGGTAGGGGCGATCAGCCATTTGCCGCACGTGATCGCGGCCGGTTTGGTTAACCAGGTGGGGCGCTACAATGAGGAAAACGAGTGGTTCCACCGGTTGGCGGCGGGAGGTTTCCGGGATTTGACGCGCATTGCCGCCAGTCATCCCGTGATGTGGCGGGATATTTTGATGAGCAACCGCCATACGGTGTTGTCGTTAATGGACGACTGGTTGAAGGAGATGCAGCGATTTCGCCAGGCGATTGAAGCGGGTGACGCGCAGGAAGTGGAGGCGTTGTTCGACCGGGCAAGACGCCTGAGAGAGCAGTTGCCCGACAGGAAAAAAGGCATCCTGCTGCGCCCCTATGAATGCTACGTCAATGTCCCCGACCGTCCGGGAATGATCGGAGAAGTGGCGACACTGCTGGGGAAAAACGGCATCAACTTGAGTAACATCGGTGTGATGGAAAACCGTGAGGAAGAAGTCGGTGTGCTCCGATTGTCGTTCCGCACCGAAGAAGATTTGACACAAGCGGTGGCGGTGCTCAAACAGGCCAATTATATAGTGATCGAATAAGTGCGGGAGGGAGAGAACCATGGACATCATCCGATCCACCCCCAAACGGCCGTTTCACCAATCGGTCCGGGTGCCGGGGGATAAGTCCATCAGCCATCGCGGGGTGATGTTTGGAGCCATCGCGCAGGGGACTACGCGGGTGGAAGGTTTTTTGCCTGGAGCAGACTGTCTCAGTACCATCGCGTGTTTCCGTCGGTTGGGCGTGGAGATCGAACGGGAGACCCCCACGACGGTACTGATCAAAGGGAAGGGATGGGAAGGCTTGCGCGAGCCGGCCCAATGGTTGGATGTGGGCAATTCCGGTACGACCATCCGCCTCATGCTCGGTATTTTGGCTGGACGCCCGTTTTTCTCCGCTGTGGCCGGGGATGATTCCATTGCGCGCCGTCCGATGGGACGTGTAGTGCAACCGTTGCGGGAGATGGGAGCGTTCATTGACGGCCGGGAGGGTGGTTCGTTTACGCCGCTCGCTGTTCGCGGAGGGCATTTGAAGGGAATTGAGCACGTGAGCCGGGTAGCCAGCGCTCAAGTGAAATCGTGTCTCCTGCTGGCCGGTCTACAGGCGGAAGGAACGACGGTGGTGCGGGAACCGGCTGTTTCCAGGGATCATACGGAGCGGATGCTCCAGGCTTTCGGTGTGGATCTGGAAGCCGAGCCCGGTCGGGTGGCCGTCAAGGGAGGTCAATCGTTGACAGGTCAATACGTCCGGGTACCCGGTGATGTTTCGTCGGCGGCGTTCATTTGGTCGGCAGCGCTGATGGTGCCGGGCAGTCGTGTGAAGGTGCGGGATGTGGGACTCAACCCGACCCGAACCGGCATCTTGGATGTGTTCCGCATGATGGGTGCCGAAGTGTTGGTGGAGCCGAAAGGGAAATGGTGCGGTGAACCAGTCGGGGATGTGACGGTGTCAGCGGACGGTCTTCGTGCCGTTGAAGTGGGAGGCGATCTCATCCCGCGCTTGATTGACGAAATCCCGGTATTGGCCGTAGTGGCTACTCAGGCGGAAGGGACGACGATCATCAAGGATGCAGCCGAACTGAAGGTGAAGGAGACGAACCGTATCGCCACCACGACGACGGAGTTGCGCAAATTGGGCGCCCAAGTGGAGGAGACGGACGATGGTTTGATCATCTACGGTCCAACCCGTTTAAAAGGCGGCGTCTGCGACAGCCACGGCGACCACCGTATCGGGATGGCGATGGCGATCGCCGGTCTGGCGGCCTCGGATGAAGTGACCGTGCGAAATGCGACTGCCATCGATGTGTCTTTCCCTGGTTTCGCCGAACTTCTGGAACAATTGGGAGCATAACGGGCAAAGCTTGGGATTGATTCGGGAACTCAGCTGATTCGGGTGCACCTTTTTCCTCTCGATCTATTTCGCCAGCTCAAAGGTCTCTCATGGGAAAAAGGTCACCCTTCTTTTTCCCGACCCCTGAAGTGCCAGTTCGAACAGCCGGCTGGGAGCGCATCCCCATACTTCCTGTGGGATGATATCCCGCCCCGAATCTCTCCGTTGGTTGTGGCAGTTTTGTATGATTGACTCTCTCGTTTTAGAAAACAGAAAATTAGGAATTACCTGTTGACCTTCCTATATGGTATGCTATAATGAAAGTACAGTATGGTTTCTCTCCACTCCTATCCATTGGTGCACGTTCTGTGCCTGCCGCCGTAAGGCGGTTCTTTTTTTGTCCCATTTTTCATACATCTGTGGCAGGGGAGGGAGTCGGATGAAAGAGAAACCGCATATGTGGGTGATGGAAGCGGTCTTTGCCATCGGTATGCTGCTTTTGTTGAAAAAATGGGTGTTTCCCTTTCTCATATGGCAGTGGTTCGGTTCGGGTGATTCGGCCTCCAATATGCTGATCGGTACGCATATTGCTGTCGCCGTGGTAACCGTGATGGTGTATGTGGGGTTGGGCTCCGTTTCCAACCAGGTATATGGTTTGTCGTTGGCTTCGGTATTGGCGATGGATACGCTGTTGCATGCCGTCTTTTTTGTCCCCTTATTGCCTTGGACGGCCACCATCCGTGAAAGCTGGACTGGCTTGTTGGGGGATGGTGTGCACCTGTTCCTGCCGGATATCCGTCTTTCCTCCCTGGCAACGTGGATGGTGTGTACAGGCTTGATGACGATCGGGCGGGTGTTGCGTGTGCGTGAAACGGAAGAGGTGGAAAAACACCATAAAAGGTTCCAAATTGCTATCGACTCTTTACCAGCGAATGAAGAGAACCGTTTCTGGTCGAAGCGTATGTAGTAGAAGGAGGGGCAATACCGGCAGGCTGTAATCAATCGCTCCACCTGTACCTTGTAGGGAAGCGGGTCTTGGCCGCTCCGAACCAGGTAGCGCAGGACACGGCCTCGATATATTTTGTTCCGATCGATTAACCGGCACGGAGACAAGATCGCACGAAGAATCGTGCGATTTTTTTATCTCCGAAATTCATAAACAAGTTTGCTTCACAAACCGACTCCCACTCTATATCAACCTCACGCTAACCAGGCGTGACGAAACACAGCATTTATAAAGAATGGTCGGACGTGTAAGGTTCACCGATTTCGTCCATGATAAGGAGTAGGAAAAAGTTGGGATGGAGGGATCGTGGTGAACCTGGCGGATTTGCTGACTTACGCGGATATCGAACAATTACGGCGTATGCAGGAGCATTATGGGGTGGATGGCGATGCTCATTCCAAACATCATCTGATCTGTTCGTTGCTTCGCTATTTGGGGAGTTCTTCCGTTTTGATCGCGTTGGTGCGCGGGATGGAAGAGGAGGAGCGGCGTTTTTTGCAGTTGCTCTGCCTTGATTCCCGGGAAGTGTACAGCATGGAAGACTTGCTGAGCAAAGAGCGGATGGCGTGGGGAAAAACCGAGGGGAAACCGCGCGAATTGGTGGGCAAAGGATTGCGGTCAGGTTGGCTGTTTCCCGGAGTTACGTCCGATTCCCGCCAATTGTATCGGGTGCCTCTCGATTTTCGGCAACGTGTGATGCGCGTAATGGCGGAACTGAAACGGCAGTCGCTATCCAGTGATCAACCTGAACCGACGGTCTACCGGGATGAACAAGGATTGATCCAACAGGATCTGAACCGGTTTTTGTCTTTTGTTTCTCAACATATCGTCCAATTGACATCTGATGGTGCGATCTACCGGCAACAGCAACGCCAGTTGTTGGCACAATTTGCGGTTCGCGAAGAACCGATTATGAAAAAGGGATACCGGTTCGGTTTTGGGCGTCGCTATCATCAATATCCGGACCGTTTTTCCCTGATTTACGATTATGCGTATTATCAGGGATATATCGCGGAAGAATTGGACGGATACCTTCGTTTAACGGAACTGGGTGCGGGGAAAATAGTAACTGAATGTACCGATGAAGTAACTGAGATGATCCGCTTCTGGATTCGTCTGTATCGACACCCGTTACCCTATTTGCCGGTGTTGATCCGGTGGGTCGATTTACTGGCAGGTGACCGTTGGATGTCATCGTCCGATCTCCTTCTCGCTCTGGAAGGGTGGGTACACGATTACTACTATGAGACGAGAGAACAATTATTTCACCGTCTGTTGAAAATGATGCTTTATTTGGGGCTGGTGCGCTTGGGTGAAGGCTCCGGTGGTGGTTGGCTGGTTCGTACGACACCGTTGGGACGTCGCTTTTTGGAACAAGGTTCCGGCTTGGGTGAACAGGAGATTGAAGAAGATTTTTTTCGTCCTTCTCACTCTCGGTAATTTTCGCTTGTCGGAAGGAAACTTACCGGTTCCCATGGAATAAATAAAATAACAAGATATCTCAATTTTCAATCGCGGGATGGGGGGATGAACGATGAGCGACTGCGTGACGGCATCCGAGAAAAAAGAGTTCATCGAGTGGTTTTTGACCCACTATGAGCTCCAGAAACGGGAGGCTTCCTGGTTGCTTTGCTATCTTTCCTCGGAAGAGCGATTGCTCCAACGGGTTCATTTTGTCGACAATTTACGCGGTTTGCCCAAGACTTTGTTGATCTCCACAAGATGTTCCCAAATGCCCGCGTTTCGGTTCCAAAAGAATCGGAGGGTGCATACCGACGTCGAAACGGCGTTTTATGATATCCGTTCCTATCCCGATGAAGAAATCTACATCGGACTGAGCTTCAAAGGCAGGGCAACCTGTCCCGAATATGCCGCTGTATTGGAGGGAAATCCCATGGAAAAACCAGACTTGGTTCAAGAGCCCATGTTGAGTCTGATGGCGGAGATGATCCTCGATAAAGCGGTGCAGGAATTTCAAAAGAAACACCTTTATCGTCAAATTGATCAGGCGTTGGCCGAAGGAAATAAAGCGGCGTTTTTACAGCTGACAGAAGAATGGAAGAACCTGCTGGAATTCAATCGCTAACTTCGATATAATGCTCGGCGGAAGCCGAGCAATTTTTTGTTGGAGGGAAATCGATGAAGTGGAGTCAATTGGATGCGACCGAATGGAGGCGGTATGCTCCTTTTTTGGATACGCTGCTTCTGCCGGTCTTCCGGCTGCGGTTAGAGGAGAAACAACCGAAGCTGGAAGAGGCATTGGGGATCAGTGCGGTGGCGGACCATCTGGAGCAGTCGTTGACGGGGCGGGTGCTGCTTTTGCCGCCGATTCCGTACAGCGGCACCAGTCCGAAGACATTACAAGCTTATGTGGAGAGTGTTCTGACACAATTGGGAGATTCCCTGTTTCACCATCTGATTCTGATCGTACCGGAGGATCTGGCAGAAGAGTGGGAAGAGATTCAAAGTCCTGATCCCATCACGATGTTGCTGGCCGGAGTAGCCGTGCACAAGTTGGTGTCGGATCAAGACATTCAAGCGGAAACGAAACATTTGCAGGATCGCATCGTCCGGCTTTGGCAAACGGGATCAACTGAATGAAGAGAGCGAATCAGGGAAACAGTATAGAAAGAAAGCATGGAAAACGTTACACCTTTTTAACGATTCGGTCATCAAGCGATACGGAAGACTCCGAATTCTTGACATTCAATGAGACGGTTGGCTATCATGGATATGTCCTAGTAAGCTAGATGGTTCCGGTCCGGTGGACGTTTAACCCGCATAGAGGGAGGTCGGACGAGTCGTGAGCAAAGAACAGGGACGGCAGAAATCCGGTGTGTCCCGCCGTCAGTTTCTTACATACACGTTGGCGGGTACAGCCGGTTTTCTTGCCTCAGGCGTGTTGTTCCCGATGGTGCGCTTTGCCATCGATCCCATGCTGAAAAAGGGAGAAGGCAGTCAGTTCGTAGAAGTCGGTGACTTGAATGAGTTTAGCGAAGAACCTCGGGCTGTCACATTCAAGGTCCACCGGAAGGATGGTTGGTACGAACCCAAAGAAGGGGAAACGCTTACCGCGTGGATTCGGAAATCACCGAACGGCGAAATTCTGGCGCTTTCTCCGATTTGCAAGCACTTGGGATGCACCGTGATGTGGAACGGGAACCCGCAATTTAAGAATCAGTATTTCTGCCCCTGTCACTTCGGGCGCTACGACGAGAACGGGGTCAACATCCCAGGAACACCGCCGCCGGCGCCGTTGGACACCTATGAAACCAAGGTGGAAAACGGCAAGTTGTATCTCGGCAAGATTAAACCGCGAAGCGGGGTGTAGGCAAGAATGTTGCGAAGCATGTACGAATGGTTGGACCGTCGGCTGGACATCACTCCGCTGTGGCGTGACGTGGCCGACCACGAGGTTCCGGAGCATGTGAACCCGGCTCACCATTTCTCAGCTTTTATTTATTGCTTTGGTGGGTTAACCTTTTTTATTGTCGTGATTCAGATTTTGTCCGGTATGTTCTTGGCCCTCTATTACGTGCCGGATATTGTGAACGCTCACGCGAGTGTGAAATATTTGCAGACCGAAGTGGCCTTCGGGTCCATCGTCCGGGGAATGCATCACTGGGGAGCCAGTGTGGCGATCGTGATGCTGTTCCTTCACACCCTGCGCGTCTTTTTTACCGGAGCGTACAAAAATCCCCGTGAGTTCAACTGGGTGATCGGGATGCTGATCTTCTTCGTGATGTTGGGGCTCGGCTTTACCGGTTACCTGTTGCCTTGGGACAATAAGGCGTATTTCGCCACCAAAGTAGGGGTGCAAATCGCGGCATCGGTTCCTTTTATCGGCCCGTACATCGCCACGTTCCTGCAAGGGGGAGACATCGTCGGAGCGCAAACGCTCGCTCGATTCTTCGCACTGCACGTATTCTTCCTCCCTGCGGTCCTGCTGGCTCTCTTGGGTGCTCACTTCCTGCTGATCCGGAGACAAGGAATTTCCGGGCCGCTATAATGCTCACGCGTTAGGGGGGAAAATCATTGGCACATCAACATGGTGAGGGCGACAAAGAAATCATCTATGTAGGCGATTCGCGCATTCGTGCCAATCGCCCGAAGATGTATCCGAAAGATTACTCCGAGTACCCCGGGAAAACAGAACCGTTTTTTCCAAACTTTTTGTTGAAGGAATGGATGGTTGCGGTTGTCGTCCTCGTGGGATTTATGTCGGCTGTCATGGCTGAAGAGCCACCGCTTGGTGATCTAGCTGATCCGACCAATACCAGCTTTATCCCGGTGCCGGATTGGTACTTCCTGTTCTTGTACCAACTGCTGAAGTTTAAATGGGCAGGCGGACCTTACGTTGTCATCGGTACCGTGATTTTGCCCGGTATCGCGTTTACCGCACTGCTTTTGGCTCCGTGGCTGGATCGCAGTCCGGAACGTCGTCCGTTGCGTCGACCAGTCGCGACGGGGCTCATGTTGCTCGCACTGGTCGCCACCGTCGTTCTGACCTGGGCGGCATATGATGAGCACGAGAAACAGCTCGCCACCCAGCCGCCGCCGGTTCAATTGGGTGGTCCGAAAGGTTCCATCGTGGCTCCCAATGATCCCGGTTACGAAATTTACAAGCGGCAGGCCTGCGTGCAGTGTCACGGAGAAAAACTACAGGGGGTAAACGGTCCGACCCTAATCGGTGTGGGAAAACGTCACAACAAGGAAGAGATTATCAAAATCATGAACGAAGGTCTTGGGCCGATGCCGCCCGGCATGTTCCAAGGAACGGAAGCCGAAAAGGAAAAGCTGGCCGAATGGCTGGCGAAACAGAAATAATAAGGGAAGAGTCTAAAAAGGTGGTCGTCATGATCACCTTTTTTGCTACTTAACACGATGAAACAGACAGGGTGAAACGGTATGAAGGTTTGGTGGCGTTTTTGGATGGAGCAAATGGATCGACGGTGGTTTTTGTGGAGCATGCTGGTGATCAATGCGCTTGGCTCCGTATACGGCTTTTATTGGTACCATTTGCAGTTGGAGATGACAGAGGGCTGGCTGAAGTTGTTCGTACCGGACAGTCCCACAGCCAGCACACTGTTCACATTGGTGCTGCTGTTGTATATCATGGGGCGTCGCAGTCCGCTTTTGGAAGCATTAGCGGCAGTGACGCTGTTTAAATACGGAATTTGGGCGGTGGCGATGATTCTCTTGAGCGCATGGGTGGCGCCGGCTCCTTTCTTTCAGGCGTTGCACTGGACGGACTGGATGCTGATGACGTCTCATTTGGGAATGGCGGCGGAAGCGGTGTTGTACAGCCGATTTTTTACATACCGACTGTTTCATCTGGTTCTGGCTGGAGTTTGGGTGTTACTCAACGATGTGCTTGATTACGGGTTGGATATCCATCCTTGGTTACCGCCCTGGCTGCAACATTGGGATCACCCGATCGCTGTTTTTACGGTAGGATTGAGCGTGATCAGCCTGGTGTTGTTCGCTCGTCTGGGTCTGAGCGAACGACAGGAGCGCAAATGGGATTTGGTCCGGTTGTTTGATCGTCGACAGTGAACGCGCCCAAACGAAAACTTAACGAAGCGGCCATGGATTGATCATTGACATTCGGTTGGTTTCCATGTATATTAACGCTGGGTTTTGACAAAATCGAATAGCGGACTCCTCTGTTAGGTGAGGCTCCTATACGGAGACAGGCTACTGCCCAAAAATGTCGAGAGACGCCAATGGGTCAACAAAAAAGATCGGATTAAGGTCTTTTTTAATGTAGCTGGGAGGCATCACTGGCCGACCTATGCCGTATAGTGCTAAAACTCAACGAGGGAGTGGTTGCAACCGAATGTCGCGTTGATGCGGTATTCGGGTAGATGTTTTTTGCAAAAAACCCTCTCGTTGACGAGGGGTTTTTTGTTTGGACTGAAAAAGTTGTTCCTTTCTTGGACACAGGAGGGAATGATAAATGAACGAACGGTAGCCAAGGAGGGTGAGAGGGATGAAAACAGAAGCGTTGGAAGAAATCCGAGCCGTTCTTGCGATAGAGGACAAAGAAGCGTTGGCCGAACGCGTCAGTTCGTTGCAACCGTATGACCTGTCTGAGATGCTTCGTGAGATGGACCACCAAGAGCAGCTTCGGTTGATCTCGAAGTTGCCGTTGTCCGTTGCGGCGGAGACGTTGGAGTATATTGAACCCGAATTGCAATATCGCATTTTGCACCATTTGGAGGATGAGATCACTTCTCCTTTGTTGAAGCGGATGTCCTCCGACACGGTTGTGGACATGTTGCTGGCCATTCATCCCTTGCAGGCGGCTCGGCTGTTGGACCTGCTCCCTGAAGATTATCGAAAAAAGATCGACACGTTGATGACGTTCCCCGAAGATACGGCGGGAAGTTTGGCAACGGTCGACTATATTTCTGCTCGCGAAGGCTGGACGGTGGAACAAACGCTGAATCACGTTCGAAAAGTAGGACATGAGGCGGAAATCATTTCCTATATCTACGTAACCAATGTTCGTGGCGAATTAGTGGGTGTCGTCTCTTTGAAGGAGATCATTCTGGCCCCACCCGGGACACGGTTGTCCGAAATTGTGACGGAAGACGTGATTGCCGTCACTGCTGACACGGAACAAGAAGAAGCTGCAGAGCTGTTGTTCCGCTACGATTTTGTGGCGTTGCCCGTGATCGATGCGCAAAAGCGGATGATTGGGATTATCGCGGTCGATGACTTAATCGATGTGATCCAGGAAGTGACAACGGAGGATTTTCAAAAGCTGGGGGGAAGCCAACCCCTGACCGAACCGTATTTCAAAACATCGGTGTGGGGATTGTTTCGCAAACGGATCGGATGGCTGTTGTTTCTGTTTGTGGGCGGTGCCTATACGGCCAATGTGTTGAGCCATTATAACGAAGCCATGTCCAAGATCATCGCTCTGTCCTTTTTCGTACCGTTGTTGATCGGGACAGGCGGTAACACCGGTTCCCAAATTGTCAGTATGTTGGTACGGGCATTAGGGATGGGAGAAGTGCAGTTTTCGGATCTGTTTCGGGTGGTTAGAAAAGAATTGATGGTCGGTGTCTTTTTGGGTGTTGCCATGGGATTGGTCGGTTTTTTGCGCGCCTATCTGTTGGGTGTTTCTTATGACATCGGCATGGTGGTGGCTTTGTCGGCTCTGGCCATCGTGATCTGGGCCTCTTTCGTGGCGGCCATCCTGCCGTTGGTACTGCACCGGCTGCGCATTGATCCCGCCGTGGTTTCCGGACCGTTTATCAGTACGTTGGTGGACGGTACGGGATTGATCATCTATTTTACGATCGCACAATTGTTGTTGCATGTTTGAACCCCGTCCGCATCATTCCTCTCACCAGAAAACAAAAACCCCCCTGCTCATGCAGGGAAGGTTCCAGTTGCCCCTGCACCCAACGGGTGCAGGGGTTTTGTCATTCCCAAATTCGCAAGAGAAAACTGAGCAGAAAAAGTCCTGCGATCAAGTACAGTGGTATCGGCACACTCTTGGCTTGACCTTTGGCGGCTTTCAACACCGGATAGGCGATAAACCCGAAAGCCATGCCATCCGCAATACTGTAAGTCAGCGGAATGGCGGCGACGATCAGATAAGCGGGGAACCATTCACTCATATCATCCCACGGGATCCGGCGAACGTTGCCCAACATCAGTCCTCCGAGCACGATCAGAACGGGGGCGACCGCACTTGGGGGGATCAATTTCATCCAAGGCAGGAAAAGCAGGGACACCAAAAACAGCACACCGGCGGTGATCGCCGTGATTCCTGTCCGTCCGCCCGCCGCGATTCCGGCAGCGCTCTCCACGGTGGATACGGTGGAGCTGGTGCCCAGCAATCCGGCTGTCATGGCTGATACTGCATTGGCCTGAAAAGAACGGCCAAATTGTTCTTTCCGAGGTAACATGCTGTGAAGCAGTCCCATGTTTTCAAACACGATGATCAGCGTCAATGAGAAGGTGGCGATCCAGAACGGCAGGCGATCCCATCCCTCAGTGGTGAGCGATCCCGCCACTTTCCAATAGGTTTGCAGTGCCACTTCCGTCCCGCCGGATCGCTCGATTAACCCCCAACCGGCTGCCAACGCGCTACCGGACAGAATGCCGATCAGGAAGTTGCCGCGTACACCGCGAATCATCAAAATGACGATCAGCAGCAATGTGATCAGCGTCACGATGACACGCGGCTCGGCCAAGCTGCCCATGGCGATCATGGAGTAATCGTTGGCGGTTACGATGCCGCCTTTTTGCAGCCCGATCAATGTCAAAAATAATCCGATCCCCACACTGATGCCGGCGTTGAGGGAGGACGGTACTGCTTGACTCAGCCAGTCGACAAGCGGGGAAAACGAGACGACAGTGAACAACAAGCCGGACAGGAAGACAACAGTGAGCGCTTCCTGCCAAGTCAGATGCATAGATTGTACGACGGTGTAGGAGAAAAAAGCGTTGACGCCCATACCGGGAACCAACACGATCGGCGCGTTGGCCCACCATCCCATCAGCATGCATCCCACAAACGCGGTCAGTGCGGTGGCGATGATCCCCGCCTGCATCGGAATGCCCGCATCAGCCAAAATGGCCGCATTGATCACGATGATGTAAGCAACTGTGAAGAATGAAGTCAAACCGGCCAGTATTTCCTGTTTCCACGTGGTTTGGTGTTTGTGAAGAGCAAATCGTTCCCACAATCTTTTCCGCAATCTCCTACCTTCTTTCCTTGATAGACCCTCTCCCACCCGTGACCGATGTCACCATCAATAATATAGCAGATCCATCCGTAAGGGACCAATTGTTGTCTCGACCCCTTTAATCAGGTTACACTTCCAGTTCAGCGTGTCGCATGTGCGATGTTTCTACCTGGATCGTGGTGTGACGAATCTGAAACCGATCTTCGATGATTCGTACGGCTTGCTGCAGAATCCGCTGACTGTCGCCGTCATCCTCGATCACCAAATGACAGCTAAGGGAGTCCAGCCCTGATGTGATCGTCCATACGTGCAGGTCATGCACATTGATCACCTTGTCGATCCCCATCAACGTCCGCTTCAATTCATCCTGATCAATGGTCACGGGCGCCCCTTCCATCAGAACGTGGGTAGTATCCCGGATGACGCCCCAGGCGCTTTTGAGAATCAACAGCACGACGAACACGCTAATGATCGGGTCGGCTATGTACCATGAAAAAAAGGTGACCAGAAGTCCAGCGACAATGGTGCCTACCGACCCCAGGGCGTCTCCCAAGATATGGAGGTAGGCACTGCGGACGTTGAGGTTTTCCTTGATGTCGCTCGTTTTGATGAGGACCGCCGCAGAGACCAGATTGGCGATCAACCCAATGAAGGCAACGATCAGAACGGTATTTCCAGCGACTTGCGGAGGGTTTAAGAAGCGTTGGTATGCTTCCCACAAAATTATGCCAGCAACAACAAACAGGGCGATCCCGTTGATCAAAGCGGCAAGAATCTCTAACCGGTAAAAACCGTAAGTTTTGCGGGGAGAAGGGGGTTTGACGGCAAACCAAATGGCCAACAGACTCAAGGCAAGAGAAGCGGTGTCGCTGAACATGTGTCCGGCATCGGAAAGCAGCGCCAAGCTGTTGGAGAGAATCCCCCCTGCAATTTCCATAAACATGATGGCGGCCGTTATCACCAAGGCGACGGACAATCCTTTTTTGTTTTGGATCCGTTGTTCGAACGGGTCGTGATGTCCATGATGATGGTGGTGCATTGTTAACCCCCTATTTCGATGTATGTGTCACATGCTCAACCGTTTGTCTCAGCAATGTCAGCACGTGATCGTCATCGCAGCTGTAATAAATAGTGTGTCCTTCCCTGCGATGTCTGACGAGGCGCAAGGTGCGAAGGTAGGCCAGTTGATGGGAGATGGCCGATGAAGTCAGTCCCAGCTGTTCGGCGATCCGACTGACGGAGCATTCTTCGATCGACAACAGATGCAAAATCTTCAGTCGGGTTGGGTCGGATAATGCCTTGAACGTTTGCGAGGCCGCCTCGACGATATGTGGGTCCAGTGGTGGCAATGCTTTGATTTGGTTCATGTTGTCTCCTCACTTCATTTCTTATTATTTGATCACATATTCAAATACTATTTTATCCGATCCCTCAAGGTGACGGCAATCATGATCGCGTGATATACTTATTTTTCGATAATCGAAAAAAGAGTGAGGCGAACCGGATGCGCAAGGCGTTCAGCATGTGGGATACGTTGATGGAATCGTTGCAATGGCTGGTATTTCTATTGGCCAATGCGTTGGCCCTACCGGTCATCATCGGTCAGATTTACCGCTTATCTCCGGTGGAGGTGGCCGATCTGATGCAGCGCACGTTGTTCGTGGTGGGTCTGACATCGTTCTTGCAAGGCCGGTGGGGTCATCGTCTGCCTGTGGCGGATGGACCGGCAGGGCTGTGGTTGGGAATCTTCGTCATCCTCGGTCTCTCTTCTGTTCAGGCCGGTGCATCGGCCTCCACGACGTTGCAAGCGTTGGAGGGAGCCATGTTGGTGACGGGAGCGGCCCTGTTTTGGCTGGGGATATCGGGATGGACGGGCCGGATCTTGTCCCTGTTTTCTCCCTTGGTGATCGGTACGAATTTGTTGTTGCTGGCCATCCAATTGAGCGGGACGTTTTTAAAAGGGATGCTGGGCATTGGTGACCGGGTACACCCTATGTCTGTCGGAATGGCGTTAACGGCTTTTGGCGTGTTCCTTTCAGTGCTCGGATTGTCAATCTGGGGAAAGGGATTTGTTAAAAGTTACGCAGTATTGATCGGGATTGCTGCGGGTTGGCTGGTATTCGTCCTGCTTGGGTGGCATGAACGAACGAATGTGACAGCTCCGTTCCGGCTCCCTACACTTTTTGCATGGGGCTTGCCACGGTGGGATTTCGGATTGATAGTGACGGGAGTGATGATGGCACTGGTGTTGCTGTCCAATGTGGTGGCCAGTGTGTCCGCTGTCCGACAAGTAGTGGGATTCAAGGGTGAAGAAATCCAAACGTTTAATCGCAGCAGTTGGGTCGGCGGTCTGTCCAATGCGGTGTCCGCATTGTTTTCCACTGTCGGTATGGTCCCATTGTCCATATCCGCCGGTTTTATTCAGATGACGGGCCAGAAACGGCTCTTGCCGTTCATGATGGCTTGCGCCTCTTTGGTGATCGTTTCGTTTTTCCCCATCCTGACATCGTTTCTTGCGATGTTGCCGGGGCCAGTGGCGTATGCAGCGATGCTGGCCTCGTTCACCCAAATGGTCGGCATCGGTCTGCGCGCCTTGTGGAGTCGGGAACCGGACCAGAGACGGTTGACGATCATCGGTGTCTCCATTTCGTTGGGTACAGGTGTCATGTTTCTGCCCCCCGAAGTATTTGTGCACATGCCGTCAGTTCTCCAAAATGTAACGGGCAACGGTTTGATGGTGGGAACGCTGATCGCACTCATTCTGGAGCAGGTGTGGCGGGAACGTCCGGAAAATGCGCAGTGAAATGCCCAAATGTCAGATGTCTCTCAATTGAAAAACAAAAACTAGTTTGTATCACAGACTTAATGTATCCTTATTTTCATCCCACAAGTGGAACGAAACCCGGCGGCAATCCCGTTTGTCCGCCGGGTGATCTTAGATCGCTTTCGCCACCATCACGGCCAATATCGACCCCAAAACGACATACATAATATGCAGTCGCCAATACGCCAGGATTGCGGCAACGATCCCCCCAGTCAGACCGATCCACGGTTCTCCTTCGGCGACGGACATAATTCCGGGAAAGATCAATGCTCCCAAGGCCGCATACGGGATACTGTCGAGCCATTCCCGTGCCCATTCAGGCCATGTGATACGATCCATGATCCATACGGGAAGCCATCGGGGGATCAGTGTCACCACCGACATGCCCAAAATGATGAGCAGTAGATGGTCTGTCATCCCTTTTTCCTCCTCATCAACCAAACTCCGGCCAATCCTCCCAGTACGGTGGACAACACGATCGACCAACCGCTGCTGAGAAACAAGCCCAACACCGTATTGAGCCCCATGCTGACCAAGGCGATCAACCCCCATTTTCCGTTGTCCCTGACCGCCGGGATCAGCAATCCGATAAACATGGCGTACAGCGCTATAGACATGCTTTCACTGATACTCGGGGGAATGACCTGAGATAACAATCCACCGATCAGGGTACCGATCACCCAAGTGGTATAGGAAGTGAGGATCAGTCCCGCGAGAAACCACTTGCCGATCGTTTCTTTTTGCAAGGAAGCGACAGCGAAGGTTTCGTCCGTGATACCGCTGGAGACGGCCATTTTCCATGCAGCGGGCATCTTTTTCAGCTTGTTCATCAGGGATAATCCCATCACAAAATGGCGGAAATTCAATACGAACGTCGCCAGCACGATTTCCAACGATCCAGCTCCCGTCGATAGCATATTGACGGCCATAAACTGGCTGGCGCCGGCATAAACCAAGCCCGACATACAGACGGACAAAAGGGGCGGGATTCCGGCCTGCTGGGCGATCATGCCAAACGCAACAGCGATGGGAAGGTATCCCACCACGATGGGAATGGCCGACAATACCCCTGCGGTAAATTCCGATCTCGCCGAGATTGATTGGGTGTGTGTTTTTTCTGCTATGGGTATCACCCCTTTTTGATCGTGTCGGTATACTTTATTTATCTTTTGGATCATTATAATATACAAACTGATCGAAAGAAAACGTCATTTTGCTGTGTACTTGGAGGGAATACAACAAGATGGAAAATCCATGGGAAGAGAAGCATATCGGAAAACGGGTGGGAGCCAATCTCCGCAAAATCCGTGTTCATCGTGGTTTGAGTATGGAAGCGTTAGCCAGGCAAATCGGGATCAGTAAAGTGACGCTACTCAAAATTGAAAACGGTGAAGCCAATCCGACTCTCTCGGTGATTTGGAAAATCGCCAATGGTTTATCCGTTCCCGTAACTGCCTTGTTATCGGTGGAGACGGATGTGGCCGTCTCCAGAAAGAGAGAGGGGATTGTCTTGTCGGATCCCGATGAAATGTTTGTCGTTGAGCCTGTTTTCCGTTCGCATCAACCGCATGTGTTTGAGTTGTACCGGGGATACTTGCAGCCACACGGCACCTACCGATCGGAGGCACATCCGCATGGTGTGGTGGAATTTGTCACGGTGATGTCTGGCCGGCTGGACGTGGAAATCGACGGTGAGCGGTATCAACTTTACGAACATGATGTCATCCGCTTCAATGGTGACATACCCCACCAATACATCAATCCGTCATCGTCTCCGACAGTTTTGCATTTCGTCATCACCTATGATCAACCTGTTACCGGAAAATCCGTATGGTTTGAAGGTTCGGTCTGATTGAAATCTCATCAGTATGATATATTGAATAAAAATTCTCGTTCAGATAAGGGGGATCGGTATGGGAATGCTTTTTTCGGCTTTACTTCCGGAGCATGAAGCGTTCATTAAGAAACAGCGCATATTTTTTGTGGGTTCCGCTCCTTTAAGTGAAGAGGGACACATCAATATCTCTCCGAAAGGATATGATGTGCTGCGCATATTTTCGCCAACAGAAGTGGGTTATCTGGACCTGACAGGTAGTGGAAACGAAACAAGTGCCCACCTGAAGGAGAATGGAAGGATCACGTTGATGTTTGTTTCGTTTGAAGGTCCTCCCATGATTCTGCGCTTGTATGGAAGGGGGCGTGTGATATTACCTGATTCATCTGAATGGAATCAATTGATTCATCACTTTGATCTCCTTCCGGGAGCACGCCAAATCATGTATGTAAACGTACAGGAAGTGAAAACGTCATGCGGCTATAGCGTTCCTGTCTTCTCCTATTCAGGTGAACGTGAGACTCTCCGACGGTGGGCCAGTCAAAAGGGGGAGAAAGGTCTTCAAAGTTACCATCAAGAAAAAAATTCGATGAGCATGGATGGGATCGTCACCCCGTTGGGTCTTTCAAAGAGTGAGATTAGCTAATCCAGCATGCCTGACCGGCGGAACACAAATATTGAAACAACACACTCAAATTCTCCTCACTCTTAAAAAGCATGGAAGCCGATTCCGATGGATTTTGCGGGAAACGGCTTATTTATTTGGGTACATAATTAAAACCAGTTTGCTTCACAAACTACATTCGTTTCTTTTTCAATTCCCCCAAAGGAAATGAAACCGACCCTGTTCCGAAAAAATACATACATATCTCGTCCATTTCTCCGAATAGACTGTATGGACAAGGAATTTTCCTTAAATCGGGAGAGGTTCACATGTGGAAGAGATGGATCGGCTTGTTGGTCATATTGTGGAGCAGTTTCTTCATATTGCACAGCTATGGATCAGAATCAGCATTCGCCATGGAGCAAACGCAACCGATGCAGTGGGCACGTCAGGCAGAGCGAGTGTATCAGTTGGTGCAGCGGGGGGATTTATTGGCCGCACGCGATGCGTTGACAGTGCTTTCGCGCAGTTTCTCCCGTGCAAATCTGTCTCCCCTCGGATTGTCGGTGGAGCAGATTCGCACGTTGTCGCAAACGTTGGTGGAAATGGAACAGGAGTTGAACCGAGTACGCCCCAACCCGACCACATTGATGGCGGCGGCGCTTCGTATGCGAATGGCATTTGATGCGTTGACGCATCCCAATCAGCCACTGTGGAGACAGTATTACTCGGTTTTGCAACGGGATTTGACCGCTATCGACCGGGCGATCAACACAGGGAATCAAGTGCGTGCGCGCATGGCGGTTGATGCCCTGCTCAATCATTATCGTCTGATACGCCCCGCCATCGTGATCTCACGTACCCCGACGACAGTGACCAAGGTGGATTCGGTTTTGGCCTTTCTGCGCAATCAATCGCGGCCGACGTGGAACCCCGCGTTGCTGCGCGATGGAGTGAGTCGTTTGCGCGAGATGCTGAATCCGCTGTTTTACGGACCGGAGGAACAGGTAACAGCTGTCTACGGTGAATGGGACATGCCGATCGTCTCGTTCATGTTGATGGTAGGCGGGGTGATCGTGTCCGTGCTGACTTATGTCGGTTGGAAGAAGTATCGGGCGGTGCATCTACCGTAACGTAATACTATTGTGCTTCATTTTTCTTTTTTCGTTCCCAAAGAATCTCAATCCCAACAACCATAACCGAAACCGGAATTGGGAACAATCTATTTACCCAGTGGATCCAAACAAAGGGGCTCAAACGGAAAGTCCCATTTTACTAGGTAACACTTTAGATACTCAAAAATGACTGTCATGCTATAGACAAAAAGAAACATAAAAAGAAAGTGAATCTTATTCATTTTTCCTCCTCCAAACAATCATGTCAGATGCACCTATCTAGAAATTCGTAAAACAGGCTGGATTTTGTGCTTCAACAAAAAACCCCCGCTTTGGACGGGGGTCATTGCGTTTTGGCTTCCTCGGGGCTGTCGTAAGTAAACCCTTCTCCCAAAACGTCCCGTACATCGTGGACGACCACGAACGCATACGGATCAACGGAGTGGACGATTTGTTTGAGCCGAGGCAGTTCGTTCCGGTTGACGACCACGTAAAGGACTTCCTTGTCCACACCGGTATATCCGCCTCTCCCTTTTAACAAAGTGGCACCTCTGTCCATTTCTTTGGTGATCTTGTTGGAAATAGCGACGGCGGAGTTGGAGATGATGGTCGCCGCTTTGGCAGCATTCAATCCTTCAACGACAAAGTCGACGACGCGTGCACCAACAAAGACGGCGACCATGGTATACATCGCTTTTTCCCGGCCGATATACACATAGGACAGCGTCAATACGCCTAGGTCGAACAGAAAAAACGTGCGTCCGATGCTCCAGTCGAGATACTTGTTCAACAGACGGGCGATGATATCGACACCACCGGTAGTCCCTCCAACCCGAAAGATCAGCCCCAATCCGACGCCCACCAGTACACCTGTATACAGGGCGGCCAACAGCAGGTCATCGAGCGGACTGCCCCATCCTTTGGTCAGTTCCAAAAACAAAGACGAGGCGTTGGTGCCGATCAGGGTGTAGATGAGCGTCTGTTTCCCGAACACTTTGTACCCGATGAAATAAAGCGGGATATTGAGGAGGAAAATAAAGAGCGCCGGTGAGATACCCAATTGATAGTGCGCCAACAGTGCCAAACCGGTGAAACCACCTTCGGCTAGTCGATTATTGACGGCAAAGTAATTGACGCCGACAGAATAGATAAAAGCACCCAACAAGATAAGTGCAATGTTTTTGACGTGTTTTTTCATACGATCCCGCCTTTGCTTTGTTTCCATATTTAAAATGCCCAGTTTCTCACCTGCTATATTATACAAGGGGGTTTATTGCGGCATCAATGAGGATCTGTAAAGGGTGGATGAGGGATTTGTCTTCCCGTCTCAAAATGAGGTAACATGTAGGAGATTGAGGAGGGTTCTCAGAATGGAACGTAAAACAATGTACGATATGCAGCAAGAAGTGGACCGATATATTCGTCAGTTCAAGGAAGGGTATTTTCAACCGTTGTCCATGTTGGCCCGCATGACGGAGGAAGTGGGCGAGCTGGCGCGGGAAGTGAATCACCGCTACGGAGAAAAGCCGAAAAAAGAGGGTGAAGCAGAGAACAGCATCGATATGGAATTAGGTGATCTCCTGTTTATTATCATCTGTTTCGCCAATTCACTCGGAATTGATTTGGAAGAGGCGTTTGACCGCGTCATGCACAAATACAACACGCGAGACGCCAATCGCTGGACCCGCATCGAATCGAAAAACGAAGCATGAGCGCATACATGGGAGGGAGCAATCGATGAGCGAGATTCGTGTAGCGGTGGCCGGAGCGAGCGGCCGCATGGGACAAGAAGTGGTAAAGTTGTTGTATCGGGAAGAGGGAATGACGCTGGTCAGCGGCATTGCCCGTTCCGCAGTGGGACAAGATGTGGGAGAAGTGGCGGGCATCGGCAAATTGGGCGTGACATTTACCGGATCGGTGGAAGAAGCGATAGCCAAAGACCGTCCCGACGTGCTGGTGGATTTCACCACACCGGATGCGGTGCGGCGTCATGCGGAAATCGCGTTGGAAGCGGGAGTTCGCCCCGTGATCGGCACCAGCGGCCTGTCGCGGGAGGATTTGCGCGAATTGGATGCACGTTGTCGCGAAAAGGGCATCGGGGCGATCGTGGCGCCCAACTTCGCCATCGGCGCTGTGCTGATGATGGTGTTTGCGGCTAAGGCGAGCAAGTATCTGCCACATGTGGAGATCATCGAATTGCATCATGACAAAAAGCTGGACGCACCATCGGGTACAGCCGTCAAAACAGCGGAGTTGATCGCGGATGTCCGTGATGAGTTTCGCCAAGGACATCCTGAGGAAAAAGAGACGTTGGAAGGAGCGCGCGGCGCTTACTACGACGGCTTCCGCATACACAGTGTACGTCTTCCCGGCATCGTGGCACATCAAGAGGTTCTATTCGGCGGGCCGGGACAGTTGTTGACGATCCGTCACGATTCGCTGAACCGGGAGTCGTTTATGCCGGGTGTAAAGCTGGCCATTGAGAAAGTGATGGAATTGGATCATCTGGTATACGGGCTGGAAAACATCTTGGATTTATAAAGGAAGTGACAAGGTGACTACACACTTGTCCCGCTATCCGCTGATGTGGGGAGAAACACCGCTGCACCGTTTGCACGGGTTGGAGCGGATGACCGGGCTGGAGGAATGCTGGGTCAAACGGGATGATCTGACCGGGATTGCGTTTGGCGGAAACAAGGTGCGCAAACTGGAGTATCTGCTTGGCGATGCATTGGCGAAGGGGTGCGACACGGTCATCACCGGTGGCAGCCCGCAGTCCAACCACGCCCGGCTGACGGCGGCGTGTGCGCGACGTGCCGGACTGGAAGCATGGCTCTGTTTTGCCGGGAAGCACATGGGCATTCAGCAGGGGAACCTGTTGTTGGACCACATTTTGGGTGCGGAGATGAAGACGACCGGTGTGTACGGTTCTGAACCACTGCTCGAAGAAATGGAAAAATGGGCCGAAGAAGCACGGCAAAAAGGGAAAAAGCCGTATGTGATTCCGGTAGGTGGTTCCACGCCCATCGGGGATTACGGTTACAAGCGGGCGTGGGATGTTTTGCTGGATCAGCTGTCAGAAGTGGGAGCCCATCCGGAGTCGATCGTACTTGCTGTCGGCAGTGGCGGTACGTTGGCCGGTCTGTTGGCGGGGAAGGCGCTTCGCCCCGCCCCCATCAAGCTGATCGGGATCAGCGTATGGCTGAAGGCGGATGAGCTGACACGTGTGGTTGTGCGCATGGCGAACGATCTTCTGGCGTTTCTCGGCTCCGATCGACGTCTTTCGGCTGCGGAAGTGCATGTGGAAGACGCCTACATAGGGAAAAAATACGGGGTTCCATCGGATGCGGGTAATGAAGCGATCCGTCTTTTGGCCAGGTCGGAGGGGTTGTTCGCCGATCCCATCTATACCGGCAAGGCATTGGCAGGCCTGTTGGATCTGTTCCATCGCTGCAGAATCGGTTCCCGTGTCTTGTTTTGGCACACCGGAGGAACACCGGCATTATTTACGCATGCCCATTCTTTTGCACGGGAGGGATGAGCCGATGCACATCGCATTGATCGCGCACGACCGAAAAAAAGAGCAAATGGTGAATTTTGCGATCGCCTATCGAGATATATTGAAGCAACATCATCTTTACGCAACAGGAACGACCGGTCAGAAGATCATGGAGGCGACGGGGCTCCAAGTCCACCGGTTTCAATCTGGACCGCTCGGTGGAGACCAACAAATCGGGGCATTGGTGGCGGAAAACAAATTGGACTGCATCATTTTTCTTCGCGATCCGCTGACGGCCCAGCCTCACGAGCCGGATATTTTGGCACTGCTCAGGTTGGCCGACGTGCACGGCATTCCCGTGGCCACCAACCTCGCGTCGGCGGAAGTGATGATCCGCTCGATCCAACAAGGGGATTTCGCTTGGCGGGAGATCGTGAATCAGGCCAACGCCAAAAAAGAGGAGGGGAATCAATGACAGTCGGCCAACGTGTGGACATTTTGGCATTCGGCGCCCATCCGGATGATGTGGAAATCGGAGCGGGCGGCATTTTGGCCAAACATCAGGCCCAAGGGTTTTCGGTAGCGATCTGCGATCTGACGGCGGCAGAGCTTTCCTCCAACGGGACGGTGGAATTGCGCCGACAAGAGGCAAAAAGAGCGGCTTCCATACTTGGTCTGACCGAAAGGGTCAATCTCGGATTTCCAGATCGGGGGCTGAAAGGTACAGAAGAACAGATTCGACGCATGACTGAGGTGATCCGACGATTGCGCCCGCGCATTGTGTTGGCTCCGTACGAGAAGGATCGTCATCCCGACCATGTGGCTTGCAGTCGGATGGTGAAGGAAGCGGTGTTTGACGCCGGAATCCGCAACCGGAAAGTGGACGGAGACTGGCCTGCTCATCGGGTGGAACAAGTGTTCCATTACTTTATCAACGATGTTGGACCCGCAGACGTAATCGTCAATATCACTGATGTTTACGAACGAAAGATGGAGGCGATCCTGGCCTATGCCAGTCAGTTTGACCGCTCTCAGGGCGAAGTGGACACGCCACTCAATCATCCCAGTTATTTGGCAATGATTCGCGGGCGGGATCAACTTTGGGGCCATCAAATTCGCGCATTGTACGGGGAGGGTTTGGCAAAGACCCGTCCGTTGGCGATGGATCGGCTCCTGTGACAAGGAGGCCTCAGCAGTATGAGAATCGGCATTTCATGTTACCCCACACACGGGGGTTCGGGCGTGGTGGCCACCGAACTGGGCAAGATGATGGCGGAGCGTGGCCACCAGGTTCATTTCATCACGTACAGCATGCCATTTCGTCTCGGACGATTTCATCATCATATCCATTATCACGAAGTAGAAGCGAACCGTTATGCGGTATTCAAATATCCGCCCTATGATCTGGCATTGGCCAACCGAATGGCCCAAGTGGCCAAGATCCATCAATTGGACATTCTGCACGTTCACTACGCCGTTCCGCACGCCATTTGTGCGTATCTGGCCAAACAGATGACCGGCGGGGCGTTTCGGGTGGTAACAACCCTGCACGGGACGGACATCACCGTATTGGGGGAAGATCCGTCTCTCAGGGATATCATCTGTTTCGGTATACGTGAGAGCGATGCGGTGACGGCGGTGTCGGATGATCTGGTGAAGCAGACGCGTGAGTCGTTTTGCGTGGATTCGTCCATCCAACGCATTTATAACTTTGTTGATCCGCGCGTTTACTATCCACGCGATGTCTCGCACATCCGGGCCCAGTACGCGAGGCCGGACGAAAAATTGCTGCTTCATATTTCCAACTTTCGCGCCGTTAAACGGGTGGATGACGTGGTCCGCGTGTTTGAAAAAGTACAGCGCCAAATCCCCGCCAGACTGTTGCTGGTGGGCGACGGGCCCGAATGGCCGCGGGTGGCGGAATTGGTGAATGAACTGAAGCTGGATCGGAAAGTGGTCTTTCTCGGGAAACAGGATGAAGTGGCGCAACTCATTTCTCTCGCCGATTTGCTGTTGTTGCCTTCCGCAAAGGAAAGTTTCGGACTGGTGGCGCTGGAAGCGATGGCCTGCGGCGTTCCGGCCGTTACATCCAACGCGGGCGGTTTGCCGGAGGTGGTAAAACACGGGGAAACCGGATACCTGGCGGAGATTGGGGATGTGGACCAGATGGCCGCGTATGCACTGGAGTTGTTGACAGACCCGGTCAAGCACCGTCGGTTCTCCGAAAACGGGTTGAAACGGGCGCGGGAACACTTCAGTGCGGAGAAAATCGCGGATGAATACGAAGCGTTGTATCAGCGGGTATTGGCTGAGCCGTGAGAGTAGGGAGGAAGAAGATGGACCCACGAAAAGCGGCATTGTGGGTGATGGAACGTCTGGAGTCAGCAGGATATCAAGCATATCTGGTCGGAGGGTGCGTTCGTGACGAGTTGTTGGGCAAACAGCCGAAGGACTACGACGTCACAACGGATGCCCGACCGGAGACGGTACAGGCGTTGTTTCCCCGTACCGCAGCAACAGGTCTGAAGCATGGAACCGTAACTGTGATTCACCGCGGGCAACCGGTGGAGGTGACCACTTTTCGGGTTGAGACAGGCTACTCGGATCATCGTCGACCCGACAAAGTGGTCTTTGTTTCCCGTTTAGAGGATGATCTGGCACGGCGGGATTTCACCGTCAATGCGATGGCGATGGACCGAGAGGGGCGCCTGTATGATCCGTTTGGCGGACAGAAAGACTTGAAGGAGAAGCGAATCCGAACGGTTGGAAACGCGGAAGAGCGATTCGCAGAGGATGCGTTGCGCATGTTGCGGGCAGTTCGTTTCAGCGCTCAGCTGGGATTTCGGATCACTGACAAGACGGGCCGTGCCATCTGCCGGATGCGCCATACTCTGAGACATCTGGCCGTGGAACGGGTGACGGCGGAGTTGGAGAAAGTGTGGTCGGTGAAGTCTCCATCCATCGCGGTGCAGTATATACATGAGTGGGAGCTGTTACCTCATCTCCCGCCGTTTCACCGCTGGGACCAGATCCAAAAGGCGGAACTGCAACCGGCGGAACGGTTTGACCGTCTTACCACCCGCGAAGGCAGATGGGGGTTATTGTTACACGCCTGCCACGTTCCTCCGGAGCAAGCGGCGGGACATTTGCGGTTGTTGCGTTTGAAATCGGCGGATGTAAAAACTATTAGCCGGATCTATCAGTTGGCGTTCGACTGTCGGGATTGGCACCCGATTACCCCGGTTGAGGGGAAACGGCTCCTTCTCCGACACGGGACGGAACCGGTGTTACAATCTCTACAGTGGAGTCGGGTGATGGGGCATATGGATACAGAGACTGCCGAACAACTGGAAATGATGTTTGAGAGATGGGCCAGGGAAATGCCTGTACGGCAACTGTCTGACCTGGCGATTGACGGAGGCCACCTGATCCAGGCGACGGGGCGTCCTCCCGGTCGATGGGTGGGACAGGCTTTGGCGTATCTGCTGGAGCAAGTAGCGTTGGGACGGTTGCCCAACGACCGTTCCCGATTGTTGGAGGAGGGAAGGCGATTTGGGAAGTGAGATCCGTGAACACCTGTTGGCGTTACTGATCGAGCATGCCGATCAATTCGTATCCGGTGAGGAGATCAGCAGACAGCTGGGTTGTACCCGTACGGCGATCTGGAAGCATATCGACGAATTGAGGAAGGCAGGATATGAAATCGAAGCTAGACCGAAAGCGGGGTATTGTCTCCGGTATCAGCCGGATCGGATTGCGCCAGAGGAGATCAAGGCGTTGCTCTCCACGCGACGGTTCGGACATGCTATTCATTATGTGGAATCGGTGGATTCGACGCAGTGGCTGGCTCACCAGGGCGTGCGCTCCGGTGCGAAGGAGGGAGCCCTGTTTCTCGCCGACGAGCAGACACAGGGCCGCGGACGTATGGGGCGCAAATGGCACTCGCCGCCGCGGTCCGGTATTTGGATGAGTTTGTTGTTACAGCCACAAATCCCGCTCAATCTCGCTCCACAGTTGACCTTGATGGCGTCAGTCGGGGTAACGCGGGCCATCCGACGGGAAACGGGTTTGCCGGTCACCATCAAATGGCCCAACGACCTGTTGATCGACGGGAAAAAAGTATGCGGTATCCTGACGGAGTTAAGAGGAGAACAGGATCAAATTCACTATGTCGTTCTGGGGATCGGGATGAATGTCAATACACCGGCTGCATCGTTCCCTGAGGATTTGAAAACCATCGCCACCTCTCTGGCCGCCGAAAGTGGGCGCACCTATCGACGGGCAAAGCTGATCGCGGCGATTTTGGAAGAATTGGAGCATGTGTATGATCTGTATTTGACCGAGGGCTTTGAGCCAATTCGCCATTCCTGGGAATCTTTCGCCTGCATGCTCGGTCAATCAGTGACGGCTCATACCCCGCAAGGGCCGCGTCAGGGTATAGCCAGGGGGCTTCATGCTTCGGGAGCGTTATTGTTGGAAACCGACGAAGGAGTCGTCGTCCCTGTTTACTCGGCGGACATCCGGCAGGTATGAGCGGGGATTGTCAAAGCGGCTATTTTGCGTTACCCTTAATTCGACGGCAATATCCCTTTTTCGGGAGTTGCACGTCAGTGTGGGTCTGATGGACATGATAAGTGACAACCGAATTGTTTTTTAAGTCTGCTCTGAGCCTGAGGGAGGGACGGAGACAGAGAAAAGGGTGAAACCAACGCCTTTTCAGTCCTTTTTCCGGCTGGGAGGCGTTTTTTGTCTTTCGCGGGTTCCCGTTCGGCTCAGGAGCGATCGGAGGGAATCGAGATGGAAGGGCGGAAAAAAGTCACCACCCGCATGTTGCGCGACATGAAGGAAAAAGGACAGAAAATCGCCATGATTACGGCCTATGATTATCCTTCGGCCAAATTGGCGGATCAGGCGGGGGTGGACGTGATTTTGGTGGGGGACTCGCTGGGAATGGTGGTATTGGGGTATGATTCCACTATTCCGGTCACCATCGATGATATGGTGCATCACACCAAAGCGGTCACCCGCGGAACGAAACATGCGTTCGTCGTATCCGATCTGCCGTTTCTCACAAGCCATTTGGGAACGGAGCATGCGCTTCGAGCCGCAGGACGCCTGATGCAGGAAGCGGGAGCGAAAGCCGTCAAGATCGAGGGTGGTGAAGAAATCCTGCATGTGGTACGCGCTTGTGTGGCGGCCGGCATTCCGGTGATGGGCCACCTGGGCTTGACACCGCAATCGGTTCATCAACTGGGCGGATACCGGGTGCAGGGGCGCGATGCCGAGACGGCACAGCGCCTGATCCGTGATGCCCGTTTGCTGGAAGAGGCGGGAGCGTTCGCGTTGGTATTGGAGTGCGTGCCGGAGGAGTTGGCACGGGAAATTACCAATGCAATCACCATCCCGACGATCGGAATCGGGGCAGGACGTTACTGTGACGGACAAGTACTGGTCTTCCACGACGTCTTGCAAATCTCCAGCGAGGTGAACCCTTCTTTCGTCCAAGCGTTTGCGGAGGCGGGAGCGGTGATGCAGGAAGGTATTTGTCGTTATGTGCAAGCTGTCAAAGAAACGCGTTTTCCACAGGAAGAACACGTGTTCCACCTCTCTGACGAAGCGATGGCCACATTGTATGGAGGTAAGGGATTGAGCAGAAAATGAAGATCATTCATTCGATTCAGGAATTGCGACAAACCTTGCGACCCCTTCGCTCGGGAACGATTGGTTTCGTACCGACGATGGGTTACTTGCATCGAGGGCACCAAAGTCTGATGGACCGGGCCCGTCAAGAATGCGACACGGTTGTGGTATCTGTTTTCGTCAACCCGTTGCAGTTCGGGCCAAATGAGGATTATGACCGCTACCCCAGAGATTTGGAACGAGATGCAGCGATTGCCGAAGCTGCGGGTGTGGACTATTTGTTTGCGCCCAGTGTTGATGAAATGTATCCGTCGGAATCATTGACCACCGTGACCTTGCGCCAAATCACCGAGCCTTTGTGCGGTGCATCGCGTCCCGGTCATTTCGACGGTGTGGCAACCGTGGTAACGAAGCTGTTTCACATCGTCCAACCCGACAAGGCGTACTTTGGTTTGAAAGACGCGCAACAAGTGGCGGTCATCCAGCAGATGACAGAGGATCTCAATTTTCCGGTGGAGATCGTGCCTTGTCCGACAGTACGGGAGCCGGACGGTTTGGCGATGAGCTCCCGCAACGTGTACTTGTCGCCGGAAGAGCGACAGCAAGCGACCGTGTTGTACCGGGCACTGCGAGCGGCAAAAGAGCAAATTGAAGCGGGTACACTGACACGGGCGGCAGACGTGACTGCTTTTTTGGAGAAAGAAATCCGTACACAACCACTAGCGGACATCGACTACGTGCAGGTGTTGACCTATCCGCGGTTGGAACCGATTGACCGTTTGAAAAATGAGCGCATTATCATGGCGGTGGCAGTTCGGTTTGGCTCAACGCGGTTGATCGATAACCTGATTCTGCCGGAAGAGGGGGACCGATGATGTTTCGAACGATGATGAAGGCCAAGATTCACCGGGCCACGGTAACAGAAGCCAATCTGAACTACGTGGGCAGTGTGACGATCGACGAGGAGATTTTGGAACGTGTTGACATTTTGCCCAATGAAAAAGTGCAGATTGTCAACAACAACAATGGGGCCCGCTTGGAAACCTACGTAATTCCCGGTCCGCGAGGCAGCCGGACCATTTGTTTGAATGGGGCAGCAGCCCGTCTGGTTCAGCCGGGTGATAAGGTGATTATTATCTCCTACGCTTTGATGAGCGAGGAAGAGATCGCCCGTCATCAGCCGAAAATCGCGATTATGGGAGAGAACAACGAGATCCAGACGGTGATCGGAGAAGAAGTGCACGGTACGGTCTTATAAAGAGCGAAAACGTGGATGGATTTGGTTGCCACTCCAGATGAAGCGAGAAACCCACGCCGTGTCTCTGTGGGGCAAGTCACAAATGGTGTAAGAAACAAGCCGTTCCATCAGGGAGCGGCTTGTTTTCGTTTTTGGAGGGCTTACCATTGCGATCCCACCTTTTTTCAGCATGGAAAACGGGACGCGGGAGATACTCATAGCGAAAACCGCTGATGGGAGGGATGACCGTGTTTCACCAGTGGATCGATACCATCCTGCAAGGGTTAACTGAAATCGAAGACCAATATCCCACCGGTTCCGCTCAGGAACGTGAACGACTCAAAGAGCGGTTTCACCAAATTCAAACGGTATGCCAACATTTGTTGGAGTCATGGTCATTGGTGGAGGAACAGATGGCACGATTGCTTCAGCGTCATCCCGAGCTGTCTGTCCAGGATCAGGTGTTTGAGGAAGAATTTTGGTTGCGCGAGGAATCGGTACGGCAGTTTCGACAAGGTCAGGGGTATTATCAATTGCGGATGTTTGCGCAAGCGGAGGATGCGTTTTACCAAGTGGTAAAGGACGAACCCGAATTTTTGCTCGGACGGATCTATTTGGCACTCAGCCATTTTCAGTCAGGTGAATGGGACGAAGCAGATCGTCAGTTCCAAATGGTGGCCAAAACAGCGACGCATGACGTCTTTCTCGGCTTTGCCCATCATATGCTGGGATGTGTGCGGGTCAAACGCGGGGATGACCGCCAGGCGATCCGAGTGTTTCACAAGGCGCTGTCGTACGACCAGCACAATCCGGATACGTGGTTCAACATCGGTACGTGTCACTTCCGCCTGGGTGAATACACAGATGCGATCCGCCACTTTTTTCAAGCTGTGTTGTTGGATGAGGAAGATTGGGAAGCCATGTTGTCTCTGTCACAGTGTTATCAGCAAATAGGGGAGCGGGAAAACGGCCTGTACTGGCGAATATGGGTATACGAAAAAACGCGCCATCCCCATGTGATGGAAGCGATTGCCCATGACTACGAGGAAATGGGTAATCCGGAGGAGGCTTTATTGTGGTATCGGAAGTTGCTGTCGCATGACCCCGTCAACCCTGCCGCTTATAACGGAATCAGTTGGAACCTGTGGACGCTAGGCAAAACGACCGATGCCGAGATGTGGCTGAAAAAAGGGTTAAGTTTGGCTCCTCAAAACCCGGATTTGCTGTTCACTCGATTATGGATGTGGATGCAGCAGGGTGAATGGGCAAAGGCGGAACAAATGATGACTCGGGTACCGGATCATGTCAAACAGCAGCCGGATTGGTTGTTGATCCGTTCTCAATTTCTGACTCATCTGCACGAGTTCTCCAGGGCAGAATCACTGGCGGAGGCGGTCATGCAGCAGTCAGTACCGTCCGTTCAAGCCATGGGTTGTTTTCAAAAAGGGCGGATTTTATTGGAACAGGGTCGTACTGCAGAGGCGATCCGGCTGTTTCAACAAGCGCAACAGCTTTGCGTTCAATGGAAAGAACCCGTTTTTTTCGAAGGATTGTGCCATTTTATCGATGGACGTCCCGATTTGACCCGGCAACGCTGGCAACATTTGTCCACATGAATGGAGGGATACGCCATGCATACCATATGGAAAGGTGCGATCAGCTTCGGCTTAGTCAATATCCCGGTCAAAATGTATGCGGCCACTGAAGAGAAAAAGGTGCCGTTTCGACTGTTACACAAAAAATGCCGGACACCATTGCAATATACCCGAACCTGTCCTTATTGCAAGGAGGAAGTGCCGTGGGCCGATGTCGTGAAAGGGGTGGAATATGCGGACGGTAAATTCGTATTGATGGAAAAAGAGGAACTGGAGGCGATCGCACCGGAAAACCGCAAGGCGATCGAAATTCTCGACTTTGTGGATTTGAGGGAAATCGATCCGATTTTCTTCGACCGCACCTATTATTTGGGGCCGGGTGATACCGGGGAACGAGCGTACACATTGCTCAGGGAGGCGATGGAACAGACAGGGAAAATCGGCGTGGCGCAGATCACGATTCGTTCCAAGCAAAATCTGGCGGTCGTCAGGGTGTATCAGAACTGTCTGGTGATGGAAACGATCTTTTACCCTGATGAAGTGCGATCCGCGGCATTGGTTCCGGGGGTACCGCAAGAGACGGTATTGCCGGAAAAAGAAATGGAAATGGCGCGTCAGCTGATCGATAGCTTGTCCACACCGTTTGATCCCGGAAAGTATCGGGACGATTACCGCGAAACGTTGCAAGAAGCGATCGAAAAGAAAATCCGCGGAGAAGAAATCGTGGAAGCACCAGAAGCTGAACCGGAAAAAGTGGTCGATCTGATGGAAGCGCTCAAGGCCAGCATCGATGCGGCTCAAAAAAGGAAGGCGGCCGGAACGGAATAAGTTCTCACGGTTTCGGCCGCTCTTGTGTGTCCCAGTACCGTAAATAGGTTTTCTCACCGGTGGGAATGACCTCCAATAACCGACCGTAACGGTCGTAGCGATACTCCACCTTCTCATACGTTTCAATCCGCCAGTCGCCATGTTGTTCGGCTCCTTCAAACCGATCTTGCACCTCCACCTTTTCACCCGGCAAGACGGGAACGGTGGTGGTGGGCGCAGTGGCCGGCAGAGACACTTGCCCCCTCGCCCAAAGCAGTGCACCCAACATCACGTTTACCGCCAATGCAGTGAAAATAAAGGACTGCATCAAGATTTGTTTGATTCCCGGTTTCATGGCCGCCTCCATTTTTGAACTCCGTTTTCTTTATCTATATGGGACAAGAGGGACATTTTAGAAGGGAGTTTGTTGGAACGAAGCGAAAACGGTAGATGGGAGGTGTTTGGTGCATGCGTTTATCTGAATTGTTGGAGAAATACAAACAGGATCACCAACATCCGATCAACCAATTGACGCACGCGTTCGGCATCCCAATGATCGTGATCTCGATTCCGTTGGTGTTTTTTCAATGGAAAACCGCCCTCATCCTGTTCGTGGCGGGCTGGATTTTGCAGTTCGTCGGTCATGCATTTGAAGGAAAAAAACCTTCTTTTTTCAGCAATCCCCGTTTTTTGTTGATCGGACCGTACTGGCTGGCAAAAAAGTGGACGAAGTGGTGGAAAAAAGACTCATAAACTGATGCTTCAAGGCCGCGGGCAAAGTGGAGGATATTGCCCGCGGCTGCACTTTTCCGATACTCGATAGGCTCAGGTTGTCGCTCACATGGGAAAAAATCGCTCCTTTACCGAGAGGGATGGCCCACAACTGGATTGGGGCAGACTAAACTGCGGAGGGAGGCGCAATATGAGACTGCCCGCAATTCAGCCAATGGAGCCGGTATTGCAAACGACGATTCCCCAAAGCGACAGGTATTGGTATCAAGTCAAATGGGACGGGGTTCGGCTGCTGGCATGCAAAGATGAATCCGGGTGGTGGTTGTACAATCGCAAGCAAAACGAACGGACACAGACATATCCCGATCTGTTGGCGGAGTTGACGTTGTTGGAATGTGAGAGTGTGTTACTCGACGGCGAAGTGGTGGCCCTTAAAGACGGTCGTCCCGATTTTTTTCGGGTGTTGAAGCGGGATTTGGGATCTCCGGCCAACCAGTCCCGGTTAATGGATCGCATTCCGGTGTATTATATGGTGTTTGATCTGTTGTTTGCCGACGGACGTTGGTGGACGGACCGTCCCCTCTTGGAACGTTACGAACGATTGACCCGGCTGATTCCTCCCGGATTAAAGCGAATCCATGTTTGCGATAACTATGAAAATGGTACGGCACTGTTTGAAACCATGAAGAAGAAAGACATGGAAGGGATCGTGATCAAGGAACGAGAGGGTGTGTATTATGTGGGGCACAAGCATCCCACATGGCAGAAGGTAAAGTATTTTCGCGAGATGCAAGCGGCGGTGATCGGGGCCACTTTGCGGCAAGGACGGGTAAATGCACTGATTTTGGGGGAACCCGCAGGAGCGCCCGAACGGTATATTGGTAAAGCGGCTACCGGATTGAATCAACAGGAGCTGACCATATTAACTCAATTTCTTCCCCAATTGCAAATGTCCAAACCGCCGGTTGCCGTCGTCCCGCGTTTTCCGTCAACGGAAACAGTCGTTTGGTTACAGCCGCTGTTGACCGTTCAGGTACGGTTTCTTTCATGGACGCCGGATGGAACGTTGCGTTCACCCGTCATCAAAGGGTTCCCTATGTCGCCATAAATAAAAAATCCCGCTTGTCGCGAGGATGAATTCCCCGCCATAGCGGGCAAAGGTCTCGGGTATCAGCAAGGATAGGGGTAAGACGGGGAAGGGTATGGTGTATAGGGGCGGTAATAGGGAGGATAGAACGGATAGGGGCGTCGGTAGTAAGGGGGATAGTACGGATGATAAGGGGGACAATAAGGATGATGGTAATGCCGTGTCTGAGAGGATGAGCTCTCGCCACCCAAGAAAAGGCCTTAGCTGGTGGCGGGATACTGATAATCCGAATAACCAGGATATCCGTAATAACCTTGTGGACCGTAGCCATAGGCGGGGTAACCGGATTCGTTTTATTCAGGGCGGCTTTGCCTTCGCTCTTCACTTGAGCGGTCTGCCATTGGACGATCCTCCTCGTCGTTGTTCAGGCACATTCCCAATGTATGTTTCGGCCGGATCACGGCACGATCTAATTTGTTTTTTGGTCGGAAGCGACATTGGACTTTCAATCACCAAAAAAACGGAAATCCGAAGAATGGGAACGGACGGAAGAACGGGAAACCGAAGAACGGGAAACCGAAGAATGGGAATATGCTGGTTTGCGCGTTCGGATCCCCCGGGACTGTCTCGATCGTGTAATCGTATGTTCCGTAATCATAAGAATAAAAATCGTCGCCCGTAACAGGATACTCGCTGGTGGTGGGATACGGATAATCTGAATAACCGGGATATCCGTAAAAACCTTCCAGACCATAGTCATAAGCGGGGGAATCGAATTCGTTTTCGTTCAAGGTGACTTCCTCTTGGTTCTTCACTTGGGCAGTCGCTTTCTTTGGGGCTTTCTTTTCTTTCGCCATCTGATATTCCTCCTCTTCTTTCTTAATCGTGCAGGCACATTCTCAATGTATGTAAGAATGGGACATTTGGACGTTTGTCCCGAAAAAATGGGCGCAGGAAGTGAAGTCGCCATGGGTGTGAAAGAGAAACGCACGATTCGTGTGGAAGGAAAAGAACTGACAATTTCCAATCCGGACAAAATGATGTATCCCGAGGATGGCATCACCAAATGGTCGTATCTGTTGTACCTGACACGATTGGCGCCGTGGATGTTGCCCCATTGCCGCGGAAGATGGTTGACGACGATTCGTTTTCCGGACGGGGTGCATGGGAAATCGTTTTATCAAAAAAATGTGCCGTCCCACGCTCCCGACTGGGTGCGCACCGCCGCTTGGAACGAGGTGGAATACATACTCTTGGAAGATACGGCCACGTTAGCGTGGCTGGCCAATTTGGCGTGTTTGGAGTTTCACCTATCGTTCGACCGCGTGGACGCCCCGGACTTACCTCCCGAACTCGTGTTTGACTTGGACCCGTCCGCCCCGCCGTTTGAAAAAGTGGTGGAAGTGGCGCTTTACACCAAAGAAGTATTGGACGGCATGGGACTGTCGTCGTATGTCAAAACGTCGGGAGCGACAGGACTGCAGGTTTACGTGCCGATCCGTCGCCGTTACACTTTTGATGATACGCGCAGGGTAAGTCGGTTTGTCGCGATGTATCTCGCCCAAAAATATCCGCGTTTGATCACCATCGAACGGACGGTGAAAAACAGGGGAGACAAAGTTTATTTTGATTACTTGCAACACTGGCGCGGCAAATCCCTGATCGCCCCATATTCACCCCGCGCACGTAAAGGTGCACCGGTATCCACTCCGCTGACATGGGAAGAATTGAAAAAGGGCGTTCGTCCTGAACAGTTTACGCTGGCTACCATTCATGGGCGTCTAACGGAAAAAGGGGATTTGTTCGCCGTGATGCTTACAGAAGATTCGCGGCACGATCTGACCGATATTTTGAAATGGATACCCAAGTAAGCGCCCTCTTGTTTCTCCGCGCTATTTCGGTTATCGTGGTTTCTGACTGGCATTTCATGTGTGGGGAGGCGTCTATTTTTGAAACGTTTGTTTATCCATGCAACCATCCTGACCATGAAGGACGGGGAAAAACCACTGACCAATGCTGCGTTGGCGGTGGAAAACGACCGAATTACATACGTCGGTCCCGTGCCGGAAGATCGTTCCGGTTACGATGAAGTGATCGACATGAGCGGACATGCGATTTTACCCGGATGGGTCAACACTCACGGTCACGCCGCCATGTCATTGTTGCGCGGATACGGAGACGATCTGCCGCTGAAGACTTGGTTGGAAGAAAAAATGTGGCCGATGGAGGCTCGTTTCGGTCCCGAACAGGTTCGCTGGGGAACGGCGCTGACCGTATTGGAGATGATCAAGGGTGGTACGACGTGTTTCCTCGACATGTATGATCACATGGACCAAGTGGCCGAAGTCGTGGTGGAAGCCGGTATCCGGGCGCGTCTGTGTCGTGGTGCGATCGGACTCTGTTCGGAAGAGGAGCAGGTGGCCAAATGGAAAGAAGCCGTCCAGTTCGCCCGAGATTGGCACAATCAGGCGGACGGTCGGATCACGACAATGATGGCCCCTCACGCTCCGTATACCTGTTCACCAGATTTTATCCGGAGGTTCGTGGAAAGTGCCGCGGAGTATCAATTACCCATTCATACACACATGTCGGAGACAGCCGCTGAAGTTCAACAAAACGTGGATCAGTACGGCGTTCGTCCCGTGGAGCATCTGGATAAACTGGGCGTGTTCGACTTGCCTTGCCTGGTGGCTCATGCCGTTCATCTGACAGATGACGAGATCGCGTTGTTGGCGGAAAAAGACGTCAAAGTCTCACATAACCCGGGAAGCAACCTCAAGCTGGGAAGCGGTATCGCACCGATCGCGAAAATGCTCGCGCATGGGATGCGACCGTCATTGGGGACGGACGGACCGGCCAGCAACAACAATGTGGATATGCTGGAAGAAATTCGCCTGGCTGCGCTGATCCATAAAGGAGCCAATGAGGACCCATTGGCGGTAACAGCGGATGTGGCCCTTCGCATGGGAACCATCTACGGTGCGGAAGCGTTGTTCCTCGACCGGGAAATCGGCACGTTGGAACCAGGAAAAAAAGCGGACTTCATCACGGTGGAACTGCGCCAAGCTCATTTGCAGCCGTTGCATGATGTGGAGTCCCATTTGGCATACGCGGCCGTCAGTACCGATGTACGAGACGTTTATGTCGACGGGCGGCCGATTATGAAGGATCGCGAATGCCTGACATTGGATGAAGAACGGATTATTTACGAGGCCAATCGGGCTTTTCAGGCGATTGCTCCCTAAAAAAAGCCTGCCCGGTGAGGGCAGGTAAATATTGGGGAGAGGTATAGGCAGGAGAAATGTAGTCAAACTAGGTACTGATCAAGATTTTACATCGATGTCCAATGTGAACCGTAAGGGGATCTCCTCCTCTTCAGTCCGCCAACGCCGTTTGCGGGCGGAAGGGGATGCCCACGATTCTGCATGCATCACCGTCTGAATCCGGTCCCATTCTTCGTCGGACAGATGGGATTTCAGCACCTCCAAAATCCAACCGGAGGAAAGGGAAGCAGTCATGATGCTCACCTCCTCAGGCAGGAATAGTATCACCCGAGACGGAGTCAATATGTCTAACACATTTTGTACGTATGTCCAATTGCCCGTAAAACCGGGCATTTTCTTTTGGCTGGAGTCGTGAACCGTTGGTTGTCAACATACAATGGAATGACACCAACGGCGAAGGGGGATGACTGGCATGCGACGGCTTCCTTTCCTTTTCCTCCTGATTCTCCTGGCCGCTTGTTCTCAAGCAGCGCCCGACGCTTCCTCCAAACAATCCGTGGAAGTCCGGGCAGCGAAGGATTGGCAGTCCGTTGTGGGGAAACAGTTGGCAAAAGAACAATATGCATTCCAGCTCATAGTAAACGGAAGCGGGGCAACCGTTACCATGAACGGAGAACAATCGGGTCAAGACTGGACGATGCAAAACGAGGGAAAACAAATCCAGGTGGTCAAAAAAGGGGATCACATCCACTTGTCACGGTCGGGTACGCAGGAAACGGCCACACCCAGACAACTGGGATTAATGTCTCCGCGCGATCACCTGCTCTGGATGCAGCGTGTAGGGGGGCGGGTCGAACGAATCGGAACGGTCAAGTGGCAGGGGAAGCGGACCATTGTGCTTCAGAAGGATCTGAATGAACGTCAAGTAGGCAAGATACTCAGCAAATGGATGGGTACGCCGCCCAGCGACTTTGCAGAGATCATCGGACACCA
This sequence comes from Polycladomyces abyssicola, assembly GCF_018326425.1. Lineage (NCBI taxonomy): Bacteria > Bacillati > Bacillota > Bacilli > Caryophanales > Thermoactinomycetaceae > Polycladomyces > Polycladomyces abyssicola. The sequence goes on from NZ_AP024601.1 coordinate 1,613,533, forward strand.
CTTCGACGTTAGGTATCGGTTGTGGTATGTGCCGAAAACTCATACGTTGGAGCAGATGGTGGCCGAGATTCGTTCCGATGGTCATCTACGACAGACCATTCGCTATGTGTTTCACCCTGTTCGATGAAACGGCGGATTTCCGCCGTTTTGGTTTTTCCAGGGATTCCTTCCATCAAACCATATATATTTTATGATATACTGATTGTGATCGACAGAATCGTAGAGAGGAGACGTGACACCCGTGAAAACGCGCGTCATGGCTGCGATTCTCAGCTTGGTTGTCACGCTAGTTTTGTTGTTTGGAGGCTATTTTGCTTATCAGTGGTGGGCGTTGAAAAAACCGATCGAGGCGATGCTGACACACGAGCCCCATTTTCAGCTGGTCGAATTGCGCATCGAACCCGATCGTGTATGGATAAAAGCAAACACGGATCCTGCTTTTTCTTTCACCAACCAATTTCCATATTTGAACAAACGTGTCAAAAACATGGTTGGAGAACGCGCGGTAACCATTCAGTTGGTAGACAAGCCGGATCCGGTGTTGAACCGGGCTTGGAATCGGATGGTATTCGGCATTGAGGAAGGATTGGTGAACGCGCGATATTCGCAAATTCCGAAATCGGTGGATACAGTGGCCAAATCGATGCAGATCCGTTACGATATTACGATGGACGATCAGTTCCTCTACGTGGAGCTGCATCGTGGGCCGCATACCCTTTACCGCGTTCTCCCGTTGCATAAATCGAACTCCGGGGTGAAGGATAATGGGTAAAGCGATTGCCTTCGGTTCCGCCTCCGCGTTGATCGTGTTCCTTTTGACTTTGGGCTACAGTGTCTTACCGTTGGTGACGTTGTTGGCTATTGGCACGGGAGCGTACCTGTTTGCACAATCGCGTGGCAACGGGTTCACATTGAGCCGGAAAAAGTTGGTCCAGAGCAAAGCATCGGTGCCTACTACGTCGTTCGATGATATCGGTGGTCACGAGCGCGCCAAGAAAGAACTGAAGGAAGCGCTGGACTTCCTGATCCACCGTGACCAGATTTCGCAATACGGCATCCGCCCCATCAAGGGGATTTTGTTGTCTGGTCCGCCCGGCACGGGGAAAACCCTGATGGCGAAGGCAGCGGCTCACTATACTGATTCGGTATTCGTATCGGCGTCCGGTAGCGAATTCGTGGAGATGTATGTCGGGGTGGGCGCCCAACGGATGCGTGAATTGTTTCAAGAAGTGCGGACGTTGGCCAAACGGAATCAAAAAACCAGCGGCATTGTTTTTATTGACGAAATTGATGCCATTGGTGGCCATCGGGAAGGTTCACAACACCGTGAGTATGATCAGACACTCAACCAGCTGCTCACGGAAATGGACGGCATCACGACGGATCAAGACATCCGGATTCTCGTGATCGCGGCCACCAACCGGAAGGATATGCTGGACCCGGCATTGCTGCGTCCGGGGCGCTTCGATCGGCAGATCGAAGTGGATCTGCCCGATAAAAAAGCTCGTCTGCACGTCCTCCAGTTGCACACGCAAAACAAGCCGTTGGCCGACGATGTAAGCCTGGAACGTCTTGCTGTGGAGACATTCGGATTTTCCGGCGCCCAGTTGGAGAGTGTCACCAACGAGGCGGCGATTTATGCGATGCGGGAGAACAGTCAGGAAATCACCCAACGTCATTTGTCCGCTGCGATCGACAAAGTGATGATGGGAGAAAAGACGGACCGGGAAGCAACACAAGAAGAACGTGAGCGTGTGGCGATTCACGAGTTGGGGCACGCCATCATCTCGGAGCTGGTCCGACCCGGTTCCGTTTCGCAAGTAGCCTTGTCCCCGCGGGGGCAGGCATTGGGGTATGTACGCCAGCATCCGGGTGAAGACCGGTATCTGTACACACGGAAACAGATCGAAGACCAGATCAAGATTTGCCTCGCGGGTGCGGCTGCTGAAGAGCTGATTTACGGCAACCGCAGCACCGGTGCGCGCAACGATTACCAGCAAGCCAACCAATACACCCGGACCTTGATCGAAACCGGTCTTTCCGATCTCGGCATCATCGATCCGGAGTGGATCAATAAGGAAAAGATGCAGGACGAGTCGACCCGGATTTTGCATGCACTGCATAAAGAAACGTACGAACTGCTGGCCCGGTACCGGAAACTGTTTGACGCATGTCTGCAGGTGCTGCTGCAGGAAGAAACGCTTTCCGGAGACCAATTCCGCAAGATGATGGAAAAAGCGGTACCGGTACAAGCCAAGATCGGGTAGAAGGGAAGGAGATGTGCCTTGTCATCGATTCATGAAATCGCAGTGATCGGTGGTGGCACGATGGGTCAGGGGATTGCCGAGCTGTTGTCCAAAAAAGGGTTTGAGGTGACACTGCTGGAGCAATCCCCGGAACGCGCAGAACAAGCCCGCCATCATATTGAGATCAGTTTGGACAAGCAGCTGGCCAAATGGGGGATTACGGCTGCCGAGAAGAAGGGGATTCTCTCCCGGATTCGGTTCACGACGGACTTTGAATCACTGAAAAATGCCGATTTGGTTATCGAATCGGTCTATGAAGATTTGGATGTGAAAAAAGATGTGTTTGTACAATGCGACCGGATCTGCCGGCCGGAAGTAATCCTGGCCAGCAATACATCCACGTTGAGTTTGACGGAAATCGCCGCTGCGACTGAACGGCCAGATCGAGTGATCGGCCTTCATTTTGTTCATCCGGTGGCCAAAGTGGACGTAGTGGAGATAATCCGCGGGCTCAAAACGTCGAATGAGACGTTTGAAACGATTCGCAACTGGGTTAAGGGGATGGACCTGGTCGGAATCGAAGTATATGAGTCGCCCGGTTTTGTCACGACCAGGCTGAGTATGCTGCTCATCAATGAAGCCATCCATACCCTGATGGAAGGGGTGGCATCCGCCGAGGAGATTGATCTGGCGATGAAGCGGGGATACAAATTCCCCATGGGCCCGCTGGAAATGGCCGATCACTTTGGATTGGATTCCGTGCTCAAAGCCATGGAACGTCTGTTCCGTGAATACGGCGACACCAAATACCGGCCGGCGCCGTTGCTCAAAAAGATGGTGCGTGCCGGGCATCTCGGTGTCAAAACAGGGGAAGGCTTTTTCCGCTACAACGAAGATGGAGAACGGTTGGATAGGAAGGATGTCCGATGAAGGTTCTGGTGATCAATTGCGGGAGTTCATCCATTAAGTATCAGTTGTTTGAGATGAAGGATGAATCGGTTCTGGCCAATGGCTTGGTCGAACGGATCGGTACGGACAGCGCGATTTTGACGCATCGTGTAACCGGCCGAGATGAGTGGGTGGAAACAGCGGAGATCTTGGATCACAGTGAGGGATTGAACAAAGTACTCTCTTTGTTAACCGATCCACAAAAAGGAGTAATTCAAAGTGTTGAGGAGGTTGCCGCTGTTGGCCACCGCGTGGTGCACGGCGGCGAATCCTTTTCTGAATCCGTCATTATTGATGACGAAGTCATCCGTGAGATCCGGCGCAACGTGGATTTGGCGCCGCTGCACAATCCGCCTAACCTGCTCGGGATCGAAGCAGCGCGCCAACATCTGCCCCATGCCTCACATGTGGCGGTATTCGATACGGCGTTCCATCAAACGATGCCGGACTACGCGTTTATGTATCCGCTGCCTCGGGTACTGTATCAGAAGTACAAGATCCGCCGTTACGGGTTCCACGGTACATCCCATAAATACGTAACCTTGCGCGCGGCGGAAGTGTTGGGACGTCCGTTGGAAGAGTTGAAGCTCATTTCATGCCACATCGGCAACGGGGCCAGTCTTGCGGCCGTTCAATACGGAAAATCCGTGGACACCACTATGGGGATGACCCCGTTGGAAGGTTTGATGATGGGAACTCGTTGTGGCAGCATTGACCCGGCCATCGTTCCGTTCGTGATGGCCAAGGAGGAATTGACGCTGGCTGAAGTCAATTCCATGATGAACAAACACAGCGGTCTTTTGGGCGTGTCGGGATTGTCCGGCGATATGCGTGAAATCACTGAAGCGATGTTTGAAGGTAACGATCATGCCCGTCTTGCGTTGGATATGTATACATATCGTCTGCGCAAGGCGATTGGGGCTTATGCGGCGGCCATGGACGGTGTGGATGCCATTATTTTCACGGCCGGTGTCGGAGAAAATGCTTCGCTCGTACGCGAGCGTGTCTGTAAGGGGTTGACCTTCCTTGGCGTAGAGTTGGATCGGGAGAAAAACGCCGAACGCTCCAAACAGGAGCGGATCATCAGCACGGAAAACTCACGGGTGGCCGTGTTGGTCATTCCGACCGATGAGGAATTGATGATCGCGCGCGAAACCCGAAATCTGGTTGAACAGTAATGTTTACCAAAGCGAGCCTTTATCCGAGAAGAAAGGCTCGCTTTTATACACCATCCACCACCTGGGTTGCTCATAAACTTCCTGTCACGGTTGGCGATTGATGTACAGCAACAGTTGCAGTACAATATGGAGCAAACCAGGGGATTTGGAGGAGGAGAACTCATGAGACTTTCTGAGCGGGCTCAGCAACTGACCCCTTCGTCCACGCTGGCCATCACCGCTAAAGCGAAAGAACTGAGACAACAAGGACATGACGTCATCGGCCTCGGCGCTGGCGAGCCGGACTTCAACACGCCGGAACATATCTTAAAGGCGGCCGAAGAAGCCATGCGTGCGGGGCACACGAAATACACGGCTTCGGGCGGGATACCCGAGCTGAAAAAAGCCATCGCCGACAAGTTTCGTCAAGACAACGGTTTGAATTACGAACCCGATCAGATCGTGGTTACAGTCGGGGCCAAGCATGCACTGTACAACTTGTTTCAGGTCATGTTGGATCCCGGTGACGAAGTGATTATCCCAGCTCCGTACTGGGTCAGCTATATTGAGCAGGTGAAGCTGGCCGGAGGTGTCCCGGTGATCGTGGAAGGGACTGAGGAACAACAGTTCAAAGTCACACCGGAACAACTGCGCGCTGCGATTACGGACCGGACACGTGCCTTTCTGATCAACAGCCCGTCCAATCCGACCGGGATGGTCTACACAGAGGAGGAGCTGCGGTCACTCGGCGAAGTGTGCCTTGAGCACGATGTGGTGATCATTTCTGACGAAATTTATCAGCACTTGATTTATGGTGAAGAAAAACATGTGAGCATCGCCAGTCTGGGGCCGGATTTCTACCGGAATACCATTGTGATCAACGGCGTGTCCAAAACCTACTCGATGACCGGTTGGCGGATTGGTTATGCTGCTGGAGATGCCCGCATCATCAAGGCGATGACGGGATTGGCCAGCCACAGCACCTCCAACCCCACCTCCATCGCTCAATATGCGGCGATTGCCGCATTGACCGGTACGCAGGAACCGGTGGATACGATGCGGGCCGCGTTCAAGGAACGCCGCGATTTCGTGGTGAAACGGCTGTCCGAGATCCCTGGGTTCCGCATCTTGCCGCCGCAAGGAGCATTTTACGCGTTCGTCAATGTGCGCACGGCCATTGATGCTTCACCTTTCGAGGATGTGGATACATGGGTAAAAGCATTGTTGGACGAAGAAAAAGTAGCGGTCGTCCCCGGTTCGGCTTTTGGATCTCCCGATCATATCCGCATTTCGTACGCGACATCCATGGAACAACTGGAAAAAGCGTTGGATCGGATTCAACGTTTCGTTGAGAAGTATCAATAAGGCAAAAAACAGCCTGCCGAACATGATCGGCAGGCTGTTTTTCTTTGGACTCAATGCTTGCGGATGATGAAGTTATCTTGAAGCAGGGGCCAGTTCCTGGGAAAATCCTCTCCCAGAACCCAATAGCCGATCCCCCGAAGCCGATACTCCTTGATCAAGTTGAACTTGGCTTGGGCACTCTGTGCGTTTTCGAACCAGACCACATGTTTTTTTCCACGCTGATCCGTATAGAAGAAGTACGGAGCTTGATCCCGGTTATTGTATTGGATTTTCAGTGATTTCATGTAAGCGAAAGTCTCGGCTTCCTTGGGCGACACCCGTTTAGCCGGAGGGCCGCCTTTTTTATATGGGAGTACCCAGTCATAACCGTACAGGGGAGCTCCCATGATAATCTTTTCCCGAGGGATCTTGGAAACGGCATAATCGACGACTTTACGAACTTGAGGGATCGGAGAAACGGCCATGGGAGGTCCACCAGTCCAACCCCATTCATAGGTCATCAGAATAACAAAATCCGCTATTTTACCATGGAAGGCATAATCATGGGCACCATGCCAAGGACCTGCCTGTTTGTCACTCGATTTTGGGGCCAAGGCGGTGGATACCACATATCCTTCCTTTTTGACCCGTGGCAACAGCGTTGCCAAAAAACCGTTGTACAGCTGCCGATCTTTTTCACGGATGTGTTCAAAATCAACGTTTAGAGCACGGTAACCTTTTTGCTTCATGACACGGATTACGTTTTGAATCAGCCGTCGAGACGCCATCGGGTCGGTAAAGATCCGATGCGCGACATCGGGCTGGAAATTTCCTCGAGCGAAGTTGGTAATCACCAACATCGGGACTGCCTTGTTCCGTTTGGCAGCTGCCAAGGGGGCGGCATCATTTAAAGGAATCAAATCTCCATTGGGTTGAACACGGTAACTGAAAAAACCGATGTAAGTCAGATGTCGGCCAGCCTCATTGACATCGGATACGGCTTGGGCGGGGTTTACCGGTTCCAAAAAGCCGATGGACTCAATGCGAGGTTTGGCTGTTTTGGATCTGAGATTATTCTCCCCTCTTTTATCAGGGAGTACCCTGCCTCGGCTCTCCATTGGTACTGTTTCCGGATGAGCAGTCTGATTGCTAAGCTGCTTGGGGCGAGGAGGTGCTTCTCCGATTTGTTTGGCTGTGTTGCATCCCGCCGATAGTAGGAACAATGCGATGAAGATCAGATACGCTTTTCTCATCTTTATCACCCATTTTGGTTTGTTCGAATGGTTTGTTCGAATATCATGCTTTTCTTATTCTCGTCAATTTATTCATGATTAATGTCTGGTTTTTGAATAACTGACACACACATGGTTAGGATAAACGTTAAACAAAATATGAAGGTGGTCTGCGTGAAGAAAATATTTTTTATTTTGACATCTTGTTTGATGATCGTCTCTTTTCCTATACAAATGGTTTATGGTAATGAGAAAACGGGATGTAAAGTCCTTGAACAAATTTTTGGTACGAATGCAAAAGCGGAAAAAGGGGTTTGTAAGGTAGAAATTCCTCGTAATATCCCTATTACTTACAGGGGGATCAAACTCTCACCAGAGACAATGGAATTGGAGTTTATCGCTACATTTGAACAAATAACTCATGGGAAAACAGTGGTGACGGGCGAGTTTTCTCTGCTTGAAAGCGAAGTTACTCCTGTATTGGATACGTTACGTAAAGGAAACTTAGAGATTTCCGCCATACACAACCACTGGATTTATGAAAAACCACGCATCATTTATTTGCATTTCCAGGGAGTCGGAAATATGAGGAATCTTGCCCAGACAGTGAAAGCCGCTATACAAGCGACTCAATCTTAGTCTTCTGACTGCAAAAGTCCGGAGCCATGGTTAGTTTCCAAGCGAATTCGATTAACCCGCCATCGCCCTTCACGAACGGCGCGGGCAAAACGCACTATCGCTATCAATTTGGTCGGTTTCTCCGCTTGCCGAGAAAAAATCTTCACACTAAAAAAGCCCCTCAGTTAGAGGGTCTAAATGAACATCGAAAAGAATTTCCCGAATCATAATCAAACCCAGCGGAAATAACGCTGGGTTTGTCTCAAAAGCCTCAGCCACTGCTTGGATCTCTCAATGAATTTCCCGGAATACCCCGATTACTTTCCCCAAAATACTGACACTTGTCAGACGGATCGGTTCCATCTCGTCGTTTTCCGGTTGCAGGCGAATATGATCCTTTTCTTTGTAGAAGCGTTTTACGGTGGCTTCCCCGTCCTGGGTCATCGCCACGACGATATCCCCGTTTTCGGCAGTGTTCTGCTGTCGTACCACCACATGGTCACCATCAAGAATGCCGGCATTGATCATACTGTTTCCGTGAACGGACAAGACAAACGCCCGTTCTGCATTGCCGACCAGGCGACGAGGGAGAGGAAGGTATTCTTCCACATTCTCGATTGCAGTGATGGGTTCCCCCGCGGTGACTTTCCCGACCAGCGGTACCAATACGGTGTCAGAAGAGCGGGCCGTTTCCTCTAGATCCCCGCGATCCAAAAGTTCAATTGCCCTCGGTTTGGTGGGATCACGTCGGATGAACCCCTTCTTTTCCAGACGGGCAAGATGACCGTGTACCGTTGAGCTGGACGCCAAGCCGACTGCTTCCCCGATTTCGCGAACTGACGGAGGATATCCCTTCTCTTTGACCGATTTCTTTATGTAGTCCAAGATTGCCTTTTGCCGCGAGGAGAGTCGCGTTGTCATCACCCTCAACTCCTAGTCGATGATGTTTCCCATTTTCTCCAGTATACACGAATCTGCTCCAAAGAACAAACATAAGTTCCCCGGAATGTGTGTTCCGGAGAACAAATTATCGTCAATTTGCACCTCCGCCACTTATTTATGTCCACTTTGGGGGGGAGATCTATACGTAGAGGGGTTTAATATGGATTCAAGTTTAAAACAAGGGATTTTTGATCATTATGGACAGCATCTTCTTAATGATACTTCACCAGTTCAGTTTTACTTAGGCTTTTATGATGGGCAACCAGCTGTTACGACAGCCCTTTACTATAATGATATAGTTGTAGGCGTATACGATGTAGCAACGCTTCCGTTAATGAGAAAAAGGGCTGGCGAGTTCCACGTCACAATATTTACTAGAAGCGTCGTTGAATCAAGGATATAAATGGGCGGTTCTTCAAGCAAGAGAAGCAGGTTTAAACACATACAAGAAGCTCGGATTTGAGACGTATTGCCAGTTTCATGTGTATTTACTTAAAGGAAAAAAGGTTATACTGTATTAGCTGATTCGGCACATATTGGTGGCGGCACATGAAGAACCGGTCTTACCATTGGAGACCGGTTTAACATTGGAGAGGGTGGAAACAAAAGATGATTCAAGCAGTGTTTTTGTTTTTTCTTGCCGGGTTGGCGGAAATCGGCGGGGGATATATGATCTGGCTTTGGTTACGGGAGGGAAAACCGTTTTACTGGGGATTGATTGGTGGGCTTACTTTGTCCTTCTACGGGATTATCGCCACTTTTCAATCTTTTCCTTCCTTTGGTCGGGTTTACGCTGCTTACGGGGGAGTGTTCATAGTCATGTCTGTTTTGTGGGGATGGCTCATCGACAAGAAGACTCCCGATTTCTATGACTGGATTGGAGCAGGGATCAGCTTGATCGGGGTGTCTGTGATGCTTTGGGGACCACGGAGCTAGGGGAGATACTTTTTAATCTTGGTATTTTTTTCTTTTGATCCCTTTCTGTCCATTTGTTTATCTATGGTTACAAATTCCATTCTATATGATATGATGTAGAAGAAGAGGGAATTGATTCAATCTTTTTGCTGTAGATATCGACAAACTGAATAATATTACATACAGGTTTGCTAAACAAACTATGAAGGAGATTCAAGTGCACAACGAATTCATTTCTTTCCTGCTAAACGCTAAACGAGCTACATATGCTTCCCAAGGAAACGATGCTTCCGTCGCGGCATTGCTACCAGGGGCCAAACAATTGGAATACCGCGATGGTCCTTATTTCTACCGAGATGTTTATTTCGGTATGGAGACGTTTACGGGGATGGAAACGGTATATCATTTGGACCAACCCATTTGGGCCATGATTTATGGAGGCGGAGTGCTCAACATCAGTGATCAGGAGCAGGTCCTTTCCACCTATGCATTTTTGCGTGAAGCATTGCGCTTGGGATCAAAGGATGTGCCTTATCGGGGACCGGAAGTCTGGGAAAAAGGGCCGCTAACCTATCTGAACAGATGGGAGGGAGGATGGGATCGGTTTCATGGATATGAGGAAATTCGCGTGAAAGATACAAAAGTGTATGAATTGCGGTATCAGGGTGGTTTATTAAGATAAGCTAGGAGAGGTAGATGACGGAGGATAAGGGTCGCCTTTTTGGATGATTCCATATGATGTGGAGCGAGATGAAAGCGGGGAAACCGAAATGAAATCATGGAAGGGATGGGCAAATTTCACATTGTACTATGGCTTGAAGTAGGTTTCTTGATTGGTGTGTCCATCATGTTATGGGGGCACGAAGCTAGGGAAATACCTTGTTAGCTTGACATTCCTTAGTAGAATTGATTCAATCTTTTTGCTGCAGATATCGACAAATCTAATAATGTTACATACAGGTTTGCAAAACAAACTGTAAAAAAGATTCATATACACTACAGACTTAATTCTTCCTCCTAACAGCCAAACAAGCTACATATACCTCGTAAAGAGACGATGCTGCCGTCCGGGCATAGCCTCAAGGGGGTTAAATAATTAAAATACCGCGATGGTCCTTATTTCTACCGGGATGTTTATTTCGGAATGCAGACGTTTACGGGGATGGAATCGGCATATCATTTGAACCAACCCGTGTAGGGGGAATGATGGGGAGAAGTGATCAACATCGGTTGTTTACTTGGTTGCCTCTATTTTGAGAATTTTAGCCGCACCTCATTTTTTAGGTACATTATTTTATGGAGTTGAATGGAATTGCGTATATTTGCGTTTTTGGTATGTTTCTACGTTCTATTGCACGGGTTAACGGGTTGTAGTGAAATGCCTGCAAAAAAACCCAGCGAAGTTGTTATTCAAAAAACGAATGGATACGAAACAAATATTGATGATACGACGATGGTTGAAAAAGTAATGACTATTGTTGAGGAAGTCAATTGGAAAAAAGGATCGATTCCATCAATGGCCAGAGAAGAGGATGCCCGTTTCTGGATAAATTACGACAATAAGGAGAAAGAGACGTATCAAGTTTGGTTCAACAAATACGGAAATGCAGAATTAATAAAACGTTCTACAAATGGATCTACATATGGGACACTTAAAGCGGATAAAGTAAAGCAGTTAAAAGAAATATTACTCGGTTCTTAATTCGCTCTGCGCTCCGATAGGTGATCCCTCATTCCCTGCGTTTTGATTGTAGACGTTACACGTTTGCAGTGGTCGCCTAGACATGTATTGATAAAAAAACATCAACTCATCTGATTCTTAAACAGGTTTGTGTTACAAACAAATCCAACTCCATAGCTAAATCAATAACGAATAATAGAGCAAGTGCCTGTTTGTCTGGGGAATGGGAAACGCCTGTTTCTTACTTCCCGACTGTTTCCTTCACTAATATATAGAGCGAGTACCATAATGATGATACCGTGATGACCGGGGAAATGGTTATCCTGTTCTCAGATCCTCGATGACGCCTAAACACTGGTTAAAATATCAATTCAAATGAAATCATCTCTTATCGGGACTACGTTTATGTAGTTCTTCAAGCAATTTCTTCAGCAACTCGAGTTCCTCTTTTGCAATCGCCAGTTCTTCTTTAACTAGTGCTAATTCATCCATCACCGCATCATGTGTTTCGTTTAAGATTTGTTCCTGCTTTTCTCCAGCCTTTCTGGATACGTAACCTAACACAGGCAGTGCAACACCTTGAAAGAAGACGGTTACCCAGAACATGAGCCACGCTTGTACACCTTCTGGTCTCTGAAAGAAAAGAGTTGCAAGAATGGCGATCGATATGAGATAGAAACACCCCATGGTTGAGAGCCAGTAGGCCAGTTTATCCCCCAACCAATCGTTAAAACGCCTCATCATCACCATCACTCCTCTAAGGGGTAACGGGTATAAAGACGAATATACGTCGGTAAGCGGAATGCTTCTTCCCTCTAACGGTATGCCACACCTTTTATTTTTGTGCGCATATAGGGATTCAACACCGGGTTCAAATCTACCCGTGACACCCATCTTGAAATAAATGGGAATTTGTTGAGGGCGCACGAGAAAAATGACCTTCTATTTCCCCGTATAACCGACCTTTTTTATTTAGGGAATACAATTGTCCAAAAAGGATTAAAATCGCTGAAATCGCCGCATATTCGCTCTGTGAACGTGTGTAATATTTATCCAACGGCAGACGTACAAATGTTCCCTTTTCGCATCCTAAAATTCTCCATATTCACCTAAAACAACCTTCCCAACCGATCCAATGCTTCATCTTTCTCCGGGTTGATGACGTGAGTGTAAATTTGGGTGGTATGAATACTGGAATGACCGAGGATTTCCTGCACCACCCGCAGGTTTTCGCCGTTGGAAAGAAGCAAGGTGGCCAAGGTATGACGCAGTTTGTGCGGTGAGATGCTGGCTGCCTTAGGAGGTAAATTCGCCTCCCGGGCGTATTTGCGAATAGCTTCGGAAACGGCCTTGCGACTGATACGGGTATGGTTACGGTTGACAAACAATGCGTCGCGATGTTCGACAGGGATGTTCGATTTCGGGCGTAATGCGAGGTAATCTTGCAGTGCGTGCATGGCGATCGGATTTAACTTCAGCACGCGCTCCTTGCCACCTTTCCCGATCACGATCACACGGGCTTGGTTACCGTCAATTTGAAAGCTGTTGAGATTGAGGTTGATCAATTCTGATACACGCATACCAGTGTTCAACAAAAGGATGATGATCGCACGATCGCGGGCTTCCACCCACATCTGCCGGTGGCGATTGTGTTTCTCTCCATAGGCGGCAACAGCGTCGATCAGACGGATCGCTTCTTCGCGGGTCAAGAAGACGGGGATTTTGGTCCGATTACGCGTGCGTAACGATACGTCCTCATATTCTTCCAGGGGATTTTGGGAGAGTACGTGACTTTTTACCAAGTAACGGAACAGCGAGCGAAGGGAAGCCAGTTTCCGTTGCTTTCCCGCCCGGGAGTTTTCTCTTCGATGTTTCCGCTCAATCCACTCTTCGTATATTTCACCATGCGGATTCTTCTTTTTTACCTTCACCTGTACTGTTCGCTCATAGCCGTTTTCGATGCGGCGGAAAAAATGTCGGATCACTTGGGGGGTGACCTTTTCCAAGTCGAGTTGTTGTGAGTAGAGGAAATCGAAAAAGAGAGCAAAATCGTAGGCATAGTTGGCGATGGTTTGCGGGGAACGCTCGGCGCTGATCATCTCCCAAAAAAAGTCTTGTACCGGATCGGGAAAACGGGAAATCATTCGGTTGACGGACTCCGGAAGACGAGACGAAAAGGGGATATCCGACATAAATTTCACTCCTCATTTTGTAACCTCAACTCAAACATATCACAAAATCTTCCAAGACGCTAACCGAAAAATGATTATCGCTAACTTCCGATACGGTACTATTATCGGAAGTTAGAAAAAGAGGAGCAATCCTTCTGCCTTGTCCGGTATCATGAGCCGGTGCTGACGGGGGATCGAGCATTGAAACGGTTGGTCTAGGTGGAGTTTGATCAACCGGATCACACCTAAAGATATGCGGGCACCTACTAAGGCGGGGCCACCTTGTCCTATTTTGGTATTTTCTCGGTTCATGGGTGGGGAGTATGGTGCTCGGAGCGTTTGGCGAAACGGTAATGTTCCTGATGTACAATTTGATTCAGCTAATCGGGGACTTATTTATCGTCGGGGGCGACTGGTTTATCACACGATATCGAAGAAGTGGGGGACGGTTGAGTTGGGATCGATGATCAGTTTGTTGATTAGGACCCAAAATAAGTTCTTGGTAAGTCATTGACTTCCCATGCAACATGTATCCCAGACTCGATTGCGCCTTGTATCCAGGCGTGGGTAGATGAGGCATGTTCGCCAGCAAAATGAACCCTTCCCTCGGGAGTGGAAATATGGGGGGATAGTTCCATTGCCTGATATGGTTTAAACATCGTGAAAGCTCCAGCACTATACGGATCTCGAATCCAACTGTGGCTCACTCCTGTTATATACTCACGATATACCTGTTTACCATGGATAGTAGCCAAGTTTTTTAATGCATATTCAAAGCGATCTTCTTCGGCCAAACTATCCCAAGGTACAGCATCATCCTCCCATGTATAACTAGCCAAAATCACACCTGGTCCTGGTTCGCCGAGGCCATCGCTCGGGTATTGAGTATACGTAATAGGGAGATCAGAAGCCGTTTTCCCACCATACATACCTTCCTTTTCCCAGAACCTGTTTTTAAACTGGATGCCGGTCTTCGTAGAGCCCACATAGTGAAGTTCTCGAATCGCCTTCCATTTCTCATGAGAAAAAGAGTTAACCGGTTCGACCTCCACAAATTGTAAGGTTGTAAAAGGAATGGTCACAATCGCAAGATCACCGGTGATTTGCGATGGCCCCAGGATTTTATGTAAAGAATGAATGGTTACTTGGTTGTCGTGCTGCACAATTTTCTTCACCTTTTGTCCGTACCGGATATCATCTTTCAATTGAGAGAGAAATGCTTTAGGAAGTTGGTCGTTACCGCCTGTGATCTGATAGAAGCGAATATTAGGGGTAAACAAGATTAATAATTCACGTAACAGTTCCAGGAAAGAAAGCTCCGGAAATCCTTCTAGTGAAAGAAGTACTTTGAGCATATCGACGGCACCCACAGATAACGACACTTCAAACGGGTTATCTTTCAAAAAAGCTTCCATCGAGTATTGATTCAATCGTTTTACGATCACAGGCCAATTTTCCCGCGGGTTTTGGTTAAGAAAATCTGTCACGGGTTTTATTGCTGATTGGAGCAACTCCGTAGCGGTTTTCCCCCTTTCGTGTGGGGCTACCGGAAAGCGGAAAATATCAGGGTTCTGTTCATACGTCTTTAGACGAGCTTTGATTCCTCTAAGATAGATAATGTCGTTGGGAGTCGTGTTAATGAATCGACTAACCGGAAGGCGAAATTTTCTTATATATTCCAAAGTCAACAAATGAGTATGAGGAATACGCATCGCGCCAGCTTCAAGATACTGCCCATCCCTAAAATTGGCTCGCAACGTATAAACTCGTCCTCCGACCCTATCCGAAGCTTCAAGAATGGTAACATGGTGTCCAGCTTGCTTCAGCAATGAGGCCGAGACCAGGCCTGCCATACCCGCGCCAACAATGATGATCTTCTTAGGAATTTGGGTTTTTGGAAGTCCATGTCTGATGATCGAAATCATTTGATCAGTTGATAACTCAGGATAGATATAACTTGACATACTCTGCCTCCTCTGTAAAGCCTATCAGACAGCGAGCTGATAAAAAATTGGTACTGAATTCTATTCAGTTGGATCATACAATTATGTGCTTCGAAATCTGGAGCGAGGAAGGAGGCAGAGTCATATGATGGAACAGAGAGGGTACCGAAACAGATGTGAGGTATACATCTATGTAGCAGGGTTTTCCGGAGATTGATTCAAGGAGCAACTCAGAAGATGAGGAAATAGATTCACTAAGTAACTGTGATGCTAGGAACTAATTCAGATAGTTTAAGGAGTGTGCAATATGAACAACTTGCATTTCGATCACTCCTACTGCGACAATCACTTGAAGCGGAAGGCACTGATCGCGCTCTTTGAGATGGTGTTTGGTATCTCTTCCGATTTCTTATCGTGCTTTTATGAAAGGGGATACTGGGACCCGACATACCGCCCTTATTCTTTTTTTAAAGGAAACAAGGTAGTAGCGAATGTCAGTATGTTTGATATGCCGTTGGTGATCAACGGGCAGAACGTAAAAGCAGCCGGCATACAATCCGTGATGACCCATCCTTCATATCGGGGGAAGGGTTTGATACGGAAGCTGTTCGTGGAGATTTTCAGCAGGTACGAACACCAATACCCGCTTTTCTTCTTATATACACAAATCCCTGCCATGTATCAAAAGTTCGGATTCCGTGTTCTTTCCCAGTACCATTTCATCTGTGAGGATGTTGAAAAGATAGGTAAACAGAAGCCGCTGATGGAGTTGGACATGCATAACGAACAGGATGCCAATATGGTTAGAAAGATGTTTGATAAGAGGGCACCCGTGTCACATGTGTTTGGATTCCGCCATCATCAAAGCGCCTTTTTCTTCCAGGTGCTGAGTGGGGATACGAAAGTGAAAGTGGCTTATGCCCCCACCCTTGACGTCGTTCTGGTGTATAATCGATCCAATACCACTCTGCATCTATACGACATCATCGGAAGCCGCATCCCAAATCTCCATATGATCACGAGTTGCTTTGACTTCGATATTTCAAAAGTAGAAATCCATTTTTCCCCCGATTTGCTAGAAGCGTCCGAAGTAAAAATCGTAACCAATCCCCATCAACGACTTATGGTAAGAGGGGACCTGCCTACGGAGAAATACTATTTCGCGATACCGTCGATTGCTGAATTTTGAGGAGGTCTATGTTTAAATAGAAACAGAAAGAGAAATGGAGAGGTGAACCATGAACCAACTGACAACCAGAAGCGGAGAACTCTCCACGGAATTGCGGGAAGTATTGGAAAAGGCAAGAGATTACACGCAACAATCCAAGGCTGCTAATACCAAGAAAAGCTATCGAGCGGACTGGAATGATTTCACCACCTGGTGCGGGGAAAGGGGATTATCTCCACTTCCCGCCGATCCGCAAACTGTGGCGTTGTATTTGAGCGACCTGGCGGACCGGCGCAAAACCTCCACGTTGCAGCGAAGGTTATCTGCCATTTCGCAAGCACACCAGGCCGCTGGCTACGACACTCCGACCAGCAGCTACATCGTACGTACAGTATGGGCTGGGATTCGGCGGGCCAAGGGAACTTTCCAGGAAGGAAAAGACCCGATTCTCGTGGATGATTTGAGGCGGATGATGGCTGAACTGCCATCAGATACATTGACCGGAAAACGGGATCGCGCACTTCTGTTGGTCGGGTTTGCCGGAGGCTTCCGACGCTCAGAGCTGATCTCCATTGACTGCGAGGATATCCAAATCGTTCCGCGCGGCATGATCATCCTGTTGCGCCGCTCCAAAACGGACCAGGAGGGTAGAGGGGAAAAAGTAGGAATTCCCCGCGGTTCTCATCCGGACACTTGTCCCATTCGGGCGTTGGAAGAATGGTTGAGAGCATCCGGTATACGGACAGGACCCGTTTTTCGTCCGATCAATCGTCACGGACAGGTACGAAACAGACGTCTCACCGACCGATCCGTGGCTTTGATCGTCAAAAAAGCAGCAGAATTGGCAGGGCTGAACCCTCAACGTTTTTCCGGCCACAGCTTGCGCGCCGGTTTGGCTACATCGGCAGCGATGGCCGGCAAGGATGAACGGACGATCATGAAGCAAACGCGGCACAAGTCAGTCAACATGGTGCGCAGGTACATACGTGACGGGGAATTGTTCAGCGAGAATGCCGTGTCGGATATCGGGTTATAGAAGATGAAAGAGCACTCCAAATGGGGTGCTCTTCTTTATCGTTTGGTCATCAATTTTTTATCTTGTGTTAAAAAGGGAATCCAGGATTGATTCAGAAAAGAGGAGGAGTAAAAACTAGGTGGGGAGGAGCGAAGTGGTGAAAGGGATTCGATTGGCTATTTGCGTGCTGTTGTCTTCGGTTGCGTTGACGTTTTCCCCAAACCCTTCAACTGTGGAGGCAGCCAGCGACTTGGACCTTGCTTATCGATGGGCACCTGTCCATTTCCAGGACACGGATGATTCTGATGCCGATGCAGATTACTTGACTGCAGTTGATTATGACGGCGATTGGAATACACAAAACAACTGGGAGAACCAGGATGATGATCCGACTCGTCTGAAGGGAACGGTTTATTACTCCGTCACCGAAACCATCACTCATTGGTACCTGGTATACAGCTTTTATCATCCAAGGGATTGGGTGGATTATCCCGACTTTGGGTTGGACAGCCATGAAAACGACATGGAAGGTGTCTTGGTCATCGTGCGAAAGGATGGCAGTACATATGGATCACTGGAAGGTATGGTGACTGTAGCCCATCTGGATTTCTACTCTTACACCCCGGCTGGCAGTCCCTTGACAGACGGACAAGAAAACATCGATGGGACTGTGAGAATGATCACCACCGACTACCCAAGACCTGCCACTTTCCAAGAAGCCAAAGGGCATGGCGTGAAGGCGTGGAACGGATCTGAGTTTCCCGGTGGAGATGGAGTGGTATATTACCCCGATCGGTACACAGGAGAAGTACCATCCTCCGGCAATGACCGCAACGTGAAATATCGGTTGGTGGATACATTTGAAGTCAACGGATTGTGGGGCCACCGGTATGATCCTCAGACGTTCGCTTCCTGGGGCACATTCCTCGGTGACAACGGAAAGGATAATGCGGCACATACCGCCTGGGCTTGGGACGACCACGACGACGGCTCCGTCTATGCAGGAGAAATGGCCACCGATCCCGCTCATCTGACGGATGTGTATTTTGATGGTTTGGGGAATTTCAGCACCACATATCTACGAAACGGGTATGTACAATAGATAGGAGTGAATACCCCCTTAGCGAGACATGATCTTGTGTGTCTGCTTTAAGGGGGTATTTGATTTCGCGAATCGTTACTGTCCTTTATAGGGGTGGTAGATCCAATTTTCCTTCTTCAAACAAGGCCTTGATCATGTGTTTGGCATAGCCGGAGGCCTGGGAGAACGTGATCTTTGGTGGCAATGGCGCTTCATCAGGGTCAACGAGTACATCGATAATACAGGGTTTTTTTTGCAACACGGCTTGTTCAAATGCAGGGAGCAACTCTTCTGGCTTTTTGACGCGATAGCCGACACCGCCGCAAGCTTCTGCGTATTTGGCGAAATTGGGATTGGTGAGTTCCGTACCAAATTCCAGATTCCCCATGACTTCCTGTTCAAACTTGATCATAGCAATTTTTTGATTGTTTAAGACCACTACAACTATCGGCAATTCGTATTTTACGGCTGTTACGAAATCGTTCATCGTCATGCCGAAGCCGCCATCACCGCAGATGGCAAAAACCTGCCGGTCCGGATAGGCGATCTTTGCAGCAATCGCTCCAGGCAATCCACAACCGAGTGTGGCCAACCAACTTGAAATAATGAATTGCTGGTTAGTCATGCGAAAATGACGGGCCACCCAGACGGTCACATTGCCAACATCGACAGATAAAACGGCATTTTCACTGGTGACCTTTTGAAGTGCCCTGATGACACTTTGCGGTTTTAGGGGAATGGATTCTTGAACTTCTTGTTTTTTAAGTCGGTCATGCCAATCTTTCATCATTTCTTGATGCTTTTCAAGAAAGGACCGGTCGGGTTGGTTCCCGATTCGTTTCGTGAACCAGGCCAATGTTTTCACCGAATCACCAACCAATCCCACATCAACGGGGTACCGTTTGCCAATTTGCGTCGGATCGGTGTCTATTTGAATGGTTTTGGCTTTTTCGGGTAAGAAACCGGTAAATGGAAAAGAAGTGCCGACCATTATCAGAGTATCCGCCGTTTGCATAGCGTGGTAAGCCGGACGGGTACCGATGAGACCGAGCCCTCCCAGACATAAGGGATGCTCATCGGGAATGGTCCCTTTCGCCGGAAGAGAAAGGACGATCGGGGCGGCCGATTTTTCTGCAAACGCAAGCAATTCTTCACGTGCATGTCGGGCCCCTTTTCCTGCGAGGATGACTGGCCGTCTGGCTTCATTCAACACGCCGAGGGCATTCTCCAAATCATCTTGTTTTGGGAAGATCTCCGGGGTGACGTGTAAGGAAGCTGTATGTAGGGCTTCTCTTCCCACTTCAAATGTGGGAATGTCATCCGGGACAGTCAGCACCGCGACCCCTCTTTTTGCATAAGCGGTACGGATGGCCTGATTGACCACCGCTGGAAGTTGTTCTGCAGACATGATTCGCTGATTATAGACGGCAACATCGTCAAACAACCGTTCAAGGTTAACTTCTTGAAAAAAATCTGTCCCCAAAAGATCAGATTCAACTTGCCCTGTGATTGCCAGCACCGGAACGCGGTCCAATTTGGCATCATATAAACCATTCAGCAAGTGGATGGCTCCTGGGCCAGCAATGGCGAGGCAAACCCCGAGTTTCCCAGTCAATTTGGCATACGAGGCCGCAGCAAGAGCTCCCGCTTCTTCATGGCGGACTTGAATGAATTTGATTTTGTCTTGCGCTTTGCGAAGTGGTTCGATAATGGAATTAATCGAATCACCCGGCATGCCGTAGATGTGATCGACCTCCCATTTGATCAAAAGGTCGACGAGCGTTTCTCCTGCAGTTTTGCGAAACATGCTTTTCCTCCTGTCAAATCCTTATCACCTTTTATTGTGCGCAAATTCAGGTAGATCAATCATAAGGAAAAGAGAAATAAAAAATACCCAAACGTTCGCTTCCTGGGGGCACATTTCTCGGGAAAAAGTAGAAGAAAGCAGCCAAAAGGCTTTGAAGATATAAGTGTTAAACACAATGGACCCGAGGCTGGTACGAGGTAAGCCCGATGGGGCTGGGAAATCCTCAGTAATCAGATTAACGGCGTACCGGAGTAATTGAATCCCTTAGTGGGAAGTGTCCCTGAAAACGAAAGATCACCCGTAACGGTTTTAATAGAGCCGTTTTAGCTCAAAAACCCATGACGTGACCCGAAAGAGAGCTTATGGTTGAGTGTCGTCTGGTTGTGCATTTACGGGCAAGGCTTTGCCTTCAAGATAAACAGCCGCAAAGGCTTGAGCAAACGCCTTGGTTGATCGATATTCCTCTTCCATCGTATTGTCGACACCCCCGATTTCGATCAGGATGCTTCGCGGTGAAATCGACTGATTGTATTCTCCGTTTCCTTCCTCGTGATTTTTGACAAAAACCCCTTTGGAAACGCCGGGGTATAGTTTTTCCAATTCATCGTGCAGTTGAAGTGCCAATTTCTTATTCTCCTGCCAATGGGGGTTGAGGGCGCCGATAATAAAACAGATTCGAGCATAATCTTTGCCGTTTAATCTTATCGTTGTTTTTTTTCTCCTTCGAGAGTCCCGATGGATGTCGATAAAGTACTGCAGATTGCCGTTTTGTTTCATGGCGGTTAGCACCGTCTTTCTGGAGGCCTGATACAATCGGGGATAGTAGACGCCAGTGTATAATTTATTGGAAAATTGAGTGCCAATCCCCATTTTTTCTAATTCTTCCTTCAGCTTTCGGCTCACCGATCTGACGCTGATTTGAACGTCATAAGCCTGATCAGGATTAGTCCGATGGAGTTCCGGCAAAAAGGACTCCATATAATGTGTGTTGTAAATATAGACGATTTTGTTTTTGGGAGACTCTTCTTCTGACTTTGTGGGTGAATTCACGTCATTATCCTCTTTATGAGGGGGCACTCCCTTGTTCGGATGGGATTGCATATTTGCCGGAGGGGGCAAATCCATTGGGATATCGGTATAGTCTACTCCTTTTCCAGCCGCTACAATGTCCGTGTCAAAGAGGTCAAACTCCGGCAATTCCCCTCTGAGAAACGTTCGCGGATCTTTCAAATTGACACCTGTTACCAATTCCGAAACCAACGCTTCCCAAGCTTCATCTTTCGGTACCCGAACAACAGTAAAAAAATAGGGAATCTCCCCGAAAGTATGCAACAAACTATCCTTCGAAAGAAGAGAGGTTAGTTTAGACAAATCGGAATGGGAGACGTTTTCGGTCCGCAGTTCAGTAAACACTCCAAAATAGAAAAACATCAAAGCTAGACTGATAATGATATAGACGGTTAGTTTTACACGGTATTTGAAATCGTTTTGAGACAACCAGTTTTGCATCTTCTCTCCCCCTAGGCTGCTTGTCCATATGAAAAATATGCAGAGAAGGGAGGAGTAAGAACTGCGTATGGAATCTAGAACCTATTGATTCGTTGATGATAGAAGTATGCTAGAAATGAGCTTATCTCGAGAACGTAGAACCACAGACGACGGTGATGACACATCCCTGAAATTGGCCGTTATCCGAAACGGAAACCGATTGAGAACGCTCAAGCATTCCACGGATATGACCCATACCGATACAGATTGATAATTGGAATACAGCTTTTATCGTCAATGGGGGATGATCCTGACAGGGTTGGACAGAAATCAGGGGACGGAAAAGATGAATCATCATCTAAGATAACCGTTACAAAATAAATATTTTGTAACGGTGTTTTGTGAGAGTCATTTCACCATTTCCTCTTGCAAGGCTGAAGCCGTGGGATTATTTGTTCGTTAGCGTCCTAAGTCCGTTTCCTTTTCGGATAACGACCAAGATCAGGGATGTGTCATCCCCCCGCATGCGGTTTTACTGCTCTTACCGTTACCCATATGGGCGGCGTGCCTGTACTGCTAGCACTCAGACCTGAAATCGCTTTGGTGATGTGGATCACTTTGTTTCAGATCGGCATGAATGAATTAACTATTCCTTTTCATTCCCATCAGGGATGAGCTGAATGTTGATGGGTGGGTTGCATCCTGACACATGAAAAATACGAAGCGACTACAGGGCCGAGCTAAATAGAGATAAAAATCCCACCCGGCAGTGAATCGGGTGGGAAGCTCGGCAAGGTTTTTTCAGCTGGCTGAGTAATTGCTACTGAAAGACCCTTGACAAATATTCATACCGAGTATCTTCTAACTTATGTTTCCATCCACGCCACCATGTTCCTTTTTGTGATCGGACATCCCTCATGGCTACACCGATTGCGGATATCCTTCTCCTGCTGTCAACTAGATCCGCAGATCCGCTTTCCCTAACAGCCGAACCACCTCCTCATGTCCCTTTTCTTACACCAGATCTAACGTCTTATTGCCGTCCAGGGTTCGGGCTCCGGCGTCCCCGCCTTACTGCAGCTAGGACGATCCTCCGTCCCCGTTAAAAGCCGCTAATTGAATCTTGGAAGACGGCCCGTACGTCAGCCCTCTGCTTGAGCAAAAACGCCGCCACCTCCCCATGACCGAAAACAGTTCAAGTACGACTCTGAGCGTGAAGTATACATATGTTCGGGAAAACACGAACTGATTACCCAACCACCAAGGATACCGTGAGTACAAGTCCGATTCGCAAAGATGCTGGAATTGCCCGCTGTCGGTAACCCCTCTTTATTGGAACCTCGCAAGGAATTTAGCGTAATTCAGGGGATTTAAAAAAGCTTTATGGATGGTCTCTTTGTCATAGGTTTTGTACAACGAATCTTTGGCCGGTTTTGAATTGGATTCAATCAGATACAGTTGTCCCTTTTCATCCAAAGTAAAGTCAATCCCCATTTCACCAAAAGGACCATATGATCGTTCGATACACTTATACACCTTGATTAAAAATTTATCCATTTTATTCCTTGTAGTGTTTGGAAAATGCTTTCCGAATTTCTTAAGAAAGTCATCCAAACAAAGCACTTTGGAACCGGATCGCGTACTGGTTATGGGACAACCTTTAACTCCCAATCTAACCGCAATGGAATTGATTTCAACTTCCCCCTTTCCATTTCTTTGAAGTGTGGCCCGCATATCCACGTTTCGACCGCCGATTTGCACCGTACGAATACCATGTTGCATTAGGAGAAGATCTTCTCCGAAGAACGATTTGATTACCGGATACAAATCAGAGAAATCCTTTTTCAACCCTTGAACGAGTATTTTTCGAAAATAACTATACTCATATTGACCGTCTTCTCTCTTTTCGATCCGCATCACCCGACATCCCATACTGCCGATAGAGGCTTTTAGGTAAACGACAGGACTTTCATACAACATCTTTTTTAGTTCTTGAAAATTAAATAATTTCGTTTTGGGGAGATGCGGTTTCATCACCTCATACTTGCTCAACTTTTGGTGTAGATCCCATTTGTCGAAGTAATGTTGGGCATTAATGCTTGGTATGGACATCTGGTGAAATCGTTTGCGGATTGCCTCGTGCTTTTTGGATTTTCTCGATATTCTTCTACTGCACTTATCATATAAAATATCCATAAGAGGAAAATTACTTCTTTCCCATTTCTCGCTTCGAGGGTTAAACCAGGTACCAACCACCTTTTTTTCTGGTAGACGAACATCCTCAATAGAAAAGTAGTAAATCAATGTTTTTGCGCTGGTATTGGCTTTAACCGTTTCAATGTCCCTGAAGGTGGGACTTTGTTTTTTCACCAGCTGCTGGATACGTCGTTTGGTTACAAAAATCCCAATAACCGGTCCGAAATGTAGAACAGGACCATTGGTTTTCAGGTTGCATGAAATATCCTCATCAATCCCGCATTTTTTAATTAAATTCTTAGATAGACCTACCTTGTTCAATGTTTTATTGGGAAAACAACGAACCCGGATCTTCAATTGCCCTAATTTGAAGACGGCAATCGGTTGGGAAGCTTTATAGAGCCGTCGAGGAAGGGAAATCGCATATTTATTTGCACCTTGACTTTTGATGCGATACAAAGAGACCACATTGCTTTTGTCTTTACTCACTAATAGCCCACCTTTATCTAGTTTGTTCCCATGGAAAACCAAACTGCTGTTGCCATGATAGACTGGAAGTCGGACGTGAGCCCCGCTTGCTATGACCGCTTCGTACGGGGCGCGAGGAACGAGCACCAAATAACAAAATTGACTGTAATGGAAAAGAACGTCCGATTGCCGTCTTTTTGATGACGGACTAGGGCGTGTCAGGGAATTGAGTCGTACAATTCTCGGCTACGAGGTACCCTTTTTATATGCCTTAATTCGACGATACATCCTTTGGTCTTTTATTTTACGGAAGTGGGTCAGCATTGGGAACGTATTCGCTTCGATAATCCAGACATGGCCCTTCTTATCCAGTCCCATATCCAATCCGTAAATACGATGGTTGGGATATCGTGAAGTCAATCTCCGGGCCGACAACAAAGCGACCTTTTCGATTTTGGACAGGATTTTTTTTTCGGAAAGATGTTTGAGGGAAGATTTTCGGATCGCAGATTCAACCATTAGCACGGTTCCTTTGCTTCTAGCATTGTTCGTGACAATGTAACCTTTTCCCGCCAGTTTAGCCACTTTCCCCGTCACTCTCCATGAATTGGAGTTCTTTTTTCGTCGTTGAACGATCACCCGTATATCAAAAGGGCGGTTACGGATTTCGGGCAGTTGAACCCGCTGCTGGACCATATAGCGACGGGATCCGATCATCCTCTTGATATAGTCATACGTCTTTTGGAACCCTCGAATCTTTTTCTTTTTATTCTCGTGGTGGATTTGGTAATGTTTTCCTCCTAACGGTGATACCTTGATCACGCCAAACCCTCGTCTCCCAACGACAGGTTTCAGAATCACCTGTCCGTAGCGGGCGATCATTTTCCGTAACGCTTTAGCGGTCAGAAGCTTTGTTTTCGGCAAATGGGATGCCAACCGAACATCCTTCGCCATAAACGAATATCTCAACCATTTGTTTTTTTTGAGGATGCTGTTCATCTATCATCCATCCTTCATATAATTGATGGTTATCAGGTAACTTTCCAACGATTTTAAAAACCTTTCGATATCTTCGTAGGTGATATCTCCCATATTGGCGATTCTGAACGTTTTCAACTGCTCAAGTTTACCGGGGTAAATCGTGAAGCCCCGCCTGTATAAATAGTCGTGCATTTCATTGAAATCGAATCCATCGCAATCCGGTTCGAGGATGGCCGTGATGATTTTCGAATGGTGTTTTTCCGGGACGATAAACTTCAATCCAAGCTGGGAAATCCCTTTGGTTAACGTTTCCCAGGACTTGACGTACCTCGCGTATCTCCCTGCCACCCCTTCTTGTTTTAACTCGACAATCGCTTGTTTGAGAGCATACAGGGTTTGAACGGGAGGCGTAAAGCGCATCTGGCAGGTTTTTGAAAAAAACTGATATTGGTCATATAGATTCAGGTAATAATTTCGCGGTTTTTTGTGCTGCATGCATTTCAATTTATTTTTATCCGCGATGACAAACGAGATGCCCGCCATTCCTTGAAGATTCTTATTGGAACTTGAGGCCAGGAAACTGATATTCATCGTCTTCATTTGGATCGGAATGGCGGCAAATGAACTCATGGCATCTACGATCATATCGATCCGATGTTTCCTACATAGTTGCCCGATTGACTCGATATCATTTAACAGACCAGTGGTTGTCTCATGGTGAACGACGGCAAGATGGGAGATGTTTCTGGGAGAGTGTTGAATCCATTTTTCCAGTGCTGTCAAGTCGATGCCCTTATCCGGTGGACTGTTAAATTCCAGGAAGTTCAACCCATAGGCTTCCGCAATCTCGCACATCCGTTTGCCATAGGCGCCATTATTGATGATGACCAGAATATCATTATCCACAACGGAACTTAAAATGGATTCGACCGCCGCCGTACCCGAACCGCCGAACAATACGGTGGTATACTGCTCCGGATCTGCAACCAATCGGGTCAGTTCTGTGGATATGGAACCCATCAGGTGGCCAAATTCGGGTTCACGGGGGCATATATCAGGAACTACCTGAGCGTATTTGACACTGTCCGTTGTTGTGGCGGGTCCGGGATTCAGCAAAATATTTCTTTTGACCGTCTGCATAGGATTTCCTCTCCGTTAATCTGGCAAATTGTTTTTAATAAAAATCTGCAATCGCTCTTTCACTTCATACGGTTTTATTTTGGGGCGTCCCAGTTGATTCTTGGAGCCTTTTGAAATTCTCATATAGAGAAAAGTCAGTCCTCTGCTTTGCTTCCATTCCTGGATGGAGGATTTCAATTCTTCCAAGCTGTGGATGTAAATCGATTTCGTGTACCCGCAGGAAGCTGCAATCTCCATGAAATTAGTATTATGCGAAACCGTGCTTTGCCCCCCCGTTGAATCATGGGTTTGATTGTCCAGCAGGATATGGAGCATGTTATGCGGACTGTAATACCCGTTGGTAGCTAAACTCCCCATACGCATGAGTAAAGAGCCGTCCCCGTCGATCACGACGATATCCAAATCTCTTCGGGTTAGCGCCATACCGAGTCCGAGAGAAGCAGCACATCCCATGGAGCCGACCATATACAGGTGATTTGGGGCATCTTCGATTTCATACAATTCCCGACCTGTTTTTCCGGTTGTGGCAATCAGTACGGTTTTGTTGTCTTTCCATGCGCTGATGATTTGGAGTGCTTCATGCCGGCGAGGTAATTGGTCCGTGAACGCTTCGTTTTTCACCCTTTTGATACGGTTCAAATGAAGGGAAAGCGTTTGTTTTTTCAGGGGTTCCTCAGCAAATGTCCCTTTTCTGACAACGAAAAAGAAAGGTTGGTTGTTGGCGATCCACCGATTGGCCTCTAACAGTTGGAGTTTGGCCTTATTTAGGTCCGGTGAAAGAATCTGCCATTTCACTTGCATCAAATCTAGCAGTTCGGTCGTGATTTGCCCCATCAGCTCATGTTGTGGTTCATCGGGGATTCCCGGTTCTCCCCGAAGGCTGACAAATCCAAGGACCGGAATCCGAAACGGATAGTTAAGAGACACCAATGGGGAGACCGCGTTGGACAGCCCCGAATTCTGCATCAGAACCACGGCTTTTTTCCCTGCCAAAAAGGCTCCGTCAGAAATGGCAACCGCATCTCCCTCATTGGCTGCTCCAACATATTCGCATTCATTGATGGCGTAGTTAATCAGGTTTTTCAAAAAAGAGCACGGAACCCCACTGTAAAATGAATACCCCAACTTCCGAAGTTCTTCCCCGAATGCTTTCGTATGCAGCATCAGTGATCACCCGGAACTTTTTTAGAGGGAAGATATTTCTTTTCCGCCGCTTGAAGCTCTTCGGCCCCTTGCAGCCGGAAAATCTCGTCGACGGTTGCCACGTTGCCTTCCACACCGATAAGACTTTTCTCTTGGTAAATTTGCCGCGATATTTTTTTCATCGCGTCAATGGACGCCCTTACATTATGATTGGCCCAGATGACGAGATTGACCCCCAGCTCATGGAACCGATACGTCGGAGTGGTATAATATTTCGTAGGCACAATGACCACCGGGTGTCTTCCGTTCCATTCTTTCATAAACGCTTCAATTTCTGTGATGTCCGATCGTTTGCTGTGGATGAGGATAGCATCCGCCCCTGATTGCCGGTAAGCCTCCGCGCGTCGCAACGCTTCCTTCAAACCCCAGCCCGCAATAAAAGCTTCCACCCTCGTGACTACGACAAAGTCGTCGTCCAGTTGGGTGTCTTTCATCGCTTTGATCTTGCCACAAAACTCCTCCACATCTGCAAGAGGTTGGGATTCGCCGTTGATAAAGGAGTTGGTTTTCGGGAACAGCTTATCTTCAATGCAAACGCCCGCTATATTTCGTTGCTCTAATTTTTTGACCAGACGCCTGGCGTTATTAAAGTTTCCGTATCCTGTATCTCCGTCCAGCAAGATTGGAATGGATGTAGCGTCACTCATAAACTCCAAAACATCCAGTACTTGAGTCCAGGAAGCTTCGTTGTTATCTCTGACTCCCAGACTCGCGGAGATGGAGAGTCCGCTGGCCCAAATCCCTTCAAAACCGACTTCTTCCACGATTTTTGCAGACAAACCGTTATGCGCTTCCATGATAAAATCCGGATTTTTTGAGGAAATCATTTCTCTTAATCTCGTTGTTTTTTTCATACGATCCTTATCCTTTCTATCCTTTCCAATATGTCCATTATGTTAATTTTTTTTATAATATGTACTGAGCTGATCATTTGCTTAGACTCCTACGAAAATAAAAAAAAAGCCCATCACCGGGCTTAAAATACAGAAACAAATAGAGAAAATTATCTTGCAATCTTCCTCATACGCTGAATTTTTCGATACAGGGTTTTATCAGGTAACTTTTTAAAATTCGCCTTAGTTAACGGTTCAATATTTACCTCGTAAATCCATATCCTCTTCTTGCGGTCGATTCCCATGTCCACGGCGAACTCTTTGAGATTCGGATACATTCGACTCACATTTTTGACCGTTTTGACGGCACACTCCTTCAATCGCTGGATCATTTTTACCGATTCTTTACTGGAATATTTCAAATGTCGGGTAAAGAGTTTGTAGATGGGTGTCGGGGTACCGCCCAAATGAGATGTTGTCACAATACTTCCCGGTGCCCCCAACCTTCCGCAAATCCCACCAACCACCCATTTACCGTGGATTCTCAACACATGGCAACGGAGATCAAAGTGCCGCCGATTCTTTGTCACACTGTCAATAGCCTGTTGAATGATGTACTTTTTACCTTTTGTCAGGCGGTACACTTTTTTCCACAGATTCTTCCGATCTGCATATTTCTTGTGGGATCCGTACCTTATTTTAAATCGGTGATCTTTTAACCTTTCGATCCGTATCACTCCTCTGGATTTAAATCCTTTGTCCGGTTTGAGGTAGACCTTATCATGTTTTTTAATCATTCGCTTCAGCGAATTTTTGTAAAGTAGCTCCGTTTTAGGAATATGGACGGCGATCTTAGGAGTGTGAATAAGCTGGTAAGCAACCGCTAGCTTGCTTTTAACGTGGTGTTTTTTTATGGACATAATACCACCTTCTACTCCTCCATTTTTTTGCTTCGAGATATCTTTGATACATATTTTTATTGTTTATTTTATTCCTCGGAGCTTGCCGCGTAAGGGCTAATTCATAGTGAATTTGGGGTCACCGTCCCGAAAATAAGAAAATGTGCGCCTCACCAGGCGGTAAATCTCTTTTAATAGAAAAGGAGAAGTTCGGAAGAAAAGACTTCTGGGTCAAGCACCTACCTAGCAGCGAAAGTTAAAGGGACAATAGCATGTCACTAAAACGGGATGTCAAAATAGGGCGATTCATTCGTTGCCCGAATCTTCCGGCTGGAAGATGGAGAGGAATGACGGCCTACCTTACTGTAAGCTAACACATCCGACACAACAAAAAACCCAGTATCCTGTACGCTAAGCATTCCTGTAACAAAATAAAGAGGCGTTTTGAAAAAGAGAAGCACCTCCTGCTACATACGGGGTGTCAGGTGCTAGCACTGACCCCTCAATAACTAGGAGGTACTTCACATGAAGAATAAGCAAAATCTGAAATTGGAGCAATACGCCGGGTTCAACCGGCTGATTCGGTGGATTCGAACACTTCAGGCGGAACATGAGAAAACGCACGTCCTTTTCGGATTGGAACCCACTGGCCATTATTGGCTGATATTAGCTCAGTTTCTTAGAAATCAAGGCATCCAAGTGGTGCTGGTCATTTTCTTCTTGATTTCAAAAGTTCAATTATTCAAAAGGACAAACTAATTGTATGTCATCGTATTTCGAATTAAACGATCACCTCACTTCTGGTCTTCCAGTATGGCTTGGGCACCCGGCAG
The DNA here is from genome assembly GCF_018326425.1 of Polycladomyces abyssicola. Lineage (NCBI taxonomy): Bacteria > Bacillati > Bacillota > Bacilli > Caryophanales > Thermoactinomycetaceae > Polycladomyces > Polycladomyces abyssicola. The sequence continues at coordinate 1,643,842 of NZ_AP024601.1, forward strand.
ATCGTCGAACCAGGTGGCCCGGTCGGGACAGTCCAACACCATGAAGTGACCGTAGTAGTCAGGATGACGGGCCTGATGGTACTTTAGGTATATTTTCCCCTGATCGACCCCCAGAATTTCGATCTTGCCCGAAGAGTGGCTCATCACGTAGCGAATCCGTTTGCCCAGACCGGAAGTACGGGTTTTCGCCTTTTCAATCACTTCATAGGCCTCTTTGAGAGACAAAACGAAACTGGCGTTGCCGGCGACAGGGCGGTTTTGGAAGAAATAGTAAGGCGTGACGCCGGCCCACGAGAGTTTGTCCAAAAGTTCCGCCAGCACCTCCGGATCGTTGTTGATTCCGCGTAGAACCGGTGTCTGATTGACCAAAACGACCCCGGCACGTTGTAAAGCGTCAATGGCTCGGTACGCTTCGTCGGTTAATTCCCGCGGGTGGTTGAAATGGGCCATAATGTAGATTCTCGTATCAGGCCTGGAATACTCGGACAAGGTTTGGAGCAGCTCCTCATCTTCGTAGATACGCATCGGATTGAACGCGGGCAACTTGGTGCCGAAGCGAATGATCTTGACATGGGGAATTGCACGGAGCATTTTCAGAATCTGCCTGATTTTCCCGGTCGCTAAAATCAACGAATCTCCGCCTGTTAACAACACGTTGTTGATCTCCGGATGATTGGCGATATACTCGACGCCTTTGCTCACTTCCATGGAGGTTTCATGCACATCGTTGCGAAACAGGCGTTTGCGGAAACAGAAACGACAATAAGCTCCGCATACTTCCGATACCAGGAGAAGTGCCGTGGTCCCATATTTATGTTGGCAGCCCGGTACGACGTAGTTGGTGTGTTCGTCGGATGCATCCCATTTGCCGTATTCGTCTAATTCCCGTTCATTGGGGATGATCAATTTATAGATCGGATCATTGTCGGGATCCTCCCAATCAATTAGGGAGAGATAATAGTCATTGATTCGAAACACGAATTTTTCCGTTATCGCTCTCAGTTTTTCACGCTTATCCTCCGGAATTGCTCCAATCTTACGAATATCAGTGATGTAGCGTGGCATACAATACCCTCCATTTGCTGAGTTTACCAGTAAAGTATTTCTGATTAGACCCTCAAATCCATCTTAAAAGGGTTCATCCCTTCTTTGGCGAAATAGCCCCGCAAGGAAGGGATTATGGATTGTCTCTTGGTAATAGGCTTTGTACAAATAATCTTTGGCCGGTTTTGAATTGGAGTAAGATAAAGTTGTCCTGTTCATCTAAAGTAAATTCAATCCGGTGGGGTTTCCCTTCCGGAAGTCCCAATACACGGAGATAGCGAACCATATTACGGGAACAGCCCGTCTCGCTCGCAATTGATCGAATACTCTTGCCAGACACCTTCATTAATCACTTTACTATATGTGCTTACCTAATCATTTGCTTAGACTCCGACGAAAATAAAAAAAGCCTATCAACGGGTTTAAAATACAGAAACAAATGTCTCTTTTGGGGGGAAGAAACTTTTACTTTGCGATCTTCCTCATGCGCTGAATTTTTCGATACAGAGTTTTATCAGGTAACATTTTGAAATTCCCCTTAGTCAGCGGTTCAATATTTACCTCGTAAATCCATATCCTCTTCTTGCGGTCGATTCCCATGTCCACGGCGAATTCTTTGAGATTCGGATACATTTGACTCACAACCTTGACCGTTTTAAGGGCACACTCTTTCAATTGCAGGATCATTTTTATCGATTCTTTACTGGAATATTTCAAATGTCGGGTAAAGAGTGTGTAGATGGGTGTCGGGGTACCGCCCAAATGAGATGTTGTCACAATACTTCCCGGCGCCCCCAACCTTCCGCAAATCCCACCAACCACCCATTTACCATGGATTCTCAGAACATGGCAACGAAGATCGAAGTGTCGCCGATCCTTTGTCACACTGTCAATGGCCTGTTGAATAATGTACTTTTTATCTTTTGTAAGACTATCCACTTTTTCCCATATTTCCTTCCGATCTGCGTATTTCTTGTGTGATCCGTACCTTATTTTAAATCGGTCATCTTTTAACCTTTCTATCCGTATCACTCCCCTGGATTTTCTTCCCCTGTCTGGTTTGAGGTAGACCTTATCATATTTTTTAATCATTCGTTTCAACGAATTTTTGTAAAGTAGCTCTGTTTTAGGAATATGGGCGGCGATCTTAGGAGTGTGAATAAGCTGGTAAGCAACCGCTAGCTTGCTTTTAACGTGGTGTTTTTTTATGGACATAATACCACCTTCTACTCTCCATTTTTTTGCTTTGGGTACAGCTATTGGATCATCCATGAGGGGGTTTCCCATTTTCATTTGCTGTGAATAACGGCGGTATGGTTCATAATCAAACTCCTCTTTTTTAGTAATAAAGGAATCTAATTTACGGTTGGTATGGATGTAGTTCTACTGGGGGCGGCATTGACTTCCTCCACGATCCCTTACCCGAGCTCCATCGGTTAACCCTACGGCTGCTTCCCTGTTGTATGACTACATACTTACCGTGTTCAGCATAACCAGACGGATTCAGATCCGCTCTATTCTCCGGTGGCATAATGACGACATCATCACGCCGGAAATCAAGGGCTGCTGATCAAGATACTGATCTAAAATATTTGGTTATTTTATTTTATTCCTCGAAACCTGCCACGGAAGGGCTGATTCATGGTGGATAATAGTGGATTTGGGGTCATCGTACCGAAAGTTGTAAAAGCCTGTTTTATTTCAACGGGTGAGATCTATGACTATTTATGTTCGGGATTTAACGAATGAAGAAGGCAACCGGCTCTTAACAATCGCGTACAAGAATACAAGAATACGATGCCGTAAATGTTCGGTGCTTGACACGAGCGGGGCACAACGGCTGTGTGGCCAAATGAATTATGATATGAGGTCGGTGTTGCTGGATCGCTTCCCTGATCCTGTCCGGATCACGAATATCCTTTTGGATGCACGGCATCTCCTTGTCGAGATGCAACTGTTCAAACAAACACGGATGATACGGAGAAGCAATCTGTATCCAATCAATTGCACCTCCATTTTCAACAACCAACAGACATAACCATGAGCCCTTAAATCCGGCCGTGCTCAGTTATTAACACATTTTTGCCTAGCCAAAACTTCACAGTCACTCTTTTTGCCACACCTTCCACGGCGTACCATCGGCCCACCATTGTTCCAACATCTCTTTGTCACGTAACGTATCCATGGGATGCCAAAATCCTGTGTGCCGATAAGCCATAATTCTTTTGTTAAACCAATCTCTTCATTGGTTCCTGCTCCCAGACCCTCTGATTGAATGTGAGGTATTGGAATACGCCCTTCAACAAGACGAAAATCCGGTATTGGTCCATTCCTGCTCATGTTCCGGTTTTTTCGCTAAATGGTCCATCCCGACATCACGCATGATTTGCCCCCTTTTCTTTCACCGAAAACGGTTGATCATGTTGAATAGCATATTCACTGGTCGAAGAAAGGGATGGGGACATGCTGAAAACGTCGGAAAATGGGGGGCAAAATAGAAAAAAGGAGCCGATGCAAGCAGCTCCTACGAAACTCGAATGACAAACGGTACAGTTAACACCTTGCCACGGTGTTGGAATTCCCCCCACACCTTGAACACTCCGCTGTGAGGAAACTCTGCATGGAATTGCGCATCTGGACCCGTCGTGTTTTCGCTCATCGGATGGACGTGCAGATATTCCTTGGCGTTCTGATCCAATATCACCACATGCCCGATTGCCCCTAAGTATGGTTGCAAATCTTTGATCGGTTGATTCGTTTGGACATCACGGAAAGAAAATGTTAACATGACGGGTTTCTTCGCCTTCAGCGGCTGATCAAAGGACAGCGTCACCTTCTTGCCGTCCACCACTTTGGTCAGTTCTGTATCTGGCTGAATCGGTTTTTCGCCCAACTCAGGACCACTCACCGCGACGGTTTGCATTTGGGTCACCTGGGCGTCCCCTTTCGGTTGAAAATCGGCAAACAACCGATATTCTCCACCGGCCGGGAACGGTATATTGACTTGGAACGATCCGTTTCCTTTATACTGCGGATGCAAGTGGTTAAAGAAAGAGAGATCTTTGCTGACTACAATCAGATGCATCTTTTTTTCGTGATTGATGGTAAAATCATGTACCGGTTTTCCGTTCGGTTTCACCACTTGAATGGAGAGAGAAGTAGACTGCCCGGCTTTCGGTTGTTGCGGTGAAAATGACCAGTTCGTTTTTACCGCCGCCGTTTTTTTCGTGTGATCCTGCTCATGTCCGTCGTGTTGTTGGTGCGAAGGGGATTGCTGATCATGCGACATTCCTGTGCAACCTGTGACGAAAACAGCGAAAACGAACGCGAGCAATCCTGTGATCCACTGTCGTTTCATCCTGGTAGCTCCTTTCGTCCTCCAAAGAAAAAGATACTACTACACGATTGTAGTAGTATCTTTTTACCATGTCAACGGAAGCAAACAAATGTGCATAAACGGTCCGACGGACATGGCGCTGATCAGATCAGCCATGACAGCGGCCAACAGGAGTAAACTGATCCCGGACCACATCCAATCCGCTATCGAAATTTTGGGGAAATCGGGTTTTCCGGAAAGCAATGCCTTTACACGTAGGACGTTTTGTCCTTCCTGGTCAAACCGCGGTATGACGGAAAGTCCCCCACTCGAAAAAGCGGTGATTTTGTATAAAGCGGCAGCCACCGCTTTGGCGCCCACTTTTTCAGCTGCCCGACGATCAGCCTCAATCTCTTTTTCCAAACAATAACGCTGACAGAGACGGTATACGACCGGCAGAAAAAAGAAAGCTGTGGCCGCTCCCGCCGCAAACAACATTTTCAGCGGATCACGCGCCAGACAGTGATGATATTCATGTTCCAACACGGCTTCCAACTCTAGTGGGCTCAACAGTTGGATCAACCCCGTGCTGATCCCGATATTTGGACGCTTCCATCCGTAAGAAAACGCCAATGGTCGGGTATGGTCGAACACAATGACCGGAACTCCATACTTTTGCTGGAAAAAAACCAACACCGGATGGACCGGATGATTCACTTTCAAGGGGAGGAGTGTGTCCAAAAAGAGTCGGGTTTGGCGGACCATGGTTCGGACGCGCCAGATGAAAAGAAACACCCACACCACAAACAACGATGTGAACAGATAATAAATCTCAGGGATCTGCCCGCTCCTAAAGATGACACCACAACATCGGTGAACCCAATCGATAGCTGTTCGGATAACAGCATCGGTCGACAATACCCATACCGTCAGCAGTGTTGTTCCGACAACCGTACTGATTTGAAGCAGAGAGGCAAAAGCGTTTTTGGTCAATCCTCCTCTCTCCCCTCCAACTCCCGAATCAGGCGTTTCAATTTTTCCAGCTGATCCGGTGTGTTGCCCACGGTATCCACGAACTGGGCGATCGCCAGTTCCCCGAAATCGGAGAGCAATCCTTCAACGGCCTGGGAGGTCACCTTTTTTACCCACTCTTCCTTCGTATACCGAGGCTGGTACCGGTACATCCTCCCTTCTTTGATGCGGATCAGTACACCTTTGCGTGTCAAACGTGTAAGGATGGTCAGGATGGTGGTGTAGGCATAGTTTTTCTCATCATTCAGCTCATCGACTACCTCTTGAACGGTGGCCGTCCGTTTGCTCCATAATACTTCCATCACCCGTGTTTCCAGAGGACCGAAACTTTTTTCCATAATAGACCGATACGTATCCGATGACAATCTTCCCCTCACCCTTTCTTCTTCATTTGAAAATAGTATATCAAATGTCTATACGAAGGAAACCGCTGGGACTGCTGACAGCGCAGTCCAACACGTGTCTGACGATTCCCAGGCGAGTTTCCTCCATGGGAGAGTACGCCGGGATGGTAGCGGAACCGCGTTGCGAGCAACAGCCGCAGACGCCGAATGGGAGATCGGAGATCACGTCCCTTGTCCATAAAATGAGCCGTTTCCCATGCGGAAACGGCTTTGGATCGTCTCTCATTCGTTTGTACAGGTGGTCAGAGCGATGACCGCCGCTCCTGTCAGCATCAGACCGCTGATGAGGTACGGCGTCTGGATTCCCCACAGATCTGCCGCCAAACTCATGCCCAACACGGACAATCCAAACGCCGCGTAGATGAGACTGCCATGTGCCGCCAATACATGCGGCAACAACGTCTCATCCACACTTTTTTGCAACAGGGTGCGTCGCGCCGTTTCGCGCAGTTGATACGGCAGGCCCATCAGCAGACAGAGGCCCAGCGCGACGCCGGGATGTCTGTTCCACGCATAGATGAAAACCAATCCGCCGGCGAGGAATGATCCCCATCCCATCGCCCGGATCAGGTTGTGCTCCAGGTGACGGGAGAGGTGCACGACAATCACACCCCCGAGAATCATGCCGGAGAAGTAACTGCCGTTGATCCATCCCCACCATTCCGGCCCCCGATGCAGGATTTCCCGGACAAACACGAGAGTCAGTGCCCCGACCCACACGCTTCCCGCAGTCGTATCCAATATGTCTGCCATCACCAAACGACGCAGGATGCGACGCGTCCAGAGGGTTTTCCATCCAATTTGCCATTGCTCCCGCTTGGGAAGCTTGTCGAAACTTTCCCGGGGCTGTCCGGTATCTTTCACCCACCACAGAGAGACGGAAGAGAAAAGGAAAATCCCCAAGGTCCATCCGACCAATTCCCTCGCGCCCCACTCCGCCGACAACATTCCTCCCGCGATCCACCCGACCAATTGGACGATCTGGTCACTCGTCAGCAACCAACCGTTCGCCTTGACCCACTGGTTTTCGGGAACCAAGCGGGGAACCAATGCATTGCGGGTGGGTACCGTCCATCCGTCCAAAAACGCCATCATCAGAATGACGGCGAAAATCGCCATGATCTCGGTGACGTGTGAAACCGAAACGGATATCGCGCCATACAAAATGACCAACAAGCCCGTTTGCCCCCATTGGGAGGAAAACAAAATTCCTTTGAGAGAGAAACGGGCCATGACGAGCGGAGCGACCAGTCCGCCCGCCAACATCGCGCCTACCCGCAAGAGTGGAACCATCGCGGCGAAAGTTGCTGAGTGTGTCAGTTCATATAGGTGGGAAACCACCGCCAGCGTATAAAACGCATCCCCCAAATTGGCTGAGGATTGACCGATCCACAACCAATGGAACGATCGCCGGTTCACGTTTGCCCTCCTTCTTTATTTCGTTGTTCGGATGGGCACACGTGAATCACATCGGCCACTCAATCCTTTCAAATGAGCTGGTTCCATTTTACAGGAACTGCCGCCTGAAAGCCCACGGTTTTAATCGTGGGATGAAAGGCGGCGTTGCTCGACACCCCTTTTTGGGGTGGAAAGAACAACCAATAGAAGGTATAATCGAACGTATGAGCGGTGCTCATCCCACTGGTAGTGGGTTAGTTCGTTCCTTAAAAACGTCATGGTATGGGGTTCCAGTAGCGAATTAATCTCTCCTGCTGGGTAAAACCATGAGAGTGAGATAAAGAAACTAGCGTACTGGTAACAGGTACGCCGCCCATGTGGGTACATTTCTAACTGCATGGGACGGGCTGATGAGACAGCCCTGAACTTGGGAGTTGCCCGAAACAGAAATGGACTGAGGGCGCTAACTACCCAAGAATCCCACGCCTTCAGGCTTGTGGAGTCTCAAATGGATGTTTCTTTTGTTTGTCGGGCGCCGGGTTTGGATGCCCTTACCATCACCCATGTGGTCAAGGCAGCAAGCAAGAGGGAAACTGCCAGGAAATAAAAGCCCGCATGGTAATTCCCGGTTGCGTCCTTCAACATTCCCACGAACTTGGGACCAAAATAACCGCCCAAATTGCCGACCGCATTTTGCAGACCCATCGCCGCCCCTGCTACGGAAACGGGAAACGCGGCCGTGGGAATGGCCCACAGCGGTCCGTAGGGAGCATATACGCCCATGGCCGTGATGGACAGCAGCACCATCTGCCATAAGGGGAATTCCACCCATTGTCCCGCGATCATTGCAGCAGATGCAATCAGCAAGGGGATCGTCACATGCTGAATCCGATTCATCCGTCGGTCGGACCAGTGAGAGTTCACCACCATGGCGACCAATGCACAGACGAACGGGATTGCCGTCAACCACCCCATGGTAGCAGGATCTTTTGCAAACGTACCAACCACGCTGGGTACCCACATCGTGTAACCGTAAAAACCGGTGATCCACAAGAAGTACATCAACACCAAACCCCACACCAACGGACTGCGTAGGGCATCGCTGAAACCACCCGATTTGGTTGGGACTTGCTTTTGCTCCCTTTCCAACGCTTCCATCAACTGTTTCCGCTCGTCTTCATTCATCCATTTTGCTTCGGTCGGACGATCTTTAATGACCGCCAACCAGACGAAAGCCCAGATCAGTGGGGGCAGTCCTTCGATCACAAAGACGGTTCGCCAGTCAAAATACTCCAATAATATACCGGATAAGGGTGCCATCAACATTGCTGATACCGGAAGACAGGACATCCATATGGCGTTCGCCCGTGCCCGTTCCCGGTTGGTGAACCAAGAAGCCAACAGGACCAGCACGGCCGGCCATACCCCTCCTTCGGCCACACCGAGCAAGAAGCGCGCCCATTTCAATTGCGCTTCCGTTTGTACAAGACCGGATGCCGTCGCCGCACATCCCCACAGCAACATCAGAATGAAAATCAGTTTTCTCGCCGACCAACGAGTGGCCAAAATACCGCCGGGGATCTGCAAGATCATGTAACCCCAGAAGAAAATACCGGCGATGTCCCCTGCAGCCGAAGCGGACAGGTGCAAGTCCTTCTGCATGGCCGGCAGCAAGACGCCGACATTGATCCGGTCCATGTACGCCAACATGTACATGACAAACGCAACGGGAATGATCCGTATCCACTTTGACACGTGCATCATGATCCCTCCCGATCTGGATTGACAACGCTTTCAACAAGAGGTAGCGAAAGGGGGAGTTCCCCCTTCACACGTTTTGATATCGGCCTGCGTATGCGACTGCTGCCCGAATCGCTTCCTTCATCGAAACTGGCGAGGCCAGATTCTGACCGGCGATATCAAAAGCGGTACCGTGGTCCACACTGGTTCGCAGGATGGGCAATCCCAATGTGATGGAGACCGTTTTTTCAAAGTCGATCATTTTGGCTGCAATATGCCCTTGATCATGGTACAGGGACAAAACCGCGTCATACGCACCTTGCCGGGCAAAATGGAACACCGAGTCGGCAGGAATCGGCCCGACAACATCCATCCCCTCCGCTTGCGCCTGTTTCACCGCTGGTTGGATGGCGTCAATCTCCTCCCTGCCCAACAACCCCCCTTCACCTGCGTGGGGATTGAGTCCTGCAACGGCCAACTTGGGGGTTCCGCCTGTGAGGCGGGACAAGGATGCATAGGATCGCCGGATGCCACTCAGGACAAAATCCGGATCCCCGATTTTCCGGCAAGCTTCCACTAACGACAGGTGACGCGTGAGAAAGAAGATTTTGACGTTCTCAACCGAAAACATCGTCATCTCCTGTTTCGCACCGGTCAAATCGGCCAACATTTCCGTATGCCCGATATACGGTACCCCTGCCGCCTTCAGTGCTTCCTTGTTGATCGGTGCCGTTACCACCGCATCGATTTCTCCTCCCAAGGCCAATTCGGTTGCTTTGCGGATGTACTCGTACGCCGCCTGTCCGCAATCTGCTTGCACTTCCCCCAGCCTCAACCGGTCAATCTGTATGTTGTCCAGATCCAATACATCGACGGTACCGTGTGTGTACACCCCTTCTCCGGGATGTTGAACCCGGTGGAAGCGCAACGAACTTCCGATTCGTTCCCGTATCATCTCCAACACGGGGATGGACCCAATGACGAGAGGTTTGGCTGTCTCGTAAAATTCTTTCTCCTGCAACGCTTTTAGTGTGATTTCCGGCCCGATACCCGCCGGATCTCCGATGGTAATGCCCAATATGGGTCGTTTCTGTTCCATTTTATTTCTCCTCCCTGTCGTAAAAGCGCTTTCACACTTGTCAAAATGGCCGCTTCATCCCCGACGGAGCCCCCTTTGGTGATGATATGCATGCCCTGAAAAGGACCTCCGACCAGTTTGGCCATCACACAAAGTGGAAGAACCTCTCCCATCAACTGCAAACCTTTTACCTCCATGGCTTGAAGAGTTGTGAAGGCCACTTCTCCACCGGACAAATACAGCCCGTCAAACGGATAACGATGAATCAGTTTCATCACCAATCGGGCAACCGCTTGGGATACAGTGTGTCCGTCACACCGGTTCGTCGGCGCTCCGTCGGTTCGCAACCCGACGACTTGGAACTGTTCCGTCAGCTCTTTTACACGGTGAACCACTTCCGCTATGTAGTCCTGGGCACCGTCCGTCAATCGGTCCACGTTTACCGTCATCATTCCGACCGGAAAGGATTGCTCGAGATAGTCCAATTGTTTGCGCGCGGTTTCCGCCAGACTTCCGGAGACGAGCAGTATCCGTTTTCTCTCCGCGTTTTTGGCCGCAGCATAGGCTGCTGTGAATGGACCGGGGTCCACCGGCAGAACCGGAATATCCAACCCTGCCCATACTTCGGCGAGCTTCTCGATTTCCTCATCCGACTCGGCATCGCAGACGATCAGCTTGTGGCCGAGTGCAATCAAACGGTCAAGTTCCCTTCGCAAATCCGTTTGGATGGTGTATTTTCCCGTCTCCAGCAATCCCACCGGTAGAGATGTCTGCGATTGGATCCAGTCCACCACACGGGATGTCCTCACCGGCGTGAACGGGTCGCGTCCGGCCTCGGTTTGGTGTACCGGCACACCGTAAACGAAAAGTTCACCTCCTCTGGTAAAACGTCCGGATTCAGGAAATGCGGGGACCACGGCAGCGATCGTCTCCGGCGGCATCATATGCAATACAGCTTCCGTCTCCCTGCCGATCGAACCGCGCAGGGTGCTGTCGATCCGCTTGGCCAAGAGCGGACGACTTTCGTGACTGAGGACCAGTTCTGTCATGCGGCGTACACGCAATCCGGCCTCTTCCGCCGGTAGCAATCGGGTAGCCGCGTTCCACACGACGGCGTCGTGCCCTTCAAGCGAACCAGTGATGGAAACTTGGTGATCCGGTACAGTCAACACCTTCCACCCTAGTTTGGCCAACAGCACGCCGGTAGCATTGCCGCCGGTGATGTCATCCGCGATCACCACGAGTTTCCGCATGAACTTTCCCCCCGTTTCCGGCTATAAGAACCTCGATTCCCCACTGTTGGCACTGTTCCTGAAACTCCACAGGAAGATTTTCATCAGTGACGATCGCATGGAATTGATCCCATTCAGCAAAAGTAGCCAGAGCCCGTTGACCGCACTTGCTCGCATCCGCCAGCAGGATGCGTCGGCGGGCGCAATTCAGCATGGCCTGTTTGATCGCCACCTTGGACAAACTGTTGCTCATCGCCCCCTTTTCCGCATCGAACGCGTCACAACCGATAAACGCTGTATCCACATGTAACTGAGACAACATCGACAAGCTGAAATGACCTTCCAAACTGTAGATTTGCGGCTTCAGTTCCCCACCCGTCAACAAGACTCGGATTCCCGGTGTATCCACCACCTCGGAAGCGATTTTGATATCGTTGGTGATGAGAAACAAATCTTGAAAGCGCTTTAATTCCCGAGCCAGACGCAACGTTGTCGATCCCGCATCGAGAATGATGCTCTGTCCTTCCCCGATCAGGGTGACAGCCAGTCGGGCAATCGCCTCCTTCTGGGCCACGTTTCGTTCATCCTTCCAACCGAAAGGATGTTCGCGCAGGTTGTCCTGACGCAACATGGCGCCGCCGTGGGTGCGAATAATCTTTTGTTCAGCTTCCAGACAATCGAGATCGCGGCGGATCGTCATCGTCGAAACGCCGAATTCCTCGGCGAGACGGTTGATTTCCACCACGCCCTCCTGCTCGATGATCTGCATGATCTTCTGCCTGCGTTCGGCGGACAACATGAGTGATCCTCCTGCCCAAAGTCAATGTGAAAAAGTAACATAGAAGATGTTTGTTAATGTTTATTTATGTTTCTGTATGTTACTTCACAATATAAAGGGATAATTCCTATTTGTCAATTACTTTGAATTATAATCGGCAATATTAGTTCTCTTCTTCAGGAAAATGAGATCCCCTGTCGATGGTTCGGAGGTGTGCGTAGGGCCCGTTTGCATAATCAAGCCAACCGTCGTGCATTTAACAACTAGATTTGCAGACTTGTACACTGATTGATTAAGGATTACACTTATAATGACGTACGTGATTTTAATGAAAGGGGATGCATTTGACACAGGAAGAGCGGTTGTTGGCGATTCTGGAACACCTGAAACATCATGGGAAGATCAGTATTGAGCAAATCTGTGAACGATTCGGCGTATCGCGTGACACAGCCAGGCGCGATCTGGTCAAGTTGGAAGAAGAGCGCCTGATCGTCCGTGTACGGGGAGGCGCCATCCGCCCGACATTGACCCGTGAGGCTATTCGCTATGAAGACCGTGTCCATCATGAAGCCAAGCGGGCGATCGGTCGTACGGCTGCCACTTTGATCCGTGACGGTGATTATGTGTTGTTTGATGCGTCCACTACCGTAAAATGCGCAGCGGAAGAAATTTATGTCCGTGACTTGGTTGCCGTGACCAATTCGATCGATATTGCCGATGCACTGGGCAAAAGTGATCAAGCCACCGTCTATCTGCTAGGCGGAAAACTGAATCCCTGGCACCGAAACATCGTCGGTACGCAAACCGTGGAGATGCTTCGCCAATACCGGGTAGATTGGGTGTTTCTCGGCGCATGCGGATTGACGGAAGAGGGATTGACCAGTTCAAATCCGGAAGAAGCATTCGTCAAACGGGAAATGATCCGGCGTGCGGACCGAACCGTAGTGTTGGCGGACGCCACCAAGTTTGGTAAGACCCTGTTCCACTCCGTTTGTTCCTGGGAAGACATCGACATCATCGTGACGGAACAACAGCCGGACGATGCGTTTCGAAACATATTGGAACAACACGACGTACAAATTTTGATCGCAACGGGAGGAGAAAACGGATGACCATTCGAGTAGGCTTAATCGGTTACGGTTTATCGGGCAAGGTGTTTCATGCCCCGTTGATCCGACAGGTAAAAGAGTTGGAGCTGGCTGCCGTCGTTTCCTCCAATCCGGACAAAGTACTGCGCGATCTTCCGGATGTGGACGTCGTTTCCACGACGGATCAGCTGTTAGCACGACAGGACATCGACTTAGTTGTGGTCGCCACCCCCAACACCCTCCATCATCCGTACGCCAAAGCAGCGATAACGGCAGGCAAACATGTGGTGGTGGAAAAGCCCTTTACCATTACCACGGAAGAGGCGGACGAACTGATCGATTTGGCACGAAAACACCGCGTTCTGCTCAGCGTGTACCATAACCGTCGCTGGGATAATGATTTCCTCACCGTACGGCGGTTAATCGAGTCGGAGTGCCTGGGAGAACTCGCTTTGTATGAGGCTCACTATGACCGTTATCGGCCGAAAGTGCGTGACCGCTGGCGTGAGCACGACATTCCGGGCGCGGGTACATTGTACGACCTCGGTTCCCACCTGATCGACCAAGCATTGGTTCTCTTCGGACCGCCACGAACCGTCTGGGCCGACTTGGCGGCGCAACGGACAGGTGCCCAAACTGTGGATTATTTCCACCTTGTGTTGGATTATGGACGTTTAAAGGTCGTTCTCCATTCCGGATCGCTGGTCAGAGGAGAAGGTCCGCGCTTTCAGATTCACGGGGAAAAAGGAAGTTTCATCAAATACGGACTGGACCCGCAGGAAGATCAGTTGAAACAGGGAATGGTCCCCGGGGAGCCGGGATATGGAATAGGTCAGAAAGAGTATGACGGGGAACTCACCGTGGAGCTTGGCGGGTTATCGGTAAAAGGACGGGTAGAAACCCTGCCGGGAACCTATCACGCGTATTATGAAGGGATCGCCGAGGCCATACGGTCGGAAAAACCGGCACCCGTCACCGCTGAGGAAGCCCGTGACGTGATCAAGGTAATAGAATGTGCCATAAGGAGCCATCGGGAGAAACGTGTTGTTTCGTTTGAATGAATAAAAGGAAGCTCATCGTTATAAAACAACAAATTTAGACTTTGATTTCCCTCTCCCATATAAGGAAAATCGAGATAGAAAAGCCCTCATATGTACAGATATGTATCCATATGAGGGCTTTGACCGTTTATTAGGCCTCTAATAAATTCATACCGTGGCGATTAAATAGGAGGGGGAAGGGTGACAAAAGGAAGGTTATTAAAACCAAATGAAGTTGCGGAACAATTGTCTGTTAGCCTCGTGACCGTCAAAAAGTGGCTTCGGGAGGGGCGTTTAAAAGGCGTTAAAGTTTCGAGAATTTGGCATGTTTATGAATCGAATTTGGAAGAAATGATCAAGGAAGTGCAAGAAGAATCAGAGGAGGAACAACTATGAAAAAACTTATGATTGGTTGTGGTTCTGTTTTCGGTCTTTTCCTGTTGGTGGGTGCATGTGTGACCGCTATCGGTGGCGACGGATCGGGAACAAATACAACTCCGGTTGCGCAAACCGGTGATCCGGTTGACTCAACCGGAAACATAAGTGAAAAGAAAGCGGCGGCGAAAATTGGGGATGTCGTGAATGCGGGCGATCTTTCATACCGAGTCGTCAGCGTTGAGTCCAAAAAAGTAATCAAAGATCCAATGGGCGGTGAATACAAACCGGGCGCAGGCCAATACTTAGTCGTTGAAGTGGAAGTGAAAAACAACGGTAAGGAAAAAATCACGATGGATGCCGCATTGACTAAGTTGAAAGATCAAGACGGTGCGGAATATGAAGCTGATCCGACAGCGGATACATGGGTTAATGGAACGGGCGGTGATGCGCTCGGGTTCTTCCTCAAACCGATCAACCCACACGCTACGAAAACGGGAAAAATCGTGTTTGATGTACCGGAAAAACCCGTTGAGTCCTTTACCTTTATCGGCCAAGGCGGTTTCCTCTCCGGTGAAACGGCAGCAATCAAACTGAGTAAGTGAATAGTTAAATAGAGCCGGTCGCGTACCGGCTCTTCATATATATGGACTCATATGGAAAATGAAAGGAGGTCTTTCCTTGGTATTATACCGCACTATCGTAATCAGTGCTTACATAATTTTCTTTTGCAACATGGCGATCTCGTATCATCACGTTGGAGTTTTTTCAAGGAATGGTCGGTTTTCTCGGCCTGTTTGCTCACATGGCAGTGATCGGAGTGGACACGCTTTTCGCGGTCTCCAGTCTGGTGATATCCAATGCTATCACTCGTCAAATCAAAGTCGGGATTCCCGTTTGGTTTTGTTTTGCGTTTGGGTTCGCCTTTACTGAGTGGTCAAACGTGCGCGCTTGCTGGAATGATGGAAAGGAAGGGATCATTGCGGGTAGCGCCCCTGTGTTCCCTCTCCTCTGTATCAAGTTATTGTTAAGCTGGATGACAGAGAATAAGGAAGCATTCGCCACCAGAACCAACGCTGGTGATAACACCACCATCACCACCAGCGCCACCAGCACCAGTTCCACCAGTCAAACTGGTGATGCCAGGAAAGCTGGTGGTGACATCAACACCAACAGCAAAACTGGTGACACCACCAAAACTGGTGGTGAGAAAAAGAAACGTCACCTTCAACTGGTGAAAGATAATCCTGATTTGGAATACGTGAAGGAGAAGGCAAAGGAGTTTTACCGGAAAAATGGCAAATGGCCAGGTAGACCGACACTCCAACGTATCGCAGGTTGCCGGGAGAATCACGCCCGCAACGCGTTGCGTGAATTGAAAGGAGCTTCCTAAGGAGGGTAGAAGATGAAAGGCATGATCCAATACCAATGCGTCAAATGTTCCCGAATCATCGCTGTTCACCCGGCCACGGTGTATGTTACGTGCTGTAGCCGGTATGCTCGTCGGTTGATGCAGGGAGAATTGAATTTTGGAAAAGTGGCGGGATAAATGAATGATCATGTAGAATGGAATAACTGAGGGGACACGAGGAGGAAACCGATATGAGCGAAAAAGAAATGTTGAACGCCATATTGGAAGCCGTCCAAAAGCTGGATGCACGACTTGACGGCATTGAAAGGAAATTTGAAGCCCGGTTTGATGGGATAGACGCCAAACTTGCGGACATCGAAGCCAACTTTAAGCGGTTGGAAGAAGAAACACATTTTGCTTTGAAGAAAACCCTTGAAAACAGGGAAGCCATACGGGCACTTACGAACATAAAAAAATAACCGGGAGGGTAATTCCCGGTGGTTATTGACAAACCCAGCGGAAAAACCGCTGGATTTTGTATGGGGATTGGAAGAAAATAGAGAAAATCGGACAGAGAGGAGGAAGGCCATTTTCTTGATGTTTTGGCACACGGCAGTAAGGAGGCATTGCTCCGTTACTCTGGCAAGCCCCCTCATCCGTGCGTATCGAAGTCCGTGTAGTTCCTTTGCAGCTGCAAAACTCCGCTCGATCGTTTCTTTCCTTCGCTTGTAGATCGCTTTTCCCCGCTCGCTTAACCGGTTTTGGTGAATCCTCTCCCTAGCATCTTACCATACGTGACATGTGATGGTTTTCACATGGTTCTTCGAACGCGTGCACCGGGATAAAAACGGGCAATCCCGGCATGTTTGCGAATCGGATTTGTATTCCCGGTATTCCTAGCGGTTAGTGGTTCGGTAAGTCAGTTCGTGTTTTCCCGGACATATGTATACGTCACGACTCAGCGTCGTACTTGAAATGCCATTTGTGAAACAATCCTTTTTGAGAGTGGAAACGTCGGTGGTCGATGACGACAAACATCCCTTGCTCTTTCAAGACATGGCAAATTGGACTCGTCAGGTATCCAGCATCCAGCGATACGTCTTTCAAAGCCGAAGCGTTCCTTTTGCCGTTTCAGAAGAAGCCAGGTAAGGTTTGGGTGCACGCCTGTATGATGGAAAAACGGGCTTTTGCACCAGTGACTCTGCGGATAGACGGGCATACAATACCAATGTCGGGTTTAACCATCAAAACCAAAAGGAGTGAAGGCTTTGTATTACCCATGGTGGCATATGGATTCTAACATGGTGAATCCGCAGATAATCTACTATTATCGACGGAAACAAAGAAGACATCATCCTACATGGGACAGCTCTTCTAGCAGCTCATACCTTGGTGCTGCCTCTATATCTAACAATAAAAACGAATTGAAACCTGATTTCCAAGCTATCGTAAGTGACGCTTTTGAAATGAATAACATTAAAGACTCTGATCTGAAGAAAGCGATAACCAATGCATTAGAACAAGCGGTAGATTATGACCAGATTTATAAATTCGTACAAGAGAAAATGAAATTAGACAAACGTAATGATGGTGCCCATTATTCAGAACAGGCACAGAAGGTTCGTGATGTCCGGAACTCTCCCCGTCCATCCCCTTCTGCCTCGGAGAGCCCTCGGTTCGAAGAACCACCTAATCACGAAGGTTAAGAACGCACCTCCCCTACATTTCATTGTGTTACATTAGAACGACTTAGGTTATGGGGGGGTTCGAGGAGCTGGTTTTTCGTTTTTCATTCTAATGTATCATAACGTATAAGGGGTACGGCAACGATTTGTCCCAATATTTCCTATAGTGACTCTAAATCATTGTTATACCCCTTATACTTCTAGGAACTTTTCTGATGTCGTTTTCCATTTTTTAGTAAGAGATACCAAAATCGAGCTTCGCTACTCTGTGCCTAATGAGTATTCAATTAAGGTATCTATATAAACTGTTTGTATTATCGGGAAACACAGAAACAAGATGTGCTAGCGGGATTACTTCACCTTTGTAACTTTTGAAACATCTTACGGACGAATCTTAGTTTTTGGGAGGGCGTTATTATTGAGGCAAATATTATTGAGACAAAATGAAAAGTGGCAACCTGTTGTGGATGAGATGTACAGTAGCCTTTACAGCGAACAGATGGTTTGTTCTATGAGCACACAATTGTTTCATATTCCCGAAACGAAAGATTTAAAAGGAAATACAGAAATGCATTCGCATCTTGTTCCAGCGTCCTACCATCGTATTACGGCGGCCGGATCAGCGCAAAGGTTGCTGAACGGAGAGCGTGAAGCATCAATATTGAAAACCCTAATCGCCTGCATACAAAACGCCAAACGGAGAGATCGTAGCGTTCGTACCGGTTTAAATGTTATGAGGGATGCCGCCGTTGCTTCTTACAAGCCGTTTATTGAAAACATCATACGCTGGCAGGATTATGCTGAATTACATTTGCAAAACGCAGAAAAATTCGTGATGCGGATTACAGGATTTTCCGTATAGTAGTAACAATCCCAGTATGATGCGTAAGCGGTCGCCCCGGCTACGATTTTCCCTAACAGTTGGACGACCGCCGTGGTGCCCGCGGTCGTACCCAAAGACGATTATTCGGAACCCAACCATAATTAATTTTTAGTTTAGCGAATTTTCGCTTCCTACCCCCTCGACTTCTACAAAAGCAAAAAATTGCTCACGGGTTGGCATCGTCCAATACAGCCCAGAACCCGTCTTTCCCAACCTTTGTTATCTCTCCATGGTATGAAATTGGGTTCTGTCCTTCTCGAGCATCGAAGATTACAACAATCTTTACTCTATCCCCTGTAACAAAGTTGAACTCTCCTGTTTCATACTTGTATGTTACTTTCATATAGCCATCTCCCGGACAAGCTTTTTAGGTGCTTTCGATCAGTTAGTATTGTCATACAACTGCGAGATTAATACATTGTTTTTAACCCGTATACACTGCTTCTCTTGAACACGCTCTTAAAACCCCTTCAGGTAGGTGGACGGCTGAATCAGTTCGGGAAACCGATCGGTTACCCTGAGGTATATTATCCGTAAACCATCTATGATGAAAGAAGCGGCCAAATTCCATCCATGGTTCAGCAATGTATTGTCATTGACGATCAACAACAAACCGGCCCCTTTCCATCGACCGTCACGCCAGCCACTGTTGTATTCGCTTACTGAATAGGGATATCAAGACGCTGTTTCCTAAAGTTCCTCTGGGAACCCGGGTATACATTGAAGGTCCTATTCTGAGTCTGGGTGAGGGGCTTCCGAAAACACTGGTTCGTAGAGATCGAGGATCATTGGTCCTCTTGGATCAAAACCGCCGCGAGCGGCTGGATACTATCATGGACCAATGGATGGATTTTTTGAAGCTGGCTTGGAAGAAGCTATGAAGAGATATCAAAGAGATCACCGTCTTAAGGTAACGGCCCAGATTCGATTAGTTGAATACCTGCAATTGGGATTCTCGGAAGTTGACCAGCTAGTCAGTTGGCCACCGCGTATCTATTTCAAAGATTGTTCATTGATATAGTTTTCGCGTTCGACTTATAATAAAAAAGTGCATCGAGCTATTGGTGGCGACGGATGTCTTCACATGGCTCTGAACATCCCCTTGCCCTCGTTTTCAGGTCTCTCTTCTCAGGTAATTGCGGGGACTCACCCCGCTCTTTTTTTTACTTAGTTTCTTCTGCTGTTTCCTCCGGTGGCCGCTCGTTCTCGATTCCCTCCCACACATCGGATGGATCAACGCCCAAAGCACGGACAAACTGATCGACCACCTTCTCGACCGCTTCGTCCGACAATCCCCGTTCCTTGCGCTCCAATTCACGCCGCCTGATCTCGTTCTCCTGTTCCTTCAGATCAAGTTTACGCTTCTTATGGATCTTGTCCCACATGGTCCTGATGACCACGGCAGCGGAATGTGGTGTGGCCTTTTGCAGCGTTTCCGTTTTCTTCAGATGATACATGTATAGATTGATGATCTCCCAGGCCTGATCGATGTGATCGGCTATTTTTTGGGTTCGAAGTTTTTCCAACTCTTCCGAATCTATCTCCTCACCCTCTTTACCGTGGAAGGAGATACCCCAAATTTCCGTGCCGTCTCCTTTTTACTCCCACACGCTGCATAATAGGCCCTGATTTCCTCACGGGTTTTATCGTCGATTTTCTTCCCGCGTTTACCCATTACATAGCCACCACCTCAACCTCAACCCCTATGAGTCACAGCATAAATCCAAAAAGCTAACACCCCAAACACTGCAATAGAGAAACCGAACATAAACCCGATCATCAGTCCAAACCAGAACACAATGTCACCACTCTCTCAATCAAATGGCCAATCCGATTAATAATATTGTTGCTCCCCATGCTAGATTCCAACCAGCTGAAAATATTTCACCTTCCCGCCAATAATGACGGAAAGCATCAAGCATATGAGCAGCCAAACCAAAATAAACAAAGCTCAACAGAAACTCCATGAGGAAACCCCCTCACTTGACCAGGGAATAGAACCATTCCCGGTCTTTCATATCCAAAGCTATATCAATCAACGCTGCGCGATCTTCGTCGTGCAGAATGTCAGGAGCAAGCGCCACATCCTTTCCTAGCTCTTGTATGATGCCAACCACATTCCGGTTCATAAATCCAAACCGAATCCATATACATTCTATCCACATACCCCAACCGAACCCTGCCGTCAAATCGAAACAGCACCCACGATCCAAGCATGACGGCCACTCCTTCGTGGAGAGGAAAAAATAGTTGGTTTCGTTTGTGAAACAATGCTCGTGAATCGAACCCGAGATCGTTGGGCATCTTTAGCCCCTACCAAGCAACCCATAATAAAAAAAGACCCATACGGGTCAGCGATCATGGCTCGCCCTTTGTGGTTTTGCGTACATCCTAAACCGCCGTCATCAAAAGGAGAGGGGGAAACCGATGGCAGGTCGTTATCAAAAGGAATCGGCTTGGTTTTTTTTGGCCTGTGGCCCTGGGAGGGTGTTGTTTACCCGGTTGCCCCTCATCCGGGTCGTTCGGACTAACTCCGAACCCTTCCGGCCCCATCTCACCTACATCAATAAGTCGCGATTGCCGAAAGTTGCCAAATAGAGGCATTTGGTCTAGGCTAAATACCGATGCCAAATGGTTGGAACCATTTTTTTATCAAACGACTATTATGGTTGGGGAGAAGCCAAACCAAATGAACGTATAAAGGGGATGTACGCATGATCATTCCTTTAATTGTCAAGGTGAACAATGTTTCGTCCGGTGGAGAGGTCAATTCCTCCGTTGTGAACGTGCTCTTGCAGCAAGACTCTATTCAAAAAAACAATACGCCCGTAGTCAACTCCGGAGACGCTACACAGTTTATCTTATGGTCGCCGCTGAATGATCCTGATGTGATCGATACGCCAATCAGAGAGTTGAAGTTTTTACCGTGATCGAATGACGAAGTACCCCATACTGGTCGTTAAAAACCATCAGCGGGCTTATAACTTATAGACCAATGGGGGTCTAAGGAGGCTTTTATCTTATATTAAATTCAACGCCATTGCCAACTTGTACAGCGCTCGCTTTTTGATCCGGTAATAGGTACGTTTACTCCACCCAAGCTCATCACAAACAATCATGTCGTCCACAGGAGATTGATTCAAGTACCGATTTTCGATTAAAAACCGCTCGTCCAGATTCAACACTAACAATGCTCACTCAATCTGTTGGAGTCTAACTATCTTAGTGGCCCGGATGATGGCATATCGTTCTGTAGTGGATTGGTACGCACTAAATCCACGACTCACCGACTCCTCATATAGTGGAGTGCAAGAAGGGAACAGATTCCCAAGCCCCCCCCGCTCCAATTGTCGTTCATTTTCAATTGCCGCTTTTAGGACAGGGTATTCACGGAGAATACTCTCCACCTTCCTGCGAAAAGACGGCTTTTTATTTTTGACAACAGGCGCGTTTTTCGGTGCTGCTCCCACTCTTCTCACTCTTTTTTGCGATTATTGGCTACTGGCTGCATAACCAGCCATTCAACGTTATAGCAAAAAACGCTGAATCCTAAGCCCTTTCTTCTAATGCTTTCACCCACTGGTTTTCTCTAGTATATCGATACCAGCCTTGGTTGAACGGGGGTTAAAACGTTTATGATAATGCACACCTAGGTTACCCACCAATCCTAGGTAGCGTCCACGTATCACCCTCTTGAGGACGAGACTACACTAATGTGTGGCCTCGTCAGCTATTTTTATACCTTAGGATAAGCCAATTTTTATCACCCCTTGATCCAAACCAACATAATATTGTCACATGCCTAACACCCCTTTTTGCTCACTTTAAGGTGGGCTTTATCCACAAATTATTCACATTTTATACACAGCTCTGTACTAATCAGAGCATAGGATGAATACTTTATTCTCAGGGTTAGTAATCCCGGTGCTTCCCTATGAGCTTCACATTAGCCGATCAGACGATCGGTTTTTTTCGACTGTAGCTAATGAATTTTTTCTGTTAATTTTGGTCAAGACATTAATGAGGCTAAAATTACTAAGGCCTCGATGCAAAGGCGGAACCCCTGCCCGATGGGGCGGGGGTACCTTTTCAGCCCATTTTTGTCAACAGGTTAGACTGTTACATATCCTGTTGTATGTCTTATAACGACAACCCTCGGCCCCTACCATCTCGGTAAGGTTTTTTTGATCTATTGTCGACCGGCTTTTTTATCTCTATCGGTATCATTTTGGTGGGTTGCACGGGAATCGAACCCGTGATCGTTGGGCACTTAGGCCCCTCCCCATAATAAAAAAAGACCCTAATGGGTCAGCGGATCATGGCTCGCCCTTTGTGGTTTTGCGTACATCCTCAACCGCCGTCACCCAAGAGGAGGAAACCGATGGCACGTAGTCGTTATCAAGAGAAATCGGCGTAGTATTTTGGGCCTGTGGCCCTGGAAGAGGGTTGGTTACCCGGTTTCATCCGGATCGGCGGGATCGATTGAACCACCATTTTGGTTTTTTTGTCCGTTCCTATACACTGAGGATCTGGCGACTCATGAAATTGAAATTTGAACGTTTGTGTCATTTCGATGGAAAACTGCCCCAATACTTCCCATTTATCTTGTAGCCCTTTGAAAACAAATCTGATGTATTTAATTGGTTTGAATAGTATTATCCTTTGATCCAAACCAATATCATAATATTGTTGCCACATCGTCTGCTCGTGTGTCTTTTTCGATCCTGTTATCCCTTTGGCTTGACGAACAATGAAGAGATAAAGGAAAATTCGATCGCTGCCCCTGTTCGACCAAGCAAATAGTTCCTCCCGCGATGAAGGCACGGAAACAATTTTTGAATATTGGCCGGGGTGGCTCTTTGCTTTTGGCAAGCTGTTGATATTCCTGCTGTACGGGTGTCAGTTTTTTCTTCTTCTCGTCAGCCAGCTTGAACACACCTGGCGCGACCCCTAATTTTTCCAGTTCAGTGTGAAGCCATTTCCGGTTTAATCCAAGTACGGTGAGAGGCTCGTCCAGGATTTTCCCGTCCATGATCACCGCTTGCGGTGCTTGTTCCGGACTCACCTTGATCCCGAGGTGTTTGGGGGTGATAGGTTGGTTTTCCTTTTTCAGGAGAACATTGATTTCTCCGTTTGTTTCCATAATCGCAAAAACTCCACGTCGGCCGCCTTAAAGATATTCTTCTTTCTCAACTGCTCCAACAACTCGTCCGTTGTAATCCGTTCCTTTTTCAAATTGTCTTCAAGGATCTTTCCGTCCTTGATGAGAACGGTTGCCCGTCCGTCTAGCCAACTCCGGAGGGTTTTGCCTTTCAGCTGCATATACTCAATTCCGATGGCTACAGCCGTCCAGACAGCTAAAGAAACAATTCCCAAATACCACTTGGCGTCCAATTCCAATGAAACATACGAGGCGATGCTTCCAATCGTGATCCCGGTGATGTATTCAAACAGAGAGAGTTGGGAAAGTTGTCTTTTACCGATTAGCCGGGTGAAGATCAGTAGCACCACGACGGTTGTAAGGGTTCGTAATAGGACTTCAATCCAATCCGGCACGTCTGAATCCCTCTCTTCGGATTCATTTCTTTTAGACTGCCATTATTTCCATATTCGTTCCTTAATCAACATTTTGAATCAGTTCCAACCCGGAACGTCAGAAGGCTGCCTGATCTAACGAAAGGTCGGTAGCCTTCTTGATTTAAAGAAAAAATCCAGTAGAAGGGGTAACTAACCCCTCCTACATTGTTTTTCACAGACACATGGCATTCTTCTTCTAAATATAAAGCTAAAACCGAGAAACTTTGTTTCCACAGTCGATCGACTACTGCTTTTCTCCACATGGTCTTTCAGGGTAAATCAACCTTCTGATAAGACAAGAAAGGGCATCCTCCACACGCCACATGTCAAAATCGGATAGAGCATGTTTCTCCTGTTGATAAAGAGGCTGCATGACATACCGCTAGAAAAGGATTGGTGAGTTGCACGGGAATCGAACCCGTGATCGTTGGGCACTTAGGCCCCCACCATACAACCCAGGATGGCAATAAAAAAAGACCCCTGTTGGGTCTGTTGGCGGCAGAAGAATCACTCCCAGGAATGCGAATAATGGCTCGGTCTTGTGGGCTACCCACTCCTTGTCATCCAAAAGGAAGCGAACGACGAAATAAAGGCGGTCGTTTGAGAACGTTACGGTGTAATTTTTTGGGCCTTTGGCCCTGGGAGAGGGTTGTTATCCCGGTTGCCCTCTCATCCGGGTTGTAGCGGATTCGATCCACGAGCGCCTTATGCGGATCGAATCCCCCTACTCACTCTCAGGCTAGCGCGCATATCTAATCTCTTATTAAAATGATAATTTTTTAATATATTTGGATTACATTGGATTAACAAAGTGTTCATGAACGAAGAAGGAAAAAGGATTTTCGCGTCTAATTAGATACATCGCTTATACACTTTTATATTACTTCAAAGGAGGACACGATTATGGAAGCTAAAAAAATAAATTATTCAAACAACAGAGATGAGCGTCATAATTATCCGGTTAATATCAATTTATATGAGAAGTACCTAGATCCACAAACAAAAAAAGGCATTATCAATTTTATCAAACGGTTATCTTATGCTTCCCACTCTAAAGAGACCAAAAACTAAAGCAAGAGTAAGGTGGGTGAAGCCATTGGATGAAATCGTAACCATAGCATGTCAATGTGGTAATGTATTTCAAGTCGACAAAAAACAGTATCTTAATCTTAACAGCTTAATCCAATGCCCTGTCTGTGAAACAATCATCCAACCCACTGACCACTTTGAGGATTAAGACAATATAAACGAGTAATTTTAAAGAAGCAAATGAGGGTGTACGAGGGTGTTGGTCACCCGTGACACCCTCATCCGGGGGGTTCGGACTAACTCCGAACCTTTGGGCCTGCCAGCCTTTCGGCAGACCCATAGTGGGCCTACATCGCAGACTTCCCGTTACCTGATAAGTGTATGGAGCGGGATAGATGAGCGAGTGACGGAGGAAATTCACCTCCGTTGTATATTTTTGTCCCCACTCCAAACACCTACATATTGCGATGTTCGCTACCATCCTTGATACCATAGTAACACCGAAAAACGGTCAAATGGTGCCAAAAAGTTGCCAAAAGTTGCCCTATAACAAATCACTTTATTTGTCCCCTTATCTTTAGGAAACCGCTAATGTCATAGTCAAGGTACATAATTACGTTTGGGATATTTACCTTTTCAAAAAAATGCACATATGACTGTAAACTATTGCCCTTCCACAAAAAAGAACATTGGAATAACTTATCCTCAGAAAATGAAAGGGGAGTTTTAAAAAAATGTCCACCAATTCTTTACCTACTTTGAGAGGAATTAATATCCGTGGTTTAATGACACAATTGTTGAATTTCATTCCCATGCCAAAAGCGATTCAATCGATAATGGGTCTTTGGAAAAACATCCAACCGATATGGAATATATGTAAGAGGTTTCTTGGATTTTTTAGGAAATAGTAAAACTGGCTTGTCAGCTCCAGGTGCTTCCCTGTAGCTCTTCAATTAACCGATCAGACGATCGGTTTTTTTCGCCTGTAGCTAATGAATTTTTTCTGTTAATTTGGTCAAGACATTAATGAGGCCAAAATTACTAAGGCCTCGATGCAAAGGCGGAACCCCTGCCCGATGGGGCGGGGGTAAACTTTTCAGCCCATTTTTGTCAACAGGATTAGACTGTTACATATCCTGTTGTATGTCTTATAACGACAACCCTCGGCCCCTACCATCTCGGTAAGGTTTTTTTGATCTATTGTCGACCGGCTTTTTTATCTCTATCGGTATCATTTTGGTGGTTGCACGGGAATCGAACCCGTGATCGTTGGGCACGTGGCCCTGGGAGAAGGGTTGTTTACCCGGTTACCCTCTCGTCCGGGTCAACTCCGAACCCTGGTAGACGATGTATCCTGATAATCGACCCATCCGGTCGATGTTAAAGATACATTAGCCCTTACGGCCCCACCTCACCTACCTCAATAAGTCGCGTGACACGCAACCCTCCGGATCGACAGAGCCATTTTTGGTCCCGCTCCAACCACCTACATATTGCGATGTGAGTCGCATCAACCCCCAATACCATCCTAACACGGGAAAATAGCCAATTGGTGCCAAAAGGTTGCCAAATGACCGATCAAAATATTAACGATCGGCCAGCTTGATTTTCTGACTCATGGTATTTGTGATCTCCCGGATATGTCCGAGGGGAAAGTAGAAAAAGCATTATTTGAGGAAACTGCAATACATTATCCAAGAAGTGCCGCCGCTGAAACCACCGGAACCCGAAACGCCAAGTATCGAATCAAGGAGATTGAAGCGGAAATTAAACGGATAAAAAAACGGCGCAGGAAATGGCAAGAGGCGTTTGCAAATGATGTCATCACTTTGGAGGAATTAAGGGAAAGAACCCAGGAAGACAGGGAGCGAGAGGAACTGCTAAAAGCGGAATTAGAATTGATCCCGCAAACAGCAGCACCACCCCGGATATCGCGTGATGAGTTAATAGAAGCATTAAAGAACCTTCGATATGTATGGAAACGAGCTTCACGACAGGAACGAAAAGAAATGATCCGCGGTATCTTTTCTCGACTCGTCGTCGATAAAGAGCCTGGCGGATCATATAAATCAGTAATCATAAAGGATTTTGATCTAGCTTGAGGAAACATTGTATTTTCGTAACGTTAGGGAAGGATTACCTTCCCCTGAACGCCGGTTCCCGTTTACTGAAGAATGCTTGAATCCCTTCGGCGGCATCCTCGGAGACGACCACCTTCATCATTTCTTCTGTTTCCAAGTTCAAGCCTTCCTCCAGGGATTGTTCCAATCCCCGCCCCACAGCCCGAATAATCCCTCGCATTGCCAATGGTGCGGAGCCCCGTGCCATGGAAGCGGCCAGTTCAAAGGCCTTTTCACGGAGTTGTTCGTGAGGGAAAATTTCATTGATCAGACCGCATGCTTTCGCCTCTTCGGCAGAGATGTGTTGCCCCCGCAGCATGTAATAGAGAGCGCGTCTTTTTCCTATCAGCCGCGCCATACGCTGGGTCCCGCCGTAACCGGGGAGAATGCCCCTTTTGACTTCCGGGAGCCCCAGCCGTGCCTGATCCGAAGCCACTGCCAGATGGCAGGCCATTTGCAGCTCGCATCCCCCGCCCAGCGCGTAGCCGTTGATGACGGCGATAATCGGTTTCGGAAAGTGTTCGATGCGCTGGAACAGAGTGTGTACTTTGCGGATGGTTGCCTCGGGCCCCCCTTCCGCTTGACCGAACTCCGTCATATCAGCTCCAGCGGAAAATGCACGATCGCCGCTCCCTGTCAGCAGCATGACCCGTGTCGCCTCATCCTCTTCCAGGTCGTCCAGAATCCGGCCCAACTCCTCTAACGTGCCCAAACTCAGGGTGTTATAGGGAGGGCGGTTGATGGTGACCGTGGTGACGAAATCTCTGTTCTCTACCAGAAAATGTTTCCACATAACCCTCACTCCTCCCGTTCCAGGATGGTGGCGATGGCCATCCCAAAGCCGATGCACATGGTAATCAGGCCGAAACGGGATTTCCGTCGCTCCATCTCATTGACCAACGTGGCCGTGATCCGGGCTCCGCTGGCCCCGAGGGGGTGGCCCAGGGCGATCGCTCCACCGTTGACATTCACTTTTTCCCACGGGGCACCGGTTTCGCGTTGCCAGGCCAGCACTACGGAGGCGAAAGCTTCATTCACTTCGAAGAGATCGATGTCCTCCATCCGAAGTCCCGCCTTTTTCAACACCTTCTCCGTCGCGGGGATCACGCCGGTCAGCATGATCGTCGGATCCACCCCCGCAGTGGCAGTGGCCACAATGCGGGCCCTGGGGCGGATGCCCAGCTCCTTCGCCTTTTTGCGGGAGGCGATGAGAACGGCGGCTGCACCGTCGGAAATCTGGCTGGAGTTACCCGGGGTGACGACGCCGTCAGCCTGAAACGAAGGTTGCAATGTGGCCATCTTTTGCAGATCCGTATCCTCCCGGGGAGTCTCGTCCATCTCCATGCGTCGGATGTTTCCGTTTTCATCCTCCACTTCGATGGGTAGGATTTCGTTGTCGAAACGCCCTTCTCGTCTGGCCTTTATCGCTTTTTGGTGACTTTCATAGGAAAAAGAATCCAGTTCCTCCCTGGACAACGCCCAACGGGAGGCGATCATCTCTGCGGAAAATCCCTGAGGGATGATCGTATACCGGTCAGTCAGTTTTTCACTGAAGTTGCCTCCGTCGCTCCCCATGGGAACACGGCTCATACTTTCCACCCCGGCGGCAATGAACAGGTCCCCCATCCCCGCCATCACTTCGTGTGCGGCCTGATTCAGTGTCTCCAGACTGGAACCGCACATCCGATTGGAACTGACACCACACACCTCCACCGGAAACCCGGCGATCAGTGCGGCGAGGCGGCCGATGTTGTAACCCTGTTCGCCGATCTGGGTGACACAGCCCATTTTGACATCCTCCACCGCCCCCGGGTCGATTCCGTTCCGTTCGACGATTCCGGATAATACGTGCGCCGCCATCTCATCGGGCCGCGTCCGGCTCAGCATTCCCTTTTTTCGTCCCATCGGCGTCCGGACGGCATCCAGGATCACGGCGTCCCTGTCCTGCTTCATCCCGATCCCTCCTAAAAGGTGAACAATTCGATTCCGCCGGAGACGTTCAGTTCGATCCCCGTGATGTAGCGAGCGTGATCCGAGGCCAGGAAACAGATGGCATTCGCGATATCCTCCGGTTCCCCCGGCCGTTTGAAAGCGGTGCGCTGGATCATCCGCTCCTTCATCTTGGGATTAATCATCTGAAAGGCCTCTGTATTGATAACCCCAGGAACAATGGCATTTACGGTGATGTTATAGCGGGCCCCTTCCAAAGCCATGCTCTTGGTGAAACCCAAAATACCCGCCTTGGTGGTGGAGTAGCTTGCCTGACCGAAACCACCCAGCGTGCCGGCCACGGAAGCCATGTTGATGATTCGCCCCCATTTTTGCTCCTTCATGATCGGCCAGACGGCCTTGGTGGTGTTGTAGGCGCCGGTCAGATTCACTTTCAGATCCCGTTCCCAAAAGGCGTCATTCTGGTGTTCGATCTGGGAGACGTGATCCAAGGTCCCCGCGTTGTTGACAAGGATGTGGATCCCCCCCATCTCCTCCTTTACGAGTCGGAACACTTCCTCCACTTGCTTCCGATCGGTCACATCCATTCGGATGGCCATGGAACGCCGTCCCATGTTTCGGATCTCTTCCGCCGTTTTTTCAGCATAAACGACACCGGCGGATTGCATCACCTGACTGATCGGACCGTATGTTTCGGCGACTTCTTCGTTATTTTCACTTTCCAAAAGGATATCCGTAATCACCACGTCGGCTCCCGCCCGAGCCAAGGCGAGCGCATCCGCACGGCCCAGTCCCCTGGAAGCGCCCGTCACCAGTGCCACCTTCCCTGCCAGCGAATACGTCATCCATCATCCCTCCCATCTACTGAATGAATAATCAATCATTTATACGTGTACCGTGGACATTTCCGTTTTCGACGGCGTTCCTTCGTCGTAAGCCCGCTCGATGGCTTCTCGGTACCGCTTCTCAATTTCCCTCATCCGCACCTTGAGGGTAGGTGTGAGCTCACCGTCTTCGACGGTCCATTCCTTTTCCGCCACGAGCACTTTTTTCGGCTGCTCGTAGGAGGCAAAACCGGCAGTCAGCCGTTGTACCTCTCGTTGTAGCAACTCTTTCACCTCGGCGCGGCGGACCAACTCCTCCCGGGATTCGGTGGACCATCCCCGTTTTCGGGCCCAAGGCGCCAGATTCTCAAAGTCGGGCACCACCAAAGCGATCACGTATTTGCGCCCGTGGCCGATCAGGACGGACTGGGCGATGTAGGGACTATTGTTAATGGCGTTTTCGATGGGTTGAGGAGCGAGATTTTTTCCTGTGGACAGGATGATCAGGTTTTTCTTACGGTCAATGATTTTCAGGTACCCATCCTCGTCCAGCTCCCCCAGATCCCCTGTGTACAACCACCCGTCCCGAAGCTGTTCGTTGGTGGCTTCCGGGTTTTTGTAGTATCCCTTCATCACGTTGGGCCCCTTGACCAGCACTTCTCCATCGTCAGCGATACGTACCTCCACGTTGGGCAGCGGTTTGCCCACCGTTCCAATCTTCGTACGAACCATCGGATTGGTCGCGATCACCGGAGCCGCCTCTGTCATACCATACCCTTCCAATACCGGCAAGTTGATCGCCCAAAAGAATTGGGCGATCTCCGGATTCAGCGGCGCTCCACCGGAGACCATCCCCCTGATCCGACCGCCGAGACGCTCTTTCACCTTGCGGTAGACAAGGCGATCGGCAATCTTCCAACGCAGTTTCAATTTGGGAGGCATGCCGCCCCCCAACAGGAGTTCGTCGATCGGAGTGCGCAGATAGTATTCATACCGCTCCATCCCCACCCGGATTGCCCAATCGAAAATCTTGCGACGCAAAGGCGTCCCCGCATCGACCTGTTCTTGCACTCGGGCATACACCTTCTCAAACAAACGGGGCACACTGGTCATCACCGTGGGTTTGACTTCCACCAAGTTCTCTTGAATGGTGTCAGTGCTTTCCGCATAAGCGATCGTCGCACCCACGGAAAGAGGAACGAATTGTCCCGCCAACCGCTCAAAGACGTGAGACAAGGGCAAATAGGAGAGGAAAACATCATCCGGAAGCACTTCCAGGCACCAGAAATGAATCCCCTCCATGTTGGCCAAAAAATTGCCGTGAGTAAGCATCACACCTTTGGGGCGGCCGGTCGTACCGGAAGTGTGAATGATCGTGACCAGCTGGTCGCGGTCGATCCGATTCAACTCTTCCTCCCAATTCTCCAGGGGATGTGCGGCGCCTTCCTTCAGTAAGGTATCAAATGAGAGAATTCCTTTCTCCCCGGTGACACCCGCACCCGGTTTCATCACCACAATATGCGACAGTTCCGCTCCGCCTTCCCGGACTTTTTCCAGCTGATGTTCGTCCTCCACCACAGCCATCCGGCAATCCGCGTTTTTCAGGATAAAAGCCACTTGATCGGGGGGCAGCGTCGGATACACCGGAACGCTTACCCCTCTCATACTGGCTACGGCCAGATCTGTCACAGGCCAAAAGGGATGGTTCTCGGAGATGAGGGCCACTTTATCCCCGCTCCGCAATCCGAGACGGACCAGCCCTGCTGCTGTATCCCGCACCTGTTTCCATAGTTGGCGGTAGGTGATGCCTTTGTACAACCCGTCGGTTTTGTACATCAATGCCGTTTTGTCCGGATAGCTGTTTACCGTTCGCCGTACCATGTCCAATAGATTTTTCGGCTTCATGGACACCGGCCTCCCATCGTGAACCTCGTACGGCTTCTCCCTCACCCCGCTCCCGTCGTCATACTTCGTATTTGCTGAGAATGGTCTGCAGTTTAATCGCCTTGCTCATATCGCCTTTGATCTTCAGTTTTCCGGTCATGAATGCCGCCGTGCCGTTCAGATTTCCCAGCAGCATGTCTTTAAAATCCTTGGCATCCATTTGCAACGTACAATCGGCAGCGGCCGCTTCCCCCTCCACCACTTTGGCGTTACCGTTGGACAGGTGCAGCTGGTAAGTGGCTCCGTCATCCCCACTCAGCTCAAACTGGTAAACGCTTTCAATACCTTCAACCGGTTTGGGATTCTCATTGATCCGTTTTTCAATTTCCTGAAACACCTCGGCAGTTTTCATGTCGGCACTGTAACGATTGCTCATCATGAATTCCTCCTTTTTTTATTAATAATAATATTTTATAATCCTGCGGAAATCACTTTTTTCTGAATCTGAGTTGTACCTTCATAGATGGACAGAATCTTGGCATCCCGCATCCATTTTTCCACCGGATAATCCCGCATGTAACCGTATCCGCCCAGGATTTGCACCGCGTTGGTGGTTACCTCCATGGCCGTCTCCGCCGCAAAAGCTTTGGCCATGCTTCCCTCCACAGCACAAGACTCTCCACGATCAGCCAGATCTGCCGCTCTCCACGTCAGCAGACGAGCAGCATCGATCTTGGTTTTCATATCCGCCAACATGAAGGCGATAGCTTGGTTTTTAATGATCGGGCGACCAAACTGTACCCGCTGTTTGGCATACTCCAACGCATACTCGTATGCGGCACGGGCGACACCGACCGCTGCCGCGGCCACTGCCGGACGGGAATACTCCAGCATTTTCATCGCCCCGAAGAAGGCCATGTTTTCCTCGCCAAGCAGGTTTTCCCGTGGCACCCTGACATCCTCCAGAATGACATCGCCGGTGTGGGAAGCGCGAATCCCCATCTTCCGCTCCTTCTTGCCTCCCGACAGCCCCGGCGTGTCTCCGGGAACGATGAAGGCAGATACCCCGTGGTAGCCCGCATCCGGGTCGGTTTTGGCGAAAACCACGTAGAGATCGGCGATTCCACCGTTCGTGATAAAACATTTACGACCGTTGAGAACCCACTCGTCTCCGTCCAACACCGCCCTTGTCTGGATGGCCTTCACATCTGAGCCAGCCCCCGGCTCCGTCAGCGCCATGGCGCCCAGACGGGGGTTTTCCGGATCACAGAGATAGGGCAGCCACTTCTTCTTTTGCTCTTCTGTCCCCATGTAGTAGATGGGAAGACCTGCAAGCCCGATCGCCGAGATGGAGGTGGCGATGCCGGCACATCCCCAGAACAGCTCCTCATTAATGAGGCAAGCGGCCATCACACTGGTCAACCCGCCGCCGCCGTATTCTTCGGGGCAGGCAAAACTGGTCAGGCCTGCTTTGGCTGCCTTTCTGAACACTTCCATGGGAAACTCTTCCCGTTCATCGTACTCCGCAGCCACGGGGCGAATCTCCTTTTCTGCAAATCCGTGCGCCCACTTACGCAACTCTTCCTGTTCCGGGGAAAGTTGAAAACACAAGGAAGACTGCTGTCCCTGCCGGGTAAACATGGTCACGCCTCCTTCCAGATTCTCCAGCGTACCGGTACGCATCAGGGAAAAATCCGATTAGCTCGACGGAATGGAAAGCCCCGCGGTCAGATTCGTGAAGGAGCTCACCACGATCCGATTCAACAGCCGAGCCAGATGATCGATGTCCATCTCTTCCGATCCATCGGCCACCCGCTGGATCACCACTTCATTGATCGCCCCAACCATCGCCTTAGACACCACCTGGATTTCCGCTTCTGATACCCTTTCCGGCATGACCTCCTGTGCCGTCTGTTGAAACAGGCGAGCAAAACGGGCATGTGCCTTCCGCCGAACCGCCTCAACTTCCCCGCTCACACCGGCGGATGTGATCAACAACAGACGGGCCACGGAATCTCGTTCTGTGCACAATTGCAGGTACCGACGAATACCGGCAAACCCTTTGTAGGTGGCCTGTTTCTCCTCCCGGACAGCCCGTTGCACCTCATCCAGGATCTCCTCTGCCAGCTGCTCGAACAGGCGAACGAGGAGATCCTCTTTGTTGCGGAAAAAGTTGTAAAAGGTGGTTTTCGAGACCCGCGCCGTCTCCACCACTTCCAGGATGGACGATTCCTGAAAACCTTTGGAAGTAAAGAGCTGCAGAGCGGCAAACAGGATCTTGTCCCGAGCATGTTGCGGCATCTTGGTGGTGAAGAGTAAAGGTTGCACGATCGATCACTCCCTGATTGATACCAGTACGTACTGGTATTGTAGAATAGTTTATTTCAGTTGTCAATCTGTTCTGCTCATTTTAAATTGATTAATAATTTATGTATTCGATTAATTGGAAAAAATAGAATGACTCTGAGGGGGACTCAATGTATCGGGATCCCATGTATGGCTGCGGATTCCCGGGATTTCATACGTGATGAAATACGTTAGATTGACGACGATCCGCTCCATTCGCTCATCATTGGATTGATCGGATTGATTGCCGGAGTTCATACTTAGATTTGACGAAAACTTCATGAAAGCGGAAAGAACACCCTCACGAAGAATATTTTCTTGCAGGTCCTTCAAGCTTTGTCTAGCCTGTACCTGCTCATCGCTGAAGATCGGCTCGTGTGGGATCAGAACTCGTACCTGCTCGGGGTGGCGGATGGACAGATCGAGTCCGATGCATGCGCCGGAGCTGCTTCCGAATACGCACGCCGGTTCATCGGTCAGTTTTGCCAACAGGCGGTGAGCGTCGTCACTGTGTGTCTCCACTGTCGGATTGGTGAGATTGCTTCGCGAGTGGCCCCGACGGTCATAGGTAACAACTGTGTACCGGTCAGCAAGATGGTTAGCGACATGAAGGAACTTGTCGGCTTCACCACCTCCGCCATGGATCATCAGAAGGACGGGACCGGTTCCGCGCACCTCGTAGTAGAGGTTGGATCCAGGCACTTGCAATGTTCCTTTCTTTGTTACACTCATTTATCAGCTCACCTTTCTGCTTATCCAAAAAATAATCGTTTTCACTCCCTCCACCCCTATTAAAAAATAAAGCACCCCTGTCGACCCGACAGAGGTTTTTTGTTACGTTTGCTTGCACCTGCAGCGGCCATGTTTTGTCCAGAAATAAAGGAACCAGACGGCATGGTTTTGTTCGTCATGGGCGGCTCGGGTAAACGCTTTTTTGATGGAAGGGTCCCGGGTTTTGTCGGCGATATCGAGATAAAAGTCCACTGTTTTCTGTTCGTCTTTCAGGGCGAATTCCAGTCCTTCCTGGTAGTCATCCGGACAGGGTTCCGCCGTGATCTGAGGTTGCTTTCCGGTCAGACGAATGTAGATCTGACAAAATTCCCGGTAATGGTTGATCTCGTCCTGACGAATCTCCATGATCTGTCGCCGCTCTTCCTCCGTAGGAGCCAACCGGGCCAATTTCTCGTAACAAGAGATCGCGTTGTATTGACCGCTGATCGCTTTGGCGATGTCTTGGATCAAAGTTGGGTCTTCCCCGGAGCTTCCCCATTCTCCTAACGTGTAGGCACGCATCGATCTAGGATGCCAAATCGATGGATGATAAACATAGGGGTACATTTAGATCATCTCCCGTTATTTGGATGTCGGGATAGTATATGGTCGAATAACCTGAGGCGTACTAAGGCTTATGGAACGATTCGAAGAAGGATACTCCAATCATCTACCACAGAAATTATGGCTTTCAGCTCTCTTGCCCGACCATCCTTCATCGAAAGTGGTCCAACACAAACTGACGAAACAATTTCGCCGCCGGAGACAGGTACCTCCCTTCCACCCATGCGATGCCGATCACACGCTGACAATGGGGGGATCTCACATGTAATCGCCGGATTTGGCGCATATCTTCCCCTCCGGTTTCCGGGATGAGTGCCACCCCCAATCCTGCGGAAACCAGGCCAGCCACAGTGGTCACCTCTTCTCCCTCAAACGTGATATTCGGCGTAAACCCCGCTTGTCGGCACAAGCGGTCGGTCAACGCGCGCAAGCCGTATCCCTTTTTCAGGGAGATAAACGGTTCGTCCGCAATCTCCCACAGGTTGATTTCATCCCGATCGGCCAATGGATGGTGTTCGGGAACAATCACGTACAACTCGTCCCGAAACAATTCCTCCCACACCACACCCGACATTTTTACGGGTCCGGACGACAGGCACAAATCCAATTCCCCTGCCTTTAACCGCTCAAACAGATCGGAGGAGGCGTCCTGAAACAATTGGAACTGAATATGCGGGTGTTTCTTTCGGAAAGAACCCAATAAATCAGGCACCAAATGTGTTCCCAATGTATGCAGGAACGCAAGCGAAACAGTGCCCCGCTCAGGGTCCACCATGTCTCGCAGTTTTTGCACACCTTCGTTAATCAGACCGAGAGCGGCATCCACTTGCTCCAAAAACATCTCTCCATAACGATTGAGGCGAATGGAACGTCCGGATCTCTCAAACAGCGGCACACCCAATTCATCTTCCAACCGGGCGATCGAACGGCTCAGTGCCGGTTGGGAAATGGCAAGCTTTTTTGCGGCCCGGGTAAAATGCTGCTCTCGTGCAACCGTTTGGAAGTATTCAAGTTGTTGCCACTCCATGTACATCCCCTCCGTTCCATAACCAAAACGCATGAAACTCATGCAAATAATAAATTGGACAATATGAGCTGTCAAGCGTAAGATGATACAGTGAATCCGATCATGATTTAGAGTCGTTGGAAGGGATGACACGCAGTGGATGACTATATTGAAAGAGGAAGCAACGTTTATGGAAAAGCGATTTCCGCTCTATTTTTAGGTAGCTTTGTGACATTTGCATCATTATATAGTACACAGCCATTGATTCCACTGTTGGCGAAACAGTTTCACGTCTCACCCGCATCAGCCAGCCTGTCGTTGTCACTGACGACCGGTGCCCTTGCAGTGTGCATGTTGATCATCTCATTGGTATCGGAATCGAAAGGGCGCAAACCCATCATGACGGTTTCGCTGATGCTCTCCTCGGTTTTGTCGATCCTCGCCGCATTCAGCCCCAGCTTTTCGCTGTTATTAGTGATTCGTGCGTTGCAGGGGATCGTACTTGCCGGTTTCCCTGCCATCGCCATGGTCTATGTAAATGAGGAATTTCACCCCAAATTTATGGGGCGCGTGATGGGCATCTATGTCGGTGGCAGTGCATTGGGAGGGTTGACTGGTCGTCTGGTGGTAGGTTGGCTGACAGAACAGTTTTCTTGGCATGTGGCACTGGGCACCATGGGTGTAATCGGTATACTGATCAGTTTGTGGTTTTGGCACAACTTGCCGGATTCGCACCATTTTTCTCCAAAACGGACCAATTGGCGTCGATTGGGGTCGTCATTGTTACGTAACTTAAAAGATCCTGCACTTATCTGTCTTTATGGTATCGGTTTTTTGCTGATGGGTGGTTTTGTTACCCTATACAACTACATCGGTTATCCGTTGATGGCCCCACCCTATGATTTGAGCCAAACCAGTGTCGGTTTGATCTTTATCGTCTATCTAGTCGGTACGTTCAGCTCCGCGTGGATGGGGCAATTGGCAGACCGATTCCGGCGATCCACCGTATTATGGTACGGGATTGGCATCATGTTATTGGGTGCCATCGTAACCATCAACCAACATTTGGTTGTAAAAATCATCGGTGTAGCCTTATTCACGTTCGGTTTCTTTGGCAGCCACTCGGTTGTGAGCAGCTGGGTGGGAAAACAGGCACACCGATACAAAACGCAGGCGATGTCGTTGTATCTGTTATTCTACTATCTCGGTTCCAGTGTGATGGGTACCAGCGGCGGTCTCTTCTGGAGCCGATTCGGTTGGGACGGCGTCATTTCCATGATCGGTACGATGCTGATGTTGGCATTGCTCCTGACCTTTTTGCTTGAACACGGAAAACGGGGGCCGTCAATTTCTGCCAAACATTAACTTACCTCCCCCCCCCAATGATCCCCAAATCATTGGGGGGGTTTCGTTAATTGTTTCCATCATGTCAGGTTGATCATTCATAATCCTCTCACCCGATCCAACCAATCTCCAATCAGTGCGCTTAACGTCCCTCGCTGCTCAATGGACAAATTGTGACCTGCGCCGTCGAGCACGGCAAAACTGGCTCGCGGATACATTTCCACCAGGGACCAAGCGTCTTGGAACCCGGTAATGTGATCTTGACGGCCGGTCACGATCAGCACCGGGTGTTGGAAAGGGGAATCCAACAAGTCCGGGTTGAATGTGAATGCGTAGTTTCGTTTGATCTTGGCCAAAAAACGAGTGTGTGAACGGGATAGTTTTTCACCTGGAAGAATTTCTCGTTTCACCATCTCCCAATGTCTTCGATCCTGTATCACGGCAATGGACTCCCACGTCTCCTTCTCCTCGTCCGTCAACGTGGCCACAAATGGTTCGTCGCGATATAAGACGGTACGCTCTGGCAGGGTTCGTTTGCTTTTGTCCGGTTGAACAACCGGACACACAAGGAGCATCCCCGCCACTTGAGAGATCCTTTTGGCCAAAACGCCCCGTGCCAGATAACCACCGCAGGACTCTCCCACGATCAGAAAAGATTGGTTCCCGATGGTGTCATCGATCAACGATAAAATGGTGCCCAACATGTCATCCGCACATTCGATCCCGTTCAGCTCCCCAGTTCTCCCCATTCCCGGCAAATCCGCATAGATTCTGCGCCAACCGCTCCGTTTCTGAAACAACGGCTCCATATATCCCATCATCGATTGATGATCCAGACCGAATCCGTGCAACATCAGGATCGGCATGCCAGACCCGATATCCCGGTGGTAAAGCATTTATCTCACAAACACCTCCAGATACACCCCCACCACCGCGAACAACCATCCAGCCATCCAGAAAACGACCACCACCTTCCACTCGGACCAACCACAAAGCTCAAAATGGTGGTGTAACGGACTCATGCGGAAAATGCGCCGGCCCCGCCATTTGAACGAAATCACCTGCAAAATAACGGACAAGGCTTCCGCCACAAAAACCGCACCGATGATCGGTAACAGCAGTTCCGTCTTGGTGATGACGGACAATGCCGCCAATCCTCCTCCCAGCGCCAACGAGCCCGTGTCTCCCATAAACACTTTGGCCGGGTGCGCATTAAACACCAAAAATCCGAGCAACGCCCCGATCACAGCCACTGAAAACAGGACGACAGAAAGATTGCTTTGCACCCAGCCGATTACGGCATAAGCGGTGTACGCTGCCACAGCAGTTCCCGCCAGCAGTCCATCCAGACCGTCCGTCAGATTAACAGCGTTGGAAGTGGCGATCATGATAAACAACAACAGCGGCAGATACAGCCAGTTCAAGTGGATGATCCAGTCCGTCCCCGGTATGCCAACGGAAAATATGTACCCGATCGTGTTGGGGTGAAATACACGCACTTCTAACAGTACCCAAAACAACACCAATCCGATGAAAAGCTGACCCAATAATTTTTGTCGAGCGGTCAACCCCAAATTGCGTTTCATCACCACTTTGATGTAATCATCCAGAAACCCCAAAATGCCGTAACCCAAGGTGGCGAATATAAGAAAAAACACATCGGCGTTAACCAATCTCTTCAGCCAATGCTGACCGAACGGGATGACGGTCAGCACGATCGACGTTAGAAAGATCACGCCACCCATCGTCGGGGTTCCCGCCTTTTTCAGGTGCCCCTGAGGTCCTTCTTCCCGAATGCTTTGGCCGAATTTCAAACGGCGAAGGATAGGGATGACCATCGGGGACAGTACGATCGTCATCCCAAACGCCACCAACAACACCTTGATCAACGACAACCGATTCATCTCCTTTCCGGACAGTCCGAATCGGCAACGGGGGAACTTATCTGTAGGGTTCTCCAGAGATTGCCAAATCCCTGTAACCCTTTTCGAATTTCCTAGGAGTGAACCGGTATCTATCGTTGTCAATGCCCACGAATTGACTCCAGCGCAGACTTGTCTAAGCGTTTGACGAGGGCCACCAAAAATTGCTTGGCCGCTTCCACATCCTCTTTATCCACCACGGACGCATGGGAATGGATGTAACGGGCAACGATTCCCACCGCCGCTGAGGGCACGCCTTTACCTGTCAGGTGTGCTTGACCGGCATCCGTTCCCCCTTGGGAGACGAAAAACTGGTACGGAATCCCTTCTGACTCCGCCGTATCCAACAAAAACTCCCGCATGCCGGGAAGCGTGACCATCGTCCGGTCAAAGAT
Organism: Polycladomyces abyssicola; assembly: GCF_018326425.1. Classification (NCBI taxonomy): domain Bacteria; kingdom Bacillati; phylum Bacillota; class Bacilli; order Caryophanales; family Thermoactinomycetaceae; genus Polycladomyces; species Polycladomyces abyssicola. The sequence continues at coordinate 1,684,018 of NZ_AP024601.1, forward strand.
ACGGATGACCACCCCTTTGCCGAGTTTTCCGAACCCGTCACGAATTCCGGGTGTATCCCCGGCCGGACCGGCATCTACGGCAAAAAACACATCCGGTTCAATCATCTGGGCAGAAGTTTTCGCTCCACGGGCGCCCACCTCTTCCAGAACGGTGGCACCCGCATAAACGGTATTGGGATGGGAGGTGCCTTTCAGTTCCCGCAACAGCTCGATCGCCATCCCGCAACCGAAGCGGTTGTCCCATGCTTTGGTCATGATCCGTTTGCCAGTGGCCATTTCCACATAAGGGCAAACAGGAACGGCTGCGTCTCCAGGCTGAATGCCCAGCGATTCCACTTCATCCTTGTCGCGTGCACCAATGTCGATAAACATTTTCTGAATCTCCACCGGCTTTTTACGTGCTTCCGCGTCCAGAAGATGAGGCGGCACGGAACCAATCACTCCTGGGATCCGCTCGCTTCTTTCATTGATGACCTCCACCCGTTGCGCCAACATCACTTGGCTCCACCATCCGCCCAACGGCTGAAATTTGAGAAAGCCGTCTTCGGTAATACGCGTGATCATCATGGCTACCTCATCCATATGTCCAGCCACCATCACCCGCGGATGTTCTCCGTTACCTCGTTTGACGCCGAACAAGCTGCCCAACCGGTCCTGCACCAACTCATCGGCCAGCGGCTCCAAGTGTTTGCGAATCACCCGGCGTAAGCCCTGTTCAAAACCGGGCGCCGCAGGTGTTTGTGTCAGTTCGCGAAACAGTTCCCATTGAACCATATTGATCATCATCCTTTCTCTATGTACACGGTTTTCTTCTCATGGGTTGCCATCCATCGCGACTTTCGGTAAAGTGTGTAAAGAGGAGTGAGTGTCGTGATTACCAAAGAAATGATTCAACGCATCAACGAATTGGCCCGCAAACAAAAAAACGAAGGCCTAACCCCGGAAGAAAAGCGTGAACAAACCCAACTTCGCCAGGCCTATTTGCAATCGATCCGCGGACAGCTCCGACAACAACTGGATCGGATTCGTTTTGTCGATTGAGCATGCGTCCGCTTTGATTATATCAAAGTATGAGAAATCACGGGCTTTCAGCCCGATTGTTTTTCGCATTTGGTTTGTATCGTAAACCGGTTGTTGAAATGAATTGATCTGTCTTTTATGATGAAACTAAGATCTTCCATTTATTCTGAGGTGATCCCCCGTGATGCCCTTCAAGGAACTGGCGCGTTTGGATAAAACCGTTCACGAACCTGCTCGATTGGCTATCATGTCCGCTCTGTATGCCTGTACAATAGCCGAGTTCCTGTTTTTGCAGGAACTGACCGGGCTGACAAAAGGAAACCTGTCGTGCCACCTGTCCAAATTGGAAGAAGCGGGCCTGATTGAAGTGGATAAACACTTCATTCGCAAAAAAATTCCGCAAACCACCATTCGGATCACACCAAAAGGCCGGTCGACGATGGAAGCGTATTGGAAGAAGGTGGACGACATCCGCTCGGTGATCCAACAATGGCGTCCTGTGGAAACCACTCGTTAACAGCTGCGGTTGTCCAACCGTCTTTGACAGGATATGATGGAATCATCACACCACCCACGATGGAATCCTTGTGCCGAAAGCAGACGCATATATTGATGATGACAATCTGTATAAAGGAGAAGCCGAACATGCAACCATCATTGAAAGTCATGTTGAAGGAAATGACAGAAGCATTCGGTCCATCTGGATACGAGCAACCGGTGCGTGAAGTGATGCGAAAGTGGGTCGAACCCCATGCCGATGACATCACCACCGACAACCTCGGTTCCCTGATTGCCGCAAAACGAGGTGAGCAGGATCGACCACGGGTGATGTTGGCCGGTCATTTGGATGAAGTGGGTTGGATGGTTACCCGGATCACCGATGAGGGGTATTTGAAGTTTCAACCGTTGGGCGGATGGTGGAGTCAAGTGTTACCGGCCCAACGGGTAGAAATCCGGACTCATCAAGGTACATTGCTGGGGGTGATCGGCTCCCAGCCTCCCCATGTGCTTCCACCCGCCAAACGAAAGGAAGCGGTAGATCTCAAGGATCTCTTTATAGACATCGGTGTGGCAGACCGGAAAGAAGCTGAAGCCATGGGGGTTCGCCCCGGTGATCCGATTGTTCCCCACTCCCCGTTCACGGTGATGGCCAATCCGAAGTATTGGTTGGCCAAAGCGATGGACAACCGAATGGGATGTGCCGTGGCCGTAGAAGTGATGCGCAGGTTGGATCAAAAGAGTTTACCCGGCACGCTGTATGCTGTGGGAACGGTCATGGAGGAAGTGGGCATTCGTGGCGCCGGAACGTCCGCGGCTGTAGTGGACCCTGACGTTGCGATCGTGATCGATGTGGGGTTGGGAGGAGACATACCAGGCACCTCACCGGATCAGGCTCCCTGTCATTTGGGAAAAGGGCCGTTGGTCGTCATTTACGATGCGCTGCACATCGCACACCGTGGTTTGCTTCAGCTACTCAGGGATACGGCAAAAGAGCTTGATATCCCATTGCAGTATGAGAGTATCGATCGCGGCGCGACCGATGCCGGCCGTATTCATTTGCACCATCAAGGTGTACCGACGATTTCCGTAGGCATTCCGTCACGGTATATCCACAGCCATACTTCTATTATTCATGAAGACGACTTGGAACAACTGGTTCAATTGTTGACCGCGCTTGTGAAAAAACTGGATCGCACGACTGTGGAGCGACTCCACCAATATTAGGTTACAAAGCCGATCCCCTGAGCGGGAATCGGCTTTTTGTTTTTTCATCAATCCCAGGGTTTCTGGGATCTCCTTGCAGAACTTAGATGCATGATTCCGAAGATCCTGGGACCATACACGTTACCGTTTCTTTTTTATCTTCCCAAAAGGCTTAAAATAGGTCACACATGTCATCATGATCATGGCAAAAATATTGAATATAGAAGCAGAAATAAGGGATACACTGGTCGTTTGAAAAGCATCGTTTTGCAGCGCAACAATTCCATCATGCTCAGCTGTCTTGAGCAGGAAGGATAACCAGTCACTCAAATACATAATCCCCATGAAAATGATCAAGATGGTGAACAATGCTTTATAAGCCCCCATTGTGTCCATATGGATAACATTATACCAGTAACGAAGACCATGATAGCCGGATACCTGATCAAAGTGATGTCAATGAGATGCATATTGGTTAAAGTATAATAGAGTTGTTCCCCATTGTCGGCATGTTTCATGTAGAGCCCCAGTAACAACATACACATTGCCCCGCCAAACCAAGCCACCACAGAAAAAACATGAATCGAAACCAATAGCTGTTTTTTCCTTAAACTTAATCTATATGCCATAGCACATTTCCCCCCATAGTTTTGACTTGATTGCCTTCGGCGAAAAGATCCTTATGACCGTATCAAGGCACAAGAACGTATCCCATCTCTGACCGCAACTCCGAGTAATCTTGCGACGTGTTGCGGGGATCCGCTTCCGTCACTTGCTTGCATCCCGAGACGTGATTCTGTGATAGTAGATCTTCAAGAACCCCATGAATGACAATGCTGAATCTGCTGCGCTCAGGGTAACCCTCAACCAATGTCCCATCTGAAACGATTGAGCAGTCTGCTTGAGATAAGCAACGGAATGGACCGCTGTCCCCTCTTCAAACATGATCGTGTTTCTAGGCCAGAAAAAAGCCATCGAAAACAGGAATTCCCCTGCAAAAATGATCATCAAACTGCCCAAGATCCAGTAGCGAGAAGACTTCACACGCCAATTCAAGATCAAGGATCCAATGCCTGTAAGCATCGCAAGCATACCGACGGGCAGGAAAAAGTCATGTGGACCTCTGATCACCATGAACGCCTTCGCGGTTTGGAGTGAACGAGGGACATCATGGAAAATATCAGGATATATGATCAATGTCTCGAACAAAATGGCGCCAAAAAAGATCATCAACACCCATAAGTTCGTCAGACTGACGCAAACGCAATTTGTTGTTTCTTCATAGTTTACCTCCTCGTTTTTTTGTTTATAGCTCGTCTTTCAAGGATGTAATGACTATCTCGATCAGCGTCAGATACCCATATCCTGCGCACACGAATGCGGATATCAGCGGGAGGTCCCAAATCACAATGACACGATCAAACATTCAGGGTAAGTACGAATGATCGCCTTCATTCTGATCGCCTCTCTCCCACCACACGACCTATGCACATACTAACAGCATGATGTTGTGAACTTATGACGAACTGTTACGGGTCCGATGAACGTTTGCGGAAACAAACGGAGACAGCGTTATAATTTGAGAGAGCGGACTGTGTGAAGGGAGTGAAAGATGATGGCACACACATTGCTTCTGGTGGATGACGAAGAAAAAGTGCTCGAATTTATGGAGCCATTTCTGCGCCAGGAAGGGTTTCAAATTATAACAGCAAAAACGGGAAAAGACGCCCTGCAGAAAGCTAAAGAGAAGAACCCCTCTCTTGTCGTACTTGACTGGATGCTCCCGGAGATGAGCGGCATTGAAGTATGCCGGGAACTTCGCAAGATGAGCCGTATGGGCATTATTATGGTGACGGCAAGAACGGATGAAACCGACAAAATCATCGGACTGGAAGTCGGCGCGGACGACTACATCACGAAACCTTTTCCTTGCGTGAACTGGTAGCCCGGATCCGCTCCGTACTACGCCGTATTGAAGGGCAAGAAATTGCTGAGCATCAGATACAGCGCGGTGAACTTTTGATTTCCGAATCACAGTGCCGTGTATGGAAACGAGGGCAAGATTCCGCTTACGCCGACAGAGTTCAAACTCCTGCTGACATTGGCCGCTAAACCAGGTGTTGTATACAGCCGGCTGCAGCTTTTGGAGACATTGGAAGACGGTATACTGAATGACGAGCGCACGGTGGATGCCCATATCAGCCGTATACGTAAAAAAATTGAAGACGATCCGTCGGACCCCGTCTACATACAAACCGTCTATGGATTCGGCTATCGGTTCGGTGACCGGTTATGAGCGTCAGTCGCAAGTTGTTTGTTACCATGGCATCATTTATTGTGGCGATGAGTTTGATATACGCCTTCGTAACTCAAATTGTTGTAAGGGATTCTCTTGAACTGATGGTGGAGACAACCAGAAGAAAAGAAATAGAGGGGTTGACCCACCTGTTTGCCGGCTACTACGAAAAAAATAACCGTTCTTGGGACGGTGTACGCAAGTCCATGTGAGCAAACAATTTTGGAACAGCCATCGGGATACGAGTTTCGTGTTATTGTCCAGGGAACAAAGGCTGTTGTGTGTCGCCGGTAATGCCAGCTATCGATCGGTCACCATGTTTGGCATCAGAAGCAACGTGCGGATGGGTGGGGAAACAGTCGCTTTCTTGTACTATTACGACCCGGAAGTCGCCTACATCTCAAGATTGCGGACTGGGATCCTCGATTCGGTGACGTTCTTGCTGCTCGCAGGTGCGACCGTTTTCATCCTGCTCTCACTCCTGATCGCCTATTGGTTATCCAAGCGGTTGACTGCACCGCTCAGGATGTTGATTCCCGCTATTGATCGATTGGGAAAAGGTGAATTCGGGATTCAAGCTCCTGTCGTGACCAAGGATGAATACGGAAAAGTCGCGAAAGCGTTCAACGAGATGTCCGAACAGCTGCAACTTGCCGAGAATGTCCGGAGAAATCTGGTGGCGGATGTTGCGCATGAACTGCGGACACCGTTAACGATCATTCGGGGCAAACTGGATCTTGTCCAACAGAGCGGTCGGCCTATTGAGCCAGAGAGCTTGCTTCCGCTGCAGGATGAACTGATCCGCTTAACCCGCCTCGTAGACGATCTTCACCAATTATCGCTCGCTGAGGCGAAAAAACTGCCGCTCGAAGGAAAACCGATGCATATTCCTGCTCTGCTGCGACGGATCATAGACCGAATCAACCCCGACGCCGAGCGGAAAGGAATTGAAATCACGCTTACTTGCTCTACCGACACGCCCACGATCCATGTCGACCCGAATCGAATGACACAAGTTTTCCTCAACTTGATCGTCAATGCCGTACGCTATACCCCCTCGGGCGGAACCGTGAGGAGGAAACAGCGCGAAATGGTGAGAGCGGTTTTCTGCGGATTACGATTACCGACACCGGAATCGGAATCGAACCTGAACATCTCCCATTCCTCTTTGACCGTTTTTATCGGACGGATGAAGCACGTACACGTAACCGCGGCGGAATGGGACTAGGACTCGCGTTTGCCAAGGAATTCGTGTTGGCCCACAACGGAACAATTGAAGCTGCCCAGGTCAGGGGACAACCTTCATCGTCAAATTACCTTTATAAAGGGTACCTGAAAATCAGGCGGACAACCCATTACTGGTACCAAGACAAAAACCTGCCTTGAAAGGACAGGTTTTTTGTCTTGGTTATCCTCTGTTCATATTCTCCGTTATGAAACATACGCAGATACATCAGCTCAGCCCGCTGCTGCTTCGGAGGATTCCTCTCCTGCAGCTGACATATGTTGCTTCAGCAACAAGACCATCGCCACTGCCCAAGCTAAAGGAGTGTTTCCGTTGGGTCGGTTGGTCCCACCGATGTACAGCTCCGGCATACGCCCGTCATCCGGCAACAGATACAACGTCTTTTGCCAGTATTCTTGCGCTTGCTGCCGGTTACCCAGAACCGCATGACACAACCCTAGCCACGGAAAACCAAAACACCACTCAGCCTCTTTACCGTGGTTGTAGTACTGGTCTCCTTCATATCGGATGCACCCATACGTCCGTTCCAACTTGGTTGTCACATTTTTCAAGATGCGCTGTGCCATCCCCCTTTCTACCACTTGATACGGGTAGATGAGAGAAAGGAGGGCCAGATCTGTTTCCTTTGTGATACTTTCCCTTGGCAATATCAAGGACAACGTTTGCTGACCCTTTCGAATCAAGTCCTCCGGTACATCGACCAGCAAGCGAATCGCTTGTAACCCGGCCACGACCGCTCCGACACTGGAAGCATGCACCTCCCTATTTTCTTCCCACATGCCGTTATCCGGGTGATCCCAATATTCGACACAGGCTAAATACCAAACCAACTTCTGTAATATCTCGCGATCCTTTTCATCCCGCAAGACGGCCTTTCTGTGACGTATTCCTTGTGCTATATTCCATATAAACAAACCGATGGCATCATTTTGAGCATGACCCCAAGGTTCCTTGATTTCCGTCAAATCCTTGTCATACCTGGCGTGAATATATTCATAAAGATGAACAGGCTTGCGCTGCGTATGAATGTCGATTTTCCATTCATATCTCCGAAAAAGATCCAGCAGGGCGTGCATGGCTTTCTCGTAACGGTTACAGGGGGTAGTCAAATAGGGTAACACAGTATACCCTACATCCCGGATCCACACATAGGAGTAATCATCGGAAGGGCTGGCGATATAGGCGCCGTTGGGCAGCCGCATGGTGTCGAGTACTTGATGCAACCGTTTCAACTTGGACACCTCTCTTCCCCCTCCATTATGGACATGTCGTCGTAAGATGAAACCGTTTACTTAATATTACGTCCCCCAATGAAAACCTGTCACAACCAAGTCACCCATTCCGACTGTGTAAAAAAGAAAAGGCCGCTGCTCAGGATCAGCGACCTCACTTTGGTGACTGGCTTCACGGCTAAAGCACCATAGACACTCCCTCTGGTCTCGTGGGCTTCTCAAAATTGTGGGAGGGCTGAAGCCCTCCCACGTCCCATACTCGCTTTCATCCAGCTCGCTTATTTATGAGACGAAATCTTGTCTTTATACATCGTGATAAGATCTTGAGCGTCCTGTTCCGTATTCCCTTGTGCCATCACTTGAAAATGGGCCTGGGTTTCATCAGGTAGAATCAAGGCCCAGCCGTTTTCCATCAATACTTTGATCCCATCGATCAACTCCAGAGGCCGTTCCTTTATTTCCTCCATCAGTCGGCGCATGACTTTTCCTTTGGCTGCAACGGGACAAGGAACTTGCTCCTTGCGCAAATGAACGGGAGGCAATTCATCCAGAAGCTGATGCAGCGATTTCTTCTGCACCGCACAAACTTCCAGCAACGTGACCAACGTATAGACAGCATCACAGAAGACTTGCAGACTTTGCCCTTGGCCCGCCGCCAACAGGGAACGAGGTGAGGTTGTGGTGCGAACCGTTTGTACGCCTATTTGTTCCAACCACTGCTCCCATACCGAAGGAGTGTTTACCGGAACAGGAATCGTCGACTGGCGATTGATGGCAGCCATCATTTGCAACAGCATGGATTCCGCCTGCGAAAGAGGAGTTCCTTCTTCCGTATACAGAACAAAGTTTTGCCCGTCTCCCTCTATGTGTATGCCCAAATCGGCCCGGTTGTCTTTTACTTCCTGCTGAAGCTGACCGTTACCGCCAATTACCGTCAGCACACGGCATCCCAATGCAGTCAGCAATGGATGTACCACCGAGAACAACATCGGATTGGCCACATCGAGTACCACTTTGAAACCGCGTTTCCGGATATCAGTTGTGTCGATGCCTTGCAATGCTTCGCGTTGGTATAGCTCAACCAAATGGGGTTGCGTTTCCCATGAGCCACAACCTTCCGGGGCTGGACGCAAAGCTTCTTCTAGCATCCAAGCATTCTCGATTTTCCGCTCCCACCCCTTATCGAGAGGGAGTCCATCGCCATCAAAAAACTGGAGCACCATCCGGCCTTCCGTCCCCAAGCCACTTCGATGGAGGTATACTCCTCCTGCACAACCCAATCTTCTCACTCCATAGCGGGCTACAGGAGCAGGGACACATCCCGCATCTTGTACACAATGGCCTGAGGCCAACAAGCTTGCCGTCACCCCACGGGCCAAAATTTCGGCGTAAGGATCCCCATCCCAAGCCAAAAATACGTGGCTCCCCGGCTTTAATAACGAAGCATAAGCGGTGATGATTTTCGTTACTTTTTCCGGTGTCATTTCCACATTGGCAATTCCGCTCACGCCATCCGATCCAAACAAGGAAGCCCGCACCTCAGATTCCCGGATCAGAGAGGAGTCCAGAATTGCAGCGGGGGCCACCTGTTTCTCCGGCCATACCTTCACTCCGCTCCGCAGCCAGGCTTTTTCACCGATCCGGCTTTTTTCTCCCACCACCACATCCTCTGCCAACTGAGCACCTGCCCCAATTCGGACATCATGTGTGACGGTGGCATCTGTCATCGCAACAGCTTGATCGATATGCGTCCGGTTCCATACTACCGAACGTACCACTTCCGCACTTTTTCCCACCCGGTTGTACTTTCCGATAACAGTATAAGGACCTACCTGAGCATGGGATTCAATGACACTTCCATCACCGAGAAATACCGGCGCCTCCAGTTTGGCGGTGGGAGACACCTGACATCCGTTCCCCATCCAAATCCCCGGTTGTACTTCTCTGCCGGGAATTTGAACCTGAACCTGACCTGCCAGTATATCCAGCTGTGTTTTACGATATTGAGCCAGATTGCCGATATCCGACCAATACCCTTCCGCCACGTAACCGTACAGGCTATGCCCTCTTTCCATCACCATGGGAAACAAGTCCTTACTGAAGTCAAAGACCTGCCCATGATCAAAAAAGGACAAAATTTCCGGCTCCAAGACGTAAATCCCTGTATTGACGGTATCACTGAAAACCTCGCTCCAACTCGGCTTCTCCAAAAAGCGGATGATCCGGCCTGTTTCGTCGGTCATCACGACGCCAAACTCCAAAGGATTGTCTACTTGATGCAATACAAGGGTACCCAGTCCACCCTTTTGTTGATGAAAGGAAATGGCTTGATCCAGATTGAAGTCCGTCAGTGCATCTCCGCTGATCACAATAAATGTATCATCCAAAAAGTCAGCGGCATTTTTTACGCTGCCGGCCGTCCCCAACGGCAAAGTTTCTTCATAATAATGGAGTTGCACTCCATAGTCTGAGCCATCGCCAAAATAACACTGAATCACCTGGGGTAAATATTGGACTGTGACTGCTATCTCAGTGATACCATATCGTTTGAGCAATTCAATGATATATTCCATACAGGGTTTGCTCAGGAGTGGTACCATCGGTTTGGGTAAACGACTCGTTAACGGACGCAATCGGGTTCCTTTTCCTCCGGCCATAATGACTGCTTTCACGGATGTTTTCTCCTCTCTTGACCCTTTTTTCTCTGTTGAAGCAGAAGCGTGAACCTACTTCGTAAGACTGGGGACCAGGATCTCCTCTGTATGATCATGATGGGACATTTTCCCGAGAACACGTTGATATACCGTTATCGTCTGTTGGGCAATCCGGCTCCAATCATATTGTTTTACGGATTGCCGTCCCGCTTCCGCCAACTGTTGCGCCCATACCGGATCATCCAGCAGCACGTTCACTTGTGTCGCCAAGGACCGGGCATCTCCTGCATACATCTTGAGACCGTTTTGTCCGTGTTCCACCACATCCGCCAAACCGCCCACATCAGACACTACGACTGGTGACCCCGCAGTCATCGCCTCCAAAGCGACAATACCAAAGGGTTCATACAGACTGGGAAAAACGGTGACTGCCGCGTTCCGCAACAAACGGTTGCGATCTTCGTCTGAGACAAAACCGGCAAACAAGACCTTATCCCCGTAACCCAACCGTTGCGCTTTATTTTTCCACTCCTCCATCATCGGTCCTTTTCCGGCGATGACAAACTTGACATCGGGGTGGCGGGCCAATATATCTTCCGCTGCGGTCAACAGTGTATCCACACCTTTTTCTCGAACCAGTCGTCCGATAAACAGCACCACGCGTTCATGTGGTAACGCAAAAGGTTCCAAGGTTTCGTCACCCCAATTCGGCGGTGCCAGTTGCTCAGGGTCGACTCCGTTGGGGATCACATCCAATTTGTCTTGCGGCAATTGGAACAGCGTCTCCACTTCCTGTTTCATATAACGGCTGCATACAATCACCCGTTGTGCTTCATAAGTGAGACGCCATTCCCGATGATGGATTTTATGCTGCAAATCCGTATGAATACCGTGGTTGCGGCCATGCTCGGTCGCATGGATGGTGGCAATCATGGGAATTCCCCAGCGGTGTTTGATCGTGGTGGCCGCTTCCTCCACCAGCCAATCATGGGCATGGACCACATCAAAGGTATAACCGCTTTTGATCAGGAGCTCCACCGCATCCACCATCATCAGGTTCAGTTGGGCAACCCAATGGATAAAGCCTTCTCCAAAGGGACGTACCACATGTACCCGATGCACATGTACTCCATCCACGATCTCCTCATGGGGAGCTCCCTCCACTTCCGTGGTAATGACATGTACTTCCCAACCACATCTCACCATATAGCGTGAGAGATCATATACGTGACGCGACAAACCGCCAACCGTCATCGGAGGAAACTCCCATGACAACATCAACACCCGAGGGGTATTTCTGTTACTCTCTTGCCCGGAAGGCGACTGACGATACCGATAGGCGGCGATATCGACGTCCGGAAACAGCGAATCCAACGATTCCACTGTTTCCAACAATGATTCGTCCACCTGATTGGATGTCAACATCTCCTCCAGGCTCCAAAAACGGTTAATATGATGCTTGGTCCGTTGTACCGCATAGTTCACGGTGGTTTTGCCGTCCATGATAAAAGCCCAGTCACTGCTTTGCGCCAGCATCAGTTCCCGTACCGCCTGCTTCAACACCCGCTGGATGAGCTGATCTTGTTCCCCCGCCCAACGGCTGGCCAGCTCACTCATCCGAACTTCCGCCTTGTGCAAAGCCGGGTAAATCCAGTCATTTTCCTCCCGCAGCCATACATCTGCATATCCGTGGCGCCCCCAGGTACTCATGTCCATCTGACATTCCGGATAATCCGTGTAAAGGGATAAATATTCGGAAGGAGTCGTGGTCTTTACCACAACCTGATCGTAGTGCATCTTTTTCAGCAACATCTCAAGCCACAAAGGCCCTTCATACCACCAATGTCCAAACAACTCGGCGTCAAATGGAACCGTGATGATCGGTTGACGTCCCGTTCTACCCGATCCTTCCCAGATCCGCTGGGTCAACAAATGAAGGAAATGCCCGGCATGCGCGGCGGTTTTCTCCCGTGCCCACTGCGGATTGTACGGTTCTTTGTGATCACCTTTTCCGGTGATGCGATAATATTTGATTCCGGTGTTGTGTCGAATGCCCGTCGGGTGAATATATGGTCCAATCGTTTCCAGATCCAGATCAAAACCGATATCGCGATAATACTCCCGGTAATCCACATCTCCCGGGTAGCCCGTCTTGGAACTCCATACCTGTTCGGAACAGGCCGTGTCCCTGGAAAAGGCGGCTACTCCCGTCGGCAAAACCACTGGGGAAAAGCTCCCAAAATCCGGATGGGGATGCGCATGCTGCACACCATGGGAGTCAACGACAAACCAACCGATCCCCTGTTCTGCCAACAACCGGTCCAGTCCGGGAAAATAACCGCACTCCGGAAGCCACATGCCGCGTGGCCGCTCGCCAAAATGGCGTTCAAACTCCCGGATTCCCGTCAGCACTTGTGCCCGTACCCCTTCCTCCGTCAGTACCAGAGGAAGAAAGGCATGAGTGGCCGCTGTTGTGATCAATTCAATATGTCCCGAATCCCGCAATTCCCGGAAAGCCTGAATGAGGTCACCTCGATACCGCAGGTAAAAATCTCGTACTTCCTGAAATCGCTTTTGATAGGCTTTGGCGAGACGATGGAAATCCGGCAGATTGCGAGTGCGCACCATCTCTTTATCCGCCAACTCCACCAACCGATCCAGATGTTGCAATGCGCGCTTTTGAAGCAGAGGATCTGATAACATGGACAACAGGGTGGGACTGAGTGAGAGGGTTAATTGAAAGGCTACTTTCTCTTTTGCCAATCGCTGAAACATCGACAACAGGGGAATATAGGATTCCGTTATCGCTTCAAACAGCCAACGCTCCTCCAAAGCATCTTCCCGCTCCGGATGACGGACATACGGCAGATGTGCATGCAGGATCAACGCCAATACCCCTTGTGCCATCTCTACTTTTCCTCCCCCTCTTCCACCAAAGAATATCCCGTAAACCGATTCACCCATTTCGGTTCTTTCACTCCTTGGCTCCCCGCATGCAGCACCTTTACCGTCCCAAAACGTTGAAAGGCATGATGGACATCACGCGAAGGGGTTCCTGCTACATTGGAACGCAAGATGGTAAAAAAGACGCCTTCGTCAGTGTATGTACCGAAATCCAGTAAATATCGACGACCTGGTATAACATTGCGAAAATACCAGTGATCAGCGTCCGGATGAACCTGTATTTCCTGGCGGGAGTGAGCATGCTCACCATCGAATATGAGATCCGTCACATCATGTAATCGGAGAAACAGGGGGAGATGACTCCAGCTCTTTTCAAAATGACGACTTACTAAATCTTTTCGCCACTGTGCCACTGTCCAGTAGGCAAATACTGTCCAGGGGTCCTTGACCATCAATACGACCCGATTGGGCAATCCATCCCGGGTCCAAGACTCATCCATCCAGAAACGAACATGTTTCCTCTCAAGGGCAGTAATCGTTTCAGGAGCGGATGCCGCTTCCAAACTTCCTTGGTAGCTTTCTCGAAAGCGACTTAAGCGATAACGAAGCTGTCCGCGTGTCCATCCCAATGATTGAGCAATGGACGCTTGACTTTCTCCTTGATCCAATCGTCGAATGATCTGTAACCAAAAATCGGTATCTTCCACGCTTCGCTCTCCTTATCTATGATGTCATATTATCTGACATTCCTTATTATAACACTTATTTTAATATTAAACAATGATACTAATTTAAATACTATTTAAATGGTTTGTTAATTATCATCACCAAGATCATCGTACAATACAATCGGTTTTTCCGCCCATTTCCACTCAAGCCGTGGGGTCGAAAGCCGGATTGGATCGGACGGCAGTAGTATGTGTGGCGGCGGAACTGGCCGATTCGCTTTGACTTCCATCAAGTATCGCTGGAAGCTCTGGCTGTGCGCTTGGGTGTGCGTACCCCCTCGCTTTACAATCATGTCGAGGGTCCGGGCGGCCTTCGGCGCGAACTGGGCCTCTACGGGATCTGGCGATGGGTGACCGTTTTCCGATTGCAGGATCGGGGGCGGAAATGGTCCCCCGCCCCCGATTATCATTTTCTATTTGAATTTGACGGTGATCGGTTACGCTTTTGTTCGCTGTTTCCTTGGTCCCCATGGTTTAAATATGGAGATGACAAGCATCGCCGCCAAGGAAATGATTTGCAGGATGATCCCAATCCAAAGCTGAAAATTATTCACGGTAAAGGTCGGATTTTGCAGTGCATTCAAGCCTTCAGTCGATGTTAAAGAGGCGGCTTTTAAAGTCCAGAAATACATGCCCACTACGCCCAGTCCGATCGACAGAATGGTTAATAACTCTTTGACAATAATCCATCGGAAACGAAATAATCCCCAATTTGTCAATACAGAAAGAAGAATACCCGTTACCACTGTGCCGATGGTAGAAGCTCTGACACTCGTTTTAGCCAGCATGTGCATACTCGTATAACAAGCTTTTAACACATTTCCATCACCCGTTGTTGCCGCAATGATGCTGAGAACCAGAAATCCCACCGTCACACCTAAAGACCGTTTCCAGTTGTTGGCGGTATCGTTCCGCACCAAAAAAGCGTTCGATCTTCTTGCGATTTTGTTTGCCTACGTTATCGCACCAAGCGGGGTGGTCTAGCAATCGGATCACCTTTTGCGTCAGCCCGGCCACATCCTCCTTGGGAACAAGAAGGACTCATTGTGTGTTTGGACCATCATTTCCCGTAATCCGCCGGAATCAAATGCAACAACCGGTTTTCCGAAAACCATCCCCTCCTTGCCGAAAAGGCCGCAGTGCCGTTTGCGATAAACCGAGGATCCAGTCGGCATAGGTGTTGACGATGTTGATGCTGGACCTCGTCGAGTTGCTTTGCGGAATCACTTCCTGGATGTTCCATACCACTGGAATTCCCCATTCTTTCCCTGCCATCCGTATATGCGGCTGCAGCGGCTACGGGGCATCCGGGACTACCTGCTGATCAACGATGCGTACAATGCCAATTCGAACGCCATGATCGCGGTATTGCGCGTACTGAAGGAGATCGGTGGGAGTCGACCCACCGTGGCCGTATTGGGGAACATGTCTGAGCTGGGCATATTGAGTGTATCCCAGAGAGTGAGCCAAGCCGTCGCTGCCCTGAAGCCCAACCGCCTGATCACCATCGGACGTATCTCCCGCGATGACGCATCGATAACCGGCCAGTCGCGCTCGATAGCAATAATCGTCATCTTCATATGTGCCCACACCGAACCGTTCATCCAACAACCCGATTCGCTCTGTCAACCTGGTAAGAAACGCCAAGCAAAAACCGGACAATCGCAGGGAGGTTCGCCATTTGGCCGGATTGCTTCTGTGATGAAATTTCCGGAAAACGCATGCATCGCTTTGGCTGTGGGAAACCGGATGCGTACCTTTTGTTCCGGGATGACCCGGTTGGACAACGGACCAACCAAACCGATTCGCGCATCGGTCCGCAAAACGGTCAATAGGTTTGCCAACCATCGATGGGAAGGTAACGTATCATTGTTGAGCAATACAATATAGGTGCCATAGGTGCCGTTGGCGGATCGGATGCCTTGATTGGCCGCGGCCGCAAAACCGCAGTTGTGATCGTTGCGGATCAGTCGAACTCCCGGCATGCGGGCCAGTGCTTCCACCGGCCCGTCTGTCGAACCGTTGTCCACGACGATGATCTCCAATGGGGATGTGGTGTACCGCCGAATGCATTGCAAACATTGGAGCGTGGTATACCGCTGGTTGCGGGAAGGGATAATGATGGTGGCAGTCGGTGTTTGTTCCACTTACGCCCCACCTTCCGTTTTCGGCATCAAATACCGCTCAGCGATCGCACGGGCATTTTTCCCGAGATCTCTGGACCATCCCGGATCCCTCAACAGTTCGGCAAGATACCGACGCCATTCGGTGCGCCAGTGTGCCAGATGCAGCACCAAGCCGTTGTGCGCATGACGGACCCATTCCCCGTGATCGCCCAGGTCAAATGTCACAACGGGCAGACCGGTTACCATCGCCTCGGCATGCATCGGGGACAGGGACCGGGCGGATGAGGATACGGTCAATAACCAATCGGCGGCGAGATACAGCGGACATCGTTTTTCAAATGGCAGCGGGCGAAACCATGTAAGCACCACCAACGATGGGTGCTGATTGCGGGAAACCGATAATTCCTTCTCCAGAAGCGAACGTTGCATTTTGGTGGCTTGGGAGACATCCACTAACAGTACGTTCCGCTTCTGCCATCTTCGCTCATGGCGCATAGCCGTCCTCACACCCCTGCCATCCTCACTCCAGCGGTGCGGAGTCTCCGCGGAGACGGCCGGATAACAAATCCGAATCGCGTGATTGGAAAGTTCATGTCGTTTCCGGTATTGGTTGCGCAGATAAATAGACGGAACGCACAAGCAGTCGCCTATTTCCTGCAACGGCAAGTGCTTCGACAGTTCCGCCGTGTAAAACACGAAATCGGCCTGTGGTTGCCGCTTGCGCAAACGCCGGATCAACCGATGATCCCACAGACGGTAAGGGACATGGATGCGAACCGGCGCGGTGTTAACCGTGTCCGGCGGTTGATCCTTTTGCAACCAATCATCCAGCGCCTTCAGCGTCACGCGCACAGCGTCCCGATCTCGACCGACGGGGGGAAATGCCGGGAGAGCATCCCGGTTCATCCACGATGCATCGGGGAGTATCCAAATCTCCATTGCAACACCTCCTTTAGGCGTGTACGCTCTATCCATCAAGCGGATACTTTGCCAACGCCCTACCGAAAACGGGTCGACCAATCAAATCCGATGTCAGGATCGTTCCAGGGTAAACGCTCCTCATCCGGTCGTTCCCGATTGTAAGTATGGGTCGTCAAATACACGATCACCGCCGGTCGGATTCCCAGCAAGCGGTAGCCGTGGGCCACGCCTTTGGGGATCAACAGGACGGAAGGATTCTCCTCTCCCATGTAATAGACATCCGTCTCCCGATAGGTAGAAGACGATTCTCGAAGATCATGCAGCACCACCTGGGCATTGCCTGAGACGAAATACCACAAGTCGTCCTGCTCTCGATGGTAGTGAAACGCCTTGATCACCCCCGGATAGGACATCGACACCGACATTTGCCCGAACCGGCGTAACAAATGCTGGTCTTCCCGCACGATCTCCATAAACGTGCCGCGGTCATCGCAATATTTTTCCAGCTTTTGAAAAACCACACCGTCGATCATGCCTCTTCCCCCTCCTTGCGATCCCGGAAATAAGCCGCCAATCCCTCTCGCCAATGTGGCATAAGCGGAAGCCCCAGTTTGAGAATGCGTTCGGAGTGCAAAACGGACACCGCGGGACGGGGAGCGGGACGACCCAATGATGCGGTTGAGATGGGATGCAGGTTAATGTCGGTATACCCGGCGTGTTGCAGGATCGCTGCAGCCAGCTGGTACCAGGTGCAGGAACCCGTATGAGCTGTGTGGAAGATCCCTTGCGCCTGTAAGCGGATCAGCCGCTCGATCATTTGGGCCAAATGTCTTGTGTAGGTCGGACAGCCCCGTTGGTCGTTCACCACATGAAGCGGTCCACCCTCCTTTGCTTTGGAGAGAATGGCGGACACGAAGTTGCGCCCATGCATTCCGTACAACCAGGAGGTGCGCAGGATCATGTGCCGGGGACAACATCTTTGCACCCACCGTTCACCCAACCGTTTGGTGCGACCATATACATTGATGGGACGGGGACGATCCATTTCCGTGTATCCGTCCTTTTTCGTGCCGTCAAACACATAATCCGTACTGATATACACCAGACGAGCTCCCAGGATGCCGCAAGCGGATGCCAGCTGCCTCGTGGCTCGTCCGTTGACCCGATGCGCCTCCACCGTATCAGTCTGACTGCGGTCCACATCGGTATAGGCCGCACAATGAACCACGATATCCGGCCGGGTACTCGTGAGGATTTTCCAGGTAACGGCCTCATCGGTCACATCCCATTGTGCGCGGTTGTATCCCTTCACCTCATGCTGTGCTCTCAATACACGGACCACATCACGCCCCAATTGTCCGCCCGCACCCGTTACCAGGATGTTCATCGCCACTCCCCTCCTTCCATCGGACGGCGATATGCCTTGGAACGGACAGCTTCCCACCAATCCTGCCGTCTGCGGTACCAATCAACTGTCTCTTTGAGCCCCCGATCAAACGGGATCATCGGCTGCCATCCCAGCTCCTCACGGGTTTTTGACGTATCCAGCGAATAGCGGGTATCGTGTCCGGGTCGGTCGTTCACATGTTGGATCAAGGAATAAGGTTTACGGAGCAGGGTACAGATCTGTCTGGCCACCTCCAGATTGGTGATGGTGTGTTCGGCGCCAATGTGATACACCTTCCCTGCTTTTCCGTACCGCCTGACCCGATCGATGGCCACACAGTGATCCCACACATGAATCCAGTCGCGTTCTTGGGAACCGTCGCCGTAAATCGGGAGCGGTCGGTTCTCAAGGGCGTATAGGATCAAGCACGGGATCAGTTTCTCGGGATGCTGGTTGGGGCCGTAATTGTTGGTGCAACGTGTGATGACCACCGGCAATCCATGAGTGTTCACATAAGACTGACACAGGAGATCGGATGAGGCCTTGGTGGCGGAATACGGGTTGCTGGGAACAAGCGGGGAATGTTCATGTGCCCGTCCTGTAGGGAAACTGCCATACACCTCGTCAGTGGAAATGTGCACCATTTTTTCAACCCCGGCCTTTCTGACCGCTTCCAACAGGTGGTACGTACCGATGATATTGGACCGGATAAACACCTCCGCTCCTTCGATGCTGCGATCAACATGCGATTCTGCAGCAAAATGAATCACTTCGTCGATTTTGCGCTGAAACAGCCACTCCACCGCCGCTTGGTCTGCCAAATCCACATGAACGAACCGGTAACGGGGATGATTCGCAACCTCCGCCAAATTGAGCAAGTTGGCAGAGTAACGTAATGCATCGGCGTTGATCACTTCCACATCCGGGTGATACTGGATCAGATAACGGACATAATGACTCCCGATAAACCCAGCTCCTCCAGTCACCAATATGGTTCGACTCATGTTCCGTCCCCCTTGGACCAAGTATCCAACTGGATTGCTTGGGACAGTTGGTTGGCTCTCAAAAGTGATGCGGGCATACCAGCGTCGGTCCACCATCCGCACAGGATGTCGTACGTGAGGATACTGTGTTGGATGTAGAGGTTGTTCACATCCGTGATTTCCAATTCTCCTCGGGCGGAAGGGGACAAACCCCGGATGAAGTCGAATACCTGAGCATCATACAGGTAAATACCTGTCACACAATAAGGGCTTTTGGGAACACGCGGCTTCTCCTCGATGGACATAATGCGCTCCCCGCTCAGCTCGGCCACACCAAACCTCTCCGGGTGGGCCAATTCTTTGAGCAGCAGTTTGGCTCCTGCTGGTTGGTGTTCGAAAGCGCGAACATAAGGGGACAAATCGTCTTCGAAAATGTTGTCCGCCAAAAGGACCAGCATCTGATCCCCATCGACGAATTCTTCGGCCATCCCCAGCGCTTGTGCGATTCCACCGGGTCGATCCTGCACCTTGTATATGAACTGTCCCCCCCATTCGGTACCGCTGCCCAACAGGCGCACCACATCCCCCATGTGCTCAACAACCGTCACGATCAACAAATCACGGATGCCACACTGGACCATTTTGGAGATCGGATGATAGATCATCGGATATTGTCCGACCGGCAGCAGGTGCTTGTTTGTTACCTTGGTCAACGGAAACAAACAGGAACCCGTACCGCCTGCCAACACAATTCCTTTCATGCCATTCCATCCCTCCCCGGATCGTGATCACCACGAACACCTGCTTTCTCTCTCCCATGGTATTCGCTCAAAAGGTGCCCGGTACAGGCAAAAGCCCAATTGTGTCCATCATTTCCGCCTGGTGTGAAAAATGGGTATCTGCTGTTCGCCAATCGTCCGGACGGGAATAAAATATAGAGCACTCAGTAGGGTGGAAACGATTCAGCCAGGGCGTGTCTGTTGAATCCTGGAGGCGAAGCGTACTTTGCCCGCGGCCAGCGCCCTCGGTTCGAAGCGGCCTTGGGTTGCTTCTTTTAAGGGACGCAGGTTGAGTGAGCCGGGAAGGCGGTGCGGTCGATTTGGAAAGACACGCGCCTATCCGTAGAACACCGTCCCCAAGGGGAGGGATTAACGACGAAATCGATTACGTTGGGTCAATTGCTGAACATCGTCGGCGGCACGCTGGTTCGCGGTAAGAAAACTCTGTTGTTGTCTTCGGCCAATTACGGTAAACACAAATATCTTCGTACCAAGCACCTGTATTTCTTTTCAACCAAAAAATCGTGGACCGACCAATTGGACGCGATTCGCCGAGTCGGCCCCAGAGCTGTGGTCATTCCCTCATCGGTATCCGCAACTTCCATTCCTCTGTCTTCCGCTGTTGTCAGGGTAAAAGACCCATATCTGGCCTTTTGGCGGTTGGCAATGTGGAACTGGAAGCAAGTAGCCGTCAAAGTGATCGGTATTACCGGAAGTGCGGGCAAATCCACCACCACGGAAATGGTGACTGCCATCTTGTCGCAGAAGAAATCACTCGTCAAAACGATGAACAATCTCAACACTTTTACGTATCTCCCCTCCTATTTGACCCGCCTTTCCCCAAAAGATGAATACCTGGTACTGGAAATGGGCATGAAATCGCTCAACAACATCGCCCGGCAATGCCGCATTGTTCGTCCCGATATCGGTGTCGTCACCAATGTGGGGGAAGCACACGTGGGCAGTTTGGGGAGTCTCGACACCATCGTTCGTGCCAAACAAGAACTGATCGACGGCATGAATTCCCAGGGAATCCTGTGGCTTAATGCCGATAACGAACGTTCACGCAAACTGAGCACACGAAACTATTCAGGAAAAGTGTACATGTTCGGTATCAACAACCCCGCCCACATCCGGGCCAAAAACATCGAGCAACGCACCAACGGCATTGTCTTCACTGCTTGTTTCGGAGGGAGAAGCGTTCCTATCTTCATTCCGACGATCGGTAAACATAACGTATACAACGCACTGGCGGCGATCGGGATCGCCATATCTCTCGGCATTTCCATCGAGCAGATCCGCAAAGGACTGGCGCTGTTTAAACCACCCCGAATGCGCATGCAAATACTGAAGGGAGCGCGAGACCGATGGTTGATCAATGATGCTTGGAATGCCAATCCTTCGGCGATGGTATCCGGATTGAAATCGTTTTGTGAATGGGGAAAAAGCCGGCCGCATGTCGCGGTGCTGGGGAATATGTTGGAACTGGGGCATTTGACCCGATCCGCCCATCAGCAAGTCGGACGGGTCGTGGCTCATCTTCCTTTGACTCAGCTGATCACAGTGGGGAATTACGGCAGGATCATCTCCCAATCCGCCATTGATAAAGGGATGGACCCCAAACGAGTGTTCCATTATCACTCGACTGCTTCGCTGTTTCGCCATCTGAAACAATTGCCCGCCGGTGCCGTCGTCTACTTCAAAGCGTCCAGAAAGATGCACTTGGAAAAAGTCATTCGGAAGATGAAGTCTGGTTGATACAAAAAAGCACACCCGCCCAAACGGGTGTGCTTTTCAATTCAAAATTCCGCTCCCGGTGACCTCCACCTGAACACGCGGGTGAAAACGCACCTTGCGGTAATCCGTCTTCCAATGTAGTTGCTTCCACGTATCATGGTGAAACGCAATCAACTGCCGACCCACACCGAACACGTCGCAATTGGCCCGTTGCATCTTTTGAATGACTTGCTGTGAACGGGCGGTAAGAATAGCGGATAACTGTTTGTTCAATCTTTGGACAACGGTTTTTTGCGACAGTTCGCCCAATGGGTATTCCACGGCCGACACGGTTAGCTTCATGGGAAAATCCACATCGATCCGGTTTC
Source organism: Polycladomyces abyssicola (assembly GCF_018326425.1). NCBI lineage: Bacteria > Bacillati > Bacillota > Bacilli > Caryophanales > Thermoactinomycetaceae > Polycladomyces > Polycladomyces abyssicola. Next base: position 1,706,103 of record NZ_AP024601.1, read on the forward strand.
CCGGTTTGACTGTCACCTTCATTTTAGGTTCGGCCTTTTTGACCTCAAACGTGATGTAATTGGCCAACTGAGGGTTCTGTTTTTGATCCACCGGTATCGTCAACCTGGCCAATTTGGCTTTTCGACCAGCCATCAATAACATCAACGTCGATTCCTGACGGTTTAGCTTTCCCGTCATATGGTGGCCGTGGAACAATGCCGAGCCTGTCACCTTCACGTTTTTCTCCACCTTTTTGACTATAGGGAGCGTGAAATCCTGTCCGTGATCCCACATCACGGGGGCGATCGAATTGACATTCTCTTTCGGAACGACGGTCATTTGCTCTTCGCTCGAGATCATTTCATTCACAGTTTCTCCGATAAAGGTGACTCCCACTTTATTTAACTGAAGTATCTCACCGGCTTTTCCCTCCGCAACGCAGACCCGCGCATTCAAAGCGCTTTTGGGATCTCGGTACAACACGTCCATGAAAGGGAAGATATTTTTCTTGGCAACACTTTCCCCCAAAACATGCACACGGATTTTGTATGCACTGAGTTTCCCCGCAACCATTGATTGAATCATGTCACGGCTCTCCCGCGTGGTACGAGCGACCGATTTCATAACCGTATTGTGTTGCTGGGCTCCACCCCCGGATTCGATCACATCGCGTATCGTAACTGTGAACATCAATTTCCCGTCGGGCATCAAATCAAAACCGGTAGCGTAGATCAACCGGGCATCTTTAATGAATTCCATATCCCAACAACCGGGAAGAATCAACAGCAAAACAATCAACAACACGATGGTGTTCCGCCGCTTATTCATGCCGTCTTCCCCTTTTCCCGTTTTCGAAAGACCAAGGAAATCAATAAGAACAGCACAGGCAACCCGTAGACAAAGGCATAACTTGCCCAGGACGCGATTTGGGTAAGGAGTTCGATATCATCCGGCTTTTGAGGGATCAGCGCCAGGATGTAACTGATGATTGCCGTATAATAAACGGCCATGCGGTGTTTGCCGCGATGAAAATAATAACCAAAACCTTTGGAGGCTAAAAACAAATAATTCATGTACGACGTGGCTACTATCACAACCCAGATAGACAAAAAAAGCAAATCCAACCGTTCCACCACCCTGTATGAAAAGGATTTCAGCATATACGGGATGGGTTCTGGAATCATCGCCAATTCCATGGGACTGAACACGATAATTGCGATAAATACCAGAAGACTGTATAACAAAGTGGTAAATGCATTGCCCGCGGAAGCCGCTTTCAACTTTCCGTCCGCTTTTCCCTCCACGAAAGGATAAACAACCAACAGCAACTCAAATCCCAGCAGAGAAACACTCACTTTGTTGGCACCGAGAAAAATTTTTCCCCAACCCGCTTCGGTAATTGGGAAGATGTAAGTGAAGTTGGCGATGGTAAAAGCATTCAACGCGATCAACACAATAAACACAATCAAGACGGAGACTAAGACATAAAACCGTGTGATCGTCCGCAAACTTTCGATGACCAAATACACGCTGGTAAACACGATGAGGGATAGCGTCGCCCACCTTGGTGTCAAGGAGAAAATCCATTTTTGAATTAAGCTCTCGAATAACACGAGTATTAACGTGGCCATCAAAATGAAGAAAAAAATATAGGCGAAATTGAAGAAACCGCCGATCCACTTCCCGAAAATCTTGGGCAAATACTCAAACATCGTCAGATTGGGAAACCGCCTGCACAAGGCCCACATGATCAATATGGTCAACTGAACAACAACCCCACCGATCAATACGGAAATCCAAGCACCACCTTTGGCCACAGCGTGCACGTCATGGGGCAACGACAAAATGCCGACTCCGATTTGAGCCTGGATGATGTAAAAAAATAATTGTCCTTGGGTAATCCTACTGCTTTCCTTGATCATCCTTTTTCCACCTTCTGGAGCTGTCGTCTTCCCGTTTCATCCGTTGCGGGTGCGGATCATGCGGCCGTTGGTTCATCTTCCAAATAGGCATGCGCAAAATCGTGTCTTGCATATCCTTCAAACGCATGGGAGCGACCGGAGAAAAATAAGGCGTGCCAAACGACACCAGTTTGGTGAGATGGATTAAAACCGCCATCGTCCCGAAAACGATCCCAACAAACCCGAACATTGACGCTGCGATCATCATTGGAAATCGAAGGATCCTTATGGACGTGCTCATTTCGTTGGACGGTACCACAAAAGACGAAATGGCGGTCAGCGCCACGACAATGACCATAGTGTAGGAAACCAATCCCGCACGAACAACGGCGTCCCCCATCACCAAACCACCCACGATACCGATCGTCTGACCGACGGGACTTGGCAGGCGAATCCCCGCTTCGCGAATCAGCTCCAGTGACAACTCCATCAAAAGCGCTTCCAATATGGGTGGATACGGGACTCTGTCCAATGTCGCTTTGAGTGTGTACACCAGGTCCACCGGCAACACTTCCGCGTGAAACGAAACCACCGCGATATAGATCGCCGGTAATTGAAATGCTACCAAAAAACTGGCAAAGCGGATCATCCGCACAAACGATCCAACCCACCACCGGCTGTGGAAATCATCAGGTGATTGGTAAAACGCGAACAATGTCACGGGCATGATCAGCGCTGTTGGGTCCCCCTCGGACAACAGCACCACACGCCCTTCCATCAAATGAGCCATGGCCCGGTCGGGACGTTCCGTGTTCAAGCTTTGCGGAAACGGAGACCACGGATCATCTTCCATGAATTCCTGGATATATCCCGGGTTCAATATGGTGTCGGTGGAGATCGAGCGGATTCGTTTATCCACTTCTTTGATCAAATCAGGGTTGACCAAGTTTTCCATATAAACGATCGCGATTTTTGTTTTCGTTTCTTTTCCGACGTTGTAGTATCGTACGACGAGATGGCGATTTTCGATCCGCGTGCGCAGCTGATACAAATTGACCGTTAAATTCTCGACAAATCCATTATGCGGACCGCGTACCACCCGTTCGTTGTCCGGCTCCTTCATATCGCGCTTGTGTAAGCTACGGGTATCCATCACATAACAAACCGCATCACCCTCCATGATCATGACGGTTTGTCCTTGTACCAGCTTGTCGACGGCGGTCCTCAAATCTTCTTGTTTTTCGACATGTGCGGAAGTGATTACATCCTGAACATCTCCTTCCTTTTCACGAACGATCGGGAAGAGTATCTCTTTTTCGATGCGGTCCGTATCGGCCAATGATTCCAAATACAAAATCATCATCTGTTTTCCTTGAAACGTGATGGTCCGATGCCTCAGATCGTTGGTATGAAACAACATCTCTTGAATAAATCTGAGGTTCTCCTCCAGCATTGGAAAGACGGGTTGCTTTTCCCGTTTCGGTAACTGTTTCTTACGACGTCTTCTGTTTTTGCCCGACCGAAAAAAAAGCATCGTCTGTCCCTCCTCGGCTATTCTTTTTCAGCGTGCCCAATCGTTCCAAAAACATGCAATCAAACCTGATTTCAGTGGTTGATTCCATCTTCTGGACAGATGGAATGTTTTCTCCGTTTCGGATGTTTGTGTTGCAAACTTGTTTATGTAATAGATGATATCCAAAAAAACAGGCTGTTACCTCACTGGATTAACGTGAGGTAACAGCCTTTCAGTCATCTCTGTCAGGGCGTTCCCGGTATAAGCGCAAGGAAGCAGATGCCTTAGCCCGGCCGAGCGAAGACCAGGTAAGCGGATTTCTTCTAAGCGAAGCGCCTTTGTTCGCGTCATGTCCTCCGGGTCGGCCAGGTGAGCGACATCTGGACAGTCATGTTCCCATGCAAACGAATAAGCTTCATACCCTTTCGGCTCAATGGGTGTGTGAACGACAAGAAGCTAGAACTTCCTTTAACCGGCGTCTCTGTTCTAAGACCAGCTGCACAAGTTCCTCATCCCGAGAAAGTCCCGCGTATTCACAAAGCGCACCATCGATTCCTGTACGGGCGATCGTCTGCTGCAAGCGCACCGCCTCTTCGTCACCTTCATAGTTGTAAGCGAGGGCGGCAGCAATGCCGAGCGCCAGGTTCTCCGGTTTTTTCCCCTGAGCAAGCAGCTGGCGTGCAGGACCGACCAAACGATCGTTCGCTCCGAGTTTACGAATTGGCGAGCGAGCAACGCGCGTCACATCATCGGAGATATTCGGATTTTGGAAGCGCCCAATTATCTTAGTGATATAAGCGGCATGCGCTTCGGGGTCAAAGCCATATTTATCGATGAGTAACGATCCCGTTTCGCCGAGAGCCTTTTGCACGATCTCCCTGATATACGGATCATCGATCGCTTCTTTGATCGTGGAATACCCGCAAGCATACCCCAGGTACGCGGTGATGGCATGCCCCGTATTCACGGTGTATAATTTTCTTTCCAGATAGGGGGTTAGATCGTCTACGCAGGTCATGCCCCGCACAGCCGGCTGTTCTCCTTTGATCTTCGTGCCATCGACAATCCATTCGTGATAAGGCTCGACAGCGACGGTGAGGGGATCGTCATGCGTCTGGTTGGGAACGATACAGTCGACGGCGGCATCAGGAAAACCGAAACGTCGCGAAAACAGCTCTTTTTCTTGTTCCGTCACGTGTTTGTACACGTGTTCCCGCAGTAGAGAACTGCCGGCAATCATATTTTCGCATGCGATAATGTTCAGCGGTTTTTCCGTCTCACTGATTCTTTTTCGCAACCCTTCAGCGATGAGATCCGCGATCAGGGGCAGCACGTTTGGTCCCACGGCCGTCGTCACGAGATCAGCGCGCGCAATCGTCGCCACGACCTTTTCTCTTTCCGTCCGACTATTGATCGCCCAGACGCGCTCGATCTCTAGCTCTTCTCTCTTCTCTCCCACCTGTACGACGCGATACGACCGCTTCTGATTTAACGCTTCGACCAGCTTATCGTTTATATCGATGAAACATACTTCGTATCCGGACTGTGCCAGCAAGGCACCGATAAACCCTCTCCCGATATTGCCTGCTCCAAATTGCACGGCCAGCATCTCAGTTCACCTCGGCAAAAAACGAAAGAAGTTCTTCCTTCGTTTTAGAGTTTACTATTTTTTCCACATTTTCCGGTTCAGAACATACAATAGCAATTTTCGAAAGAATATCTAAATGTTCGTTATCTTTTCCGGCGATCCCGATGACAAGTTTCGCTACATTGTTCCCGCCAAAATCCACCCCTTCCGGGATTTGTACGATCGATATCCCGGAAGCTTTCACCGCCTTTTTCGCATCTTCCGTGCCGTGGGGAATCGCCACGTGATTGCCGATATATGTGGACGTCAGCGCTTCCCGTTCCAGCATCTTCTCGATATATGCTTCCTCAACAAAACCATTGTCCACCAGCAATTGGCCGGCAAGTCTAATCGCGCTTTCCTTGTCATCCACCCTTGCGTTCAGGATGATCGTATCTTCGGAAAGGACTGGTTTCGTCATCGTTTGTTTTCTCCCAAAAATCATCCTTCTTCTCCTCTCTTCTCGAATTGATCCCTTAAAAACTGTTGAAATCTTTCACTGAGGTACGAGGCGATCGCTTCTTGGTCTTGCGACTCGAATAATGCGATGCTCTCTTCGCTTTCGATGATCAACGCACTGATGTGACTCAACACTTCCAACGCTTTTTTCGACGTTTTTTCCGGTGCGAGCATGAGCAATAGATTTTTTGTCCACGTCTCTGTATCATCCATTGCCCGGACGGCCAGAGGAGTCGTCCATCCCCAGATCGTAAAAGACGGCTTGTGCACATACGGGCTTCTTGCATGGAACAAAGCCAGGGAAGAACCCGGAATACCGAGTCCCCTCATCCTTTGTCGTTCCAGCAAAGCTTCGGCCACGGCCTCCGGGTGCTCGATGATTCCCTGTTGCTGCAACTCACAACAGGCGCTCCGCAGAACCTCCTCGATGTTATGCGGATTCTCACAGATCGTCAGCCGAAAGCCTTCCAGGACGATGCTAATGGTTCCGGAATATTCATGAATGTCCTGGAAAGGAATGTGATATTTCCGATTCCCCTCGCCTGCCCCCCCGTTAGACGCTTTCTCTGCACGAACGGAAGTCTTGTGGATCGATGTATTGTTTTTGCACCGTTCCGTCCGTTTGTTTTCAATCCAAGCACGGATGTTTTTCACATCGTTCTCCGTCAGAATCGGGTTGACCAAGACATACTCCTTTGCAAAACCCTCCAAGGGGATCGTAGAAATGATAACGTCATAATCGTCCAAGTTGATGGATGTCAAGTCAAAGACGGACGCGTAGTGCAACCGCTTGATTTCCGGAAGCTCCTTTTTGATCCTTGTCGCCAGCATCTTCGAAGAGCCGATGCCACTGGAACAGAGGATCAAAGCGTGAGTTTCCTTCAGTTCGTTCAGTCGTTCAAGGCTGGCAGCGAAATGCAATACGAGATATCCGATCTCCGCTTCTGGGATGGACAAAGCAGGGAAAATTTCTTTCACACCCGCACTGACGATCGCGAACAATTCACCGTAATCCTGCTTGATTTTTTCCAGCAGCGGGTTGTAAATACCCAACTGCTTCTTAACCCGATAAATCGCCGGCTGCAGATGGGTGACCAATCCTTGGAATAAGGATGGATCAGACTGCAAGTCGACATTTGTTCGTTTGCTCACGTATTCGATCAGGTCCCGGGCTCGCAAAGCGTGGAGAAAATTGACTTCTTCCAGATCAAGATCCAGAACGTTTCTCAGTTTCGCCCCTTTCAAATGCATGGCGATATAGCCAATTTCCGCTTCGGGGATCTCCAGATCCAATGCTTTGCGCAACTTGTCAATGATTCCTGACGCGACTTGATATTCTCCCGTTTTCTTCAAGGCCTCGAGAGAATGCGAGTCCATATCGATCTTCTCGTTTTTCCGCAGCCGCTCGAGAGCGAGCGCGAGGTGGACGACAAGACCGATATACGCACTGTCCGACAGGGCATACGGCAATTCGCTTCTGATTTCCTCCACCGCTTTCTCCGCGATCATGAGATTTTCTTTTTCCACGAACCCGAGCAAACGTTCGGAAACTGTTTTCACTTGCTGGGCTGATTTTCTTTGAATTTGATCGCGGAGGTAAGCCAGCAAGTCCACCTCAGTCATATTTTCCATGATCAGGCTGCTGATTGCCCGGCGTTTATCCATCTCTGAACCGGAGACTTGCACGCCGTAGCCCCGCTTTCGAATGAGCGAAAGGTGAAACGATGCCAACCAATCGTTCACTTTCGTCAAGTCGTGGCTGACCGTGGCTACCGTCACGTTTAATTCATTCGCCAAGGCGACGAGCTTGACTGGTTCTTCCGAAGCCAACAGCGAACATAAAATGATCTTCTGCCTTTCTTCTGGCGTAAACTCGGGATGCGATTCATTGTAGAGAGAAAGTTTCAGTTCTTTCTTTTTTTCGGTAGGACCGTTTATTTTGATCCCGATTCCCGTTCTTTTATTCAGCGAGAGACCGAACGTGGCTAATATGTCTTCCACATTTTTCAGATCCCGGTGAACTGTTCTTTCGCTCACCTGAACCTCAGCCGCGATCTCTTTGACCGTCATTTCTTCTTCTTGGTTGAGCAACAGTTGCAGGATTTGCCGCTCTCTCGCTGATACGTACATGACAGATCACTCCAATGGGCGGTCCCGCACGGGGACCGCTCGCAGTCTTGCTTCTCATGATGTTTGATCAGTGTTATTTTTCAAGCGTTCCACCAGTTCATCGTATTTCGGGCTGTTCAAGAAGTTTTCCACGGAAATGTGGGTTGCCTGCGGCAATTTTGCTTTCGCCCGCTCTGTCAGATCCTTGTGGGTGATCACGATGTCGGCGTCTTGCGGCAACTCATTGATCGAAGTGTTCGTTACCTCGATATCCAGACCGGCCTTCTGCATCTTATTACGCAAGATCGAAGCTCCCATCGCGCTGGAACCCATTCCCGCATCACAGGCAAAGACAACTTTTTTTACTTGCTCTTTCGCGATAGCGCCCACCAAAGCTTCGGCGGCTTTACTTTTCTTCCCTTTCCATTCTTCCATCTTCTCCGTCGCTTTCTTCAAGTCTTCCTCATTTTCGTCCCCTTTGCTCCGTTTCAGAATGAGGGAAGAGATGAGGAACGAGACGAGTGCACCGATGATAACACCCGCCAAGACACCCAGATAGTTCCCTTTCGGCGTCATCGCCAACAAGGCAAAAATACTTCCGGGTGAAGGCACGGCCACCAGACCGGCATCAAATAATGTGAAGGTGAATACTGCGCTCACACCGCCCGTGATGACGGCCAGGATCAACAAGGGTTTCATCAGGATATACGGGAAATAGATCTCGTGAATGCCCCCAAAGAAATGGATGACAACTGCTCCAGGCGCGGATTGCTTCGCCATCCCTCTGCCAAACAGCCAGTACGCGAGCAAAACGCCGAGACCCGGCCCTGGGTTCGTTTCAAGCAAAAAGAGGATCGATTTTCCCGTTTTCGCCGCTTGTTCAACCCCAAGTGGGCTCAAAATCCCGTGGTTGATCGCATTGTTCAAAAAGAGAACCTTCCCCGGTTCGATGAAAATGTTCGCCAAAGGCAAAAGTCCGGCGTTGACGATGGCTTCTACTCCGGCGGCAAGCGATTTGTTCAATGCCAGAACGATGGGTCCGATCGCTTGGTAAGCGAGAAGTGTCAAAATCCCGGCGATGATGCCGGCAGAAAAATTATTGATGAGCATTTCGAAACCGGAACGGACCTTTCCGCGGATCAGCTCGTCAAATTTTTTGATGGCAAATCCGCCGAGGGGGCCCATGATCATCGCGCCCAAGAACATGGGAATATCCGTTCCGACGATCACCCCCATCGTCGCGGTAGCACCGACGACACCGCCGCGAACATCGTAGATCATTCTTCCACCGGTGAAGCCGATCAACAAGGGCAACAGATACGTGATCATCGGACCGACGAGCTTCGCCAAATGCTCATTCGGCAACCATCCGGTGGGGATAAATAAGGCGGTGATCAATCCCCAGGCGATGAATGCACCGATATTCGGCATGATCATACCGCTCAAGTAACTGCCGAACCGCTGAACCTTCACTTTTAGCGATTTATCGTCCTCACCAGCAGAAGCCTGGGTCGGGAACGTATTTTCGTTGCTATTCATGACAATTCCCCTCCATACCACGACAAAGCATTAGTTATTGACAATTTTAAAATGAATGCTTGACCAGATTGTCTTTTCACCTTGTCTTTTCACCTGTATTTTAAAGCGCTTTCAATACCCATCGCAACAAACTCTTGATATGAATTTGTCATCTTTGTTATTGACATCTTTTAAATATGCCAGATGACAAAAGGCACGCATCTCGCGTGCCTGATCATTTGAAAGGATATCGACGTCTCAAACATACTCCGTGCGCGACGCATTCAGCGCGGAAACCCTCAACCCGTCGAAAGCCACTTTTTTCCCTTCCAGATGTCCAATCTGAATCGTCCGGGACGTTCCCGGTAACAGATCAAAATAATTGTCGCTGAACGTCAGCATTTCCCCGGGAAGCTCGATTTTGACGAAACGGGCCAGCCGTTCCGCAAAGACCGTCACACATTGCCGTTCCTCATCCGCCTCTACACGAAGCATCGTCTCCGGCAGCCCGAGTTCCTTCTGATCGCGCAAGTAATAGAAGTTGTCCGGTGCCACTCCCTTCGCTGAGCGCAAGCAAACGACCATCTGGTTTGCGGAACGACCTTGCAGAATTTCTTCCTCCGTCAACCTGGCAACCCTCACAGAAACGTTCGCAGAAACCTTAACAGGAATCTCACGGAAAAATACCGGCTTCCCGTCAAAGTCGTACACGTGCAGCAAAACGGTATCCTCCACATCTTCCAACTGATCGTTGACGACCCACACGTTCAACACTTCTCCCGGCTCGTGATCCAAAGAATACAGCACGGGATGGAAAAATTTTTTCGCGTAATAGTAAGCTGCCTTCGGCAGAAGATAATAGTCGATGACAGACCAGCTCGTCCCCGGCCAGCAATCGTTCAGTTGCCAGAACAAAGCGCCACTCGTCGAAGGTTTGTTCCTTCGGTAATGTTCAATCCCGTATTTCAACCCCTCCGCCTGAGTTAACATGGAAAAATTCAAGTACTCCTCAAGGTTGTGAGGCACATCGGTGTACCCTTCCATCAACAAGATCCCTTTTTGGTGATGGTAGTCCTTGTTGCGGTACGCCATCTCGTCGCTTCCCCAGAAAAACTTCCCTTGGGGGATATTGCGCTCCAGCGTGTAGCGGTTCGCTGCGGCATGCATGCCGAATTCGCTGACGAATTTCGCTGTATCTTTTTTGAAGTTCTTGAACGAAACGCCTTCCACACTGTAATCCACGCGCGGGATTTCCCCGAACCTGCGCGGCTCGACCTTGCCGTGCCACACTTGCCAATTGTGGCGATCCCCTTCCTCAGCAGCGTTGTGGTCATTTCCGCCGTACGGGGAGCTCGGCCAATACAGGCGCGTCGGATCGAGTTCCGCCAAAATTTGCGGGATCAGTTCATGATAAATTTTTTCCCCATAGAACGGGGTCGTAATTTCCCCCGACGACTTCATCTGTTCGTAGATCCAGTCGTTCTCGTTGTTACCGCACCAGAGGGCGACACAGGCATAGTTGCGTAACCGTTTGACGACCTGGATTACCTCTTCGCGCACGTTTGCCATGAAATTGCGGTTGAAATCGGGATACAACGCGCAGGCGAACATAAAGTCCTGCCAGACAAGGATTCCTTGGCGGTCACATTCGCGGTAAAAGACATCCTTCTCGTAGATTCCGCCACCCCACACACGCAACATATTCATATTCGCTTTTCGCGCAAGCCGGATCAAATGAACGTACCGGGAATCGGGGGCCGCACCGATAAAATTGTCCACCGGGATCCAGTTCGCCCCTTTGGCAAACAGTTCAACACCATTCAAAACGAACGTAAATCGGGCGTTTCCTTGTTCATCAGTACGCCGCACCTCAAGCATGCGGATGCCGAAATCTTGCTCATAGCGGTCGATCGCTTTACCGTCCTTGAACAAAGTCACTTCCAAGCGGTAGAGATGAGACGTTCCCAGATCGTGCGTCCACCACAATCTGGGCTCTTTCACCTCGAGGATCAGGTGAGCAGACGTTCCATTCAATCCGGTTCTTTGTACAACACGTTCATTCCGTCCCACTTCATGTACTCCCCGACCATCGTCATAAGTCAGGCTCACCTCGACCTCGAACGCACCGTGCGGTCCAAAAAAGTCCACTTCCACATCGACCGCGACAGTTGCTTCGTTTTCCCCGATCGCCAGTGTGCGCGCAAACACGCTTTCCAGCTTGGCGTAACGTTTCTTCTCCAAGCGTACGTCTTGCCAAATGCCAACGGTAACGAGACGCGGTCCCCAATCCCAGCCGAAATTCATCTGCGCTTTCCTCACCCAGATCCGTTCTTTGCTGAAGCCCGACCAAAAATCCTGTCGTTTCCCTTTCACTCGAAGGGAAACGGGATCGAACTTGACGGCGATTACGTTACGCCCCTGGCGGATCTCCCGCGTCACGTCAAATGTATGGGCGATGAACATGTTTTCCGTGCTCCCCAGTTCAATCCCGTTCAAATAGATCGTCGCGAACGTATCCAGACCCTCAAAAATCAGATACAGGCGCTCCTCTGGTTCGATTTTCTCAGCAAAGTGAAATTCGGTACGATACCACCAGACTTTCTCTTCGACCCAGCGACATTTTATGTCGTTATGACCGACGAAAGGATCGTCGATGATCTTTTTTTCGATGAGCGTCGAATGGACATCTCCGGGGACCTTGGCAGAAATCCAAAAGTGGTCGATATAATCGGGATCCGCGACCTCAAGTACATTGTCCTGCCCTGGTTCAAACCATTGAATCTTCCAGTTTTCATTGATTTTCATAGAAAGATCAGGCGGCGGAAACCCACAGCTTTAGTCGTGGGAGGAACCGCCCATCCCTCCTTTCATCCGCAGGTCTTCTGTATAGATTAACAATATAATCCATTTTCAGAATATCAGCATTCGGAATATTTGACCTTAAAATATTGTATGATATAATAATATATTGAAAAATAACTATTTTATCAACAGTGTTCCAGTAAGGAGGAATATATGACACTAAATTTATTATATAACACCTTACTACATCTATTTCACAAGAAGTCCATGGGAGTCGTACAGGTGTTGATCTGAAAAAATTTTTAAATCGTTCAGGACAAGGGGATGATTTTCTTGAAGAAATTGATTAACAACCCCGAACAAGTGGTACGGGACATGATTGATGGAATGGTGTTAGCCCATCCCGACAAACTAAAAAACCTGCCGGGAACAAATGTTATGATTCGTGCTCATGCTCCGGTTCAAGGCAAGGTTGCTTTAGTCAGCGGGGGTGGAAGCGGACATGAACCGTCTCATGCCGGATATGTTGGAGTAGGAATGCTTGATGCAGCTGTAGCAGGAGAAGTCTTTACCTCCCCCACACCGGATCAGATTCTTGAAGCAATCAAAGCCGTTGATACCGGAAATGGCGTGCTGTTAATCATTAAAAACTACTCAGGGGATTTAATGAATTTTGAGATGGCTGCTGAGCTGGCAGAGGCTGAAGGGATTCAAGTCGCCAAAGTCGTCGTCAATGATGATGTTGCCGTTGAGAATAGTACATATACAACGGGACGCAGGGGGATAGCGGGAACCGTTTTTGTTCACAAAATAGCGGGGGCCCTTGCTGAAAAAGGTGCTTCTTTAGAAGAAGTCGAACAGGTGGCGAACAAGGTGATTCAGCATGTTCGAAGCATGGGAGTAGCCTTCACTCCTTGTACCGTTCCCGCCGCTGGAAAACCCAGTTTTGAAATTGGAGAAACAGAAATGGAAATTGGAATCGGAATCCATGGGGAACCTGGTACTCACCGAACCGCCATGGCTTCAGCCGATGAGATCGCAGATATCCTCTTATCCCGTATACTGGACGATATGAAATTATCCCCTGGGGATCAAGTAGCGGTCATGATCAACGGTCTTGGAGGAACCCCGTTGATGGAACTATACATTTTGAATAAAAAGGTTTCCCAAATTTTAAAAAACAAGGATATTTCCGTTTACAATACTTATGTAGGTGAATATATGACAGCAATTGAGATGGCTGGATGTTCTATCACGCTCTTAAAACTGGATGATCAACTGATTGAGTTGCTTGAAGCACCTGCTGATACGATCGCTTGGAAGAATTAACGAGGAGGTACTCACGTGTTGATTCAATCTGACCATATCATCAAATGGATGGAATTAGTAAATGCCCAAATAGATAAACAGAAGGAATATCTTACACAGCTTGATCAAGCGATCGGTGATGGGGATCACGGAATCAACATGACCAGAGGTTTTAAAGAAGTCATCCAAAAAATACATCAGACCACCTATGACGATATCGGGAAACTGTTTCAAGATGTTGGAATGGTGTTAGTTTCAAAGGTTGGAGGCGCTTCCGGTCCGTTATATGGGACTGCTTTCATAAAAGCGGGGCAGGTATTGAAAGGAAAACCGGAAATCACCATCAATGAATTGGGTCAAGCCTTTCAAGAGTCCGTAAACGGTATCAAGCTAAGGGGAAAATCGCAGATTGGCGACAAAACCATGCTGGATGTTTGGGAGCCAGTCACAAAGTATATTCAACAAAACGGAAACACGCTAAATATACGAGAATTGATTTCCTACGCGAGAGAACAAATGGAACATACAAAGGAATTGGAAGCCAAGAAGGGGCGTGCTTCCTTTTTAGGGAAAAGATCAATCGGACATTTAGATCCCGGTGCCGTTTCATCTTGTATATTGTTTGAAACCCTATGCTCGATCCTTCTTGAAGAAAACCTTACCAAGGAATAAAAAGGGAGATTTCATAATGGAATATGTGGGGATTGTCCTTGTTTCACACAGCCATGAATTAGTCAAGGGATTAAAACAACTGCTTTCCCAATTGAATCCTCATGTTCCGATTGCCTTAGCAGGGGGAACGGATGAGGTTGAAATTGGTACAAGTGTAGATAAGATCCAAAACGCAATACAATCTGTTTACTCCGATAAAGGAGTAGTTGTCTTTTTTGACCTTGGCAGCGCTTTAATCAATACCGAATTAGCGTTAGAGCGGCTAGCGGAAGATAACATCACGAAGGTTCATATTGCGGATGCTCCATTGGTGGAAGGGGCTTATGTGGCAGTCGTGGAGTCTGGATGTGGCAGTAACTTGGAAAAAGTGATCAACGTAACAACTGAGGCGAAATCACTGACGAAAATATAAATGAAGGGTACCTGGGTCCGTATGCAGTCCCCCCAATCGATCGCGACCCGAAAACAAAATGAGTTGGGCTTGAAAGATACAACCGGCACCTGTTCTTATGCGTACAGGATGCCGGTCATTTGTGCCTGCGATGTGTTGACCTCTGAATTTTCTGTATGATAGAGTGTCGGGTAAATCCGCGAGGGAGCAATGCTCTCCAGTGATCAAATCGCCTCCCCAGCTGCGGAAGCCCGGAGCGCTGCAGCAGGTTTGCCCGCAGTGGGTGCATCTTGCGTTACGACTTCAGGCTCAATGCCGTGCTCGCTCCAGTCCAAACCTTTGATTTCCTCTTCCTGGCTGATGCGCAGGCCAAACAGTTTATCCATCACCCACATAATCGCCCAGGAGACCACAGCCACGTACACCGCCGCCACCAACACGCTCAGTGCTTGCACACCCAATTGGGTCCATCCGCCGCCGTAAAACAGCCCCGGACGTCCAATACCGGTGTACTCCACCAAATGTGGTGCAGCGAAGAAACCGGTGGAGAGAGTGCCCCAGACTCCAGCCAAACCGTGCACGGAAAATGCTCCGATCGGATCGTCGACCCCCATCCGCTCGAGCACAGCCGCCGTCCACACACTCATCGCACCCGCAACGGCCCCGATCACCACGGCCGCCCATGGCTCAACAAACGCACATGCTGCCGTGATGGCCACCAATGCTGCCAACGCACCGTTGGCGATAGACGGAATCTCTGCTTTTTTGTTCATCGTATAGACTGCGAGCCAAGCGCTCAAAACCCCCGCAGCGGCCGCCAAGTTGGTCGTCAAAGCCACATAGCCGAAAAATCCGTCTTTCGTCCCCAACGTGCTCCCCGCGTTGAAACCAAACCAACCCAACCAGATGATCATGGCTCCCACCGTGATGAAAACGGGATTGTGTCCCTGCATCGTTTTGGGTTTGCCGTCCGGCCCGTATTTGCCGATCCGCGGTTTGAGCAACAGTGTGGCGATCAGAGCAGCGATCCCGCCTTGCAGATGAACCACCGTCGAGCCTGCGAAATCTTGTGCCCCGAGCTTGCTCAACCAACCGCCGCCCCAAATCCAGTGCCCGACCACAGGGTAAACGATGGAGGTATAAAGTGCGCCGAACAAGAGATACACGATCAATTTAGCCCGCTCGGCAAATCCTCCCCATGCGATAGCGAGTGACACTGCAGCGAAAGAAAGCTGAAACAGGTAAAGAACCTCCAAGGGGATCTTTCCTTTATCATCAGGCAGTGCCAGGAACCAACCGCTTGTGCCGAACCAATCATTGCCGGCTCCGAATGTCACTGCATAGCCGAAAGCCCAAAAGAACAACGAAGCCACGGCAAAACTGATCAATTGTTTGCAGGCGATATGCCCCGCATGTTTCAAATGAGCAGAACCTGCCTCTAACAGCGCAAATCCAACTTGCATAAAAATAACCAAGATTGCAGCCAACAACACCCACACTGTATCCAACAACAAAGGTACCGACATGTTCGCCCACCCCTTGTGTCAATTTTTCTAACATAACCTTCTTTGATTATGTATATTAACACGTATGGAAACAGAGATCAATACATTTATGTTAATTTTCCTTACATTACAACGACCAAAAAGATCCCCTCCACGATGTAGAGGGGATTTTCGGGACCCACCCGGGGCGGATTTCGGGAGCGGTTACGAATCTCCCTTCGATCGACTTTCACTGTTGTTACGGAAATTAAGAGGGAAATTGGAGTGGCAACCTTGTTGACATATTCAGTTCATCCGGTTGCATTGATGGTCGTTTGTCGCATCAGTTGTTGGTAAACGTTGTGAAACCGCTTGGCAACCAATTCCCATCGGTAGTAGGTTTCTACGTGCATTCGGGCAACCAGACCCAATTCCCTCATTCTCTGCGGATCATCAAACAGATCGATGCAAGCGTTGGCCAAACGTTTGATCAGATAAACTTTGGTGACGAGAACACCGGATACGCCGTCCTCCAACACCTCTGGAATCCCACCCGTTTTAACCGACACCACAGGCAAATCGGTTGCCATCCCTTCCACATTGACCAAACAAAACGCTTCCGGTCCGATGGACGGAGTGACCAATACATCGGCCATCTGATAATATCGTGGGACTTCCGTATGCGGGACATGGGGAATCCAATAAACCCCTTTCAATGAGCGGATCTGTGCCTGAATCTCTTTGCATAGGTTGTTTCCACATGACGGCCATAGCGGCTGCTGCCGACGATCACCAATACGGTATCCGGATGTTTTTCCCGAATCATCGGTAAAGCGTGGAGCAAAAAGTGCAGACCTTTTTGTTGGATCACCCTGCCAACATATAAAAGCACCTTTTTCTCTTCTAGACCCATCGTTTTTCGGTGCTCGATGCGTTGGCGCAGTACATCAGGGTCACCGATGGCAGGGAATCGCTCCAGATTGACGCCCAGCGGCACAACCGTCACCTTGTCTGCCAATCGTGGAAATAGCCGGTACAACCATTGGGCCATGAAGTGGCTGTTCGTCATCACCCGGTCCGACAACTGGATACTCTACCGCAATGAATTTTTGCCCATCATCGGCGGTGTCGCATACGTCTCCGAATGAAGATACAACGTAATGCGGGCATGCTGACCGGACCTGTCGGACATACGCCGGACGGTTATCGATGTGAATCACCTGCGGGCAAAAGGAACGTAAACATTCATCTATGCAAAACAAAATAGACAGAAGCCATGGAGCTTCTGTCTAGGTAAAGGTTAATTCTGGTTCACCCAGTTGTAAAAAGAAAACCCATCCTTTTTTTGAGGAGCCGTTGATTGGTACAGAACTCCCTTTTGGTGAAACTTTTTTGCATACTCGATTGCTTCTTCGGGTGTCCGAATACGATTGCGCTGCCACTCCAGCAAAATGCGGTCAATGTAACGGAAATTCAATTTGTTGCTGAAAACCGCTTCCCGCAAAGCCGCCAAGATCAGGTCTACAGAATAACCATCTTGGTCAACCCATTGAGACAATGTCTCACACTCCATCGGTGACAACGGACGCCCGAACTCTTGCTCAAACGTTTGAAACAGCCGTCCGTAAGCGTCTTCCTCTCCCTCTTCCTCCGTCATATCGGGGACTTCACCTTCCAAATAAGCGGCGGCCAATTGTTGCAACAGTGGCATCGTGGAATACCGTTCACTGCGAATTCCGTTCTCCGTCACTTCTTCGTCTATGGATAAAAAGCCACCGCGTACCAGGGATTGGAGCCACCGAACGACTTGGTCTGCCGACACACTCATCCGCTCTTCCAGTTCGCTCACCGTTGGGAAGGACTTCCCTTCCTTTTCCTGATACAACATGATGTGAATGAGCAGCATTACTTCCCCTTCGGAAAGGCCCAACCGCTTGTACTGAGTAAACAACACAACCGGTAGAGAAATGGACCCTTCCTGCAACATCTGGACGAGCGCGGTGTGCGGCGACCGCTTTCGATCCATGTTCCTTCCACCTCTCATAAAGTACTGCCGGGGAAACGAAATGGCGGCCCAACAGACCGCCATTTCTTGTTATTACGGATACAATCGGTTCAACATCCGCGGGAATGGAATCGTTTCACGAACATGATCCAAACCGCAAATCCAGGCTACCGTCCGTTCCAATCCGAGACCGAATCCCGAATGCGGGACGGTGCCGTATTTGCGAAGATCCATGTACCATTGGTACGCCTCACGTGGCAATTTGTGTTCTTGGAATCGCTGTTCCAGCAGTTGGGGATCGTCGATCCGCTGACTGCCTCCGATGATTTCCCCATATCCTTCCGGTGCGATCAAGTCCGCTCCCAGCACTACTTCCGGCCGGTTGGGATCAGGTTTCATGTAAAACGCTTTGATCTCCGTGGGATAGTGGGTGATGAACACCGGTCGATCGAAACTCTCGGCGATTTTGGTTTCATGGGGCGCTCCGAAATCTTCGCCCCACTCAAACTCAAATCCTTCTTTATTTAACAATTCCACCGCTTCATCGTAAGTAATCCTCGGGAACGGCGGTTTCACTCTTTCCAAAGGCGCGATGTCGCGACCGATGGTTTCCAATTCCTGCCGACAATGGTTTAGAACGTGCTGAACCACGTGGGAAACCAACTCCTCCTGGATCTTCATGTTCCCTTCGTGGTCAACGAACGCCATTTCCGGTTCGATCATCCAAAACTCAATCAGGTGGCGCCGTGTTTTGGATTTTTCCGCGCGGAATGTTGGGCCGAATGAATACACCCGTCCCAGCGCCATCGCGGCCGCTTCCATGTACAGCTGTCCACTCTGCGTCAAATAGGCATCTTCATCGAAATATTTGGTGTGGAACAGCGTGGTCGTACCTTCGCAGGAAGACGGTGTCAGGATTGGCGGATCTACCAGTGTAAATCCGTTGCGGTTCAGATAGTCCTGAATCGCACGGATGATTTCCGCACGAATCCGCAGAATCGCTTGTTGCCGCGGAGAGCGAATCCACAGATGGCGATGGTCCATCAGGAATTCGACTCCGTGTTCCTTCAGGGCGATCGGATACTCATCCGCCACCTGGATGATCTCGATGTCGGTCACATCCAACTCGTATCCGCTGGGAGCCCGGTCGTCTTGGCGAACCGTCCCCCGCACGTACAAGGAACTCTCCTGTGTCAACCGGTTCGCATTCTCCCACACTTCCGGGGAGACTTGGCTTTTTACCAAAACGCCTTGAATAAAACCGGAACCGTCACGAATCTGCAGAAACTGAATTTTACCGCTGGACCGCTTATTATAAAGCCATCCGCCCAACTTCACTTCTTTTCCGACATGGGCGGCGATATCCCGAATCATGGTTAACACCATTCGCCAACCTCCATCATTTCATCGACTTTGTTCATTATACAACCATCAAATCGGGACAGTCAATGAAAGCGAATGCGGACGGATTGAATCAAGAAGACAATCTGTAACCCTCGATTTTCTTGCCGTCGTGACGGCTAGCGTGAGTGAGTCGAATCTTGTGGTTTGTGAAGCAAACTTGTTTATGATATTTAATTTGTAAAAAACCACTGCGCACATTTCGCAACGAAAAAAAGATCTACAGAAAAGGGTGAAAAAACTGTGGAAGACGGCCCAGAACTTAGTGATGGTTCAGATGAACAGCTCTCCGGGGTAAAACACCCGAGGGCGAAGGACACAACCCTCTACCGTAAGGCCTCTGAACTGAGTACCTAAATCGGGATAAGAAAAATGATTTCTCCGAAAAAAAAGAGGGATTCCAATCTCCCCTCTTTCAGAAAACGGATCGGGGTCTCCTGGTTTTCCGGTTTGAGGGAACGGGTGCTAAGATAAGGACGGGCCTGTCGCTTATCCCAGCTCATTGGAAACACTCCTCTCCGTTTCGCCTCTTGGTTACCTTATTACTATGACCTGTGAACCATTAAAAACGAACGTTTTTGAGACTCATAAGGTCTACTGTAGTCAGACATAATGTCGAACCAAAAGAATATACCCAGCAATAAAAAAGCTGGGCAAAATCCACAATGTGGTGTCTATCCCTAAAAAAAGACCTGGTATCGCTTCAACGCTTTAATGGTATATAACAAACGATCGGAGCAAATTCTCGCACTCACTGCGAAGCCATTCGTTGGCTGTGACGAAAGTTATTGTTGGTATAAAATAGTTTGTGCGATACCGATGAAGTATTCGGATTCGCGGATAATATGGTTAATAACGGCTTTAGCTGTTAAATTGTCTTTAAGCGCTTCACTTTGATCCCTAATTGTCCTGCACATCTTGATAAATTGTTCACTTTGATCGAGACAAAATTTCACTAACTGTAACACGTCTTGATAAACCGCAGGGTGTGACAACATAACCAGTACGGACCACCGTCTGAATGAACCTTACTACACACTGATGTGTTTCATTTATCACCTTCTCCCATTCTTTTAGCCCCTTGACATATTGTGCTTCCAAGTTTTTTACTAGCTCTCGAATAACGACAGTTGTTCTTCTTCTTGATGCTTCCAAAATTCAGCCTCATCCAAGATACGTAATGGCATTTGATTCCCATAATAATATTGCATTTCCTTACCTGGGCCCCATTCGATATTTGCCCATTAAACTAATTGTATTTACAAAGATAGACAAATATGAATTGGAAGGTCGCTATAAGTATGGGAGCGGTGGAGGCTTCGAGACGTCATAATTGGGGAAAAGGGGCTTCGTCGAAAGGTCTCAAAAACGATCGTTTTTGAGACGAGAAAAAATCACTCTTATGCAGAGTGGCTTCCTCAAAGCAGACCAGGGGTTATGGGGGTATACTTTTGAAAAGGGATCAGAGTTTCATTTCATCTCAAAAGCTGATGTTGTCACACTGTTGATCTGTTAACTTATAATCGGGGGTGGCACGCAGGTTGGATCAAGAACGATGGCATTGGGGGATACTGCGACTCTGGCTGAAATGGCGGTGGATGGCGGGTCCTCTGCTATACATTGCCATGGGTTCGGGTGTATTGCTTTATCCGGTTCCGGTTGGACCACGATGGTCGGGAGTATTTTTGGCTGGTTACTTTATCATCAGAGGCTTTTCCGTCCTTATGGTGAACCTGTGGAAAGAGTTGCAGGGGAAACTATGACGCTGTACGGCGTCCGATTGGTAGACGTTGGCCACCACGTTGCACAGTGACTCTAACAGTTTTTCGTTTTACAATGTCCGCTAATCATCATTTGCGGACGTATACTGTCTAGTGATTTTCATCCTTCATATGATTAGTATTAAAAAAGAGCCGTCGGTTCATTCCCGTTCGGCTCTTTTTCGTTTGCCGCGATCAGTCGGTGCGGCGAACTTTCAGCAGAGCCAGACCGACAGCTAAGAGCGCAAGACCGGCCATGGTACCGGTCGGGTAGGTGGTAGCCGTTTTCGGCAGTTTACCATCTTGACCGGAATTGCCGCCATGGTTGTTTCACTGGCGGATTCCCCGGACGGCTGGCTGGACGCCTGGGTGGTTCCACCGCTATTGCCATTGTTGCTTCCGTTGTTGTTGCCGTTGTTGTTTCCGCCATTGTTGCCGCCGTTGTCATTGCCACCTTTACCGTTGTTATCAGCTTTGACTTCGAAGTGGGTCCAGCCAGCGAGAGATACGTACTCACCATCCACCTCTCCATAAAAATGTCCCGTGTCCCACATACACGCCCGGTTTCAGGTCAAACATGTGAGCGAAAGGGTGTCCTTCCACATTGTCCATTTTCACTTCTACAAAACCCTTGAAATCTCTCGGATAACGCACGTCGATGTGCCAAGAACCTTTGGCGTGTTTGGCGTACTCAATCATCCCACTGATTTCGTGCTTTCCACTTTTCTCCTCATGATTCACTTTCAGACCAGGAACTGTGACGTTCACCGTTTTCTCAGCCAATACTTCCTTACCATCTGCCATACCAGCAAACCGGATACTAATGGTGTGTTGACCTGCGGAACCCACCATGATCTATTGAACGGGGGATTCCGTCGCTGATCCGGGCCTGGTAGGTGCGCAGGCGGATGATGGCATGGGAAGCGAAGTTAGTAGTGTCTTCGACCAATTGATGCACCAAAATTGTGCATCCGATTTCTTCCTTGATTTCCCGGATGAGCGCTTCTTCTGCCGATTCGCCCGGCTTGATTTTTCCACCGGGAAACCCCCACAAAAGTGGAGCGGACATCGCCGGGCGCAGAGAATTTTCCCTTGCCCGTTTAAAATGACGGCGCCGACGACTTCAATTTGTTTCATGGATTAATTCTCCTGTTCAGCTGTTTTTCTTTCTTTATTTTGTCGGGATCTTTCTAGCCTTTGAGCGATCCGGCCAATAATCCCCGGATGAAATATTTTCCTAGAAAAATGTAGACGATTAAAGTCGGGAGTGCTGCCAGCAATGCACCGGCCATCTGGATATTCCACTGGATGATCTGGCTGCCCGACAAGTTTTGCAAGGCGACCATGATCGGTTGTTGCGAGGTGTTGGTGATGGTGACAGCAAACAAAAATTCATTCCAAATCTGGGTGAATTGCCAGATGCCTACGACGACAAACCCCGGAATCGACAGGGGCAGGATGATCCGCTGATAGATGCCCCAAATGCCATTGCCGTCGATTTTGGCTGCTTCGATCATTTCCGTCGGAATGTTGGCGTAGAAATTGCGGAAAATTAGGGTGGTGATCGGAATTCCGTAAACGACGTGTACGAGAATCAGTCCGGGAATGGTATTGTAAAGCTGGATTTTTTGCAAAAACTGGATGAGTGGGATCAAGATGCTCTGGTATGGTATGAACATGCCAAACAAAATCAAGGTGAAAAGGATATTGGAGCCGGGAAAGCGCCATTTGGAAAGGATATAGCCGTTCAGTGAACCCAAAACCGCGGAAAGGATGGTGGCCGGAATGACCAGATAAAAACTGTTTAGGATGTTGGGAGACAGTTTCTCAAAGGCGATCTGGTAACTTTCCAAATCCACGTGGCTGGGAAGCTTCCACATCCCGGATAAAGTAGCTTCATTGATCGGCTTGATACTGGTAATAACCATAATATAGATGGGCGTGAGGAAAAGCAGGGCCAGAATGATGAGGATTGCATAAAGGATGATTTGACCTGTGCGGGAGAGGGTCATGCGGTTTCCTCCTTTCTGAAGGTAAAGATCAGATAGGGAACGATCAGGAGAGAAACAAGTAGCAACATGATGATGGCAATGCTAGCCCCTTGTGCATAATGGCTCCCTTTAAACGTTGTTTCCACCATGTAAAGGCCCGGCATGTCGGTGACGAAAGCGGCACCGGGTCCGGTCATCGCGTAAATCAGGTCAAAAATTTTGAGTGAAATGTGGCCCAAGATGACGACGGCGCTAAACGTAATCGGTTTGAGTTGCGGCAATAGGATATAGCGGAAGGTTTGCCATTCAGTGGCCCCGTCCACCCGCGCCGCTTCTTTTAATTCATCTGGGATGGAGCGGAGGCCGGACAGATACATGGCCATGGTGAAGCCGGATAACTGCCAAACCGCTGCGATCACAACGGCGATCAATGCCATTGGGACCCCGAACTGGATTTGTCCAATATGTAGAGGGAGGACCACTCTGGTCTGGACATACCAAAGTGGCGGATCGGTGATTCCGATTTTTTTCAAAATCAAGTTGATGCCGGTGCTCGGATTAAAGATCCACTGCCAAACAACGCCGGTCACGATGAACGATAAAGCCATCGGGAAAATGAAAATGTTGCGAAACAGACCTTCCCATTTGATTTTTTGATCCAACAAAACAGCGAGAAACAGCCCCAATCCAATACAAAGGAGAGTGAACAAAACGGTAAAGATGATCGTGTTTCGCAGGTCTGACTGAAAACGGAAGTCGTTGAACAGGAACCGGTAGTTGCCCAGGCCGCTAAAGGTGAGATCTTGGACAAAGGTGTTCCATTTGCTCAGAGAAATGTAGCCGGTCCAACCGATAAAACCGTAGACAAAAATGGCGATGGCTAGGATCGAGGGCAAAAGAAACAGGAAGGCGATCCACTTTTCGCGATTTCGTCCGCTTCTTTTTTTCGGGTGGGTTTGGGGTGTCGTGAATGGAGATGCTTGAGCCATGACAAGTTCCTCCTTCAAGAAAAATCAGGCAGCAGGAAACCTGCCACCTGAATCGGAATTTCATGGTTATTTCACTCCCAGGTTGGCCGTGGCATCTTGCTTCATCATTTGAATGGCGAGATCGATGTTCCCTTGCGTGACAAAGGTGTTGATCAATTGGTTGAATTGAGTGACAAATCCTTCCGGAGCGGCAGAGCCATGTGCCAAACTTGGAACCAATTTGGAGTTTTTGAAATCCTTCATGGTTTGTTGACCATAGACATCATATTTTTTCGGATCGGCATCCAACCGGGCCGGGATGGAGCCTTTGAGCGGGTTGAATGCATCTTGCCCTTCCACCGAGCCGAGCACGGCCAAGAACTTTTTGGTTGCCTCGGGGTGTTTAATCCCTTTGGGTAAGCCGAAGGTGTCAGTGATGATGACAAAGGTGCCGTTCGTGCCCGGGAAGGGAGCCCAGCCAAAATCTTGCTTTGGCTTCAGTTTCAGATCATTGGTCAAATATCCTTTGGCCCAATCCCCCATGACGTTCATGGCGGCCTCTCCTTTTCCGACCAATTGAACGCCATCTTGCCAGTTACGCGCGGCATGGTCCTGGTTCACGTAAGTCAACATTTTTTTGAAGGTGGCAAGCGCTTGTTTGATGCGTGGGTCTTCAAAGGAAAGTTGGCCATTCCATAATTTATCGTAGTCGTTGGGACCCAAGGTACCAAGGAGAATATTTTCAAAGAGTTGGGTAGCGGTCCAAGGTTCCTTGTCTCCCAGTGCCAAAGGAGTGATCCCTTTCGCTTTCAAGGTATCCGCCACTTTGAAAAATTCATCAAATGTGGTGGGGGGTTTTAAACCATATTGGTCAAAGATTTTTTTGTTGTACCACAACACATTGCCGCGATGGATGTCCACTGGGACGGAATAGATGTTGCCGCCTTTGCTGACAAGGTTGATTAGGGCAGGGGGAAATTTGTCTGTCCAGCCTTGTTGTTTGTAAAAATCGTTTAAGGGTTCCATTTTTCCGGCCGCGACCCAACTGTCATTCAGTTCGGCTCCCCCGTGCACTTGGAAGGTATCCGGAGGATCGTTTCCTTGCATTCTCGTGGCCAACACCGTTTTGGCGTTGGTACCGGCGCCGCCGGCCACGGCAGCGTTAATGACTTCAATGTCGGGATTTTTTTCTTTAAAAAGCTTGATCAATGCTTTCAGTCCGTCTTCTTCTCCGGCACCCGTCCACCAACTGAAGATTTCGACCTGGTTTACCTTTTGGGCATCCGACTTGGGAGCGGTTGCTGTTTGTTGATTGCAAGCCACCATGACGAAGACCAAGGGCGCCAGAAACAGAAACGAACGAAACGAACGAAGCGAACCAAAGCGTTTCAATAAAACTCCCCACCTTTTTAGATTAGTATTTTCAGGAAAATAAAGGTTAGAAAGTTGGGAAATAGGTTTATATTCTTAGTATATATTATAGATTGTATTATTGAAAAGATATAACAGAATGACCTTTTGTATATCAGCTATTCTGATCAAAAGATCGTAGCCTCCAGGGTCTCCAGCTTCCTAAGCAATTGTTTTCCTCTCTTCTAGAGAAGCAAAGCCAGTTTTTTGACGTTTTGAACCACGGCAGTAATCCTATCTATTCTATTATTCTCATGATTGGGTCTTGGTCGTGAAAGGCGATACATATCGGGATTTTGCTTTTTACTTTTCGTGAAGCCTTTGCAAAAACAACTACTGTTCTAGCGACCAAATAAAGAGTAATACCCACTGCCTTTTCCGTTTTATCAAAACCATTTTCGGAATAGATATGAGCAAATTCAACTATATCTGGACCTTTTAATTCCTCTACCCAATCGCAAGCCCAATCATCGTCCTGCTCTAATAACGGATGATAATTCGTGCAGATAAAAAAATGACTACTCCACTCGTTGTCTAAGTCATATTCATAATAGATGGCTTTCGCCGAATAATCATGAGCTAATTTTATTGATTTAGTAAGCCCTATCTCCAAAAGTTGTTGAAGCTTATCCAGATTTATCTTTTCAATTTTTTTAGCTTCTTCTGCACCAGCTAACTGGGAACATAAAGAGTAATACTTTTGTTCAATTTGTAATAAATCGTCATAAAGCAATTCATTTTGCATTCGCTCAAGATAATCATAAATATTCACAAGATATACCCCATTTAATTAACCTGTTTCATTAAAGATATCGATCCATCTTCTATATACTTACAGATACAAAGCTTTGTCAATAATCTCTAGAAAAGAGTGGCTTTTTGTGTATCAGTTTTCATGGTGTGACTATTTTTGTTCAGATACCGGTAAAGTGTCGCCTTGAACACCTGAAGCGTTTCACAAATTTCTTGGATGGAAAGATTGGAGTCTTCATAAGAGAGATTGAGCCATTTTCACTTTCCGTTCATCCATCACCCGTGGCCGTCCGCCCAATTTCCCTCTTGCACGAGCCGCAGCCAAGCCAGCCTGCGTTCTCTCCCGGATAATCTCCCGTTCAAGCTCGGCAACCCCGTCTGGCAAATCCTCCCGCATATGGTTAACGGTATCCAGATCCTCTAAGCATGTACTCTAACAACTGCGGTGTAAACCCCATTGGCTGATTTAAAGTTGGCCTGTTAGCCAATTCACTTTGCGCTAATTCAATCAATCTCATCAACACGACAAAGGAACTTAAAGAGGTCGCCTACGGGTGTCTGATATTCGAAAGTTATAAGATAACCTGTAGTGAAACACAACGAGTGGACATCTGCAGATGGTGCAAAATCCGGTCGGTAATCGCTTGATGGATCGGTCAGGGGGATGAATGTAAATAATAAAGCCCCCTAACTTTTGTGCATGTTCTATAAGTGCCACATACGCTTAGAACCACAAGAAACCAGCTTATACAGTTGTACTTCGTAAGGTCCACAATGTTGTATGGTTTGATCTAAGATTCAGTTTTCTCATGAATGGAGGAGGTAATCATATTGGGATGGATTTAGATCCAAAAGCGAAATATGGGGCCACTCTGGAAAAAAGTGGCTTCATAGGGGATCAAAACGAAATGGAGTGTCTCGATGCCGTCTGTTGAAACGGTATGGATACAGGGTCAGGGCTTCTGCAATGAAAATCGGCTCATAATAGATCAGTCGCTCGGTTTGTACGGTGTGGCGGACGGAGACACCAGTCTGGACCGTTTCAGGGATGAGAACGGTCTTACGGGCGGGGCGATCGTAGCGAAAACAGTGGCTGAACATTTTCTAAACCTGGATCGGAAACTGACCTGTTCCAGGCTACGCTGCAAGCCAATGAACGGCTTCGGCAGGTGATGCACGATCAAGGGATTGATCTGCAAAAGACCGAAGCGCTATGGGCCGCGGCACATGCCGTGGTCCAAATCGGAGAACACCACATCGAGTGGGTGCAAAGCGGCGACTGCATGATTTATGCCCTCTACAGGGACCAAACCGGGCGGACGGTGACACGGGATTCGGTGGATGATCATGACCGCCAAGTGATTGAACTGTGGAAGGAGCACCATTTTAGTCGGACCAACGGAAAATTGCCTGAAGAAGTCCGTGAGAAAATCCGCTTAAACCGGCGGATGGCCAACAAACCGGGCGGATACAGCTGCATTAACGGAGATCCTGCGCTGATGGACCACCTCGAGTGGTAGGTTGGCACGCAGCAATCTTGCCACCCTTCTGCTAGTATCGGACGGGTTTTACTTCGGTTTTGCAGACATCTTGATGACAGAGGATTTCGTCCTTGCAATCGCCCGGGAAGGACTGAACGCATATGCCGAAAGGCTGTTCCAGTTTGGAATTCAGAGGATCCGGACTGTAAACGAGTCCCCAGACTCAAACATCGGACGACAAAGCCGGCATCCTGATCCGTTTAAGTCAAGTGAGATGATGTATTAATGAAAAGGCTGGGCGGCCTTTAGTCTTGGGTGTTCGGGTATTTCTTCATGATGTCCTCACCCTGCCGCGATTTCTTAGTGCAAGAGGGCCGATGAAAACAAAATTGACGCAACCTATTAAATAGGTCAGGGGTACAGCCCTATCTTTTTCTTTATTTTTTGGTGACAGTGACCCCACAAAAAGCCACTGAAACCTACGAAGGAGTACTTCATAGACTCAATGGCTTTTTGCTTGATCTTACAACCGTTTACGATTAAGGTCATTTACAGGTACGCCGGGGTGTTTATTCTCAAAGGCAGACTTACCTACTAAACATCATCTTTTTATAAAATTTTATTTTTCCCTAAAACAGTTTTAATCCGTTCGTTTTTTCTATCTGACTCAAGTATTCAAAGAAACCAATACGATTTTCCCAGGGGTCAGTAAAAGTACCCCATTTAACAGGAACTTCTTCTCTTGAATATATTTCAAAGCTCTCGACATTTAATTCTTTTTTATCCTATCCCGCTCGGCTTCTATATCCGTAACACCTAAACGGATTGGTCCACTACCTTCTGTTGGTACTCCTTCAGCCACTTGTAACCAACACCCAGAAATAAGCTCCCACTCTGCAAATCCTTCGTGTGGTATGAAATCAGGTTTTTTATTAAGTAATGTTTGATACCACTTTTGACCTTCTTTTATGTCCGTAACACGAACTTGAACAGTCATTTCATAAATCAATAGATACCCCCCTCAGCGCCCATACGCGAAGAGTCAATCGTCATCGCTTTTGGTTGACGTACCCCTTTAGATCACAACCGTTTAATAACAGCAGACTTCTAACCGATTGGCATCAAGATCGTAGAAACCGAAGAAGCGTACATTACCTGCTTCCTGGATTGGTTCTACCTCTACTTGTTGTTCCCCCAAATATTGATGAGCTTGTTCGATCTCATTCGTATATAGGATTGGGTAAGTGCTCGACCACTCTTTTCCCACTTTGTTTTCTTGATCAGAAAGCTCATGTAAGGTAAGAGACGTACCAGCAAGATCTAATACGACATACTTTTCATTTTCATCAAAAGTGGAGGTAAGCCCCAATTTCTCTTGATACCATTGTTGTGCTTTTCGATAATCATTCACCCTTAAAATGACGAAATCAGCAGAGATTTCGGGAGAAGCGAAAAAAGGTCCTACAAGCCTTCGTGAAGTCTCCCCTCACCTTTGTTCCCAATGTACGACTAACCGATCCGCGCTTTCCTAGCCCTCCATTCGGAACACTGGGCGATCTCCATCAGTCTCTTCCTACCGGGAGGCTCTCCTTTCGCCTTAATAATCTCCCGGGCCACCTCCAACGGATCTGGAGAGTTCTCCACCTTGATGCTCTCCTCCACCTTGGTGGCATAGAATTATTTGGACAAACTCAGCTGAAGGAAGTGTCATCGACGTGGCAGCCAAACCTGACGATATGCAAAAAATCAGCAAGATGATGAGAGACGGTACCACGCTGTCAGCAAGTTAGCTACAGCAAAAAACGGCAAGCCCGTCTTTCGACGGTTGCCGATCCTGGGAGTACCCACGACGTACATAATGAAACTGATCGCGAGTGACAACGTACATCATCACATCATCGAAAATGAAGTCACCCGCCCTGTCGCATTACCAACCTAAGCGGATGACTCCGTGTAACGTCTGGGATCACGCCTAATCATCTTATTTACAGAGCCAGATGTAGGCTATATGCAACAAGAAGGTTACTCGTTTACAATTTCCAGCGCTTTCTGTATCAGATCGTCGGAAATCTCCTGTTCCAACAGATCGATGTTTTGCTGGATCCGTTCCGGCTGTTTGGTACCAACCAAAACGGAGTTAATCCCCGGATTCCGGTACAGGAATTGAAGCGCCAGGGCAGTTAATTTGTCACCGTCCCCTCCGACTAGTTCCAAAAGGGCGAGCACTTTTTTCTTGTGCGTAAACTCTTCATTCAGATGCGGCAACACTCGTGAGGATAGCAATCCAGCAGCGAGCCCAGAACGAATAAATACGCCGATTCCTTTTTCAAGGCAAAGGGCGATGTTTTTTTCATTTGTTTGATCTAGCAGGTTATATCCCAATTGCATCACGTCAAATTCTCCCGATTCGATCAAGAGGGTGGCCAATTCCCCATCGATCGAAGCGCCAAGGTAGCGGATTTTCCCTTCCTTTTGCGCATCTTTCATTGCGGCCAGCGTTTCCCCTTCTTCGATTACTTGTTCCGAATTAGGCCCAAAGTGGATTTGCATGATGTCGATCACATCCGTTTGCAGCCGCTTTAAGCTGCGATCGATCGATTCTTTAACCGCTCGGTAAGAAAAATCGTAATACGTATCCGGTTCATTGCTGTGTTCTCCACATTTGGTGGCAAGAATGAATTCATGGCGACGGGAGGACAAAAATTTGCCGATTCGCTCTTCACTACGATGGTAAGCACTGGCCGTATCGATGAGATTGATCCCCAAGTCCAGAACGGTATGAAGCACTTTTCCCGCTTGTTTTTCATCAGGCCTTTGCCTTTCCCGGCCGTCCCCCAGTCCCCAGTCTCGCCCGATTTCCAAAGCGCCGAAGCCTAAGAAGGTAACCGATGTGCCCATCCGCGGAATTTCTCTTTTTTCCAATGCTTTCTTCATATTTTCCCCCTCCAGACTCCCATTTGATGAAAATGGCAGGGTGAAACAGAGTGAACGGTATAAATGTAGCGAAATGCCAAACTTCTGACAATAAGGTGGGGAAAATTGAGAAAATTTAATCTATCGCTTTATGCTGGTAACAATGAGACCGAAGAGAACGAATAAACTGCAATCAAGAGATTTCCATAGAACAATGGGTGCTATTGGAACGAAGAGGATGCCAAAAAAGCTGGATATAAGATGAAAAAAACCATCCAGGTTGTGAGAGCCTGGCCGGGTTTCTTTGTATGTATAAACGGAAGCGTAAGGCGAAAACAGAGGAAATACACCGATCAGTAAGTACCAATCTCCGTCGGGATCAGACAAATCCTAATGTAAACCCTCCTGCCTCTTTCTTCGCTCGACCCGCAGTTGCCGGCGTTGCACAGCGGATTGGTGAAGACGCTTTTCTTTGTCCGTTTCCGGTATAACGGATGGCACTGCCACGGGTTTTCCTTCTTTGTCGATCGCCACCATGGTGACAAAAGAAGTGGTGGTCAGGTTCTTCTCTCCGGTCCGATTCTCGGGAACGACTTCCGCATATACTTCCATCGAGGCGTTTCCCGTCCAGGTTACAAACGCTTCCACTGTCAAAATGTCACCCAAACGCGCCGTATTTAAGAAATCCACCGAGTCGATCGACGCAGTCACTACCAGTTGTTTGCAATGTCTCATCGCTGCAATGGCGGCCACTTCATCGATCAACGCCAATACCTGTCTCCCGAAAATGGTACCATAGGAATTGGTATCACTGGGCAGAACCAACAGCGTTTTCACCGTTCTCGATGCGCTCGCCACTCATCGCAAGTCATCTCCCTCACCCCAAGTATTCCAACCCTCCTGCCGCTTCATTCAATCCGTCCTTTATTGCCCCAGCGCCACGGGTTGTTTCATCTTCTTCCTGGATGCAGAAGAGAGGGGAATACACATCGGGTGACCAGTCACGGGATCGGCAATCACTCTAGCCTGAATACCGAAGACGGATTCAAGGGTTTCCGGGGTGATCACGGATGACGGTGTACCCTGTGCCACCACTTTGCCGTCTCGAAGAGCGATGAGCTGATGGGCATAGCGGGCCGCTTGGTTGATATCATGTAAAACCATCACCACGGTGATTCCTTCCGTTTCGTTCAACCGTTTCAGAAGATCCAGCACTTCGATCTGATAGGCCAAATCAAGATACGTTGTCGGTTCGTCCAACAGCAACAGCGGTGTTTTTTGCGCGAGTGCCATGGCGATCCACGCCCGTTGCCGCTGACCGCCGGATAGAGAGGAAAGGGGACGGTCAGCCCATTCCGACACACCCGTCATCTCCATCGCCCATTGGACGATTTGACGGTCTTCCTTGCGCTTACCTCCCCAAACTGACTGGTGCGGAAATCGTCCGTGCCACACCAGCTCCTCCACCGTCAACCCTTCGGGAGATTGGGGATGTTGCGGTAAAATGGCCAGACGTCGGGATACTTCCCGTGTCGGCATCGCATGGATCGATTGGCCATTGATATAGACAGCTCCTCCATGCGGTTGGATGAGCCGTGCCATCGCCTTGAGCAGGGTCGATTTGCCGGAGCCGTTACGGCCGATCAGCGCCGTGATGTAACCGATGGGGATATCGATGTTGAGTGCTTCAATAATCCGTTTTTTTCCGTACGCCAACGACAGATCCCGGGCACCAAAATGCGTTTCGTTCATATTTACACCCTCCTCGATCAGGGAATCCTCATATCCCCGCCATGCGAGATTGTGCAGGAGGAAACGCCCAATACGCTGAACACCTTCAGCGGATTGCGCGTCAACCCCCGCACCTATCATGATGAATTTGAAAATCATTATCATTAAATGGTCACACTTTTAATCCTAATCGAACTCCTTCCCGATGTCCAGTTATTTTCGGGAGAATCTCATCAAAAAAAGACACCTCCTGCTTACTGCAGGGGGTGTCTTTTTTGTCGGATTAGTACAGGGTCAGGTATTGTTCCCGCTCCCAAGGATGAACTTGCGTGCGGAACATATCCCACTCGATCTCTTTGGCTTCGATGAAGTGGGCCAGCGCATGTTCGCCGAGCGCTTCGCAGATAACCGGGTCTTTTTTCAGCTCTTCCAACGCTTCTTTCAGCGTGGCCGGCAAGGACTGGATGCCTGCTTCCCGACGCTCTTCATCATCCATGACGTAGATGTTGCGGTCGGTTTGCGGCGGCAGCGGCAGCTTGTTTTTGATGCCGTCCAAACCTGCTTTGAGCATCACGGCCAAAGCCAGATACGGGTTGGCGGACGGGTCCGGGTTGCGCACTTCGATCCGGGTGCTCAAACCGCGGGATGCCGGTACGCGCACCAACGGACTGCGGTTTTTCGGAGACCAAGCCACGTAGCAAGGAGCTTCATACCCCGGCACCAACCGTTTGTAGGAGTTGACCAACGGGTTGGTGATCGCCGCAAAGGCGCGGGCATGTTTCAAGATACCAGCCAAGAAATGACGTGCGGTTTCGCTCAGACCCAGCTCGTCGTTTTCATCGTAAAAGGCGTTTTCATTGCCCCGGAACAGGGATTGGTGGCAGTGCATACCGGAACCGTTCACACCGAACAGCGGTTTCGGCATGAAGGTTGCGTGCAGACCGTAACGGCGGGCGATGTTTTTCACCACCAGCTTGAAGATCTGGATATTGTCGGCCGCACGCACCGCGTTGGCATATTTGAAGTCGATTTCATGCTGACCGGGCGCCACTTCATGGTGGGAAGCTTCCACTTCGAAGCCCATCTTATCCAGTGTCACGACGATGTCACGACGGCAGTTTTCGCCCAGATCCAGGGGTGCCAAGTCAAAGTAGCCGCCGTTGTCGTTCAAGTCCATCGTCGGTTCGCCTTTTTCGTTGGTTTTGAAGAGGAAGAACTCCGGTTCCGGACCGACGTTGAACGAAGTGAAGCCCATTTCTTCGGCTTCTTTCAGCACTTTTTTCAGGATGCCGCGCGGGTCTCCCGGGAACGGATTGCCATCCGGCAGATAAACATCACAAATGAGTCCGGCCACTTTCCCTTCAGACCCCGAGCTCCATGGATAAATCACCCACGTGTCCAAATCCGGATACAGATACATATCGGATTCTTCAATCCGCACAAATCCTTCGATCGAAGAACCGTCGAACATCATTTTGTTGTCCAGTGCCTTTTCCAGCTGGCTGCGCGGGATTTCCACGTTTTTGATCGTGCCCAACAGATCCGTAAACTGAAGGCGGATGTACTGGACGTTGTTCTCTTCTACAGACTTCAGAATATCTTCACGTGTGAATCGAGGCATAGAGAACGCTCCTTTGTTGATGTGTTTATGGTAAGCCATATGGCTTGTTGGTATCAGTGGAAAAACCGGGAAAGTTCTCCTTGGATCAAATGCGCTTGACCCGGACGCAACTCAGTCAGTTGCCGTTTCAACAATTTACGCAATTCGGCATCAGTGATGTCGTGACGACGTTTCTCTTTGGAAGGCTGTGTCGATTCCGCCGTCTGTTTCAACAGCACTTCCTTGACGCCGGCTACGTTTACGCCTTTTTCCATCAAGCTTTTGATTTGCAACAAGCGATCAACGTCATTGAAGGAAAACAGGCGTTGATTTCCTTTTGTCCGAGCAGGTCGGATCAAACCCTGTTGCTCGTAGTAGCGCACCTGCCGCGGAGTGAGTTCCGTCAATTTCGTCACGATGCCCATGGGAAACAGAGGCATGTTCCTACGGATCTCATCTCGCATGTGGGCGCCTCCTCTCTTGCATGACTTTACTGCTATTGTATTAATGTCAATTTCATTTGTCAATGGGTGTTAGAAAAAATGACATAAAATCAACTGATCCTTTTTTGTCCGGAGCGTTCTCCTGCCTTGTGATCCCACATTATCACATGCCGATCCCCGAATGGAAGGGGGATGGAGAACCCCTCGCTTGATCAAAAGCCAAAATTGATTTAACATGTTATATTGTGTGCAATATTTTTTTGCCCACGGTAAAAATAGAGGATCATGTCGACAAACGGGAGGGAGAGAATGTGGCAAAACGGAAACTGGGGCTCGCGTGGCAAATCTTGATCGGATTAATCTTGGGTATAACGGTAGGCGCTGTTTTTTATGGAAACCCTGCCGTCGAACAATATCTGAAGCCGATCGGTGACATCTTCATTCGGTTGATCAAAATGATCGTGATCCCGATCGTCATCTCCAGCCTGGTCGTTGGCGTCGCCGGTGTCGGGGACATGAAAAAATTAGGAAAATTAGGCGGAAAAACACTTTTGTATTTCGAAATCATCACCACAATCGCGCTGATTATTGGGCTGTTTGCTGCAAATGTATTCCAACCCGGTGCAGGCGTGGATATGAAATCGCTGCATAAGGAAGACATCCAAAAATATGTAACCACCACCAAGGAAGTGGAAGATCACGGGTTTGTCGATACCTTCGTTAACATCGTACCGGAAAACCTGTTTACCTCCCTGGCGGAAGGCCACATGTTGTCCATCATTTTCTTTTCCGTGTTGTTCGGATTGGGTGTGGCAGCCATCGGAGACAAGGGAAAACCGGTATTGAAGTTCTTCCAAGGAACTGCTGAAGCGATGTTCTACGTGACCAATCAGGTGATGAAATTTGCGCCGTTCGGCGTATTTGCCCTGATCGGGGTTACCGTTTCCAAATTCGGCGTGGATTCGTTGGTGCCGCTGAGCAAATTGGTGTTGCTCGTGTACGCATCGATGATTTTCTTCGTTTTGGTCGTACTGGGCGTGACGGCCAAAATCGCCGGCACGAGCATTTTCCGGATCATCCGTATTCTGAAGGATGAGCTGATCTTGGCCTATTCCACCGCCAGCTCGGAAACGGTACTGCCGAAGCTGATGGAGAAAATGGAGAAATTCGGTTGTCCGAAGGCCATCACATCCTTCGTCATCCCGACCGGATATTCATTCAACTTGGACGGCTCCACACTGTATCAGGCGATTGCCGCCATCTTCATCGCCCAGATGTACGGCATTCACCTGTCGTTGAGTGAACAAATCACCTTGCTCCTGACCTTGATGGTCACCTCCAAAGGGATCGCAGGCGTACCGGGCGTCTCGTTCGTCGTCCTCTTGGCTACGTTGGGTGCGATGGGATTGCCGGTGGAAGGGCTGGCCTTCATCGCTGGTGTCGACCGACTGATGGATATGGCCCGGACGGCAGTCAACGTCTGCGGCAATTCGCTGGCGGCCGTTGTGATGTCCAAATGGGAGAAACAGTACGATGAAAAACAAGCGGAAGCATATTGGGAGGAAGTAAAACAAGCGGCGTGAACGACTGGCCAGCTCAATTGACGAGCATCTCGATTCACCTTGAGCCTGTCTATACAATGTTCTTCCCAATTGGAGCGTTCAGAGACAAAAGCCGTTACCAGCTGGACGTAATCCGGCTCGGTAACGGCCTTTTTGATGGCGCTTCATACCGTTCCTCGCTCGATCAACCGGTAGGGAAGTTCGACGCGCTCGGGTTCCGATGGTTCTTTCTCGATTCTGGACAGTAACAAGCGAAAAGCGTGTTCCCCCATCCGGCGTCCGGGGTGTTCGATCGTGGTCAAATCTAATACTTGTGCGATCGGATGGTTATCAAATCCCATCACCGCCAAATCTCCCGGAATCCGCCATCCCCGACGGCGAGCCTCCATGATGATCCCCGCGGCCACCTGATCGCATGAAACCAACAATGCCGAAGGGCGTTCCTCCATTTCGGACAAATCATGGACAACCCGTACCCCGTCTTCGATCGTCAAACACTGCTCAAACATCCACTCCCGGCGGGGAACCTCCCCGATTTGTTCCAACGCGTCGTGAAAGGCCCGTTTTCGGTTTCGGCTGTTGAAGCTATGTCCGCGCCCGATACAGTAACCGATGCGACGGTGCCCTTTCTCAATCAGATACCGCATCCCCGTCATAAAACCGCCGTAATGATCAATGTATACCGATGAGATGGCTCTATTGCCCGTATCTTCACAAGCCACGATCGGCCCGTGAACCGCAAATGGTTCGATGCGATCCCAATCGACGGCTTTGGAACAGATGATGACACCGTCCATCTGCTTCATTTTGAGTGATTCCAGCAGCCCGATTTCCTCATCGGGATCATAGTTGGTTTGACACACGATCAAGCGGTGGTTCGCCTTCAGCGCTTCACTTGCAATCCCTTCCAAGATCGCCCCGAAGTAGGGATGGTTGACAAACGGGAGAATCACACCAACTGTTTGGGTCTTCCCCGTTTTGAGATGGATGGCGTGAATGTTTTGTTTATAGTTCAACTCCCGGACAGCTTTCATCACGGCTTTTCGCTTTTCCTCGCTCACATATGGCCGGTTGTTCAATACGCGCGATACCGTCGCTACAGACACCCCGGCCATTTCAGCGATCTGTTTGATGTTGGCCATGTTTCCACACTCCCCGGAAGTACGTCTTACATCCTCCTCATAACACCAAGATCAGGAACCAGACGATCATCACCACCATGATCAAACCTTTAAAGAAGATGCCGCTGATCATCCCCACCCATGTGCCAAATCCGGCGCGTACCGCTTGGCCAAACGGCTTGCGTTGCAAAAGTTCGACCAGCACCACCGCCACAAACGGGCCGATAATCAATCCGATCAGCCCCAGTGGACCAAGCAGAATGGGAAACACAATCGTTCCGATGATCGCCGCCCAAGTAGCCCATTTGGACGCTCCGTATTTACGAGCGGCAATCCCTCCCGCGATATAATCGATCAACATACTGAAGGCGGTGAGGAGAATGACACCTGTCCAAAACGGCCAACCCAGGACATGGGGATCAATCAGAAAATGATACAGGACAAACCCGGCCAACACCGCCAAGGTCTCCGGCAAGACCGAGATGAACAGTCCAACGAAGCCGACCAGAAAACAAGCGACAACCAACACCCACACCAACACGTATCCCACTGTTTCCATGTTATCCTCCATTCCTGACATCCAATATGTGATCCAAGGCCGTCAATATTCCGATTTTCACATGCGCATACGTCAACCCGCCCTGCATGAATCCCACATAGGGCGGACGGAGCGGCCCGTCAGCGGACAACTCGATACTCGCCCCCTGAACAAACGTGCCCGCAGCCATGATCACAGGATCATCATAACCGGGCATAGGTGCCGGCTCGGGTCGCAAATGGGCATCAATCGGGGACGCCGCTTGGATGCCCCGGCAAAACGCGATCAACGCCTCCGGGTTGCCGAACCGGATCTGCTGGATGATGTCCGTCCTTGGTGAATCCCATCCGGGGTCTGTCGAAAAACCCGCCTCCTCCAGTACGGCCGCCGCGAATACCGCTCCTTTCAATGCTTCCCCCACCACGTGCGGCGCCAAAAACAACCCCTGGAAGTAATCGCGCAAATACCCGTGTGTGGCACCGCCTTCCGCACGAATACCAGGTGCCACCAGTCTGGCGGCGGCACGTTCCACCCATACTTTTTTTCCGGCGATGTAACCGCCTGACTTGGCCAGACCGCCACCCGGGTTTTTGATGAGTGACCCGGCAATCAAATCCGCCCCGACATGCGTCGGCTCCATTGTTTCCACAAACTCGCCGTAACAGTTGTCCACAAAAATCACGGCATCGGGGACAAGGGACCGGACCAACCGAACCATCTCGGCAATTTGCCCCACGGTAAATGAGGGGCGATCCGTATATCCGCGAGATCGTTGGATACCGATCATACGTGTCCGCTCGTTGATCGCCCGCCGTACACCTTCCGTATCCACTTCGCCGTCCGGTAACAGCGGTACAAAACGGTAACGGATGTCGTAGTCGGCCAACGAACCGGAACCGTCCCGTTCCGTGCCGATCACCTGATGCAGCGTATCGTACGGTTCGCCGGTGATGTACAACAATTCATCACCCGGCCGGAGCACACCAAACAGGCATGCGGCAATCGCATGCGTGCCAGAAACGATATGCGGGCGGACGAGTGCCGCCTCCGCTCCGAACACCTTGGCAAAGATCGATTCCAGTGCGGTACGCCCCAGATCGTCGTAACCGTATCCGGTGGAATCGTGCAAATGATGTTCGGCGATCCCTTCCTCACGGAAAGCAGTCAAAACACGCCATTGGTTTTCTTCCACCACGCGTTCAATTTCCGAGAGACGCCGCGCGATTTTCTTCTCTGCGCGACGTGCCCAGTTTTGGATGATCTCTGCATGCTTCAAATACTTGTCCACTCTACCACACCACTTCTACATTGACAGAATATGAATTTGAGACCGTAAATCAGAGGGAAGTCGCTCAAAGTGCCGCTTGGGCATGCGAAAGGAAATCCTGAGGCACGAACCGTCCATTTCCGTTTCGTGTACTTGTGCCCGCCTGTGAAGCAAAGCCAGCCAATCTCCTTTCTCCGCAGGGATCTCCGCCCGCCCGATGATGGCCGTCTCATGCAACCTTTCATCGATGGCATGCACCAAGCGTTCCAAGTCTCTGTCGGAAAATGCGCTGATGGTGATTGCATCCCGACCAGGTGCCAACAATGGCACTTCCGTCACCTGGTCCGCTTTGTTGAACACCAACAACACCGGCAGGTGAGACGCCCCCAACTCCTCCAGGACCGCTTCTACCACCTCAATTTGATCCTGTGCTTCCGGGTGACTCATATCCACTACATGCAACAGCAAATCAGCCTCTTTCACCTGCTCCAATGTGGAGCGAAATGCCGCTATCAATTGGTGCGGCAGATGCCGGATAAAACCGACCGTGTCCGTCAGCAGCACCGTCTCCCCCGAAGGCAAAGACAACGCCCGGGAAGTCGGGTCCAACGTGGCAAACAGACGGTCTTCAGCCAACACGTCCGAATCGGTCAGCCGGTTAAGCAACGTGGATTTCCCCGCATTGGTATACCCGACAAGCGCAACCTGCAGAATTTCGTTTTTTCGGCGTCGGGTCTGGTGCAACGCCCGGTGTTTTTTCACCTGTTCCAATTCGCGCCGGATGTCCCGTATGCGTCGCCGGATGTGGCGCCGGTCTGTTTCCAGTTGGGTCTCCCCCGGACCTCGCGTGCCGATCCCGCCTCCCAAACGGGACAGTTCCCTGCCCCGCCCCGAAAGACGCGGCAGCAAGTATTGCAGTTGTGCCAGTTCCACCTGCAGACGCCCTTCTTTTGTCTGGGCTCGCATGGCGAATATATCGAGAATCAGCTGGGTGCGGTCAATCACCTTGCAGGGGATCAACCGTTCCAGGTTGTGCAATTGCGCCGGCGTCAATTCCCGGTCGAATACGACCAGATCGACCGCTTGCTGCTCCGCTTCCCGCGCAATCTCTTCGGCTTTCCCGCGCCCGATGAACCAGGCCGGATCGATCTTGTCCCGAAATTGGACAAAAGTGGCCACTACTTCTGCGCGGGCCGTATCGGCCAAACGGGACAACTCCTCCAGAGAGGAGCGGACCTCCCATTCGTCCCGTTTGGACCCGCAACCAACCAATATGGCTTTTTCTTTTGATACGACCGTTCCGATCGTCGCTCATCCTCTCTCCAGCTTGCTTTCAGCAATGTCGTAACCATGTTAAGTATACCACGAAAAAGCGGGGGAAGATGTTTGCGTAAACTGGAGATCCTCCGCACGGATGGACATCAGATCATCCCGGGTGGGATAGCGTGTGTTCAACAGGCGAACCGCCTGCAATCGGACCGCTTGCTCCACCAGATTGCGAACATAGCGGGCATTGCCGAACGGGTGCGCCGAACGGTCGATCTCCTTAAGCAAATGACGTCGCAACTTTTCTTTGGCGGGATTGGAAAGCCGGTATTGCCGCTGTCGAACCATTCGGTCCGCGATGTCAATCAGCTCATCGATGGTGAAATCGGGGAAATCCAAATGAATCGGGAATCGGGACGGCAAACCGGGGTTGGAATGGAGGAACCGGTCCATCTCATTTGAATAACCGGCTAAAATGAGAACAAATTCGTTCTTGTGATCCTCCATCGCTTTCACCAGCGTATCGATCGCCTCTTTGCCGAAATCTTTTTCCCCTCCGCGCGCCAGAGAATATGCCTCGTCGATGAATAAAATCCCTCCCAGCGCTTGCTTGACGTGCTCCCGCGTTTTTTGTGCCGTGTGACCGATATACTCCCCCACCAAATCCGCCCGTTCCACTTCAATTAAATGCCCTTTGGCCAATACACCCATTTCCTTGAACAGTTGGCTCATGATACGGGCCACGGTGGTCTTTCCGGTCCCGGGATTGCCGGTAAAAATCATGTGCAACACTTGTTGTTCCGCCGACAATCCCGCCGCCATCCGACGACGTCCCACTTCCAGCCACGCGTAGATCTCATGGATGAATGCTTTGACCCGCTTGAGGCCTACCAGTCGATCCAAATCATCGAGGCACCGACGCAGGGGAAGATGTTCCGGTTGATCGATCGTATCCGCAATCCCATCAGTGACGGTTGCCGCTGACGATCCTTCCCGATCCGAGTCATAGTCCAGTACCACCTGAATCCGGTTGGTTTCTCTTGTGATGACCCGCCTGCTCATGTTTGTCACCTCTTATGGTCGATTCGGCTCCATATAATACGCAAGAGCCCAGTATTTGGTGAAGGACAAAAAAGAAACAACCAAGCGGGGTACCCGCTCGGTTGTTTCGGTCGGAGGTGGTATTATGCTTCTTTCCCAGCCTCTTCGGCTTGCTGTTGTTGCAAAGAGACCGGACGTGCCGGTGTAAAGGTGGAAATCGCGTGTTTATACACCATTTGTTGTTTTCCATCGCTGTCAATCACGATTGTGAAATTATCGAAGCCCCGTACGACTCCGCGAAGCTGGAAACCGTTTATGAGATAGATGGTAACAGGGACCGCTTCTTTGCGGATTTGGTTGAGAAACGTATCTTGAATGTTGATGGATTGTTTCAAAGTCCGTACCTCCTATGTACGTTTTGGCATTAGTTTACTCTATTCGCTGTAACCAGGGAACTTTCCTGCTACAACCTGATGAATTTCTTCCGTGAAGCCCGGGCGGGTCACGTCGAACCAATGGATTTCCTTCAAACGCCGGAACCAGGAGAGTTGTCGTTTGGCAAACTTGCGCGTCCCCCGCTTGATTGCCTCGACCGCCTCCTCCAGTGTCCAATATCCGTCGAGATACTGCTGAATTTCTTTGTAACCCAACGCCTGCATGGAGGTCAGGTTACCCCGGTAACCGAGCGCCCGCAACCGTTTTACCTCTTCCACCAAACCATCGGCCATCATTTGATCCACGCGTCGGTTGATGCGCTCATACAACTGCTCCCGTGGCATCGTCAGGCCAATCCACAATGTATTGTACAGGGAACCTTCCTGCTTTTGCAAATGGGAAAATGGAACCCCTTTGGCATGAAATACCTCCAACGCACGGATGATGCGGCGTCTGTCATTGGGATGCAATCGGCTCGCCGTTTCCGGGTCCACCTTCGCCAATCGCCGGTGCAGGGCTTCGTTGCCCTGTTCATCCGCCAAACGATGCATCTCCTCTCGAAAGGCCGGGTCTTCCTTTACACCGGGCAGCTGATACCCATGCGTGACGGATTGCACATACAATCCCGTCCCTCCGACCAACATCGGCAGGTTACCACGTGACTGGATCTCATGGATCTTCTCTTTCACCATCCGCTGGAATTGATCCACGGAAAACGGATAGTCCGGATCGACGATATCGATCATGTGATGAGGGACACGCGCCCGTTCAGCCGGCGTCGCCTTGGCGGTACCGATGTCCATGTACCGGTACACCTGCATCGAATCTCCGGAGATGATCTCTCCGCGAAACGATTCGGCCAGCTGCAGGCTAAGCGCTGTTTTACCCACCGCCGTCGGCCCCACGATGACGAGCAAATCCTCCTTTTCTTTCATTCCCTCCCTCCTTCAACCCGGATCACGCCCAGTGCGAAACGAGCGGATTGTTTCACGATTTCAAAGCCCAATCGTTCAAACTCGCCGCTTTGTGGCCGCTCTTTCAGCACGACCGTCTTGCGGGCCACCCGAACCGCGTGACGTACCGTCTCCGGGTCCAGCGGGTCCATATTGGCCAACAGACGGAGCGGCTGAACCCCGCTGGATGCGCGTACCGTTTCACGAAACATGGGATCAAAAAGAATGATATCGTAGGAGCGATCCGCACATTGCGGCAAAAACTTCCGATAATCGGTACAAATCACTTCAATGGAACGCATCGCCTTTTTCAATTCCTCATTTTTCGCCGGATATGTCTTCAGGCCGTGGGCCACCAGTTCGGCGATGACCGGCTGGCTTTCCAAGCCGGTCACGGTTTGCCCGGTGACAAAGGCGGAGACGACGGCGTCCGCCCCCATCCCCAAGGTGCAATCCAGCACCCGATCTCCGGGTTGCATCCCGCTGACAGTTACCAACGGGTCGGAGTTTCCTTGTCGCAGTTGTTTGATCCGCGGGACGGACATATTGGGGTGAAAAAAGAACTGCCGCCCTTCGCGATCTTCCCAGTGCCATCCCTCCCGCGTCACCACCACTGCCGAATCGGCGCCGTTTCGCTCCATCAACTCCACCAGAGGAAAACGCTCCCGGTCAACATAGGGCATACCCAGCCGACGGGCCAGATGACGCGCCTCCTCCCTTTGTCCGGCATGCGGATGAAAAGACGTGGTCACCAGCATCTCACATCACCCGCTTAAACATCTTTTCGATTTCATAGGTGGAAAAATGCACAAGAATCGGTCGGCCATGCGGACAGGTGAACGGATTGTCGCATGCCCCCAACTCCTCGAGCAAGTGTTCCATCTCCT
Source organism: Polycladomyces abyssicola (assembly GCF_018326425.1). Taxonomy (NCBI): domain Bacteria; kingdom Bacillati; phylum Bacillota; class Bacilli; order Caryophanales; family Thermoactinomycetaceae; genus Polycladomyces; species Polycladomyces abyssicola. The sequence goes on from NZ_AP024601.1 coordinate 1,749,393, forward strand.
CCCGACGCAGGTGGCGGTTGGCCTTGATCGCCGCTTTGCACGCCATCAGCTTGGCACTGGCGTCCCGGAGGCGAACCGTATCCACTCGACCGTGTTCCTTGAGCCAATCCACGATCTCACGGATGATCGACTCCTCCTGTCCTTCTGGAAACCAACGCGGATGGGAACGTACGAGAAACGTGGTTCCTCCGAAAGGTTCCACTTCCAATCCGAGCGCGCGTAAATCGTCCAGCTTGCTTCGGATCGTTTCCGCCTCGGACAGCGTACATTCCACCGTCATCGGCACCAACAGGGGCTGTTGTTCGGGATCGGTTTCTTTCATGCGGCGAAGAAAGCGCTCATAGTAAATCCGTTCATGCGCCGCATGTTGATCGATCAGATAGAAACCGTCTTCCGACTGCGCCACAATATAGGTGCCGTGCACTTGCGTCAATGGTTCCATCATCGGAAAACGGGATTTCTCCTCCGGCTCCTGCACAGGGACAGGCGACTTCTGTGGTGTTTCCTGTGATGGGATCGGATCCGGGGCTGTCGCTTGCTCAGGCAAAACGTGGGAAACGGGTTCCGTCTTCTCCTGCCGGACGGAAGACGGTTCGTATACCCGGTCTTCCCTCACCGGGCGCGACAATGACGGATACCCTTCCGATTCGGACCGTCCAGCGGGGCGGTCAAAGGACAACCGTTCCTGCACTACTTGTGTTTTTTTCACCGTCGGTCCATTCGGTTTCTTCTCCACTTTGGGGACAAGTACCTGCCGGTGCAATGCCTGGTGAACCGACTGCACGATCAGGTCGTACAGCGTTTTTTCCTTGCTGATGCGTACTTCCAGCTTGGCGGGATGTACATTGACATCCACCAGTTTGGGATCCGTCTCCACGCACAGCACACCGATCGGATAACGCCCTACCGGCAACAGCGTGTCATACGCTTGTAATACCGCCTGTACCAATGGAACACTGCGGATATAGCGTCCGTTCAGAATGATGGACAAATATGAGCGATTGGACCGGGTCACCTCGGGACGGGCCACCAACCCCGTCAGGCGGAAATCCGGATCTTCCGCTTCGAGCGGCACCATGTGGGATGCCACTTGCTTGCCATACAAGGCATGGATGACGTGTATCAGTTTCCCGTCACCGGGTGTCCGGAACAATTCGCGTTGGTTATGGCGAAGCGAAAATGCCCGATTCGGATGTGCCAACGCCAACCGGCCAATCACATCGGCTACGTGACTAACCTCAGTGTTGACGGTTTTCAGGTATTTCAAACGAGCCGGCGTATTGTAAAACAGATCTTCCACCCACACATCCGTTCCACGGGAACGGGACGTTTCCTCAATCGAGACCGTTTCGCCCCCTTCCAGCTTGAGCCGGATGGCGGGTTGGTCCGACCCATCCTGGGTGGTCAGTGTCAGTCGGGATACGGAGGCAATACTGGGCAGTGCCTCTCCGCGAAAACCCAATGTGCGGATGGCAAACAGATCCCGCTCTCGGCGAATCTTGCTTGTGGCATGCCGGGCGAAAGCCAGTTGCGCGTCCTCCCGGTCCATACCGCAACCGTTGTCGGAAACGCGGATCGAGCGGATACCACCTTCCTCCAACTGAACCGCGATCCGATCCGCATCCGCATCGATGGCGTTTTCCACCAACTCTTTCACCACGGAAGCCGGCCGCTCCACCACTTCTCCCGCTGCGATCTGGTTGGCCAAATGATCGTCCAAAATGCGGATTTTTCCCATCCTCGGCCCTCCCTAAACCCGACTGGATTTCAGTCGTTGTTGCAGACGGTGAATCAACTGCATCGCATCCAAGGGGGTGGAGCCCATCAGATCCCACTCGGCAAGCTCCTTCAGCACTTCCCGCTCCGTTTCTCCCAAGGCCGGTTCGGGGGCCTTTTCCGTTTGCGCCTCCGGTTCGGGCACCGCAGGAAACAACTCTAACTGCTGAACCGCGGCGGCTGTTTCCGCCTGTCCTTCCAGCTCGTCCAAAATCACTTTGGCCCGTTGGATCACTTCCTTCGGTAATCCGGCCAACTCAGCCACCTGGATCCCGTAACTGCGGTCAGCACGTCCCGGTTCGATCCGGTGGAGGAAGACCACTTTTCCGTCCTTTTCCACGCATCGGGCGTGCACATTCACCACCCGGGGAAGCGTTTCCTCCAACCGGGTCAACTCATGATAGTGCGTGGAGAACAGGGTTTTTGCCCCCACATGATCATGAATGTATTCCACGATCGCATGTGCAAGGGACATGCCGTCATATGTAGAGGTACCGCGTCCCACTTCGTCCAGCAGGATCAAACTTTGTTTTGTCGCCTGGGTCAGCGCCTGACACGTCTCCGCCATCTCCACCATAAACGTGCTCCTGCCCCCGACCAGATCGTCCGCTGCACCAATCCGCGTGAAGATCCGGTCTACGATGGGGATTTCCGCCCGCTTCGCAGGAACGAAACTGCCGATTTGCGCCATCACCGTGATCAGGGCCACCTGGCGCATATAGGTGCTCTTTCCGGCCATGTTGGGACCGGTGATCAGCAAGATCTGCCGGTCTTCCGGATTCATCTCCGTATCGTTGGCCACGAACGGCTCTTCCCGGTTGGCCGCTTCCACCACCGGGTGCCGCCCCGCTTCGATCCGCAAGCGGCCGTCTGTACGGATGACCGGACGGACATACCGATAACGGTCAGCCACGGCGGCAAGTGACTGCAACGCATCCAACCGCGCCACTTGTTCGGCGAGCGTTTGCAGCCGCGGAATTTGCCGGGCCACCTGTTCGCGGACCTCGGTGAACAGCTGGTACTCCAGTTCGACCGATTTTTCTTCCGCTTCCAGGATTAGCTGTTCCTTTTCCTTCAGCTCCGGCGTGATGAACCGCTCGGCGTTGGCCAAGGTCTGCTTCCGTACATATCGACCTTCCGGCAAATGGCGGAGATTGGCCTTGGTCACCTCGATATAGTAACCAAATACCTTGTTGTAACCCACTTTGAGCGACTTGATGCCCGTCGCTTCCCGCTCGCGACGCTCCAACTGGGTGATCCAATTCTTCCCTTCCCTTTGCGCCGTCCGCAACCGATCCAAATAGGGATGGTAACCTTCCCGGATCAAGCCGCCCTCTTTGACCGAAACCGGGGGATCATCCTCAATCGCCTTGGCGATCAGCTCCGCCACATCGGGGCACACATCCATGTGTTCCCCCATCATCCGAAGCGGTGGGCAATCCATCCGAGCCAACACCTGCTGCAGTGCGGGAAGCGCCTCCAGTGAACGGCGAAGCGCTTGTAAATCCCGGGCATTGGCCGAACCGTACGCGATCCGGGCGGCTAACCGCTCCAGATCATACACTTCCTTCAATCGTTCCCGGACTTCCTCCAACAACAACAGATCGTCCAGAAACGCTTGTACCGCATCCTGCCGTTCCTCGATCGCCTCTTTGTTCACCAAAGGCTTGTCCAACCATTGGCGCAACATCCGACTCCCCATCGCGGTCGCCGTCTGGTCCAACAACCAGAGCAACGATCCTTGACGCCGACCGTCTTTCAACGTAGCGGTCAGCTCCAGATTGCGCCGGGCCGCTTCGTCCAGAATCATGAACTGACGGGCATCATATCGTCGAACCCGATTGAGGTGGCGCAGTGATCGTTTCTGCGTATCCTGTAGATAGCGAAGCAGCATGCCGCCCGCCCGGACCAGGAGCGCTGTTGTGAAGACCTCTTTTGCTGAAGGAAATTGTTGGGCTAATGCCGCCTCCAGTTCACCAGTGGCTCCCAGTTTCTCCTCACTCATCGGGGTGAACAAACATCCCAGCCGCATGCTAAGCCGCTTTTGAAAATGACGGTTCCCCGCCAATGCGGGGTCGAGCAGCACTTCCTTGGGGCGGTACGCGCTGGTTTCATCCATCAACCGGTCCAGCGTCCCTTCCAGCTGGGTCACGTACCATTCGCCGGTCGAAAGATCCCCGGCCGCCAACGCATGCGCACGGCCGTCGGTAGCGAGTGCCACCAAAAAGTTGTTTTCTTTGTCGGCCAGCATTTTTTCCTCAATGACAGTGCCCGGCGTGATCACTCGAACCACTTCGCGCTTGACCACGCCTTTGGCCGCTTTGGGGTCTTCCACCTGTTCACAGATAGCGACTTTGTATCCTTTTTCGATCAAACGCTCGATATACGCCTCAGCGGAATGATACGGTACACCGCACATCGGCACCCGTTCTTTCCCGCCGTCGCGTGAGGTCAGCGTAATTTCCAGCTCCTCGGCTGCTTTTATCGCATCCTCAAAAAACATCTCGTAAAAATCGCCCAAACGGAAAAATAAAAAGGCATCCGGATACTCTGCCTTAATCGATAAGTACTGTTCCATCATCGGCGTATATTTGGCCAAAACAGGACACCCTCCGAACCGTAAAAGTCGTTTGTTTCGTACGGTCTATTGTAACACTCCCCAACGGACCGAACAACCGTGCCTGTTTCGTCCTGATCAAAAACGTCGGATAACCGGAAACACCTCATCACCTGGCGGTCTTCCGGGGGCCCCGGTAGGGAGGGATGTTCCAAACCTTGCGAATGTCTTTTTGTTCATCCCATGTTTTTCCAGACATCAGATACTCGTAAAATGGATCCAAAAACTTCGCATAACCAGGGTATTCACTTAATCCGCGCAAATCCTCCCACAATGTTTTCACCAGCGGTTGGATGTCGGTTTTGATACCTTGATAATACGCCCGTTGCACGGACAATCTTTTGAGCGGTTCTGACTGCAGATAGGGATAGCGGGAAGCAATCAGTTGCGCAGCCGCAATCACCCCTTTGGTCACGGTGGGTGAAATCAGCCAACTGGGCAATGTCCGGTATTCGAAACCACCGTGGAATTGATGACGAAAATCTCCCAGATAACCATATTTCGGCCGTCTTTTGACACCATTGGGGTCCTCCACCAACACCAACGGCAACGCCAAATAGTTGTCCAACGCTCTGAGCAGTTTGAAATTGAGCACAATGCCGCTGAAATGGATATGACCGCCCAACGGATAACCGGCACACGGCAATCCACCGGCCAACCACACGACATTGGCCGTCTTCACTTTTTTGGCAGCCGTAATCAACCCCTGGTAAATCCGCACCACCAGTGTGCGCGGCTCGGGTGTGGGTTGTGGACGAATCTCCACCAACGGTTTATTGGCACGATTCTGCCCGTGCCAGATCTCATCGCATCCCACCTTGCCGAAACGGGGGAAATATTGAGACGCCAACGCCAGTTGCCCACTGGCATGTTTCATGATAAACTCGGGGTCTGCTCCCAACATGACGGATTCGGGCTTGACCGCGGTTTCTCCTAATTTTTGGACGTATCTGTAAATCTCGTGAACAAACACATCCTCCATTTGGGTATTTAACCTCGGATCGGGAATCACGTCCACCACAACCAATTTTCTGCCCGGCAGCGTCCCCACTTTGACGACACCGTAATCCAATCCCAGCGCATACAAGGAACGCACAGCCAATTGCTGAACCTTCTTGACTTCCCGATTTTTTTCTCCCAAGGGCACGCGTTCGTATGTAACGCGTTGGGGATTTTTTTCCTGCGCCAACCAGACCGAGCTGCCTTTGGATCGATACATCAACGGTGTTTCCGTTTGAAAGACGACCACTATATATTGCCTGAGCAGCCGCATACGGGCAGTGGCGAAGGAGATACCGTGTAACTTCAAAACCCCTGTTTTGATTTCCCTTTTGCGGATGCGTTCCACTACATTCTCGTCATTCAGTACCAACATCGATTCGGAAAACGCAATCGGTTCATTCGAAAGTTCAAATCGAATCGATGGGGAAAGAACCCGTTCTGCGGAAATCGCTTCACTCCGAATCCACTGCTTATCATCACATTGTCTACATGGAAGAGTGAGGGAACTCATCGCCTTTCCCCTTTCGCTTTTTCCAACTTCGCATACACTGATATGGTATGAAGCACCTGGGTGACAGGTCAGTGGAAAAAAACAAAAAAGGGGCAAAAGCCCCCTCAACAACAAAGAGGGGGACTTTCCCCCTCCGGATCGGTTCAATCCAGATCGTCGATGACCAAATCGGGATCCAAATCGTCAAAGTCCTGCACATCCGCTTCCAGCGAGGATGGTCCATACTCCTTGTCTTCCAGGTCTTCATAATCGTGGGGATAGCAGGCGACGCAAATTTTGGTCTCCCCCGTCACTTCTACGAGAAACTCCCGTTCCACCCGTACCAAGACGGAATCTTCGCTGGAAGCGATCGTTGCCTCGATGCAATTGGGAGATTGCGTGGCAACCGCATTCACGCTGATCGTATCTTCCCGCAGATTACGGTCGTAGAAGTTAAGCGGCACCTGATCGACATACCGAACCGTCTCCTTGGCCACATCCGTTTTGGTATTGCCTTTGGTGGCATACCAGATGTTAATGTCGTAGTTTCCCATGACCTCGACAACCTCACCCACACGGTGCGCTTCATATGAATGATTGATAATCCAAGCACCCAAAATGTTGGAGATATTGTCCGGCGGGCGGATGGCGTGCGTTGCCTGGGAGAACTTACGACCCCTGCCGCAGATAGCTTTGGTGATGATTTGGCGATATTGCACGTCTCTATCTGTTTTTGCCATGTTGCTCCCTCCTCCAAACAATCGTTCAGTACCATGTGTATGCAGGGCAGAAGTCTAGGGTGCAAAAAAAAGCCCACGGAAAAATCCGTGGGGAATCGCCGTTCAATTGCCTTTACATCCGCATGGGCCTCCGCTACCACAACCACTCCGGGAAACATCTCCGCCCACTTCCACGTCGATTTTACGAGAGACCGCATCGGCCAACACTTGCTGAATGGTTTGCAGGAGATCATTCACTTCCACTTGGCTCTGTTGATATTCCCGGACAATCGGCAAATTTTCCATCTCTTCCTGCAAGGCTTTCAATTCCTGTTCAAGACGGCGGACATATTCTGTTTTTTGATAGTGCTTGGCATGAACCAACTCTTTTTGTTTTCTTTTGATCTCCGCAATTAATCCATTGACACGGGCGCTGTTTTGGATTTGTTTCTCCGCTTGTCGAAACCGGCTGATTTCTTCAGTCTGCTGCAAGCGGCGCCCCAGCTGGGCCGCCGTTTGCAAAATGGGATGGACATTGTTCAATATGCGATCCATGTCACATCCCCACCTGAGAATAGGCTTCTTCCACCCATACTCCTTTCAGCGTGTGCGTTTTCGGCTCATCGATCCGAACATGGGCAAATCGGCCGATCAGGTGTTTCGGACCGGTGAAGTTGACCAACTTGTTGGTCCGTGTCCGTCCCGACAGCACATTGGGATCTTTTTTACTTTCTCCTTCGACCAGCACCTCAACCACTTGGCCGCGGAGTGCTTCGTTTTTCCTGCGGCTGATCTCGTCCTGCAACTGGTTGAGCCGCATCAGGCGCTCTTTCTTCACTTCCATCGGCACATCATCTTTCATCTTGGCCGCCGGGGTTCCTTCCCGGGGAGAGTAGATGAACGTAAACGCCGAATCGAATTCCACTTCACGCACCAGTGACAGCGTTTCTTCGAACTGTTCGTCCGTTTCGCCCGGGAAACCGACGATAATGTCAGTCGTCAACGACACATTCGGAATGGCCGCCTTGATTTTGCGAACCAACTCCAGATATTGTTCCCGTGTGTATTTCCGCGCCATCATCTTGAGGATCTCACTGCTGCCTGACTGCACCGGCAGATGAATGTGCTCCACCAGGTTGCCGCCTTTGGCCAGCACCTCAATCAGGTGATCATCAAAATCACGCGGATGGCTGGTCGTGAAACGAACGCGCGGAATGCCGATCTTGCGCACGTCGTCCATCAGGTGGGCGAACGTGTAATGACGATCTTTGAAATCCTTCCCGTACGCGTTGACATTTTGCCCCAGCAGGGTGACTTCCTGATATCCTTTCCGCGCCAGTTCCCGAATCTCGGCCAATACGTCCTCCGGCCGACGGCTGCGTTCCTTTCCGCGCGTGTAAGGTACGATACAATACGTACAGAACTTGTCGCAACCGTACATGATATTGACCCAAGCCTTGAGACCGTCTTCGCGCACCTTGGGCAGGTTTTCGACGATGTCCCCTTCTTTGGACCAAACTTCCACCACCATCTCCTTGCTGAAGAGCGATTCTTTCAACAAGAAGGGCAGGCGGTGAATATTGTGCGTCCCGAAGATCAGGTCCACATAGGGATGCTGGCGCAAAATGCGGTTGACGACACCTTCTTCCTGGGACATGCATCCGCACATGCCCAATACCAGGTCGGGATTTTCCATCTTCAGCGGTTTCAGCCGGCCGATCTCGCCGAAGACTTTGTCCTCCGCATTTTCGCGGATGGCACAGGTATTGAGCAAAATGACGGAAGCCTGTTCTTCCGACTCCGTGGGACGATATCCCATCATTTCCAGGATACCCGCGATCGTCTCGCTGTCATGCACGTTCATTTGACAGCCGTAAGTGCGAATCAGATAATATTTTCCTTCGCCGATACGGCGCATATCTTCCGGTATCTCACCAAACTGAAGCACTTCCACGTCCTGCTTGCCGCGTTTCTTCGCCGCCTTCAGATCCGGCGGAACGAAGTAACGCTCCCAATCCTTCACTTTTTGGGTCATGATTTATTCAACACCTTTCTACAGGTGGAAATGACATACCTTTGCAATTTATTAATTATACCCGAACCGGCAAACCCCTGCAATGCAGGGAGAAATGTGGCAAAAGAAAAACGCCCTGAAGGGGCGGAAGATCGTTGACTTACTCGTCGAATAACGGCCACATTCTTAGTGTAGCGGCTATTAATTCCGTCGAGTGCGGAGTGGGAGGAAGCCAGCAACGAAAAACTGGACAATCGCAAATGGGGATGAATACCGTCACAAACGTGAAGCCGTCGAACGCGCCTACAGTACTTGCAACGACCGCGGCAACACAGTTACCGTAATCGGGGTTTGGCCGATGACCTCACCGTCTGCGTGAACCAGGAGCGGTGTTTCAGAGGATACCGTGAACTGCCTGGCGCGTTGAATCTCAATAAACGGATGATCCACATGGGTTCCCCGATATACTGAGGGGAACAGACGCAAAAAGTTGCGACGAGAGATATCCCTTACGCAACAGATGTCCAACTGACCGTCGTCATCTTTCGCACCCGGACAAATCTGCATTCCTCCCGCATAGTTGGGAATATGGGTCGCCGCAATCAACCATACCCGATCCAGATCGTACAAAATGCCGTCCATCGTGACTTGTACATTTACAGGATGAAATCGCGACCATTCTCTCAACACACCGCCCGCATAGACAAACTTTCCGAGGCGTTTCCAGCGCGATTCATTTACGCGTTTGGCCACCGCGGCATCAAAACCGATCCCCATGAAACCGATCATGAAACGCTCCCCGATCCGCGCCGTGTCCACCGCACGGCTCTTACCGCGCAATACGCGATCCCACGCTTTCAGTGGATCGAGGGGAATGCGATGGGCGACGGCAAAGTCATTTCCCGAACCGGCCGGAAGATAGCCGAGCGGGACATTCGTACCTACCAATGCGTTGCCCACCTCGTGAACCGTTCCGTCGCCGCCGATGGCCACCACCGCTTTTACTTGAGGAGAATCCACCGCTTGACGGGACAGCTCGGTCGCGTGACCACGCCCGGTGGTAAAGTATACTCGATACGGGAGCCCCGCCTGCTTCAGCAACGGGCGTACACGTTCCCATACTTTCCTTCCTTTCCCGTTGCCCGAGACGGGGTTGACGATCATGATGTACACGTCAGGATTCACTCCTTCCCGGTGAGGGGGGAGACGGCGGATGCGGACTTTTGTCTCAGAAGCGTATTGTACAAGTGCCCCGTCACGCGTACGGCCATCCGAGGGAACCAGCGACGCAGACGGATGGCCATGCCCAGCGTCCAGGGGATTACTTTGATTCCGGGACGATCAATCAACCGAAGCGCATGCTCGGCCACCACGGATGGCGGCAACGTCCGGCGGGCAATCGGGGACGGAAAATACCGGAACGGAGACACGCCTCGGAAAAACGGCGTATCCACCGGTCCCGGACAAAGTACACCCACTTGAATCCGCGGCGCAAATTCCATTTGAAGCGATTCCGAAAAACCGAGCAGTGCAAACTTGGAGGCACAATATCCTGCCAGATTGGGAGCACCCGTCAAGCCTGCGATGGAAGCGATGTTGACGATACGACCTGACCCCCTTTGCAACATGTGCGGCAGGAAAGCCAAGCTCATATGAACCGCTCCCAGATAGTTGGCCTCCATCATACCGGCGTACTCTTCGATGGGTACCTCCAAAGCACCACCGAAGCGCCCGTAACCCGCGTTGTTGATCAAGACGTCTAATCGGCCGTAACGATTGATGACATCCTCGACGAGTTGCTCTACGTGATGCCGCTTCGTCACATCGCAAACCATCGCTTCCCCGCCCGGCACCTCCTGTGCCAACGTTTGCAATGACGCTTCATTTCTGCCCACCAACAGGGGTCGATCACCCCGTGCCGCCAATCGGTGGACGATCTCTCGTCCGATGCCGCCGGTGGCGCCCGTGACCAACACGATTCGCCCGTTCATGCTCATCTCCTCCTCACGACATCGGCACCTGTGGAATGATCTTACCGTCGATCCGTTCGAAAATGTCTTCCAAATCCCTTCCTGTGATCGTTAACCCGTGATTCTTCAGACCCACTACCGCCCGGGAAGGATCATCTGCACGACGGATGTGTTCCGCCACCGCCTCGGCCAGCTCCAGCGTTCCACAGGGATAGTTGATTTCGGTAGAGGGAACACCGTCCATCCATGCATGAATGTGCACGATCGCTCCGACTTGAGGATGTTCCGTATAAATCATCCAATGTTCGATCGCATCAACGGATGCCCGACGCGGTTTCACATGAGGCGGCACGCTAATTTCCATGGCCTGGTTTTTGTCATCATACCCTTTGATGAGCAGGATATCTTCTCCCACTCTCTCCAGATTCGCCTTATTGACCCCACTGGCGCTCATCCAGAAGCGGTTTTGATCCTTCCGCGCGCTGAGGTTGCCGTAGCTGAGACCGCCGATGCCGTACAAACGCTTGATGTGCCGCAGCTCACGAGGAGACACCAGTTCTTCGAGCGGAAACGGTGTGGGAAGCAGGTTCATGCCGTCCAACCATTTTCCGGCCCGATTGATCCCTTTCGTCAGCTGGTCACCCTGCCACAACGCTTCCGGCAAATCCGGATCAAACCGGTTGTCAATTACCAACTTGGCCGTCGCCAGCGGCCGCAATCGTTCAAACACGCGTTGGTAAAATCGTTCTTCGTTATCTTCCGCTCTTACGAGATAACATCCTTGTTCCAACGTGATGAAATACGTTTGTGGTATTACACTGGAGGCATCCAAGTAAATCATCATGTTGCCCAGTGAGCGGACCAATATCGGGTAGCCTGCTTTGAGAATGTCGGATGCCGGTTGGTCGTTCTCCACCACCGTCACCACGAAGGTGCCCTTTCCTTCCCGGTGAAAATGACGCGGCTGGAGCGGGTCAACGAAGTTGAACACCAATTGCACATCCGACCGTGGTTCTACAATATATGCATAGCCATTAGCTGTCATCACGCGGCGAAGTCCATCCGCAAACCGTTCCAATGAGGGGGTTTTTCGCCAATCTCCCACCATGCAAAATGCCTTCATGTTCTCACACCTCTATATGGTATTTTCTGTTATCGTTTCCAACCAGGGGTATTTTCATGAGTTCAAAAACAAAAGCGCCTTCCGTGAATCAATCGGAAGGCGCTAAAGTGCTTGACAACTCAGGATGCAGGCAAATCGGACCCACGGGTGGCCGTTAGATAATCCCCAGTTTTTTGCCCGCTTTTTCAAATGCATGCAACGCTTGTTCCAGATCTTCTTTGGTATGTTGTGCGGTCACGATCGTCCGAACACGTGCCTCACCTTTGGGGACAGTCGGATAGGCAATGCCTTGAGCATATACGCCCTCTTCGAATAACGCGTCAGACAACGCCATCGCTTTCGCCCCTTCACCGACGATGACCGGTGTGATCGGTGTCTTGCTCTTGCCAGTGTTAAATCCGAGCGATTCCAACCCTTGTTTGAAGAAACGGGTGTTGTCCCACAGTCTGTCGATCAATTCCGGTTCTTCCAGCAGGACATCCAACGCTGCCTGACATGCCGCGGTGACAGCCGGCGGGTGGGAGGTGCTGAACAGGAACGGGCGTGCCCGGTGAATGAGGTAGTCGCGCAATACTTTCGGACCGGCCACATAACCGCCCAACACCCCGATCGCTTTGGACAGCGTTCCCACTTGAATATGAACCCGTCCGTGCAGACCGAAATGATCCACCGTGCCGCGACCGTTTTTACCCAACACACCGCTGGCGTGTGCATCGTCCACCATGACCAGCGCATCATACTTTTCGGCCAGCTCAACGATGTCCGGGAGCGGTGCGATATCGCCATCCATGCTGAATACCCCGTCGGTAACAATCAGCCGTTTACGGGCCGATTGCGTTTCCTTCAGCGCCGCTTCCAGATCATCCAAGTCAGCGTGACGATAAATCCTACGCTGCGCCTTGGTCAGACGAATGCCGTCGATGATGCTGGCATGGTTGAGCGCATCACTGATGACCACGTCTTCTTCGGTCAGGATGGACGAAATCACCCCGACGTTGGCCGTGAAGCCGGATTGGAACACCAATGCCGCTTCCGTGTGTTTGAATTCAGCCAGTCGCTTCTCAAAGTCTTCGTGCATGGAAAATGTGCCGGCGATGGTCCGAACCGAACCGGTCCCCGCACCAAAGCGTTCCACTCCTTCGAGTGCCGCCTGTTTCAAACGGGGGTGCGTGGTCAGACCGAGATAGTTGTTGGAAGAGAGCTGAATCACTTCTTTTCCGCGGATGATCACCCTGGAACCCTGATCCGATTCCAGCTCCGTCAGCGGACGAAATACCCCTTCTTCCTTCCATTTCGCAATTTCCTGCTCCAGGTGTTCAAACCCTTTCACGAAGTCTCCTCCTCGAATTGATGATCTTCATGACCCCTGAGCTTAAGGCAACAAAATCACTTTGCCGGATTTGCCGCTCATCATCAGTTCAAATGCTTGTTCGAATTCTTCCAGCGGGAACTTGTGGGTAATCAACGGCTCCAGGATCACTTGTTCGGACTCGAGCAATCCTGCCGTTTGCTCCCATGTTTCAAACATTTTCCGGCCGGTAATGCCATGGACCTGAATCCCTTTGAACACGATATCGTTGGTGATGTCCAATTCCACCGGTCGCGTCGGGAGACCCAACATCGAGATCCGGCCGCCCATGGTCAACATTTTGAGTCCCTGTTGAATGGCGACGGGATGACCCGACATTTCCAATACGACGTCCACTCCTTGATCCCCTGTCAGCGACAACACTTTTTTGACAGGGTCTTCATTTTGTGAATGTACAATGTGGGTCGCTCCCATTTGCACAGCCATATCCAAACGGTATTCGTTCACGTCCAGTGCCAGCACTTTGGCCGCTCCACTCGCCCGGGCCACCGAAACGGCCATCAAACCGATCGGACCGCAACCGATTACCGCCACCGTCTTACCGGCAATCGGCCCAGAAAGCACGGTGTGTACGGCGTTGCCCATCGGCTCCATCAATGTGGCCACTTCAAACGGCAGGCTTTTGCTGTTTTTCCACAAGTTTTTTGCCGGCATCACCACATATTCTGCAAAGCAACCCTGCCGGTCCACACCGATAATCTGTGTGTTTTGGCAGACGTGATATTCACCCCGCCGACACTGCGGACATTCGTAACACACGATATGGGTTTCCGCCGATACGTGATCCCCTACCTGAAAGGAAGTCACCTGATCACCGACGGCCACCACTTCTCCCGAAAACTCGTGACCGAATACATACGGCGGTTTCACTCGGCTTTTGGCCCAATCGTCGTAAACATAGATATGAACATCGGTTCCGCAAAGGCTCGTCGCTTTGACGCGGATCAGTACCTCATCGGGACCGTAATCCGGAATGGGCACCTCCCGCAACTCCGCGCCGAATCCGGCATGATGTTTCACCAAGGCGCGCATTGTTCCGCCCACAATGGACACTCCTTCCCCGTCCTGAAATAACTGTGATATCATGATTTCACAACGATTATACCACCATTACACAAAACTCGGGAAGGGAAAATGTCCATTTAAGGCGGACATTATCCCAACCGAATAGAAAGGCCGATCCCAGCTACGTACAGTGTACCCGAAAAATGCGGCCGCGCTTCATGCTCCACCTCCGCCGAGGTGTACTCCGGAAACAAATGCGTCAAGAGTAACCTTTTGGCGCCGATTTGTTCGGCCGCCACCGCTGCTTGCTCCGCCGAAAGGTGTCCGGTCGGATGTGAAGGGGCATTTCGTTTCAAATAGGTTGCTTCGCACACAAACAGATCGGGAGACCGTACCATCCGTCTCCAATCCGTTCGCGGGCCGGCATCCGCACCGTACAGAATCCGACTTCTCCCGTTGTCGGTCAACACTGCATAACAGGGAATGGGATGATCCGTCGGATGAAACGACAAATGCAAACTCCCCACAAACGTTTCCCGATGTTCCTCGATGGGACGCCAATCGATTGCATCATGATACGTCAGGAGCCGGGCCCATTTTTCCGGGGCTGCCGGTGCATACACGGTGAGCGGCCTCGTGCGGTGCCCCATTTGCCTCGCCAATCGGACCGCATACTGAAGCACGAAAAAGTCGGCGATGTGGTCATGATGCAAATGAGACAACACGACCGCATCCAGTTCATACGGACGGCAATACCGATCCAGCTGGGACAATACACCGCTTCCGCAATCGATTAAAATGCGCCTGTCCTCTGATTCCAGCAAGTATCCAGGTGTTGCTCCCCCTGCTCCCGGATAGGGAGATTGGTAACCTAATACCGTCCACCGCACACTCTCACATCCTTTTTTGAACGTGGGGAAGTCTTGAAGAAAAGGTTCCCACAATACTCGCATTTTCAGACGCGCTCAAGCACATCTTTTCACCGATCTTTGCATGATACTCATGATTGCCGAAAAAAGCCGCTTTCCCAATGGAAAGCGGCTTAAATCAGGTTCTTAAGCGAACTCAGCGACCAACTTGTCGAATTGCTCCTGAGTGATTTTCAGATCTTGCTTGCACAACGCTGTTTCACGGAAGCCCGGAATCAGATCCTCATACGATTTACGCTCCTTGTTCTGATAAATGATCCCGGTTACCAGTCCGTTGTGCTCCATCAGCTTTTGCATGGCTGCCTGCCGGTCCGACGGATCGTATGATTCATCTTTATCCAAGTTCACCAGATGTTCTTTGAACCAGTCGTAGGTGTTCACCTTGTTGTAAGTGACGCACGGGCTGTAAACGTTGATGAGGGAGAAGCCTTTGTGCTTGATCCCTTCTTCGATGATGTGCGTCAACTGTTTCAGGTCGCTGGACACCGCCTGCGCCACAAAGCCGGCTCCTGCGGTGAGAGCCATTTCCATCGGTGCGAGCGGTGCTTCAATCGAGCCTTTCGGCGTGCTCTTCGTTTTGAAGCCCATCTCACTTCGCGGAGATGTTTGGCCTTTGGTCAAACCGTACACTTGGTTATCCATCACAATGTATGTGATATCGACATTGCGCCGGATGGCGTGAATGGTATGCCCCATCCCGATCGCGAATCCATCCCCGTCACCGCCGGCAGCCACCACTGTCAGCTCACGGTTGGCCAGTTTGAGCCCTTGCGCGATCGGCAAGGCACGTCCGTGAATGCCATGGAAACCGTAAGCGTTAACATATCCCGAAATCCGTCCGGAACAACCGATTCCAGACACGATGGCCACGTCTTCCGGTTCCAGCCCCAAATTGGCAAATGCACGCTGCATGGCAGCCAACACGGAGAAGTCTCCGCAACCCGGGCACCAGTTCGGCTTCACTTTGTTGCGGAAGTCTTTAAATGTGGCCATGGACCATCAGCTCCTTGCATTGATTGTAAATTTCCGAGGGCAGGAACGGATTGCCGTCGTATTTGCCGAAATGGATGATTTTCTCGGCCATGCCGACGTACAGTTTCAACAGCGAAGCCAGTTGTCCGGTCGCGTTGTTTTCCACCACGACGATTTTTTTCGCCCGCTCCATATACGGCCGGACAATATCGGACGGGAACGGCAGTACTTGGCGAATATGAACGTGGTTCACCTTGATGCCGTCTTCTTCAAGCCGCTCCATCGCCTCATGGATGGTGCCGCGGGTGGAGCACAAACCGACAAGCAACAGATCCGGTTCCTCATGCGGCGCGTCGGCAATGATCGGATTTTCGAACTCGATACCGTTTGCCAGCTTTTTGAGCCGTTTTTCCATCATTTTCTTGCGGTTGACTGGGTTTTCCGACGGACGACCCGTTTCGTCGTGTTCCACACCGGTCACGTGATGCAAACCATGTTTTGTACCCGGCAGCACCCGCGGAGAAACGCCGCTTTCTGTGAATTGATAGCGCTTGAACAACTGCGAGTCTTCCAGAGCGGGTAATTCCGCATCCAACGGCAACAGTTGTCCACGGTCGATTTGAATTCGGTTGTAATCCAGCGGTTCCACGGTTTGCTTCCCGAGCGCGAGAGCCAAGTCGGCCAAGATGATGACCGGGCATTGATATTTTTCCGCCAGGTTGAATGCCTGAATCGTATCATAGAAGCATTCTTCCGCCGTGCTCGGTGCAATCACGATTTTCGGGATTTCCCCGTGCGTGCTGTAGAGCATTGCCAAAATGTCACTTTGCTCCTGTTTGGTCGGCAACCCGGTGCTGGGACCCCCGCGTTGCGTGTTCACAATCACGGCAGGGGTTTCGGTCATACCCGCCAAACCGATCGCTTCAGTCATAAGGGACAAGCCTGGGCCTGCAGAAGCCGTCATCGCACGCACGCCGCCGTAATTCGCACCGATCACCATGGAAATGGCAGCGATTTCATCTTCGGTTTGCACAACCGTCCCGCCGAATTCCGGCAGTTTTTTGATAAGATATTCCATGATTTCAGACGATGGAGTAATCGGATAAGCCGCCATGATCCGGCAACCGGCAGCAATGGCGCCCAACGCGATCGCATCGTTGCCGATCATGTATAAACGTTTTTTACCGTCCGATTTTTCCAATTGCAGTTCCGGCAGAGGCCCTCCCGTCTGCTCTATGATAAATCGGGCTCCCCGTTCGATCGCGTCCATGTTTTTATCCACGACCGTCTGGCCTTTTCGGGAAAACCTCTCTTCGATGACACTTTTGAACGCGTTCACCGGCAATCCCAGAAGCGCACTGGAAGCACCCACGGCCACCATGTTTTTCATCTGGGCTAAGCCCACTTCTTCTGCGATTTTAGTAAACGGAACAGTAAACAGCCGCGCAGTTACCCCTTCCGGGATTTGCGGATTAAACTTGGCGTCTGCTAAAATCACGCCGCCTTCATGCAACTCGTACGCGTTCAGATCAATCGTTTCCTGATCAAAAGCGACCAAAATATCCAGCTCGTCGGAAATGGCGCGGATCGGGCGGATACTGATACGAATCTTGGTATTGGAGTGCCCTCCCTTGATCCGAGAAGAAAAGTGACGATATCCGTACAGGTAATAGCCCAACCGATTCAACGCGGTGGCAAATATCTCACCTGTACTGTCAATCCCTTCTCCTTGTTGTCCGCCCACCTTCCACGAAAGCTGCTTGACCATGAACTCATCTCCTTTAGATGCCCTGCGACTATCTGAAAAACAAAAAATGGTGAAAGATACCGTACCTTTGTCCTTGTGTAAATTGAAAGGACGGTAACGGTTCATCACTAATCAATTCTATTCCCTTGTATAATAAAAAGCAACTGCTCATCCGACGAATTCCCCTCTTATCCGACGTTTTTTGGGTGGATTTACCCTCTTATGCATCTCGTCAGATGATTTTCTGGCAATTATTCATAACCACTCATTTTCTCAGGTATGTCCGATAAAATGTCAGCCAATTTTCACCGGTCCACTTTCGCACCCATTCCTTTGGATACCTTGTCATTAGTTTTTCCGCAAAATGGGCAAAGTCATCAGCATGGGCCAAATCAGGAATTTTCTCCTCTGTCCCGTCAAAGTCAGATCCGAAGGCGATCGACCCTGCTCCGCCCAAATGACAGATATGATCAATATGCCGGAACAAATGATCCCATCGTGCCTCCTTCTCCTGAAGGTGAACGAATTTGGGTACGAATGTGATGCCGATCAAACCACCACGCTCGATCAATGCCCGAATTTGATCATCTCCCAAATTACGCGGATGCGGACAAACGGCATAGCAATTGGAATGGGACGCGACTACGGGTACATCCGTGTACTCCATCACGTCCCAAAATCCTCTGACCGATAAATGGGATACATCTACAATCATTCCCAATCGGGCCATTTCTTTCATCAACTGTTGACCGAACCGGGTTAACCCCCCTCCGCGTGGCTCTTCGATCCCATCTGCCGCTTCGTTGGCATGGTTCCAGGTCAAACCCACCTGCCGAACACCCAAACGATACAGCGTACGCAGATAGGTAAGCTCTCCCTGCAGGGCATCCACTCCTTCCAACAATAAAAATGCCCCCAGTTTTCCTTCCCGAAGTTGATCCAAATGGGAACTTTCCGTGATGACAAATGTACGAGCGCTGTCGTCCACGATGCGCTCATAGAACAGATCCACCTGCCGGAGAGCCACATCCCACGCGTGATGACGTGGCACCTCTTTTGGTACCCAAATGGCGAACACTTGCATCAACAGGCGCGAGCGCTGAGCGGAACAGAATGTGACATCCAAAGAAGAATCGGGGGCGTAAAAGGAAAGATTGCCCCCGGATTTCCACATTTTATATAACACATCGCAATGCCCATCGATCCAAAACATGGTAATTCCCCTCTTCAAAAGAAAAACCTGTCTATACGAGATAAACAGGTTTCTTTCACTTATGTGGATCCCGTGTCAACGGGGTTCTACGATCAACTTAATCGCTGTTCGCTCTTCCCCATCGATGATAATGTCCGTAAATGCGGGAATGCAGATCAGATCGATTCCGCTCGGTGCCACAAACCCTCGTGCAATTGCTACCGCTTTCACAGCTTGATTGAGTGCACCGGCACCAATCGCCTGAATTTCGGCCGCCCCGCGTTCACGCAGGACCCCCGCAAGTGCACCAGCGACAGAGTTCGGACTGGACTTTGCTGAAACTTTTAATACTTCCATGTTCGGTACCTCCTCGATGGTTTGAGTGAGTCCATTGCTATATATATTCGCCAGTTCTAAAGAAATTCCTCCTAGCCCAAATAAAGATTCAAAAAATTGAAAACCTAAATTTGGTTGCTTATCCATCTAGCAAAGGTTGGTCATCATCGATGCGGACACGCCGGATTTTGCGCGCTTTTCCGTTGGTGCGGTCCAGATCGATGACGACGGCATTCACCTGCATCCCGCCTGTTTTTTCCACTTCCAGTCGCACGGGCAATTGCGTAAGGAACTTTTTCAACACCAAGTCACGGGACATGCCCAGAACTCCGTCATACGCCCCAGTCATGCCCACATCGCTCAAATAGGCTGTTCCTCCTGGCAGAATGCGTTCATCCGCCGTCTGCACATGTGTGTGCGTACCGATCACCGCCGACACCCGCCCATCTAGATACCATCCCATCGCTTGTTTCTCCGAGGTGGTTTCTGCGTGGAAATCGACGACAATATGCGTTTTCCCGCTAAGATTGGCGAGCAGTGCGTCGGCGGTACGGAATGGACATTCCACAGGAGGCATGAAAGTCCGGCCCATCAAGTTGATGACGGTCAGCGATTCTTTGCCGACGGGAATGACGGTATACCCTTGACCCGGTGTACCTTCCGGATAATTTGCCGGACGAACCAATCTCGGTTCCTCGTCGATGAAATCGAAAATCTCCCTTCGATCCCAGGCGTGATTGCCCAACGTGATGCAATCGACCCCTTGTTTCAACAGCGAACGGACAATCTCGCGGGTGATGCCCCGTCCTCCCGCCGCGTTTTCGCCGTTGGCCACGGTCACATCCGGTTTGTACGCCCGCTTCAACCGGTTCAGATGGGTTTGAATCGCTGTTCTTCCCAATGAGCCAACAATGTCGCCGATCATCAACACACGCATGTTCCTGCCTCCGTATAGAAAAAAAGAAAGCGGCAAAAAATGCCACTTTTATTTTGCATACTCCACGGCCCGTGTTTCCCGAATCACCGTTACTTTTATATGTCCCGGATAATCCAACCGGTTTTCGATCTCTTTGGTTATTTGACGGGCCAACACAACCGCCTCCGCATCCGATACCTCTTCCGGTCGAACGATGATGCGCACTTCCCGTCCAGCTTGAATCGCATACGATTTTTCCACCCCATCAAACGAATCGCAGATTTCCTCCAGCTTCTCCAACCGTTTGATGTAGGCTTCAAGCGTCTCGCGTCGGGCACCGGGACGTGCTGCAGACAAAGCATCCGCCGCTCCGACCAACACCGCAATCACGCTGGTCGCCTCGACGTCGCCGTGATGGGAAGCGATGCCGTTGATCACTGCGGGGTGTTCATTATACTTTTTAGCCAATTCGATCCCTATTTCGACATGCGATCCTTCCACTTCGTGATCGATCGCCTTCCCGATATCGTGTAACAGTCCCGCCCGTTTGGCGAGGACGACGTCTTCTCCCAATTCAGCGGCCAAAAGGCCTGCCAAATGAGCCACTTCCATTGAATGTTTCAGCACATTTTGGCCATAGCTGGTCCGAAACTTCAACCGACCCAGTATTTTGATCAAATCCGGGTGCAACCCGTGAACGCCCGTTTCAAAAGTCGCTTGCTCACCGTATTCCCGAATGCGCTCATCCACTTCACGTCGGGCTTTTTCTACCATTTCCTCAATGCGGGCCGGATGAATCCGGCCGTCGGCGACCAGTTTCTCCAGTGCCACTCTCGCCACTTCGCGCCGAATCGGATCGAACCCGGACAATATAACCGCTTCAGGAGTATCGTCAATGATCAGATCGATCCCCGTCAACGTTTCCAAGGTACGGATGTTACGGCCTTCACGTCCGATAATCCGGCCCTTCATTTCGTCATTGGGCAGTGTGACCACCGAGACGGTCGACTCGGCCACGTGATCAGCGGCACAACGCTGGATCGCCAGTGAAATGATGTTACGTGCCCGCTTTTCCGCCTCTTCTTTTGCCTGCTGTTCCATCTCTTTGATCATTTGGGCGGTTTCGTGACGCATCTCGTTTTCCACGCGCTGGAAGATGATTTGCTTCGCTTCCTCGGTGGTCAAACCGGAAATGCGCTCCAATTCTTGGAGTTGTTTTTGGTAGAGCGTTTCGGTTTCCCGATGGCGTTCCTCGATTTCCTGCTCTTTCTTACCGATAGCTTCCTCGCGCTTTTCCAGCGCTTCCTGTTTGCGATCGAGCGTCTCTTCCTTCTGCATGAGACGCCGCTCGAAACGTTGCAGTTCATTCCGCTGTTCGCGAATTTCGCGTTCCGCTTCCGTTCGCATCCGGTGGACTTCATCTCGCGCTTCCACCAGTTTTTCGCGTTTGATTGCTTCTGCCTCTTTGCGAGCTGTTTCGAGTATATGATCGGCCTCTTTTTCCGCGCTGCCAATTCGGGCTTCGGCCGTTGATTTGCGTAGCCAGTAACCAATCCCGGTACCGATCAACAACGCAAAAAGGAACAGCAACAACAAGCCTGCCACGTCTAGGTCGAGCATCTTTCGCAATCCACCTCCTTCTGTTCCCGCCTACAAAACAAGACCGATGGACTTCGGTCTTCCAGCGACATTCGTTCGGCTCAGCAAGAGGTCAAACGGATTGCGCGGCGTCTGTGACGCCTGTTTCGGTTTCGACTCAACCGGGCGGATCGGATTCCAGCTAAAAGCCACATTCCATCATTTTCTTTTCAGAGAAAAGCCGTTACATCTTTGTTGCTGTTTAGATTGAGAAAATCCTCTCATTCGGGAGAAAATCGAAGAAAGGATTTAAAAAACAAAGATGCATATCAATTGTATTATTTAGCCTGTACCATTGTCAAGGCGGGAAATGGGAATTACTTCCGTTTTTCCGGATTGGAGGCGGACATGGAAGGCTTGGTCTGCTCCTTCAATTAAATGGGGATTATGCGTGACCAAAATGATCTGCCGATCAAACATTTCACCTGCAGACTTCAAAAACTCCACCATCGGCATCACATATTCGGCACTTACATGCTTGCCGGGTTCATCCAGAATCAGCGGTCCATCCAATCGCGGCCTGAACGTTTCAATCATGGCTACGCGCAATGCCAGGGAAGTGATGTCCACCACGCCGCCGCCACGGGCGTCTTGAGGTTTGGTGCGGATGGTACGGCCCTCCCATTCGGTGACAACATAAAATTCGGCAGTCGGTTTTCCTCCGTGTTCGGACAACTCGATTTCAAAGCGGAAAGCGGAACCGAACACATATTGCAACGCATTGGTGACCAGACTCTCCATCTGTTGCTTGGCCTGTTCACGTGCATATTCAGAAGAGGTTTGCAACAAAACGCGCACCTTGTCGAACAGATCCAGTTGCTTTTTCAACTCTTCCAAACGGGCATGCGCCTGTTGACGGAGCCGATCCAGCTCCTCCCGCTTGGCTTCGCGTTTCAACCACTCGGAGCGCGCGGATGCGATGGCCTCCCGCAAACACGCCAACTTCTCAGAACGAGTCATGATCCTTGAATCAGCTCCTGGGGCAGTTTCTCCCATGCTTCCTGCAAGTGGCGCTCAATCTCCTCTTCCAAACGGGCAATCTCTTCTTCCAAACGGGATGGTTCCACTCCCAGTTCCTGCAATTCCTGTAGGATTTCCTCCTCCTGCTTCTCCAGTTGCTCCAAGCGGGCTTCCGCTTTATAGCGAAGATCTTTCGCTTTTTCCAAGGCGGTTTTAATCTCTTTGATTTTCTCTTCCAACTGCTGCATGGGAAACTCCTCCTCGTACTTCGGCCAAAATGTGTTGAAGCACGGAACCGTCGACGGGGGAACCACATGTCGGACAGCGGCCAAGCTGTTGAAACAAACGCAGCATTTGCGAGGTGTTGGCTTCGATCATCTCGGCATTGGCCTTCAGGTACTTCCGCCCATCCTCCAGCCGTTTGCGGCAATCGCCGAGCCGTTGTGCAGACTGCGTCAGGGCACACCACCGCCCATACGCTTCCTCGGCGGCAGACACCGCCCGCATCGCTTCAGCCAAGGTGCGTGTCCGTTCTAATGTCCGAACCATGCGCTCGCGATCCTGGCGAAGCCGGTGCAGACGCGGCTTCAGGCGCAACATGCGATCACGAATCGCCCGTTTGGCATCCAGCTGGGAGACGACTGTGGCCACCATATCGACACCATCGGTCAACCGAAGACGTTGCTGATATCGCGCTTGTTCGTTTTTACAGGCATTGTACAACGCGTGCAATCGTCTCAAGGTGTGCAGATGAACTCGTTGGTGTTCCAAATTGTTGAGGGCTTCCGCTGCCTCCCCCAGCTTCTCGGTCATCGTGAGCGTACGGCGGCATGCCTGCTGCTCCCGTTGTCCTTTTTGATACTCCTCCAGACGGCGTCGCAACCATACCAGACGTTGACCGTCCGCCTGCAGGGAAGAGATTTTCGCCTCTGCCTCCGGCAACTGTCGCAACCGTTGGAGGATGCTTCGCTGGGTCGCGATTTGCTCCCGGCAATCCCGCCATTTTTGCAGCAGGATCCTGAGGCGGGACAGACGCTCCTCCTTTTTCACTGCCGCTTGGAAATGCGCTTCCGACTCCTCCAATTCCCGTCCCAGTCGGGGAAGGTCTTCGTACGGCTTCAAAGCTTCCGCCAGGCGGGTCGCTTCCTGCTCCACGTGTTTGATCTCGGTAGCCAGCGATTGCCGGTCCCGCATCGTATCCCGCAAGGCGATGTCCATAATGTGGGCACCGCTGATCCGTCCGATGGATTTGGCGCGTATACTGCCTGTCTCAGCCAACAAAAACGGGCTTTCCAATTGGCTGCCGAATTGGGCGGACAGTTCCCAGTCCTTGTCCAATCGGACCGGATGCATGTTGTGTGCATCCAGTACCTCTTGCGGTACACCGCTCCCGAATCCTTCAAATACCTGTTCCTGTCCGTCCGGGGTCCGGATAATGTAACGGTTGACGGAAGCGGAACGTTCCCGGGCGATTTCCGTTCCGTCGGACATCGTCAGAACGACACGGCATTTGTCCGCTCCGATCCGAATATAATCCGTCCCTCGCGGCTGATTGAACAACACCCAGCGCAACGCGCGCAAGATGGCGCTTTTGCCGCTGTCCGACGGACCGATCAGCACATTGAGCCCATCGGCAAATTGAATCTCCGTCCGTTCGTGCGACTGGAAATTTTCGATGTAGAGACGCTTCAGCCGCTTCAACGCTCCCGTCCCCCTTCCGTCCCCAACCGTTCCTGCACGATGGCGATGCGCCGCATCGCCTCATATTTGACATCCGGTTCAATTCCTTCCAACCGGGCGATTTCCTCAATGATGTCGATCGCATCGATCCCCTGAAATTCGCCGGTGGCACGTACCTGACGAACAAAGGCGGCCAATTTCTCCTCCCGGTAGGCGGCTTGTTCCAGATAGGAACGGTCCAGCACATCCGTTCCCTTTGCCGCACATTGCAAGGCGATAAGTTCCACCTGCACCGATTCGGCAAACGTGAGCAAAGCGACTTGTGGTTGCCGCCGCATCTCCGAAGGATGGTTGTTGATGCGAGCCAAGGCGCCAGGATTGACAATGTACCGTCCCTCCCGACGCTGAACAGGGAACCCGGCATGGTAATGCCCGGTAAGCAGGACATCCACCGAGTCAAACCACAGATGATCCAATAATGTATGCGGCACGCCTTCGGGCAGGTGGCGATCCACCGCCATGCCGTGTACCATATGTACGCAAAAATCGGCACCCGTTACGTTGCTCACCGCATAATCCAATCCAGGATCCCGTTTGTCCAACTCGTGGTGAAACGGTTGACCGCTGAGCTGGACGGTCACGCCGCCTCTTTCCAACTTGACCGTTTCCCCCGGTCGAAGCAGGCGGATGACACCGAATGCATCCAACAGCCCAAGCATCGATCGATCGACCGTATCCGGGTTATGCCCGTAAATGTCGTGATTACCAGCGATCGTATACAGCGGCACCTTCAATCGACGCAACAGGGAGGCAAATTCACGAACGACCGCCGGGGATAGATCGGGACGATCAAAAAAGTCGCCGCCGTGTAAGACCGCATCCACTTGGCGGTCATGCGCCAGCTGGATCACCTCTTCCAGCTTGCGACGCATGGCTGTCGGAAAGTCGTCCGTGCGGCTGCGGGGTGACGTTCCCCTGATATGCGTGTCGGTCAAATACAACAGCCGCATCCGATCTCATCCCCTCTCATTGTGAATCCCGATGACGTTCGCGATAGTGTTGCAGGATGGAGCAGACGAGCGATTGCGGAAAACCCCGGCGCAACAAATAATGGCCCAACCGTCGTTCCACGGTCGGCCACGGATACCGGCGCAGCCGTTCATATCGTTTTTCCGCCAGCGATCTCGCCAACTCCTGATCCGCTTCTTCGGGAACCTCCGCCAACACCTCGTTGATGATGTCGGCGGCAATCCCCTTTTGCTCCAATTCTTTTCGCAACAGCAAACGGCCACGACCATTTCCGCGTCGTTGTTCCACCCAGGCGGCTGCAAACCGGCGGTCGTCGATATAACCGTAACGGTTGAGCTTGTCCATCGCCGCCCGCACATGCGGGGCAGCAAACCCCTTTCCGACGAGATAACGCTCCACTTCCCAAGCCGTTCGCGGTTTGTATTGCAAATACTTGAGCGCGGCCTGCCACACTTTGTTGCGTTCTTCCTCTTCCAAAACGGCATCGATCTCAACCGGGTCCACCCGACGCCCCTTGGTCAACCGCATTTTGACCAAAACGTCCTCATGTACGGAAACCGGCTCGCAACCCTCGATGAACACACGGTATCGGGCCGTTGTTCCCGGTTGCCGCTCAATCCGAATGATGGTGCCCGGCTCCTGGTTCATGACTTTTCCCGCCTTTGTATAAGGTCAGACCAAGACACGGTCAGGCTTCGAGCTCCAGTTGCTCGGCTTTTTCTCCGGACTCTTGGGCCGCTTCGGATTTTTTCGGTTCAGCCAAGCCGTAGTGGGCACGGATACTGGCTTCGATCCTGGCGCACAACTCCGCGTTTTCTTTGAGGAACTGTTTCGCGTTTTCACGGCCCTGTCCCAGACGCTCACCCTCAAATGAATACCAAGCGCCGCTCTTGCTGATGATGTCCAACTCGGTGGCGATGTCCAGAATGCTGCCCTCTTTGGAGATGCCTTCACCGTACATGATGTCCACGTCGGCTTGCTTGAACGGCGGAGCCACTTTGTTTTTCACCACTTTGATCTTGGTGCGGCTGCCCACCATCTCGTTTCCTTGCTTGATCGTCTCCGCACGACGCACTTCCAGGCGGATGCTGGAGTAGAATTTCAATGCCCGACCGCCGGGAGTGGTTTCCGGGTTACCGAACATGACCCCCACTTTTTCCCGAATTTGGTTGATGAAAATCGCGATCGTCTTGGATTTGCTGATCGCGCCGGACAGCTTCCGCAGCGCTTGCGACATCAGGCGGGCTTGTAAGCCGACATGGGAATCCCCCATCTCTCCTTCAATTTCCGCTTTGGGAACCAATGCGGCCACCGAGTCGATGACGATGATATCGATCGCCCCGCTGCGCACCAGTGCCTCGGCGATCTCCAATGCCTGCTCTCCCGTGTCTGGCTGGGACAGCAACAACTCATCGATGTTGACACCCAGCTTTTGGGCGTACACCGGGTCCAGTGCATGCTCCGCGTCGATGAATGCGGCTTGCCCCCCGACACGCTGTACTTCGGCGATCGCATGGAGTGCCACGGTCGTTTTCCCCGAAGACTCCGGCCCGTATACCTCAATGATCCGGCCGCGGGGATATCCGCCCACTCCCAGCGCAATATCCAACGCAATCGATCCGCTGGAAATCGTTTCTACCTGGGTCGCGGCCGCTTCTCCCATCCGCATGATCGAGCCTTTACCAAACTGCTTTTCGATCTGTCTCAATGCCATTTCCAACGCTTGACGACGGTCGGACATGTATCGTATCACTCCTTGTCTCGTTTCGCCTCGTATCCTCATCATACATTGTTTTGGATTCTTTGCCAAGAGATTTTACGAACATTTATTCGCCACTTTCGACCAGGTTTGATGCATACACTGTCGTGGTACAGTAATGGAAGAAACAACTACAACGATCGGGAGTGATCATCATTGGATAAAGAACGGATGAAAGAGGAGATCATGGAACGCCTGGGAGAAGTCGAGGACCCGGAACTGGGCATCGACATCGTCAACCTGGGCCTCGTATACGGTGTGGATATCGATGATGACGGCAATGTCAAAATCACGATGACGCTGACCGCCATGGGTTGTCCGTTGGCCGGCACGATCAACAGCCAGGTGACGGAGGCGGTCAAAAAAGTGGACGGTGTCCGGGACGTGGAGGTCAACATCGTGTGGAATCCACCATGGACAAAAGATCGCATGTCCCGGTACGCCAAAATCGCACTGGGTATCCAGTAACAAAAACCCCGTCCGCAGAGACGGGGTTTTTGTTTTTCGGGGTTATGAACGGTTACGAGGGCGGGCCGGTTCCAGATTGACTCGTGCGCCGTTGATTTTGGACTGACGTAACGCCTCAAACACGAACGGCGCCGCTTCTTCCGGCACTTCCACAAAGGAGAAGCGATCGTAGATATTGATCCGCCCCACGTCCTTACTGGAAATACCCGCATATTCCGAGATCACTTTGACTAGTTCATGCGGACGGATGTTGACGTTTTTGCCCACGTTGATGAAAAATCGCACCATCCCCGGTGACGCACCCGTTTCACCGAAGTCGTAGGCCGCATCGTTGCCGGTAGCGAAGCGGTCAGCAAATGCCAGCTGCAAAGCGGCCACAGCGATTGTCTCCGGGGAGTGCCGCGTTTCCAGCTTGCGGTACAGCTCCTCAAACAACGAACGGTCGTCTTCGGATTCGATCACCGCCTCCACCTCGGCCATCCAGGCTCGTTGCTGTTTTTGCGCCACTTCTTCTAAGGTGGGCAGTTCGCGAGATTCCAGCTGCCGACCGATCTCCTCTTCGATGGCGCGCAACTGCTTCATCTCCCGCGGCGTGACGAGCGTCAGCGCCATACCGGTCCTGCCCGCACGGCCCGTCCGGCCGATGCGGTGAACGTAACTTTCTACGTCCTGCGGGATGTCGTAGTTGATCACGTGGGAAACACTGCCGACGTCGATCCCGCGTGCAGCGACATCAGTAGCCACCAGCAGCTCAATCTCCCCTTTGCGGAAAGCGCTCATCACCCGGTCACGCTGGGATTGAGCCAGGTCGCCGTGAAGGCCTCCGGCCATATAGCCCCTGGCCTGCAGATTTTCTGCCAGTTCATCGACGTTCTTTTTGGTACGGCAGAATATAATGGCCAGATCCACATCCTCACTGTCCAGAATCCGGCACAACGCGTCCAGCTTCGCGCTTTCCAGCACACGATAGTAGGCTTGCTCAATCGCCGGCACTGTTACTTCGCCCCGATTGACGGTGATATAGCGAGGCTTACGCATATATTTTTGCGACAAGCTGCGAATGCCAGGCGGCATGGTGGCGGAGAAAAGAAGCAACTGCCGGTGCTGCGGTAAAAATTCCATCACCGCTTCAATGTCATCAATAAAGCCCATATCCAGCATTTCGTCCGCTTCATCCAACACCATGATTTCGACGTGTTCCAAGCTCAGCGTGCCGCGTCGCAAATGATCCAACACCCGTCCCGGTGTTCCGATCACAACGTGAACGCCTTGCTGCAGCGCTTTGATCTGCCGTCCGATCGGTTGTCCCCCATAAATGGGCAGCGTGCGAACCCGTTTCGGTCGGCCGATTTTCCTCAATTCCTCAGACACTTGTATAGCCAGCTCGCGGGTGGGCGCCAAAATCAGACTTTGCACCACTCGACGTCGCGAGTCGATCCGCTCCAATACGGGAATCCCGAACGCTGCCGTCTTTCCCGTTCCCGTCTGCGCTTGTCCGATCACATCTTCTCCCCGCAAAACAGCCGGGATACAAGCGGCTTGAATTGGAGAGGGCTCTTCAAATCCCATTTCACGGATCCCCTTGAGAATGGCGGGATCCAAATCAAATCGTTCAAATGACTTCATGTTGTCAATTCACCTTTCTTTATTCGTTCCTGAAGGAGAAACAGCATTTGCTTGGCAGCACGAACTCGAATATCCTCCCGGGATCCGCGGAACGTAAACCGGTAAGCGCGGACAGGACGTCCTCTCTCCGCAAGACCAACATAGACCAGACCAACCGGTTTCCCCTCGGCGGGTGACGGGCCGGCGACACCCGTTACACTCAATCCCCAATCAGCGTCCATCCGTTGTGCAGCCTGCTCTGCCAATGTGCAAGCCGTTTCCATACTGATCGCCCCGTGAACGTCGATAATATTCCGCGGTACCTGCAACAGCCATTCTTTCGCTTCGTTAGTATAGCAGACCACACCGCCTTTGAACACTTCACTTGCCCCCGGAACTGATGTGATCATCTGTGCCACCAGTCCGCCCGTACAACTTTCCGCCAGTGCCAGCGTCTGACCGCGGTCGCGCAACTGATTTACTGTCACCTGCTCAAGCGTTTCGTCCCGCTCGCTGTAACAATACGCTCCCACTCTTTCCAATATCGCCTGTCGGACGGGCGCGATCCGTTCCTCCGCTTCCTGTACATTCGACGCTTTAGCGGTGAGGCGAATAGTAACTTCCCCTCGTTTCGCATAAGGGGCAATGGTCGGGTTGTTCTGCCTGTCGATCAGATCCTTGATCCGTTCTTCCAAGTAAGACTCCCCGATGCCAAAAAACCGGAGCACCTGCGAGTGGATCACCTCTTTTTCAGGCAACAAAGAGATCAAAAACGGTTTCACCTGCTTTTCAAACATCGGAATCAACTCATGCGGCGGCCCCGGCAACATCACATATGTAACTCCTTCATGTGTAACGGCCAACCCGGGCGCAGTTCCGCGATCATTGGGGAAAACCGTGCCTTGCGGAAAAACGAGCGCTTGTTTGTAGTTGCCGGATGGTACAGGCATCCCTCTTTGGCGAAACAGGTCTTCAATCCACCGTCTGGTAGGCGGGTGTTCCACCAATTCAATCCCCAACACTTCCGCCACCGTTTCCTTGGTGAGGTCGTCTTCGGTCGGACCCAATCCACCCGTCAAGATCACGAGGTCCGAACGCTCACGCGCAGTCCGGATCACCTCTTTCAACCGGTCACGATTATCTCCCACGGTAATATGGTAATAAACGCCGATCCCCAGTTCCGAACACTCTCGAGACAAAAACGAGGCATGGGTATTAAGGGTATGTCCTAGTAACAGCTCCGTTCCCACTGCGATGATTTCGGCGCGCAATACTCCTCTTCCTTTCTCTTTTGTCAGCGGCTTTTGGAGAAGCGAATCACCTGATAGTTTTTGGAGAAATAATCAATCCCCGACAACAGGGTGATGATCACCGCCACCCATGTAATAATCTCATCAAAAGGGAACGCAATGGTGGAAAATGGGAAATTGTTGACGATCAATACCACGATCGCAATAATCTGTACGATAGTTTTCAATTTCCCCAGCACACTGGCCGCAATAACCTGGCCTTCCGCCGCCGCCACCATCCGAAGCCCTGTTACGGCAAATTCCCGACTGATGATGACAATCGCGATCCATGCCTCTAAACGCTGCATTTCCACCAAGGAAATCAAAGCCGCGGAAATCAGCAGTTTATCCGCCAATGGATCCAAGAATTTCCCCAAATTGGTCACCAGTTTCTTTTTTCGTGCGATATATCCATCCAAGCCGTCGGTGATCGCCGCCAAGATAAAAATGACGGCTGCAATGATTTCACTAATCGTGATCTCCCCGCCGCCGAATCGAATCACGCCCAAATTCAGCCGGACCAATAAGAAAATCATTACAACCGGAACCAGAAATATCCGCGCCAGGGTAATTTTATTTGCCAAATTCACGTCAGCGAACCTCCCCCGCGAGATCTAGGTCGCAAATACGGGTTAATTGAGGAAATAGATTCCTTTGTATGCAGTATCGCCGATCTCCGGGAAATCCAACGTCACATTTGTTCGCGCACGGGAACAATTGCGGATAAACCGAAGTGGGATCACCGGTTCCGACGATTCCGCCATGAAGTGAGCTCCTCCATGATGGTGTCTATTTTAAGAAAAGCGCGATCGGTTGCCTTGTTCTCCCCAGCGTCTCGTTCATCCTTTCGTAAGTATAAACGATCAAATTCGAGCCTGTCAAAAAAGAGCAAAAGGGGAAATCCCCTTTTGCTCCGACAGGTACTCATCGAGCAAGCTGAAATTGGTACGTGTGTTCCGTTTTGACACCTTGCGTGTCAACCGTGTAGCCGTTGACATTGATATCCACATTTTTGGGGATCCATACTTTGAGGGAAATCCAATTGGGATGTTTCAGCACTTTGGTTTCCCCTTCCTGCAACACCATTTGGGACATGACCGGTTTGGTGGGGCCTCCGCCTCGTGCGCGGAATTTGGTTGCTTTTTTCGCCTTGATGGTGACGATCACTTCAGAAGCTTTTTCAATTCGATACACATCCCCATAATAGTTGGACTCCGATGGTTTCACCAGCTGTACCACGGCCTGAGAACCGCCGGTGTCAGGCCGTTTGACGCTGTCGATGGAATGGGTGGTAAATCCCCGGGTTGTTGCTTGGCTCCCGTCTTCGCTCTGAAGATACCAGATCATCGTCGGAATTCCCAACAAGATTACACCCAGAATCACCCACACATACCATTTGGACATCAACGCTTTCGGCTTCCACTTTTCCGGATTCCACACAAACCTCTTTCTTTTTCGTTTTTGTTCAGCATACCGCTGGGTACGGCTGAGCCTCACCCGTTCTTCCTGTCGAGACGAATCTTCCACTTTACCCGTCAACTCCCATTGTTTCTTCATACTGGCACAACAATACGGTCGAATTGACATCGACACTACATGCCGTGTGACTAGATCCCACACGGCGAAAGCACCAGAAACACTCCCTTCGGTTGCGAGTGGGCTTCTCGCTTTAGCGAAGGCTTCGTCCAAACCTTGGTAATCTGTCACCGTCAGTATAACCTACCACCCAAACGCTGTCAAAAAACCAGGTATTTATCGTTATGTCAATTTTTTCACAATATGAACATAGAAACTGGGATCCACTGGCTTTCCGTTCACCAACATCCGGATGTTTTGCGGGAACTGAAATCGCACCCACAATTCGGCGTGAGCTCCCTCGTATTCAAACTCCTCACCGGGATGCAAAGTCACATCCTTAATCGGTGCTCCGTATTTTTGTTCGGTGATGACCACCCGGGATACATCGATCGCTTGGATCATTAAATGAAGCTGTTTTTGGGATTGCAGTTCATACTTGTTCGTATCTTCGTCCTCGTTCACGAATGTCAATTTCGCGCTGGGATCCTCTTTGCTCGGATCCGTTTTTCCGGCATTGGACAATGTTACCTGATTTTTTCCAGCCGCGACTTGTCCGGCTCCCCCGTCTTCCTTGTTGAGGAAGGAATACACGCCACCGGCGGTAATGGAAACCAACAATACACCTGATAATGCCCACAACCAAATCCTCTGTTTTCCTAACAATCCGTTCTTTTTCCTTGTGCGCGTTACTTTGCGTCGTCCACGCCCTCGAACGGAAACCGGGGGGTTGGTACGCGACAATGACATCGATTCCGACGGACTGTCCTCTGTCGGTGAAGCCGGTTCTGTTTCTCCGGGATCAGACAGCAATGCAGGTAAACGTTGAGTGCTATGTACCGACTGTGAATCGTTCTGATAAACTTGGCTGGCAGTTGTGCTAGGTCTATGTACGGAAGTTTGTTCCAGTCTTTCTGTTGCGAAACGGCCCGTTGTCTGGGACGACGGCTTGTGTTCATCTGGGTTGACCGCGGACATCGATTGCGTCGTCCATTCCAGCAATTTTTCCTGTGTCATTTCATTGGTACGGAATTTGCGCAAGATATGTTGGGGTTCCAAACCGACAGCTTCGGCGTATTGACGCAAGTATTTACGTGCGTAGTACGGACTGGGCAATTTGTCGAATTGGCCGTTTTCAATCGCGATTAAGTAACCCTTCAAGATACGGGTTTTTGCCTGAATATCATCCAAAGTCAAACCGAGCGATTCGCGTGTCTCCTTCAATTGGCGACCGATATCTGCCGACACCTTCCTCCACCTCCAAAAAACGAACAAATAACTGTTTGCCGTCATCGGTTGTTCATGGCAAAAGACTCTCGGAAACACCGAGAGCCCCATCGAGATCCCTACTCCTTAATCAATTTTATCTCAATCTTTTTCTCATTGGAATAATCGGTATTGACCGGCTGTCCATAAACCGTGATTTTTACATTGCGCGGTATGTCCACTGTGATCCACAGATCGTTCGCATAGGAGAAAGTCTGCTGATCCCCGCTTTTCAATTGCCACGATTTGATAGGAGTCCCGATCTCCTGATTGCGGATGGTGACTGTGGCATCACCGACGGCAACGATGTTCAGTTGGATCTCCTTGGCATGAACCAGCTCATAATGATCCGGTGCAACCGCACTGGTAACCGTGGGGTTGAGTATCGGTTTCTGCTCCGATGTCGCCCCTTCCGCACTGGCACTTGCGGAAGACTTCTGCTTCACGGGCGCAGATTCGTTGTCCATATACAGGGTGATGCCAAGCGCGATCGCGGCGATCACGAACAATATCGCCCCCGCGATCAAAAACCGGGTATACCACTTGCTGAAAGAAGAACGATGAGACGCAGATTGTTTTTTGGATCTGCGCGACAGCCGGGAACCTGTCGTCTCCTCCTCTTCTGGTGGCACTACTGGCATCGGCTTCTCTTCGTTCGCTCCCGTATCCGGTTCCTCGGACCGGATTCCCAACTCGGCCGGATCAGGCCAGTCAGCTGGAACCTCGATTCGCGGTGCGGAAGCTTGTCCATCCATTCGTACCCCGACAGAGGCTTCCTCCTCCCACTTCTGAGGCGGGAGGGAAGATTCCAGTTCACCGCTCGTCGATCGAGTTCTGGAATACGTTCCAAATCGCCTGTGAGAGCCCCGTTGTTCTGCACGTGACAAGGATCGGTGCTTTCCGGTGTTCCCTCTCCTGTCTTTTTGAAGCAACGCCTCTTCCGATGAGGCAGCCGCCTCCGTACGGCTGGTGCGACGTCTACGGATACTGCCTGTGCGGGCATCTCGGGTTCTTGTACGTACGTCGGTGTAGTGATTTCCCGCAGTCGTCTTGCCGGTCATGTACATGCGAATGAGTGCCTGAGGATCCTCCCCAACGCATAGGGCATAGGAACGCAAATAAGAACGGACGTATGGACCCGGCAATGCCTCCAACTGCCCCGATTCGATCGCCTGCAAGTATTGCGGTTCGATGCCCGTTATTATCGCGACATCTTCCAAAGTCAACTCTCTGGATTCCCTAGCTCGCTTGAGCCGGCGACCCGCCTCGGCCGACATCCGGCCCACCTCCCACCCCATGTTTCATTTGCTATTTTTTCAATTCAATCCGATAGCTTTTGGGTAGATTCTGTGCAGTCGTGTCAATATCGACACCGTTGACTTTGATTTCAGCATTGGAAGGAATGGTCAGTCGGAACCATACAAACTTGTCTTTTTCAATGGGCTGGATGTCTCCCGTTCTCATGGAAACAACCGCTTCGCGCTGCCCGACATCATTGCCGTAAATCAGCTGGGTTTCGCCTTGGGATGCTTTGATTTCCACCTTGATTTTATCCGCATTTTTCAATTCGTACAGATCCCCATCGTAGTTTTCTTCACTGGTATCGGTCTGCACCCGGGTCAGCTGCGGCTGAACGGCCTGGTTGGCATTGACCGTACCATTGCCCTGATCAATCAGTTTGGTGAAGGACGAGCTATTGTTGGACGCCTCTTGGTTGTCGTCCTTCAAAACGAAGGTCAACGCCGCGGCCGAAACCAACAGGATCGCTCCAACTGCCGCTACCCGAATCACCCAATTCGGCGCGCCTCCCTTTTTGGGACTGTGATTGGCATTGGTTCCCCGGCGCGAGGGAACGATGCTACCCGAATCGGGTTGACCAGCGTCAGTTGTACTGGCTCCCGAATTGGAGGGCAATACGGGGAGGTTGGCCGTTTTCAGCCGTTGGGTATTTTGCGATACGCGTGGAATTCGGCCGGTGGACTGCAAATCCGCATTAACGGCTTGTTGTGGACCCGTCACTTGCGGATAGCGCCCCGTTTGCTGGAATCGAACGCTTTGGGACACTCCCCTCATCGGAGCTGTGTTGCCCAGTCGGATCCGCTGGGTATGACCCAGCTGATCAGTACGTGGGCGACGGAAACGCCCCGTCTGTTGGCTGACAGGCCGTGTGCCGATCCGTCCCCGCCGGGCAGTATTCTCCGTCGGATCAGTTACACCTCCACGCACCGTTTGATCGTACAGACCCAACAACTTTTGGGCGTCCAAACCGAGACTGTTCGCATAGGTACGGATGAACGCCCGGACGTAGATGGGACTCGGTAGCTGATCAAACCGATCCTCCTCCAACGCCCGCAAATACTCTGCATGAATTTTGGTTTGCTGTTGCACCTCTTGTAAACTCAGACCCATTGCCTCGCGTGCCTGCCGAAAATGCAAGCCGATACCCGACATGGATCCCGCACCTCCTGTCCTGGAACTCACGGTTATCAGAAGCTGCTGTAGTCCGTCTCCAGCACCTTATAGTCGATGACTTCTTCAGGATGGTTGCGCAGCTCGATGATGTAATCAAAATCATCCAGTGTGAATTCAGTTTCCCGCACGAAAATGTCCGGATGTTCGATCACTTTGGTTGCTGGCATCCGGATAATTTCGCGTACCAACATCGCATGGCGCTCGGTGGAGCGCATGGTGGAAACGATGCCGTCGATGATGTACACGTTCTGGGAGGTCATTTCGTCGTGGGCAAGCTGATTGCGGATCGTTTGTCTCAACAATGTGGAGGAGACAAAAATCCAGCGCTTGTTGGCGCACACACTGGAAGCGACAATGGATTCCGTTTTCCCTACGCGGGGCATGCCACGCACGCCGATCAGCTGATGACCTTCCTTTTTGAAAAGTTCAGCCATGAAATCCACCAACAGCCCCAGCTCGTCGCGCGTGAATCGAAACGTGCGCTTGTCCTCCAGGCAACGATCCAGGTAGCGGCCGTGACGAACCGCCATCCGATCCATCAGGGTGGGGGGGCGAAGCGCCGTTATCGTGATGTTGTCCACTTTGGACAGAATATGTTCGAGAGCCTGAATCTTCTCCCTGTCTTCTGTCCGAAGCAACATACCCCTGCGCCGGTTTTCCACACCATTAATTGTCAAAATGTTAATGGAAAGCATCCCCAGCAACGAAGCGATATCTCCCAGCAATCCTGGTCTGTTTTTATGTATTTGATACTCGAGATACCAGTCGTGGTCACTCATCGCGGCACACCTTTCATGAAATCTTCACGCATCTGTACACAAACAGATGAGTCTACCAAATTTGTTTAATAGTATATCACATGTTTCACCGTTCGCGTATCCTTTTTAACAAAGAAATCCTTTTGTAACATAAATGAAACGCCCGATTAAATCTGGGCGTTTCATTTATTTAAGTCTTTTATTTTACTTTTTTCCATCATTCACCATTTTTACCATCAATCCGGCAATGGTGCGCTGTTCCTCTTCGTTGGCTACACTCCACAACTCCTTGAGCAATTTCTCCTGCTGATTTTCGGGATTTACCCCTTGGGCCAAATAATCGCCGATCTGATAAGCCAACTCATTGATTGTTTCCTGGTTCATGCCCATGCCTTCCGCCTGGTTGACACGTTGGGACAGGAAATTTTTCCATTCCTGAAAATCACTCAAAATGGACACCGGGATTCCCTCCTTTGTCATCCCTCTCGGGTTTACGCATAATATGAGCGTTCCCGGTGTTTTTTATGCAACAGTGAATAAGAAGGTGGCGAATGGCGCAGGATAAAATAGGAAAACAAACAGTTGAAATGGGGATGTGATCAACGTGCCAATCGATTTGAAACGACGATTTCCCCTTTCCCTGCACCTTCAGCCGCACGAAATTCTGCTCCTTTACCCTGCCAAGTTATCTCACGATAGCCGGAATGCCTACAAGACATTGACTCAACGTTATGCCATTACCGTCATGTCCTTGGATGAGACTCTCCCCAGGGATATGTGGGCATCTGTACGATTCGTATTGACATTGGAACAATTGTCGGTTGCCGACATTCCACATATTTCTAGATGCCGCTGTCTTCGTTTGGTGAACGCCGGTCCTGTCGAAGTGGAAGAAACCGTCCGTTATCTGCTGGGACTGCGTCCATTGCCGGATTAAATCATATTACGGATACCATCCCCCGTTGACATGCAGAACCTGTCCGGTGAGATAACCGGCTTCCTCCCTGCAAAGAAAAGCGGTCAAAGCAGCGACGTCGGCAGGCCGTCCCAAACGCCCCACCGGAATTTCCCCGACCAGGGCCGAACGTTCCTCCTCTGCCAGTTGCGCCCTAAGCATATCTGTCTCAATGGCGCCGGGGGCCACCGCATTCACCGTGATACCGGAAGGTCCCAACTCTTTGGCCAACGCGCGAGCCATCCCGTTGACCGCGCCTTTGGCGGCCGAGTACAATGCTTCCCCCGCACCGCCGGACTCACCCCAAATCGAGGAAAGCAACACGATTCGACCGAAATTTCGAGACAACATGTTGGGCAGACAAGCTTGAATGAGATGAATCGCTCCCTTGATATGTGTATCAAACACGGTGGCGTATTGATCATCCGTCACATCCTGAATCAATCCGATCCCGGCCACCCCTGCATTGTGTACCAGAATCAACGGTGGACCCAATTCGCGTTTGACCCGTCGCACCATCTCCTCCACGTCAGATCGGGAGCGCACATCAGCCCGATACGCATATGCGTATACCCCATGGCGCCGACACCGTTCCACGACCTCCTGCGCTTTGGTTTCCTCTGTCCGATAACCGACCGCCACGAATGCACCTTCTTGAGCCAAACGTTCAGCGATGGCAGCTCCGATCCCCCGACTGGCCCCCGTCACAACAGCCACTCGATCTTTCAACGGCGTTGCGCACATCCTACATCCTCCCATGCAAAAAGCGCCCGATCGGGCGCGTAATCGATGGAGTGAAACGGATTACGACCGAACTATCGATACCGCAAACCGGTCCCAATTGACATGCTCGCGCATCCGTTCATTTACTTCCTCCGGTGTCAACGATTCCAGAAGCGGAATGAGGCGGAACAAATCCGCGCCGTTAAAACGATACCGGGTGAACTGATTGGCGATCCACTCAGGTGAGTTGAGATAGCGAAGATATTGGCCAATTTTTTTCTTGCGGATTCGTTCAAAGGTATCCGCTTGAATCCCGGTTTGCACGCGTTGGGGCAACTCATTTTCTACTCGTTGCGTCAGTTTGTCCGGATCCGGCGTATCGCCGCCGACAATGGAAAAGCCGTAACCCTGTTCCAACGTATAGTCGAATCCGAAATTGTCGTCAATTAAGCCATCGTCATACAGCGATTGATACAGATCGGAACCAGGGCCGAACAGCGCTTCGAGAACCAATTGCGTCGCCAACTCCTGTTTGAGGAAATCATCCCCCGTCAAACCGAGCCGGTGTTCCTTGAAACCGAACAAGCATTTGGGAATCCCAACCGTCAACCGGATCTCCTTCCGCTTTTCAGCCACCGTCTCCGGCTCCTCGGGATAGAAACGCTTGATTTCAGCTTGCTTGCCGAACGGTTTGGCGGCTTGATTTTCCCGAATCCACTGCATGGTGGTCTCGGGGTCAATCGAACCGACCACAAACAACACCATGTTGCTGGGATGGTAAAACGTCTCGTAACACTTGTACAACGTCTCTTTGTCGATTTTGGCGATCGACTCGACCGTTCCCGCGATGTCGATCCGTACCGGATGACGATGGTACATCGCCTCGATCAGACCAAAGTACGACCGCCATTCGGGATTATCATCATACATACGGATTTCCTGTCCGATGATCCCTTTTTCCTTCTCCACATTCTCATCAGTGAAATACGGCCGTTGTACAAAATCGATCAGGGTCATCAAATTTTCCTTGATCTGATCGGTCGCCGAAAACAGATAAGCTGTTCGGTCGAAGCTGGTAAATGCGTTGGCCGAAGCCCCCTGCTTGGAAAACCGGGTAAAGACGTCCCCGTCCTCTTCCTCAAACATCTTGTGCTCCAAAAAGTGAGCGATCCCGTCCGGAACCTGGATCTCCTCTTCACCCGGAGGTTGAAAATGATTGTCGATCGACCCATAGCGGGTGGTAAAAGTGGCATACGTTTTGAAAAAGCCCTGCTTCGGCAGGAGATACACTTCCAAGCCGTTGGGCAGCTGTTCATAATAGAGCGTCTCTTTCAATTGGGGATGTTCAATTTGCTGCATCTGCCGTTACCTCCCCTTTATCGCGCAGGAAATAGATGGTGTCCAACTGTACTTTTTCCGCCACGCGTTGCACATCCGCCTTGGTGACTTGTTTCAGGTCTTCCACCAATTGTTCCAACGGGCGTGGCTTGCCGCTCAAGATCGAATGGTATTCCGCGTCGATCAAGTCATAAGAGCGATCCTGCCGCTCCCGCAATTGGTTGATCAACGTGGCTCTGGTTTGCTCCAATTCCACATCATTGATGTCGCCTTGCCGCATCGCGTCCAATTGCTTGCGGATGATGTCGACCGCCTGTTGGTAGTTGGCGATTTCGATCCCCGACTGAATCGTCATAATACCCTTGTGACTCTCCAGCCGTGAGGATGCGTAATAAGCCAAGCTCGCTTTTTCACGCACATTTACAAACAGCTTGGAATGCGGAAATCCTCCCAGAATTCCGTTGTACATCATCAGCGCGACGTAATCTTCGTCGTGGATGGAAACCTGCGTGCGGCAACCCAAGTTCAGCTTGCCCTGCTTGACATCCAAACGGTCCACCACTTCTTTGACCTCACGCACAGTATGCCGCACTTCACCCGTTTCCACGGGTACACGCTCCGTCTGATCGGTCGGAAAATGTCGCTCGACCAGCCGAACCACCTCATCGACCGACACATTGCCGACAAAGAATAGATCAATGGGACGATGGCGGATCAGATCACGATAATATGTATACAACGATTGGGCATCGATGTGATCCAGATCCTCCGACCTGCCGTAGGTAAACAAACTGTACGGCTCGCCCGCGCACATTTCTTCGATGCATCGTTGGGCGGCATAGCGAATTTTGTCGTCCTTCAGACTCTCGATTTTTTGTTTGAGGTTCTTTTTCTCCGCTGCCACGTAAGATTCCTTAAATCCGCCGTTTTCCGTAACGGGACGCAACAGTACCTCGCTCAGAAACGCGACGCCCTCTTCCAACAGAGAAGCTGAAGCACGTAAATATTGTTCGTTGGCGATCTCCAATCCCACTTGCAGCACATGACGCTCCCCGCGTTTGTATACATCGGCGAACAGATTGGCACCGTACAGTTCTTCCAATCGTTGTTTCAACTGCAACGTCGTGGGGTAGGTTTCCGTTCCTCGTTGCAACACTTGGGGCAACAGCGCCGTTTTTGTGACGTTTTGCGGTGACAGTTCCTGTTGGATCATCGCGGATAGGGTGTTGGTTTTAAATTTATCCGTCGCACATACATGAACGCGCAAATTGCCGACCGGAATTGATTGAAATTGAGCGTAGCTCACACGTACACCTCTCCTTCTGTTGATTCAAACAATCACTTTTTTCATTATAGCGTAACAAACATTCGTTCCTCTAGGTGTTGCTATCTTTATTATGACCGTGGTCAAGAAATTCCATCCTTTACACAGATGAACGAATCCACTCGATTGGGGCCATACTATGACGGACCAACATGTTGAAGAGAGGATGGGGGAAATGAGCAAACGAGCGCTTTTGCTACTCGTCATGCTAATGATCGTCGCCATTGTGGTTCCGGCGGTGATCCCGAAACCGGCACCCTCGCCCGAACGGTCATCACATCCGAAACGAACCGTCGTGGTTTTGTTGGCGGATTCGCTCACAGCACACGCGATTGATGAAGGGATTCGTCTCAAACGCCTTCCGACCCTGTCGCGTTTGATCCGTCAAGGGCAATACAAAAAAGATATGGTCAGCGTGTTTCCCACGATGAGCGTGGTAATTGACCAATCCCTGATCACCGGTACCTATCCCGACCAGCACCGCGTTCCGGCTTTGCAATGGTACGATCCTCAGGAAGGACGGGTCATCAACTACGGCGATACGTTTTCCCACATGCGTCAGCAAGGGATCTTGCGTACCGCACGTTGGTTTCTGGACTACAATCGACGCCACCTCAATCCCCAGACAGAGACTGTTCATGAAGCGCTTCTACGTAAAGGATACCTTTCCGGTACCATCAACATGACCGCGTATCGTGGACCATTTGTTCACCCCATCCCGTTCACCGGACAAACCACCCAGGGACCCGCTTGGTTGGCACTGGGACCTTATGTTTCCCGTACGCGTCCTGACGGGGATGAAATGACGACCTTGTCACCGACACTATATCGAAACAAAGATGGACTGCGATTGCTGTCCCGCTGGCTGCGGGATCCCAACCATCCCGACCTGATTATGGTGTATCTGCCGGACACGGACAAAACGGCACATAAAATGGGTCCAAACGGATGGAAACAGGTGGCGACATTGGACAGGGAACTACAGGCGTTCATCACGTCCTTGGGTTCTTGGGATTCGGTTCTGCGTGATCATGTTTTCGTCCTGATGGGGGATAGCGGAGTCATTGCCGGAAAACAGAATGCCAAGTACCTAATAACCTTAAACAAACTGGCATCACCCTACCGGTTACTGCCGTATGGTGTCTCGACACGTGAGCGGAACGCCGATGTGGCCATCGCCTCCAACGAGCGGATGGCCGTTGTTCACCCCTTGCGGGCGGGTGTTTCGTTGGACCGTTTGATCGAGAAATACCGGCACATGCCTGGAATTGATTGGGTGATCAGGCGAAAAGGACGGGATATCCTGGTGTGGCACGGGGCTCACCAACTGCGTTTCCGTTCGAAGGGGCCATGGAGGGATTCCTACGGGCAAACTTGGCACTTGGAAGGGGATCCCCGCGTGCTGGATCTTCGATTGGACCCTCGGCGCCATCTGGTTCAATTCGGTCGATATCCCGATGCCCTGCGGCTAGTGAAAGGGGGCATTGGTGCCCAACGTGGACCATGTGTCATGTTGACCTCCCTTCCGGGATACGAATTTGAATGGGGCACTTCATCCCTGCCCAACCGCGGCAGCCACGGCGGTGCCAGCAGCCAGGAATTGCTTGCCCCTATTCTGGTGAGCGACACTTCTTTGCCCCTGCCGCGTACGCTAAGGGTGGTGGATTTGAAACAGTGGCTGATCCGGTTAGTGGAAGTGCAACACCGTCCTGACGGCTCACGCTGACGAACAAACCCGTCCTTTATCCATCTCTTTGGAGGCGTGTCTGGTGGTGACTTTCCCCGCTCGGTCCACCTGCGCCCTGCAAGGAAGCAGTTCATGGCTCCTACCCGGAGCAAAGGACGCAGGCATTCGCTTAGAGGAGGTTGTACAGCCGAGCAAGTCAACAAACCCCGTCCATTGAGGACGGGGTTTGTTGTGTTACCGGCTGTCTTTTTCATATGGTTTCCCGATCGCAGCCGGGGCTTCCGCTCTTCCGACGAAACCGGCCAATGCGAGAATCGTCAGCACGTAAGGCAGCATATTGAGCACTTCGCTCGGTACATACTGTGTCCATCCGAACAATTGACCTATCAAAGCCAATGAGACTGCGAATCCGAAGAAAAGTGCGGCGAAAAAGGCGCCAAGCGGATGCCATTTGCCGAAGATCAACGCGGCTAATGCGATGAACCCTTGTCCAGCCACAGTGGATTGGTTGAACTCACTGCCGATAGCGATAGACAACCCCGCACCGCCCAGACCGGCGAGCGCACCACTGATCATTACCGCCACATAACGCATCCGGATCACGGAAACACCAGCCGTTTCCGCCGCTTTGGGATGTTCCCCCACCGCACGCAGGCGCATCCCGAATGGCGTGTAATACAGGATAAAGTAGGAAGCAGCCACGATGACAAAAGCCAGATACGTCGTGGGAAACGCGTTAAACAACGCGGGACCAATCACCGGAATGCTGTTCAGCCCCGGAATCGGCATACGGGACAACGTTTCCTGCACCACGGGCGTTTGTGCCTCCCCGTTGTACAGGTGTTTCACCAGGTAAACAGACAAACCGAATGCCAGAAAGTTGATTGCCACACCGCTGACCACCTGATCCGCTTTAAACGTGATTGAGGCCACAGCATGCGGCAGAGCAAATAATATGCCGGCCACCATCGCTGCCAATAACCCCAGCCACGGATTGCCGGTAAAGATCGTCGTCACCGCGGCGGCGAACGCTCCGATCGTCATTAAGCCTTCCAACGCGATGTTGACCACACCGGAGCGCTCCGAATACAGCCCACCCATAGCAGCCAAGATAAGTGGGGTCGAATACAATACAGTTGTTTGCAAGACGTTGGTCAATGTGTTAAGCATGCTATGCTCCCCTCCCTTTTTTCAGCGACCGAAACCAACCCAGTATCCACCCGGACACATTGGCCGCCACGAAGAGGATGATCGCCGCAAACACGATCCGAATCACTTCAAATGGAACCTGCGCGGCAAACTGCATGTTGGTTCCTCCGTACGTCAATACCCCGAACAATACTGCCGACAAAACGACACCGATCGGCGTGTTGCCTCCCAAGAGTGCCACGGCGATGCCGTCAAAACCGATGCCGGTGAATCCCCCTTGAATGGCCAAATATCCTTGCGTGCCCAACAGCTCGCTTGCCCCCGCCAAACCAGCGAAAAATCCACTGATCATCATAGAGAGGATGATGTTACGATCCACACGCATGCCTGCATATTCGGATGCGTGCGGGTTGTAACCGACAGCGCGGAGTTCGAAGCCCAGCTTGGTCCGCCAAAGCAGGTAGTACATTACAAAGGCCATCAAAAGAGCGATGATGATGCCAAAATGAATGCGCGCTCCCCCGAACATAGCGGACAACACACTCCATTGCAGGGAGGCCGTATCGGCAATCCGGTCCGTGGAGTCGGCACCAGACGTCAGCCACGTTCGCACCAGCACATTGGACAAATACAACGCGATAAAGTTCAGCATGATTGTGGTGATTACTTCATGCACGCCGCGCTTGGCCTTCAACAGCCCAGGCAAGTATGCCCAGATCGCACCCGCCAATCCACCAGCGATCACAGCAACCAACGCGTGCACGATCGGCGGGAGATGCAGTTTCAATCCCACAATCACCGCCGCCAATTGACCCATAATGAATTGACCTTCCACTCCGATGTTGAACAAGCCGGTACGGAACGCCAGCGCTACGGCTAATCCGGTCAAAATCAGCGGAGAGATGGTTCGGATTGTCTCTCCCAAATCATACGGTTGGAACAACGCGTTTTGAAACAACGCACCGTAGGCCAGGATCGGACTGTATCCGGCGGCGATCATGGCGATGGCACCGACCAACAAGCCCAGCACCACGGAGATCAGCGATACCCAGAAGGACGATCGTCGATTGATTTTGGACATCACTTGCATCAGGCCAACACCTCCGCTTCCGTG
Source organism: Polycladomyces abyssicola (assembly GCF_018326425.1). Classification (NCBI taxonomy): domain Bacteria; kingdom Bacillati; phylum Bacillota; class Bacilli; order Caryophanales; family Thermoactinomycetaceae; genus Polycladomyces; species Polycladomyces abyssicola. The sequence continues at coordinate 1,794,359 of NZ_AP024601.1, forward strand.
GTACTTCCCGCCATCAGAAGTCCCAACTGTTCCTCGGTGGCCGTTTTCGGGTCCACCCATCCTACGATTTTTCCTTCATAGATCACCGCGATGCGATCGCTTAACTTCAACACTTCATCCAACTCCAACGAAATCAATAAAACAGCTTTCCCCTTGTCCCGCTGTTCCACCAATTTGCGGTGAATGAATTCAATCGCTCCGACATCCAGCCCCCGTGTGGGTTGCGCGGCGATCAACAGATCCGGGTCGCGATCCACTTCCCTGGCGATGATCGCCTTTTGTTGGTTCCCACCGGACAATGCCCGAGCTGGTGTGTACACGTCAGGAGTCCGCACATCGAATTCCTCGATCAGTCGGTTGGCGTATTGGTAAATCTCCGGATATTGCAAAGCCAATCCTTTGGAAAACGGAGATTGGTAATAAGTCTGCAACACGATGTTTTCTCCCATATCGAAGTCCAGCACCAAACCGCGTTTGTGACGGTCTTCGGGAATGTGACCCACACCCGATTCCGTAATTTTTCGCGGCCGCTCGTTGGTGATGTTTTGCCCCTTTAGCTTGATCGTGCCTGATTGAGCCCGACGCAATCCAGTAATCGCTTCGATCAGTTCGGTTTGACCATTCCCATCCACACCGGCAATCCCGATGATTTCGCCCGCGTGCACCGTCAGGTCCAACCCGTGAACCACTTCCACACCTCGCGCGTCCTTCACTGTTAGGTTTTCGATTTCCAGCACCGGTTCTTTTGCTTGGGCAGGTTTTTTGTCAATGTCAAACGAAACTTCGCGCCCCACCATGAGTGCGGCCAATTCCTTTTCGTTCGTTTCTTTCACCGGAAGGGTCCGGATTACTTTGCCGCGGCGAATTACCGTGACTGTATCGCAAATGCGCATGATTTCTTTGAGTTTGTGCGTGATGAAAATGATTGTTTTTCCTTCACGCACCAGATGATGCATGATCTCGATCAGCTCGTCGATTTCCTGGGGTGCCAACACAGCTGTCGGTTCGTCAAAAATCAGGATGTCTGCACCACGGTACAATGTTTTCAAAATCTCCACGCGTTGTTGCATCCCTACCGAGATATCGCGGATCTTCGCTTTGGGATCGACGCGAAGTCCATATCGATCGGATAGCTCCTTTACTTTTTGTTCCGCCTGACGTCGTTGAACCACGCCGCCCTTGGTCGGCTCAGCTCCGAGAATAATGTTATCCGTTACAGTGAACGGTTCCACCAGCATGAAATGTTGGTGCACCATGCCGATCCCAAGTTCGTTGGCTACTGTCGGACTGGTAATGCGAACGGGCTTTCCTTTGATAAGAATCTCGCCTTCGTCGGGCTGATACAGCCCGAATAAAATATTCATCAGCGTCGACTTGCCTGCCCCGTTTTCTCCCAACAGAGCATGAATCTCTCCCTGCTTGATGGTCAAATCGACGTGATCGTTGGCCACAATTCCCGGAAAGCGCTTCGTGATTCCGCGCATTTCCACGACATTCATGACGCTTCCCCCTTCCTTCGGCATAAGGGTAAAAAGGGCTAGCGGTCGCTAGCCCCGGATTGTTGATATCCCTTCGTACCCGATTGGTTGTATTACTGGGTGGGAACCTTAATTTCGCCTTTGATGATTTTTTGTTTGAACTCCTCAACCTTGTCCAGCACTTGTTTTGGAACGTTCTTGCTGGTGGTCGGCGCGATACCCACACCGTTTTCCTTTAGGCCTAGCTGCACTTCCTTACCACCGTCAAACTTGTTTTCTTTGATGTTTTTAATCTCGTTGAACACTGCTACATCGACGCGTTTTACCATCGAACTCAGCGTATGATCTGGTGCGAGTCGGGATTGATCCATATCGACGCCGATCGCCCAGAATTTCCCTTTCGGACGGGTTTTTACCTCATCGAACAAGCCTTTTCCTGTCGCACCGGCCGCATGGTAGATAACATCCACCCCGCCGTCAAACATGTTAGCTGCCAAGGAGCGTCCTTTTGCCGCATCCGCGAAGGTTTCCGCGTAAGCCACCTGCACGGTTGCTTTTGGATTGACGGCTTTGACGCCTGCACGATAACCGGCTTCAAATTTCTTGATCAACGGCGAAGAGATGCCGCCGATGAATCCGACCTTATTGGTTTTGGTCATCAATCCGGCGATCACGCCCATCAGGAACGATCCCTCATTTTCTTTGAAGGTGACGGCCACTACATTTTTTGGGATTTTTCCGTTCAGGTTGTGGTCGACAATGCCAAACTTTTGATTGGGAAATTGGTTGGCCACTTGCGGAATCGCCTTGTCAAACTTGAACCCGATTCCCCACGTGATGCTGCGTCCCTCCCGGGCGAACTTGGTCAGGTTGGGAACATAATCATCATCCCGCTTGGATTCCACGTAACGGATATCAGCGCCCAATTCCTTTTTGGCTTTTTCCATCCCAGCCCAAGCGGTCTGGTTGAAGGATTCGTCGTTGATACCGCCGGTGTCTGTTACCAGTCCGGCAGACAAGCCACCTTTGCCGCCCGGAGCTTTACCCGGTGCGCAGCCTACGGATGTCAACACCAATGCTGCACAGAGCAAAAGAGAGATCCACACTTTCTTTTTCATTCTTGCTCCTCCTTATTTCCATGATCGGGCTTGTAACTTACAACCAACCAAGCAGTGCGATTTCGTCCCTATTAGTACTGACCCATCACCACTTCAAACATGCGCCCCCTTGAGCTAAACCACCCGGATGGTTGAAACCGTTTACAAGCCATCCTGGATGAGCGGGGAAGGGCATATCGCCGAAAAAAAAGAAGAAGTCGGCTTATGTATCCGAAACGAGAACTTCCGTCAGGCGATACGACCTTCCCTTGAAAACCACCCGTATTGCCGCCGGGTGGTTCCTTCATTGTTATACCATGTGTGTATCCAATTTTCTACTCTTTTGTTTTCTGCCACTTTTAGACAATCCCGGTATCAACCTGAACGATTTTGCGCTTTCCACTGTTCCGGAGTCATCTTTACCTCTCGCGGTTTGCTCCCTTCATACGGCCCGACGATACCGTGACTTTCCATCATGTCGATCAAACGGGCAGCCCGTGTATAGCCGATGCGCAAGCGGCGCTGAAGAAGAGAAACTGAAGCGGTCTTGGCTTCCACCACCACTTGAACCGCTTGCGGATACAGCTCGTCGTCCACTTCTTCCTGTTCCGTCACCTCATGATCTTTCGGAATCATCGCCTCATGGTACCGTGCCTGCTGTTGTCCTTTGACGAACTGAACCACCGCTTCCACTTCCCGATCTGTCACCAATGCACCTTGCACGCGGATCGGTTTGTTGGCGCCCATCGGAAGATAAAGCATGTCCCCACGACCCAACAACTTTTCCGCTCCCCCCATGTCCAGGATCGTGCGGGAATCGGCTTGGGAGGAAACACCGAAGGCGATCCGGGAGGGAATATTGGCTTTGATGACACCGGTAATGACATCGACGGACGGACGCTGCGTGGCCAAAATCAGATGAATGCCTGCGGCTCTCGCCATCTGCGCCAGACGGCAGATCGCATCCTCCACATCGGCGGGCGCCACCATCATCAAATCAGCCAATTCGTCCACGATGACGACGATGTAGGGCAATGGAGCGGCATCTCCCAACTTTTCGTCCATTACCATCTGATTGAACCGCACGATATCCCGTGCCCCCGATTTGGCGAATAGCTCGTAACGCTTTTCCATCTCCGCGACCACTTTTTTCAGTGCAATCGCCGCCTTACGGGGATCGGTCACCACAGGAGCCAACAGATGAGGGATCCCGTTGTATACATTCAGTTCCACCATTTTGGGATCAATCATCATCAGTTTGACTTCGCTCGGTTTGGCTTTGTACAACAGACTGGTGATCATCCCGTTGATGCATACACTTTTACCCGACCCGGTCGCACCAGCCACCAACAAATGCGGCATCTTGGCCAAATCACCGACAATCGGCTCACCGGAAATGTCCCTTCCCAGGGCAATGCTCAGTTTGGAGGTCGATTCGTGATATTGCGCGCTTTCCAATACTTCACGCAGGCTGACGATCGCCACTTTCTGGTTGGGAACCTCGATCCCGACTGCCGATTTTCCCGGGATGGGCGCCTCGATCCGAATATCCTTGGCCGCAAGTGCCAATGCCAAATCGTCCGCCAAATTGACGATACGGCTCACTTTGACACCGATGTCCGGCTGGACCTCATACCGTGTCACTGACGGTCCTCGATGGATTTGCATCACTTTGGCCTTGACTCCGAAACTTTCCAATGTCGCTTCCAGCTTTTTGGCGTTGGCGGTCATATCCTGTCGTTCCCGCGCTTTCCCCGTCTTTTTTGGCTTGTCCAACAACGAATAGGCGGGCAATTGGTACGATTCAGGCGAAATCACCGGTTCTGTTTTCAACTGGACAACGATGGACTCGTTTTTGTCGGTTGTCTTGCGTGTGGAAGTTGTTCCTTGTTTCTTGGGTACAGGAGGGATTTCCGCTTCTGCTTCCGGTCCGTCCGAGTCGGCCATTGTGGTTTCCTGGGCTTTCTCGGTAAAATCATGAATCACCGGAATCTCTTCGCTCTCCTTTATGACTGCTTCAGGCTCGGTCCCTTTGACTTTTTTGTTCACTCTCTCCGTTTTCCCCAACCTCCAAACGCTGTTCAACCACTGTTTCCACATCGCCCATTTTTGCATCCATCGTGATTTGCCCAGTCGCAGCAATTGGATAAAGGAAAATCCTGTCATCAAAATCAAACCGGCCGCCGCCATCGCCACAGTAGCTAATGGTGTTCCCGAATCATCAAATAAATAATGAAATAATGCGTAGAACAGGGCGCCCACCATGCCACCCCCGATATCCGTCGGCAAGCGGGAATTCCGCTCATTCAAAATCGCTTGCCAGGTGGTGAGCAAAATTGGCCCCTCTTTTCCATGTTCGCGCAGTTGATCAAACATGCTCATATGGTTAAATACCAGGAACGCGACCAAAAACAAAACGGTTCCCGTCCACCGCGGTGTCCATTCCGACGGCCAGCGGCGCTTGATCATCACATAGACGCCCAACACGGCTGTAGCGGTCGGAATCAAGAAGTTCCAGTTACCGATCAACATCCGGCAAATGTACGTGAGCGAACGTCCCACCGCTCCAAGTCCGGCGATCGTCACCACCGACAGTGTCAGAATGAGAATCCCATAGAGTTCAAACTGAATCGCCCGCTGAATCTGTTCATTGCGTTTGGTTTTGCCTTTGGCCATGCAGATCCCCTTTTCATCTGTACGCTTAGGCTTATTCGTTCCGATGGAACTGAAATTCAAGTCGGAAAGGGCGCAAAATTACGCCTTTTCCGGGCATCCTGAGTCGGGTGATCCTTTTCCCCGGAAAAGGTCACCCTTCTCTTGCTTCGACAAATGAACGGACACTCCTTCGGAATCAGTCACCCCATTTCAGGGGAATCTGATTTCCCGGTTGAAACTTGGGATTCAAATAATCTTGGGGATTGGGGGAAAGCAGGCGTACGATACGTGCCTTGGACGGTCCGGTCCACTCGATTAGCATATGAACCCCGTTGACCTTCGTTTCTTGGTATTTTGGTTGATTTGCAGGGTCCTCAAAAACCAGTTCCAATGGCATGACAGAGTAGTGGATCATTGGAGGGGTTGCTCCTTTCGCGCACGGATCATCCGGTTCAACTCGGCCATGGCATCACCCAACCCGCCCAGCCGGTCGATCAAACCGAATTTCACTGCGTCGGTACCGACTACATTGGTACCGATATCCCTGGCCAACTCACCGGTTCGGAACATCAAATCCCGGAACAGTTCCTCGGATATATTGGAATGACGCGCAACGAACCGGATTACCCGCTCCTGCATTTTTTCCAGGTACTCAAACGTCTGGGGCACTCCGATGACTAAACCCGTCAACCTCACGGGATGAATCGTCATCGTGGCCGTCTCCGCGATGAAGCTGACATCGGCCGACACCGCGATCGGGACACCGATACTGTGACCGCCCCCCAGCACCAACGACACGGTCGGTTTGCTCATGGTGGAAATCATCTCGGCGATCGCCAATCCTGCTTCCACATCGCCCCCCACCGTATTCAATACGATGATGATACCTTCAATTTGCGGATTTTGCTCGGCTGCCACGAGTTGTGGGATGATATGTTCGTACTTGGTCGTCTTGTTTTGCGAGGGCAGTACCAAATGCCCCTCGATTTGGCCGATCACGGACAAACAATAAATGTTGGACTCCATTTGCGGCACATTGGATTGCCCCAATTGTTGAATCGCATTCATCACATTTCGCCGTTTCATTTCCTCCGCCCGTTCCGCTTCCGGTGTCGTTTGTTCCCGGTCCTGTTCCATCACGCATCCTCCTCGACAGTTTTCGTTAGTATGCGCAATGGCCACATGGGTTATCGGGTCGGAAAGAAAAAAAGGAGTAACCTCCAACTGCAATGTGGAGAGTATTCACCAAACACGCCCTAGTCCATCTGATAGACAATCCTGTCCTCTCCACGGTCATACCGGATCACCAGTTGGTCAAAATCAGGATAGTACAACAGTTCGTCATCATCGATGAAAAACATGATACCCTCTACCTCGGCAATGACACCGATCTTCCTTGGTTTCTCCAATGAAAACCGCATCGAAAAACCCGTACCCGCAAAACAATTCGACTCTTGTTCCTGATAGTGTATCAGCAATCGAACCGTATCCCCTTCTTTCAGCGACAGTTCTCGACGAAACCAATCCAGTGCCTGTGGGGTAATCTCCAATTTCATCTTTCTCACCTGCAATGCTTCAAATTCCCGACGCCGCCTACAACATAAGAGGGCGGCCTGATTTTTTTATAAATCGCTACTCGGGTGCCTTCTCCATCTTACAGTGAAACCAGGAACCTTTCCACTCTACTGGGAGGGATTCAACTCGAAGGATTGTTGCCGCCAAAAAGGATGAGAGCCGAGAGCCCTTTTCTAACAAGGGTTCTCGGCTCTAGATCACACTTCCATGATAATCGGCAAAATCATCGGCCGACGCCGCGTCCGTTCGTACAGGAATCGACTCAGGCTATCCCGGATGCTGGTTTTCAGAGAAGCCCATTCACTGACGCGGTCTTTGACACACTTTTCCATCGTCTGCGTGACGATGCGGTTGGCTTCTTCCATTAGTTGTTCCGATTCGCGCACGTAGACAAAACCGCGCGAGATGATATCGGGCCCGGACAAGATGGCCCCATTGGTTTTGCTAAGGGTGACTACAACCACTAAAATTCCATCTTGTGACAACAGTTTGCGGTCTCTTAAAACGATATTACCGACGTCTCCGACCCCCAAGCCGTCAATCAGTATATTGCCGGTGGGAATCTTCGGGCCGTAACGAGCTTTTCCATTGGATATTTCAACAGTGTCGCCATTATCGCAAATAAAGATGTTTTCCGGTTTCACTCCAACGGATTCGGCGAGTTGGGCGTGAGCCCGCAACATGCGGTACTCACCATGAATCGGGATGAAGTACTTGGGACGAATCAGATTGAGCATCAGTTTCAGATCTTCTTGGTGACCATGACCGGACACGTGAACCCCTTTTGGCGTATTGGCGTTGTACACCACATCTGCTCCGATTCGGAACAATTGGTCTACCGTACGTGCGACGAATTTCTCGTTTCCCGGAATCGGTGTGGCTGCGATGATGACGGTATCGCCTGGAAGCACTTCCACCTTCCTGTGGGAAGCGTGCGCCATGCGTGTCAGAGCGGACATCGGTTCACCCTGGCTTCCGGTGGAGATTACCGCCACCCGGTTGGCGGGCAACCGACCGATATCATCCGGATCGATCAACAAATCGGACGGAACCCGCAGATATCCGAGTTCCATACCGATATTGACGACGTTGACCATGCTCCGACCCACGACAGCCAGCTTGCGACCGTTGTTGTAGCACGCATCCACAACTTGCTGGATACGGTGGATATTGGAAGCGAATGTAGCGACGATAATCCGTTGCTTCGCTTTTCGAAACACTTCCTCGATTGATTCGCCCACGCTTTTTTCCGATCCGGTGAATCCCGGACGTTCAGCATTGGTACTGTCCGACAGCAGACACAACACACCTCTTTTTCCGATCTCCGCCATTTTGTGCAAGTCTGCCGTCTGGCCGTTTACCGGCGTCATGTCGAACTTGAAATCACCGGTGTGTACCACGATCCCCTCCGGTGTTTCCAAGCAGACGCCGACCGAGTCCGGAATGCTGTGATTGGTCCGGAAAAACGTCGCTTTCATCGAACCAAGCTTGATCTCCGAGCGGTTGTTGATCAATACTCGTTTCGTCTCGTTCAATAGATGCGCTTCCCGCAATTTGTGTTCGATCAGGCCCAAAGTCAACTTGGTTCCGAAAACCGGTACGTTCAGATAGCGTAGAATGTAAGGCAATGCGCCAATATGATCCTCGTGTCCGTGTGTAATGATTATCCCGCGTACTTTCTCACGATTTTCCAACAGATACGTGATATCCGGAATCACCACATCGATGCCGAGCATGTCTTCTTCAGGAAACATCAGTCCGGCATCGATGACGACGATATCGTCCCCGTACTGTACCACGTACATGTTTTTCCCGATTTCATCCAACCCACCGAGTGCAAAAATGGTCAATTTGCCTCGTAGGTTGTGCTTAGTCAAAAACGTAACCTCCTGTATTCAGTTGTAGCTCACCCGAAACCGCACAAGTCACTTAATGTTATTATACACGAATGGAAAACCCTCTGGCAAGAAAGGGAAGAAAAATTTGAGTCGACTTTTTGCAAACAGACAAAAGCCCCCCGAAATCGGGGACATCCCTGTTACGAACCACGTTTTTTAAGAGAGAAGGATGTTCGAGATGAAGTTATCCGGCTTTCCTCGTATTACAACAGACAGGGGCCCGTAACCGGGCCCCCCTCAACACAACATTACCGAGGCTTACAATGCCTCAACTAATGCCTTCACTTTTTCTTTTTGTTCTTCATCCAGCTCAACCAGCGGCAGCCGAACGTACGGTTCGCACAATCCTTTTAGCGACAGGGCATATTTAACCGGCACCGGATTGGGGGCCATGAACAGACCCTCAAACAGCGGCAGATACCGCGCATGCAGTTTGGCCGCGGTCTGCACATCACCCGCAAAATACGATTGCATCATTTTCTGCATACCGGAGCCGACCAAATGACTGGCTACACTGACGATCCCGTGGCCACCCACAGCCAACGTCGGCAAGGTGAGTGCGTCATCACCACTGTATACCGCTACCCCTTCAGGTACGCGGTCAGCCAATTTTCCGGCCTGGATGACACTGCCGCTTGCCTCCTTGAAAGCGACAATATTATCGATCTCGGCCAAGCGGGCCATGGTTTCCACAGTTAAATTTACTCCGGTGCGGCCCGGAATGTTGTACACCATCACCGGAAGGGATGTGGACTCAGCCACCGTCCGGAAATGCCGATACAGTCCTTCCTGGGACGGTTTGTTGTAGTACGGTGCCACCAACATGACACCGTCGACGCCCATTTGTTCGGCTTCTCGCGTCAATGCAACGGAAGCCGCCGTGTTGTTGCTGCCCGTACTGGCCATCACTTTGACTCTGCCGGCCGCATGTTGAACCGTACGGCGGAAAAGCTCCAATTTCTCGTCGTGGGAGAGGGTGGGCGATTCTCCCGTCGTTCCCGCGACGACGATCGTCTCCGTTCCTGTAGCGATCAAATGATCGATCAACGCCGACACCTTCGGCCAATCAATGGTTCCTTCCGAGGTGAACGGCGTGATCATGGCTGTCAGCAATCGACCGAATTTCACGATCTTCCCTCCCCGTTCACTCCGCCGTCTGATAGTGGATGTTGTGCAGCTCGAATTTGCGGTGCAATGCCCGAACAGCCTTCACCATATCCTCCCCGCGCACCAACACCCACAAAGTAGTATGCGAATCGGCGGACTGCAAAATTTGAATATCTTCTTCCGTCAACGCCTCCACCATCTTGGCCATCGCACCCGGCACACCGGCGATGCCAGCTCCAACCGCAGAGACCTTGGCACAATGACGGTGCAACTCCGGTTCGAAGCCGAGGGATCGGAGAATTTCTTCGGCCCGATCCGCCAATTCATCAAAAACGGTGTAGGCAACGCCGCTCGGATTGACGTTGATGAAATCGACGCTGATGCCGTTTTCGGCCATCGCCTTGAACACCTTGAGCTGAAAATCGTATTGCCCTTCCTTGGCTTTCACTTTGATCTGCGTGACATTGGGCACTTGTGTAATGCCGGTGATCAGACGATCCTGCACTTCCCCGGCCAGACGTGTCACTTCCGAGGTACTGGTGACAAGTGTCCCCGGATTGTCCGTCATCGTCGAGCGGACACGAATCGGTACGTTGGTCTGCATGGCGATTTCCACCGCACGGGGGTGAATCACCTTGGCTCCCTGGAACGCCAGATTGCACATTTCCGTATAGGTGACGGTTTCCAACGGAACCGCATCTTCCACGATCCGCGGATCAGCCGTCATGATTCCGTCCACGTCGGTGAAGATATCCACCATTTCCGCTCCCAGTGCAACACCCAGGGCGGTGGCCGTCGTATCGCTCCCGCCGCGTCCTAGCGTGGTGATTTCACCGTCTGTGGTTTTTCCTTGAAAACCGGCGACGATGACCACTTTCCCCTTCTTCAGTTCTTGGTGGATACGGCTGGGATTGATCGTGATGATTTGTGCGTTGTTATGTTGATGATTGGTAATGATTCCTGCTTGCCCACCGGTCAGTACTGTATTATCGATCCCTTCCCGGTGCAACATGCTCGACAAAGTGGTTGCGGAGATGATTTCTCCGCAACTCAGCAATAAATCGCGTTCTCTCGGTTGGAGAGAACGCCCGTTTTGGTTGATCAGATCCAACAAGGTGTCGGTCGCGTAGGGATCCCCCTTGCGTCCCATCGCCGACACGACCACGACCAGTTGATATCCTTCGTTTAACCCGTTTCGAATATGGTGAATCACCCGTTGGCGCAACTCATAGGTGGCCAACGAAGTGCCGCCAAACTTTTGTACTAAAATCTTCATGGACCGATCCCTTCTTCATGCCTTGAATGAGATCCATTTTTCCGCGATCTGTACTGCGTTGGTTGCCGCGCCCTTCAACAAGTTGTCCGCCACAACCCACAGGTTGAGCCCGCGGGGATTGGTCAAATCCCGACGAATACGGCCGACAAACACTTCCGTGCGACCCGCCACGTTGGCCGGCATCGGATAGATCTGTTGGAAAATGTCGTCTTGGACAATCACACCCGGTGCGTTCTGTAACAGCTCCCGCACTTCGTCCAGATCGTAATCGGATTTCAACTCTACGTAGACAGATTCACTATGGCCACTCAATACCGGCACGCGCACGCATGTGGCGGATACCCCGATCGTCTCATCCCCGAAAATCTTGCGGGTTTCGTTGACCATTTTCATTTCCTCAAACGTGTACCCGTTCTCCTGCGCCACGTCGCATTGCGGAATCACGTTGAACGCAATCGGATAATGCTTATCCAATTTGGCGACCGGCATCACGTTCAGCGGCATGTCGTCCCCGTTCATATAAGCGCGCGTTTGTGCCTCCAGCTCAGCCATCGCTTTGGCACCGGAGCCGGAAACGGCTTGATAGGTGGAAACGATGATCCGTTCGATTCCGTAACGGTCGTACAACGGCTTCAGCGCCACCACCATCTGTATCGTGGAACAGTTCGGGTTGGCAATAATCCCTTTGTGTTTTTTGATTTCTTCCGGGTTGACTTCCGGCACCACCAACGGTACATCCGGCTCCATGCGGAAGGCGCTCGAATTGTCCACCACCACTGCCCCGCGCTTGGCCGCCTCAGGTGCCAATTCTTTGCTGACACCGCCGCCTGCGCTGAACAAAGCAATATCCACTCCTTCAAACGCTTCCGGAGTGGCTTCCTGAACGACGATCTCCTGACCGCGGAAACGAACGGTGGTCCCGGCCGACCGCGCGGATGCCAACGGTTTCAGTTCCCCGACCGGAAAGTTTCTCTCCTCCAGGGTTTTAATCATTTGTTCTCCAACCGCACCCGTTGCGCCGACCACGGCCACCGTATACGTTTGTGCGGACATCGGCATCTCCTCCCCTGTTTCCTGTTTCGCCTCGATGCGGTTCCACAAGCAGCGAACCCTTGTATATGCTGGCGTCGCAAACCAGAAACATTCGTTTGCTTCACAAGCCTCTTGTACTATTATGAAGTCAAGTAGCGATACTTTTCAACTATTAAGGGTTGTAATTGCCGACCCTGAATCGCGGCTGCGCAGGTTTCGGGGATCAGCTCCATTCGGGCCACCATCGAGTTGGGTTTTTTTTCAGGTGCGTCCTGTCCGAATGGGACGAAATATATATTTTTGGCAGCCAACAACTTTGCCAAGTTGGCGGCATTCAAGCCCAACGCATCATTGGTGGAGATGGCGATCACCACGGGGCGTTGATTGCGCATCTGGGCTTTGGCCGCCATCAAAACGGGGCCATCCGTCAATGCATTGGCCAATCTCGCCAGCGAGTTGCCCGTACAGGGTGCGATGACGAGACAATCCAAGATTTTCTTCGGCCCGATCGGCTCCGCTTCCGGTACGGTGGATATGATCGGTTCCGGCGTGATCTCCTTGATCTGATGCAACCATTCCTCCGCTGTTCCGAACCGGCTATCCACCGTAGCCACCGTATGGGAGATGATCGGGATGACACGCGCCCCCAGTTGGACGAGTCGTCTCATCTGTGGCAACACTTCGTCATGGGTGCAGTGAGAACCGGTCAACGCAAATCCAATCGTTGTATCGTGCAGGTTCATATTTCCACCTCTTCCGTCCCTATGTCCTCCATCATCAGTCGGGTCATTGTTCGCGCCAGTATCCGCCCTGCCGTCTTGGGCGCCACGATGCCGGGAAGACTGGGTGCCAGCATTGCTTTGATTCCCCTCTTATCCGCGTACCCGAAATCAACGCCGCCGGGTTTGGACGCCAGGTCGATGATGACGGCGTGATGCGGCATCCGCGCAATCACTTGCGCCGTCACGACCAAGGAGGGAATGGTATTAAACAATAAGTCCACATCATGCACCTGCCGCGCCAAATCATATAAGTAAAAAGGCTGCAATCCCATCTCTGTTGCACGGGCCACATGCTCCGACCGTCGAACACCCACCCGAGTGTTCGCACCAAGCGCGCTCAACGTTCGTGCCAGCGTCAACCCGACGCGTCCCAGCCCCAACACCATTGACTTGGAACCGTGAATAGTGAAGTCGGTGTTTTGGATGGCCATCATCAGTGCACCTTCCACTGTCGGAATAGAGTTGTAGATGGCCACATCGTCCCGGTTCAGCAGTTCGATCAAACGGATCCCATGAGCCGCACAGAGATTCTGCAGGTACGGTTTGGCCATGCCGGCGTAGATGATAGCGTTACGGTGCAGGGATTGTATGTGCTCTTCCGTCAGGACCAATTTTTTGGAGGTGAAAACACTGTCCACCTGTCCGTGCTCATCCGTTCCCACAATCGGCAATACCAATATGTCCACCGTTTCCAGCAATTCATGGGTCAACTCGCGGTGGTTCGCTTCACTAAACGGCTTTTGCAGGTTGTCGAACCCGATCAAACTCACTGTGGCATTCAGTTCAATACAACTTTTGATCACTTCCAACTGACGGGCATCCCCGCCGAGGAACGCGACATGTTTCCCTGTCAGCATCCTCCAAGACCCCTTTCCCTTGGAGCGTTCACGAGACGTCCCCAGACGAACCCTTCCAATAGGAAATCGCCGCTGTATGATGCCATCATATGACAGGGTAAATGAATCGGTTACCGCCCTCTCTCGCCGGGATACCAACTGTTTCGTTCCCCAACGGAATCGACGATCACCATATCCGGCCCGATCTTACGAATCCTGCTCCAGGAAATGGTCAACATGTCCTGCCTTCGTTGAAACCACGAATGACCCACCGGAAACAGCAGTGATCCGATTTCTCCGGTCTGCGGGTCGATGAGCAGATCCGCCCGCCCCAATTCACCCAACCGTTGCCCGTTTTGCAAATCGATCAGCTCTTTTCCCGCCAGCTCGCTCCATCGCATCGCACTTCCTCCTTTTTCTTCATTCTGTTAACAGTGTATCGCCTCGTCCGAGCGGGTATGAAAAAAGCACCCTTTTCAGGGTGCCTTCTCTCACATTTGTTTCTTCTTTTCCTTGTAGTACTCAACAATCAGTGCGTCCAGTTTCTTGCTGATGGGCAGTAGGGTCGCTTCAGACAAATGCCGCGGATCGGTATCCGTTTGGTACAATTCCCCCCGCAACCGCTCCATTTCCTGTTCCAACACGGTCAAACGCGTCGGTTCCATCGTTTGTCCCCCCGCATTTTTCTTCAGATTCCGGTATGGCCGAAACCACCGCTGCCCCGGACGGTTTCGCTTAACTCCCTCGTCGGCATCAACCGAACTTGCGGCACTTGCTGAAAGACCAGCTGGGCAATCCGGTCACCGCGTTCAATGGTGAAGATTTCTTCCCCCAGGTTGATCAAGATGATTCTCAGCTCTCCCCGGTAATCGGCGTCGATCGTCCCCGGAGCATTCAGCACCGTGATTCCTTTTTTGAATGCCAAGCCGCTGCGTGGCCGAACCTGTGCCTCCAACCCGGGCGGCATTTCCAACGCAATCCCGGTAGGAATCAGTTTCCACTTCCCCGGCTCAATCAACAGCGGTTCCGTTACCGCCGCCCTGAGGTCGAAACCGCTGGCTTGTTCCGACATTTTTTCCGGCAGCGGCAAATCTTCGCAACCGGGAAGTTGGCGGATTCGCACTTCAAACAAGTCGATCCCTCCCATACGATGCGGGAATGTTTCCGGACGGGGAAATCAGGGCCATCGACAGCGGCTGAGAGAAAATCTCGCGGGCAATGGTGCGGACGTCCTCCAAGGTGATATCTTCCACGCGCGCCACCATCTCATCTAATGTAAGATGCCGACCGAGAAGCAACTCATTTTTACCCAACCGGCTCATCCGGTTGCTGGTGCTCTCCAGACCCAACATCATGCTTCCCTTCATCTGTTCCTTGGCCTTTTTCAACTCCGATTCTGTCACACCGTTTTCCCGAACATCCTCCAGTATACGAAGAATCAGATCGGTCACTTCTTCTTCCTGCCCGTGGGCCGTTCCCGCATATACAGCGAACAAGCCGCAATCGCGATACGCGGAATGATATGAGTAAACCGAATAGGCCAGCCCGCGCTCTTCCCGTATTTCCTGGAATAGCCGGGAGCTCATGTTGCCCCCGAGGATATTGTTGAGAAGGATAAAAGGATAAATGCGCTCATCAGCCAATGAGACACCGGGCAATCCCAAACAGAGATGGGTTTGTTCCGTCTGTTTTTGCCGGGTGATCACCTCATGAGAAAACGAGGGTGTCTGTTTCACTTCCACCGGCTGTTCACTTGTAAACGACGCAAAATAAGATTCCACCAATGACATGAAATCATCCGGCAGATGTCCTGCAAGGGCGATAACCAAATTGTCCGGCCGATAGTAACGATCACGATAGGACAACAGACGTCCGCGATCAAAAGAACGAACGTTGCTTTCACTGCCCAGAATGGGATAACCCAGCGGATGGTTTTTCAGAGCAACCGATGACAAAAGATCATGGATCAGATCATCCGGGGTGTCCTCCACCATCCGAATCTCTTCGACGATCACCTTTTGTTCTTTGGCGATTTCCCCTTCGGCAAACGTTGATTCAAAAAACATATCAGCCAAAATATCCAACGCGATCGGAAAATGCTGATCCAACACTTTGGCGTAATAGCACGTCATCTCCTTGGATGTAAAGGCATTCACCTGTCCGCCGATCTCATCAAACGCCTCGGCCAATTGACGCGCTGTCCGTTTCCGGGTTCCCTTAAACAGCATGTGCTCGATAAAGTGGGATATTCCGTTATCTTCTTCGGATTCGTGACGGGAACCGGCGCCGACCCACAACCCCAACGCCACAGAACGTACGTACGGAATTTGTTCGGCCACGACACGAACCCCGTTGGGCAATGTATGTTGAACGATCACGTTGATCCCCCTTATGGACTGCATCTGCTGTTGATTGGAAGAAAACGTCTTTTGGAGAGAGAAGTATCCCTACTATATCAAAACGGTGGAGCGGGCTCAACCGATTCCACCCTGCTGGAAGACAAAACTTCACTGACTGTTCCCAGTTTTATTCCATTATGCTTCATTACGCTTATGATTTGAGGCAGTGCTGTAACGGTTCGGTCGGTGGGATGCATCAGCACCAGCACACCGTTGGAGGCCCCCGCCTTCACACGCGCCGTCATCCATTCGGGTGTGGAAGTGGGACGCCAATCTACCGTGTCCACCGTCCACAACACCGTTTTCATATGCAAGCGAGCGGCTTCTTCCACGACCGCCTGATTGTAATCGCCGGCGGGCGGTGCGAACCATTGCGACCGAACCCCCAACGTCTGACGGATCAACTGCTCCGTCTTTTTCATCTCGAATCGCATCCGCTCCCGCGAGAGACGGCTCATCATCGGATGAGAATAGGCATGATTCCCGATCTCATGTCCGGCCTCCTTCAACCGTTTTGCATTGGACGGATGACGTTTCAACCACGATCCATCAAGGAAAAACGTCGCCTTGACCCGCTCTTTCCGAAGGATATTCAACATGGCGGGCAGATGTTCCGTCCCCCATGCCACATTGATCATCAACGCGGCCATGGGCTTTCGTTCATTGCCGCGATAGATCGGGTGGGGCCCCAGATCGTCCAGCGTCACTCGGGCGGGCACAACCCGGTAGATCCACTGTTTCGGCTCCGTCCATCCTTTACGCTTGGCCAAACGGTAGGTGGCTTCCACATCCACTTGAAGCCCGTCATAGCCCGGAATGGCTTTCCATACCCGATCGATCCGGGCATCGATCGGCGATTCCCCCCGTTTTTGCGCTTCCTGCCGGATCCGGGCATACAGGTCGTCGAAACTCCAAACCGGCTCGGCCTTTTCCTTGATCTGGCTCACATAAGAATCCACGGGTTCCGCTGAAACCAACCCCCACAACACCGGCAGACAGATCAACAAAAAAGCTCCTTTGGCCGTCCATCGCCTCACCGTTAGCCACCTCCCATCCGGGCTGGTACTAACGTATGCAGGCGATCCGTTCCCTATGCGGAGCTTGTACTCGAACAAATAAAAAAGAGGCAGATCGGCTCTGACTCTTTTTTGAAAAATTCCGGGTCCGCCCCGTCGGGCGGGGAAACGGGACCCTGTTCAGTTCTTGATCTTGATGTTGGGTTTCTCCTTCAATACCGCTTTGCGCGACAGATTGATCCGTCCCTGGTCGTCGATCTCCGTTACCTTGACCAGAATCGTGTCTCCCACTTTCACGACATCCGACACTTTGGCCACTCGATTTTCAGCCAGTTGCGAGATATGGACCAACCCTTCCTTGCCCGGCAGGACCTCGACAAAGGCGCCGTACTTCTCCACTCGCTTCACCGTGCCGAGATACGTTTCGCCCACTTCCACCTCGCGCACCAGGTCTTCGATGATTTTCTTGGCCGCTTCGTTTTGTTTTGGATCGGTGGAAGCGATGTAGATACGGCCGTCCTGCTCGATGTCGATTTTGACGCCCGTTTCGTCGATGATGCGGTTGATCACACGACCGCTCGGTCCGATCACGTCGCGGATCTTGTCCGGATGGATGCGCATCGTCAAGATTTTCGGAGCGTAAGGCGACAACTCCTGACGTGGTTCTGCGATCGCTTGTGCCATGTTGTCCAGAATCGTCATCCGCGCTTTACGTGCCTGTTCCAATGCTGCTTTCAAGATGTCACGGTCGATGCCTTTGATTTTAATATCCATCTGCAGGGCGGTGACCCCTTTGCGCGTGCCGGCCACTTTGAAGTCCATGTCACCCAAGTGGTCTTCCATACCCTGAATGTCGGTCAGCACCGCTACCCGGTCACCCTCTTTGACCAATCCCATCGCGATACCGGCCACCGGAGCCTTGATCGGCACACCCGCATCCATCAGCGCCAACGTGGACGCACAAATGCTGGCTTGGGAGGTGGAACCGTTGGACTCCAGTACTTCCGATACCAGCCGGATGGTGTACGGGAATTCGTCCTCAGACGGAATGACAGGTTCCAATGCGCGTTCACCCAACGCACCGTGACCGATTTCCCTCCGTCCCGGCGCCCGGATCGGTCGTGCCTCGCCGACACTGAAAGGCGGGAAATTGTAATGGTGCATGAACCGCTTGGACTCCTCCAGATCCAAACCGTCCAAAATCTGCACATCTCCCAGTGCACCCAGGGTACACACACTGAGCACTTGCGTCTGACCCCGCCGGAACAGACCAGAACCGTGCGTGCGCGGCAAAATGTGAACCTCACTGGATAGCGGCCGGATCTCTTCAGCGGTCCGTCCATCGGGCCGTTTGCCTTCCTCGAGAATCATGCGGCGCACTTCTTCTTTGAGGATGTCATGCAGCACATTCAGAATATCGGCTTCTTGCTCCGGATATTCCTCCGCAAGCGCCTCCAGCACTTCCTGATTGATCGCGTCGATCGCGTTTTGCCGTTCCTGTTTTTCCACGATTTGTGCCGCCTGGATCAGACGGTCCGTCGCCATCTCGCGGACACGGCGCTCCAGCTCTTCCGGCACCTCGTACAGCTCGGGCACCATTTTTTCCTTGCCGATTGCCCGCACGATTTCCTCCTGAAACTCGACCAATCGACGTACCGTCTCATGACCGTAGAGAATCGCTTCCAGGATATCTTCCTCCGGCACCTCGTTGGACCCGGCTTCCACCATGTTGATGGCGTCTTTCGTACCGGCCACCACGAGATGCATGTCACTTTTTTCCATCTGCTCCACCGTCGGGTTGATCACCAGTTTTCCATCCACCCGTCCGACGATCACGCCAGCGATCGGGCCGTCAAACGGGATGTCGGAAACAGACAGTGCGGCGGATGCTCCGATCATCGCGGCAATCTCGGAAGAACAATCCTGATCGACCGACAGGACCAAACAAACCACTTGCACCTCATTCCTGAAACCGTCAGGGAACAGCGGACGAATCGGACGGTCGATCAACCGGCTGGCCAACACCGCTTTTTCGCTCGGCCGCCCTTCACGTTTGATGAATCCGCCGGGTATCTTACCAACCGCGTACAAACGCTCTTCGTAGTTGACCGTCAGCGGGAAAAAGTCCGTATCCCTTGGTTCTTTGGAGGCTACTGCCGTCGCCAGGACCACTGTATCTCCATATCGCACCAGGACCGAACCATTGGCCTGATTGGCGTAACTGCCAAATTCCAGGACAAGTCGCCTGCCGGCCAATTCTGTCTCAAATTTTGCAGGTTCCATAACGAGTAAATATCCTCCTCTCAAACAGCACATTGCTAAATTTCTTCATTTAACCAGTATTTCCTGCCCCCGGTGGTTTTAGAGGGCATCTACTGAAAAAAGCGGGGAATACCCCGCTTTTTGTCACCGACGCAATCCCAGTTTTTCAATCAGTTGACGGTACCGCGTAATGTCTTTCTTTTTCAGGTAGTTGAGCAAGTTCCGGCGATGCCCCACCATTTTCAAGAGTCCGCGACGGGAATGGTGGTCTTTTTTGTGCTTTTTCAGGTGCTCGTTGAGTTCGTTGATCCGCTTCGTCAAAATGGCGATTTGCACTTCCGGGGATCCGGTGTCGTTCTCGTGCGTTTTGAACTCGTTGATGATTTCGCGCTTCCGTTCTTGGCTCAAGCTCATCGCCGTTTCACCTCCTTGTGATTGCGTATGCCCATAGCCCAGGTCATCGCCGAGGTGACTCGATCACCCGCGCCAGGGTCTGTCGTCACATCGAACCCATTCGTTCGAAGTGCCGAATAACAGTATAACATAAGTTCTATGCAAAATGGTACTCCTGAGATGAATTTTTGCCTCAGTTTCCCGGATCACTTCACACCTTAGCCCATCTGTTGGCCGATCCATCCGTGTGTTGTCAACCAGTTGCGCGCCTGTTCGACGTCCGCCTGAATCTGTTTGACCAATGCATCCACGGAATCGAATCGTTTTTCTTCCCGCAGAAAATGGAGGAATGCCACTTCCAGCGTTTGACCGTACAGGTCTTCGTTCACATCGAACAGATGCACTTCCAAAGTGTGCCGCGGAACGGGATCGTCAAAGGTCGGACGGGTCCCGATGTTCATCACGCCTGTATCGATCCGGCCATTCCGACGCACTTGCACCACATAAACCCCGTTTTTGGGGATCAGATACGGTCCCTCCGGTTGCACATTGGCCGTCGGAAAGCCGATGGTTCGCCCACGCCGGTCACCTTGGACCACTGTTCCCTTCAAAGTATAGGGACGTCCCAGAATGCGATGGGCCAGCTCCATTTCCCCATCGTCCAGTGCACGGCGCAACCGCGTACTGCTGACGGTTACGCCTTCATCCACTACCGGCATGACCACTTCGGCGACAAATCGGTCCTTTGCCAATACGCCCAGATCTTGCGCGCACCCTTGTGCACGATGGCCAAACCGAAAATTGAACCCGACGGCCACAGCCTGAACGCGAAGAGGAATCAACACATCTTCCACGAATGATTCTTTGGAAAGGCCAGCAAAATCCCGGTCGAACCTCATCACATATGTCCGGTCCACTCCCAGTTGCGCAAACTGCTCCAACTTTTCCGGAAGGGGGGTGAGGTATCGGGACATCTTGACCAGGCCCAACACTTCCCTGGGATGGGGATGGAACGTCATCACCGCTGTTTGGATCCCCCGCTCTTTTGCCATCCGTCGGGCTTGCCGAATCACTGCTTGATGTCCCAAATGGACACCGTCAAAATAGCCGATCGCCAACGCCACCGGAGGCACGGGCTCATTGGATTGTAACGGAAATCGCAGATGAATCGTCTCCATGTCGCTTCACCCATTCCGGAACACTTTTTCTGCCAAAGCGACACCGTCGTCATTTAAGCGGTAAATGCCGCAAAAACCGTGAGTGTCACCGTAGACCCGGATCAGACGCCCTTCCCAATCGCATCCGTCGACCGGGTCGCATTCAAGGGGCTGTCCGTTCAACACACCGGATTCGGCCCGCCCGGACACCACGACAGCCGGAAGATGACCCAGTACCGCATCGATCGGGTGAAGTACTTCGTCCCATCTTCCGTCTGCCGCCACTTCTGCCAATTCTTCCAATGTCACCGCATCTTCCAAGACAAAAGGGCCACTCTTTACCCGAATCAAGCGGGCCATGTGAGCGGGATAACCCAACGCTTTGCCGATGTCGACACACAGCGTCCGCACATAGGTGCCTCGGGAGCAGGTGACATCAAAGTCCACTTCGGGATAGGGTCCCTCCGGTTGAATCCGGGTAGCGCGCAAACGGTAAATGGTCACCTGTCTGGACGGGCGCTTGACTTCTTTCCCTTCGCGCGCCAACTCATATAACCGTTTTCCCTTTACCCTCACTGCCGAAAACATCGGTGGTACCTGTGTGATTGTACCATGGAAACGCTGGAACACCTCGTTTACAATAGCGGGATCGATGCGATCGACGGGACGATCCTCCAACACTTCCCCCGAGGCGTCCTCCGTATCGGTGGAACGGCCCAACACCATGGTACCGAGATACTGTTTGGGCAATTCCTGAATGTATTCTACAATTCTCGTGGCTTGTCCCAAACACACGGGAAGAACACCTTCCACGTCGGGGTCCAGCGTTCCGGTGTGGCCGACTCGCCTTTGTCCCGTCAGCTTGCGGATGCGGGCCACCACATCATGGGAAGTCATGCCGGGGGCTTTACGCACGGGGATGATACCGTGAATCGTCATGACACCACGCGCCGCAGGGCGCTGGCCACCTTTTGCAACACTTGCCGTTCCACTTCCCCGGCGCTTCCCATGATCGTGCAGCCGGCCGCCCGTGCATGACCGCCACCGCCCAATGTCTGGGCCAATGCGCCGACATCCACGATTCTGCGCGATCGAAAACTGACGCGGATTGTTTTCTCATTGACTTCACGGAACAGAATGCCCACATCAACGCCCATGACATTTCGGGCGTAATTGACGATGCCGTCCCAATCCTCTTCCTTGGCTCCCGTCGCTTCGATGTCTCGCCGGCGAATCCACATCCAAGCGATCTGCCCATCTTTGGACAGGCGCAGCGTTTCCAACGCTTTACGTAACAGTTGCAAATGCGCCAACGTAGTGGTTTCCAACACTTCCTCCGCAATCCGGTGTGCTTCCACCTTCCGATCGAT
The DNA here is from genome assembly GCF_018326425.1 of Polycladomyces abyssicola. NCBI lineage: Bacteria > Bacillati > Bacillota > Bacilli > Caryophanales > Thermoactinomycetaceae > Polycladomyces > Polycladomyces abyssicola. The sequence goes on from NZ_AP024601.1 coordinate 1,816,692, forward strand.
CAGGTGGGCCGCTTGGTTCATCACCCGAGGGGTGGTGTTGGCATAGCGAAAACCGCCCGTGTCAGTCAATAACCCGGTGTAAATGCAGGTGGCCAATTCCTGGGTCCACTCCAATCCCATCGATTCGACCCAATCGTACAGCACTTGCGCCGTCGCCGCCGCATCCGGGATGACCACGTTGACAGTGCCGAAGCGATCATTGGTGGCGTGATGGTCGATGTTGAGAATGTGCACATCCCGGGCGAACACCTTCCGACACTCCCCCATGCGATCAGCATCCGCCGCATCCACCGCGATCACATGGGAAAACGGCGCCTCGGTACGAAGATCTTCCGGAGATCGGATTTGATTACAATCCGGAAGAAATTGATATTTCTGCGGGATGGCGGATTCATTGATCATCACATAGCGTTTTCCCAATTGTTTCAGGATTTGCCCAACCGCCAGGGTCGAACCGATCGCGTCGCCGTCGGGATTGACATGGGAAACCACGAGGAACCGGTCAGCGTCCTGAACGAAACGGGTGGCCGCCTCCAATTGATTATTGGTCTCCCGCATCATTCGTTTTCACTTCTCTCAACAATTGGTTGATGTATTGACCGTGTTCGATGGATTCATCCACCTTGAAGACCAGCTCGGGTGTATGACGCAAGGTAATGCGGCGCCCGATCTCAGATCGGATGAAACCTTTGGCTTTGTTCAATGCCGCCAAGGTATTTTTCTTTTGCTCTTCGTCACCCATGACGCTGACATACACTTTGGCGTGCTGGAGATCCCCACTCATTTCCACCGAGGTGATCGTAACAAATCCGATGCGGGGGTCTTTCAGTTCCTGCTGCAAAATCTGGCTCAACTCTTTTTTGATCTGTTCGCCGACGCGACTCACGCGGATGCGAGCCATCGCCGATACCTCCTCCTGGTGATCTACACGAATGATAGTTCCGCGTGCAATATTTCCAATCCATCCAGCTCCTCCAGCAGACGCAAAGCCTGCCGAAGCTCCTGTTCCACCACTTTTTTGCTGGAGCCGACTCCAGCCATGGCCAAGCGGGTGCGTTGGCGGTCGTCTTGAAACCCGACTTCCGCCACCGACAGGTTAAACCGGTGTTGAATCCGGCTGATCCCGCTCTTGATCACCCGACGCTTCTCTTTGAGCGAGGTGGAACCGATAATCCGTCCCTCACATTCCTGAATGCCGACGTACACGTTCACCGCTCCACTTCTTGGATGACGTACACTTCGACTACATCGCCCTCTTTAATGTCGTTAAAGTTTTTCAAGGTTAAACCGCACTCATATCCTTGAGCTACTTCACGCACATCGTCTTTGAAGCGTTTCAGCGTATCGATCTCCCCTTCGTGTACCACGATGCCGTCGCGGATCAAGCGCACTTTTCCGTCGCGAACGATTTTGCCTTCCGTGACGTAGCAACCGGCAATCGTTCCGATCCGGGAGACTTTGAAGATCTGGCGCACTTCTGCCGAACCGACCACTTTTTCTTCGTATTCGGGGTCCAGCATTCCCTTCATCGCCGCTTCAATTTCTTCGATCACATCGTAGATCACGCGGTGCAGTCGAATATCCACTTTTTCCTGTTCCGCCGCGGCCCGGGCATTCGTTTCCGGCCGAACGTTGAAACCGATGATGATCGCATTGGAAGCGGATGCCAGAATAATGTCGGATTCGGTGATCGCACCCACAGCGGAGTGGATGATCTTTACCCGAACCCCTTCGACATCGATCTTCTCCAAGGCGCCGCGCAGTGCTTCCACCGAACCCTGCACGTCGGCCTTGATGATGATATTGAGCTCCTTCACTTCGCCTTCCTGAATCTGCTTGTACAGATCATCCAACGTGACGCGACTTTGCGCACGCAGCTCCTGTTGCCGCTGTTTCTCAGCCCGCTTTTCGGCGATGGCCCGTGCTTTTTTCTCGTCTTCAAAGACCATGAACGCATCCCCGGCATTCGGCACGTCCTGCAATCCCAAAATTTCCACCGGTGTGGACGGCGGGGCCGCTTTGACCCGGCGTCCGCGGTCGTTGACCATCGCCCGTACTTTACCGAAGTAGTTGCCGGCCACAATGCTGTCGCCGACTCGCAACGTCCCGTTCTGCACCAACACGGTGGCTACGGGGCCGCGTCCCTTGTCCAGCTCGGCTTCGATGACGACGCCGCGGGCACGTTTATTGGAGTTGGCTTTCAATTCCTGCACTTCCGCCACAAGCAGAATCATTTCCAGAAGCTCGTCGATCCCTTCACCTTTGAGTGCGGACACAGGGACAAAAATGGTGTCACCGCCCCATTCTTCCGGCACCAAACCGTGTTCCATCAATTGTTGTTTGACGCGGTCCGGGTTGGCATCCGGTTTGTCCATTTTATTCACCGCCACGATGATCGGCACGTCCGCCGCCTTGGCGTGGTTGATCGCCTCCACGGTCTGTGGCATCACACCGTCATCCGCAGCGACGACCAGTACGGTGATGTCCGTCACCTTGGCTCCGCGCGCCCGCATCGTCGTGAACGCAGCATGACCCGGGGTGTCGAGGAACGTAATTTTCTTGCCGTTGGCTTCCACTTGATATGCTCCGATGTGCTGGGTAATGCCACCGGCTTCTCCCGCCGTGATGTTGGAGTGGCGAATCGTGTCCAACAGCGTGGTTTTTCCGTGGTCCACGTGCCCCATGATGGTGACCACGGGCGGACGCTCTTGCAAATCTTCGGGCGCATCGATTTCTTCGATTTCTTCAAAGGCCGATTCGTCGATCTCCTCTTTTACTTTTACCTTGATGCCGTATTCCTCCGCTACCAGGGTAATCGTATCCGTATCGATTTCCTGGTTAATGGTGGCCATTACACCGAGCCCCATCAACTTGCGGATCACATCGGCAGCTTCCCGACGCATCAGTTTGGCTGCTTCACCGACGGTCATCGGTCCCGAAATCTCAATTTCCGACGGCAGTTTTGGCGCCGGTTTCTCCCACTGCTGAGGACGGCGATTCCGATCTTTTTGTTTTTTGCCCCGTCCTTTTTTTCCGCCGTTCTCGCGGTTGTCAAACGTACCTTTCCGTGAAGGTTTTCCTTTGACACCGACTGTTTCCCCATTGTCGTTTGCTGCTTTGTTCCGTTGTTTCTTCATGTTCACCTCTTTGTTCTTCCCACCCATGTTTTTTTGCTCCGTCACTTTCGCTTGTCCTTTGATTTCCCCTTGTGATTTGGACGATCCGTTCGGTCGCTTATTGCCGGACGTACCGGCCGGTTTCGCTTTGCCTGGAGTGTTTTGCTCCTTCACTTTTTTGATGAACTGTTCCACCTTTTGCACCATTTGATCGTCCATCACACTCATATGGTTATTCACATTGATGTTCATCCGTTGCAGGATGGTTAATACTTCTTTACTGCTCATATTCATCTGTTTCGCATATTCGTATACACGAAGTTTGGTCAAACTCGTCACCCCCGTCTGTTACTCTGCCTTCTGCCTCATCGCACGGGCAAAACCGGGGTCAGTGAGCGCAATCACCACCCGTTCCGGCTTCCCGATCGCTCTTCCCAGTTCAGTCCGTGTCCCCATATGCCAGAGGGGAACATCATAGTAGGAACATTTATCAGTAAACCGCTTCCGCGTGTTGTCGGAAGCATCTTCCGCCAAGATCACCGCGGCGGCTTGACCCGACCGGATCGCCCGCAGCACCGCTTCCTCTCCGGTCACGACTTTCCCCGCACGCTGCGCCAAGCCGAGCAGTTGTAACCGTTTATCCATGCAAATTCACCCGTGACAACTCTTCTTGTAACCGATCGTAGATCGAATCGTCCACCTGCACTTTGAGTGCCCGGTCCAGCGCCTTTTTCTTTTTGGCCAGCCGGAAGCACTCCTCCTTTCCGCACAGATAAGCGCCTCGACCCGATTTTTTCCCGGTGGGGTCAATCAGGATCTCTTGCTCAGGTGTCCGAACCACTCGAATCAGTTCCTTTTTCGGCATCATTTCTTGACACGCGACACATTTGCGCATCGGTACCTTTCTGGTCCGCATCGCTCCGTCCACCTCCTTCAGATGGATGGAAGTTGTTACGATGAAGGCTTATGCGTTCTCTTCTTCCGTCGTTTCCACATCCGATTCCAAGGTGTCGTTTACTTCATCAACATTTGCTTCTTCCTGCGCTTCCGATTCGCTCTTGATGTCGATCTTCCAACCAGTCAATTTGGCCGCCAGCCGGGCATTCTGACCTTCTTTGCCGATGGCTAACGACAGTTGATGGTCCGGCACAACCACACGAGCTACTTTTTCATCCTCCTGGATGTCCACACTGATCACCTTGGATGGACTGAGCGCGTTGGCCACGAATTCCTGCGGATCATCGGAGTAGCGGACGATGTCAATTTTCTCGCCGCGCAGCTCATTCACCACAGTCTGCACACGCATGCCGCGGTGTCCCACGCAAGCGCCTACCGGGTCCACCTGTTCATCCCGGGACGACACTGCGATTTTGGAACGGAAGCCGGCTTCTCTCGCCACCGACTTGATTTCGACAATCCCTTCGTAGATTTCCGGCACTTCCAGTTCAAATAACCGTTTCAAAAGACCAGGATGCGTACGGGAAACATAGATCATCGGTCCTTTGGTCGATTTCTCGACGCGGGTGATGTACGTTTTCACCCGTTCACCCTGTTTGAAGCGCTCACCCGGCATCGTTTCGTTGTACGGCAGGAGCGCCTCCACCTTGCCCAGATCGATATAGTACTGTCGATGATCGGCCCGCTGCACCACGCCGGTGACGATATCCTCCTCGCGATCTACGAACTCGTCATAGATGATATTGCGTTCTGCTTCGCGAATGCGTTGGGTGACCACTTGTTTGGCGGTCTGGGCGGCAATCCGTCCGAAATCTTTCGGTGTCACTTCAATTTCGACGATGTCATCGAGCTGATAGGCAGGATTGATCTCCCTGGCAGCCTCCAGCGATATCTCCAACCGCGGATCCGTCACCTCATCAACGACTGTTTTCCGAGCAAATACGCGCACCACGCCGGTTTCACGGTCGATGTCCACCCGCACGTTCTGTGCGGAGTGGAAATTGCGTTTGTAACCGGAGATCAGTGCGGCTTCCAATGCCTCGATCAACACGTCCTTACTGATGCCTTTCTCTTTTTCCAGCTGATTGAGGGCCTCGATGAACTCTGCATTCATCGGAATCGTTCTCCTCCCTTCAATTAAAAAACAATGGCCAACCGTGCTTTCGACACTTTGTCAAACGGAATTTCCACCGGTTTGCCTTCGACCTCGACCGTGAGCACATCCGGCGCGTATGCGGTCAGCGTTCCCTCAAACTTGTTACGCCCGGCGACCGGCTCCAACGTGGTGATATGGACGAATTTTCCCACGGCCCGCTCAAAATCCCGCGGTTTTTTCAGCGGCCGTTCCGCCCCAGGTGAAGAGACCTCCAGGAAATAGGCCCCGGGAATGGGGTCGACACGGTCCAGTTCTTCGCTCAGTTTTTCACTGACGCGGCTGATGTCGTCCAAGTCGACGCGTCCCTCGATTTTATCGATGAACAAACGCAAATACCAGTTCTTTCCTTCTTTTTGAAACGTGATGTCGACCAGTTCCAGCCCTTCCGCTGCCAAAATGGGGGCCGCCAACTGTTCCACCGTTTCCACTACCTGCTGGCTCAACCCGCACCCTCCTTCATGTGTGCCTTTCTTGTCCGGAACCCATGCGACAAAGCGAAAGAGTGGGTTGTAACCCACTCTTTTCGGCCGGACGTTATCTACGCTACAGTTTAGCCAAAATCATTATATCACAATCATTTCGTCGGATGCAATGAAACTGGAACGGTGTGGCAAAAAGGCGGGGAAACTTGACACGCGTTCGATGAAGGCGTCTGGACCTGCTTGAGTCACTACGTTTTCCCGAACGAACGGAGAACCGGAAGACGGGAATATAATCGCGAGCAATTCTCCCTCAAATGAAGCGAACATTGCCCGCGCCCCGTGCTTCCGGTTCGGATCAGGGATTTAAAACAGTGTCAACTGGTTGCTCTCCGGCAATCCCTCGAGACAGCCCAGTTTTTTGAGCACTTCCACCACCGCACTGGATATGCGGCTCCGCTTTTGCAAGTCTTCAATGGAGAGAAACTCACCCTGCTCTCGTGCCTGTACGATATTGCGTGCCGCGTTTTCCCCGATACCGGAAACGGAGGAGAACGGCGGCAGCAAGCGGTCGCCGTCCACCTGGAACCGGGTGGCGTCGGAGCGATACAGATCGATGTTGCCGAACTTGAGGCCGCGGGCCAACATCTCCTGCGCCGATTCCAACACGGTGAGCAAGCCCTTTTCCTTGGCCGTGGCGGCGTTGCCCTTTTCCAGGATCTCCTCGATCTGGAGACGAATTGCATCTTTGCCCTTGAGCACCAGCTCCAGGTCAAAATCGTCGGCACGAACCGAGAAATAGGTCGCGTAATACTCCGCCGGATAGTACACTTTGAACCAGGCGATCCGCACCGCCATCATCACGTAAGCCACCGCGTGTGCTTTGGGGAACATGTATTTGATCTTGCGGCAGGATTCGATGTACCATTCCGGCACATTATGTTGCCGCATGAAATCGGCCTCTTCGTCGGTCAGACCTTTCCCTTTCCGCACCTTCTCCATGATCTTAAACGCTTTGGAGGGTGGTAGTCCCTTATAGATCAGATAAACCATGATGTCGTCCCGGGTAGAGATCACCTCGGACAGCTTCGCCGTACCGCTGCGGATCAAGTCTTGGGCGTTGTTGAGCCACACATCGGTCCCGTGGGACAAACCGGAGATACGGACCAGTTCGCCAAACGTGGTCGGCTTGGTGTCCTCCAGCATCTGACGGACAAAACGGGTGCCGAACTCGGGAATGCCCAGGGTGCCCATCGTATTGCCGCCCAAGTCCTCCGGTGTCACCCCGAGTGACTCGGTTCCACTGAACAACTTCAGCACCTCGGGATCATCGGTCGGGATCGTTTTAGGATCCACACCGGTCAAATCCTGCAACATGCGAATCACCGTTGGATCATCGTGTCCCAGGATATCCAGTTTCAACAGGCGGCCGCTGATCGCATGGTAATCGAAGTGCGTCGTGATCGTCTCCGATTTGGGATCGTCCGCCGGACGCTGAATGGGTGTAAAATCGTACACTTCCCGGTTGTTGGGAATAACCATCAGCCCGCCGGGATGCTGCCCGGTTGTCCGCTTCACCCCGCTGCATCCACGTACCATGCGCTCGATTTCTGCATTGCGCCAATTGAGCTGGCGTTCTTCCTGGTACTTTTTCACGAATCCGTATGCCGTCTTTTCAGCCACTGTCGAAATCGTTCCGGCACGATACACGTAATCCTTGCCGAACAATTCCTCGGTGTATTTATGAGCACGGGGCTGGTACTCCCCGGAGAAGTTCAAATCGATATCGGGCACCTTGTCCCCCTCGAATCCGAGAAACGTCTCAAACGGAATATCGTGCCCATCTTTTTTCAACGGCGTTCCACACTCTGGACAATCCTTGCGTGGCAAGTCGAAACCGGACGCCACCGAACCGTCGGTGATGAATTCATTGTATTTGCAGTTGGGACAGATGTAGTGCGGCGGCAAGGGATTTACCTCGGTAATCGAACTCATCGTCGCCACAAAAGACGATCCGACCGACCCCCGCGATCCAACCAGGTATCCGTCGGACAGCGATTTGGTCACCAATTTATGAGCGATGAGATAAATAACGGCAAAACCGTGCTTGATAATGCTGCCCAGTTCCTTTTCCAACCGCTCGCGCACGATATCCGGAAGCGGATCACCGTACGTGTTTTTCGCCGTCTCATAACAGATGCGCCGCAGTTCCTCGTCCGCGCCTTCGATGATCGGCGTGTGCAATTCATCGGGGAAAGGCTTCAGCTCTTCCACCATGTCAGCGATCTTGCGCGGATTGGCCACCACCACCTCAAATGCCTTGTCTTCGCCGAGATACGAAAACTCCTCCAACATTTCGTCGGTGGTGCGGAAATAGACTTTGGGCAACGGATCGGTTTGACGGAAACGATTGTCGTTGGCCACCAAAATCTCACGGTATATCGCATCCCACTCGTCAAGGTAGTGGGCATTGGACGTGGCCACCACCGGTTTGCCCAGCTTCTCTCCGATCTCCACCAACAGGCGGTTAGCCTCGCGCAGACGCTCCTCACTTTCGACGATTCCTTTTTCGATCAGGTGGCGGTTCACTTCCACCGGTTGGATTTCCAGGTAATCGTAGAACTGCGCAATCTCTTCCACTTCCTGCGGTGACTTTTGCAATGCCGCCTCGTACAGCTCCCCTTTCTCACAACCGGACCCGATGATCAACCCTTCCCGGTGTTTGATCAGTTCACTGCGCGGAATGCGCGGTGTTTTGTTACCGAAGTATTTCAAATGGGAAAGCGAAATCAGTTTGTACAGGTTTTTCAAGCCGGTCTCATTTTGGACGAGTATAATCGCATGAAACGGCCGCAACCGGCTGATATCCCGGTCACCGGTGAAATCGTTCAGCTGATCGAGATACCGGATATTCCGTTCGACGCAGTCGACGATCATCTTCCACGTGAGGTATCCGGTCGCTTCCGCGTCATAGATGGCCCGGTGGTGTTGTTCCAGATGGATGTCAAACTGTTTACAGAGAGTGTTCAGTCGGTAGTTTTTCATCCCCGGATAGAGAAAGCGGGCCAATTCCAATGTGTCGATGACGGGGTTGGTCACCGGCTGCCGCCCCATCCTTTTTACTCCCATCTGCAAGAAGCCCATATCGAAACGGGCGTTGTGAGCCACCAGGACGCTGTCACCGACAAACTCCAGAAAACGGGACAGCACGTCCTCCACTTCCGGTGCACCTTCCAACATGTCGTCTGTGATCCCGGTCAGTTCCGTAATCTGAGCCGTCAGTGGACGGTGCGGGTTGGCAAACGACTCGAAACGGTCGATGATTTCACCGTTTTTCACCTTGACCGCAGCCAGCTCGATAATCGTGTCGTGCACCGCAGACAAGCCAGTCGTCTCCACGTCGAACACCACATACGTATCCTCTTTCAGCTCACGGTGGGCGGCGTTCATCACAATCGGTACCCCATCGTCCACCACATACGCCTCGACACCCAGAATCACCTTGATGCCGTGCTTTTTCCCCGCACTGTAGGCTTCGGGAAATGCCTGCACAACACCGTGATCAGTGACCGCCACCGCCGGGTGACCCCATTCGGCCGCCCGTTTGATCATGTCACCGGCATCGTATACACCGTCCATCGCACTCATCGACGTGTGCAGATGCAACTCCACCCGCTTTTCTTCAGCTGTGTCCACCCTGCGTACCGGGTCCGTCTCACGCAAGTCATTTGCGATCAACACCAGCTCACGGGCAAAGGTATCAAACTGGACGGAGCCGCGCGCCTTCACCCACATACCGTCTTTGACGCGGGACAACATAGCCGCGTCTTCCTTATCGCGGGCAAACACCTTGACTTGAATCGAATCCGTAAAATCGGTGAGGTTAAACGTCAACAGCGTCCGTCCGCTCCGCAGTTCGCGCACCTCGGAGTTGAAAACTTCCCCCTTGATGGCGACGCGTCTCTCTTCTTCCTGAATCTGTCTGATCGGAATTGGTTCATCCTGAAAGTCGTATCCGATCGCCAGCTCTTCCGGTTCGTGGACCGGTGGTTCCGTCGACCCTGACTTCGCTTCCTCGCGCTTAACCAACGCTTCCTCCACCAATGCGCGCATCGCTTCTTCCTGTTGTTCGCGGAACCGCTCCTCCGCCGTTTCGGCTTGTTCACTCGACAGGATCACCGAAATGCGTCCACCGGAAAGATCCTGCAAATAGGAGGCGATTGCATCGTCCACCCGTTTTTGACGCGCCATATTCAACATCATCGGATTGGGAAACACGATGGTGAGCCGATCCCGTTCCCAGTTCCAAGTTGCTTTGCCCAACCAACCAGCCGCGGCGGTGGATACGTTCTCGGCCACGTGATGCCGGATCACCTGCCAGTAGACCTCCAGCAGCTGGTTCATTTCCACATGATCAAAGCGGACCTTGAGCGAAACGCGGGCATACTCCTGAAATGCCCGGGAAATCCGCTCTTGCGCCTCCTGTACGATATGCGGAGGTACCAACCGGGGCAAGCGAAGAAGGATCGTCCATGACTGCCTCTTGCGACTGACCCGAACCTTTTCTATGTACGCACCCGAAAAATGCTCGTTCCACCACTCTGGTGACAGATTGCCATGTGCCAACAACTTCTCCAGTTTGAGAGCCGCAGAAGACATCGTCCGGTTCACCTCCCTACCATTTCGTCTCTTAAGAGTGTATCAGAAAGAGAAATAGGCGACTAGGCATCTCTGGTAAATCCGTAAGGTAGCAAATACTTTCCATGGTGAGCGAAGACCCGGAAAGCGCAGGAATGAATTCGCGGGAAACTTCCCCTAAGCGAAGCGTACTTTGCCCGCATTTTGTGCCCCGGGGCGTAGCGGCCAGACCTGCTTCCCTGCAGGGCGCAGGTGGAACAAGCCGGGAAAACAATTGGTCAGTATTCACCTAACACGCTCAAGGAGGTCGTTCGCTTCAGGTGCGGACATTTCGAAAATGATCAAAGCCCCAACGGGAACCGACAATCAGGGCTTTGCAAAATGAAACCCCCGAAGGAAATATTTTAGCGCATGTTCAATCAGTGCCACAAACGCTTAGAACCACAAGAAGCTAGCCTATGAAGTAGTACTTCGTAAACATGCGCTGACAGTACCTGTAACTGACCTTCTACGGGGACTAAGTAGGTACAAAAGGAACAGGATGCTCCATTGAGTATCCCGTTTGTCACATTTAAATAAAGGCCCGGAAGGGGCCTATTTCTATGTCTTCTTGTGAGCATGGGACCTCATCAGCAGAATTTTCTACTATGAATTTTCTTCTAAGTAATCGAATCATGCTTGACACATCAAAAATAATTGATATAAACTCATATCAACAAAAATTGATTTGATGTGCAACCCCATGATGAACGATTTGGAGCATTGCAGGATTCGGACCGAAGAAATCCGTCAGGTAGGGAAAAGGCCAGACAAAGTCCGTTTAGACTTGGTAAATGGTTGGAGTGGTTCAAAACTCTTCCCCATAATCCTCGATGCCAACAGTACCTGCAAAAACAATTGGCTTGCTGTTCCCAACCGTTTTAATTCCCATGAAAAGGATGATGACCATGATTCTCAAACCCCATGTCGCTATCAACGTCCGAAACCTGGAGCAATCCATTGAATTTTACCGGCACCTATTTGGAGAAGAACCTGTCAAAGTACGTCCGGGTTACGCTAAATTTGACTTGGATGAACCCGCCTTAAACTTCACGTTGAATGAGGGAGGCGAAGTCAACGGCGGGATCAATCATCTTGGGATCCAAGTGGGCTCGACGGAAGAAGTGCTGGCCGCCAAGGAACGACTCAAAAGTGCCGGGTTGGCAACCTTCGACGAGATGGACACCACATGCTGTTACGCACGTCAGGATAAAATCTGGGTGACTAGTCCCGACGGACATCGTTGGGAAGTGTTTGTGGTAAAAGCAGACGCAGATCAATACGGAAAATCCTCCGTTAATTTTGAATCTGGTAGCGCCTGCTGTACCACCAACAACGGTTAACCTTTCGTAAAACCTGGGCAGAGTGCCCGGGTTTTACCTCTGTCCGAAGTAAGGGGTGAATACCTATGGTTTGCACGAATGAACAATTATCCTTAATCGCTAAGGCTCTATCAGATCCGATTCGGTTGCAGATCATGGACCTGGTAGCCAAAGGGAGCCTTAATGAAACGCCGATCCAAAAATGTTGCACGAAAGGAATGTGCGTCTGTGATATCCAAGAAGCGTTGGATATGAAGCAGTCAAAAGTGTCCTATCACCTGAAAGAATTGAAAAACGCCGGCCTTCTTTATGAGCGGAAAGAAGGAAAGTGGCATTATTACGCCGTAAATCAAGATACCCTAGAACGCTTTTGTCGGGAGTTGAATGATCGTTTTTTCTTAAATCTCCTTCATACTGAAGCGAAGGTGGAATAAATGAGCTATGATTGGGTCGTCCGGAAAGCGGAAGAAAAAGATATCCCCCGGATCCGAGACATCTACAACCAAGGGATTGAGGATCGGATTGCCACATTGGAGGAGCAGCCCAAAACCATGGAAGAGATGAACCAGTGGTTTCACCAAAGATCCCCTCGGTACGCTGTGCTGGTCGCAGAGCTCAACGGTAAAATCCATGGGTGGGCTTCACTCAATCCGTATTCTCATCGGTGTGCTTATGCAGGGGTGGCAGATGTTTCCGTCTATATCGATCGAAAGTGGCGGGGAAAAGGTCTTGGCACTAAGCTGCTACGGTCATTAGAAGAAAAAGCGAGAGAAAACGGGTTTTTTAAAATGGTGCTGTCCTTTAACCATCTCGGCCAAGGTTTATATCGGAAAATGGGCTTCAGGGAAGTAGGAGTGTTTCAAAACCAAGGAAAGCTCGACGGCCAATTCGTTGATGTGATGGCAATGGAAAAATTACTATAGTTATTTTCAAACTAAATGAAATTTGGTGAGGAACCAATGATCATGATTCGTCCAGCACTTCTTTTGGATGCCGCGGCAATAACGGAAATTTATAACGAGGGAATTCAATCGCGCCAAGCCACTTTTGAAACCTCTTTATATACGGTGGAAGATCGACGAAAATGGATCAAGAATCACGAAGATCATTATCCCATATTAGTGGCAGTGAAGGATGAACTGGTTGTTGGTTGGGCTTGTGTTCATCCTTACCGATCCCGTAATTGTTATCGTGGTGTCGGCGAGTTTTCGATTTATATCCGGGAAGGTTATAAAGGAATGGGAATTGGAAAACATCTGCTTAATTCACTAGTGAATACATGTGCTGAACTGGGTTACTGGAAACTGGTTTCTCGAATCTTTGATTTTAACCACGCTAGCCGCGCGTTATGTCGAGCCTGTGGGTTTAGGGAAGTAGGGGTTTACGAAAAGCACGGGAAATTAGATGGAAAATGGGTAGACTGTATTATTGTAGAAAAGCTCATTGATGACAACCTTGATTAATATGAGAAAGCCACATCCCACAACGAGGATGTGGCTATTATTTATTTCCCTTCTTTTGCAAACTGAATAATCCTGGCTTCAATTTGATCTCTAACCCGTCGAAAAACTTCCCATACTTCCTCTTCGGTCCCTTGTGCCTTAGCTGGATCATCAAATCCCCAATGTTGTCGGTTGACATGAGGCGGGGTCATCGGACATTTGTTATTTGCATCACCACACAAAGTGATAACGTAATCGGCCTTGTTCAAGATTTCAGGGTCGATGACATCCGACGTCTGCTGCGAGATGTCGATCCCTTTTTCGGCCATGACCTTTACTGCCTTAGGATTCAGACCATGAGCCTCGATTCCAGCACTATATACTTCAAAACGGTCACCCAAATACTTTTTACCGAAGCCCTCCGCCATTTGACTGCGGCAAGAGTTGCCGGTACACAAGAAATAGATGATTTTCTTATTGTCCTTCATCTTCAGATCCTCCTTCATGAATAAGACGATAAACCAAAGCAGCTCCGATTGCTCCCAAGCTGGTAGCAACGACATAAATCCATACGTGGTCCAATGTACCGGATACAACGGCAGGAGCAAGGGATCGGGCGGGGTTCATGGAAGCACCACTGATTGGTCCGGCAAACATGGCTTCCAGTCCTATTGTCGCGCCGATGGCGATACCGGCAAACGACTTCACTGCTTTACCATGAACAGCCGAGCCGAAAATCACCATCATCAGAGTAAAAGTCAAGATAAATTCCAACACAAAGGACTGCTGCCATGAATATCGCGGCAATGTGGCACCCAAGTGAGCTACGTTTCCAAAAAGTATACGCAACGTTCCACTCGCCGCCATTGCTCCTAGGATTTGAACAAGGACGTACCAACCAGCTTCACGTAACGATACATCCCGGTTAACGAGAAAACCCAAGGTAACCGCGGGATTGAAGTGAGCTCCTGACACGTGCCCGAATGCATAAATCAGCGCCATCACAACCATCCCAAACGTCAATGCAATCCCGACATGAGTGATGCTTCTCGTAAGCTCATCGATGACAACGGCCCCTGTACCAGCAAACACAAGAAAATAAGTACCGATAAATTCTGCGATCCATTTTCTTTTCATCAATCCACTCCTACCCACAATGAACCTTTAAGCCTTTTTCTTTTAATGCTTCGATTTCGCTGCTCATATCTGGCAAGCAATTCAAAACGCTTGCCATGAAAGGAAACTCCGACCCATCCAAGGAATAAAAAACCCACTGTCCTTGACGGCGCTCCTTCACCAACTTAGCATTTTTCAACCTACGCATATGTTGGGAAACGGCAGGTTGGCTGATATTCAATATCTCCACCAGTTCACAGACACACAACTCCTCTTCCTTCAACAGCGCAAGAATCTGTAAACGCGTTTTGTCGCCAAGCGCCTTATGACATTCCGCGAGAAGATGAACGTCCATCACCATCACCTCATGCATATATAAACATATACTTATTTATAGTGTCAAAGAGAAATCTACAGGAAATTGATTACATATGGTACTTTTCTTTGCCCCTGATGACCACCTTCCAGGACATTCAACAATAATCGCGCGCTCCCTGTTACAGACACAAAAAAGCCAATGAAATCTATGAAGGAGCACTTCATAGACTCATTGGCTTTTTGCTTGACCTTACTGGAGTTTACGGTAAAGGTCGGTTACGGAAACTGCAGTGGTTTTCTTTATCGATCCTTACGACGCGGGTTGATCCACGCGTTTGAGCAACTCCGGCAGTTGCTCCAACACTTCCTGCACCGCCAACTCGCCACTTTCCCCGGACCGGCGGAATTTGTATTCTACCAATCCCTCCGAGACTTTGGCACCCACCGTGATCCGGAGAGGAATACCGATCAGGTCGGCGTCTTTGAACTTCACGCCGGCTCGTTCCTCCCGGTCGTCAAACAATACCTCGTATCCGGCTTGGGTCAGCGCTTCGTACAATTGTTCGGCCGTACGCGCCTGATCCTCGTTTTTCATATTGACAGCGATCAGGTGAATTTGGAACGGGGCGATGCTGGAAGGCCAGATGATCCCGTTTTCGTCGTGGTGTTGCTCGACGACAGCCGCCACCGTCCGGGAGATGCCGATGCCGTAACAACCCATAATATACGGTTGCTCCCGACCTTGCTTGTCCAGGAACGTCCCGCGCATCACTTCGCTGTAGCGGGTGCCCAGCTTAAACACGTGCCCCACTTCGATGCCACGGGCGAACCGGATGGAGCCGCCGCAACGCGGGCAGACATCGCCCTCCTGGATGTTGCGCAAGTCGGCATACAGATCCACCTGGAAATCCCGATCCGGCACCACATGAATCAAGTGCGCGTCGGCTTCGTTGGCACCGACCACTGCTTCCGGCATCACTTTGACAGCCCGGTCGGCAAGGATTTTCACTTTTTCCTTCAAGCCGACCGGCCCGGCAAAACCGACCGGTGCCCCCGTCACGCGACGAACGGTCGCCTCGTCAGCCAACTCGCAGATCGAGGCATTCAACACGTTCTTCACCTTGACTTCGTTCACTTCATGGTCGCCGCGAACCAAAACCAGCACCGGCTCCTTGTCCGCGACAAACAAGATGCTTTTGATCACCTGATCCGGTTTGACGCCCAATACTTTCGTCACTTCTTCAATGGTGGACGCTTTTGGTGTGGCCACCTTCTCCGGCTGCTGCTCTCCGCGCGTCACTTCCGCCGGTTCGTTGAACACCACCTCGGCCATTTCGATGTTGGCCGCATAGTCGCATTCATTGCAGAGCGCAATCGTATCCTCACCGGAGTCGGCCAACACCATAAACTCGTGCGTCCCCTTTCCTCCGATGGCACCGGCGTCCGCTTCCACCGCTCGGAAATCCAATCCGCAACGGGTGAATACATTGACATAGGCATCGTACATCGCCTGGTAGGTCTCGTCCAGACTCTCCCGGTCCGTGTGGAAAGAGTAGGCATCTTTCATGATAAATTCCCGACCGCGCAACAAACCGGAACGCGGCCGGCGCTCGTCGCGGAATTTGGTCTGGATCTGATACAGCGTCATCGGCAGCCGTTTATAGGAGTTGATGAAGTGACGGACCAAATCGGTGATCACTTCTTCATGGGTCGGTCCCAAGACGAACTCCCGCTCGTGACGGTCTTTCAGCTTGACGAGTTCCGGTCCGTAGGTTTCGTACCGACCGGTTTCCTGCCAAAGTTCGGCCGGATGCATTGCTGGCAACAACAACTCCTGCGCACCCGTCCGATCCATCTCTTCGCGCACGATCTGTTCCACTTTTCTCAGCACGCGATACGCCAGCGGCATGTAGGTGTAAACCCCCGCCGCAAGTTGGCGGATCAGACCAGCCCGGAGCATCAGACGATGGCTGACCATCTCCGCCGCTTCGGAAACTTCACGCAAGGTAGGTATCAAAGCTGTTTTTTGCCTCATCGATCTCTCCTCATTTCACCCTTCAACGTTGACTGAAAAACACTTTCATGATGTCGTTGTACGTCACTGCCAACATCAGTACCATCAGCAAAGCGAATCCGACAAAGTGAACCATGCTCTCCTTGTTCGGATCCACCGGCCGTCCACGCAAAGCCTCCAAGCCGATAAACACCAGTCGGCTTCCGTCCAAAGCCGGAATGGGCAACAGATTAAACACGCCGAGATACAGGCTGAGCAAAGCCGTCCACCTGATCAAGGCGAGGAAACCCGCTTCGGCAGCCTGTCCGGTGATGGAGGCAATCTGCACCGGACCTCCCAGGGCCTGGATGCCAATTTTGCCTGTGATCAATTGGCCGAACCCTTCAAAGATCCGGTTCGTCCACATGACGGTCTCCTTTGCCCCCTTCACCACCACTTCTGTGGCGGTGGCCGGTTGCTGCTTCAAGCGTACATTCATGAGATACTGTTTGATTTGCGGGTTCCAAATCGGTTTCACCTTGGTTTGAAAAACCTGGTCCCCACGCTGTACCGTGATCAACATCGGTTGCCCCTGTGATTGCTGCACCTTTTCCCGTAAGTCGTCACCGTCACGGATCGTTTGACCGTCCACGGCACGAATCACATCTCCTGATTTTAACCCAGCCTCGGCTGCAGGTGAACCGGGTACCACATCTTGAATCACCTTGGATTCAACACCGGTCAGTTTAACCAAGACCATGAACAACACAGTGGCCAATACGATGTTGAAAACGGGTCCTGCCAAAATCGTCAGCGCACGCTGCCCCAGTGTTTTGGAACTGAATTGCCGGTCCAAAGGAGCGATCTGTGTTTTATCCTTTTGATCGCGGTACAGAAAGGCTTGCGGATGAACGTCATATCGTAAGGCACGACCATCTTCCGTCTCCAGACGGACGAACAAGTCCTTCTCCAAATCCATTCCCGTTACTTTCCCTTTAACGGGCAGGGACTGGTACTTCGGATGTTTTGGGAAAAAGAATCCCGTCACACGATTCTGATCATCCAATTCCACCGCCACTTCGGATCCCGTCTGCATCTCGACGATTTCCGGGTCTTCCCCCGCCATCCGTACAAAGCCACCCAACGGTAATGCGCGGATCGAATACTGGGTTTCCCCTTTCCAACGAGAGAAAATCTTGGGACCGAACCCGATGGCGAACTCCCTTACCAAGATTCCCGCCCGTTTGGCAAAGAGGAAATGTCCCAATTCATGAATGAACACCAAAACGCTCAACACGATGACAAATGACAAGATGGTTTGCATCCCGATCACCGCCTTGTTTTTCAATGGCAAGGGCGTGTCTGGTGGTTGTCCACACCGGACATCCCTTGTCTTTTACACGCATACCCGGTCATCGTAGGCGACGCTTCTCGCCCATCGGTCTGCCTCATCGATCGCTTCCAACGAAGGTTCAGTGATGGGTTGGTGCCGTTCCATCACCCGCTCGATGACCTTCTCCATTTCCAGGAAGGATATCTCCCTCGCCAAAAAGCGTTCGACAGCCACTTCGTTGGCGGCATTGAGAACGGTGGGCATTGTACCGCCGATTCGTCCCGCCTCATATGCCATTCTCAAACAAGGATACCGGTCAAAATCCGCCCGGCGGAAATGAAGACTGCCCAACTCGATCCAATCCAATCGTTTCGTGCTGAGCGAAAGTCGTTTCGGGTACGTGAGCGCGTATTGAATGGGTACGCGCATATCCGGCGTTCCCAATTGTGCCATCACGGCACCGTCGACAAACTCCACCATCGAGTGGATGATACTCTCCGGGTGAATGACCACTTCGATCCGGTCATACGGAAGATCGAACAGCCAATGCGCCTCAATCACTTCCAACCCTTTGTTCATCATGGTGGCGGAATCGATGGTGACCTTGGCTCCCATTGACCAATTGGGGTGTTTCAGTGCTGCCTCCGGAGTCGCTTCGGCCAATTGCTCGCGTGTCCAATCCCGAAACGCCCCGCCGGAAGCCGTCAAGATGATTCGGTGAACATCCTTGTGACGTTCCCCATTCAAACATTGGAATATGGCCGAGTGTTCGCTGTCGATCGGATAGATGGTGACACCTGCGCGTTCTGCCGCCTTTTTGACGATATGCCCCGCCGTCACCAGCGTTTCCTTGTTGGCCAGCCCGATGGCCTTACCCGCTTCGATCGCCGCCAATGTCGGGCGCAAACCGCGACTGCCGACCAAAGCGGACACAACATAATCGGCATCGGGATGGGTGGCCACCGACAACACACCTTCATCTCCCCACATCACTTTCACCCCGGCGTCCACCCGGCTCCGCACCGCCTCAGCCGCTTCTTTCGTCGCCATGGACACCAGGCGGGGGCGAAAACGGTTCACTTGTCGCACCATCTCTTCCACATTGGTTCCGGCCGCCAGCGCCACGACTTCAAATTGATCAGGGTGCTCCGCCGCCACAGCCAGCGTATTGGTGCCGATGGAACCTGTGGAACCGAGAATGGCCAGATGTCTCATGAAACTTCCTCCTCAAATCAGGTGACATACTTTGAGCACAATCAAACTGAACAGCAAGCTGTCGAATCGGTCCAATACGCCGCCGTGCCCCGGTAGCAACATACCGGAATCCTTTACCCCTGTTGTACGTTTCCACGCCGATTCGACCAAATCACCCAACTGGCCCGTCACTGCGACGAGCAGGCTGATGCCCAACAGCGCCAGTGGTTTGGCATCGATGGGCAAAATCCATCCGGCGGCCACACCCATCAAAACCGAGAAAATGATGCCGCCGATGGAGCCTTCTACGGTTTTGTTGGGACTGATGGCCGGCCACAGTCTGCGCCGGCCATACTGTTTCCCGACAAAATAGGCACCCGAGTCATTGGTCCATGTAATCAACAGAACCAACAGCGTCCATGCCCACCCATCAGGTCGCCAAATAAACTGCATCATAAACGTAAAACCAAAACCTATGTATAGCGCACCAACCAGCAGATAGGCGGTCTCATGAATGTTGACGCGGTTTTTGGTCCACACGGTCAGCAGAAAATAGAGTATGAGACCGATCAATATGTTTTCGGGTGAATGGAAAACACCCGCGTACGGGTGGGCCACAGCCGAGAACAATCCGGACAAAAACAGGAGCCAGACGACCATAAAGCCTATGGCCGCTTGCAGGCTGTTCCACTTTACACGGTTCATCCGGCAGTATTCCGCATATCCCACCGTGGCCAGCAGGCCGACCAGTCCGGTGTACCACCAACCGCCCATCCACAGAAGGAAAAGAAATCCCGCGGCGCCCAACACCCCCGTGATCACACGTTGCTTCATCCTTGGACTCTCCTGTCTTCATCATACCGCCCCGTAACGACGCGAGCGCTGTTGATAATCCATGATCGCTTGATAAAACAGTTCGCGGTTGAAATCAGGCCACGCCACTTCGGTGAACCACAGTTCGCTGTAAGCCAGCTGCCACAACATGAAGTTGCTGATCCGAATCTCCCCGCTGGTACGGATGATCAAATCCGGGTCCGGTTGCCCGGCCGTGTACAAATATCGATCCACCGTTTGTTCGTCGACCTCGTCTTTATCCATCTTTCCCGTTTCCACGTCTTCTATAATCCGTTTCAATGCCATCACGATTTCCGTTCGTGAACCGTAGTTGAGCGCCAGATTGAGTGTAAGACCCGTGTTCTCTTTCGTCTCCTCCTGAAACGTACGCATCGCCCGCTGCGTATGCGGCGGCAAGTCCTCCTCCTGGCCCAGCATCTTCACACGGACGTTTCGCCTTTTCAAATCTTCCAGATCGGTTTTCAGAAACTCTTCGGGCAGTTTCATCAGGTATTCCACTTCTTCTTTGGGTCGTTTCCAGTTCTCCGTTGAAAAGGAGTAAAGCGTCAGAGACTGGATGCCCAAGTCGTCCGCCGCACGGACAATTTCACGTACAGTTTTCATCCCTTCGCGGTGACCGGCGATGCGGGGAAGTCCCCTCTTTTTGGCCCAACGACCGTTCCCATCCATGATCACGGCCACATGCCGGGGAATAGGCCCCTTTTTCAAAGCATGCAACCGATCTTCATCCTTGGGTTTTGTATCTTCCGTATAACCGGTCAACCATTGCTTCAGCGTTTGGATCATGATCATTCCTCCGCACATTACCTGTCGCAATACAACTCTAGTATAATACAAACCGTTGACCCAAGAAATGATTTGAAAAAAACCCCCTCATCCGTGAAGAAGAGGGGCTCCCGAAAAACGCCACGCTTTTCGCTGCGAAAACGCCTTGGGAACATGGTTCCTCAAGCCGTTTTGGCACGCAGCTGTCAGATTTCCATGATCTCTTTTTCTTTGGCCGCTACAACCTTGTCCGCTTCCTGAATGAATTTGTCGGTCAGTTTTTGAATCTCATCCTGCCCGCGGCGGGATTCATCCTCGGAGATGTCGCCGTTTTTCTCCAATTTCTTGATTTCATCGTTGGCGTCACGTCGAATGTTTCGGATAGCCACTTTGGCTTCTTCGCCCGTCTTCTTGACCACCTTGACCAGCTCGGCACGCCGTTCCTGGGTCAAAGCCGGCAAGTTGATGCGAATGACATTGCCGTCATTCGACGGGGTCAGCCCCAGATCTGATTTCATGATGGCACGCTCAATTTCAGCCAGAGCGGATTTATCCCACGGCTGAATCACCAACGTGCGCGGATCCGGCGTTGAGATGTTGGCCAATTGGTTCACAGGCATTTCACTGCCGTAGTACTCGACCACCACTTTATCGAGCAGTGCCGGTGTCGCGCGGCCGGCACGCAAAGCGGCCAAATCTTTCTTCAACACTTGAATCGCTTTCTCCATCTTATCGGATGCTTGTTTTTTCACCGGCTCCAGCATCAGATACTCCCCCTCACCAGTGTTCCGATTTTTTCTCCGAGAATGACCCGTCGAATGTTGCCTTCTTTCTCAATATTAAATACGATCAAAGGAATGTCGTTGTCCATGCAAAGCGAAGACGCCGTCGAATCCATCACGCCGAGACCCTGGTTAAGCACGTCGAGGAAGGTGAGTTCATCATACTTGACCGCATCCGGGTTGCGTGCCGGGTCGGCGGAGTAGACACCATCCACCTTATTTTTGGCCATGAGGATGACATCGGCCTCGATTTCAGCAGCGCGCAAAGCAGCCGTGGTGTCCGTAGAGAAATAGGGGTTACCGGTTCCGGCGGCGAAAATGACCACCCGTCCTTTTTCCAAATGCCGGATGGCGCGTCGCCGGATGTAGGGCTCCGCCACTTGACGCATCTCGATGGAGGTTTGGACCCGGGTGGGGACACCCAGTTGCTCCAAAGAATCTTGCAACGCCAGAGAATTCATCACCGTAGCCAACATGCCCATGTAGTCGGCCGTCGCCCGGTCGATGCCGCGTGCGCTTCCGGCCACACCCCGCCAGATGTTGCCGCCACCGACGACCACCGCTACTTGTACGCCCATTTCGACCACTTCCTGGATTTGTTGAGCGATGGAAGTGATCACCTTGGGATCGATCCCGTAGCCTTGCTGACCGGCCAGGGCTTCTCCGCTCAGTTTTAACACGACACGTCGATAATGGGGCCGCTCCATAACGGTTCCTCCGTTTCTACACGATACCCTTATTCGACAGGGTGTCTGGTTTTCCTTCCCTTGTCATCGTCAAAAAAGGGAACACCGGGTGTTCCCTTTTTGACGCGAAACTCACTTCTTCATTTGAGCCATGACTTCTTCAACGAAGTTGTCTTCGCGTTTTTCCAGCCCTTCACCCAGCTCGTAACGTACAAAACGACGAATGGAGATGTTTTCCCCGATCCGGGCGATTTGCTCTTTCACCAACTGATCGATCGTTTTGTCGCCGTCTTTGATGAACGGCTGTTCCAACAAACATACTTGTTGGAAGTATTTCTCCAGTCGACCCGCCACCATTTTGTCCACGATGTGTTCGGGCTTGCCTTCGTTCAAAGCTTGAGTACGCAGGATTTCGCGCTCCTTTTCCACCTCTTCGGCGGGCACTTCCTCACGACGCACGTACTTCGGCGCCATCGCAGCGATCTGCATCGCGATGTCCTTCACAAACGCTTGGAATTCGGCGTTTTTCGCCACGAAGTCGGTTTCGCAGTTCACTTCTACCAACACGCCGATTCGTCCGCCTGCGTGTATGTAGGATTCCACAAGCCCTTCGGCAGCGATTCGGCCTGCTTTTTTCTCGGCAGCAGCCAGTCCTTTCTCGCGCAGGATTTCTACTGCTTTGTCCATGTCACCGTTCGCTTCTTGCAGGGCCTTTTTGCAATCCATCATGCCGGCGCCCGTTTTTTCCCGCAATTCTTTTACTTGAGCCGCGCTAATGGCCATGAAGAGATTCCTCCTTCAACAGTCTTGTTCTTCCATTCGCCCAGGGAATTGGGTGCACTTTTTTCCTTTCCGCCCCTGTGTTTCCATGCTTCTCAGGTCGCTCACTGAAAAGAAAAAAGGCACTTTCCTTTCCTCCAGGGGATCATAACGCAGGAAAAGGGTGGGCAGGAATCCCTTCCCACAGCCACCCTTTGCTTTCGATCAATTACGAAGCACTTTGCTCGCCTTGTTTCCCTTCCAACACGGCATCGGCCATTTTGGAGGTGAACAACCGCACAGCGCGGATGGCATCATCGTTACCCGGAATCACGTAATCCACTTCGTCCGGATCGCAGTTGGTATCCACGATCGCCACGATCGGGATGTTCAGCTTGCGCGCTTCAGCCACAGCGATCCGTTCTTTGCGCGGATCGATGATGAATACCGCATCCGGCAGTTTTTTCATCTGCTTGATGCCGCCCAGGAATTTTTCCAGGCGTGCCTTTTCTTTGCGCAGCAACACCACTTCTTTTTTCGGCAGGACGTCAAAGGTGCCGTCTTGCTCCATTTCCTCCAGCTGGTGCAGACGCTCGATCCGTTTGCGGATCGTTTGGAAGTTGGTCAGGGTACCGCCCAGCCAACGATGGTTGACATAGAACATGCCGCAGCGTTCCGCTTCTTCCCGCACTGCGTCCTGCGCTTGCTTCTTGGTCCCCACAAACAAGAGGTTGCCGCCTTGTGCGGCCAGCTCGCGGACGAAGTTGTAGGCTTCTTCCATCATCTTCACGGTTTTTTGCAGATCGATGATGTAGATCCCGTTCCGTTCCGTGAAGATGTATTTCGCCATTTTCGGGTTCCAACGACGCGTTTGGTGTCCGAAGTGAACACCGGCTTCCAGCAATTGTTTCATCGAAACGACAGCCACGAAAATTCCTCCTTCTTTGTTCTTCCTCCGCCGGATTCATCCGCGAACGGGACCGCACACCACAGCGGCGGCACATCCGTCCGCTTCCTCCAACGTGTGTGTTTCACACCGCTCTATAATATAACACAATCGTCTCGCCGGTGGCAAGAACTTCGGCAGTGTCCATAAGTTTACAGTCAGCGGGGTGTCGGATCATTTCATCAAGGGGCAAGTCCTGACACAACCGCGTTCAACAACCTGGTTACCTCATACTTCCTTCAGTTTTGCCAATTCAACCAACAATCTTTCATTCAATACCTTGATATATGTTCCTTTCATCCCCAACGACCGTGATTCGACCACACCGGCGCTCTCCAGTTTGCGCAAGGCGTTGACGATGACAGAACGGGTGATGCCGACACGGTCGGCCACTTTGCTGGCCACCAACAGACCCTCCGTCCCGTCCAGCTCCTCGAAAATGTGTTCCACTGCTTCCAACTCGCTATACGAAAGCGAGTGGATCGCCAATTGGACCACCGCGCGGGAGCGGGCTTCCTCTTCTGCCTGTTCCGCCTTTTCGCGCAAAATTTCCATCCCGACCACTGTCGCACCGTATTCCGCCAGAACGAGATCATCGTCGACAAACGGCGCGTCAAACCGGGTGAGCAAAAGCGTTCCCAACCGATCACCGCCTCCGATGATCGGCACCACCGTCGTATAGCGGTGTTCAAACATCCCACCCAGTTGTTTCGTGAAACTGTATTCACTCGTTTCGTCCAAGTTGGGGGACGTCTCCTTCACCTGCTTCAACAGCCGGTTATATTCCTCCGGCAGGCGCCGATCACGCAACACGACATGATTCATTTCATCCACCGCATATTCCTGAGCAATGCCGTAGCCCAAAATTTTTCCCTTGCGACTGACCACGTACACGTTGGCCACGATGACGTCCCGCAATACTTCGGCCATCTCCATGAAACTCACAGCCTGCCCGCCCGTACGCTGTAACAGTCGGTTGATCTGGCGGGCTTTGGTCAGCAAATCCATCTCCGATTCCTCCCTTCCTCACTACAAAATGTATTGACTCAAATCCCTGTTTTGAACGATCTTCGCCAGGCGATCCTGCACATATTTCGGTGTGATCACGATTTCTTTCAAATGGATGTCCGGAGCCTCAAACGAGAGTTCTTCCAACAAACACTCCAACACGGTGTGCAGCCGGCGAGCCCCGATGTTTTCCGTCTCTTTATTTACTTTGGCGGCCAACTCGGCAATCTCGCGAATCGCTGCATCGGTGAACTTCACCTTGATCCCCTCAGTTTCCAGCAGGGCGGCGTATTGTTTGAGAAGCGCATTTTTGGGCTCGGTCAAGATCCGAACGAAATCGTCCGCCGTCAAATCGTTCAGCTCCACGCGAATGGGAAAACGCCCCTGCAATTCCGGGATGAGATCGGACGGTTTGGCCGTGTGAAACGCACCCGCGGCGATGAACAATATATGGTCCGTCTTGACCGGTCCGTATTTGGTCATCACCGTGGAACCCTCGACAATCGGCAATATGTCCCGCTGCACTCCCTCGCGGGAGACATCCGGCCCTGTGCCACGATCCTTTCCGGCGATTTTGTCCACCTCGTCGATGAAGATGATCCCGGATTGTTCTACCCGTTCCAGGGATTCCTGTATCACCTGATCCATGTCGATCAGTTTTTGCCCTTCCTCTTGGATCAACACCTTTCGCGCCTCACGTATGGGTAAACGCCGCTTCTTCGTTCGTTTGGGCAAAAACTGTCCCAGCATCTCCTGCATGTTGATCCCCATCTGCTCCACGCCCGAGCCGGCAAACATATCCATCATCGGCAAGGAGCTATCTTCCACTTCAATCTCGATCACTTGGTCTTCCAACTCGCCGCGGATCAATTTTTCCCGCACTTGACGACGCTTTTCCGCGATGCGGCCACGTTCGGCATCATCCACGTCATCCATCCGGGGGGAAGTGGCGGATTGGAACAACGCTTCCAATGGATTTTTGAATCCCGCTCCCGGTTTGCGTGACGGCACCAGGATTTCGACGATGCGATCCTCGGCCAGCTCTTCGGCGCGTTCCTTCACTTCTTCGATTTTTTCCGCCTTCACCATACGAATGGCCGTTTCCACCAAGTCGCGCACCATCGACTCAACGTCCCGACCTACATATCCCACTTCGGTGAATTTGGTCGCCTCCACCTTGACGAACGGTGCACCCACCAATTTTGCCAGACGACGAGCGATTTCCGTTTTTCCGACGCCGGTGGGTCCGATCATCAAGATGTTTTTCGGCACCACCTCGTCTTTCATCTCATCCGGCAACAAGCTGCGGCGATAACGGTTGCGCAGGGCAATCGCCACCGCTCGTTTGGCCTCTTTCTGACCGACGATGTGTTTATCCAGTTCCTCCACGATTTGGCGCGGCGTCAGCTGTTCCCGTTTGCGATTGGCTTGCGGCATGAGGCTCATACCTCCTCCACGACAATTTGGTCATTGGTGAAAACACAGATTTCACCGGCGATCTTCAACGCGGCCTCAGCGATTTCGCGTGCGGACATCTCCGGTGCATGCCGTTTCAGCGCCCGGGCCGCCGATAATGCAAAACCGCCGCCTGAACCGATCGCGACGATGTCATCGTCCGGTTCAATTACTTCGCCCGTACCCGCGATCAGCAGGAGGTGTTCGTTGTCCATGACGATCATCATCGCTTCCAACCGACGCAAAACCTTATCCGATCGCCATTCCTTCGCCAGCTCCACCGCGGCTCGCGGCAGATTGCCGTTGAATTCCTCCAGTTTGCTTTCAAACTTTTCGAACAAGGTGATGGCATCGGCCACGGAACCGGCAAAACCGGCAACCACTTTACCCTTGTATAAACGACGCACTTTTTTGGCCCGATGTTTCATCACCATTTGGTTACCAAACGTCACCTGACCGTCACCCGCCATCGCAGCTGCTCCCTGGTGACGTACAGCACAAATCGTGGTTGCGTGAAATGCGGACATGAATTTCCCTCCTCCATCATTAATCAACCTCACAAAGCTCCTCGCCGTTTCTGCTAAAGTTTGCGCATCAGTGAACAAAAAGGGGCAAAAATGTGGCAAACCAAGGAAAGGCGAGACAACCCATTCGCAAAAGACAATCCTCTCTCCGCTGATGCAGTGGCGGGTGTGATTGATCCATAAAGAAACAGCAGTTTTACACTGCTGTTTCTCAGCTACCGAATCTTTTCAGAAAAAGCAGAACGTTCCTACACAATCGTATCACACCAACGGTTGATGAATCAAGAGAAGGCATACAACTCGTCGGAAAACGCCTGTAACCGCTCCAATGCACGTTCGGCGATTTTCAGATTGCGCTCCTTTTTGGCGCGGATTCTTTGGGGAAGCGGCGGCAACAACCCGAAGTTGGCATTCATCGGCTGGAAATTGTCCGGGTCGGCCGTGGTAATATAGCGGGCGAGACTGCCGATCACTGTCTCATGCGGAAACACAACCGGTTCTTGACCCATGGCCAACCTTGCCGCATTGATCCCGGCGATCAAACCGGAGGCGGCCGACTCGACATATCCCTCCACTCCGGTCATCTGTCCGGCAAAGAACAAATCATCCCGATCTCGGAATTGATACGTGGGCTTGAGCACCTTGGGCGAATTGATGAATGTATTGCGGTGCATCACACCGTAACGTACGATTTCGGCGTTTTCCAAACCTGGGATCATGCGGAATATCCGCTTTTGTTCCCCCCATTTCAGATGGGTTTGGAAACCGACCAAGTTGTACAGCGTTCCTGCACTGTTATCCTGCCGCAATTGGACCACTGCAAACGGTTGTTTTCCGGTGCGGGGATCGACCAGCCCGACAGGCTTCATCGGACCGAACAACAAGGTTTTTTTGCCCCGTTTGGCCATCACTTCGATCGGCATGCATCCCTCAAAGTAAATTTCTTTCTCAAACTCCTTGAGCGGGGCCGTCTCCGCCGTGACCAGTGCTTCATAGAACCGGTCGAATTCTTCTTCGGTCATCGGACAGTTGAGGTAGGCAGCTTCCCCCTTGCCGTAGCGGGAAGCGACAAAAACCTTGTCCATGTCGATGCTCTCTTTTTCCACGATCGGCGCCGCCGCGTCGTAGAAATACAAATACTCCTCACCGGTCAATGCTTTCAGTTTCTCCGACAGGGCGGCGGAAGTAAGCGGTCCCGTCGCGACCACGGTGATCCCTTCGGGAATCTCTGTCACTTCTTCATGGATGATCTCCACGTGGGGGATATTGTGCAATGCCGCCGTCACCGCGGCGGAGAACGCCTCACGATCTACGGCCAACGCACCGCCGGCGGGAACGGCGTGTTGGTCGGCACACCGCATGATCAGCGAGTCCAACCGACGCATTTCTTCTTTTAATATACCCACGGCATTGGTCAATTCATTGGAACGGAGCGAGTTGCTGCATACCAGCTCGGCGAAATCGCCTCCCCTGTGCGCCGGTGTCCGTTTGACCGGCCGCATCTCGTACAAACGAACCGGCACATTGCGTTGAGCGATCTGCCACGCTGCTTCGCTCCCCGCCAGCCCGGCGCCGATCACATTTACCGGTTGTTTCGGCATATCAAGGCTCCCCTTTCGTCAACGCTCAGTTGTCTGATAGTCACACTCAGTACAGTGAATTGTGGATTCGTTCTTTTTCTTTTTGATCACCATCAAGTTTTCGCAACGGGGGCATGGACGCGATGCCGGCTGATCCCATGAAACGAAATCGCATTCCGGGTACCGGCTGCAACCGTAAAACGTTCGACGGCGTTTGGTTTTACGTTCCACGATTTCACCCTGCTTGCATTTGGGGCAGGTTACCCCCGTCGATTTGAGAATCGGCTTGGTGTTGCGGCAATCCGGAAAACCGGAGCAGGCCAGGAACTTGCCGTAACGGCCGAATTTGTATACCATCGGACGGCCGCACTTTTCACATGTTTCGTCTGACACTTCGTCCTGGATCTCGACCGTTTCCATTTCTTTTTCCGCTACACTCAACCGTTCACGGAACTGACTGTAAAACGCATCCAGCACCTTGACCCAGTCTACCTTGCCTTCTTCTATGTGGTCCAATTCCTCTTCCATATTGGCTGTAAACTCTACGTTCAGAATCTCGGGGAAAAATTCCTCCATCAGTTCGATGACGATTTCTCCCAATTCGGTGGGAATGAACCGTTTGTCCTCCAACGTGACATACCCACGCTTTTGAATGGTTTCCAGTGTCGGCGCGTAGGTGCTGGGGCGACCGATCCCCAATTCTTCCAGCGTTCGCACCAGTCTCGCCTCCGTATAGCGCGGAGGGGGCTGGGTGAAATGCTGTTTGGGTTCGATCGATTTCTTTTTCAGGACTTGCCCTTCCTCCAACGGAGGCAGGAGTTTGTCCTCCTCTTTTTGGTTGTCATCGTTGCCCTCTACGTACACCTTCATAAAACCGGGAAATTTCACCTTGGAACCGGTCGCACGGAACACTGCGTCTCCGGCGTGCACCTCGCAAGAGATGACATCCAACACAGCCGGTGCCATTTGGCTGGCCACGAACCGCTCCCAAATCAGTTTGTACAAGCGGTATTGGTCGCGGCTCAGATATGGCTTGACCTGGCTCGGTGTACGCATAACCGAGGTGGGCCGGATCGCTTCGTGAGCATCCTGCGCACCGGCGTTTTTTTTATGCGACCGGGGTTGAGACGGGACAAAGTTCTCCCCGAATTGTTCCGCGATGTATTGCCGTGCCTCCGATTGCGCCACTTCCGACACCCGTGTCGAGTCCGTCCGCATGTAGGTGATCAATCCGACGGAACCCTCTTTGCCCAACTCCACCCCTTCGTACAGCTGTTGTGCCACCGACATCGTCTTGGCCGCACGGAAATTGAGCTTACGGGCCGCTTCCTGCTGCAGTGAACTGGTGATAAACGGCGGAGCCGGGTTGCGTCTGCGTTCACTCTTTTTGATCTCCCCGACGACGAACCGCTTTCCTTTTATCTTCTCCAGTAGTTGCTTCACGTCATCTTCAGATTTCAACTCCGCCTTGTCCTTGCCGTAGCCGTAAAATTTCGCCTCAAACGGTTCATCGCCGGCCAACAGCACGGCAGTGACCGTCCAGTACTCTTCGGGCTGGAAGTTTCGGATCTCCTTTTCCCGGTCGATGATCAGCTTGACGGCCACCGACTGGACCCGACCGGCACTCAGTCCTTTTTTCACCTTTTTCCACAGCAGGGGACTGATGCCGTACCCCACGAGCCGATCCAAAATTCGGCGCGCCTGCTGGGCGTTGACCAAATCCATGTCTATTTTTCGCGGATGCTTAAACGCTTCCCGAACAGCCTGCTTGGTAATCTCGTTGAACACCACCCGGCAGGGCTTATCCAACTCTAGATCCAAACTGTGCGCCAAATGCCACGCGATCGCTTCCCCCTCACGATCGGGGTCTGCGGCAAGATACACGCGTTTCACTTTTTTGCTCGCTTCGCGCAGTTCTTTCAGCACACTTCCCTTTCCCCGGATGGTGATGTATTTCGGTTTATAACGGTGTTCGATATCTACGCCCAACTGGCTTTTGGGCAAATCCCGCACGTGTCCCATCGATGCTTTGACGATATAATTCTTTCCCAAGTATTTCCCGATGGTCTTGGCTTTGGCGGGCGATTCGACAATTACCAGCGAATCGGCCATCCCGTGCCCTCCCCTCATATAAAACCGTTCCTATTATTTCGGATGTCAACCGCCGATGTCAAATGAGTACCCTGGCGGTTGTTCGTAACATATACAACACCGAGCAACACAAATCCTACAAGTCTCCCCATCCACGGATCAGTTCTTTCCCAATCCTTACCCAACTATCAACATCTCATACACCCATTTGGGGATATGTATATGCCGTTCACATCCGAACAAACTGCATTCCCGGCAATTGTCGGATGCGTTCTTTCAACTGCAGGGACAATAAAACAGAATGAACTGCTTCAGCCGGAAGCGGACATCGATTCATCACTGTTTCCAATGAAACGGGGTCGATCCCGATCAGCGAGAACACCCGCTCTTCCTCCACCGTGAGGGGAAGATTGGCTCCGCCAGAAGATTCGTGAGAAGGCGACGGCATCAGATGAGCGAATTCTTCCCAAATGTCTTCCACCCGACGCACACATTTCGCCCCTTCCTGGATGAGGCGGTGTGTTCCTGCGCTTTGTGTCGAGGTGATCGGCCCCGGTACCGCGAACACTTCCCGTCCTTGTTCCATGCTGCAGTCAGCGGTGATAAGCGACCCGCTCCGCTCCGCGGCCTCCACCACCACCGTGCCGTATGACAATCCGCTGATGATGCGATTGCGTTGAGGAAATAGACCGGGATGCGGTTCCGTCCCCGGCGGCATCTCCGAGCAGACCGCACCGTGTCGGATCAATTCGTGATACAACGATCGGTTGTTTCTGGGATATACCACATCGACGCCCGTCCCCAATACAGCCACTGTCGCCCCGTTTTTCCGCAATGCACCACGATGAGCCTCACTGTCGATCCCCGTCGCCATCCCGCTGACCACTACCCAACCTGCACCAGCCAACTGTTCGGACAACATGCGTGCCGCCTGGCGACCGTACGGTGTCGGCTTTCGAGTCCCCACCACGGCGATGCCCGGGCCGTCAAGAAACGATACATCCCCTTTGACATATAACACCCAAGGAGGTTGCGGGATTTCCCGCAGCAAGGATGGGTAATCGTCATCCCACACTGTAACCGCACAGATCTCCCTTCTTTGCAATTCCACCTTTACTTCACGAACAAACGCCGGGGTACATTTTTCCCTGATCCGATCCAATCGCTGTTGCGTCACACCCATCGCCCGGGCTGCCTCCATCACGGCCGGAGACATTGGATGGGGCGGGACCCAACCGGCCCGATGCAACCGATCAATGGTATGCCAACCCACCCCCTTCACCTGATGCAATGCGATCCATGCATCCCGCTCCTTCACGGTTCCACCCCGCTTACCGTTGAATAAAAAAGGGGACCATGCCGTGCAGGTCCCCTGAAAAAAGCGATGATGTCATTTCTTCGTGATGCAGGCTTCCAGCAAGCCGTTCTCTTTCAGAACCTCGACCAGCGTCTCGCCGATAGCGGCCGGAGTGGGTGCCACTTTGACCCCGCACTCCTCCAACTTTGCGATTTTTTCCGCTGCGGTACCTTTACCGCCGGAGATGATGGCACCAGCATGTCCCATCCGTTTACCCGGAGGCGCCGTTTGTCCACCGATGAACCCGACCACCGGTTTGTCCATGTTCTCCCGAATCCACTCGGCCGCTTCTTCTTCGGCCGTACCGCCGATTTCACCGATCAAGATGACGGCTTTGGTGTCCGGGTCTTCCTGGAACGCCTTCAGGCAGTCAATAAAGTTGGTGCCGTTTACCGGGTCACCGCCGATCCCTACCGCAGTGGACTGTCCGATGCCGCGGGTGGTCAATTGATGTACCGCTTCATAGGTGAGCGTGCCGCTGCGGGACACGATCCCGATGTGACCCGGGGTGTGAATGTATCCGGGCATGATTCCGATTTTGCATTCACCCGGTGTGATGACGCCCGGACAGTTGGGTCCGATCAGACGCGTCTTTTTGCCTTCCATATACCGTTTCACTTTCACCATGTCCAATACCGGGATGCCTTCGGTGATGCAGACGACCAGATCCAGTTCCGCATCCACCGCTTCCATGATCGCGTCCGCGGCGAACGCCGGCGGCACGTAGATCACCGACGCATTGGCTCCCGTTTTTTCCACCGCTTCAGCCACGGTGTTGAACACCGGCACGCCTTCCACCTCAGTGCCCCCTTTACCGGGGGTGACACCGGCCACAATCTGGGTGCCGTATTCAATCATTTGCTTGGTGTGGAACAAGCCGTTGGAACCAGTGATGCCCTGCACGATGACTTTGGTGTCTTTATTGACGAAAATACTCAACTTCGAACCCGCCTTTCCAGATGATCTCGTTTTGCGTCACTTCACCAGCGAAACGATTTTTTGCGCCGCGTCGGCCATCGAATCAGCAGCCACGATTTTCAAGCCGGATTCGTTCAGGATTTGTTTTCCTTTTTCCACGTTGGTTCCTTCCAGCCGCACAACCAGGGGGCGATCCAATCCCACCTGTTTGGCCGCTTCCACGACGCCGGTGGCGATCACGTCGCATTTCATGATTCCGCCGAAAATGTTGACCAAAATCCCCTTGACATTGGGATCAGCCAAAATGATCTTGAAGGCTTCGGTCACTTTTTCGGTCGTCGCGCCGCCGCCCACATCCAGGAAGTTGGCAGGTTCGCCGCCATAATGTTTGATGATGTCCATCGTCGCCATGGCCAGGCCGGCCCCGTTCACCATGCAGCCGATGTTGCCGTCCAAGGCGATGTAGTTGAGGTCGTATTTGGAAGCTTCCACTTCTTTCGGATCTTCTTCATCCAGATCGCGCAACTCCACGATGTCAGGATGACGATACAAGGCATTGTCGTCGAAGTTCAGCTTGGCATCCAATGCCATCACACGCCCGTCGGCTGTCGTGACGAGCGGGTTGATTTCCGCCAACGAACAATCTTTATCAACGAAAGCTTGGTACAAGCCCATCATGAACTTGACGGCTTGGTTCACCCGATCGCGGGGGATGTTGATCGCATAAGCGAGACGACGGGCTTGGAACGGCAGCAAGCCGACAGCCGGATCGATCGTTTCCTTGAAGATTTTTTCCGGTGTTTTGGCCGCCACTTCTTCAATCTCCGTTCCACCTTCTTCGGAAGCCATCATCGTCACGCGACCTTTGGAACGATCCACGACCATGCCAACGTAGTATTCCTTCTCAATTTTGCATCCTTCTTCGATAAGCAGGCGCTTCACTTCTTTTCCTTCGGGGCCGGTTTGATGGGTGACCAGCACTTTGCCCAGCAATTCCTCCGCATAAGCGCGTACTTCATCCAAACTGCGCGCCAGCTTCACCCCGCCCGCTTTACCACGGCCGCCGGCGTGAATTTGCGCTTTAACCACCCACAGCTCTCCGCCCAACGCCCGGGCCGCTTCCACCGCTTCCTCCGGGGTGAAAGCGACTCGCCCGTTCGGCACCGCAACCCCGTACTGTTTCAGCACCTCTTTGCCCTGGTACTCATGTACGTTCATGCTCCATCCCCCTATCCTGGTGTTCTCCCCCGTTGCGATCGGTTTTGCATGTGGTTGGGAGAAACGACTTCCAATTATCAGTTCATTTCGAAACAATCAAACAGCAGAAAGAAACCGAAAGCGCTTCTTCCGGCTATTGCAAGTATAGCGCAAGCGCTCAGGATTGCCAACCGCCCTGCACGCACAAAAACAGAGGGCGCGACACCCTGTCTCGGCCCTCTCACCCCGCAACGCGCGGGCGATTATCCCTTGACGAAATAGCTGATAACACCGGCGATCAAGGCGATCCCCATAAAAAAAGCAATAGAGACCCCCGTGCCGACCATCATGTCGAGCAAATCATTTTCTTGGTTCTCTTCGGGACGCGGTTGCATATGGGAAGCCATGTTTTGAACCTCCTGTCTGGTTTGCCTATGCTGCTGATTCGCATGGAAGCGTTATCTCATCATCCCACATCAGTATAGCACGGTTTCACCGTTTTCGGAAACCTTCTTCGTGTGGTCGACCTTTGCTCACTCCTCCACCGGACGGACATCGACCAGACGATTCAGCGGGACCCGTATCCCGCCATCCGCTCCGCACACTTCGATCCATCCCTGTTCAGGACGAATTCGCCCGACGCGGCCTTGGACGACATAAGGCCCGTCAGGATGGAAGACGGTCCAGCACAATGTCCATCCTTCCCTCATGGCTTCGGATACCAACCGGTCGATCTCTTCCCACCGCTGTTCGTCCAATACGGGGGGAGTATACCGTTCCCGTTTTCGTTCACGGTACAACGCCGCATGTTCCGGAAGAAACATCCGGTGTCCCTCCCACAGTTTATTGCCGCGATCCACGCCGCCGCTCCCCCCTCTGTGCGGCCAAAATATGATCCCGCCGGAACGTGCGCACGGCTTGCCGCTCGTAACAATAAGCTTTGACCGTTTCTGCCGTCATCCGGTAAATTCGTATCTGCCGTTGGGTGATGGCACCCGCCCTATTGTCCATATAAATGATCTCCACCGGTTCATTTTTGCGAACCGCCTGTTGGAGCACGATGTCCACCATAACCCTACACCTCGATTTGGAGAGTGCGACAGAACGTTTGTTCTTATTATATGCACCACGCATTTCATGATACAATCTCCAATTTATTCCACATAAAGGATGAAAAATCTGTGCGTCGGTGATATTGAAAATAACCTTTCCAAAAGGAGGTCTGGTGATGTCAACAAGACGTTATTGGCTGTATTTGGTGGTGCTTCTATTCTTGGCGGGCGTTGTCACAGTATGGAAAGCGCCGTTTGTGGCACGCGACGCTTCTGCCGGTCAACCGACCGCGTCATCACAGGAAAAGAAGTTTTATATGGTAACCGGGGAGTTCAAGGGTCGGTACCAAGGCAAAAAACTGGAAGCGTACCGATGGGACCCCGGTATGATCGTGGTTCATCAAGGGGACCGCGTTCATCTGATGATTCGGGGCGTCAGCGGCAAAGAGCATCCGTTTTCCATCGAAGGGTACAACGTACGGGGTAACGTCAGGCAGGGACATATGACGCACGTCTCCTTTACGGCGAACAAACCCGGTACGTTTCAACTGATTTGCCACACTCATCCCACCGCCGAAACCAATGGTCCCATGATCGGATACATCGTCGTTTTGCCGCGCTAAACAATAACCACAAAAAGGCGTGTTCTAAATCGGTGGAAAACACGCCTTTTTGGCAAGCCCTATTCCCACCGGAATCTCTTAAATTGCACCTTGACAATGTACCAATCATGCGATAAATGAAATATGTACTCCTATTGATTTTGTTTATGGAGTATTTATTTCAAATGAGGTGACAATGATGGAAAACGGTTCATTCCTCCACAAGACTGCTGCTCGTTCCGCCCAAATGTACCGTGAAGCGGCCAGGTGGATACCGGGCGGGGTGACAGCCAACATCAAATATTTCACTCCCTACCCCATCTTCATGGATTCGGCCTCCGGCGCTTACCTTTACGATGTTGACGGCAATCAATATATTGATTACAACCTATGTTACGGAGCGCTCATTCTGGGACACGGGGATCAGAGAATCATCGCCGCCATCAACGAAACATTCTCGCACATCGGTACCACGATCTTCGGAACACCCCATCGGCTGGAAGCGGAAATGGCCCGCGTATTGGTCGACTTGTACCCCGGGATCGAAAAGGTTCGTTTCACCAACTCGGGATTGGAAGCCACATTGCTGGCCATTCGATTAGCCATGGCGTGGACCGGGAGAAAAAAGTTGGCCAAATTTGAAGGTCACTATCACGGAAGTTATGATCAAGTGCTGATCAGCGTAACCCCCCAAAAACGAAATCTCAGACGGCATCCGGTAAAAACGTCAGATTCCCTCGGTCTACCTGAATATTACGCAGAAAACACCGTGGTTCTTCCGTTTAATGAATGGGACCAAACGGAAGAAATCCTCCATCAACATCGTCATGAAATTGCCGCTGTGATCATGGAACCGATCCAGGGAGGATTTATTCCACCGGATGAAACTTTCCTGAAAAGGTTACGTGAACTCACGCAACAATATGGGATCGTACTGATATTTGACGAGGTGAAGACAGGATTTCGCACCGGATTGTCGGGGGCGCAAGGTATATACGGGGTGGTTCCCGATTTGACCGCCCTCGGAAAAGTGTTGGGAGGCGGGTTTCCTGTCGGAGCGGTTGGAGGTCGGGTGGAAATGATGGAATTATGTTCACCCGCCAGTGGAGTGGACATTTTGACGACCGAACAGCAACCACCGTCTTTTGGTCAGGACCAACCCTTATTTCACAGCGGCACTTATAACGGTCATCCCATTGTCCTCACCGCTGGATTGGCTACGATCCAAGTACTTCGAGAATCCGGAGTTTATCCGCAACTGGAGGCAAACACGACGCAATTGCGCAACGGAATGGAGGAAATCTTGTCCCGCTACGGAATCGCGTCTCAGACCGTCGGCATAGGCAGCATATTCAATTTGGTGCTGGCGGATCTGCCTGTCCGCCGTATCCAGGATGTCTTGGAGTCAAATCTGTCTTTGCGGAGGAATTTGGACACGCACTTGTTAAACCAAGGAGTTTTCATCAAACCGCTCAATCGTTTCTCTCTGTCAACGGCCCATTCCGCCGAAGTGATTGATGAAACACTGGAACGATTTGAGCTTGCCGTCAAAAGTCTGGTAAGAAAGTAGGGATGCCCGTGTCTGACAAGCATGACGTTTTTCAAAGAATACGGCAGAAAATCAGCCGGATGAGCAAGGCACAACGACAAATTGCGGCTTATATCGAGGCACACCCGGATACCGTGCCGTTTTTGACTACGGCCCAGTTGGCCAAACAAGCAGGTGTAGGCGAAGCGACCGTCATCCGCTTCGCCACCACCCTCGGATTTGCGGGATTTACGGAAATGCAACGCAGTTTGCAAGAACAGCTTCGCAAACGCGTCACAACGGTTGAGCGGTTGGACTTGGCAGAAGAACTGTACTCCGAAGAACAACGCATCGCCTATGAAGTTTTATCCGATGATCTGTCCAATTTGAAACAAACCATTCAGATGTTGGACATCGATATGTTCGGCAAAGCCGTTCAACAGATACACCAAGCAAAATCCGTCACCATCATCGCATTTCGCAGCTCCCATGCTTTGGGTTCATTCTTGGCGTTTTATCTGCATTTGCTGAAGAAAAACACCCGGCTGATCACGGAATCCGATACGATGTTCGAACAACTTTCCACGCTGGGTTCCAATGATTTGGTTATTGGAATCAGTTTTTCCCGCTATACGTCACGAACGGTTCAAGCCTTGCAATATGTGAGAAAGCAAGGGGTAAAGACATTGGCGATTACCGATTCGCACCGTTCACCCCTTGCAAACACATCCGATCTCTACCTGATCGCTGCGAGCAGCTCGCCTTCTTTCCTCGACTCTTTCGTCGCCCCACTCAGCCTGATCAACGCGTTGCTGATCGCGGTTGCAAGGATCAATAAACAGGAAATTACCCGTCATCTGAAAAATATGGAGCACTTGTGGGAGATGGAAGGGATTTATTATCCTTCGGAAAACAAAATCGGCCGGTAGTTGGGGAGGAGGTTGGGACCCGTTGGAGAAAACAACTCGCGTCCTGGATAATAGAATGGATCAAGCAGGCTGATGATAACCGCTGATTCTGTCATCACCTGGATTCAAGAGGGGGAATCGCTTTGTACATCCAATTTGATACACCTCACCAGTATGTGTTTATCCACGAACACGTGCGGCATCTCTTGTTGTTATGGCCGAAGGAAGAAAAAAACCAGCTATATGTGGCGGAATGGAAGGATGATACCCTGTGGTTGCGTTATCCGGGGGAAACCTACACCGAAACGGTCTGGGATCAGGTGGAACCGTTTTTCTTCCAAAGACTGAAGACAGAAGAAAAGGAGATCCATGCCGTTTTGGGTGCCACCTTTCGCCAGGGCAAAAGGTTGTATGCCATGTACTACAACCGAGACAATCCGGGGGACGACCTCTATTTTTTCGAAGTTCGCTCACAACGCCTGCATGAAATCCCGGATGAGGAATATGAAAACGTCGTTCAGGCGTTTTTGCTGGAGTATCCGGAATATATGGGAAAAGAAGAATGACGGAGACACCGGCTGTCAAGGGTCTCCGTCACTACCGTATCCCTGTGGAATCTTCTCGCCAAATCGAGCTTAGCGGTAATGATCAAACAGAAGGAACATTCCCCTCTGCCGCTCCCGGCAACGGATCGGGAAAAGTCGACCAATCTAACTGCATCTCCTCATCGGTCAACAGACACCCATCCAACTCGCGCTCCACTTGTTGCCGATCCATATCCACACCGATCAGTACCAACTCCGTCACACGATCTCCCCAAATGGGGTGCCATCGCCGTGCCGTCTCCGGTTCCGCCACCAACACCCGCTCCATCTCTTCTTCCGAAAGAGCGGCAACCCAATGGCCCATCGGTCCCACTTGAATAGATGGTCCTGCCTGTGAGAGCAGCACGGCAGTGTCATGACGTGTAGCCAACCAAATCATCCCTTTGGCGCGCACGATCGTTTCCGGCCACTCTTCCATCCAACGGGCCAACCGTTCAGGATGAAACGGCCGACGTCGCCGGTAAACAAAAGAAGAAATGCCGTACTCCTCCGTTTCGGGAGTGTGGCTATCTTTTTGCAATTCCTGGATCCAACCGGCCGCCTGACTGGCCCGCTCCAGATCAAACAAGCCTGTGTTCAGAATTTCCGACGGGTTGATTCGGCCGTGAGAAGTGCGGATCAGCTTGGCTTGCGGTTGTAGTTTGCGCAAGACGGCCTCCAACCTTTGCAAATCCTCCTCCTCCACCAGATCGCATTTGTTGAGGATCAAGACGTCGCAAAACTCAATCTGGTCAATCAACAGATCGGATACATCCCTGGTATCATCTTTACTGACTGCCTGTTGACGGTCCAACAAGGTTTCGCCCGAAGCGAAATCATGCCAGAAACGGTACGCATCCACCACGGTTACCATACAGTCCAACCGGCACAGCGACGAAAGATCGATACCGTGTTCCTCATCCAAATAGGTGAAGGTCTGGGCAACCGGCACCGGTTCACTGATCCCCGATGACTCGATCAATATGTAATCGAACCGACCCTGCTTGGCCAACCGTTCCACTTCCCGCAACAAATCCTCCCGCAGCGTGCAACAGATACAACCGTTGGACATCTCCACCAACTTCTCTTCCGTCCGGGACAAAGCGCCGCTCCGATCGATCAGTCCGGTATCCACATTGATCTCACTCATATCATTGACGATCACAGCCACTCTGAGCCCTTGCCGATTTTGCAGAACATGGTTGAGAATAGTTGTTTTCCCCGATCCCATGTAACCGCTCAATACGGTAACCGGTATTTTCCCTTTCATTTTTCTCCTCCTTAAATCGAATTCATTACTGATTTCAATCCATACAAACCTCATTTTATACAAGGCATCTCTTTTTGTAAATCGTAATTATTACGTTTTATAATCAAAAAAAGAGGTCACTTTACTCGGGTGACATCACACATCAACCACCGTATGCCCAAACCAAAACACCCACAAAACCGACGCACGCCGCCAATCCGGCCAACCAAACCGCACCGTAGGCCGAACGTCGCTGGCGAAACAACAACGGGATCAGCGCCAACAGGATCAGCGCCACCAATACCGACAACCCACCGAGAAGATGTCCCTGCCATTCCGCACGTAGACCGGGATGCCATTTCCCGGGAAACAATCCCTCAAACAACGGGGACACACCGACAGCCTGTACTGTCTCTGCCACGGTGTGCGGTGCTGCTTCCTGACTCATCCACGCGGTGATGGCCACCACCAGCAATATCAAGATCGCTTCCGCGCGTATCCAGGGCAGGGGATTTACCCCTTCGCCCCGCGCCAGTTTTCGGCGAATCCATCCGCCATTCACCCCGGCCATGACCAATACCCCAGCAGTCATCCACTGTTTGATCAACAACGCTTCCCCGTAAGGCAATACCCAGGAAGCAACATACTCAGGAGCAATGATACCCATCAATCCCCAACCAGCCAGGATGACGGCCGTCACGCAACCGATCGCCGTCGGAGTAAACCACCGAAGAAAAGAAAGCCAACGCGCGGTGTCAACCGTAAAGAAACCGGCCATCATCAATCCACCCGCCCATATACATACCGCGGTCAGATGAACCGAATGCAAAACCCAACCGCTGACACCTGAAACGGAAGCGGCGTGGCCCATCCACGACTTGATCAGGATTAGCATCCATGTACCGATCAAAGCCAAACCAGACGTCCATTTGGAGCTGGTCATATCCCGTGCCTGAAGAAATAGGGCGAGCAAAATCGATGCTGCCATCAAGCCCAACCAAACTTGCCCGGTACGTGAGAGAAACACTCCCAGCCGAATGGCCTCCATCCAACCCGTATCCGGTGCCAAAAAAAGAACCAGACGCAGGACGGGAACAAAAGAAGCAAGGCCCGCTAACAGAGTGACCAAGGGAAACAGGCGGTGCGGGAAAACAACGATCGGTTTGTACTCATCCCCCACCAGTGAAAGAAGCGCCCCGCCCGTCAACAGGGCGAGGCACGTCACTGCCATCGTCTCGAACAATGTTTGAACCCATACGATCATGCTTTCGGCTTCCTCCAGAACAACCAGCCCACAATCACCGCGGCGCTGAGTATCAGTAAGGCCACCACCCAGATCACGGGAGAAGAAGTGGACCGTTTAACCGGAGCGGGATGTTGGTCGTGATGCGGCGTAGGCTGTTGTTTGGGTACGGTCGGCGGTTTTTGGCTGGTCGATGTTTTACCCGCTTTCACCTCAAAGTGAAATGACCCTTGCATCGGATGACCGTCCAATCCGATGATTTTCCACTGGGCGGTGTAGTTGCCGTCCGGCAGGGCGGACCCCAATGTCGCTTCCAACGTATCCCCTTGAATCTTGACGGAAGACGGTTTAACCGTGTGCCCAGCGTCGTCACGCAGTTCCACCGAACCACCCTGTTCAATGCGCTCCTCAAACACCAACGTGAGCTTCTGCACTGGTTGGGAAACCGTGTCCCCATCACCCGGTGTCGATTGTTTCAGGTGCGTGTGGGCCCACGTCAGTGAAGGCACGAGCCAAATACACAAGCACA
Organism: Polycladomyces abyssicola; assembly: GCF_018326425.1. Taxonomy (NCBI): domain Bacteria; kingdom Bacillati; phylum Bacillota; class Bacilli; order Caryophanales; family Thermoactinomycetaceae; genus Polycladomyces; species Polycladomyces abyssicola. The sequence continues at coordinate 1,858,353 of NZ_AP024601.1, forward strand.
AACCGATATACCTGATCCATTTTCGGTTCATATTTTCCACCTCGTCCAAGCAGACTGAACGCAGTACCCAATCTTACTATAATATAACACCCATTAGGTGAAATCCTCAGGACTTTCACAGAAGATACGAAAATACGTCACGGGTTTTCATCAAAAGTTGGTTGAAAATCACCGGATACGGTTTTGCCCAGGAAATACGTGGTCCATGAAACTATTCTAACAGGAGTCCGTCGGATATCGTCCATGAAACGGGGGATTTCCTCTAAATGGAGGCCTATGTACTCAATCTTACTAAGATCGAAACCCCGTCGGGCATGCAGGAACGACTGAAAGCCGTCTTGAACCAGTATCTTATGTGATTCTACGAGATCGACGGGAGGGCTGACCAATGAGTTTTGTTATCGGTGTTGACCTGGGCACGAGCGCGGTCAAAACCGTGATTGTGAATCGGGAGGGAGAAGTTTGTTACGAAGTGTCCAAAAGTTACCCACTACACCAAACATCAGACTTCCTCCAGGGTCACTTCTATCTCCTGGGATGATAATACAATTAATATAATTTAAAACATTTTGATATTTTGTAAACGATTGATAATGTAAACGTTTTCAATTATAATCAACTCTAGTTGGACAGCAGGGATAGCTGTCGGGATATGATGATAAGAATGCATGAAATTAGTATTCATATTATTTTTATATTCAATCTCATTTTGATTGATATAAAATTTGAGTTTTTTGATTATCATAACCCCAGTAACATCACTTTTGATTCATACAGCGGCCGACGAGAAAACTCGTCTACTTTTTCTAGAAGAGAATGTTCTTGAAGCTGTTATCTGTCTTGGTGCGAAATCAATACCCTATCAATCATCCGAATAGTCGGTAATTGATTGTTGAGTATCTGCTACATAAAAGTGGATTAACTGATCAAAAGGAGTGTTACAAAGATGACGAAGATCACTGACTATTCTTCTTTAAGTTCCTCTTTTTCTTGGGAGACTGTACTGAATCACTATGACTGGAATCCTCGTGAGCGTTTCAATGTGGCACACGAGGTATGTGATCGTTATGCCGAAGATCCTTCTCGTATAGCCATATTCTATGAGGACCAGTTTGGCAATCAAAAAACCATCACATATCGAGAACTGCGTGACTGGTCCAATCAAATGGCCAATGTATTTCGCAAGCTTGGTATTAAGCGAGGAGACAGGGTTTGTGCACTGCTCCCGAAGAATCCCGCACTGATCGTGTATATTCTAGCTGCTTGGAAGGTAGGTGCAGTTTACGTACCACTATTTACAGCGTTTGGTCCGCAAGCAATCGAATATCGTATCAATCATTCTGAAGCAAAGGTGATTATAACCAATCAAACTCATCGTCCCAAATTACCACCAAAAGAAAAAGTCCCCTCACTTGAGCATATTTTCGTAATCGATGGAACGCCGAATCCGGGTGATTTGCCTTTTTGGGATACCCTTGCACTTGAGTCTCCTGAACATCGGACAGAAGAAATGACAGTAGACGATCTGTTGGCTATACAGTATACATCAGGATCCACCGGTATGCCAAAGGGAGCCATGTGGTCACACAATCTGCTTATTAATATTTATCCGTATATGCGTTACGCGATCGATCTGCGAGACGACGATATATTCTTAGGCGGTGCGGATCCGGGCTGGGCTTATGGGCTGATTTTTTGCACATTTGCACCCATGTGCTTTGGAGTCCCGATTGTTTTTTACGAAGGACCCTTTAAGCCAGAGACCTATTATTCCCTGATGGAAAAATACAGTGTAACGAATTTTGCGTATGCCCCAACGGCCTATCGAGCAATGGTAGCATCAGGATCACAGGTAATCAGCAAATACCATATTAAAGTAAGAGCCATGAGCTCTGCTGGTGAACCTCTTAACCCTGAGGTAATACAGTTTTTCAAAAAACATCTAGGAGTAACAGTGAAAGACCACTACGGGTTATCCGAAACATTGATGCTAATAGGTAATTTTAACGCAATCGATATGGAAATCCGTCCGGGGTCGATGGGATTTGCTTTACCAGGTTTTGAAGTTGCTTTACTTGATCATGCAGGTGTACCAGTAGCCGATGGTAGTGTGGGACAAATTGCGTTCAATACTGATTCATTTCCAAATGTTTTCAAAGGATATTGGAAAGATCCTGATAAGACTGCGGAAAAAATGATCGGAAATTGGTTCTTGACAGGTGACCTAGCATTCAAGGATCGAGAAGGGTACTTTTGGTTCCAAGGTCGGGCTGACGACATCATTTCGAGCGCCGGATATCGAATTGGACCTTTTGAGATTGAAAGTTGTCTACTGGAACACCCGGCTGTAGTTGAAGCAGCCGCTGTTGGAAAACCAGATCCGATGAAAGGAGAAATCGTAAAAGCGTTTGTTGTACTAGCAGACGAATTCACACCTTCGGATGAATTGGCACAAGAGTTATCCCTGTATGTAAAAAACCGCCTTTCAAAACATGAGTATCCGCGTGAAGTTGAATTCGTAACTGAATTACCCAAAACTCCCAGCGGTAAGATTCAACGGTTCATTCTCCGAAACCAAGAAATAGAAAAAAATAATGCTTCGCAACAAAAACAAATCTAAAAGGAAGGAAATCCTACGGTTTCTTTCATAAACACAAAATGACTTGAGCGCCAAAAGTGGTGCCTCAAGTCATTTTTCCATTTACTAGGTATATGGCGGTGAACACTCCCTCTACCAGACATGGCAAAGGCCCGATTAGGTCTCACTACCAACTGGGTATTTGTATTGTAGACACCCGAAACCTTCTGGTAGAGTCGGATGATAAACTCTGAAAAACTCTATACCGATTCCATATTGGAACGAATCTGCAACGCAACACAGTCAAGTTCTGAGCGTTCCGGATGGTTCGAGTAGCAACCATCGATCCGGAATGAATCTCCCTTAAAACGCGGAACTACATGCAGATGGCAGTGAAATACATCCTGAAATGCGGCTTCCCCATCGGCTAAAAGTAAGTTGATCCCTTCACAGTACACTCCGGACAACCGAATCGCAGTCGCTATTTTCTTTGCTACCGTCATCATACGAGCAACCACAGAGTCCGGCACCTCGGACAATGACTCATAGTGCACTTTCGGGATTACAAGGGTATGTCCGGGATTGATAGGAGCGATATCAAGGAAAGCAAGGATTTGAGCATCTTCATAAACGATACTGGCTGGTTCATCCTTTTGAACGATGGAACAAAAAATACAGGAAACCTGTCGATCTTCCATCATAGCGTTCCTCCTTTACACGGACCCGGTTCTGCATCTAATGTCTGCTGTTGAATGCAACAAATACCTTGACTTTACAAGTTACAGGCAAATGTCAAAGGGTTGAGGTAACAAGATGTAATCAGAACATTTAGCAGGCTAAAGGAAAAGACCAGTCGTGGTTTTGTCGACTGGTCCGTCGAATAATTATAGAGGAAGAGTGAAACTACTATTTCTTGAGCTTTTCCTTTGGAATCGTAGTAGCTTTCTTTTTCACCGCTTGTCTCCTCTCATACCCAACCACAAACCAAAGACGTTTTCCAGTGCAGACACCATCCATTCGAATGCATGAGCAAATGCCTTTTCCTCATCCGTCGGTCCCGGGCAAAGACTGAACACGGCATCGATTCCACACGCTCTCAACTCTTTTACCACTGCGGGATCGTATGCTCCGGACACACAGATCACCGGCTTTCCGTACCTTTTCGCACGTTTGGCCACTCCGACCGGCGCTTTTCCCCGCAGAGTCTGATGGTCCGTCCTTCCTTCACCGGTGATGACCAAATCCACTTCTCTCACCCGCTCGTCAAACCGGCATACGTCCAACAACAACTCAATTCCCGGTTCCAGTCGGGCCCCACAAAATGCAGCCAAACCTGCCCCCGTACCCCCGGCCGCTCCTCCTCCGGGCAGACGGGACACATCTACGCCCAAATCACGTCGTATCACATCGGACAACCGGCGCAGATTCGCATCCAACGTCTTAACCATCTCAGGTGTCGCCCCTTTTTGCGGACCAAACACATGGGAGGCACCATTTTCCCCGTATAAAGGATTGTCCACATCACAGGCCACGCGGATCGTCACTTCTTTCAGCCGCGGGTGCATCTGGCTCGTGTCCAATTTCGCCACTTCTCCCACATGTTGGCCACCTTGCTTCACCGGTCTCCCCTTTTCGTCCCATGCTCTCAGCCCGAGTGCCTGCGCCATGCCCAGTCCGCCGTCATTGGTGGCACTGCCGCCGATAGCTACCAGGATTTCCCGGACTTCAGGCAAATCCAGTGCAGACCGGATCAACAAGCCCGTCCCGTATGTAGACGTTTGATACGGATTGCGCTCCGCGGGAGACAATAGTGGTAATCCTGAAGCCGAAGCCAGCTCCACAATCGCCGTTTGTCCCACCACGGCTAAATCAGCGGTGATCGGACGACCCAACGGGTCCACCGTCTTCACCGGGATTCGTTTCCCTTCCACAGCCTGCAACACGCAATCCACCGTTCCTTCCCCGCCGTCGGCGATCGGCAACCCTGTCACTTCAATGTGTCGGTCCACACGCGCCGCCGCCATACACCCTGCTTCCACCACCTGTGCGGAAGACAAGCTGCCTTTGAAAGAATCGGAGGCAATCAACACCTTCATCCCATCATCCCCTTATCGATTGATACTTATCGTCTGCTCGGCTTGAACAACCCCACACAGTCCGGATATAATGAGGTTCGACGACAACAAAGATACACCGACCACCGACGTTGGCGAAAGAGGTGGTACGATGCCGGTTTGGATGACATGGGCCGTCATTATCTGGGTCATGATCATGATCGGATTTCTCTCAATCGGCGGTTATTTCATGTTTCGCAAGTTTCTCAAAGGCATGCCCAAGGAAGACGGCAAGTCGATTTTGGAATGGCAGGCTTATTATATCGAAAAAACGCGGCACATGTGGTCGGATGAACAAAAAGAACTGCTGGAGGACTTGGTGCGTCCGGTTCCCAAGATGTTCCGGGATACCGCTCGTCAGACAATTGCGGGTAAAATCGGCGAGCTTGCGCTGAAGGAAAATGCCGACCGCATCACTGAAGACCTGATTATCCGCGGATACATCCAGGCGACGCCGAAGCGGGATCACAAATGGCTGATTCGCACCCTGAAGGAGAAGCAGATCGACCTCACCCCGTACCAAGAATACTTTTAGACAAAAAGGTTCGTTCCCGAGTATGAAGGGAACGAACCTTTTTTGATCAGGCTAACAGATCATCCGGGCCAGCGTCCGGTAGAACCCCATCACATCCGCTCCTTTTAGAAACTCCAATTCATATGTCCGTCCCTTCGTCTGAATCTCAACGCGGTTGGACAGCGACCAGAGCTTCCCTTTTTCGATCGAGATTGCCTCCACTTTGGAGTAGGGGATGGAGATGACAGCTGTTCTTCGACTCATCGCCGTTTTGTCCACAAACAAAATGCGCTTGTTCGTCAACGCGACGAAATCCAACAACAAACCGTAAGTCTGCAATACTTCTTCTCCTTCAAACAAAAACTCCGCCACCTGATTCATATGACCACGGTCATTGTCTCCACCGCTGAAAATTCCCACATTATCCCCCCTTTCCTATGTCTTATCATACCCCATCCCCTTGAACCCGTTTGAGCAAACGGGGAAATCGCAACCGAAGAAAATCATTCATCACATGCTTGATCTGATTTCACATACATCAAACAATCAGCCCAAGTAAGACACTGACATGTTAATCCTTTTTCCAATATGCTAATCATTGTATCGATTTGTTTCTTTTTCTCCTTCAGTTCTGCACATTTGATTGCTGCCATGGTACGCCATCGCTCAGAAGGAGTGACCTGTTCTTCAAATCCCTCTAATAAAGAGTAGGTTTCCCGAACGCTAAAATACAGCAGATTCAGACCCAAACTCTTAATTACCCACTGAGACTATCTATGGTTTAAAAAACGGGAGCCGATTCCCTCAGGAATGCAGCTCCCGTTTGGTTGTGAGATATCGTATTACTTCACCGTCACGATATCTTCTTCACCGTTGGATTTCGGTTTTTTCAGGTTGACCGATTCGCCTCCCTGCAAGTTGGTGAACACGATCGGGGTGATGATGGAAGTGGCGTTTTTCTTGATATAGTCCAGATCCACTTCCAGCAGTTTTTGTCCCGGTTTCACTTTGTCACCGTCGAAGATGAAGACTTCAAAGCCTTTCCCTTACAGGTTGACGGCATCGATTCCGATGTGATTCAGGATCGCCCACAGAATGGATACCATGGCGTCCCTTCAATCGGAGATACCACGACACCTTCCGTCGGTTCGATCGCAAAGACACCCCCCATCATTCTATGGCTTTATCCTCATCTTCACGTCCCGGCATTTTAAGGTTCCATTTGCGGATGGCAAATGGGATCATTCCGAACCCTCATACTGAAGCCTGATTACCTCCAAACAATCCATCACCAATTCGATCCCTTTTGCGAATCGATGTCTTTGCGGGAACGAAAATGTCCATCCCCTGCAAAAACCGCGCCATATTTGTCACGGTACATCTTCTAGTACCTCTGGTCAATCTCTACCTTCAACTCCTCAGGCATATTTATGAAAACGGGGAAGATCAACCGATACATCAACGGCGTCTCCCGATAAGATTGATACGGTACATCCACTAAGTTTTCGATAGCTTTCCGAATCGAGCATTGGCCCTCGCTGACGATCCCGAGAAGGGGAAACCCCACTGACAGTACGGGGCGAATAAACTCCATAAGATCCCGGGTTGCCCTACTTTTGATGTTTTTCGCTACCAGGATGGCTCTCTTAATACAGATAGAAATAGCACCGATCAGCGGCCGACCGGAATGAGAAAAGCAACTGGTTCAACCAGCTGCTCCTTAAGTGGGATCGACGTTCATTTGGCTCGATATCTACTTTGTCTATGCAGTCTTGATCAATGGCAATGCTCCAACATCGTTAAGCTTCGTCTCTGTCACGGTCTCCCGGTTCTCATTATCATGTTGATCCCCTTTAAGAATATTTCTTAACAATATACCGGTGTGTTTTGATTGCACGCTGGTACATTGAGGAATCGCCCAGTTCTTTAAACATCTTACGAAACATCGGGGAGGAATTCATTTCAAGGAACCAGATGCGTCCTTGTTGATCTACGGCCATGTCCAAACCGACAATCCGTAAATCAAAATACTGGCCCAAGAGACTGGCTGTTTGGTGACACTTATCCGATAATTCAACCACTAGTTCAGTAGGATTTTTGGGGAGCTCTGACAACGCTTTTTCTAAAGGGACGGGTTCAGCTCCTCGGATATGATTGGTCACAATTTGATTACTACTGGTTGCTACTCTCGCCAACCAACCGGATATTTGCCATCGATCAAGGGGCCTGTGCATTAACACACGAACATCGAAGGGAAAACCGTTAAAGGTGGCAAGATTAATCCCCTGCTGAACAATATATTTTTGTTTGGCTTTCAAGCCTTGTTTCACCGTTTTATATACGTTCGCCAAAGGCACAGTATAAGACTGGTCATGAAAACTATGTTGAATACAACAAGCTGTTCCATTTAGACTCACTTTGAGGATTCCGTTTCCTCGATGATTGGAATTGGGTTTGATATACACAGCAGAATATTTTAGGAGCAACTGTGTTAGAGCTGTATCTGTAAGCCAAAAAGTTTCCGGTACCAAAGAAAACAACACAGGATCTTCTACCAGTATGTCGTGGTACTTCATCTTGTTAGAGACATATTTTTGAACGGCCATATAAAAATAACCTCCTCGGGGATAGATCAAGCTGTCAGGAATACTTTTCTACGATAAACCTGTGGGTGTTCATCACCCTTTCATGCATACCCACAGCTTTAAACATCTGCCGAAATAAGGGATTGGTGTTTGCCTCGATAAACCAGACTTTCCCTTTGTTATCGACAGCCAAATCAAGACCAAGTACTCTGAAACCATAATAATTGTCTAAAACGCTAGAAATTAAGTGGGCCAAATTGGACAATTCCCCAGCGATTTGAGCTGCCTCCCAATTATTGTCTTTAAGAGCTCGCTCAATCGAAATGTTCTCTCCCCCTCGATGCATGTTCGTTACAATCATATCTCGTTTGGACCAGCGTGCCACCCATCCGGATAGTTGCCAACGGTCTAGTGGTTTCTGCATTAATATCCGAATATCATAAGGGCGCCCTTCCAGTTGAGCCATCTCAATACCTTGTTGCACAATATATTTACGCCCCCTCTTGATTTGCTCGGTTAAATAACTGAAAGCATCTTGAAGCAAGACGATTTTAACCGCTTCATTCATACTGGATCGAATCTCGCACTGCGTAGAGTTGATTTTTCGAACGCGATAAATACCGATTCCTTTGTGACCCCTGTTTGGTTTCACATAAACCGTCTCGTAATGTTGAAGCATGGCCCCCAAGCTCTTTTCGGAGAGCCATTCCGTTTTAGGAATATGTGGAGAGATCCAAGGATCTTTTAATAAAACAGTGTTTTTTTTCATTTTGCTTGCTACGATTCTCTGAACCCTCATACGATCAACCCTTTCTTTTACTTTACTGATATGATATGAAGGTTCATAGATTATGTGCATAGTGACAGAATAAATGGGTATACGGGGATTTACGATCATCCCATGATGTCGTAAATCCCCTGGGATTACATGACATCCCCGACACAAGACGTCTGTGGTACCGGTTTAAAGCTCTGGTACCTTTCTTCTTCAGTCCAAATCGAAGCATACGAGGATGATCCATAACCATCCTTCTAACATCCGATTCCCTCCAAGATCAATTGTTCATTCAAGTGATCGACGTCTTCCCGGCTGTCACCGAGAAACAGTCCGGAAAGATAACCCTGAGCATCCCGATAGGGACTTGCCTTGGGATCGTTTGCCTTATCTCCGTATACTTCTTCGATTCGATCCCGAAGAAGCAGTACCACACTGGAACCGTTCAAACGGAAGTTTAAATCCAGTACATAACAGTCTCCTTCCTGTGTGATGACAATATCAAACCCAGCAACGCCGACATATCCCAACATTTTGGCCCTTTCTATGATCTTCCGCCCCGTTAAAATCACTTCTTCTGGCACCTCTCTGCGGTCAAACCAGTTCCCATGAAGGACGTGGATTAAATATGCGCCCTGGCCCGTAGATTTCCTTCAGCGTCGAACCGACTTTGTCTGAATCGACCTGGTATCCATATGAAATTAACCTCCTTGGGTAAAAAGTCGGGTTGGTTAGGAATACTTTTTTACGATAAACCTGTGTGTGTTCATCACCCTCTCATACATGGGCATACTCACAGCTTTATACCCCCGAAACCCGGGACCGGTGTTTGCCTCTATATACCAGACTTTCCCTTTGTTATCGACAGCCAAATCAATACCAAGTTCTCTTAACCCGTAATAATGGTCTAAAACGTTAGAAACTAAGTGGGCCAAATTGGACAAATCCCCAGCGATTTGAGCTACGTCCCAATTGTTATCTTGAAGAGCTCGGTCAATCGAAATGCTCTCTCCCTCTCGATGAAAGTTCGTTACAACCATGTCTCGTTTGGACAAGCGCACCACCCATCCGGACAGTTGCCAGCGGTCTAGTGGTTTGTGCATCATAATCCGAATATCATAAGGGCGCCCTTCCAGTTGAGCCAACTCGATCCCTTGCTGCACAATATATTTGCGACCGCTCTTGATTTGCTCGGTTAAAAAACTGAAAGCCTTTTGAAGCGAGACGATTTTAACCTCTACATTCATACTGGATTGAATCTCGCACTTCTTAGAGTTGATTTTTCGAACTCGAAAAATACCGATTCCTTTGTAACCCTTGTTTGGTTTCACATAAACTGTCTCGTATTGTTGAAGCATGGCCCTCAAGCTTTCTTCAGAGAGCCATTCCGTTTTGGGGATATGTGGAGATATCCAAGGATCTTTTAATAAAAGGGTGTTTATCTTCATTTTACCTTGTAGCCTTCCTTGAAACGCCATAATACGATCCATCCTCTCTAATAATCTACTGATATGATATGATATGAAGGTTCATAGATTATGTGCATGGTGACAGAATAAATGGGTATACTCGAGACAAACAGCGTGGAAGGAAGCGGAACAAAAAAAGATGCCATATTCCAGGGCTTCTACGATCATCCCACGATGTCGTAAATCCCCTGAGATTGACATCCCCGACACAATGCGGTACTGGTTTATAGCTCTGTTTCCTTTCTTCTTCAGTCCAAATCGAAGCATACGAGGATGATCCGTAACCATCCTTCTAATACCCGATTCCCTCCAAGATCAATTGTTCATTCAAGTGATCGACGTCTTCCCGGCTGTCACCGAGAAGCAGTCCGGAAAGATAACCCTGAGCATCCCGATAGGGACTTGCCTTGGGATCGTAAATAGATAGCGGAATTAGACGTCCTTTCTCCATTTTTTGGCGTACCACGCGGATCATACGATCAAAATCACATTGTATTTTCCAGGAACGTAAATGCATTCCTTTGGCTCCGTAGACTTCTTCAATCTGATCCCGAAGAAGCAGTACCACACTGGAACTGTTCAAACGGAAGTTTAAATCCAGCACATAACAGTGTCCTTCCTGTGTGATGACGATATCAAACCCAGCAACGCCGACATATCCCAACATTTTGGCCCTTTCTATGATCTTCCGTCCCGTTAAAATCACTTCTTCTGGTACCTCTCTACGGTCAAACCAGTTCCCCATATAACGCCCCCGCTCATTAACTACCTGTTCTGATGATCCGATGTAGAGGATCTCCCCTTTTGCTGTTACGACAAACTGAACGCAGTAATTTCTCACAATCGGAAGGAACTCTTCCACAACAACAGACTCCGCGTCTTTAAACATCTGGCAAGCGTACCTCAAGTCCTCTTCTGTCCGGCAGATGACGACACCATCACCTCCGGCGGCGGGTTCGTCCGAAGCAACTTTGATCACAATCGGTAACTGGTGTGGGATTTCACTGGGTTTTATAACAGAGCGAAAGGGGCGATTTTCTTCCGGCACCAATTGATCGATACTTGCCTTATTGTTGAGATAAGCCAGTAAATCAGGTTGAATCCAGTAACTTTTTTCATTCAGTTCACCGGGTGGATGGAGGTACTGAAGTACGATTTTCTCATTCCGTTTACTTAACTTTCTTAGCATTTCCCTGTATTCTTCAGCAGTCGAGTAGACATATCGTTCGGAAGCCATTTCCAGTCCCGCTTCCTTCAGCAGCTTTATGACGACATCGGTCGCAACCGCTTGACTGCACAGCACCGGCATATCTCCAGCAACTACCAATTCGCGTCCGGTATAAAAATCTAAGTGAGCGAGGTCATAGTCTACCTGAACCCATCTCAATGGTTGAAATGAAGTACGTGGATTAAATATGCGCCCTGGCCCGTAAATTTCCTTTAGCGTCAGAACCGAATTTGTCTGAATCGACCTGGTATCCATTTAAATTAACCTCCTTGGGTAAAAAGACGAGCTGGTTAGGAACCTTGTCTGATAAACCTGTGGGTGTTCATCACCCTCTTATACTTGGGTATACTTACAGCTTTAAAACATCTGCCGAAACCCGTGACCCGTGTTTGCCTCTCTCCCCCTCGATGTATGTTCGTTTCAATCATTTCTCGTTTGGACCAGCGCACCACCCATCCGAGTTGCCAACGGTCTAGTGGTTTGTGCATTAATATCCGAATATCATAAGAGCGGACTTCCAGTTGAGCCATCTCAGTACCTTGTTGCACAATATATTCGCAACCTCTCTTGATTTGCTCGGTTAAATAACTGAAAAAGCAAGACGATCTTAACCGCTTCATTCAAACTGGATTGAATCTCGCACTGCGTAGAGTGATTTTTCGAACCCGATAAATACCGATTTTTGCGACCACTGTTTGGTTTTACATAAACCGTCTCGTAGTGTTGAAGTATGGCCCCCAAGCTCTTTTCGGAGAGCCATTCCGTTTTGGGAATATGTGGAGAGATCTTTTGATAAAACGGTGTTTACCTTCATTTTTCCTGTTAGCCTTCGCTGAATCGCCATAATACGAGCCATCCTCTTTAATAATCTACTGATATGATATGAAGGTTTATAGATTATGTGCATGGTGACAGAATAATAAATGGGAACGGCATGTGATATCCTGCCGAAGAAAAAGCGGCTACAGGAATGTTTTTTGCTTGGGGAGTAAAGGATAATGAAGGAGGCTCATAGTGAAATCCAGAAGAGATGAGTGTCCCCATAGCTAGAGGTAAAACGACTGCACCCCCTAAAGCGAACACAGAAAAAACCTGTGTTCGCTTTAGGGGGTGCAGTATGAGGTTGCTGACAAATCCAGCGAACCAAACGTGACTTGCCCCACACGGCTGAAGCACCAGAGGCACTCCCTTTGGGGCCGTGGGCTTCTCGCTTCATCTGGCGTGGAAACCCATATCCATTCACGATGGTTTCGTCCAAGCCTGGTGATTTTCGTTTTACGAGTTTCGCTCACATACTAGTTTTAAATGTTTTCGCACTTCTCGACTTGATTGTACCATAATTCTGTCGGACTTGCGAGAGGGCTGAAGCCCTCCCTCATCCGACGCTCGCTTTCATCCCAACCCTGAAGGGCTGGTTTTCCCGCTCGCTCTTTATAATGGGGCCGCTGGGTTTGTTTGGTTTCGAAGAACGATCGAAAAAGCTGTCCAAGGTTGCAAGAATCCGGTTGGTTACCAGGCCCTCTGTTCTTAAGGGCCATTTTCTTGATGTTTTGGTACACGGCCGTAAAGAGAGAGTGACATCAGGGATCCGCATATTTATTTTCAATTAAACGGTCACCTCGACTTCTGGGCTTCCAGCACGGCTTGGGCACCCGGCAGATCGTCAAACCAGGCGGCCCGGTCGGGACAGTCCAACACCATGAAGTGACCGTAGTAATCGGGATGACGGGCCTGATGGTACTTTAGGTATATTTTCCTCTGATCGACCCCCAGAATTTCGATCTTGCCCGAAGAGTGGCTCATCACGTAGCGAATCCGTTTGCCCAGACCGGAAGTACGGGCTTTCGCCTTTTCAATCACTTCATAGGCCTCTTTGAGAGACAAAACGAAACTGGCGTTGCCGGCGACAGGGCGGTTTTGGAAGAAATAGTAAGGCGTGACGCCGGCCCACGAGAGTTTGTCCAAAAGTTCCGCCAGCACCTCCGGATCGTTGTTGATTCCGCGTAGAACCGGTGTCTGATTGACCAAAACGACCCCGGCACGTTGTAAAGCGTCAATGGCTCGGTACGCTTCGTCGGTTAATTCCCGCGGGTGGTTGAAATGGGCCATAATGTAGATTCTCGTATCAGGCCTGGAATACTCGGACAAGGTTTGGAGCAGCTCCTCATCTTCGTAGATGCGCATCGGATTGAACGCGGGCAACTTGGTGCCGAAGCGAATGATCTTGACATGGGGAATTGCACGGAGCATTTTCAGAATCTGCCTGATTTTCCCGGTCGCTAAAATCAACGAATCTCCGCCTGTTAACAACACGTTGTTGATCTCCGGATGATTGGCGATATACTCCACGCCTTTGCTCACTTCCATGGAGGTTTCATGCACATCGTTGCGAAACAGGCGTTTGCGGAAACAGAAACGACAATAAGCTCCGCATACTTCCGATACCAGGAGAAGTGCCGTGGTCCCATATTTATGTTGGCAGCCCGGTACGACGTAGTTGGCGTGTTCGTCGGATGCATCCCATTTGCCGTATTCGTCTAATTCCCGTTCATTGGGGATGATCAATTTATAGATCGGATCATTGTCGGGATCCTCCCAATCAATTAGGGAGAGATAGTAGTCATTGATTCGAAACACGAATTTTTCCGTTATCGCTCTCAGTTTTTCACGCTTATCCTCCGGAATTGATCCAATCTTGCGAATATCAGTGATGTAGCGTGGCATACAACACCCTCCTTTTGCTGAGATTACAAAAGCATTTCAGTATATGACCTCCATCTTGGAACTGTTCATTCCCCTCCTTTTAAAGTACTTCTCTTTTTGAAATGAGTTGGTTCTAATTATACCTACGCAAAAAGCCACATTCAGCGACAGAGATCTGTTTGGCCTCTCAAGTACCCCTTAAAATCACCTACCCCTACCAACTCACCACCCGGGTGGGAACCATCACGCTAAATGTTGATCCAGGATGGCAAGTTCCCGACGAAGCTGTTTGCTTAGTACCAGTAGAGGAACAAGGGTTGGTCTTGGCCTTGATGGAGATGGTGGTCAACGACGTGGCGACCCGGAAGGTGGTACGGATCACGGAGGAGTTGTGCGGAACGGAGTTTTCCAAGTCCACAGTGTCAGATCTATACAAGCAACTGGATCCAGTGGTGTTTGTCTGGAGCGCTCGGTAGGACGAGCTTTATTCCTTCATCATTGGGTGCATGTGATGGTGCTAAAGAGACGGGAAGAGGGACGTGAGCGTGTACATGGTGTTCTCATCGCCATCGGTGTGTTGAAGAAGCCTACCGGAGGTCCTCGGTTTCATGCTGGGGGACAGTGAATCGAAGCCAGCTGGAGTGAGTTTTTCAGCTGGTTGAAAACCTGTGACTTGCGTGGGTTGGACTTGGTCGTTTCTGACCACCATGTCTGTTGATTTGGGCCATTCGCCAGCATTTTCAGGGTGTCACCTGGCAACGCTGTCAGGCACATTTCCTGTGCAACCTGCTGGATGCTCCGGATCCGGAAACCGCTCGCCTACATTTGAATAGAGTTCTGTAATGCTTGGAACTAAAATGAACGAAGAGATTCGGCCGTCGTGAACGGGTCAACCGGATCTAACCAAACCGTGCTCGACTGTTCGACTTTTGAACACCTTGTTGATGGAGATGGACAAGTGGCCAGAGGCAGAAAGTATCTGAATATGACCGAGTATCTACAGTGGTGTAAATGACAACGAAAAGCCTCATTCACATTCCAAAGAATCACGAATCGGTTAAGCGCTGATCTTTTTAGACCGAGGAATTTTACACACAATTTGGACTTGATCCGTCACGCTCCGTAAAATCAGCAGCTGTCCAAGCAAATAACAAGGTGATTACGTAAAATAAAATACAAAATGTGACCGAAAGAAGGAATTTTTATGACAAATGACCCGAAACATGTGGTTTCAATAGGCACCTTGAAAGGAAACTCTACTTATCGAAACAACTCAGTTTCTCTCCCTAAAGAATTATTCCATCAATATCCATCTATATCCAAACTAAAAATCGGTCAACGGAAAAAGAAGGTACACTTTTTTCAAAATAACACTCAAAACACCGTCCTGTTAACAAGAGATATTTTAAAGAAATGTGGGCTTTATCCGAGAATAAAGTGCAATTTAAAAGTTGAAAATGATACTTTATGGTTTGGGCCGCTGGTCGGTGTGTTCACATCCATTGGATATATTCGGTATTTAAAAGAACAACGCCCCTCCTTTCGATCAATAGAACTAGAAAAAGCCAATCGTGACGCAAAAACCGTGTTGTTTTATTTTTCTATCAAGGACATTAGTTTTAAAAAGAAAACCATTTCGGGAACCAGTTTCAACGTACGGAGAGGTCAATGGGAAAGGAGGACCTATCCTTTCCCCGATGTGTTGTATGATCGTGGATCTGGAAGGGCCACACAAAAGGAAAAACATGTAATCGCACGTCAGCAATTAAGTCAATTTCCTATTTCAAAAATTAACGCTCAGCATTATTTTGACAAATGGGATCTACATGAGAAGTTGATCCAGTGCAATGAAATGAAGCCATATCTTCCTGAAACCAAACTTTATGATTTCCATGAACTTGAGAAAATGTTGAAGAAGCATTCCACTATATATTTAAAGTCAGCCATTGGTAGCATGGGTCGCAGGGTTATGCGGCTCACAAAAGATTCCCACTATAATTTTAGTTGTTTTAGAGAAGAATTGCAAACAGGTACACTCGATAAACTCGATGATATTCACTCCGTGATTGAACAATTTTTTGGTGTGGATAAAATCATTATGCAACAAGGAATCGATTTATTTAAAATCAATAACAGAAACGTAGACATGCGCGCAACCGTTCAGAGAAATGGATCAGATGATCTGGTCATTAATTCCATTGCCGTGCGTATTGGGATTGAAGGATCTCCGGTCACCAGTTCCCGAAGTGGATCCAACGTTCAGCGATTAGATGAGTTCCTTGAAAATTATGGATATCATTTTTCTTCTGATGTTAAAGAGCGTATAGAGAAATTCCTTTTTCAAACGTACCGCTGTATCGAAAATGTTTATGGTCCCTTTGGTGAAATGGGGATTGATTTTGGTTTGGACAACAAAGGTAACGTTTATTTCATAGAGTCCAATTCCAAGCCAGCAAAAGACACTCTGTATAAATCCCATGACAAAAATACGATTCGAAATGCCTTCCTAAACCCCCTGGAATATGCTAAATACCTCACCAAATTTTGAATCAAAAATTCATGGATGAAAACATAAAAAAAGCCGAATTAGTTTCTCTCCTACGAATGCCACTGTTTTCAAGTGGGAAAAGAAGCTTCGGATAAACCTTCGGGCCCCTTACCCCTTTTTCTAGAGGAGCAGGGCCATTTTCTTGATTGTTTTGAAACACTGTTGTAAGGAGGGATTAAGTCCGTGCAGTTCCTTGCATCCGTGAAACTCCGCTCGATCGTCTCTTTTCTTCGCTTGTAGAGCGCTTTTCCTCGCTCGCTTGCCGGTTTTGACGAACCCACTCCTTAGTATTTTCCCATACGTGGCAGGTGATGGTTTTCACATGGTTCTTCGAACGTGTGCACCGGATAAAAACAGGCAATCCCGACCTGTTTGTGGATCTGATTTGTACTCCCGGTATCCTTGGAGGTTGGTGGTTCGGTAAGTCAGTTCGTATTTTCCCGGACATATGCGTCGGTTCTGGCTGAATGTGGTGGCGTGCGGCACTTGTCCGTCAAGGAAAGTCCCACGTACCAGTAATATGCCACGTACCCGCACTTCTTCGGCGATGAGAGTGGGTTTTCTTATTTTGACAAAAAAAGACTGCTGACCAACTACCTTTGTCAGCAGTCTCAAGCTGATTCCACCCCAGGAATGCGGCTCCCGTTTGGTTGTGAGATATCGTATTACTTCACCGTCACGATGTCTTCTTCACCGTATTGGACTTCTGTTTTGTTCAGGTTGACCGATTGACCTTCCTGCAAGTTGGTGAAAACGATCGGGGTGATGATGGAAGTGGCGTTTTCTTTGATATAGTCCAGATCCACTTCCAGCAGTTTTTGTCCCGGTTTCACTTTGTCCCCTTCGGAGATGAAGCTTTCAAAGCCTTTCCCTTGCAGGTTGACAGTGTCAATCCCGACGTGAATCAGGATTTCGTGACCACCCACGGAACGGATACCGATGGCGTGTTTGGTCGGGAAGACGTTGACGATTTCCCCTTCAACCGGAGATACCACGACACCTTCCGTCGGTTCAATCGCAAATCCGTCCCCCATCATTTTTTGGGAGAATACCTGATCCGGCACTTCGGTGATCGGCATCAGCTTACCGGTCATCGGAGCGACGAAGGACTCATCTCCCGTAGTCACGGAAGTTTCGGACTGTCCTTGTGAAATTTCCTTTTCCTCTTTTTCCGCTTTGATTTCCGACGGTTTTTTGCCGGCCATGATTTGCTTCATCTGTTCCTTGATCAACTCAGAACGGGGACCAAAGATCACTTGCAAATGGTTCCCCATCACCAATACACCGGAGGCACCCAGTTTTTTCAGCCGATTTTGGTCCACTTTCTGCGGATCAGCCACGGAGACACGCAACCGGGTGATACAAGCATCCAGGTGAGTGATGTTCTCTTTGTCACCCAGCGCCTCCAGCACACCTTGGGCCAATTCGGCGCCACCCCGGGCCGAAGCATTGCTTCCTTCTCCAGCTTCATCTTCATCTTCACGCCCCGGCGTTTTGAGGTTCCATTTGCGGATGGCAAAGCGGAACCCGAAGTAGTATACAACCGCAAACACCAATCCCACCGGGATGATCAACCACGGTTTAGTGTCCAGATTCCAGTACAACAGGTAGTCGATAAACCCACCGGAGAATGTCATTCCGGCCTTCACGCCCAGAATGTCCATCAGCATGAAGGAAATACCGGCGAACAGACAGTGAACCACGTACAGAGCCGGCGCCACGAACAAGAACGAGAACTCGATCGGCTCCGTGATCCCTGTCAGGAACGAGGTCAGCGCAGCAGACAGCATGATCCCGCCGACCACTTTTTTCTTCTCCGGCCGCGCTTCGTGGTAGATCGCCAACGCAGCTGCCGGCAGACCGAACATCATGAACGGGAATTTCCCGGACATAAACGTTCCCGCTGTCGGGTCACCCGCAAAGAAACGCTGTACGTCTCCGTGAACGATTTGACCGGTTGCGGTTTTGAAACTACCGAATTCAAACCAGAACGGAGCGTAGAAGATATGATGCAATCCGAATGGAATCAAGGAACGTTCAATCACACCGAAAATGAATGCCGCCAAGGCTGTATTTTGCGTGGTGACGACATGGGACACCACGTCGATTCCGTGCTGGATCGGGGGCCAGATGTAGAAGAAGGCCACGCCGAGCAGGAACGACGAGACGGCCGTCACAATCGGCACAAACCGCTTTCCGCCGAAAAATCCGAGGAACGGCGGCAGTTCAATGTCATGAAAGCGGTTATATAAATATGCCGCCAACATACCGATGATAATCCCACCGAACACACCTGTCTGCAGGGTGTCGATTCCCAATACCTTCACTGTTTCCACGTTATGACCGCCGAATGCCTTGGCCATTTCCCCCATGGTGACGTTCATGATAAGGTAACCGATCACCGCAGCCAAACCGGCGGTTCCTTCGCTGTTGGCCAGACCAATCGCCACCCCGACAGCGAACAGCAGAGCCAGGTTTTCAAAGATGATGCCGCCCGCATGCTCCATGATCGGGATGTTCAACACATTTTTGTTCCCGAGCCCCAACAGCAACCCGGCCGCGGGCAAAATTGCGACGGGAAGCATCAGCGCTCGACCGACACGTTGCAGTTTCCCAAACGCCTGCTTAAACATCATGTATCCCTCCCGTATCAGTATGGGTTTTGATGGGCCGTTTGTTGCATCTTTTTAAGGCAAAATGAAAGGCATGAGCAAAAAAAGGCACTGTAACCGTTTGCAAAAGGAGAGTCCTTTTACTTGCAAACGAAATTACAGCCTTTTTTCACTCATGCCTGATCGAATCAGTAACACGTGAAAATAAGGCCCACACGCTTTAGTTTTTGTGCGTCAATCTCTGCAGATGCAACGTCAAATAGCTGATTTCAGCCGGGTGAACGGGACGATTTAATGTACGTTCCATCACCTTGGCCAATTTCCAAGCCAGATTATAACACACCGGGTATTGCGTTTGCAACAGTTCTTCAAAGCCTTCGGGAATACTGACATCCTCTCCTCGCATCGTCCGTTCGATAGCATAACGCAAATGCGTGATCATGCGCAAGTAATCAAGGCTTTTTCGATCGATGCGGATATTGAGGGAGGATTCGACAATGCTGATCAATTTCATGATCAACCGCGAGTGCTGTCTGATTTCCGCCAAGTGGCGCCGTGTTACTGCACTGTGAATGTGAAGTGCGATAAAACCGGTTTCACTGGCAGGCAATTCTACACCCAAGCGATTACTGATCATGTCCACAATTTCCTCGGCCACCTCAAACTCCTTTTCATACAATGCCTGGGTTTCGATGAGAAAGGGATTGTTGAACTCCAAACCCTGCTCCAACCGTTTCAACGCAAAACCGACGTGGTCGGTCAGCGCGACGTGGATGTGTTCGGAAAGCGGCGTTTGAAAACGCTTCTGAATCAACCGGACGGCGTCATTCATTAATTCGATCAGACGCTCGTCCACTTGGGAAACCAACTCTTTGTACTGCTCTTGTTCCTTTTTGTCGATCAGGGTGAAGCATTTCTCCACAGCTTCCCGCTCAATCACATCCCCCGGATTTTTGCGGAACCCGATCCCTTTCCCGATCAACACCACTTCGTCATACGAAGGATGTGTTGCGATGACCACGTTGTTGTTCAAGGTTTTTTTGATGATAAATGCGTCCTTCACGGCCCATCCAATCCCTTTCCTGCCGCTTTTCGACACTGATTTTATCTTACCCGATTTTGAAAACACGTGTCACAGGTGAAACTTCCCATTCATGTTACATGTCAGGAATATCCGTGTCGGACACTAATTGTAGGGAACGACAAACAGCCTGTCAATCATCTCTTTTTATTGTGCTATGTCTATTATACACAAATGTTATTTTTGATAATATTTAGATATTTGCCCCGAAATAGAAACAATTCCTCCATCCGGGTCATCAAGGTTCAAATTTCATCCGTCTAATGCTAAAATTGGGATAAATGACCAGGTGGGGGTGCGGATGACGGTCATACGATACCATTGTCAAATCTTCAATTCCCGATTTCGAATGTTGACCATGGGCAATTGATTCACTAACGATAGGGTTTGGGAAAGAATTCAACACAGATGGATCGGATACTTCTATTACATAGATCGTTTATACCCCACATCATCAGTGGGAACAATCTCGCTATGCACCTTTACTTCCACTAGGATGGGTTTACGGCTGAAGAATATTATCCAAAAATTAATCATTCAAAATCAATTATAGTATAATCTCTATATTATTAATGAACAAATGAGAACGATAATAATAAAATCGTTATTTCCGATATACTTCTGTTGACCCAAATTTATGTATTAATATAAAATCAAAAACTAAATCAGGCGAAACTAAGGTTTGATTACAAAAAGGGAGCTTCCGCATCATCTTCCCGTCTATAAGGAGGTATAAAATTGAAAGCAACACTAAAAGTCGGACATCAGCCAAAAAAAGGGCCCGTACAACTGCCTAAACAGAAACATCCGCCGGGTTTATACCTGCTCTTCTTTACAGAGATGTGGGAAAGATTCAGTTACTATGGGATGAGAGCAATCCTAACCTTATACTTAACCACCGCGTTGATCAGCGGCGGTCTTGGTTTTGAAGAAGGTTTGGCCGCATCTATCTATGGATTTTATACAGGAGCTTGCTATTTCACACCATTAGTGGGAGGATATCTAACCGACCGATTTATCGGCAGAAGGCTTGCCATTACCATCGGCGGGATTACCATGGCGCTCGGAAACTTTGTTTTGTTTGCCGAGCAAAGCAGATGGGGCTTATATCTGGGACTGGCTTTACTGATCCTCGGAAACGGCTTCTTTAAACCAAATATCTCCACTCTTGTCGGTGATTTATATGATAAAAATGATAAAAGAAGGGATTCCGCTTTTACCATTTTCTATATGGGCATTAACCTCGGGGCACTATTCGCACCGCTGGTCTGTGGCTACCTGGCGGAAGATTTCTTTAAAACGACGGTAAACGGGCTGGTTCATTACGGTTTCAAATATGGATTTTTGGCCGCTTCCATCGGGATGATTCTCGGTCAAGTCGCATTTAACGCTTTAGCGAACCGTTATCTTGGCGATATTGGAAAGAAACCGACCAGCAACAAGACACCATTGAAAAAAGAGGGTATTCAACCAAAAGCACCGTTGACCAAACAAGAAAAGAGAAGAACAGCAGCAATTCTCATCTTGGCTGTCTTCGTTGTTTTCTTCTGGGCCGGTTTTGAACAAGCAGGAACCTCACTCACTCTCTATACGCAATATTTTATCGATAGACAGGTCTTTGGTTGGGAAGTCCCGATCTCCTGGTTCCAATCCGTCAATCCGTTATTTATCATCCTAATGGCACCGATTATTTCTATGCTGTGGGTCAAGCTAGCCAATACAAAATGGGGAGATCTGGCCATTCCTACCAAAATGGGACTGGGTATGATCCTTCTCGGCTTAGGTTATATGGTTTTGGTATTGGCCGTACTGCAAACAGGTAGCGATGAACATCATATTGAGCATAAAGCTCACTTATTATTCATCGTTGTTACCTACCTGTTCCACACGCTTGGCGAGTTGTTCTTGTCACCTGTAGGATTATCCATGGTGAGCCGGATCGCTCCGGCCAAACTGGCGTCACTTCTAATGGGTGTATGGTTGGCTAGTACCGGCATTGCCAATATTTTAAGTGGTCAATTAGCTGCATTCACTCAAACGTTAGGGTACTTAGAAGTGTTTGGCTTGATAGGGATAATGGCGATCTTCTTTGGTTTCATCCTGCTGCTCATTTCCAAGAAATTGGTTAAAATGATGGATTAGATCCAACCATTCTTGCGAAAAGAGCCAGGGGTTTGTTATTAATCTCAGCACCGCATCGGCGGTGCTTTTTATCTTCCTCCTCTGTTTCCGAATTTGTAAACAGCAGGATTTGTGGTTGATTTTGCATGTACAAGAACTCAATCAAAGGTTCATCTTATTTAAAAATTCCGTAATCTTGCAGTGTTTGATCCATATACGCTATTTTGGAGTAGTGCGCATGCAGGCAACCCTGTTTTTTTCATTATATATTATCCCGCTATCCGTGCGTCTCCGTTCCTGGGTACGCTTAATATCTTAATCCTATCATAACATAGCCCTTTTTGCCATCAATATGCCACGTTGACTTTTCATCGAGAATCCATTATTGTTCGACTTGTCACACTTATAAAAACGGAGGCGAATCCGTATGGCCACGGAAACCAATCAACAAATCCTGTTGGTAAAAAGACCCAAGGGCATGCCGAATGAGGAACATTTTCAGCTGGTTGAAGGGCCAATTCCTCAGCCGGGAGAGGGAGAAGTTCTCGTTCGTACCTTGTACTTGTCCGTCGATCCCTATATGCGGGGCAGAATGAGCGATCGAAAATCGTATGTGCCACCTTATCCGCTCAACGAAGTCGTCACCGGCGGGGTGGTGGGTGAAGTGGTGCAGTCGCGAGCAGCGGATCTGAAAGAAGGAGACATCGTGCTTGCTCACTACGGTTGGCAGAAATATGCCGCTGTCAAGAGCAATCAAGTGAGAAAGTTGAATCCGGACCTCGCTCCGATTTCCACCGCTCTCGGTGTATTGGGAATGCCAGGTCTCACCGCATATTTCGGCATGCTGGAGATCGGGAGACCGCAACCCGGAGAGACCGTCGTCGTTTCAGGTGCGGCCGGGGCAGTTGGCACAGTTGCGGCACAAATCGCCAAGATCAAAGGCTGTCGGGTGGTGGGCATTGCCGGTTCTGATACGAAGATTCGATATCTGTTGGACGAGCTGGATTTGGATGCAGCGATCAACTATCGAACCACACCAAATTTGAAAAAGGCATTGGCCGAAGCGTGTCCAAACGGTGTTGACATTTATTTTGACAATGTGGGCGGCGAAATTTCGGACGCGGTCATTTCGCTTCTCAATCACGGTGCCCGCATTCCCTTGTGCGGACAAATCTCTCTGTACAATTTGGAGAAACCGGACATCGGCCCGCGCATTCAACCTCAATTGCTGATTACCAGTGCATTGATGAAAGGGTTTATCGTGACGGACTATGCGGATCGCTTCGAAGAAGGGACCCGGCAGTTGGCGCAGTGGCTGAGGAACGGGCAACTGAAATACACGGAACATATCGTGGAAGGTTTCGAAAATACCGTTAAAGCATTCTTGGGCCTGTTTACCGGAGAAAACTTGGGTAAACAGCTGGTGAAAGTGGCCGAACCCACGAAGTCATCTGCATAAACGTACATGGGCTGATTAGAGCGTAACTGACAAATGGTGAAACCCGGGAACCCAATCCCCATGAGCCAGTTCACTATATGAGGAAACAGTCGGGGAAAGGGTTCCCGGAGAGTGCCTCCTATCCCTTGTGGCAACCGGCTATGTCATGCCATAACGTCTGAAGATACATCATCACGTCGTCTTTCAAATCCTTTCGTTTGAGGGAGAATTCAATCATGGCCTGGATATAACCCAATTTGTCACCCACATCATATCGTTTTCCCTCAAACTCCAACCCCACAATCGGTTGAGTTCGACTGATCGCGTTGAGCGCGTCGGTCAGCTGGATTTCCCACCAAGGCCAAATGGAAATCGACCGACTGGCAGTCTCTTTTAACGGGATGCTGGAACGATTGGAATCTGCGTTTACCGCAGAAAAAGAAGCAAAAGAGCAAATGCGCCGCTTTATCGCGGACGCTTCACATGAACTTCGAACGCCATTGACTTCCATTCGCGGTTTTTTGGAAGTGTTGCTTCGTGGGAATGTAACCTCACAACCCTAACAGCTTCAAAAAGCGTTGGTCAGCATGTATAACGAATCGGAGAAACTGACGAAGCTGGTTCGAGACCTTTTGCTTCTGGCCCGACTGGATCGCAACTTCGCCTGCTAGCAGGGAAGAGGTGCGTCCATTTTTCCGTTCAAGC
This sequence comes from Polycladomyces abyssicola, assembly GCF_018326425.1. Taxonomy (NCBI): domain Bacteria; kingdom Bacillati; phylum Bacillota; class Bacilli; order Caryophanales; family Thermoactinomycetaceae; genus Polycladomyces; species Polycladomyces abyssicola. Next base: position 1,882,824 of record NZ_AP024601.1, read on the forward strand.
CGATGTGCGAACCACTTTCGATCGGGATCGAATCAAACAAGTCATCTTGAATCTGTTCCAAAATGCCGTACAGCTCACCGACCCAAATGATGGTACGATCCATGTTTCTTTGGATCGGAAACCTGCAGGCGTCATGCTCAGTGTACAGGATAACGGCCCCGGAATACCTGAAGAGCATCTGCCTCATCTATTTGAACGCTTTTATCGGATAGATACCTCTCGCACACGGAAATCCGGCGGAGCAGGACTTGGCCTCGCCATCACGAAATCAATTGTGGAGATTCACGGTGGCAGGGTACAGGTAGAGAGCAAACCAGGAGAAGGAGCCCGTTTTTCGGTCTTTCTGCCCGCAGACCATCAACAGAGAGAGACAACCAATCGGGAAGAACCCGGCCGGGTCACCTGACCGGGAATATGTAATCAGAGCAACGATATTACCTAGTATGAAATTAGGATATTAAGGAGTCACTCTTTTCCCGACAATCACTAAATCCCGTTCGATTCCGTCCAGTTCGGCGACAGATGGGAGGTGGCCCCATTTTTCAAATCCGAACCGTTTAAACAGCTTCAGGCTGGGTTCATTGTGCCCGAAGATGAAACCGAGCAATGTCTTGATTTTCAGCCGCGGACACTCCGCGATCGCCTTTTCCAGCAAATGAGTGCCCAATCCCTTTTTTCTGCTTTCCGGATGAATGTAGATGCTCACTTCGGCGGTAGCATGGTAGGCCGGCCTGCCGTAAAACGATTGAAAACTCAACCAGCCGAGTATTTTCCCTTTATATTCCGCAACCCAAAGCGGCCTGAAGTGTGGGGAATGTTCGTAAAACCATTGTTCCTTGCTTTGCACAGTGACCGGTTCGGTGTCTGCCGTGGCCATTCGTACGCTCACCGTGGAATTGTAAATGTCGACGATGGCCGGCAAATCATCGATGGTGGCGTCCCGGATCACGATATTGTCAATCATGGCGGATCTCCTTTCCTGTTGTTTCAGCTGAGCAGAATCCATTTTATCGCCAAGTTTCTTCCGATGCCAGAGCCCACCCCCAAGATCACTTCCCTGTCCTACGGCAGCTGCCGGAGCAAGAAGTCCGAACTGCAGCCACAGATTCATTTGCGATTCCTTTACCACAAAATGGGGGGAAGATGATATAGTAATGGCAGGCAGCGCTTAGCGGTGAGGAAGTACCGGAGCTCACGAATACGATTACGGGAGGGTGCATATTGGAAGACACCCTGAAGCAGATTTTGGATGAGTTGAAGGCGGTTAATCAAAGGTTGGACAAGGTAGACAGCGGATTAGACAAAATGGATCATGACCTGACAGAAGTAAAGAAACTTCAACAGGAAACCATTGCACGTGTGAACCTGATCGAAAAACAGATTCATGATGTAGCAATGAGCCTGTCAGCAGATATCAGACACCTGGGTAAAAAAATGGAAGTAATGAATAACAGGCTGCTGGATGTGGAGGCGAACACATTATAAAGAGAGAGCGGGAAAACCCAGCCCTTCAGTAGTTGGTATGTTAGAAAGTGTCAGTGGACTCATCCCTCCAGAAAATCCTTGTATTGAAACAAAGAAATGGGGAGAGCGATGAAAGCTCTCCCCTTTACTGTTACAGATTCTATTTCTTGCGGATTTCCACCCATTTCAATGAATACGCCGCCCCTACTGGATGGTGTACCATGTTTTTCACATAACTCTTTTGCATAAAAAAGACATTGTTCTCATAGTACAGAGGTGCAGCAGCATAATCCTGAAGCAACAGCTTTTCAGCCTCGATCAGGCTTTTGTTGCGCAGTTGATAATCCGTCATATCTCTCGACTGCTCGATAATCCGGTCGAAACGGGGATTGGTCCATCTACCGAAATTCAGGCCGTTTTTCGTTTCCCACAAATCCAGGAATGTTATGGGATCGTCATAGTCCGCCGTCCATCGGAAAATACTCATATCAAACTTCCTGTTCATTTCCAATTTCGCTTTTTTCTTGGCTGGTTCTACTGAGATTTCTACGGGGATACCCAGGTACTTTTCCAATTGTTCCTGCACATACAACGCCACTATTTTTCTGTCATCTTCGTAGACGAGCAATTTCAACACGGGCAGTTTATCCATGCCCAATTCCGCCATCCCTTTTTGCAGCGCTTCCTTCGCCGCATTCACATCATAATAAACCAATTTGCCCTGTTGACGATCCGCAAGCTCACGAAAAAACCCCTCATATCCGTGAATGGTCGGTGGAACCATTGCATATGCAGGAGTTCCGATCTTTAACACGTCATGAGTTAGTTCTTCTCGGTCAAGTACCAGTGTGATGGCCTTCCGAATATTTCGGTTCGACAAAAACTCATTTTGCACGTTGAACCTCAAAAAATTGACGGTGCCACTGGTCGTTGAAACAAATTCTTTCGAAGGTTGGAACACATCCACAAGTTTGTTTCTCAGCGGGACCACATCCACTTGATCAGACATATACAAACGAATCGCCTTGTCGGATTGTGGGACGATCTTCACATTGACCCGGCTCAGCCGCACATTGTCCTTATCCCAATACTCCACATTTTTTGCGAACTGATAACCTTGTTCATGTTCCCATTTCGACAGCACAAAAGGTCCGTTGTACACCATTTTGTCCGCGTCCCGGGCATACTGGTCTCCATACTTTTCTACCACGTCTTTCCTCTGCGGCATGTAACTGATAAATGACAGCAAGCTGAGAAAATACGGAGTGGGACTCTTCAAACGTACCTTCAAGGTGTGTTCGTCTATTGCTTGTACGCCGACACTCTCGGCTTTCGCTTTACCCGTGTGATATTCTTCGGCATTCAATATAGGATAGAATATATAGGCATACTCGTTTTTGGTCTTTGGATCAAGTGCCCGTTTCCATGCATACTCAAAGTCATAGGCCGTCACTGGCTCCCCGTCGCTCCAGTACGCCTCTCTCAAATGAAAGATATAGGTCTTTCGATCGGGACTGATTTCGGGAAAATCAGCCGCTATTGCGGGTTGGGGACGGTTGTCTGCATCCAGCCGCATTAATCCTTCCATCACATTGGTGATGATTTTGGCAGAACTTTCGTCGATATATTTGGCGGTGTCCAGATTCACAGGCTCCGTGTTTTCCACCATATTCAACACCTGTCCCTCTTCCGCCGCTTCAACGCCATTCAACGTTTCGGGTACCCAACTGCATCCCGCCGCCGCCAGACTCAAGCAGAAAATGACAAGTAATGATACCCCTTTTTTCATGATGCAACTTCCTCGCACCGCGTTTTTAATATCAAAATAAGCTATAAAATACAATTAACGGGCATCCTATCCCTCTATGGCCACACCCCTCCTTTTCTACTTTATTGCTTAAGAGCATTCCAGTATTAAATATAGCTGATCGCCCTTAAGAACAAACGATGTTTTTTTGTCGAAAAATTAAAAGATAACATTAAGGGCAATGCTGTTCCCAATGTCCCACAGACATTAAACTGCAAGAAATTAGGATTCCCCTGTAAAAAATATTTCAGTTGAACAACATATGGTAATGATGTTGCCATGTAAATATTTTCTTGGTAGAAGGAAATAGAAATAGCACGATGAAATGGAGAGAACCAGGAAATCAATTGGGCACTTCAGAATCTCTTTTTTAGTTAAAACAAAAAGGATCGGGGACGGTGAACAGAAATGGCCCAAAAATACAAAGATGAGTTTTTGAAATGGGACTTGAAAACATTATCAAATGGTATCCGAACCAAAGAAATTTCCCCGCTGGAAGTAACCCGACATCTCCTGAAGCGGATTGAAGCAGTCAATCCGAAACTGAATGCTTTTATTACCGTTTTGTATGAAGAAGCGTTGGAATCCGCTTCACAGGCAGAAACAGAGATTGTAACAGGAAATTGGAGGGGTCCGCTTCATGGAATCCCCATTGGTCTCAAAGATTTAATCTGCACAACAAACATCAAAACTACCATGGGGTCTCAAATCTATAAAGATTTTGTTCCGGATTATGATGCCGCAGTTGTAGAGAATATGAAGCGAGCGGGTGCCGTCATCATTGGAAAGCTGAATACTCATCAATTTGCATATGGTCCAACAGGTGATCGATCTTATTTTGGTGCGGTAAAAAATCCGCATGACCTGACAAAAATGTCTGGTGGCTCGAGTAGTGGATCGGGTGCAGCAGTGTCCGCTGGCCTTTGTTACGCAGCATTGGGTACAGATACTGGAGGATCAATCCGGATACCGTCAGCCTGCTGCGGCATTGTTGGCATGAAGCCAACGTTTGGACGGGTAAGCAAATACGGGGTGTACCCACTCAGTTATACGCTTGATCATGTGGGTCCCATGACCCGAACTGTGTTCGATAATGCGGTCTTGTTAAATGTATTGGCAGGCCATGACGAAAGGGATCCCTATTCGGTTAGAAAGGAAGAAGAAGATTTTACCCGTGTGATATGGAAAGGGATTAAGGGAAGTGTGATCGGGGTTCCTTCCTCCTTCTTTTTCGAGAATCTGGAACCTGAGGTTGAAAGCAAGATTCGAAAAGCATTAGAAGTGTTTGAAGGGTTGGGAGCTGAAATCCGTATGGTCGACCTTCCCGACATGCAAAAGATTTCTCTCGTACAACAAATTACCATTCGGAGCGAATCATATGCAGTACATAGAGAAACACTTCTAATATATTCAGAACTATATGATATAGAAGTGCGGGAACGTCTCCTACTGGGGGAAGATATCAAGGCATATGAATACGTCCAATCCCAACAGATCAAACATTTTGCTCAACGGGAGTTTCTAAAAATCTTAGAAAATGTTGATGTGCTGGTAACCCCAACTCTGCCGATTTTGCCACCTGACATAAACCAGAGAGAAGTGTATATCAAAGGGAATTGCGAACACGTACGTGATGCTCTCCTTCGTTTGACAAGCCCAAGTAATTTTACAGGTTTTCCAAGCATTTCGATTCCCTGCGGCTTTTCGGAAGCGGGATTACCCATTGGAATGCAGATCATCGGCAGACCTTTTGATGAAGCAAATCTTTATCGCTTCGCTTATGCATTCGAACAGGAAGTTTCCATACCCACTTTGAAATATGACGTGAACTAGAATCAGAAAAAAGAGACCCGTTCCAGCAGCGAAATGCAGGTCATTCCAGGCTGTGAGAATACTATGGATACTGGGGCTGTTTGATGAGGATAAGCCCTACATTGGGTGCACCGTGGACGGTCGTATATATGTTTCAGCATCTTACAGTTTGATCACGATGCACTCCGGCGACAGCTCAGCAAAATATCAATAACGTGTTAACCCTTCATTCACATCTATCACCTAACATGGTGACCGTAAATATCCATTCTGTGGATGGGGGTACTTCGATGATGTTCCGATGGGTATGCACTGTATTGGCTGTACTTCTGTTGGTAAATGTACCTGTTGTGGCCCATGCTGATTCCGGTGCGTCTACCAGCGATCAATTCGTATTACCTCTGGCCAGGGCACACGCCCACAATGATTACTGGCACGCACGCCCGCTCTACGATGCCTTGGACCATGGGTTCACCAGTGTGGAAGCTGACGTTTTTCTTGTTGACGGCGAACTTCTCGTCGGGCATGATTGGAGTGAGCTGCGCCCTGAACGAACGTTGAAGTCCCTTTATCTCGACCCTCTGAAGAAAATCATCCAACAAAACGGCGGATCGGTCTATCCCAAATACCCTCACGATTTCTTCCTCTGGATCGATATCAAAACCGACGGTGAGTCCACGTATCGCGTATTGCACGAACAGCTGCGTCAATACCAGGACATACTGACCAAATTCACAGGTGATAAAGTAAAAACAGGCGCCGTCACGGTGATCATTTCCGGCAACCGCCCGCGTACCTTAATGGAAACCCAGCCGGTCCGCTATGCGGCCATGGATGGGCGCATGAGTGATCTCGGTTCCGGTGTATCGCCACAATTCATGCCCGTCATCAGTGACAACTGGCAACGTCATTTTACATGGATGGGTAATGGTCCCATGCCGGAAGAGGAACGTCAAAAGCTGCAATCCATCGTTTCCACCGCACACGCCAACGGTCAGCGGGTACGCTTCTGGGCCACACCGGACATGCCCTCTTCACAACGGGAAGCGGTCTGGCATGAGCTGATGAAGGCCAATGTGGATTTTATCAACAGCGATGATCTTTCTGGACTGCAACATTATTTACAACAATACGATCCGCAACCGTCGAAGCCCTATATTACATGGGAATCTGCCGACAAGCGGAGCAAGGCGGCGAAATAACCATCATCATACAGTAAGCCGCCGGTCAAGGGTAAACCCAGCGGTATAACGCTGGGTTTTTATCTGTATCCCATAACATCAGGGGAATGGATTCACACGAAAAACGAAACGCCACATGATCCGTGACATAAGATGGAGCAAAAATAAGAACAGGGGGTTAATGAATTGAAAATTGGCCCATTGACAAAAAAGGATGGGAGGAATCTCGGTGGGAAGTGTAATAAGTAAACTGAATAATTGGGCTATATTACAAAAAGACAAACGAGTCGCCTTTTCTCTTCCTACAACCCTCCCCTATTCCATACAAAACCTACGTACTATGCTCAATCAATATTCCATTCTCTATCTGAAGCCGGACAACTCCTGCCAAGGGAAGGGCGCAATGCGGATCGACAAGCTACCAAACGGCCACTATCTCCTTCGCTCGCGTGACACCAAAAAGGAAAATAGCTGTAAGAATCTGACTGCTTTAAACCGTTCTATCCAACACATCAAAATGAAACGCCCATACCTTATTCAACAAGGCATTATCAGCCAAACCCCTTCAGGAAAAATGGTAGACATTCGTGTTCATCTCGTTCGTCTGGGACATGTATGGCAAACGGCAGGCATGGCAGCACGTATCGCTTCCATCAAAAACGTTGTCACCAATCGGAGTAGCGGTGGCAAACCCATTTATCTCGATGAATTGCTGAAATCGCATTTATCATACACGGCCACCGAAGTAAAACAGAAAGTAGCAGAGTTGACCCACTTAGCAACCCGTGCCGTGCAACTGATCAGTAACCGATATCCCTCCTATTCCGAATTCGGAGTGGATATTGGAATTGACCGAGAAGGAAAATTATGGATTTATGAGGTGAACATCAGACCCAGCCTCCGTATGTTTAAACAATTAAACTATTCTTTATTTCTTCACCTCTTACGTTTGCGAAAACAAACACAGACGACGGGATGACCCTAATCCCATGTAATCAAATTCGGAACAACCGGATGGCTCTATCTCGCTATAAAAACAGACGACCTGGATTTACTCACTTCCCGCCAATCGTTCCCGTTGACAGCTTCGCTGGTATCACCCCCTTTAAGGGAGAACAAAAAGAGTATACTAGCCACTTCGCTCCTATACCTATCGCCTATTTCACCACCAAGGGTGCTCCGTGATCGTAGCCCATTCGGTTGTGGCGTCACGACAGTCGATGAATTGATTCAAAGGGGTAGAGGTAGACCAGCACCCGATCCGTTAACCATATAGTGCATACCTTAATTTTAGGCTAATCTCCCTTTCACTCATGACTAATACTGCATATAGTATCGGGCGGGAGCAAAAAAAAATAAAATGAAAGGGAGTGTAAATGAAAGACACATTAGGTTTGAATCAATTTTATAATTTAGATTATTATGATCATTATTATGATCCATATGATGTACACTCCTATAATCTTGATCCCAACTCTTTTGATTATTATGATCCAGGTATTAATCAATGGCGTAGGTGTCGTAGAGTATCCGTTTGTCGTTGGGTACAAGATCGATGGGGTAATTGGACAAGTCTGTCTGGGTTTGGTATTGTAGGCCCAGACGCAGACGGCGGGATCGGGGTAGAAGAGGCTGAAGAGAACCCGAAGGACATGAATGGATACCTGAGTTTAGCATAATAGGGATACGGCAACGATTAGCAAAATGAATGCCATTTGGACATTTACTTACGAATCGTTGCTGTATCCCTTCACTAAGGCGGTAACAAACCGGTACCGCCAGACGGCGGATGAACTTCTTCGTTTCCCCTTGATAAGCTCCTTGTCAAGTGAGCTTTCCTTGATTACCTGCCCGAGTGAGCGGATCCCACTTAACTCTTCGCTACATATTTGAGCAGACGAACAGGCTCATCGGTTGTCAATTCAACTTTTTCTCCATCAAAAATAAAGAGTTGCTTCTTCTTCCAATCAATGAAGACTTTGAATGTGTCCAGTTCCTCCGGTTCTTCATATCGACCATGAACAAGTATGGTCTGAAACGATGAATATTCGGACGAAACGTTTACCTCTTCTTCGGCGTGAACTTTGCGGTGTTCCACGGGAACTTTTCGCACGACTGGGTCTTCATCATCGGGATAGGCCAATCCGATTTTACTGGGGGTGACAAAAACAAGCAGGTGTACCGGCTCTTTTTCTTTGTTCAGGTACCCATGCAAGACATTTTGCCAGCCGAATACGACGCTGCCCGGCTCGGCTTTGATTGTTTCACGATTGCCCACAAAATAGGTCAAGTTTCCGGACAACACCAAGGCACAATCCTCGCCGGAAGTGTGAATGTGTGCTCCCAATCCTTGGTGATGCGGGAAGATGATTTCGTACAGGCTGGTGTTTTTCCCTTTACTGGACCGAAGTAGTTCGTTTTTGTAAACAGGCGACGGAGTAGAAAGACAAAGGCTTCTCATATTTCTCACCTCTGGTATGAAGAGTAAATTATTGACAAGGCGCTTAACACTTGACCACAGAAAACAGTTGTCTGAAATATAAATGGTAAGCAATTTTCATCCTTTGTATAATCCTATTTCCCACTATCATTTTCCCCTGCCATTTCCATTGACTTGTTTATGTCGAGTCTTGAGCTGTTGACAAACAAGAAAATCAACAGCTTCAAGTGGGAAAATCCCTCTTATCTCTTTTTTTCAACGCGAGTTTTTCCCACTCGCTCCAATACATGCGGGGCAAATCAGCCGGTACGTCATCAGGAACAATGCAAATCAGTTCCAAATTGTGGCCGTCCGGATCCCTGAAGTAAACGAACGCATTTCTTTGGTAGGGACGAACGATGGGCTCGACCGGCTTAAACGTCCCGTCACTTTGTGGCTGAATACCCCGTTCCTTCAGCCAATTTATCGCACTTGCCATCTCCTCTAATCCACGCGGAACGCAATATGTTTGGCAAACACATGATCACCGTTAGGTTTTTGCCACAGTCCCAACCAGCTTTTTTCCGGTTCAATCCACAAAAAAGCTACATATTCATTTTTCCAAGCCAAAGAAAGCCCCAATTTTTTATAGAATTTGATGGATCGTTCCAAATCGTCCACTTGGAAATGAACTTCATATAAACCTTTAATCAAAATTACCCCTCCACCTTGTTTGAACTTACTCCTATTTATGAATATTACTAGATTAAAAAATATATAAACTTGATCTTATTGACAATCCCCTTTTTTCCAAGTCTCTCACAATTCCTCAACCCCTTAAGACATGTGAACGAACCAAGTGAGAATCCCCATATGCTAATACCAAATAATGCGGGGTAATAAAATCATTCCCTTTTTGCAGGAGAAAATTTGAACTATCTCGAAAGATAGAAAGAATTGTGTACTTCAAATAGAAACCCAGAACACATCGATAACCAGGCTGAGATACACAGGAATGGATGCTGCTAAAAGACGAGATACTCCATCCGCTGCAGTTTTTTTATGTGAAGAAGGGTGAGGAAAGATGAGATTGGTGGGGCACAATATCTATTTGCGATTTTTAAAGGATACAGATGTGGTTCCGTTGACAGAGATGCACCTTAGAAACCGAGAATTTTGGCAACGGTATACACCAGATAGAACTGAGGAGTTCTATACGGAGGCGTATCAGTTAAATCGAATCAGAACCAGTTTGGCGAAGATGAAAAGAGATGAGCAATACACGTTCGGCATTTTCCTCGTCGGTACTGATGAACTGATTGGCATCATTGAGTTGACTGAAGTGGTCCGTGGTCCTTTCCAATCATGTTGGCTAGGCTATTATTTAGATCACTCGCACAACGGACATGGCTATACTACTGAAGCCGTGCGCCTGGTCGTTGACTGTGCCTTTCAGGTTCTCAAGTTGCACAGAATTGAGGCAGGAGTCATGCCACATAACATCGGGTCGATTCGAGTTTTGGAGAAGTCAGGATTCCATAAAGAGGGGCTTTCCAAAAAGAACGTGAAGATTAACGGGAGATGGGAAGATCATTTACACTACGCGATCGTGAATCCGAATGATTGAGAATGATCAGTGCGCGCAATTTTCCAATAAAGGTAGCCATTTACCAATATTTCGTTTTTTCGCCTAGTGATAGCTTGACCGGTATTACTCCTATTAGGTAAAAGCTTAAGATATTCCTTGATTTGCTCTTAACAAATCAATCTGGATCATACTCGCTTTCCTATACTTGTGTTCATTCTGTTGATGCAATCGTTATATGACATGGTTTACGTTTTGCAAGTTTTCATCATCATCTGCTTGTCTGGGGGATCCTTTCATGGTCGATGTGGTGAACGTTCATAGCCGGTTCCAAGACCCGCGTTTCAGGTACATCTGACATAGATAATGGTCCTTGCATATACCGCTTTCCTTGTTTTCCTCCATGATGGACTGGTTAGATGGAATGCTTTTTTCCCCAATCCTCACTACCAACCCGCGCCTGTCCCAAAATTTCCGATTAACAACCAGTACTGTATCCCGCCAAATTGGCAATGGTGCAGTTCACTTTGAGTATGCGATCGTGAGCACGGTACTGAGTCCCAACGTGTCGAAGGATTGTTAAAGATCAACTGTGGTCCTGTTTTCGGTCTTTTCGTTTTCCTAGGTGCTTGTATGGCCACTATCGGGACAACCGATTGACCACCGGGATAAGTGGAAAAGAATGTCACAAACGAACGGCATAGATAACACTCCGTTCTGACATGAAAACGAGGTATATACGAATAGAAAAAAACGCATTTTTACCCTTAAAACCTCAGATAGGTTTTACCCATGACCAATAAAATTATTTGGACCTGCAACATAGCGGATCTGTTTCATAATTATTAAGTCGAGAGTGGGATATTCGATTGACGGATAGTTGATTAACTCGTTGGACAGTTAATAATCTCCGTTATGTTCTTTTGTTAGTCCTGGGTACGGCCTGACAAAACCTAAACGGAGGTTGTAACAATGGATGATTTCAAAAAAGAACTTAAAAGTTGAGTGTTGACGAGTTCAAGCAGGGTGAGGTGACGCCTTGGGAATATCATGACCAGTACGATGCTACTCTGGCCCAACGATGCGGTGGCTGTTTCCGATGCGGTGGCTGTTTCCGATGCGGTGGTTATTCCGGCTGCAGTGGTTGTTTCCAGTGCTTCCAGTGCTTTTCATGCTTCTAATGCTCCGGTGAGGAAGAAATCACTGTTATTACACGACCAAATGGGCCCTCACCTTCATTTAGAATCAACCGGATAACTTTTAAGTACTCACCAATTCTGATGTACAAACGTGTTCTGAGATCAGGTTGTGGCGTGATCTTACCGTCCTGGTCGTACTTGATCCACGCTGTTCACCTTCATCTAAATCGCCATCATTGGAAGAAGTTCTACAATGATATTATTGTAAAAAATTGATAATACAAAAATCCGGATTATCAAAAAGTGATCTATTGACAAACCCAGCGTGATTCCGCTGGGTTTATTACATGTACCCCTTCCTTATCGAAACGTACTATTCCCAAAATTTCCGATCCAACGATCGGTACTGGATTGCCTCAGCCACATGAACGGCCTGGATTTTCTCATTTCCCGCCAAATCGGCAATGGTACGAGCCACCTTGAGTATACGATCGTGAGCACGGGCACTGAGTCCCAACGTATCGAAAGATTGTTGAAGCAATAAACGGGATTCGCGGTTCAGCTCGCAATGACGGCGAATCCATGACGGGGGCATGGCGGCGTTGTAACGGATCGATGTACCGCTAAATCGTTCCCGTTGAACGGCATGGGCGTATTCAACGCGTTCCCGAATCGCTTCAGACGACTCACCTTGTTCAGCAGCGGACAGTGTCTGGTAATCGACACGTGGTACCTCCACATGGATATCGATGCGATCCAACAGCGGACCTGAAATTTTGGAGCGATAACGACGGATCTGATGCGGTGTACAGGTACAGGCACGATCTTCCTCGTAACCAAAGAACCCGCACGGACAGGGATTCATTGAAGAGATCAGCATGAATTCGGCAGGATACGTGAGTACGGCACGAGCCCGCCCCAGGGTCACTTCCCGATCCTCCAGCGGCTGCCGAAGCACTTCCAATGCGCTTTTGGAAAACTCGGGCATCTCATCCAAAAACAATACACCCCTATGCGCCAAACACACTTCGCCAGGTTTCGGAATTGCACCGCCGCCAATCAGTCCGGCTTGGGAAATGGTATGATGGGGTGAACGAAACGGTCGCCACCGATCCAAGCGAGGATGTCCCGCAAACAAACCGGCAATACTGCGGATTTTTGTGACCTCCAATGCTTCATCCACATCCATTAACGGCAGAATGGAAGGAATGCGCCGGGCCAGCATCGTTTTGCCCGAACCAGGCGGACCGATCAACAACAGGTTGTGCATGCCGGCCGCCGCTACTTCCATCGCTCGTTTCACATGCTTTTGCCCACGGACGTCGGCGAAGTCTTCCCAGGCGGGATCACCTTCCTCTGCTGATGGGACGATCGGGTTTTCCGGCAGATCTTCACCCCGCAGGACAGCCGCCGCTTGTGACAATGATGCGACGGGGACGATGTCGATCCCCTCGACCAACATCGCTTCCGTCGCATTCTCCCGCGCGACGATCACCCGTCGAAATCCTCGGTCCTTGCCGGCGATCACCATGGGCAGCACACCTGTGATCGGTCGAATCGAACCATCCAAAGCCAATTCACCCAACATCAATGAATCCGTTGCCGCGTCCGACGGCAACTGGCCACTGGCGATCATCACCCCCAGCGCAATGGCCAGATCGAACCCTGATCCTTCCTTTTTCAAATCAGCGGGTGCAAGATTTGTCGTGATCCGTTGCAACGGGAACTGCGCCCCGCTGTTTTTTACTGCGGCCCGGACGCGATCACGCGATTCACGAACTGCTGAATCGGGAAGTCCAACGATATCGAATGTTGGCAAACCATTACTGATGTCCACTTCCACTTCCACAACGTACCCGTCAATACCGACAACCGTGCAACTGTAAAGTTTGGCGTACATACACTCCTCCAATAATAGAAAAAACTAGTCAAATATGGTATTCTTCGCAGCTGAAACAAAAAAGTCCTTCCCCTTTTACAGATTTCGTTATGAGTCATAAAGAAAATCGGGTATGTTTTGTGAAAACCGGATGAACCCAGCATGTGCCAACGTATGGTACACTAGTTTCTAGAAAGCCGTTTACAACGGATGATACGTCACGACAACCCGCTGACACCTGTCGTGGCAGCGTCTGTTCGCCTCGATGAAAAAGGAAATAGCATCCGAAGGAGGTACAGTGGGGATGTTTTTCAAAATCAAGCATTGGTTCGGACCGGAACAAAAGGAGGAGTTGAGGGAGGCACACCGAAAGGCAACAAAATCGGAAGCTTCGGAAGATGCAGCTGCCGAAACACCCGAGAACGTTTGTTCCAACAACAATGCTGACCGCTATGCAGTACATATGGAGTTTTTCCTCTACAACCCCAAAAGCCAGGAACAAGCCACATACACCGAACAAGATATCCATCGTTACCCGATGATGGGTTTTACGTTACATTTTTTGAATCAGAAAACGCGCCAAAACCGTCCAGACTGGCTGACATGGTTGTTGGTCGGCTTGGAGAAGACACTGGAAACAATGAAGGTCTCCTATTATCAGATGGATGAAACGGAGCTGTACAGTTTGTTCATCGACCTGAAGCTGTATCCGCAAACCGAAGTGAAAAAACTGATCTATCTGGTATTCCAGCAGTTGTACCAATGGTATGCCCAAGGGAACGATCAAGTCTCCGTCCGCGTTCACATTGGGGGAGACGAATTGTATCAGGAACTCTTGGCACATCATCTGGAAGCCGTGTGAACAAACAAGCGCTTGGGGGATGGTGCTTTCCTCCAAGCGCTTGTCGTTTCAAAAGGCTCCTTCCACATGATCGATCCGAGCAGGTCGATTCCCATCCGTTAACAAGATGGAGATGACATCAAATCGAATGGAAAGATGGTGCCATCCCTGAGCTTGCACGTAATGCAAACCCAGTTTGCGTACTTGCTGCTGTTTGCGGGCATTGATCGACTCCAATCCATAACCGAACCGCGTGCTACGGGTGGTCCGTACTTCCACAATCACCAACTGGCTCCCGTACCGGGCGATCACATCCAATTCACCCATGCGGGTACGCCAGTTGGTCTCCACGATTTCCCACCCTTTCTCGCGTAAATAGCGGCAAGCGATGGCTTCCCCCGTCCTCCCGACCTGGCGTCGGTCATCCGGTTTCCGTCTTTTCATCACTTCACCCCGTCGACCGGGTGGTCCGTTCCACTTTTTGCGCCATCTCGCGAATCGGTGCGAAACTGCGCCGGTGCAATGGGCACGGCCCCCACTCGGCCAGTGCCGCCAAATGTTCCGGTGTTGCATACCCCATATGTTTCTCAAATCCGTATTGCGGATAGTGTGCCGCTTGCTCGATCATCCACTGATCCCGCACCGTCTTGGCGATGACCGAAGCGGCGGCGATGGAGTGGGAGAGTTGATCCCCTTTGATGATGGCGTGTTGCGGAATCGGCAGTTCGGGTACTTTCACCGCGTCGACCAGCAACTGCTCGGGATGGACGGACAAATTGTTGACAGCCCGACGCATGGCCTCGTATGTAGCCTGTAAAATGTTGTATGTATCGATGAAATCCGTATCCACGATCCCGATCCCGATGGCCACGGCATGATTTTCGATCCGTTTCCGCAGTGTCGCCCGTTCTTCTGCCGACAGTTGCTTGGAATCGTTGAGCCCGGTCGGATCAAAGTCTTCCGGTAAAATGACGGCAGCGGCAACCACCGGTCCGGCCAACGGTCCTCTTCCCGCTTCGTCGATCCCCGCAATCAGTCGACATCCCTTCTCCCGAAACATCCGCTCAAACCGCCACATTTCCTCCAGACGTGCCGCTTCCTTACGCTCCTGTTCCCGCTTGCGCAAATAGGAGGCCACCAGTTTTTGCACACCGACCCGCTCATCCTGCTTCAGTTGTGCCAAAAAACTATCAGTAACCTCCCCCTGTTCCAAACGCTTCTTAATGGACTGAATCGTTTCCGGGACTCTCATGCGCCGATGATTCACCTTCTTTCTGCCAATCATCCGGGGTTTCCAGGGAGATGCGACCGATGCGCCCGGAGCGAATCTCGTGGACCACCAGTTCCGCAGCCTTCTCCAAATCCACTTCCCCGCCCTTTCGCATACATCCCCGGCGTCGTCCCACTTCTTCCAACAT
This sequence comes from Polycladomyces abyssicola, assembly GCF_018326425.1. Classification (NCBI taxonomy): domain Bacteria; kingdom Bacillati; phylum Bacillota; class Bacilli; order Caryophanales; family Thermoactinomycetaceae; genus Polycladomyces; species Polycladomyces abyssicola. The sequence goes on from NZ_AP024601.1 coordinate 1,898,369, forward strand.
CCATGCGCCTTCCTGCACTTCGCCCGGCGAAATCCCGTAACGCTCCTTCAACAGATCCGGGTAGCGGTTTACCATATATTGCAAAGCGAAAGCCGCAACCTCTTCCAACGGCAGGATTTCCTCCCGAATTGCCCCGCTGGCGGCCAGCCGCAACCCCACCTGTTGATCCTCAAACTTGGGCCACAAAATCCCCGGGGTATCCAGCAACTCCAAGGTGTTGCCGATTCTGATCCACTGCTGTCCCTTCGTCACCCCCGGACGATCGCCGGTTTGCGCCGCATTTCGCTTAGCCAGCCGATTGATCAGTGTCGATTTGCCCACATTGGGGATGCCCAGGATCATGGCACGGATGCGGCGGGTTCGGATGCCTTTGCGAGCCAATGCCGCAAATTTCTCCGCCAAAAGCGCCTCACACCGCTTGGGGATTTGCGCCACTCCTTTTCCGGTCGTTGCATCCACCGGCAATACATCCAACCCCAACCGGTTGAAGTGACTCACCCATGCTTCTGTGGCTGCCGGATCAGCCAAGTCGGTCTTGGTCAATAGTACCAGCCGCGGCTTTTTCCCGACCAACCGATCGATCAGAGGATTGCGGCTGGACATCGGCAGACGGGCGTCCAACAACTCCAACACCACATCCACCATTTTCATCTTTTCTTCGACCTGGCGTTTCGCCTTAGCCATATGGCCGGGAAACCACTGAATCACCATGTAACCACACCTTTTCTACCACAACACACGAAAATCGTTGAGCGGCCAGAAGACGATATCCGCCCTTCCTACAATCTTGTCCACCGGGATCGGCCCCAATTCCCTACTGTCGCTACTGTTCATGCGGTTGTCTCCCATGACGAACACATAACCCTTGGGGACTTTTTGCAGTTTGATATCATCCGTGCGTGTCGCCACGTACGGTTCGTTGATACTGCGACCGTTGACCCGCACGACGTTGTTTTGTGCTTCGATGTAGTCGTTTTCAACTGCGATGACCCGCTTGATGTAATCTTTGTGACCGGGGGCTTCAAATACGATGACTTCCCCACGTTTGGGCATACGGTACTGGTAGACGAGTTTGTTGACCAACACGAAATCGCCGTCATGCAATGTGTTCATCATGGACGGGCCGGAAACGTTGAACGGTTCAAAGATGAAATAACGGATAATCAGCGCCAGGACCACCGCGATGACCAACGCCTGCAACCATTCCCATGCTTCATTTTTTCCTCGCCTTTTGTGCCTGGCGGATCGTGAGGGTAACTGATTCATGAAGCTCCTCCTGCCTTGCGATCACAAACAAAATCCGAACTTGTGCAGAATAACGGGCGACTCGGAACTAATGAATTTTCAGTATATATGCGGGAAAAGGGCTTGAAATGCCAAGCCCTTACGCCACCATTCGATCAAGAATGGATTTCTTTGATTCGTGCTGCTTTGCCGCGGAGCTTCCGGAGATAGAACAGCTTCGCACGACGCACTTTCCCGCGCCGAACCACTTCGATTTTCTCAATCCGCGGAGAGTGCAGCGGGAAGGTCCGTTCCACACCTACGCCATAGGAAACTTTGCGGACAGTGAAGGTCTCGGAGATTCCGCCGCCACGGCGTTGAATCACCACGCCTTCGAACACCTGTACCCGCTCCCGTTGCCCCTCGATCACTTTGACGTGCACACGCAACGTGTCACCGGGGCGGAATTCCGGGATGTCTTGCCGTTTTTGGCTTTCGGTCACTTTTTGAATCAACGGATGCATCGTTTTCACTCCTTTCCTTTCCACTTCCAAACCCGTATCTCAAGTGATCCCGATTTGCCGCACGAAAAGGGAAAACACGGGAAATATTGTACCACAATGGGGATCAGTTGCACAAACCGACGGCTTACTCACCGGAACCTTCCTCCAGTTTTCGCAGAAACGCCCGGTCTTCCTCAGTCAGCCGGGCGGTCCGGAGCAGATCCGGTCTGCGCTCCCAGGTACGTCTGAGCGCTTCCTGCCGGCGCCAGCGTTCGATATTTTGGTGATGGCCAGACAGCAGCACTTCCGGAACTTTCCACCCGCGAAATTCTGCGGGACGAGTGTACTGTGGATACTCGAGCAATCCGGTTGAGAACGAATCATCTTTGGCTGACGATTCGTTGCCCAAAACACCCGGTAACAGTCGGATAACGCTGTCCATTACCACCATGGCCGGCAGCTCGCCGCCGGTCAACACGAAATCGCCGATCGAGATTTCATCTGTCGCCAGGTGTTGGCGGATGCGCTCGTCGTAGCCTTCGTAATGGCCGCAGATCAAGATCAGACGACGGTGCTCAGCCAACGCCTCCGCCTTTTTCTGGGTGAAACGCTCCCCTTGCGGTGTCATCAGGATGATCGGCGGGCGCTCGGGTTCGTCCTGTAACAGGTGTTCCACCGCACGAAACAAGGGTTCAGGTTTCAGCACCATCCCGCTCCCGCCGCCGTATGGCGTATCATCCACGGTGCGGTGTTTGTCCGTGCTGAATTCGCGGAAATCCACAACCGAGGTGGACACGATCCCTTTTTCATGGGCTTTTTTGACGATACTCGACGAAAGAAATCCGGTAAACATCTCCGGAAACAATGTCAGTACGTCGAAATGCAAACGAACCACGTCACGCCAGTCCTTCCATCCATTGAATCACCACTTGTTTCGATTCGGGGTCCACTTCCTTCACCACATCGTCGATATACGGGATCAAGATATCCTTGCCCCCGTCCGACGGTGCCACCACCCACACGTCGTTGGCGGGCAACTGAAGAATTTCCCGCACTGTGCCGATGTGTCGTCCTTCCGTGGTCACCACCCGGCAACCAATGATTTCATGGAAATAAAATTCCCCTTCATCCAAATCCACGGCATCAGCGCGTTCCACCACCAGTTTTCCGCCCTTGTACGGTTCCGCCTGATTGATGTCGTCCCATTCTCGGAACTTGACGATCACAACGCGCTTGTGGGGGCGGCTTTTTTCAACGGTGAGGGGAAGTGGTTCCCTCAGGTCGGGATGGGTGAGCAACAACCGGCTTCCCTGCGCGAATCGCACTTCCGGGAAATCGGTGTGAGGGTAGACGCGCACTTCCCCGCGAATACCATGTGTCGTCACCACTTGGCCGACCAACAAATGAGTTTGTTCATTCATGGATCGGGGTCCCCCCTGCGGAGTCTCAGACGATTTCAACCACGACGCGTTTGTCCGCTTTCACTGCGGCCGAACCGACCACCGTGCGCAACGCTTTGGCCACCCGCCCCTGCTTGCCGATCACTTTGCCCATATCGTCGGGCGCGACGGACAGTTGGTACACTATTGTGTTTTCCTTTACCTGCTCCGTCACCCGTACTTGGTCCGGGTGGTCCACCAACGCTTTGGCGATCAGCTCGATCAGCTCTTTCACTTCCATTCCCCCTTGGCTACACGAAAACGGGGTGCTTACTTGCCGTATTTGGCTTCGTGCACTTTTTTCAGGATACCCGCTTTACGGAACAGGTTGTTCACCGTGTCCGTCGGTTGGGCACCGTTGGACAGCCATTTCAAGGCTTTTTCCTCATTGATCTTGATTTGCGCCGGCTCGGTCAACGGGTTGTAGTACCCGATTTCTTCGATGAAACGACCGTCGCGCGGAGAACGGGAATCAGCCACCACCACGCGGTAGAACGGCGCTTTTTTGGCCCCCATCCGTTTCAGGCGAATTTTCACAGCCATTCGTGTTCACCTCCTTTTACAGGGTAAAAAGGATATTTACTGCGGCATGAAGGGAAAACGGAAACCGCCGCGTTTCTTTTTCTTACCGCCTTTGGTCATGGCGGTGAATTGCTTCATCATTTTTTTCATGTCCTCGAACTGCTTGATCAACCGGTTGACGTCCTGTACGCTCGTCCCGCTTCCCAATGCGATCCGGCGGCGCCGGCTGGCATTGAGGATTTCGGGACGCTGTTTTTCCTCTGGCGTCATCGAGCGGATGATCGCTTCGACCCGGGCCAGCTGCTTTTCGTCAATTTGCAGGTTTTTCATCCCCTTGAGCTGTCCCATGCCGGGGATCATCCCCAGCAGTTCGTCGAGCGGTCCCATTTTGCGCACCTGCTGCAGTTGATCCAAAAAGTCGTCGAAGGTGAACTGCTGGGTACGCATTTTCCGCTCCAACTCTTTGGCCCGTTCCTGATCGACCGCAGCTTGTGCTTTTTCGATCAGGGTCAGAACGTCACCCATGCCCAGGATTCGGGAAGCCATCCGTTCGGGATGGAATGGTTCGAGCGAATCCAACTTCTCGCCCATCCCGACGAATTTGATAGGACAGTCGGTCACGGCTTTTACCGACAGAGCGGCACCGCCGCGGGTATCCCCGTCCAGCTTGGTCAGTACGACACCGGTCAATCCCAATTCCCGGTGAAAGTTTTCCGCCACATTGACCGCATCCTGACCGGTCATCGCGTCAACAACCAACAAAATCTCATGAGGCTGAACCTCTTCACGGATTTTCCGGAGCTCTTCCATCATCGCCTCATCGATGTGCAGCCGACCGGCGGTATCGATCAGGACGACATCACAGCCTTCCTCCTTGGCCCGGGCGACTCCTTCCGCAGCAATCCGAACGGGACTTTCCTTGTCCCCCATCGAAAATACCGGAACGCCCACCTGTTCTCCCAGCACCTGCAGCTGGCGAATGGCCGCCGGCCGGTAGACGTCGCCCGCCACCAACATCGGCTTGCGGTTCTGCTTTTTCAATAGACGTGCCAATTTGCCGGTCGTGGTCGTTTTCCCGGCCCCCTGCAGACCAACCATCATGATGACAGTCGGCGGTCGCTGGGCGAAGGTGAGTTTGCTTTGTTCCCCGCCCATCAGCCGGGTCAGCTCTTCATTCACCACTTTGATGACCTGCTGGCCGGGTGTGAGGCTTTTGAGCACTTCCTGCCCGACGGCGCGTTCCCGAACACGGTCAACAAACTCTTTGACCACTTTGAAGTTGACGTCAGCTTCCAACAGGGCAAGGCGCACCTCGCGCATTGCCGCTTTCACGTCGGCTTCCGTCACTTTGCCTTTGCCGCGCAACTTTTGCAGGGCGGCTTGCAGTCGTTCGGATAATCCTTCAAATGCCATTGTGCCGCCTCCCGCACAGGCTTTTTTTGAGACCCTAATCCAGATCCAACAGCGCATCCAACAGCGGCTCGATCTGCGCTTTCTCTTCGGGATGCACTTCCAGCCGCTTCCGTATTTCATCCGCGATGGCAATCCTGCGGTTGTGTTTCTCCAACAAGTGCAATCGTTGTTCCAGATCTTCCAGCGCGGTCTGCGCCCGTTTGATCGCTTCAAATACGGCTTGACGGGAAATGCCGTGATGTTCGGCGATTTCTCCCAGAGACCAATCCTCGTGATAATACAATTCCAACATGGCTCGTTGCTTCTCCGTCAACAACGGACCGTAAAAATCGTACAACCAATTGATCCGGTTGGTTTTCTCCAACATGCGGAGTCACCTCGCAACAAGCCCGTCAAGGAAATGCCCTTTACAGGGTAACACTGTATCACGTCCTGCATCCGGTGTCAAGGTTTTCTCCTTGATATCTTTCATTCCGCTTCTTCCATCATTCGCGACTGGCCGAACAAACCGTGGACGAACTGTTCTGCGTCGAATTCCTGCAAATCCTCCACCTTCTCGCCCAATCCGACCCATCTGACCGGCAAATCCAGCTCGTTTCTGATGGCGATGACGATTCCGCCCTTGGCCGTGCCGTCTAGCTTGGTCAACACGATTCCGCTGACGTTGACGGCCTGGCTGAACGTTTTGGCTTGTTGCAACGCATTTTGCCCGGTCGTGGCATCCAGCACCAGTAACACCTCGTGCGGTGCGCCCGGCACTTCCCGCTGAACCACCCGATACACCTTTTTCAACTCTTCCATCAGATTCACTTTGCTGTGCAGGCGTCCGGCCGTATCGCATAACAGGATGTCCGCCCCGCGGGATTTGGCCGCCTGGATACCGTCGTACACCACGGCAGCGGGATCCGCACCCGCTTGGTGTTTGATCACATCTACCCCGACGCGTTCCCCCCAGGTTTCCAGCTGCTCGATCGCACCGGCTCGGAACGTATCTCCCGCTGCCAATACCACTTTTTTGCCCTGGGATTTCAGTTTGTGAGCCAGTTTGCCGATGGTGGTCGTTTTGCCGACGCCGTTGACTCCGACAAAGAGGATCACAGTCAATCCTTCGTCGTTCATGGCAAGGGATGGCGCCCCGTCATCGCTTTTCATCATTTCCAGAATAATCTCCGACATCAAGGGTTGCAATTCGGCCGGATCCTGGATCTTGCGCTCTTTTACCTCTTGGCGCACGCGGTCGACCAGCTCCATCGTCGTCGAGACGCCCACATCAGCGCTGATCAAGATTTCCTCCAATTCTTCAAATAACTCTTCATCAATCTTATTGCGCCGCAGGATCAGATCTTCCATCGCTCCGACCAAGGACGAGCTGGTCTTGCTCAGGCCGGAGACGAATTTTTGCGTCACCGACTCCGTCGTTTTGGACACTTTTTCCTTCAGTTTCCTGAAAAAACTCATTGCTTATCCCTCCTTACGAGCGGGCAGCGGCCACCTCCACCTGCTCCTCAAAGTCCTCCAGCTTGACGGACACCAACTTGGATACCCCGGATTCCTCCATCGTGATACCGTAGAGGACATCGGCCCCTTCCATTGTCAACTTCCGGTGGGTGATGACAATGAACTGGGTGTTTTGGGAAAACTCCCGCAGATAACGGGCAAACCGGGCCACGTTGGCATCATCCAGCGCCGCGTCCACCTCATCCAGCACGCAAAACGGCACCGGTTTCACGCGAATCACTGCGAACAGCAGCGCAATGGCGGTCAACGCCCGTTCCCCGCCGGAGAGCAAGCCCAAGTTTTGCAGCTTTTTGCCTGGGGGCTGTGCCATGATCTCGATACCGGTTTCCAGCAGGTTGTCCGGGTCGGTCAGGTGAAGATCTGCCCGTCCGCCCCCAAACATTTTAACAAATACGTCCTGGAATTCGGTACGGATCGCTTCAAAACTCTCCAGGAACCGGCGGGACATCTCCGACTCAATGTTACGGATGACCTCGTAAAGCGTGTTTTTCGCTTCAATCAGGTCATTTTGCTGTTGCTCCAGAAATTCGAGACGTTCCGTCAGCCGTTTGTATTCTTCGATCGCCCCGAGATTCACTTCGCCCAAGGAGGCGATTTTTTGTTTGAGCGATCGCACCTCCCGCTCCGCTTGGGACGGATCTTCCGGAACGGAGAACCGTTCACGGGCCAATTCAAAGCTCATCTCGTATTCTTCCGCCAATTTCTCCAACAAGTGATTTAATTCCACGTCCATCCGGTTGACCTTGATTTCATGCTGCCGGAGCTGATCCTCCTGTTTGCGCAAGGTTTGTTGCACCTCCCGCAACTCCCGCTCCAGCTCCTCTCGCTGACGGTACCATCCGTCCCGTTTTTTGCGCGCTTCATCCAACCGGGCTTGCGTCTCGGATTTGACCGTGCGCAAATCGACGGTTGACGCTTCCAGCTGCTCAGCTTCGCTCCGGTTGCGTTCCAATTCTGCATCCAGCTCTTCCTGCTGTTCCATCGCAGAACGGAGTTGTTCGTTCAACCGTTCCAGCTCTTCCCGAACACGCGCCCCGTTGGTCTTCAGGTGTTCCTTTTCCTGAGTCAACCTGGCCACGGTTACTTTCCATTCAGTGATCATCCGACCTACTTCATCTTTTTCCGTGGCTTCCCGGCGAACTTCCGCCTCCAACCCTGCGACGGTGGTTTGGCATTTTTCCGCTTCCTGCCGCAGTGCCGCAAGCCGCTCTCCCAGCTCTGTTTGCTTCCGGCCGATATCGACCAATTCCGCATCCGTTTTTTCCCGTTCTTCCCGTACCACACGTAACCGTTCGGCGACCGACCGGCGTTCTACTGCCTTTTCCCGTTCAGATGCATGCAGTTCCTGTTTGCGTGACCGATGTTCCTCCCCTTGGCGGCGCAATTGCTCCAATGATTGCTCCCATGCCTCTTGACGATCCGTCAATGCGTCCACCCTGTCCCGGATGTCGCGCCATTCGCGTTCTGCTTCCCGCAGTCGGGTTTCCAATTCCTCCAATTGACGTGTGCGTCCTAACAAGTTGACCTTGGATTTTTGCCGGCTGCCACCGGTCATGGAACCGCCCGGGTTTACGACGTCGCCATCCAATGTGACCACCCGATAACGATAGCCCAATTGACGGGCGATCGCATTGGCCTTCTCCAGGGTACGGGTGACCACCACTTGTCCCAGCAGATTTTCCACGACCGAGCGGTATCGCTCATCCGTTTTGACGAGATCTGCTGCGATGCCGACAAAACCATCCACACTGCGCAGGCGGTCCGCCTCATGAGCGGGGAAACGACGCGGTTGGATGACGTCCATCGGGAGGAACGTGGCGCGTCCCAAGCCGTTTTCCTTCAGAAAGCGAATCCCCTTGCGGCCATCCTCTTCCGTGTCGACGACCAAATGCTGCAGGGCGCCGCCCAGTGCCGTTTCCATCGCGGCCTCAAATTCCGCGGGTACCTGAATCAATTGGGCCACTGCACCATGAATCCCCTTCAGTGCCGCATGGCCGCGATCCCGGGCTTTCAAAAGTTCTTTGACGCCTTGAAAAAAACCGGCGTGCTCCGCTTCCATCTCCTTGACGATCTCGTGGCGCGAACGGAGGGCATCCACTTGCTGTTCCGCTTGACGGAGCCGTTTGGCCATTTCGGCCAGTTCGGCTTCCCCCGCTTTTTTCTCCTCCAATGTGCGCCGGTACTGATCGGCCACCGTTTCCAACATCTGTTCCACTTCAGCTGTTTCACGTCGGAGCTGTTCCATCCGCTCAGCCAGCGACCGCTCCGTTGCGGCCAGCTGCTTTTCTTGTTCGGCCAACTCTTCGAGACGACGTTCAGTTTGCACTCGCCGATCCATCAGGTGACGCTCTTCGCTTTGCAATGCGGTAATCTCATTGGTCAATTCCCGGTAACGGTCGCGAAGCCGCTCCAATTCCAATGCGCGATCGTCCCCGGTCGCCGCCAGACGAGCTTCTGCTTCCCTCAGACGGGCTTCGGCCTCCGCCAATTCAGTCTCTTTCTCCCGCAAGCGCTCGTCGTTGACGGACTGTTCCTCCCGCAGACGGGCCATGGTCGATTGAAGTTCCCCGATGCGTGCGACCGTCTGGGTGTACGCCGCTTCCTGGTTGCGAATCCGCTCCAGAAGGACCTTTCTTCGTCCTTCTACTTTTTCCAGTTCTTCACTCACCTGCAGCAACCGAGTTTGGAGTGCTTCCATCTCTTCCTCATGACGGCTGATCTCCCAGCGCAGAGATTCCAGTTTGGCCTCACGTTGGCTGACTTCGGCGGCCAGATCCACCTGTCCGGTTGAAAAGGACTCCACTTGCTTGGTCGCTTCCTGCCAAGCTTGGTGCAAGGTTTCAATCTTATGTACATACAAGCCGATTTCCGTTTGTTCCAATTGTGCGCGCCATTCTTTGTACTGCGCCGCTTTCTCCGCCTGCTCCGCCAATGGGGCAACCTGGTCCTTCAGCTCCAGAACCAAATCGTTGAGTCGGGCCAGGTTTTGTTCGGTGGCGTCCAGCTTTTTTTCCGCTTCCTTTTTCCGTGATTTGTATTTGACGATCCCGGCCGCTTCCTCAAATATGGCACGCCGATCTTCCGATTTGGTGCTCAAGATGTCGTCGATGCGCCCTTGACCGATCATGGAGTAGGCTTCCTTGCCGATCCCTGTATCCATGAACAACTCGGTGATATCCTTCAAACGGCAGGGTTGCCTGTTGAGCAGGTATTCGCTTTCTCCCGAGCGATATACACGACGGGTAACCGTCACTTCCGAATAATCGAGGTTCAACTTTCTGTCAGTATTGTCGAACGTGATGGAGACTTCGCAGAATCCGACCGGCTTGCGCGTGTCACTGCCGGCGAAAATCACGTCCTCCATCTTGGACCCCCGGAGCGATTTGGCGCTTTGTTCTCCCAGCACCCAGCGGATGCCGTCGGTCACGTTACTTTTACCGCTCCCGTTGGGACCGACCACGGCGGTGATGCCGGGGACGAATTCCAGTTCGGTCTTATCCGCGAACGACTTGAACCCCATCATCTCCAACCGCTTGAGATGCACGTTCCAGCCTCCTTTCGCTCGAGTTTCACGATCCGGACGTATTTGCCCGGCAACCGATTCCACCATGGTGTGATGATCGGACAAAGACCACCCTTCTCACCATGAGAGGCAACCGGATCAGCCGGGCAAACGGTGTTCATCCGAACTGCACTATTTTACCACATAACAGGTATACCGGGAACTCAGGTACAAACGTTACAAATCGATTTGCAAAAGTTCTTTTTCCACTGGTCGCTCTTTCCGATCTTCGCTTCTACTTCCAGGGGTACCTGATAATATCCGAGGGTGATACAAAATAACTGACTCACATTCATCAATTTAAAGTTCACAAAATACGCTTCCCCAGCGGTACCTCACGATCGGGACGGATCAGCGCCACCTTTCCGTCATCCAATACCACTCCGAGTACCAACACTTCTGAAATGAAGTTGGCTACTTGGCGGGGCGGAATGTTGGTGACGGCAATCACCTGTGTGCCGACGAGTGTTTCGGTTTCATACAGCTTCGTGATTTGAGCGCTGCTTTTCTTTATGCCCAAAGGCTCCCCGAAATCGATCCACATACGGTAGGCCGGTTTGCGCGCCTCCGGGAACGCTTCGGCCCGCACAATCCGTCCCACTCTCATCTCAATCCGTTCAAAATCAGCGTAGGTAGCCATCGGGTCACTCCTTTGCGGGAGCTGATCTCTCCAAAAATCGGTAATGCGGTACAATATTTTTTTTCATAAACGACGATCACCGCAGAGTTCCCTCTACCGATATATTTGTCTTATGCCACACCCGCTCAAACCATCCAGCGGAATCGATGACGCCGCCTTGCGCGTCCACCCGAATCTCAGCAGCGAAACCGGTGTCCAATCCTTCATATCGGTATACGGTCTCGTCAGCTGTCCGCAAGAGGCAAGTGTAGCGTTGGAAGATGGGGCGCAAACAAAGCCTCGGCACATCGACATAGGCGGCTCGGATCGTCTCCGTGTCCGAAGGGTTCAGACCCAAACGGCGTATGGCGATAGTATTGGTGAACGGCGTGATGTTTAAATCCACATCTACGCACCCGTCAAGGGCGGGAACGGGACGACCGAATACATCACGCCAATGGCCCGTCCCATCCGAGAGCAACCGAATCGGTTCCAAATCCTCCTGGTTTTGCAGGCAGATACCACTTCCCGTGTCCTCCACCATTGATCCGTTTGCACCCATAACGGACCGGCTCATCATTTCCCAACCATACCCCCACACCATCCGCGAGCCAACCGTTCTGTTTTTCTTGCAGTGTGACTTGCTCGTAACCGGCGGTGTCCAATCTTTTCCACATCCAATGGTGCGTTTGCACAGGTGATCTCCCCTCATTTGAGTATATCGGTTCGGGATACCGTCTCAGTTGCGGTTTGCAAGGCACGCATGGTCTCTTACCATTTTCGCCAACTTCCCTTTCGAACCTCCCATTTTCTACAAAAAGAAAATCCCATCGGCAATGTCGATGGGGCATAATCGACCGGAGCTATCATGATGTGCTCCGGTTCTCCATATCCCCGTCAACGTTGCCGATGGGAGTCGGCGATGTCGTGACCTGGGCCTTGTTTCCAATTCTGCAAAGCTTCGAAGGCCGCACGCTGTTCCGCTTCCTTTTTGGAACGCCCGCTGCCTCTTCCCAGCCGTTTCCCCTCCAGCCACACCTCGGCCACGAAATGGCGGTCATGGGCCGGTCCCTGAATATCCACGATTTGATATACCAACGGTCCCATTCGTTCCTGCTGCACGATCTCCTGCAATTGACTCTTGGCATCCGTCACCTGAGACAGCCATTTATCATCAATGCGGGGAAAGACTACCGCATGCAGAAATTGTTTGACCCGGTCCAATCCTTGATCCAGGTACAGCGCACCGACAAACGCTTCAAAAACGTCAGCCAGCAAGGCCGGACGCGTCCGGCCACCGGTCATCTCTTCCCCTTTGCCAAGACGGACGTATTGACCGAAATCGAGCTCCTGTGCAAAAGCGGCCAATGACGGTTCACACACGACGCGAGCCCGCGTCCGGGTCAAATCTCCTTCGCTCATGTCGGGAAACCGGTGGAACAAGAACTCCGACACCGCCAGTTCCAACACAGCGTCCCCCAGAAATTCCAGCCGTTCGTTGTCTTCGTGAAAATCGCTTCCCTTTCTCTCATGGGCAAACGATGTATGGGTAAACGCCTGTTGAAACAAACGACGGTTCCGAAAAGGGAAGCCGACTTTTCGCTCTAAATCGGTCAAATCCATCCGTCTTTCACCACCTGGTCATTACGCGTCCTCATACGTTTTCAACACGATTGTTGCATTGTGACCGCCAAATCCGAGCGAGTTGGACAGAGCCGCTCTGATACGCGCACGACGGGCTTCGTTGGGGACGTAATCCAGATCGCATTCCGGATCCGGTGTTTCATAGTTGATCGTCGGCGGGATGATTTGCTCTTTCAGCGTCATCGCTGTCGCCACCGCTTCCACACCGCCTGCGGCACCGAGCAGATGCCCGATCATCGACTTGTTGGAACTGATGGCCAACTTGTAGGCATGGTCGCCAAACGCCTTTTTGATGGCCATGGTCTCAAATTTGTCGTTCAGATCGGTCGACGTACCGTGCGCATTGATGTAGTCGATGTCTTCCGGTTTCAGTCCGGCATCTTGGATCGCGTGTGCCATGGAACGAGCCGCTCCTTCCCCTTCCGGTGCGGGGGAAGTCACGTGATAGGCATCACCGCTCATGCCGTAACCCACGATTTCGGCGATGATGTTGGCACCCCGTTTTTTCGCGTGCTCCAGTTCCTCCAAAATCAAGACGCCTGCTCCTTCGCCCATGACGAAGCCGTCCCGGTCTTTGTCAAACGGCCGGCTCGCCTTTTCCGGCTCGTCATTGCGCGTGGACATAGCACGAGCCGCACAAAATCCGGCGAATGCGAGCGGACGGATCGTGGCTTCCGCCCCGCCGGCGATCATGACATCGGCATCCCCGTGCTGGATGATCCGAAACGCGTCCCCGATGGAGTGCGTTCCCGAGGCGCAAGCGGACACAGATGTGCTGTTGGGCCCTTTGGCGCCGGTGAGGATAGACACCTGACCTGCCGCCATGTTGGAGATCATCATCGGGATGAAGAACGGGCTCACCCGGTTCGGTCCGCGATTCAACAACACTTGGTACTGTTCTTCCCAAGTGGTCAGCCCGCCGATACCCGAGCCGATGTATACACCGACGCGATTTGCGTCCACCTGATTCATGTCCAATCCGGCATGTTCCAATGCTTGACGGGCAGCGGCTACGGCAAACTGGACAAAACGGTCCATGCGCCGTGCCTCTTTTCTGTCCATGTAATCCAACGGGTCGAAGTTTTTGACTTCCGCCGCGATGCGCGTGGAATAGTCGCTCGCATCAAACTGGGTCACTGGACCCACGCCGGATTTTCCGGCGATCAGGTTGTTCCAAAACGTCGACAGGTCGTTGCCGATCGGCGAAATGACGCCCAAACCGCTGATCACCACTCGTCGGCTCATGATTCCACCGCCTTTTCCAACAACTGATCTATGTGAAGGATACCGTTGGGCATCCCTAATTCCAACAGGGGATGGGCGCGTTTTCCCGCTGTGATCCACTGGATTGCGGGCATCCGGCCGGGAAAACGCCCCCTGCTCAGGTCAAGATATTCATAACCTGAAAGTCCCGTTATGTAACGGGACTTTGATTATTTGTGGGACTCGATGTACGAGATGATATCCCCCACCGTGGAGATTTTTTCAGCTTCTTCGTCCGAAATCTCCATTTCAAACTCATCTTCCAGCTCCAGAACCAAATCCATCACGTCAAGGGAGTCAGCTCCCAGATCTTCCTTGATCGAGGCTTCCGGAGTCACTTCGGAAGGATCCACGTTGAGCTTGTCTACAATGATGCGTTTTACACGCTCCAACGTATCTGCCATCTTGTTCACCTCCCTTTCGTATTATACGAAAAGTGTCATCAAAAGACTAGCAATCCAAAACGATGAGCAACGCCGCCGGATATCCGACCATTTGCGTCGACCCACCGTGGATTTCCGATGTCAGTAAGTTACCATGCCGCCGTCCACATTCAGGGTTTGTCCCGTAATGTAGGCAGCATCATCGGACGCCAAAAACGCAACCGCACCGGCCACATCCTCAGCGGAACCGAAACGGCCCAACGGGATTTGACCGAGCATCTGCTCCCGGGTTTCCTCTCCCAATACAGCCGTCATATCGGTTTCGATAAACCCTGGTGCGACAGCGTTCACGGTGATGCCCCGGCTGGCCAATTCACGTGCCGCCGTTTTGGTCAAGCCGATCACGCCGGCTTTGGCGGCCACATAGTTGGCCTGCCCCGGGTTCCCGATCAATCCCACCACAGAGCTGATGTTGATAATGCGACCGAAGCGCTGTTTCATCATTTGGCGGGTGACCGCTTTGGTGCACAGGAACACCCCTTTGAGGTTGGTGCTCAGCACCGCGTCCCAATCTTCCTCTTTCAATCGAAGAAGGAGATTGTCACGGGTAATCCCTGCGTTGTTCACCAGAATATCGATCCGGCCAAACGCCTCGATCACCTGTTTCACCATGGCGTCCACTTGTTCCGCCTGAGAAACGTCTGCCTGGATCGCCACGGACCGACGACCCATCTCCTGTATCTCGCCGACGACGGCTTCCGCCTTTTCGCGATTGCCCGCAAACACGACGGCCACATCGGCACCCGCTCGGGCCAATCGGAGTGATACGGCCCGTCCGATACCACGGGAACCGCCGGTGACGATCGCCACTTTACCGGTTAACATGCGTAAGCCTCCTTCGGTTTATTGTCATTTCTGCAACATGTCCAATGCCGCCTGCAACGTTTCCACGTCCTGCACGGAAACAGCGGTCACTTTGCGCTCCACTTTCCGAACCAATCCGGTCAACACCGTACCCGGTCCGATCTCCACGAACGTGTCCACTCCCTGATTCAACATCCAGTGGACACTATCCTCCCACAAAACAGGGCTGGCCACTTGTTCCACCAGCGAACGGCGGATCTCATCCGCGTCTTGGATCGGGGATGCCGAGACGTTAGCCACGACCGGGACGCGTGCATCACGGATAGTGATGGTTTCCAGAACGTCTTTCAACCGTTCGGCCGCCGGTTGCATCAGGGGCGAATGGAAGGGACCACTGACGGCGAGCGGAATCACTCGACGTGCTCCGGCGGCTTTGGCTTTTTCTCCCGCTTCCTCGACAGCGTCACGATGTCCGGAAATGACGATCTGCCCGGGGCAGTTGTAATTGGCTGCCACCACCACGTGACCTTCGCGCGTCACTTCCCGGCACACCGCATCCAACGCTTCGCGTTCCAATCCCATCACCGCCGACATCGCCCCCTGACCGGCAGGGACCGCTTCTTCCATGAACAGTCCACGCCGGTGCACGGTGGCCACCGCATCCGCAAAATCTAGTGCACCTGCGGCGGTTAACGCCGAGTATTCTCCCAGGCTGTGTCCTGCTACATAATCGGGCTCGATCCCTGCGTCTGCAAAAACCGTATAGATGGCCATGCTGGTGGTCAAAATTGCCGGTTGCGTGTTGGCCGTCAGGCGCAATTCCTCTTCGGGTCCTTCGAAACAGAGTCGGGACAACGCATATCCGAGCACGTCATCTGCCTGGGCGAAAAGACGTGCCGCCCGCTCGTCGCGTTCTGCTATGACCCGACCCATCCCCACGAATTGCGATCCCTGACCGGGGAAGAGAAACGCGATTTTTCCCATCGTTCCTGCTCCTTTCCGTCAGCTTGCGCCGTATTGGGGTGTGTCTGATCCATTTTTCTCATCGAATCTCTACACCCCTGGGGCACAGGGTAAACCCGTTTCCCACCTTTGAAGTCGGGAACAACAGGCTTCCCTTTTCCCAGAATAACCGGACATGCTTTTCGGGCATGCCTGATCTACATTGTCTGTATCGTTTTCCCCGCTTGGTCCACGTGCGCCCTGCAAGGAAGCAGATCAAGGCCGTCAATCTTAGGTATCACTCACCTGGGAAAACGTTGCCGCCCTAGTCCCTTTGTTTTTCTTTGGTGGACCACTTGAGTACGGCCGCTCCCCAAGTCAGTCCGCCGCCGAATCCGACGAGTACCAAGGTATCTCCCTCACGAATCCGGCCTTCACGCACGGCTTCGTCCAACGCGACCGGAATGGAGGCAGACGACATGTTACCGTAGCGATCCAGGTTGACGATCACTTTGTCTTCCGACAGACCGAAGCGCTTCACCGCGGCGTCGATGATGCGAATATTGGCTTGGTGCGGGACGAGGAAATCGATATCGTCCTTGGTCATTCCCACTTTTTTCAATGCCTCTTCGGCGGCATTGCCCATAACGCGAACGGCGAATTTGAACACTTCCCCGCCGGTCATGGAAATGGTGTGCAATTTTTTCTCCACTGACTCCACTGTCGCCGGAATGCGCGAACCCCCGGCCGGCTGGAGCAACAGGTTACCACCCGAACCATCCGCACCCAGATCAAACGAGAGAAAACCATATCCTTCTTCAACAGGCCCAAGCACCACCGCGCCTGCCCCATCGCCGAACAGCACGCAGGTGTTCCGGTCCTCCCAGTTGATGATTTTGGACAAGCAATCGACCCCGATCACCAAAGCGTAACGATAGATTCCGTTGGCGATGAATTGGGCCGCCGTGGTGATGCCGTACAAGAATCCGGTGCAAGCGGCAGACAGGTCAAAAGTAGCTGCTTTCGAAGCTCCCAGCCGATCCTGTACGAGGCAGGCCGTTGCGGGGAACATCATGTCGGGCGTCACCGTGGCCACGATGATCAAGTCCAACTGATCAGGTGTGATTCCCGCCGCTTCCAGCGCTTTTCGTCCGGCCTCCACCGCCAGGTCCGAAGATGCCTCATTATCCGCCGCGATGCGCCGCTCCCGGATACCGGTCCGGCTCACAATCCACTCATCCGAAGTATCCACCATCTTTTCCAAATCAAAATTGGTTAACACCTTTTCCGGCAAATGCGCGCCGGTTCCCAGAATCCCCACGGATCGCATCATCGTCCTCAATCCCTCCTGTCATCCCCGATCTCGCCAGAGATTTGTGAAATCACCGCCTGTTCCACAAACCGACGCGCCTGGCGAATTGCATTGGCAATCGCGTTTGCGTCAGAAGATCCGTGTGCCTTGACGATCGCCCCGCTTAATCCCAGCAGCGGCGCACCACCATGTTCGGTGTAATCCATCGCTTTGGCGAAACGTTTCAGACCCGGCTTCAAAATCGCCGCAGCTAATTTGTTCAGCCATGTACGGGTAAATTCCTCTTTTAACCGTTCAAAAATCGCCTTGGCCACGCCTTCTGTGTTTTTCAGCAGAATATTGCCGGAAAAGCCGTCGCACACGAGAACGTCGCACACCCCATACAACACATCCCGCGCCTCCACGTTGCCGACAAACCGGATGGGCAACTGCGACAGCAAGCTGTACGCCTCTTTGGTTCGTTCTGTTCCTTTTCCTTCCTCCGTCCCGATGTTAAGCAAACCGACACGCGGTTGTTCAAACCCCAACACCTTTTCGGCATAGATCGCACCCATCCGGGCATATTGCACCAAATGTTCCGGTTTGGCTTCCGGATTGGCACCCACGTCCAATACCAGTACGCCGCGTCCGTCCATCGTGGGGAACACCGGCGCCAACGCAGGACGATCAATCCCTTCCAATCTGCCGGTGTAAAACAGCCCGGCTGCCATCAGCGCACCCGTATTGCCGGCACTGATGAATGCGTCCGCCTTGCCCTCTTTCACCATCCGGCAACCGACGACGATGGACGAGTCCTTTTTACGTCGGATGGCTTTGACCGGTTCTTCTCCCGCATCAATCGACTCGGTTACGGGATGGAGTTCGACATTGGATGGATACGTTTGAGATTGCAAAACTTCTTCCCGGCCGATCAATACCAACCTCAAATCCGGCCATTGTTCAGCCGCTTGCCGTACTCCTTCGAATATGGCCGTTGGCGCATGGTCCCCGCCCATTACGTCCAACGCTATGCGCATCAATGCCCCTCCTTCAACTTGACCGCCTCGTCTCCCGAGGCACGATACATATCGAACACGCCTTGAAAGACGATTTCTTCTTCCACACGAGTTTTCACGTCGACCTGTACGCGATGGGCACTTTCCTTCACTACTTTCGCTCTGGCGACGCATTTTTCCCCCAGGCGAACAGGACGCAGAAAGCGAATGTTGGCTGAAGCAGTCAACACAACCTCTGCGTCAATGATTGCCACCGCCAGCGAATTGGCCTGCGCAAACAGATAGTGCCCGCGCGCGATACGATTGCGGGTGAACACGTGCTCCCGCTTGATTTCCAAAATGGAAGTTCCGCCGTGATCCAGGTGGAGTTCAACGATCTCACCGATCACCTCTTCCGGCGCCAACGAACGCACCCGGTCGAAATTCTCTTCCGCCATGTGCTTGATTCGTTCCCTTAGTTCAGGAATGCCCAATTCCATCCGATCCAACCGGATCGTCTGGATACTGACGCCAAATTGGCGGGCCATCTCTTCGTCCGTTGCGAACGGGTTTTGTTGTAACGCCAACGTCAACTGACGTTGCCGTTCTTTCTTTGAGAGGCGCACAGCGGGAGTTTCACCACCTTTTAAGACCACCTATTAATACCAAGTCCTAACTTAGTATATAGAAAACCCCGCCAAAATACAACGGCTATTTTGGTACATGTCCCAAAAAAGATGAAAGACCGGTCACTGACGCCGGTCTTCCGCTTTATTCCGTGTGATCAGTCATTGCTGGCCACTTCGTTGCCTTTGTAGTATCCGCATGCTTTGCACACGCGATGAGCCAGTTTGAATTCGCCGCATTGCGGGCAACGAACCATGCCCGGCACAGACAGTTTGAAGTGCGTGCGCCGTTTGCGCTTACGTGTTTTGGATGTACGCCGAAAAGGTACTGCCATGATTTCACCCCCTCCAACATGATGGAACCGATCAGGGCAGGCTAATCGTCGATAAATGACCGTACGCCCTAATCTTTTTCATGATGCTGGTTGAACCAATCCTGTAAAGCAGCCAATCGGGGATCGATCCGTTCCGTGTCGCATGTGCAGGTCACTTCGTTTCGGTTGACACCACACTTGGGACACAACCCCTTGCAATCTTCCCGACATACGGGGATAAACGGAAGGGTAAACAACATAGCTTCCCGTATATAAGGGGTGAGATCGACCGGATCGGATTCGATCAGTTGAACTTCCCGTTCCTCTGTTTCCTCTGCATACGCGGGATGTTCAGTCAGCCATTCTTCCCATTCGGTATGCAAAGGGACGTCAAATCGCGTCAGACATTTGGAACAGACGACTGTCGCCGTCGTCTCCAGTTCACCTTGCACATGAAATCGATGATCGTTACGGGAGATAGCGACCTGAACGCGGAGCGGCTCAAACCGAACCAATTGCCGCACTTCCCGTTCAAGCCCCTCCAGTTCAACCGTTTCGTTCAAAACCAGCGTTTCCGCCCCGATGCGGTTGAGTTCCCGCAGGGATACCTGCATGCTCCCACTCCTTATGAAAACAGGGTTATTATATGCCAATCCCGACGACCTGTCAATGTTTCCGCCTGATGGAAAGCCGTATTCCGCCGCTGGGGCAGACGTTCCAAATACCGGATCGCTTCCTGCAAGGTGGCGACGGGGACCACTTTTATGTGCAATTTCAAGCGCCTCACCGTCGCTTGCGCGGCTTTTGCATTGCTGTCACCCGGTGCAATATCCTTCGGTACGAAAAAGAGGGTCGCGCCTTCCCGTTCTGCGGCCACCACCTTGTGCTCCACACCGCCGATTTGCCCTACGCGTCCGTCGGGGGAGATCGTACCCGTTCCGGCTACACGATATCCTTTGGTCAAGTCACCGGGTGTCAGTCGGTTGACAATCTCCAGCGAAAACATCAACCCGGCCGATGGGCCGCCGATGTTTCCCGCATTCAATCTGATGACAGGCCTGGTTTTCACCAATCGATCCGTGACCGGAACGATCCCGATTCCTGCCTGTGTTTTCCCCGGCATTACCGGCAGACGGGTTAATGTCACCGTCTCTTCTCTTAATTTTCCGTCACGAACCACCCGAAGACGGACACGTTCTCCCGGACGCCGCGATTTCAACGCCTGCATCAACTGATCGGCTGTTTGCACGGGCTGCCGGTCAATCGCCTGGATCAAATCGTTTTCCTTCAATACTTTTTCCGCCGGCATTCCTTTGACCACACGCAAGATCTTTACACCGCGGAGCTTCACTGAAACAGGTTTGCCTGCTTGATGAAAAGCGGCGATGACTGCATTGTCCTGCGAAGTGCGCATGATTTCTTCCTGGCGTTGGAAATACTCGCGTGAATTCTCTCCCGGGCTCAATATTTCCTGTTTGGCGATCAGTTCGCCGTCAGCTCCATATTTGGCCAGTAAATAATTCCATACATTTCCTTCCTTCATCGATACCGTCGTGAGGTAAAACGCGCCTGCCTCATCCGGGTTGACGCCCTGAATCTTCACCATCGGTGCCACCGGCATGGCCGAACCGGGGGCTACCACATAATACGGAACCGGAATCATCCAACCCAACACAGCCAAAACCGCCAATATCACCAATACCTGCAGCCAACGGTACCGGTTGCTACTTGGCCATCCCATCACCATCCACCCCTTCCCAGTTGCGGATCCGTTCCCGAATCCGTTCCACATGTGCGCGCGCCGCCTCCTCACCTAATCGGATGCATTTCTCCACTTGATGAAAAGCGGTCGGACTAATTTCGGACAACTCCGGGTGAATCAGGAAGTCAGCTTCAATCAATTGCTGACTGAGCATCTGCCGCTCCATCACACCGAGCGTTTGCGCAATCACATCAAAGATCGACCGGATTTTGACTTCGTTGAAACGCGGAACCACATCTACCGCAATAACCAAATCGGCTCCCATTTCACGAAGTACTGTGATGGGAATGCGATCAATCACACCACCGTCGACCAGAATTTTATCTTCCCATTCGACTGGCTCAAAGATACCGGGAATAGAGATACTCGCCCGTACTGCCAGATCAACCGGACCGGACGTAAAAACAACCCGTTCCCCTTTGACGAGATCGGTCGCCACCACCGCCAAGGGAATGGATAATTCTTCTATAGATTTCCCGTGCGTGAGCAAGCGAATCAGCTCCCGCACTTTGTCACCGATAATAAACCCTTTGCGCGGAACGGTCAGATCAACCCAATATTTGCGATTCAACCGTGTCGCCAATTCTTCAATCATGTCCAACTCTAAGTTATTGGCATATAACGCTCCGACTAAACTCCCCATACTGCTTCCCGCAATCATGTGAACGGGGATACCCCCTTCCCGCAACACTTTGAGCACTCCGACATGAGCCCAACCTCTTGCCCCGCCAGATCCCAGTGCCAATCCGATTTTCGGCCTCCCCAAAACGTCCCCCCTCCTTTTAGGGTGTCCGATTCCCTGCTCAGTCTGATGGTAAGTCGATCGCCCAAGAAAACGTTGTCGATTGATAGATTTATCAACGCCCCTGGCCCAACGCATTTCCTTACGCATTCTATGGGACAGACAAGCGGTCTAATTCCCCGCATGATCGCGTAGACATGGTATCACCATCACCTCACGCCTGTTTGGAGGATTCCGATGTATCGGACAAACCCTGTCCTGCTCTCCCAATTGAAGTCATTGGGACTTGCATTGGTCGCCTTATTTTTTGCCTTTTCACTGGTGTTTTACCCCGAACCCACCTTCCAGGCTTCCTTGAAAGGACTAAAAATTTGGTGGGACGTTATTTTACCCGCTTTGTTTCCGTTTTTCATCGCCTCAGAGATCCTGATGGGGCTCGGTGTCGTCCATTTCATGGGCATCCTGCTGGAGCCATTGATGCGCCCCTTGTTTCGCGTGCCCGGTGCGGGCGGTTTTGTCATGGCGATGGGGTTCGCCTCAGGTTATCCGATGGGGGCGAAACTGACGGCACGACTTCGGGAACAACACTTGCTGACCCGTATAGAGGGGGAACGTCTGGTCGCCTTTACCTGCACCGCTGACCCGTTATTTTTGTTCGGTGCCGTCGCCGTGGGATTCTTTCGTGATGCTTCCTTCGGCATCACCATTGCCTTGGCTCATTATGGCGCCTCAGTTCTGGTAGGTTGGTTGATGCGCTTTCACAAAGGGGGCAGCGAGGTCACTACTCTCTCGCACGAAGATCAATCATTTTTCTTGACCCGCGCCTTTCGTGCCATGCATTACGCCAGGTTGCAAGACGGACGAACATTGGGAAAATTAATGGGGGACGCGATCCACTCCTCCATTCAGACCTTATTGATGATTGGTGGATTCATCATGATGTTTTCCGTCATCATCCAGGTGTTGACACTGCTAGGCGTGATACATGTGCTCGTACTGCTGATCGGGCCGCTTCTACAGGCAGCAGGCATGCCTATGGAAATATCCGGACCTGTCGTCGCCGGCTTCTTCGAAGCAACACTGGGGGTGCAAGGTATCAGCAACACATTGCCCACCTTTTCTCCGACCGACCATTTGGCCGTTGCCGGTGCTGTCCTGGCATGGAGCGGACTATCCGTTCATGCCCAAGTGGTCAGCATTTTGGGTAAGACGGACATTCGCTACACGCCATATTTGGTGGCCCGATTCATACATGCCGGCTTGGCCGCGACATTGACTTACTTGTTGGGAGTGCCCTTGAAAATGGCGGAGCCGGAGGTGACCATTCCCGCCTTTGCCGCACGAATCTCCGTCTCCGGCTGGCCATCGTTCGGGGAGCAAGTATTGTGGAATGCCGAAAAAACCCTGATCGTTTTCATCGTCTTGATCGGGGTTGGTTTGATCGCACAGATGATGCGATCCCAATCTCCTGCCAAAAGGTGACCAACCCGATGTTGTCACCGGGTTGGTCACTGGAATCCAAATTTGTTCCGAAGCGCGGCCTCAACAGGCGGGGGAACCAGATCGCTGACGTCCGCCCCATATTTGGCCACCTCTTTGACCATCTTGGAACTGAGGAAAGAATATTGGTTGTTCGTCATCATAAACAGGGTTTCCGCGTCCGGATTCATTTTTCGATTGATGGAAGCCAATTGCAACTCATACTCAAAATCGGTAATCGCCCGCAATCCGCGAACAATCACATCCGCGTTCCGTTCGCGTACATAGTCGACCAACAGCCCGTCAAAACTGTCCACTTCCACGTTTTTCATTCCGGACACCACTTCACTGATGAGCGCTTTCCGCTCATCCACACTAAACAAGGGCTGTTTCTGTGCATTATGTAGTACCGCCACAATCAGGTGATCCACCACTTTGGAACTGCGTTGGATGATATCGAGATGACCGTAGGTCAAAGGATCAAAACTTCCAGGATATACGGCAATTGTCACCGCCTCCACCTCCTAAGCATCACTTTGTTGCTGGTATAACCTGATCACGGTGTCACCATACTCCAGCTCGCGAGTAACGTGAAGTTCCTCCACTGCTTTCGGCAGTTCCTGATCAGACGCTGATTCTACAACGACCATGCCGTTTTTTTCCAAAATCGATGTTACCGCCAACTGCTTCAACACGGGTACATGCAACCCTTCTCGGTATGGCGGATCGACAAAAACGAATTGAAAGCGAATCCCGCGTCGGGCCAACACTCGAATGGCGGCTCGCGCGTCTCGCTGATAAATCTCCGATTGTTTCTCGAAGCCGGCCAATTGAACATTGGCACGGATCGTTTCCACACTCAACCGATGACGATCCACGAACACCGCGCGATCCATCCCGCGACTTAGAGCTTCCAAGCCCAGGGCACCGGTACCCGCAAAGAGGTCCAGCACCCATCCGCCGTCAAAAAAAGGGCCGATGATGTGAAACAATGACTCCTTCACCCTGTCCGCAGTGGGCCTCACGTGTTTGCCGGGAACCATTTTCAATCGCAAACCGCGTGCAGTACCGGCAATAATCCGCATGAGTCTACACACCCTCTTTTTTGGACATGCCTGATCTGTCCGGTCAGCAAGGGACTCCCACAAAGTCCCGCAAAAGCCGTCTCCCTTCTTAATCCGGAGGAAATGGATCGGGAGGCGAGTTTTACTTTTTCTCTGTTATCACCGGAACCTTCTGGGTTGTCAATCCACCAGACATTCCTTTCTCATTGTTAACATTTCTATCCTACCACAAAGAAAACCTAGGTGAAAACGCGTTCATGCTGAGAGCAAAAAAATCGGACAACCAAGGCGTATATTTCGCTTCGTATGTGGCAACGATAGGAATGGCGGCATCAACCGATGCCGTCAAACCGCGGAGAAGACTTACGTTTCCCCATAAGCTCTTCCTCCGGTTTCTCCTCTCCCATTTCAGTATCGGTGCAAGAGTGCACGGATACTATCGGCTCGCTGGGGTTACCCGCGAGTCCTTTTTTGTGCAAAAAAAATTCGCAGACTTCCAACGTCTGCGAATGAGACACATTCCGGTTACCGTTTTTTGTGACGCTGTTTCCTTGTTCGCCGTCCTCTGCTCTTGGCGGTATTTACTTTGGCGCGTTCTGCCTCTTTTCGTTCATCCGTCAGCTGCGAGAACTCCTCCGAGTCTTGTGCTCTCCGGTTACTGTTAGGCGGAGCGTCCCACGGAGCGATCGGCGGCCACTCCGGCATATGGGGCGCTCGTCTCGGTGGATTTTCTCTTCCCTCCAAAAGATGACGCGGTGGGGGAATATCCTCAAAGTCCCATTCTTCCAACAGCCATTCTCTGTAATTTCGGGATGCTTCCGGCTCCCGCGGTTCGTTGCCACCATCCTGACTTCGCGGCATATCCGGCCATTCTTCAGCCCACGGTGGAGCCGGGGGTGGAGATTCCGTCGGGTTGAATTCGGTCATTCCGTGCCGATGGGGCGATTCATGACGTTGCGACGCGCCGGGAGATTCGTGACGGAGGTGGTTCCTCTGAGGTGTTTCCCCCTGTTCAGGAAACAATCCGTGTTGAGGGGGAGGCAGATTCGGCAAGCCGGGCGGCATCGGCCAAGGAGGCTGTTGTTGCTCACGCAGACGCGAGAGTTGTTCCTGACGCTCTTTCAACAGTTGTTCCACTTTTTCCTGTAACCAGCCCAAACCACGCGATTGGGACTGGCCTTGGGTCCGCAGTTTTTTCAAAGGGCGACTTCCCCCTTTCAAGCATTTGAATGTGAAAACCAAGGATACACAACTATCGTATGACGGATGCCCTTATCCTGTCCGAGATATCGGCCCAATCCATCCACCCAATCTTGCAGGCGGGATGCCCAAAGGGTACACCATCCTTCCATCCGACGGAAAATGACCGGGTATCGTTATCCCGGTCAATCCACCAGTGTCCCTGCACTCTTTCCAATGATCTATGCTACGCCTGGAAAAACGTGAACGCTTGACGGAATCACCAAAACAAGCACCTGGCAACGATCGACATACCATCGCTACACCATGTGCTTGAACATCATTCCTTGCGCGGGAGTCAGCACCTTTTCCAAGACCAACAGATCGATCATGCGGTGTGACAATTCCTTTTTTCTCGGAGATCGCTTCAACATCTCCACTTCTTCCGGGGTAAACCAAGTTTCGTACAAATGAGTGGCATAATGGATCAGTTCTGCTGTACCGCCATATCGCTTGATCCGTTTGGCTTCTTTAACGGCTTGGCGAATCCTTTCCGGGTGAATCGCCTTTCTTCCCAGCGTCTGATTGATCGTTCTGGCCAAATCCATATAAAGCGTTTTATCCGCATTCACAGCTTTCTCCTCCATCTAACCGTCGGATCTCGACAGATAGTCACTCAGTTATTGATTTGATACCAACAGCCTATGCATGATTACCAAATCCGTTCGCCTGACCTGCAAATATCCCGGCCGAAGGTAGAATCCCAATAAAAAAAACGCCGAATCGGCTGAAAAATATTTCTATGTATTTACATCATTGGATTGATATGGTATATTGGGGTTAGGCCAACACCCAGAATTAACCAATTCCAGAAGTTTATTTTAAAAATTCCGAATATACTTTTTTACCCCAGAGCAGTCGAACTGAAACCTCTTCTTTATCCGCTCGTTTCCACCCCACCTGCCACTTTTGACTTCACCATCTGTCTCCCAACATCTGCGCTCCTTTCTACCATTGACCCCATTGACTTGACGGGAGTTGGCTGGCAAATCCGCCGTCAGTAGCAGCCTCGATTGGAAAGGAGGGCACGAACGTGGAGAAATGGATCATACTCTTCTCTGCGGTCGTCAGGCTGATCGAGACACTGACACAACTGTCACAGCGATATGGACGGCGTTACAAAAGGAAGGCGAGAAAAAAAGACCCATTCTTATGGTGAGACGGGTCCAACATCCGGGGGAAACCTAGAGGCACGGTGCCTCTAGGTTTTTTCAGTCACAACATATTCTTATGTGCAAATCGGTTACGTAAAACTTGTTTAATCAAAATTCACTTGTCCTTCTTCATCCAAACTTCGAAGGTAGCGGTGCAGGGGCGACCATTCTTTGCGCTGCCAAAAATCAGAACTTGTGATCAACCGGATGGCATCCGTACGGGCGATTTCCAAGATCTTGGCATCCTCTACTACATCGGCCACCCGAAAATCGGGCAACCCGCTCTGTTTGACACCAAAGAAATCTCCCGGTCCCCTCAGTTCCAAATCGCGTTGGGCGATTTCAAATCCGTCTGTCGTCTCTGTCATGATTCGCATCCGTTCCACGCCCGTTTCCGTTTTGGGATCAGCCACCAGAATGCAAGTAGCCGCCCCACCGCCGCGTCCAACCCGTCCGCGTAACTGATGGAGTTGGGCCAATCCGAAACGGTCGGCATCATAAACGACCATCACAGTGGCGTTGGGTACGTTAACCCCCACTTCCACAACGGTGGTGGACACCAACACCTGGATGTCATTGGCCGCAAACCGCCGCATCACTTCTTCTTTCTCCGCCGGAGACATTTTTCCGTGTAAAAGACCAACCCGCACCGGCGCCAGCGATTGCGTCAATTCTTCATACACAGCCTGGGCGTTTTGCAAATCCAGTTTCTCGGATTCGTCGATCAAGGGGCAGATGACGTACGCCTGATGATGGTTGCGGCATTCCTTGGCGATAAATTGCACCACACGTGGCCATACATCGGATTTGACCCAATAGGTGTCGACAGGTTGACGACCGGCCGGCATCTCATCGATCACTGAGACGTCCATATCCCCGTAAACCGTGATCGCCAGTGTACGAGGAATGGGCGTCGCCGTCATATGGAGTACGTCCGGCGCTTCGCCTTTTTCTCGAAAACGGGCCCGCTGCTTCACCCCGAACCGGTGCTGTTCGTCCGTGATCACCAATCCCAAGCGGTGAAACATCACTGGTTCCTGGATCAACGCGTGCGTGCCCACCACCACATCGGCCAACCCCATCTGCAATTCACTCAATACTTCCCTTCGCTCTTTGGTGGTCAAACTTCCTGTCAACAAAGCCAAACGGACGCCGTGTGGTTCTAATATTTTCCTCAATGATTGCAAATGTTGCTCAGCCAAAATCTCGGTCGGCACCATCAACGCGCCCTGACAACCGCTCAGATAATTGGCGTAGAGTGCGATCGCCGCAATGACCGTTTTCCCTGAACCCACATCTCCCTGCAATAGACGATGCATTTGCTCCGGCGAGCGCATATCGTCCAAAATTTCGCGAACGACGCGCTGTTGGGCACCCGTCAGGGAAAACGGCAAACCCTCGATCAATTGTTTTACTTGACCTGTATCGAATTCATGGGCAATCCCTTTTACCCGTTCACGCGTCTGCCTCCGCCAATGAAGGAGTTTCAATTCATACAAAAACAGCTCCTCATATGCCATTCGGCGTCGGGCACGGCTTCCTTCCTCCCTGCTCCGGGGAAAATGAAGACGATACATGGCCTGCGCCCGGTCCATCAACCGGTACTGTTCGCGGATCTCCGTCGGCAACACCTCTTCAATATGGCGTCCAAACTGAAGAAACGCCTGATGGATGGTTTTGCGCAACCAGGCGACCTTGATGCCGCCCGAGATCGAATAGACCGGCATAAGGCGACCGGCTTGCTTTTCCTGCTCGGCACTACTAAAAAAAGTCCGATCCGCAGTGATCTGCAAGCGATGCCGATCCCATTTTCCCGAAACCATCAGGGACTGCCCTATTTGAAGTTTGGATTTGAGATATGCCTGATTGAACCACACCACTTGAACCGCCAGGCCGTCCACATCCAGTTTGGCGCTGATACGGGACTTTTTTCCGCCATACCATCGGATGCTGGGGATGGTGAGCAACTTGCCCCGGACGGTGACTCGCTCCTCGTGCTCCGCCGAGGTCAAATCGACCAGACGGTAATCATCGTACCGGTATGGAAAATAAGTCAACAAGTCCTCCACGGTTCGGATGCCCAACTGCTCCAGCTCTTCCGCCCGTTTTTCTCCCACTCCCGTCACTGCCGTCACTGGCGTGTTTCTCAAATCCATCCGTTCACTTTGGCGTCCCCCCGAAAATCCGACGCTCCAACGCTCGTCCCGTCGGGGTCGCCGCCAACCCTCCTAATGCCGTTTCTTTCAGAGCCACCGGCATATCCCGGCCGATCTTGTACATCGCTTCCACCACTTCATCCGGCGGAATAACGCTTTCCACCCCGGCCATCGCCATATCTGCCGCCACCATCGCGATCGCTGCTCCCATCGCATTGCGTTTGACGCAGGGGGCTTCGACCAGCCCGGCAACAGGATCACAGACCAAACCCAGCATGTTTTTCAACGCAATCGCCACTGCTTGCGCTGACATCGAGGGAGTTCCACCGGCCATTTCCACGACAGCAGCAGCTGCCATCGCC
Source organism: Polycladomyces abyssicola (assembly GCF_018326425.1). Lineage (NCBI taxonomy): Bacteria > Bacillati > Bacillota > Bacilli > Caryophanales > Thermoactinomycetaceae > Polycladomyces > Polycladomyces abyssicola. The sequence goes on from NZ_AP024601.1 coordinate 1,927,449, forward strand.
GTAGCGGATCCCACCTCGGCCTGACAACCTCCTGCCGCCCCGGAAATGCATGCATTGTTGGCGATAATGTATCCGATCGCCCCGCCGACAAACAGCGCCCGAACCATCGTTTCCCTGTCTGAGTTCAATCGGTTGGCCGCGGTGAACACACAACCGGGCAGAATACCGCAAGAACCGGCCGTCGGCGTGGCCACGATCGTTCCCATCGCAGCGTTCACTTCGGATACGGCTGTCGCACGTGAAACCGCATCCAAAACAGTCGGACCGGAGAGCAGAAGTTTCGCTTTGTTTTTGTAGGCTTGAATCTTTTTGGCGTCACCGCCCGTCAATCCGCTGTGTGAACGGATATCTTCCGTCAGGCCGCGATGGATGGCCTGCTCCATCACATCCAGATTTTGCTCCATCATACGGAAGATCGACTCGCGGGATTCCCCCGTCGCTTCCATCTCCGCCCTTATCATCACTTCCGAGATCGGCATTTGTTCCGACTCGGCAATTTCCACCAATTCGGCTATCGTTCGAAATTTCATGGAGATCTGTCTCCTTTTCGATGACGTGTTGCTGAAAACAGATGAAGATTCCTTTTTCCTACAGTAATGATAACATACCATCCAGGAAAAAATCAGCCGCCGAACCCCGGAATAACGGGATCGACGGCTTTGATAATGGGCATCAGCAAATGACGATGAACCGCACATGCCCGTGAATCATGACAACACGGTCACACCCGTGATGCCTTCTTGCGCCTCGATCTCGGCTTTTACCTCTTCACTCACCGACTGATCCGTCTCGATGGTCATGAGAGCCAGCGAACCTTTTTCCTTACGCGAAACCTGCATGTAACCGATGTTGATTTGATGGCGAGCCAAAATCCCGGCTACGGTGGCGATGGCACCATACCGGTCATGGTGCAGGACGAGTAATGTCGGTGCATTACCGGACAGGTTGAGAGAAAAACCGTTCAGTTCGGTGATCTCCATTTTGCCACCACCGATGGAGATCCCTACCACTTCCGTCGACCCATTCTCGTCTTCCAGCAATATCCGTGCTGTGTTTGGGTGATCCGGCACTTCCTCCGACTCCCGAAAGACCACTTCGATGCCTTGATCACGCGCAATTTTCAAGGAATCGACAATCCGTTTGTCAAATGTGTCAAAATCCAATACACCACCGACGATAGCGATGTCTGTGCCGTGTCCCCGATATGTCTTGGCAAATGAACCGTAAAACGTAATCGTCACTTTTTTCGGTTTTCTGCCGAACAATGCGCGGGCCGCCCGTCCGATACGTGCCGCACCGGCAGTATGAGAACTGGAGGGGCCGATCATAATCGGCCCGATAATGTCAAAAACTGTACGATACTTCATTCACACTCACTCCTCCTGCAACCACCTACTCGCCATATTTGCCGTATGCTCCCACCAAGAATAGAAGATGATCAAGAATGATGGCAATCACCGGGTGCATTTATGCCGGCAAAACGACGACCGCGATCGTTCCCGGTCCGACGTGCGCACCGACTACCGGACCGATTTGCGTGATGACCACATCTTCTACCGCAAATTCGTTGCGCAACCGCTCCGCCCATCTTTCCGCTTCCTCGGGCCTGTCAGCGTGGAAGACTGCCGCTTTTGCCAACCCCTTGTCCCCCGCTTTTTCCCTGATCAGTTCAAAAACGCGGGCTTCAGCCTTGCTCTTGCCGCGCACTTTATCCAGGGGAAATACTTCCCCATTTTCACTGATGGAGAGAATCGGCTTGATGTTCAACAGCGAACCGACGAGAGCGGACGCCTTTCCGATCCGGCCACCCTTTTGAAGATACTCCAGCGTGTCCACCATGAAATAGACACCCATCTCGTCGATCATCCGGTTGACAAGAGCCACACATTCGTCGAGTGACTTACCTTCTTTGGCCGACCTTGCCACTTCCACCACGATCATGCCGATGGCGTAGGACGCTTTTTTCGAATCAATAACGGTAACTTTGAACTCTTCCTCCACCATCGATTTCGCCAACAGTGCGGATTGAAACGTGCCACTGAAGGCCGAAGAAAGGTGGATGGACAAGAGATCCACGTCTCCTTCTTTGGCGGCCGCCCGGTACGTTTCCACAAAGTCGATCGGGGACGGCTGCGAAGTGGTCGCCAACTCATTCGCTTCTTGCAACTTCTTGTAAAATTCTTCGGCTCGAATGTCCACTCCGTCCAAATACGTTTGGCCCTGTAAATGCACTTTCAACGGAACAACGGAAATCTCCAGTTCCTGTACCAATTCAGCGGGGATGTCCGCTGTGCTGTCGGTGATCACTTTTACTTTGCGCAATGCATAAGCACCTCCGCGGTTATTCTACGGAAAACAGGAAGAAATACAATGGTTGACCGCCATAATGCACTTCGTATTCCACATCGGGATAGTTCCGCTTCAGAAAATCGGATAACTCCTTGACCTGTGCATCAGTGACGTCCTTCCCATATATGATGGTGACGACATCGGCCGGCTCGGACAACATTTTCTGGAGCAAGTCCCGGGAAGTAGCCAGCAGGCTGCCGCCTACCGTTTCGATTCTTCCTTCGCTGATTCCCAGGAAATCCCCTTCTTTGATCTCCATGCCCTGTACGTTGGAATCGCGCACGGCATAGGTGACTTCACCCGATCGCACCCGATTGAGACTTTCCGTCATCCGCCGCCGGTTTTCCTCCAAGTCGGCTTCCGGTTGGAAAGCGAGCAGTGCCGCCAACCCTTGCGGAACCGTCTTCGTCGGTAAGACCGTCACCGGGGTTTCGACGATATGTTTCACATGTTCCGCCGTAAGGATGATGTTCTTGTTGTTGGGCAGGATGATGACATGCTCGACGTTTAACCGCTCAATCGCCCGTGCAATATCCTCCGTACTGGGGTTCATCGTCTGCCCGCCTTCGATGATCACATCCACTCCCAAACTGCGGAAGATTTCCGCAATGCCGTCACCTGCCGCAACCGCCACCAACCCGTAGGGCTTGGGCACCGCGAAATCGTCTGAAACGGACTCCTCCACCTTTTCCACTGGTGGTTCAGTCGGAGAAGCGGACCCTTCCTTTCCCACGATGTTGGCGTGTTGCTCACGCATGTTCTCAATTTTGATGCGCGTAAGCCCACCATATTGCATGGCAAAATTGAGCGCATCCCCAGGACGCTCGGCATGAATGTGCACTTTGACCAAATCGTCATCGGCCACTACCAAGAGCGAATCGCCGAACTGCTCCATCTCCCGGCGAAACCCCGTCTCGTCAAATGATGCATCCTTCTCCAACATGATCATGAATTCGGTACAATATCCATGCTCGATTTCGGATGCGTCGATTTTGGCCTGTGCATTTTGATGTGCTACTGTTCCCAAGGATTCATTCGGCCCTGCGACGGAAGCTAGTGATTTCGTTTCTTCTCGATCCACCATTCCTTTCAATGCGGACAAAAAACCTTCATAAATGAAGACCAATCCTTGTCCGCCCGCATCCACCACACCGGTTTGCGCCAACACGGGCAACAATTTGGGGGTACGAGAGAGTGAGAGGCGCGCTTCTTCCAACACGGCCTCCATCACCGCCACCACATCGTTCGTCTGGGTTATGCGCATCAGCCCTTTTTCCGCCGCTTCCCGCGCAACTGTGAGAATGGTGCCTTCAACCGGTTTGATCACAGCTTTGTAGGCAGTTTCCACCCCCTTATGGAAAGCCATGGCCAAATCCCTCGCTGACAATGTCTCCTTGTTCGCTACGGATTTGGCAAATCCACGGAACAACTGGGATAAAATAACGCCGGAATTTCCGCGCGCGCCCATCAGCAATCCTTTTGATAGCGCTTCCGCCAGTTGTCCCACATGATTACTTTTTTTCCGTTCCACTTCCTTGGCACCGGAAGAGAACGATAGATTCATGTTGGTTCCCGTATCTCCGTCCGGTACAGGGAAGACGTTGAGGGCGTTTACTTGTTCCACGTGTTTGTCCAGTTGGTGCGCTCCCGCCCAAATCATGAGTGAGAAAAGTGTCGCGTCAATCTGTTGATGTGTCAACAGTGCTCCTCCTTACAGAAAATGCTAACTAAAACCCCACGGTTTCCATCGTGGGATAAAGGCAGCGTTACTCGGAACCTCCTTGAGAATGGCAAGAGCAACCCATTTGTTGATGAAGCGAACGTATGAGCGTTGCTCATCCCACTCAGAGTGGATCACGTTCCTTCAAACGTCATGGTATGAGGTTCCAGTGACAAATCCACCCATCCCACCGATTTAACCATAGGGTGAAAGAAGGAACCAGCGTACTTTTATGTACGCTGCCCATGTAGGTATAATACAACCGGGTTGTAGATCTGCAAGGGACGGGGTGATGACCACCTCTGAACTTGGGGTTTTTCAAAATGGTAACGGACTGCGAACGCAAATGACCCAAGAATCCCAGGAACCCCCTCAGGAATTGCTCTTGGGGTGCGTGAGCCCGGTGGAGAGTCAATCTTCGTTGACCAACCGTACTCCTTGAACAAAGATATTGACCCGGTTGACCTCGATCCCCACCAATTGTTTCAGTGTGTACTTTACTTTGGATTGAACATTGTTCGCGACTTCGGAGATTTTCGTTCCGTAGCCGACGATAATGTACATGTCAACCACCACTTCGCCCCGCTCGATCCGGACCTCGATCCCTTTGCTCAGATTTTCCCGTTTGAGCAACTCTGTGATACCGTCTTTCAATTGGCTGCGCGAAGCCATGCCGACCAAGCCGTAGCAATCCATGGCCGCCGCTCCAGCAATGGTGGCAAGGACTTCGTTGGCTACTTCGATGTGCCCGAGGTCATTGGCCAATTCGAGACTCATCGTCATTCCTCCTTGGGAGAGGTCACTCTTTTGCACATTCAGCACAATTGTACAACAACAATTTCGGAATTAAAAGTTACCATATCATCTTAGTTGGTTGATCCGTTTCTTGCAAGGGGGATGGGGTTGTGCTAAAATGTTTAGGTGTTTTGCTATCTATGAGAGGAAACTGGGAGGTGTTCAGAGTGGCCCGTCGTTGTTTCATCACCGGCAAAGAAGGACGCACCGGAAACAAAGTTAGCCACTCCAACCGCAAATCCAAGCGCAAATGGGGCGTCAACGTACAAAAAGTGCGCATCTTGGTTGACGGCAAGCCGAAACGCGTCTATGTGAGTGCCAAAGCCCTTAAATCGGGAAAAGTAACCCGCGTCTGACCGGACTGCGGGTTTTTTTGAGGTCGTCAAAAAAAGCACCGTTCGCGGTGCTTTTTTCGTGGACACGCCGTCATCGTCCCTGGTCTCCCCGGGACGTGAGCGGAACGCGCATGGATGGATCAAGATGGAAGCAACTCACTTTTCCTTCTGAAACATACTCAAGAGGGCTCTGACCATCCCACCGAGAAATTTCGGGAGCTTGATGGTGTAAAATTTCACCCCTACCCCTCCTTACCGCTGTTAGTACGCACATAAAATTCCGTGTTCGCTGACGTCATTTATTTATATGCGACGGAGGGGAAAGTGTGCCCACAAACAATCGCGGATACCAATAAGAGACCATGTTTTCCGGGGAAGCGATCCGGACGATATTGACCAGACACGCTAAACGTCGGATGCGTCATTGCTTTCCACCACCAGCAACACACCGGAGCGGATTACGATGACTGCCCGATCTGCTTCCCATTCATTGCTGATGCCCCACGTGTCACCCCGTTTCAGCGTCGCCTCTTTCAATGGATAGCGAAAGCCTGTCAGCGTTACCCCGCTCACTTCCTCTGACACTGGCAGCAGCGAACAAAAAGTGTATCGATCTCGCGGAAGAACAAGCGATCCGGACCCTTTCATCAGCCGAAGCCGGTTCCATCGGTTCTGAATGATCCCGACACTGCCCCGGTCGGCGATTCGCTCCAGCAACCCCACGTTGGCCCAAGTATGATCAAAGCGCGTACCGCCCAGCGCTCCCAACACCAGAATCTCTTGCGGATCGTGCATCAACGCTTGTTCCACCGCGTACTGCGTATCAGTCAAATCCTTTTCGGCCGGCAATCGGCGCGTGGGAACACTGGATTCACGCAAACGGTGAAGAAAATCTTCTCCCGCCGTGTCGAAGTCACCAACGGCCAAATCGATGCGTACACCTGCCTCCCAAAGGCGAACCGCACCACCGTCTACGCCGATCACCACGTCATCCGGACGAATTGCCGAAAAGTCCCCGTTGTCAATCGACCCGCCCGTTACAATCACAACACGCCCTGTCCCATGCCATTTCCCATTCACTGTTGTCTCATCACCAACTGCGGTGCCTGTGTAATCAGTATGGTCATCAGCAAGGCGGCGATGATTACATCAGGCAAGATGTATGAAACATTGTAAAGGAACGAATACAAGGCCACATTCATCCCTTTTGGTGCATACTGACCAAACCAGATCACACCCGAGATAAAATGGGACAGCAAGCGCAAACCGCCAGCAAGAATCAGACCCAGAACGGCCCGCGTCACCTGCTTGCCTCGGGTCATGTCCCGATTCAGCGCGAACACGCCAGACAGACCCAGTGCCGTGAAAGCCAGCGGATAATCCAACACGACCTGCACGGGATGCACCACAAACGGTTCCACCATCAAATTGATCAGACCGACCAACAAACCGCAAATTACGCCGGCTACCCATCCACGGCGAAAGGACAACAAAGCGATCGGCAGCATCACCAGGCTGATGGAACCTCCTTGCGGCCAAAGCCCCTGGATGTTGACGTACGTGGACAACAATACACCGATTGCAGCCATGATGGCGATTTCGGTTAAAGTCAACAACCGTTGTTGACTGGTCAATAGTCGTTCCTCCTTTCTCTAGTTATGTTCATTTCTCGTGATCGATTGCGGCCATCATTCCACATTACAGCCGGAAATTCATCTCTATTATTGTCAATGAGAATACAGTTGACAAGACAGCCGAGGCCGTTCCCCTTCATTTTACAGGGAAACGGCCCCAATCTTAAACCAGATTTATCAAGTTTCCAGCGCGTTTTTCGCCGCTTCCCGCAACCGACGAATCGCCTCTTCTCGATTCTCGGCCCCGAACACTGCCGAGCCGGCGACCAACACGTCGGCTCCTTGCGCTACAACATCGGCTGCGGTATACGGATTGATCCCACCGTCCACTTCCAATGCGACATCCATTCGACCCGCGCGTTGCAACATGTCGCGAACTTGTCCGATTTTCGGCAGAACAAATGAGATGAACTTCTGACCGCCGAAGCCGGGATTGACCGTCATCAGCAAAACCAGGTCCACATCAGGCAAAATGGGTTCCAATACCCCTGCGGGCGTAGCTGGATTGAGGACCACACCCGCCTTGGCTCCGTGCTCTTTGATCAGATGAACAGTCCGGTGAAGATGCGGACACGCCTCAACATGCACACTGATCCAGTCGGCACCGCTACGTGCAAAAGCGGGGATATACCGATCCGGTTCCTCAATCATCAAATGAACGTCCAAAGGCAGACGCGTTTGAGGTCGGATCGCTTCCACCACAAGTGGACCGATCGTCAAGTTGGGAACAAAATGGCCGTCCATCACATCCACGTGAATCCAGTCCGCTCCCGCCGCTTCCACTTCCTTGATCTCCTCTCCCAATCGTGAAAAATCAGCGGAGAGAATGGATGGCGCGATTTTGATCATGCTCAATACCTCCGTAACGCTTCGACTTCCTGCAAGAACTGAAGGTAATGCTCATACCGTCCGGCGTCAACTTCTCCTTTCTCCACCGCTGACCGAACAGCGCAGTCCGGCTCATTGCGATGAAGGCATCCGCGGAATCGGCACTCAGAGGAGCGCAGACGGAATTCGGGAAAGCAATCGCTCAACTCGGAAGCTTCCATCCCTTGAAATGTCAACTGACTGAATCCCGGTGTGTCCGCCACTTGACCACCGTCAGGAAGATCCAGTATCTCCACCGTTCGCGTTGTATGCCGTCCCCGGCCGATTTTGCTGCTGACAGATCCGGTCGCCAGTTGGAAACCGGGGTGAATGGCGTTGAGCAAAGAGGATTTGCCCACTCCGGACTGGCCGGCAAAAACCGACAACTTCCCTTTCAGATATTGCCTGACGGTGTCGATGCCTTCCCCCGTCACCACACTGGTGGCCACCACTGGATAACCGGCTGTTTCGTAAATAGATCGGACCCGTACGATTTCTTCCTCGTCTGTCACCAAATCCGTTTTGGTCAGACAAAGTACCACATCCAGCCCTGCCTTTTCACAATGCACCAACACACGGTCTAACACCATGAGTTGAACTGCAGGCTCACGCAAAGCGCTCACGACGATCGCCTGCTCCACATTGGCAATCGGAGGGCGAATCAGTTGGGTCTTGCGCGGTTTTACTTCCGTGATGAAGCCTTGGCCGTCGCCCGTCCAGTCGAAGCGAACGAGATCGCCCACCAACGGTGTGACGTTTTTCTTTTTAAACACGCCGCGAGCGCGGCATTGCACCTTTTCCCCTTCCGGCGTCCGCACATAGTAAAACCCGCTGACAGCCCGAACGATTTGCCCCTCCGGCATAACATTCCTCCTTGTCGTATGTAATCACGCCACAAAATGGCGGGACACGTCATCCCGCCGCAGTCGAGCGACGGGAAAACGGTCCCTGTACCGTTTGCCGTATTCTCCTCTATTCATCTTTCCCTATGTGAGAAATCTAACAAACATACATAAACGAATTCCGCTTTATTCCGGCTTCCCTCCGGCAGACGGCGGAGGATCGACGTTATTGTCCGCGTCTACCCACACATAGATGGTAGTGCCTGGTTTCATCCATGAACCGGGTGCTGGATATTGTTCATATATCTTTCCGTGAACACCAGGAAAATCCCAATAACGGACTTTCACATTTGGTAATCCACGAACCCTACTTTCAAATTTCCCTGTATAATCCGGTACCTGTACCATACCTTCATTGGAAGCGACATACAAAGTAACCGGCGAGCCGGGCTTGACGGAAGTCCCGCTCGCCGGCTCCTGGTCGAAAACGACACCCGGTTCGACGCCTTCTTTGCTCTTTTTCTCGATTTGGGGTTTCAAACCGTGACTTTTTAACCACTCTACCGCTTCTTTACGGGGTTTGTTGGTCAAATCTTCCAACGTCACCGTCTGAGCGGTCGGTTGGTTTTTGTTCATCGCGTCCTGATCCTCACCTGCACTGGAGAAGAGGCTCCACAAGCTGGTGAATCCGAAGATGGTCAAGGCAATAATGACGACCATGGTAAATAGTCCAAACAGAAGCTTTTGCCACCACGGCATGTTAGCCTGCATATTCTCCAGCCAGATGACGGTACGCTGCAAAACGGTCTTGTTTTGGTCAGCCGGTATATTGCGCAGGCGCTCCAAGCTGGCCATGGTATCCTCGCCCACCTGGGTAGATTGGCGCGGTTCCTCCGCTTTCGCCGCCGCTTCCACACGGGACAACGTGGCGATCGGTTTGGTATTTTCATCATCCTTTGTTTCAGCGCGCCAACGCGGTGTCTCCAACCGATCCGCATGGAAAGCGAATTTGAGCTCCTGCATCATCGCTTTGGCGGACGGGAAACGGTTTTGCGGATCTTTTTCTAGCGCCCGCATGATAATGTCGATCAATTGATCCGGAATGTCCGGATTCCATTGCCGCGGATCCGGCACGGGCTCCTGCAGATGTTTGAGCGCGATGCCGATCGCCGAGTCACCGTCAAACGGCAATACGCCTGTCACCATCTCATATAACACGATGCCCAACGAGTACAGATCGGATTTTTCACCGATCACACCCCCGCGCGCCTGCTCAGGGGAGAAATAATGCACCGAGCCCATCACCGAACCGGTTTGCGTGATGGTTGACGAGGTGGCCGCACGGGCGATGCCGAAATCCGTCACTTTGGCTCGTCCGTTGGATCCCAGCAAAATGTTGTGCGGCTTGATATCCCGGTGAACAATCTGATTTTCGTGGGCGTGCGCCAGCGCATCGCAGATTTGGATTGCGATAGCAGCCGCTTCTTCCGGAGGCAAAGGGCCGTTCTCCAAAATAAACTCCTTCAACGTCGGCCCTTCCACATACTCCATCACGATATAGTGGGTGTGACCGTCCTTGCCCACGTCATACACGTTGACGACGTTGGGATGCGACAAACTGGCCGCCGCCTGTGCTTCCCGGCTGAAACGACGGATGAACTCCGCGTCGTTGCTGAGCGACTCGTTCAGCACTTTGATGGCAACATACCGATTCAACAAAAGGTCCTTCGCTTTATATACCACGGCCATTCCGCCACCGCCGACACGACTGATGACGTGGTAACGCCCACCCAGCTTTTTCCCTTCCATATTCATGTCACCCCGCTCCTCCTCCGACCTATCCCGAATATGTTTTTCTCGCCCGGGTATTTTTCAGCAAGATCAAGGAAATATTATCCGTTCCCCCCGCTTCATTGGCCAATTGCACCAACCGATCGGCCTGTTGGTCCAACGTCATCCGGGAGGTCAACACCAACCCGATCTGGCGGACATCTACCATGCCGGTCAGACCATCTGTACACATCAGCAAGGTGTCCCCCGGGTTCCACGGTGTCTCAATGATGTCCGCTTCCACTTCTTCATTGGTGCCCAACGATCGAATGATCACATTGCGCTGGGGATGATTCCGCGCTTCTTCCTCCGTGATTTGGCCGTGTTTTTTCAGGATGTTCACCAGCGAATGATCTTCCGTCAATTGATACAGGCCACCCCGATGGAGCAGATAGGCACGGCTGTCGCCAATGTGGGCGAGCACAATTTCACGTTTGGCGATGACGGCGGCAATGAGTGTAGTGCCCATCCCTTTGTATTTTTGCACTTCGTTCGCCAATTGGAAGACGCTTTGGTTGGCTTTTTGGACGGCCTCCAGGAGGCGTTGACGACGCTCCTCCACATCTGCCCTAGAAGAGAGTGTATCCAATTCCCGACGGATGATCTCGACGGCATGCCTGCTGGCTACGTCTCCGGCTTGATGACCGCCCATCCCGTCAGCAACCACTGCAACCAGAGCCCCTTTTTTTGTGCGAAACAGACCGATGCTGTCTTCGTTGTGCTTGCGCACCCGGCCTGTATCGGTCCGCCATGCCATCTTCATCCCCGGTAACCCCTTTCCTCATCTACATGGAAAAACGCTCCCATTCATTGGATGGAAACGAGGATTCACCCGGCAAGGGTTCCTAAGCTCCCGCTTCCATTTTTGTTTTCTCTTGATCAACTTGTTGTTGTGTTCTCCAGTTTTTCCAGATGCTTTGCCCTCAATTGTCCGCAGGCGGCTGCAATATCGCTGCCGTGTTCCCGGCGGATCGTCGCCGAAATTCCGTGGGATTCCAAAATGCGCTGAAAAGCGAATACCTGCTTGCGCGGCGTCCGTACATAATTCCGTTCCGGGACGTAATTGACCGGAATCAGGTTGACCAAACAATCAAGCCCCTGTAGCAACTCGGCCAGCTCATGCGCATGTTCGTCCCGGTCGTTCACACCCCCGATGAGAGCATACTCAAACGTGATCCGCCGCCCGGTTTTTTGCAGGTAATAACGACAGGCCTCCATCAGATCCGGCAACGGAAAGCGACGGTTGATCGGCATCAACTTGGATCGAAGTTCCGTATTCGGGGCGTGAAGCGAAACAGCCAAACGCACTTGCAAGCCTTCGTCGGCAAACCGGTAGATCTCCGGAATCACGCCGCTGGTGGAAACCGTGATGTGCCGTTGCCCGATGTTCAACCCTTTGGCATCATTGATCAAACGGACAAATTGCAGCGTCGCCTCATAATTTTCAAATGGCTCCCCCGACCCCATGACGACGACGGAACGTACCCGTTCCCCTTCTTGGTCGAGGTATTGTTGGGCAGCGACCACTTGTGCGACGATTTCCCCCGCTTGCAGGTTTCGCTTCAATCCTCCCAATGTTGATGCGCAAAACGTGCAACCGATCCGACACCCGACCTGGGTGGTGACGCAAACGCTGATCCCGTAATCATGGCGCATGATGACCGTTTCGATCGCATGCTGATCCGGGAGCGCGAACAAAAATTTCACCGTTCCGTCCCGGGAAACCTGCGTCGTGATCGCATTCAACGGTTGGATCACAAAGGACTCGGCCAGACGCGAACGTAAAACTTTGGGTAAGTTGGTCATCTCATCAAAGGATGTGGCTCTTTTTTGATATAACCATTCCATTACCTGAGTCCCGCGCCATTCGGGCAAATCGTGTTTGTGCATCCACGCCTTCCAGTCTTCGTGCGTCAGATCGTATGCAAAAGCATTCATGTTCATTCCCACCATTTTTGGATTCCATACAAAAAATCATTCAAAACAATCCTCATTATATCAAGCTTTCGCGAAGGTGAAAAGTCAGCGCACGCAAACCCGCATGTAATAACCGGTATGTGTCCTTCAACCGGCAAAAATGAACACTATGTTGACATTTGTTCAGGGCACAACAGCAAACGAGATCCACAGACGAAATGTTTCGCGCATTTTGAAGTAGAAATCACAAGACAGACCGCCCGTCATTTGGCATCCAACCCGACTCGCCGGATTTCCACCTGATACGTTAAATCAATCTGAGCGTTTGGGTATTGCTTTTTCCAATTGAGTGATTTCCAAATATCTGGATGAAAAGCGCGCATTTTATTGCCAAAACCAAACACATCCGTTTTCCATTCCTTTTGTGTTTTTCGCAACACCATATTTCCCATCCGTTCATACCATTGCCCCACTGATTTTTCCAACTTCTCAACATTGCCGTCTGCGCTAAGATCGATCGGACACGTTTTTTCCGTAATCTCCCCGTAGACACGATTACGGACGTGGATTCGGACAGTGCTGTTCGTTTTGTTGATTTGATATTTGGTTTTCACCTGGTCCGGCTTAAACACGATTTCCCCTTTTCCATCGGGACAGGGAACTCTGACGGGATCGCCTGATTTGGATTCTCTGGCTTGCAATAAGATCACGCTTTCTTGTGTATTGAGTGTGCCTACCATTTTGTCCTTTTTGAACAAAGCCAGCCCCAGCCATCGCACCGTGTCCTGCTCGGCTTTGATATAGTTCATATATGGATCAAACGCGGGGTTGTACAAAGCCTTGTACAGTCTCCCAAGTGAAACGTCGGCCATGCTGCCGTCTCTGACTCCGTTATCCACCATGTCCATGATATATACAGTGGGAACTTGTTCTAATTTGGTTTTCACCTGCAACACAGATTGAGCCTCCCCTTTCACGACCAGGGGCCAGAGTCGTCTGCGGATGGCCGGCTGCCGTCGCAAACTGTCCATCAACGGCCAAATCCCTTTTTTCGCCACCTTTTCTCCGATTAAGACCAAACGTGCATGACCGAGAAACACCTCTTGGTTCGTCTGGTTTTGAATATCATTCATCGCTTCCATGAGCGTTTTCCCTTTTCCGGTTAACATCTGCACGGCTTCTTCTCCCCCTCCACCGCCTCCACCGACACCGAAAATCTTGATGGGATTGGGCACTTGGACGGAGACTTTGTATCCCGTTGGATCCTGATCGACCGCCAGCGCGACGACCGATGTCCGTTCCTCAATTTCACGCTGGTCCCAACACCCCGTCAGTAATGCCACCAACAATATCCATGCCATCATACCGTGAAACAGTCGAAGTGGACCGAAGTACTTGGTTGATTTCCACGACTGATGATCATGAAGACGCCACATCCTCGGTCCCCCCTTTGATCTTGCGAATGACGGCGATGATCAACAAAAACGCGGAAACAAGAACGGCGTATCCAACCAATACGATTCCGATCCAATCCCGTATGAGAAACGCCGTTTTCATATCAGGTGGCCACACTGCGATCACATACAAGACGGGTAAGCATCCCAAGGCGATCCATTTGCGATACCGATCCGGCCACCGAAACGCCACCATCGTCGTATTGATGGCCGTATTGAGGTTGATGATCAAAGTGGTGAACACAGCGACCATCCAGACGGTGATGATCGCTGATTCCAACCGTTCCAAAATATTACCGGGAATACTTGCCACCTTGATCAATTCATACGTAGGCCAGGTCATACGCACCAATTCAAACGGGCCGAAAGTGGCGAGCGAAGCCATGAAGGTGGTCCAATATAATACCGTCACAACAGCGATACCTGTCATATGTCCGATCATCGCTTTTTGGGGCTGTTGGTAATCGGGCATATAGTTGAGCACAAGCTCAAATCCGGCAAATGCGAAAAAGCTGGTCAACAATCCACGTAGCAATTGTTGCGGCCCAACTTGAAACAGCGGAAGCAGGTTTTCCAATTCACCTCGCTGTAACCAGGCAAAGAAGTTCAACACAAACGGAACGAACAAAAATGGTAACAAAAACTCGTTGAAACGTGCGATTACTTCCGTTCGTTGGGCTGCAACAACAGCTCCCACCGCGATCATGGTAAAAATGATGATTTGAAGGGGTGTTCGTTGCAAAACCGTGGCGACCAGACCCTCGCCAAAAAGGCGGCTGACCAAGGCGGACGTCAACAGCCAGAGCAGAACGCTGATCACGATCAACGGAGCCGACATGATTTTCCCCAACCAAGGAGCCCGCTTGCTGCCGAGAATGCGGGGAATGTACTGGACAAAGTGCTGATCAGGAAACCGCAGTCCCAATTTCGTAACAAAAAATGTCCCCAAGGCGACCAACAGTCCACCCATCGGGAAGATCCACACTCCATCCGGTCCCGCATCTTTGGCGACACTCTGCGGCATGGAGAGCACCCCAACCCCGATCATAGCAGACGTGATCAAGGCGAAAGCTTGATAAGTGGAAACCGACTTTTGCGTCATTTGCTTGGATGACGAGTTCAAGTCGTGTTCCCTCCTTCCTCTTGTCGCTGCGTATCTCCTGGCTTCATCAATTTGGGCCGATCCTTCATCCATTGCCACGGTACCCGGATTAATGTGTCTTTCATATCTGTCCAGTTGACCGGGGAAAACGGAGCCAAATAGGGCACCCCGAACGACTTCAATTGCACCAGGTGTAACAATATGAGCATCAACGCAAGCGTGATGCCGTACAACCCCAGTGTGGCCGCCACGATCATCAGCGGAAAGCGGATCAGACGGAGTGAGATAGCCGCGTTGTAATAGGGGTTGGCGTACGAACTGATCGTCGTCAACCCGACGATGATCACCATTGCTGGACTGACGAGCCCTGCTGACACCGCCGCATCCCCGATCACTAAAGCCCCCACGATCCCAATCGTCGGACCGATGGGGCCCGGCAGGCGGATACTCGCCTCCCGTAACACCTCTACACTGGTCTCCATGATCAGCGCTTCGACGATGGAAGGGAATGGCACCGTCGCCCTACCCGCGGCCATTGCGATCGCCAATTTGGACGGGATCATCTCCGGGTGAAACGAAACGAACGCAATATAAAGCGCAGGTAACAACATCGCGATAAACAAACTCAGCAAACGGATCATCCGCAAAAAGGATGTAATTAAGTATCGCTCATAATAGTCTTCGGGACTGTAATAGAACTGGGTAAACACCGCAGGTGCGATCAACGTGTTGGGTGTTCCGTCAACCAAAATGGCCACTTTTCCTTCCAGCAAATGACCTACGACCGCATCGGGGCGTTCGGTGTTTTGCAACTGGGGAAACGGTGTCCAGATCTGGTCTTGAATCAGCTCCTCGATATATCCCGATTCCAGCACACCGTCAATTTGAATGTTTTGTATTCGTTTCTCCACTTCTTGTACAACTTTGGGATCCGCCACTCCCTCGATGTAGAAAAGGGAGACATTGGTTTTTGTCCGTTTACCGACCATGTAGTTTTTTAACCGCAAATCGGGATCTTTCAACCGCCGGCGAATCATCGAGGTGTTGATGCGGATCGTTTCCGTCAGCCCTTCACGCGGACCGCGAATCACCGCTTCCGCCCGTGGTTCGCTGACACCGCGCTTTTCCCATCCGCGCGTGCCGATGATCAAGCCGGTGTCGGATCCGTCCACAAACAAAATCGTATCGCCCGATAACAAGCCGTTGACGATCTCCTGCATTTTGGTCGATTGCTTCATCTCACCGGTTTGCACCAGGCTCTCATTGACCATCTGCCATAAGTCCGTTTTGACCTTTAATCGTTCCCCTTCCACCATTAACGGATGAAGTATGAACTGATCGACAATGGCCATGTTGACCAGACCATCGATGTACAAAACAGCTGCTTTGCGGTCAGGTGCGTATTGAATGGTGAACACGCGTGAGATGACGTCCGCACTGTCCCCCAACAATTTGACGAGGTAGTGGGCGTTTTTCTCCGCATCCGCCGTGACGGCGGTATCATCCACCCGCTCCTTCACCTTTTGCTCCGCTTGCTGCTCCAGTTTTTCCACTTTTTTGCGCGCTCGTTTGCGTGTCCATCTGTTTCCCTGTTGTTCCATGATCATCACCACTCTTAACATCCCCGCCTGCCAATAAAACCATACCAAGGAAAAAAGAAGACCTGATGCTAGGCATCAGGTCAACGTCTTGCAATTTCCAATCATCAGTCAAAAATGGAAATATCAATCCATTATGTTTGTACCACCAACGTTTCATGATTTTTGGTTTCTTTTTTCGAGTGCCCCCATGGGGAACCGTACAATTCCAGATGTAATAAGGGCGCCAAAACATTGGCAAATGCCTGCAGATATATTTTTTCTGCATCCGAGTACGTTTTCTGCTCATCTCCCGTTACGCTGAGGATGCCGATGACCCGCTCTCCTGTCTTGATTGGCACGCAAATCAGGGAATGATACACTTTTTGCGCTTTGGGATGCGCTTTGAATCGGTTGCCTGGTGCGTGGATGTCGCCGGAAAAATAGACCTCGCCTGTACGGTATGTATACCCTGCTGCCGAATCGTCGATGGGCAACCGCAGCTTCTTCATGCCCTCCGGTGTGTGAGCCGCGGCTTCATGCACCTTGAGTGTGCCGTCACCAGCGGAGACAAACACGCACACACGCGGGTTGTTGGCCTTATTCACGGTCATGACGGCGACGAGTTGAGAGAGAAAATACGTATAGATGGCTCTTCGCTGGCGTTCAAAATCCTCCTGGGAACCGTAAAGAACAGCAGTAATTTCCTCGGAAAGCGTTTTTACCGATTCGATCACCATCTGGGAACGCTTGTATTCGTAGGACATGCGTTCGTTGGTTTGCTTCAATTCATGGAGCGTTTTATTCGGTTCGATTACAATTCCCCAGAGTGCAATCCGGTCTCCTTTTTTGGCCCGCCATACGAACACGACTGCCATCGTGATCATCAACACGAGCATGCCGTAGGTCAGTAACGGATTGCTGATGATCACCTTCGCTATCAATTCCAGATCCATGTCCACCGTCTGTTTCACCACCTTTTTCATCAAAAATCGCCGGCAGGACCCGGAAGCCGCCCACCGGCGACAAGCTGGTCTCTATTTTTGTTTTATCATGCGGGCGATGAAAAAACCATCCGTGTCCAACTGATGCGGCAACAATTTGACCATCCCCGCCTCCACCCAACAGTGCTCAACCACCGTCTCCGGTAACAATTGCGGCAATTGTGCATCCGCACGAAATTCGGGATGGCGTGCAAGAAACGATCGCACCTGCTCCTCGTTTTCCCGCGGCTCCAATGTACATGTGCTGTAGACCAATACTCCGCCTGGCCGGACCATTCGACTCACCGCATCCAGCAACTCCCGCTGCAGAGCGATCAGCGGCTCGATGTTTTCGGCTTCTTTGCTCCACTTGATATCCGGTTTGCGGCGAATCACGCCCAAGCCGGAACAAGGCGCATCCAGCAGAACAAAATCAAACGCTGGTTCAGCAACTTCCAACTTCCTGGCATCCGCTTGTCGGGCTTCGATGATCGAAATGCCGAGCCTTGCAGCATGATCACGGATTAAATCCACTTTATGCGCATGTATATCGCATGCAAGAATGTGGCCGCGATTGTCCATCAACTCGGCCAAGTGAGTTGTTTTGCCTCCCGGAGCCGCACAAGCGTCCAACCCACGCCAACCCGATCGGGGGGCCACCACCTCGGCCACCAGCATGGAAGCTTCATCCTGGATCGTGAAATGACCCTCCTCAAATCCGGGCAAACGGGCGGGACTGCCCCCGCCTCGGTAACGGATTGCCTGCGTGGAAAC
Source organism: Polycladomyces abyssicola (assembly GCF_018326425.1). Classification (NCBI taxonomy): domain Bacteria; kingdom Bacillati; phylum Bacillota; class Bacilli; order Caryophanales; family Thermoactinomycetaceae; genus Polycladomyces; species Polycladomyces abyssicola. The sequence continues at coordinate 1,945,628 of NZ_AP024601.1, forward strand.
AGGGGAAGGTTCCACTGTCGCCTCCGGTCGGACCTCCTTCAGTCGTTTCAGAACCGTGTCCCGGTCCGCTTTCAGTCGATTGACGCGCAGTCCTGCAGCGGGAGGGCGATTATTGGCTTCCAAAATCGCGGTGGCAGTCGGTTCGCCATATACGTCGATCATCCGCCGAACCAACCATTCCGGATGAGAGGTGGTGATCGCCAGACGTTCAACCGTCGGCATGGACGTTGGCGGTTCAGGAACGGACGGTTGGCGCAGCAACGCCCGCAGTACACCGTTGACCAAGCCACTGACCCCGCGATGCCCCCGTTTTTTGGCGATCTCCACCGTTTCGTGTACGGCTGCCCTGGCGGGAATCCGATCCAGATACACCAATTGATAAACACCCATCCGCAATAGCTGACGCACCCACGGCTGGAGTGAATCCACCCCTTTTTTCACCAGTGAATCCAGCAGCCAGTCCAATGTTTTTTGCCGCTGAATGGTTCCGTATACCAGTTCAGTGGCCAAGCCGCGGTCACGCATTGACAAATCCGCCTCATCCAACTCATGATCCAACACCAGGTTGCTGTAGGCATCGCGTGTTTCCACCGCGATCAGCACATCCAACGCCACTTCCCTGGCAGATTTGCGCCGTTTCATTCCCCGTCCCCCAAACGCTCACCCGGCTCCATATTTCGACCGCGCACGAATTGCGCCACTGTCATCCGCTTCTTGCCGGACGGTTGCAACTCTTGAATAACGACAGCCCCTTCTCCAGCGGCGACGGTAATGCCGTCCTCCTCGACGTTCAGCACCGTTCCCGGCTCCGCATCATGCCGGACGTCAGCGACCTCGACCCACCAAATTTTCAAAGGTTTCCCCTGCCAAGTCGTAAACGCTACCGGCCACGGGTGCAAACCGCGGACCCGGTTGAAAATGGCATGGGCCGGCTGTGACCAATCGATCCGCTCATCTTCCCGCCGAATGTTGGGTGCATATGTAACCAGGGATTCATCCTGTGGCACCGGTTGAATCTTCCCTGCCAACAGTGCGGGGATCGTCTCCATCAACAGTTCCGCTCCCAATTGGCTCAATTTGTCGTGAAGCGAACCGACGTGATCTGTTTCTTCAATCGGGATGGACCGTTGTGACAGGATATCGCCGGCATCCAATTGCTCTACCATGTACATGATGGTGACTCCCGTCTCTTTTTCACCATTGATCAACGCATGGTGGATCGGCGCCCCACCCCGATATTTGGGCAACAGTGAGGCATGTACATTAATGCAACCCCATTGCGGCGCTTCCAACAATTCGGTCGGGAGCAATTGACCATAGGCGGCAGTGACCACCAAGTCCGGTTTCAGTGCCAAAATCTCCTCCAAAGCTGCCGGATCGCGTAATTTTTCCGGTTGAAAGACAGGGATGCCGTAAGAGAGTGCCGTCGTTTTGACGGGCGGCGGGGTTAACACTTGTTTGCGTCCTTTGGGACGATCGGGTTGCGTCACAACTCCGACGATCGGATAGGCTTGTTCTACCAGCACCTGCAAAGAAGGCACCGCGAAATCCGGGGTGCCCATGAACAAAATGCGAGGTTTTTCACTCACGCTTCCATATCCTCCTCTTCCTCCGGCCGGAATACGCGCTCGGCGATGTCGATGAACAGGATGCCGTTCAAATGGTCCACTTCATGCTGGAAAATACGGGCCAAATAATCTTCCGCTTCCATCTCGAACGGTCGTCCGTAGCGATCTTGCCCTTTCACCCGCAATTGGTAGGCGCGGCGCACGACACCCAGCAATCCCGGAATACTCAGGCATCCCTCTGGCGGCGACAGTTGTTCTCCTTTCATATCCACCAATTCAGGATTGACCACTTCGATCAGTCCGTTTCCGTCATCGACCACGATGACACGTTTGGAAATTCCCACTTGGGGTGCTGCCAAACCTACTCCTTTGGCGTCATACATCGTTTCCGCCATGTCATCGAGCAATTTGTGCAGACGCTCATTAAATTTGGTGACCGGTTTTGCCTTTTCTTTCAAAATCGGATCGGGATATTTGACGATTCTTCTGATCGTCATGCGCTTCGCCTCCTTTTTAATCAATCCGGCCGTCCCGGTCCACGCTCCATTTCAGCCGGGGATCGTCCAAAATATCTTCCAGTTCACTCAACCGGCGCATTAAATCAGTCACAGAATCCGTTTCTACATTATATTTCACCATCACCTGCATGCGATACCGATCTTTCAAACGGGGGATCGGCGCCGGCACCGGACCCAACACTTCCACACCGGGTAACTGGTCCTGCTGCAACCTGATGGCTGCCTGGTGGGCAGAGCGCATCAGCGCCGCCCGGTCCGGGTGCGTCAACAAGACCGTAAACAAACCGCAAAACGGTGGATACCGGTGTTGTTTGCGCAACCGGCATTCCTGCCGGTAAAACGACTCCACCTCATAACGAGCTGCCAGATCCACACTGTAGTGTTCGGGATTGTAGGTCTGGATCACCACGCGGCCGGGCAATTGATGGCGACCGGCACGTCCGCTCACTTGCATCAGTAATTGAAATGTCCGTTCAGCGGCACGAAAGTCCGGCAAATACAGCGAGGTGTCCGCCGCGATGACACCCACCAGTGTCACCCGTGGGAAATCCAGTCCTTTGGCGATCATTTGTGTCCCCAACAGCACATCTGCCTGGCCGCTACCAAAAGCTTTCAACAGGCGCTCGTGCGCTCCCTTTCGGTTGGTTGTGTCCACATCCATCCGAATCACCCGTATTCCCGGAAACAGACGGGCCAACTCTTCTTCCACCCTTTGGGTACCCGTGCCGAAATAACGAATGTGCTTACCGCTGCATGCGGGACAGGTGGAAGGAACCTGTGTCGCATATCCGCAATAGTGGCAACGAAGGGTGCGGTTGGTTTGGTGATAGGTGAGCGAAATGTCGCAGTGTGGACACGTCATCGCTTCTCCACAATCCCGGCAGAGTACAAAGGTGGAGTAACCCCGCCGATTCAAAAGCAAGACGGCCTGCTCCCCCCGTTCGACACATTGAGTGAGGGACGTGCGCAACTTGCGGCTGAACAGGGAACGGTTTCCCTGGCGCAATTCCTCCCGCATGTCCACCACATCCACGGTGGGAAAGGGGCGATTGTTGACCCGCTGAGGAAGGGTGACCCACTCATACACGCCCGTCCGGGCCAAAAAATAGCTCTCCACGGCAGGCGTGGCCGAACCCAACACCACCGTAGCCCCATGCTCCCGGGCGCGCCACAGCGCGACGTCGCGGGCGTGGTATTTGGGCTGTTCCTCCTGTTTGTAACTGGATTCGTGCTCCTCGTCGATGACGATCAATCCCAACTGTTCAAACGGGGCGAAAATGGCCGAACGTGCTCCGATCGCCACTCGTACCTCGCCGGAGCGGATTTTGCGCCACTCATCATACCGCTCGCCATCGGACAATCCACTGTGCAAGACCGCAACATCGGAGCCGAATCGCTCCTTGAACCGTTTCACCATTTGCGGTGTGAGCGAAATCTCCGGAACCAGCACAATTGCCTGCTTCCCCTGCCGAATGGTGGCATCGATCGCCTGCAAATATACCTCCGTTTTGCCGCTTCCCGTCACCCCATGCAACAGAATGGTGCGCTCCTTGTTACTGTTCAACGCGGAAAGAATGGTGTCCAATGCCTGTTGTTGCTGATCCGTCAACGGCAAAGGCGGCTTGTGCTCAAACGCGTGTTCACCGTATGGATCCCGGTAAACCTCGCGTTCCTCCCAGGTGAGCCAGCCTTTTTCCACCAACTTCCCGACGACGGAACGGGTGGTGCCCGCTCGGGAGAGCAAATCCGGGAGGGGGATTTCTTCCGGATGATGAATAAAATGTTCCAACACCGCACGTTGACGAACGGCTCGGGTGGGGATGTCCGCCAAGCAACGGGACAGCTCGTCCGGCGAAAGCGCCGGTTTCACCCATGTGACGGTTCGCAATGTTGCCCGGTCCCCCACATGTTCGACCAGCAACAACCGCTTTTCCCGGATCAGTCGCCGAATGATGGTCCGATTCACACCCGGCCATGTCAACGCCTGCGACAGCGGGACCTCCTGTTTCGATTCGATGCGCTCAATCAGTCGCCGCTCTGCGTCGGGCAACGCGGTTGCCGGTGGAGTATGCGGATGGACACGCAACATGCGTTGATATCGCCCTTTCAGCACCGCGGGCACCATGGCATGCAAAGCGGTTATCTTCCGGCACAGGTAGACTTCGGACAGCCAAAATGCCAACCGGACCAATTCGGGAGTAAGCGGCGGGGTGACATCCAATACATCGATGATGGCTTTCAAACGGGTGAGAGATGCGGAAGGGGCTGTCGTGAGATCCACGACATATCCCATCACGGTTCGCGGCCCGAACGGCACCTTCACCCGAGATCCAATCTCGGTGTCTGCAAGTAGGGAATCGGGCACTTCATAATCAAACGGCCGATCCGTTTCCTTGCTCGGCACGTCGACAATCACACGGGCAATCCGCCGATCAGCGCGCATGCAACCTCTCTCCGATCAGGCCGATCAGCCGTCGAGCCACTTCCCGCTTGGACAGCTTCGGCAAACGGAGAACTTCCCCGTCTCTGTCGTAGACAGTGACAATGTTGGTATCACCCTCAAACCCGGCACCGGGCTGTGTGACATCGTTGGCGACGATGAGATCCATATTCTTCCGCTTCAGTTTGTCTTGCGCGTATGTCTCCACATGATCGGTTTCCGCAGCGAATCCGACCAGTAACTGGTGAGATTGTTTGCGTCGTCCCACCTCTTCGGCGATGTCCGGGGTCCGTTCCAATCGAACAACCATTTCCTCCCCGCTCTTTTTAATCTTGTAATCAGCCACTTGTGCCGGCCGGTAGTCAGCCACTGCTGCTGCCTTGATCACCACGTCCGCCCGGGGCAAATCGCGCAGAACGGCATCCAGCATCTCATCTGCCGTACCCACATCCACCCTCCGGACACCATACGGCGTCTCCAGTGAGACGGGGCCGCTGATCAGAACGACTTCCGCTCCTGCATCCCGTGCGGCTTCCGCCAATGCGTATCCCATCTTTCCGGAGGAACGGTTGGTAAGAAAACGTACAGGGTCCATCGGCTCCCGGGTGGGACCTGCCGTAACAATCACGCATTTGCCGGATAGATCTGTCACCGGCTCCGCCAAGATTTCCCGGATTCTTTGGACGATCTCCTCCGGTTCCGCCATACGCCCACGGCCAACGTAACCGCATGCCAGCTGTCCTTCACCGGGATCGATAAAGCGATATCCCAACCGCTTCAATTTAGTAATATTTTCCTGAACGATCGGATTTTCATACATATGCACGTTCATGGCAGGAGCAATCAATACCGGTGCTTGGGTGGCCAATAAGGTTGTTGTCAGCATGTCGTCTCCCAAACCGTGCGCCAGTTTCCCCAGCAGATTGGCCGTAGCGGGGGCGATGACAAAAAGATCCGCATGATCGGCCAGATCAATATGGGAAACCACTGCCGGATCGCGCTCCTCAAAGGTATCCACCGCCACATGATGCCGCGAGAGCGTTTGCAGAGTGAGCGGAGTAATAAAACGGGTGGCCGATTCAGTCATGATTACACGAACGTCGGCCTCCAGTTTCGCCAGCGCGCTGACCAACGCAGCTGCTTTGTAAGCGGCGATCCCACCGGTGATGCCGACCACGATGCGTTTCCCCTTCATGGGATGCCCTCCTTCATCAACCCGATCCCATACAAAGCGAACGGGACCCATTTTCCTTCAGTCTGGCCGCGATTGCACAGCCGACCGGAAAACGGTCCCTCTTCTCCCTTTCTTCGTTTTCGGTTGCTTTCTCATTTCTTTTGATCGGCAGTAACGTCCTCTTGCGGTTTCACCACTTCGGCGGCGATTTCCTCAAGAGCAATACCCACATATTTGTTGGAACGGGGTTCAAGCCCTGGTTTGGCACCGTCCAGGAGCTGCCTTGCACGTTTGGCAGCCAACACCACCAGCGAGTATTTGCTATCTGTTTTTTCCATCAACTTGTCGATCGACGGATAGAGCATGTTCCAACCCTCCTATTCCCGAATGGCCATCAGGCGTTCTCTGCGGCAATGTTCGGCGATGATGATCGAACGAATCCGATCGCACGCCGCATCCACACGGTCATTGACGACCACGTAGTCATAGTGTTCGATCAGACCCAGTTCTTTTGCAGCGGTGTCCAGCCGCCGCTCAACCACTTCGTCCGTTTCAGTACCCCTTCCTTCAATCCGCCGTCTCAATTCTTCCAGTGAAGGGGGTACCAAAAAAATGAACACGCCGTGGGGAAAACGTCGTTTGATCTGCATGGCCCCCTGCACTTCGATTTCCAACAAAACGTCTTGCCCTTCGGCAAGGCGTTCTTCCACAAAACGGCGGGGGGTCCCATAGTAGTTCCCCACATATTCGGCCCATTCCAACAGTTCGTCGTTGCGGATCATCTCTTCAAACTCTTCCCGTGTCTTGAAAAAATAATTGACCCCTTCTTGTTCTCCTTCACGCGGTTTTCGCGTCGTGGCGGAGACAGAATAGGTCAACTCGGGCATAAAATTGCGCAAACGCGCACAAACAGTTCCCTTTCCCGCCCCGGAAGGGCCGGAAAGAACGATGAGAAGACCTTGTTTTTGATGGGAGAATTGCATGCAACAAAACCTTCCTATTCGACAATTTCCTCATGGTGATCTTTACTCGTCAGGCGATGCGCCACAGTCTCCGGTTGAACGGCAGACAAAATCACGTGATCGCTGTCGGTGATGATCACCGCCCGGGTACGTCTGCCGTATGTGGCGTCAATCAACATGCCGCGTTCTCTCGCCTCTTGTATGATCCGCTTGATCGGAGCGGAATCCGGGCTGACGATGGAAATGATCCGGTTGGCTGAGACGATGTTGCCAAAACCGATGTTGATCAGTTTGATACCCAATCCGAGTGCCTCCTCGCTCCACTGAGAAAACTGAGCTCGTCGTGATGGATCAACCGCCCGGAGCCGATGGGCGGACCGGTACGGATTCCTTCATCCCCATTTTAGATCCTTTTGACCCGGGAATCAATTCTACCCTTCCATTATTGCCGTCTTACTCGATGTTTTGCACTTGTTCTTTCATTTTTTCCAGCTCGCTCTTGCACTCCACTACCCAGGAATTGATGAGACGGTCTCCCGATTTGGAACCGATCGTATTCACCTCACGATTCATTTCTTGCAGCAGAAAATCGAGACGACGCCCCACCGGCTCGTTCGAACTGAGCGAATGTAGGAACTGACGGGCATGACTTTCTAACCGGGTCAATTCTTCCTGGATATCCGATTTGTCGGCAAAGATCGCCGCCTCCATCAGCAATCGGTCTTCGTCGATGTTCACTTCCGACAAAAACTCATTCAATCGTTGGCGCAAACGAGTACGGTATTCCTCTACCACCACCGGTGCGCGTTTCCGGATTTGATCCACCAAACGGGACAGGTTGCCGATTCTGTGAGCGAGATCCTCCGCCAGCGCTTGCCCTTCCCGCTGACGCATCCGGAGCAATGCCTCACAAGCTTCATGGACCGCTTCCAGCAACAGAGACTGGTGATGCTCTGGTTCGATTTCTCTCTCACGTAACGTCCACACTTGGGGCATCTGCAACAAATCCATGGCAGTCGGTTCACCTGACAATCCCAAGCGTTGATTCATCTCCCTCACGGTATGGACAATCGATTGCGCCAACTGCCAATCCACTTCGGCCGTTTGCTCCCGGTCTCCCGTCTCCAGGGTGACGAACACGTCGACACGCCCCCGCTTGACAACGGATTGCACCGCTTTTTTAACGGGGTCTTCCATCATCATCCACCCTGACGGCAACCGCACCATAATCTCCAAAAAACGATGGTTGACCGAGCGGATTTCCACGATGAAGCGAATACCGTCCTTTTCTCGATCACCGCGACCGTAGCCTGTCATACTGCGGATATTCCTGTTTTCTTCCATGTTTTTATTCTAAAAGATTTCCCGTTGACTCACAAGTGTAGCCGGGCATCTGCGGAAAACGAAACAGGCTGTCCCTTTTTGAGACAGCCTGCAGGTGATTGACAAAGTCCGGTGGGGCGCCGATTCCCTGTCTCCGCCCGTAGCAAAGGCTAAAGTCGCTCGACGGGAATTTCGGCCCCGCTCCCGAAATCGCAGTCTTCCAGGGTGTCCTATCAGGTTAACCTGTCTGCGGCTTTTTATTCCGCTTGGCTCAACACTGAGTGCTTGCGGGAATAGCCGAAGTAAATCACCAATCCAATGGTAAGCCAGATGACGAACGCAATCCAAGTGATCGCGGCCAACTGCGTCATGAGGAAGACGCAGAATATGATGGACAAAATCGGCACAACCGGAACTGCGGGCACTTTGAACGGACGTTTTACATCGGGCATCGTTTTGCGCAGAACCAGCACACCGAAGGACACCAAGGTGAATGCAGCCAGCGTACCGATGTTGACCAGCTCGGCCAATTTATCCAGCGGCACCAGCGCACCGATCAACGCGGCGATCAAGCCCAGGAACCAAGTGGCACCGTACGGCGTCCGATATTTTTCGTGCACATCCGAAAATTTCTTGGGCAACAATCCGTCACGGGACATGGCGAAGAAAATCCGGGTTTGCCCGTACAGCATCACCAACATCACCGTGGTCATTCCCATGATGGCCCCCAGGTCGACAAATCCGGCTACCCAGTTTTGACCCGTTTGTACCAGCGCCAATGAGACTGGGTGAGATTGGTCTTGGGCGAAAAGTTTGAACGGCACCATCCCCGTCATGATACCTGAAACCACCACGTACAATACCGTACATATCCCCAGAGAATAAAGGAGACCGCGCGGCAAGTCCCGTTGCGGATTTTTTGTTTCTTCGGCGGCTGCGGCCACGGCGTCAAATCCGATGTAGGCAAAAAAGACCAGTGCTGCTGCAGAAAACACGCCTTGATAACCAAACGGCATATACGGCGTCCAGTTCGCCGGTTTGACATATTGGACACCGACGAAAATAAACAGCAACACAACCAGGATTTTGATGATGACCATGATATTGTTGGCTCGTTTGGACTCCGTGATTCCCCGCGCCAACAGGAAGGTGATCACCAAGACGATCAGAAATGCGGGCAGATTGAAAAAGGTGGCTTTACCTGGCACCGCACCAGGAGCGGCGGTCAATGCGTCCGGCAGTTCAAAACCGAACAACCCTTTCAACAGTGATTGGAAATATCCTGACCAACCGACGGATACTGTACTGGTCGCCAACAAATATTCCAACACCAAATCCCAACCGATGATCCAAGCTACAAATTCACCCAAAGTGGCGTAGCTGTACGTGTATACCGAGCCCGACACCGGCACGAGCGAAGCGAACTCCGCGTAACAAAGGGCGGCAAACGCACAAGCCAAACCGGCCACGATAAAGGACAGGGTCAAAGCCGGGCCAGCCTTCAGCGCCCCGGTTCCGGTCAGAACGAAAATACCCGTTCCGATAATCGCTCCGATCCCCAGCAGCGTAAGATCCCAAGCGGTCAGATCTTTTTTCAGGGTTTTTCCTTTTTTGCTTGACTGGATCAATTGGTTGATACTCTTTTTCCGGAATAGACTCATATCCATCTCCTCCTGCGACTTAGCGTACCCATCACCCAAATTCCAAACTCTTATTGAATTGTTTGACAAATAAGATCGTTCACATTGTAACAAATGTATTCTTTTGTAGTCAATTAACGAATTTTACCTCTCTTTCCATCCCCATCGGTTCACCATAATCGCCATAAACCCTTATTTCCCACCCATCAACAGTGAAGCAACGTGTATCAGCCGGATAAAAGATTTGGAAATATCTTTTTTTCTATCCTTGAGTTCCCTTTTCATCAGATGATTCACTATATTCTAATCACCCCCCCCTTAATTAAAATATATTAATTATTCGGATAATAAAAAGCAAGATCCTACGCCTTATGCGTAGGAGGGCATGAACAAATCTTGCAATACCAATGTCATCGCACCGATCGCCGCACCGTTGTCCCCCAGTCGGGAACGCATGATGGCGACATCTCTGGCTGCGGCGGAGAGTGCCCGTTCTCTTACGGTTTTTTGGAGCGGCTCCAATACGAAGTGACCGGCGCGTGACACACCACCGCTCAAGATGATGCGGGAGGGATTGAGTGTATTGATCAGGTTGGCGAGACCGATTCCCAGATAACGGCCCGCATCAGCCAACACTTCGATGGCCAATTCATCTCCTTGCTGAGCAGCCTGGTGGACCATCTCCCCGGTCAACCGTTCCGTCTCCCCTTTTACCCACTCCGCCAACACAGTGGATCGACCTCGTCTGATCGCCTCTCTTACCCGGGACAGAATGGCCGGACCTGCCGCCAGCGCCTCCAGACATCCCACATTGCCACAACCGCACTTCGGACCGTTCAGGTCTATGGTGGTATGTCCAATCTCACCTGCAGCATACGACGGTCCACGATATAACTCGTGATTCAAGATAATCCCGGCACCGATCCCCGTCCCCACATGCACGCAAATGAAATCGGCGATATCTTTTCCCAACCCAAACCAACTTTCCCCCAAAGCGAGTGCCCGTACATCGTTCTCCACTTCGACGGGCAGTTGAAACGCTTGTTCCAATTGATCTTTCAAGGGCAAATCCCGGATATTGAGATTGGGGGCAAAAATGGACACCCCCTTCTCAGTGTCAACCAAACCGTGCATCCCCACCCCGATTCCCAAACAAGGGCGGGTCTGGAGATCTATGTGATCCAACAATTGGCGGATTGCCCCCCGGACGAGATCAACAAACGCTTCAGCAGTCGGTTCAGGCGGAACCTCTACATGTACGGTATGTTGAACCTCACCCTCCAAGTTGACCGCCACGCCCCGTATTCTTTTCGCACCTGCGTAGATGCCGATAACGGTGAATGCATCGGCGTTGATCTTCAACATGATCGGCTTTCTGCCACCTGTCGATTCACCCAATTCCGCCTCGATCACCAGCTTGGACTCCAATAGTTCGCCGACGATATTGGTCACCGTGGGCGGCGTCAATTTGGTCATCTTGGCAATCTCCGCTCTGGAAATGGGGCCGTGAAGCCGAATCATATTCAGGATGGTTGACTTATTGAGCGTCTTCATCCACCGGAAACTTCCCACTTGAATCGTCCGCGGCACGGCTGTAACTCCTTCCCAGATCGTTAGGGTATCACCAAAATATCTGGCCGTTGGAAGACTTGTCCATCTCTCTCCATTATAATATACGGCCAATTTCCGGTGTGGGTGAGAAAGTGATTCCCTTGTTTATCCACCCATATCGTATCTTCTGATTTGATACCCGGCAGTGAGGGATTCCAAGTAAACGCCTGATGCAGTTGCACCACCCCCTCACAGTCCGGTGTCGCCAAAAACTCACGGGTCGCATACCCGGTTGGACCGCCCTGATGAAGATATCGCCAATCATCCGGATGTCCCACCCGGCGGTATGCCTCGATGCCCGCCCGCAACACTTCCCGGATCGGGACTCCGGGACGGGTGGCGAGATTCATGGTCAAATCGATCTCAGCCAGTTTCCGACGACGGTCCGACAGCGTTTTCGGCAGGGGACCGAAGTGGACCAAACGCGTCACATTGGCCACCAATCCCCACTTTTCCGCACAGAGGACCAACATGGCGTATCGCCTGAGTGGTTTGGCGGTAGGGATAGGATGACGGTAGCGGAACACACGCTCATCTGTGGCCACCAGGATCACCTGAGGCAATATGCCGTGCAGCAAAATCTTCTCCGCCAGACGGGATTGAATCTCCCATTCGCTCATCCCCGGTCGGACTTCCCGGCAAGTCTCCTCAACAGCCCACGCCGCCTGCCAGCAGAGCCATGAGTAGCGCCGGATTTCCTCTTCCTCCAGCACATAGGTCAACTGAAACAATGAATCCCCCATATAGACTGCGCTTTCGATACCCAATGCATCCGGCCATACATCAGCCCCGATCTTTTTCCCCGCACATAAGCGGCGAAGAGTGGGCAACACTCCCTCGGTCCATTCCGGAGCGATCATCTCAAATCCCAGTCCCGCCAACTCTTCCTCTTCGATCCGGTCAGACTCCATTCGCGTCGTTACACATATTGCCCGATCGGGAAAAATCAGTAGATCGGCAACCCCCTCTTCCGTTGACCAGACGATATGATTGCATCGTCCCATGGTCAGCCATGCGAAACTGCGCCGTTTTCGCAACAGGACACCATCCAGTCCGTTTTGTTCCGCCCATCTGCGAAGTCGGTCGATACGCTCTTGGACGATGGCAAACGGCTCCGCTTCAACCGCTTTTGTCATCCGCGAATCTCCTCTTTTCTGTATCCGTTTGGGTGGGATCGGTGCCATGCCCAGGCTGTGGTGATCATCGTGTCCAAATCCTCATATTGCGGTCGCCATCCCAGCTCTTCCCGCGCCTTCCGGGAGGATGCGATCAGCACGGCCGGATCTCCCGGTCGGCGTGGTGCCACACGCGTGGGGATGGGGTGTCCGGTGATTTCCCGGGCGCGTTCTACCACCTGTTTCACGGAGAAACCGGTTCCACTTCCCAGATTGTAAATACCGCTTTTCCCCGTTTCCCGCAATTTCTCCAATGCCAACCGATGCGCCTGCGCCAAATCCATCACATGTACATAATCACGAATGCAAGTGCCGTCATCGGTCGGATAATCATAGCCAAAAATGGACAATGCCTCCCTTTGGCCGAGGGCCACTTGCAGTACGATCGGGATCAGGTGGGTTTCCGGATCATGATCCTCGCCGATGTGACCGTCCGGATGCGCACCTGCCGCGTTGAAATACCGCAGGGAAACAAAACGCAATCCATAGGCCCGTTCGCACCATCCCATCATCTTTTCGATGGCCAGCTTGGTTTCGCCGTATGCATTGGTCGGTTCGGTCGGGTCCGTCTCCTGAATGGGGATCTGTCTGGGCTCACCGTACGTGGCGGCAGTCGACGAAAAGACGATGTGCTTCACTCCGTGTTCCATCATCTTCGTCAACAGGATTTGTGCGGCCGTTACATTGTTGTCGTAGTAGGCCAACGGATCTTTCATTGAATCACCGACCAGGGAGTATGCGGCGAAATGAACCACCGCTTCTACATCGTACCGGCGGAAAATCTGGTCCAACAGTTCGCGGTCACGTACATCGCCTTGGATAAAAATCGGCGCCAGCACCGCATCCCGATGGCCTTTTTCCAGATTGTCCAGCACAATCACTTCTTCTCCGTGATCCAACAGTTCGCATACTGTGTGACTGCCGATATAACCGGCACCGCCTGTTACGAGAATCGCCATGATGTGAAAACCTCCTCACTTACCTCGTGTGCACCGTCTCCGATCTCCGCCGTATAAAAAGTGGGTGTCAATCCCGTCTGCCTTTCATACTGTTTTCCGACTTCCTCTTGAAACGTCCCCAACGCATCCAGGTGTACCAAACTGACCGTGCATCCACCAAATCCCGCTCCCGTCATACGCGTGCCGATGCATCCATCCACCTGTCGAGCCGCATCAAACAGCGCATCCAGCTCTTTTCCGGTCACTTCGTACAAATCGCGTAAAGATTCATGCGATTGCATCATCAATCGGCCAAACGCGATCAAATCCCCTTGCTCCAACGCTTCCACGGATGCATGGACACGGGCGTTTTCCTCTACCACGTGTGTCAGCCGCTTTCGAATTGTTGGATCGGACACCCGCTCCCGCACCCGTTGCCACGTGTCCACATCTACCTCACCCAAACAAGTAGCGTTTTCCAACCAGGGGCGGATTTGCCGAAATCCTTCCTCACACTCGGCACGACGTTCGTTATATTTGGAATCGGCCAGTTCGCGCGGTTTGTTGGTATGAGTGATGACCAACCGGTAATCGCCCAATTCCAACGGAGCGTACCTGTACCGCAGGGTGTCACAATGCAGCAGGATGGCGTGATCTTTTCGTCCCATACCAGAGGCGAATTGATCCATGATCCCGCATTGGACACCGATGAAACGGTTTTCCGCACGTTGCGCCATTTTGACCAGCTCCACCATCGGCCAGTCCGTTCCGGCCAACGCTTGACAAGCCACCGCTGTGGCCATCTCGATGGAAGCCGAGGAGGACAACCCCGATCCCATCGGAATATTGCCGTGAAACAGCATGTCTGCTCCGTCCATTTGGACACCCTGCTCCAAAAACTGGCGGATGATTCCTTTGGGATAATTGGCCCAACCGTCTTCCGAACGGTATCGGATCTCATCCACACGACAGTGGACTTCCCGTTCCATCTGGCGTGATGCGAATCGAAACCAACCATCTCTGCGTGGACGAACCATTACCCATGTGCCGAACGTCAGCGCCGCCGGAAAAACGTAACCACCCGTGTAATCGGTATGTTCTCCGATCAGATTCACCCTTCCCGGCGCAAAAAAGACGCGAACCTCACCTCCATCGCCAAACCGCCGTTCAAACTCGCTGAACCAATTTTCACCCGCCATTTAAGCACTCCGCCCCTCCTTTTCCAGATACCGGCGGTACGCTTCCCTCATCTGCTCCGCCGTTTGTTCGACAGCATTGGGGTTACAGGCCGCCCATGCTCCCATTTCCGAAGAAGCATAATATTTCAGTTTATTACGGTCGCGCAACGGTGGATAAAATTCGATGTGAAAATGATAGTACGCTTCCACATCGTCCCCGTTGACCGGACGTTGATGCAGCACCATCATGTAGGGGAACAACCGATCGAACAGTGTATCCATCGTACCGGTCATGTGTTTGAGCATCTCGGACAAATCCCGTTTCTCCTTCCGCGTGAAATCCGGCAAGGCGGTTTTGTGACTTTTGCTCACGATAAACAATCCGTAAGGGTAGTCGGTGAAAAAGGGAAGATACGCCAGAAATGAATCATTCTCGGCGATCACCCGTTGCCTAAACGCCTGTTCCTCCCGGTTCATATCGCAAATCAGGCAACGGCCGGTCCGTTCGTGATGTTTTTGGCAATTGGCCAATTCCGTGCGGATTTTGAGCGGCATTTGCGAATAGGCATAAATTTGACCGTGTGGGTGGGGCATGGTCACGCCACATTCCTCTCCGCGGTTTTCAAAGATCAACACATACTGGTGCGCAGGATCCTTACCCAACTCGATAAACCGCTCCGTCCACAGATCGACCAGCTTTTCGATATGATTCACCGACAGCTGGGGCAAAGTGACCGTATGTTCCGGAGAATACAAAATCACTTCGCATTTGCCGCGGGCTTTTCTGGTTTGGTAGAGTGATGAGCCGACCGGGTCCGGCTCCGGCGGATCGGGCATCAACGCCGGAAAATCGTTATCGTAGGCATAGACATCATAATCATCGGGCACCTTCCCCGACCCCGGGCAAAACGGACAAAAGTCCTTGGGCATGGTCGGTCGGTGCGAACGGTTGCTCGCCACCATGGTCCAATCATCCAACAGCGGATTGTATCGGAGTTCCACCTGACTTACTCCCCTCTAACTTAAATTAATTAATTATGTATCTTTATGATAAAGCGCTTTCTTTTATTTGTAAAGCAGATTTTTTTGACAATAATGACAGAAAAAACGTCCACTCATCGTTTGGGATGAGTGGACGTTGAAATCCGGATCAGAGCCTGTTTGATGAGACTCAGCCACATATTGGGGTTCTGTCTGATCTTCCCGGCGGTATGGTTATCCGTTCAGCCGTTTCAGCAGACGTTCCCGTTCGGATTCGAACCCGGGTTTACCCAAGAGCGCAAACATATTTTTCTTGTAAGCTTCCACACCGGGTTGGTCAAACGGGTTGACTCCGAGCAGATAACCGCTGATGCCGCACGCTTTTTCGAAGAAGTACACAAGTTGGCCGAAATAATAAGGAGAGACTTCCGGCACTTCCACTACCAGATTGGGCACACCACCGTCGGTGTGAGCCAAAAGCGTTCCTTCCATCGCTTTTTTGTTCACAAAGTCCATCGTTTGACCGGCCAGATAGTTCAGTCCGTCCAGGTTGTCCTCGTCGGACTGGATGGTCAGATCCACCCGGGGTTGGTCGATTCGGATCACGGTCTCAAAGATGTTGCGCAATCCTTCTTGGATGTATTGTCCCATTGAATGCAAATCGGTTGTAAAGTCGACAGCGGCCGGGAAAATGCCTTTCTGGTCTTTCCCCTCACTCTCACCGTACAATTGCTTCCACCATTCGGCGAAATAATGGAACGACGGCTCATAGTTGACCAAAAGCTCCGTCGTTTTGCCTTTTCGATAAAGCGCGTTGCGAACCGCTGCATACTGGTAGCTCGGGTTTTCCGCCAGCACGGGGTTGCGGTACGCTTCCGCGGCATCTCGGGCACCGGCCATCATCGCTTCGATGTCCACTCCGCTCACAGCGATCGGCAACAGCCCCACCGCCGTCAAAACGGAGTAACGCCCGCCGACGTCATCCGGGATAACGAACGTCTCATATCCTTCAGCATCAGCCAGTTGTTTCAGGGCACCTTTGGCCCGGTCGGTGGTGGCGTAAATGCGCCGACGTGCTTCTTCTTTGCCATAACGTTTTTCCATGTATTCACGGAAGAACCGGAACGCAATGGCCGGTTCCGTCGTCGTGCCCGATTTGGAAATCACGTTGACACTGATATCCTTTCCTTCCAACAGCTCCAGCAAGTGAGCAGTGTACGTAGAACTGATGTGATGCCCGACGAAATAGATTTCGGGTGTTTTCCTCTTGTTCTTCGGCAATTGGTTATAAAAGCTGTGGGTCAACATTTCGATGGCGGCACGCGCGCCCAGATACGATCCGCCGATCCCGATCACGACCAAAGCGTCCGAGTCAGACTGGATCTTTTTCGCAGCATCCTGAATCCGGGTAAATTCGTCCCGGTCGTAGTCGAAGGGAAGATTTACCCATCCCAGAAAATCGTTACCCGCCCCCGTACCGTTATGTAGGAGTTCATGTGCTGTCCGCACTGCCGGCTCCATCTGGGCAATCTCATGCTCTCCGATAAATGTCAATGCCTTCGAATAGTCAAACGTCAAGTGTTTGGTCATTGCGCATCCCCCCCGTTATCCTTACTATTAAAGGACTCAATAGGTGAATTTGAGATTCCACCGCTTGCCACTCTTGATTATACTACAAATTTTTTGTTGCCCAAAAGAAATGTTCAGCAATACCGTCATCCATCCCAGAAAATACTTTTTTCATCAAATGAAGACCTCTATATCTTTATATCTCAACCAAACAACTTCACAAATGTGCTGTTTTTTCATATGATTATATACAATGTCGGATGTCCCAGGAGTGATGGAGATGTTGGCGGCTATCATTCACGGATGGGTTCTCGCTTTTGGTCTGATTATCCCGTTGGGTGCGCAAAACGTGTTTGTTTTTAACCAAGGCGCTCTGCAACCCAAATGGACCCGGTCGCTACCGGCCGTTTTGACCGCTTCCGTTTGCGATACCTTATTGATCGCATTGGCCGTAACAGGTGTATCGCTGGTGGTTCTTCAATGGGTATGGCTGAAATGGACACTCTTCGGCGTCGGCTTTTTCTTTTTGTTGTATATGGGATGGAGCATCTGGCAGTCAGCACCCGATCCCGACTCCGAAAAAGAGTCTGCACCACTGCCTCCGGTAAAACAGATCACGTTTGCCTTATCCGTCTCCCTGCTGAATCCTCACGCCATTCTGGACACCATCGGCGTGATCGGCACCAGCTCACTGCAGTACACGGGGATCGCTCGTTGGGCGTTTACAATTTCCTGCATCCTCGTTTCATGGGTGTGGTTTTTCTGTCTGTCCGTAGTTGGACGTACACTACGGACGCTGGACTCCGGCGGACGTTGGTTTCAGTGGATCAATCGCCTTTCGGCTTTGATCATCTGGGGGGTAGCCGCGATGATCGGCCAGCAACTGATCGTGGAGCTGGGAAAACACGCCGGAACAATGTCATGGTGACACAAACCGCCGGATACAAACGGTCCGCAGAGATTGATCGATGGGTCGACGTACACAAATGCCCGGGAGGAACCCCAAGGTATCCTCCCGGGCCAGAACATGTCTGATCCATATCAGTTGCATCACTTTCCCGGCTCGTTCCACGATCTCAAAAGGAAGCATCCGCCCCCAACCATTTTCCTTCAAACACCACTTCTGCCGGTCCGGTCATGTACACGTGGCCATCCGCTTCGCTCCACTCGATTTCCAGATCGCCCCCCCACAGGTGGACGATTACATGACGACCGGTCCGGCCTGTCAACACCGACGCCACCACAGATGCGCAGGCACCGCTGCCGCACGCCATGGTTTGGCCGGCACCACGTTCCCAAACCCGCATGTCCAGTTCTCTGTCAGACCGGACCGTGATGAATTCCACATTGGTTTTTTTGGGAAAGAACGGATGTACCTCGATCTTGGGCCCCCACTCTTCCACCGGAAAGCCGACGGCATCGTCCACGAAAATGACGGCATGCGGATTACCCATGGATACGGCGGTAATGTCAAATCGCCGTCCGTCCACTTCCAATGGTTCTTCCACCACACGGTCTTTGCTGAGTGCGACAGGAATTTGCTCACCCTGCAACACGGGCACGCCCATATCCACCTTCACCCGATCCACCCGGCTATCTGCTACATCCAGCCATACTCGCTGAATCCCGGCGCCGGTTTCCACGGTCAGCTCCTTTTTGGCTCCGGAGATGCATTCGTAGTAATATTTGGCCACGCACCGCACCGCATTGCCGCATTGTTCCGCTTCGGAACCGTCGGCGTTGAAAATGCGCATTCGGAAATCGGCCCGCTCCGACGGCAGAATGAACACCAGACCGTCCGCTCCCACACCGCGATGACGATCACAAACGACCCGAGCCAGTTCCGTCGGAGATTCTTTCAACGGTTCTTTTTGGTATACCACCACAAAGTCGTTGCCCAATCCATGCATCTTGGTGAATTTCATCGTGTTCCCCTTCTACGTCTACTCACCCGTGAACCATCCGCCGCGCGATCGGCAAACTGTCCAGCAATCCGGCGATCAGCGTCGGAAAAGCGGATGCAGCCACCACGAGCGCCCATTCGCGCAGGGACAATGCCACCGTATGGAAAACGGGTTGGAGCGGCGCATAATAGATGACGCCGATCAACAACATGACCGAAGAAATGACGGCCAACACCAACGGTTTGTTCTCCAGCGGATGCCGGTGAAACACGGTCAGGTTGCTGCGGCAATCAAATACGTACACCAATTGGGACATCACCAATGTGGCAAAGGCAATCGTCTGCGCACGAACCAAATCATCGGGAGTTTCGGTATAGGTCATCCAAAAGGCTCCCACCGTAAACAACCCGATCAAAAGACCACGAGTCAAAATTTTCCATCCCACACCGCGGGCAAAAATGCTTTCCCGGCTGTTGCGCGGCGGTCGGTTCATCGTGTTTTCCTCGGGCGGATCCACCCCAAGTGCCAACGCGGGCAAGCCATCCGTCACCAAATTGACCCACAAAATCTGAATGGGCACGAGCGGCAACGGCATTCCCGCCATCATCGCGATAAACATGACGAGGATCTCACCCACATTGCTCGCCAGCAAATAGCTGATGAACTTGCGTATATTGTCGTAAATGCTGCGCCCCTCTTCGATGGCTGCGGCGATCGTGGTGAAATTGTCGTCCGCCAGCACCAATGCTGACGCTTCCTTTGACACATCCGTACCGGTGATGCCCATGGCAATACCGATGTCCGCCGCTTTGATGGCGGGTGCGTCGTTGACACCGTCCCCCGTCATGGCCACCACATGTCCGTTTGCCTGCAGCGCCTGGACGATGCGCAGCTTGTGTTCCGGTGATACACGGGCGTAGACGTCGATATGATGAACTTTTTCTTTCAATTCCGACTCGCTCATATTATAGAGATCCCTTCCGGTTACTGTCAAACCACCCGCCTGCAAAATTCCCAGCTGCCGGGCGATGGCCACTGCCGTCGTCTGATGATCACCTGTGATCATCACCGTTTTGATGCCCGCTTTCCGGCAAGTGAGGATTGCCTCCCGCACCTCTTCCCGCGGTGGATCGATCATCCCGGCCAAACCGACGAACACGAGGTTTCGCTCCAGGGTCGTTTCCTTCTCTGATGCGATCGTCCCGTGAAATTCCCGAAACGCAAACGCCAAATTGCGCAATGCCATCGACGCCAAACGTTCATTCATCTGCAGCGCTTCAACCCGAAGTCGTTCCGTCATCGGTTGGATACGACCTTCGTGCCAAATGTGGGTGCATTTCTCAATCAATACATCCGGTGCCCCTTTGGCCAACAACATCCGCTTCCCTCCGCGTTCCACGATGACGGACATCATTTTGCGAGAGGAATCAAAGGGAAACTCTTTCACCCGCCGCCAATCCCGCTCCAGCCGCTCCAGTTTCATGCCGCCCTTGGCTCCTGCCACCAACAGCGCACCTTCCGTCGGATCACCGTCGATTCGCCAGGTTTCCTGTTTCCGTCGCAGCCGCCCGTTTCGCTCTGTCTCTTTGACCAACGCCGCATTGTTGCACAACACGGCAATTTCCAACAGACGACGCAGTGCAGGCGATTGGTCGATCCGCATTTCCCGGCCGTTCGAAAGGAATGCACCGTCCAACTCATATCCGCTTCCCGTTACTTCCAGTAATTGACGGTCCGCCCACACCCGTGTCACGGTCATTTTGTTTTGGGTCAGCGTACCTGTCTTGTCCGAACAAATCACTGTGGCACACCCCAACGTTTCGACGGACGGCAGTTTGCGCACGATCGCCCGCCTGCGGATCATCCGCTGCACACCGAGGGCCAGTGCGATCGTGACGATAGCCGGCAATCCTTCAGGAATAGCGGCCACTGCGAGACTGACACCAGACAAAAACATTTTGTACGCATCATGTCCGTGCAGAATGCCCGTGACTACCACCAACGCCGTCAACAACAACGCAACTGCGATCAGTACTTTCCCCAACTGTTCCAAGCGACGCTGCAGCGGCGTCTGCACCGTTTCCGTAGATTGAATGAGGTGGGCGATCCGTCCCATCTCCGTACGCATGCCCGTATCAATCACAACTGCCTTGGCCGTCCCACGAACCACCATCGTTCCCATGTAACCCATGTTTTTGCGGTCACCCAACGGTACGTCGGAGCGTTTCAGCCGGGCAGCCGTCTTCTCAACAGGCAGTGATTCCCCGGTCAGCGCGGACTCTTCCACATACAGGCCTTCAACCTGCAAAAAACGAATATCCGCCGGAATCCGGTCTCCGCTCTCCAACCCGACCACATCGCCCGGCACCAACTCCGCCGCCGGCATCCGTTGCCACGTACCATCCCGCAACACACGGGCAGTGGGCGCCGATAACTGTTTCAATACCTGCAACGACCGCTCCGCCTTCACTTCCTGAACAAATCCCAACACTGCATTGATGACAACAATGGCGATAATCGCAATCGCATCCGTGTATTCTCCCAATAAGCCGGACACCAGCGTGGCGGCTAGCAAAACCAGAACCATGAAATCTTTGAATTGATTCAACAGCAAAATCAGCGGGGAGACGTGCTGTCCTTCGGCCAGCTGGTTGGCTCCAACCCGCCGCAACCGCCGCTTCGCTTCGGACGTACGTAAACCGGTTGCCGGATCGACAGCGAAATGGTCCAACACCTCCCGGGTGTCCACATCCACCCAATGCCCATGCTCCGTCACATTCCCTCCTCCTTTGTCCCATCCTCTCTGGTAACCATATTCAGACAGGCCCCAAATCATGATTGGGTTAAAGGAGGAAGGGGAGAAAAAGCGCCCCTGAGTCTCATGAACAGCTCCCCTCATCAGGTCACAGGTTATAACCAGGCACCTGTTTTTGTCACAGTTTGGAGTAAATGAATTCTCTATCGGGAAATTTAAATGGAAAAGATCCATAGGAGGACGCGCATTGAGTAGGACATGGACGGCTTTCCTGACGATCGCTGTATTTTTATCCTTTTCCACCATTTCTACTATGGCTGATGCGGAAACGGAAGTTCATCTCAAACTGAATCCCGGAAATTACACGATCAGCACCCAACCTGTGGACATGAAAACCGGTCCGTTGCAGCTGTACCTAAAAAACAGCGGAAAAAACCCCGTACATTATTATGTGATCGAGTATTGTGCACCGGCCACCGATGTTTGCCCGGTGATGGCGGAGGGATCGGTGAAGCCGGGGAAAGCGGTCGCCCGCGTGCAGAAAGTGCCCGCTGCCAAATATATCTTCAAGGTGGATTGCCCGTCTGGCAAGTGCAGAGCCAGTGGTTATTTTAAGCAGTGATCCATTTACATTTCGATCCCTTACCAGGGAGCCGGGTTTGAACCCTATCACATTTGCCGACTGCACGAAAAAAGGGTCTTCGGTAGATTGCCGAAGGCCCTTTTTTGATCAAGTCTTTTCCTCAGTTAATCCATGGGAAAAATCATAGCCTCGAGCCGAAAATTCCATTCAAGCGCAAATAAAGTTACCACCAACGAAAGCCGTTCTACATGAACATGAAACCAATATTGGGATGCGAGTGCATTCTCACACATCTCACGTATTGGATTCACAGCAAATCGTATGGAGTGGGTAACACCAATCGTGCTATACTGGACGAGACGTGTGCAATACATAAGACCGACCACCCTTTCAGGAAGGAGGGATACCATGTCGTTCGATGGTTTGGTCACCCGTGCCGCCGTTCGGGAGATGCAGACACTGATCGGCGGGCGAATCAACAAAATCTATCAGCCGAGTGAAAACGAGTTGTTGCTGCAAGTACGGGCACAACAACGGAATCATTTGTTGCTCATCTCGGCACACCCGTCTTATGCACGAATTCACCTCACCCGACATATGACGGAAAATCCTCTGGAGCCGCCAATGTTTTGCATGCTGATGCGCAAACACTGCGAAGGCGGGATCATCACCGCCATCGAACAGGTGGACATGGAGCGGATCGTTCACATCCACATCCGGGCCCGCAACGATTTGGGCGATGATGTGACCCGCCTGCTGATCGCGGAGATCATGGGCCGTCACAGCAACATCATTTTGGTAGACCCGGAATCCAACCACATCATCGATGCGGTCCGCCGTGTCTCCCATGCGGTCAACCGGTACCGTCAGGTGTTGCCGGGGGTGACGTACCGACGGCCACCCGCTCAGGACAAACATCATCCGCTGACAGCGGATGAAGCGACATTCATCCGTTCGTTGGACTTCAACCAGGGCCGATTGGACCGACAGATCGTCGACCGATTTGCCGGCATCAGCCCCGTGGTCGCCAAAGAAATCGTTCATCGGGCTGGTTTGGGAGAACGGTCGCGTTTGTGGCAGGCCTTTTCCGAGATGATGGCCAAGATTCGCGAACACCGGTACCAACCCACCATCGTCATCTCTCCCGAACAAAAGTCGTATTTCTCAGTGGTAAAATTAACCCACCTAAAGGGAGAAACGAAAACGTTCGACAGTGTCAGCTCGTGTTTGGATGCCTTTTTCCACGGCAAGGCGGAACGGGATCGCATTCGGCAGCAAACATTGGATCTCGTGCGCAAACTGAAAAATGAGATAGAGAAGAACGAGAAAAAAATCCAGGTGCTGGAAAGGGAAATCCGGGAAGCGGAAAAAGCGGAAAATGCTCGGATTTACGGGGAATTGCTCACTGCATATATGCACCAGATTCAACGTGGGGACCAGGTGGC
Organism: Polycladomyces abyssicola; assembly: GCF_018326425.1. Classification (NCBI taxonomy): domain Bacteria; kingdom Bacillati; phylum Bacillota; class Bacilli; order Caryophanales; family Thermoactinomycetaceae; genus Polycladomyces; species Polycladomyces abyssicola. The sequence continues at coordinate 1,969,392 of NZ_AP024601.1, forward strand.
ACGGGTCATCAACTATTACGACCCGGAAGCACCTGAGATCGAGATCCCGCTCGATCCGCAGTTGACGCCGTCAGAAAACGCCCAACGGTACTTCAAGCGGTACAACAAAGCGAAAGCCACCCGTCAATGGAACGAAGAGCAAATAGAAAAAGCACGTCAAGACATCACTTATCTGGAGTCCGTACTGGCACTGTTGGAAAACGCCTCGTTGAAAGAAGTGGAGCAGATTCGGGAAGAACTGGAGGAAGAAGGCTGGCTTCGTCCCTCGGGGAAAGGGTCGCGCAGGCGGAAGAAGGAAGCACCTTCCCCGGCTGTCTATCATTCTTCTGAAGGGATACCCATTCTCGTGGGCAAAAACAACAAACAAAACGACTATTTGACCCATCACCTCGCCTCGTCCGGGGACACGTGGTTACACACCAAGAACATCCCCGGCTCACACGTGGTCATCCGGGCCCGAACATTCGGCGAAAAAACCTTGCACGAGGCTGCTATGCTGGCCGCTTACTTCAGCAAAGCCCGTCATTCCAGTCAAGTGCCGGTCGACTACACATTGGTCAAATATGTGCGCAAGCCTTCCGGCGCCCGTCCTGGTTTTGTCATCTATGACCATCAAAAAACGCTGTATGTCACACCGGATGAATCGGTGATCCGGCAACTGACGAAAAAGGCACGGGCTTAAACACACCCGAAATGCGTGTAGGAAGCTGCTTTGTCAGCAGTCTCAAGTCGTACCGTCGGTACGACTATTTTTTCAAGCTTCTGCTCTTCCACCATTCATCCAGTGCCCAATATATCAACGCCAACAAGGTGGGCAGGCTGAAAACCGACTGCACTAACAATCCCAGGAGAGTGAAAGGCGTCACCACCCATTGAACCGATTGCCGAATATGCCATCCTAACCAGAACATCAACAGTGCGGCGGCCCCCGTATGAATGAGCAGGGACCACCCCCACCGATATTTCCCCGCCCGCTGGGTCAACCAATCCGACACCATCGAGACGGGCAACGCAAATAAAAACATGAAGGGGGCCACGTACATCAGATAAAAAAACGGATCAAAAGGGATCACCAACACATCGGGGTCCGGTGGTTGGAATGAATGTTCCATCCAGTCAATCATTTTCAATACAATCAGAGTCACAACCGTCATCATTGCAGAAACCAACAGTTTCCCCGTCCAAATCCGCTTCATCCCGAAATCCTTGTCCCCTTTCTCTCCGTTGAAACACACTTATTCCCCTTCCGTGTGTTCGACTGTCTCCAACCAAACTCGCTCCTCACCCGTATACACGTTAAACGAGTCACCACGGGCGAATCCGATCAGCGTGATGCCGAACGCGCTTGCAGTATCACATGCCAAAGTGGACGGTGCCGACATCGTGATAAGGATCGGCACGCCGGCCACGGCCGCCTTTTGTACGATCTCGAAACCGGCGCGACTGCTTACCATCAGAATGTTCCGTTCCAGCGGACACTGCCGATCGAGCCATGCCTGGCCGATCAGTTTGTCCACCGCATTGTGCCGCCCCACATCTTCGCGAATGGACAACAACCGTCCCTCTTCATCAAACAAGGCGGCCGCATGCAAACCGCCTGTCTGCTGAAACAGACGTTGACTCTGGCGAAACACCTCTCCCATCCGGGGCAAAAGGGCGGCGCGCAACCGGATTTGACTCTCTGCCGGGGCGACACCCTGGGCACGGAGGGACGCCAGCGACGCTGTCCCGCAGACACCGCACCCCGACATGGCCGCAAAACGGCGGCGAGGCCGGTCCAGATTCGGATGGATGCCGGGACGCAAATACACGTTTACGATGTTATAGCGCTGCTCATGATCCACATGGGAGTCTGTACAGTAGGTGAGATGCGACACTTCGTCCGGCGAATGCAAAATGCCTTCAGCAAACAACCATCCCGCAGCCAGTTCGAAATCATGACCCGGAGTGCGCATCGTTACCCCGACGGAAATCGGTTCGGGAACACCAAACAGCCGGATGCGGATCTCCATCGGTTCTTCCACGATGATCCGGTCCATCCGAGTGGAAATTTGCCCTCCGGTCACACGCCGGATGTGCCTGCGAGACACATTGCTTCTGGGAGGAGGAAACGAATGGAGTCTCATCTCGTCTCCTCCCCGCTCCCCTTTACTTCTTCTGGACGTATCCTTTTGGCGATATTCAAGAGAAAGTGGATGGCGGCGATCACCTCGGGATCGCGCAAGGTTTGCAGCAGCGTCCATATGCCCGGTCGATCTGTTTTTTTATGCGCTTCTTCCGCCGTTTTGACCGCAGACGTCAGATCGACCGCGGACAGCAGGACACCAATGTGAATCAGATTACGCAACAAACGTTTGCCGCCCGGCGTATTGAGCTGTTCCAGTGTGATAGCCAACAGCTCGTCGGTCGATTCCAAAAAGGCCTTGGCCGTTCGTAACCATCCTTTTTCGTGAAGCAAACCGATCACGTCGATCAGTTCATCAACTGCCTCTCTTCGTTCCGCCCACCGATTCAACAATTGGACCGCTTCTGGGGACAGCTTTTCTTCAGCGGCGGTTTTCCGGTTGGAAGCGATTTCTCTCGTGGGTGCGGCCATCACGTACTCCTCCTTCCGTTCCGGGCATACGGTAATCCGCTCTTTGCCATTTTCGTTCTACTTCCACCCCGCGTGTCGGACGCCGGTTGGCAAAACGCGGGTTGTGCCGGGGTAACGGTTCGGTCGGCGGTTCGTCCAATACCTCCATACGGACGGTATATTCTTTGTACGCCGGGGTATCCGTCTCCCGATCCGTGTCATTACCCGTCAACAGGTTGACAGCACCCTCTTCGTGATCATTCATGGTGAGATACAACTCCCGCCCCCGCACACGATCCGTCACCAACACAGGTACCCGCACTTGACCGTACGGAGAGGTGAGACGAACCCACATACCGTTCCTCAGCCCCCGCTCCTTCGCCACTTCGGGCGACACTTCCACGAACGCGCGCGGAACTTTGGATCGGATGCCAGCGGAGCGAGCAGTCATGTTGCCTTCGTGGAAATGTTCCAATATGCGACCATTATTCAAATGCAGGTCATACGACGGTTCCCGTTTACGCGGCGGAATCCATGTCATCGGATGCAGACGTGCCTTCCCGTCCGGGAAAGCAAAACGATCGCGATACAGCAGCGGGGTGTCCGTTCCGTCCGGTAGGACCGGCCATTGTAAACTGCGGTATCCTTCCAGCCGCTCATACGTGACCCCGGCAAACATCGGTGACAAACGGGCCGCTTCCGCCATGATTTCACCCGGATGTTCATATGACCAGTCCGCTCCCAAGGATCGCGCCACCTTTTGGATGATTTGCCAATCCGGCAACGAATCCCCCAGTGGTTCCAGCGCCGGATACAACCGTTGAATCCGCCGTTCGGTGTTGGTAAATGTCCCTTCCTTCTCCAAACTGGGGCTGGCGGGGAGTACGACATCCGCAAACTGCGCCGTTCGCGTCAAAAACAGATCCTGCACAATGAGAAACTCCAATTGTTCAAAAGCGCGCTGCACCCGTCGAGCATTGGCATCCACCAGTGCCATATCCTCTCCGACGATGTACATGGCTTTCAATCGTCCGTCGTGGATCGCATCCACCATCTGGTGATTGTTCCATCCCGGCCGGTCCGGCAACGAAACACCCCACGCTTCTTCATACCGCTTTCGGACACGCTCATCCGTCACCGGTTCATACCCGGGAAACATATGCGGCATCGCACCGAAATCGCTGGCCCCCTGGACGTTGTTGTGTCCCCTGAGCGGATAGGCCCCTGTGCCGGGACGGCCGTAATTTCCCGTCACGAGAAGCAGATTGGAAATGGCGGTGCTGGTATCGCTTCCCCCTGTATGTTGGGTGACGCCCATCGCCCAAAGGATGCAAACAGTATCGGCATCGCGGATCATCTCCGCCGCCCGGATCAGGTCAGACACTGCAATCCCCGTAATTTCCTCGGCAAAATCCATTGTAAACGGTTCCAAACTACGCCTGTATTCCTCTAAACCGTTCACCCGCTCCTCCAAAAACGACGCATCGTGCCATCCTTGATCCAGAATGTAGCGAGCCAGCGCCGACAACCATACGAAATCCGTCCCCGGCCGGGGGCGCAGGAACAGATCTGCCCGCTCCGCCATCTCATGTTTGCGCAGATCGGCGACAATCACCTTCTGGCCGTGCAGTTTTTGCGCGCGTTTGATCCTCGTCGCCAGTACCGGATGAGACTCGGCCGTGTTGGAACCGACGATGATGACCAAATCCGCCTGTGCGATATCCGAGATCGATCCCGAATCTCCGCCGTATCCGACCGTGCGGAACAAACCTTGCGTGGCGGGCGATTGGCAATATCGGGAGCAATTGTCTACATTGTGGGTACCAATAACAGCACGGGCCAACTTCTGCATCAGATAGGCTTCTTCGTTGGTACATTTGGAAGAAGCGATCAACCCGATGGCATCCGGACCGTACCGGTCCCTGATCGCTCCCAGCTTCTCGCCGATCACGGCCATCGCTTCCTCCCAGTCCGCCTCTTCAAAGACATCCCCGCGCCGGATCAGCGGTCGGGTCAACCGCTCCTCGCTGTTGACGAAATCCCAACCGAACTTCCCTTTGACACACGTGGATATGCCGTTGGCCGGTGCCTCCTCCCGTGGCTGGATCTTCAGGATGCGCCGTCCCTTGGTCCATACATCGAAACTGCACCCCACGCCACAGTAAGTGCAGACCGTTTTAGTCTTGCGAATCGTTTTCTCCCGCATGGCCGCTTCCATCTCGGAGATGGCCAGGATTTGGCGGTAACCGGGTTCCACTTCCTTGGTGAGGTCGATCATCCCGCGCAGGGTTTCCGGTTTCAATCCGGTCAAAAAGCCTGTTTCCCCCAGCATCGATTTTTCCATCAAGGCATTGCACGGACAAACGGTGACACAATGACCGCACGAAACGCACGACGATTCATTGATCGACACGCCGTGGTCCCACACCACCCGCGGGCGCTCCGCTTCCCAATCGATGGACAGCGTTTCGTTTACCTGTAGATTTTGGCAAGCTTCCACACAACGCCCGCACAAAATGCACTGGTTGGGATCGTAGCGGTAAAACGGGTTGCTGTCATCCACCGGATAAGGCTTCGGCCGGAACGGTTCCGACTGATGATCCACTTTCATCGCCTTGACCGCCTCATGAAGATCGCAGTTGCCGTTATTGTTGTCGCAAACGGTGCAATACAGCTCATGATTGACCAGAATGCGGTCCATCGCCTCTTTTTGTGCCCGTTTCACCCGATCCGAGATCGTATCGATCTTCATCCCGTCGATCAGCTGCGTGGCGCAGGCGCGAACCATCTCTCCATTCACTTCGACCATGCACAAGTCGCAGGTTTGGATTGGTCCCAGACTGGGGTGGTAGCACAAATAGGGAATCCGGTCAGCAAGCAGTTCCAGGATTGTTTGAGACGATCGCCCCGTCTTCGCCACACCGTCGCAGACCACCGTCACGACGTGATCCATCCGGCTCATCCTGTTGTTCCCTCCCCCTTCAATTTCGGATAAACCCGCCTTCGGAATGAATCACCTGTCCCGTAATCCACGCCGCCTCATCGCTGGCTAAAAATGCGATCAATCTGGCGGCATCCTCCGGTTGTCCCACGCGTCCCATCGGAAACTTGGGCAACAAGTTCCGTTTCAACTCCTCGGTCATCCAACCGGTATCCGTCGGTCCGGGGTTAACCGCGTTGACGGTGATCCCCTTGTGCGCCACTTCCGCAGCCAACGTTCGCGTAAACGCCTCGATGGCCCCCTTTGTGGCCACATAGGACAGCTCTCCCGGCATGGATCCCAGCGATTGCCCGCTGGTCAGATTGATGATCCTCCCACCCGGTCCGCCTTTGTAGCGGCGTGCAAACTCTGCGCTCAACAATGCGGTCGCCCTTACATTGACGGCATAATGAGCATCCAGCCCTTCCGCGGTGATCGTTTCAAAACTGTCGTTGATCGACACCGCCGCGTTGTTGACCAGAATAGAAGGAGCGCCCAACCGTTCCCGGACTGTCTCCATCACCAAAGCCGGCGCTTCAGGTTTGGACAAATCGACCGCGAGCGCTTCCGCGCGGACACCCAAGGTGCGCAACTCCTGCAACAGCTCCTCCGGTTCCCGCTCCGTTGTCTCCTGAAACGTCATGCGATCATATGGGGTCCAATGTGTGAAAAATACGTCTGTGCCCTTTTCAGCCAGTGCGCGGCACACGGCCGCACCGATGCCCATTTTGCGCGTGGCACCGGTAACGACGGCAATTTTGCCCTGTAAACGATCGGACACGTCAACCCACCTTCCTATTACGAACATTCACATTTTGATTGTATCAAAAGGCCATTTCATCCAAAAGGCCGGAATGATCCTGGCTGTTCGCTTTCACATGAATGTCAAACACACCTTAGTCACTACTTCTTCTCAACCCAATACCCTTTTGCCAGTACACCCACACTTGAAACAACAACACCATTCCCAAACCGAAAAAAGCGGTGACATAAAAGGGAATTTCCCGCAAATTGACCCGATCATTGATCTCCACTCCCAGAAAATACACCCCGATCCCCTCCCCGTCGGGATGAATCGCCATCATCAAGAGAACGCACGCCTTCCACATGCAAGCGATGCCCAACAACAACCCGATCCCCATCCACCATTTTCGCATCCACACGTCCCTCCCGTTCATACCCGGTTATACCCTACCGATTTCCCCGGCATCCCCGAAAAGCGCTCAATGCTTGGATATGTGCCTTACGTGATACCCCGGTGATGGGCCGGTCAAGGTATATATTACCATACTGGTATTGTTGGTGATTGATTCTTCCAAACAAAGGAGTTCACGAATCCATTGTAATTACGTATAATTTAGATGCGGGAAAATGAGTTGTATTGATCAAACTTTATTTCCTATAACCAAATAAAACAATCCAAAAATTTTTTCGATTAAAAGTTGGAGGAGGGAAACAAAATGGACACGGGGAAACAATCTCACCGGCGGAATCAAGCCTATTCCCGGCGTGCCTTTCTGAAAGTGGGATTAGGAGGGATGTTAGGAGCGGCGGGGGCGATGCTCTTGCCCAAAATGTTTCAACAGCAGGACAAGTCGACGTATGCCCAAAACCGTCATGCAACGCATGAGTCCCATTCGATGACGGGGAAGCCATCCAAACAAGCATTGGATCAAGCTCACAAAATCCTGACTTCCTTCGACTACGGAAAAGTGAGCAAGCTGCCCGATGGACGCACGTTGCGGGAATATAACATTGTTGCCACGGATAAAGAGATCGAAGTGGCACCAGGTGTCGTTTACCCCGCTTGGACGTTCAACGGGCAAGTACCCGGACCGACAATCCGGGCCACCGAGGGAGATCTCTTGCGGATCCGCTTCACCAATGCCGGTTCTCATCCGCACACCATTCACTTTCATGGAATTCATCCCGCCAACATGGATGGGGTATTCGAGGTAGTTCAACCCGGTCAGAGCTTTACTTATGAATTGACGGCTGCACCCTTCGGCTGTCACCTGTACCACTGCCACGTGATGCCGTTGAAAAAGCACATGGAAAAGGGGTTGTACGGGGCGTTTATCATTGATCCGAGACAACCGAGACCGAAGGCGAAGGAAATGGTGATGGTGATGAATGCCTTTGACACCGACTTTGACGAGGAGAATGAATTTTACACAGTCAACGGCTACGTCAACGCGTATTTGGATCGCCCCATCCCACTGAAGGCAAATGAGCTGGTAAGAGTCTATTTGGTCAACGTCACCGAGTTTGATCTGATCAACTCTTTCCATTTGCACGGGAACATGTTCAAACTATACCGAACCGGTACATCCCTGGACCAATACGAAGTGACGGACACCGTGATGTTGTGCCAAGGAGAGCGGTCTATTCTGGAATTTTCGTTTCAGTTTCCCGGTCGCTACATGTTCCACGCCCACCAGAGTGAATTTGCCGAGTTGGGCTGGATGGGTGTATTCGAAGTCATGGAGTAAGAGAGGTGGATCTGATGGATTCCAAGAAAAAATGGATGTTGGGATTGCTGCCGCTGCTTTTGTTGGCAGTGGTGGTCGTTGGACTTTTCATGGGGATCGACAAGATCATCCAGCGACCGGATATCCCTTTGGAGGAGATCACGTTTGATCGGGTTTGGTTGGAAAAAGACCACATCAAGGCACAAGTGACCAACACCGGGACGGACCCTGTTAAAATCGCCCAAGTGACGGTCAACGGGGCAATCTGGAATGCGGATATCCAGCCGGACCCCGAATTGTCCCGTCTGGAAGAAGCGCAAATCAACATTCCTTATCATTGGGTGGAAGGAGAACCGTACGAAATCACATTGGTGACAGAGACGGGAGCGAAGTTTTCCGGGGAGGTGGCAGCGGCCACCGAAGCACCGAAACCGAATGCGTCCAGTTTCGGTCTGTTCGCCCTGATCGGGGTGTTGGTCGGGGTCATCCCCGTCCTCCTCGGTTTGATTTGGAAACCCTTCGTCGCCCGTCTTCAAGGCAAGGGTTATACCTTTATCCTGGCCGTAACGGCTGGATTGCTGCTCTTTCTGGGGGTTGATTCCTTGGAGGCGGCGTTGGAGCTGGCCTTCGAGTTGCCGGAGGCTTACCAGGGAATCGGATTACTCTTGTTGGCAGGTTTGGGTAGTTTCTTGATTCTGAACGGAATCAATGAATATGCGCAAACCCGAGAACAGCTGGGTAGAAAATGGTCTCCCCGCCTGACGGTGGCTTATCTGATTGCTTTCGGGATCGGTCTGCACAACCTGGGGGAAGGATTGGCCATCGGGGCAGCCTTTACGCTGGGGGAAGTGGCGATGGGAGCGTTTCTCATCATGGGCTTTACCCTGCACAACATCACCGAAGGTTTGGCGATCGTCGCCCCCATTGCACGAGAACAAATAAGCAGCGTTCGATTGCTCCGGCATTTGTTCCTGCTCGGGTTGCTGGGAGGTTCTCCGGCAGTGTTGGGAACCTGGATCGGCGGCTTCCTGTACTCCCAAATATGGTCTCTGGTGTTTTTGGGCATTGGTGCCGGAGCCATCTTTCAAGTGGTAGTGGAAGTAATGAAACTGGCTCGCTCGGAACGGGAAGAGACTCTTTTCTCCCTGCACGGTGCCGCCGGATTGTTGACCGGTATTCTGGTGATGCTGGTGACAGCCGTTTTCGTCTCCGCGTGATATCGATCAAGCCGTATATTCCGCCAGTCCCTTCAAGAAAAAAATGTGTCCGCTTCGAAACGGACCACGGGCGCAGGCAAAACTCTCTATCGGTCAAACATAACGCCCTCGTTTCTCCTCGTGGTCCGTACCTCCGCTTTGCCGGTCTCCTAAAGGGCTCCCGGAAAACTTCGCTCCCCGCATATTCATTCAGCATCTATTTTTGTACCGTGCGACTGCCCGGTTTCACCGCCGGGATACCCTGCTTACACAACGGGCATGCCGCCGGATCATAGCTGGGAATTTCATACGGCAGCAACGCCCGATATGTCGCGTCAAACGGGACGCGTCCGCCACTGCGGTCGACGATGGAGCCGATCCCGATCACCCGTCCGCCCGCCGCTTGAACCAGACGTACCACTTCCATCACTGATCCGCCCGTGGTCACCACATCTTCAACGATGAGGACGCGCTCCCCGGGTTGGATCGTGAAGCCGCGGCGCAAGGTCATTTCCCCGTTTTGTCGTTCGGCGAACAGACACCGTACCCCAAGTGCCCTCGCCACTTCATGGGCGATGATCACACCGCCCAACGCCGGGCCGATCACCAGATCCACCTTTTCATCCCGGAACAGCTCTGCCAGTGCCCGTCCCGCCTGTTCGGCCTCCACCGGGTGTTGCAACAGTTGTGCGCATTGCATGTATTGGGCGCTGTGCCGACCGGAGGAGAGAAGGAAATGGCCCTCTTTCAACACGCCCGTCCGTTGAATGGCTTCACGTACATCCCACGCCATGTTATATCCTCCTCACTTTCGTAATGTCCTGTTGGATCTGTTCGTAAACGCGCACCGGATCATCCGCCCGCAAAATGGCCCGTCCCATCACCAAATAATCGGCGCCATTCTGTATTGCTTGCTCCGGCGTCATCACCCGTTTTTGGTCGTCGGATGCTACACCCTGGGGTCGGATGCCGGGAACCACTGCGATTCCTTCCGTTCCCGCTTCCCGCATGGCCTGTTTCACCATCGGCACTTCCCAACCGGAACAAACGATCCCGTGCAGGCCCGCTTGAGCAACCAGTCCCGCATAGCGTCGGACACAGTCCTCCACTGTCCCCGGAATGCCGATCTCTTCATTCATCGTCCGCTGGTCATTGGAAGTGAGTTGGGTGACGCCGACCAACCGCATGGTGTCCGCTCCGGCCACCTCCGCCGCTTCCCTCGCCGCGGCCATCATGGAGACGCCACCCCCCGCATGAAGGGTGAGCATATCCACTCCCAGGTTGGCGACGGATTTCACGGCATGATAGACAGTATGGGGAATATCATGCAACTTCAGGTCAAGAAACACCGGATACCCCCGCTCTTTCAAGCTGGCCACCCATGTGGGACCCGTGGCGTAAAACAGCTGCATCCCCACTTTGAGAAACGGCCTTTTTTCCCACGGAAACCCTGCCAGAAACGATTCGGCCGCATCCTGCGTCGGCAAGTCCAGTGCGATGATGATGGTGGGGTCAGTTTGAGCGGTTGAACTGGTCATCGAATGTCTCCTTTCCGTATCTGTGACGGTTTGGGAAATCCGTTGTCTCAGGGCCCCGGGTGAGCTGGTTTCCCTCTGGCTCCTCTTTTCGCTTTGCTCAAAAGGTCGCTCGCGTAAAACCAGCCACCCTTCATCCTTTCAAATAATCAGCCATTTTCAACCCGCCAGCACACCCATTTTCTTCTGACCCGTCACCGGTTGACCGATCGGGTCGGCGGTCAAGTAGATCGACTCCAGTGTGGTCAGGAGCGCTTCTACCGTATCCAGCGATGTGAGGCAGGCGATACCGTGTTCCACCGCTTCCCGACGGATCCGAAACCCGTCACGTTGCGGGGTTTTGCCTCGCGTCCACGTGTTGACAACCAAATCGGCTTCGCCTCGACGGATGAGATCGACGATGTGTGGTGAACCTTCCTTGATCTTGTTCACCCGTGTGACGGGTAAACCTTCCCGCTCCAGCATGTCTGCCGTTCCGTGCGTCGCCACCACTCGGTATCCCAGTTCGGAGAAACGGCGGATCAATGGGAGTGCCTCCTCCTTGTCCTTATCGCTGATGGTGACGACAACGGTACCGAATTGTGGCAGCGAAATGCCGGCGGCCAGCAATCCCTTGTAGATGGCGCGGGCCGCGTCGCGATCCCGTCCCATCACTTCACCGGTCGATTTCATCTCGGGCCCCAGCGTCACATCGACGCGACGCAGTTTGGCGAAGGAGAAGACCGGCACTTTGACGGCCACCTCTCCGGTCTCCGGCCACAATCCGCTCGGGTATCCCTGATCAGTCAGCGATTCACCCAACATGACACGCGTGGCCACCTGCGCCATGGGAATTCCCGTCACTTTGCTCAGGAACGGTACCGTCCGTGAAGCACGCGGGTTGACTTCCAAGACATAAATATCGTCTTTGTGCAGAACAAACTGGATGTTGACCAGTCCGCGAATCTGAAGAGCACGGGCGATCTGGGTCGTCATCTTGATCAGACGCTGTTTTTGCGATGCGGTGATCGATTGTGCCGGATAAATGGCGATCGAGTCGCCGGAATGAACGCCCGCGCGCTCAATGTGCTCCATAATACCGGGGATCAGGACCGTTTCACCGTCGGCAATGGCGTCCACTTCCAGCTCTTTCCCTCTGAGGTAGCGATCCATCAGAACCGGGTGTTCCGGGTTGACTTTGACCGCTTCCGACATGTAGGAAGTGAGTTCCTTTTCACTGTACACGATCTCCATCGCCCGACCACCCAGCACATATGAGGGCCTTACTAACATGGGGAAGCCGATTTCTTTCGCTTTTTCCATCGCCTCCTCCGTGGAGGTGACTGCAAAGCCTGGCGGTTGTGGCACACCGATCGACGCAAGCAATTGCTCGCACTTTTCCCTATCTTCGGCTCGGTCGATCTCCGACAACGGCGTACCCAGGATCGGAATCCCCGCTTTTTCCAGATGACGCGCCAGGTTGAGTGCCGTTTGTCCGCCGAATTGCACAATGACGCCCATCGGTTGCTCTTTCTCGATGACATGTAACACGTCTTCGATGTGCAACGGTTCAAAGTACAGGCGGTCGGAGATGTTGAAGTCGGTGGAGACTGTTTCCGGGTTGTTGTTCAAAATAACCGCCTCAATCCCCGCTTCGCGCAATGCTTTGATCGCGTGCACCGTAGCGTAATCAAACTCAACGCCTTGCCCGATGCGGATCGGTCCCGAACCGAGTACCAAAACCGACCGTTTGCCGTTCAGTACCACCTCGTCTTCCTGCTCGTAGGTAGAGTAGTAGTACGGCGTCTCGGCCGTGAATTCGGCTGCACAGGTATCCACCATCTTGTACACCGGCAAAATGCCCCATTCTTTGCGCAGTTGGCGTACTTCCTCGGCTTGCATCCCGCACCAGCGGGCCAATGTCCGATCGGTCCACCCCATTCGCTTGGCTTGTCGCAACGTGGCCTCATCCAGCGAGCCACGCTCACGCACCTCCCGTTCGAAACGGACCAGGTTTTCGATCTTGTGCAGGAAGAAGCGATCGATGTGCGTCAGTTCCGCCGCTTGCTCTAAACCATACCCGCGGCGTAACCATTCGGCCAGGAGGAACAATCGCTCATCATCCGGTTGGACCAATCGCTCCTCCAACTGTTCGCGGGTCAACTCAGACGCACTAGGCAACTCCAGATCTTCCATGCCGATTTCAAGCGAACGGACCGCTTTGAGCAGAGACTCCTCCACCGAACGGCCGATGGCCATCACTTCACCCGTCGCTTTCATCTGCGTGCCCAGTTTTCGGTTGGCAGAGGTGAATTTGTCAAACGGCCAACGTGGGATTTTGCACACCACATAGTCCAACGCCGGTTCGAAACAGGCGTATGTTCGCCCGGTGACAGGGTTTTTCAACTCGTCCAACGTGTAGCCGATTGCGATCTTGGCCGCAATCTGTGCGATCGGATATCCGGTCGCTTTGGAAGCGAGTGCGCTGGAGCGGCTCACACGCGGGTTCACTTCGATCACGTAATATTGGAAGCTGTGCGGATCGAGGGCAAACTGCACGTTGCACCCGCCACGAATATCCAGTGCCCGAATGATTTTGAGCGCGGACGACCGCAACATTTGCACCTCACGGTCGGCCAGCGTAAGTGTGGGTGCAAACACGATGCTGTCGCCGGTGTGGACGCCGACGGGATCGAAGTTTTCCATGTTGCAGACGACAATGCTGTGGTCGGACGCGTCACGCATCACTTCATACTCGATCTCCTTGTAGCCGGCGATACTCTTTTCAATCAGGCACTGTTGAATGGGGCTGTAGCGCAATCCGTTTTCGACAATTTCCCGCAGTTCTGATTCCGTATGGGCGATTCCGCCTCCCGTACCGCCCAACGTATACGCCGCCCGCACAATTAACGGATAGCCGGTCTCATCGGCGAAACGGACTGCTTCTTCCACCGAATGAACGATTTCACTTTCCGGCACCGGTTCGCCGATCTCCTTCATCAATGCCCGGAATTGCTCCCGATCTTCCGCACACGTGATCGCGTGCAGTTCCGTTCCCAACAGGCGAACACCTTCTTTTTCCAAAACGCCCCGCTTGGCCAGTTCGACCGCCATGTTCAATCCCGTCTGTCCGCCCAAAGTCGGCAACAGTCCGTCCGGACGCTCTTTGCGAATCACTTGGATCAGGAATTCGGGTGTGATCGGCTCGATGTACACCTTGTCCGCCATTTCCGTGTCGGTCATGATCGTCGCCGGATTGGAGTTAACCAACACCACTTCCAGGCCTTCCTCTTTCAGCGCACGGCACGCTTGCGTTCCTGCGTAGTCGAACTCCGCCGCCTGTCCGATGACGATTGGACCGGAACCGATGACGAGGATTTTTTTCAGGCTGGGATCTTTAGGCATGCTGCTTTACCTCCTTGCTCGCGTGTTGGCGGTGTGTCTCCATCAAGTCGATGAACTGGTCAAACAGGTAGTTGGGATCGACCGGTCCGGGTGCCGCTTCCGGATGGTACTGCACCGAGAATGCCGGGAATATCGTGTGGCGCAACCCTTCCACCGTTCCGTCGTTCAGCGCGATGTGCGTCACTTCCAGACCGGTGCCCGCCAGTGATTCGGCTCGTACGGTGTATCCGTGATTTTGCGAGGTAATGACCGTTTTTCCGGTGGCCAGTTCCTTCACCGGATGGTTGCAACCCCGGTGGCCGAACTTCATTTTGACCGTATCCGCACCACATGCTAAGGCCAACAGTTGATGTCCCAGGCAAATGCCGAAGATCGGGTAGCGACCCAAGAGACGACGAACGGTCTCCACCGCCTCCGGCACATCTTTGGGGTCACCGGGACCATTGGAGAGCAAAATGCCGTCCGGGTGGAAACGGTCGATTTCCTCGGCCGTTGTGTTCCACGGGACCACGATCACGTCGCAATTACGCCGCACCAGTTCCCGCTGGATACCGTATTTCGCGCCGAAATCCATCAGTACGACCCGTTTACCGTAACCGGGAGCCGTATAGATACTTTTGGTACTCACCTGGGCCACCTGATCACGACGGAGTAGCACATTCAGCCGTTCCTTCAACACTTCGATCGGCTCATCCTCGGTAGTGATCAATCCTTTCATCGTACCGTGCACGCGAATCTTACGGGTGAGCATTCGGGTATCGACGCCGGCAATCCCGATGATGCCCCACTCTTTCAGCCAATCGTCGATCCGTGTTTCACACCGCCAGTTGCTGGGGTATTCCGCATGTTCCCTCACGATGAACCCTCGGACAAACGGGCGCAGGGTTTCCATGTCATCCCGGTTGATCCCATAATTGCCGATCAACGGGAACGTCATCGTCACAATCTGTCCGCAGTACGAGGGATCGGTCAACACTTCCTGGTATCCGCTCATTCCGGTGGTAAACACCACTTCGCCCACCGTCTCGCCCGTGGCGCCGAAAGAGACCCCTTCCATCCACGTCCCATCTTCCAGCAACAATCGTGCCTTCATCGGTATCCCTCCACTTCTCAGGTTGCTGACAAAACCGTAGGCGCTCCGACCGACTCGCGCCAAGCCACCTGTCCCTGCACCAAGGTCAGGACCGGCCATCCTTTGGCCCTCCACCCGGCAAACGGCGTGTTTTTCCCTTTGGATACGAAGGTGCCCGGATCGATCGTCCGTTCTTCTTCCAAGTCGATCACCGTGATGTCCGCCGTTTGTCCTTCAGCCAGCCGTCCCCAGGGCAAACCGAACAATTCTGCCGGTCGGCGCGTCAGTTTCTCCACCAGCTGCGCCAGGCTTAGATGACCGGTTAACACCAGCCGGGTATACAACAGCGGAAATGCCGTTTCCAACCCGACGATCCCGAACGGTGCCTGCCGGATGCCCATTGCCTTTTCTTCCGCTGCATGCGGAGCGTGGTCAGTGGCGATGATGTCGATCGTGCCGTCTTTCAGCGCCTCCAGCAGTGCAGCCCGATCTTCGGCGGAGCGCAAGGGGGGATTCATTTTGTACATCGGGTCCGGCCCCGGAATGTCTTCGTCGCTCAGGAGCAGATGGTGCGGCGTCACTTCCGCCGTTACGCGCAACCCTTTTTGTTTGGCCATCCGGACGAGATCGACCGAGGCTTTGGCACTGATGTGGCACACGTGGTAATGGACCCCCGTCTCCTCGGCCAAAATGATGTCCCGGGCGACATGCACCGCTTCGGCCGATCCGGGAATGCCGGGCAGATCGTGTTTGGCGGCGAAGATCCCGTCATGGACGCATCCCCCTTTGGCCAGTGAATTGTCTTCGCAATGGGCGACGATGGGCAAGTTCAACTCGCGCGCCCAAGCCATCGCCTGTTTCATCATGCGGGCGCTCTGCACGCCCACACCGTCGTCGGACAAAGCGACAGCACCCGCTTCCTTCAAAGCGGCGAAGTCAGTCAACTCCTCGCCCAGCTCCCGTTTGGTAATCGCGGCGATGGGCAGAACGCGCACCCGTCCCTCCCGTTCTGCCGTCTCGCGGATACGAGCGATCACTTCAGGGGTATCCACCACCGGCCGTGTATTAGGCATACAGGCCACCGTCGTAAAGCCGCCTCTGGCCGCTGCGGCGGTTCCCGTCGCGATCGTTTCCTTATGTTCGAACCCCGGTTCGCGCAAATGGACATGCATATCGATCAATCCGGGCACGATCAGCCGTCCGGCCACATCGATCCTTTCTGCTCCTGCCTTCGGCAGATCCCGACCGATGGCCGCGATCACGCCGTTCTCCATCCGCACATCCGCCGGAACGATTTCCCCCGTTTTTTCATCCAATATCCGTCCGTTTTTCAGCAGGATGTGGTTCATCCTCGTTTTCCCCCTTCCAATACGCGTTCCAACACCGCCATACGCACCCATACACCATTCTTCATCTGCTCAAACACCTTGGAGCGCGGATGCTCCACCAGCTCGTCCGCCAACTCCACATCCCGGTTGACCGGTCCGGGGTGCAGGATGACCGCATGATCTTGCATGCGTGCAAACCGCTCCAACGTCAACCCGTAATGTTGATGGTATGCTTCCGCAGTGGTAAACAACTGTTCGCGGTGCCGCTCCAGTTGCACCCGGAGCATCATCACGGCATCGGCCTGCGCAATCGCTTCGTCGATCGGCAGATATGGTGCGTGTTCTTCCAGATCGGGCGCCCGCATCGTTTCCGGGCCACTGAACACCACCTCGGCTCCCATCGTGGTCAACGACCATAGATTGGAACGTGCTACACGGCTGTGCCGCAGGTCGCCGATGATGGCCACGCGCAGTCCGTTCAAGTCTCCGAAGTGTTTGTGCAGGGTGTAGAGATCCAGCAACGCCTGTGTCGGATGAGCGTTGTGTCCGTCTCCGGCATTGACCAATCGGACACCGTTGTTTTGTTTGGCCATTTCTTCTGCAATTCCGGACTGGCTGTGACGAATCACCGCCACTTCCACTCCGATAGCGGCCAGGGTTTTCAACGTGTCAGCCAGCGTTTCTCCCTTGACGGTGCTGGAGGTGTCCTCCGATACATTCAACACTTCCAAGCCCAACCGTTTCTCCGCCACCTCAAAAGAAAACCGCGTCCGTGTGCTCGGTTCAAAAAACAGGTTGGCAACAAACCGCCCGAGATAACGCGGCGGTACCAGACCGTTTTGGTCTTCGTAAAAACGGGCCCGCTCCAAAATGGCCATCAACTCGCTTCGGGACAATCCGTTGGTGTCGATCAGATTGGTTTCGTCGGATCGAACGGCGATGTTCATCCTGCTCCCTCCCGGTGTTATGTAAAAAAGCTCCTCCCAAACGGATGGGAGGAGCCCACCAAACCCGCAACCCGCCAAAAGGGTGCAGCTCGGCTATGCCGCTCCTTCCCAGCCTCACGGGACTGGATTAAAGGAACCTTTTTATCTTTTTTATCCGATTTGTCCGGAAACCGATCGGTTGACTGCCGGTTCACCTTGAGATTCATCCGATACTTCCGTTCGCTCGCCGCTCTTTGGCAGCACCAGATTGAGAAACATCCCGACCAGCGTCGCCAACGCCATTCCTTCGATCTCCAGATGGATGCCCACCAGTTTCAGTGCGGCACCGCCTACTCCGATCACCAGAACCACCGACGCGATCACCAGGTTGCGCCGATCATTGAAGTCAACACCGTTTTCCACCAGCATCCGCAAACCAGCCGAAGAGATGATGCCGAACAGGAGGATCGAGACGCCGCCCATCACCGCGGGCGGAATGGTGGAAATCAGCGCGGACAGTTTGCCGATGAAGGCGAATGCCATCGCAAACACGGCCGCACCACCGATCACCCATACGCTGAAGATGCGCGTGATCGCCATCACCCCGATGTTTTCCCCGTATGTGGTGCTTGGAGGCCCGCCGATCATTGCGGCGATTGAAGTGGCTACGCCGTCACCCAGCAGGGATCGGTGCAATCCCGGATTTTTCGCCAAATCCCGGTCCATAATGCTGGAGGTCACCATCAGGTGCCCGATATGCTCGGTCAGGGTAACCAGCGTGACCGGCACGATCACAAACGCCGCCTTCCACGAGACTGTCGGGGTGCGGAAATCCGGCAGCGCGAACCAACTTGCTTGTTTGACGGGGGTCAAGTCAACCAGTCCGGCGAAATACGCTACGATATAGCCGCCAATAATCCCCACCAGCACTGGGATCAGATTGAGGAACCCCCGGAACACCAAGCTGGCCAGAATCGCGATCGCCAGCGTCGCCAGTGCCACACCGAAGTGTTTGAGCGAGTACACTTTCAGTGTCACCGTACCCGCCTGCGGATCCACACTTTCCACTTTCCCCGGCAGGGTGGACAATGCCTGTGCAGTTTTGGGCACTTCCTGAACCACTTTCGTTGTGCTGGCCATATCGACGGCCACACCGGCCAGGGCCAACCCGATCACGATGATGATCGAACCGATCACAACCGGGGGCAGTAAGCGATCCAACCAGCCTACCCCGTATTTATAGACAGCCAACGCGACCACACCATACACCAGGCCAGACAGAAAGCATCCGAACAATGCCGCTTCCACGCCCTCAGCTTTGGACACGGTGATGATCGGAACGATGAAAGCGAAGGAAGAGCCGAGATAGGCGGGGATTTTTCCTTTTGTAACGATGAGATAAGCGATCGTCCCAATCCCGCTCGACAGTAGTGCCACGGACGGTTCCAGCCCCGTCAACAAAGGCACGAGAATGGTCGCGCCGAACATCGCAAACAAGTGTTGCAAACTAAGCGCCAGCCATTTGAGTGCCTGGGGACGTTCGTGTACATCCAACACCATATTCCGTTTCATCCATTTCTCCTCCTTTTTCCCGATAAAAAAACCTCTTTGCCCAAGCCGGCAAAGAGGTTTCGCGCCCCATGCGCACACGAATGGCACTACCTCCCCTTGCCGGCCTCACGGGACCGTCTTTAAAGGGTGGTCTGTTTTTGTTCCGACTCTCTATTTTTCCTGTTGTTTTCGGATTTCCACTGCGTCGATTCCGTCTGATTCCTGAAGCAGAACCGCTACCAATTCACTTTGGGAAGTGGGAACGTTTTTGCCGACATAATCCGGCCGGATCGGCAATTCGCGGTGGCCGCGGTCGATCAAGACGGCCAGTTGGATCATACGCGGCCGTCCCATGTCGATCAGGGCGTCCATCGCCGCGCGGACCGTCCGCCCGGTGTAGAGAACGTCATCGACGAGAATCACCTTTTTGCCGTGTATCTCCACCGGGATCTCGGAACCACGCACTTCCGGCTGCTCTGCTTTTTCAGTCAAATCATCCCGGTACAGGGTGATGTCCAGTTCCCCCACGGGAACGCTGACCCCTTCGATCTGCCGAATCCGTTCACTTAGACGCTGAGCCAAAAAGATGCCTCGCGTCCGGATTCCAACCAGCACCGTATTTTCCACGCCTTTGTTCCGTTCCAGAATCTCATGTGCGATTCGGGTCAATGCCCGCCGAATCGCCGCTTCATCCAAAATGGTTTTCGCTTCGATGACGAATCCCTCCTTGGCACAAAAAAAGCTTCTCACCCAGGCCGGGCAAGAAGCGTCGTCGGCGGAAATCATTCGATCGTTTAAAAGGGGGTCATGAATCCGTTAATTGGTTGCCGCGCCCTTGCCAGCCTCACGGGACTGGATTTAAAAGGCCTTATTAGTTTCTCTCGTATTATGAACGATCATGTACAGAATGTCAATCCCGTTTTAATGATTTTCCGCGCGAATGTAACTGATTAATTTTTCCATATCCTTCGGCAGCTCCGCTTCCAAACGAATTCGCTTACCGGTACGGGGATGGTCGAAGCCCAGTACTTTGGCGTGCAGGGCCTGTCCTTGAATCGGATACCGGTTTTTTTTCGGCCCGTAAACTGGATCACCGATCAACGGGTGGCCAATAGAAGCCATATGTACCCGAATTTGATGGGTACGTCCCGTCTCCAGCTTGCATTCGATCAAAGACGCTTGTTGCCAGTGCTCCAACACGGCAAAATGGGTGACGGCCGGTTTGCCGTTTTTGTGGTTGATCGCCATTTTTTTGCGGTCATGCGGATCCCGTCCGATCGGAGCGTCAACCGTTCCTCGGTTGTGTGGTATGTTCCCGTGCACAATGGCGAGATAAATGCGGTCCACACTGTGCGCCTTCAACTGCGCCGCCAGCGATTGATGGGCCAAGTCGTTCTTGGCCACCATCAAAAGACCCGACGTATCTTTGTCGATGCGGTGAACGATGCCCGGACGCGCCACGCCTCCAATCCCGGACAGGTCCCGACAATGGGCCAGCAATGCGTTCACCAGTGTACCCGAGGTGTTGCCCGGCGCCGGGTGAACCACCATGCCCCGCGGTTTGTTCACGACGATGACATCTTCATCCTCATACCGCACGTCAAGTGGAATCGGTTCCGGTTCTACCGCCAACTCCTCTACTGGCGGGACGGAGACGATCACCTCGTCCCCCGCCTCCAATCGGTAATTGGCTTTTACTGTTCGACCGTTGACCGTGACCCGACCTTCTTTGATCCATGCTTGTACCGCAGAGCGCGACCAGTCATCATCCAATGAAGTAACCGCCTTGTCGATCCGCTCCCCTTCAGCTGATTCATCCGCCCGCCATACGATGCGGGTTTCTTCCTCAATCATCGGCCGCACTCGCTTTCGCCGCCGGTTCTTCCGACTCATGCCCCGGCTGACGGAATGTATCGATCATCAACAGGATGACACCGATGACGATGGCGGAATCAGCCACATTGAAAATGGGATAATGGATCAACCGAAAATCAAAAAAGTCGACGACTTCCCCGAGTCGTACCCGATCCAACAAGTTGCCGGCCGCTCCCCCCAGAATGAGGGCGAACGACCACGCAGCTCCGGATCGTTCCCTACCCAAGCGGTGCAAATACACCAGCAAAAAAGCGATGACAACCAACGTGACACTGATAAACAACCACTGCTGGTTTTGCAGAATGCCGAACGCCGCTCCGCGGTTACGATGAGATGTGATGTAAAATACTCCTTGAATCAGGGGAATGGATTCATATAGCGACATTTTGGTCGCAACCAACCATTTGGTCAGTTGGTCGATCACTAACACGATTATCGCGATCACGTAGTACCGTAACACCGACTGTTTTCCTCCTGTCCCTTCGCACGTCCATGCCTGCATCTTCCATTGATTGTAGCACAGTGGAATGGGCGGACACAATGACAGGGATTTGAACGAGCACATAGCGGCAAGCCGAAAAACCAAATCATCACATAGAAGAACTTCAAATGAACAGGTGTCTGATCATGATGAATGTCATTTATTCCGCCGTATTTCCCATGACTCTTCTGCGCGGTCATACGCTTCATTGTGTGTGATGTCCGTAATCGCTTCGGTATTGCCGTGTGCATCCGTAATCGTAAACCCTTCGAAGTCGTCTATATAACCCCGTTTCTCATCGTGATCGATCGTCAACTCATTGTAGTTCTTCCCTTCCCGGAAATAGTCCGGAGGGTTGGATGTACCGTATTGTTCCACTTCCTGCCATGCGTCCTCGGCATCATAAGCGGTTCGTTCCTCATCCCCGTCGTTAAAATGCTCACCGAATGGTGGGTGAATCACTTGTTCTTCTACCGGCCGGCGTTGAGAGACATGTCCACCCGGTTGGTGTTCCTTGCAATAGGCGGTGGCGGGTACCGCTTCCAATCGCTCGTAGGGAATGGGTTTCCCGCATACAACGCATTGACCATACGTACCGTCTTCCATGCGCAATAATGCCAGCTCAATCTCCTCCAGCTGGTGTTCGGCGGCTTCATTCAACGCCAGATCCTTTCCCCGTTCGTACAGCTCAGTACCGATATCGGCGGGATGATTGTCATAGCCTGACAACTCACCGAGGGAATCGTTCATCCCACGCGCCATCCCGAAATGATCATTTCCTGCCAGACGTTCTTCTAAGCGCCGTTTTTCCTCCAGCAATTGCGCCCGCAAAGCGGACTGTTGTGCTTCCGTCATGGGGTTGCCTCCTTTTCAATATGTGGGCCGGTTTAAATCCAATTCTGCCTGGACGATCTTGGCTATTTCCGCGACAAAATTACCGATGACAGGGAGGTTGAGTGCCCCGATTCTTTGCAGGGCATACACGATGAAGGAAGCGAACAGGGTAAATCCGATCGCAATCCCGATGCCGCGTGCAATGCCGGTGACGATGTTAATGACGATCAAACGGAACGGATGATTTAATAACTGTACATATTCCGCGATCTCACTCGCCTCCAGCCGACGGGACAGGTTTTTCAGCTGTTTGTCGATCCGCTCGAACCAACGGCGGTTTCCCTGTACGCCTTCCCCCACATCCATCCCTCCGAACCTTTTCCAATAGCTTCTCCATGACGTCGAACGTTGTTACATACAAAAAAATGGCGATTCCAAAATAAAAAAGCTGTTTCCTGTTGGACAGGAAACAGCGAGACTGCTGACAAAAGTGTTGAACCTCTTGCGATTCCAGGTGCGCCGTTTTCCCTCTCACTCCTGTTTCGCAAGCTCAAAGGTCGCTCGTGGGAAAACGGCCACCCTCTGTTAAAGGAACGGGCCCGCATCCCCCGTCGCGTGCTGAGCAAAGACGGGAATTCGGAGCCCGTGGATTTTGTCAATAAGCTGGCTGTTTCCCGCTTGGCGAGAACAGCCTGAGAATGTCGCCATGCTGGAAGATCGACATTGCTCCCTTACGGAAATGACCATTGATTTTTTCGCTACGGATCACGCTGTGCCGGTATCCAGCTTACGCACGACTTCCGCACAACGGGCACAAATTGTCGGATGATCCGGATCCTGCCCTACTGTCGGGGTTACCACCCAACAACGCTCGCATTTTTCGCCCGGTGCCACTTCCACCTTGACCGCGATTCCTTTCCCGACCACGGCACCCTCTGCCGGTTCGGTACCGGGTGCATACAGTTCCGTGTGGGAAACGATGAACAAGGCGGACAGATCTTCGATCTCCAACAACAACCGATGCGTGCCTTCGTCCGGATACAGGTGTACGGATGCACCGAGCGAATTGCCGATCACTTTGTTTTGCCGCGCTTCCTCCAACGCTTTCAGCACGACGTCACGCACCTCGAGGAAGGCATTCCACTTTTTCTCCAATGTTTCGTCCAAAACACTGCGATCTACTTGCGGCAGATCCGTCAGATGGACGCTTTCTTCCGTTTTGCCCGGTGTGTGTTGCCATACTTCTTCCGCCGTATGCGGCAGGATCGGGCTGATCAGCGGGTTGAGGGTGGTCAAGATGCGATACAGCACGGTTTGCGAAGCCCGTCGTGTCTCGGCATCGGCAGGCAACGTGTACAGACGATCCTTCAACACATCCAGATAGAACTGGCTCAAAAACACGGTGCAGAAATGATGGATCGCATAGTACACTTGATGGAACTCGTACGCCTCATAAGCCCGTGTGACTCGCTCGATCAGCCGTTGGAGCTGGATGTAGGCGAATCGATCCAACTCCGGCCATTTTTCAACAGGAACGCTGTCTTTCGCCGGATCGAAATCTGCCAGGTTCCCCAGCAGGAAGCGGAATGTATTGCGGATTTTGCGGTACGCCTCCGCGATTTGCTTCAAAATCTCATCGGATACACGCACATCGGCTTGATAATCGACCGACGCCACCCACAGACGCAGAATGTCCGCACCGTATTGTTGGATCACTTTTTGCGGCTCAAT
The DNA here is from genome assembly GCF_018326425.1 of Polycladomyces abyssicola. Classification (NCBI taxonomy): domain Bacteria; kingdom Bacillati; phylum Bacillota; class Bacilli; order Caryophanales; family Thermoactinomycetaceae; genus Polycladomyces; species Polycladomyces abyssicola. The sequence goes on from NZ_AP024601.1 coordinate 1,993,331, forward strand.
CGTATTGCCGAGTGACTTGGACATTTTACGCCCTTCGCCATCCAACGTGAACCCGTGGCTTAACACCTCCCGGTATGGCGCTTGCCCGGTCGTGGCCACTGCCGTCGACAGCGACGAGTTAAACCAGCCACGGTACTGGTCCGATCCTTCCAAATACATGTCGGCCGGCCACTGGAGTTCTTCCCGTTGTTTCAACACAGCCCGGTGGCTTGAACCCGAATCGAACCACACATCCATCGTATCTGTTTCCTTGCGGAATGAAGTGTGGCCGCAGGATTCACAAGCCGCTTGATCCGGCAACAGTTCGGCGACATCTTTGGCATACCAAGCGGAAGAGCCTTCCCGTGCAAACAGGGCGGCGATGTGCTCAATCGACTCTTCGGTGATGTAAGGTTCTCCGCATTGTTCGCAATAGAAAATGGGCAGCGGAACGCCCCAGACCCGCTGACGGGAAATGCACCAATCACCGCGATCGGCGATCATGTTGTGCAAACGGGTTTCCCCCCAGGCAGGCGTCCATTTCACTTTCCGAATCGCTTCCAGCATCTGTTCGCGGAATCCGTCGATCGAAGCGAACCATTGATGGGTCGCCCGGAAGATCACCGGTTTTTTCGTCCGCCAATCATGCGGGTATTGGTGGGTGATAAACGACAATTTCAACAAGGCACCCACTTCTTCCAGCTTCTTCGTCACGGCCTTGTTGGCATCGTCGTAAAACAGTCCTTCAAAACCGGGAGCTTCCGCCGTCATCCGGCCTTTTTCATCCACGGGACACAATACGCCCAAATTGTATTTTTGCCCGAGGAGGAAGTCCTCTTCCCCGTGGCCAGGGGCTGTGTGTACGCAACCGGTACCCGCATCCAACGTCACGTGATCGCCCAGGACCACAGGGGATTTTCGGTCGTAGAACGGATGACGGCATACGACGCCTTCCAGTTCGCTTCCCTTCCATGACCCCACCCGTTCGTATTCGGAGATGCCGCATGTCTTCATCACTTGATCCACCAATTCCTCCGCCATCAGCAACTGCCGGTCTCCCGCCTTGACCAGGGTGTACTGGAAATCGGGATGAATGGCAATCCCCAAGTTGGCCGGGATCGTCCACGGGGTGGTGGTCCAGATGACGACCGCCGTATTGTCTTCCGGCAACACACCATTTCCGTCCTGCACCGGGAACGCCACGTAGATGGAAGGCGAGCGCTTATCCTTGTATTCGATCTCCGCTTCCGCCAAAGCCGTTTCGGAAGAAGGAGACCAATATACCGCCTTCAGCCCGCGATAGATATAGCCTTTGCGGACCATTTCACCGAAAACGCGCACCTGTTCCGCTTCATATTCCGGTTTCAGGGTAATGTACGGGTTTTCCCAGTCTCCCAGTACACCCAGCCGTTTGAATTGGGCTTTTTGTTTTTCCACAAATGACAAGGCGTATTCCTTGCACAACTCGCGGAAAGTGACAGGATCCACCTCTTTGCGGTTGACCCCTTTTTTGGTGATGATGGCGTGTTCGATGGGCAGTCCGTGCGTATCCCATCCAGGCACATACGGGGCATCATATCCTTGCAGGTTTTTAAACCGGACAATGATGTCCTTCAAGATTTTGTTCAACGCATGGCCGATATGGATATCGCCGTTGGCGTACGGCGGTCCGTCATGCAGGATGAATTTCGGACGTCCTTTGCGCTTTTCACGCGTTTTGCGGTACAGATCGATTTCGTCCCACCATTTTTGCCAATCCGGTTCCCGTTTGGGCAAATTGGCCCGCATGGGAAAATCTGTCTTCGGCAGATGTAGCGTTTTGCTGTAATCCATACAGGTCACCTCACTCTGCTCCTAAAATAAAAAACCTTCTTCATCCGCTAGGGACGAGAAGGCTCCCGTGGTACCACCCTAATGAGCCGATTTGTCGCCAAATACGGCCCACTCTCTCATTCGTTAACGGGAATGACCCGGTACACCCTACTCTCATCACTCGTGATTTCGGGCGACGGCTCCCGGGGGATTTTCGGAACGGAGGCCCGGATTAGGCTCGCACCATCCCTAATTCGCTGTCACACGGACACATCCGCCTACTCTTCCCGTTCTTCGCCGTTGACAATGTTCGTTTATTCTAGAAAAATTCTCCTCACGAAGCAACACATCATCGCAGCCATTAGGAAGGCATATGTACTTCCTGTATTCACCATGACCTATGATGTCTTGCTTCCTGACGATTAAAACATCGCTTTCTTCTTCAGCTTACGCGACGTACGACGCAATTCGCGACGCGGTTCGTCCTCTTCTTCGATCTGATATGAGGGTTCCGGTTGATCCATCGGATCTTGGTACTCATCATGATGGTCATGATGATAATCATCGAAATCGTGGTCGAGCTCCTCATCCATTTCCGGTTCAGACGGTTGGGCCAACTGTTCCAGTTGTTTGCCGGTTTCCTCCAGCCCTTCTTCCAGCTCCTCGAGGGACTCCCAATCGCTATTCTCCAGAATATCCAAATGAGATTGCACCAATGTACGGAAACGGGCACGGTAAATCGTCGCTTTTTGCTTCAGGCCGACCAACTCGCTGTGAATGGCGCGCGCTTTTTGCAACGCTTCGTTGATGATGCGGTCGGCATTTTTCTCCGCTTCCTGCACGATCAGCTCCGCTTCTTTCTTCGCGTTCAACCGCACTTCTTCCGCAACTTCCTGGGCCACGCGGATCGATTTGTGGATACTTTGTTCCATTGAGGTCAACGCGGCTGCGGACGGCTGTTGGTACATCGGTTCAGGTTGATAACGCGGTTGCGGCGGTTGCGGAGATTGCGGCTGAGGAGCTTGTACCGGAGACATGGATTGTTGTTCCATCAATCGCTCCAGTTCTGCCTGCAATTCTTCCACTTGTTCTTCCAGTTGCTGCTTTTCGCGGATCAGGAATTCAAAGTCTTTAATGATCTGATCCAAAAAATCGTTCACTTCGTCGACATCGTAACCACGGAAAGATCGACTAAATTCCTTATTGTGTATATCATAAGGCGTAAGCGGCATATCCCGCACCTCCTCAATAGATTGCTTCTCCTCTCTATTCGACAATACTAACAAAAATCCTTCCGGAAAGCTACCTCTACTTGTCACATCGAAGAAAAGTTTATTGCTAATAATGGGATTGTTTGCATACGTATTATCTCATTTTCAGGACTTCGACCCAGTACCTCCCTTTTTTTGTCCTCCCATCTATCTTTCCCACAAGCAAACGACCGAAGCCCCGAAGCGAGATCATGTCCTGTTCGGCGACCGTCTGGGCAGGGTTATCAACGACCTTCCAATTTACTTTGCATTTGCCACCCTTAATCGATTGTGCAGCTTTAGAGCGAGAGAGACGAAAACCTTCGGCGCACACGGCATCCACACGAAGCGATGCTACCGTAATGGACTGAGCGATCGCTTCGCGTTCCGGGATCACCAGATCCTCCCGACCGATCTCCTCGACGGATACCGTCTCCCTGCCGACCCGGCTTAATTGTAATCGGATATAATCTGCCAATTCATCGGCCACTATCGCTTGACAGCCTTCCGGATGAAGAAGCAGATCCCCCAACTTCTCACGCTTGATCCCCAATCCCAACAAGGAACCCAATACGTCGGGATGCTTCAGCTCTCTACCCGAATGCGGACGAATGGCAAGAAAAGCCAAACCGGACGGCAATTCGTCCGGTGGGAAATGAGCGGGAAGCACCCACATGCGACACCGTTCCGCTCCTTCATACCCTCCGTCGGACCACACCCCGATATCCGGCTCCCGATTGGCCAAGGACCGGACGATAAACTGCTGGCGAGGGTCCAAAAACGGCGTCTGCACGGGTTGATACTTCTCCGCAGCCCGGTAAACCCAATCCAGGACCCTCTCCGCGAACGGTCGTTCCTCCGGTCGGAAATGAGCGAACAACGCGTCGTTCTTCATGCCAGCCAGCCGATCACCAAGCCCAGGATGTAGAGAACCCCGTACTCCATAAAATGGAGCGCAATCAGGGCCACAATCGGGGAGATGTCCAACATGCCGAAGGGAGGGATCAAATTCCTGAAAATGGACAGGTACGGCTCCACCAACCGCGCCAAAAAATAAGCGATCGGCGTCTCTCTCGCTTGGGGAACCCACGAGAGCAAAATATAAATGATAATCAGGATATAGTAGAGGTAAAAACCCCAATGAACCAACTCATACACTACGTTCATTCGTTCACCTCAGCAGCTCTTTGGCGTCATCAGACACCAAATCCGATATGGTTCCTTGCACGTCTACATTAGCCGGTGTGCACATAAAGATGTTGGGACCCAATTTTTGAATGTTTCCGCCCAGCGCATACACCGTTCCGCTCAAAAAGTCCACAATCCGAACAGCTTGATCCTTGCCCACGCGCTGCAAGTTGACGACGACCGGGCGATGGCTTTTGATATTGTCGGCGATTTCTTGAGCATCTTCGTAGGTGCGGGGTTCGATCAGCATCACACGGATGTTTTTCTGGGTGTGCAACGATACCACATGCCCGACACGTTCCCTGGTCGATACCGACTCGGCGTCCTCCTCATGGTATTCCACCACATCATCCTCTGTGATCCCGAAAAAGTTCATCACCCTTTGGATGAAACTCAATCAAAATCGCCTCCTCACCGGCCGTCTTACTTTTGCCGCCCCACCAACACCGATCCCAGACGCAGGAATGTAGCGCCTTCTTCGACGGCGATGGGATAGTCCTGCGACATGCCCATGGACAAATGCGGAACCTGCAATCGGGTGTCACCGAGTTTTTGCAATTCGGCCTGCAACTGTTTCAATCGCCGGAAAAACGGACGAACCTCCTCCGGTTGATCCGTTTTGGGCGCCATCGTCATCAATCCCACAACTTGAATTCGAGGACATGTCTCCACCACTTCGCGGGCGAAATCCGTCAACTCCTCCGGCGCGATACCATGCTTGCTCTCTTCGCCGGACACGTTGACCTGGATGAAGCACTTCACCTGCTTGTCCGCTTTTTCCGCTCGGGACTGGATCTCCTTCGCCAGCGAATATCGGTCGAGCGAATGAATATATGTAAATCGATTGATGACGTCCTTCACCTTGTTCCGTTGCAAGTGACCGATGAAATGCCACACTCCCCGTCCTTTAAGCGCTTCAAATTTGGGTACGGCTTCCTGCGCCCGGCTTTCGCCGATATCTTCGATTCCCGCATCCAATACGGCGCGGGTGGTGTCCAAATCCACATATTTTGTGACCGCGACGACACGCACTTCGTTGGGGTCACGGCCGACCCGGGCGCAAGCGGTAGCAATGTTTTCCCTGATCTGTTCCCAACGTTGCCGCAACTCGTCCATCAGCCATCTCTCCCGTCCCGTTTCACGATCCATGCCACCATACGTCCTGTTTTTCCTTTATCACGCCGGTGCGAAAAAAAATATTCGGGATGACAGCTGGTGCACCAATGCGTCAATTCCACATGCTCCGGAAGAATTCCTTCCAAAAGTAACATTTCCCGATTGGCCAATCGTAAATCCAACTTCCATTTTCCGGGTTGGGTCGGCTTCAAGATTTCTTTAGACACCGATGGCAGAACATCCTGCAAAGCGTTGGCCACCCGATCGTCCACTTCGTAACAACATCCACCGATTGATGGCGCAATCGCTGCGCGGATGCGGCCGACATCGGCTCCCATCTGCACCATGCGACGTACCATCCGTGGACCGATTCCGCCCACTGTACCGCGCCATCCCGCATGGGCGATGCCGATCACGTCCGCATCGGGGCTGTAGAAAATCAGTGGTACACAATCGGCGTAAAAAGAAGTCAACCAAACACCCGACGCCTTGGTCACCAAGCCATCTGTATCAGCGAAGGCCGTTTGGCGGGAATCGCTCCCACGTCCCCGATCCTCCCCACGAACTTCCTGGATGGCCACACCATGGACCTGTTCGCCGCAGGTCCACCATGCAAACGGAAGATTCAACGCATTTGCCAACGCTTTTCGGTTGGCGATGACACGATCAGGATCATCCCCCACGTGGAGAGCATAATTTTTCCCGCTTCCCCTGGCGCTCATCCCTACCGACAGGTGAGGAAATTCCTTTTCCCACTTGTAAAGGAAAAAGTAGGGAACGCCAGCGCCATCATGAAACTGAAATGGTTCCATTCGCTCCCCTCCTCCCATCATATTACCACATTTCGGTGAAGAGACAAAGAGACACTTATCTGTCAATCCTCAGGCGACGGAGGTAAAAACGGCGGCTGTGTAGAAGAGAGGTTGTCGTAATATTCGTGAGGTGACGTAGTGGAATGTAATCGTACCAAGATGACGTCCGTTCCGATTTTGACGATTTGCCGCCATGGAATGACCCACTCTTTTCCCCCGGAAATAAGACCGAACAGTTTACTTTCCGCCGGCACCACAATCGCCTTGATCTGACCCATCTTCAAATCGATTTCCACATCGTGGATTTGCCCCAGTTTTTGTCCATCCTGAACATTCACCACATCTTTGGCCTGCAAATCAGAGATTTTGATCACGGGGTAATCCCCCTTCATCGCAAAGATCAACGTTACTTTATGTATATGAGACAAAGAGGCAAAATGTACAGAGGTGTGTCTGATTTGACACCTTCTGGCGCCACAAAAAACCGCCCGAAAAGGGCGGTGATGTTGTTGACAAATCCCCGGGGTTGAATTTCCCGTTTCACTGGACAAATTTTTGCATCTGATGAATGGCGGCTTTTTCCAACCGAGAAACCTGTGCTTGGGAAATTCCGATTTCATCGGCCACTTCCATCTGGGTTTTCCCCTCAAAAAAACGCATGGACAAAATCAATTTTTCCCGTTCATTTAATTTGTTCATCGCTTCGCGGAGGGCGATCTCTTCCACCCATTTAAAATCCTTTTCCTTGTCGTCGCTCAGTTGATCCATCACATAGATTGGGTCTCCGCCGTCCTGATAAATGGGTTCAAATAATGACACCGGATCCTGAATCGCATCGAGCGCAAATACCACATCTTCCTTGGGTACGTTCAGCTCTTCCGCTATCTCCTGGACAGTAGGTTCACGGGAATGTCGGTTGGTGAGCGTATCCCGCACCTGCAGCGCTTTGAACGCAATATCTCGGAGAGAGCGTGATACGCGGATGGGATTGTTGTCTCGCAAATAGCGACGGATTTCACCGATGATCATCGGAACGGCGTACGTGGAAAATTTGACGTTCTGTCCGAGATCGAAATTGTCAATAGCCTTCATCATGCCGATGCAACCAACCTGAAACAGATCATCCACATTTTCTCCCCGGTTGTTAAATCGTTGGATCACACTGAGTACCAAACGGAGATTGCCGTTCACCAACTTCTCCCTGGCGGATCGATCCCCAGCCTGTAACTGCCGAAACAGTACACGCATCTCCTGGTTGGTTAATACCGGTAGTTTGGATGTATCCACTCCGCAAATTTCTACCTTGTTCCGAGCCATGGGGTTCCCTCCTCAGGAAGCATGTATGAACAGTATCTCCTGAGGAAGGTTTTTTATAATCCGTCCATCTTTGGCATATATTTCAAATCATTTTATTAAATTCCTTTCGCAGCCGCTTGATGATCCGCTTTTCCAGCCGTGAGATGTAAGATTGCGAAATACCCAGTAGATCAGCCACGTCCTTTTGTGTTTTCTCCTCTCCCCCATTGAGTCCAAAGCGGAGTTCCATGATCGTCCGTTCCCGTTCGGACAACTTGGCCAAGGCGGCCCGCAGAATTTTTCGGTCCACTTGTTCCTCAATGTTTCGGTAGATCGTGTCATTTTCCGTTCCCATCACATCAGACAACAGCAACTCATTGCCGTCCCAGTCCGTATTCAAAGGTTCGTCGAAGGATACTTCCGAACGGATCTTGTTGTTACGCCGCAAAAACATGAGAATCTCATTCTCAATGCATCGTGAAGCATAGGTAGCCAATTTGATCTTTTTTCCCGGATCGAATGTGTTGACTGCCTTGATCAATCCGATTGTGCCGATGGATACCAGATCTTCAATATGAATGCCCGTGTTCTCGAATTTCCGAGCGATGTAAACCACCAACCGGAGATTCCGTTCAATCAGCATGGCGCGGACGGCGGCATCTCCACCTGGTAGACGCTCCAGCAAATGCTCTTCCTCTTCCCGTGAAAGCGGCGGTGGCAATGCTTCGCTTCCGCCGATATAATAAATTTCTTCCCCCTTCAGGCCCATCTGCATCAGTAACCGGTACCAAAACAGTTGCACAACCAGCTTCCACTTGACCCACACCCGAAGTCGCTCCCCTGTCACGGCTCATCCTCCTTTGTATTGTTGAAGATGAAAGATTGAAGACTTACCCTGCTTGCGGCAAACAAGAAGGATGGATGATGGCATGATACGTGCCGTCGGATGACAATCTGCCAGGGTCCAGTCCGACCAACACTTTTCCGGCGGCAACCCAATCCTGTTGTTGACGGATTTCGACGCGATCCGGTTTCAGCGTCACCATCATTTCCCCTTTTGCCGCGATCCCGCGATAGGGCACCAACCGCACCCGGGTTACCCACTCAGCAGGCAGGCGATCCCAGTGTTGATGCCATGCCTTGGTCCGGACCATCACCGTCAATGCTTCGGGAAGGTGTTCCTGAATCCGTTCCAGTTCCACCATCATCACTGGTGCACGGCTAATCGGATCCCGCAGTTGATTGCCGGTGTCGATTAAGCCGATGCATTCCAATCGATGTTCGCCGATCCAAATTGCCACTGGTGTCAGATAAGAATGGATCGCTTGCCGTTGTTGCAATGAGCGGAATGATACACGTGCATACAACCACACAAACGGAAAACTGAACAATACAAACAACCAGGAGACCGGCGAACCCCAGCCGGTGGATTGAGACAGAAAAATCCCACCGGCAACTGTTCCCTCTCCCGTCATCACATAGTGAAGCGCGAACATGCCACCTCCAATGACAAACGAGGTGGTGTAAAAAACCCCCAAACTTCGTACAAACGCGACCGGGGTAGGGTAACCAAATGTCACGCCCACCATGAAAATGGAAAACAGCACTTTTGCCGGAAAGGTGTAGGTAAAAGCAAATTGCGGCCACAAATGCAGGATGGAATACACCGCCCCGAGCAGGGCGCCGCAACTCATCCTCCAGAACGGAACCCGTTGCCTGCGGATGGCCGAAGTCAACAGCAACAGTGTAAAGTCGATAAACAGGTTGAGGAGGAAGACCATGTCCGCATAGATGACCATGTCTTCATCCCCTCTCGTCCAATGTGAAAACAGTATATACTAATCCTTATTTCAAAGTCTGTTGAAACTTGCCGCCCGGATATCACTTTTTTCGTCGAACGTGAGAAGAATCACGGAGCATTCAATGGGGGCACGCGAAAACTGTCGGAGGAATTCGCCGTCGGTTTGAGAATCATTGAGGGTCCGCCGCACTGGATTACGCCTCATCCAACATCCGATCAATACCGTTTGCTCTGGAGCCGTTCTCACCCCGATGCTGGAACAGGTTTTTCATTCCACCGGCTGAAACGAACAACACTATCGGTCACGGATTCCTCAGGGGCGTATCGGAAAGCCCAGCGATATTGCCCACACGGTCATCTGGTTGTACTCAGACAAAGCTTGCTACATCACCGAACACATCATGACAGTGGACAGTGGTGTGTCAGCCGGTTGAATTGCCAGTCGGAAATTCGGGTTCCCCGTAGTTGAGCGTATCCCGCTACTCGGGAACAAAAAGAGGGAGGCGTCTTTTTGCCTCCCTCTTTTCAATACCTACTGTTTGTATCCGGCAAATCGGTGTTATTTTTTCCGCCGATGACGCAGGAAGGTGGGGATATCCAGATTGTCCTCCTGGGAATTGAACGTCACGATATCCAGTTTGGAAGCGGCGGTTTCCTCTTCCAACCGGAATTGCGGTTTTCCGGGTGCTTTTTCCTGCTGTTTGTGATCAAAGCCGGTGGCGATCACCGTCACGATGATCTCATCCTTCAGGTCTTCATTGATCACCGCACCGAAAATCATGTTAACTTCCGGATCGGAAGCGGAAGCCACGATGTCAGCCGCTTCGTTCACTTCGTACAGGCTCAGGTTGGTTCCGCCCGTAATATTCATCAACACGCCCCGAGCCCCGTCGATCGATGTTTCCAACAGCGGGCTGCAGATCGCCTTTTTGGCCGCTTCGGCCGCACGCCCTTCACCGGTGGCCATCCCGATTCCCATGAGCGCGGACCCGCGTTCGGTCATAATCGTCTTCACATCCGCAAAGTCGAGGTTAATCAGGCCGGGAACCGCAATCAGATCCGAGATACCTTGCACCCCTTGACGCAACACATTGTCGGCTTCGCGAAACGCTTCCAACATCGGGGTGTTTTTATCCACGATCTCCAGAAGACGATCATTGGGGATGACGATCAGCGTATCCACTTTTTCCTTCATGGCAGCAATCCCTTGATCGGCCTGCAGGGAACGCTTGCGTCCCTCAAAGGTGAACGGACGGGTGACCACACCGACGGTCAACGCACCTAGTTCACGGGCGATGGCAGCGATTTCGGGGGCCGCTCCCGTTCCGGTTCCGCCACCCATTCCTGCGGTAACGAACACCATGTCCGCGCCTTTCAACACGTTTTCCAAGCTCTCACGGCTTTCCTCAGCCGCTTTTTTGCCGATCTCCGGATTGGCCCCGGCACCCAGTCCCCGTGTCAGTTTTTCCCCGATCTGCATTTTGACTGGTGCCTTGGATCGGTTCAGTGCTTGTGCATCGGTGTTGACGGCGATAAATTCCACACCTTGGACGCCGGCTTCGATCATTCGGTTAACCGCGTTGCTGCCGCCGCCTCCTACCCCAACTACTTTTATCTGAGCAATTTGTTCAATTTCCATATCAAACTCCAACATGGCTTGTCCCTCCCGTTTTCTCTCTTTCATGTATCCCTGCCGCGCCTTAAATGAACTCGCTCAACCAATTTTTCATCCGTTCCAGCGGTGATGGACCCTTTTGTTTCCTCGCACGTGTCGGGCTTTCGGTATCCGGTTCCACCAGGCGAACCATCCGCCGTTTCAACAGATAATGCACCATACCGATGCCGGCGGTATACGAAGGGTCCTGTACACCGATATAGTCAGGAACGGCCACACGAACCGCCTGACCCAGCTGATCCTGGGCCACGGTTAAGATATGGGGCAAGGACATCACACCGCCGGTCAGCACATACCCGCCGACCGGATTCTTGGAAAAGCCGAGCTCTTCCACTTGTTGCTGGATGAGGTGAAACAACTCTTCGACGCGCGGTTCGATAATTTGTGCGAGCTCCCACTGGGTCACGCTCTTTTCCCGCTGGCTACCGATGGTCCGGATCTGAAACGTAACCTCTTTGGAAGCTTCCTTCACAGATGCGACACCATACTGCCGCTTGATCTTTTCGGCTGTCTCCGTATCCGTCTGCAAACCGATGGCGATGTCGTTCGTTATGTTGTCCCCACCGACCGGGATGACCGCGGTAGCCGCCAAATGTCCGTGTTGGAAGACGGAGATCGTGGTGGTTCCTCCACCCAGATCCGCCATGACGACGCCCAGGTTTTTCTCGTCCGCTGATAAACACAGTTCGCTCGTCGCCATCGGTAACAGCAGCATGCCGGCCACGCTCAACTCCGCTCTTTCCACACACCGCAACACGTTGTGGATCACCGTCTTGGCCCCGGTGACGATTAAGGCATCCACTTCCAGACGAACGCCGATCATCCCGTGCGGATCGCGGATTTCATCCAACCCGTCCACGATGAATTGTTTCGGCATCACTTCAATGATTTCCCGCTCCGGCGGCAATGCGATCACTCTGGCCGCTTGCAGTACTCGTTCGATATCCTGAGAACCGATTTCCCGATCTTCGCTGGAAACCGCTACAACCCCGTGGCTGGGCTGTAACGAAACGTGGTTGCCGGAAATCCCCACAAACACTTCCGAAACCTCTATTCCCACCATTCGCTCCGCGTCATCCACCGCTTCCCGAATGGACTGCACGGCATGGTCAATATCGATGATGGCTCCCTTCTTCATCCCCCTCGAGACCGCCGAACCGACGCCGACAATATGGATGTTTCCGTTCTCATGCACTTCGGCGACGATCAATCGGACCCTGGATGTTCCAATATCTAAGGTGACGATGTATCCTCCGTTGCTCAATCTTGGGCACCTCCTTGCCCGGGAATCGATCTCTGTGTGGTGGAAAAGCATTGGTACTTATTTCAAACAGGGGGGAGTGAAGGGAAAAACATTACTCCAATAATTCAACACCCACCATGCTTTCCCCTTTTTCCTTCCTAATTTTTTCTGTTCACCATGATTAGATAAAAAAGAGTTACAGAAGTTAGTAAATAACAACTCATTTTACCTTTTACTCATCGGTGGAACGACGGTTACGGATGGGAAGGGATGAACCATGTGGTATCCATCAGGTACAAGGTGCCTCGGGGCTTATCGCGAAAAGCGGGGTATAAGGCCATCTTCTCCCGAAAATCCGACAATCTCACTTTGATCAAATGGCCTTCTCGCGTGACAACGCCAACCACATCAGAATAGGTCGGATGCTCGACAGGTTTCACCGAAATAATGTCCTGATGAATGTCCGGAGACAAACCGACCAACGCTTTGGCTAGCGTTGCCGCTGCCCGATCATCACGCCATCCGGTCAATACCGGATGATGCTCCCCTGTTGCCGGGGCATGGGACCGATGAAGGACCGCACCGTTGGACAACACGGGAAACCGCGTTCGGCCCGTGTCCCACCAAGCCACTTGTGGATATTCCGTTACACGAATATGTATCGTTCCTGGAAAACGCTTGGAGACCTTCACAGAGCGAACCGCCTGGATCAAACGCAACCGCATTTCAACCTTGTCGCTGCTCCATCCGAAAAAGGACATACCCTGCTTTAATCCCGATTGTTTCACCAAGTCCTTTTCGGACCACCACCGGTTCCCCTCGACTTGAATGCGTTCCACTTTTCCAAGTGGTGATTGCAAAAACAAGATCACCAATATCCCAGTGAAAAATCCCAATATGACCCAATTCGCCCATCGGGTAGACGGACGATCGGAGCGGTGCGGCAGGCGGAAAGGCGGGATCCGCTGTTCCATCCAAAGTATCTCCTTTCCCGGTTGGGACCCTTTTGAACCGCATGGCTCTTTGGAGGTGGTGTCATTTATCTATGTTACCACAAAAAACCCGTGATCCCTGCCCTCAAAAATGAAAAAAGTTCCACATGCTCCCTTTTCGATGATGTTTCACAAAAACAGCGGCACATCAGAAAGTGCCGCTTTCCATCGAAGGAAATTGGTCTGGAACCCGTTGAATCCTGCCTCCCAACCGCTGAAACATCTGGTCCAGCCTATCGTATCCTCGTTCGATATGTTCCACACCGTACACACTGGTCGTACCATGAGCGGCAAGACCTGCTATGACCAATGCCGCACCGGCGCGTAGGTCGGTGGCTTTCACCTGTGTGCCGCTGAGCGCACTCACCCCGCGGATTCGTACCGAATTGTCCACGACGTCAAGATCCGCTCCCATTTTCCGCAGTGCGTCAACATGTTTCAACCGTGCATCGAAGATCCTCTCTTTGATGACGCTGATTCCTTCAGCCAGCGTCAGGAGTGACATCATCTGAGGTTGCAAGTCGGTCGGAAAGCCAGGATATGGCTCTGTTTGGATTTCACCCACGGCTTTCAGTTCTCTTCCGCCACGGACCCACAACGTGTCTCCATCCGTTTGGATCTCGGCACCCGCTTGTCGGAGCATCAACAACATGCAGTTCAAATGTTCGGGAATGGTGTGGGTGAGGGTGACTTCGCCGGATGTGGCCACGGCCGCTGCGACCAGCGTTCCTGTCACGATTCGGTCCGGGATGATTTCGTAGGGAACCGGCCGCAACCGCTTCACCCCGCGGATGATGATCGTATTCGTTCCTGCGCCTTCAATGTCGGCGCCCATTTGATTCAGATAGCGTTGTAAATCCACAATCTCAGGCTCACGTGCGGCATTTTCGATCACGGTGGTACCATCCGCCAACACCGCCGCCATCATCACGTTTTCGGTCGCACCTACACTGGGCAGATCCAGACGGATCGTGGTGCCGACCAAGCGCTTGGCAGTACAACGGATCAGGTCACCTGTTTCTTCTATTTGCGCCCCCAACATCTGCAACCCTTTCAAATGCAAGTCGATGGGACGGGCGCCGATCGCACAGCCGCCGGGCCGTGTAACACTCACTTCCTGAAAACGGGATAACAACGGGCCCATCAAAAAGATGGACGAACGCATCCGCCGCATCAAGGTGTCGGGGATATGGGAGGTTCGAAGTGTGGTCGTATCCACCACAACACGGTTACCAAACCGTGTAACCTTCGCGCCGAGTGCTTCTAAGATGCAGCCCATCACATCGATGTCCGACAAGCGGGGAACATCGTACAATTCATGGACGCCGTCGGCCAGCACAGTGGCGGCCAAGATGGGAAGAGCCGCATTTTTGGCACCTTGGATGCGAACGGTTCCGCACAGAGGCTTTCCACCCTCGATGAGAAAATGCTCCAATGTTCCACCTCCGTTTACCCCTCGCCCACCACCTGAACTTCCGGCTCCAAGGTAGTTCCGAATTTCTCTTCCACCGTCCGGATGATGTGATGAATTAGGGTGAGAACATCTTTCGCCGTGGCTTGGCCCCGGTTGATGATAAAGTTCGCATGCAAGGTGGAGACTTCCGCGTCGCCCACGCGATATCCCTTTAATCCGGACGCTTCAATCAATCGTCCGGCATGGTCTCCCGGCGGGTTGCGAAACACACTACCCGCACACGGATATTGCAGAGGTTGGGTTTTCCGACGTCGGTCTTTGTTGCGGGCCAGGATGGAGGCAATCTCCTTCCGGTCGCCATATTGCAGTTGGAAAACGGCTTCGGTTACGATGCCCCGGTACTTGGTTTGCAAGGATGATGTGCGGTATTGAAATTCCAGTTGCTCATTGGTCAACGTGATCCATTCGCCTGTTTCCAATAACACCTCGGCCGACTCCAACACTCGCGAAATTTCCGAGCCGTGCGCCCCCGCGTTCATGTAGACGGCGCCCCCCACGTTACCCGGAATGCCGCCTGCAAATTCCAATCCGGTCAATCCATGTTTGGCGACCATTGATGTCAACCGGATGACGGAATAACCTCCACCAACGATCACACGGGTGCCCTCCACTTTCAAATCATCAAATCCGGCCCCCAGTTTGATCACCGCACCGCGAATACCACCATCTCTGACTAGCAAGTTGGACCCACGTCCGATCACGCGCCACGGCAGACCGTGTTTCCTCACAACAGCCATCGTCCGCTCCAATTCCGCCTTGTTGCGGGGAGAAATGAAGATGTCCGCCGGCCCGCCCACTTTCCATGTCGTGTGACGGGATAAAGGTTCGTTCAATGTCACATTTTGGACTCCGGCCAGTTCCAGATCGCGTACAACTTCCTTCATACCTGCTTCCCCCCTCGACCAACCTTGAACAAAGCGTGAGCGGAGCGTGATATACGATATCTTATGCCCGCCTCCGTTTGATGTGACGACCGCCTAATGGGGATCGGTCTAATTTTTGTGATTGCGTACCAATTGTTCCAGTTCATCCACCAGCACCTCCGCTGCATCCGGTCGCCCCAGTTGACGGGCCGCCGTGCTCATCGATTGATGCCGCTCCCGATCTCCGAGAATCTCCCTGATCATGGCAAACAGGGTTTCACCGCTGCACTCTTTTTCCAACAAGACCCGGGCAGCGCCCTTTTTCTCCAGCAGTCGGGCGTTGGCTTCCTGATGGTTGTTGGTGACGTAAGGCGACGGAATCAGGATCGACGGCAGTCCCAGAGCGGTCAACTCCGCCAATGTGGAAGCTCCGGCCCGACCCACGAACAGGGACGTGGCAGCCAAGACATCTGGCATGTTATACAAAAACGGTCGAATAATCAAGTTCTCGCTCGCCTGCTGGCCCACTTTGGCCACGACGTCATCATAGTGAGCTTCCCCCGTGACATAAACGAATTGGATGTCGGGAGCCGATGCCATCAACGTTACCATCTGCATCACCGCCTCGTTGATCGGACGGGCACCCCGACTGCCGCCAACGAACAGAACGATCGGCTTGTCCGAACCTGAGAGACCGAGCGACTCCCTGCCGGCCGCAGGGTCCGCGTGTACCACCTCCGTCGCGCGGGGGTTTCCGGCATGAATCACCCGTTTGGCGCTATGGAGATATTGTTCCGTTCCTTCAAAACTGATCGCCACCGTGTCGGCAAAACGGGACAGAAACCGAATCGTCAAACCCACGATGACGTTTTGTTCATGGATCAAGGTTGGAATGCCCAACTGATGGGCGGCATAAACGGCTGGACCACACACATAACCTCCTGTACCCACCACCACGTCGGGTTGAAACTCCTTTATGTATTCTTTCGATTTTCTGACGGCGCGGATAAATTTGGAAATGGTCTGCACGTTTTCCCACGTCAGTTTCCGACGGAATCCCTGGATTTCCACCGTAAAGAAGCGGATATTCTCCTCCTTGGTAACAATGCGGGACTCCAATCCGTTTTCCGTACCGATATATCCCACTTCCACGTCGGGATAACGTTTGCGTACTTCCCGCATCACCGCCAAAGCCGGATAAATATGTCCACCTGTACCACCGCCGGAAAGCAAAATCCGTTTCATGTTCATCCCCCGCATTCGTTGGTGTCTTTACCTGGTGTAGCGGGACAGATTGAGCAAAATGCCCACAGCAGCAAGCGTCAGTGTCAGGGAGGAGCCGCCGTAGCTTAAAAAGGGCAACGTAATCCCGGTGACGGGAAACGCTCCGGTGACGACGCCGATATTAATGACGGCCTGAATGGTGATCATCGCCGTCACCCCCGTAGCCAGCAAACTGCTGAACAAATTGGGAGCCATAATAGCCACACGAATCCCCCGCCACACCAGTATCGAAAACAACATAATCACCGTGCCTGCACCGATAAAACCCAACTCTTCCGCCAAGATCGAGAAGATGAAGTCCGTATGCGGTTCCGGCAAATAAAGATGTTTTTGCCGGCTCATGCCAAGACCCAAACCCATCAATCCGCCGGGACCGATCGCATAGAGCGATTGGATGAGATGATATCCGGCACCCAGCGGATCTTGCCACGGATTGAGAAACGCCGTGATGCGCTTAATTCGGTAGGGTGCCGCCAACACCAACGCAGCGAACCCACCCACACCCAGCAATCCCAAACCGCCCAGGTGGGAAAGACGGGCTCCCGCGGCATAGATCATGGCAATCCCCGTCCCTACCAATACGGTTCCTGTACCCAAGTCAGGCTGCATCATGATCAGGGCAAATGCCGCACCCACAATGGCCAAAGGCGGGAGAAGCCCCGTCGTGAAGCGGTGCATTCCGTCGGCGTGCTCAGACAGATAGCGCGCCAAAAACGCAATCATCGCCAGTTTCATAAACTCCGACGGCTGAATGCTGAACGCGCCGATCCCTAACCAACTGCGAGCACCGCCACGTAATAGGCCCACTCCGGGGATCAATACCACGATCAGAAGGAAAAAACACAGAATGATTCCGAGCCTCGCCCACTCAGCAAAACGCCGGGGGTCCAAATTGGAAATCACAAACATCAGAAACACGCCCAAGCCTGCGAACAACAACTGCCGTTTCGCATAGAAAAACGCGTCGTCGTACCGATGATACGAATAGGCGGCACTGGCGCTATAGACCATGATGACCCCGATGGCCAGCAGTAACAGAATTGCCGTGACGATCACGTAATCCGGGTTGGTTCGCATTTTGGACATGGGCGTTATTCACCTCGTTCGTCGGATTGGGGCAAGCCCTCTCTACAGCCTATGCACGGCTTGTTTAAAAATGCTTCCCCGCTCCTCAAACGAAGTGTACATGTCCCAGCTGGCACATGCCGGCGACAACAGTACCACGTCGCCCGGTTGTGCAGCTTTGCTCGCTTCCGCGACTGCTTCCGCCACATCCTTGACGCCCAGACGAATGGGCACCCCGGCCTCTTCAGCACGTGCGAGCAAGATGGGGGCCGACTGACCGTACGCCACCACTGCCTTCACTCGTTGAGCAAATACCGGAACCAACTCGTGAAAATCTACTCCGCGATCCAAACCGCCCCCTATCCACACGATCGGCTGATCAAAGGATTCCAATGCCCGGATCGCGGCTTGTGCATTGGTAGCTTTGGAGTCATTATAATACGCGACACCGTCCACTGTCCCCACATATTCCAACCGGTGCTCCACACCGCGGAAGGTGCGGAGTACATTTGCGATCGCATCGGTCGGACACCCGCAAAGATGGGCGATCACGGCAGCAGCGAGTGCGTTTTCCAGGTGGTGCGCTCCCGGCAGTGCCACCTCTTTTACCGGAAGCAACGGAACTTCCCCTTCATCCGTCCGCAGACGAATCCACCCGTCTTCGACCATCGCACCGCGCGGAACAGGCTCCCGACGACTGAACCACCACACTCGGCTTTTCACCGACGCCGCCGTTTCCCTGCATACCGGATTATCCCAGTTAAACACGGCCGCGTCCTCCGACGTCTGATTTCGGAACAGACGCTGTTTGGAGGCGATGTAGTCTTCCATCGTCCCGTGATAATCCAGATGAGCCGGCACAATGTTGAGCAAGGAGGCCACTTTCGGGTGGAAATGTTTTGTTCCTTTGAGCTGGAAACTGCTCAGCTCCACCACCAACCATTCATCAGGCCGAGTTTCCTGCACTACTTCCGATAACGCCATGCCGATGTTGCCGGCGACCCGGGATGGAATTCCTCCCGTTGAGAGCATCTGTCCCACTAAGGAAGTGGTGGTCGTTTTCCCGTTGGAGCCGGTGATGCCGACCAAACGGGAGGCAGTTAACCCGCCCGCCACCTCCACTTCCGTGATGACGGGAATTCCCATCTCCTGCGCCTGGCGAACCGGGGCAGCAGAATAGGGAATCCCCGGGTTTTTGACGAGTACGTCCACACCATTCGTCAGCAAATCGTCAGGATGGTGACCACAAATCACCTGAATCCCGAGCGCTTCCAGCTCATCTGCCTCGGGACATGCTTCCCGTGGCTTTTTGTCATTCACCACCACTTGCGCGCCCAACCGGTGGAGCAGCTTGGCCACTGCCCCACCGCTTTTGGCCAGACCGAGTACAACAACGGATCGGCCGGCCCATTCTTCGGCGTCGCGCAATATCATAGGAACACCTCCAGATAGATGCCCAAGAGCGCAAAGATGAACCCGGCAAACCAGAAGGTAGTGACCACGCGCCATTCCGACCAACCGGACAACTCAAAATGGTGGTGAAGCGGACTCATACGGAAAATCCGTTTGCCGCGAAGCTTAAACGACGCCACCTGCAACATCACAGACAACGTTTCCGCGGCGAATACGGCCCCGATGACAGGCAACAGCAATTCCGTCTTCGTGATGACGGAGAGTGCCGCCAAACCGCCTCCCAATGCCAATGATCCGGTATCGCCCATGAACACCTTGGCAGGATGCGCATTGAACACCAGGAATCCCAGCAAAGACCCCACTACAGCCATGGAGAAAATGGTCACGGTGATGTTGCTTTGCATCCAACCGATAACGGCAAAAGCGCCGTAGGCGATCGCCGCTGTTCCCGCCACCAAGCCGTCCAGGCCGTCAGTCAGGTTGACCGCGTTGGATGTACCGATCATGATGAACAGCAGCAACGGGAGATACAGCCAGTTCAGGTGCCATTCCAGACCCGTTCCTGGAATGTGAACGGAGAAGATGTAGCCGATTGTTCCTTCGTGATACACACGAACCTCCAGCAACACCCAAAAGAGAACCAAGCCGATGAACAACTGTCCCAACAGCTTCTGTTTGGCTGTCAGCCCCAGGTTTCGTTTCATCACGACCTTGATGTAGTCATCCAGAAATCCGAGAATCCCGTACCCCAACGTGGCAAATACAAGGAAAAACAAGTCCGGATTGATCACATTTTCCACGATGTTGTTGCCGAACGGGAGTGCTGCACTGAACGGAATAGCTGTCAGAACGATTGCCGTCAAAAACATGACACCGCCCATTGTGGGCGTTCCCGCTTTTTTCAAGTGTGCCTGCGGTCCTTCCTCGCGGATGCTCTGACCGAATTTCAACCGCCGCAAAACCGGAATCACCATCGGTCCGAGCAGGACTGTGATCCCTAGCGCCACTGCCAGCGGAATCAAAAAGAGGCGAATGTCCATCGTATCCATTTTAGTCTGATTTCTCCCCTTTTGTTAAATCTTTCACAACCTCATCCAGTTTAACAGCCCGGGATGCTTTCGCCAACAGGATCACCTGCGGTCCACCCTGTTCCTGCAAGGTTTGGGCCGCTTCTGTTCGTGTCCCGAAATGGCGAACCGGAATGGTGGGATTGGCTGATGTCACCCCTTCACCGATCCACCCGGCTTTCTCTCCCAACGTATAAACGCGGGATACACCTTTTTCTGCAGCATAACGCCCGATTTCACGGTGATACGCCGCTTCCTGGGCACCGATTTCCATCATGTCGCCCAGGAGCACCCACTTCTCTTTGCCCTCATCCAGCTCCATCAGCAGGTCAATGGCTGCCCTCATGGAAGTGGGGCTGGCATTGTAAGTGTCATCGATGATCAGCATACCCTTCGCCGTCTTTCGTAGCTCCAAACGCATCCCTGTCAATTGTGCTTCAGACAAACCTCGGCGAATTTCTTCTTCACTCAAGCCCAACAACCGGCCGACGGCAGCCGCCATCAGCGCATTGACAGCATTGTGTCTTCCCAGGAGCGGAATGGAAAAGCGAGCCCCCGTCTGTGCGGAAACAAAAGAAATACCGGACAGCCCGTTCAGGCTGATCGATTCAGGACGATCGTCATTATCGCCCCCCCAACCGATTTTCACCACTCGGCGCGATTCCTGCCTCACTCGCTCCAACAATAACGGTTCGTCGCCGTGAATCACCCAGGTGCCATTCGGAGCCAATCCCTCGCCAATCTCGCATTTGGCATCGGCGATGGCGGCACGACTGCCCAGGTGTTCCAGGTGCGACTCACCGATGTTGGTGATCACGGCCACATCCGGTTTGGCAATCCGCGACAAGAGCGCTATTTCCCCCTTGTGGTTCATGCCCATTTCCACGACGGCCGCTTTCGCCTCCCTTGGCAGGGACAACAGAGTCAAAGGCACGCCGATGTGGTTGTTCAGATTACCCTGTGTTTTGTGTACACGATGGCGTACCGACAATACCGATGCAATCAGATCTTTGGTGGTCGTCTTCCCGTTACTTCCCGTCACGGCGATGACCGGAATCGACCACGTATCGCGATAGGCCGATGCCATCGCCTGCAACGCCTCCAGGGTATCCTCCACCAGAATGAACGGCACATCCGCCGTCTCGGGTACAGGCCGGTCCTGTTGCCACAAACAGGCGGCCGCTCCCTTGTCCACCGCATCCCGCCAAAAATCGTGTCCATCAAACCGCTCTCCCACCAGCGGCACGTACAACTGATTCGGCTGTAGTGTGCGGGTGTCGGTCGACACCCCCTTGAACACGAGCCTGCGGTCGGACACGGTTCCCAGCAGACGACCGTTCGTCACTTTGGACGCCCATTCACACGTTTGTTCGATCATGCTCGTTCCTCCCGCTCTCACGAACGCAGCGCTTCTCTGGCTACTTCCCGATCATCAAAATCATGGCGCACGCCGTTGATCTCTTGATACGTTTCGTGCCCTTTCCCCGCAATCAATACCACATCACCCGGACGCGCCCGACGGATCGCTTCGAAAATGGCCTCCCGGCGGTCGACGATTACATCATACCGGTCTTTTGGCACCTCTTTCACGCCCTCCACCATGTCCGCGAGTATCGCCTCCGGATCTTCGGTGCGGGGGTTGTCCGATGTAAACAAAGCGACATCCGCGTAAGTTGCAGCAATCTTCGCCATGATGGGACGCTTGGTCCGATCGCGGTCACCGCCACATCCCACCACGCAGTATATGGTGCCTTCGGCAAATTCGCGAATCGTTTTCAGCACATTTTCCAAACTATCCGGTGTGTGTGCATAATCCACCAGCACGGTGAACGGTTGACCTTCGTCCACTTTTTCAAACCGGCCATTGACACCGGAAACGGATTCCAGACTCCGCTTGATGTGTTCGAGCGGAATCCCCTCGGCCAATGCGGTTGCCGTAGCGGCAAGCGCGTTGTAGACATTGAATTTACCCACCAATTGCAAGTGAAGATCGACATCACCCCGGAACGTGCGCAACACGAAACGCGTACCATCCGCACCCTGGCGGATCTGTTCGGCCCGTACGTCGGCATTCTGTTCGATGCCGTATGTAATCACCTGCGCCGGAGTAATGCGGGCAAAATAAGCGGAAGCTTCGTCATCCGCGTTCAAAATCGCGTACCGGTTGTCGGCCGGATCGTCTTCGTAACGGTTGCCCAGCTGGCTAAACAACAAGCCTTTGGCCGCTCGGTACTCTTCCATCGTTTTGTGATAGTCCAAATGATCCTGTGTCAGGTTGGTGAACACGGCGGAATGAAATTCGCATCCCCGGGTTCTTCCCAAATCCAATGCATGAGACGATGCTTCGATCACCGCGTAGGCACATCCGGCGTCCCGCATCATGCGGAATCCTTTTTGCAGTTCGACGACATCCGGCGTTGTGTTTTGAACCGGGTAGGTGCGATCGCCGATCTGCATGTGGATGGTGCCAATCATGCCGGCCGGTGTGCCGAAATCGTTCAAAATACGCTGAATCAGGTGCACGGTGGTTGTTTTTCCGTTGGTACCAGTCACCCCGATCAATTTCAGCTCTCGAGTCGGGTGACGGTAAAACGTGGCCGCCAGTACAGCCATCGCCCGTCGGGTATCCGGTACGCGTACCACCGTAACAGGTACGTCGACATCTTCCTCTACCAACACGGCGACGGCGCCCTGTTCCACCGCTTGGCGAACAAAGCGATGACCGTCCACGGTAAACCCGCGCAAAGCCACAAACAGGTGACCAGGGCGTACCCTGCGGGAGTCCGTCTCAATCCCCATAATCTCGATGTCGGCATTTCCGACCACTTTCGCGATGACGAGCGGCCGGAGCAACTCTTTTAATTTCATCAAGCCGCTCCTCCTCCGATTTTTCCAGATGAAATGAAACCACCCTGAAAAAAGAAAAAGACACGAGAAATGCCAGGTAGGTTCCTGGCATGATGATTTTTGCACATTCCTATTTTAATCCCCTTTTCCCGATTTGTCACCCAAGTAGATACGAATCGGCGTTCCCTTTTTGACCCGCTGCCCCGGTTGCGGGAGTTGATCCATCACATACGATCCGCGCCCAGTCGCCAGAAGGGGGAAAGAATACAAACTGTTGCGGATCTGGCTCACGTTTTCCCCGATCAAATCGGGGACTTCCACATAGGGAACCGAAGTAGCCGTATTTTCAGGAGGAACTTGGTTTTTCCGTTTGGGAACGCCCATATATCTTAAACCATCATCCAAAATGCGCCCCACGATTGGTGCAGCGACCACCCCGCCGAACTGGATGCCTTTCGGATTGTCCACCGCCACATAAACAACCAATCGGGGATCGTCGGCCGGGGCAAAACCGATGAACGAGACGACGTGATTGTTTTGCAGATATCGCCCGTCCGGTCCCACCTTTTGCGCTGTTCCCGTCTTCCCGCCGACACGGTAGCCGTCAACGAACGCTTTTCTCCCCGTTCCTTTGGCAACGACATATTCCAGTGCCTCTCTCACTTTGCGCGAGGTTTCTTCGGAGATGATGCGTTCTTTCTTCCCGGGATCCTCCCGTTCTACCACTTGGCTCGTCTCCGGGTCCAACCATGCCTTGGCCAAATGGGGCACTACCCGGTATCCACCGTTGATCGCCGCCGAAACAGCTGCCACCTGCTGTATCGGTGTCACCGATACACCTTGGCCAAATGCGGTGGTCGCTACTTCCACCGGCCCTGCCCGTTCGGGGGAGAAGAGGATGCCCCTGGCTTCCCCGTTCAGGTCGATACCCGTTTTCCGACCGAATCCGAATTTGCGGATGTAGGAAAAGAGCTTCTCTTCCCCCAGCCGTTGACCCATATTGACAAAGCCAGGGTTGCAGGAGTTTTCCACCACTTCCAGAAAACTTTGGTGCCCGTGCCCGCCATGCTTCCAGCAACGCAGCCGGGCACCGCTCACATTGATGAAACCGGGATCGGTGAACCCTTCCGTCAAGCTGATCTTTTTCTCTTCCAACGCTGCTGCCAGCGTGATGATTTTGAAGGTAGACCCCGGTTCAAATGTTTTCCAGATCGGTAAGTTGCGGTTGTAGACCATTGGATCAGCATCCCGGTAATGAGCGGGATTAAATGTAGGCCTGCTGGCCATGCCCAACACTTCTCCCGTACGGGGGTCCATCGCAATGGCCAGCACGTTTTCCGGTTGATATTGTACCATCGCCTGGTCCATTTCCCGCTCCAACACATTCTGAATATAAAAATCGATTGTGGTGACCAGATCCATTCCGTCTTTGGGTGGGGTGAATGATTCGACCCCGCCCGGCAGTTTTTCATGACGTGCATTGGCCTTGAAGGAAACGTACCCTCTCACCCCGCTGAGACGTTTGTCGTATTCCAATTCCAAGCCGGACAGACCCTGATTGTCGATACCGGCAAATCCCAGGACATGGGCAGCCATTGCACCATACGGATAATGGCGTTTGCTGTCTTCCGTCACGGCAATCCCTGGCAGACGCAAAGCCTGAATGTCTCGGGCCACGTCTTCTGAGATTTTGCGCCCTTCTTTAATCCAAACGGTAAGCGAACGTTTGGTGATTTGCCGATAGATACTCTCCTCAGGAGCGTTCAGAATCCGCGCCAACAAGCGAGCGGTTTCCGCAGGATCCTTTACCTGGGCCGGGATCGCCATGACCGACGGCGTGCTGACGTTGTAAGCCATCACTTTTCCCTGCCGATCCAATATACGCCCCCGCTTCGCCTCAAACGGAATATTACGGTTCCACAACTGTTCCGCTCGTTCCGTCAACCAATCTCCTTTGACGAGTTGTACATAGGCCAAACGTCCCAACAATCCCGCAAACAAAACGATCACCACGATCAATGCCGCGAACAATCGGCGGCGAACCATCGCGCTGGAGATGCGCAATCCGCTCCCCTCCCCGAACAGGATGTCCTATGAGACAACCTATTCCCGGAAAGGGGCGAACATGACAAGAAGCCACGTCAATCTCCTTCAACATCATATCCTACTTCGTTTGCAGGAAATGACGCACGATGAAAAAACCGCCCCCACCGATGCTTCAAGGAGCGGTTTTGGTGCTTGTACGGGGTAATATGTGCAGTACTTGAAACGCCTTTTGGAACAATTCCTTGGCGACCGGCGCGGCAACAGTGCCACCCGTGGCTCCGCCGGAAACGGTTGGAGCATCTATCGCGACATAGACCACTACTTTGGGATGATCAGCCGGTGCAAATCCGATAAAGGAGACGTGGTATTCTCCCGGAATGTAACCGCCACGGGGAGACGGTTTCTGAGCCGTTCCCGTTTTCCCGGCGATGTCGTAGCCGGGCAGATCCGCTTCTTTGCCGGTGCCGTACATCACCACTCCGCGCAACAGTTGCCTTACTTCTGCGGCAGTCCTGTCGGAGATAACTTTTCGGGACCGCGGTCGAATCATTTGCATCTTTCCGTGTCGGCCGGGATCCTGGATCGCCCTGACCACATGTGGTTGGACCCATTTTCCGCCGTTGGCAATCGCCGATACCGCCGCCACTTGTTGAATTGGCGTCACTGAGATTCCCTGTCCGAAAGCGGTAGCGGCCAATTCCGACGGATACAACGACCGGCCGTAAAAATAGCCGCGCTCTTCCGCCGGGAGGTCGATCCCCGTTTTCCGGCCTTTCTGAGCGGTGATGCGGCCAAACCCGAACTTGTCAATATAAGTCTCCAACCGATCGGCTCCCAATGCCTGACCCAACATGACAAACGCCACGTTACTCGATAGGTACACCCCTTGACGGAAAGAGATTTCCCCCCAGCCTGTCTCGTTCCAATCGTGAATCTCCCGGTCCTTTACCCGGATCGCACCCGAGGAAAACGTGTCGTCCGGATGAAACAAGCCTTCCTCGATGGCAGCCGCCAGCGTCACAATTTTAAACGTGGAACCGGGTTCGAATTGGCTGCTGACTGCCAGATTGGTCGTGTTGATCCCCGGCTTCCACGTTTTGGCATAACGACTCGGATCAAATGTGGGGCGATTGGCCATTGCCAGAATCTCGCCGGTGTCAGGATTAGCCACGACAGCGGTCGCCGCTTTGGCTTGATACCGTCGCATCGCTTGTTCCAAAATTCGCTCCACTTCATATTGCAAGCGATTGTCGATGGTGAGAATCAGATTTTTTCCGTCCCGCGGCGGTTGAAATTTTTCAACTCCACCTGAGAGCTTCCAACCGTTGGCGTCTTTTTGAAACGACCAGGTTCCGGGCTGGCCGCGAAGTAATGAGTCATAACGCTGTTCAACACCACCGGTCGCTTGATTGTCCATATTGACAAACCCCAGTACGTGGGCTGCCAACGGACCTTCCATATAGACGCGCATCGTTGCAGGATACGAGTAAATCCCATCCAGCCCCAACTTCATGATCTGATCGCGTGTTTGTGGGGACACTTTGTAGTTGTTGCCGTCCCGCAATTCGACCTGACCTTTTTTCTTAGATAGTTTGGCTACCAGTTTGTCCTCGGGAATACCCAGCAGTGGAGATAACTTCTTGGCATAGGCGTGGGGATCTTTCACCAAGCTCACGTCTGCGGCAATGACATAGGCAGGCATGGATTGAACCAGCACGTTGCCGTTGCGGTCCATGATGGTTCCACGGCGAGGTTCAAGCACCTTGCTGATCCGCCAGTTGGCTTCCGCCTTTCTGCGAAGATCGGATGCGTCCACGGTCTGAATCCAGAGCAGTCTACCGATAATGACCATGAACAAAAGGATAAAGAATAGCCCGATCACCAGTGAACGCAACTGACTGTTTTTGTTTTTTTCCATCTGTTTCTTCGTTTTCACCCCTCATGGTTGGCTGGTTTCTGTTGCTGGGCGGCGGAAGAGTGACTGGGAACGGGCAACGTCTTGTAAGACTTCACCCGCTTCATGCCTTTTTGTTCCGCATATTCACGGATGCGCTCGTCGCTGGACAACTTTTTCTGTTGAATTTCCAGCTGTTGATTCGTCTCCTGCAACTCCCGGATCTGGCGGTCCATCTGTTGAGCGGAGAGATTGAGCGCCGTCAGTTCGGCGTATTTGGAGAGGATAACAGAGGCAAGTGCGACGCAAACTACCACACTCAACAAATAGAGGAGCTTCTCGCCGGTGGTCAATCCGTGCGCCCGCTCCGTTCGGGGCCGTTTGGATTGCCGGGTGCCCTGCCGGCGCTCCTCCACAACAGCCATCGCGACGTTTCCCCGGTATTTTTTCATCGCTGACCCTCCTATAATTTCTCCGCGATGCGCAATTTGGCTGATCGGGCTCGCGGATTTTCTCTGATCTCTTCTTCCGACGGAAGGATAGGTTTTTTGGTGATCACACGCAAAACCGGTTGTTGATCGCAGACGCACACTGGAAACTCCGGCGGACAAACGCACTGTTTTTCCTTCTCCTGAAACGTGCGTTTACATATCCGGTCTTCCAATGAATGAAAGGTGATCACGGCCACCCTCCCCCCCGGGTTCAAGCCGTCAATCGCCTGCTCCAATGCAGATTGAAACGCGTTCAACTCGTCATTGACCGCGATGCGAATCGCCTGAAACGAACGACGTGCCGGGTGCGGGCCTGTTCGACGTGCGGGTGCGGGAATGGCTTCCTTGATGATCTCCGCCAACTCTCCCGTCGTCTCGATCGGGGAAACTCTCCGACGGTTGACGATCATCCGGGCAATCCGCCGGGCAAACCGCTCCTCTCCATATTGAGACAAAATGCGCGCCAATTCCGCTTCGGGCCAAGTGTTAACCACTTCCCGGGCGGTCAGAGGCGCTTCGGGGTCCATCCGCATGTCCAACGGCGCGTCCCGGTGGTAGCTGAATCCTCGTTCTCCTTCGTCCAACTGCGGCGAAGAAACACCGAGGTCGAACAATACACCGTCCACTCGTTCCAAACCTATCGATGCCAATATTTCCTTCAGGCGACGGAAATTGCTTTTGATCAAGTGGACCCTGCATCCCACGTCGCGCAGTCGTTCATGCGCCGCTTGCAAAGCGACATCATCCTGATCAATGCCAATCACGGTACCGGCAGGGCCAAGATGTTCCGCAATCAGGCGTGTATGACCCGCTCCCCCCAGCGTACAGTCGACATACACGCCGTCCGGCCGAACATTCAGCCCCTCCACCGCTTCATGTTTGAGCACGGTCTCATGTTGAAACACATTTGTTCATCCTTTTCTCCTACAGTTCCAGGTTGAAGTCTACGAGCTTTTCCGCAATTTCGTTGAACGAATCCTCAGAGGCCGCGTAGTAAGCTTCCCACGATTCTCCACTCCAGATTTCCACTCGGTTGGAAACGCCGATGATGACACACTCTTTTTCCAGTTTGGCATACTGACGAAGATTGGCAGGAAGGGTTACCCGCCCCTGCTTGTCCAACTCGGCTTCTATCGCGCCGGAGAAGAAAAAGCGGGTAAACGCGCGAGCATCCGCACGGGTAAACGGCAACGATTTCAGTTTCTCTTCTAGTTGTTTCCACTCCGTCCGAGGGTATGCAAACAGACAGTTGTCCAAGCCACGGGTGATCACGAACGGCGCGCCCAGCTCTTCGCGAAATTTCGACGGGATGATCAAACGACCTTTGTCGTCGATGGCATGCCGGTATTCACCCATGAACATGGTACTGCCCTCCCCTCGCTACCCCCTTCCCTCCACTTCCCCCCACTTTCCACCACATTGTAAATTATACCACGAGCATACTAAAAAATCCTGCGCCTCGGCGCAGGATTTTTTGATAGCAATTCAATTTTTTGTCAACCCTTACACTTTCCAGCTGGCAAGGTACTCTTCTTGGTCTTCGGTCAAATCGTCGATATGCACACCCAAGGACTCCAGTTTGTAACGGGCCACCTGTTCATCCAGGTGATACGGGACATCGATGACGTGACGACCGATTTTTTCATGGTTGTCATGGACGTAAAGCAGGCACAGGGCTTGCAGGGCAAAGGTCATATCCATGATCTCCGCCGGATGTCCGTCGCCTGCTACCAGGTTGACCAACCGGCCTTCTCCAAGCAGGTAGATCTTCCGCCCGTCTTGCATCACGAATTCCTCGATGTCCTTCCGCACAATACGCTTGCTTACCGCTTGCTCTTCCAGCGAGACTTTGTCTATCTCAACATCGAAGTGACCCGCATTGGCCAAGATGGCTCCGTTTTTCATCAGCGGATAATGATCACCAGTGATCACAGCGCGGTTACCGGTTACCGTCACGAAAATGTCGCCGTATTTGGCAGCTTCCATCATCGGCATCACGGTGAAACCGTCCATATGCGCTTCAGTCGCTTTGATCGCATCCACCTCGGTGACGATCACACGGGCACCCAAACCTTTGGCACGCATGGCCACCCCGCGGCCGCACCAGCCGTACCCCACGACGACTACCGTTTTGCCGGCTACAACGAGGTTGGTTGTGCGCATGATGCCGTCCCACACGGATTGTCCGGTACCGTACCGGTTGTCGAACAGGAATTTGGAGTAAGCGTCGTTGACCGCCACCATCGGGAATTTCAACTCACCCGATTTTTCCAATGCACGCAAGCGCAGGATACCGGTCGTCGTCTCTTCGCATCCTCCCTTGATTTGCTCCATCAAATCCGGCCGTTCTGCGTGCAGGATCCCTACCAGATCACCACCGTCGTCAATGATCAGATCCGGACGGGTTTCCAAAGTGCGAATCAGATGCTCCTTGTACTCTTCCGGTGTCGGGTTGTATTTCGCGAACACTTGAATGCCCGATTCCACCAATGCCGCACACACGTCGTCTTGCGTCGACAAGGGGTTGCTCCCAGTGATCGTCACTTCTGCACCAGCGTCCCGGATCACTTCCGCCAGGTTGGCCGTCTTCGCTTCCAAATGAAGCGAGATCGCCACTTTTTGACCAGCCAGCGGTTTTTCAGCGATGAATTTCTCACGAATCCGGTTCAACACCGGCATGTGTTCACGTGCCCAATCGATTTTGAGGCGACCTTGTGGTGCCAAGCTCAAATCTTTCACGATACTGGTTTCTCGTACATTCATGAAACAGTCCTCCTTACATCATTCGATATGGATATATGTGTCATTCAGCCGTCCCGCCCCCCATTGACCGACTTCCAGTCCGCCGCATGGTAACAAGACGGTGAAAACCCTTTAGCTGAGACTGATAATAAAGATGCCGTGAATCGCCCGTCTCCCTCCTGCCGCTTCATATCCTCACGTGGAGCTGTCTGATGAACACTGTCCAATTGCTTTCCCGGTTCACTCCACCTGTGTCCTGTAAGGAAGCAGGTTATGCCCGTTCCGCCCCGGAGCGCATGGCGCGGGCAAAGTATGCTTCGATTAGAGGAAGTTGCCCGCGATTTCATTCCTGCGCTTTCCGGATCTTCGCTCGGCCGGGCTTAATTCTTCGCATATCTGGGAAAGCATTTGCTCCCTTACGATTTCACCAGACACCGTTCAGAATCGCTCAGCCGGAAGATGGCTATGGCTTATCACAGCTGTTCGTCAACATCGTGCTTGCTCTGTATTATTTCTCATAAGTATACCAACCAATGACGATCCGCTGAAGGGAGAGGCTGTTCCACCAGCCACTCCAACCATTCCAAACCGTATTGATTCCAGAAGTAGACGATGTTATACACCCGTTCCTGCCATTTGCCCCCTGGGAGCAACATCCTCCCTAAATGATCCCACTGACGCAGGTCGACGGCATGCCGCCGCTCAATCGCCCGGATTGATTTCTTCTTCAGGTACTGGATCTGTTCGTGCACTTTTTCTCTGTTTTTCTCTCCCAGAGCAACCAAACCCTTTTCCACGGAACCAATTTCCGCGATCAAAGGCTCGTAAATCCGGTCGATGGCCGATTGCGCCTGAGCAAACAGCGACTCCACATCCACTGTCTGTTGCGCGAGCAACCATGTCCGTTTTTTCTCCTCCAGATGATCGACGACATCGTCCCACGTCAGGGAGAATCGGGACAGATATTTGGCCGACGCCCGGTCCACCAACGTATAGTGCCTCCTGGGCACCAACGGCGGCATCTCCATCCCGTAACGCTCAAACAGCGGTTTGAGCAATCCCCAATAAGCGATCTCACCTGGTCCGAGCACCACAGCCAAAGTGGGGAACAAAAACTCCTGCATCAATGGGCGGGTAATCACATTATTGCTCAATCGTTCCGGTTGCGTACAGGCGATGTCCAACAACGCCTCTGCTGTCCATCGATGGGTACCATCCTTGGTGACAAATTGCCCGTTTTCCAGATAGAGAGCCTCCCGGTTTCCGTCCAAGTTCAAAAACAGATGAGCTTGATTGCTATTGACATCCACTTGCGACGGATAACCGGCTGCTTCAACGGCCTCCCTTTGCCGCCAAGCAGTGACTGCCAATCCCTCCCGGTCCCGAATCAACTCTTCAAAAAGTGGCACTTCCAATCGCCGGAGCCCGGGGTCGGCTGAATCGACGAGCAACAATCCCCACCGCCCGAACAGTTCATGCATCAACCGGGCAAAATACCGGCTCCAGTTGACCCGGTTACCGCCCAGCTGACGCAAACGGGACAACACCTCCCGTTTGTGCTCGGTATCGGGAAGCATGCGGGACAGTTGGTCCAACCATTCCTGCAGTATGGTGCCCTCGATTTCGATCCGTCCGACGGACGGCCGCCCTTCGACAGAGACGTGCAACCGATGTCTGTGGATAGGATGGTGCTGATCCCCCGAAGGGAGGGTAATGTGATCCACTTCATTCAGGTCGTGATCTTCTCCGGCTATCCAAAAAACAGGAATCACGGGTCGTCCCAGACGTGCTTCCTCCCGTCGGGCCAGTTGAATCAACGTGACCGCCTTGTAAATCGTATATAACGGTCCTGTCAACAGGCCGGCCTGCTGGCCACCGATCACCACCAGGCTGTCAGGATCGGTCAACCGCTTCCAGTTTCGTTCCACAGCCGGGTGGGTCTCCTCATCCCGATGATACGCCCGCAGGACATCGACCAACGCTTGCCGTGAAACTGACCGCGAACGGCTCAATATCCGTTCTGCCCGCACGCGAAATGATGATTCCTTGTACGGATCATATCCATAGAAAGGGCGAACGGAAGGAGAACATTTCATATAATCTGCCACCATTGGGTGGGCCGGCTTGAACTGGATGCCTTGCGTTCTCATTCGATACCCCTTTTCTCTCCTCTGACTGCTTCCAAGTATAACACGAATACTGCTGCCGGGAACAACCATTCGTAGTCAACCGGTCAATTACGCTCTTCCGACTTTCGGGGCAAAAGAAAGGTGGACAAAAAACCGATCGCCGAAACGCCTGCCGCCAACTCCATTGCACGCGGATAGTGCGGATACAACGATCCGATATGACGGTACCAGATGTCCGGATCCACTGGTCCCAACACATAGGCCAGCGCAATCAATCCCAGTGCCCCACCCGCCGCGCGCGACATGCCGGCGGCGACCAATCCAACCCGGACCTGCCGCGAGGGAAGCCATTGCAACAACAACAGGTGAAGCGGCGCACTTAGAGTGAACCCCAAACCCACCCCCCACAATACCAGCGCGACCCATACCGTCCAGGGCACCAGGATTCGAGCCAGTAACCAATCAGCGATATACAAGAGCACAAATCCCAACGTAAAATTGACATAGCACCCTTTACGGGAGGCCAACCTGCGTGACAACGGCACGGATGCGCTGGCGGAGGCTGCGATCAGTGCTAAGCTCCACCCTTCTGCATTCCCGATTTCCGGCAACAAAAAACCTGTCCATCCCGGAATCAGCACAACGGATGACCAACTGAAGCCCGTGAGAAAGACGAACACATGAAACAGCAGCAATCGGCGATCCTGCCAGATCATGGGTGTAAAAAACGGTGCCCCTGCCTGTTTCTCCACCATAAACAGCGGGACCACCATCCCCAATGCCATGATCCACAGTGGCAACACTTGAGGTGCGATGACCGCTCGCCATCCATCATCGGGGTTCATCATCGCCATGGCTGCCATCGCAAAAAACAGCATCAATCCGAAAAAGCTGACACCTATGATATCCAACGGTTGCGAACGTCGACCGTATCCTGTTGTTGCTCGCGGAGCCACCCAAAACAATGTGATCACCAACGGAATGGGCAGAATAAACAGCCACCGCCAGTGAAAAATGCTGGCCGTCCACCCGGAGAGCAGGGGCAGGACAACCAGCACACCCGCCAACAACAAAGTGAGTCCGATGCGGATATACGGACGACTTGTTTGTATCCACCGACGAATCGCAACGGCAAACAGAGGGACCATTCCACCAGAACCCAGTGCTTGCAGCATACGTCCTATCAAGAGCAAGGACCAAGAAGAACTTATGCTCACCACGAACGAACCGACTGCGTACAAAAACAAAGCCAACAGCCACAGACGCTGCCGCGTTTGACGAACAGGCCACAGTTCCATCACCGGCAAAGCAATGGAAAACACCGCCAAATATACAGCGACCATCCATACGGCCCACCGAGGTGTCAGATCAAAGTCGGCCGCGATGGTCGAAAGTACAGGCGTCACAATCTCAATATCAAGGGTACTGAGAAAGATCGCGATCACATATGTATCCACGATGCGCGTTTTCGCTGTCGGCATGGTGAAGATCGCCCCCTGTGTTGCCCCTGCCGATCCTTGACTTCCATATTGAAACGATGATTAGCTCTCATTTGCTGACTTGATTATACCAGATTTGTTGTCCAGTCTTATGGGATCGTTGCTACTGCACCCGGCTCCGCAATCTTGGTGAATAGAGGTATTTTGACTGCATTATCCATTTCTTATGATATCATACGGTGAATGGAAATGAAAAAAATGATATCAAATGCCCCTAACGACGGTTTCTTTCTTCTTTGGCATGGATCAATCGCATCAGGGTTTCATGTATAGGTGTGGGGATCCCGTGGGCGCATCCTTCCTTGACGATTCCTCCGTTGATCCAGTCTATCTCCGTCACATGCCCTCGCATCACATCCTGATACATCGAGGACCGGTTGGAGGCCGTCTTTCCACAAACCTCTTCCACTTCATGGAAAATATCGTCAACCTCCCACCGAAACCCTTTCGCCCGCACAACCGCGACTCCCTCCTCCAGCGCTGACCGGATCAACGCTCCGGTGCCCTTCAGACGAAGCAGTTCGCCGTTTTTTACTTCCAACAAAGCTGTCAAGGGATTGATCACACTGTTGATGATCACTTTCTTCCATATCCGAGGTTGGATATCATCCACTAACGCAACCGGACACCACTGCCGATCCACCTGTACAATGAGCGATTGCAACGAAGACGGATGATCCTCTCTCTTTTCAAGAAGCGGGCCCATCCACGTCTTCCCGGCGCCGGTATGACGGACGGCTGTCATACTCTCTCGCCAAGCCCCTTCGGTGGTGACCGCTCCATATACTGCTTGAGTATGATTGGTTTCCTTTACAACGGCGTCATGTCCCACTCCATTCTGCCAGCAGACGATTACCCCATCCGGCGTGCAGGCGGATATCGCCTGATGAAATGCTGAGGTGAAATCGCGTTGTTTCACCATCAACATGATGACATCAAACGAGGCGGTCGCTTGGTCCGATTCCACCGCCTGTACCGGAATTCGCTCCACTTTTCCGTCCAGTCCGATGACGCGGATTCCTTTATTTCGGACGGCATCGGCCTGTTCCCGCGTTCGCGTCACCAACACCGTCTCCGGATACAACGCAGCCAAACGCGCCGCCCACAAAAGTCCCAACGACCCGCCACCCCACACGCCAATCCGCATGCGATCCCCTCCTTTCAATCAGACGGAACAACAACCGTCTCTCCCTTTTCCCCGCATCCTCGTCCATTATTATTTTTTCATTTTACTATCAGCGAACATGCTTGACCATCCGACTCAATGTCTAATTTCTCCAGTCGTAATGGAGACAACAAAAAAATAGCCCGAACTGCGGGCGATGTAACGAAATCCGCGGGCTCCGATTTCCCGCCCCCGCTTCGCACTCGACGGGAAATTCGGACCCGCTCTTCCAGGGTGTGTCTGGTGTCATCGTTAAGGGGCCATGTTTTCCAGTGAGCGACTGTGGCCATGATTTGCTTCTTTGCAGGGCTGGATTATACCGGATAAACCGGGTGCTTTCGGTCGCTGAATGTCATCACTTTATCCGCGTAAGCTTCCAAACGGTCAATCAGCTCCTCGCGCAACCGGTCAGGTTCGATGATTCCGTCGACAATCAATTCGGAAGCCAAGCGGTAGATATCAATGTCTTTTTTGTACTCTTCCCGTTTCTGCATGATGAATTGGGTTCGCTCCGGCTCCTCCAATTCGGCGATCTTGTTGCTGTACACCGCATTGACCGCAGCTTCCGGACCCATCACCGCGATCTGTGCAGTGGGAAGGGCCAGACAGCAATCCGGCTCAAAAGCGGGACCTGCCATCGCGTACAAACCGGCACCGTAGGCTTTGCGCACGATGATCGAAATTTTGGGCACAGTTGCTTCCGACATCGCTGCGATCATTTTCGCTCCATGACGGATGATACCGGCACGTTCCACCTGTGTACCGATCATGAAACCGGGGACATCAGCCAAAAAGATGAGCGGGATGTGAAATGCGTCGCACAATGTAATGAACCGCGCCGCTTTGTCGGCCGAATCAACGAACAACACACCGCCTTTGACCTTTGATTGGTTGGCGATGATGCCCACGACACGGCCATTGATACGGGCAAATCCGGTGATCAACTCCCGAGCGAACAGTTTTTTCATCTCGAAAAACGAATTCTCGTCCACGATGGCTTCTATCAGCTCCATCATGTCAAACGGCGTGTTTTGGTTTTCCGGTACGATCTCGGAAACCGGCCGTGCTTTTACGGAAGGGGCTTTTGGATTGGCCGTCGGTGGCTTTTGCGTATAATTGGCCGGAAAATAGCTCAGGTAACGACGCGCCGCCGCGATGGCTTCCACTTCGTTAACAGCCAAAACATCTCCACAACCACTGACGGTACAGTGCATACGGGCCCCACCCATTTCTTCCAGCGTCACTTTCTCTCCGATCACCATTTCGGCCATCCGTGGCGAGCCCAGATACATGCTGGCATTTTGATCGACCATGATCACCACGTCGCAAAATGCCGGGATGTACGCTCCCCCTGCGGCAGATGGACCAAACAGAACGCAGACTTGTGGAATCTTGCCTGACAGTTTCACCTGGTTGTAAAAGATCCGACCCGCTCCCCTTCTGCCCGGAAACATCTCGATCTGATCGGTGATCCGGGCGCCGGCGGAATCGACCAGATAAATCATCGGGATGCGCAATCGTTCGGCAGTTTCCTGGATGCGGATGATTTTTTCCACCGTACGGGCACCCCATGACCCCGCCTTCACCGTAGCATCATTGGCCATCACGCAAACCCTTTGACCGTTCACCTTGCCGATGACCGTCACCACGCCGTCGGCAGGAAGCGATTCGTCCAGGCAATTGGCAAACAAGCCGTCTTCCAGTTGAAAATCGTCGTCAAACAGCAATTCCAGCCGTTTGCGGACAAACAGTTTGTTTTGCTGAGCCAGTCGTTCGTGATATTTGGGGGCGCCCCCCTGTTTGATCTTCTCCGCACGCTGTGCCAGTGTTTCCACTCTAGTTGTTTGCATCGTATGGTTCCTCCTCCCAATGGTGAAAGATTACTCTCCCAAATAGATGGGTGTTCTCTTTTCTTTGAAAGCCTGTAACCCCTCCAACCGGTCTTTGGTTGGAATCAGCACTTCGTACGCTTTGGTTTCGAAGGCCAATCCGGACGCTAAATCCATCTCGCAACCGTAATCAATCGCCATTTTCGCCTGTGCCAAGGCCAGCGGCGCTTGTTGGTTGATTTTCTCGGCTATCTCCAAGGCTGCCGACAACACTTTCCCTTTTTCAACCACACGATTGACGAGTCCGATCGCATCGGCTTCCTCGGCCGAGATCCGGTTGGCCGTAAAGATTAACTCCTTGGCTTTGGCCTTGCCCACGATGCGTGGAAGACGCTGTGTGCCCCCAGCGCCCGGGATGATACCGAGAGAGGTCTCCGTCAAGCCGAATACAGCCCTCTCGTCGGCCACACGCAGGTCGCACGCCAATGCCAACTCCATTCCACCGCCCAGCGCCACTCCGTTCACTGCAGCGATCACCGGCTTGGGCAGCCGTTCCACCATCGTAAATGTCTCACGAATCAGATGGATGTAACGCCGAACTTGATCTTCCGACATCGTGCGCCGTTCCTTCAGATCCGCTCCGGAACAGAAGGCCTTCTCACCCGCTCCGGTAATCACCACCACTCTGGTGGCTTTGGAATGATGCAACTCCTGGAGAATACGGTTCAGCTCCTGCAAAGTCGGATAGTTCAGCGCGTTGTACACTTCGGGTCGATTCAGCGTCAATACGGAGATGCCTTCTCTTCGTTCCCATTCAACCAGACCCATCACGATTCCCCCTTCCCTACCGACGACCACGTTGCGATCACGCTTTGCAGCACCTTGGAAGACAACGGTCGACCAATTTCCTTTTGAACTTCCACGCTGACCCGGCAGAGTGTTTCCAGGTCGATGCCCGTCTCAATCCCTTCTTGTTCCAAAAAATAAACCAAATCTTCAGTCGCCACATTGCCCGACGCACCCGGTGCATACGGGCAGCCGCCCAGACCGCCGAACGCACCGTCTAAGGTGCGGATCCCCATTTCGAGCGACACGTACGCATTGACCAGTGCCGTTCCTCTCGTATCGTGAAAATGACCCGCCAAGCGTTCCGCCGGAATGTGACGGAGCAGCACTTCCAGCGTTTCTTTCACCTTTTTGGGTGTGGCCACTCCGATCGTATCCCCGAGGGAGATTTCGTAGACGCCCATTTCGATCAGGCGTTCACACATTCGCACTACCTGCGAAACCGGGACGTCCCCCTCGTAAGGACACCCGAACACCGTCGACACATATCCCCGCACCCGTTTACCCGCCGCTTGGGCCCGTTCCACCACTTCCGCCAGCACCGGGTAGGTTTCGTCAATTGATTTGTTGATGTTTTTCCGGTTATGGGTTTCACTGGCGGAAAGAAAAACGGCATATTCGTCGATCGGGGTGGACAAAGCCCGTTCCAACCCTTTGGCATTGGGAACCAGTGCGCGGTAACGAACGCCTTGTTCTCTCGGCAATTGGGCGGCCAACTCTGCAGCATCGGCCAATTGGGGAACCCAGCGAGGGTGAACGAATGAAGTGGCTTCAATTTCCTTGACCCCCGCCCGAATCAATCCCTCGGCGATGCGCCGCTTCACCTCGACGGGCAGGATGACCGATTCATTTTGCAATCCGTCCCGCAGCCCCACTTCCACGATGGTTACTCGAGTCACGTCGTCACCTCTCATTCACCAAAGCTTTTGACAAACCCAGAGAACAATCGTCTCCCGCCTCCACTCCATACCTTCAAGCTCAGGACTCAGAAAAAGTGCGCTTCGCTTAGAGAAAATTGCCCGCAAATTTTTGAGCCCTTTTTCATCAGCACTAGAAAGAATGTTGCTGTCCCATCAGACAGACCCGAGGAGTCGCGTGGCTGGGAGACGTCTTTCTCTCTTTACCACCAACAACCTGACACTCTCGATGGTTGCCCTACCATCCCCGGTCACTCCAGCTCTACCAACACGTCTCCTTCGCCAACAAAGGATCCGATCTCCACGGGAACGGATTTCACTGTACCGTCGGCTTCGGCAGCGATCGGGATCTCCATCTTCATCGATTCCAGAATCATGACGTCCTGACCCGATTTCACTTCGTCACCTGGTTTCACCAACACCTGCAATACGGTCCCAGCCATGTTCGCCTGAATCGTTTTCATCGTCTGACTCCTCCATCCACTCGAAAATATTGCAGTAATTGTGTATCGTACCGACCGTCGGCAAAATCAGGATGATCCAGCAACGCACGCAACAAGGGCAAATTGGTACGAATGCCTTCCACTCGAAACTCTTCCAACACCGCGCGGCTTTTTTCCAACACCATTTCTCGCGTTGGTCCACTAACGATCAATTTGGCGATCATCGGATCATAAAACGGGGTAACCTCATTGCCGGCTTCCACACCTGCATCCACGCGGATGCCCTCCCCCTCCGGAACCGTCATCGAACGGATCTTTCCTGGCGACGGCAGGAAGGTCGTTGGGTCCTCGGCATAAATCCGATATTCCACTGCATGCCCCCGAGCCTTGATCTCGTGTTGCCTCAACGGGAGGGGTTTTCCTTCCGCAATATCCAGTTGCCAATCCACCAGATCCTGACCCGTCACCATCTCGGTCACCGGATGTTCCACCTGAAGACGCGTGTTCATCTCGAGAAAATAAATGCGTTCCTGTTCATCAACCAGAAACTCCACCGTACCAACTCCGGTATATCCCACTGCCTCTGCGGCCCGTACCGCCGCATCGTAAAGCCGTTCCCGCGTTTCGGGACGGACGGACGGGGAGAGACACTCTTCCACCACTTTTTGATTGCGTCGCTGGACGGAACACTCCCGCTCAAACAGATGAACCGTATGCCCTTGCGAATCGGCGGCCACCTGCACTTCCACATGACGCGGCCGTTCGATTAACCGCTCCAAAAACACGGCGGAATCGCCGAAATACGCTTTTGCTTTAGCCTGTACGCTGGGGAGCGCTTTCTTCAGTTCATCCGGCGTTCGGCACACTTGCATACCGATTCCGCCACCACCTGCGCTCGCCTTGATCATCACGGGATACCCGATGCGCTCTGCTTCGGCCAGCGCTTCCTCCTCCCCGCTGATGCCCCTCTCCGTTCCGGGGACCACGGGGACGCCGGCCTCAGCCATCGTGCGACGTGCCGTCACTTTATCGCCCATTCGTTCGATCACAGCCGGCCGCGGACCGATAAAAACCAGGCCTGCCTCCTCTACTTTTCGCGCGAAGGTTGCATTTTCGGAAAGCAAACCATAACCCGGATGGATCGCATCTGCTCCCGTTTGCTTTGCCGTTTGGATGATGGCGTCCATGTTCAGATAACTTTGCGCCACCGGAGGGGGACCGATGGAAACCGCTACATCGGCCTCCCGAACAAAGGGCATGTCCTTATCCGCCTCAGAATACACCGCAACGACGCGTAAACCGCGCGTACGGCATGTTCGGGCAATTCGTCTGGCTATCTCTCCACGATTAGCGATGAGGATGGTTTTGATACCCATAATCCACCTCTCATGTTGTTGTATGTGCTTTCATTTCTAAGGGAGATGGGGATGTAATTTTCTCTCCATTATCACTATACCGAAAAGTGCATCTCTTCCTCAACATCGGATTGCAATTGGGGGATACCCGTTTCGTCAAATCCTTTTGAAATCGTGTATAATGAAAAGGGAAGCCGGACCGAATTTGAGGAGGGGAAAGGAGGCGTCTGCCACGATGAGCCATTACAAAGTGGAACGGCTCAAGATCAATTACAAAACACTGGAAGAATTCCAAAAGTTTCGTGAGTACGGACTACAGGAGTTATCCATGTTGGAAGATTTGCAAGCCAACATCATCGAGAACGACAGCAACTCCCCGTTTTACGGCATTTACTTGGACGGGAACTTGATCGCCCGCGCCAGCTTGTACCGCATCGATGCCAAATACGACCGTTATTTCGATCCACCGCAAGATTACTATGAGTTGTGGAAGTTGGAAGTGCTCCCCCAGTATCGACATCGAGGATGCGGCACAGCACTGGTGGAACACGCCAAAAGCCTGGGTTTGCCGATTAAGACCAACGCCCGCTGTCGATCTGATGAATTTTGGAAAAAGATGGGTTTCATACCAGTCAAATACGATCCCGTACGAGATCGGGGAGAGAACCCTTATGTCTGGACACCACCTGGTGTCAGTCTCAAGGAATAACCGGGCAAAGGTCACATGATTCCTGATCGTGAGCACCGGTATCTGGAGAATCCGACCATCGCTTCCAGGCAAAACAAATACGGGACCGTTTTCATTTAAACGGTCCCTCATTAAAACTGCTGCCAACGTCCACGAAAAGCCGTCTCCCGCCTCCGTTCCGTATCCTTACGTTGGAATCGGTCGGATGGAAGAAGGCTTTCGCTCATCGCAGGTATACAACCCGCTCATTTGTCAATTCGTTCCAAATTCCCGTTTTCGTCCATTTTAAACTTGGTTTTCAGCTTTTCGTCGTCCTCTTCTTCCAACAGCGCCAATTTCCTCGCCCTGTCCATGATTTGAATCAGGGCTTTGTAATCGTCATTGACGACTTGGTAGTCGGTCTGCACGTTGTTGAGTTGGCTCTTCATCTCTTCGTTTTCTTTCGACAATTGCCGAATCTGTTCTTCCCGCTCCTTGATTTCTTGCTCCAATAGCTTGTGTTGACGCTTTAACTCAGCCACTTCGTTTTTATGTGTGCGCAGAAACCGAATGATGGAATCCAGGGACAACAGATGATCTTCCCCATGATCCAATTGCTCGCTCAACACACGTACACGTGAGATGCGGCCTTTTTCTTTGTTCCTTTTTTGCCGCTGCGATTTGGCAATTTGAATGGCTGCCTCATACTTTTTCCTCACAAAGCTGTTCCAGCGAAATCCGCATGCCGCCGGCGTCCGTCCCAGCTTCTCAGCCACTTCTTCAAAAGCGGCCAACTGTGTACTACCCTCACGAATATGACGCAATGTCACCTCTGCAAGGACAAGATCGTCGTCCGGCGTCCATGCGTCTTGTCTTTTCACCACCATGATAACCCTCCCTGATCAAGCTTCCCACAACTCAATTTGTTCTATTTGTATGCATTTGGTATAAAACGTAGTATATGTAACTAGTAAATTTTATAACCGAATTGTCCATTTGGTATACATGCCGTCCCCAGACATGAGAAAAACCGCCCATGATGGGCGGTTTTTCTGAGAGTTCCGTCTCCTAAGATGGATGACTACAATCGGCCGGTCCGACGCAAAAAAATTTCAACAGCCCGATGGTGTACATCCGACTCCCACAGCCGGGAACAGGTCCGGCTCTCCCACTCCGTCAATTCCTGCGGATCAGCGCCGTCGCGTACCCGGTTGGCCAATTCCATATACGCCTCAATAACCGGCAACGGTGTACGGGCAATGGTTTCTGCGAACCGTTGGACTTCTTCTTCCAGCTGTTCCGACGGTACCACCCGATCGACTAACCCGTATTGAAACGCCTGGGTGCTGTCGATTCGCTCCCCGGTTAAAAGCAATGCCAATGCGCGACTACGCCCCACCAGGCGGATCAGGCGTGAACCGCCTCCCCATCCAGTCGTAATCCCCAAACCAGCTTGAATAAATCCGAACTTTGCAGTATCTGACGCAAACCGGAAATCACAGCTGACTGCAATTTCACATCCGCCTCCCACCGCCGCTCCCCCGACGGCAGCGATCGTCGGTTTTCCCAATCGCTCCAAAACATCCAACAGCCGTCCCATCCGCGCATGCACCGGATAAATCGCATCCGCTGTCTTCAGCCTGTGAAACTCTGTCAAATCGCCGCCTGAAACAAATGCTCGTTCATCCCCCGTAAACACCAACACTTTCACATCGGAATCCGATTTCCACTTTGCCAACACCTCTTCCAACTCCTGCATCATTTGCAGGTTGACCGCATTGCGCACATCAGGACGATGAAACCGAATCCAACCGACGCCATTTTTTTGTTCGGTGATCAATGTCTGCATGTTCTCATCCCCTGTCTTTTTTCCCATATGCTCATCATCACAGGATGTATCCGCTTTTAAAAAACGTTTACTTCGTATATAATAACCTCTGTGGTATGATAGTTCCGAACAGTGACACCGTGCCGTAAAGTGTTCGATCGCAGGCTTGACGGGCACGCGTCCAGAACGTACTGAATCGCGGAAGGAGTGGGAAAAATGGATCGGATGTTCCGGGTACTCGGGTTCTGGTGCTTGGCCATGGGCATCATGTTCTTGGCCGGCGGCATGTACTCGTTGGCGTTGCTCTTTTTCGCCCAAACCGTCCTGTTCGTCGTGCTGGGCTTCATGGGTTTCACCGAACGGACGTACATGTACCTGTTCTGTGGTTATATGGTCGTCGCATTTATCGGCATGGTCACCTATTCATTCTTTTTCATGCCGCAAGGTTGACGCATCTGCACACCAAACCTGCTCCCGAACCGGGGGCTTTTTTCATTCTCCGGCATGCAGGACTTCTGCTAGCTCATCGAACTGGACCCCTTTTGCCTGAATCAGCACGCGGAACCGTTCCCCCATCCCCTCGGATAGGACGAGATGACGGATGGCCCGGTTCCGACGGGCGGATGCACTGAACGGATCCGGGTCATGGTGTTCGGTCAGTAAACGTAAAATGCCGGCGGCGACAAGAAAACGCGATTGTGGACCGTACCAGACCGTCTCCAGCCCTGCTTTCTTTCCCCACCGCATCAAATCGTCAAAGTTGACGTCGGCGGTGATGTCCGATTCGCCGGGAGCATCATACAAGCGTCGATGCGCATGATGCCGGGAATAACAACGAATCGTTCCTTCCGGTCGATGGGGTCCGCGCACTTCTTCTTCCCGACCGCCATAATCGAAGGTGACGACAAACCCTTCCCGCAAGCTGACAGC
Organism: Polycladomyces abyssicola; assembly: GCF_018326425.1. NCBI lineage: Bacteria > Bacillati > Bacillota > Bacilli > Caryophanales > Thermoactinomycetaceae > Polycladomyces > Polycladomyces abyssicola. Next base: position 2,037,289 of record NZ_AP024601.1, read on the forward strand.
CACTTGATTGAGCCACTCCCGTGCCCGGGTGTTGACCTCAGTTTCCGTTCCGTCCGGCCACGATTCCCGCCATTTTTCAACGTACCAAAACAATGCGGGATCGGTGATCGGACGCGTGACTTCATGCAGGCGGCGCCGCTCATCCCAGGAGACGTGAATCTCACACCAATGTCCGTTTTCTTTGCGCAACCGATGCACCGGAAATGCATCGATCAGCTCGTTACTGAGCACGACACAAGGTACGGAGTTCAACACAGGTTCCGGTCGCTGTGTCCACATAATCTTTGAACCGAAGCGTGCCAGCCGCTCCCGTTGCCTGCGTCGATGATCCGCACTTCTCTCCACCATGACATAGGTGAGAGAAGAAAATACCGCCGTTTCTCTTAGTCCTTCCAGCAACTGTTCCGCCCAGCGGCCGTCCCCTCCGCCAAATTCGACAATCGCCCAAGATCCTTTTCCGCAAAAAGAGCGGTGCATCGTTTCAAGAACACCGCTCATGACACTACCGAACACATCCCCCACCATCGGACTGGTGTAATAATCTCCGTGTTTTCCCCATTTCGGCCGCTCCTGTTGATAATAACCCCAAAGCGGATGGTACAACGCCAGCTCCATAAACCGGATAAACGGGATCGAACCGCCGGGCGCATGGCTGATTTCCTCCACCAATACCTTCTCCAGAGGTCGCATCATCCACAATCCCTCATTCCGAGGAGAACAGGTCGGTGCTCAAATACCGTTCACCAGTATCCGGAGCGATGCAAACGACCCGCTTGCCTTTGCCCAACCGTCTGGCCACTTGCAATGCAGTCCATACCGATGCGCCAGAGGAGGGGCCTACCAGGATGCCTTCCAGTCGGGCCAGTTTCCGGGCTGTTTCTGCCGCATCCTCGTCCGTCACGTGGAAAATCTCGTCATAAATGTCCTGGTTCAAAATCGGCGGGATGAAACCGGGGCTCGTTCCCGGAATTTTGTGCGGCCCGGGTTGTCCGCCAGCCAACACGGGCGATCCCTTCGGTTCGACCACGGCGATATACAGATTGGGATAGTGCTGTTTTAACACTTCACCCGTACCGGTAATTGTCCCCCCGGTTCCCGCCGTCGCCACGAACGCATCCAGACGATCCCCCATCTGCTCGATAATTTCCCGAGCGGTTGTCCGCCGATGGACTTCGGGATTGGCTTCATTTTCAAACTGCAACGGCATGAATGCACCGGGCGTTTTCTCCAAAATTTCTTTGGCGACACGGATCGCACCTGGCATCCGTTCATGACCGGGAGAGAGGACCACCTCCGCCCCGTACGCCTTCAAAATGTTGATCCGTTCCTGGCTCATCGTATCCGGCATCACCAAGATGGTCCGATACCCGCGCGCCGCTCCTACCAGTGCCAACCCGATGCCGGTGTTGCCGCTGGTGGGTTCAACGATGGTGGCACCCGGTTTCAGTTTCCCTGCCTCTTCGGCAGCCCGGATCATGCTGTATGCGGTGCGGTCTTTCACACTGCCGCCGGGGTTGAATTTCTCCAGCTTTACATAAACTTCGGCGTCACCGGGCGAGGGGAGCCGATTGAGCCGGACCAACGGCGTCTTCCCGATCAGATCGGTAATATTGTCCACAGCCCGGGAAAACGGCCCCTTCATCCCCATCTTTACTCCGTTGTCACCGGTCCGGTCCATTCCAACATGCCTCCCTCCAAGTTGAACAGTCGGCGAAATCCTTTGTCTGCCAAAACGTGCGCAGCGATGACGCTACGGCGTCCGCTTCTGCAGACCAACAAAATATCCCGGTCTTTGACCGATTCCAGCTCGTGTGCCCGCTCTTCCATTTCATCGTGGGGGATGTGAATTGCCCCAGGAATGTGGCCGGATTGAAACTCCTCGTCTGTTCGGACGTCAACGACCACAAATCGTTCTTTCTCACGCGCAAAGGTTTGGCTCAACTCTTCGGCCGCAATATCCTGATACACTTTTTCGCTCATGGTGCTCCTCCTTTACCAAAAAGCTCATTTGTCTTGAGACATCATTTGCTGAACCATTAACCGGGCATAGCCCGTATCCATCGGTCGGACCACTTTTTTCCGAATTCGACCATCCGGTCCGATGAGATAAGAAGTAGGAATCGGTTCCACATGATAGCGTTCCGTCACACTCCGATCAGAGTCGAGGACGATCGGAAACGTGACCCCTTGCTGGCGGACAAACCCGCCTACCGTCACCTTCGTTTCGGCAATGTTGACCCCCAGGACGACCCAACCCCGATCGCGATATGCACGGTACGTCTCCTCCAATGCGGGCATTTCCTCCCGACAGGGTGGACACCACGTGGCCCAAAAATTGAGCAGAACGTACCGGCCGCGATAATCGCTCAGCTTGACAGGCTTTCCGTCCAAAGAAGTCAGCTGAAAGTCCGGTGCAGGATCACCGACTTCCGGCGCATCATCGTCTTTCTGATTCACTGTCTGATAGACGGCAAATCCGATCATCACTGCCATGATCAAAAACAGGATGCGACGGGTCCAGTATCTGGCCTGATTGTTCAATCCAATCACCCACTCGTTGGCAACATCTTGCGAGGATACCGCAAGCAACCCGATTGTATCGAATTTACCGCTTCCCTACAAGGAATAACCCGACACCCGCTCGACTTGTCTTTTCGATACAAACATCTTTTGTTCAATGTATTGTTGAAACGGACAGTCCCCGTCTATAATACCTCTTGGAAGGACCACAAGATCCGTTGCCGCCTGATGGGAATGACCCAACACGTCCCAGACAAAGAAAGGAGACCCGTTTATGCTGGAACTGACTCGATCCGCCGCATGCCAACTCCATGCATTGCTTCAAGAGCAGGGCTTGAATCCTCAAGAAGTTTACCTTCGTTTTACGCACTCCGGGGTTGCTTGCGGCGGGAGGTTCGGATTTCAAGTAGAAACCTCCCCACAGAAAAAGGATCAAGTGATCGAACGAGAGGGCTTGCGTTTTTTAGTGGGTGAAACCGATCGGCTGTTGTTTCGTGAAGCCCATATCGACTTTTCTCCTTCGCTCTTGCGAGGCGGTTTCCACATACGGACCCGTGGGGGGTTCTTCGGCGACACATCCTCCAGGCAATTATTCGGATAGAACCATCCTAGCGGCTTTTCACCAACAGTTGAATCGCTTCTTTCACTACTTTTTTCGTTCCTTCTTCATCGCCTTTTTGCAACTCTTCCCGGATGCACCGTTCCATGTTGGAACTGACGATGACCGCGATGGCACGGTCGACGGCGGAGCGCACAGCCGACAACTGGGCGACCACGTCTTTGCAATGCGCTTCCTGTTCCATCATGCGCAGTACGCCGCGCACCTGCCCCTCGATCCGTTTCAAACGGTTTCGCATCTCCGTCGTGTACTCCATGGGCTGATCCCTCCTTCACTTGTAACCTTCGCTTATGATTCGCGCGTCGTTTGGTACGGCCATCCGAAGAGACCTCCCCGCAAATGATACACTTCCTTGAACCCTTGTTTTTTTAACATCCGCGCTGCGATCCCACTGCGATTGCCGCTCTGGCAGTAGAGAAGCACGGGTTTCTCCTTGGACAACAGCGGGAGATGATGTGGCAGACGACCGATGGGCACATTGATCGCCCTCGGAATATGCCCGTCCCGATACTCCTCCGACTCCCGGACATCGATCAGTTGACTGTCCGTCTGCTGCATCAATTGATAAAAAGCATTCGGAGAGAGGGCTTTCACTCCGTGGGACTGGATCCATCGCATCCCGATCCAACCCACCAAACCGATAACCAGTATCCACACCAATCCGCCCAATATCATGCCCTCCCCTATGAAGTGAATGACACCAGAATGATGGCCGTTTTCGTGTTCAAGGATCCCATCGGATACACATATACCACTATAGGTATATATTGCCCGAATATTCACCCATCGTCCATGGATAATCAAGCATGTCTCGTCGTCGGAGCATAAAAAAAGCGGGAAAATCCCGCGCTTCATACCCCGACAAAACCGCCGAACAGCTGGATCAGCCAAACCGTAATCTTGGACATTTGGTTAAAATACAACAACACTCCCAAAACCACCATCACGCCCCCGCCCACTTTCATGATACGTGCGGAGTGGCGCAGTATCCACCTCGTTCGGCCCAGGAAAAACGCCATGACAAAAAACGGGATGGCGAACCCGAGTGTATAGGCGGTGATATATCCAATCCCCGCACTGGGGTTGGAAGCGGATAATGTCAATACCGAAGCCAAAATGGGTCCAACACACGGTGTCCATCCTGCTGCAAAGCCGATCCCGATCAAAGTCGAGCCGAGATAGCCCATTTTTCGTCCCGAAATATCCAGTCGCTTTTCGCGCATAAGAAAAGCGGGTTGAAAGACCCCCATCAAAAAGAGGCCCATCACGGCGATCAGCACGCCGCCCAGCATACGGATCGTCTCTTTGTACGACTCGAACAACTGCCCCAGCCACGTCGCCGAAAAACCGAGCACGTAAAAAATGATGGAAAAGCCCAAGATGAAAAACAAGGTGTGCGACACGACCGCCCTACGAACATCCACCGTTTGTTTCTCCCTCAGTTCACTGACCGAGATCCCCGTGATGTAGGACAGGTACGACGGATACAGCGGAAGACAACAGGGGGAGATGAACGAAAGCACACCCGCTCCGAATGCCAGCCACCATGACAAATCCGACATGCTCATCCCTCCGGTTTGATCAGCGAATCCAGCACGTCCGTCACTTCTTTCTCGGTAACCGCGCCTGTTTTACTCCACACGATGACCCCGTTGGCATCCACGATATAGGTGGTCGGAATGCCCAAGATCGAATAGGCTTCCGCCACTTCTCCCGTTTCATCCTTCAACACGGGGAAGGTCAGCTTATGTTGTTGGAGAAATTGGCCGACGCCTTCCACATTTGTTTCCTCTGTGGTGAGATTCACCATGAAAAAGTCCACACGTTTCCCGTACCGATTGTACATCGACTGCAAAATCGGCATTTCCTCACGGCACGGCGGGCACCATGTCGCCCAAAAGTTGATCAAGGCCGGCTTGCCGTTCCGTTTGGCCAAGTCCATCGTCTGCCCGTCCAATGTCTGCAAGGCAAAAACGGGTGCGACGTCCCCATTTTTCAATCCCGTATTCTTTTGAGGGGGCGTTGATTTTTTTTCGACCTGCTGCTTGAGTGACGTTGACGATGGGTGTGTCGTCTGAGCGGAATCCTGTTTTCCGCCGTACCAAACGGCACCGATCAACGCTGCGACGATCAACAGCCCGATCAGCCCGTTTCGCCAAGCTTTAGGTTGCCCTGCCAATGGCTTCGCCTCCTTATCTCACTAGGGCGTGTCTTTAGCTCAGGGGACATCCCCTGTAACCAGTATATCTCAGCAATCTACGAAAATTTGCCCGAAAAGGGGATAACAGAAAAAAAGGGGGGCATCCCCCCGAGCCTTACCTACAGAGACCGGCGAGACAACCTCATCCGTCCACAACATCATAGCCCTGGTCTTCAATCGCCTCTTTCATTTGCTCCACCGTCGCCCCGGTTTCATCATACCAAACGGTGACCTTTTTCTCGGCGAGGTTGACTTCCGCCCGCTCTACACCCGTCAATTTTTTGAGTGCGCCTTCGACCGCCTGCTTGCAATGATTGCACGACATACCTTCCACTCGGAGCGTGATCGTTTGCATCGTCAGATCCTCCTCACTTTTTCATCAGTTTGTGAACAGTGGTCAACAGCTCTTCGATCACCGCCAGATCGCCTTCCTGAATCCGCTCGACCACACAGCTTTTCATATGTCCTTCCAACAACAGCTTGCTCACGCCGTTCAAAGCGGATTGGATCGCCGCAATTTGATTCAGCACATCATCACAATAGGTATCATTCTCGATCATACGGCGTACTCCCCGTACCTGCCCCTCAATGCGGTTCAGACGGGTGATGAGATTGTTTTTGAATGTTTCCGTATGATGACTGTTCCTTGGCGACTTCGACACGGGGGATTCCCGGCTTGCATCCGTCCTGTCCATCTCATCGATCTCCTTTCGCCAATTTCACTATACTATACCCCCTCCCCCCTTGGAAAGAAGAGTCTCCGTGATGGGAAGGGCGTTTGACCCGTTGCAGACGAAGCGCGTTCAGAACGACGGACACCGAGCTGAAGGCCATCGCCGCCCCCGCCAGCCAAGGTGCCAACCATCCGGCAGCAGCCACCGGAATACCGACGGCATTGTAGACCAAAGCCCAGAACAAGTTTTGCCGGATGTTCCTCACCGTCAAACGGCTGATGACGAGCGCATCGACGATGCCATTCAGGTCACCGCGCATCAACGTGATATCCGCTGCTTCCATGGCCACGTCGGTCCCCGTACCAATCGCCATGCCTACGTCCGCTGCCGCCAAAGCGGGAGCGTCGTTGATGCCGTCGCCCACCATGGCCACTATTTTCCCTTCCGCCTGCAACTGTTTGATCGTTTCCGCTTTTTCTTCGGGCAATACTTCCGCGATGACTCGCTTGATCCCCACTTCGCGGGCAATGGACTGAGCGGTACGTGTATTGTCTCCCGTGAGCAGGATCACTTCCAGTCCCATCGCCTTCAGGCGTTCAATCGCTTGCCGGGAAGTGGGTTTCACCGGATCAGCCACTGCGAGCGCCCCCGCATATTTGCCGTCAATCGCCGTCAGTATGGCCGTTTTCCCTTCTTCCTCCCATTTTTGCAACACGGTTTCCGCCGTGGAAAAATCCACATCGTGCTGTTCCATCCATTTACGATTACCGATCCAAACATCGCGCCCTTCCACTTGGGCACGAATACCGTGACCAGGAGCCGCTTCAAAGGATTCCACATCCGGAAGCCCCTCTCCGTTTTCATCAACACTGGCTACCACCGCTCGGGCCAGAGGGTGTTCCGACTTCTTTTCCGCCGCAGCCACCAGACGCAACCATTCTTGTTTGTCCCACAGCACCTCTGCAATCGCATCCGTCAATACCGGTTTTCCTTCCGTGATCGTACCCGTTTTGTCCAACACCACCGTTTGGACTCGGTGGGCCGTTTCCAGATGCTCGCCGCTTTTGAACAAAACCCCCCATTCTGCGGCACGTCCCGATCCCGCCATGATCGAGGTGGGGGTGGCTAAGCCCAATGCGCAGGGACAAGCGATAACCAGTACGGCGATCGCTTTTTCCAGAGCGGAGGCGAATTGACCGGGTTCCAACAATACATACCACAACCCAAACGTGACCAACGCAATTCCGACGACAATCGGTACGAACACGCCCGAGACAGCGTCGGCGATGCGTTGAATGGGCGCCTTGGCCGCCTGAGCTTCTTCCACCACCCGGATGATCTGCGCCAGCACCGTGTCTTTTCCGACTCGGTTGGCCCGCAAAGTCAATGACCCATTGCCGTTCACTGTACCGCCGATCACCTTATCCCCGATCGTTTTCTCAACGGGAATACTTTCTCCCGTCAACATCGACTCATCCACGGAAGAGCTGCCTTCCATCACTTCGCCGTCTACCGGAACCTTCTCACCCGGTTTGACAAGCACTTGATCGCCAACCTCCAATTCAGCTGCCGGAATGCGCAGTTCTTTCCCATCCCGGATGACCGTTGCCATCTTCGGCTGCAGGTTCATCAATTTACGGATCGCTTCCGACGTATGCCCCTTGGCCCGGGCTTCCAACCATTTGCCAAGGAGTATCAAGGTGATCAACACGGCACTGGTTTCATAATACAGCTCCGCATGACCGCCTCCCATGGTGCGAAGTGTCTGAAACAGACTGTAAAAATAGGCGGCCGACGTACCGAGAGCGACCAACACATCCATGTTGGCGCTGCGGTTGCGTAATGCTTTGAATGCCCCTTTATAAAATTGCCATCCGATCCCCAGCTGAATCGGTGTGGTCAGAACCAGCTGAACCCACGGATTCATCAACGGCTCCGGCACCCACAGAAAAGAGAGAAACGCAAAATGTCCTGCCATCGCCCACAACAACGGTAGCGACAACAGAGCAGACCAGACGAATTGGCGTTTGCGCCTGGCGATGTCCAACTGCCGATGGTCATGATCTTCCGGTTGTGCCGAACGGAGTTTTGCCCGATAACCCAGCTGTTCCACCTTCCGCATCATATCGTCCGCGTTCACCGATGCAGGGGAGTACGTCACCCGCGCAGTCTCCGTCGCCAGGTTGACATGGGCTTCCCACACACCCGGTAAACGGGACAACCCTTTTTCAATGCGGGTAGCACACGCAGCGCATGTCATCCCCGTGATAGCCAGATCGACGGTCTCCTTCACCGTCCCATATCCCAACGCTTCGATTTTTTCCCCTATTTTCTTCACATCCAGCCGTTCCGGATCATAATGGATTGTGGCTTGTTCTGTCGCAAGATTGACGTTGGCATCCTGTACCCCTTCCAAGTGTTTCAATCCTTTTTCAATCCGATTGGCGCATGCGGCGCATGTCATCCCTGTGATTCGGACCACGACTTGCTTTTTCACGTTTATCACCTCGATAGGATACTGGGCATCCGTATCCTTGTTCGGTACTATTCCCCTGATGGTCTTGTTTCTACACCCACATGTTCGATCTCAGTTGCATTATACTATACCCCCCTATAGTATGTAAAGCGGAAAATGAGATGACATGGATACCCATTCGTTCTCCTTCACAATTCCGTTACAATGGAACCGGGATATCAAACCCTATCGGTACAGATGTATGTAAATGGGTGGAGAAAGGGAGATATGATGGTTTCATACTGGGTGGATCGATTTACCGACTGGGGATGGTGGGCTGTTCTGGTCAGTATCGTGGTCAACGGCGGTATCAATTTGATCGGGTTTCTGCCTTCCGTCGCGATTACTGCGGCCAATACACTCGTCTGGGGTCCCTGGCTGGGGGGAATCGTTTCATGGTTGGGGGAAATGCTGGGTTCAGCTGCTGCTTTTTTTCTGTATCGCTTAGGGGTAAAAAAAGCGGGCCTCACCCGGCACCTGGATTGGAAATGGGTTCGTTCTCTCAACCGGATGACCCGACAACAGAAACTGCTTTCCCTGATCCTGATCCGGATCACCCCGTTCGTCCCATCCGGATTGGTCAACATGGCAGCTGCCCTGACTACCATTCCCGCGTGGATTTTTTTGGCAGCGACTGCCGTTGGAAAAATCCCATCCATCTCACTTGAGGTGCTGATCAGTTATAACCTGACCCACGTAGAATCCAACTATATCCGATTGGGCATTACATTGATCATATTGGCACTGGGATTCTTCATTTGGAAACGGGGACGGTGGCTGGTGCCACCGTACGAAACCAAATGATCAACATGTACAGACTGCCGACAGATTTCCGCAATCAATGTTTCTTCTGTATCCTTCGTTTAGAGGGCGAGCCTGTTTCCCTTTCGCTCCTGTTTCCCTTCAGATCAATGGTCACGCGCGGGAAACAGGCCTCCTCAATCCTGTGTGTTTCGGGTTTATTAAATAACTAGTCTGTATCAATCAGATGAGATGATACGTCTCTCTACTCCAACGTTTGCTTGTTCAGCCCATCATCCCCGTCACAAACGGATTGGACGCCTGCTCACGGCCGATCGTGGTCGTCGGGCCATGTCCGGGATATACCCGCGTCTCTTCCGGCATTTCCATCAATACGTCATGGATGGAACGCATCAATGTTTCGTAATCGCCCCCAGGTAGATCGGTTCGGCCGATCGACCCGGCAAACAAGACGTCACCGCTGAACACCTGATCATCCAGATGGAACGTCACACTGCCCGGCGAATGGCCCGGTGTATGGTAGACGCGGAATTCCCTGCCGATCCATTTCAATGTTTCCCCACCGTCCAACAAGTGATCCGCCGGGTTACAGCGAATCAGCTCCAACCCCGGAAACAGGCTGGATCCGTTTTTTTGCGGATCGGCAAGCCATTCCGCTTCCGCACGGTGCACATAAACCGGTGCCCCGGTCGCTGCCCGTACGTCTTCCACCCCACCGATATGGTCAAAATGCGCATGGGTCAGCAATATGGCCTGCACGTTCAATTGTTCCGCCTGCACCCATTCCAGCACCGGATCAGGGCCCATCCCCGGATCAATCACCACTGCTTCCCGTCCTTCATACAACACATAACAATTGGTTGCCACGGGGCCAAGCGTAAAGGAACGCACGTTCATGATTTTTCACCTTCCCCTATGAATAGATGGGATACTTTTCATTCTACACCGAAATGTTTGCTTCATACGATGACACGGAGAGAAAACGGGGCAATTGACAGATACATTGTTGCATACATCGGATCATATGTCTGCGGATACACTAACAGCAACTGATCACGTTCACGGAAAGGAAGGAACGCCATTGATCCGTCTGTTGTTCATTGTTTGTACGATCGGCCTTTTAACCTTCGGGTGTCAACCGGCCAATAAGCCGCCGGCCAACCAAGCGGCACCGCCGCCCAACATTCCCGAAACCATCCATGTCAAACAAACGGCGCCGGAAGCCGGCCGACCCGCCAATCCGCAAGCGATCGCCCGCAGATTGACACAAATCGCCATCAGCCAGCCCCAGGTACGTGGAGCTACGGCCGTCGTTGCAGGGCGGTATACAGTTGTTGGCATTGATATCGACCCCGCCTTGGATCGCGGGCGCGTTGGCACCATCAAGTACTCTGTCGCCCAGGCCCTGCGTAAAGACCCCTATGGTGCGCATGCGCTGGTTACTGCCGATGTGGATCTGGTGCAACGATTGCGCGAATTGAGCGAAGACGTTCGCCAAGGACGACCGGCTGTCGGTGTGGCGCAGGAGTTGGCCGAAATCGTCAACCGTTTGATGCCGCAACCGTCCAAAACCGTTCCCAAACGGGAACAGCAGAACACCAAACTCAATCAGGAAAAAATCGATCAATCTCCGTCCGCCCCCTCACCACGTCAATGAGGGAACTTCATCCATTCTATAAAAAGGACCGGTATCCGTCGAGCAGCCCGAAAAAACGGACACGGTCCTTTCCTCTCTCACAAACGGAATATCAGGTAATCAAACACCACGTAAGACAGGACGGGGATGATCACACTGGTCAGGATCAATGTCCGCGGCGGGCGCTTTACCTGCATCACTGCATTGATCACAGCATGAACCATCAGTAAAATCACCACCGCCACAGCCAACAAGCCTGTCACCATCCATCCCGACGGTTTGGATGCTTGGGCCATGAATGCGTGCACCTCTTGGAAAAAGGCCCACATGTTCACCACCGGACCTATGGCGAGAAACGCCACCACGTTCACTAACCAAAACGCGATGTTTCCCCATCGGCGTGCCAACCTCGTCTCCTCCTCTATCAAGCCGTTCCGTCTTTTTTCAACGCGCTCATCACTTGGTTGTCCAATTTGGCTGCAGCGTCTTCGTCATAGGTTTTTACATAGGTGGGCTCTTGATCGATTTTGGCTCCGTAGAACATTACGTCACGCACTGCCGTCACATCCACTTCCACTTTGGCCAGTTTGATCTGAACATTGGCCATCGGCTTCTCCACCACACGCGCTTTTCCCTCGATCGCATAAGTGGAACCAGCTCCGATCAGCGTGATGCTCACATCCGGGTTCGCCTCGATGTTTTCCACGATGCGGGAACGCTGCCCCACCGCAAACCGGATTTGGTTCGGATTAGGCGCAAATACCCAGGATACGGTGTGGACACTGGGCGCTTTAGTTTCCACATCCACAGTGGCCAACAACACGTAATGTTCCTTCTGCAATTTGGCCAGCAGCGTTTCAGGCAGTTCATTCGCCACCAGATCCGACATCTGCATCTCCTCCTGTTGATTCCTGATTTACTACATCCGATCAGACCGGCGGAAAAATGTTCGAAGCCAGCCATCTGACTTCTAATATTCCCCACTTTAACATACTGCTCGTTCGGAATCGTATACGATATTGGACGACATCAGCATACACAAGAAAAAAGCTGGTCACAACCCTATTCTTCCTTTTCTCGACATATAAAACCAGCTGCCGTTGAGCAGCTGGTTTGGTCATCATCGAATCAATATCTTTCCAATCAATCATCCCATTGGACTTCGATCCCGTCATCACCGTGGCCCAACATTTCTTTGGGTTGAACCACTGAAAATGTGATACACTGTCCATGAAAACAAAAATCGGCCCGTTGTTTGCAAAATGTTTGCAAACGGACCTGTTACGTGGATTCTAAAAATGTTCCCCTTTTCGTAGTATACTAGTGTGGAAGGAAGGGGAAGATCGAACCATGAAGCGGCAGAAAACCGTCACTTACCATCCCAACTTAATCGAACGGGTGGAGAAACTGGCCAACCACACGGAGCACCTTAACGCCCGGCTGGACCGGATCACCTTGTGGATGGAACAATCTCGCCTGCAAGATCTGCTGATGAACTACACCCAACCGCGACGTGTGTTTTGGCTCAACCTGCTCGCCGGATTGAGCAGGGGACTCGGTCTGACACTGGGGACAGCGATTGTGATCAGTCTGCTCAGCATTTTGCTGTCTGAACTCTCTCATATCCCCTATATCAGCGACACTATCCAGCAATTGAAGAAGATCGTGGACCATTCTTCCCCTCACACCCGTTGACGGGAGAGGAAAGGCAAAGGAGATAAGAATCATGAAAGTGATTTGTATTTTATGTGAACAGCCGTTTATACCAACCAAGCTGCAAGTGAAAAAACTCCGCAAACACCCGCATAAAATCATCATTTGTTCGGACTGCTACGAACGGGTGGGAAAAAAAGCTCTTGAACGCCGGGCAAAATCAGGAGCTTCGCCTACTACTGATTGAACTTGGGCTCTGACTCGATGAACGACAGCAATTGCTCCACCGCTTCCCGTTCGAATCGCTGTTCGCTCGTCTGCCCGTCCTTTTCAAATTGGACAAGATAATGATCCCCTTCCAGAGTGACACCCGTCACTTCCACACCATGGTCTTCCCGCAACATCTGTGCAAAAAACTCCACCGTGTCCTTGGCAGAACGATCCGCCGGACGAGCATCCCACACCACCTTGATCTGCAACCAATTGAACAAGGTATCCATCAACTGCATCTGTTCTCCGACACCCTCTTTCCTTCCGGTTCCACCAACAATCCCGTTCGAAAACCCTGACTCCACCAACGAACCAATGTTGTCCCCAGAGCATGTCCGTCAAAATGACGGGCCAGTGCCAGCGCATCCTCACCTCCCAACAGCGATTCAGCCCATCGGCATGCACAACCGGACAGGGACCAAGGTTTTCCGTTCAGCACGATGGGACCGTCCACTTCCAGCCGTTGTCGAAACATCCCGCACGTATCTTGTTCCTGTTGAATCATGCGGGTGATTTTCATTGGCAAAATCAGGCGTGGGTGCGCTCTGCGGGCGATCCATATCAATCGCTCCGCCGCCGTTTGATCCAATCGGATGCGTTCTTCTCCCAATGTCAACGGTGTGAGGCGTGTCACTGGCACCAGCCAGTAGCGCGCAGTCATCAGGAACTCTCCCGGTTGTGCTGCTCGGCATTTTGTTTGGCCGTCATCGCCATGCGGATCCGTGCCACGATCATCAGGATGACCGTGCCGATCAGGATGGGGATGATCGGAAACCCGAGGAGATGAAACACCAATAACAGGAAACATCCCGCCACCAGTGCCAGATAGACGACCAACTGTTTCAGCAGTGGGAGGGGTCTGGCGAATACGACTTTGTACACGATCGCCGTCAAAATGAGAATCACTCCGTACGCGCCCCAAAACGATTGATGCAGCCACGCGTTGATCGCCGCCATGTTTGGTTCCCCCTTCTCATGTCCCGATGGCCTGTGCCTTCAGCTCGTGCAGGTAACGGATTTCATCCGCATATTCCGCTTCGTCTTCCACCGGCGTTTCCAAGATGATCGGCAACCCCTCAAACCGGTCGCAATGAAGAAACAGGGCCAAAGCGGCGGAACCGATTTCACCCTTTCCGATTTTTTCGTGCCGATCCTTCCGACTGTTGAACGGTGCTTTGCTGTCATTGAAATGAATGGCGATCAGATGATCCAGATAGCCGGTTCGTTCCATCGTCTCCACCAACTGGTCAAACGTCTCTTCCGACCAGACACCTGCTGCAAACGCATGGCACGTGTCGAAGCAAAAGCCGATTTTCTCCGGATGGTCGGTCGCTTCTCGAATGGCCACCAAATCCTCGATGGTAAGACCCAATTCCGATCCCTGACCGGCGGTGTTTTCCAACAACAGTTTTACCGGTCCGTCATACTCCGACAAAATGAGGTTCAGTGTCTCGATCATTCGCTGCGTGCCATATTCCACGCCTTTACCCACATGCTTCCCGCAGTGGACGACCGCCCCGATGGCCCCGTATGCTTCGGCAATCCGCAAATCCTCGCGGATAGAGCGGATCGTCACCTCGTGCAGATCCGCTTTGGGTGTGGACAAATTGGTGATGTACGGTGTGTGCGCCACCAATGTGATATCGGCTTCACGGCAAAATCGGACACCCGCTTCCGCATCTTTGACGTCCACCTTTTTGGGACGAAGTCCGCGCGGATTTTTCGTAAACACCTGAAATGCAGTCGCGCCCAGCTCTTTCGCCCGTTGCGACGCTTTCAAAAATCCTTTGGCCACACTGATGTGACAACCGATTTTCATGTTTTTCGCCTCCCGAAACCAAAAAAGCGCCTGCTTCCAATTGCGGGCGCCATGAACCTCTTTCATCATACCATTTTTGCAAATCGAGCTTCAACTTTTCTTGAGCTGGCCATCTAATACTTGGCGGCATCGTTCGGGGTAATTGGTGATGATGCCGTCCACACCCCATTTTATGAGTTGTTGCATCACTTCGGGATCATCCACCGTATATGGCCGTACGGCGATTCCCACCGATTGGCACCCTTTTATCACATTTTTGTCGATCGCACGCCAATCTGGATGGATCGCATGTACTCCCAGATAACGGGCATAGACCCACGGTTCGAACAAGCCCGATTCATATAATGCCGCCAATGAAAGATCCGGTCTCATCCCGTGCAACATGCGCAAACTGTAATGATTGAACGACGACAGAATGACGCGATCGGCCATACGGAACCGATCAATACACGCCAACACCGCGGCTTCCAACCCCGGATACCGGACCCAACCGTTTTTTAACTCGATGTTGATGATCATATCTGTGTTGGATAACAAGTCCAGCACGTCTTCCAACAGCGGGATTCGTTCCGATGAGAAACGGGGGTTCCACCACGATCCCGCATCCAATCGTCGCAATGTTTCCCATTCATGGTCTTTCACCCAGCCGGAGCCGTTCGTGGTACGATCCAACGTCTCGTCATGGATCACCACGACCCGGCCGTCCCGGGTGAGTTGTACGTCCAGCTCCACCCCGCTCGCACCAGCTTTGACCGCCAGTTCAAACGCGGCCATTGTATTCTCCGGCGCCGCCGCAGAGCTTCCGCGATGGGCAAACACGAGGGGTTCGATATGCGATTCCTCCTTTGACTCGGGTGACCCACACGTCCTATAAGCGAATGTTCATCAGATAGATCTGTCCATCGCTATGCACTGTAAACGAATCCCGGGAAGGATCGTAGTCGATCTTCACCCGCGGATCAAAATAAACTTCGCTGTCCGGGTCATACACCAATGTGAACCCGTAAAAAGGAATTTGCACATCCTCCGGCCGGGGATAGTCCCAATTGAACTCATACAATACGGTCGCTCCGCAACCGCAACCATCGTCCGTCGCCGACAGCCGCAACACGGCGGGCGACTCTTGCGGTATTTTTCTTTGGATCGCCTGTTCCGCTTCTTTGCTGATCAATACCTGCATGCTGGTTCTCCCACTCCCTACTCCATAATCGCTCATGAGGTGTATTACGCACTGCGGGATTGATGTTGTGCACAATTTCCGCGAACGGGACAGGTGGTGCAACCGGGGACGTTCTTTTTGCAGTGTTTCTTGCCCAATTCCACCAACAAGGCATGGAACAACTGCAATGCCGGCAAATCGGGGAGTGCCTCCAGGACCTCCGCCCGAACCGATTCGTAAGTGGGCGGTGGACAGCCAAACCAGCGAGCGGCGATGCGTCGGGTGTAGGCGTCACCGATGAATGTCTTTTTCTCCAACATGTACAGCAGCAACATATCCGCCGTCTCCGGTCCGATTCCCCGAATCGCCAGCAACTGCACCCGTAGAGTGGAAGCGGATTGTTTCTTGGCCTTCTCCCATCCTCCAGCGGTGTTCAGCCACGTGTACAACCCTCGCAACGCGGCCGATTTGGCACGATAAAATCCTGCCGGGCGAATCGCCTTCCACAATGTGTCGTCGGATGCCTGGAGCAAAGCCGAAGGTGTGGTCATGCCCCGTGCACACAGCCCATCAATGGCAAGACGCGCATTGTGCCACGAGGTGTTTTGCACCAACACGCACCCGGCACTTTTGAAAAACGGATCCGTCACTCCCCACCATCCATCCACGGTCAGATCCGGCTCCCACTCGCGCAATGCCTCATAAAGCATGACCCAGTTCCGCTTCAGCTTTTCTCCCCCCCTTTGTCACAGCGCCATGTCATCCAACGGTCCCAATACACGATTGGTGAGCACACCAATTCCCTCCACTTCCACCTCTACTTGATCTCCCGGTGAAAGCGGCCCGACACCGCTCGGCGTGCCGGTCAGGATCACGTCACCGGGTTCCAGCGGAAAAACCGATGAAATATGTGCGATTAACTCCGGAACGGAATGGATCAAGTCGGACGTTCTCCCCTTCTGCCGGACATCGCCGTTGACACGGCAGACGACTTCCAGATCGGACGGATCCAGTTCTGTCTCGATGACCGGGCCGAGCGGTTTGAATGAATCGAATGACTTGGCGCGAGTAAATTGACCATCCTTCTTCTGCAGGACCCGATTGGAAACATCGTTGGCACAAGTATACCCCAATATATAATCCGCCGCACGTTCTGCAGGGATGTTCTTGCCTCTTTTTCCGATCACCACGGCAAGCTCGGCCTCATGGTCGATTCGGTCATCCACATTGGGCAACACAATCGACGCCTCCGGTCCGATCACCGCGGTGGGGGAGATCATGAACATCATCGGTTCGTCCGGAATGGGCTTACCGGTCTCCTCCGCGTGTGCGGCATAGTTGAGACCGATGCCGATCAGTTTGTTGGGAATGAGCGGCGCTAACAATTGGACATCCCCCGCCACTACCGGCTCACCCGCTTCTTCCCATGTCTCATACAAAGAGCCTGAAATCGGGTGAATCACATTCCCGCGGACAATGCCATACCGGATCTGTTTTTGGTAAAGGTATCGAGCGATTTTCATGACGTTTCCCCCTTTTTGGACATAGAAAAAAGTGCATCCCCATAGGAGATACACCGATATTCTTCGACAAAAGCCTGAAATGTTCCTTTTCAGCTGACGTTCCTTCACAATGCCTCCAACATCATCATTTCACGACGAAGTTCACGCAAGCGCGCCTTGCATTGATCGATCCGGTGGGGATCGTTTTCAACCATTGCCTCATGCAACAGGGCCAGTTCGTAATCCAACTCCATTCTCAGAACCGGTATGCGCTTCTCGGGTTCCCGGCATTTGAACGCACGGATCACTTCTTCCACGGTTACGCTGCACCCCTTCTCTCGCTTGTATCTTCCCATGAGATCCCACCCCGTTTTTTGATGAAGGAAACGCCATCGGTGCTCCATATTTTGGGACGGAAGGGAATCTGGCTACAGGATGCCCTTCCAATCTAGGAAATAAACCTGTCCGTTCCGATCCAGTTTTCGATTCCACCAATCGAACTTGTTACCTATAACGTACGCAGGTTCTCCTAATTCGGTCACGGTTCTTCGCTGATATGATTAATTTTTCGCAATTTTTTATCTAATCAGGTATGGACCATTTCGTGATTCTATCATCATTGTGCTATGATGAAGAATAAGCCTGACTTCTATGAATGAATCCACGGATGGTGAATGAACATTGATGTTTCCCGGATTTACTGATCAGGATTTTGACGTGTTTGCCATACCCGGTCTGGAACCGAGAATGGAGGCGCTGAGAGCGCGGATCCGTCCTAAATTGGAGGCGATCGGTGAAGCGACGGTCCCGCTGTTGGAACAAACGATCGGCGAGCCTTTTTACGTACATGTAGCGAAACACGCACGTCGTACCGTCAACCCGCCGGATGAAACATGGGTGGCCTGGTCAACCAACAAACGCGGTTACAAGGCGTATCCCCACTTCCAAGTCGGTCTCAGGCAAGCGCACGCCTTCATCATGTTGGCCATGATCGAGGAATGCAAAAGCAAAAGCGCGTTTGCGCGCAGCCTTCTGGAACAACTGGATGAGGTGTGGCCGACTGTACCGGATGGGTTCGTCATTTCGGAAGATCATACACGACCGGAAACCACAGCGAAATATGAATTGGGGCGTGATGGAATACGCCGTGTGTTGGAGCGATTGGAAAAGGTGAAAAAAGCGGAGTTTCTGTGCGGCGTCCTGTTGGACCGTCATGATCCGGTTGTTCAGGACGGGCAGGCGTTCCTCCGTTCGGTGCAAAGGACATTTCAACAGCTTATGCCGTTGTATCGTTTGGCGGAAACGGCCGGGCACTGAGTGGAGGAACTCGACGGAAAATTGAAGTCCGCTCCTTAAAAAGAGGGTGGCCTGTATCCCGCGAGCGACCCTTGCGCTTTTGCGTGACAGGAGCAAATGGGAAAAGGCTCACCCTTTTTTGTGCCCATTCATTCCCAACATCCCTCGATCCATGGAATGGGACAAACAAAAAACATCCACCTGATAGCGGTGGATAATCAGTTGCTTATCTTGCTCAAACACGCGATCACTCCGTGTTGGGTTCACCATTCACTCCTTTTTCGACCATTTCCGAAACAATGCAACCAATAAAGAAACCAAACCAACCGCCAGCAAACAGATCATGACCACCACAAACAATTCATAAGCAGGTGTTGTACCTTTCAGTTCATGAATCATTCGATCATAAGAAAATTGAGGGTAAGTCACATTTTTCAAATAGAGAAGAACATGTATCCAATAATAAATTCCATAGAGCACAACAGCGCTTGAAAGGGACCAAAAGCTGAATATTACAGGCCGTGACACTGGTCGGGAACGTATTATAATCAGAACCGTTCCCACCACCAAACACAACCACTTCGCAAGGATCAACCCAAACCAATACACACTGGTTGTGGAGGTATGAATAAATTGGTAATAATAGAAATAACCGTTGTCAATGGGACCGGGTGTCCGATAAAACATCAATGCAGCTGTCAGTGTGTTGACGCAAAGAAGATAAAGAAACAAAGACACAAATCCAAAACCGAGGGATCGTGTTTTCAAGTCGTTTCCGCTCCTTGAAGTAAAGGTATGACACTTCTCAATACATCATATAACAAATTATCAGAATAGTACATATTCAGGGATTCCTGCAGGAATGTTTACTCTCCAAGTGGCCATCCTGTTTAACGTCTATGATGATGGACGTTTAACGGAACATTGGCATTGGCCAACGGAACCAAAGCAAATCGCAAATACACGACAAATGAACGATTTTTTTGCACTGACGGTTGATTTTGTACTATAACAGTACTATAATATATCTGAAAATTATATAACAGGCCCTGTTTTCAAAAATAAAAAACCGCTCCGTTGAACGGAACGGAAAATCCCATTGCTACCCCCCGGATCTTAACGAAACGACTGCAACAGGGCCTGTTGTTCTTCTTTTGGCAAACGCAAATCCAACTTGGCGGCGGCGACATCGCTGGCGCCTGACATCACTTCGTGATATACCGGTCGCTTTTGTTTGTACAAGATGCCTGTCACCGTCCCATTCGCTTCAGCCAGCACGCGAAGAGCGCAATCAGCGTCTTCCGGTTGGTAATTCTCCAACTCATCCACATTGACCAATTGTTCTTTGAACCATTCGTACGTATTAACTTTGTTGAAGGTGACACAAGGGCTGAAACAGTTGACCAGCGCAAATCCTTTGTGGCTGATCGCCTCTTTGAAAATCCGAGTCATCTGTTTCACGTCGCCGGAAAACGCTTGGGCCACGAAGCTGGCACCGTTCACGATCGCTGTTTCCACCGCTTTGACCGGCTCTTCAGCGGCACCTTGCGGCGAGGTTTTGGAACGAAAGCCCCGCTCACTGGTCGGCGAAGTTTGACCGGTGGTCAACCCATAAATATGATTATCCATCACGATGTAGGTGATATCGATGTTGCGACGGACCGTGTGGACAAAATGCCCCATACCGATGCCGTAGCCATCCCCGTCACCCCCGGCGGCAATCACCGTCAGATCCTGGTTGGCCAGTTTCAAACCGGTAGCCGTGGGTAAAGACCGTCCGTGCAGGCTGTGAAAACCGTAGCTGTTGAAATATTGGGATATTTTCCCTGAACATCCGATTCCGGATACCAAGGCTACTTGTTCCGGCTCCAACCCCAACTCGGCAACGGCTTTCTGCAGGGCAGCCAAGACCGTGAAATCCCCGCAACCCGGGCACCACGTCGGTTTGTTTTTCGTTCGGAAGTCCTTCATGGTCGCCATCTTACAACCCCACCCCCTGCTCCAGTTTGCAATGCGCCAAAATCTCCTCCACCGTAAACGGGTCTCCGCTGAATTTCAGGCAGGATTGAATTCTGTCGTGGAACCCGACGCGTGCGCGGATCAGCTCCGCCAGTTGTCCTGTGGCATTGTTTTCCACGACGAGAATTCGTTCTGCACCGGACAGATACCGCTTAACCAACGCATCCGGGAACGGTTTGACCACCTTGATCTGCAGGTGACCCACCTTTACTCCTTTATCCTGTAAGTGTTTGACGGCTTCTCCGATCTGCGCACGGGTGGAGCCGAAACCGACCAGCGTCCACTTCGTCGTCTCCGGGCCGTCGTATTCCACACTCAACACGGACGGGTCGAAAGCATTCAGTTTGCGCATCCGTTTGGCCATTTGTTGGACGCGGGTTTCCGGATCTTCGATCTCCTCATTGGCTCCCTCGTCGTGCTCATTGCTCATCGCCACAAACCGACCGTTTTTCTGACCGGGAATCGAGCGTTTGGAAATCCCCGACTCGGTGACGGCGTAACGGCGGTATTCGCCGGGCGCCAAGGCCAGCAACTCTTCGTCCGAAATCAATTCACCCCGGTCGATGGTCACTTTTTCGAAATCAATCGCGCCAACCGGCACCGATTGTTTGGACATTCCCAGATACAAATCGGTGGCCACAATCACCGGGCATTGGTATTTTTCAGCCAGGTTGAAGGCCTCAGCCGTGTAGTAGAAACACTCCTCCACCGTCGAGGGCGTCAACACAATGCGCGGAATTTCCCCATGCGAACCGTAGACCAGTTCATTCAGATCAGACTGCTCCGTTTTGGTCGGCAAACCGGTTCCAGGACCGCCCCGCATAACATCGACGATCACCAAAGGCGTCTCCGAGATCCCCGCCAGGCCGATTGCTTCCTGCATCAGTGAAATTCCAGGACCCGAGGTGGAAGTCATCGCACGCACACCGGCATAGTTGGCTCCGATCGCCATGATGCAGGCGGCGATTTCATCTTCGGCCTGCAATACTTTTCCACCGTATCTGGGGAAATGAGCCAATGCGGTGTACATGATCTCCGTGGCGGGTGTGATGGGATACGCCGCCAAAAACCGGCACCCCGCGGCCAGCGCACCCAATCCCACGGCTTCGTTTCCGGAGATGAACAAATGACCGCCGCCGTCATCAGCCGGTTGCGGGTTGGGCAACTGCTTCAGCACGCCGTACCGTTCCATGGTAAATTCAAATCCGGCTCGGACAGCCGCCTTGTTGCTCTCTACCACAGAGTCCCCTTTTTTACCGAACCGCTCTTCGATCAGCGAGTCAAATGCATCCGCCGACAACCCGACGATCGCCGCAGAGACCCCGCTGGCCACCATGTTTTTCATAATCGGGCTTCCCAGCTCTTTGGCCATGTCCGTCACGGGAACGGGGCACAGTTTTACCTGAATTCCATCCGGGATGACAAGGGATTTCAACTTGCCGGAATCATAAATCAATACGCTATCTTCTGTAAGTTCATGGGCGTTTTCGTCGATGGTCCGTTGATCGAATGCGACCAAAATATCCAAATCGTCGCCATGATATCTCACGGGGCTTTCCGCCACCCTCACTTTGTAGTTGGTGTGGCCCCCTTTGATCAGCGACATAAAATGGCGGTACGTAAACAGATAATAACCCAAACGGTTGAGTGTGGTGGCGAATATGTCCCCGGTGCTGTCAATCCCTTCACCCTGGGCGCCGCCCACTTTCCATGTCAATGTCGCCAACGTATTCACCCCTTTACATGTTTATTCATTTTGGTCACAATAAATCGCCCCCATCGCTTGGTCCTCTCTCCCCTCCACATGGTTTTATTACTGATGCTACTTAAAACAATCAGAAATTTCAAGAGGAATCGCAAAAGTAATTTTCCTCCATCTATTTTGGCAAAAAATCTCAACAAACGCAACCGTTCCACATCCGTACGCTTCAGTCATCATCGATTCAATCAACACCGAGAGCCAACGATTCGTCCTGATCATCCTATTTACCCACGGGATTCCGATTCCAACGAAAAAATTCCTCCCATCCTGCATTTTCTCTCTTCAGTTTGTGATCTGTTTTTGTTATACTTGCCGAGTGAATCTTTATGTAAAGAGAGGCATGCAACCATGATGCCCAGACAGTATCAAACACCGCTATTTACCAAGCTGAAAGAACACGCGGCAAAAAATCCGATCCAATTTCACATACCCGGACACAAAAAAGGGCATGGCATGGACCCCGAATTTCGCGATTTCATCGGTCCCAACGCGCTCTCCATCGATTTGATCAACATCGCGCCCCTGGATGATCTGCACCATCCGCACGGCGTGATCCAGGAAGCGCAGGAATTGGCGGCGGAAGCGTTCGGGGCGGATTACACTTTTTTCTCCGTTCAAGGAACCAGTGGTGCCATCATGACGATGGTGATGTCCGTCTGCACGCCGGGAGACAAAATCATTGTCCCGCGCAACGTTCACAAATCCGTGTTGTCCGCCATCATTCTCGCCGGCGGCCACCCGGTATTCGTGCATCCGGCCATGGACGATCAGTTGGGCATCGCCCACGGCGTCACCGCCCGTGATGTGGAAAAAGCCCTCCGCGCCCATCCGGATGCCAAAGCGGTGTTGTTAATCAACCCGACCTATTATGGTATTGCCGGCAACTTGGCCGAAATCGTCGATTTGGTGCACCGTTGGGACATTCCGGTGCTGGTGGACGAAGCACACGGCATTCATACGCATTTCCACGAACGGCTCCCCATGTCCGCGATGCAGGCCGGGGCAGACATGGCCGCCACCAGCATGCACAAACTGGGAGGATCGCTGACGCAAAGCTCAGTCCTCAACGTCAAGGGCAAGCGGATCAATCCCAATCGGGTGCAATCGATCATCAGCATGCTGACGACCACATCGACATCATATTTGCTCCTGGCTTCGCTTGACACGGGACGGCGTTTTTTGGCCACGCAAGGTCATGCTCAATTCGAACGGGCATTGAGATTGGCCGATGAGGCGCGTAAACGAATCAACGAAATCCCGGGCATCGTCTGTGTCGGCCGGGAAATCCTCGGTTCGGACGCCACATACGACATGGATGAGACCAAGCTGACCATCCACCTCAAACATTTGGGCATCACCGGTTATGAAGCGGAAAAATGGCTGCGTGAGAACTGGAATATCGAAGTGGAACTGAGTGATTTGTACAACATCCTGTGCCTCATCACCCCGGGTGACTCGGAAGAAACGATCAGCTTGCTGGTAGAGGGTCTGCAGGATTTGTCCCGGCATTTTTATTCGCCCGACCGGAAAAACGGCGGTCCGATCCGCCTGCCGGATATCCCGGAATTGGCGGTATCACCGCGGGACGCGTTTTATGCGGAAACGGTTGCCGTTCCGCTGGAGGAGTCGGTCGGTCGCATCATTGCCGAATTTATCATGATTTATCCGCCGGGAATCCCGGTGTTGTTGCCCGGTGAACGGATCACGCAACAAAACATCGACTACATCCGTGAACATTTGGAAGTGGGATTGCCCGTACAGGGGCCTGAAGATCCCGATATCCGAATGGTGCGTGTGATCCGCTGAAACCCACCCATGATAAACGGGTGGGTTTTTATTTCGTACAAAAAAAGAAACACCGCCCGTGACGGGCGGCGAGACTGTTGACAAAGTGATCGAGCCATTCACTGGAATCTATTTCATCAAGTGCAAAGGTTGTTGGGAGGAAAACGGTCACGCTCTTCAAAAGAAGGTCAGAATCTCTCGTCGGGTGTCGTGCTTTAGATTGAAGCTCACATGTCAACAAAAATCGGACTAGCTGTATGGATGAGTGGTGTATCACAAGTGTTGTCGGTTTCAGATATTCAGTCATGCGGTTTGCGATGCCCTACGTTGTCCGCGCTGCTTTTCCTCACCGCATCCAGGACATTTGCCGTACAACACACCAGTTTTCTCGGCTTCCGTGAAGGCGATGATCTTGTCGCACGTTTGGCAGACAATCACTTCCATGAGAAATCCCCCTCACGCGGAATTGTAACCGCTTCAATTAATGTGTCACTATTAGTATAATGTGATATCATATTTATGTCAATGCACCTTGAATGATTAGGCTTATTTCACCAAAATGAAACCGCGAGGCACGGGATTGATCCACACTTTCTCCCGTTATACCTCGCGGTCGGTTTCACTCCTGTTATCAGCGGCGCTATGTGGTGGTTCAACCAAATCTGACATGTCGGTCATCTCCGTTTAATGCTCGGCCTCGGCTTCCAAGGTCAGTCCCGGAAGGTTGTTACTGAAAAAGACAGCCAACTCCTCCGCTTCTTCCTTGGACCTCAAATTGTACACCTTCTGCAGATATTCCAGGTTCTCCACATCATCTTGTGACAACAGAGAGGAGCGTCCCGTCTGCATACAAACGACCAATGGCTTTCCGAAAAACATGTTGGTATACACGATCCCGAAATCATAGCGACCGTGTTCCGAAACAAATCCGACAAAACGCACCTTGACTTGTTCCGCTTCATCGTACAGCCGTTCATAGAGACTCATACTGATCTCCTCCTTTGCAAAAGTCTGTCACGACAAAAGGAAGCCATATCCTTTATAATATGACTCACTACCGATATTGATACTGCTGTTGAGAAAAAAAGCGGTATTTATCGACAAAAAGACAGGGTTAGGGGTGTATTACCCGTTTCTCGTGATCTTCAAACCTACTCAGCCTTCTCTCATAGAGACGGATACAGGGTTGAAATGATAGGCGTGAGGACTTCTGATGGGATTTGATCAAGGCCGTAGAACCTGTCCTGCGTTCACGACGTGATCATGAATTGCACTCTTCCGACTTTGACTCAAACAAAGAAGCCAATTCACAGAAAAACGCGATATCCTCCTCATCGATCTGGTCGCTCGGCTCACCAATCACCACCAGCTCACCAATCAAATGATGGCCACGATAAAACGGGACGAACACTTCGGTGCGCTTGCCTCTCTGTTCCCGGACGACACCGCCCCGGGCGGCTGCCAGGCTGTGAAGCCCTTCGCCGAAACGAACCCGGTAGGGATACGGATTGGCTCCTGCATATCCCAGACATTCAAACATGTACGGTTTGGTGAGGTAAATGCCGACAAATTGATATGCCGCCACTTTTTCATATAAACATTCGATGACAAAATGGTACAGTTCTTCAATTCCTCCGTCCATTTTGTCCGACATGACACCGATTTCTGAGCGGAGTTCATCCAACAGGTCCGATTTTCGCATGCACATCTATCCCCCATCGGACACTGAAAGTTAGATATTAGTGTATCATAAGGGAGTGAGCAAGACAACATATTTTCACAATATTTTATAGTTTTATTACGAATAAACCAACATCTTGTTTTGTCTTTTTTTGAATAATCCAGACGAATAGGAGTGGCACGATTCTGATTTGTTTGTTTAAACATCCCGGAACGTGCTAAGATGATTATGTTGCAAGAGCCGGAGAAGATCATATATAGCAGAGGTGACGTATATGAACCAAGTGGCGACGATCCGCCTGGTAGAAGGTTCAATCCAATCGGAAATCGACTTGCATCAGGTGATGGAACATCTGGAACGTTACCGGAAGATGAGCGCTTATACCGGTCAACAGTTGGACTGGGACTACGCCGCTGCTGCGTTTCCGTACCAGATCGAGGAAAAATCCAAAGACGGACGGTCGTGGTTGGTGTTGACGGGAACCAATCCCAACCTGTACAAATACCTGGTAATCGGAGTGGTAGAACCGGACCAGGTCCAAATCATCCTCCCCGCAGATTCAACTCATGGAGACAAAGCCAAAGCCAATGAATTGTCTCGATATCTCGCCCGTTCCCTGAAAGCTGAACTGCACCTGTTCAACGGACGGGTCATGTATTTCAATCCCAGAAAATAGGCATGGAAATCCATCAATTTCCTCTCCTCATTTGTTTGTTCCGTGGTAAAATAAGAACAAACGTTCGTGAGGAGGGAACGGGATGACTGCCCGACGCACCGTATTGTTGGCCGATATGAATGCCTTTTACGCCAGCGTGGAGCAGATGCGCAACCCACATCTTCGCGGACGCCCTGTCATTGTCTGTGGCGATCCTGCCCGTCGGCGCGGCATTGTGCTGGCCGCTTCGTACGAAGCAAAAAAATACGGTGTGAAAACCGGGATGGCTGTCCATCAGGCCAAGGAGCTGTGTCCCCATGCCTGTCTGGTTCCACCGCGCATGGAACGGTATTTGCAGGTTTCGGTACGGATCGTCGAAATTCTGAAACAATTTTCACCGCTGGTCGAACCTTTTTCGATAGATGAGGCATTTGTGGAAACCACCGGATGCGAAGCCCTTTTCGGTGACGGAAAGACGACGGCCCGGCTGATCAAGGAACGCATCTTTCGGGAAACGGGTCTCCGCTGCTCCATCGGGGTCGGTCCCAACAAGCTGATGGCCAAGATGGCTGCAGGGTTGGAAAAGCCGGACGGATTAACCGTGCTGACGATGGAGGATCTTCCCCGTCGCATCTGGCCCTTGCCGGTGATCGAGCTGTTCGGTGTCGGACCGCGTATGGAGCGGCATTTTCACCGAATGGGGATCCGGACGATCGGTGATTTGGCCCATGCCGATCCGGAACTGCTGCAACACCGCTTCGGCGTGATCGGACGCGTGTTGCACCAATCAGCCAACGGTATCGATCACAGCCCTGTCGATCCCCATTCACTGGATGAAAATAAATCGATCGGACATCAGTTCACCTTGCCCCGGGATTATGAAACTGAGTCGGATATTCGCGTCGTCTTGCGGGAGCTGGCGGAGGAAGTTGCCAGTCGGGTGCGCCGGGCAGGTGCCACCGGACGAACGGTGTCACTCACCTTGAAGGGGATGGATTTCACTTCCATTCACCGCTCGTATACCCTGCCGGAACCCACCAATATCGGGCGGGTGATTTTTGAAGGAGCCTTGCATCTGCTCCACCGGCATTGGAACCATACTCCCATTCGGCTGGTTGGGATCAGCTTGGGAAACTTGGAACCGGCGCGCAACCTGCAGCTGGACCTGTTCGGGCGTACGGCCAAAGACCAACAGCTGGCCGATGCGATCGACCACATTCGGGAACGGTTCGGCACGACGAGTATTTTGTACGCCCGTTCACTCACGCCCGCCAGTGTTTTCTACGACCGCGCGGGCAAAATCGGTGGCCACCGCAAATAAAAAAAGCGCACCCTTCTCCATTGCGGGTGCAGTTCAGGATCGAAATTGACTTATGATTAGCCGTATCTCACTTTTCGGTTCTTCACTCACTCCATCCGAATACCTCAACCCGCGCCCAGCAACGTATAGGCACCCAATGCGAATCCCGTACCCAACACAGCTCCCATCACCACGTCCGTGGGGTAATGGAGCGCAAGATACATCCGGGAAAGACCGATCAGACAGGCCAACGGCAACCAAATCACTGCCGACCATGGCACATGGAGCACAAACACGGTGGCGATGGAAAATGCGGCCGTCGTGTGCCCGGAAGGAAAGGAATAGTCCGTCAAGGCATCAGGAAACGCATACAACTCACTCAATCGCAAATGAGGCCGGATGCGGGGAAGATAATGTTTGCAGACCCGTACGGCCAAATGACTGCCCGCCAGTGCAGCGAACCCCTCTACCGCCCATTGCTTTATCGGAGAGGAAGTAAACAACCACCAAACAACCAAAAACGTGATCGTGCAAAATGCACCGCCCAAATGGGTCAACCGGCACATCAACCAGTCCATCACCCGAGACTTCCACTGGCGGTTGACATAACATACCAACCAAACATCCATCCGCTGAATCCGATGGACCAGACGTTGCATCTATCGCCCAACCCCCGTCAAGCGTCTTCCTATTCAGCCTAAACGACACAGATGAAGAAATGATGAACAACATGTGAACATTTTATGGAGCCTAGATTCAGTGGTTGAACACGTGCTCCAAGATGTACCGGCGCTCAGCCGGCGTGAAATACTTCCAAAACCAGTCCCCGTAAATCAAGAGATCCAGATGCAGGTGAAGATCGTTGCCGTTGTGTTCCACTCCCGAATACGTGCCCGAATTGCCGACATAGCCGATCAGTTGACCTTTTTTCACGTGTTGTCCTACGTAGAGGCCATCCGCAATCCGGCTCAAATGCGCATAACGGGACATCACACCTTTGTCATGCTGAATCCAAACCGTCCGGCCCCGCATTTTATCCAAAATGTACTGAGGTGTCTGCCCATTATTTTTCTCACCGATCCGCAACAATCGATCCCGCTCGGTATCGGACATTTCTCGATAATCCTTGTCCGCCCTGACCACGATTCCGTCCGCCACTGCGTAGACAGGGGTCCGGGAATCGATCTTCACCCCGCACGCATAACCGTACCAGTCGATCCCTTCGTGTACGCCGTGACGATACTCTCGCGGCGCCCCCGGCAAATGCGATTCGCGCTCACTCACTTTGGCTCCCCGGATGGGTGTTTGCAGGAAGGACAAATATCGAACCATTTGGTCGGGCGAAAACGATGCGCTCGGATCTTTCATCGGAGCCGATTGAACCGGCACCGCATCCCTTACACTGATCCAAGCAGCGGTTCGTTGGAAGCGGATGGTTTTTCCCAAGCCCTCCTTCAGAGCGGACGAGGGAATCCACACCTCATTTCCCCACACTTCGGGCCGCTCCGTCATCGGCAGGTAGATTCCGTTGCGGTTCAACACAGGTGCTGATCGCAACATCTCCAAAACCGTATTGCCTTCACGGATGGTGATGATGCCTTCCTTGGCTTGATAAGAGACTTGAATATGTAGCCGTTTCAGGTCGTTCAAACGAAAATAGACCGTTCCATTCACTGACCGGAACGGCAGAGCGACTTCGGAGGAGGAGCGGTTGGCTTTGGAAGCGGGTAAACGAAATATCGAGGAATGTTCTTCCGCCTGTTGATGCCATTCCCGCAACCATGAACGCCACCCAACTTCGTCCCCCTGCTGTGTGAACACGATCAACAACACCGCCAACAATGAGGCTGCGATGAGGACGATTGGTCTTCCCATGACGGTCTCCCTCTACTGTATTCAAAAGATCCCCTGCATGGACAATCCCATTGTATCACAGGACTCGCCCCTACCATCAAGAACGGGGAATTTTTTCACATAATAGAAAAAACACCTCTATACGAGGTGTTTTTGGTGGGCAGTATAGGAATCGAACCTACGACCTCTTCCGTGTCAAGGAAGCGCTCTCCCTCTGAGCTAACTGCCCAAGTGAAAGTATTCATACTGGTGGGCCCAACAGGACTCGAACCTGTGACCAATCGGTTATGAGCCGACCGCTCTACCAACTGAGCTATAGGCCCATTGAAAGATGGCGGAGCTGACGGGACTCGAACCCGCGACCTCCGGCGTGACAGGCCGGCGTGAACTCCAACTTCACCACAGCTCCATACTTGGTTGCGGGGGCAGGACTTGAACCTGCGACCTTCGGGTTATGAGCCCGACGAGCTACCAACTGCTCCACCCCGCGTCATCTTTTCGTTTATGTCGTTTTCGCTGACGACAACTATAACTATACAACAGGTTCGAGAGGAATGCAAGAGGTTTTTTTATTTTTTTTTCCGAACCTCAGTTCTGTCCCACAAGTAACGTACACCGTAACGACCGCGCCTCGATTGAAACACTTCAACCTCGGCAGGGCTGTCATAGCCGTAGACCCACCAATCCTCCTGGATGCGGGCAGCCAAACAGCGTGCCTGAAAACGCGTATCATACAATTTGGCCCAATAAATCCAGCAAGACATCGGTGTTCCCTCCTGCGGAAGAGTTTCTTCAGGTATTGTGCCTAAACCAGGCTCCATTCATGCCAGGCGGGCTAAGGCACATTTTTTCCGCGAAGGATACGAAGACTCGTCTTGGCGCATAAGATATAGCACAAACGGTTCCCCCGTTTGTTTAGGCCATCTGATCTGCCATTGGACAGATGTTCCCTCCTCTAATCAACCCGGGTGCCAGGCGGCGCTTGGGTCTTTTTGATTCCGAACAAAAAAGCCCCGCGCTTTTTCACGCGGAGCAAGACTCTGATATCTACTTGGATGGTGACACAAACGCTTTTTCCTCTTCATCACGCAGCCGGTGCGCCAGGCGGCTGGATGCGGCGGCCGCCACACTGGCGACCAAATCGTCAATAAATGTGTGGACAGGACCAGATCCATCTTTTTTCGTATCCAGTTGTTTGATCAATCCGATTTTTTGTTTGTCGAGATGGCCAAAAGTGGTGACAGCGATACTTCCATATCCCAACACCGACCCAAGGGCCAGTGTTTCATCGCATCCAAACAATCCCTCATCTGTTCTCACCAAGGTTTGAAGGGGTTCTGACAACATCCCCTTTTCCGCCAAAATATCTAATTCAGTTCCAACAAGAATGGCATGCTGGATCTCCCGTTTTTCCAATACGGCCTGTACGCTTTCCACGCACAGATCGATCGTCAGGTTTTCATTGTAGGGAGCTTGCATCTGATATACTATTTCGGCAATCCCTTCGATGGTAACGCCGCGTTGCTGCAGCCGTTCCATCACTGCCTGTTTCACTTCACGACTGTGAACACGCTTCACGATCCGGTTCCCTCCTCTCCTTCTCCCTCACGGGAGCCTATGTTCATGATAACACACACCGTGATCAACGTGTACGCGCGAAACCTTTCTTTCGCACGTCCTTTATTATCAGCAGGAAAAGGGGGTATAATGGATATACATCGTGTTGCATGTTCACTTGCCTCTTTATTCGTGCGAAATTTCGGAAAGAAATTCGCCTTCATCTACTGCAGACGGTAGACAGCTCCTGCAAATTTGTCAAAAGGAGGGAGTTTGAATGAAATACGGCATTGCAATATTCCCGCAAAAACACGTCCAAGATTTTGCCAACTCCTACCGGAAGCGATATGACCCGCACTATACACTCATCCCACCGCACATCACGTTAAAAGAAGCGTTTGAAATGGATGAGGCCAATCTGGATAAGGCGGTCGACCATCTGGAAAAGGTGGCAAGAGAGTCTCAGCCTTTCGAAATTTGTTTTCATAAAGTGAGTTGCTTCCATCCGACAAACAACGTCATCTATTTAGCTGTGAAGAATGATCAACCGCTCCGCACACTGCATGAAAAAATCAACTCCGGTATACTGTATCACCCCCATCGCTATCCGTTCACCCCTCATTTGACCATCGGGCAAAATATGTCCACAGACGAATTGCATGATGTTTATGGAAGTCTGCGGATGCGCTCATTGAATCTTCATACGGAAGTGGACCGTTTTCACCTGTTGTATCAGCTTGAAAACGGTTCCTGGAGCGTCTATCAAAGCTTTCTATTTAAAGGGTAGTTGTTTGAAGGAGCAAGCGACACCTTCCACGGTAGCGAACCTGCGATTTCAGAGCGTTTTCCCTCTTGCTGCTGTTTTGCAAGCGCAAAGGTCGCTCGTGGGAAAACGCCACCCTTTTGAGAGAAGCGGGTCCGAACTTCCCGTCGAGTGCGGAGCGGAGACGGGAAATCGGATCCCGAGGACTTTTGTCAACAACCTGACAGGGCGGATGCCCTGTTTTTTCTTTCTTTATCTGATTTTTCCTGTTGGATGCCGTGAAAGATCGGGAATACCAATAACGAGCAAAAAGGAGGTATTTCAACTTGAAACAGACAGAAACCGACATTCGAGAAGCGCGAACACCCGAAGAACTCGAAGAAGTGCATCGTATCCGTCGCAAGGTGTTTGTCGATGAACAGCAGATGCCCCGCATCATGGAAAAGGATCGGCATGATGAGTCCGCCACGCAACTATTGGCTTATGATGCGGACCGGCCGGTCGGCACTTTGCGACTTCGCTGGATGGATCCAAAAACGGCTAAAATCGAACGTGTGGCGGTGCTTCCGGAACTTCGCGGCACCGGGATCGGCCGTTCCATGCTGGAGTCCGTTGAATCCTACGCGAAGCGGAAAGGAGCCAAACGTCTGGTGTTGAGTGCCCAATGGCATGCCCGGCCGTTCTATGAAAAGTTGGGATACCGTGCTGAAGGAAATCCTTATGAGGAGCTGGGCGTGACACACATATGGATGAATAAAAAGCTGGCGTAACATTTGACCGGGAAAGGTACCCAATAAGTGGCCCGGGTGCCGATGACGGAACCATTCACGGGGGAAGGAAGATATTGATCATACGCACTCATTTTACTTTCTTGCGGCCATTTTGAGTCGTTCCACCTGATCATAGGCCACCGTTTTCGTGCCGATCGGTGCGTGAAACATGGAACCGTGCCGTTCACCATGAAAATCGGATCCGGCGGTTATAATCAATCCGTGACGTTCCGCCATCTTCCTGTACCGTTCAGTGCGCTCCTCATCATGATCTGGATGGTACACTTCCAATCCTGCCAAGCCGTGGCTGATAATCTCTTCTACCAACGCGTCGTTTTCATACAATCCAGGGTGTGCCAGTACAGGAACGCCGCCAGCTTCCTTAATCAAGTCAATCGCTTCAAACGGGGTAATCCGTTTGGTGGTGACGTAGGCCGCTCCATCTTTACCCAGATATCGTTCAAACGCCTCATCCATCGAGCGAACGACCCCCTTGTCCACCAATAATTCGGCAATATGGGGCCGCCCGATATTCTTCTCGGGTGAGGCGCCTCGCTTTTTGGCCTGCACTTCTTCCCACGTGATCGCAATACCCAATTCGTTCAACTTCTCAATGATTTTGCGGTTGCGCTCTACCCTGGTATTCCGGAGAGATTGCAACCGCTTCAAAAACCATTCCTGCTCCGTATCCACGAAATAACCCAGCACATGAACATCCTGACCGTCCGCCAACGTACTGATTTCGATTCCGGGCACCAGCTCCATTCCCAGTTTGGCCGCCGCTACCGCAGCTTGAGCCACGCCGCCCACTGTATCGTGATCGGTGATCGCAATCGCCCGAAGTCCTGTATCTTTAGCCATTCTTACAACCTCTTCCGGGGAAAACAGTCCGTCTGAAACTGTCGTATGTATATGTAAATCTGCACTCATGATTCAACACATCCTCCCGATTCTATTCGACTTAACCATCCCATACCTTGGCGTTGCATGAATACACGCCATGGCAAATGGGTTTGTTGTGATCTCTTTGTGGCGTAAACCCGCTCCAACCAACTTCGCACATCATCCGATTCTTCCGGCGACATCACCCGTATCGGTCCGACGGGCAAATGTTGGACTCCCACTTTGACCGGTCGGGCGATTACAGACGCCCCTTCCTGCCATTCCTCTGTCGGCCAATTACGAGGATCGGCTGTCAACGGCGGCAAGTCCGATGCCATTTCTTGGAGAATCCAGTTTTCACCTGCACGTGTCAAGAAAAAAACAGAGTAAAAAGAAGCGATCAGTGTACTCGCCCAGACCAATCGACTTTTTTTGTCCAACCATATTCCACCACCGGCGTCGAGATACTCTTGGATCAGGCGACGATGACGGATATTCAAATAATCCAACGCATACCAAATACGGAATACCTGTTCAGCCAACCCGGAAAATGATTCAGGCTGATCCGGTTTCCGACAGGTCAGTTGCTGAAAAATATGGCGGGCACGCACTTTTTCCCGCAACAGCGTTTGCTTTTCCGCATATGTCAGCACATCCTCCAACAGCCGGTAAAACTGCCTTTCTTTTTGCCGCTGGCGGATGCTTCTCCACCGCAAAAAATCGACATGGTGTTCCTCATTAGACAAAAATCGATCCCCTCCCCTTTTCATCATACCCTACTTTATGCACGCATAGGACGACAGGGTTTCACATTTTTTCGCAAGCATTCAATTGCCCATCCATTACTGATTCACACAGCAAAAAAGCGGCCCACTCCCCTTTGGCCGCTTTTTCACCGTTCTTCGATCGTTTGCTCCACCGTTTGATCCCAATCCTCCAACAACACCGGATATATCGCCTCCACCCGATGAAGTGATCCGTCGTTGGCGACTGTTCCCTTCAACCAAAAACGGTATTCCGCCCAGTTCGGTGGAAAGCCCCGCAAATTGAGCGGCAACCACTTTTTCCCCACCAACAACACAGGACCGGACGGCGGAACAGCCAACAAATAGGTTCCCGTCATGGCTGTTTCTTCTGCTGTTCGCTCTTGAACCCCGTGTTGAACCAGCCATTTTCTCACCTCAAATGCCAAGGGCAACGACTGGATCAAGGAAGGATACACTCTGCGATAAGCGGCATACACGGTCTCGATCCCTTCGCCATCCAACCAGCGGAAGAGATGTTTGATCGTGTTGAGAAAAATCTTGGCTTTCACTGCATTGCCGCCAACACGATCAACATACCAGACACCGCAAAAATGGGCGAGCACGTCCTCATTGAACCGGGACCAGGTGAACGATTTCCCAAAATACAGGGAAATGTATTCCACCAAGTACTCCAACGAGCGTGCAAACAACGTCTGGGTGCGTGGTTGGTATTTGGAGACCTCGTTCATAAAAAACAGCTCCAAATGCTGGGTGACCAAATCCGGCAGCCCTTTTTCTTCTTCATTCAACGACGGCAGAGAAGGCAGGGCACGGACTTCAGCAGTTGGAGCCGCTTCTTCCTGGGATGCCTGTGCTTGAGTGGAGAGCTGGTCCCATTCTTTGGCACGATGTATGGCCCAACCCAATACATGCAACCCATTTTGCCGCCAGAACTCCCGCTCTCCCGCCGGATCCCGGGGCACTTGATTCTCCAGATGCATCAAGATCTCCCCTCTCATTTGTTGTGTAAACACGGTGTAGGGGCCAAACAATTCGTAGCGGTTTCCCAGCCGAGAGAGGCGTCCGATCAATACAGCACCTTTATGTAAAGGTTCAAATACCTTGGTTACGTATGTTCCCTCACCGAGAATCGGTTGGAGCAGCACTTCCTGATTTCCGGTGTGACACACCTCATAGCATCCGAGATGAACATCTCGCAACTGATCGGCCACTTCCAACCGATCCGATGGCAGATTCGTCGCCTCTCTCCACACATCGATCGGTCGACGCCCGTCGACACACGGTGTATCCAGCATCAACCAAAATCGATAAGCGAGAGAATATCTCGAAGGAAGAGGTTTGGAGGATGGAAAACGCAGAATCTCTTTAAAACGTTCCTCCCATTTTTTCTCCTCTTCCCTCGAAACGTGTCGTTCAAACCATTCCTTCAGATCCTTGAGAATCTCGTTTTTGATCTGGATTTCCCGCTTTTCACGAAGTTGTTCGGCCGCCTGAATGGCAACGACACGCTCGCAACATTTCTTGTATTTTTTTCCACTCCCACAGGGGCATGGATCATTTCGACCAACCATGGTTCACACTCCAAAAGGATATTCCTTACACTCAGTATATCGGAAATGGGCACAAGAGACAAAAGAAAATTGCAAAAAAATCCATGAAATGACGGTTCAGGGAAGCATTGCAGTATGCTCTCGACAATGTTTTTCATAAAAAAAGAAAACCTGCAGCAACTTTGCCGCAGGTTCCCACGTCTAATCTTTTAGAATGTAAATCGTCACGTTTCGACGACCCCATTGGATTGCCTCCTGCTCCGAATCGAAATACAGATCGATAATGTTCCCGTCGACGGCGCCGCCGGTATCTTCGGCCACACCCACACCGTAACCCGGAATGTACATTTTGGTCCCCAATGGAATCACATCCGGGTCGACGGCAACCGTTCCGCGGTGAGGTGTGGTCCCGGTCGCGGTTTTGGCGTTGCCGCTGGAAGTGTATCCTGTCGCTTCAACGTCCATCGTTTTGGTATATTCCAAACCGGCGATTTTGGAAGAGCCATGCTCTTCAGCCACTTGCGTATCCTCTTTTTGTTCTTTTGGTATCTCCGTTCCTGTGCCGACGGCGACGAGCATATGTACTGGGAGAATTTCTTCAATTAAGCGTTCATCTGTTACTAGAGGTTTGCCGTTTTTGTAGATCAACGCCACTTCGTAGATCCTTTTGCCCTTGACGCCTTCTTTGAGCACTTGCTCTTTGCCTTTTTGCAATTTGGGGTCTTCTTTTTTCACCGTCTTATAGGGCGTAAGCTCCACTTTCTTTTTGATCCGTTTCTCGATTCGGTCTACGACCAGCAACATGTTGTCTGTGATCTTGGCATTCAGTGGGGCGTTCACCTGATCCCACCGATTCAGCTCAATGTGGCGCTCCGCCAAAAACTGTCCCACTGTAGGTTGCTTCGTAGTATAGGTTCCCGTTTTTTGACCGCCGACCTCCAACTGAACTTTGCATTGGCACAGCAGTTGGACCTTGGCATTGTCGGGAAGCGTTTGGTTCCACGGAATACTGGGAATATATTTCTTTTTCAGTTTTTGGATGTCGTACCCTTCGCTTTCCAATGCCTCTTCCAATGTGCCCCCCATCACACTGGTGACCAAGGGCTGATCTTTATCGCTGAAGGTGATGGTCACATCTTCTTGCATCGCATAGACCAGTGTTCCGGAAAGGAGCAGGATGGACACAATCCCGATACCGATCAAAAGGATTTTTTTCATCCAACGCCTCCTTTGCTGAAAAATACCCAAAAACACGTTAACTATTATAGCAGATACGACGAATGTCCAGCCATGAAAATTTTCCCCTTGAGTTTCCATCTCCTTACTGATGCGGCCAGAAAAGAACGATCTCTCACTGATTCTTCAAAATTCACCTGATGGAAAAACAGAAACAAAAAACCCGCCCAGTTTGGGCGGGTTGTCCATGATGCGTCGTTTTCACACGGTAATAGCACACATCGCTTTCCCGGCTCGCGCAACACCTGCACCCTGCAAGGAAGCAGATCATGACTGCTCCAACACGAAGCGCATGACACCGGGGAAAGTGCGATTCGCTTAGCGGAAATTGACCGCGACTCGATTCCATTCCTGCGCTTTCCGTGTCTTCACTGTGCCTGGCTTAGGTCTTCGCTTACCTGGGAAAACATTGCCTCCTTACGGAAATGACCAGACACATATCTAGTGAGCCACGGTGGCGTTTCCCGGCGAGGTACTTTCCATCCCTTCGCCATAGGAGCGAGGAAGTTGTGACGGCGGAATCGGTGCTTCTTCATACTCCGATTTCTTTTCCAACGGCTGCGGCTGGGTCGGTGGCACTTTTTCCGATTCCGGTATCTGCCGTGGCGCTTCGGGTACAGGGTGTGGCTGGTTCCGAATTTCTTCCGGACCGTAAATCGACACAGTTAACCTGCCGTACCGTGCCTGTGCCACAATCAGTACCGGTTGATTCAATTGATTTTGAAACCGGAAATCGGGTCCACCCCACGAGACGGTTGCATCCCTGCCGATCGGGACATAAGTTACCTCTTTACTGTGGCTCACTCGTTGGATGATACGCAATCCCGCTTGGTCGACAGCGTTGAACAAGGTACTGGACGTTTGACAAATGCCTCCGCCGATGCCTTCCGTGTACTCACCACGCACGATAATCGGCGCCGGCTTGTAGCCGCGGGATACCAACCGTGGTCCGACCACTTGATTGAAGGAAAACACTTCCCCCACATCCACCACATGATAGTCAATAGCCTTGGCTGACAACCAGATGTTATGTGATCGATTGGTGTGATTCGGATTGTACAAGGTGGAATAACGTCCGATGCGTTTTTCTTTAATCTGTTCCAACATTTCCGTGGTGATGGTTGGATACAGCGTTCGGTACGGTACGGGCAAAGATTGGTTTACATATTCATGGATGTTGTCAAGCCAGTCGTCGATTTTCTGTTGATCCAATTTGCGACCGTTCTGGTGAGGCTGAATGGTCCGGCTGACAAACCGGGCGTTTTTCGGTGCTCGGTATACACGTTCCTCAATCGGTTTTAACCACGCATGGAACTCTCCTCGGTTCAACGTTGTCGGATCGACTCCATCATATCCAAACCTGCGCAGATCCACAGACCATTGTTGTCCATCCGTTTCCATAATGAACATTTGCGGTGTGGGGGTCGCTTTCGGATGTGACTGACCCGACTTTAGAGGTTCCTGGGCGATGCCACAGCCATACACCCACAGTAGCACCACCGCGATCATCACCGCTCGTTTCATGGTGATCCCCCTCTCTTCGTCTTTTAGTGTGCATCAATCCCAGGAAGATACTTGAAGAAATAATCACCAATCATCTGTGACAAATCTGCCAACGTTTTTTCGATTCGGTGACATCGGCCTGAGAATATGAAAAAAAGGGTATGATAAATCAGAGATCACAAAGGAGGGGAACCGCGTGGACGGATTGACGATCAGTCGGCTGTTGACGGCTGAAACGCTGGGTTTTCACATCATTTGGGCAACCATCGGCGTCGGATTGCCCATTTTTATCTCCATCGCGGAAGCATGGGGAATTTACAAGAAAGATCCCCATTACATCCTCATGGCCCGCAGATGGACACGTGGGTTTGTTATCACCGTCGCCGTAGGGGTTGTGACGGGAACGTGTATCGGCTTGATGCTCAGCCTCTTGTGGCCCCGGTTCATGCAAGTGGCCGGCAACACGATCAGTTTGCCCCTTTTTATGGAGACGTTTGCATTTTTCTTTGAAGCGATCTTTCTCGGCATTTACCTGTACACTTGGGACCGTTTCCGAACACCGATCTATCACTGGTTGACATCGATCCCGATTATCCTTGGTTCAACCATGTCGGCTGTATTTATCACGACAGTGAATGCTTGGATGAATACACCGGCCGGGTTTTCCGTCAAAAATCGTACGTTGACCAATATCCGTCCGTTGGAGGCCATGCTGAATCCGGCCACACCGACCAAAGTGGCACACGTGTTGTCTTCCGCTTACCTGACAGGCGCGTTTCTGCTGGCTTCCATCGCGGCATATTCCATTTTGAAGGGACATCAACACGTCTATTTTCAAAAAGCGCTCCGATTGACGATGGTCTCCGGATTCATCCTCGCCATCGCCACCTTGATCGCCGGGGACCTGTCCGGCAAGTTCCTGGCTAAACATCAACCGGAAAAGCTGGCGGCCGCCGAATGGCACTTTGAGACGCAACGCCATGCACCGCTTGTGGTGGGCGGCATTCTGGACCCCGAAACGTTGGAAGTCCGATATGGTATAGAGATTCCGTCGGCCCTGAGCATTTTGGCAAAGGGAAGTCCTTCTGCGGAAGTGATCGGGCTGAATGATTTCCCTCGACACCTTTGGCCGCCGCTGTATGTTCATTACCTGTTTGACTTGATGGTGGGGATCGGCTTCTACCTGATTTTTATCTCCGCTGTATTCCTCTTCCTATGGGCAAAAAAAGGATGGAATGAATGGCACCCATGGGTGATGCGCGGCATTCTCGCCGGTGGACCCTTATCTTTCCTCGCCATCGAAGCGGGTTGGATCTACGCGGAAGTCGGACGGCAACCATGGATGATCCGCGGGATGATGACAGTGAAGGAAGGTGTGACCACATCGGAACACACACTGCCGGTGTTTTGGATCTTCACATTCCTCTACTTCGCTCTGGGCATCATCGCGGTGACCGTATTGATCCGTCTGTTCAGAAACAAAACACCGGAATCGGAACTGGCCGACCGCAACATCATCCTGTAGAAAGGGAGGTGGATGACCGTGCATCTGGAATGGATCGGGATCATGGTGCTGTGGACTTTTCTGTATGGCTATCTGATCGTGGCGTCCATCGACTTTGGAGCTGGATTTTTTTCCTATTACAGTGCGGTAACCAAACGGGAACACATCATCAACAAGATCATCGACCGGTATTTATCCCCTGTATGGGAAGTCACCAACGTGTTTCTGGTGTTCTTTTTCGTCGGATTGGTCGGTTTTTTTCCTGAAACAGCGTATTACTACGGAACCGCCTTACTACTCCCCGGCGGAATCGCCCTCTTGTTGCTGGCGATCCGTGGTTCGTTTTACGCCTTTGCCAACTACGGAGCGCGGAAGAGTCGGTTGTATCTGTTTCTGTACGGTGCGACCGGGTTGTTTATCCCCGCCTCTCTGTCTACAGTATTGACCATCTCCGAAGGGGGGTTCATCCGCAAAGAAGGCGATGATGTCATCTTTTTGCCGGATCGGCTGTTGACCAGCCCGTATTCCTGGGTAGTCGTCTTTCTCGCCTTGGTAAGTGTACTCTATATCAGTGCCAGCTTCCTGACGTTTTATGCACACCGTGCAGAAGACCGTCCCGCCATGGAACTGTTGCGCAAATATGCACTCGCCTGGAGCGGACCGACGATTTTGGCCAGTTTTCTCGTCTTTGTGGGTTTGTCTCAGCACAATCCCCAGCATTTTGCCAAAACCATGGAGCTGTGGTGGATGTTTGCCTTATCCCTGGGCTGCTTCCTCGGAGCGGTCACCCTGATCTGGAAGCGTAAAGCGTTGGGATGGGCGTTCGTCCTCGTCATGCTGCAGTATGCATTCGCTTTCTATGGTTACGGTATCTCCCACCTGCCGTACCTGTTGTACCCGTATGTGACGATACACTCCGCATTGACCAACTCCACGATGGGAGTGGCGTTGGTGACGGCGTTTATTGCGGGCCTGTTTTTGCTCGTTCCATCATTGTATCTCTTGTTGCGGTTGTTTCTGTTCAATGCAAAATACGTCCGCGGTGAAAAAGGAGGCCCTCACTCTTAAAGGTGGGGGCTCTACAGCGGCTGGTTCAACCGTTGGGCGGTTTCCTGCTTTTCACGGCAGCACGGTTGGGGGGACCGGTTAGAAAGAGATCAATGATGTTTAACCTGGGCACTCACCTGAAAATCTGTTGCGCTTGATCCAATTACCCGACACACTCTGAAAGAGGTCGCAAGAGGATGGTGACGGGACGTCGTCCTCCACTAGGATTCATTCTCCCACGGACATCACACCACCTTTTCCGCTCCGACCGAAGCGACGTTCCGCTGCTTCCACCAATGCTTCAAACAATCTCCGGGAAAAAGCGTCCGTCTTTGCCATGCATTCGGGATGCCACTGTACACCCACGACAAACCGGTGTCGCGCGCTTTCGATTGCCTCGATCACACCATCGACCGTCCGTGCGGCAACCCGCAACGGAGAGGGAACTCTGCGAACGGCTTGATGATGAAAGCTGTTAACCCGGACAGTATCCGCCTGAGCCAAACGATGCAACAAGGTGCCTTCCACGAGCTGGATCGCATGTGTGGCATGGTGACGGGGCGATTGCTGACGATGCTGAAGCAGACCGTCGCGTTGGGTATACAAATCTTGATACATGTCTCCTCCCACAGCGATGTTCAATATCTGACATCCCCGACAGACAGCCAGAAGCGGTTTATCCCTTTCCAATAAAAGACAGACCAGATCCGTCTCCATGCGATCCCGTTCCGGCACAATCTCTCCCAGTCCGGGTAACGGCTCTTCCCCAAACAACGATGGATCGATATCCCCTCCACCGGTTAACACCAAACCGTCTAAACGACTTGCCATCTCAGATACAGCCTCCGGATCATTACAGTACGGAATCGCCACAGGTGTTCCTCCCGCGTTTCGGACCGCATCGCTGTAATCCCGAGACAACGTCTGCCGCCGTTCTTCCTTAAGGGACATCGTCAACCCGATCAACGGCCTCATGTTTCCTCCCCCTTTTGATTCGATCCGGATAACCCATTCAGTTGCTGTTTCAATATACGCATCAACAAGCGGCAACTGTACTGCAGGAATAACCGTTCAAAACAAAAACAACACCGGGTGTGTTCGGTGTTGTGAGACTCCCATTTATTCTGTTTGACGTACGGGTGCCCGATCTTCAAACAAGTATTTGATGGAGTAAATTCCCGCCAACCCCACGAGGCTATAAATGATCCGACTGACAATCGAGGATTCGCGCGTGGCGTCTCCTCCAAAGATGGCGGAAACCATATCCCATTGAAACAGTCCGACCAGCAGCCAGTTCAAAGCACCGACAATCACCAATATGAAAGCCAAGCGCCCCACCGTTTTTCCTCCTTTTTACCAATTCAGCTTCAGTATTTCAATATTTGAAAGGATGTATAACAAAAAAACTCCGGGAATTCCGGAGTTCGTAAGAGAAGAAACTTAAGCACCTTGTTCTGTTTGCTGTTTGCGATACTCTTCCGCCAGCTTATCAATCTCTTTCTTCAGTTCCTCCACCATTTTCTCTTCCGGGATTTTGCGGATGATCTTTCCATGCCGGAACAACAATCCCTCTCCGCGCGCACCGGCGATCCCAATGTCCGCTTCTTTGGCTTCCCCTGGACCGTTGACCGCGCAACCCAAGACGGACACCTTGATCGGTGCTTGAATTTTGGAGATGTATTCCTCAATCTCATTGGCAATGCTGATCAAATCAATCTCAATGCGCCCGCAAGTGGGACAGGAGATCAACGTAGCGGCATTGGCGGCCAATCCGAAAGCTTTGAGCAATTCCCGCGCTACTTTCACTTCCTCCACCGGATCAGCGCTCAAGGAAATCCGAATGGTGGAGCCGATCCCCATCGCCAAAAGCGCACCCAAGCCGGCGGCGCTTTTTACTGTGCCTGAGAACAATGTGCCCGATTCGGTAATACCGAGATGGAGCGGATAGCGGAATGTTTCAGCCGCTTTTTTGTAAGCCTCGATCGCGAGACGCACATCAGACGCTTTGAGCGATACGACGATGTCGTGGAAATCGAGCTCTTCCAAAATGCCAATATGGTAGAGGGCGCTTTCGACCATTCCCTCTGCGGTCGGATAGCCGTATTTCTCCAAAATCCGTTTTTCCAATGAACCTGCGTTAACTCCGATCCGGATGGGAATGCCCCGTTCTTTTGCAGCCTTGACCACGGCTTCCACTTTTTCACGTCGACCGATGTTACCGGGGTTGATCCGGATCTTGTCGATCCCGCCTTCAATCGCTTTCAACGCCAATTTGTAATCAAAATGAATGTCCGCCACCAACGGCACGTTTACTTCTTTTTTGATCAACGGGATGGCTTCCGCAGCCCGCATGTCCGGCACCGCAATACGGACAATTTGGCAACCCGCTTCCGCCAGTCGATTGATTTCTTCCACTGTTGCTTTGACATCGTGCGTTTTGGTGGTGGTCATACTTTGAATGACCACTTGATCATTCCCGCCGATTTGGATGTTCCCAACTTTAACGGGTCTGGTTTCCGTTCGATGGAACATGGATCTGATCGCTCCTTTGTATCGATCCCTCAAATGATGGCGTTATGACAATAATGGATGAGTTCTCTACATTCCACCTATACGAGTATACCATATTTCAGACAGACGAAAAGGGAGCCTTTTGGCTCCCCGGGTCTGATGACTACGTGATCACCATGCGATTTCGGAACACGCGCAATTTGTCAACAACCTAAAAGAGCCTTTGGCTCCATGTAAACGGTCATTAAGTTATTCAAACAGACCACCAAGGTGTCTCCATCAATCCCTAATACCAGACACACCTGGTCGCTTGGCTGGAAGAAGACGTTTGTCAACCTGAGCTATTCACAGCATGAAGTGTTGTATCAGGTTCCCGCACGTTCCTGGACTGCACGGTACACTTCTTCCACCGTCTGTCCCTTGGCACTGATCACCGGTGCGCCCGTGTCAATGTTTTGCATTCCCATCACATCTTTGTCCACACCTGAAATCACACAGCAATCGCAAGTGTCAAGCTGAGTCGACGCGTTCAACGGAACGACTTCATAACCATTGTGACGCAGATATTCTTGTACGTGTTTCAAATCATCTTCCACAGCGATGCGTTTCGCCATGACGGACACCTCCTTCATGGACCATAGGTTTTCACATACTGCCCCGTGATATGCGGGTGATTTTCGGATCCGTT
The DNA here is from genome assembly GCF_018326425.1 of Polycladomyces abyssicola. Taxonomy (NCBI): domain Bacteria; kingdom Bacillati; phylum Bacillota; class Bacilli; order Caryophanales; family Thermoactinomycetaceae; genus Polycladomyces; species Polycladomyces abyssicola. The sequence goes on from NZ_AP024601.1 coordinate 2,081,748, forward strand.
ATAACGAATCAGCCTGACGAACGTAGGCGACTAATGCGACGTCCTGCTGCAGTAAGCGGTGTAACTCTTGTTCCGCCTGTGAGATCGTCCGCATCACATCAGGACGATCTTCCAGGTTGATCAATCGGTAACTTTCCTTGCTTTGATCATACGTGTTCATGATCTCCTGATCCGTTCCTTTCGCTTGTTCATCATCATGCTCAACGAAATGGGAAGCATGCCAAACCATCGTAAAGTCCACGGCTCTTTCTTTTTCTGCAATTGTTTGCGTTCCTGCTTCGGTGTTTCCACATACCAGATCATCCGTTCCAACATCATGCGTATCAAATCTTTGGAAGACAAAACAACACCCCCCACGGTCTTAGCATGACCGCAAGGGGGCGTGTTTAAACACGAGTCTATCTCCCGACACCACTGGCTGTTCCATTTCCGCTGCCACTTCATTAGCGTTTGGCCCAGTGATCTCCACTTTCCAGTCGGCAAAATCGCATTTACTTGGCCCGTCGAATGAGAGTCTCTGTACGGCAGGACAGTCAAGTTCGCATCAGCGTGTCGACGACGTTGGTAATCGTTCCCATCGGACGATGGTCCATCTCCGGTTTTCCAGCACAGCGCGGACGGTTTGGACGACTCCGTTTTTCCGCTCTCCAACGGCCGTCACGTTCCAATAACCGGACGGGCCCGGTTGGCCCCGAACCTGCACTTTCGTCCCATCCCAGTTAAAAGACAGGGTCTCTGGAACGGTTCTCCGCTCGGCCAGCATCGTCTGAATCCGGGCAATCCCTGTTTCCGCCGCATACTGCGCCTGCGTCATTTCCCACTGCCACATCGTATCGTCCCTGTTGTCGGACAAGCTGCTCACAGCAGCGGTCAGCAACAGGAATAGCGTCATCGTCACAGCCAATACCACCGGCAACGCGAAGCCGTCTTGCCGACTACGGACTGTCTGCAGTTGAGCGACATCGAACAAACGTAACCACTTCTTCGTCGGCATACCAGTTTTGCAGTCCCACCTCCACCTTCACTCCGTCTTCCACCGGAACGAAAGAAAGAAAATACACTTCGTGCAGCAGAACGGTCGTCCCGGAGAAGGAACGCTCACCGGGATGACGAACATTCCGGATGACCCGCCGTTTTTTCAGCTGGTAACGCACGATACTCCCTTCGGGGCGCTCCAACCACAAAGCACCGTCCGTTCCAGAACGAACCCTGACCGCTCCCCGAATTTCATCCCGGATATCACTGACAAACGCATTGGCTTCCATCTGCAACTGCTCCCGGCCGATCTGTTTTTTCAGCGAGGATTCGACTGTAAACGCAAGGGTAAACACGATCGGGAGCATCAACATCCACAACGCCGTTGTCACTACCATTTCCACATAAGTAAATCCGGCTTGCCGCTTCAGGGCATAAACTGACGGGCGCGCAGACGAAGAAGTTGTTCTTGTTTCCGAAAGTCCCGCCATCGTATCACCACTTCCGACTCCAACAAACGGGAATGAATCCACTTTTTGTGGAGAGTGACCCGAAACATCGTCCCAGCGCGGCTCATCTCCATCGTCCTGTTGACCGGCGGCACAACCCGTTCCCGTTGGAGACGTTCCATTTGTTCCTGTATCAACTGAACGGCTTCAAAGCGCTCATCCTGCACCTGTTGTCGGATTCGCAACTCGGCAAATGCCGGAATGGCCGTAACAGCCAACAAACCGAGAATCATCAGCGCGGTTAACACCTCTGCCAATGTGAAACCGCGTTCAACGCCAAACTTTTTCACGGTACCGTCTCCACACGGACACGCCCCGACGCCACCTGGACGATCACCTTTCCCCGGACCGTGTTTCCCTCCATCAGGTGAATCGTTCCACCCCGCACCTGCCCGCTTCGATGAAATTCTAGACGACCGCCCGGATAGTTGCTGACCAGTCGGTATCTTCGCGGCACTTCACCCGTCCTCCATACGGTGGAACCGGAGAGAATTCGATAATGTCGACCATCTTTCATCACTTGTACAACCACCTCCCGTTCGCGGCTCACCGCCCACCGCTGTGCCATACGCAAATCCGATTGCAGGCGGGACAAAGTCATCTCCCGATCCACCCGTTCCCCGATTTGCGCCGCGGCCGGAAATGCCAACGCGGCCAACAGACCGATACATGCCAGAGTCAATGCCATCTCCAACAAAGTCCATCCGCCTTCCTTCCCGGGGATGGATGTCCGCCCAAGCATCAAACACATGGCTACTCACCATGTTTCGAACAACGAACCCGTTTTTCCGGCGGTGCATCCGGTTGGATCGTATATTTGCCGTGGGCGGGGCATACGGGTTCTGTTCTGAGATACCCTCTTTTTTTCAATTCCGCCACGTTGGGAGGGTATTTTCCCATCTCCAGGTAATAATTGTCCGCCTGAGCGCCGATCAGTTGTCGGTTGGCTTGACACGCCCGGGCCTGCGCCTTTTCTCCGGCCGATTTCAAGTTGGGTAAGGCGATGGCGATGATCACGCCGATGATGAACAGCACCACCAACATTTCCACCAAGGTGAATCCCCGTTGGTTCCCGATCGGGGAACGCATGCGTCCACATCCCTTCTATATGGCTTTCACCAGCTGTAGCATTGGTAAAAACAGCGCCATCACCGTGACAGCGATCATGAGACCGATGCAAAAGATGAGTACGGGTTCCAAACTTCGTGTAAATCGGCGAATTTGTTCATGCATCAATACTTCCGTTCCCTTGGCCATCGACAACAGGGCTTGATCCAGTCGCCCGGTTTCCTCTCCCAGAGCGACCCATTGGGAAAGCGTCGGCAATAACAGATCGGATCCACCGTGTTTCAACGCATTGTGCAGGGATTCTCCCGACAACAAGCAAGATCGAACCCGGTCAATGGATGCCTTTAACGACCACCATGGTGTCAACTCCCGCATGATGTCCAATGCGCGCAAGAGCGGAACGCCCGCCCTCAGCAACAATCCCAGCTGAATGGAAAAATAGTGTGTAAAACGATAGCGAAACATCCGCCGAACCATCGGCAATCGAACTAGCCGTTCGATCCACGGTGTACGTCCCCGGGAAGGCAGCATGCGCAAACCGATCCCTATCACACTCAAGAGAGCAACACTCCACACCACCCACACCAGAGCATCATTCAGCCAGGTATAGAGGCGAATCATTCCGACCGTGAACGGGGGTAATTCCAAACCCATTGTTTCATATAAGACCGCAAATCGCGGAATGACAGTAGTGATCAGAAAAAGAAACGAAAGAATCACCAAAACGAACACGATTACGGGATAGATCACGGCCTGCCCGATTTCCCGTCTCCTGCGCGCAAGCTCGTGATAGTACGCTTCGCACTGATGCAACCCCTGCCCATAATCTCCGTGCTCTTCCGCCGCACTGACGAACGATAGAAAAAGCGGTGGCATCCCTTCTTCCCGCAAGGCTTGTGAGAAACTGACTCCTTCATTCAACTTTTGCCGGATCCGTTCGGCCTGTGCGGAAGTGATCACCCGTTGTTCCGCCAGAATCGCAATGCCGGGCAACAGCGGGAATCCGCTATCCAGCAGGTGAGCGAGCGTCCGACTGAACATCGCCAACCGTTCCGCCGTCCACTTCCATTTCCTCAATGTACTCCACCACCCGAAGACACTCTTCCCACGTCGTGATACCAGCTGCTGCCCGTTCCTTCACATGGTCGGCGATGGTACGCACACCCCGGTGCAACAGATGTTTCCGCATCCGTTCCGATGGCCATCCTTCCGCAATGCCGCGACTCAATGACTCATCCACCGTGACCACTTCAAACACTCCCGTTCGCCCGTGATACCCTGTCTGCTGACAATCCGGACATCCTTCGCCTACGCATGAACCGCAAACCCGCCGAACCAATCGCTGGGCGACGGCGCCGATCAGCGTGGCCGCCACCCGGTACGGCTCTACCCCCATATCGAGCAGACGGGTGATGGAACTCAGCGCATCCGGGGTATGCAGGGTTGACAACACGAGATGTCCGGTCATGGCTGCACGCACAGCAATATCCGCTGTCTCTCTGTCCCGTATTTCACCCACCATGATCACGTTGGGATCTTGGCGGAGTACGGCGCGCAAACCCGCAGCAAAAGTGAAGCCCGCTTTCGGGTGGATCTGAATCTGGTTGACCCCTGGCATCTGATACTCCACCGGGTCTTCCAATGTCACGATATTGGTCTCCGGACGATTCAACTCGCGTAACATCGCATACAACGTCGTCGTCTTCCCCGCACCGGTCGGACCGGTGACCACGATCAATCCATGCGGTCGGGCAATCAAACGCGTCACACGGGACAGCTCCGGCTCGTCCATTCCTAATTCGGCCAACAGCCATCCGTCAGGACGGTCGCGCAACAAACGGAGAACCACCTTTTCCCCGTGCACGGTTGGCATCGTAGATATGCGCACATCCACCTTTTCACCCCGATGTCGGATCGTCATCGCCCCATCCTGGGGCAGACGTTTTTCCCCGATATCCAAATGGCCCATCACTTTTAAGCGGGACACGTATCGTAACATCCACTCAGACGGAATGCGATCGATCACCGTCAAAAATCCGTCGATTCGAAACCGGATGCGCAAACCGTCCCCCTGTGGCTCCACATGGATATCGCTGGCTCGCATGTCAATCGCCCGCTCCAGCAATTTCGCAATCGATGCCGGAATATCCATCTCCCACCACCTCACCCTTTTATACCCATGCACCTCCTACCATTCTACAAATTTCAACATTTTCCTCTTTTTGTCGACATTTATTGTCGTATAAAAATACCTTCACTGCGGCAATATATCCATTAACAGCCAGTGAAGAGTGACCTTCGATTCTCAATATGTGATGGGGAGTAGCCAAGCGGTAAGGCAACGGACTTTGACTCCGTGATGCGCAGGTTCGATTCCTGCCTCCCCAGCCATGACAGAAGCCCCCGAGACGCTGAGCGCTCGGGGGCTATCTTTTGGAACAATTGGTGAATCATTGGGTGAAACCCCGTGATTTGACGGTTTCTTTCCTTCATTTACTATGGACGGGAGGAGGTAGAGCCAGTATGCTAGAAAAGAGTCGGGAAACGTAGAGGGTGGTGATTGTGAACATGTCCATCATCGCATGGATCGGGGGCGCCATAGCGACGGCATTCGTTGCGCTGTGGATCGTCGCCCGTCGAAACACGTACAAACCGATGGTGAAACATGTGAACCTACAAATTCCTCGCCCGGTTCTCTCTTCTCCATTGAAGATTCTCCATTTAACCGACTTGCACATGGAGAAGCTGTCGATTTCTCCCCAAGCGTTGCTTGCGCAAATCGGGGATACGAATATCGACTTGATCGCATTGACGGGCGATTATTTGGACACTCCGCGGATGACCAACCGCTTTCTAGAATATATGGATGTTTTGGCTTCTTTGAATCCCCGTTACGGAATGTACGCTGTATTTGGCAATCATGATTATTGCATCGAAAAACTTTTACCCCAGTTGAAAAAAGAGATGGAGAAGCGCGGCTGCACCGTACTGCAAAACGAACACCGTACACTGGAGTTGGAAGACGGCGTTCGGCTCAACATCATCGGTGTGGATGATCATTACACCGGGCGCAGTGATTTGGCCCGCGCCTACCAAAATGTCCCGGACGGCATCAACCTCGTGTTGACACACGATCCCAACATTGTACTGGAGATGGCCGATTATTCGTTTGACTATCTGCTTTCCGGTCATTTTCACGGCGGACAGATTCACTGGCCCAAACCGTACCATCTGAAAAAAATGGGACAACTTCCTCATCTTCGCATCTTCCGCGGTCTGCATTTTTACCAGAACCGCGCATACTACATCAGCGAAGGACTGGGGCAGACGGCCCTCAATCTCCGCCTGCGGTCCCGTCCGGAGATTACGTTCCACACCTTGAATACACCGACCGTGGATGCATCATAAACGATACGATCAGATTCCCACCTATTCCGTGTTCTTACGGCATGGGTGGGATTTTTTCGTTTGAATGATTCTACATGATACTCAGGATCACATCCGCCGCCCGCAGGGCAGAATCCGGTCTTCCCAGCTCAAGGGCTTTCGTACGCATTCGTAACCATTGAGCATCTTCTGTTTGCATAGATTGCATCTGTCGCGGAATGGCGGAAGGAGAGTCCTGGCGAACCGCCACCCGCTGATGCAGCAGGAAGCGAGTGTTCCGCTCCTCTTGGCCGGGGATCGGACGGCAAATGACCAACGGTAGTCCGGCTGCCAACGCTTCGGAACTGGTCAACCCTCCCGGTTTGGACACAATCCAATCGGACGCATTCATCCATTGTGCCATCCGATCCACAAATCCCAACACGCGCACCTGGTCCGCATCGCCGAAACGATCGGTCAACCGTCGAAACAGGGATTCATTTTTTCCCGTCACGACCACCAACTGCACCTCTGGCCAATCGCGACAAAATGATGTCAAGCACGCTTCCATCGGACCCAAGCCCACGCCCCCGCCCATGATCAGCACCGTCAAACGCTGGCCATCTAGCCCCAGCATCTGCCGAAGCTCGGACTTGGCCGGTTGTTGCACGGAAAAAGCAGGGTCAATGGGAATGCCCGTGACATGAATCCGGCTGGGAGTGATGCCAAAACGTTGACGCAGGCGTTGTTCCACCCGTTCATGGGCCACCAGATAAAAATCGACAGCGGGGTCAACCCAAAAACCGTTGACATCGAAATCGGTGATGGCTGCACCCAATGCGAACGGCCGTTTCATCCGTCCCTTGATTCTGCCCATCGCACTCAAACATAACGCATGTGTACAAACCACTGCACGGGGTTGTACTTGTTCGACCCAGTCTTTGAGCCGCTTGGCCACTACTTTCCCCAGCGGTGTTTTGAACCAGTGACTCAGTTCCCCTTCTCTGCGGTATGCCGCTCCCCACAGATGTGGCGCATACTGCAAGGTGTGGAGATAACATTTGCGGACCATCTGCTCCAGAGAAGGGTTGACCAATGGCATACCGCAAGCGATTTCCGTCTGGAGCTGGGGAGCGGTGTGCGCCAACCCTTTTTGAATGGCTTGTGCCGCTTTGAAATGGCCATTGCCGCCGATCTGCTCCGTCAAAATCAACACTTTGTCCGTCATGGCTCCTCACCATCAAGATAACGCTGTAACAAGCGCGCTTTGGAAATGTAGACCCGTTTGGGGACCAAGGGGCCATTGCCCGTTTTCAGCCGTTTCCACCCTTCGGGATGGCAGTTGGATAAAATGAATTTAAAAAAACAGGTTTTATATGCCACATACCAATTGCCGGGCACATCCGCCACGTCAAACCCCAAGTGTTGCGATCCCCGGTGCAAAAATGTGGTTCCCATCAATATCCGGATTTGACCCGATCGCGGGTGATCAGCTACGAAACGCGCCAATGTGGGGAGAGATTGGCGTACTTCGGTCAGCACCCTCAACGCCAATTTGACGTCATCTCCCTCATGACGACGCAATATGTGTGCCAACAAGCAATTGTGCAAATGCAATTTGGCATACCAGTCTCCCCGATGTAAAACCACCCCGTCGGACGTCGTCAGTGTCGGTCCGTGATACGGTTTGATCACCACACGAAACATGTTTTGATTTTCCCTGTCAACGTACTGCAAGCGGGTACAGTGATAATACACTTGATCCCACAAACGCCAAGCCGACAACAAACCGCCACTCATCCCACCAACGCCTCCGATTCGAACTATGCCTTGTTAGTATGGATCGGGGACGCAAACGGCATGCACACACAAAAAAAGCGCTCCGCAGTTGCGGAACGCAAACCGTTTTTCATTTGGCGGTACGTTTGAGCGCGCCACCCGCAATCACGACCAACAGAGCCAAAGCGAGCGGTACTGCCCAGGACAAAGCAGAAACGGACTCGACGAACAGTTGATGGATGATGGGATCTTCCACGATCAACTGTCCGGCTGTATATCCCAAAATGGCGGAGCCAACATACACCAGCCATGGCAGTTTATTCATCATCACGGCGATGATCCGGCTCCCCCACATGATGATGGGGATACTTAACATCAAGCCGAACAGCACCAACCAAAAATCGCCGTGCGCCGCTCCCGCGACCGCCAGAACATTATCCAAGCTCATCACGACATCGGCGACGATAATCGTTTTGATCGCTTCCTTCAATCCCCGGCCAACATGGACTTCCGTCTCGTCATCCTCCTCGGTGACCAGTTTCACCGCAATCCACAGCAAGATCAATCCGCCGATGGACATCAACAACGGGATATTCAACAAATAGGCGGCTATACCGGTCAAAGCGACGCGAAGTACAATAGCGGCACTGGTACCGAAGATGATCGCTTTTTTCCGCTGTTTTTCAGGGAGCGCTCTTGCCGCCATACCGATGACGACGGCATTGTCCCCACTCAATACCAAGTCGAGGATGATGATATTGATAAATCCAATCCAAAATTGTGTATCCAATCCAACTCCATTCCTTCCTGTCTTGCAAGGTTTATACTTGGATAGATTCCCCCCATACGATATCATAAACTGAGACAGTGTTGCACCCTACAATGGGAAAGGAAGGGGAACCTGATCATGAAACTGTCCCGTCGGGAAATCGAAAATACGCTGGCCCGTTTTCCGGGTTGGCGTTGGGAGAATGAGGCACTGGTCAAAACGTTCTCTTTCCCCGCTTATATGGACGGTGTCCATTTTGCTGTACGTGTGGCGGAAGAAGCCGAGCGCCACGATCATCATCCGGACATGCTGATCAGCTATCGGAATGTCACTGTCACCTGCACCACGCATGATACCGGCGGCGTAACGCAGCGCGACGTCGCGTTGATCGAGCGAATTGAGCAACTGATGCAATCATGAACAAAACATCATGGTATCAACGTTTGGGGGACCCGTTTCCAGCCATGGTTTCCATCCAGGAAGGAAACGGGTCCTGTGCTTTTTTAAGTCGTGACCTGCTATATCCGGTTGAGCCGGGTGAGCCGCTAGCGAAATTTCCCGTATCGGTCAGAAAAACGTAAACTCTTCCTCCCGTTTGTCCGGTGACAGGTCCAACACTTCCGTCGCATCGACTGCTTCCTGCACCAACCGTTCCACGTCGAGATTGGATTCCGTCCGCTCCGTCGCGTTCAAATCCGGACGGGTTTTTGGTGATTTGGGAAGAAAAACGGTACAGCAGTCTTCATAAGGCAAAATGGAGGTTTCATAGGTGCCAATCCGTTTGGCGATATTCATGATCTCCTGTTTATCCATACCGACCACGGGGCGCAGGACCGGCATCCGAATCACGTGGTTGATCGTGTACATACTCTCCAGTGTCTGACTGGCCACTTGGCCGAGATTTTCACCCGTGACCAGCGCCAGTGCTTTTTCCTTGTGAGCGATTCGCTCAGCGATGCGGAACATCATCCGGCGCATCACCGTTACCGAATACGACTCTTCGCATTTTTGCCGGATCTGCGTCTGAATTTCGGTGAACGGCACCACATGCAGACGGATTTTTCCCCCATAGCGGGTCAGAATTTGCGCCAGGTCGATCACCTTCTGTTTGGCACGTTCACTCGTGAACGGATACGAATGGAAGTGGATCGCCTGCAATTCGGCTCCGCGTTTCAACGCCAGATATCCCGCCACCGGTGAATCGATCCCGCCTGACAAAAGTAGAGCCACCCGACCGCTGGCTCCCACGGGCAACCCGCCTGGGCCCGGAATGTCATCACCGTATACATAAGCTGCTTCGGCGCGCACTTCCACATGAACGGTGATCTCGGGTTGATGGACATCCACTTTGATCCCGTCCACATTTTTCAATACGTAACCGCCGATCAGATGGTTCAACTCCATCGATTTGTGCGGAAACGATTTGATGCTTCGCTTGGCGGCAATCTTAAAAGTAGCAGGCTGCGTTGGCTGCTCGCGGATCAGTGCCACAGCTGCTTGTTGGAGCGCCTGCAGCTCTGTGGGGACGCGCTTAGCCGGGCTCACCCCGACAACACCGAAAACTTCCTGAAGCCGCTCCACGACGGGCGGATATGCTTGTCCGTTCAGCTCCACCAACATGCGGCCATATGTCTTTTTCACCTTTACGTCCGGAAAGTCTTTCAACTTGTTGCGGATATTCCGCAACAGTCGGTCTTCAAAATCAGACCGGTTCTTTCCTTTCAACGCCAATTCTCCATACCGTATTAAAAGCACATCGTATCCCATTTGCGTCGCACCCTCACGTCATGATCTTTTGCAATCGGGGAACCACTTTACACAGTGCCTGTGCACACCGTTCCACTTCTTCTTCCGTGGTGTGATACCCCATGCTGATGCGGATTGAACCAACTGCAGCAGCCGGATCCAGCCCCATCGCCAACAGGATGCGGCTCGGTTTTTCCCCTTTGGAAGAACAGGCTGATTTGCTGGAAACGAACACGTTTTCTTCTTCCAATGCGTGCACGATCACTTCCGAGCGCAGTCCCGGGAAGGAGAAACTGACAATATGAGGCGCACTGCCTTCAGGAGAAGGATCGCCGTTGACCCGGGCACCTTCCACCCGACTCATCACCTGTTCGATCAGGCTCGCTTTCCAACGCGCCCAACGGCGAACCGCTTCCGGTTGCCGCTCTTTGGCCAGCAATGCCGCTTTGGCAAAACCGGCGATACCGGGGACATTGTGCGTCCCGGAACGAAGTCCGCCTTCCTGTCCACCGCCTGTCAATAACGGTGCTAATGACACCCCCTCCCGGACGTAGAGGCATCCCACACCCTTGGGCCCGTGAAACTTGTGTCCGGACAGGGTCATCAGATCCACGCCCCATTCTTTGGGCCGCACGTCAACTTTGCCGAACGCCTGCACCGCATCCACATGGAACAAAACTTTAGGATGGCGTTTCAGCAGTGCCCCGATCTCAGCGATCGGCTGAATGGTTCCCACCTCGTTGTTAACGTGCATGACTGTAACCAATACCGTCTCGTCGGTGACGGCCTTCTCTACGTCCGCAGGACGCACCCGGCCGTGCGCATCCACCGGCAAATAGGTGACACGCCAACCCCACTCTTCCAATTGCTTGCACACACCATAGACGGAAGGATGCTCCACCTGGGTGGTAATCAGGTGGCGACCACGATCACGGTATTGGAAAGCCACACCTTTGATCGCCGTATTGTTCCCCTCCGTTCCACCGGAGGTGAACACGATCTCCCCAGGGGAAACACCCAGAGTGCGTGCCGTCGCTTCACGGGCCTGGGTGACGAGTCGTTCTGCCTTGGCGCCCAGCCCGTGAAGCGAAGCGGGATTTCCATATATGTTGTTCATCACATCAACCATCACCCGCACCACTTGATTGTCAGTCCGGGTGGTGGCGCTATTGTCCAAATAGGCCATCTCATTCATCCTTTCGCTCACGTCCGCATTCCCCCCGTACCGGGTCCGTGAACTCCGCAGCTTGTTTCCATGGGTCATTTTATTAGCTTACACCTTACGGACGATCGGGGCAACTGGACTTGCGCACGATCAGTTCCGACGGCAACAGGATCTCTTTTTTGGTTTGCGCTTTTTCGGGGTGTTCCAATCCCTCCAGCAGTAATTCCATCGCTTCAACACCCAATTGATAGGAAAGGATGCGGACACTGGTCAACGGCGGATGGGTATATGACATGATCGGTGTGTCGTTGAAGCCGACAATGCCCAGCTCATTAGGCACATGAACCCCCTGCTCATGAGCAAAGCGAAGAGCACCGAGTGCAAGCAAGTCGTCCGCCGCCACCACGGCATCAAACGGCACCCCTTTCTCTCGTAAATGATACATTGCCTGGGTTCCGCCCTCCTCCGAAATCTCCGCCACCTCGATCCGTTCGGGCACAACCGGGATACCTCGCTCAATCAGCGCTTGTTTATACCCGGTCAACCGGTCCACGCTGACCACCAAATTTTGTGGTCCACTGATATACGCGATATGGCGATACCCTTGATCCAACAGGTGCAGCGTTGCCTGATACCCTGCTTTGACATTATCGTTGTTGACGGAACGGACAGGCTGATCCGCACTGCGCCCGATCACGACAAATGGGGCGTCTTCTTTCACCAGCGCTTCGATCAACGGGTCACGTACCCGCGAAGTGGATAGGATCAGCCCGTCCACCCGACGCTCACGTACTAGTTGCAAACACTTTTTCAACTCTTCTTCCGGGGTCAGGCTGATCGAGAGCAAAATGTTGTAATCCTTCTCCTGTGCCACCGCGGACATCCCTCGGATCGCTTCCGGGAAAAACGGGTTGGAAAATACCTGGTCCTCCCGCCGGCACATTGTGAATCCGATTGTATGGGTGTTACTGCGGGCCAGACTCCGGGCGATTGCATTAGGTACGTATCCCAACTGTTCCATCGCCCGCCGCACGCGCTCTTTCGTCTCCTGGCTGATCCGGTTGCTTCCTGCGATCACGCGTGAAACCGTCGACGGCGACACGCCCGCTTTTTTGGCGACATCCTTGATGGTAGCCATGACGATATCCCCTTCATTTCTCAGCTTGTGCGCAATCGTTTTCATTATACACGATCGGATGCGAAGTTTGGCCATTGCCATCATGACCGCTCCGAACCGGTAGCGCAGGACGCGGGCACAGTACGTTTCTGATTGGAGAAAATTGCCCGCGATTTCAGTCCTGCGCTTCTCGAATCGTCGCGAGCGATTTGTTAACCCAGCTGTCCCTCTCATACCGGTGTTTGTGCAACCGTCTGCGCAGATGAATAAAACAGAGAGCTCCCATCCCCATTTATCACACGAATGTTGAGTCATTTACTTCAACCATTTACAACCCCACTTTTTCATTTCACGGAAAATGGGCTTCAGATCCAATCCTTTTTCCGTCAATGCATATTCCACCTTGGGCGGTATCTCCGGATATACTGTGCGAGTGACTATCCCGTGCCGTTCCAGTTCCTTCAAGCGGACGGACAAGGTTTTGGGGCTGGCTCCCTTGAGCGATTGCAGCAATTCACCGAACCGCTTGGGCCCTTCAATCAAATCGCGCAAAATGAGAAATGACCACTTGGCTCCAATTACATCCAACACTTCTTCCACTGAACACTGCATCCACTCCACATCCCGATCCGTACACACCTCTTGTTTGTGCGGTGCTGACTTGGTCTGTTCCATCCCGATCACTCCTATTACTTTTCTATTGGAAATTATATATCCTGATCGAAATTATGTGTAGAGAAAATCACTACTTTAAAAAAGTCTGCAATAGGTATATCATGTAAGTGTCTAACTGAAAGAAAGCGTAAGGAGGGCACAATACATGGCAAACATCGCGGTCGTTTTAGGCAACATGTACCATGACAAAGAATTTGAGGTGCCAACGGAAGCCTTCAAAAAAGCTGGCCACAAGGTGACTTTGGTCGGAGCGGAAGCAGGGAGCACCGTAGAGGGATTGTACGGTGGCAAACAGAAGATTGAACTTTCCGTGGACGATGCAAAAGCGGAAGACTTTGACGCGTTGTTTATCCCGGGTGGATTCTCCCCCGATATCCTGCGGGCGGATCAGCGTTTCGTGGCATTTGCGCGGAAATTTGCCTACTTGGAAAAACCGATTTTCGCCATCTGCCATGGTCCGCAACTGCTGATTAACGCTGAGGTCTTGCGAGGCCGTCGGGTGACCGGTTACACCTCGATCCAAATCGATTTGAGAAATGCCGGTGCGCAAGTATTTGACGAAGAAGTGGTCGTGGACGGTGGATTGGTCACCAGCCGGACACCGGATGACCTGGACGCTTTCACCCGTGCTTCGCTTGATGTTTTGGCAAGCCGATAACCCACAGGAATGTTGTCTGAAAGATGAATGACGTGATTCGAACGCTCACGCAACACCGTTCGATTCGCAGCTACACCTCCCAGGAAGTAACCGATGAACAGCTGGATCACATTTTCCGTGCTATTCAAGCGGCCCCCAACTCGATTAACGGTCAACAGGTTATAGTGATCGTGGTCAAGGAAAAAGAACGGAAACGGAAACTCTCCCAGCTCGTCGGCAACCAAGTCTGGGTGGACCAAGCTCCGGTATTTCTCGTATTCTGCCTGGATTTCTACCGGGCCAAACTGGCTGCGGAAACCAACGGCGAGCAACTCGCCATCACAAACAGCATCGAATCGATTATCGTCGGTGCAACCGACGTGGGAATCGCCCTGGCAAATGCTGCCGCGGCAGCTGAGTCGATGGGATTGGGGATCGTCCCCATCGGCGGGATTCGGAAAAATCCGGATGAAGTGATCAAACTGTTGAATCTGCCCGAGTACGTGTTTCCCGTCTCCGGATTGGTGATCGGTCACCCTGCCGATCCATCGGCACAAAAACCCCGTCTCCCGCGGGAAGCGGTCATCCATCAAGAAACCTACAACCGGGATCAGCTGGATCTGATCCGGCAGTACGACGAAACGATGGCCGAATACATGCGTCAACGTACTGGCGGGGAAAGCGACCGCAACTGGTCGCAAACCGTCTCCTCCTTTTACAACAAAATCTACTATCCCAAGGTTCGTCCGACTTTGGACCAGCAGGGATTCAAATATAATTGATCATCTTTGCAACCTTTGCACCCTTTGCGCCGTCTGTTAAGATGTCAGGGCAATTTCCCGCCGTCTCCTTCAGGGAAGATGCCCTGCCGCATCGGTTTGAGTTACACCTCCTTCACCTCTGTACCTGGAACGTCAACCGGCCCGATTATCGGGCCGGTTGATCGTTTATTGCATGGAAACCAACTTTTTGTGATATATTGAGTTGATAGGGCATGTCTGATATTCGTGAAGGGTGTCCGTTTTCCCTCGAATGACCTTTAAACTTGTCAAAGCAAGAGCAAGAGGGAAAACGACTCACCCGAGGAAAACAGGTTTACCGCCCTCTAACAAAACAGAGCGGGATTCCTCCATTGGGGGAATCCCGTTTTGCGGCAATTTTGCGAACAGAAGAGAGAGTACGGATGCGGATCAACCGTTCGATCGCCAGCTTTTTCGTACTGACGGCCGCCGCTTGTTACGGGTTGCTGTCGCCACTCGTCAAAATGGCTTATGCCAACGAATTGCATCCCGCCGATTTGACCGCCGCCCAGGCGGTGGTGGGTGCATTGGGCATCTGGATCGTCTGTTTGGCGGCCACCCGGAAGATGCCGAAACTACCCGCACGCACGGTGCTGGCTTTGTTCGGTTGCGGAGTGTTGGGCGGTCTGACCGGTGTCTTCTATTTCACTTCATTGCAGGACTTACCCGCTTCGTTTGCCATTTTACTGTTGTTTCAATTTACGTGGATGGGCATGGTACTCGAATGGCGGATCACCCGTCGCCCTCCCGCACGCAACCAGCGATGGGCATTGGCGATCATCCTGGCGGGAACGGTGCTGGCCGCCGGATGGACGGATACACTCCCCTCCACGATCTCCATCTTCGGTGTCACCACTGCTCTGCTTTCGGCCATCTGCTACACTGGATACATCCATCTGAGCGGCCACATCGCGGTCGACGTTTCCCCCTGGTGGCGCAGTGCGTGGATTTCCACGGGCTCCGTTGCTGTCACACTGATCGTGTTCCCACCACGTTTCCTGCTGGAGGGAATGGGGGGCAGCGTTTTGGTGGAGTGGGCCAGCTTGATCGCCTTTTTTGGAACGATCCTGCCGTCGATTCTGTTTACCGCCGGTGTCACCAGGATCGGTACGGGACTGGCCGCCACGCTCGGATCGGTCGAATTGCCCGTTGCCGTCAGCTTGTCCGCCTGGTGGCTAGGTGAACCCGTTACGACTGCGCAGTGGGTTGGCGTGTTGCTGATCCTGGTTGGTATCTTGGTAGCCGAGGGAAAACTGAATCTCCTCAAAGAAAAAAGCTGGCCGTGAACTGGCCAGCTTTTGATACGACTTGAAAAGGGATTCAGCGGCACAATACCGGGTCATTGTCTTTCCAGCGATTATTTGCGGACATAGCCTTCTTTCGTGTACTCCGCCACTACGCGAGTACCCAGGCCACCGCGCGGGTTCCACACCGCTTCCACCTTCATGTATTTCGGTTGGATCAGGTTGACCAAGTCCTCCAAAATTCGGTTGGTCGCATGCTCCTGATAGATCCCGACGTTGCGGTAGGAAGTCAGATAATATTTGAGCGATTTCATCTCCACCAACAATCGGTCGGGAATGAAGGTGATGGTCAACTCGGCGAAATCGGGCAGACCCGACCACGGACAGACGGAGGTGAATTCACTGGTCGGAATGACCACTTCTGTATCTTTTCCGGGATATTCATACGGGATGGTTTCCAGGATATCCACCATGATCGCCGATTCGTCTTGGGTATCAAAACGAATGTTGGCGTATTTGCTGTGATCATGCGTCACTTTCCCCATCTGATACACCTCTCCTCAATTCGATCCGCCGTACGGATCAGTCCTTCATATCTCAAACAATATCATTATACCGGACCTTCTGCTTTTTTTCACTTGGGATCTCCCGTCACATAGGCCGAATGATGTAGAATGTTAACCGGAGGTGTTCCAGCTTTGGAAGAACGCAACCTACGAACCCATCCATCACGGATGCGCTGTCCCCAGTGCGGTGGTCTCCATTTTCTAGAGACCGGCCAGCTTTTCGCGTTGACCCCCATGTCCAAAACCGCGGACGGACAGACGCGCTTACATACAGAAGACGCCGTACCCGTACTCAATTACCTGTGCAGACAATGCGGCCACATTCTGCTTTACAGTGCCAAACATCTCAAACGGATCTAGTGGCCCTCCCCCGAGGAACAAAACCGGCCACAGATCCGTCCCGCACCGTTTGGGAAGCCCACACTTTGGTTTTGGATCAAGGATAACCCTTCGCAGACCATACCACCCCAATATCCGACCAGTCGGTAAGTTGATGTTGAACGTGGGTCTTCATTTTCTGAGCCGGGGAAAGCCCGAATAGTTCATTACCACAAATAACCCTACCAATCTTTTTCGAACGGTAGGGTTATTGTTAGTGGAAAAAACGATATTTTCAAGTTCAGTTCAACAACCGCTTGAGACTTTCCCTATATCCCTTTAATGCACCATCAAGTTTTTTGAGAGTTGTGGATTGACCACAGATATATGATCCACTTTCGCTTTTGGATCTGAGGAGGAAAAAACCCATTTTAGCTGGATCTCTTTCGTCACTTGATAAATGTAAATGGCTTGCTTTTGATACGTTTTCGTGTCATCCGGTTTGCCCAGTACTTTCTTCACTTCCCACAAACGAAGTCCTTGCAGTGATGGATCAAAGGAACGAACGTCGTAAATCTGCTCTCCTTTGTTGACTCCAAAAGATAAATTTCCGCCTGGATAAGTGACGTAGCGATTCCAAGGCTCTGCGGCTTCTCCTCTCTTCCCTTTTCCATACTTTGCTTCTACTTGATCAATGGTGTTCTTTTCTACTTGGAACTCCGTATTCACAACTCGTCCTTCCCTCGCTAATTCTTCGGACTGCAGAATCTTTTTTTGGTGAGAGGAAGATATTTTCATCGGGGAACCAGAGTGATGATTTTGATTCCGGGCAGAACTTGAAGAATTTCTGGAGGAATGTTGATCATTGTTCTGGGTTGATTTTGAATCCGTCGCAGGAGGAGCCGGCTTCGAATGCGATGGAGGATTTGCTGGAGCAACCGTATGGGTGCAGCCCACTGAACTGACAGACAGCAACAATGACACCACCACCAAGAAGATCAAGCGAGAAACCATTCTGATCATTACCATTTCTCCTTCTCACTCCACGATCAGGTAAGCTGATGCTCATTATACTGCTGTCTGGTGCGCGATTGGAGCTGCCCACAACAGACCGACCTCAATTCAAGCCATTCACCATTTCAATAAGGTTTCTCTCCTCCCAGCGAGTTCGTGCCATGACAGTGCTGTATTTTATGCCGAAGGAATGGTTGGTGCGAATACAAAAAATGCTTCTCGGGCATGGAGGACTGGCGATAAATTATGTAGCCACCCCAGTCGAGTGTATGATACCAACAACAAGTGCGAGGCATCATGCCCACGTTCACAACCGCACCAAACCCCATGACGGCTACACCGAGGAGCGGAAGATGAAAGAGTCGGGATGCAGCAATTTTTTACCGATTCCATCATAATGCCAACGTCCCGGAGGGGTCTTTGTCATGTCTTGTACCGGAAAAATTCGTGGATTATACACTCATTTTCTATCTGAGTTTCGGTAATCGCTCGCCCTCCCTAGTCTCACCGGGTCTGAGCATTTAAATGCTGTTCAAACATGTCAATAATAGTGAGAAACCTTTCAGCTTCGCGAAACACGTGATCTGCTAATAAGG
Source organism: Polycladomyces abyssicola (assembly GCF_018326425.1). Lineage (NCBI taxonomy): Bacteria > Bacillati > Bacillota > Bacilli > Caryophanales > Thermoactinomycetaceae > Polycladomyces > Polycladomyces abyssicola. Next base: position 2,100,092 of record NZ_AP024601.1, read on the forward strand.
GATGAATAATGCTTTTTATTCGGCACGCTTCAATTAATTCGCGTGCTGTTTTTTTGAAGTCACGAAGTGATTTTACAGATACTCTGTTCTGATCCAGAAATTGATCCAAGAGAGGAACGGTTTGTGATTGAGGGCTCATAGATTCTAAATCTCTTGCTTGAAATAGTAACTGATCAAAATCATGGCTGAAGCTCCGAGCTTGCTCAACCAGCTTACGTTCGGATGGATCAAGTAAATGAGCAATGAATTTTGCATGATCAGCCATAATACGTAAGAAAAATACATTTTCATTAATAATCGCATCAGGTAGTGGATCTAATGTTCCTGTATTGAGTTCCTTCAACCGATTTCTAAAATAATTGGCTTCCCTGCTTATATGGTCGATTAATAAGGGAAAGTTGTTTGCCCCGGGTAATTGACATGTGAGCACCAAGCCCAATACCTTTCTTTTGAATGCCCAAATCTGTGAGACTGCTTTGTACACCTTTACATTAAACCGTTCAATAACCTTGGGATCGGTTTCCAACGAGTAAGAATGCGCTTTGTTTTCTATACCTTCGAATAAAGCAAAGAAGTAGTCGGCTTCCTGAATCAGTTGAGTATCTTCACATCGAAAACCTAATTTAAGAAAGAGTGAATGTTCCTTCATGATACGTGACCAAAATCGTATCTCATCTAAAGAACGCGCTACAAACCCATCTGACATAATCTCTCCTCACTTTAACTTAGTAATAGCGCAACTTCTCACAGTTAATGGTCGTACGAAAAGTTCGATTTTTCGGATCCCGGAAGCAACAGCTAGAGCCGCTCGACGGGAAATTCGGACTCGCTCTCTTTAAAGAGGGTGTCCGAATTCCTACGAGCGACCATTGAGCGCAGCGATTCAGGAGTAAGAGGGAAACCGGCGTACCCGAAATTGCGAGTGGTGACGCCACTTTGTCAGCAGTTTCGATGCCTTACTGGACATCCGGAGATGCGATTCACACTTCCGTATCGCTTTGCCCGTCTGTTTTGGGACTTCGAAGTGACAATGCACCGGAAATGATCAACAGTACGCCGGGAATCAGCCACAGAATAAACGTTACAAAAAAGCCAAGAATGCCGGTGGCCAATGTCACGCCGCCACTCCATTTGTGATGCTTCCGGATTTGCGAAGGAGCGGAAAGAACCATGGAGGCAATTGAGCCGATCAACAGCAGGATACCAGCCACCGTTATCACGATACCGCCTTGTTGCGCTTCTTCCACCCCCGAAAACAGTCCGACGCCGCCGACCAGCACATAGGAAAGGGACAAGAGCATCCCGAAAATCCCACCGATCAAAGCTAACACAAATTCCGTCGTTCGATTCAACCAGGATTCCTCCATTCTTGCATGCTCATCCAAAAGGAAGGCCACTGTTGCGAATCACCTGTGCCGCATCGGGCTGAGACGTTTTCCATTCTCCATCCGGTTCCAGATAACCGTAACGCCACGCAAACAGCAAATGTTTGACCAGATCGCCAAAATTGCCCGTCTTCCTTTGCGCAAACTGAAACAGATCATTCTCCATCGGATCAGACAGGTCAAATGACACGCCCACAGTCTTTTTCATACCCGCACTCCCTCAATCATCGCTTTCCCCACCGCGAAATATCCCCGAACGTTGGCCGTTTGCGGATATTTGACGGCCAATGCGCAACGGAAATGTTCCTGGATGTGCGGCTCTATCTTTTTCGCCATACCTCCAACCAACAGTACAACATCATCCGCTCTCCATTTTTTGGAGACACTGCTTGCGATCAAATCAGCCATCTCTCTCACATTGGATTCCTTTGCCGTTTCCCAGCCGATCGGAATTGTGCCCGACTCCCGGTCGATGAATACCCGATCCTTGAATGTCGCATAGTTAGTAGTTTTGGCCCCGAAATCGATGATGCGCACCAATCCCATGCGCGGTTCGGCGAAAAATGCGCTCCCTCCTTCAATCGTCGTATAGACGCGATCGATGTGAAACTGTTTCCACCGGCCATTCACTTCTACGTGATGATGCCCTTGCAACAGCCGTTTGACTGCGTATTTTTCCTCTTCGGTGAAATTGACGATCGGTAAACCCGTCACCAGCGTGACGTTTCCCTTCCCTCCCGCCAGGTATATGGCGGTCAGCGTGAGCAGCAGTGTCTCCTCCACCGCTTTGGTATCCTGCATCGCTTGGCGGGTAAATTCTCCTTCCCGTTCGGCCAGTTGACCCACAAACCATTTTCGGCCCCGGTACTGAAGCTCAATGTCCCCATCCACTTCCTGCCGGTAGTTCCGTTTGCGCCACCCGCTCACTTTGCTGGGAAACAGAAACGTCTTCTCTTCCGTCATCACTTTGACATAACTGCGCCCGCAATCCACCGCGATGATCATCTCCATCCCTCCGCAAAACAAATATACGCATCCGGCTTCCGCTTTAGTATTCTTCGGTAAAAAACGGGACAGCCGCTGTGTTCGAAAACGTTAAACCGACATAGGAATGAAAGGAATGGGGGACAAAGGGGGGCATTTTGCATGACCATCATTCTCGGTGGACAATCAGCTGAAAAGCCTGCGCCCGGTGATTAGGTCCCAGCGGTCACGATCAGCTTGTGTATGATCGTCAAAAATGAAGCGGACACGCTTACTCGCTGTCTTGATTCCGTGAAGGAATTGGTGGACGAGATCATCATCGTCGATACAGGTTCCACCGACGAAACCAGAACAATCGCCAAGCGATACATCCCAACCTCTGGTCCAATTGGCGGACTGTTACGATAAATTGAAAGACAATAAGAAAGTGAAAGAAGTGCTTATGCAGGCCGTTCAATTGGGACATCCCAGAGCAGAGATCTACTGCCGTTTGGGGGATTGGCACCTGGGAAACGACGAGGTGGATGAGGCGATTGGCTGGTTTGAATTGGCCATCGGATTGGAAAAGCCGGATCAATTGTGGGGTTATTGCGAAGATGCATATTGGACTTGGTATCCTCATGCCCGGTTGTGCATCTGTTACCCCCAAAAGGAAGAGTATCAAAAGGCTTACGAACACAATGAAAAAGCCCGACAAACGGGCCCACATAATGAAAAAATGCTGGAGTACAAAACTTGGTTGGAGCAACAACTGAACGGACAAGCAGAAGGGGACACCGATGACGCGTAAGCCAACCGTGCGAAGTGTTTCCCTCTGCCCGATGCGAGATCATGCGCTCCATTTCACTCCCCGCACCACCCTCACCGGAGGGTATATCCAGAAATACAGCCCGGACCGTTCTGCTTCCATGCCAGATGCTTGTAATACGGACAAGTATTCACCTGTTCGACCGATATCGCACAGAACGATTCGACCACCCGGTTTGAGGACGCGGACCAATTCGCGCACAACCCGCTCTCGCGCTTCATTTCCCTTGATGTTGTGCAAGACCAGATTGGAAACTAGCACATCCACCGATCCATCCGCCAGCGGGAGAGAACGGAGATCCGCATCGATGATCTCGATCCGGGATTCAACTCCTTCGATCCGTGCATTTCCCATACCGCCTCCGGTCCATTGCCTGACTGATCTTGTTGCCGCCACACATCTACTCCGATTGCTTTTCCCTCAGACAATCTGCGGGCGGCACCGATCAGGAGGAGACCCCTCCCACAACCGGCATCCCCGTCTCATCACCGCGAAGTTCCGCCTGATTCAATATGATCTCCCGCATGTGGAGTTTTCCCACTTTGCTGCTCCACACCATCAATGCCGACGTCAACAGATAGATCACGCCAAAAAAGAGAAACGCACGCCAACTCTGGTTCTGGACCCACCATCTGATCCCGACCGCCAAAATGGTCAGCAATCCCCCCCCAACAAACCAAAACCCACCACCACCCTCGGGGCATCCAGTCCGTAATTGGGACGGGTTGCATGTTTCTCTCCATTCATTCACGCCACCTCCTTTTTCGTGGTTCGCTATTTCACTGATCCTGACATCCATGGACGCATCGTCGTGAGCGTTTTCCAATTTGCTTTATAGGGCGTTTCTGGTGAATCGCTTGGGAAAACATTGCTTCCTTTCGGAATCCTTCCTACAGAAAAACACCATCCCATCCCTTCGCTTTTAACCGTTTGGATTCTGTGTTAGAATGGCGGTAAGTCAAACAGCACAAACTAAACAACAAAAACCATGTGAATGGGAGTTGCTTCATGAACGCAAATGTCAAACGGATCTTGCTGACAATCGGCGGCTGGTTCTTCCTGTTTCTAGGTGTACTCGGCCTCTTTTTGCCCGTGTTGCAGGGTGTGCTGTTTCTGCTGATCGGTTTGTATATGCTGTCCTACACTTCGCCATGGGCCCGCCGTTTATTAGTGAAACTGCGCGCCCGTTATCCCAAGCTGGCGGAGCGGATCGACCGATTCAAAAAGACACGGAAAATCCAACAGCTGTTCCGACCGTAAACAAACCCCGGCTTATCCAGCCGGGGTTTGGTATGGCGTCAGTCCTTGACCTGCGCCACCAACAAACCATCACCGAAGGGCAACAACATCGCTTCTACCCGATCATCCTGCGAAACAGCCTCATTGAAGCGAAGGATGGCACGGGCACGCTCGTCCTGGACATTTTCTTCGAAAATGAGGTCATGAAACAAGGCGTTGTCCGCCGTGATCACCGCACCGGGGCGAGCCAGCCGAATCGCCCATTCCCAATAGGTCAAGTAACTTTCCTTGTCCGCATCGATCAGGAAGAAGTCAAAGGTTTCCCCCTCATCAGCCAACTGCTGCAAGCTTTCCTTGGCATTCCCGACACTGATTTCCACCCGATCGGCCAACCCTGCACGTTCCACATTTTCACGGGCAAACGCCGCGTGATCAGCACTCAATTCCAACGATACCAGACGACCGTCTTTCGGCAGAGCGCGGGAGAGCCAAATGGTACTGTACCCACCCAGCGTCCCGATTTCCAACACCCTTCGGGCACCCGTGATTCGGACCAGCATATGCAAGGTTTTGCCCACGTTGGGAGACACCGAGATCTTCGGCATGCCTCTCTCAAACAGACCTGGTTCGATCGAACGGAGCACCTCGTCTTCCTTGACAAACAGCTGTTGCACATACGCTTCCCGTTTATTCACCATTGACTCCCCCTATGCAAGCGGTTGTTGAGATGAGCCCGTGCACCAACCTGATTTTCCATCATGACCCATCTTTTTGTCCAGCCCGATTTTTTCCCAATCTTCCCGCAACAGTCCCATCACGATCTTGTCCCGGTAACCATGGATGGTCCAAAAAGCCTATCGCAAAACGCCTTCTCGAACAAATCCGCATTTTTCGTAACAACGGATCGCTCGTCCGTTTTCGTCGAACGTGTCCAGCTGAATGCGATGCAGATTGTACCGCTGAAACAGCAGGTCCACAAACACCCTCAGCGCCCGTGTGCCGTACCCTTTGCCCCAATACGACTTTTCCCCGATGGTAAAACCGATGATCACCGAACGGGATACCGCGTCAAAATCGCGAAATACACAGGCACCGATCGGTTTCCATCCCCCATCTTCCCTGATCTCCACCATGAACATCAGACTGCGGCTGTCCGAGCGCTGCCCGCAGATGCGTTCCAACAATTGCGAATACGTGACAGGCGAAAAATGAAAAACCCGTTGCACAAAGGTGCAACGGGTTTGTACTGGAGCGGATGACGGGAATCGAACCCGCGTTCCTAGCTTGGGAAGCTAGTGTTCTACCATTGAACTACATCCGCGCGGTGCAGAATTTATTGTAGCACTTCTCCTTTTGTCGTGCAACCCCTTTTTCAATCTGAGAATTCTTCCGGCCAAGCCGCGACATAAGAATCAATTTCACCGTCCGGCATCGCGCAGGCTCCAGTTGTATCCCAAGCCACTAAGGCGTGTCTGTAAATCCGTGAGGCAAAACGTACTTTGCTCGCGCCTGCGCTCCGGGTCAAAGCGCCATAACTACTTCCTTGAGGGCACAGGTGAAGCGAACCGGAAAGTAATTGGACAAAAAAAAGCGCTCCGAAATCGGAGCACTTTCGAACAGATCAATACCGCATGATCGGCCTGATAATCATGGATAGAGCAATGGCGATAATCGACAGAGCCAATGCCCACCAGCCGATGCGGCTTCCCCTCGCCGCCGCAAACACGCCTAAAATGATACCGACAGAGCCGAACAAAAACGGGAGCAGGAAAAAGGAAATCAGCGACAACACCAATGCGATGATCCCCATGGTACGACCGCCGGACTCACCTTCTTTTCTGCGCTCCCCCCAGTTGTTTCGGCGAACGGGCTCGGCCAACTCGGATGCCGCTTCCACATCCACCGGCTCCGTATTGGCATAACTCCACTCTGCAGAATTGCGGTCCGTGTCCTCCAGCTGATCCCGCTCATTCTGAAGGGAGGATTCCAATTGCCGCATTTCCTCCCTTTCTTTTTCTTCTTTGTGCCGTTTGGCCACAGAAATCCCTCCACTCGTCGATCTTGTCATTAGTATGCGACAGTGGAAGGAGCGGTATTTTGACAGTTTCTACATCCACTGAAACTCCCTGTCCGAACGGGAATCCTCCTCCAACATCCCTAAAAAAACCAACCCCCGCACGAATGCGGGGGAGCGGTGATTCCGATTATTTGTCCAACACCGTGAACCGATAATCACTGGGCCCGACCGGATGGCGGATGATGTTTTTCACGTAGTCTTTTTGTACGTGTACCTGATTGTAATAGTACAACGGGAAGATCGGCATTTCGTCGAACAAAATCTTTTCCGCCTGATGGAGGTATTCAAGCCGCTTGGTTTCATCAGGTTCAGCGAAAGCCTTTTTCACCAAGGCATCATATTGCGGGTTGCTCCATCCTGTCCGGTTCATCGAATGATCAGTTTGAAAACTTTCCAGATAGTTGTACGGGTCGTTGTAATCAGGCAAAAAGCTGGAGCGGGACAATTGGTAATTCTTCGCCTTCTGGTTGGACAAAAACACTTTGGTTTCCTGGCTTTGCAACTGAACATCCACGCCCAGGTTTTGTTTGAACATCGCCTGCAGCGCTTCCGCAACGGCCTTGTTTTTCTCGTTGTTGCTGTAAAGCAAAGTGACGGGAGGCAGCGTTTTCCAACCTTCCTCCTTCATCCCCTCTTGCAACAATTGTTTGGCCTGCGCGGGTTGGGCCGTCAGCGGTACAAATTGTGATGCCGCTTTGCGAAAATCACCTTTTTGAGTCAAAGTTCCCGGTGAGACGAACGCACCTGCCGGCATTTCATTCCCCTGAACCACTTGTTTCACAATTGCGGTCCGATCCACAGCCAGAGCGAATGCTTTACGGATCTTCGCATTGTTGAACGGAGGTTTGGTGACATTAAACCGGAAAAACTCCAGGCCCGATCCAGCCTTGACTTTGGCCTCCCCTTTTTTGATCAATCCGGCCAAGATGTCGGAAGGCACCGACTTTCGGCTCAACATGTCCAATTGACCCGATTGATACATTTGATAGGCCGTTTTCTGCTCAGTCACCATCGTCCATGAAATGCCGTCCAGCTTTACCTGATCTGCCAGACGGTAATGTTCGTTTTTCACGACCTCGATCTTTTGGTCGTGTTTCCACGTTTTCATTTTGAACGGACCGTTGCTGACATAGCCTGACGCTTCGTTGTAAAGGTTCGGGTTTTTTTCCAACCCTTTTTTGTAGACGGGCGAATACACCGGATAGCAGGTCAACTGCTTGAAAAATGGCGTTGGTTGCTTCAGTTTGACCACCAGCGTACGATCGTCCGTCGCTTTCACCCCGACTTGATCGGCTGTCGCTTTCCCGGTGTTGTATGCTTCGGCGTTTTCGATGAAATATAGCAAAAATGCAGCCTCCGAAGCAGTCTGAGGATTGAGTACCCGTTTCCAAGCGTATTCAAAATCGTGGGCGGTCAATTTCTCCCCGTTGGACCAGTGGGCCTCCCTCAGATGGAACGTATACGTCCGTCCATCCGGCGATACGTCCACTTTTTCGGCTACGGCAGGTTCCGGCTGATGTTGGGCGTTGAGCCGCATCAATCCTTCAAACAGTGAACCAACCACATCCATGGAGTCTTCATCAAATGCTTTTGCCGGATCGAGCGAAGAGGGTTCTCCCGAAGCACTGTTCTGCTTTAAAATTTTCTCTCCGGTCCCTTCCACCGCGCCACCCTGACACCCGACAGCCAACAAACTGATCACGAGAACGAGTATGAGCAGCAGTCTCCCATTACACCCCATAGCACAACCCCCTTGAAATTCTCCTTTTCCTACGGATCAATAACGAATCCATCCCTACAGATACGATTTCGATCACGTCGCAAAAAATTCCTTTTTTTTCGAAATCCCAAGGATCTCTGATGATGGAATCGAATACATCACTTAGGGATAGATGTTTGTTTCCACTATATCGCATGAGGAGGGAAAACATGACGATCGCCTATGTCCGTGTTCCGGTCGCCAATGTATGGAAAGATCCGGATCGACCACGGGAAAATGATGGCGTATTCTTGGAAAGACATCCAAGCGTTTCTAACTGGTTGTCCCGACTGGATGAGGAGAAAGATGGGCGGTTGGGGTTGGTCGGTCGCTTGGAAACCCAACTGCTGCTGGGAGAACCGGTATGGGTGAAGGAAGAAATCAACGGCTGGGCGCACGTATTTATTCCCGGCCAACCGCATCACGAAGAACAACGGGGTTACCCCGGCTGGGTTCCCGCTCATCATCTCGCTTATCATCCGGATTTCCACCATGCTTGGGAGAGCCACCCATTTGCAATCGTAACGGCTCTGAAAACCGGTCTGTTAATCGACGGCGCCCAGCGGACGGTGGAAATCGGGTGGCTGACTCGCTTGCCCTTTATCGGGGAAGCCAATGGTGACGCCATTGTCATGACCCCGACCGGCATACCGGGACGGGTTCCGGCTGAACACGTTCACGTCGGACGCACACTACCGGTCGCCGCAGCGGATCGACGCATCGAGACGGCCCGCCGTTTTTTGGGACTCCCTTATCTGTGGGGTGGCACTTCCGTTTATGGAATGGACTGCTCGGGGTTCGTCTACCGTGTGTTTGAAGCCTGTGGCATTCGCATTCCCCGTGATGCTCATGTTCAAGCCGCATTCGGCCAGCGCATCGAGCGGGACTCATTGGAACCGGCCGATCTGGTCTTTTTCGCGTACGAGCAGGGTAAAGGTCGGATTCATCATGTAGGGATGTATGTGGGTGACGACCATTTCATCCATGCCCCGCGTACGGGATTGCCCGTACAGGTGCAATCGCTCAGCCAAGACGCCCCGTATGCGGAGGAATTTTGTTTTGGCCGGCGGTATGACGGCTCCGAGTTCCCGGCCTCAATTCCCCTCACGGCGGATATGGTCGGCGAGGAGACGTAAAAACGCATCCTGCAGGTTTTCCACGCTCCGTTCTTCCCGCACGCCGTTCACCATCAGGGAAAACACATATACGGGTGTCCGACCGTGAAACAGGTATCCCGAGAGTGTTTTGACTCCGGTAAGGGTACCCGTCTTGGCGCGGACGGTGATCGGCGGCGGGAGAGGGTTCCGTTTTTTCAACGTACCGGTTTGTCCGTAAACCGCCAAGCTTTCCACAAAAACGGAAAAAGCGGGATGATCGACCATGAAGCGTAGCAATTCGCACAATTGACGAGGTGAACTGCGGTTGTACATGGACAGACCCGATCCGTCCACATATGACGCGGGCGGTTCCAATCCCCAGCGTCGCAACGTTTGTTCCACCTTTTGAATGCCTTGCTCCACATAGTCCTTCCCACTCGATTCGCGACCGATCGAATGCAGGAGAATCTCCGCCACCAAATTTTCACTGTCGGCATTCACCAACGGCAAGCACTCTTTCAGCGGTGGAGAGTCCACACCCGCCTTCCGGATTGGATCACCGCTTTTCCGCCGCCGGCGCCCGGTCCATGTTTCCGGGACGGTCAGTCCTTGTTCCTTTGCAAACCAACGCAAACGCTCCACAAAAAAGTGCGGAGGCGACCACACCGCTCCCGTCACCTGCGGATCTTGGCGGGAAAGCACCCCCTCGATGCGAAAACGGTTGGACCGTTCGGCCCGCATCATCCGTACATCTGATTCTTCCTCCTCGGTCCACGACAAATGGCTTCGCCAATAAACAGGAAGTGTCTCATACGACGGTGGCAACCGAAGACGGGGGGCGGGTTCTTTTGGATCAGCCATCCAAGAAAACCGGTTCAGCTCCATATTGAACGCATGGACGGGGGCGGCATATCCTTCCGATAAATCATCCCGCGCCCAACCGGTACCCCACCGCCGCGTCGGAAACGCGCTGTCATCCCAGTCGATACGCCCGGGCATGCACCGAACACCATGTTTTTTTATTTCCGCCAACAGGTCTTCCGCCTGTCGTTGGCCGAACACGGGATCACCACCACCCACGATCAACCAACGATCTTCCGTCCATTCCAGAAGCGTATGCCAACGATACTCCGCCCCCAACCGCTCCAAAGCAACGGCAGAGGTCCACAGCTTGTTGTTGGACGCGGGAATCATCCATTCTTCATCCCGGTGACCGTATATCTCCTTCCGTGTAAGCGAAAAAAGGGCACAACCAATTTGTGCGCCCTTCTCTCCCGATTCGGACTTCCAATGCTTCCACAACGAATCCAGTCGATCGCGCCATGTATGCATGTCATGCCCCCGATACCCTTGGATGGATGTCATCCAAGTGTTGATAAATGGCTTGTATGCACTTTTTGTTCCAACCCAGATCGATCATTTTACCCCGGGTAGCTGCGTGGATATCTACCGCCACCCTGACCGGAGAAACCGCAAACAGCGTGACAACAACGTCGTGTTTCCCACCCAGCGGGTTGCGATATTCCAGCATGATTTCGTGACGTTCCCGATCATGATGAACCATGCGGAACGATGAGAGCCGTGCCGGTAATTGTTCCAGTGTTTCACCCACTTCCTTGACGGGTGCTCGATAATACCGGGTGCGCAGTTCCGGGTCGGGATCGCGTTCCCCCGTCTCTGTCACGCCGCTGAACATTCGGCGCAAAAATGACATCTCGTTTCCTCCTCCAATGAGGGATTATGCCCGGGTGCTGAGAAAGCGTTGTTCCAATCGTTCCAAACGGCGCAGGATATCTTGGATTACGGGGTCATTCGGGGAAATTTCCGACTTGGCGAGGCGGGGATGGGTCGTGTGACCAAGTTGCCCGGATTGGGCTTTTTTGAGCTCTTTTTTCAGTCGTTCGTTTTCTTCGATCAACTCTTCGAAATTCTTGATCACCAAATCCAAAAACTGGTTGACTTCATCTATGTCATATCCTCGGATGGCATGTTTGAAATCTTTTTTGTAAATGTCCATCGGCGTCAAACGTTGCATCGATGAAGCCTCCTCCTGAAAAACTAATGATTTCCCTATGTATAAATAATACTATAATGAACTGTCATTATGAAGGAAGGTCGTTTCTTGTCGATTTTCACACGATTAAGGCCCCTGATATCAGGGGCCCTCGGTTACCGTGCTGTCGGGAACGTGCGTTGAATCATTTTCCGAAAATTGTCGATCAGCCCTGCGATTGGACGTCCTTGTTGGACATCACGTGCATAATCCCGCATCCGGGAGACAAAGTCCGGATTGGCTGATACATAGACCGTCCGTACGCTCGGATCGCTCCTTTTCACCTGCTTGGTTACTTTGGACTTCAAACGACCCGTCAAACCGGCACGGTAGTCTTTTTCCAAAACAACCGCCACGTATGCCGTGCGATCGGTCAGAAAAACGTAGGCCGAATCGATCTCCTTGAGACGAGTAACTGCATCCGCCGCATTATTGGCCACCCGCAGATTGGTGACATTGGGTACGGCATTCGGTGTACGATAGGTAATCGGTTGCGTTTGCGTCCTAGGACGCAAATTGGGCTGGGATTCCGGTCTGCGTTGCGTCGCGCATCCCACCATCCCCAGGACCAAAGCGAGCGTCAGCGTTCCCGCGATCCATTTGGTCAACAGCCGCATGGCCGTATTCCTCCTTTGATTGGATTCTCCGTTTAGTATCCGACGCTCACGATTGAAATATGTAAAAACAAAAAAACAGCCGCGAAATACGCGGCTGTCCACTTATCAATCATCGTTTTGCGAAACCACCAACATCGCCACGAACCGGAACAGTTCCAACAGCGCGTACAGCGCCGAAGCCACATAGGTCAATGCGGCCGCATTCAGCACTTTGCTGACGCCTCGCTCTTCCAAATTGCGGATATATCCATCGCGAATCATGATCTGTTTCGCACGGGAGCTGGCATTAAACTCCACGGGCAAGGTGACCAGTTGAAACGCCACCGCAGCGGAGAAAAACACGATTCCCAGCGCAAACAGGTTGAGCATATGCAGGAAAATCCCGCCCATCAGCAAGAACGGCGCTATGGAAGAGGCGAAGTTAACGACCGGAAACATGCGGTGTCGCAATACCAATGCACCATATGCTTCCTTATGTTGAATGGCGTGTCCACACTCATGGGCCGCGACGGAAATCGCAGCGATCGAGCTGTCGTAATAAACCGGCTCCGACAAACGAACCACTCGGTGAATCGGATCGTAGTGGTCAGTCAATTCCCCAGGTACCGGTTCGACCGCCACATCGTGCAACCCGTTTGAATCCAAGATGCGCCGGGCGACTTCGGCACCGGTCAACCCGGATGAAGCCGGCTCCTGAGCCCATTTACGAAATGTACCCTTCACTCGAAACTGAGCCCAAAATGTCAAACCCAATGCTGCCAATGACAAGATCCACAGCAGTGTCACCATAGGCTGATTCCCCCCATCGCATCATTCTGCAGCAACGGCTGAAACATCTGACTACTTGAATTGAAGGCCGAAAGTATCGCTCTGAAACTGACGAGGCAAAATCCATCTGCAATGGAGTCGCCAACCAACAGCGAGAAAGTTCCATAACCAACTGTTTATCGCCGTTTTTTCATACGAGCTGCATCTATATTCCACATTGTATTTAATCCAAGTCCTTGCTTTCGTTGGTCGATGGGTAATCCATTCACGCTCCCATCGAACCGTCGCGCATTCTTCGGGTATCATCCCGTCACATGCACAGATCGGAACCAATAGGAACAAGATCGCACTGATAAGCGATAAAGGAATCAAACTTGAACACCTCGTATCATCAGGGTGCCCGTTTTTTAACATTATACCACAACCCGCAACATGCTGGGGAAATTTAGACTTATCGCCACAAAAAGGTCACGACGTCAAGAAAAATTCATTGAATATTCCGCGCATGATTCTCATAAGAAATTCAGCCCCACTCGGGCTGAGAAATGATGGAAGAAGTCCGCGAGCTTTATACCCGTCCCAGCTTCGTTATCCTGCAATCCGAGTCGGCTCGGCCGGGAATGGTCTATCTTCACCGATCCATGAACAAAAACTCTCTTTTTTGCTGCATGCCCACATTCAACACCAATCCCACCGCCACCATCTGGGTCAGTAATGAGCTGCCGCCGTAACTGATGAATGGAAGGGGCAAACCGGTAACCGGCAATAAACCGATGGTCATGCCGATATTTTGAAACACCTGAAAGACCAGCATCCCGACGATCCCAGCGATGATGCAGGGACCAAAACGGTCCTCACAACGGAGAGCGATGCGGAGCATCCGGTAAACGACAAAGATAAAGATGCACAATAGGATACTGGCGCCGATAAAACCGAATTCCTCGGCAAACACGGCAAAGATGAAGTCGTTGTGCGGTTCGGGAATCCATTTTCCCTGCGCCTGCGTTCCGTTATGAAATCCTTTCCCGGACAATTGACCGGAACCGACGGCAATCATCGATTGGGTCAATTGATACCCCGCTCCGGTCGGATCGGATGCCGGGTCCAAAAAGGTTTGGATGCGTTCAATCTGGTGCGGTTTCAGTATGACGTGGATCAACGGACTTTTCGTAACGTACAATCCCAATACCGTGCCGACAACGATGACCACGATTACCACACCAGTGAGAATCCATCGCCAATCCAGACCGCCCACCAGCAGCATGCTGCCCAAAATCCCCACAAGGACCAATGCGGTTCCGAGATCGGGCTGTTTCAGGATAATCAAAAAGGGCACAGCAAACAACAAACCGATTTTGCCCAGCGTTTTGTAATCGCGCAGGGGGAGTCGCTTCACTTCCGCCAAATGTTTGGCTATGGTGAGAATCAAAATGATCTTCATGAGCTCCGACGGTTGGAATTGAAACGAACCGATGCGAATCCATTCTTGTGCTCCCTTAACCTTGACGCCCAAGCCGGGGACCCAGACCAACATCAACAGGATCAATCCTAAAACATACAACACGTACACAAATCTGCCCTGCGCCAAACTGCGGTAATCAAACAGGAGAACGGCCGTCATGAGCAGAATACCCAGTACATACCACCCGATTTGTTTGCTCACATAAGAGGAGTCTGACGTGTAGGTGGCACTGGATATGGAGAGAATGCTAATGACGGCCAAAAGCAGGACCAATACGATGAGCGGGTAGTCCAGTGATATGAGAGATCGCTTCCATTTGTGCGTCATCTGCTCACACCTGCTTTTTCATATGATTCTTCTGCATGTCCATGCTAACATAGGATGTGAGTACTTTTAAATACATAACATCGAGGGGATTTGCCATGAGACGAGGGAAACCTGATTTTTGGCTGATCCTGATCGCGTTCATCCTAATGGGATTCGGCTTGGTCATGGTATTCAGCGCAAGCTACTATAAAGGATTAACCGATTATGGTGACAGTTACTATTTTTTTAAACGGCAGTTAATATGGGCAGCAGCCGGATTATTTCTCTTTTTTGTGGCGGCCAACATACCCTACACCATTTATCGACGATTTGTCGGTACGATTTTGTTGATCAGCATCCTGCTCCTGATCGCCGTGCTCATTCCCGGCGTCGGTGTCGAGGTGAAGGGAGCTCGTCGCTGGATCGAACTGGGGCCGATGAGCTTCCAACCGTCGGAGCTGGTCAAATTAAGCGCGTTGATTTATACGGCATCCATTATGACCAAGAAACAACCGGTCATGGACAGTTTCAAACGAGCTGTATTACCACCTTTGATCGTGTTGGGTCTGCTCTGCTCTCTGATCGTGATCGAACCGCACTACAGTACCACCATCATCATCCTATCCTCCTGCATGGTGGTCATCTTTTGTGCGGGATTGCGATTCCGCCACTTTTTGTTACTCTTATCGACCGGGATACCGGTCCTCATGTGGGTGATGATCATGGAGCCGTACCGAATCAAGCGGCTCACCACCCTGTTCAACCCGTGGAAAAATCCTACCGCGGACGGCTATCAGATCATTCAGTCCCTGTATGCGATCGGCCCCGGCGGATTATCTGGCTCCGGATTGGGCAACAGCATCCAAAAGATGGCCTACCTTCCGGAAGCGCACACCGATTTCATCTTCGCCATCGTGGCGGAAGAGCTAGGCTTCATCGGTGGAACGCTGCTGATCGCCCTCTTTATCGCGCTCATTTTGCGCGGGATTCGCATTTCCCTGCGGGCACCCGACCAGTTCGGCATGCTGCTCGGAATCGGCATTACCTCCCTCATCGGAATCGAAGCCTTGTCCAATCTCGGTGTCGTGACCGCGATGCTCCCGGTTACCGGTGTACCGTTGCCGTTCATCAGCTATGGCGGTTCCTCGTTAATGCTGAGCATGGCCTCTTTGGGCATCCTGCTCAACATCTCCCGTTACACCAACATACCGGCCAAACAGAAAAAATCCCGAGGACCTGTTTCCGTTTCTGGGAGTTAAAAACGCGAATCAGGAGACTTTCCGAACCTGAACAGGGCTGTTCCAGCGGGAACAGCCCTGCAGACTTTGTCAACCACTCGGCCGTTCCCCTCGAGAACAGCCTTGATTGTCAACCATATCATACCATATCATATCTTGCTCATGCAGTCACCATGCCCTCCATCGGACTGCTTGCACTGGCATAACGTTTTTTGGGGATACGCCCCGCTTCGAAGCCCAGACGCCCCGCCTCAACCGCCAACCGCATCGCACGGGCCATTTTTACCGGATCTTCTGCCCCGGCCACTGCAGTATTGAGCAACACCCCGTCTACGCCCAATTCCATTGCTTGCACCACATCAGCCGGAGAACCGATGCCCGCATCGACGATTACCGGCACTTGGGATTGCTCGATAATCCAACTGAGGTTGTACGGATTGAGCAGACCCAGTCCCGTTCCGATCGGTGACCCGCCCGGCATGATCGCATGGGCTCCGGCTTCTTCCAATTTTTTGGCTATCACTGGATCATCGTTCGTATAGGGAAGCACGGTGAAACCTTCTTCCACCAAGATCTTGGTCGCCTCCAGCGTCGCCACCGGATCGGGCAGCAGTGTTTTCGGATCGGCGATAATTTCCACCTTGATCATATCGCACAGTTTGGATGCGCGAGCGAGTCGGGCAATCCGTACCGCTTCCTCTGCGGTAGTAGCGCCCGCCGTATTGGGCAACAGGGTATACTTGCTCAAATCCAGGTTTTCCAAAAAGTTGGGCTGGTTGGGATCACTGATGTTCAATCGACGAACCGCAAACGTCAACACTTCCGCTCCGGATGCTTCCACCGCTTCCCGTTGAACGTCCAAGGAAGAAAATTTCCCCGTTCCAAGAAACAATCGAGATTGAAACGTATACTTGCCTATGGTCAGCATACTTTTAGCCTCCTCCCACAAAATGGACAATCTCCAACGCATCACCTTCTCGCAAAACCGCCGATGCATGGTCTTCCTTCTCCAACACGCGCCGATTGTGTTCCACAACCACAATCCGCCGTTCCAACTGTAGGTGTTGAATCAACCGCTCAACCGTGTCCACCTCCGCGGGCAAGTCATAGGGCTGTCCATTTAACTGAATACGCACTCCCGAATCACCTCCTCGCCGTTGATTCCAAGAGACGATCCGGCGAAAACGGCGCCAGTTCCGGCACCGCCGTGCCGGAGATCAACTCCGCCATCAGCGCACCTGTGATCGGACTCAGTAATATCCCGTTGCGGAAATGGCCGGATGCAACGTACAGGCCACGAACCGCCTCCAACCGGCCCATTAACGGCAACCCGTCCCCGGAACCGGGACGAACGCTCGACCAGTACGACAATACATCGGCTTCAGCCAATGAAGGGACCAGTCGGGTCGCTTCATGAGCCAACCGGTGAATCGCTCCCAGCGAAACACCCGGGGAAAAATCATGCTCCTTCTCCGTCGCGCCTACGACAATGCGGCCGTCCGCTTTGGGCACCAGGTAACACCCGTGAGCAAACAGTGTCTTTCGATGCGGCAGGCGGTTCGGACGAAGAGCGAGCGATTCTCCTTTCACCGGAAATACCGGCAAGTTGAGCCCCAGTCGTCGTGCCAACACACCGCTCCACGCCCCGGCGGCCAACACCACGGCACCTGCGCGGAAAGTCCCAACCACAGTTTCTACACCCGTCACTTGGTCACCGTCGGTGAGAAAACCCGTCACTTCACATCCTTCCAGTAACCGCACACCCAATGCCTGTGCGGCCCGAGCGAACGCCAACGTCAGCCTGGGAGCCGACACCTGGGCATCATCCGGCAAAAATAGCGCGCCTGTGATATCAGCTCTCACTTCGGGTTCGTCCTCGCGAACCGAACGAGTCTCCCACCATTCCGCCCGACCGCCCAATTCCCGCTGCCAACGCGCACGGTCACGCAATTCTTCCGCTTCTGTCCGATCCCATGCCACCCGCAATAACCCTGCGGTGTTCAGCTCGATGTCCAAACCGGTTCGTTCATACAATTCACGCCCCAATTCAGGGAACATCGCCCGGCTGCGGAAGCAAAGGTCGCTCATGGGGCCCGGAAAAGCCATTTCCACCTGTGCACCCAGCATTCCAGCCGCTGCGGATGAAGCGTGGGCGCCTATGCGGTCCCGCTCCAGGACCACGACGTCAGCCCCCTTTTTTGCCAGGTAATAGGCGATCGAACAGCCGATCACACCGCCACCGATGACAATTACGTCCTGTGTTTGCACAGTTTGCTCCTTCCTTTCGCATCGGGAATTTACTCGTTGGTGTCTTTGAAGCGCCGGGCGATTTCCCGCAATTTGCGTGCTTGCTCATCCGGCCGGGGATGATCCATTACCGCCGAAATCACGGCAATACCGGCACATCCCGTTTCCGCTACCTCGGCCATATTTTCGACGGTAATCCCACCCACTGCGATAACTGGAATGCGCACCGCGCGGACGATGCGGGCCAATTCGGCACATCCCCGCGGAGGAATGCCCGATTTGGACGCCGTGTGAAATACATGGCCGAATAATATGTAATCCGCCCCCATCTGTTCGGATCGAAGTGCTTCTTCCAGCGAATGTACCGAACGGCCCACACACAAGCCGCTTGCCAACGGTTTGACCTCCGGCAGCGGCAATCCCTTTTCCGGCAGATGTACCCCTCCACATCCCAGAGAAAGGGCGATATCCATCCGATCGTTCACCACCAGCTGGTCACGTGTGAGCCATCCCTCTTCCAACAGACGTTTGCCCCAGCTCCATATCTCTCGTGCCGGCCTGTTTTTCAATCGCAGATGAAAGCGGTCAATATACGGCCCCGCCTGCCTCGCCACCTGATGAATTTGCTCCCAGGTATGCCGCTGGTCCGTGATCACATGCACTTCCATCGGAATGTCACTTCCTCTGACCATAAAAAAACCGGTATCCATGGGGATACCGGTTGGATGCACGTAAACCTCTCCTGAACATCAACCTTCCCCCACTTCCTTTCGCTGGCATTACCCAGGTCAAGTTCAAAGGGTTAAGGCTCGCGCCTTTCTCAGCACCCATGGTGCACCCCTAGTGGTGGAAATGCAACGTATCACATTTTTCTCTATTCTAACAATCCCGATTACCCGACGTCAACTGTCGATCGGTGACGCTGGACGACGTTAAACCGCTTTTACCTGAATGATCGCCGTATCTATGATATCCCGGTCGTTGATCGGAGACACAATTTGATGGACAGAAGCGTCTCCGATGTAAAAGTTGGTCACATTCGCTTTGATGATGCTTCTGTTGTGGGCGAGGAAGTTCAAACCATGGGAAACATTAACCTTGCCCACGTTGGAAATCTCGTTGACGGACAGTGCCCCGATCACCATGGGTGAAATCACGGCATTCCCTCCTTTGCTCAAACCCCTTTGACTTGAAAAATGGGGGTATCCACCACATCGGAGTCCAATAACGGTCCGAATACGACGGACACCGTCAAATCACCCGCGTTGCTGTTGGCCTCGTTGGTTTTCGAGAAGCTCTCCTGATTGACCAAAAAGTTGACCGGCGCCACATTCAGTTGACCTGTGGTGGAGACGGTGTTGATTTTAAGCACGAACGGCATGCGTCTTCCTCCTTATTGTTTCTTACTTGCGCTGTCCCCATAAACAATCCTTCAAATCCTCGTCCATGATTGCCGCCCACTCTTCCAACCATCCGTGATCCCCATAACCAAGATGAGCAATGTTTTCCTTGATAAAGCTGAATGGCGCCCATTCTACCGTCAAGGGTGCCATATGAACGTTGGCATCGTTTGTCACAGTGTTTACCTTGATTCCGCCAATCGAGATGGGCATCGAACTTCCTCCTTGTCTGACCTAGGGCGTGTCTCATCCCTATCGCGTGCATCACTTTCCGAATCGATGCACGGTCGGATTCCTTGTGGTATGACCCATTCCCTTAGACCTGTTGAATGAGAACAGGGTGATCATTCACGTCCGGATCGACGATCGGGTTGACCGTGCGGATCACCGCGTGGTCACCGGTCGTCGAGGTTCCCACGTTGTTCTTTTGCAAACTGAACGGATAATAAGTCAAATGCGTTCCCACCGTGATGGATGAGGTCGTCGTCACGGCATTTACCTTTAATACCCCTAGCTTGATAATCAATGGGAACTCCTCCTCATCTCAGCCATCGCCTATATTACAGTATGATAGGCGTCCCATTTCGAAACATGGGCATACCAAAATGGGCATTTGCCCATACCCAATAAAAAAAGCCCACCTTCCGGGTTGTTCCGGAAAAGTGGAGACGATTGCGAAGGGGATTCAGGAAGAAGCAGGCACACGCACCTTGACATCGCCGTATATGTAAACCTGACAGGCCAGGCGCATACCGGACACTGTTTCCTCGTCCCCCAGCCGATATCTTTCCAACTCCCCAATTGCATTGAGATGGTCTTCCCCATCCTCCACCTTTACTCGGCAGGTACCACATCTGCCCGTCGTACAGTAAAAAGGAACGGGAACGGATCGCAAGGTGGCCTCCAACAGCAAATTGGCCCCTTCCTCCACTTCAAATTGATGCGTGTCCCCACCTTCTTCCACAATCACTTTGGGCATGGTCGCTTCTATCCCCCGTTCCTATCATGATCCATCACTTTGTGTCGGAATCCACCCGACTCTGCCAAATCGCCCAACCGATCCAGACCAATACGAGGGGAACCACGATCCACAATAAATCCATACCATAGCGATGCAATAGATGGAGCGCGTTTTCCCAATTAGCACCTACCTGATAACCCAAACCGATAAACGTAAGGCACCAAAACAACCCGCCGGTATAGGCGAACAGGCCGAACCTGGTCCATGGGAGGTTGGAGATCCCTGCCAAATAAGCCGTCACATGGCGCACACCGGGAATGAAGTAACCGAAGAACAACACCCAATTGCCGTATTTACGAAACAAAAACTGCGTAATGCGCAATCGACGTCGTGTGATGAAAAACTTTGGTCCATACTTTTTCAAAAACGGATACCCCAATCGCCAGCCCAACAAATAGCTGACAGTAATCCCACACAAGGAACCGATCAGCGCACTGGCAAACGCCAAATATAGATTGAGCCGGCCGACGGAAGAAAGGTATCCGACAAACGTCATCATGATCTCATCTGGCAACGGCAATCCGACGATGCCGAATACCAGAAACAGGAAAATACCGATATATCCGTACTCCAATAACCATTCCATCAACGTTTGTTCCATGTTTCAACCCCGTTTGAAAACCGTTCGCGGCATTCGCGTCAAATAATAGGATACCATACTTTCTTTTGATTCCAAAGCAATGTGATGTTAACAGTCTGTAGTGAATTCATCGACCTCAGGCAGCAGTGAGTGATAATCACCGAATGAGACCGTTTCCCGAATATGATCCGCCAAATCGTACTCCACTGTTTCTTCTTTGAAGCACTCGTCCGTGCCCAAACGATGATGTAACCTGTTGCATGTTCCGATAGAACGATTGAATCCGTATTCCTTCCACCCTTTTCCATTCTATAACTGACTCCAGAAACAGAAAGTCATCGCCCATCGCATCCATGATGGTATAAAAATCCATACGCTCCGCTTGCCGATTTTTGTCCAAATAAATGAGGCCGTAGCTGAAGGAATTGCACCTGAATCCACCACATACCGAGGTTGGCCGTCTTGTTTGACCACTACCACATAGGGTTCCAGTTCTTCATCCCGCTCATGGGCTTCTGATTCCGTGAGCGGCTGTTCAGGCGTTTCCAAATCCCAGTTCGCAAAATACTTCCATGTCCACATGATATGACCCCTCCTCATCAATGATGAATCCAATCCATCATTGTAAGGTATTGAGCCGATTTCAAGATAGTTTGCTGAATATTAGTCTATCACTTTTTCCACGCGAACCTCTTTCAACAACGCCCATACCTGCTGTTTTTCGATCCCTGCCGTCTCTCGCAGCACATTGGCGGCGGCACACGCCGTCGCCAATGCCAGCGCTTCCTCCCCGCTTTTCTTCTGATGGGAGGCAGCAAGCCAACCGGCCAAAAAAGCGTCCCCACTCCCGACGGGATTGACCGCCTGAACGGTGGGCGGCGTTACCCAAAATGTCTCTTCACCGACCACTGCCGCCAATCCTTGGGAACCGGCGGTGACGATCACCGTTTGCCCTATGTCCCGCACCAACGCCCGGGCAGCCGCAATGGTTTCTGCACGGGATGAGACCACTTTCCCCAATAAGTGCCCCGCTTCCTCTTGATTCACTTTGATGCCGTCCGGCCGGGCTGACCATCCATGCTGCAATGCCTTCCCGCTCGTATCCAGCCAGACGGCCGCTCCACGTGAACGAGCGACTCCGATCAATTCACCGTATGCATTCTCCGGGACCCCTGGCGGGAGACTCCCGCTACAGGCGACAAAGGATGACTGCTCCGCCCATGTTGCCACTTTGGCCACCAGTTGCTTCCATTCCGCTTCGGATACCGTCGGTCCCGGCTCCAACACCTCTGTTTGCGTACCGTGATCCAGATCCAACAGAGTCAGACATGTTCGCGTCTCTTTCCCGATCCAAACGAAATCGGACGGGATCCCGTCCGATTCCAGAGCTTTCGTCATCCATCGTCCGTTTTGTCCACCAACAAAACCCGTAGCGCAAACGTTGATGCCCAACGCACTCAACACCCGGGCGACGTTGACCCCTTTACCGCCCGGCTGCCGAATCACCCGACGACTTCGATGAATGGCATGAATCCGAAAATCGGGCACAATCCAGGTTTGGTCGACCGCGGAATTTAAGGTGACAGTGAGAATCATTTCGGCATCGCCCCCGTTGTTGCCGTCGCTTCGGCACGTCCCGCCGATCCGGAGAGACGCAGTTTCTCTTCCACCACTTTTTGCACTGCACGTTTCCCGTTTTGTACGTATTTCCGTGGATCGGCTTCCGACGGATGGTCGTGCAGATACGAACGGAGTGCAGTAGCATAGGGCAGTTTCAATTCGGTGGAAATGTTGATTTTGGCGATGCCCCTTGCGACTGCCTGGCGAACAGATTCGTTCGGCAAGCCGGAGGCGCCGTGCAACACCAGCGGTACCGGCACTTCACGTGCGATGGTTGCCAAACGGTCCAAGTCCAGTCTGGGTTCGCCCCGGTAAACCCCATGCGCTGTTCCTATGGCAACGGCCAACGAATCACATCCCGTTTCTGCCACGAAACGTGCCGCCTCGAAGGGATCAGTGTATGTATCTTCCGCTGTTGTGGATACATCCGCCGCATCCGGCACTCGCCCCAGCTCAGCCTCAACAGGCACGCCCACCGCATGGGCTGCCTCTGTTACCTTTTTGACGAGCGCCGCATTTTCTTCCCACGGTAATCGGGAACCGTCAATCATGATCGAAGTGTATCCCGCCCGTAAACAGCGTAACGCCGTTTCGTAATCCCTTCCATGATCCAGATGCAGTACGACGGGTACGGATACCGACTCCGCAGCTGCTCTTGCCAGATGAACCAGGTAGTTCAACCCGACCGCTTCGATGGTGGCGGGTGTCGTTTGCAGGATCACCGGTGCCCGCATCCGCTCCGCCCCCGCGACGACAGCCTGCAACAGCTCCAAATTGTGGAAAGCAAAACCGCACACCGCATACTGTTTGTCACGCGCCGCTTCCAACAATCCCTTCGAGGTGACCAAACCCAAATCGGTTCCCTCCCTGCGGGTTTTGTGTCAAGCGTCCACGTCGCCCAGCACGATGTCGATCGCGCCCAAGATGGCGACCAGGTTGGCGATGTTCTCCCCTTCCAACAGGTGCGGCAGAATCTGGAGGTTATAGAAGGAAGGCCGACGCCAATGAATGCGCCATGGTTTGTCTTTCCCCTTGCTGACGAGATGCACGCCCAATTCTCCCCGCGGATTTTCCACGGCCACATACACCTCGCCTTCCGGCGGCCGGATGACGCGCGGCACTTTGCCCATGATCGGGCCGCTATCCGGGAATTGCTCCACCGCCTGCTCCACGATGCGCAACGACTGACGGATTTCCTCCATGCGCAGAAAAAAGCGGTCATAACAATCGCCGTTGGTCGAGATCGGCACATCGAAATCAAACCGGTCGTAAATCGAATATGGCTGATCTTTGCGCAGATCACGCTGAATCCCGGTACACCGCAGACACGGGCCGGACAATCCGAATGAAGCTGCTGTCGCTTGATCATAACGGCCAACGCCCTTCACCCGGGCCAGGAAAATTTCGTTTCCCGCCACGAGATCCAGGTACTCTTCATGACGCTCCCGGAGATACGACACCAGTTCTTTCACCTTGTCGATCCAACCTTCCGGCGCATCCCACTTCACGCCGCCCACTCGCATGTAATTGTAGGTGAGCCGGGCCCCGCACAACTCGTTGAACAGGTCGATAATCTTCTCCCTGTCGCGAAAAGCATACAAAAACGGGCTCATCGCGCCGATGTCCAACAGGTACGTACCGAACCAGACGAGATGGCTGGCGATCCGGTTCAATTCCATCACGATGATGCGCAAGTATTCCGCCCGCTCCGGAATCTCCAGCCCCATCAATGTTTCCACGGCGTGCACAACTGCATAGTTGTTGATCATGGCCGACAGATAGTCCATCCGGTCGGTGTAGGGGATGATCTGCGTGTAATTCAGGTTTTCGGCCAGTTTTTCCGTCCCGCGGTGCAAATAACCGATTACCGGCTCGGCAGAACGGATGATTTCACCGTCGATCCGCAGGATGATGCGCAAAACCCCATGTGTACTCGGGTGCTGCGGACCCACGTTGAGCAACATTTCTTCCGTTCGCAACACGATAGCCCCCTTTGACTGGTCACAACATCTATCCTGTCAAGGATGTTTTCATTTCCTCCCAGGAGAAAGGGTTTCCTCGTCCTGATCAGGCGTCCCCGATTAGTCCGACGTCACCGTCTGCACGATCTCCACACCGTTGAGCCACATGTGATAGGTAAACAAACAATCCATCAGATCGCCGTCGTGAGGCAGGGCTCCAGCCGCTTCCGCCGCTTCGACGGGCAAATCATACGTCCGGACGTGTTCACGGGAGACCAAAACCCGCACATCAGCATTCCGCTCATTGGCCAACAAACGGATGCCCAGTGCATTTTGATAGATGCACAGATCGGTGCAATCTCCCATGACCAAAAAGGTGCAATGTCCCTCCCGGAACCGGTCGGTCAGAAACGCATGAAACACTTCATTCGCATCATTCACCCCGAACAATCCGTTGGTCGCGTTCTTTCGAAAGCGCATCACTCCTTGCAATTCCCAAAACGGGCGGAGTTCATCCACCACTTCCGACTCCTCCGTCCCACGGACGCAATGTGGGGGAAACGCGGCAAACTCGACGGCATGTTCGGGGTGTGCATCATTAAGAAACAGCAAATTGCGCTCCGGAAGGCCCCTTTCCAAGCAAACAGATGTTAAACGCCTCACCGGCTCCACCATCTCCCGGACACGTGTGCTGGACAATGGACCCGTGTCACAAAAACCTTTGAGAATATCCACCAGCACGAGGAACATCCGTTCGATGCCACCGGCTCTCTCTATCACCGACGATAGTGATACGCGCGGCAGATCACGCAGACGACGATCCACCTCATCAAAAAAAGCCAACCGCCGATCCACGACACTCCCTCCCGGGGCATCAGATTGTAATTCCACTTGCAGCCAGAGTGTATCCGGTCAATCCATTTGGCCCGAGTGTGCTTGCTTCCCTCTTGCTCGCTAGCCGGAAGCAAATCGCTCTTCTCTCAGTCCGAGAATACCGGATACACTCTTGGCAATCGGCTAAAGCATGGTAATTTTCTCAACAATCTAATCTTATCTTACCACGAAAACCCCACAGGCAAAAGCATGGGTGGAGGTGGAGAAGTGTTACCAGGGATGGATCACGCCCATAAAAAAAGCCCGCCCAGTTTGGGCGAGCCTATATATGATCGCTTCACCGATTCAACAATTTCAGAAACTCTTTCATCAACCCGGGAAGGTCCGGCCAAGCGTGCCCCGATACCAGATTTCCGTCAACGTGCAGGTTTTCTTTCACATACTGCGCACCGGCCGATTCCACTTCCGGACGGCAGGCAATGTAGGCCGTCATTTTGCGGTTTCGGACATGTTGCGGGATCACGTTGAACACCAGTGCCGCGTGACAAATCGCAGCGATCGGTTTGCCCGTTTCAAAGAAGTGACCCACGATGGAGGGGATTTCCGGTTCGAGGCGGATGTATTCCGGAGCCCGTCCGCCAGGGATGATCAACCCGTCATATTCGGCCGGATTCACCTCTTTAAAGGCAATATGCGCATCCAGACCGTAGCCTCGTTTTTCAGAGTAGGTCTCCATCGACGGTTCAAAATCATGAACCACGGTTTGCAGTTTCTTCTTGTTGGGAGCGGCGATGACCGCTTCGTGTCCTTCCTCCAACAGTCGATAATACGGATAAAACACTTCCAACGCTTCAACGGCGTCTCCGGTCAAAATCAACACTTTGGCCATATCCGTTCCCTCCCTGTCAATATTGACATCAATTGTCCATTACCCATTATTACACAGGAAAAAACGGGAGTCTAGATGGGGAAACAGACTGTCCGTTCAGATTTGGTTATAGGCGGTGAGTGATTCCACCGTTTCCCGATTCAATTGTTTGATCACTTCCACCAACAGTTTGACGGCGTTTTCCACGTCTTTTTTGCTCACCATCGACACATGACTGTGAATGTACCGTGCGGCCACCCCCACTACCAATGTGGGTACCCCCTTGCGGAAAAGATGAAACTGACCGCCATCCGTCCCGCCGCCCAGCATGGTGTCGATCTGATAGGGGATCCCGTTTCGCTCGGCAGTGTCGATCACCAGGTTACGCAATCGGACGTTGGGGATCATCGTCGCATCGAGGAACGTGATGAGCGGTCCCTTACCCAATTTGGCTTTGCTGTTTCCCTCACTGCCAGGCCCGTCTTCAGCTACCCCTACATCCAACGCAAATGCCACATCCGGCTCTGCGACATGTGGTGTGGTGGTGGCACCCCGCAATCCTACTTCCTCCTGCACAGTGGCACCGCATATGACAGTGTTGGGATGTTCAGTGACGCGCAATTGATCGAGCACTTCCAGTGCCAGATAACACCCGACCCGATTATCCAGCGCTTTGGCCAAAATCGTGTCGTCATCGGGCAAAATCTCAAAAGGGCACATCGGTACGACGGGATCGCCCACGCGAATGCCCCACTCTTTGACCTGCTTGTCCGAATGCGCGCCGACATCAATATACATCTCTCGCATCGGGTATACCTTGTTCATTTCTTCCGACGTCATCACATGCGGCGGCTTCGAAGCGATCACACCGGTGAAATTCCGCTTTTCGGTCATGATGGTGACCCGCTGGGCCAACAGCACCTGGCTCCACCAACCGCCCAACGGGGAAAAGCGGAGATACCCCCCTTTGGTGACCTCGGTCACCATAAAACCCACTTCATCCAAATGACCGGCCAACAACACACGCGGAGAAGTTTCCGTTCCCCTTTTTTGACCGAACACGCTGCCCATCCGATCCCACAACAGCTCCGTATTCCCCTTCTCCAATTCCCGGCGCACGATGGCGCGTACGTCCCTTTCAAAACCGGGGACCCCATTGGCTTCTGTCAACTCTTTCAGCAGTTCCATCGTATTGTCTTCCTTTCCACCAAATTCATCCGCTTTGTATTATGGCTGAAATGTTTTCCGTTTATTTACGTACATATTTCCACCTCTACTTCTTCACACTACTGAGGAAAGGAGGAACAACCATGCCGTTGATGGAAATCAGTATCGTACCAGTTGGAACCAATACGCCCAGCTTCAGCAATATGGTCAAGGATGTTTGCAGTATGGTGGAACGGAGCGGCCTCAACTATCAGATTACCCCGACAGCTACCGTCATCGAAGGGGATCTGGAACGTTTGATGGATGTGGCCCAGGAAATTCACCGTTCTTCCATGCAAAACGGAACCAATCGGGTGATCACACAGATTACGATCGACGATCGCCGCGACCAGCCGATCAGTCTGGAATCCCAAGTGGCGAAAGTCAACGGGGACGTTCATTAAGTGATACCCTCGTTTTGGGGTAAACGATCGTTCCTGGCCGTCATCCTGACGTTGGGGCTTGCGGCGAGTCTGTGGCCGTCACGACCGGACGCCACTGTTTCAGTCATGTCGGTCCCTTCTCGCCCCCCCTCTTCTTCTGCCATGATCGGCGATTACGGTGGGGAAATTCGGGAGGCGAAACCCCGGAAAGACGGGATTCACCACATTGACACGCCCAAAATGATCCAACGGCTGCGGGAACTGAAGGTGAACACGTATTTTTACTTAATTTGGCACGAGCCGACCGATTGGGATGATTTGCGCCGCGAATTTTTGCCTGCTGCCAAAAAAGCAGGGATACAGGTGTGGGCCTATCTCGTCCCGCCGAGTGAAGCGATGGAGAAAGCTTCGGAACCGTTTGGTACCGATTATGTGGCTTGGTTTCGGGCGATCGGTCACCTCTCCCGTACATTTCCCAACCTCAAAGGCGTTGTGATCGACGACTTCAATGACAACCGGGGATTTTTCACTCCACGATATACGGAACGATTTTGGCAGGCGGGTAAAGCGGAAAACCCCGATCTGCTTTTTTATCCGCAGGTTTACTTTCCCGGCATCACGACCGATTTTATTGAAGAGTATCATCACACGATCGACGGTGTGGTGATGACTTTCAGGGACGACAAATACAGAAACACGCACCGTCTGCAAAGCCTGCCGGGACAGGTGGAGCAGGCGCGCCGACTGTTGGCCCCCCGTGGGCTGCCATTGGTGTTGATGGTACATGCGAGCAAATTGTCGGCCACCCCAGCCAGTCCCACTGTCACTTACGTGGACAAAGCTGTGCGCTTTGGAATGGATGCGCTGCGGAACCAACGTATTAAAGGATTGATCACCTATGTATTGCACAAAGTGTGGTTTCCGGAAGTGAAAGAACGCCTAGCAAGATCCGGGACAGGATACGCCAGCGTGTTCGTCTCGCCCAACAACCTGACCCGAACGGGAACATCGGCCGGTTTCCGGCAGAGAATCCGCCTTTCCCCTTCGTCACGCTACCGATTCAAGTTCTCGTATATGAGCGTTTACCCGGATCAAGTGCCTCTTTCCCAAATGATCGGTCAATACCAAATGCAATTGTGGGTAGACCGACAGCTCGTGTGGCGCAGGGATTTGGTGACACAGGACCGGGAACGGTGGGAAGATCAAACCGTCGATCTCACTTCTTACCTCAAAGGGAAGCCGTCAGCTTTGATCACATTGTGCCTGACACGCATCAAAAACGGCCCTCCTGCATGGATTTACATGGGATTTGACCGGTTGAAAACCGAAGGATTTACACTAGACAACCCGGACTTTGAATCGGTTAAAGCATGGACCGCGATCAGCACCAGTCCCGGGATGATCCCCTCTATGCTGCGGTTTGATTCCGGGAGACGAATCCGTGTCTATATCACCGTCTTGCGGTTGTACCATGCCTTTGATCTGTATCACCGCCTCCGGTCAGAAGTTCACCGACCGCTCATCCGGGAACTGGCGGAGCGATGGATGGACAGTATGGTGGAAGGGAAAAGGGAAGAATCTATCCGCCAATTGGAGGAAATGATGCGCTTTTTGGCCACCGAAAGCGAGTTTCCGCCCCAGGTAAAACTGCTCTTGCAATGCCGTGAAATGCTTCACCTTTTGCAAGTGAATGAAGCCCCATCCGTGCTGGATCGATCAGACTAAAACACCCTGCGGAGACGCTTCCGCAGGGTGTTAGTTTTATTGATTCTCATCATCCAGCAAGAAATTATCCGCTCCATCTGCAATGGCCAACTCATTTTCCAATGGGTTGATCACATTGAGATAGTAATGGGCCGCCTCTGACTCCTGTCCACTGCGAATCATTTCCCAATAAGTCCGGTAGCTCTCTCGCAGCAGTTGAAATTTTTTGCGGAATTCCGCTTCAGAAAGAATGGGAGGGCGTCCGTCCCCCTCCTCGGACCAAAACATCTTGTAGCGTTCAATATACGCCTCGTAAGAAGAAAAAGGATGCATCATACCTTTTCAACCTCTTCCATCCGTTTGGTTTAGCCTTTCCCGCTGATAGCGGATCCATGCATCTCGGCAGTGCCACCGTGATTCCAACCATGGATGGAAAATGGTTCATCAAACGCGATCTTCCCATTTTAAGGACACTTCCATCGACTTTCCCTGCCGTGTGGTGATCATAAGACACGCTTTGCTATCCATCCTCTCGAAGAAAAAACGGGTTTCTTCCGTTCGGTAAAAATGTGCGGACAACCAGCCCGGACAGCTGTCGTTCCCTTCCACCCGGTACAGCCAAATGGCTTTCCCTCATGCCGATCCAACGGCCGAATACGGTAATCGTGGCCACGATCACGTAATATCAGCCACGCATCTGTCACCACGATCGGACGAGCTGATTGATTTACCCACACCACATCCACTTCCACCATTGCGACCTGCGCTTCCTTCCGTCGTTCCGTGCGGCTTCCCCATCCCCCCTTTCCGGTATCACCGAATCGATAATAGCAAGCCCGAACCCGTCTCACCTGTACACTCAACCGCCCCCTGCCCTGAAACCATGCGGACAACAGGTCCTTCACAAAAGAAAAAAACAGGCCGATCAGCCCACCAACCAAAGCAGTGATCGCGATACTCAGCCATTTTGCCGCCACCGGTAGCGCCTCCTTGTGCGGGTTGGCTGAAGATCGAAGAACAAACTGCTTTGACTCATATTTATGGCGTAAGGCATTTCCACATGAAAGAACGACCTATCGAACGCAAAATGGTTGACAATATCTGCTGAATCCGATTGCCCGCCTCCGTTCCGTAGCAACAGATAGAAATCGGACGGGAATTTCAGACCCGCTACCGAAATCACTTATGGCTAATCATCAGTTGCCCCCGGCATCCGCCACTTGGGAACCGGTATCGTCCAGTCCGATGGCGTTCAGAATGGCAGTGGCAATTAACCGGTGGCCGCGGGTGTTGGGATGAATCTGATCCGCCAACCAATCGCGGTGTTCCGGTCTCAACAGATCGTCTATCTCAACGACGATGCACCCCGGTTGGGCGGAAACGGTTTGAGACAAAGCCGTATTCCAGTTGTCCAACAGTTTTTCTGTAAGGGGGAAATACAACGCATCCGGCGGTACCGGGTTATACAACGAAGTAACCAGAATAACGGCAGTGGGATTCTCCTGTCGAATCAGTGTCAGAATTTGATTCAGATGACGGACAAATCCGTCCCTGATTTCATCAAAAGAAGAGAATGCTTCCCACGGTTGGGAGCGCTTCAGTGCCACTTTCAACACATCGTTTCCGCCGATGGTGATGGTGATCAGATCCGCTTGCCGGATTTTACGCTTCATCTCGGGTTTGTGCAACGCTACCCACAATTGTGATGAGGTTTGGCCGGACACACCTTGATTGTCCAGTTGCACCGGCAAATGATGTCGTTCGAGCCTGTCTGCCACTTCCGCGGCGTATCCGCGTGGAGCCCCTTTCCCCAATGCGACCGAATCGCCCAATGCCAGATAATGCAGGCTTCCTTCTCGACCCGCACGCGTTTTCAATGTTTGCAACATGGAGGGAGCTTCATGAACAATGCCGGTATCGAGAGAGCGTGCAGAGACGGACGGGTGCGATGCTTGCATCCACTCCCAACCGGCCCAACCGAAGACGCTGATCCAAACGGCCAGGATCAACGTCCATACTTTGTTCACGTCACTCACCTCCCGCTCTCGTTGTCTCCTTAAGTATACAAGAGTTAGATCACATTCCCATTTCATCCATATAAAAGGAATGTAATAGGAATATTACATATTTTTTTCATAAAAAAATGCTATTATGATCGGTTTCCCTGCATTATTGAAATTGAACAAAACAAAATCGGCGTTGATCGTTCCACCCAAAGAGTGGAATGACCAACGCCGAACCGATTTCTGGTGTAAAGTAAAATCATGATCTCCGTACAAGCTCCGCGGAAAGCAAACCATAAGCCGAGTTCTGTACTCCGAGCGGTACTGACGGCGGCTTGTTCGCCTCCCGCCCATTGGAGTGGCAATCATCTGTCTAGGCTGTGCATTGCTGCACAGCTCCAGCGACCTACCCGGGATCACTGCGGGCCACAGTTGCGTGCCAAGCACGCTGATCCCCTATCAGGTCTTGCTCCGGGTGGGGTTTACCTAGCCGGCATGTCTCCATGCCGCTGGTGCGCTCTTACCGCACCGTTGCACCCTTGCCTGTGAAGTGCCGAAGCACTTCCATCGGCGGTCTACATTTCTGTGGCACTAGCCTTAGGGTCGCCCCCACCGGCCGTTAGCCGGCACCCTGCCCTATGGAGCTCGGACTTTCCTCCCGTGGCGCCTTGCGGCGATCCACCGGCGATTGCCTGGTTTACTTTCCGCTCTTTAACGGAGATCCACTGTATCAAACCGGAGATTACATTTTATCAAATCCCGCTCTTCGTCGCAAGTGGTATTCATTAACAATCAGGCAAAGCGGAATGGATTGGTATCCACTTTGGAAGGTGTAATCGTCACATCCGGCAAGGCCGAGCGCAACTTTTCACAGACCCGGGGCACGACCCAGCGCTCTACGTGATGCCCCGGATCGATCAAGCACAATCCGTCAGCCAACGCATCTTGCGCCGTGTGGAAATCAATGTCCCCGGTGATGTAGACATCCGCTTGTTGATCCAATGCTGCGGAATAAAAACGGCCACCAGATCCGCCCATGATCGCCACACGTTGCACTTGTCGATCCGGGTCACCCACAAACCGTACGCCATCGATTTCGTATGCGGATTTGACCTGTTCAGCCAGTTGCCGCAGATTCACCGGTTGCGGCAAATGGCCAACGCGACCCAGCCCCATGGCTGGTCCTGAATTGTCCAAGGGGTAGAGGTCGTAAGCTACTTCTTCGTAGGGGTGTGCATCCAGCATCGCTCGAATGACTCGTGATTGAATCGATTCTGTGATGATGGTCTCCAGCCTGATTTCCTTGACACGCTCCAATTTTCCCTGTTCGCCGATATAGGGGTTGGTTCCCTCCCGCGGAAGGAACGTACCGGTACCGTTCACGTTAAACGTACAATGACTGTATTGGCCGATCCAACCGGCACCCGCTTCACACATGGCGTTTAACACCGCTTCATGATGATCTTCCGGTACAAAGACCACGATTTTTTTCAACCGTTCGTGAATATGCGGGAGCAACACTTCCGTATCCTGCAAGCCCAACCGTTCCGCCAGTACATCGTTGACACCGTCATCGGCGGTGTCCAGATTGGTATGGGCAATGTAAACCTGGATCTGATGCTGTAACAGTTTTTGGTATAACCGACCTGCAGGCCGGTCCGTCCGGAGCGATGAGACCGGTTTGTAAATGACCGCATGATGGGCCACGATCCAGTTCGCCCCAAGACGAATCGCTTCATCCACCACGTCTTCAGTCACATCCAAGGTAACCAAAACCCCGCGAACCTCTGCATCCGGATTTCCCACTTGCAAGCCGATCCGATCTTTTTCCACCGCCAACCGCGGCGGAGCCCATGCTTCCATGGCCCGAATCAATTCACGTCCTTGAATCCCCATTGCTCGATCCTCCTCCACTCTTCGATTTCACGGGCAATCTCAGCTCTGCGCTTCAGGCCTTCATCCGACTTCGCCGCCTGAAGCCGATCAGCGATGCGGTGTTTCTCCTCCAATATTTCCCGAATCCTTCGCTTGAGCAACGGATGTCTTCTTTTCCATAACCAGGGCCCGAGGATCATCAGTTGTTCGGACGTCAACGGAGGTTGGTGGTAAAGCCCCGGATTTTCCCCTGGTTCCGCAACCAGGATTTCATATAAAATTCCCCCGTCTTCCACCAACTCTTCCTCCGTCAGTGTCCATCCGTTGTCCGCAAGCCATCGGCGAACATACTGGCCATCGGTGTTGGGCTGCAACACCAATTGACGCACACCGGCCAATTTCTCTTTCCCTTCCTCCAATATGCGGGTGATCAGTGCACCGCCCATCCCGGCGATCGTGATGACATCCACTTCCCCCGGACGCAAAACGGACAACCCATCTCCTTGACGAACGTCGATCTGTTCTTGCCATCCGGCTTGCCGCACACGTCTGAGCGCGTTTTGGAATGGGCCTGTATGTATTTCCCCGGCAATTCCACGAACCAGCTTTCCGGAGTCCGCCAGTGTAATCAACAACAAGGCGTGATCGGCACCGATATCCGCCACTGTTCCCGGCTTGACCTTTTGCGCGATCACTTTCAACCGCTTGGACACTTGGACGGAAGGTGCATTCTCATTTGGTTGCACCATGAATGCATCCTCCTTCGGCAATCCTTCGTCTTTCCCATTATAACGAATCGAACTCAACTCCGCGATGCCGTTGTCCATGAACGCTTTTGAAGTGGAGTGGATAAAATGAAAGGGCGGGACGTTCGCCCTACGTCCCGCGCGATGCCATTTCGATTAGGGGAGGCGAATGGATTGCCCACCGCCAATCAGATTTTCCATGCGAAGATCGGCAAAGTCGACTCCACCGCCACCATCAATTGGGGAGACACCATGAATGTCAGCCCATCGTCCAACGTCAAGGATATCGGCGGCTCATTTCCCATAGGAGATTTTTCTCTCAATATCACCGGCAGCCCCAATCAGGCGATTGACCCGGATATTATCGATCAAGCCGGGGAGGTACGTATTTAGACCATCCTCTTTTCCAAGTCCGTTCATTTACTTTTATTATCGTGTTTTAAAGTACAGCCACTTGTCGAAAAACGGAGTCAGGTCTTTGCCGGTCACTTCATTGGCAACCCGGATAAAATCCTCGGTGGTAGCGATTTGATACTGATACCGTTGATAATACGTTCTCAAAATCCGCAACACCTTGTCCTTGCCGATTTCGTCCGCCAGTTCCCACATCATAGCCGCCGGGCGGGTATACACCATCAATCCGTAAACAAGATCCGAATAACGGTACAAAGATTCAACCGAGGTGACACCCGTTTTCCGGTTGATTCGATTGCAGTGCTCCGCGGCACGGATCAGGAGCTCCCGCTCGTCTTCTCCCATTTGGTCATGCATGAAGAGAAACTCGGAAAATGTGGTCAATCCTTCGTCCAACCACGGCTCTTTCACTTGATTGTTGCCCACCACTCCATACCACCACTGATGGGCCAACTCGTGGACGACTACATTAACGGCGGGCCGTTCTCCTTGTCGTGTGGGGATTTTGGGAATCGAAGTGACCAAACCGGGATATTCCATCCCCGCGATCCCATACCCTGTTTCTCCCAATACCACATCCACTTCGTCATACGGATAGGCGCCAAAACGTTGAGAGAAGAACTTCATCCCGGATACGGCAGCATCGTGCAGCTCCTGGGCCACGTCCTCCATACCGGGCAAATACCAAAGCCGTACACGAACAGAACCGGCCTTCCCCTGAACCTGCTCATAATCTTTGGTGATGACGGCTGCAAAATCCCGTACATTGTGACGGCGCAGGGTGGTGACAACTCCTTGTACCGGGTCTTCCGGGTCACGAGCCGAAGTGATCAAACGATATCCCGAAGGCACATGGAATGTAATCTCAAAATCGGACATCCGGGTGTAAAACGGGTCGCCGATGGTCGTATACGGTTCAATATGCCAACCGTCTTGATCTTTTACGGCCAGCATCGGATACCATTGAGCCAAGAAAGCGGTTCGTTTGAATGTGTTCAAGCGGGTGCCGCCCTTGGGCAACTGCAACCGGTAATCCATGTCGATCCGCACTGTCTTTCTTGTTCCCACTTGTTGGGGCAACGGTACCTTCATTACCGTCTCTTTCACCTGTTGGGCGACGGAAACGCCGTCTACTTTCACACGGGAAACATGAAGATACCCCGGTTGCTTTGGTTTGGTATGGGCTCCCCATTTCCAATGCGCAAAAGCGTTCGGATACAAATGAAAATAGACTTCCCGCAAATCACTTACCTGTTTGGCGGGTAATGTCACCGTTACATGACCGGTAACCTGTGCTGATTCGTCATGATAATGGGCCGTGATCCGATAATGCGGACGCTCCGTTTTTTCCGCAGATGAGGCCGTCCGCAACACATTCATCGGACGAGGCGACCAACCGGTCACAATTACACTGATCACAGCCAAACAACCGAACCAAAAGAAAAAACGGCGTATCATCCGTTCATCAACCCATTTCTGTTGGAGATTTTCCTTTATAGAATGATCCAACCGAAAGGGAAATATGAACGGCAAGCGCCGTCAATCAACATAGAGTCTACAGATTGCCACGTCGTGCCTGTTCGCGTTCGATCGCTTCGAACAGTGCTTTGAAGTTTCCCTCCCCGAATCCGCGTGCTCCCTTGCGCTGAATAATCTCAATGAAAAGGGTGGGTCGGTCGACGATCGGTTGAGTAAAAATCTGCAGGAGGTAACCCTCGTCATCCCGATCTACCAAAATGTTGAGTCGTCGCAAATCCTCGATCGATTCATCGATGCTTCCCACACGTTCGGTCAAGGCATCATAATACGCATCGGGTGTGGACAAGAACGCCACTCCGTTACGTCGCAGAATTGTCACGGTTTTAACGATATCGTTGGTCAGCAAGGCCACATGCTGCACCCCTGCACCTCGATAAAATTCTAGGTACTCCTGGATCTGCGATTTCCGCTTGCCTTCGGCCGGCTCGTTGATCGGAAACTTGATTCGTCCGCCGTTGTGCATCACCTTGGACATGAGTGCCGAGTACTCAGTACTGATGTCTTTGTCGTCAAAATGGATCATTTGCTTAAAGCCCATCACATTCTCATAATAGGCAACCCATTCCTCCATCCGCTCCACATTGCCCACCACATGGTCAATCGCGACCAACCCGGCGTCATGATGGGGAATGTCGCATTCAGGTGCCGAAAATCCAGGGGCGAACAAACCGTGATATTGATGCCGTTCGATCAGAGTATGGACAGTGTCCCCGTATGTGCCGATGACCGCTTTTTTGATCACACCGTGTTCATCCCGTAATTCATGAGGTTCTTTAACCGGCATGCCACCCCTTGAAACCGCTTCCGAATAAGCGGTTTCGACATCATCCACCAACAGCGCGATATCCTTGATCCCGTCACCATGTTGCTTCACGAATTCGGTAATCGGATGATCCGGACCATACGCACCGCTTACAACCAGGCGGATCCTCCCTTGCTTCAGTACATAGGAAACATAATCCCGATTTCCCGTCTCCAACCCGCTGTAGGCCACAAGACGAAATCCGAATGCCCGGCAAAAGAAATGCACCGCCTGTTTTGCGTTGCCCGTGTAGATTTCCAAATAATCCACATCACGGATCGTAAAGAAATCATGCTCCGTCGAAGCAGGTTGCAATTGCTGTTCCATCAATCGCCACTCCAGTCAGAATATTATTTACCTTCAGGTTATATCCAATTTCGGAAAGGAGCAAGCACACACGGCAACGCTTTTGTGTACTGCATGATTGAAGGGGCATCTGGAATCCATGTCATCGGATGATCAACTGGATAACCGTATATGCAAGCAGATTGTGAAGCGGATGGAGGCAGAACAGAAGAAAATATCGTGATTTACAAAAGGGGATGATCGCCTCTGTTCACAACTGCCGCATAAGAGGTGAATCAATGGAACCACAAAAAACCGTCTCCCGCTGACAACCTGGAAAGACAGGTGAAGCAGAGGCGGGAGACGGTTTTCAATTTACTTGGCTTCAGGAGGCGGACCCGAATTTCCCTGTGTGATTCTTCAAGTTTGGGATTGGCGTATCTGTACAGCCATCTCCCGCAACTTGTACTTCTGAATTTTCCCGCTGGCCGTCATGGGATACTCCGTCACGATCTGAAGTGCCTGCGGAATTTTGAAGTGGGCGATTTGCCCCCGACAAAAATCTTGCAGTTCCTCCAGTGTCAATGTCTCTCCCTCTTTGACGCGAACAAATGCCATCACCTGCTCGCCATATTTTTCATCAGGGACACCGACAATCTGCACATCGAGGATTTTGGGATGTGTGTAGAGAAACTCCTCTATTTCCCGCGGGTAAATGTTTTCCCCGCCACGGATGATCATATCTTTCAGCCGACCGGTGATGCGAACGTACCCGTTTTCGTTCATGGTCGCCAGATCGCCCGTGTGCAGCCACCCGTCATCATCTAAAACTTCCTTTGTGGCTTCAGGCATTTTGTAGTATCCTTTCATCACATGGTAACCCCTGGTACACAATTCTCCCTGCACACCCGGCTCCACTTCGGCCCCCGTATTGGGGTCCACGATCTTCACTTCCACATTGGGCAAAGCCCTTCCTACCGAACTGACACGCAATTCGATCGGATCATCCGTCCGTGTCTGCGTGATTCCTGGCGAGGATTCAGTTTGACCGTAAACGATGGTGATTTCCCGTGCGCCCATCACGTCGACCACTTTTTTCATCAGTTCGATCGGGCAGTTGGAACCGGCCATGATGCCCGTACGAAGGGAAGACAAATCAAATCGATCGAACTCGGGATGATTCAGCTCGGCGATAAACATGGTCGGCACCCCGTGCAAACCGGTACAGCGTTCCTGTTCCACCGCTTCGAGCACCCGGAGCGGATCGAATTCCGTAATCGGAACCATCGTCGCACCAACGGAAACACAAGCCAACGTACCCAACACACACCCGAAACAGTGGAAAAACGGAACCGGGATGCAGAGGCGGTCCTGATGGGTTAACCGCATACACTCGGCGATGTTGCGCGCATTGTTGACAATGTTGCGATGGGTGAGCATGACGCCTTTGGGAAATCCGGTGGTACCCGACGTGTATTGCATGTTGATCACATCTTCCGGATGCAACGACTGCTGCCGCTGCACCAGTTCCTCGTCGGTCACTTCGTCTCCCATTTGAAGGATGTCATCCCACAAAAACATGCCCGGCTTTCGCTCCCGCCCCAGGAGGATGACGTTCTTCAACTTGGGCAAGCGCTCGGAACGCAATTCCCCCGGCTTGCAATCATTCAATTCGGGACAGATCTCCATCAGCATCTCGACGTAATTGTTTCCTTTGAACTGTTCCATCAAGATCAAGGTTTCCGTATCTGACTGGCGCAGCAGATATTCCAGTTCTCGAGTACGGTAGTTGGTATTGACCGTGATGAGGACGGCACCCATCTTGCCTGTGGCAAATTGAGTCACCAACCACTCCGGCTCGTTTCTCGCCCAGATCGCCAGATGATCTCCCTTTTTTAATCCCAATTTCATCAAGCCGCGCGCAGCCCGGTTGCATTGCTGCTGGAATTCCCGGTAACTCCAACGCAACCCGTACTCCGGATAGACCACCGCAGGATGATCCGCCAACCGATCTGCCATTTGATCCAACAGATCACCCAACGTGATTTCGAGAAGTTCCGCCACCCGTTGCCCTCCTCGTTTCAACACCCGATTTCCCGGGCGATGATGTTTCGCTGGATTTCCGAAGTTCCTTCTCCGATTTCCGTCAATTTGGCGTCACGGAAAAAGCGTTCCACCTTGTAATCATGCATGTATCCATAGCCTCCATGGATTTGGACCGCTTGGTTGCATACCTTCATCGCCACCTCGGAGGCGAACAGTTTGCACATGGATGCTTCTTTGGTGAATCGACGCCCCTGGTCCTTGAGCCAAGCTGCCTTGTACACCATGTTGCGGGCCAATTCGATGTACATGGCCATGTCAGCCAGTTTATGTTGAATGACCTGAAATTTCGAAATGGATTGGCCAAACTGCATCCGTTCCTTGGCGTATTGCAATGCCGCTTCATACGCCCCCTGTGCAATTCCGACCGCCATCGCCCCGATGCCGATCCGTCCGCCATCCAGCGTGATCAAAAACTGTTTGAACCCTTCCCCGATCTTGCCCAGGATGTTTTCATGCGGCACACGAACATGATCCAGCACTAATTCGGTCGTGTTGGAACTGTGCAGGCCCATTTTGTGATATTGATCGATCACTTGAAAGCCTTCCGAATCTGTCGGGACGATAAACGCGGTGATCTCGGGTTTCTCCCCATTTTTCCCCGTCACTGCCGTCAATGACACAAAACGGGCGTAACTGGCATTGGTGATGAAACATTTGGAGCCATTGATCACCCATTCATTTCCTTCACGTACCGCAGTCGTCTTGGTCCCTCCAGCGTCCGAACCGGCATTGGGCTCAGTCAGCCCGAATGCCCCGAGCGTTTCCCCGCGGCAAAGCGGAACCAGATATTTTTGTTTCTGTTCTTCGGTACCGAACAAATACAACGGGGCACAACCCAACGAGATGTGAGCAGAATACGTAATGCCCGTAGAAGCGCACACCCGGCTCAGCTCTTCCACCGCGATGGCGAAGCTGACCGTGTCTGCACCGCCGCCGCCGTATTCCTCGGGAAACGGTAGCCCCATCAGATTGAGCTCAGCCATCTTCTCAAACACTTCTTTGGGAAACCGTTTGGTACGATCCCGCTCATCGGCGGTAGGAGCCACCTCTCCTTCGGCGAAATCACGCATCAATTTACGGATCATTTTCTGCTCTTCCGTCAGGTCGAAATTCATGTTCTCCCACTCCTTCTTATATGTTAGAAAGCGCTATCAACACCATTATAGGCGGATCCACTTGTTTTCATCAAGAATTTTGCGAATGGATACTTTTTTCTGTCGTTTAGGACGCGGAAGAGCGTTTGCATTGCGATTTGAAAAGGGATAAAATTGAGTCAGTATTCGGCAAGAAAAAAAGCACCCGTGTAGGATGCTTCCCCCACGGATGCTTATTCGAGGAAATCTTTGAGCCGTTTGCTTCGGCTGGGATGGCGCAATTTGCGGAGTGCTTTTGCTTCGATCTGCCGAATCCGCTCCCGGGTGACGCCGAACACCTTGCCCACTTCTTCCAGTGTGCGGGTGCGTCCGTCGTCCAACCCAAACCGGAGACGTAACACATTTTCTTCGCGCTCGGACAGGGTGTCCAGCACTTCCTTCAGCTGTTCCTTCAACAACTCGTAGGCGGCCGCATCCGCTGGCGCCTGCGCGTCGTCGTCGGGGATGAAATCTCCCAGATGAGAGTCGTCTTCTTCCCCGATCGGTGTTTCCAGCGAGACCGGTTCTTGGGCAATTTTCATGATCTCGCGAACCTTTTCGGGGCTGAGGTTCATCTCCTTGGCAATTTCCTCCGGCGTGGGCTCCCGTCCCAATTCCTGCAACAGCTGACGGGAAACCCGGATCAGTTTGTTGATCGTCTCGACCATATGCACCGGGATTCGGATCGTGCGGGCCTGATCCGCAATCGCACGGGTGATCGCTTGGCGAATCCACCACGTGGCGTAGGTACTGAACTTGTACCCTTTGCGATAGTCGAATTTCTCGACAGCTTTGATCAGACCCATATTGCCTTCTTGGATCAGATCCAGGAACAGCATGCCCCGGCCCACATACCGTTTGGCGATGCTGACCACCAGACGGAGGTTGGCCTCGGCGAGACGCCGTTTGGCTTCTTCGTCCCCCTGTTCGATCCGCTTGGCGAGTTCGACTTCTTCCTCTGCAGATAACAGCGGTACACGTCCAATCTCCTTCAAGTACATCCGAACCGGGTCGTTGATTTTGACACCCGGAGGCACACTCAGGTCATCGTCCAGATATTCTTCTTCAGGATGCGTATCGTCATCATCGAAGACCATATCATCATCCACGTCTTCGTTGATCACTTCGATCCCCTGATCAGCCAACTGCTCGAAAAACTCATCGATTTGTTGGGAATCCTGATCGTAGGCGGACAATTTTTCCATAATCTCTTTATAGCTGAGAACGCCCCGTTTCTTGCCGAGGTCGATCAGTTGTTCTTTCATTTGCTCCAAAGTAAGATCCATCTCGGTGTCAACATGTTGTTCCTTTGCCAATGTCAGTTCCCTCCTTCCCTGATTTCACCGCTTCAGGCCAGCATTTTCTTTTTCTTTTCCAGCTGCAGAAGCTCGATTCCCAACTGGGCCGCCTTTGCGGTGTCACCAGCACGTTCTGCTTCTTCGATCTGACGTTTGATATCCAATAATTGAAGATGAATGGAATGAAGGCGGATGCGACGGATGCAATCGTCCACGGCCTTACCGGGAATATCGTCCGGAATGTCCATCATCGCCAATTCACTGATGTACGATGACAGCTCGGAATCCTTGACGTAATGCAGGAACCGTCCCGGATCGGCCGGATACCCCTCGGCATAATACGCATACAGGCGTGCAACGATGGCTTGATATTCATCAACGTGAAAGTCCGCGCCGATCGCTTCCTGTACATACGCAGCGATTTCCTTGTCACGGATCATCATGGCAAGCAACTGCTTTTCAGCCTCATGCGCAGCGTTGCGTCTGTCTGGACCGACCATGTGTTTGGTATTATGATATTCATTATTCCACTTAGTTTGACCTTTATCCCCTCTGTTTTCTCTTTGTTTGCGACGCCGGATGCGCCTGAGTTCCTGTTTCAGGGCATCCAGGGACAGCCGGTGCTCTTCTGCCAATCGACGGACATAATGGTCCTGCTCAATGGCAAGGGGAAGGTCAGCGATCACTTCCAGAGCCAGCGTCAAATATTTCAACCGTTGCGGCTCATCCCGGAGATCGAAATCCTTTTTCAGGCGCTCCAGTTTGAACGCAGTCAACGGGAGAGCGGAACCAATGACGTCCCGGCGAAATGATTCGGCACCCTGATCACGGATATAATCATCGGGATCCATCCCTTGCGGCAGTTGCGCCACTTTGACGATGACCCCCTGTTCGTGGAGCAGTTCCAGTCCGCGATCGGCCGCCGATTGACCGGCATCATCCGCATCGTAGCAGATGATGGCCACCTCCGCATTGCGCCGGATCACGCGGGCCTGCTCCTCCGTAAGCGAAGTGCCCAGGGACGCCACACCGGAACGAATCCCTGCCTGCCAGGCAGCGATTACGTCCATATAACCTTCAAACAGGACGGCTTGCTGATCTTTGCGCATCGCCTGGCGGGCACGGTGCAGGTTGAACAGATTACGTCCCTTGTGGAAGACAGGTGTTTCCGGGCTGTTCAGGTATTTGGGCCGTCCTTCACCCAATAGCCTGCCACCGAACCCGATTACACGGCCTTGCGCGTCATGGATCGGAAACATGATCCGTCCGCGGAACCGGTCATAGTAACCATTCCCGTTTTCGCGAATCGAGATCAGCCCCGCTTCCTCCATCTCCTGCTCCCGATATCCTCTTCCTTTAAGAAACGACAGAAGGAAGTGCCGAGAGGCAGGAGCATATCCGATCTGAAACTCGCGGATCGTCTCCATGCTCACCCCCCGACGTTCCAGATATGCCCGTGCCGGCTGACCGTGATCTGTATTCACCAGCAGGTGATGGTACAACCGCGCCGCCAAGTCCAACGCCTGACGTAAACGGGTGCGCCTGTCATCCTCCGGCCGGTCCTCCCGATCCGCCTCCGGCAGGGCGATTCCGGCCTGATCGGCCAGATGGCGCACTGCTTCGACAAAGGTGAGCTGTTCAATCTCCATCATGAATTTAATCACATCGCCGCCTGCACCACATC
The DNA here is from genome assembly GCF_018326425.1 of Polycladomyces abyssicola. Classification (NCBI taxonomy): domain Bacteria; kingdom Bacillati; phylum Bacillota; class Bacilli; order Caryophanales; family Thermoactinomycetaceae; genus Polycladomyces; species Polycladomyces abyssicola. The sequence continues at coordinate 2,143,594 of NZ_AP024601.1, forward strand.
CGAAACAATAAAAAATCTGCTTGTCGGGAGCGACGGAAAAGGAAGGGGTTTTTTCTGAGTGAAACGGGCATAAACCGAAATAATTGCGACCGCTTCGCTTCAGTTGCACATATTGACCCACTACGTCCAAGATATCAAAATGTTCCCGGACTTGGTCGATGACTTCGTCAGGGATACGCCCCATCAAGAAATCACCGCTTTCCCGTCTAGATGATCCGTTCCTTGCAGCAGAACCGGGGGTTGCGCCTTTACATCCGACTTGTATTCGACAAAATTCGTCAAAATCCTGCACAACCCCCAATGATAACCTATAGTAATATTTGGTTTATATGGATGGAAAAAAAAGAAGGAAACCTTGCCCAACCCCCTATCCCTTTATTCTACACAGAGCATGTGAATCCTTCTATCCCCTTGGTGGATTTCTTTATCGACAAAATTGTGTCGAATTTTGCAAGATCGACCAAAATGATACTCCTGTAGTATTATACGCTGGCAATCGAAAAAAATCCTGCCCTAACCTTGACATCTTCTTTTTTTTCTATCTTATAATCATTATTATCTGATACGGATGACAAAAGGCCCGCGAACACGTCGGAACGGGCCTTCTGTCTTCAGTATTTCTATTCCCCCATGACAGACAACCAAACATCGAAGGACGATCAACTGGGGGAATCAATACTACTACCAGCACGCACGATTCTCGAATCAGGAGCGCTCCGCCGACAAAGCAGCTTGAGCAGCGGCCAGACGCGCCAGCGGAACGCGGAACGGCGAACAGCTGACGTAGTTCAGTCCGGCGTTGTGGCAGAATTGGATGGAACGCTTTTCACCGCCGTGCTCACCGCAGATTCCCGTTTTCAGGTCGGGTTTGGTCTCGCGGCCCAGCTGGACACCCATGGAAACCAACTTGCCCACCCCTTCGGTGTCAAGCGTGATGAAGGGATTATCGGGCAAGATTTTTTGATCCACGTACTGATGCAGGAATTTGCCTTCGGCATCGTCACGGCTGTAACCGAAAGTCGTCTGCGTCAAGTCGTTGGTACCGAAGGAGAAGAAGTCAGCTTCCTTGGCGATCTGATCAGCAGTCAGCGCTGCGCGCGGCACTTCGATCATTGTACCGATGGTAAACGGTATTGACACACCCGTCTCTTGTTGAACTTGTTCCGCCACTTCCTCCACCAGTTTGCGCATCTCATACAGTTCGTTGACATGACCCACCAACGGGATCATGATCTCGGGCTGCACATCAACCCCCTCTTTTTTGACGAGAGAGACCGCTTCAAAAATGGCCCGTACTTGCATCGCATAAATTTCCGGGTGGATAATGCCCAATCGACAGCCACGGTGCCCCAGCATTGGGTTGAACTCATGCAAGGCCCGTACCTTGCGCAACAGGTTTTCTTTTTTCAGCAATTCCCGCTTGTCCGAATCCGGCGTCATCCGCAGTTGGGTGATTTCCACCAACAGCTCTTCGATATCCGGCAGGAACTCATGAAGCGGCGGGTCCAACAAACGGATGGTGACGGGCAGACCATCCATCGCCCGAAAGATGCCAACAAAGTCCTCGCGTTGCATGGGAAGAAGTTTGTTCAGTGCTGCCTGACGTTCGTCCAATGTTTCCGCCAAGATCATCTCCTGGACAATCGGAACCCGATCGGCCTCCATAAACATGTGCTCAGTCCGACACAGACCGATCCCTTCGGCACCGAATTCCCGGGCCTTGGCTGCATCATGCGGATTGTCGGCATTGGCCCGTACTTTCAGTTTACGCACCTCATCCGCCCATTCAAGCAAAGTCTGGAATTCCCCAGAGAGTTCCGGATCGATGAGGGGAACTTCACCCAGCAACACCTTTCCGGTGCCGCCGTCGATGGACAGTTGATCCCCCTGACGAATCACGGTGTTCCCGATGTGCAGTTCTTTCCGTTGCAAATCGATCTTCAGCTCTTCGCAGCCGCAAATGCACGGTTTCCCCATACCGCGCGCCACCACGGCCGCATGGCTGGTCATCCCACCCCGGCTGGTCAATACACCTTCGGCGGCGATGATACCGTGAATGTCTTCCGGTGTCGTTTCCGGCCGGACCAAAATGACCCGCCGTCCATCGTTGGCCCATTTTTCTGCGGTGTCAGCATCAAACACTACTTGTCCGGATGCTGCACCAGGGGAAGCCGGCAACCCTTTGGCCAACACTTCCAGTTGGGCATCAGGATCGACACGACGATGCAATATCTGGTTCAATTGGTCCGGGTCGACACGCAACAAAGCCGTCTTTTTGTCGATGATGCCCTCCTGCACCATATCGACCGCGATCCTGACGGCTGCATGGGCCGTCCGTTTGCCCGCACGGGTTTGCAAAATAAACAGTTTTCCCCGTTCCACCGTAAATTCGATGTCCTGCATGTCGCGATAATGATGCTCCAGGCGTTGACTGATCTCCTGGAACTGCTTGTAGATCTCCGGCATTTGTTCGGCCAGTTGGGCAATCGGTTGGGGGGTGCGGATGCCGGCGACGACGTCTTCTCCTTGCGCGTTGATGAGAAATTCACCGTAAAGCGTTTTCTCTCCGGTCGAGGGATTGCGGGTAAACGCCACACCGGTGCCCGAATCGTCTCCCATATTGCCAAACACCATCATCTGTACGTTTACAGCTGTTCCCAAATCATCGGGGATTTTGTGCAGCTTGCGATAGATGACGGCACGCTGGTTGTTCCAAGAGTCGAATACCGCGATCACCGCCCGGCGCAGTTGTTCTTGCGGATCCTGAGGGAATGCCGACCCGGTTTGTTCCTGCACGAGCTTCTGGAACGAAGCGATCACCTGTTTCCAATCTTCTGCTGACAATTCTGGATCATGTTTGACGCCCCGCGATTCCTTCACGTTTTCGATGATCCGCTCAAAACGGTAGTGGTCGATCCCCAAAACCACATCACCGAACATCTGGATGAACCGGCGGTAGCAGTCATAGGCAAACCGGGGATTTCCGGTCAGCTGCGCCAATCCTTCCACCGTTTCGTCATTGAGTCCCAGGTTCAAAATGGTGTCCATCATACCGGGCATCGAGTATACTGCTCCGGAACGCACAGACACTAACAAAGGATTGGACGGGTTACCCAATTTTTTCCCTGTTTGCGCTTCCAATTCTGCCAATGCTTTTCGAATTTCATCCAATAGTTGTTCGGATAATTGTTTCCCGGCAGCATAGTAATCATTGCACGCTTCCGTGGTAATCGTAAACCCCGGAGGAACCGGGAGGCCGGCGCGGGTCATCTCGGCCAGATTGGCGCCTTTGCCTCCCAACAGGCTCCGCATTTGGGCGTTTCCTTCATGAAACAGGTAGACTCGCTTCTCGCTCATACAGCAGTGCCTCCCTTGCGCAGAATGTCCAGAATCAGGTTGGCCGTTTCTTCCACCGCTTTGTTGGAAACATCGACGATCGGACAACCAACCCGTTTCATGATTTTTTCCGCGTACTCGAGCTCTTGCAGAATCCGCTCCATATTGGCGTAGTTGGCCCTTGACGTCAACCCGAGCGCCTTGAGACGTTCACGCCGGATGTTGTTCAATTGCTCGGGTTGAATGGTGAGTCCGATACATTTTTTGTTGTCAATCATAAAGAGCTCCTCCGGAGGCTCCACTTCCGGAACGAGCGGTACATTGGCCACTTTCAGCCGCTTGTGTGCCAAATACATGGAGAGCGGCGTTTTGGAGGTACGCGACACGCCGATCAAGATGACGTCTGCGCGCAACAGTCCGCGCGGATCGCGACCGTCGTCGTATTTGACCGCAAATTCGATGGCTTCCACCCTGCGAAAATAATCTTCATCCAATCGGTGCACCAGCCCAGGCTCGCGTTTAGGCTCCCGCTGGAACAAACGGGACAAACCGTCTATCATGGGGCCCATGATATCCACAACGGGAATACCCGCTTTGCCTGCCTCCTCGAGCAAAAGCTGCTGCAACTCCGGAACCACCAGTGTGAACGCAATCATACCGTTCACTTCTTTGGCCGCTTGAACCGTTTCCATAATCGTGCCCTTATCGTCCACATATGGGACACGCCGAATTTCAATATTACCGCCATTGAACTGGCTGGAAGCCGCCCGGACCACAAATTCTGCGGTTTCCCCGATGGAATCAGAAACGACAAAAACAATCGGCTGTTGACTTTGAATGGATATGGCTCTTCCCCTCCTACCTCAAACATCTGTATGTTGTCCCAGTTCCACAAAGGCTTTGGTGATCGTCGTTTTGGTGATGCGTCCGATCACTTCCACCCCGTCGCCATCCTCCATCGGGCGCACCACTGGAAGCGCGTCTACCTGATACCGCATCAGCTTGGCCGCTGCGTCCAACAACGAGTCGTCCGGCGAGCACGTGACGATGTTGGGCATTCGTGTCATGACAATACTGACGGGGATGGTTTGCAAGTCCTGTTTGCCCATGGCCGTTTTCAATAAATCTTTTCGTGAAACAACGCCGGCCAGCTGTTTATTTTCCTTGACAACGAACAGGGTACCGACGTCTTCGAGAAACATGGTGCAAATAGCGTCATATGCGGAAGTTTCCTCTTTGACCACGATCGGCAATGATTTGTAATCCTTGACCATCAATTTTCGCACATGTTCGCCAAGGAGTTGATTGGCTGATTTGCCGGCATAAAAATACCCCACTCGAGGTCGTGCATCCAAAAATCCCGCCATCGTCAGGATGGCCAGATCAGGGCGTAACGTGGCCCGTGTCAGATTGAGCTTCTCGGCGATTTGCTCACCGGTGATTGGACCTTCGTCTTTAACGATTTGCAAGATCCTCTCCTGGCGTTTTGTTAGCTCGATCTCCCCGCACCCCCCAGTACGATCCGATCTCTTATTATGTCATACTGAATCGTTTGTTTCACCATTTAGTATATACTATATCCCATTCCCAGTTTGTCTGCAACCAATTTCTAAACAGTTCGTTCATGAATTTTTTCGTTTGGGGAACACTAGCGCGTATCTGATCCATTTGTGCGCGTCTCTTTCCCGGCTCGCTTTACCTCTCCCTCTCAGGGAGCAGATCAGGAAGCAGGCAAAGTTCGCTTCACTTAGAGGATATTCCCGCGATTTGATCTTCGGGACTCCAATGGACACCCTTTGAATATTACAGCCTGATTGTAATTTTTCATATAATTGGAAATCACCAACTGGGCAATGGAGGAATTCTCTCATGCTGTTTTCCAATCCGTTGGCGGTGACGAGTGCGCCCGATCTTCATCAGTTGCATACCATCAGCAAATTGGGTATTCGCCGGGTGGAATTGCAACTTTCGTCCACACGATACTCAACGGAGGAACTGGCTGACTTGTTCCGAACTTCCGGCTCGGAGCCGATCGCCTTCCGCGTCCCTCCGCACATGGGGTTGGGTACCCCTACCTTTCATTTAGAACATTGGCGATATTGGCTGGAAACCGTTGCTCCCCTGTTTCCGGAATCACCCAAATGGGTGATCGGATTCGGGGCTACCGTTTCATTGGGAGAAATTTTCGAATTCCTGGACGAGCGCCCCCATGATTTCAACGCCTTACATGACTTCAAAACGAAATACGTTGAAACGGTGATCAACCAGCTGCGCCAGATTGAGGAGATTGCCAAACCGCTCGATATCCAGCTGCTGATCGAGAATGCACCGATGGGAGGTTCCCTGTATTTTGAACCGGGACAAGCCCGCATCCACCCGGCTTTGCGTACACCGCGCCATCTGCTGCAAATCACGCAAACGACCGGTGTGAAACTGTGCTTGGACACCGCTCATGCGCGTATCGTATCCAACATTCTGTCCTATATGCACCGTTCCCGCAGTATATTTACGGGTGCAACGGAAAAGGAGATCCTGAACGCACCGCGTTCATGGCAGGAATTCTACAAACAAACCAAGGACCATATCGCATTGGTCCGTCTTTCCTATGCAGTCAGTTGGGGGGACACGCCGCAAACGGCACATATTCCCTTTCCAAAGGAAGCACACTCGGAATTGCTCGATTTTGCCGAAGAAGTGGATACCGCTACACCGATCACCTTGGTCGCCGGAGAAACGTCGGAACAGCTGCCATCGTTCCTGGATACATTACGGCAATTAAAAAAGCGATAAAGGAAACAGCCGTTCCGTAACGGAACGGCCTTTTTTCACGTCAAGACCAATTGATCGAACCGTGCGAACTGATGCACCAAATCCGTGATCCGGCGCAACAAACCCAGTCTGCGTGTCCGGACGGTTTCGTCCTCCACCATCACCAAGACTTCGTCGAAGAACCGGTGGATGACGGGAACCATCGATGCTAACGCTTCATACATACCGTCAGCATCCTGATCCGACAAGCTCGCTGTAAAGGCTTTTTCGGCCTTCCGGTAGACTTCGTACAACTCACGCTCGGCCGGCTCCGTCATACCGGTTCCATCCAACAGCACATCGGCCGTTCCCTTCACGCCGAGGTTGGCCGTGCGGGTGAATCCCTCAACAGCCAGTTTGTACGTTTCGTATGCGCTCGCCCGATCCATCAACACTCTCGCTTTGGCCAACACCAGCTTGGGCCGGGAAATATCCGCTCCCAACACCGCGTCGATCACATCGTAACGAATACCTTCTTCCTGCAGGACTGTTTTCAAACGCTGTGCAAAGAACGAACGCAATTCCTCCGCGGTTTCTTCCACCGATTTTTTCAAAAGCCCATCCGACTGCAAGCGCTCCAGCGCGATCGTCCACAATTGATCCAGCGTCAACTGAGACCAACCGTGGTCCAGCAGGATTTGCACGATGCCGGATGCCCTTCTCCGCAACCCGTACGGGTCTTGGGAACCGGACGGCTGGATGCCAATTCCGAAACAAGCAGCGATGGTGTCCATTTTGTCAGCCAGCCCGATCACGGCACCAATCGCGGACTGCGGCGTCTCATCCCCGGCATGGCGCGGCTGGTGATGCTCCTTGATCGCCCGTGCCACTTCTTCGTCTTCCCCGGCTTTACGCGCATACTCTTCGCCCATGATTCCTTCCAACTCGGGGAACTCGTAGACCATCTGCGTGGACAGGTCGAATTTGCAGATCTGTGCCGCCCGTTTCAATAGCCGTCGGCGGTCATCTTCCCATTGCAGCGCATCGGCCAGACGATCAGCCAAATACACGATCCGCCGCACTTTGTCGCCCACGGTACCCAATTCTTCGTGAAACACGACCTGATCCAGCTTTTCCATCGCCTGATCAATGGGCAGCTTCAGGTCCTCATCATAGAAGAATCGCGCATCAGCCAAACGAGCACGCAACACCTTTTCATTCCCTTTGGCCACCACATCGTGCGAGGTTTCGTCTCCGTTTCGCACAGTGACAAAATGCGGCAACAAGCGGCCGTCCGCTGATTCCACCGGGAAGTAACGCTGATGTTCCCGCATCGTGGTGATCAGCACGGCACGCGGTAACACCAGAAAATCTTCATCGAACGAACCGGCAAGTGCCGTCGGGTACTCCACCAAATGCGTCACTTCATCCAACAGATCTTCCGCTACCGGAATGCGCCATCCGCGTTCCGCTTCCATCCGCCGCAACTGATCCAAAATCATCTTCCGCCGCTCATCGACGTCGGCAATCACCCATTGCTTGCGAAGGGCTTCCACATATTGGCCCGGATGAGACAACGTCACTTCTTCCCCCAGGAACCGATGACCCCACGTCCGGTTGGCAGCCGTCACACCGGCCCAAGAAAACGGAACGACCTCTTCGCCAAAAAGACACACCAGCCAACGAACCGGGCGAATAAAGCGGGTTCGCTCCGTTCCCCAGCGCATCGTCTTGGGGAAATGAAGCGAGGAGAGTACCGACGGCAGACCTTCTGCCAACAGTTTCACCGTCGGTTGTCCTTCCACCCGTTTGCGGACAAACACATAGGTTTCTCCTTTGAACTCATCAAACACCAACGCATCGACCGGGACGCCCTGTTTCCGGGCGAACCCTTCCGCCGCTTTGCTCCAGCTGCCGTCAGGCGTAAGGGCGATGTGTTTGGCCGGACCACGTACCTCCTCATCGATGTCCGCCTGCCGTTCGGCCACATCGCGGACCAAAACTGCGATCCGGCGTGGTGTTGCGTATGTAACCGCCTCTTTTGCCGCGATGCGTTGTTCGTTCAACCAATTTTGTATCCGATCGGCCAATTGATGACGCAGGTTATCGATCAATCGGGCGGGAATTTCCTCGCAGCCGATTTCCAGCAACAAATCACGCTTCGTCACGCTGATTCCCTCCTTTTTTCAGCAAGGGATACCCCAGTTCCTCCCGGGCCTGAACATAGGCACGGGCACATTGTCGGGCCATGTTGCGCACACGGGCCAAATAGCCGGTCCGTTCGGTCACACTGATCGCGCCGCGCGCTTCCAACAGGTTAAACGTATGGGAACATTTGAGCACATAATCGTAGGCGGCATGTACCAACTTTGCTTCCAGCGCCCGTTTCGCCTCATTTTCGTATGCGTCGAACAACCGGAACAGGAGATCCGCATCCGAGATTTCAAACGAGTATTTGGAATGCTCATATTCCGGCTGGTGGAATACGTCGCCGTAGGTGACACCATTCACCCACTCCAGATCAAAGACGCTCTCCTTCTCCTGAATGTAGGAAGCCAACCGCTCGAGACCATATGTCAACTCGACCGAAACCGGGTCGACATCCAGTCCCCCCACCTGTTGGAAGTAGGTGAATTGGGTAATCTCCATCCCGTCGAGCCATACTTCCCAACCGAGGCCAGCCGCCCCCATCGCAGGGTTTTCCCAGTTGTCCTCAACGAATCGGATGTCGTGATGCCGCGGGTCGATACCCAGCGCACGCAAGCTGTCCAAGTAGATTTCCTGGATATTGTCCGGTGACGGTTTCATAATTACCTGAAACTGGTGATGCTGGTACAGACGGTTCGGGTTTTCCCCGTAGCGGCCGTCAGCCGGTCGGCGGGAAGGTTCCACATAAGCCACGTTCCAAGGTTCCGGCCCCAGCGCACGCAAAAATGTCATCGGGTTCATCGTCCCGGCTCCTTTTTCCACATCGTACGGTTGGACCAGAACACAGCCTTGTTCGGCCCAAAACGACTGCAATCGCAAAATCATTTCCTGAAAGTTCATCATTCCACCTCCATCGTCATCATGGCATGGCCCTTTCCCCGACTCGTTCCTCACGTGGTGAAGTCACTCATCGTGGAAAGAAAGCCCTCGATTCCCCATTTGCCAGACACACCTTGTATTGCGAAGAACGACAAAAACCCCCCTGTCCCCTTTCACATAGGGACGGGAGGTTTCCCGCGGTTCCACCCTATTTGACCGACCGCATCTTCCGGTCGATCCCCTCTTTTGCACTCGTGCTCGAGACTGCCCTTCACCGGGTTCCGTGGCCGGGCTTCCACCCTCCCCGGCTCGCTCACACACGAAAGATCCGGCTACTCCTTTCTCTCATCGCACTGCCGTTGTTCAATTTTGGAGATAGACTATTTATACCAAAGAAAAAAGGACCTTGTCAATCTCGGCCCCATCCGCTTCGCAGCTGATCCAGAAATGCGCGCGACCGCAAACGAACGGGAACGTATTCGTCGATGAACGCACGCAATGCGTTGTCCAATTGTCGCTTGGTCTCTTCCTTGACCCGCACTTCCCCCAACCGGTCCGGCACGGCTCGTTGCAACAGCTTCAAAATGCGGGCAGACGCTTCGGACAACGGCAATGAGGCGGGGTCATGCGTCGCACAATCCAAACAAAGAAACCCCCCGTGCCGTACGCTGAACCGAACAGGGAGTTCCTCCCGTTTGCATCGAATGCATCCGTTCAAATAGGGACGGTAACCTGCAGTCTCCAATACCTTCAGTTCAAAGATATGACGGAGTATGTCCGCATCGGTTTCCGTTTCCAACAACGACAAGGTGGACGTCCACAATGAAAACAAATGCGGGTACGGTTCTTTTTCTTCCGTCAGACGGTCCAGCAGTTCGGACAGATAAGCGGCGATCGCCGTTTTTTCCAGATCGGAGCGAAGCAAATGATGAGCATGAATGAGATCCGCTTGCGACAAGGTGGGCAACCCGCTTCCTCCCGAAAACCATACATATTCGCCATGGGTAAAAGGTTGGGTTACCGCGCTGAAACGGCTTTTTGGCTTTTTGGCGCCGCGGGCCATAACCGATATCTTTCCCTGTTCCCGTGTAAATAGCCAGACGAGCTTGTGACTTTCCCCGTAATCGCGGGTGCGGATCACCACGCCTTCCGTTTTGATCAGCATACGCCGCGTCCTTCCTTAGGTTTCTTCTCCCTCATCCTGGCCATCCGGCATCTCGTTGGCGGAATCGTTCGCTAACGCCTCAGCATCCTTGTACAACAAGTATGCATCGACACTGCCAGTTACGGCAAAACAGTTCCAAAAGAAATGGCGCAACCAGCATCATCCTTTCCGCTTTGTTTGTCATCTGTTAGGATGACCGGGAACGGAAGGAGTATGTGCGAATTGCGGTATATCCACAAAAAAACTTTTTCTTCCAGTTCAATCCTCTTCCCGATAGCCGAACTGCCGCAGGAGAAACTCTTCGTTGCGCCAGTCCTTTTTCACTTTCACCCATAAATCGAGGAAAACTTTGCTGCCGAAGAGACGCTCGATCTCCTCACGTGCCAGTCTGCCCACTTCTTTGAGCATGCTGCCCCGTTTGCCAATCAGGATGCCCTTTTGTGAATCCCGCTCGGTGTAGATGGTGGCACGCACGTAGACTGCTCCGTTTTCGCGCTGTTTCATCTCTTCCACGATCACCGCGACAGAATGCGGAACCTCCTCACGCGTGAGAAACAGTACCTTTTCCCGAATCAGTTCACCGACGATAAACCGCTCCGGGTGGTCCGTCACCTGGTCGGCCGGATAGTAGGCCGGCCCTTCCGGCAACCGTTCGAAAATCAATCGTACCAGTGTGGATGTGTTGTTCCCCTGCAACGCCGAAATGGGGACAAACTCCGCGAAGTCGTGCAGTTGCCGGTACTGGTCGATCAGCGGCAACAGATCATCGGGATGAACTTGGTCGATTTTGTTAATCACCAGAAAGACTGGTGTTTTGATCCCCTTCAAGTGTTCGGTGATGTAACGATCACCCGGCCCCAGTCCTTCGCTCGCATCAACCAGAAACAGCACCAGATCCACTTCATCCAACGCATTTTGCGCCGTTTTCACCAAGTATTCACCCAGTTTGGATTTGGGTTTATGGATACCGGGCGTATCCAGGAAAATGATTTGTCCGCGTTCGTCGGTATATACGCCGCGAATCTGGTTCCGTGTCGTCTGCGGTTTGTCCGACATAATCGCTACTTTTTGGCCGATGATATGGTTCATCAGCGTTGATTTGCCCACGTTGGGGCGGCCGATCAACGCCACAAAACCCGATTTATACCCTTCATTCATTGTTTAAATCCCCCTTTCCGAACGCGCCGGGCAACAAAGCCCCCACGGTTGTTTCCGTTACATCTCCTTTGATATTGGCCAACCACACCTTCATGTCCGAAGGGCACAGTTCGAACAGTACCTGACGGCAGGCACCACAGGGGGAAACCGGTCCCTCCGTATCCGCCACCACGGCGATTCCGGTAAATCGGCGGGCGCCTTCGGACACCGCTTTGAACAGCGCCGTCCGTTCTGCGCAATTGGTAAGGCCGTACGAAGCGTTTTCCACGTTGCACCCTGTAAATATCGTTCCCTCGTCCGTTAGCAAAGCGGCTCCTACCCGGAACCGCGAATAAGGAACGTAGGCATGCTCACGTGCTTGTTTCGCTGCTTCGATCAATCGCTCCATGTCCAATCTCCTTTGCCTTCCCACCATTATGCTACAGCATATTTTTGACCACCGTTTGTAACCCGAATCATCTCCAGGTTACCCAGGATTGCTGACAAAGTTACGCGAACAGCTACCCTCTCCACAGATTCTCGGCTGGATTTAGCATCCACTCCATCGTTCACCCTACAACAGATGCACGCCGATAACCGCTACCACGATTCCCAGCAGTGCACCCAGGATCACCGGTTCTGCTCGGTCGTGCATGCGGTATCTCGTCCCCGTGAGCAAGAGGGCCATCAAATACACCAAAATCGTAACCAGCAACTGACCAATAATCAAGACCAGAGAGGTGGCGATGCAGAAAGCGAGGGAAGTGGTGATGCTGGGTTCCCAACGTGCACGATCCAATCGGTGCATCCATCCCTTGATCATGAGCGTGAGGAAAAAATCAAACGCAATAATCGCGGCAAGGCCGATGTTGAGCGGATAATGGGAGCCTTTGAAATATGCGGAGAACAGTTTATCGAGATAGGGCCAAAACACACTGACGCCGACCACCACAGCCAGACCGGCGCACAACAATACGGCGCCGGCGGCGACGTCTTTGGCTACTTTGGCCAACGGGTGGAATTCTTCGGTGACCATGTCCACGACCGACTCAACGGCAGTGTTGAACAACTCGGCCACCAACACCAGGATGATGGTGACAAACAGCAACAGCGCTTCCGCCTTGCTTAACGGCAGGTACAAACTTAACAGCAACACGCCCAGTGCACTGAGGAAGTGAACGCGCATATTGCGCTGGGTGACCAGCGTGTAGCGCAATCCTTCCAATGCATACCGAAAACTTCGGACCACTTTGCCCAACCACATAAGAGAACCCCTACCTTTTTAAGCCGACTCGCTCCAAAATCTCCTCCTGACGTGTAAACATCTCTTTTTCTTCCGCCTCCGTGCCGTGATCATACCCCAAGAGATGCAAAAAACCGTGTACCGCGAGAAATCCCAGTTCCCGTTCGAATGAGTGTCCGTACTCCGCTGCTTGCTCCTCTGTACGCGGGATGGAGATGAAAATGTCGCCCAGCGGAACCGGCTCCCCGTCCGTGGTTTCCCATTCCTCATCCGGCTCCCACAACGGAAAGGACAACACATCCGTGGGCCGGTCCACATCCCGGTATTCGCGATTGAGCCGGCGAATGGCCTCATTATCCAACAACGTGACGGACACTTCGGCCGGCGGCAATTGTTCGATCTCCGCTCCCGCCTCCAGACACCGTTCGATCCATACCAGCGCCGCACGCTGGGATTCCGTCAAATCGGTTTCCACATTGAGGTCAATAGTGATGCTCATGCCTGTTTCACCCCTTTATTCGGCCATTCGTCCGGATATTCGATGCGTGAATGGAAAATACCGTTTAAGGTTTCACACATCGAACGGGCGATCACGTCCAATTCTTTCAATGTCAGATCGCACTCGTTGAATTGACCGTCTTCCAGGCGATCTTGGATGATCTTACGCACGATCCCTTCTATGCGGGCCGGTGTCGGACGAGCCAACGAACGGACGGCCGCCTCCACGCAATCGGCAATACCGACGATGGCCGCTTCCTTAAATTGCGCTTTGGGACCCGGATAGCGGTAATCTCCTTCCAACACCTTCCCTCCGTCGCTTTGTTTCATCGCCTTGTGATAAAAGTATTTGAGCAAGGTCGTGCCGTGGTGTTGAGCCGCGATGTCCCGAATCGGTTTGGGGATGCCGTGTTCCTCCAACATCTCCACACCATCCTTGGGATGGGACAGGATGATGGTTTTGCTTAAGTTGGGCGAGATTTTGTCATGCGGATTTTCTCCCATCTGGTTTTCGATGAAAAACTGAGGGCGTTTGGTTTTTCCGATATCGTGATAATACGCACCCACACGTGCCAAGAGACCGTTGGCCCCGATGGCTTCCGCAGCCGCTTCGGACAAATTGCCGACAATGATCGAATGATGGTAGGTTCCGGGTGTTTCGATTAATAGTTTGCGCAACAGCGGATGGTTGGGATTGGACAACTCCAACAGGCGGAGCGGGGAAAGGATTTCAAAGACTGTTTCAAAATAGGGCAAAAAGCCGATCGTGAGAACAGCGGAGAACAACCCGCTGGCAAAGCCGAACCCGATGGACCAAAACCAGTCTCCCCAACCGCTTTCGATCGGCGCCAGCAAAAAAACAGCCGTGATCGGCACCAAGCTGGCCAATGACGCGATCAGCCCGGCACGCAAAATGGAAGTGCGGTTGTGAACACCGGACAATCCCCACGCACCAGCCATTCCGATCACCAAAGACACCAAGCCGTAACGGAAATCAAACAACAGGTGGCTTTCGGTGTTGAACATCACACTGGCCAAAATGGCGAACAGCACCGCACAACTCAGCGCCAAATGGATGTCCAACAGCAGAGTGATCAGCATCGTGCCAAAAGCGACGGGGGCCAAATAGCCCAACGTGCTCCATTCCAAATTTTGCCCTACCGCCACCACTCTCATCCCCGCAGCCGTCAGCAATACGATGGTGGCCAACATCAAGAGCCGTGCATTGTCCCGATGCACCTCAGGCTCGTAGCGATGTACGAACCCGTACAGCATGACCAACAGCAACAAGACAAACAAACCCAATCCCAAATGCGGCCATGGGTTTGTATAATCTTGGATCAAGCCGAGTTCCTTCAGTTTGCGGTGCTGATCGGGAGTGATCACTTCCCCGGCGGAAACGATGATCTGTCCCTTTTTGATCGGCACGGGTTCCACACTGTCCCATGCCGCTTCCCGAAGCGCCTTGGTTCTGGCTTCATCGTAAAATTCGTTGGGTACAATGCTCGCCCGAACCAATTCCCGTATGACACTGCGGGATTGGGCATTGATCGACGATGCCAACAGCTCGCGATCCACCTCGTTCCGCTTTTGCTCCAACTCGGTCTGGCGGACGCCGGATGAGAGGATGTTGCGGGCGATCTCCCGGCTCACAAAACGCATTTCCGTCAGTTGGTCGGGAGAGGTTCGGACGAGTTGAGTATAAAAGGCATCCGATAAACGATAGGGGATCAATTCCCGCACGCTTTTGATTTTCTGCTGCTCCGTCAAAGAAGTGTCGGCGACGATTCGGCGCGCGTCCGTGAAGATGCGATCCAACCGCTCAATCAAAATCCCCGTCAGCTCATCATCCCGTCGGTACTGCTTTTCAACCGCATCCGCCGCCTGTTTTCGGGCGGCTTCCGTCGCCTCCGAGTCCACTTTGGTGACAGGCGATACGATGGTTTCCGTGCTGATCGAACCCGGTGACAACTCATATTGCTTGGGCAAGACCGCGTTCATCATCATCAAGTATAGCAACACACCGACCACAAAATAGATCAACAGTCGGACGCGGACGCTGGTTTGCGTGCCAGCAGGGAGCCGTATACGTCGAAACCTTCTAGACGGAGGTTCATTGGTGGATATCATCTTTTGATCCACTCCTTCACGTTCTCCCGCTAGGCATAACGATCATAAGCATCGATGATTTTTTGCACCAACGTGTGACGGACGACATCTTCCTGCCCCAAATAGACAAACCGGATTTCCGGTACCGAACGCAACACGCGTTGTGCTTCTTTTAATCCAGATTGTTTGCCCTTGGGCAAATCAATTTGCGTAACGTCACCGGTCACGACCATTTTGGACCCGAAGCCCAACCGCGTCAAAAACATCTTCATCTGCTCGGGCGTCGTATTTTGGGCTTCATCCAAAATGACGAACGAATCCTCCAGTGTGCGCCCACGCATATACGCCAAGGGCGCCACTTCGATTAATCCGCGTTCCATCATTTTGGTCACCTGTTCCGCTCCGAGCATGGTATATAAACTGTCATACAGCGGTCGTAAATACGGGTCTACTTTTTCCTGCAGGTCTCCCGGCAAAAACCCGAGGCTTTCGCCCGCCTCCACCGCTGGCCGCGTCAGCACGATCCGCTTGACGCGATGCGACTTCAGCGCCGTCACCGCCATAACAACTGCCAAGAACGTTTTCCCCGTCCCGGCAGGACCGATACCGAAGACGATATCATGCTTCCGGATGGCGGAGACGTAATGACGTTGCCCCAACGTTTTGGCTTGAACGGACTTCCCTTTGTAGGTGACGCCGATCCGCTCGTCATACAGCTCCAGCAGTTCATCGACCATTCCCTGCCGGGCCAAACGGTGAGCGTACACGACATCCCTCTCGGTGATGGGAGTCCCCCGGCGAATCAACGTCAACAAGACGCGGAACAAATGGCCGAGCACCGCTTGTTCCTCTTGCGATCCGGTGATGACGACCTCTTCTCCGCGCGCAACGATTTTGGCAGTTGTGTTGGCCTCGATCTGCTTCAGATATGTATCATGAGGCCCGAACAAACTCAACGCTTCACCTGCATCACGCAAACGAATTTTCATGGGTTGTTGACCTTGTTGCAAATGGCTCATTCTCCTTGCAAAATCGGTTGTGGCACCGCAATGTTTTCGACTGCATTGAAGTGTATCTTCAAATAAACTTTACCATTGTCCAGTCGCTCGTGCAAAACTTTTTCCTCCAACACCCTGCCTTCTTGCCCCAGACGGGCCAGTAAATCCGCACGGGCCCGCTCCATTCCCAAGCGGACCGCTTCTTCCCTCGTCAAGGTGCGTCGCACCCATTTCATCTCCATCCGTTTCTCATTGACCCATCCGATGGGCAGACGCCAATTACGCACTCGGACAGCGTGGAATTCCTGCATGGTTTCATATCGCTCAAAGGGAACCGGATTCCACCAGAAAGAAAGCCTCAAGACACGTGAACCTATATATAAGTGGGTGGAAACATGACGTTCGCCGGTGAACACTTTTCGTTTTTGTGTGAGTGGAATGACCACTTCCGAGTCATACCACATGATCCCCAGCACTTTTCCTTTTGCCCCGACCAAGCGAAGCGATCCCTTTTCATCGGGGTTGCCGTAATAACCCGAAATCAATACCTGCCCCTTGCGCACCATATCAGAAACGCCCACCATGGGACGCCCCCGTTCCACACGCATGTCGTACACCATGGCATCCCGCTTGGCAATGAAGTTGACGGGACCACGGTCATCGTTTTGTTCTGTGGGATCCACCCGCTTTTTTTCCACAACGGTGATAATTGCCCGCGTTCCCTCCAACCGGAATCCCACCCAGGATACGTTTGGAAGATTACGGGACAATCGATACTGCACCGACTCCGTGTCAGGAAGGCGGTATTTCACCTGACCGACGTACACGCCCTCCTGCTTGGCCAACTTAAGAATCTGTTCATCCGGGATGGTCTCATTTCCTTCTACATCCACCCGCCACACGATGGAGGTCATGACAAACAGCATCGCCAAAAACAGCACGATGCCCGCCATAAAGAATTTCCTCCGCTCAATCTTGTGCAACCAAAAAGGCAATCCCTTCTTGCCGACGATACGCATGTGGATTCCCGTACGCCGCACAAGAGGCACCATACGATAAAAATCTTGGACCGCCAGGGTAAACCGTAGTCGTTTCTCATCTTCCCAACGAATATTTTTCAGTTGGATTTCGGCATTCATCGCCCGATTCAGCCACTGTGTCAAGTTGTCTCCTTTGAGTTCCACCCGTAGGTAACCGGTCATCGATCGTGGCCACTTGTGTCGCGTCACGGCTCCCTCTCCTCATTTCGCAAACTCGATCCCGTGTATGTTCCCCTCGATCCACACCTCGTCCCGATAAATGGCGCGAATCGTCAATTGCGCTCCTGTAATGCGCAGGCTTCCCTCACTCAACCGCAAACGCAGTTCCCCGTCGCTGAAATGCGTCACTTCCCGGTAATTTTCAACCGCGATTTGATGAGACCCGATCATTTGAATGCGCGGAACGTCGGACGTCACATCCGAGGGAAGATCCAGCCATTGAAAGGCTCGTTTTCGCAGCTTGCTGCTCATCTTCCGCATGGACCAGCCCTCCATCTCCTTTCTAACCCTTATGCCGTCCCAATCGATTTTATGAGGGCAAAAGTAAAAGCGATGCGTCAAGACGCACCGCCCAGATTGATAGAAAAGTCCGCAGGTCCCGATCTCCCGTCTGATGCGCGAAACAACAGATTGAGTCCCTCGACGGAAATTGCGGACCCACTCCCAAAATCGCGAGTGGTTCAATCTTTTACCATGATATGAGGGAGAAAGGTCCATCCCTGTTTGACCTCAGCTTTGTTGTTGTTGAGCCTGGCGAACCAATCGTTTCGTAATTTCCCCACCGACAGATCCGTTAGCACGGGCCGTTTCCGCTCCACCCAACGTCACGCCGAATTCTGCGGCAATCTCTTCTTTAAACTGATTGATGACCGCTCCAGCCCCCGGAACCAGCAACTTGTTGCTGCTGCGCGTGCGTGCCATGGTTTCACCCCCTTTGTCGATTAGTATGAACCGATGGGGGTGTGCCATCAGTCGCACATGTTTCCATGTCAAACAACGGCAAAGCATCCGCCTCGTCACGACAAGCATGTCAGTTCTTCACAATCAAGGAAAAACCCGACGTCATGTCGGGTGAGTTTACAAAGTGGTATAGGGAGTTTATCACTCGTTCTTCGCTCAATCGGGATAAGCTACCGTAACGTGTCTTCACCTATCCCGAGGAAGTTTACGGCTGAGCGGCCGCAATGCCCGAGGCGGACCCAGAATCTCCTGCATGATGACCGCACGGGACCAGTCCTCCCGTGCCCATTGCATCGGGGATCTCTTTTTTGTTTGCTTCGGCCTTACCCGGGGCTGCACCGCCCGCGCAGCCGACACCGCCGTAACCGGTGCTCTCCCCTTTTTTGGCTTTTTCTTCGTGGAAACCGAAGCTTCATTCGTGTGAGAAAAAGGGCGTTTCTGATCTGTTTCGGCCATACGCGGTCGGGAGAGGGAACGCCGTTGATCACCTCTCGACAGCCATCCCACCAATCGGGTCAATAGAAACAATCCGACGGCCAACAGCATCCAGCCCACACCGGTGCACCTCCCCGCAGACGTTGTCAGGCTCCGCGATTGACATCATACGAAGACCACCGAACGCTCATCAGCCCTGCTCGTCCTCTTCCGTATCGGCAGAGCGGCTGATCGATTTGCGCATCGCGGTATCCGCCATCACATTTTGTAAATGATAGTAATCCATAACCCCCAATTTTCCGGAGCGCAACGCTTCCGCCATCGCCAGTGGCACTTGTGCTTCCGCCTCCACCACTTTGGCGCGCATCTCCTCCACTCGTGCGCGCATCTCCTGCTCTTTGGCCACTGCCATCGCCCGGCGCTCCTCGGCCTTGGCTTGGGCGATCCGTTTGTCCGCTTCAGCTTGATCGGTCTGCAGTCGGGCGCCGATGTTTTCCCCGATATCCACGTCGGCAATGTCAATGGAGAGGATTTCAAAGGCCGTTCCCGCATCCAATCCCTTGCTCAGCACGGTGTTGGAGATCATGTCAGGATTTTCTAACACTTCTTTGTGGCTGTTGGCCGAACCGTTGGTGGTTACGATCCCTTCGCCGACCCGGGCGATGATCGTCTCTTCTCCAGCACCGCCGACCAAACGGTCGATATTGGCGCGGACGGTCACCCGAGCTCTCACTTTCACCTCGATTCCATCTTTGGCCACGGCGGAGACCACCGGGGTTTCAATCACCTTGGGATTGACACTCATCTGCACTGCTTCCAACACATCACGTCCTGCCAAGTCGATCGCCGCCGCCCGTTCAAACACCAAATCGATGTCCGCCCGCTGCGCGGCGATCAGGGCGTCCACTACCCGATCCACATTCCCTCCGGCCAGGTAATGCGTTTCCAACTGGACGATGTTCACATCCAGACCCGCTTTTCTCGCTTTGATCAAAGAATTGACGATACGTGCCGGCACAATTCGTCGCAACCGCATTCCGATCAATGTGGTCAATCCGACATAAACTCCGGACGCCATCGCACTGATCCACAACATCACGGGTACGAACGTAAACAGGATGGACAAGAAAATAATACCGACCACCACGAGTAAAATGACCAATACGTCGGCACTCATACGTTCATCCTCCGTTTTTTGGTAATGAAAAACGATTTTGACAAATGGGGGTCAAAAAAACAGCGCACCCCACGCTGTAAACCACTTGACCCACGGTGTCTGCTCCATCCATTGGGATGAAATCGCCAAACAGATGGTACGCAATTATTCCTGATCCCGGTTGACCGGAGTTATCGGAAGGGATTCCCAACTCCGGCAACCTCGCATTACAGACCAGCGAAGTGTTTGATCACCGATGGTTTCAGCCACCACGCAGGGTACACTGCCCCGTACATGCTATCATCAAAACTGACAACCGCTGTTCACGGCATCAGCTCAATACTTCCTGCACCAAACGGTTGACCAGTTTTCCGTCCGCACGTCCTTTGACACGCGGCATGATTGCCTTCATCACTTTACCCATGTCAGCTTTGGACGAAGCACCTATTTCCTGCACCACTTCCCGTACCAGCTCGCGCAGTTCCTCTTCACTCAACTGCTCGGGCAGGTACGGTTCGATCACCGTAATTTCCTCCCGCAGTTGCTGAACCAGGTCATCCCGTCCTGCCTCTTCAAACTGTTGCAAGGCGTCTTTACGCTTTTTCAGCTCGCGCATCAGGACTTCGATCACTTCTTCATCGCTCAGCGTATGTTGTCGCTGAATCTCTTCATTTTTGATCTCGGAACGAAGCATACGGATCACGGAAAGCTTGGTCTTTTCTTTGTTTTTCATTGCAGTCTTCATGTCCTGGTTCAACCGTTCCAAAAGGCTCACCTTGACAGCCACCTTTCCTTACTTCCGCTTTTTCCGTGCAGCCTCGGATTTCTTTTTCCGGCGAACACTGGGTTTATCGTAGTGTTCCCGTTTTCTCAACTCGGCCAGCACGCCGTCTTTCGAGCAGGAACGCTTAAACCGGCGCAATGCGTTATCCAGCGATTCGTTTTTGCGCACGCGAACCTCCGCCATGCCTATCCCTCCCCTCCGCGGGTCAGCGAGCCGCCCAAACGAAAGCGGCCGGGGTAAAACAAAGTTGACCACCACCAAGCGGTGACCGATTTCCCCGCGAAGGGAAAGTCCGCACCTGCCGGTTCTCGCTGTCAACCTGCCCCCATGCAGCCCGTAGGATGCCTACCGGCCTGAAAAAGACCAGTTTGATGTTGCAGAGTCAGCCTTCATTATACATTAGCAGAAAAAGGCATGTCAAAGACCTTGGATTGCTACATCAACCCGGAGGCCATGTCAGTTGCCGGCCGCCGATCAGATGGAAATGAAGGTGAAAAACGGTTTGGCCACCTTCTTTCCCATAGTTGTTTACCACACGAAATCCCTTTTCCGACAATCCCAGCTCCTTGGCCAGCTTGGAAGCCACCGTGAACAAATGACCCAACACAGCCGGGTCGCGATCCGCCGCTTCGATCACGTCGGAGTGATGCTCCTTGGGAATCAACAGAACATGTACTGGTGCGACAGGATTGATATCCTTAAACGCCAGCACACGGTCGTCCTCATACACTTTTTCGGACGGGATCTCTCCCTTGACGATACCGCAAAACAGACAATCGGCCACGCATGACCCTCCTTGTCCTTCTGATGGCCACATTATACCAAGAAAATGCCCTTAGACAAAAGGTGTTTGAAACGATTTATAAGTGAGCAGGAAAACACAGGCCTTAGGGTTGGGGTGACAGCGACATGTCAGATGAAAACGAGAAGCCCACGACGACCAAAGGGAGTGCTATGTGAGGCCAGTCACCGAGTCCCGGCACTAAATAAAGAACACACGCATAGGATACAACGATCGCCCACCGGAAGAAAGGAGGGAAATCGACATGACCCGCGACAAACAAACAGATAACCAGTTGCGGCGCCTGATCCGCAAAATGGTAAAGGAAGAGCTGGAAAAAATGTTCCCCAAGGACCTTTCTGCTCCACCAAACCCCTTTGACGATCCGGCTTTTGACCATGATTACCCTTCCCCCCCTCCATCAACCCGCTCCCTCAAAAAAGCGGGCAACCCACCACCCTGGGCGGTATTCGGCTCTCCTCAGCTCGATCCGGAACGCCATCCCGAACAGGGGAAACGGCCCATGCCGCCACCGGAATGGCCAGTCCCCTTCTCTCCCGGTAGGGAACCGGGAATGGAGCCACCCCCGTTCATCCCGAAACGAAACAAACAACGTTGACCAGACCTGCGCTCACAAACAATCAAAGCCCTGATGGGGCTTTTTTCTTTTGGACTCATGCCTGTCTCCGCTTGGCCATATATTGGAATCAAGGGCGGGGAGGGGGAGCCATGCGCGAATTGTTGATCCCTTTTGCAACAGGGTTGACGATTTTTCTGTTCGGTTTGCAACTGATCCGTTTCGGATTGGAAACGATGGCTGGTCGGCATTTGCAATCGGTGTTGTTGCGATTTACCAAAACACCGTTTCGCAGTTTTATGACCGGGATTGTTGCCACCGGTTTCTTGCAGAGCAGCAGTGCAGTTACCGTACTGACGATCGGGTTCGTCAATGCCGGATTGATGAATTTTACGCAAACGGTGGGTTTGATTTTGGGCACCAATATCGGCACTACCGTCACAACCGAAATACTGGCTCTGAAAATTGAGGATTTCGCCTTGCCGATGATTGTCTCCGGTGCTGCCATCTGGCTGTTGCCATGGAAACGGTTCGCGTGGATTGGCGTGGTCATCAGCGGGTTCGGCTGTATTTTTCTCGGAATGAACATCATGCAATGGCTGGCCGTACCACTAAAAGAGCAGGGATGGATGACGTGGCTGCTCAGCCGTGGAGATGCTGTACAAACCGGTCTTACAGCCGGCATATTGATGACGGCAGTCATTCAGAGCAGCAGTGCCACCATCGCGATGACCATGGGCTTTTTTGCATCAGGCCTGATTTCCCTTCCCTTTGCCGTGGCCGTCGTGTTGGGGAGTAATGTGGGCACATGTGTTACCGGGTTATTGGCCGTGATCGGTGCCAACCGAGCCGCGAAGCAAGTGGCGGTGGCCCACTTGTTGCTGAATGTGGGCGGAATGTTGCTGTTCTCACCGTTTATCTCCGCATTTGCGGACTGGGTGGCGACGTTGTCCGCCAATCCTGCAACGCAAGTGGCGCACGCTCAAACCTTGTTTAACATCATCTGTTCATTGATCATGCTTCCCTTCACCAGCACATATGCTCGGTTTATTACCAGACTGGTGCCATCGAGGGAGTTGCGTACTTGACATTACACACGGCTGAAGCGTGTCACGGAAATTTCCGGTGCCGTATTCTTTCAGGTGGGTGCATCGGTAACCATCGCACCAATACAAAAAAGCCGCCTATGCAGGCGGGCTTTTTGGTTCCGATCCTCAGGCCGGAGTTGCAGATCCATCAATACCCTTGCGTTCCCCGGGCACCGGTGACGATGGCAACACTGGCACTTGCCCCGATCCGGTTCGCTCCGGCTTCGATCATTTTGCGAGCGGTTTCCGCATCACGCACTCCACCGGAGGCTTTCACTCCCATGTCGGGTCCCACCGTCTCCCGCATCAGCCGGACGGCCGCTTCGGTGGCTCCACCGTATCCAAATCCAGTCGACGTCTTGACAAAGTGTGCCCCCGCCTCCTTGGCCAGTGTGGACGCGATACGAATTTCATCGTCATTCAGCAGGCCTGTCTCCAGGATCACTTTGACCGTTTTTCCACCGGCCGCTTCCACCACAGCCGCGATATCTTCCCGAACAAGCGTGTGATCCCCTGATTTGAGCGCGCCGATATTCATCACCATATCAATTTCATCGGCACCGTTTTCAATGGCGTTCCGGGTTTCGAACGCTTTGGTCTCCTTGGTAGTCGCACCCAACGGAAAGCCGACCACCGTACATACTTTGACATCGGAACCCTTCAACCACTCGGCCGCCCGGGCCACCCAAACCGGGTTGACGCAAACGGAAGCAAAGCCATACTCCTCGGCTTCCCGACACAGTTTTTCGATTTGCGATGCTGTTGCATCCGGTTTCAGCAACGTATGATCGATCATGCTGGCAATGGTTTTCAAGTCCATTCTTCCTCTTCCTTTCCTTGCTCAATCAAACGACAATGCCCAAGCATTGAAACGCTTTTTTCAATACAGATCGATTATTGTCATATCCTTCTCGTTCATGCAACTTCCAAGCCTCTTCTGCACTCAACCACCGCACTGTGTTGATTTCCGACAATTGCGGGACGGCTTGATCCGTTTCAGCTTGTACGAGATAATAGTGGACTTCTTTTTGCACATTCCCTTTGTCGGGGTGAAAATATGTGTAAGATACCGATTCCAGCGGCTGCTCAATCCGGCCGCGAATCCCTGTCTCTTCCTCAATCTCCCTCAGTGCCGTTTCCTCGTGCGTCTCCCCGGGTTCCTGCTTGCCTTTGGGCAGTGTCCAATGTGCATACCGGTCCTCAATCAATAAAATTTCCACGCCATTTGCCGTCCGCCGGTACACTACACCGCCGGCTGATATCTCTTTCAATTGGCACACACCCCTTTGGCCCGTTGTCCTAGGCGGCACAAGTTCACACGTTCGTGATGATAGCATACCACAAACAGCATGGGCAAGGGAAAAGGAAACAGGGAAGTTCAGGTTAGGTCCCTCCGAAATACCCAACTGGTACGGATATAACCCATTTTCCCCTCGTAAAACCGGTGTGCATCCAGACGTTGCACGCTGGATGTCAGTTCCACTCTTTCACACCCATTCGCTCGGGCCCACGACTCCAGATGGGTGAGCAACATTGCTCCATATCCCTTGGATCGTTGTTGGGAATCCGTCACCAGATCATAGACAAACAAGTGTCGTCCATTGTAGAAATTGTGACGAATCCCTACACCGGCCAGCGCCATCCACTCTCCGTCCCGGGCCAGTCCAAACAGCCGGTACCCTTCCTTTCGCATGGCATGCAACAGGTCCACATATTTCTCCTCGGTGAGACCGTTCCTAAGTTGACGTATGAGCGGAAAAGCGGATCGGAAGTCTTCTTCAGTCGTTAATTCTTGAATCGTATGTCCACCTCCCGGTTCTTCCCGATACACAGACGGACTGTGCCACAGCGCCAAAAGATTCCCGTACCATGGCATCAATTTTTCCGCTTCATCGAGGTCTCTCCACTCTATGCGCTGAATCTCAGGATCTTCGGTTGCCATCTTGCCGCCCACTACACGACCGCGAAAGGTGAAAAACACCACATGATCGGATGACATCCGTTCGGTAATCTGCACCACATGATCCACTTCTACGTCATAACCAGTTTCTTCCTTCGTTTCCCGTATCGCCGCCTCGCGCAGCGTCTCCCCCTCTTCCCGTTTACCGCCCGGGAGACTCCAGAGCGCCTCGTTCTGCACCATCAACACCCGTTTTTGCTCCTCATCTACAATCAGTACGGAAACCACGTCGATTCGTTCCACGTTATTCACTCCATTACGTAAAAGGGTAACGACCTTTTCGTAACAAAATGAGTGATAATTGTCAATAGTGATACCAAACGGAATCTAAAAAACGACCCCAAATGGGGTCGCGAGATTGTTGCAAAGTGTTAGAGCGTTTATGCTTCGATTTCCCGGTTCGCTCCGTCATTTACACCGCTTTCGGTTTGGATGCCGGACGGGGCACGTCCCGTACCACTGTGGCAAATGTGCCGCGACAGTATTCGGCCCCCGCTTCGTCGATTTTCACGCGGCATACCTGGCCGATCAGGTCGTCATTGCCTTCGAAGACCACTTGCAGATAGTTGTCGGAATAGCCCATATACAACCCGCTGTCCGGCGCTTCTTTGAACGGACGCTCCGGGATCACTTCCAGCACATCACCGACAAACCGTTTCGCGTATTTGAGCGAGAGACGGTTGGACAATTCGATCAAGCGGTGAACCCGTTCGTGTTTCACTTCTTCCGGCACTTGGTTTTCCATCCGGGCCGCCGGCGTACCGGTCCGTTTGGAATACGGGAAGACGTGAAGTTCCGCAAATTCCAGCTCCTCAATCAATCGATAGCCGTTTTCAAACTGCTCGTCTGTCTCGCCCGGGAATCCGACGATCACATCGGTCGTAATCGCCACGTTGGGCATCGCCTCTTTGACTTGTTCGATTTTACGTCGGTACTCGTCCACCGTGTACTTGCGGCGCATCCGTTTCAACACTTCGTCATCCCCGGCTTGAAGCGGGATATGCAGATGACGGCACATTTTGTCCGAGGCGTTAAGCACTTCGATCACCCGGTCGGTGATCTGGCTGGCTTCGATCGAGCTGATGCGGACGCGTTTGAGCCCGTCAATCTGGTCCAAATCCCACAGAAGATCCGCCAGCGTGTAATTTTCCAGGTCTTCACCGTATCCGCCTGTGTGAATGCCGGTCAGGACGATCTCCTTGTACCCCGCTTCCACCAGTTGGCGGGCCTGTTTGAGGACGCTCTCCGGTTTCCGGCTGCGCATCAGCCCCCGTGCCCACGGAATGATGCAGAAGGTGCAGAAGTTGTTGCATCCTTCCTGGATCTTGAGCGATGCACGCGTCCGTTCTGAAAATGTCGGGACGTCCAACTCCTCGAACTCCCGTGCTTTCATGATGTTTTTCACCGCATTGATCGGTTGTCGCTCCCGTTTGTACTGTTCCACATATTCCAGGAGTTTGTCCCGTCCCTGCGTGCCGACGACGATGTCCACACCCGGTATGGCCATGATCTCCTTGGGAGAGGTTTGCGCGTAGCAACCGGTAACCGCCACCACCGCATCCGGGTTGCGGCGAATGGCCCGACGGATGACCTGCCGGCTTTTTTTGTCCCCGGTGTTGGTCACCGTACAGGTGTTGATTACATATACGTCGGCTTTTTGTTCGAAATCCACTTTTTTGTAACCGGCTTGTTTGAACAGCTGCCAGATCGCCTCCGTTTCGTAGGCGTTCACTTTGCAGCCTAACGTATGAAACGCAACGGTGCTCATGCCCGTTCACCTCCCATCTCACCTGATGCATACATCACTGCGGTCAGCATGGCGACGGCGGCCGTTTCGGTCCGCAGGATGCGGGGACCCAAACTGACCGGAACGGCTCCGGCCGCTTCTGCTTCCCACACTTCTCTTTCCTCAAAACCGCCTTCCGGTCCGACAATCAACATAAAGGACGAGTGATCGTCCTCCGCTAACACCTGTTGGATCGGTTGACCGCCTCCCTCATAGGCGATCATGGCACGACCCGCTGAAGCCGCTCGGGACAACAACATTTGCCAATCCGCCACGGGCATCACTTCGGGAATCGTTCCGCGATGGGCTTGCTCGGCTGCTTCTTTGACGATGCGCATCCACCGTTCCCGCCGTTTTTCCGCTTTCTTTGCATCCCATTTCACAATGGTGCGCGCAGAGACAAACGGCACAAAGGAAGTTGCGCCCAATTCCGTGCCTTTTTGCAACACCCATTCCCATTTATCTCCCTTGGGGAGCGATTGCGCAACCGTAACGGATATGCGCGGCTCTCCCGCGGATGGACGCTTTTCCACCACTCGGCAGACGACCTCATCTGTCCTGATGGTGTCAATGGCTGTCACATAATCGGTTCCTCGACCGTCGCAACAGATGACCGGATCCCCCGGCCGAAACCGCATCACCTTTCTAATATGATGAACATCATCGCCTACAATGGTGATCGTATGAGAACCGATTAAATCGGGGTCGACGAAATAACGTTGCATTGATTCACTCCTCACATTCTACACCTTTTTCGCCACGATGGCTACCCAATCTCCGTCGCGAATGGCTTCCACTATCTGCAATCCTTGCTTTTCCAACTCGCCGCGTACTAGTTTTTCTTTCTCCTGGATGACACCGGAAACGATGAGATGACCTTTGTCCTTCAGCACCCTGGGGACATCCGGTAACATGCGGACGATGATTTCCGCAAGGATATTAGCCACAATGAGATCGACCTGCCCGGTCACACCCCGAAGCAAATCACCTTGACGAACCCGCACGCGATCTTGAACTCCGTTCAACCGAACATTGGCCTCCGCACTGGTCACCGCCACATCGTCCAAATCGAGCGCCAACACCGTCTCCGCACCCAATTTGGCCGCAGCCACACTCAATATCCCGCTGCCGCATCCCACGTCGATCACACTGCCTCGACAGGGGACGTAACGTTCCAACAACTGCAGGCAGAGCGTCGTCGTCGGATGCGTTCCCGTACCAAATGCCATCCCCGGATCCAGCTCGATGATCACTTGATCGTCGCGGTCCGGCTCATACGACTCCCAAACCGGTTTCACGATCATGCGTTTGGAGATACGTACAGGTTTGTAGTAGGCTTTCCACGCCTCCGCCCATGATTCTTCCGACATTTTCCGCGTTGTGACCCGTGCCGGACCCGGATCGAGACCGTGTTCCTCGATCTCCTTCATCAACGATTCGGCTCGCCGGACAAAAGCGGTCACGTCCGACGTTTCGGGAATATAGCATTTCACCCGCACTCCTTCCGACGGGTAATCCTCCATCGATAATGCGGGAATCTCACCGAAAGGACTTTCCCATTCACGTTCCAGCACTTCAGGATCTTCGATGGAAACGCCGTCGGCCCCCATCTCCTGCAACCGAAAGCTGACGGCTTCCACTGCCTCCCGGCTTGTATGGACACAAACCTCTACCCAATTCACGCACTCACCTCCCCAATATAGGAAAAAACGGGCATACGCCCGCTATGACAAGACCTGGAGACTTTTTTTCGGGTCATTCGCCTTTAAAGGCCCGTTTCATCTTGGAGAAAAAGCTGTCGTTTTGCTCAGTGATGTAATCGCCGGTCAACCGTCCGAATTCACGCAGGAGGTTTTTCTGCTCTTCGGTCAAACCGGTCGGTGTCACCACACGGATCCGCACCCGCTGGTCACCCTGACCGTAACCGCGAAGCCGCGGAACCCCTTTGCCACGCAAACGGAATTCCGTTCCCGTCTGCGTACCGGGCGGGATCTTCAATTTGGCACGGCCGTTCAAGGTCGGCACCACCACTTCGTCACCCAGTGCCGCCTGAACGAAAGTGATCGGCAGTTCGCATACGATGTCGTCGTCCTCACGCGTGAAAAATTCATGCGGCTTTACTTTGATCAAAATGTACAAATCGCCTGGCGGTCCACCGTTGATTCCCGGTTCTCCCTCGCCGGCCACTCGGAGTTGCGTACCGTCGTGGACACCGGCGGGTATCCGGATGTTGATTTTCCGTTTCCGCTTGACTTTTCCGGTTCCACCGCACGTGACGCATTTTTGGCGGATAATTTTTCCTTTCCCTTCGCACTGATGACAGATCCGCCGGTTGACGATGCGTCCAAACGGTGTGTTCTGCACGATTTCCGCCTGGCCCGATCCACGGCAAACCGGACAGGTCTCCGGACGTGTACCCGGTTTCGCCCCGGTTCCGGAGCAAGTGGAGCAGGTTTCCGTCCGCGGGACCATCACTTCCATTTCTTTACCGAACACCGCATCTTTAAACTCGACGGTCAGACGAAACTCCAAGTCGGCTCCCTGCCGGGGTGCATTCGGGTTTCTTCTTCTGCCGCCAAAAAACATATCGAAAATGTCGCCGAAACCGAAGTCGGTCTCCCCACCAAATCCACCGAACCCGCCAGTTCCACCCGCTCCCATGTTGGGATCGGCATGTCCGTATTGATCATATTGCGCCTTTTTCTGGGGGTCACTCAGTACTTCGTACGCTTCCTTCACTTCTTTGAACTTCTGCTCCGCATCTGGTTCCTTGTTGACGTCTGGATGATATTTGCGGGCCAGCTTCCGATATGCTTTACGAATCTCCTCGGGGGAAGCGTCCCGGCTGACACCCAGCACTTCGTAGTAATCCCGCTTGCTCACGGGTTCACCCCCCTTTTCCATTTCCCCGGCACACGAATCTTTCTTGCATATTATTCATCAAAAAACGGGGAAGTCAAAGCGAAAGGACACTTTCGCTCCGACCCCCGGCATCTGTGGCTTATTATTTGTCATCATCAACCACTTCGTAATCAGCATCAACGACATTGTCGTCTTTCTTTTTGGTTTCCGCCGATTGGTCGTTTGCTTCATCGGCCGTCTGTTGCTGGGCCGCTTGCTGATACACTTTGACGGAAACCTCCTGCACCACTTTCTCCAACTCTTCAGTGGCCTGCTTGATCGCTTCGGTGTCGTTATCCGACAAGGCTTTCTGTACTTTTTCCTTGGCCTCTTCGATTTTTTTCCGGTCTTCTTCGGAGACTTTGTCGCCCAGATCATTCAAAGTCTTGTTGGTCGTGAAGACCAATTGATCCGCTTTGTTGCGCACTTCAGCGGCCTCTTTGCGCTTTCTGTCTTCCTCGGCGTGCTCTTCCGCTTCTTTGATCATCCGCTGAATCTCTTCTTCGCTCAAGCCGCTGGAAGACTGGATCGTAATGTCCTTGCTCTTGCCGGTCGCCAAGTCTTTCGCCGATACGTTCACAATCCCGTTGGCGTCGATTTTGAACGTTACCTCGATTTGCGGCACACCACGCGGGGCAGGCGGGATGTCTTGCAGTTGGAAACGACCCAGCGATTTGTTGTCGGCCGCCATCGGACGTTCCCCTTGCAGCACGTGGATATCCACCACGGTTTGGTTGTCCGCCGCCGTGGAGAAGATTTGCGATTTCTCCGTCGGGATGGTGGTGTTGCGCGGGATCAATTTGGTGAATACACCGCCCAGCGTTTCAATTCCGAGCGACAGCGGCGTCACGTCCAACAGCACGACGTCTTTCACGTCACCGGACAACACGCCGCCTTGAATGGCCGCACCCATTGCCACCACTTCGTCCGGGTTGACCCCTTTGCTCGGCTCTTTCCCAATGAGTTTCTTGATCGCTTCTTGCACGGCCGGAATCCGGGTCGATCCGCCGACCAGAATCACTTTGTCGATTTGGTGAGGCTCCAATCCCGCGTCTTTCAGTGCCTGACGGGTCGGACCCATGGTACGTTCCACCAAATGGGCGGTCAGTTCTTCAAATTTGGCCCGGGTCAGCGTCACTTCCAGGTTTTTCGGTCCGGTTTCGTCCATCGCCAAGAACGGCTCGGTAATCGTGGTGGTCAGCATACCGGACAACTCTTTTTTCGCCTTTTCCGCCGCCATTTTCAAACGTTGCATCGCCATACGGTCGTTGCGGAGATCAATGCCATGCTCTT
Organism: Polycladomyces abyssicola; assembly: GCF_018326425.1. Lineage (NCBI taxonomy): Bacteria > Bacillati > Bacillota > Bacilli > Caryophanales > Thermoactinomycetaceae > Polycladomyces > Polycladomyces abyssicola. The sequence goes on from NZ_AP024601.1 coordinate 2,174,616, forward strand.
TTTTGAACTCTTCAACGAGCCAATCAATGATCGCCTGGTCGAAGTCGTCACCACCCAGGTGGTTGTCCCCGCTGGTCGCTTTCACTTCGAACAGACCGTCACCCAGCTCCAGGATGGAGACGTCGAATGTTCCGCCACCCAGGTCGAAGACGAGAATGGTTTGGTCTTCGCCTTTGTCCAGACCATAAGCAAGCGCGGCAGCCGTCGGTTCGTTGATGATTCGCAACACTTCCAGACCGGCGATCCGACCGGCGTCCTTAGTCGCTTGCCGCTGGCTGTCGTTGAAGTAGGCGGGTACAGTGATGACGGCCTGCGTCACGGGCTCGCCCAGATACGCTTCGGCGTCCGCTTTCAATTTCTGCAGGATCATCGCCGAGATTTCCTGCGGCGTATACTGTTTATCGTCGATTTTCACTTTATAGTCAGTTCCCATGTGCCGTTTGATGGAGATGATGGTTCTGTCCGGGTTGGTGATAGCCTGACGTTTGGCCGACTCACCCACCAACCGTTCTCCGTTTTTGGTAAATCCGACAACGGACGGTGTGGTGCGTCCTCCTTCCGCGTTCGGAATGACGACCACTTCATCTCCATCCATGAACGCCACACAGGAGTTGGTGGTTCCCAAGTCAATGCCTATGACTTTACCCATAGAAATGCCCCCCAAATCATATAATCTCTATTTATCAACTAAATGGTATGATGCAACTTCCAAAAACGATATGTGTCCACGAGAAACAGGCGCAGCGAAAGAAGGGCGCAGACGAGCCCCATTCCTTCTTCTGCGCTCGTGCTTCCCGACATCACACGCTGACTTTGACCATAGCCGGACGCAACACCCGGTCCTTGAACCGGTATCCCTTTTGCAGTTCCTCAATGACGATACCAGGCTCTTTGTCGCTTGTTTCCTCTTGCATCACAGCATTGTGCAGATGTGGATCAAACGGCTGACCCACCGACTCGATCGGCTCCACTCCCACTTGCCGCAGCACTTGGAGCAACTGGCGATACACCATTTCCACGCCTTCGTGGAGAGCCTTGGCATCTGCTGCGTTTCCGCCTGCCGCCAGTGCGCGTTCCAGGTTATCCACGACAGGCAGGATCGCCTCAGCCAGAGGCGCCATTGCGTATTTGGCTGATTCTTCTTTTTCCTTGCGCACCCGTTTGCGATAATTGTCCAAATCCGCCCGGGCACGCAGGAACATCTCATAATGTTCCTCAGCCTTTTGCTTCCATGCTTCCAACTCTTCCAACGTTCGCTGGTACTGCTCCGGATTGACACTATCTTGCAGATCTTGTTCCGCGTGTTCCGTCTCCTGTTGAACCTGTTCATCCGATTCCTGATGGACCGGTTCTTCCGTCACGCCCGTCTCTTCGTCTTTCGCCGCTTGCGCTTCGCCAGCGGCGGAAGACCCCTCGGGCCAAACCTTGCGGCGTTGCGCCGGTTGTTCTTTCTGCACCGTGAATTTCAACCTCCTATATGATCATGACCTGGCCGAGCCGATGGATAGCCGACCCGATCATCAGATCCCCGACGTTCATACCATTGCTTCCGTCGACAAACATAGGGAGGGGGGGTAGCGTCGTACCCCCACCAACCCCGGCAGTATCTACATGTTTGATGCGTCGTCCCCGCAACGATCGTTTAATACAGACGACGCAGATGCTCTGAAAAGTGCTTGGAGAAGACGTCCAAAAGTGTAATCACTTTTCGATAATCCATCCTTGTCGGACCCAAAATTCCGATCGTGCCCAACGGACGCCCGTCCACCGTGTAGGTGGCAGAAATGATGCTACAGTTGTTGACCGCTTCCATATCGTTTTCACGCCCGATGCGCACCTGTACGCCTTCTTCCCTCGATTCGAACAGCTGAACCATCGTTTCGCTGTTCTCGAAAAGGTCCAGCAAGGTTTTGACCTTCTCCACGTCCTGAAACTCAGGTTGGTTCAGCATGTTGGTGGCTCCGCTGAAAAAGACGCGTTCGCCGTGGTCCGTTTCCAGCATCTGATCGATCATGCTCATCACGGACTCATAGTGATCAATATGCCGACGGAGCTCATCCATCAATTCCCAATAAACCACACGTTTCAGTTTATATAGAGGAATACCGGTTAATTTGGTGTTGAGTAAGTTAACCAGTTTTTCGATTGAGGATAGTGAGACACCCTCCGGTACCGAAATCCGTCGTTTTTCCACATGGCCCGTATTGGTTACGAAGATCACTACCGCCGCCCGTTCAGACAATGGAATAACCTGCAAGTGCTTGAGCGTGCTCTCAAACACTTTGGGTCCGAGGATGATGGAGGTGTAGTTGGTCATCTGAGACAGAATGGAAGCCGTCTCCTGAATGACCTGCTCCACCTCATCCCGTTTGCGCGCGAAGAATCGGCGGAACGCCATCATCTCCATGCGCGAAAGACGGGCAGGCTCCATCAAGTGATCGACATAATAACGATAGCCTTTGTGGGACGGAATGCGGCCGGCAGATGTGTGCGGCTGTTCCAGATAGCCCATCTCTTCCAGGTCGGCCATCTCATTGCGGATGGTTGCCGCGCTGAATCCAACGCCTTCGCGTTTGGATACAGTGCGCGAACCGACCGGTTCGGCCGTCATCACATAATCGTCGACAACGGCACGGAGGATCAGCTTCTGCCGCTCAGTCAACATCTGCCACCCACCTCCTTGTTAGCACTCTCTCTACACGAGTGCTAAAATGCTTATTTTTAAAGTACCAAACAGGGTGGGCATTGTCAATCTTCACTTGTGTTTTCTGCTTCTCCGAGAAACGCGGCAAACACTTCGTTGCCAAAAAGCAGTCCCTGCTCAGTCAAGCGAACCCGTTCGCCATCGATCACCAACAAGCCTTTTTGTTGCAATGCGTCCAAAACCGAACCAAACACGCGGTCCAACGGTAATCCGAAACGCCGCGCAAATTCACTCGCCTCCACTCCGCTCAGCACACGCAATCCGAATATCATAAAATTCTCCATCGCTTCGGCGCGGGAAACATGGTGAACTTCTTCAGTCGGAAAACCTTGCCGCGTTTTTTCGATGTACTCCCGAATCCCCCGCACATTGGCATGGCGGACGCCTCCCACATAACCATGGGCACCCGCTCCCAGTCCATAGAACTCCTCATGGCGCCAATACGTCAGATTGTGACGGCTTTCTTTTCCAGGATGGGCAAAATTGCTGATTTCGTACTGTCTCAGCCCAACCTCACCCAGCATCCGCCGGGTCAACTGGTACATCTTTACCTCTTCTTCCTCCGGTGGGAGCGGGAGCTCCCCCCGCTGGTACAATGTGTGAAACAATGTCCCTTCCTCCACCTTGAGGCTGTAGGCGGAGATGTGATCGGGCCGAAGCGATAGTGCTGTTTTCAGCGTCTCTTCCATATCTGCGAGTGTCTGATCCGGCAGACCGAAAATCAAATCGAGTGACAAATTGTCAAAACCGGCATGTCTGGCTTGCTCCACGCTACGAAACACGTCTTGCGCCGTGTGAATGCGCCCGATTCTCCTAAGCAGATCGTCACGGAATGTCTGGGCACCGAAGCTGATGCGGTTGACCCCGCCTTCGCGCATCGCCGCCAACTTTTCCGGTTCGGTCGTTCCCGGGTTGGCCTCCACCGTGAACTCCATATCTGTCGCCCAACGGGGAAAATAACGCCGGATTGCCAAACACAACCGTTCCATCTGCCGTGGAGACAAAACGGTGGGTGTCCCCCCGCCGATGAATACCGATCGAATCTCGCCCGGCGGATGCTGCTCCACCGTCCGTTCCATCTCCCTTTCCAAGGCGGACAGGTAATCATCAACAGGCTGACCTTTTACTACGTATGCGGTAAAGTCGCAGTAGTGACACTTGTTGGTACAAAAGGGGATATGAATATAAACCGCTTGCGGCGCCACTTGGGATGACCCCCTTTCTAAAAAACGTCGAGATGCAATGACTCGTTTCAGATTACGACAGTTAGACCGGTCCATTCGTGGACATGGAAAAAGATGCGGGAGCCTTCCGTCCCGCCTTCGCTCCGTAGCCGGTCGGCTAGAGTCGCTCGGCTGGGAAACCGGCTCCCGCTTCCGTTCATTTTTTATTGCTGTCGTCCATTTTCAATACGGCCATGAATGCCTCCTGCGGCACTTCCACACTACCCACGGCCTTCATGCGTTTTTTCCCTTCTTTTTGTTTCTCCAAGAGTTTCCGTTTCCGGGTGATGTCCCCGCCGTAGCACTTGGCCAACACATTTTTGCGCATGGCGCGGATCGTTTCACGGGCGATCACCTTGTTGCCGATGGCCGCCTGAATGGGTACTTCAAACATTTGCCGCGGGATGAGCTCTTTCAGTTTTTCCACCAGCTGGCGTCCCCGATAATACGCTTTGTCGCGGTGAACGATGAACGAAAGCGCGTCAACCGGCTCACCGTTGAGCAGGATGTCCATTTTTACCAAGTTGGATCGTTTGTATCCGATCAGCTCGTAATCGAACGATGCGTATCCTTTGGTACCCGACTTCAGTTGGTCGAAAAAGTCGTAGACGATTTCGGCCAGCGGCAGTTCATAAATGATGTTGACACGGTTGTTGTCCAGATATTGCATGTCGATATAATCGCCCCGTTTGTTCTGACACAGCTCCATGACCGCACCCACGTAGTCATTGGGCGTCATGATGCTGGCCCTTACATACGGCTCCTCCACATAATCAATCTTCTGCTGGGGCGGCATATGTGTCGGGTTTTCGATTTCCAACACCGTGCCGTCGGTCTGATGGACCCGGTACACCACGCTGGGGGCTGTGGTGATCAGCGGAATGTCAAACTCCCGCTCGATCCGCTCCTGAATGATCTCCATATGGAGCAATCCCAAAAAGCCGCATCGGAATCCGAATCCGAGCGCAGTCGACGTCTCCGGCTCATATCGCAGAGACGCATCGTTCAACTCCAGTTTTTCCAGCGCCTCGCGCAAGTCGTCATAATCGGCGGAGTCGACCGGGTACAGGCCGCAAAACACCATCGGATTGATCCGCCGGTATCCCGGCAACGGTTCGGCGGCGGGACGTTCCGCATCAGTGATGGTATCCCCAACCCGGGTGTCCTTTACGTTCTTGATACCGGCCACCAGAAAGCCCACTTCACCCACCGATAATTCGTCCATCAGCACCGGATGCGGAGTTAATGCTCCCACTTCCGTCACTTCAAACGTTTTGCCGGTGGACATCATCTTGATCTTCATGCCCTTTTTGATCGTACCCTCAACGACCCTCAGGTAGACGATAACGCCTTTGTAGGAGTCGTATAACGAGTCGAAGATGAGCGCCTTCAACGGCGCATCGGGATCTCCCTTTGGCGGGGGCACTTTTTCGACGATTTGCTCCAAAATCTCTTCGATCCCGATCCCCGCTTTGGCGGAAGCCAGCACCGCTTCACTGGCATCCAATCCGATCAATTCCTCGATTTCGTTTTTTACCCGCTCCGGTTCGGCGCTGGGCAGGTCGATCTTGTTGATGACCGGGATGATTTCCAAATCATTTTCCAACGCCAGGTATACGTTGGCCATCGTTTGCGCTTCCACGCCCTGTGCCGCGTCGACGACCAAGAGCGCTCCTTCGCACGCGGCCAGACTGCGGGAGACCTCATATGTGAAGTCCACATGTCCCGGCGTATCAATCAGGTTGAGAATATACTCGTTTCCATCCTTGGCACGATAGTTGAGGCGCACCGACTGCAATTTGATCGTGATGCCACGCTCCCGTTCCAGATCCATCTGATCCAGAAACTGGTCAGTCTTCTCCCGTTCACTCAATGCGCCGGTGTACTCCAGAATCCGATCGGCCAAGGTCGATTTTCCGTGGTCAATATGAGCGATAATGGAAAAGTTGCGTATATATTGTTGCCGATTCCGTTTCTCCACTTGTGTCCCTCCTGCACGGGCAACGCACAAAGACTGCATTTTTATATTATATCAGGGAACATATGCGTCATCAATCGACCCGACATCATGAAAACGGCCAAGCCTTTTCGGCTTGGCTGAGACTGCTCATAAAGTAGTCGGACCACTTGTGATTCTGGGTGTGCCGTATTCCCTCTCACTCCTGCAACGCAAATGCTAAAGGTCGTTAGTGGAAAAAAGGCCACGAAATCAGATCATCCCGTCCGTACCGGTAACATCTCCATCACATTTTCAATGATGGTGAGTCCTACGGAGCCGCCCGCCGTCATGATGGACTCCGGATGAAACTGCACGGCCCAAATGGGTAGTGACCGGTGTTCGACCGCCATCACGATGTCATCTTCGGAACGGGCGATCATACGGAGTTCCTCGGGTACGCGGGATGCATACAGCGAGTGGTACAAACCAGCCGTGAACGTCTGAGGCACACCCTTCCACAACGGACTCGCATGCATGATGGAAACGGTTCGCTTTTTTCCGTGCAACGGCTCAGGCAGAATTCCCAGTTCACCGCCGAAATGTTCAACCAGCCCCTGCAATCCCAGACAGACACCAAACATGGGAAGTTGTTTTTCCAGGCATAAACGGATCGTTTCGTTCAATGCAAACTCCTCCGGACGTCCCGGACCCGGAGACAACACCACCAGGTCGAAGTCTTCCCGTAACAGGGCATTTCGGGCCGCGTCCGCCCGCAAGGTGATCACATCCGCTCCTGTTCGGCGAAAATACCCAGCCAATGTGTGGACAAAAGAGTCTTCATGGTCCACCAACAGGATCGATTTGCCCCGTCCGGTCTGCCGTTCGGCCGAAACGACGGTCGGCGGCTCATCACCGGCCTCTCGAATCGCCTGCAACAGAGCGGCCGCTTTTACCCGTGTCTCGCGGTCCTCCGTCTCGGGATCCGAGTCGAAAAGCAAAGTGGCTCCGACACGCACCCACGCCCGTCCCAACTGCAATTTCACGGTGCGCAATGTGAGTCCGGTGTTGATATTCCCGTTGAACGCCAGATAACCGACAGCACCACCGTACCATTCGCGCGGGCTGTCCTCATGTTCCTCAATCCACCGGATTGCCGCCCGTTTTGGCGCACCTGTGATCGTAACTGCCCACATATGCGTCATAAAGGCATCGAGCGAATCATACGGCGGACGCAACCGCCCTTCCACATGGTCTACGGTGTGGATGAGGTGCGAATACAATTCCGTCTGTCTACGACCGATCACCCGAACCGATCCCGGTTCGCAAATGCGGGATTTGTCGTTGCGATCCACATCGGTGCACATCGTCAATTCTGCTTCATCCTTGGTGGAATTGAGCAGCCGACGGATCTGCTCGGCATCCTCCAGAGCGTCCGAACCGCGCGGGATCGTACCGGAGATGGGACACGTCTCCACCCGATCTCCCTCCACACGGACGAACATTTCCGGCGATGAGCCCACCAAGTGGGCATCACCCAGATGGATCAAAAAGCAATAAGGGCTCGGATTGATCTGCTTCAGCCGGTCAAACACCCTGGTCGGGGCGGCGGCACAATCGGCGGTGAACATCTGCGTCGGCACCACTTCAAACAGATCACCCCTGCGAAACGCCTGTTTGGCCTTCCGCACCAGCTCCGGATAATGCCCGTCCGGGGTCGATTTCATCGATTGGATCGGACTCGTTCGGGACAACGCTGCTCCTGTCGAGGTCGAGATTGGACGCTTGGGCAGCATCTCCGTCGATGTACCATCTACTGCAAACTGATAGGTAAGATGATACGCACGTGCCATTTGGTGATCGATCACGGCAATCCGATCCGGCAGGTACAGAACCAAATCAGCTTGATCCGGTCGACGGTGATGCTTCAGTTTCATCGGTTCCAGTTGGAACACCAAATCGTAACCGAACGCGCCATATAACCCGAGGAAAGCATCCTCGTCGGAGAAAAACAAATCCCGGATCGCCCGGATGACGGTAAAAATGGAAGGCAAGCGCGTCCGCTCCTCTTCGCACCGCATGTCTTCCGGCCCCGGCTCTCTCACCGTTCCCCGGAGCAAACGATGGTCCACATGCGTCATCCGTACGTCGGGTACACTTTGCAGTACACGTATGACAGCTTCCAGCAACACAACGCCATGCTCCCACAGCGCCCGCACCTCGAAGGTACGCCCGAAGCCGCGGATTTCAATCGGAGGATTCACCAAACCGATGTCCCACCGGGAGTACCGACCCGGATATTCGTAACAGCTGGCAAACCAAATACCTTTGTGCCCGTCAATGGATCGGGCGACTTCATCCATGGCTTCCGCCGGTGCGACAGGCTCCGTCAACCTGCGGATATCCACACCGCCTTTCGTTCGGTAACTCAACACTTCCGTGGATGTGACTGTGGATAACAGAGACACGAAAGTTCCTCCTTGTCAGGGAGGAGCACAGGAGAAGCGAGGGAGTGGGGAAGTGAGGATAAAAAAACTTCTTCAGGGGGCATCCTTTACCGGACGCGCCCTTGGTTCGTTCGATCAAGATCTTCTTCTCTCCGACTCGTCTCTACTCGGCTCCGCTCCGCTCTTCCTGGCTCTGCTCCGTTTTGTTTGATTGTCACTATACCACGGAATGACTTTCTCCATCAATGGATATCATCGATTTTTCTCATCTGAATCCAACCATCCTACAATCACTTCAATCGCTTTTCTCGTTCCCTGACGGATGCCGTTGCCCATCTCATTGCCCATCTTGGCCAGTAAGCCGTTGTTCTGTTCTACCGAACGTCTCACTTGTTTCACCCGTTGCACGTTCTCCTTGGAAACGGGATTTTGCGTTTCCACCACATGTCCCATCACCGAAATTTCCACTCTGCCGTTTTCCGGCGTGATGTGAACCGCCCGCGGAGCCCCTTCGTTTCCCTGTATTTTTTGGATGTTTTGTTCAGCCGTGTCAATGCCCAGAAACACCCCGAACATCAACACCATCAACAGCGCGGTCACTTGTGCCGCCCATTTCATCTCGCATCACCTGACCATTCCAGAACTTTCGGATCAATCCATTCCCATCCGGGTGAGCCTGCCTGTTTCCCTCTCTCTCCTTTTTCACCAGATCAAAGATCGTTCGCGGGGAAACAGGCTACCCTCCCGTCTATCTAGAACTGCTTGGTGCCGATGGCCGGGCGTCAACAGGTTCGGTTTGGAAATACAGATCCGCAAACGCACGGGCCAGCGCTTTGGTGGTACGAAAGACTTCAACAAAGTTGTTGTCCACCCCGCCGATTTCCACCAGAATACTCCGAGGAGACAAGGATTGGTTGTATTCGCCGTTGCCCGTGGCACGATTTTTGAGAAATACGCCTTTGGACAATCCCGGATACAAGGATTCCAGTTTGTTGTGCAGTTGACGTGCCAGCTTCAGATTTTTCTCCCAATCCTCATGTGCCGTACCGATGACGAACGAAATGCGGGCGTAGGGCTTCCCGTCGATTGTCGTGGTGGTTTTGTCCCTGCGTTGCGAATCCCGATGAATATCGATGAAGTATTGCAAATCCTGATTTTGATGCATCGCCGCCAGTACCGTTTTACGGGAAGAGCGGTACAGTTTGGGGTGCGCTTCCTTATAATGCGCGGTGGAGACTTCCGCTCCGATTCCCAAGCGATCCAACTCCTCGCCCAAACGCTTGCCGACCATGATCACGTTTTTGTCCCAGTCATAAGCCATGTCGGGATCTTGCCGGCCCAACTCCGGCAAGTACGATTCGCTGAAATGTGTCTGGTAGATGAAGACACGCTTGACGGAAGGTGAAGGTGAAGGCTTATCCACACGATCTGACGGGATGCTGTTCTTTACCTTTTCGGATTGTCGCTCCAGTTCTTTGGCCAAATCCGGCGACGGTTCTGATTCGATTGGCACATCCGTGTATTTCACGCCTTGTCCGGCTACGACGATCTCGGTGTCAAACAAACTGAAACCGGGTAATTCCCGCCCGATAAACGTACGGGGGTCCTTTGGATCGATGCTGGTGGCCAGTTCAAAAAAGAGCCGGGACATCCGCCCATCGTCCTGCTTGTCACGCATCGTCGCCAAATATGGAATCTCTCTGCCCATCGCCCATAACAGCGTGTCGGCTGACAGGTGAGCGGTAAATCTGCCGAGATCGGAAGAGTGTGCGCTCCGTTCTGCCTCCAACATGGCGAAAGCGCCGGTAAAAATGAACACCAACGCTGTTCCCAGAATCAACAGGACAAATGATTGGCGTTCACGTGGTCCAGACATGTTCAACGTAGCAAAACCCCGATAACGGTGGCGCATTCCTCTCCCCCTCTATCATCCTTGTCTTATCCCAGGTATATGAAAGAAAGGGACAAGGTAGAACCTATGAAAAATGAATTGAATTGATAGAAAAACGGCTGTGTACCGTTCAAGTTGTATGAGCCGAGACGTTATCGATGGTAACGGATTCGTGCAATGCGCAATTGATTCCGTCCGCCACCAGTTTGCCGATATCGGAGATAAAATCGTCCACCTCTTTGGGGGTGACGATCAAGTTTTGTCCCAACGGTGAGAGCACTTCGTGAATCAACTGCCGTTTTTCCTCATCACTCAGCCCGCCGATCAATCCCAGAAAGCGGTTCTTGGCTGCCTCATCCACTTTCTGATTCTGCAACTCTTTCAAATCGGGTCGATTCAGCGGGTCAAGCGGGTTGGCCGGTTTTTTTTGGTTCATCTCGCGGTGAAGGTGCGACATCACCAGTTCGATCGTGTCATATGTAATCGTCGCCGCATCCACCACTGTCGGTACCCCGATCGCGATCACAGGCACACCCAACGTGTCACGGTTCAATGCTTTCCGTTTGTTTCCCACACCAGAACCAGGATTGATGCCGCTATCCGCCACTTGGATCGTAGTGTTGACCCGCGTCAATGCCCTGGATGCCAACGAATCGACGGCGATGACAGCGTCCGGTTTCGTTTTTTCCACAAGACCACGCACTATTTCGCTGGTCTCGATCCCGGTTGTCCCCATCACCCCCGGCGAAATGGCGCTGACCGAACGGTACCCTTCCTCCACTTGTTCCGGCATCAGCTGAAACAGGTGGCGCGTAATCAGTGTGTGTTTCACGACAAACGGCCCCAGTGCATCGGCGGTCACGTTCCAGTTGCCCAACCCAACGACCAAGATTTTGTCGTCTTCGGCAATTCCCGACTCTTCGAGAAAACGGGAAAATTCCCGGGAAAAATGGACGGCCACCCGATGTTGCAGTTCTGAGTCCTTGCTTCTGAGTCCCGGCACTTCCAACGTCAGATACGTACCCTGCTGTTTTCCCAGTGCACGGGCTCCCTCCTCGTTCTCCACCCAAATCCAGCTGGTTTTGATGCCATCCTCCTCGTATTCTTCCATTCGCACACCGGGGATTTCCCCTTCTTCGCGTCCTTTCAACGCTAAATCATGGGCTTCCCGCGCGAGGTCCGTACGAATGGCCAAGGCACTCAAATCCAACATCGGCCGATCTTTCGCTTCGTCCCGTTTGTTGGTGTCATGCGCCATGTCGATAACCAACTCCTCTCGCTCAGATACATCCTATTTTTGCCACACATTCCCCCTCATTATTCCAAGCTTGCAATTTGCCCATTGCCGTGCTACAATTTAGCATGTTGCACGCTAAGGGACGCAATGGTGGTATCTGCAGGAGGTGAAATCATGGCGAACATCAAATCTGCGATCAAACGGGCGAAAACCAACGAAAAACGCCGGATGCATCGCGCAGCCCAAAAATCCGCCATCCGTACGGCCATCAAAAAATTCTTGGCTGCAGTGGAGGCCAAGGATAAAGAACAAGCGGCCGTTCTGTTGCGCGAAGCTTCCCGGAAATTGGACAAAGGCGTCACCAAAGGCCTTCTCCATAAAAATGCCGCAGCTCGGAAGAAATCCCGCTTGGCTCAAAAATTGAACGCCCTGAACGGTTAATCGGACGACCCCACGCAGGGTCGGCTTTTATTATTGATCATAACTGGACATAGACATAATAGAAGGTCCGGGCAATCTGCCCGGACCTTTATGTTCAGGATCCCGGTATTCTTCTCTTGGTTCCGCCTACAATCCCCTGCAAGGACGGTACGTACATTTGCATTACCGGCCAAACGGCGGTACCAACCCCATCGCTTCCTTCATCCTGGCCAGTGTTTCATCCGCGATGGCACTTGCTTTTTCCGCACCTTCAGCCAGTACGCGTTCCACTTCCCCCGATTGCCGCAGTTCGTGATAACGCTCACGGATCGGTGTGAGATGTTCCACCACTGCTTCGGCCACTTCTTTCTTCAACTGCCCGTATCCTTTTCCTTCAAAATGCTGGACGGTTTCCTCGATCGTCTGTCCCGTGATCAGGCTGTAAATGACCAACAGATTGCTGATCCCTGGCTTGCTCTCCGGATCATAGGCGATACAGTTCTCCGAATCGGTCACCGCTCGTTTGATCTTCTTCACGATCACATCCGGCTCATCCAGAAGCGCAATGTAGTTGGCTTCACTTCCTGCACTTTTGCTCATCTTTTTCACCGGATTGTCCAATCCCATGATACGCGCACCGATCTTCCCGATCAGCGGTTCCGGCAGTGTCAGCACTTTCCCGTACCGGTTGTTAAACCGCTCGGCCAAGTCGCGCGCCAATTCCAGGTGCTGTTTCTGGTCTTCCCCCACCGGAACGGCATCCGCTTGGTACAGAACGATGTCCGCTGCCTGCAGAACCGGGTAGGTGTACAAACCAACAACCACGCCATCGGACCCCTGGCTTTTTTCCTTAAATTGCGTCATGCGGTTCAACTCACCCATACGGGCTACGCATTGCAACAACCAACCTGCTTCCGTGTGCGCCCGAACATGGGATTGTACGAACAGTGTCGCCTTTTTTGGATCCAAGCCGGCCGCCAGATACAGCGTCGCCACTTCCAATGTCTTCTCCCGCAATTCATCGGGATCACGCGGCACGGTCAATGCATGAAGATCAACCACACAGTAGAAGCATTCGGCCTCATCCTGCAATTCCACAAACCGCTTCAACGCACCGAGATAATTGCCCAGATGCAGATTTCCCGTCGGTTGAATGCCAGACAACATCCGTTTCATGTCCGATTCACGCTCCTTTTTTCCAAAATAAAAAACCCCATCCCCATAGGGACGAGGCATTCCTCGCGGTACCACCCTGCTTCGCCGAATATCGGCGCACTTGATTGCCATAACGGTTTGCGACCGGTTCCGCCTACTCGGACGATTGAGTATCCTTTCGGGAAACGGCTCCGAAGCCCATTCACGCGGAAGCCCGGTTGACTCGCACCCACCGTCAACTCTCTGAACGGGCCGGTCCGCGCTACTCTTCTTCTTCTTCGCCTTTGTCAGTATCCGATTGTCCGTTTTGCGTCCGACGCTCACTTTCATCCCAACCCTGAAGGGCTGAGCTTTCCCGCTCACTCATGATAACAAGATAACAAGAAATGGCGACGGATGCAACCTGACTTACCGAAATATTTACAAACCCAGACTGGTATGTTACGATTTCGGTGTTCAAGTAGGAGGGTTGACCATGCAAGCCTTCGGAGTGAAACCACTGCACATCGCGGCCACGCTGGGATCACTCATCATGGCCCTTACCATCGTTGTGATCCGGTTGCGTGCAACCAAGAAACCGACATCGGCCAAAAAGATCATACTGCCACCGATCGCCATGAGTACGGGGTTTCTGATGTTCCTCTACCCGCCGACCCGTATCCCCGTTTCCTGGGGAATCATCGCTTTTCTCGCCGGCGCTGTGTTTTTCTCCTACCCGCTGATCCGCACATCCCATTTTCACGTCGTTGGCGGTGATATCTATCTGAAGCGATCCAAAGCGTTCATCTTCATCCTGCTCGGGCTGCTGGTCTTGCGTCTTGGCTTGCACACCTACGTGGAAGAACACATTTCCATTCCGCAGACGGGTGGGGTCTTCTTTATCCTCGCCTTCGGCATGATCCTGCCGTGGCGAGTGACAATGTATCTTCAGTATCGGCGATTACTGAAGCGAATTAAGACTGAATCGCATCATGCAGACTGAGAGATGTGGAAACGGTTTATTCATAATCAGAGAGCCAGCCGGCTCTTTTTTTATTTTGCGCTTTCCGAGTCTTCGCTCGGTTGAGCTTGACATTCACTTGGGGAGCATTGCTGCCTAACGGAATGGCCATAGCCCCGATTTTTATTTTTTTAAAAATAGTTCAATAGTCCCAAGGAATCGTTTCCACCGCGCAAGAAAGATATCCCTAAAAAGAGGAGGGATGCCATTTGAAAAAAACAAGGTTACTGTCCGTACTCACCACAACCGTTTTCCTATTGGCGGGGACCGTTAGTTGGCCGCTGTCTCCTGCCGTCACACACGCACAACCTGCGACGGACCCGGCGGACATCCCCGGTGTCTATCAACCGGCCAATCCGCACCCGCATGTGAAGGCGGTGCCCCGGACGAAGTCATCCGCCCACCGGAATGACCGCCTGCTCGGTCCCGCCCGCCCTCATTACCGGATGAACGTCACCTATGATGCCAACCGTCATACGATCACCGGAACGATGAACGTGACGTTTGGCAACAATCTCGGTTTTACGCTCCATGACCTGTATTTCAATGTGTGGGCCAACGCGCGGGATTTCACGGAAGCTGGCGGAGGAACACAGATCCAATCCGTCAAGGTAAACGGAAATCCGACCGCATTTTCCTTAAGCGAAACCGCGCTTCACATCACCGGCCTCAACTTGGCCCCCAACAGTCGACCGGAAGTGCAAATCGCTTTTTACCGTCAAAGTGCCTGAACTGCAGGACCGTTTCGGATGGCATGGCACCACCGTTTCTCTCGGCAACTGGTTCCCCATCCTGGCCGTGTACGATGAAGAGGGCTGGAACACCGATCCCTATTTCCCTTACGGAGAATCGTTCTATTCGTTAACCGGGGATTTTGACGTCCTGTTCACCACCGACCGCAGCCAGGTGGTGGCGGCGACCGGCACGCAAGTCGGCAAAACCATCTTCCACAAAGACTTGGCCACTTACCATTTCCGAGCTCAAAATGTCCGCGACTTTGCGATGGAGTTGGACCCGAACTACCATGTCCGGCAGACATCGGTCGGCGATGTGAAAATCAACGTGTACTATACCGACCGGCAAGCCAAGTATGCCGACGCGATGTTGGAGGCAGGACGCGGTAGCATCGCCCTGTTCAGTGAAAAGTTCGGAAAGTACCCGTGGCCGGAGTTGGACATTGTCAGCATGGAAGGATGGTTTGGCGGGATGGAATATCCCCAACTGATCATGATGAGCCTCAACGACAACCGTACCCAGGAGTGGGTGAAGTCAGTAACGGCACATGAAATCGGCCATCAGTGGTTCTATGGCATCATCGGCAATAACGAATATGATGAGCCGTGGCTGGACGAATCATTTGCCACCTTCGCCGCAGCGCTATACATGAATGATTTGAACGGGTTGACAACGGAACCGACGAAGGAGGAATACTATCACGTTTCCTCCCCCGTTTCCACATTCACCCAGCATGCAAATGAGGGTGGGATCAATGCGTACCGCCAGATGATCTACGGATACGGCTCCCGCACGTTGAACGAATTGCGGATGGAGCTGGGTGACGATACCTTCTACCGTGCCATGCACGCCTGGTTCCAGGCCAAGAAGTTCGGTGTAGCCACCACGCGGGACTTCATCCGGATCATGCAGCAAACCAGCGGGCGGGATCTGCACGATTTCTTCGTCAGCCACCGTGTGTATGTCAACGACCAAGAGTGAGCGAAAAGGGGAGTTATGGAAGTAACCATACGGCCGCTCAGCTCGGAGCGGCCATTATGATAAACCTTCACGCACTCCCTACGTCAACCGACTAACCGCTTTCTCCGTTTCCTTGACCAATACCTGTATCAACGCTTCTGCCGTCATCTCCCGACTCAGTCGGGTGCCTTGTCCCGCCCACATCGACAGGAATTCGGATCGTCCCTGCTTGCCCGCCGCTTGCCGGATTTCCCGGGTCAACGCATTTTGTACCGGATAATCGGGTAGTTCGACATCCGCCATCTCCTCAATGAACCGGTTGCGGATACCTCGTGCAGGCTTGCCGGAGAAAGCACGCGTCAGAGTCGTACTCTCATCGGTCGCGGACAACACCGCTTGCTGGTGCAACGGATGGGCGCCGCTCTCGCGGCAGGTCAAAAACGCCGTTCCCAATTGCACGCCTTGCGCTCCCAACGTCAAGGCCGCGGAAATTCCCCGGCCGTCCATGATGCCGCCTGCGGCAATCACCGGGATGCGGACGGCGTCCACCATCGCCGGGATCAACGCCATCCCGCCGATCAACGCTTCATCAAACCGGCTCAAAAACGTTCCCCGATGGCCGCCCGCCTCAAACGCCTGGGCCACCACCATATCCACACCGCTCTCTTCCAATGTGACCGCTTCACGCACGGTTGTCGCCGTGCCAATCACCACGACATCGCGTCCCTTCAAAGCTTGCATCCATTCGGCCCCCAACTTGCCAAACGTAAAACTGAGTACGGGGACCCGTTCTTCCAACACCACTTCCATCTGTTCCTCAAACGCCGGAGCGAACTGTTTGGGAAATTGTGGTTCTGATGATAACCCCAGTTCTTTTCGATAGCGACGCATTCTCTCCTGAACACGGGAAATCCGTTCCTCCGACACTTCATAAGGTTCCGGGACGAACAGATTGACGGCAAACGGGCGGTCGGTCAACCGACGCACAGTGCGAACGGCATCCCGCAACTGCTCGCCCGTCCAGTAACCGGCCCCCAACGTTCCCAGTCCTCCCGCCTCCGAAACCGCCGCGGCCAACTCCGGCGATGCGGGACCACCCGCCATTCCCGCCTGGATGATGGGATATTGCACACCCAACTTGCGTGTGACTTCGGTCTCCGACCACATGGACCTCCCTCTCCCCTTTGTTGGTATTGACGTTCATTTTCATCATAGCAATAGATTCAAAAAATAAAAAACAAGGGAAAATCTTCCCCTCTCTTCTGAATCGCGACGTACAGTACGGGTTTAATCTTGCGGATCCTTTTCTCCTTCCCATGTTTCTTCCGACACGACTTCGATGCCGTGCCTTCGCAACAATGCGGCAGTTACCCCCATTCCTGCCTTCAATGTTTTGCTGAATGTCCCGTCGTAAATGGCACAACTGCCGCATGACGGGCTCCGCTCCTTCAAAATCGCTTTTTTGGCACCGATCGCTTTTGCCATGGCCAATGCTTCCCGTGCACCGGCCAGGAATGCTTCTGTCACATCATTCCCTTGGTTATCCACGACACGAGCCCGGCCGTCCAGCACATCGTCTCCGTCACCACCGACGATCTCCGCCGGATTGCGTGGGGTGGGCAGACCACCCATCTGTTCGGGACAAACGGGAATCGCCCGCCCTTTCCGAACCAGCCGCTGGATGGCATCGATCCGGTTGTGCCTTTGGTCAAAACGGCAGTGAATCCCGGCGAAACAAGCGCTGACGATCATCGGGGAAGTTTTCTCCCGATCTTTTTGCCCCATCTCCTTCACCTCCTGAAACAAAAACAAAACTTTCAGACACCCATTATCCCCTACGCGATGGGGTGGCAATTTTGTTACAATAATCTATGGAATACAAGAAAACGCTTTATCTTCAGTGGCAATCAGAATAGGAGTGTGTCATCCGTGTCAGAAAAAGTAGTTGTTGTCGGTGGTGGATTGGCAGGACTGAGCGCGGCCGCGCGCCTGGCCTACCATGGTTACGAAGTCACACTGTTAGAAAAAGCACCGAAGTTGGGTGGTCGGGCGATCACCATCCCGATGAAAGGATTTAATTTCAATTTTGGAGCTCATGCCATTTACGCCCGTGATAAAAGTGTCCTGCGCAAATATGAACACGAGCTAAATCTCAAGGTGAACTGGCGGGATTTCTCCCCCAAAAAAGCGTATTACGATCTGGGATCGTTCACAACCCCGATGCCGTCCACTTTGGAACGGTTATTTCAAACCAAAATCTTGGACAACAAAAACAAATTGCGTTTCGCCTATGAAGTGATCAAAACACTGGCCCATATCGAACGGGGGGAAGACGGGGTTCCGATCGGCGAATATCTGAAAAAAGAGCCGGAACCTTTGCGCGATTTGCTGTTAACGCTTGCATCCTCCAACTTTTTCACCAATGAGCCGGAGAAAATACCGTCCCCGCTATTTTTCCAATATTACAGCCGATTATTTGCCACTCATCACGCTGTGGCCTACATCGGCGGCGGCTGGCAATCCATTGTGGACGGTTTTGCGGACATTCTCACCAAAAACGGCGGTCGAATCCTGACCAAAGAAAAAGTGCAACAAGTGGAAACGGAAGACAACCGCGTCACAGCGGTTCACGGGAAGGATACGGTCTATCACGCCGATCATTTCATTTTCTGCATTCCGCCCAAAGAGTTGCTTACCCTGTTCGGCGAAACCCGATTTGCGCCGTTGTTCGAAGAATACAACCGATACGTTCCGAATCAAGTTGTCGTATACGATGTGGGTCTCAGCAAACGGATCGAAAGCCCTTACACTTACATTTACCATAAAGGGGAACGGGTATTTATCACCGACATCTCTTATTACGATGAGACCTGTATCCCGGAAGGCGGCCAACTGATGCAGGCTGTTGCTTATCTGACCCAGGAAGAGATCGAACAAAACAAAGCAGATGAAAAAGTGGCTACGATCGAATCCGTTTACGACAAACACTTCCCGGGTTGGCGAGATGTATTGGTCGCCAAGCGAATTTCGAAACGTGCCACCGTGCAGGAAATCAAGTGTATCGACGATCAGCGGTTGATGCCGACCAAGTTCTACAGCATCGCCAATGCATATTTTGCTGGTGATTGGTGCCAAGGAGAAGGACAATTATCCGAGCTTTCCTTCAGCTCCGCCTACAACGTCACCAATCGGATTCTGGCTCATCGTGGCGAAGAACACATGGGTGATTAGAGCAAGTTCCATCAACCTGAGGGGGGAAGCCCCCTCAGGTGACTTTTGCCTCTTGATCCCTTTTCGACTAACTCCAAGGGCATTTGCCGATTCGGCCCCTTTTAAATGACGGTGATTGGAAGTGATCAAACCGGCTCCGGTGTTTGCGCCATCAAAAACCGTTCCAATGCCAACACTTTGTCTATTTTCCCCGACTTGACGGCCTGATCGGTTTCAATGGCTTTCAACAATAAGGAGCGCAGCGTTTTTTCTGAGTATGCCTCCCCTTGACGCACAGCCAACTTCACCGGATATGGGTGCAGCCCAAGGGCAGAAGCGATCTGGCGTTCCGATTTTCCTTGCTGAACCAACACTTTCACTTGCAACATGATTCGATACTGGCGAATCAGCAAAGCGAGGATTCGAATCGGTTCCTCCCGCTGATACAACAAATCGTACAAAATGGACAGTGCCTCGTCCGTTTTCTGCCGCGCGACACAATCCACCAGTTTGAATACATCATGCTCCAATGTTCGTGGGACCAGCTGTTCCACCATCTCCGGCGTGATCTCCTCTTTCCCTGCATAGGCGGCCAGTTTCCTGCATTCTTGATCCAACATGCGCAAATCGTTCCCCGTCAACTGGATCAACCGCCGAACCGCTTCCGGTTGGGCTGCGGCACCCGCTTGTTTCAACCGTTTGGCCACCCAGCCTGGCAACTCTTTTTCTTCCAATGAGGGAAAAGCGACGGTGCAACAGTTCTTCTCCAACGCTTTCACTGTCTTTTTTCGTGTGTCCAGTTTTTCAGCGGGTACGATCAACACCACGACATTGGATTCCAGGGGACTTTCCGTATACCTCAGGAGCTCTTCCGGCTGGTGCTCCACATTGTCCTTCCCCTTGACCGCAGTCAAGAACCATGCATTTTTACCGATTACCAACCGGCGCCCACCGAAAAATGAAGGGGTTTCCGCCTCCTGCACCAGCTGTTGCACCGGGATTTCCTCCAAGTCCAGGATCACTTCATGAAAGGAAGGATCCTCCGAAGGCAGGACATGTTTGCGCAACAAGTGGACCATCTCTTCGATCAAAAAACCTTCTTTGCCGTAGAACAAATAAACCGGCTCAATATGCCCCTTCATGATCTCCCGCGCCAAAGTGCGGTACATTCAGCAGTCCCCCCTGCTCCGCTTTTCTACTTTTCTTCTCGTTTTTGAAGCACATCGTATTTTTTCAACACCGATTTCGCTTGACCATCTTTCCCATGCCAAACAATCAGTACGATCAACTTGCGATCGTCGGCCCAACTGAGTTGGGCTTTGGCTCCATTTTGCCAAGCGGAAGAGCGATACCACAACTTCCCATCCTTTGTACGCACCTCTACGCGGTTGCCGGACACCACCGCCTGATAGCGCCGATGAGGCGACCATTCGGGCCCATCTCCAGTGTCCTCCACGGATGCTCCGATAACAGGTTTATGGCCGGATGAGGTGGGTGGATGGTCCTTTGCTGAGGGGCCACCAGATGGGTTTGTCGCAACCGGCGGTTTTGGGGGCGTGTGGTTTTCCGTCATCCCCCATTGGGTGATGATGGCACCGATTACGATCGCTGCAGTGATCCCCCCGCTGATCCATCTCATATTGGTGAACCTTCTGCGGAAGGTACGTGTCGGCTTTGGTTTTTCCAACTGCGGCAGGATGCGGTCGACCACGCTGACAGGCGGTTGGACTTGGGGCAGGAGAGATAAATGCTCATCCAGTCGCTTTAACCGCAAGTGAAAATCCGAACAACTGGTGCACACGGACAGATGGGATTGGAGACGTGCTTGTTCCGCCTCTGACAATTCCTCATCCAAACTCCGTTGAATCAATTCCAGTGCGTCCTCACACCTCATCGTGCGACACCCCCTTCCTTGTATTCAGCCAACAGCTCTTGCAACTGTTTGCGTGCGCGAAATAAATGGGATTTGACGGTATTGATGGGCAAATTCATTGTTTCCGCTATTTCCTGGTAACTGTAGTCGTGTACATAACGCAACACGACGGCCGTACGTTGTTGATCCGGCAATTGCGAAATGGCCATTTTCAGATCCGAATGAAAATGGGATTGGTGCACTGCCTGTTCCGCCTCAGTATCCACCGGCTGCATCTCTTCCGGCATCGGTACCACTTTCGATTTGCGGCGGAACTGATCGATACAAATGTTGGTCACAATGCGTTGCGCCCAAGTTTCAAAGCGGGATTGCCCCTGAAAAGTGGAAATCCGATGATAGATCTTCAGCAGTGCTTCTTGCGTCGCGTCCAGCGCATCCTGCTCATTTCCCAGGAGATAATAGGCCGTGCGGTAGACTGGTGTCTCGATTTCCCGCAGCAACCGGATCATGGTCTCGCGATCGCCGGCTTGCGCCCGTTTGACCCATTCCGCTTCGACCACATCTATCCCTCCTAATTTACAAGACGGTCCTAGGGTATCAAAAGTTGCTTTTTTTCGAAGTCCGGACTGCGTACGCTCTCCCGGGAGCAAATTCATTCCCCATTGTACCATAGACGGACAAGACGAACGGACCGAGAAAAACGCTCGCGGGAAAAAGATCACCTTTATACCGTAAGGGAGCAATGTTTTTCCGAGCGAAGGCTAGGGAAAGGGCAAGATTAAAATCGCGGGCAATTTCCTCAATGCGAACTTTGCCCGCGTCCTGCGCTGACCGGGTCGGAACGGGTCATCATCTTCTTCCCTGCAGGGCGCAGTTGACGTCATCTTACCACCGGCAACATTGTCTCCACCGTCCAGCCGGCGGGACGAATCCGAATGGTCACCGCCCCATGGCGATCCGTTCGCCATATATGAATCCGATGGCTTTGTAAGCGACGGATCACTTCCGGAGCCGGATGGCCAAACCGATTATGTCGGCCGACCGAGATCACGGCGAAACCGGGCCGAACTTGCGCAAGCCATGATTCACCTGTTGATGTACGGCTTCCGTGATGAGCCACTTTCAGCACATCCACCGGTGGAAAGCGCCACTTTTCCACCACGTCCTCTTCCGCTTCCTGTTCGATGTCCCCCGTCATCAACAAGCGGAAATGTTGGATCTGCAGTAAAAAAACAATGGAATCATTGTTGGTCCACCCGTCGGTTGAGAGATGCGCCGGATCGGGATGGAGAAACTGCCATACAACCCCCGGTTCCAGTGTCCAAGCCGTTCCGGGGGAAGGTGCCGCGATTCGGGCACCGTTTTCGATCAACGTACGCATCAATTGCCGTTCCGTCGCTGTACGGGGTGGGTGGGGATTACGTAGGACGAGGCGAACGGGGAATTGTTCCGCCACTTTTTGCAAGCCTCCGATGTGGTCTGCATCCCCGTGCGTCATAATGAGGTAGTCGATTTGTCGGATGCCGCGATAGCGCAGATACGGAACCACCGTTTTCTCTCCCACGTCGTAGGGATGGTGACGCCGTTGCCATGACTTCTGCGGAAAAGACACCATCCCGCCGCCATCCACAACGATGACCTGTCCTCGCGGTGTCTCGATGACAGCGCAATCCCCCTGCCCCACATCGAGAAAGGTGATGCGCGCCTCCCTCTCCCCGTAAAAAGGATGATAGGAGTAAAAGATCAGACCCGTGATCATCACCGCCGAACACCAACGATGCCGCCGGGGATGAAGCGCGTTACCCGTCCATGCGAACAATGCGTATACACATGCCGCCGCGTATGCCATACACCATTGCCATGACGGCGGTGACCATGACGTCAACATTCCCTGTTCCTCAGAAAGCCGTTCCAACAACCATAACAGACCTTTCGTCACCTGTGTGCATATCCAGGCAGGCACTGCTCCCCACACAGGTGCAATCCAGCCCAACATCAAGGAAAGGAGTGCCAAAGGGAACACCACGCTACCGACGATGGGCACAATCCATAGATTGACCCACCAAGAACCTGTCGGAAAGTCATAAAAAAAGGTGATCGTCACCGGAAATGATACCAGATGGGCAATTAACGTGACCGCCAACCATTGATTTGCCCATTTCCACGGTAATGGAAACAGGCTACTGAGTGGTTCGACCGCCACCAGCAAGCCGAGCGTGATCAAACAGGTCAGCTGAAACCCCGCCTCCAGAAGCTGATACGGATTCCACAACAGCATCAACCATCCTGCCAGAAACAAAAAGCTCAGTCGGTTGTGCCACATGCCGAAAACCGTGGCAACGAGGGCGAACCCGGCCATCAGGGACGCCCGGACAACGGATGCTTCCGCGCCTGTTACCCATGCAAATATCGGCAACGATACGATCGTGAGTCCGCCAGCCACTTCACGCGTTAAGCGCAATCGGGTCAACAAACCGTACACGCCCGCAACGAAGACGGCCACATTCATCCCTGAAATGGCCAACAAATGCGTCAGTCCCCATTCGGCAAACAGGCTGTCGATCTCTTCCGGCACCGCATTCCTCTCTCCCAGCACCAATCCGCGAATCAAACCGGATATCTCCTCAGGATAGAGTTGCGCCAACGTGTCGCCCCCGCTCCGCCGAATCCGGTCTGCCCATGCGAATACATCCCATGGGGGCGGTTGTTCCGCCGAAACCCCGCGAAGCCCGTCAGCCGACGCGATCCAATGCACAAATTGACGGCGATAAAACGCCCGTGCATCAAAGCCGCCAGGATTTCTCGCCGGATCCGGGCGAGTCAACCGTACACCGTTCACCGACAGCCGCGTCCCACTCGTCCAATCGCGAACCGTCCGCAACTCCGACTGAGATTGTAATCGAAGACGCAACAACACTTTTTCACCAGTCAAGCGTCGAAAGGCACCACGCACCTCCAACCGGTAGACTTTCACCATACAGGTGAGCTGATCTCCATCCACCTCAGGAGCGGACTGGACGACCCCATGCAGCTTGATCCCGACTTGATCAGTCAACCGATCATCGATGGACGAGACATTGTGAGTATCCACCCATGACGTATAGGCGGCTCCGGCAAAAAAAGCCAGTACTGTGCATGTCGTCGTCCACATCCGCCACCGCCACAGGCACAACCACCCTCCTGCTATCCCGAGCACTCCTGCCCCTAACCACCACCATCCTTCATACCCGCTTCCCCCTGTCAACACAACGGCGATGCCTCCTATCCATCCACCCGCCAACCAACCCACCGGAACTTTCATCACAACCTCCAGGAAAGGAATGAAATGGTATATCCTTTCCGCAATTCCCGACAAAAACCCTCCTGATTCGACAAAAACTGTTGCCCATTTGTTACGGTTCTGTTGAAAATTATTGATTGACAGTTTCCGTCAGACGGATTAGAATGCTAATCATGACAAAACCTAATAACTGACAATTTCACACTCCGAGCGCTGAATCCGTACAGGAACGGGGGAACCAATTTTTTTGGGGTGAATCCGGTGTCTTCACCGGTAGGGTCACTCTCACGGACCCGAATCCGTCAGCTAACCTCGTAAGCGTGCTGAGAGGGAAGTGTGCTTCTTCACATGACCGAAAGTCATTGAAGTGGACACTTCAATGGCTTTTTGTGTTTGAAACAAAAACGGAATCCATCTGGGGAAGGTGTATGTGATGTTATCCTCGCTGAAGCGTTTGATCATCGGGCGCCCGCTTCGCACTGAGCAACTGCAGGAGGAAAAACTGCCGGTTTGGAAAGCACTCCCAATATTGTCATCGGACGCGCTGTCGTCCGTCGCTTACGGTACGGAGCAGATTTTAACCGTACTCGCTCCGATTGGCGCACTGGCACTTTGGTATTCATTGCCCATATCCGGCGCGATTATCGGATTGTTGACACTGCTCATCCTTTCCTACCGGCAAATTATCCACGAATACCCAGGAGGGGGCGGTGCCTACATCGTTTCGACAGACAACCTGGGTTGGTTTGCAGGGTTGATCGCCGGTGCGTCGCTGTTGATCGACTATACACTGACAGTGGCAGTCAGTGTTTCGGCCGGGACAGACGCGATCACTTCGGCGTTCCCGGTTTTACACAAGCACAGTACGCTCATTTCCGTTTTCTTTGTCCTTCTCATCATGCTCCTCAACTTACGGGGTTTACGCGAATCCGGCACGATTTTCTCATTCCCCACCTACCTGTTTATCCTCGGCATGCTGGGTTTGGTGCTCGTGGGGTTGGGAAATGTGGCGGTCCATGGCATTCCTGCTAACGTCCCGCCAGTGACACACACCTTTCCGGCTGGTCTCGGATGGTTTCTGTTATTGCGTGCGTTCTCGTCGGGATGTTCTGCATTGACCGGCGTCGAAGCGATCTCCAACGCCACTCCCACCTTCCGTAAACCGGAGACGAAAAATGCGGCGCGTACCTTGGCGCTTCTGGGCTTATTGCTGGCCATGTTGTTCGGTGGTACCAGCCTGCTGGCATATTTGTACCACATCACACCCAGTCCGACGGAGACGGTGCTTTCCCAGATTGCCGAAGAGACGTTCGGCAGAACGTTGCCGTATTACTACATCCAGGGGACCACAGCACTGATCCTGATTCTGGCCGCCAACACTGCCTTCGCAGGCTTCCCGCTGTTGGCCTCCATCATGGCCAAGGACAAATTCATGCCGCGGATGTTTGCTTCCCGCGGAGACCGGCTCAACTACTCAAACGGCATCATCGTGTTGGCCTTGGCCGCAATCGGACTGATCGTGGCGTTTGAGGGAGAGGTGGAACGATTAATCCCCCTGTATGCGATCGGCGTCTTTTTATCGTTCACCTTGTCACAAACCGGGATGGTGGTACGCAGGTGGAAGCAGCGCAACCCGGGCTGGATGCGTAAAATAGCGATCAACGCTGCGGGTGCGGTCGTCTCGTTTATCGTCCTGCTGATATTCGCCGTCACCAAATTTACGGAAGGCGCTTGGATCGTGGTATTGGTGATCCCGCTGTTCATCTTCGCCTTTTATCAAGTTCGAAAACACTATGAGGCTGTTGCCGAAGAGCTTCGCATCGACATCACTGCCGACAAGCCGGAAAAGAAAGATCATGTCATCATCATTCCCGTCGGGGGCATCAGCCGCGTCGTGCGCAACACGATCGCCTACGCCAAGACAATCGGGGATGACATCGTGGCGATTCACGTGGCCTTTACCGAGGAGGATGCGGACAAGATGGAGAAAAAGTGGGAGCAATGGAATCCCGGCGTCCGCCTCGTTGTTACTCGCTCCCGCTACCGGAGCGTCAACGGTCCCGTGCTCCGATTCATCGACCTGGTTCAGGAACGGGTTGGGGACAACTTGATTACCGTCCTGATCCCCGAATTCATCCCACGCAGGTGGTGGCAGCGCTTTTTGCACAACCAATCTGCGCTATGGCTCCGTTTCCTGCTGTTGTTGAGAAAAGACGTCATCGTCTCCACAGTGCCGTTCCATCTGCGCAAATAAATCCGTCAAAAAAAAGCCCGATCTGCGCCGGATGGCAGGTCGGGCTTTCATTCGTTCACATCACTTTCGCGGTTTCGCCCACACCAGATGAACTACACCCGCCCAGTGGGATTCCACCTTTTCCACCACCAGATCAGATGAACGGATGAGGTTCATCATATCCCGGTTCTGATGACATCCCACCAGGCGGTAGGCCAACGGATCCAAAGCTTTTTGCAGGAAGGAAAGAAACGGGTTGGAACTGAGACCATGCTCCATCAACAAAATGAGGCCGTCATTCCTGCACCACCGACTGAATCGATTGAGTACTCCGACGGGATCTTCATAACCGCATAATGACAAGGTGGACACCACAGTATCAAAGGAATCGGGCGGAAAGGTGAGCGTTTCGACGTCGGACTGGATAAACTCCACCTCAATCCCATATTCATCCGCAGCATTCCTGGCCCTTTTCAGCATTTCTGGACTGAAGTCGACCGCGGTGATTCTCACACCGGGTGGATAAAAAGAAAAATTGGCTCCGGCTCCCACCGCCACTTCCAGCACGTTTCCTCGTGCAAAATAAAGGAGTTTTTGCCTCCACTCTTTTTGTGCCTGTTGGATCCGCCTCTTTTCATACCAACGTGCCTGTTTGTCGAACTTTTTGATCAAATCAGCACGGTTCATGATTGGATCCCCTTGTAGATGTGTTATCGCTGTCACTTTTATTCCACGCCAGCGAACGTCATTCCTCCCAAATAGAAACACTCCTTTCATAAGAAAGGAGTGTTGACCCCATCAAACCTTGGGCAAGGTGATTCCCCGTTGATGTTGGTATTTTCCCTGCTTGGCCCGATACGACACCTCACACGCCTCATCGCTTTCGAAGAACAGCACTTGACAGAGTCCCTCGTTGGCGTAGATTTTGGCGGGAAGCGGCGTCGTATTGGAAATTTCCAAAGTAACATGTCCCTCCCATCCCGGCTCGAACGGTGTCACATTGGTGATGATGCCACACCGGGCGTACGTGGATTTACCCACACAAACGGCCAGCACGTTTTCCGGGATGCGAAAATACTCTACCGACCGAGCCAATGCAAACGAATTGGGCGGGATGATGCAAACATCTCCCTTAAAGTCGATAAACGAGTTGGAATCGATCTGTTTCGGATCGATGATGGAGTTCAGCGCATTATGGAATATCTTGAATTCATCTGCCACACGCAGATCATATCCGTAACTGCTCAGACCGAAACTGACGGCTTCCCCCTTGCCGACGTTTCGGTCGATGAACGGCTCGATCATGCCGTGTTCCAAAGCCATTTTCCGAATCCACTTGTCCGATTTGATCGTCATTTCCCGTACGACTCCTTTTCTCCCATTTCAAATATTGCCGACGTATATTCCAACCGATATGATACGACAGACAAAAACGATTGCAAAGAGACCGGGGCAGGAAAACTGCGGAAAAACAAATCCGTTGTATCAGGATGTCTCTATTCTACCATATTTTGATACAGATAAAAGGAAAGTCCTTTGCAATCATCCTCAATCCAATAAAAAGCCGGTCAAGTGATCCTTGACCGGTGAGACTGCTGACAAAGTGTTTAACCACTCGCGGTTCTGGATGCGCCGTTCTCCCTCTCGCTGTTGAATCACTGCGCTCAAAGGTCACTCGTGGGAAAACGGATACCCACTTTCCGGGTAGCGTGTTCGGATCATCGGTTGGAAGCGACCGAAACCGATCGGACCGACAATGCCTGCTCCAAATCGTTCAACAGGTCTTCCACATCCTCCAGTCCGACGGACAGCCGGAGCAATCCGTCGGTGATCCCATGTCGCTCCCGGACATGTTGGGGCATCGCAGCATGGGACATCTTGGCCGGATAGGAGAGGATGCTTTCCACCGCACCCAAGCTGACCGCCACGATGGGCAGACGTACGCGACTCAACACCTCCCGCGCCCGTTCCCCGGATCCGACGTCGAACGACAGAACTGCACCATGTCCACTGGATTGTTGACATTGCAAACGGTGGCCAGGGTGTGAGGGAAGTCCTGTGTAATACACCCGATGTACTTCGGGGTGATTCGCTAACGCCTGGGCGATTGTTTCTGCGGAACGGGTGGCAGTATCCATCCGGGTTTTGAGTGTTTTGATCCCCCTGAGGACCAACCAGGCATCCTGCACACCCAATACCGCACCGATCGCGTTTTGCAGGAAACCGATCCGTTCCGCCAAGGTAGGATCTTTTACTGCCACCAAACCGGCCACGACGTCACTGTGCCCACCAATGAATTTGGTTGCACTGTGAATGACGATATCTGCCCCCAACAGCAACGGATTCTGATAGACCGGGCTCAAAAACGTGTTATCCACAATCAGCAGCGCACCGTGACGTCGGGCAATTTCTGCCGTGCCGGCAATATCCGTCACCTTCAAGGTGGGGTTGGAAGGTGTTTCGATGTAAATTCCCTTGGTGTTGGGACGAATCGCCGCCTCTACCCGGTTCAGATCCGTCGTATCCACAAAGTCAACCGTGATGCCCAACCGGGGCAGCACTTCGGCCATCACCCGATACGTGCCGCCATACAAATCCTGGGAAGCCACGAGATGATCCCCGTTGGAAAACAGCAGCAATACCGTGGAGACGGCTGACATCCCCGACGAAAACGCAAATCCATGGGAGCCTCCCTCCAGCGCGGCGATGGTCTTCTCCAGCGCTTCCCGCGTCGGATTGCCCGACCGCGCATAATCGTACCGTCCCGGTTGATCCAAATCAAACTGATGATAGGTGGATGCGAGATACATGGGTATACTGGCCGCCCCCGTACGGGGGCAAATCTCGTTACCATTGTGGAGCAATCGGGTCGCAAATTTCATCCCGCTTTTCCTCCTTCCATACCCGTTCCGCCTCATCCAGTGCCTGTGCCAGATCAGCAATCAAATCATCCACATACTCGATCCCGACCGACAACCGGAGCAGACGATCGCACACCCCGACTTTGCGTCGCGTTGCTTCCGGGATGTCGGCATGTGTTTGCGTGTGCGGATACGTGATGAGCGTTTCCACCCCGCCCAAGCTCTCCGCAAACGCGATCAATCGCAACGAAGAGAGCAATGGCCCCACCATTGCGGGCGATTTCACGCGGAACGACAACATGCCGCCGCCTCCGTCGGCTTGTTTGGTTTGAATCTCCCACGTCTCCGACTGCAATGCGGGATAGAACACTTCGTCCACCAGCGGGTGCTGACGGAGGAAATGAGCCAATTGATAAGCGTTTTCCTGATGCCTCTCCATTCTGAGCGCCAACGTCTTCATCCCGCGAAGCAACAACCATGAATCTTGCGGTCCCAGCACGGCGCCGATCGCGTTGTGCAGTGCTGCCATCTGTTCACTCAACTGGTCGCCCTTGGTCACAATCAGGCCAGCCAATACATCATTGTGTCCGCCCAAATATTTGGTCGCGCTGTGAATGACGATATCCGCCCCGCATTCGATCGGACGCTGGAAATACGGCGTCATAAACGTGTTGTCGACAATCGTGATCAATCCATGACATCGGGCGATTTCACAGACAGCATGCAAATCGGTTACCTGCAGCAGGGGATTGGTGGGCGTCTCGACGAAAAAGGCGCGCGTTTCCGGGCGGATGGCTGCCTTCACTTCGTCCAGACGGCGGAAATCGACATAACTGAAAGAAAGACCATACCGTGTCATCAACGTTTCAAACAGCCGGTACGTTCCCCCATACAAATCGAGGGAAACGATCAAGTGATCCCCTCGCTCGAACAATCCCATGACAGTTTGTACGGCAGCCATTCCCGAGCTGCAGGCGAATCCAGCCGTCCCACCCTCCAGGCGGGCGATCGCTTCTTCCAACACCGTCCTTGTCGGGTTGGCGGTCCGGGTGTAATCGTATCCCGTGCTTTGTCCCAATCCCGCATGCCGGTAGGTTGTCGAATAATACACCGGATAACTGATCGCCCCGGTCTTGGTCTCTTTGTTTGAACCCAATTGGGCCAGTTGTGTCTCAATCCGCATGCCATTGTTCCCCCTATTCCAAAAACCGTACGGAAAGTCTTTTTTGGTCATTTCGGTTACACAGATGGAGACGTGCTTTCCCGATTGTCCCAGCCGGAAAACACGTCCCCTGAATCATTCCGTCATCAGAGCTTCGACCGAATCTCCGTCTCCCGTCTCTCTTATCCAGTGGCGACATCGGATGAGCCGGCTCTCGGTTACCAGGCCAATCCTCCCCCAGAATCGATCAATAACGGGATTCACTTGGGAGAGACAGGCTTTTTCAGCCTCGATCACCATTTGTTTCGAATGGTCCCGGTGTATCAAGCCGTGACGACGTTTTGACTTTTCTTCAATGCCTGATCCAGATCGGCGATCAAGTCATCCACCGACTCAATTCCTACGGACAAGCGGACCAGTTCCGGTGTTACGCCTGCGGCCAATTGTTCTTCTTCAGTCAATTGTTGATGCGTGGTGCTGGCCGGATGGATTACGAGGGATTTGGAATCACCCACGTTGGCCAGGTGAGAAAAGAGGCGTAAGTTTTCGATGAGTTTTTTGCCCGCTTCCAAACCACCTTTGATTCCAAACGTGAAAATGGCGCCTTGCCCTTTGGGCAGGTATTTTTTTGCTTTTTCGTATGACGGATGATCTTCCAATCCCGGATGGCTTACCCACTCCACCAGTTCGTGTTCCTGAAGGAACCTGGCGACCCGAAGCGCGTTTTCGCTGTGCCGTTCCATACGCAGATGCAACGTTTCCAACCCTTGCAAGAACAAAAACGCATTGAATGGAGAAATGGACGCTCCGATGTCCCGCAACAGTTGAACCCGGGCCTTGATGATGTAGGCCAGCGGCCCGACCGCCTCGGTGTAGGAAACCCCGTGATAACTCGGGTCCGGTTCGGTCAATTCCGGGAACTTGCCGTTGGTCCAGTCGAATTTGCCTGAATCCACAATCACCCCACCAATGCTGGTACCATGACCACCGATAAATTTGGTGGCCGAGTGCACGACGATGTCCGCCCCGAACTCAATCGGCCGGCACAAGTACGGCGTGGCAAACGTGTTGTCCACAATCAGCGGCACTCCGGCATCATGGGCCACTTTGGACACGGCTTCCACATCCAGCACGTCCATTTTGGGATTGCCGATGATCTCCCCAAATACAGCCCGTGTCTTTTCATTGATTGCCTTTTTGAAATTTTCCGGATCGGAAGGATCGACGAACCGCACAGTGATTCCCAGTTTGGGCAAGGTGTGTTGGAACAGGTTGTATGTGCCGCCGTACAAACTGCTGGATGAGACAATTTCATCCCCGGCTTTGGCGATGTTCAGGATGGAGTAGGTGATTGCCGCCTGACCGGAACTCGTCGCCAGCGCACCGACGCCACCTTCCAGCGCAGCCACCCGCTTTTCAAACACATCTTGAGTCGGGTTCATGATGCGGGTGTAGATATTGCCGAATTCTTTCAACGCAAACAAATTGGCTGCATGCTCCGTATCGTTGAACACATAGGAAGTGGTCTGGTAAATCGGTACCGCTCGCGCATTCGTCGTCGGGTCCGGTTCTTGGCCACCGTGGACCGCCAACGTTTCCAGTCCGTATTGTTGCGTTTCGCTCATCACCATCATCCTTTCGCAGAGATTGAATGCTTTGAGATTTCCCTGAGAAATCACCTGTTGTTCGTGTGAACGTCCCTCTCGCTATTGCAACACACAATCTCAAAGAGCACTCGCCGACTAAAGCCGCCTTTCCGCTTGTGACATCAGCCTAAAACAGTGGAATAAAAAAGCCCCTTCTCCGATAAGAGAAGAGGCTTTGGTTACGCCAGCTCTCCTCTCTTATCTCTCGGAAACCGTTGGCGTCGGTTTCCGCAGGAATTGGCACCTTCCGGTTCGTACAGACCGGGGTTGCCGGGTTTCATCGGGCCAGTCCCTCCACCACTCTCGATAAGAGATTCCAAATCCGATTCAATTGTGTCGACTATCAGAAAACTTGTTTTTCATTATACCGGTCTCTCATACCGCCGTCAACCGTTTTTTTAGAAAAAGTTCCGTCATTGATTCCATTCCAAATTCCATCTACAATGGTGATAGATTGCTTATTTTCGGGTCAGGGCGTGTGTATATGCGCCCATACATCAAATTTATTCATCATCAAGGAGGCTATCATGTCACGGAACCAAACGTTGATCGAATTGACGGAAAAATACGGCGCGAGGAACTATCACCCCCTGCCGATCGTGATTTCCAAGGCGGAGGGTGTTTGGGTGGAGGATGCTGACGGCAACAAGTACATGGACATGCTGAGTGCCTACTCGGCATTGAACCATGGACACCGCCATCCCCGTCTGATCGCGGCGCTGAAAGAACAAGCGGATAAAGTCACCTTGACCTCCCGTGCGTTCCACAACGATCAGCTGGGACTTTTTTACAAAAAAGTGGCTCAGTTAACGGGCAAAGAGATGATTCTGCCGATGAATACCGGAGCCGAAGCGGTGGAAACCGCCCTCAAAGCGGCCCGGCGCTGGGCATATGATGTGAAGAAAGTGCCGGAAAACCAAGCGGAAATCATCGTCTGTGAAAACAATTTCCACGGCCGGACCATCACTGCAGTCTCTCTCTCGTCCAGTGAGGAGTACCAACGCGGATTCGGCCCGTTGACCCCTGGCTTCAAAATCATACCGTACGGTGATGTCGAAGCGCTGAAAGCAGCCATTACGCCCAACACAGCCGCCTTCCTGGTGGAGCCGATCCAAGGGGAAGCAGGCGTTATCGTGCCGCCGGAAGGATATCTGCGTGAAGCCTACCGAGTATGTAAAGAACACAACGTCCTGTTCATCGCCGACGAGATCCAAACCGGGTTCGGTCGAACCGGTCAACTGTTCGCCTGCGACTGGGAAGACGTCCGGCCTGACCTGTATGTGATGGGGAAAGCGTTGGGCGGCGGTGTGATGCCGATCTCCGCCGTGGCCGGGGATAAAGAAGTGATGGGGGTATTCGAACCGGGCTCCCACGGTTCCACCTTTGGCGGCAACCCGTTGGCCTGCGCCGTCTCTGTGGCTGCACTGGATGTGCTGGTGGAAGAAAACTTGCCTCAGCGCTCTCGTGAATTGGGCGAATATTTCATGGCTGAACTGAAACAAATCCAAAATCCGATCATCAAGGAAATCCGCGGTAAAGGCCTCTTCATCGGAATGGAATTGTATGAACCGGCTCGTCCGCATTGCGAACGTCTGGCTGAAGAAGGTTTGCTGTGCAAAGAGACGCACGAAAACACCATCCGTTTCGCCCCGCCGCTCACGATTACCCAAGAAGAGCTGGATTGGGCACTGGCCAAAATCCGGAAAGTGTTGTCTGCTTGATGTACGATATAAGAACCCCCTCGATCCACGAGGGGGTTAAAATTTGGCTCGATTCACGGCACAGTCAAACGGTCGCGAAACTTTTCCAGTGTTTTCTCCCCGATCCCCGGAACGTTGGCCAGCTCGTCCACCGAGCGAAAAGGACCATGTTCCTCACGATAACGTATTATAGCCGCTGCTTTGGACGGTCCAATCCCATCCAGCTGATCTAGCTGTTCCGCCGTGGCAGAGTTGAGCGAAATTTTGCCACCGTTAGCCGTCGTGCCCGACTGAGTCCCGCCATCTGGAACCGAACCGGTTGCACCGGCCACGGGAGGAGGCACCTGTTCCCCTTTTCGCGGGATATAGACCACCATCCCGTCAGCCAACGGCTGAGCCAGGTTGACCCGATTCACATCCGCTGACGGTGCCGCACCTCCTGCCTGTTGCATCGCGTCCTGCACACGTGAACCGCCTGACAACTTGTACACACCCGGATGGTTGACCGCCCCCTTAACGTCGACGACAATCTTGGCGGCTTTTTCCCTATTTCCGCTCGACGGTGTCGCCGGCAGAGCTGGTTTGTAGGCGGGCAGGGTTGGAACCGGTGCAGTCTCTTCCCGACGGTTGATCAACAACACGATGAGTCCAATCACCACCAGCGCCAGCACCCCTGTCGCCAGCGCCCACTTATTGACCCGGTGATACCACTTTTCCTCCCACACCCTTACTCCCCCTTTCCTCATATTCCTCCCCGCTCCTGCATAGAGTTAAAGGAGAAATGTCAGCGTCATGCGGATGGGGAGGGTATTGTGATGAAATTCGGCTTCATCGGGACGGGAAGCATGGGAAGCAATCTGGTACTCGCGTTTGTCCATTCCTACGCCATGCAACCCGATCGTATCATCGTTTCCAACCGTACCCGCGACAAAGCGGAACGGCTGGCTCTGGATTGCCCTGGCATTCATGTGTCCGATCACAATCGGGATACGGCCAAAAAGGCGGATTGCATCTTTCTCTGCGTCAAACCGGGAGATTTTCGACAGGTGTTGGATGAGATACAGGATGTTGTCCGGCCGAACCAATACGTCATCTCCATCACCAGTCCGGTGATGATCCGCGACTTGGAAGAGCATCTGGACGCGAAGATCGCCAAAGTGATCCCTAGTATTTGTCATGCGGCATTGTCGGGTAACGCTCTGTTGATACCCGGAACCCGTTTCTCGGATGAAGACACCCAGTGGTTATACCAGCTGTTCTCCTGCATCAGCAAACCGCTGTACGTCGACGAAGCCCATACGCGTGCCGCTTCCGATTTAGCCAGCTGTGGTCCTGCGTTTCTTGCCAACATTTTGGAGCAATGGATTCAAGCCGCCGTCAAAGAGACCGGACTGCCTGTAGAGACCGCCACCTCCCTGGTGGAACAGATGATCGTCGGCACAGGAAAACTGCTGACAGAAAACGGGTTCACGCTGCAATCCCTCCAGGATCGGGTGGCCGTTCCCGGCGGGATCACGCGCGAGGGACTCCATCTGTTGGATGAGGCCTTCATCCCCTGCTTCACCCGCCTTTTCCAAATGACACACATGAAATTTTCTGAAGACCTCCGCAACGTGCAGCAATCGTTCCAACGCGCTGAGAAAAATCTTTGAGAGTCTCCATGCTTGTAAGAACGGGATTTCTGAAGCGCCAGACGTCCGGTCCGATTCTTTTAAGGACTTACTGTCTCATCAACACTTCAAATGATGCCCCCACATGTCATGCCCCGACTGAGCCGTTTTCATTTTACCATGTATTTATTGGAATACCTGCATGATTTTCTCATGAAAAAACCCGGTTCGCGGCTGCATTTGCAGCTGAACCGGGTTTGAAACTATTCGGCATCTCAAGTGGATGGTCGATTGGGACCTTTTACTTTTTTTTCTTTGTTCTCATCCACGGCACTGCCCAAGGTTGTTCCTTCCTGCGCCAACTTGGCATCACGAGCTTCGTCCGCTCCGATCGGCGGTAATTTCGAATCGGGTTCCACGCGCATGTACCAGACATCCTTTCCCTCGGATTGCCGATCTTTGGATCTGATCGGCGGTTATCCTTTAGGATGTGGAAGGTGTCGCTTTCTCATGCAAAAAGAAAAAGCCCGCCACATAGCGAGCTGCAACTGCTGACTGAGTGGTTGGTTCAAGCGAGTCCGAATTTCCTGTCGAGCGCCTTTAGCCATTGCCATGGAGCGCCATAGAGCGAACGAAAAAAAACAAGCCCGCTTCGGACCGGAAGCACAGGGCTCCAGGCAACGCGCCTCGCAATGGAATCCCTGCGCGTTCCGGTCCTTCATGTCGGGCTCGATCAAGTGGGTCAATTGACCACAATGTTGACCAATTTTCGCGGTACGACGATTACTTTGCGGACCGTTTTCCCTTCCAACAACGTTTGAATGCGGTCCAGCTTCATAACCAGTGCTTCCACTTCGCTCTTGTCCGCCTCGGCCGGTACAACCACTTTATCTCGCACCTTGCCATTGATCTGCACCGCAATTTCCACTTCGTTCTGCACCAAAGCCGCCGGATCGAAGGTCGGCCACGACTGGGCATGCACGCTGTCTTGATGGCCCATCCGCTGCCACAGTTCTTCGGTGATATGAGGCGCAAACGGCGCCAACAACAGCACGACCGTCTCAATCGCATCGGCCAGCGTCCCACGGTCGGCATCCTCCGGATAGGCATAGATGCCATTGACCAGTTCCATAATGGCACTGATGGCGGTGTTAAAGTGATAACGGTCATTCACGTCCTCCGTCACTTTTTTGACGGTCCGGTGCCGCAACCGGTTCAGCTCCTGGGCTTCCTTGCTTGTCGTATCGGGAGCGGGGCGTTGTTCGAACAGGGAGGCGTGCTGCTCCACCATCCGCCAAACGCGGTTCAAGAAACGGTAGCTTCCTTCCACCCCGGCATCCGACCATTCCAAGTCACGATCCGGCGGTGCGGCAAACAGGATAAACATCCTGGCAGTGTCCGCCCCGTATTTTTCGACGATGTCCATCGGGCTGACCACATTGCCTTTGGATTTGGACATTTTCGCTCCGTCTTTGAGCACCATTCCCTGGGTCAGCAGGCTGGTGAACGGTTCATCCACCGGCACCAAACCGGCATCGTACAGGACCTTGGTAAAGAATCGAGAGTACAGCAAATGCAACACGGCGTGCTCAATCCCGCCGATATACTCGTCGACTGGCAGCCATTCCTTCACTTTGTCCGGATCGAACGGCATATCTTCGTTGTGCGCATCCGTATACCGGAAGAAATACCAAGACGAATCGATAAATGTATCCATCGTATCCGTCTCCCGGCGCGCCGACTTGCCGCAGCGGGGGCATTCGGTGTTCACGAACGATTCCGACGTGGTGAGCGGATTGCGTTTGCCGTCAAATACGACGTCTTCGGGCAGAAGGACCGGCAAATGTTCTTTCGGTACCGGAACAATGCCGCAATCGTCGCAGTAGATGATCGGAATCGGGCATCCCCAATACCGTTGCCGTGAAATCAACCAGTCGCGCAGTCGATAATTGACCGTCGGTCCACCCAGCCCTTTTTCCTCCAGATGACGGGCGATGGCCTTGATCGCTTCCCGGTTGTTCAATCCACTGAAATCACCCGAGTTGACCAGTTTCCCTTCGCCGGTATACGCTTCGGTCAACTCGTCGGTGTCGCCCTCCTCCGGACGAATGACGACTCGAATCGGCAAATCGTATTTCCGGGCAAACAGGAAGTCCCGCTCATCGTGGGCCGGTACTCCCATCACCGCGCCGGTGCCGTAATCCATCAACACATAGTTGGCCACCCAGATCGGCACATTTTCGCCGGTTAAAGGATGTTGGGCAAACGCTCCCGTGAAATACCCCACTTTTTCCGCATCCGCCGCTGTCCGCGTGATTTCGGATTCTTTCCGCATGCGTTCGATAAAGTCGGCAATCACCGACTCGTTTTCCTTTCCGCGAATCAATTTCGGAACCAGCGGATGCTCCGGAGCCAACACCAAGTAAGTGACGCCGAACAACGTGTCGGGACGAGTGGTGAATACGGTCACTTTTTCATGATCCAGTTCGGGAATGGTGAAGGTGACGTGCGCCCCCTCGCTGCGACCAATCCAGTTACGCTGCATGGCCTTCACTTTTTCCGGCCATTTCGGTAAGCGGTCCAATCCTTCGAGCAGGCGGTCGGCGTAATCGGTGATTCGCAGGAACCATTGCTCCAGCTCCTTTTTCGTCACCTCCGTATCACAACGCCAGCACAACCCGTCTTCAACCTGTTCGTTGGCCAGCACCGTGTTG
The DNA here is from genome assembly GCF_018326425.1 of Polycladomyces abyssicola. Classification (NCBI taxonomy): domain Bacteria; kingdom Bacillati; phylum Bacillota; class Bacilli; order Caryophanales; family Thermoactinomycetaceae; genus Polycladomyces; species Polycladomyces abyssicola. The sequence goes on from NZ_AP024601.1 coordinate 2,212,613, forward strand.
CAAGTGGGGCACCAGTTGACGGCCGCCTTTTTGCGATAAGCCAGTCCGCGCTCGTAAAAGAGCAGAAACAGCCACTGTGTCAACTTGTAATAGTCCGGTAGACACGTACCGACATACCGCTCCCAGTCATAGGATACGCCCAAACGGGCCTGCTCCTCCCGAATCCGCTTCATATTTTTCAACGTCCACTCGCGCGGATTCACCCCCCGCTGGATGGCGGCATTCTCCGCCGGTAGACCAAATGCGTCGGCACCCATGGGGTGAAGGACGCGATATCCGTTCATCCGTTTGAAACGGGCAATCACATCCCCGATGGTATACACCCGGACATGGCCCATATGTAACCCTTCACCCGAAGGATAAGGGAATTGTTCCAGCGCGTAAAATTTCGGTTTGTCCCGATCCTCGTCGGTCCGGTGCATGCGGCGCTCCTGCCAGACCGCTTGCCATTTTGGTTCAATTTCACTCGGTTGATACGTCCGCATGTGACCCAACCTCCTTCACACCAAAATATGAAAACCTCCCGCCCCCAGCCTTCCTTGCTAGGGACGAGAGGTTAGTTCACAACTCCCGCGGTACCACCCTAGTTGACATTTGTACAGCTACTGCCGGACAAATGCCCACTCTCATCATCCGTAACGGGGATGTTCCGCCGGACAGTACTGAACATTCCCATCCGGAGCGATGAGGCGAGTTCATCCAACCTCTCTGATCGGCTTGCACCCGAACGCCGACTCTCTGAGCAGAGGAAGCTGGACTACTACTCCTCATCCAAGCTTTGTCGAATCTTGGCTTATCGTGATGTTTGATTCACATTATATGAAACAGCTTGGACACATGTCAATGGGTTCTCTATCATTTGTTCACGTGTTTTTAACATTGTTCACAAATTGGACTCATTCCATACCGTTTGTATGTGCTTTATTGCACCTGTTGAATTTCCCTGGCATCGCCCCACAACCGTTCCAGGTCGTAAAATTCGCGTTCATCCTTGTGGAAGACGTGGACGACCACATCTCCGAGGTCCATCAGTACCCAGCGTGCCTCGGCAAACCCTTCGATTCCCCTGAGAGGAACCTTTGCCTCCTGCATCTTTTCCTTGATCGCAGTCACAATGGCTTGCACTTGCTTTTGTGAATTTCCGTGACAGATGACGAAGTAATCGGCTATTACCGACAAACCACGGATATCCAGGATCGTGACACGCTGTGCCTTCTTCTCCTCGGCAGTCGCAGCCGCCAATTGCGCAATCTCCACCAGGTTCAAAAACGATACCCTCCTCAGGATGAATTTTTTCCTGACACCCGCTCTAACACATCATTGCGGGCCAAAAGTGTCAGCGGATACACCTTTTGACCACGGTCGATCAGGAAGCGAATCGTGTTGTCGAGCGCCATCAACACGGCACGGTCCAAATCGGATTCGGCCACGGCGCGCACTTCGTCCACACCGGGAAACCGTCGGCCGGGTTCGATATAGTCCGCCAGAAACACCACTTGTTCCAAGCGCGTCATGTTTGGCCGTCCGGTCGTATGATAACGGATCGCATCCAACACCTCGGGATCCGTCACCCCCAGGCACTCACGCACCGCTTCGGCACCGACGGGGGCATGCCACAATTCTTTATTATAGTCTAACAGATCCGACGGTAAATGATGACGAATAATCCAGTCCCGCATGCGTTCATCCGGCCAATATTTGCAGTAATCATGCAGAATACCCGCCAAATCGGCCTTCTCTTTATCAGCTCCGAACCGATCGGCCAAGCGAACAGCCGTTTCCGCCACACGCAAAGTGTGTTCAAACCGTGATCGGGGTAGTTCCTTTTCTACAGCTTGCAACAATGCCTCACGTTCCATACAACCTCTTCCCCTTGATGTACTTGCGTACCGGTTCCGGCAAAAGATACCGCCCGGAAGCACCGCGCGCCAATTGCCGGCGAATCTGAGTGGATGAAACATTCACAGTGACCGGATCTTGCACCCAGATCACTTTTTCCGCGATCTCCGGGGGCAAAGCATCCGTATTCGTGCCGGGGCGTGCGTGTCCAATGATGTCCACCATTTGCAGGATTTCCTCTATTTTATACCAATTCGGCAAATCGTTCACCATGTCCCCGCCCACGATGAGAAAAAAACGATCATGTGGATGTTGTGAACACAGCTGGCGAACCGTATCCACTGTATAGGAAGGTCCTGGTCGTAACAACTCGACTGTGGACAATCGAAACTTGGGGTGATCGCAAATCGCCAGCCTGACCATTTCCACCCGGTGTTCTGCAGGGGTAATGTCTTGTCCCGGCTTGTGGGGCGGAGACGCTGCCGGGATGAACCACACCTCATCCAAGCCGACGCTTTGCGATGCCTGTTCGGCAATGATCAGATGACCGATATGAATCGGGTCAAATGTGCCGCCAAAAATGCCGATGTTCATCACACATCCTCATTTCCGCCATCATTCTCCTTGCAGTGAGGCTTCCAAAACCTCCCGCATGGTTTCGACCGGCGCCGGACGTCCAGTCCAGTGTTCGAACGCCAACACCGCTTGGTAAAGCAACATGCCCAATCCGGAATGCACACGAGCTCCCCGTTTTTTCGCCTCTTGCAATAACCGGGTCCACTTCGGCCGGTAAATCAGATCGCTCACGATGAGACGGTCATGCAAACCGGACGGGGCAATCGGAATCTCGTCCACATGCGGATACATTCCCACAGATGTGGATTGCACCAACAGGGTGGTTTCCTCCAATACCCGGTTGATGTCGGCCAACCCGACCACATCTGTCGCCGTCCACTGCCCGAGATGGGCCGCCAGTTCCTCTGCTTTTTCTGTCGTGCGGTTGGCCACCGTGATGTGCCGCACCCCTGCCGTCGCCAGTGCATGTCCCACCGCTCGTGCCGCACCGCCCGCACCGATGATCAATACGCGTTGTGCGGTAACATCCAGGCCGGTTTCCTCCTGAAGCGAGCGCAGATAACCCGTACCGTCGGTATTGTACCCGACCAATCGGCCGTTGTCGTTGACCACCGTGTTGACCGCACCGATGGCCCGGGCCGTTTCGTCCACCTCATCCAACCATTCCATAATGGCAACTTTGTGCGGGATCGTCACATTCCAACCACGGACGCCCAAGGCACGCAATCCCCGCACAGCATCGCCCAATGCTTCCGGTGCCACGTCGAATGCCGCATATATATAAGGAAGGCCGGCTGTCTGAAACGCTCGATTCATCATCTCCGGCGATTTGGAATGGGCCACCGGATGACCCAACAGCGCCACGACGCCGGTCGTTCCGTCGATATGCATAGGTGATGCTCTCCTCTCCATTTTTACCATTTCCAAGCTCTCGAAAGATGAAACCTGGTGTTCAGGCTTGTTTTCTCCACTTGCTCCGAGCAGGCGTGCCTGATCTATATCGTGGCATCACTTCCCTGGGCACGCTCCACCTGCGCCCTTTCCGGAAGCAGAGCGAGCCGACCCAGCCGCTTCCGTTCACTCGTTTCAGGAAGCCCCAGCATCACTCGCTTATGAATCCCCTTGGTTAGATGTTGCAAGTTAAGGGTGTTTTAGATGACAGACGGACGCAATTCCACCCGGATGCCTTCCGGTGCCCACACTTCAATCTCGGCTGCTTCTTTACCGACAGCGATCCATCCGAGACCCGCAATCACCAGATCCTGCTTCCCGCCACCCGGAATGTGGAATTGCTGTTTGCGCCAAGGGGGCAAGACAGACGGATCTTCCGGAGGTGCCAACAATTCACCCAGATGTGTCCGTTGAATTTCATCCGCTTTTTCATACTTGGTCCGGTGAACGTACAGTGCATTGGAAACATACAACACAAACGGCTGGCGTGGTCCCTTGATAAAATCGACGCGTGCCAGGCCGCCCAGAAACAGCGTTTGTCGGTCGTTCAGCTGATACACCCGCGGGTTGATCGTGCCTTTGGGTACGATGACCTTCAGATCGGCGGGAGAAACCCATTCGCTCAACCGATCCTTTCGTACGATGCCGGGAGTGTCAATCAAGGAGCGCCCGTCTTCCAACGGAATTCGGATTGTGTCCAAGGTCGTGCCCGGATACGGTGACGTCGTGATCGGTTGACCGCCATCGCCGAAATCATGCAACAAACGGTTGATCAGCGTAGATTTCCCCACGTTGGTAACACCGACGACGTACACGTCCCTCCCCTGTCGGTGACGCTCAATGGCCGCCATCACTTCCCGTATGTAAAAACCTTTGGCCGCACTGCACAGCACGATATCCACCGGATTCGCGCCGAGGCGTTCAGCCGACCGGCGCACCCATTCACGAATCCGCCCGTGCTTGACCGATTTGGGGAATAAATCGATTTTATTGGCGATCAACAGAAGTGGATTCTTCCCGATCCATCGCGGCAGATCTGGAATCCAACTGCCGTCGAAGTCAAACAGGTCCACCACTTGAACAACGAGGCTGTCCGTATCCGCAATCCGTCGCAGCAAGTCTTCATAGTATCCAGGATCATGGACGACGGGTGCCACTTCGTTATAATGCCGAATACGAAAACAACGCTGGCAAACGGCATCCTGCTCCGCCTCCGCCAGCACCTTCTCCGGAACATATCCCGGTTGTTTCGGGTCAGCGGCTTGCAGCGGCACGCCGCACCCCACACAGTATAACGCCGATTCCCTCACGGTCGATCCCCCCATCGCAACATTCCCTTTTCTTTCATCCAACGGAAGACAATCCGTTCCATCATCCGGTTGATCTTGGTGAAAAAGCCTTCCGATTCGGAAATCGGCACGACCAGAATCGCAAACAGGCCCATTCGTTTGGCCCCCAGCACATCGGTGAACAACTGGTCACCGATGACCACGGTCTCCTCCGGTTTTGTCTCCAAGCGCCGCAACGCCTTTTTGAACGCGCGGGTGAGCGGTTTTTTCGCACGATGAATAAATGGAATTTGCAAGGGTGTCGCAAACCGAGACACACGTGTACGCGTGTTGTTGGAAACGATCATCACGCGAAATCCCATCCCCCGTACCTGGTCCAGCCAGCTGACCAATTTGGGCGTGGCGTCGGGACGGTCTGCTTCCACCAGCGTGTTGTCCAAATCAACGATAGCCGCTTTGACCCCGCGGCGTTGCAACTGATGGAAGTCGATATCGTATATGGATTGTACATACAGATCGGGAACAATCGCTTTAAACACAGGCCCACCTCATCGATCGTCCGTACTTATATCGGCAATAACTATACCACATTTATCCCACCGAGAGCAAAAGGAACACCGCATCGAAACCATGTTCACCTCATGAATTGCGAGCGAGAAGACGCGGCAATTTGATAGGTGTAGATAAAACCGAGCGTTTCGCTGAATCCTCCTCATGGAGTAACAATAAATAGTATCATCCAATAAGAATTGCAAAAACACTTTAACTGCCCGGTGAGCGAAATACTCGTGAAACTGCTCGCACCTTGAGAAAAACCTATGGGGTTGGCAGGAGGAAGCGTCTTGCCGTACACCGATTCCGTCTGGCGGATCGACGTTACTTTTACACACCTCAGATCACATTCGCTCTTCATGAGAGGTATTCACCCTCACATTTTCGAAAGATTTTAACACCAACTATAAAGTACATTCATACGCCTTTGTTATGGTGAAAGCAATCGGTTGTCCATGGGAAAGGAGCATGGGAAATGAGTGATCGAAACACCAATACCATCGACCAAGGTCGGCGGGTATTTCTCAAATCGTTGCTCACCGGATCGGCCTTGTTTCTCGTCGACAGCCTGACGAAAGGGCCGGTGGTTGCCATCACCCGTACGGCCAACGCCGCACAAGCGGCCATCGCCACTTCTCGCTATCCCCGATACCAACCGAAGTATGCTCCCGGGATTGGTTTTCCCCAATCCGTCGCTTCCGGCGATCCTACTGCTACCGGTGCCATGCTGTGGACACGGGTGGACCCCGCTGTCTCACCGGGTCTTTCCACAGACAAGGTTGACCCCGGTCTGGTTCAGTGGATGCAGGACCCCGCCTCATCCCCCAATGAAGACGTCATCGAATCGATTCGCCAAGGGCGTTTTGTCCAGTTTGAAATCAGCGAACAAGCGGACTTCTCCCATATTGTACTCAGCGGCTTCGCACCGATTTACCAGGATTATGACCATATCGTCAAAGTGGATGTGGACGGACGTCTTCAACCGCAAACCACCTATTATTACCGGTTTATCACGCACTCCGGTCATGTCAGCCGCACCGGCCGTTTCCAAACACTCCCCGCCACGGGTGGACCTGTTCGTTCCGCCCGTTTCGGTTACGTTTCCTGTGCCGACTACACAAACGGCTACTATCATGCATATCGAATGCTGGCGGAGGAGGACCTGGATTTCGTCATCCATTTGGGGGACTACATATACGAGTCGGTCGGCGACCCTCAGTACCAAAACCCGCTACCCGACCGGCAAATCCATCTGCCCAGCGGAAAGTCGAAAGCGTTCACCCTGGCGGATTACCGGACACTATATCAAACCTACCGCTCCGATCCCGACCTGCAACGCCTACACGAACGACATGCCATGATCGCCATCTGGGATGATCACGAATTTGCCAACGATACGTATTTCCCGGCCGTCGCTCCTGACGACAGCCCGGAATCTGATCCGTCACGCCGGTTGACGGCCAACCGCGTATGGTTTGAATACATGCCGGCACGCGTCACCTTTGATGGAACGCAATCATTTGATCGTTCCATCCGCATTTTTCGTTCCTTTACCTGGGGTGACCTGGCCGAATTCATATTCACCGATCAACGTCTCTACCGCAGCGCCCACCCGTGCGGAGAAAAGGAACTGGGCGAACGTTACCTCTCCTCTGGCTGCCCCCGTATGAACGACCCGGACCAGACGATGCTAGGGAAGGAACAAAAAGCTTGGTTCCTCGACCGGATGAAATCCGCCACGGCATTATGGAAAATCTGGGCCAACGAAGTCCAGTTCACCCCTTTGAAACTGTTCGGACAATATCTCAATCTGGATGCGTGGGACGGATACGCGGGCGAACGCCGTCAGTTGACGGAGGCACTAAAAAAAGCGGGCATTCGCAATTGGATCACCATCACGGGTGATTTGCACACCTTTGAGGCCAATCTGATCCATGAAGATTACGGCAACGCGTCCGATGAACAGGCGGTGGGAGTGGAACTGATGGTCGGTTCTGTCACCTCATCCAATTTGAAAGAAATGGTGCAACAAACGATCCGAGGATCGATCTCCGGCTCCAATCCGCTCCCGCTTTCGGCTGTCAAACAAATGCTCGCCGATATTTTCGGACCGGTATCGTCCATGTCCGAAGACATCCTGGACAAGGTGATTCATCAGTTGTCCAATCTCATCACCATGCAAAATCCCTGGATCAAACGGTTTGACAGTACCACCCATGGTTACGCCGTGATGGAATTGACGCGGGACAAAGCCATTTGGCGTGCCTATGCGGTAAGCTCGATCCAATCCCGCGACGCACGTAAATCCCTTCTTTTCGAATGTGAGATTCCACGAGATCAGGCACGGCTGAACTTCTCACACGGTTGACGGGATCCCATCCGGTTCGAGACGGCCAAAGCACGTCTGGTGAATACTGTCTCCTCCTTCACGGATTTGCCAGAAACGCCCTAAACAAACGCGGTCCTTTTCTTTTGACGGGAACATCCCGTCTTTTTTTGTTTTTCCCTTGATTTTTTCCTTCATCAGGCGGATGATGACAGTAGTTCGCGTACAATGATTCCTTTTTCATAGAAAGGAGCAGGCGCATGCAGGTTCGTTTGGAGAAACTTTCCTCTTGGCTCAAACAGGAATCGATCGATGCCGCGTTCCTCACCTCTACCGCCAATGTGTTCTACCTGTCTGGATTTCTTTGCCATCCACATGAACGGTTGTTGGGGCTGTTCGTCTTCCCCGAAGCTGAACCGCTGTTGATCTGTCCGCAAATGGAAGTGAAACAAGCCAAAAATGCGGGATGGTCTTATGAGATCCTGGGATACGACGATACCCAAAACCCGTGGGAAATGATTCGAGACGCACTTACCTCCCGAAAGATCCAACCAAACGGGGTTCGCACCCTGGCTGTGGAAAAGGATCATCTCTCCTACCGCCGTGCGGAATTATTGATGTCCATCCTGCCGGGTGTCCGGTTCATTTCGGCGGAAGATCAGATGCATCAGCTGCGGATGATCAAAGATTCGAAGGAGATCGGCATCATGCGGGAAGCGGCCCGCTTGGCCGACTATGGTGTAGAAGTGGGATTCTCCGCTTTGAAAGAAGGCGTCACTGAGATGGAAGTGGTCGCAGTGATCGAGAAGGAGTTGAAACAAAAAGGGATTCAGAGCATGGCTTTCTCCACGATGGTACTGTTTGGAGAAAAGTCCGGCTTGCCGCACGGCATACCAGGCAACCGCCGGCTGCAGGAGGGAGATTTGGTCTTGTTCGACCTTGGGGTCGTGCTGGAAGGTTACTGTTCGGACATCACCCGCACCGTCGCATATCGCTCGGCCGGAGAACAGCAGCGTGAAATCTATGAAACGGTGTTGCAGGCGCAGCTGAGCGCGCTGGATGCATGCAAACCTGGGACCCCCATCGGAGAATTGGACAAGACTGCACGAAAGTTGATTGAAAAAGCCGGCTATGGAAAATATTTTCCCCATCGGGTCGGCCACGGTCTCGGCATCGAGGTGCATGAGTATCCTTCGTTGACCAGCACCAACACGCAACCCCTGCAACCTGGTATGACCTTCACCGTGGAGCCGGGCATCTACGTGGAAGGCGTCGGGGGTGTGCGGATCGAGGATGATGTGATGATCACCGAAGAGGGATGCGAAATTCTGACCAACTTTTCCAAAGAATTGCTGATCATCCGTTGAACAACCCAAAGCCCCCGCTTTTTAGCGAAGTTGAGACACCCCCTGCCGAAATCGGTAGGGGGTATTTACTTCACAGCGGTTACTTCGTAGGATTTTTGTACAATGCTGCTGGTCCCCCTGATGCCAGGCGATGTTCTCTCCGTGCGCCAGATGGGCCTCTTGTCCGTAAAAGCGGATCGTGATACCAGTCGAACCACGGTTGTGGGCTTCCAGGTGCCCGGGAAACAGGCGGAGTTCAATGAATGTCACCCACTCGAACATCCCGAACGGTGAAGGAGTCATACACTGCGTAACACATTTGGGTATCATACTTATAAATCCGGACGATATCACTCTGTTGCAGTCGATCTTTTTTCACTCGTCGTCGAAATGGTCCGGTTTAAAAAGAACCCCCTGGGAATCCAGGGGTTCTTTTTAAACCGGCATATCCTCGAAATAAGGAAAGCGCTCATTCTGTTCCCAAGATTCAACAATATAAAGCGCCTGGGGAAAGGGAATAATTCCGTGGTGAACCGCTGGGGATATAGTATGGCTGGGGATATAGTATGGAGGAATGAATAACCCGGGGGCATGGTATACAATGGATTCCCTCCTGTTCCTAAGTTGGGATCATTATATTCCTTTCACCCAGATGGGTTCGATGTGCAACAGGTCTGAGTTGTGAGTAGAATATCCCTTCTGTAAAGAAATTACCTGAGAAAACTTGATTTTTCTTTACCTAATACGTGAAAACAGGAAGGAAAACAACGCGTCTACAAAATTTGAAATTTGCGGTTTATCGCGGAAACAAAAAGGGGAATAGTGGAAGTGTAACGCTTCCATATCGTTAATGGTTGAGCTGTACTCGGTCAGGTAGTTTGATACCTGCCGGGTCTTTTTTTGATGTCGGTAATGATGTGCGTGTAAAAATCTTCTCTCATCCATGTTGTCGAAGCGCATCCAATTGGAGATCCAAGTTTTGATCATGTGTTGAAACCCGTCCGACGAGCATGCCGCCTTCCCCCTCTCGATTCCCCCCATTGTCTCACAACTCGTCGAAACGGTCACTATTGAGACTTTGATTTTGATACTGACTTTTGAGACCGAAATAAAGCTTTTTTGGCTGCAACACAAGGGGCTCGTCGGAAAGTCTCAAAAACGTTCGTTTTTGAGACAAGAGAAGCCACTCTTTTGCAGAGTGGTTCCAGGTGTGGTCATAGGGTAAACCCAAATGGGACGAGAGTGTGGATCTCGACAGGATAAAAAAGTGTTAGAATTCTCTTTGGGAAGAATCACAACATCCGATTTAATAGAAAGGGGATAACATGAAATCGAATTTGAATAAAGTTAAATCACTATAAGAAAAAAACTTAATCCATAAATTCGAACAAGCCGGCGCAGTAAACCTCGGAATCAACCGATGTCTAATGTTAATATGTTATAGGAGAAAGGATTAGCATCACAAGCGAAATGATTCTACATACCCGTATGTAAGCACCCTAGCACTGACAAACCCCATTGACACGATTCAATAGAAGTTTGGAAAGAGGAGGGAATCCCATGAAAGAACTGATTCAGCTGATCCAAAACTCCAACTATCTCGTCGCCCTTACCGGTGCGGGTATGTCAACAGAAAGCGGACTTCCCGATTTTCGTTCACAAGGCGGGCTTTGGTGCGGAAAAAATCCTTATGAAATCGCCAGCCCGCAAGCGATCGGCACAGATGACTTTTTTGAATTCTACCAAATGCGCATCGAAGACTTGTTGAAGTATAAACCCAATATTGGTCATTATGTGCTCGCCGAACTGGAGAAGGAAGGAATTTTAAAAGCGGTTCTTACGCAAAATATCGACGGTTTCCATCAACGAGCGGGAAGTCAAAGGGTGATCGAAATCCATGGTCATTTGCGCTATCTGGTCTGCTCCCGCTGTGGAAAAGAATATCCCGCAACTTCTTATCGCGAAAATACTTATTATTGTACAGATGAGAATTGTAAGGCTCCCCTTCGTCCGCCAATCGTTTTGTTCGGTGAACCGCTGGATTCGAATGCTTGGAATTCGGCTGTTCAAGAAGTGGAACAAGCAGATACGGTACTGGTAATGGGCACTTCTCTGCAAGTTTATCCTTTTGCCGGATTGGTAGAGTTAGCACATGAAACAGGTTCGAAAATCATCATCATCAACAAAACCTCTACTCCTTTGGATCATTTGGCAGATCACATCATACATGAAAGCATCGGCAAAGTATTAAGCGAAATGGCGGAATCAATATTAGGAACCGATCGGTTTACGCACTTGAAAGAACACAATCAGGGGTAAAACATTTCTATTAGGCTTCGTGCGTATCCCTATCCCTTTCTTAGTCGATGGCAAGTCTCTCTTCTTCAACGGGTGGCTAAAAAGAAATTGGCGCGGTATCTCCCCGCGCCAATGGCATGTTTTTAGCGCTGACAGAAAAAAAGCGTTCGCCGGTTATTCAACCGTTACGAACGCGATATTCCCTTGGTGTGTGAAAGTATTCAATTACTTGATGGTGCAGCGTAGTTGGCCGATTGAATATCCCAACCGTACACTTTGAATCCGTACAAGATCCACAGGCTCAACGGGTTGTCTTTTTTGTCCGTGGTATGCTGCGTGACGTACACCTCGGTCGGTGTTACTTTCGTCACCACGGCGGAATGGTCAATGTCACCGTCGCCGTCCAGATCAGCCTGCACCACATCACCGATTTTCAGGTCAAACATCGACTGTACCGGTTTTGCCCGGAATTTCAGGTGCTTGTACAAGCTGTTGGCTACGCCCCAGGAATAGGACGGTTTTTTGTCACTGTAATACCAGTAGTTCGTTTCCTTCCATTCCACCAATCCGCCCGCTTTCATCACTTGTGAAGCGAAGTCGGTGCAATCGTACCAGCAGTTGTAGCATCCGCCGCTGACCCGGCTGTAATAGCCGTATTGCTCATTGTTCCGTTTGTTCCACCATTGGTAAGCATAATCCCGAGCCGCCTGACGGTCGTACGGGATCAAGCGGGACGAAGGTGCATTACCCTCATTTTGATCGTCGCCCGGTTGGGGCTGCACCGTACGGCCATCGTTGCTGTTCCCTTGCTCATTGGGAGCGGTGGAACCCGGCACTTCCCTGGTCGGTTCGGTACCAGATTGATCCGGTGAGCTTTGTTCTCGATCAGCGCTTCCTTGGTTGGGTTCACTTTGGTTGGATTCACTATTGTTTTGATTCGGTGCGGTTGTTTGCCCCTGATCGCCACCGGTCGCATTTTGCTGGTCATCGGTTGCCGGTTGTTCAGGATTGGTTCCCTGACCGCTTTCATCCGCTGGAGCCGGTTGGGTGGAGACACCTTCGCTCTCTTGTTGGTCAGTCTCTTGTTTTGGTTGGGGGTTCTGTTCGGACCCTTTGACCGTTTCCGGAGACCCTTTCACTTCTTCTTTGCCGGATTTCGACGAGCGATCCAGGGTCATGGGCACATTTCCTTTTTTGTTCGGCAAAAGATCCCTCAATTCCGCCAGTTCGGCTCCCGTCAATTTTTCACCGGCAGCCAGCTTCTTTTCTAACTCATTGATCCGCTTATTCTTCACTTGGTCTTCGTAGCGGTCCACATCTCTGGCGTACTGAATGATCTGTTCCCGCTCTTCTTTGCTGTACGAAGTGAGATCCGTTGCCATTCCCTTGATGAAATCGCGATATTTCGGATCATCCAAATCAGGCTTGATGTCCAACTTTTTCTTTTTGAGCCGATCTTCCGAGATTTGGATCGCTTCCTGGTGATCGCGTTTAATCTCTTCCTTGCTGACGGAATAGTTGGCATAATAGGAAAGCTTTTTCCCTTTTGTCTGCTGCCCGTCGGTATTCTCCTTAACCGCGGACAACTCCTCATCCAAGTTTTGCCCTTGATCCTCCGGTTCATCCGTCACGGCCGTCATCGGAACCGACTCCGTCTTTTTAACTGTTTTGGGCGGTCCACCGAACAATGTGTCGGAAAAAGCATAAGCCGTTCCCAAGCCGACAACGACCACCAACCCCACCAAGAACAAAACCTTTCTCTTCAACCGTCCATCCCCTTTTCTTGAAAATATAAAATGATGGCTACGATCCTATCATAGCTGCTCATTTGGACTAGTTCAATAGATTGTAAGTAGGACAAAAGATGGAGAATCTGTGGCGGAAGATTCAAGTGAAATCTCCCAGTGAAAGGTTTACATTCATTTTCTTTTATTCCAGGATTCCAAGGATTGATCGGTGACGAAATACCCCAGTCATACCCTCTTTACTTTTTATCTCAAGCGAAATAAAATGGGACCTACCGAACGTTAGGTAGGTGATGTATATTGTCCACCAAACAGCGTATTCAACAAGTCGCGATTCGCCTTTTTGCCGAACATGGCTACGAAGGCGCCTCCCTTTCGATGATCGCTCGGGAGGTAGGCATTCAAAAGCCTTCCATCTACGCTTTTTTTGAAAGCAAAGAGGCCTTGTTTCTGTCCGTCTTTAAAGAGATCATGAAGGCACATTTTGCCCATACACAGAAATTGTTCGCTTCTTTGCAAGACAAAACGGTGGAAGAGCGATTGTACCAGCTGTTGACCAACGGCCTGACCTACGCATCCGAACATGGTGACGCGTTTGCGTTTTACCAACGTGCGATGCTGTTCTCTCCTCCCGCTGTACAGGAGAAGATCCGGGATCGGTTTTTAGAGGCCGAAACCTGGTTGATAGATGTCCTACGGGATTGCTTCAAAGAAGGAATCCAAACGGGCGTCATTCGCGAGACCAATCTTGATGATCTGATCGCCTCATTCCTTTGTTTGTTGGATGGCGTACTGATTCAGCTGTTCTACTACGGACCGGAAATGCTCCGCCGACGTATTGACGGCATTTGGCGGATCTACTGGTCGGGAATCTCACATTGAGGAGGCTGATGAAATGGCTTGGTTGTATCTGTTGGCGGCGGGCATATTGGAAGTGGTGTGGGCCATCGGACTGAAGTATCAAAAAACGATCCCGACTGCTGTGACCATCGGGAGCATGATCGGTAGTTTTTTATTGTTATCCACCTCATTGAAAACGTTGCCTGTCGGCACAGCGTATGCCATATGGACGGGGATCGGGGCGGCAGGTACGGTATTGGTGGGCATGTTGTTTTTTGGCGAGCCCAAAACCGCGCTCCGATTGGTTTTTTTGATATTGATCATCAGCGGAATTGTGGGACTCAAACTGACATCGGCTCATTGAAGCACTTTCAGCAGATTGTAGCGTTTTCCGACTGAGGATTTATATTGATCAAGACTGCTCCCGTTTTCGAGAATCACCACCACCCGTGAGTAAGCGGTAAAAGGGGTAAGGCTTCGGTAGGATAACTGCAAGTCATTGCGGCTTTGCTCGGTCTCTTCTTGGACCACCGCAACTGATATGGGTTCCCAGAAGCAGCGATGTGAACCATTGTTGTTGGGCAAAATACAGGCCGTAAGTAAAGGGGCACTTTACTTACGGCCGCAGGTCCACAGTGGGGGAAGGCTTTGTTTTTTTAATTATGCTACCTGTTTTGTAATCCACACGACAACCGTAGCTACTTACCGCTCTTCACCCGGTAAAACTCGTGAAACAGCTTGATGAGTGCCCGCTTCTCAATACGTGACACATACGAGCGTGAGATCCCCAGTTCTTTTGCGATCTCCCGTTGTGTTTTCTCATCCTCCCCGCTCAAACCGAACCTGCTTTTAATTACCTCTTGCTCCCGTTCATCCAAGATATGCAGATGTCCGTAAATTTTCTTCTTCTCAATCTTCATCTGTACCATATCCATCACTTCGTCCCGTTCGGTACCCAATACATCAATGAGGGTGATTTCATTCCCCTCTTTATCGGTTCCGATCGGGTCGTGCAGAGAGACATCTTTTCTAGCCTTTTTGAGCGACCGTAAATGCATCAGAATCTCATTTTCGATGCATCGCGCCGCATAGGTGGCCAATTTGGTACCCTTGTCAGTTTGGTAGGACTCAATGGCCTTGATGAGACCAATCGTACCGATGGAAATCAGGTCTTCCGAATCTTCTCCCGTATTTTCGAACTTTTTGACGATGTGGGCAACCAACCGCAAATTGTGTTCGATCAAGGTGTTGCGTGCTTTCTTATCCCCTTGGGCCATGAGCCTGAGATGCTTTTCTTCCTCTTCTTCCGAGAGAGGTTGGGGAAATGCATTGTTTTTAATGTACGATACAAACAGAACTGCTTCCCTCAGCATCATTGCCAAAGCCGCCAATATTTCTGGCACGCGATCCACACCTCCGTCCACATTCCCTTCGCAGGTATTCTTAGCTATATGTACGGATGACTGGGCGCGTGCCTGTACGGGGGAAATCAATCAGAAAGAAAAGCTTCCCGGAGATTTCCTGGAAGCTTAGCAGATATGAGGTATTTGAATCCAAAGACCTCGATTCCTTCGCTATGCACGAGGGTTATCAATAACCGCGCAATTCCCACTCATCGGATGACCACTCCAGCGGAATTGCTTTCCCGCTTTCATCCGTCACCACCGGGTTTTGCACATACCATCCACGACCGTTGCCATAGGTGTCCGTATGATAGCGGAAACGGACATAACAGGTCTGAGCCGGCAGCGTCAACGTGATACGCCGCCACTCCCCACTTCCGCTCATTGGCGAACCGATAACGGTCCAGTTGGTACCGTCCGCTGACACCTCCACCACTCCCTGATCACGGTCCGGTTGGATACGGTACCACGTCGTGAATGAGATCGTATGAGGCTTCTCGGAAGGATCCAACCTGCCGGATGTCAGCAGCCGGTCAAGATTGTCACCGTATCCGGCAAACCACGCTTCCTCTTTTCCGGGCAGGTTGACGGGGATCGCATCAGCCACGAATCGGGCGAACTGCCGTCGTACCGGGTTGGTGGAAACCGTTTGACGGGTAGGATGGACCCGGTTGGTTAACAAGACGGCGATCGCACCGTTGGTTCGGTCCACAACCAATGAGGTGCCGGTATAGCCGGTATGCCCCATGGCACGGGGAGAAGCCAATGCGTCCATATACCAGTGTTGGTTCAGCTCCCATCCCAGACCGTGATCCTGACCCGGGAACGCCTCGTTTTGATTGTCCTCCATCAGTTTTACCGTTTCCGGACTGAGAATGCGTTTGCCACCATAGGTACCTTTGTTTAGGATCATCTGGCCAAACACCGCCAAATCGCGCGCCGTGGAGAAAACACCGGCATGACCGGCCACTCCTCCCAATGCCCAGGCGTTTTCATCGTGAACCTGCCCCCACACCAATCCCCGATTCGTCCACGGCTGATACTCTGTGGCAGCGATCCGTTCCTTCAACTCGGCGGGAGGATTGTACATCGTGTCCTTCATCCCCAATGGCACGGTGATCTGTTCCCTGACAAACTGGTCCAGCCGCTCACCGGACAATCGCTCCACCAACGCTCCCAAGGTGATCAGGTTCAAATCGGAGTACACGTAGGTCGTTCCCGGTTCATGGTCCAACGGATGTGTCAGTACATAACGCAACCGGTCTTCTCGGCTTCCGGGCACCTTGTACAAAGGTGTGAGTGGCCCCGGACGAAAACCGGACGTGTGCGTCATCAGCTGACGAATCGTCACTTTCTCCTTGCCGTTTTGAGCAAATTCCGGCAAGTAGCGGGCAACCGGGTCATCCAAGTGGAATTTCCCCTGCTCATATAATTTCATGGCTGCTACAACCGTAAAGATTTTGCTGATAGAAGCCAAATCGAAGATCGTGTCGGGACGCATTGGCAGGGGATGTTCCATCACCGCTCCCTTGTCGTCTAGGTAGCGGGCGGCATCACCGTATGCGGAATGCTTGACCACACCGCCGCTTCTGGCCACCAACACTACCGCTCCAGGCATGACACGATCGGCGATGGATTGTTGAATAAAAGCATCCACGGCGTCGAGCGACGTTTCCCTCATCCCGACGGATTCCGGTTTTGCGGGATGCAGGACGGGAGTGAACGGAGCGGGATGTTCCCATGTAAACGGCGTGTTTACCCTGTCCGGTTGATGCGCCTGTGCAGGAAGCGGCAACAGCAAGCTCAATCCCACCAGGATGGAACATGCTCGTTTCCACCATCTGTGCAACATTTTGCAAAGGCCCCTCCTATGGATCGAGTTATCTCCATATTATCAGAAAATAGATAAAATAACATGCAAATATTTACTATCACGAGAGTGTATCCATTACCGGTTGATCAAACAGTTGGGTAGTGATACGTTCCCTGGAGAGAAGAGTGAATTTCCCGGTAAGCAACCTTTTAGCTAGTATATGTCTGGTCAATCCGTTAGGGGGCAATGTTTCCCTGTGAGAGAAGAACTAAGCCCGGCCGAGCGAATACCCGGAAAGCGAAGCGTACTTTCCCCCGATCCTGCGCTCCGGTTCGAAGCGGTCATGATCTCCTTCCGTGTAGGAAGCAGGTGGAGCGAGCCGGGGAAACAGTATTCACCAGACACGCCCCAGCCAAACAGGAGTGACACCCCCTTCATGATACATAGCCGATGTGAGGGAGCAGATTTCTTCAGCACACCCATCCACACCGTCAACGCAGCATACCGAGCACCACCGTCAAACTGACCGCACTGATCACAGTGCTCAACAGTGTAATGCCCGAAACCAGTTTGGGTTCACTGCCGAATTGCAACGAATACATCGTCGTATTGGCCGCTGAAGGCATCGCCGCAGCCACCACCATCACCTGCTTGAGCAGCGGGTCCACGGGCAACCAAATGGCGATGCACCAAGCGATGACGGGAGAGAGGATCAACCGCGACAATAGAGAGAAACTGACTTTCTCCCAATCGAGGCGGTTGAGCGGGATTTCGGCCAACTGCATACCCAAGGCCAGCATGATCGTGGGAATGGCCGCGTCCGCAACGAAGTCGATCACCTGCAACAGGCTACGGGGCACTTCCCAACCCCAGGCATTCCACAGAAGACCCAGCACAGCAGCATGGATGATCGGCATTTTGACCACGGACGCTATCGCCTGTTCACCCGCAGCGCTACCTTTGGCCGCATAATAAATACCGAGCGTGCTCATCAAGATCGTTTGCACCACCATGATGACAATGGCGTAATGCAAGCCGGCCTGACCAAACGCAAACAAAATGACGGGAACTCCTAAGTTGCCGCTGTTCATAAACGCAGTGGCCAAAATCAGACCGCTTTCTTCCGATTTCGTGTACCCCCTGATCCGGGCCGTGATTTTCACACAGCCGATTAAGATCAGGCAAAGTGCCAGCGAGTAGACAGTGACATAAATGTATTGCCTGTCGATGTTCGCCGTATACAAGGTTCGAAAAACCAACAACGGCGACATCAGGTACATCGAGGCCGTAGACAGGGATCGCACATCCAGTCGCAAACGCTTTTGACCCACATAACCCAAGGCGAAGATCAGAAAAACGGGCAGAATGACTTGAACAAACATGTCTCTCCCACTCCTGCGAAAAAATCGGATGTTTCTATCTTATCAAAGAAACCCTCTCAAAAAAATCAAACGCACCGGGGGCTGCCCGATGCGCCGATCCCTTCTCTATTTTCGCTTCCCGTCGTCACGTTCTTCAGCTTCGATCAACGCCACTTCATCCATGACACGTTGAAAAATACGTACGGCACGGGGATCCTGGCTGTCGGGGACGCCTCGCAGCACCACAGATACGGCATATCGGGGCCGATTATAGGGACCGTATCCGATCATCCATTTGTTGTAACGATCCTTGTTCTTCCCCACTTGGGCCGTACCCGTTTTCCCTGCAAGCCTCCACTTGGCGGATTGAACTGCAACGGCTGTTCCTTCCGTTACAGCCATACGCATCATGCGCCTTACCTGTACCAACGTCTTCGATTTGATCCGAAAGTTTTCCTTATAGGCCTGCGGCCGAAATACCGCAACCGCTCGGCCATCGGGACTTTGCACCCGCAATACCAGACGGGGGGTCAATGATTGACCGTCGTGAAACAGCGACGTAACCATATTGGCCGCCTGCAAAGGGGTCAACTGTACATCCCGTTGACCGATTCCGGTTTGTGCAACTGCTCCGTGATCCCGTCTGGCCTCCTCACTGGAGAAAATCAATCCCTTCTGCTCCTCCAGCAGTTGTCGGAAATCAGAATCGTGAAACACCGATCCATTCCAGCTCACTTTTTGTGCCAGCCCCAGCTTTCGGGCATATTTTTCGATGGTCTCTCCCCCCAGCCGTTCCGCCAACCGGGCAAACACGATATTGCAGGAATCGGCAAACGCCTGAGCGAAAGTCAGTTTTCCGTGGCCTCCCGGTTTGGCATCGCGTAATCCGTATCGTCCCAATTTTCCTCGGCAGACAAACACCGTATCCGGTTTGACGATCCCTGTATCCAGTGCAGCCACCGCGACCACTGTCTTGAAGATGGAACCGGGTACGGTTTCCATCACGGCCCGGTTGTCCCAGGGTCGCGCCTGAAACGAACCACCGTCCGGCAATGGGCGACTGGCCATCGCGAGAACATCCCCGGTGGCAATCTCCTGCAGAACCACCGCCCCATCGGCCACCCCTTCATCATTGAGGATCTTTTCCACTGCATGTTGCATCCGTCGATCCAACGCAGTAACCACCTGATAGGAAACCGTTTCCGAGCCATCCTTGCCCTGCAACTGTTTCAGACGAAGCCCGTTCAAAGGCCGGCCTCTGCCGTCCACGGCATAGGTAATCACATTTTCGGACTGACTGCGCAAAAACGGCTCAAAGGAGGCTTCCAGACCGGACAGCCCAATCCGTGAAAGCGGTTGATACGTGCCACCAGCCAATTCCTCACCATATCGTTCGCGCAGCAAAAACGGGTCCCGCGCCACCCTGCCGACCAACTGCCGTGCCAACCCGTACGGGGCGGACCGGTTATCCGTCTCCATCACATGGATACCGGGAATGTGGAGTGCTTCAATCTCCCGCTCCTGATCCGGAGTTACGATCCAATCATCCCCCTCCGACGTCGGCAGGGATTGCGGTTTTTTCAGCGCCATCAATTTTCGGATCAATGCGTCGTATGAATACCCCGCCATCTCTGCAACACGATTCAATTTTGCCGCATGGAGACGAACTTGTTGCCGGTCCATAGGAAAGACAATCAATCGCTTACCCCGTTCTCCGACAATGGGATCGCCATGCCTGTCCAAGATCATGCCCCGTCCGCTGTCCACCACGTATTCCCTGCTTTGTTGTTCCTGTGCCCGGGTGATCAGAGACGCTTGTTTGGATGTCATGAGTTGAATGTGGGACAAACGAGCTGCCACAACAGAAAAAGCCAGAAAAAACGCCAGTCCTGCCGCCCATCCCCGTCCGGTAAACCCTGTTTTGGTCTTCAATGCCGCCACCCCGTTCCCCGATTTCACTTCCAGCATCGACATTGTCGGGGGTTGGTATACGGGGAACAGGTGATCGGGAAAAATCCCGAATTGATCAAAATACCCCCGACAAAAGTCGGGGGATTCATTATTCACTCATGATTTCGCTGTACCTTTTCCTTCCGCCTCCCGTACGGCCGTTTTTTCTTGCGTCTTGTCTTCATCGTCCAGCACAACGCTGGCCGACCGCTTCAATTCCTTCAATGTCATGCCGATTGACCGACCTACTTCCGGCAACCGTTTGGAGCCGAACAGCAACAATACGAGCAACAAGATCAACAGGAGCTCAGGCAAACCGATATTGCCGATCATTGATTCGTCAGAACCCCCTGATGGCGACTACAGCCGGACGGGGGATATCGCCGCGCGGCCAGCGGCTGGTCGGGTTGGCGGGATCGGTCGTCTCTTCTCCCGGATGCTGAACCGCCACAAACAACGTCTTTTCGTCGGGGGTCCACCACGGGCCGGTCATCTCGCATTGCACGGGTCCGGACGCAAACTGGAACGCTTCCCCTTTGTGTGGACCGTTGGTGGGAATGAAAAATCCTCCGTTGTTTTTGAACGGTTTGTACACGCCTTCTTTGTTGAGCTTATCCGACGACATGTCACAGAACACCCACAAGTTTCCTTTGGAGTCAAAGAGCAAATTGTCCGGACAGGCGAAACCGGATTGCGGTCCACCTACCGCAAAGACCTCAAAAGTGAAGTGTTCCGACGCCGGATCTTCTTCGACGAAACGCAGGATTTGACCATAGTAGTTGCCGTGGCGATCGTTATTGGTCAACGCGAGGTATACCGACTTATCGATCGGATGAACTTCCACATCCTCCGGACGGTCCAGCGGCGTAGCTCCCAACAATTTGGCCGCTTCACGCGCATTGACCAGCACTTCTCCCTGTGTGCGGAATTTCGATTTCAACGCTGGAGATTTCTCCAAATCAAGTGGCAGCCATTTCCCCTTTTCCAGGTTGGCTACATACAGCGTTCCCCGCTCCAACAAGCGGGAGTTTTCTTTTCCTTTGGCCGGGTCAAAACGGCCCTCGCTGACGAATTTGTAGAAATGCTCGTCTTTTGCATCGTCTCCCATATACACGACCAGACGGCCGTCTTTGGACAGTGTCATCGCCGCATTTTCATGGGAAAAACGCCCCAATGCGGTATGCTTTTTCGGCTTAGATTTCGGGTCGAACACATCCACTTCCACGACCCAGCCGTAGTGTGTTTCATTTCTACCCCAGCGCTTCGCATCTTCCTGGAAGTTTTCTTCGCAGGACAGCACCGTATCCCACAAGGTCCGCCCGCCGCTGCAATTGGCGAATGTGCCTTCCACTTCCACCACGCCGCCGACTGCCGCGTCGCCACGGGCGGGACCGGTCAGGTCAATCATCGTGTTGGCGGTCACCCGGCGGGCGTAGCGGGAGTTTTTGACCAAGCGCCATTGGCCGTTTTCTTTTTTGATCTCGATAATGCTTCCGCCCAAATTGTACTGTTCGATGCGATGCTTCTCCTTTTCGGGCGTGTCGGGGGGATACAAAAAGATTTTCCCGTTTCCTGTATATTCATGGTTCACCCACAACAGACCGTGTTCCGAGGATTTCTCGATCGGAAAATATACAGTCAAGTCGCAGTTGTAACCGAATTTCTCGCCATTGCCAATATCATCTCCCCAAGCGGCAATCACGTCATATTCAAACCCCTTGGGCAACACCAAATCGTCCTGATCGGACGGTGCGATCGGCCGAAACGGAACCCGTCCGCTTCCTTTGGACGTCCGAGCAGTCGGCATTTCCACACCCGCCGCCTTCGCAATGCGGGTGACGCCGGTAGCGGTACCGATCAACGCCGCCGTACCCACACCGAGGTATGTCATGAACTGCCGTCTCGTTAAATCAGACATCCCATTCCCTCCCTTTCTTCGGTTCCACCCCCTTTCAATCTACTAGAGGAATATTAATGTTTCTTCAAGGGTAGTTGAAAATCCCATTTAGTACGTTAAACCCCTTTGATTTGTTTGATCGGTATATCCACCACATCGAAGTCTTTGATCGGACCGAAAATCAACTCCCGTGCCAAATCACCCGTATTGGCGCTGGTGGCATTATTTTTGGTAAAATGCTCCTGGTTGAGAAGAATGTTGATCCCGGGAGAAAAATTGAGTTCACCTCCAGATGACACATGGTTCACCTTGACGATGAAAGGAATCCCCATCACGCTTTCGCTCCTCTTGGCTTGGATTGGGTATCAGTCTATGCTGCGAGCAAAATGATGGTGATTTGGGCCGAATGGTGGAAAACATGGAGGAAACTTGACTGTTCACATGTTAATGTCGAACTTTGTTATAATGAAACCGTACATGAACGTATCAGGTTGATAACTATGGGTACATATTTTTCAATAGGCGGCGAGAAAGAGGGGAATGCTCTGCATGAAAATTTTAAGGACACTAAGCCGGATGTACGTGGAAGACCTCTCCACGTCGATGACCCATTACGAACGGCTGTTGCAAGAGCCTGTCCGCCACCGTTTTCGCGATCCACAGACGAATTTGGAGTACGCTTGGTTTCATAACATGGTATTGGCTGCAGGTTCGCAGGAGGCCGTCAGCGCTTATCGAAACATTTCGACTACATTCGTAGTAGACTCCATTACCGATTTCAAGTATCACCTCAAGGATAATGGCGCCCGGATCATCCGCGAACCTTATCGCATTCCGATTGGCTTAACCATGCTGGTGGAGCAATCGGAGGGAAGCATCGTCGAATATGTAGAGGTGCAAAAGGAAGGGAACTTGACCGGCCATACCGATTGGGGAGAATTGGTCAACAAATTGCGGGATCCCGTCCGGATCATGCGCAAAATCAAACGGCTGACAAAACAGATGCTATTGGACAAGCCCGAAATCAATTCACTCCCCAACTCGTCAACTCACCCATCACTCAAACCGGCTACGCCTTCGACCACGGCGGTTCCAACGGCATCCGTGCCAAAGCCAACGCAGCCGGCTCAGTACACCCGCCTGCCCGGTTCCAATGGAGAACATCTGTTGCAGGAACGTTATGGTACTACCAATCGTGCACTCAGTTTTTACAACAAACAGATGTTGGACCATTTGAATGACGTGATGAAATCCTTCATCGCCGATCAGGAAATGATGTTCATCGCTACGGCCGACGGTCACGGAGAATGCGACTGTTCGTTCCGTGCGGGTCCGCCCGGATTTGTGCACGTTCTCGACGAAAAAACCCTGATCTATCCCGAATACCGGGGCAACGGCGTCATGGCCAGCTTGGGAAACATCTTGGAAAATCCGCATATCGGCATCATATTCATCGATTTTTTCCAACACGCCATCGGTTTGCACATTAACGGCAAGGCGGAGATCATCGAAAACGACGTGTTGATGAAGTTAGCCAATCTTCCCGAAAAAATCATGGAGGAACTGAACCGAGAAGGCTTCCGCAAACCGGAACGTTGGATACTGGTGGAAGTGGAAGAAGCGTATATTCACTGCTCCAAACATATTCCGCTGCTGAAAAAACTGGACAAGGAGATCGAATGGGGAACCGACGATGTGGTCCGTAAAGGCGGTGACTTCTTCAAAGCCAAAGATTGTCCGCGTCCGTGGATAAAGGAGCCGGTCTCGTCAGAAACGGGAACCAAATAGGCGTGTCTGGTTATTTTCCGTAAAACCAGACACGCCCTAAAGCAAAACACCACCGGTCAAAAAACCGGTGGTGTTTTGCTTTAAGGTTTGATTGATCCGGAAAAACGGTGTTTGAATCCACATTCCCGTTTATCTTTGGTCTTCCATCTGTTCGTTTTTTCTGCTGCGCTCGATGTTGAGCTGGTGCTCTGCTGGTGTCTCCGCAAAATAATGCTCATGTGTTCCGTCTTTTTTGGTGACGTAATACAAATAGTTGTGTTTCTCGGGATAGAGCACCGCTTTGAGCGCATCGTCACCCGGATCGGAGATGGGCCCTGGTGGCAACCCTTCATGACGGTAGGTATTATACGGGCTGTCCACTTTCAGATCTTTGTAGAACAGACGTGTTTTCTGTTTTCCCAAAGCATATTGCACCGTGGCATCCACTTGCAATTTCATGTTCTTTTTCAACCGATTAAAGATCACACCCGCAATTCTGGGCAGTTCCTCTTTGACTTGCCCCTCCCGCTCCACGATGGATGCGACTGTTACCCATTCGTCGACGGTCAGGTTTTCCTCTTTCAGCCGCTGTCTGACATCCGGCGTCAATCGCCGTTGAAATTGCTGCAACATCATGTCCACCGCTTTTTCCGGTTGAATGCCCTTGGGAAAATGATATGTACTGGGAAACAGATATCCTTCCAAACGATAGCGGCGATCCGGTTTATCCGGGATTTCCCGGACAAAATCATAAGGATAGGGCGTTTCATTCACGGCTCGCAAAAAATCTTCCCGCTTCATACCGGTTTTCTGTTCCATCAATGAAGCAATTTGTTCCACCGTATACCCTTCCGGAATGGTCACACGGGAACCACCCGTTTTTCCGGACGAAAACATTTGTAACATGCCATCAAGCGTTTCATCAGGCGGAATTTCGTAAACACCCGCTTGCAGATTGGTCTTTCCTTTCCACCAGGCATAGGCGGTAAAAAAATAATCTTGACGAATCAGGCCGTTTTCTTTCAGCAACCGCCCGATCTCAGTGATAGACGTACCCGGAGGAATCTCCAACTGCACCGGTTCCGTGCGGGGTGGAGAGCTAAGCGTATGGTCGACGTAAATATAGGCAAGAATCGACCAGGCGGCCAAGAGCACAAGTGTAAAAAAGAGATGCATCAGCCACTTCATCTTGTACTTCCTCTCTTGCGTATTCCACCACTTATGTTAGCACAACTTACCCATAAAAAATAACGGGGGTTGACCCCCGTTTTTCGTCATTGTTCATCAAAATACAACAACTCATCGATCGCCTCGGCCACTTTCTCCCACTCCGCATCGTCCTCGACGGGCTCCACCCGCTCGTGTCCCACACGGAACAGGTAAGCATCCTCCTCATGGTTGCCCGCTTCTTGCAGAACAGCATAATGCTCGCCGTCCACTTCCACCTCGTGAACGATACGATAGACGGTTTCACCGCCGCCATCTTCATCGACCAGTACCAATTCCGGTCCGTATGCATTGCGAAGGGTATGAACCTCTTTTCCCAGACGCGGTTCCTGATGGTCCATACGCCTCAACGCCCCGCTTCCTCTTGGTTAAAGTCTTCCGGTTCGGCCATAAAGGTGTTGAACACTTCTTCCACCATATCCCATTCCGCTTCTTCCTCGATGGGATAGAAGGTCAGTTTGTCATCTCCGTCCTCTTCATACCGAAAGGCATAGACTTCCTGTTCTTCTTCATCGTCCGCGTCCTCGTCCGCCGGGATAACCAACATGTACTTTTTACCCGTTTCGTCCTGCTCAAATGTGAACAGGATTTCAAACCGGTTTTCGTTCCCGTCCTCGTCTGGGATTACGATGTATTCCGGTTCATTTGTTTGATGAATGTTCATGATCAGGTATCCTCCTTTGGGCATCCAAGTATCCCTGCAGGATCCAGGATGCCGCCAATTGATCAATTACACGTTTTCGTTTCTTGCGACTGACATCCCCTGAAATCAGTGTGCGTTCCACCGCGGTTGTCGACAAACGCTCGTCCCAGAGATGAACGGGGAGGGAGAAACGGCGTTGGAGTTCCTCCGCTGCCGCCTGACACGCTTCACCCCGGGGCCCAATCGACCCGTTCATGTTGCGCGGCAGCCCCACTACGATCGCTTCCACTTCATATTGGCGGACCAACTCCCCGACGCGCGCCATCCAGTCAGGGGTGCGAGCACGGTCAATTACTTCGACCCCTTGTGCCGTCCAACCCATCGGATCACTCACCGCCACACCCACACGCCGTTCTCCCACATCCAATCCCAATATGCGCACCAATCGAATCCTTTCAACGCTCCGAGCGGGAGTGCAAATAATGTTTGACGAGCTCTTCAATCAGCTCATCCCGCTCCACTTTCCGAATCAAGGCGCGCGCGTTTTTGTGACGGGGAATGTAGGCAGGGTCTCCGGACAGGAGGTACCCGACAATTTGGTTGATCGGATTGTATCCTTTTTCTTTCAGCGCCTCATACACAATCAAAAGAATTTCTTCCGGCTTGACTTCCTCCTGTTCCTCCCCCCGAAAGTCAAACTTCATTGTCTCATCCATAGACAATTCTACAACACCTCTTTTGTTTGGATGGGCCATGTGTACTCTTTACTTCGCCCCAACAGAACGGATTTCCTTTATTTGCTTTATTAGGCTTCCACCTGTTGCCGTACAAGATCCGGAACCAAACGGAGAGCATCGTTCAATTTTTCGGGTTGCTTGCCGCCAGCCTGTGCCATGTCGGGACGTCCGCCGCCTCCACCACCGCATTTGGCAGCAACTTCCTTGATCAACTTTCCGGCATGCAGTCCGGCTTTCACATAGGAAGGTGTCACGGCAGCCACTAATTGTACTTTATCCCCATTGACCGCACCCAATACCACCACGCATTCTTTCATCCGGTTCCGCAAATCATCAACCATTTGACGCAAACCGTCCATGTCGGAAACGGAAACGCGTGCGGCCAAAACAGGTACCCCGGCAACTTCCTGTACCTGATCGGTCAATTGTTGGGCTTCCATCCGGCCCAGTTTGGCCCGGAGCGACTCGTTTTCACGGCTCAATTCCTTGAATCGGGCTTGCAAGGCATCCAACCGTTCGACTACTTCGGAAGGACGCGCTTTGAGACGTTCGGCCGCTTCGTGCAACAGCTGCAGTTGCCCCTCCAAGTAGCGGAACGCATGGCGACCGGTAACCGCTTCGATCCGCCGCGTGCCGGAACCGATGCCGCTTTCGCTCACAATCTTGAACAATCCGATCTCACCCGTACGATTGACGTGTGTACCGCCGCACAGCTCCAAGCTGTAGTCACCCACACGGACAACGCGTACGATCTCTCCGTATTTTTCACCAAACAGGGCCATGGCCCCCATCGCCTTCGCTTCGGCGAGCGGTTTGTGGAACGTTTCCACTTCTGTGTTGGCCCAGACATGCTCATTGACCAACCGTTCCACTTTCCTGATCTCTTCTTCCGTCATGGCACCGATATGCGTGAAATCGAAACGAAGACGATCGGGTGCCACCAACGATCCGGCCTGGTTGACGTGTTCACCCAGCACGTCTTTCAACGCCCGGTGCAACAAGTGGGTAGCCGTGTGGTTCTTGACGATATCCGCCCGTTTTTCTTCCTCGATTTCCGCCGTTACACGGTCGCCTTTACGGATGACGCCTTCTTCCACGCGAACGGTATGCAGGTGTTCACCGCGGGGACCTTTTTGCACGTCTTCCACGCGCAGGCGGGCGCTGTCACTTCGAATCCAACCCTTGTCGGCCACCTGTCCCCCGCTTTCTGCATAGAACGGCGTTTCTTCCAACACAACGAGGCAGGTTTCGCCTGTGCCCACCATATCCACCAACTGGTCATCATGCACCAACGCGGCCACTCGCGTATCCGTCTGCAAACGGGTATAGCCGACAAAGGTGCTCTCTACGTCCAACTCTGCGAGCGCTCCGCCCTGCACCTGCATGCTGTCCACGTCCTGCCGGGCGGCCCGGGCGCGTTCGCGTTGTTCCTCCATCGCCCGTTCGAAGCCTTCCCGATCCACTTCCAACCCGTGTTCCCGGGCGAAGTCTTCGGTCAGATCCACCGGGAAACCGTACGTGTCATACAACTTGAAAGCATCCTGACCGGAGATGCGGCCGGTACCTTCCTCCCGGACCTGTTCCACCACCTGTGCCAAAATGTGCAGTCCTTCCGACAGAGTTTCCAAAAACCGTTCCTCTTCCCCACGGATGACGCGCTCAATAAACGCCTGTTTCTCCAAGGGTTCTGGATAGTAATCTTTCATGATCTCGGCGACGACACCGGTCAATTGGTACAGGAACGGGCGGTCGACTCCCAACTTCCGTCCATAGCGCACCGCACGGCGCAACAAGCGGCGCAACACGTATCCGCGACCTTCGTTGGAAGGCAGTACGCCGTCGCCCACAGCGAACACGACGGTACGTATGTGATCGGCGATCACTTTGAGCGCCACGTCCGTTTCCTTATCTTTTCCGTACTCCACTCCTGCTTCCCGGCACGTGGCCTGAATGATCGGCTGGAACAGATCTGTGTCATAGTTGGTCGGTACGTCCTGCATCACCGAGGCCATCCGCTCCAGGCCCATTCCGGTATCGATATTTTTCTTCGGCAGCGGTGTGTAGGTGCCGTCCGGGTTGTGGTTGTACTGAGAAAAGACCAGGTTCCAGATTTCGAGATACCGCTCGTTTTCCCCGCCCGGATAGCACTCCGGATCGCTCGGATCACACAGATGCTCGCCGCGATCATAAAAAATCTCCGTATTGGGTCCGCTCGGCCCTTCACCGATATCCCAGAAGTTGGATTCCAGTTTGACTATGCGCTCATCGGGGATACCCACTTTTTCCCGCCAAATTCGGTAAGCCTCGTCATCTTCCGGGTGAATGGTGACTGACAGACGATCGGGGTCCAACCCCATCCATTTGGGATCCGTCAAAAACTCCCATGCCCAAAGGATAGCTTCCTCCTTGAAGTAATCCCCAATAGAGAAATTGCCCAGCATCTCAAAAAACGTATGGTGACGAGCGGTGTACCCGACGTTTTCGATATCGTTGGTACGGATCGATTTTTGCGCGTTGACGATGCGCGGGTTGTCCGGCGTCAACCTGCCGTCGAAGTATTTTTTCAACGTGGCCACGCCGCTGTTGATCCACAAAAGGGACGGATCATCCACCGGCACCAACGAAGCGCTGGGCTCTACTTTGTGCCCTTTCTCCACGAAGAAATCCAGAAACTTTTTCCGTATTTCGGCCGCCTTCATTTGATTTCCCTCCTACGGTTGACTCGCAAAATACAAAAAACCCTCCCGTCCCAGGGACGAGAAGGTTTTCCCGCGGTACCACCCCGATTACCGCCCGCATGATGCTGACGGTCGCTCGTCAAAGGATAACGGCTTTCGCCGGCAGGGTTTGCCTGCACTCGGGAACTGGCCGTGCACCTTCCACACCGGGAACGCCTTTCAGCCGCGGGCCTTCCTCTCTGAAACGGGGGAGTTGGTTCACTCGGTTCCGTCATCGCTTTTGATCACTTGGAAGATCATGCTCGTCCTTCATTATACTACACGAATTGCGCCGTTTTCAAACTCTCTTGAACCGTTCTCTCACGACTCCGCTTGCCTGTCAACGGTGGATCACATGACGAGTCACGTGTTCGATGATCACTTTGCATACGGCAAAAAAGGGAACGGCCAATATCATGCCCCAAATTCCACCTACCTCTCCTCCTGCCAACAGAGCAAAAATGATCAACAGCGGATGCAGGTGAAGGGTACGGCCCACAATTTGTGGCGAAATCACGTTCCCCTCCAACATTTGAATGACCAGATTGATGAGCAAAACAGAGACGACCATCTTTTTGGAGATGGCCAACGCGACCAAGATCGCTGGAATTGCTCCGAGAAACGGTCCCAGATACGGTACCACATTGAATACCGCCACTGACGACGCCAACAGGAGGGGGTACGGCAAACCGATCCAGCGGTAACCAATGTATGCCAATACGCCCACTACCAGGCAAACCAACAACTGACCACGGATATAATTCCCCAACGCCGTGTCGATGTCCCGAAACAAACGGAGAATATTTTTGTGATGGCGCACGGGAAAGAAGGCCAACATGCTGCGTTCGATCAATTGCGTGTCCTTCAGCATATAAAAAGCGAGAAACGGAACCACCAACGCAATCATCACCTGGTTGAGGGTACTGCCGATGCCGCTCAACCAATTCCCAATCCCGTCGGCAACCGATTGTTCCAATCGGTCCAGTGATCGCTCGATCCCGATCTGTACACTGTGTGGCAATACTTGTTTATTGTTATCGTACTGATCAATCCAGCTCCGGATCTGCTGATTCCATTGGGGCAAATGTTCGGCCAGCTCTTCCAGCTGCTGATCGAACATCGGCACCAGATTCATCACGACGACCACGATCGAAGCGATAAACAATGTGTATATCAGAAGTACGGCCACCGATCGGGGAACGCCCCGTTCGCTCAGCATGGTGACAATCGGGTGCAACAGATAGGAGATGACCACCGCAAACAAAAAGGGAGTCAATACGGCTTTCAGAAATCCCGCCAGCCCTTGCAGCCACGGTCCGATCTGCACAAGCAAAAAAATGATGCCCAAGATCACCAACGTCAGCACGGATATGTACAAGGCCCGTTGTCGCGTGAGGCGCTCCACCGATCCCACCTCCCCGGGATCTTCTGATAACAGTATAGTATCTCGTCCCACAGAAATATGTATGACGATATGGAAAAGGTGGGACGCGGTCCCCCTCTTCATCGAGAATAGGACGGTCCCACCCGGTATTTCGCCCTTCCCGTTCACGTCCATCCGGGAAGAGTTGGCGGAGGAGGGAAAAGGACGGTTATCGGGCCCAGCGACGGACCATCTGTTTGCCTAAGACCTGCATGAAAATTCGACTCAGCGCCAAATTGGTGCGCATGCGCTTTAACGGGATCATCTGCCAAATTCGGGCCATCCACCGTCTGCCGCGCATCGGACCGATTCGGCCCGTCATACGACCGGCAATCCAAGTGAGAACGGTGCCGACCGCCAAAGCGGAAAGGATTCGACGCATCATAGCCAATCCTCCTTTCCCCCTAAAGGGCGGCTTGATCGGATTCATCCAGGAACAGGTCATTCAGCGAGCTGAGACTGCCGTCTTCTTCCACTTGGAAGACTGCGGAAATCTCGCCGCCGGCAACTGTGAGTTCGACAAAACAGTTCCAGCAGTAGAACTGATTGGTGCCCACTTTACCCAGATCATGGGAATTGCAACTGGGACAGCGAAGCATGTTCTCCCCTACTTTCACTCATCCATTTGCCAACCGACGGCGGGGGCGATCAAAATCTCTTCTCCCCAAATCAAAGGGCACGGGGCGCGAAGGACTTTCCGTCCCTCCCGCCAATCGGACCACCAACCGTCGGACAGTTCGTACCCTACCAGCGTTCCCGCATTTTCCAAAAAATAGACGTCCTCCACCATTCCCAATGCCTGGCCCTGTTCCGTCATCACAGGTCGTCCACGCAATTTTCGCTGTCCCGTCAACATGCCCGTCCATCGCTGGAGCGCTTGAGGTGAGGAGTAGGGGATTGGTTCGCTGTCCGCCATCACCGCATCCGTACCGATGGCACCAATCAGTTCGGAAGGGAGATACCGTCCAGGTTTGAATACACCGCCGTCCTCCAGCAACAGCCCGCAAAACCGTTGCATTTCATCAAACAGCAGGTCCCGGACGGTACCCAAATGCCGACCTGTTTGCGCATGATACACCGGCAAACCGATGACATCTTGGGATTTTCGCAAAAGGAGTTCCTCCTTTCGCTTTCCTTAGTATGCATTTGCCATCCGGGACCTACGCTGGGGGTTGATGCCAACGTCGCAACAATTGGACCAGAGCGCTGTTGCGCTCATCCCCCCGAGTTTGCTGGGCACCCATGCGAATGGCTTCCCGTTCTCCGCACAAGATCAGATACGATTTGCTGCGTGTTACCGCCGTGTAGATCAGGTTGCGCCTCAGCATTCTTCTGTAGGCGTGGACCACGGGGAAAATGACGATGGGAAACTCCGATCCTTGTGCTTTGTGGACGGAACAAGCGTAGGCCAATGAAAGCTGATTCAGTTGGTTGCGTTTGTATGGCACTTCCATTCGATCAAACCGCACCCAACAGACCGGTTCGTCAGTCGCCGCCGTTTCCTCGATCGCGATGATGATACCCATATCCCCGTTGTAAATGGGATGTTCCGGGTGGTTGACAAGCTGGAGTACTTTGTCCCCAATACGGAAAACGGTTTCACCCCAGGTGATTTCCCGGACGCCATCCCGTTTGGGATTGACCGCTTCCTGAATCGCCCTGTTGATGCGATTGACGCCGGCGGGACCTTTGTACATCGGGGCCAATACCTGCACGTCAAACAGCGTATAGCCCTTTTTAATGGCTTGTTGGTACGTTTGGAGCACCACATCGACGACTTGTTCCTGGGTACAGGGAAAAAAACGTCGATCCGGCATGGGGCGGACCAGATCGGCCGGGACTTCCCCCTTTTTCAAGGCGTGTGCTAACGTAATGATGGAAGAACCTTCTTCCTGCCGGAAGATCTCCGTCAGCTCCACGCGCGGAATGTCCTCTACCTGCAACAGATGTTGAAGTACCTGGCCGGGACCGACAGAGGGGAGTTGATCCTGATCCCCTACCAACACCACTTGCATGCCTTTGGGAATCGCCCGGAACAATTGATTGGCCAACCAGATATCCATCATCGACACCTCGTCGACGATCAGCAACGATCCCTCGATGGGATTGTCCGCATTTCGCTCAAAAAAGTCTCCTCTCCATCCCAGCAGTCGGTGGATCGTCATCGCCGGCAGGCCTGTTGCTTCCGACATTCGCTTCGCTGCTCTGCCCGTGGGTGCAACCAGTCGGATCGGGTAAGGCCGGTCGGTCCCTTCGTAAACGACTGGATCAAGCGAGCACTCGTGCAAACGGGCAAACAGATGACAAATCCCGCGTATGACAGTGGTCTTGCCGGTGCCGGGTCCCCCTGTCAAAATCATCAAAGGGGAAGAAACTGCTTTCATCATCGCGTCCCGTTGCCGGTCGGCATACGCCACCCCCAACTCCTCTTCCAACTCACCGATCGCCCGATAGATTTCCTGTACCGGGAAAGTAGGTACTTCCTGTTCCATCAACAGCCTTACACGCAAAGCGAAGCCGTGCTCCGCATAATACAGAGACGGCAGATAGAAATGTCCTTCCGCTTCCACCAACCGTTCTTCTTCCACCATTTGATCCAGCAACTGACGGGCACGATCATCAAACAGAGAGGCGTCTTCTCCGAGCAGCTCTTTCACTTCCGCCAACAGCTGTTCCGGGGTCACATAGACATGCCCGTAAGTGTATGCAGCTTCTTTGACGGCGTACAATACCGCCGCCTGAAATCGGGCTGGGGAATCCTGTGCCACTCCTGCTTGACGGGCGATTTCATCCGCACGACGAAAACCGACCCCTTCGACATCTTCGATCAGTCGGTACGGATTTTCACGCAGGACAGCCATTGTCTCTTCTTTGTATGTCTGTACGATTTTCAAGGCCAAAGCGGGCCCGATCCCGAACTCGTACAAATACACCATCGCCTGTTCCAAGGCCTGGTTCTCCCGGATGTTGTCGGCGATGGTCCGGGCCCGTGCCGGAGTCACCCCCGGGATATCCGCCAAAATATCCGGGTTGGAGCTGATCTTCTCCAGTGCCGCCGGCCCGAGATGTTGGACGATTTTTTCCGCCGTTTTTCTGCCGACACCGGGAAAAAGTCCGCTGGACAGATATTTGACGACGGCTTCTTCGGATTGGGGCCATTCCTTTTTCACCCGTTGAACCTGAAACTGCCGCCCATATTTGGGGTGTTGCACCCATTGTCCGTAACAGGTCAACACTTCATCCGGATGCGGGCGAAATAGATGGCCCACCACGACGGTTTCCGATTGGTCCGTCAGCTCCGAAGCTTCAAGGATTTTCAACAGGTACACCCCGAAGCCGTTTTCTTCATTGTGGTAGATCTCCTGGATGACGGCACCTTTGAGATACTGTTCTCCCCAAAGGTCGAGCCCGGACTGTTGCATGCTTTTTCGCACCTCTTACCGAACAACCATTCTGATACCAGTATAGTGGGTAAAGAATGCCAAAAGCCAGAGAAAAAGCAAACTTTTCATCACAAATTCGCAAAATCCAGCGTTATTCCCATCCATGGTCCTTCTTTAACTGTTTCACTACGCTTTCCATCGCGCATTCGGGGGAACAAAACTGCTCGGGTGCTTTCACTCCGCTTTCCATTCCCCATTCCTCCCGCAGCGGATCCCCCGGGTCGAATTCAAAACCACATTGGATGCAACGTTGCGTCTGTCGGACGGAATCCAGCGTCTCCTGCACATATTGCACCGCTTCCTCGTTGGGCAATTGAAATCCGTCTTGGATGAGGGCAAACATTTCTTCCCGGCTGTGAGCGAAGATCGGGTCCTGGTGTTTGTAGTGCGTCGGACTCCACAATCCCCATCGGCCATCGGACAGATGGATCAGGTAATAATCGGGTGTCAACATCTGCGAAGCCCGTTTCAGTAATTCATAGGATCGAAATCCCAACTCCGCCGCCAAATTGTCCAACAAGGCACTGTCGATTTCCTGCAAGACTTCTTTCCAATCGATATTGTCCAAGGTAGATTCCCAATCATCCATTCCGTTGATGACATCCCCATCTTTTTTCATCTCTGGTTCTCCCTTCCCTGTTTTTTCGGATAAAAGAAGTGTTTCGCCTTGCGGCGAAACACTAAAATTGCTGACAAAGTGGTCGAGGTTGTATCTATGAGTCGGTCCGCTCGCTTTCCCGAATCGCTCCAACTGTGCCCTGCAAAAAGCGACTCACTGCTCGGTGAGACGACGGACGACGCGGGCGACCGTTTTTGCCGCTTCCGTCACCTGTTCAACCGTATTGCCCCAACCGAAACTGAACCGGATCGCAGAACGCAAAAGCTCGTCGGGCAAGCCCATCGCTTTCAACACGTGAGAAACCTCCAATGTTCCCGATGTGCAAGCCGAACCACTGGAGCACGCGATCCCTTCCAGGTCCAGGTTCATCAGCAGGGTTTCGGTTTCTGCTCCAGGGAAACTGACATTGAGCACATGAGGCAGATAATGTTCCGGGTGGCCGTTGACGACAAAAGAGATGCCCTCCTGACGCCACGTTTCCAACATCGCTTCCCGGCAGCGTTGTGCTGTGTCGCGATGTTCCTCCCGGTTGGCCATCGCCAGTTCGGCTGCTTGCCCGAAGCCGACGATCCCGATCACATTTTCCGTGCCGGCTCTCCTTCTGCGCTCCTGCATACCGCCGTGCATTTGCGGCTGCAGCGGCACCTTCCGCCCGATATACAACGCACCTACACCTTTGGGCCCGTTAATTTTGTGACTGGACAACGAGAGCAGATCCACCGGCAGCTTGCGCACATCCAGCGGTTCCGATCCCAGAGCCTGAACGGCGTCAGTGTGAAACCAGACGCCCCGCTCTTTGGCGATTTGCCCGATCTCCTCGATCGGTTGCAGGGTGCCCACTTCATTATTGCCGTACATGACACTGATGATGGCGGTACGGTCATCGATGGCCCGCTTCAACTCCTCTGTCTGTACGCGTCCATATCGATCCACCGGTACATAGATGACCTGAAACCCGATTTTTTCCAAATACTGGCACGTGTCCAACACTGCATGATGCTCCACCGTTGTGGTGATGACCCGATCTTTCCCTTTCTCCCGCATGGCCATCGCCACACCGATCAACGCCAGATTATCCGCCTCGGTTCCCCCGCTGGTAAAGATCAGTTGACCGGGATCAGCATGGATCGATGCCGCCACTTGATCACGAGCGCGATCAATCGCCTGTCGTACGGTCCGACCGTAAGCGTGGATACTGGAGGGATTGCCGAAGTGGTCTTCCAAAAAAGGAAGCATCGCTTCTTTCACTTTAGGATGGATGGGCGTTGTAGCCGCATGATCCAAATAAATCGACATCGTCCTCACCTGCTGTTTTAAATATAAAACATATATGCGTCACTTTGTCCATCCGGGGTGTAATGGATCAAATCGGCCAACGTCGTGTTGTCTAACACATCGGCAATCGCATCCCGAATGCGTTTCCACAAGTCTCGACGGGCCGGATCGTCCTCTTCGGAAAACTCCACCGGAGAGATAGGTCCCTCCAAAACGCGAATCACATCCCCTGCGGTGATCTCCTCCGGAGGCCGTGCCAGTATGTATCCCCCATACGCTCCACGTACACTGCGTACCAAACCGGCATTACGCAGGGGAGAAATCAATTGTTCCAAATAGTGTTCTGACAGCTGATGGCGTTCTGCGACACTTTTCAGTGATGTCGGTCCTTCTCCGTATCGCCGGGCCAAATCCATCATGATGGTTAATCCGTATCGTCCTTTGGTGGACACTTTCACCGATTCACACCTCTTCCTCGTTTCAGTCCCATCTTCGCTCTCCCCAAATTGTACCGAAACTCGCCAAATCCGTCCAATCTGCTTCGTTGATTATTCTTATTATGGTCCGATATATCAGATCCTAGTGTATATCTGCTTAGAGAAAAATGCCCATGATTTTCTTCAGCTCACGTCCTGGTGAATGAAACCGAAGTTGATCTAGAACGCTTGTTCTTGTACCCTGTAATCAGGAAGTTGCAGAGAATTGAAGAGGAGAAGTGCGATGGATCTGTTTGAATACGGACGACAACAGGAATCGGAAAAACGCGCTCCGTTGGCTGCCCGCATGCGGCCGCGCACATTGGACGAAATCGTGGGCCAATCCCATATCATCGGCAAGGGCAGGCTGCTCCGCCGGGCCATCGAAGCGGATCAGCTTAGCTCGCTCATCCTGTACGGTCCGCCCGGAACGGGAAAAACCACATTGGCCCGCGTGATCGCCAATACCACCAGTGCCCATTTTGAACAGATCAACGCGGTCACAGCCGGGGTTTCGGATATCCGTCGTCTCATTCAGGAGGCACAGGAGCGCTTGGGTATGTACGGGCAGAAAACGGTGCTGTTTATCGACGAAATCCACCGCTTCAACAAGTCACAGCAAGA
Organism: Polycladomyces abyssicola; assembly: GCF_018326425.1. Classification (NCBI taxonomy): domain Bacteria; kingdom Bacillati; phylum Bacillota; class Bacilli; order Caryophanales; family Thermoactinomycetaceae; genus Polycladomyces; species Polycladomyces abyssicola. The sequence goes on from NZ_AP024601.1 coordinate 2,249,750, forward strand.
TGCTCTGTTACCTTCGGTGGAAGACGGCACCATCATCCTGATCGGAGCAACGACGGAAAATCCGTCTTTCGAAGTCAATCCGGCCTTGTTGTCCCGATCACGCCTCTTTCAGCTGCATCCAATCGGAGAAGAGGATCTGATGACCCTGATCCGTCGGGCGCTGGCGGATGAACATCGCGGATTGGGCGCATACCGCGTTGAAGTGGAAGAAGCTGCTTTGCAGCACATTGTGCGGATGGCAGGCGGTGATGCGCGCAACGCCCTCAATGCCATCGAACTGGCTGTCCTTACCACCGATCCGGATGAAGACGGTGTCCGACGCATCACATTGGAAGTAGCGGAGGAGTCCATCCAACGAAAAGTGATCCGCTATGACAAAAGCGGGGACCAACATTATGACACCGTCTCCGCTTTCATCAAGAGCATGCGCGGTTCCGACCCCGATGCCGCATTGTATTATCTGGCCAAAATGATCCAGGCCGGGGAAGATCCCCGGTTTATCGCCCGACGGGTGTTTATCCATGCAGCGGAAGACGTGGGAATGGCCGATCCGCGAGCGCTATTGATCGCCTCGGCGGCTGCACATGCGGTGGAATTCATTGGCATGCCGGAAGCACAAATCCCGCTGGCACAAGCCGTCATCTACATTGCCACCGCTCCCAAAAGCAATGCCGTCGTTCGCGGGATCAATGAAGCGATGGAAGCGGTGAAAAAGGAATCACGCGGGGAAGTCCCCCCGCATTTGCGGGATGCCCATTTCCCTGGCGCCAAAGGACAAAATCGGGGCATCGGCTATCAATATCCGCACAATTATCCGCGTGGTTACGTCCCGCAACAATATTTACCGGACGAACATGTCGGCAAAACGTTTTATCACCCGACCGATATGGGTTATGAAGGGAAATTGCAACAGTTTCTTCGTTGGATGAAAGGAGAGTCGGGGAAAGGGACGGATCGGGAAAATTGAGGGCGAAAGATGGTTTTCTCTCATCTCAGACGCGTCGCGCTTCCATCTGCTCCACCAAGGCAAATACCTGCTTCCAACTGGTAATGCGCGGCAAATCATGGGGGTAATTCCGATTGTACACCGCGTCGACGATGACGGTCGGAATTCCCGCCTCCACCAAACGGTCCAGATGTTGCGGCGCGTCTTCAAAAAACAGTTCGATGCCAAGACGCCGGGCCACTTCCGCCTTGTTTTGCGCACTCATGTTCAGATTCTCGCCATTGTAGGGGAAACCATGCTTTTTTAACCACTTTTTCGTGATATCCACAATATTCGGCTTCCCTGGACGTGCAGTGATGAAGTGGATCTCGTGACCCTGTTGCTGCAATTGGGTCAAAACTTCAGCCGCATCGGGAAGCGGAACGGCCAGAGAGTAGATTTTGTGTTCCAGCTTGCGCCACAGGTGGGCGCCTTCTTTTTTGCTCAAACCGTAAGCCTTGTCCAAGTGAAACTCCTTGACGTCCTCCCGTTTTATTTTGCGGTTGAGTGCCTCGTTGTACACTTGGACGGCGGCCGATTGTGTATCTTTGATGGTCCCGTCGATGTCGACGCCGATTTTCATCTTCCCCCTCCTCGTTGCAGCGATAACATCGTTCAGTCTTCCCCGGAACCAAAAAACTTATGAAATAAAAAAAGAGCCCCATTATGCCGTGGCTCCCTTAGTTTTGAACCTGCTCTCTCGCAGGTGGGTGCCCTGCGCCTGAGTTCACGGGTCCTCTCCCCGGAGGCTTCCGCTCCCCCAGACGACGCCGGGCTCCCTTTTGTAATGGTGTTGGCTCAAAACTTTCGGTGGTTCACGTACATCGCAGGGCTCTTATCGTGCTTATATGTTACCACATCGTTTCCCCTTATTCAAGCACCATTCTTCCCAATAGAGCGTGTCTAAGGAAACGAATTTACCAGACACGCCCTAATGGAGATGGGATGACCGGACAAACCCTATTCTGCCTTTTGGGTCACTTCTTCTCGTACGGTGATGTGCAATTCGTCCAATTGCCGTTCATCAACCGGCGACGGTGCTTCCGTCATCAGGCAGCTGGCGCTGGCCGTTTTCGGGAACGCGATGCAGTCCCGCAGGTTACTCCGGCCCGCCAACAGCATCACCAAACGATCGAATCCGAAGGCGATGCCACCGTGCGGCGGTGCCCCGTATTCAAAGGCTTCCAGCAAGAAACCGAATTTTTCCCGCGCTTCGTCCATTGACAGACCCAACGCTTCAAACATGGCCTCCTGCACTTCCCGACGGTGGATCCGTTGGCTGCCCCCGCCGATCTCATATCCGTTGAGCACCATGTCGTACGCTTGCGCCCGAACGCGGCCTGGGTCGGTTTTCAACAACGGAATATCCTCTTCCACCGGCATGGTGAATGGATGGTGCATCGCGTAGTACCGTTTCGTTTCCTCGTCATATTCCAGCAGCGGAAATTCAGTGATCCAAGCGAACCGGTATGCGTTCGGGTCGATCAAGTTCAGATGTTTACCCAGCTTCAGCCGCAGTTCGCCCAATACATGGGCCACCACTTGGGGCCGGTCGGCCACGAACAGAAGCAAGTCGCCCGTTTCTGCTTCGGTCGCCTCGCGAATACGATCCCATTCTTCCTCGCTCAGGAATTTGGCGACAGGACCTTTGCGCCCCTCCTCTTTTACTGCCAGCCAGGCGAGACCTTTGGCTCCCAGCTGTTGTGCCGTTTCTCCCCAGCTGTCGATCTCTTTTCGGCTCCAGCCCGCACATCCTTTGACATTGATCGCTTTGACCTGGCCGCCTGCGGCCACTGTGGAGGAAAACACCTTAAATCCGCTGTTTCTCACGATCTCGGACAGGTCGACGAGTTCCATGCCAAAACGCAGGTCCGGTTTGTCCGAACCGTATTTCTCCATCGCCTCCCGATAAGTGATCCGCGGGAAGGGACGCTCCACCTCCACCCCGATCGTTTCACGGAAGAGCGTCGCCACCATCTCTTCCATCATCTCCAGGAAGGCTTCCTGCGGCAGGAACGACGCTTCGATATCGATCTGGGTAAATTCGGGTTGCCGGTCTGCCCGCAAATCCTCATCCCGGAAACATCGGGCAATCTGGAAGTACCGCTCCATCCCCGCTACCATCAAGAGCTGTTTGAACAATTGAGGCGATTGGGGCAAAGCGTAGAATTCGCCCGGATGTACCCGACTAGGAACCAGATAGTCACGTGCGCCTTCCGGTGTGCTCTTGGTCAACATGGGTGTTTCCACTTCGATGAAACCGCGCTCATCCAAGAAACGGCGCACCACTTGCATCGCACGGTGACGAAGGATCAGCGTCTGTTGCATCACCGGCCGCCGGAGATCGAGATACCGGTATTTGAGCCGTACCGGTTCGTCCACGTCCACCTGATCTTGAATGACAAACGGCGGTGTTTTGGCCGGGGTGAGAATTTCGATCTCCTCGGCCTGCACCTCGATTTCCCCCGTCTCCAGCTTGGGGTTGACCGTCTCCGGCGAGCGGTTGATCACTTTTCCTCTGACCGCCAATACGTACTCGCTCCGGACCTTTTGGGCAATTTCCACAGCGGCGGGCGATGTTTCCGGATTGCACACCACTTGTACCAATCCGGAGCGATCGCGAAGATCGAGGAAGATCAATCCGCCGAAATCGCGTTGTTTATGAACCCAACCGTTGAGGACGACTTCCTGACCCACATGTTCTTTTCGCAACTCACCGCAATGATGCGTTTTATGCACGCTCTCCATCCCTTAATACCTCCTACCGCTTGCTTCCCTGGCGGATGTAGTCGACGAATTGATCCAGGTTGACCGTTTCCTGTTCGCCTGTGGTCATGTCCTTGACCACAATCTGGTTTTGTTTCAGTTCCTCTTCTCCCAAAATGGCTACAAATCGGGCATTCATCCGATCCGCCGCCTTCATCTGCGCTTTGAGTTTCCGCCCCAGATAATCCCGGTCCGCCGAACAACCGGCCTTGCGGAGCGATTGCAGAAGTGTGACCGCTTTTTCTTGGGCCTCATCTCCCAGCGTGACCAGGAAACAATCCAGACTCCGATCCAGCGGGAGTGTCACACCTTGCTCCTCCAATGCCAACAGCACACGCTCCAGTCCGGTGGCGAAGCCGATGCCGGGCACGTCACCACCACCGAATTCCTCCACCATACCGTTGTAGCGTCCGCCGCCACCGATTGTTGATGCTTGCGCACCCAGCCCTTCCAGCATATATTCAAACGCCGTCCGGGTGTAATAATCCAATCCGCGCACCAGCCGAGGATTGACGGTGTAATCGACGCCCAGCAGATCCAGGTGCCGTTTCACCGCTTCAAAATGCGGCGCACACTCGTCGCACAACACGTCCAACACGGCTGGAGCGCCTTCGGTGATCTGCCGACAGGTCTCGTTTTTGCAGTCCAAGATGCGCAGCGGGTTCCGCTCCAATCGCGACTGGCAATCCCGGCACAGCCGGTCTTTGTGGGGTGTGAGATAAGCCACCAATTTCTCCCGGTGCACCGGTCGGCATTTCGGACAACCGACGCTGTTCAGGTGAACGGTGACGCCCTTCAGGCCCACGGCCTCAAAAAAATGGGCACCGAGCGCGATCACCTCGGCATCCGTTCCGGGATCATGCGAACCGAAAACCTCGAGACCGAACTGGTGAAACTGGCGCATCCGCCCCGCCTGCGGCCGCTCGTACCGGAACATCGGTCCGATGTAAAACCACTTGGTCGGCTGAGGCTGACCATATACCTTGTGTTCCACGAACGCCCGCACCACGGCCGCTGTCCCTTCCGGGCGCAGAGTGAGACTACGTCCACCCCGGTCTTCGAATGTGTACATCTCCTTCTCGACAATATCGGTCGTCTCTCCCACTCCGCGTTGGAACAACTCGGTGTGTTCAAAGATCGGCGTTCGAATTTCGGAAAAATGATAACGCCTGCACACATCGCGCGCTTTTTCTTCGACGTATTGCCATTTCTCCACTTCTCCCGGCATGATGTCTGCCGTGCCGCGAGGAATGCGTACGTTCATCGGTACTGCCTCCTTTTTCTCGATCCCAATAAAAAATCTCCCGCCACTGACGATACTGTCAGGGACGAGAGATTGGTTTTCCACCATCACCCGCGGTGCCACCCTGTTTGAAGACACCCGTCATCAACGGTGCGTCTCCCACTCGAGGCCGATATAACGTTCGGCAAACGTTCGGGTCTACTGTCCCCCAACGGGAGTTCGCCCCGAAACCTCCGGGTGTCATTCCCCGCCACGTGACAGAAGGACGCTTCCAGCCAAGGCGTCCTCTCTCTGACTGCCCGTTTGACGGGTACTTGTCCCTTCATCGATGTTGACCGTGTCGGGTTTTCGTCGGATATATCCGTCCATTTCATTCGCTCGATTAGCAATAAATTTTAATGGAAGGGAAACGGCTTGTCAAGAGATCAGTCGCGAGTATGTGAATCTATCACGAGAAAGTATCGACAACGTCCTTTCCCCACGTTTTGAAACCGGTGCGACACATCCGCCTCGAAGTACAGGGAGTCTCCTTCGGCAAGCCGATAGGTTGAAGAATCCAACGTCACTTCCAATTCTCCCTCTTCCACATATACCACTTCCGTTACGCCGGGTTGGTGGGGCGGAAACACACCGGTATCCGTTCCTTCCGGGAGCACATTCATCACCAACTCTACCCCTTTTGACGGAAATGCAGGTGACAACACATGCCGTTCGACCCCCGTCTCTTCCTCCCGGTATACGGGACGTCGGTGCTTCGGGATCAGGATCGTCTGCCGCCGGGGCTCCTCCCCCAACAGTTGCGACAACGTGACGCTCAACGCTTCCGCGATTCGACATGCCACCTGTACGGTGGGATTTTTCACCCCGCGCTCGATTTGGGACAGCATGGATGGACTGACTCCGGACCGTCGTGACAGCTCATGCAGGGATAGACCTTTTTGCATGCGGTGATGACGGATGTTGTCTCCTAGCGACACGAATCTCATTCCCTTCAAATCCTTGCATGGGGGGATTGTTCCCCATGATAAACTATTATACACTATAGCAAACAAATCAATACAAGATGGGGGAAAACAAATGAACCGTCCGGTTACCAAAGGGATGTTTTACGGTGGTATCGGTGTGGTCAGTTTCAGTCTTACGTTGCCTTTCACCCGCATGGTCGTCGCCCATTGGCCCCCTGTTTTCGTCGGACTGGGCAGGGCAGTGATCGCAGCGCTTTTGGCAGGCATCCTATTGTGGGTCAAACGAGCCCCTCTTCCGAAACGCAGTCAATGGCAACCACTTTTCGGCGTTGCCCTCGGTGTCATTATCGGCTTTCCTGTATTGAGTGCATGGGCCATGACCCGTGTCCCTTCCTCTCACGGTGCCGTCGTTTTGGCTTTGCTGCCGTTAGCGACTGCCGGTTTGGCCGCATGGCGAGCAGGAGAACGGCCATCCCGACTTTTTTGGGTCTGTAGTGCGGGCGGATGTCTGATTGTGTTGTGGTTTGCATGGCAAGATACGGGTTTGGGCGAATGGCGCACCGCAGACTGGGCATTGCTGGGGGCGGTCTTGTCCGCCGCTTGGGGATATACGGAGGGTGGAAAACTGTCCCGTGAGATGGGTGGCTGGCAAGTGATCAGTTGGGCATTGGTTCTTTCGTTTCCGATGCTCATCGTTCCGACGGTGTGGATGATCATCCCTGGGATGATGGACGTATCACTGCGCATATGGGGAGCATTCTTATATTTGGCAATAGTGAGCCAATTTCTCGGCTTTTTCTTCTGGTATACCGGACTGGCCCAAGGCGGCATCGCCCGTGTAAGTCAGCTGCAATACCTGCAACCGTTTTTCACGATCTTGTTTTCGGCGGTGATGTTGGGGGAAATGATCACATGGCAAACCGCCGTCGCAGCGCTGGCGGTCGTCTTGCTGGTCGTTTACGGCAAACAGGCGGCGAACTCTCCTTCCAGACAAAGAGAACATCGCAATGCAGAAAATGAACGCTTGTAACAAGGGATTGGTGTTACAGAGTGTTTGTTCGTGTTCCAAGTTGGAGCGAGTTCCGATTTGTTCCTTTTGAACCGGGCGCGCCTTTTTCCGCTCGCCCCGTTTTGCCTGGTGCAAAGGTTGCTCGCCGGAAAAAGGCTACCCCGCTCACTTGGAGTAATCAGTGACCAGACCGCTCTAAAGATAATGGTGAAATCGATCCCGTTAACCGTGCAACAGCTTCCATGCGCCGTGTACCAGTACGGTCATTCCGATCGCCATTGCATCTTCATCGATGGTGAATCGCGGGTGGTGGTGCGGGTATACGGCTCCCTTGTCCGGGTTTCCGGCACCAATGAAGAGAAACGTTCCCGGTGTCACTTGTTGATAAGCGGAAAAATCTTCACCGCCCATCGACGGCTTCACCCGTTCGATTACTTCTTCCCCCAACGCTTCGACGACTGCTTCTTCCACCGTACGCGTTACCGATTCATCGTTGATCACCGGATGATACCCTCGTTCAAATCGCAGTTCGTATTGGGCACCGTGCGCAGACGTGACACCACGGATAACTTGTTCGATCCACTCGGGCGCCATCTCACGGAGTGAAGGGTCGAAAGTGCGAACCGAACCGACAATCTCCGCTTTGTCTGGTATGATGTTGTGCTCCGTTCCCGCATGAAATTCGGTGATGGACACCACCAACGAATCCAGCGGATCAGTCCTCCGGGATACCAAGTGTTGCAGATTGGTCACCACCTGGGCGCCAACAGCGATGGCATCGACCGTTTGATGCGGAGAGGCAGCATGTCCTCCTTTTCCTTGAATCGTGAGGCGGAACAAATCCGGAGCCGCCATCATCGGACCATACGCCACGCCCACTTTCCCCACCGCCAACGGTGTCCACAAATGGGCGCCAACAACGGCATCCACACCTTCCATCACCCCTGCACGCACCAAATCGCGGGCACCGCCGGGAAATTTCTCTTCGGCGTGTTGGAACAAAAACCGCAGCTCCCCGGTGATGAGTTCAGTCATCTTCGAAAAGATTTTGGCCACACCCAGCAACATGGCCGTATGCCCGTCATGCCCGCACGCGTGCATCACCCCCGGGTTGCGGGAAGAGAACGGCACACCGCTTTCCTCCTGAATGGGCAACGCGTCCATATCCGCACGCAGGGCGACGGTTTTGCCAGGCTGTTTTCCGATCAGCCGGGCCATCACGCTCGTCGGTGTCGGCCGGGTGACGACCAAGCCGGGAAAAGTTTGCAACGTCTCATATACAAACTGGGATGTCTTCTTTTCTTGAAAGGACAACTCCGGATTTTGATGTAAATGTCGACGCCAAGTGATCACTTCGTCCCGCAACCGCTCAACATCTTGGGAAAAGCGACCGGAAAGGGTGGTCGACATGGCCACTCCCCCTTTTCATGAATCATTTTTATTTTCTATCCATTTTAACAGAAAATAGCCGCTTCCTGGAAGCGATGGCTATTGACAAACCCAGCGGTTTTTCCGCTGGGTTTGCATACCATCGATCTTTCCGATGCCACCTTCTGTGGAAAAATTGCGAAATCCCCTTTCATTCCTCTTACATACCAAATATAACGATTGGAAATCATCCTGCCAACGAAAAAGTCTCACCGCGTCAAGAGGCGGTGAGACTTTGGTTTAACTCCGAACAGCCAATCGTTCCCCGTAGGCCTCAGAGAGGGCGCGCAATTTTTCCGGGATCATCGTCCGGTACGTGTCGATATAGGCTTGCGGTTCTTTCGGGTTGGACCAGCGGCTCACCTTGGACGTTCCCGGCGGGATGATTTTGCTTACTGCCCCGCATCCCAATCCGATGATAGTGTGCCGCTCTTCCATGATGATAATGTTGTACAGACTTTCGTGGCCGGGCAACGCGTAACCGACATTTTCCTGGTTGCCCAAGATGTTTTTCTGCCGGTACAGATAATACGGAACGTACCCCTCTTGCTTGGTCCACTCCCGGGCCAGGTTAACCATATCGGCTACTTCGTCCCGTTCTGCCACCCGATATTTCCGTTTGTTCTGGGTCATGGTGGAACCGCGTTTAAATGACAATGTGTGTACGGTGAGCGATTCGGGTCGCAACTGTTCCACGATGCGCAGGTTTTCCCGGAACGTCTCCAAACCTTCACCTGGCAAGCCGATAATCAGATCCATATTAATGTTGTTCATGCCCATCTCACGGGCCAGTGCGAATTTGGTCAGTGTCTCTTCCACCGTATGGTGACGGCCGATCGCCTTCAGTGTTTCGTTTCTGAAACTTTGTGGGTTGATACTGATCCGGTCGACTTGCCATTTCTTCAGCACTTGCAGTTTTTCTTCATCAATCGTGTCCGGGCGGCCGGCTTCTACCGTCCACTCCCGTACACCGTCAAACGCACGGAACGACCGCTTCATCTGAGAAAACAACGAATCCAATTGCTCCGCGGAAATGGAAGTGGGCGTACCCCCGCCAAAATACACGGTCGTAATCGGCAATCCCTGCTCGTTCAACCAGTCGCCCACCGCCGCAATTTCTTCGTGAAGGCCTTCCAAAAACGCGGTGACCGAACCGTTTCGTCCCTGGATCGCATAAGCGGGAAAGGTGCAATACGCACACTTGGTAGGACAAAACGGGATGCCGATATAGAGACTAACCTCTCGATCCAGCTCATACAAATCCGGCAAAACCGCCAGTTGTCGGTCGACGATCTCCTCCAGCAAGGCGATTTTCTCAGGCTGGATCAGATACTCCGTTTGCAAGAGACGACGGATTTCTTCCTTCCCATGACCGCGCAACAATAGCATGTGGAACAGTTTGGTTGGGCGCACGCCGGTCAAAATCCCCCAAGGCTGCACCACACCTGTGGCTTCCTGCAATACACGCAACCAAGCATGATTGATCGTCTGTTTCACTTTTTTGCGACGCTCCCGACCGATCAGCGTCGGTGGGACTTGTTTGGTATGTGACGCCGACCATCGTTGCCCGTCTTCCGGGTCCGCCATCTCCACAGCCGCCGCCACAGTATCGCCGCGATCTTCCACCCGGATGGCCAGATTGATATCCGGCCGCTGTTCCTCGTTCGCCACCACTTTCGCCTCGCCAAAAAACAAGCCGGCAATGAGTTCAATATCCCGATAAAAGGTGTCATCCACCCCAGATATGCGAATCCGTTTCATCTCGTTCGCACACGCTCCCGTACCCGGTATCGTGCACGTTTCCTCCTTTATCATCATCTTTTCTCAGTCTAGCTGAGACAACGGAAGAAATCAATGTATCCGGGTCAACGGCTTCGTGGTGGCTTCGACAAAACGGACGGAAACGAAAGGAAAAAAGTGCGGCGGTCAACCTCGTTTTCTTCCACGGGTGGATGTGAACGGTTGTGCGGATCGGCGGAAAGATGTTGACATCCTTGTCGGATTACCGCTCTCTCTTTGGGCGACCTGCGCAAAGGGATCCCTCCTCCCTGAGTGATCGCCTTTAATGTTCCCTGTTTGCCAAAAAAGATCGACGGTCGTCCAAACGGATATTGGTCTAGCGTGAGGGAAACAAAAAAGCCGGTTGTCCAGAAGACAACCGGTTTTTTCTCAACCCAACAGTTGCTCTACCTGTGCGACCACACGATCGACGGTGAAGCCGTATTCTTTCATGACAAGGGAACCCGGCGCGGATGCACCGAAACGATCCACCCCGATCACGGCTCCCCGTTCGCCGACGTAACGATCCCATCCCATCGGATGTGCTGCTTCGATGGCGACGCGCACAGAGACTTCTTTAGGCAGAACGGATTGACGATATTCTTCGGATTGTTGATCAAACCGCTCCCGGCAAGGCATGCTGACCACACGTACGTGAATCCCTTTTTCGGCCAATTGTTTCTGCGCCTGCACCGCCAAGCTGACTTCGGAACCAGTCGCGATCAGGATCGCTTGCGGACGACCGTTCGTCGCTTCGGACATTACGTAGGCACCACGCCGCACGCCGTCTTTGGCCAATTCGGCCGTTCCTTCCAACACCGGCAAGTTTTGCCGCGTCAGGATCAACGCCGTTGGACCGTCCTGCTCTTCCATAGCCAGACGCCAGGCTGCCATTGTTTCATTGGCATCCGCCGGGCGGATGACTTTCAAGCCCGGAATGAGGCGAAGAGACGGGATTTGTTCGATCGGTTCGTGTGTGGGCCCGTCTTCCCCGACTGCGATGCTGTCGTGGGTAAAGACATAGGTCACTGGCAGCTGCATCAGGGCCGCCAATCGGATGGACGGACGCAGATAGTCGGAGAACACCAGGAATGTGGCACCGTACGGACGGACACCGCCGTGTAGCGCCATCCCGTTGAGCGCCGCACCCATACCGTGCTCACGTACACCGAACCACACATTGCGCCCTGTATAGTCTTCGGCGCCGAAAATCCCTTCCTCTTTCATCGTCGTATTGTTGGACGAAGCCAGGTCAGCCGAGCCGCCAAACAGGGTCGGCACATTTTTGGCAATGGCGTTGATCGCTTCACCGGACGCTTTGCGGGTGGCCATCCCTTTGTCATCCGCTGGGTAGACTGGCAGGTCGCAATCCCATCCTTCCGGCAGTCGACCGGCAATGGCCAGATCCAGCTCTGCGGCCAGCTCCGGATACGCCTCGCGGTACGCTTTCATGAGACGGTTCCACTCTGCTTCCGCCTGTTTAGCTTTTTCTTTCCATTCGGCGAAGTGTTGGCGCACTTCCTCAGGAATAAAGAACGGCTCGTCGTAAGGCCAGCCGTATTCCTTCCGCACCAACACTGCTTCTTCTGCTCCGAGCGGCGCCCCGTGCACTTTGTGCGTACCCGCTTTGTTGGGGCTGCCATACCCGATGGTGGTTTTCACCTCGATCAAGGATGGGCGATCGGTAACGGCTTGCGCTTCGCGAATAGCCGCACTCAACGCATCCAAATCATCCTCATCTTCCACTTTGAGCACATGCCAACCATAGGACTCGAAGCGTTTTTTCACATCTTCGCTGAACGCTAGCGCCAGTTCGCCGTCCAGTGAAATGTCATTGGAATCGTACAGAACGATCAATTTGCCTAGTTTCAAATGACCTGCCAACGAAGCGGCTTCTGCGGCCACACCTTCCATCAGGTCGCCGTCGCTGGCGATGACGTAGGTATAGTGATCCACGACCGGGAAGTTCTCCCGGTTGAATTTGGCCGCCAAATGGCGCTCCGCCATCGCCATCCCCACAGCCATCGAAATCCCTTGACCGAGCGGGCCGGTTGTCGCTTCCACACCCGGAGTGTGACCGTATTCCGGGTGACCCGGTGTCCGACTGCCCCATTGTCGGAACTGCTTCAACTCTTCCATGGGCAGATCATAACCGGTCAGATGCAATAAGCTGTACAGCATGGCGGAACCGTGTCCCGCGGACAAAACGAAGCGGTCGCGGTTGAACCATTTGGGATTGTCCGGATTGTGACGCATGAATTTGGTCCACAGTACATAAGCCATCGGCGCCGCTCCCATCGGCATGCCGGGATGGCCCGAGTTGGCCTTTTCCACCATGTCGATCGACAGCACGCGAATGGCGTTGATGGCCATCTTTTCGATTGGGTTGGATGTGGTCATCTCGATTGCTCCTCCTCACGTATCCCACACGTTCTGTGACTGCCCAGATTATTATATCACAGTGTGACCGGGGTTTACTTTGGCTTGCTTTCCAACAGAATGGTAACCGGTCCGTCATTGATCAGCTCCACTTGCATCATGGCGCCGAACACGCCCGTTTCCACCCGTACGCCGTGTTCTCTGAGCAGTTGGTTGAACCGGTCATAAAGGACGACTGCCTTTTCCGGTCTGGCCGCAGCCATAAAATTGGGCCGACGCCCTTTTCGGCAATCACCATACAGCGTAAACTGCGAAACCGATAAAATGCTCCCTTTCACATCCACCAGGGAGCGATTCATCTTACCTTCTTCATCTTCGAAAATCCGCAGGTGTACCACCTTTTCCGCCAAATATCTCAGGTCATCTTCATCGTCGCTGTCAGTAAACCCAACCAGCAGAACCAAGCCATGGTCGATTTCGCCGACAATATTGCCCTCCACTTTGACCCGGGCTTCCTTCGCCCGTTGCAATACGATCCTCACAAGCGCCCTCCTGTTCTACCTACTGCATGATGCGTCGCACACTGTAGATATCCCGGATGCGTTTGACCCTTTCCACCACTGACTGCAAATGATGAATGTTTCGGATCAGCAAAGTCATGTGAATCTTGGCCATTCCGTGGCGATCAGCCTTGCCGCTGACGGCGGTCAAATGCGTTTTGGTTTCGGATACGGCTTGCAACACTTCGTGGAGCAATCCCCGTCGATCCAAACCGGAAATCTCGATATCCACATGATAGGATTGCTCACCTTCGCCTTCCCATTCCACCCCGATCATGCGTTCCGGTTCGACTGATTGGATGTTGGGGCAGTCCTTGCGATGAACGGACACACCGCGTCCCCGGGTGACAAACCCGATGATCTCGTCGCCCGGTACGGGGTTGCAACAGCGGGACAGGCGCACCAACAGGTTGTCCACGCCCTTGACTCGAACGCCCTGCGCCATTTTTCGGCGCTGGGTTGGCATGTTTTTCACTTCGGGAAGAACGACGGGTGCCGCATCTTCTTCCTGCTTCAAGCCTTCCGTCAGCTTGTTGACAACCTGTGCCGTGGAGATGCCGCCATAACCGACAGCGGCATACATATCTTCCTCATCTTGAAAGTTGAACTTGGCAGCCGTTTCTTTCAACCTTTCGGCCGTCAGCACCTCGCTCGGGTTGAAATCGTGTTTTCTCAGAAGGGCCTCGATCATCTCCTGCCCTTTGGCGACACTTTCCTCTCTGCGCTGCTTTTTGAACCAACTGCGGATCTTGTTGCGGGCATGGGACGACTTGACGATCTTCAACCAGTCTTGGCTGGGACCGTAACTGTGCTTCGAGGTGAGAATTTCCACTATATCGCCTGTTTTCAATTTGTGATCAAGCGGTACAATCTTTCCGTTTACCTTGGCGCCGATACACTTATTGCCCACTTCGGTGTGGATGCGGTAGGCAAAATCCAACGGGACCGATCCGGCCGGCAGTTCGATGACATCCCCTTTGGGCGTAAACACGAACACGGAGTCGGAAAACAGATCCATTTTCAGGTTTTCCATGAACTCCTTGGCATCCTTGGCCTCTTGCTGCAATTCCATGATTTCACGGAACCACTTCAATTTATCCTCAAAGGAACCTGGTTGGTAACTTTGCCCTTCTTTGTATGCCCAGTGAGCCGCGATCCCATATTCGGCCGTTTGGTGCATCTCCTTGGTCCGGATCTGAACTTCGATCGGTTCTCCTTTCGGGCCGATTACGGTGGTATGCAGCGACTGGTACATGTTGGGTTTGGGCATGGCAATATAGTCTTTAAACCGGCCGGGCATCGGTTTCCATATTGTGTGAATGATCCCCAACACCGCATAGCAATCGCGGATGGTGTCAACGATGACACGAACCGCCAGCAAATCGTATATCTCGTTAAACTGCTTGTGCTGGGTCACCATTTTTTTGTAGATACTGTAAATGTGCTTGGGACGACCGGAAATATCCGCTTCAATTCCCGTTTGTTCCAACCGTTCCCGGATCGTTTTGACCACTTGTTCGATATATTGCTCACGCTCTGCCCGTTTTTTGCGCATCAGATTCACGATCCGGTAATACTGTTGGGGATTGAGATAGCGTAGCGCGGTATCCTCCAACTCCCACTTGATCCGGGAAATACCCAGACGATGAGCCAACGGGGCGAAAATTTCCAAAGTCTCGTTGGCGATGCGCCGTTGCTTTTCCTCGGGCAGGTGCTTCAGCGTGCGCATATTGTGCAATCGGTCAGCCAGCTTGATCAGGATCACCCGGAAGTCCTGCGCCATCGCCACGAACATCTTGCGGTGGTTTTCCGCCTGGTGTTCTTCGGTCGATTTATAATTCATCCGGATTTTCAGTTTCGTGACGCCGTCCACCAACTGTGTCACCGTTTCCCCGAACTCTTCTTTCAACGTATCCAGCGTCACACCGGTATCTTCCACCACATCGTGCAACATGGCAGCCATCAGTGTGATCGCATCCATCTGCAAATCGACCAGGATTTCAGCCACAGCTACCGGATGGTGGATATACGGCTCACCTGATTTGCGAAACTGGCCTTCATGCGCTTGTTTCGCAAATTCATATGCTTTCTTCACCTTTTTCAGATCTTCTTCACTGAGATATCGTGCCGCTTTCTCCAAGAGCTGCTCTATCGGCATTGCCAGCTTCACCCGTTCAATATCCAAAGTTTTTCCTTTAATTATCTATTAAGGCAGATGGAAAGTAAAGAGGCGGTGAGAGATTCTCAGAGGATTGACATAAGCCCGGCACCGCAGGGATGGTGGCTAACCCTCAAAGGGTGAGGCGCTTCATCTGCTTATGCCTGTAAAATGGAGGAAAAATCAGGGGAAGACTGTTGGAAATATTGTGGCAGCGATTGTCAATCGTGCCGGGTCGTCTCCCATCTTTCCGACAATGCCTTGAAAAGATGAGAGACGACGACTTCTGGCACTTCAATTCCATCAGATCGGTCATTTATCCGTCTTTTCTTTGGAATGTTCCGCCTCACGCCACGTGAACAATTTCGTATTTCTTCTTAGATGAATGAGTACGGCGGAAAAAACGATTGCTGCAAACAGCACCATGCCGTATTTGAGGTATTCCTCTGTTCGGTACATGATAATCGGTGCCACAATGACGCCACCGTACGAAGCGATTTCAAAGCTCCATAACAGCCATTTCCACACACGGTATAAATAACTGCGAAAATGAATATCTCCAGGTTGGAACAGCTCCCGAAACAACAGCACGATCAGGGAGACCATCCACAAAATCATCGCGGTGAGAATAATGCGTCCAAAACCCGCAATCAGTGCTTGAAAAAAATCATGCAGCCATTCCATCATGGCTCTCTCCTTTTTGCCGTTCTCATGCCTAATAGTATATCATAGCATGTCTTTGTTTTAACACAATGCCAAGATTTTTTCACAGCACAGGGGTCGGAGATGATCCCGACCTGGGTGAAGCCGTCTCCCGGCGAGAGACGGCTTCTACGGGATCAATGCAACCGCCACTCTTTGAGTCGTTTCTCCCATTCTTCTTTTTTCTTTCTCAGTCGCTCCTTCAGCCGCTTTTCTTCACTCTTCCACAAATCTTTCAGGCCTTCCTTGATCTTTTTGGCTGCCTTCTCCTCCGGTGTTTGTGGTTTGGGCTTGGGGCTGCGATCGATCTTGGGCGGTTTGCTTAGGTGAATGGTGTCCAGACGGAACGCCTTGGCGGGTTGGTCTTGCAGTGCACGGGACATCATTTCCCGGAAAATGATTGCCGCACTGTCCCCTGCGGCAGTTCGGAGAAAATGATGCGCGTCCGTTTTGTCGTAGCCGAGCCATACCGCTCCCACCAATTGCGGCGTGTAGCCAACGAACCAGTTGTCCTTGTTCCCCTCGTTCATACCCGGCATTTGCGTGGTGCCGGTTTTTCCGGCCACTTCCCTTCCTGGAATTCGCGCTTGCTTTCCGGTTCCTTCCAATACGACGCCGCGTAACATGTAAGTGATGGACTGCGCCACTTTTTTGCTCGTCACCCGTGTCACTTTTTTATACCAGCGTCCCAATGTTTCTCCATCCGCCGTCTCGATTTTGCGGATGGTATGGGCTTCCACCATCAGACCGTTGTTGGGGAAAACGGAGTAGGCCTGCGCCATGCTGAGCGGCGAAGTCCCTTCCCTCAAACCGCCCAACGCCAGACCCAACTGACGATCCTCCTCGGTAAGCGGGATTTCAAACCGTTCCAGCGCATTGATGCCCTTGTCGATCCCCATTTGCTGAAGCAGCCAGACCGCCGGAACATTGGAGGAGTGGATGACGGCCTCATACATCGTCAAACGACCGAGATAGTGTCCATCGTGGTTTTGCGGGCGGTATCCGCCGAAATCCATGGGTTCGTCTTTGAGAACCGATCCGATCTGCCAACCCTGTTCCAGCGCCGGGGTGTACACCGCCAACGGTTTGAGTGCCGAGCCCGGCTGACGTTTCAATTGGGTTGCATGGTTGAATCCGCGGAAAACGTGTTCTCCGCGGCCACCCACCAATGCCCGGATGCCCCCTGTGGTCGGGTCCAACATGACGGCGCCGCTCTGGATTAGCTGGTCCTCCCTGCTTTGCGGGAACAGACTGTCGTCGTTGTACACGGTTTCCGCCGCTCGTTGCATACGAGGGTCCAGTTCCGTGTAAATGCGCAATCCTCCGTGCAGCACCTCATTAGCTGTCAGCCCGTATTTGCTGATGGCTTCCTGGATGATGGCATCTACGTACCACGGGTACTTTCCTTTGTAGGGATCCCGCTTTTTCCGCTCCAGCACGATGTCTTGGTTTTCCGCCTGTTTCATCTGCTGTTCAGTGATATAGCCCTGGTCTTTCATCAGTCGCAAAACGACATTCCGCCGCTCCATCGCCTGATTGAAATGCTTGTAAGGAGACAGAGCGGAAGGCGCTTTGATCATCCCCGCCAGCATGGCCGATTCCCCCAGGGTCAGCTGGCTGACGTCCTTGCCAAAATAGGTGCGAGCAGCCTGTTTGATTCCCCATGCTCCTTCACCGAAATAGATGCGATTCAGATACATCTCAAGGATTTGATCTTTGGAATAAGTGCGTTCGATTTTCTTGGCATATAAAAACTCTTTCAATTTCCTCTCAAACGTGCGATCCTGTGTCAAAAATTCATTCTTGGCCAGTTGCTGGGTCAAAGTACTGCCGCCTTGAACCGTTTCGCCGGACAGCAAGTTGACCCACAACGCCCGCAGGGTGCCAATGTAGTCAACGCCCCCGTGTTCATAGAACCGACGATCCTCAGTGGAAATGACCGCATGGATCAAGTGAGGGGGAATTTGCCGGAATTTCACCCCTTCCCGGTTGGACAGCATAATCTTGCTGGCCACCCGCCCATAACGGTCATAGATGATGGTCGGCTGATCCACCGGTTTGGCCAAGGAGTCGACATCAGTCATCGCGATCGCGATATTGATACCGATCAAAAAGACGATAACGAAACCGGCCAATCCCCATGTCAGCCACCGAACCCATGGTTTGACCCACTGACGGGACAACCAGCTTCTTACAAGTGTGATCTTTTGAGTTTTCATCTCCTCTCCTCCACTCCCAGGGTGTTGCGGTTCAAGGCCCGGCAAATTCCTTTTGTCGGACGGCCGCAACACCCTTGTTCACATTCTCTTTCATCCATAACGAGATTTTGATCATTTTGGTTTTTCCCGTTCATGCTTCCATGAAACGGATGGAATCTCTTGTTTCGGCTGCCGGGCAGATCTCCCGAAAATCGCAGGCGGCGCAACGTGCGCCTGGACGGGGTTCAAACCGGTTCGGGTTTTCTTCGTCCATCAACCATTCGGCTACCGTGTGCAATTCTTCCTCCGTTTTCCGGATCAATTCGGGCGTGACCTCCACGGTAACTTCACGGTTGGCACGAAGAAACACCAGTACCACCTGCCGAGGCAACACGCCCCACTGACGATGGGTAGCCCACGCGTAGAGACGCAATTGCGGCTCGTACTCCCGGGCCAGCACATCCCAACCATAATCGGTCGCTCGGTTGGTTTTGTAATCAACCAATTCCCATTCGCCGTTTTCGTGCTGGATCAGACGGTCGATAATCCCTTCCACTTCCAATCCGGCGACACGCTGGACAAAAGGTACTTCCTTCCAATCCTTCCGCTTGGGTCGAAGATGAAAACGGCTGTCCAAGTAAGTTTGCAACAACGGGCGAACTTCGTCCCACAATGCGGGGATGTCTGCCCGATACCCATTGTACTCGGCCACCGCGGACCGATATACCTCCATCAACTCTTCCGCCCGGACAACATCGTCGGGACAGCACTCGATCACGCGGTGGACCACACTTCCGATCAATGTGGACGACAACGGCACGGGCGAGACTTCCTCATTCGACTCCGTGGTATTCCGCTCGGTTTCCAACTCGGTCGGGACGTTAATCCACCGTTTGTAAAGATATTTGCGCGGACAATTGAACAGCGTCATCAGATCGGTCACACTGATACCCAAACCGTCACGCTCCGTCAACCCGCGCGACTCCATCAGCGCCCACGCGGAGTCGTCCGAGTACCCATGCCCGCCACTTTCCCGTTCAAACCAAGTGCGGGACGTCAACAGCACGGAGTCCAACTCGGTATGAGCCGACGGCAGGGCGGCCGCCTCCCCCGCTTCCACCCTGCGAACGCGAATCCACGTTTCCCCGTCGGGAAATGTCCATTTTCCCGTTTCTTCATCGATGTTCTCCCAACCCAGCACACCGTCCAGCCATTGGCTCCACGAATCGACGGAAAGGAGAGGCTCTCCTTTCTTGGCCTGCTTGTGTTCTTCCGGCTCCCCACTCAGCACGAGCCGTTGCTTGGCCCTGGTGACAGCCACGTAAAACAGGCGGACCGATTCCTCGATTTCCAACTGTTCTTCCCGCTCCCGGAGTCGACGCCAGCGATAGGTTTCCCGTTTATCCCCATGCGGGGTGCGCAGACGGACCGCCAACCCCGCTTCCGCATCCCCCAACAGCTCCGATGTCGGGCGGTTGCGACGCCAGGAGAGATCCGGTATGAACACGACGGGAAACTCCAAGCCTTTGGCCTGGTGGATGGTCATCAGTTTCACACTGTCGCCGTCGTCGGATTCCACCGGCGCTTCCGTTTCCGGAACAGGTTCTTCCCGAAGACGATCCATCATCCGCAAAAAAGAGGTCAAAGAAAATGCCGCTGTATCGCGCCGGGTACCAGCCAAACGGATCAGCTTGTCCAAATTGGCATTGGCCTGTTTGCCGGACGGCGTCCCCCACACCACCAATCGGTAATCGCTCTCGTCCAATAAAAACCGGATCAGCTCCGACACCGGTACACGTCCGATCCGCAAACGGGCTTGTTCCAACAGTGCCGCAAAACGGGACAATTTCATTCGCTCCGCTTCAGCGAGGCCATCCACTTCCAACCAAGACGCCGGTGGCATCGACCAGGCCCCCGCCTGGGCCAACAGAAAGAGGGTTTCGTCCGAAACCGCACAAAACGGGGATCGCAACACACCCACCAACGAGAGGACATCGTCCGGATCGTGCAAAAACCTGAGGAAATGAAGCACATCCAGCACTTCCTGCCGGTCGTAAAACCCGCGCCCTTTCACCACATAAAACGGTACCCCCGCTTCTGCCAACGCCCGTTCATAACATTTAACATGGTTCATGGCTCGAAACAAGACAGCAATCTGACCGGGACGCGTCCCCTCATCGATCATCTCCCGGATGCGCCTTGCCAACCAATAGGCTTCCCGTTCGTGCCGATCCTCACGTTCCCCCTCTTCCGCTTCGGGAATGACCAAACACTCCACGCAGGGCGGCTTGGTATCCATACTGCCTTGTGCCGTTGCCGGTTCGTACACACTGGCAGAGTCAAGCTGACCAGACATCAACCGGGAGAACAAAGCATTGACGAACGCCACCACATCAGGATGGGAGCGGAAATTATCCCGCATGGAAACGGCTTTCCCGCCCTCGGACAACAGTTCCGTTTTCGTTTTTCCGAACACGGATACGTCAGCGCCTCGAAACCGGTAGATCGACTGCTGGGGATCACCGACAACGAACCGTTTACCCGGGATCGTCCGTCCGTCGGGTTCCCGGCAAAGCAAATCGATCAGCCGCTTTTGCAGTTCGTTGGTGTCCTGAAATTCGTCCACCATCAGATACCGAATCCGCCGACTCACTTCCAAACGCACATGCGGATGGACTTCCAACAGCCGACAGGCGCGCAATTGCAATTCGTCGAAATCCAACCCGCCCAACTTTTGTTTCACCGATTCGTATGCTTCGTGCAGATGGGAGACCGCCCACAGGACGGCGTCGATCAACCTGCGCTCTTCCGGGAGTGACAGCCATCCGTCCACGACTTCATTCAGTCGCTGGAGGGTCTGTTTCATCCGGTCCCGCGGCCGGAGGATCTCTTCTTTTCGCCCCCAGTTCCCGCTCAACAACATTTCCAACCGCGTAAGTACATCCCGTTTCTCCATCCGGGAACCCGCTTTTAGCCAACGCCGTTCCAGTTCCGGCCATTCCGTCTGGAACGCTTGGACGCGTTTTCCGCCCGTGATTTCCATCAACGCGCGCCCGGCAGATAACAACGAGAGCGACGCCTCCCGTTCTTCTTCGCCTAATCGATCCTCCAGTTTCTCCAAATCCCGATACGTCCGCTCCGTTAACTCACCAGGCCCCCAGCCCATGCCCGTCATCTGTCGGTACAACGCGGCCAATTCGCGAGCCGCACGGGTGAGTCCCACTCCGGTCACCCATGTCTCCCACGCCCGTTTCACTTCCTCACTCAGTTCGGTTGTTTGCGGCACGGCGGAAACCGCCCGTTCGGCGGCATTCGCCAGACACCAGGCCACTTCCGTCTCATCCATCACAGTAAAATCGGGATCCACGTCGGCCTCGATCGGATATTCCCGCAGCAAGCGGGCACAAAACGCGTGGATCGTCATCACGCGGGCGCGTTCCATTTCCGACAGAAGGCGATACCACCACGTTTCTTCGGCGGTGTTATGTTTCCGGGCCGATGCCAGCCGTTCCGCCACTCCCTGACGAATACGCTCTTTCATCTCCGCGGCGGCTCTCTCCGTAAAGGTGATGGCGACGATGTGATCCAGGATATCGGGATCATCCGAATGGGTGGACAAGATGCGCAGGTATCGCTCCACCAGTACCCGCGTTTTGCCCGATCCAGCACCGGCGGAAACGATACAGTCCACATCCAGTGTGTTGATGGCTTCCCATTGTTCCGGTGTAAACGAGTGGGTCATTCCTCTCCTTCCCCTTTCTCTGCCGGTGACGACGTGACATCCCAACGGCATATTGTCCGGTGGGGGCAATGTGACGGGCACTCCCAGGTCGGGTCGACCGCAAAATCCCCATGTTCAACTCGACGAAGCTGCCGGCTGAGCCGCTCTCCGATTGCTTCCATCGTGTTCGTCCATTCCTTTTCATCCATCAATCCCTTCACCCGCGCATGGATGCCCGTGCGTTCCGTCGCTTCTTTCCGCCACAATCCTTGGTTTCGGTTGTTGGTGGGCGGTTTGCCGTTCTGCCGGGTGCCTGGTGTATAAAATGCTGCTCCCACAGCTTTGGCGGGGTCCAGACCCAACACTTGCTGCACCGCCCAGAGGAACAACGGCAATTGCAGGTACGCTCCTTCTCTGATCCGCTTGGGATCGGCGACTGTACCCGATTTGTAGTCATACACGGCATAATAGCCCTCTTCATCCACATCGACCCGATCCACTTTTCCACGCACTCGGATCGTCACATCTCCCGGCAGGTGAATCGGTACTGGGTGTTTGGTTGATTGTGGGTCCATTTCACCACGGTGGATCAGGTTTGGATCGGTCATGCCGAAGGACAGCTCCAGATGAGCCGGACGCATGCCGGAGCCGCCGCCCACCCCGCGCCAATGCCATTCATGTGACAAAACAGCGGACAGCTGCTGTTTGAGCCGCTCCTTCTCCACAGCCAAACGAAAAGGGTCGCGAGACAATGCTTCGGCCTCGGTCAACAACTGGTCAAACAACGCGTCCACCAGCACATCCAACCGTTCCATCGCATTCTCCCACGTATCCGGCGAAAGGCGTACTTCCTCCCATCCGCGCCAAAAGCGGCACAACACCCGATGCCATACTTGCCCTCGATCCAGCGCTGCCCACTCCCGTCGAGCGGGCGCAGGTTCCCGTGCCTCCAACAAGTGGTCGGCAAAATAGTGGAACGGGCACTGCATCAGCTGATTCAACTCTGCTGGACTCCAGACGCGATCCTGCAAAGAAAAACCGTGTCTCTTCCACAGTGACGGCCGTAACCGGCCGGCAAATGCGGCGTCATTTCCAGAGAGACGCACACGTTCCACCCGCAGCCGCTCCAGCCAATGCCAAGTTCGTTCCGGTTGCCTGCGCGCTTCGTTTTTCAGTAATGCCATTGCCTGCTTTCTTGTTGACACAGAATCGGCTTTACCGTTTTGGGACAACAGCGAAACGGCTCGCGCCAATCCTTCTTTCCTGGAAACACACGCATCCAAACGTGCAAGGAGTATGTGGGATACATCCCGCCGTTTGTGGATCACATCCGTCTCTTTCCACACCGCCAACAGTTCCTGCAAAAACGGAGACGGCAAGCGCGCAGATCCGGATTCGTCAGCATGAGGATAGGAAAGAACCAAGTATGACTCGGCAGAGGAAGCACAAAGGAAAAACGGCAGCAATTGCCGATGACGCAACTGATCGGAAGTCATCAAGCGCACTTCTTCTTGAAGGAGACGTACTCGCTCCTCATCCGGCAACAGCCAGTCATCGTGGATCGGACGGGGCCACTTTCCTTCCGCACATCCCAGCACCCACACAGCCCGGTATCGGTCCCAGCGGATCTGGTTGGGCTCCAGGATGCGAAGACCGCCACGACGACCAGGTTTTTTGCGCACCCGTTTCCGTATCGCAGCCCGTTCCAGCATGCCGGCCAACGTGCGCAATTCCAATGCTTCCCCGGCAAATCCAGACGGGTCGACGTGTTTCCATTCCTGAATGATTTCCCTGACCAAGGTAAAAGCCTGCATCTCTTCTGCCAGAAACGGCAACATGCGCGGGTCTTCCGCCAACCTGCGATACCGGGACGGCTGTTCCAGCTCATTCACCCATGATTCCAACCACGCCAACCAATCCCGCCACAAAGCATTCAACGGGATACTTTCCACCCAGCGATACAAAGACATCAAGCCCAACCATACCGTCTGGTCCGTCTCGTTTTCGTTCTCGGCCCGGCCCATGAGCGATTCCAATTCCGCCAAGCTCTGTGGTGCATCCCAACGTTCGTATGCCTTCAACCACAACCGTCGATCGGCCTCACTTCCCCACGGAACAAACGGGCTCTGCATCAGGGCAACACGTTCCTCTTCCCTTCCCATGCGCACGGCCATTGCCGTCAAGATGGTCTCCATTACCGGATGATGGCGCAGCGGTACCGTCAACGGCACTGCTACGGGCAATCCTGCCTCCGACAACGCCCGTACGAGCGGGGACAAGTATGTATCCAGATCCGGTACGATTAAAGCCACATCCGATAACGATCCGTTTTCCTCAAACAACCATCGTTTGACACTGCCTGCCACCATTCGGGTCTCCTGCTCCACACCAGGCGCGGACAACACTTCCACTGCGCCGTTCGCCGCTTGTCGTTCCGGACGAACAGCAAACGCCGTGTGGACCATATGTTCCAATGCAGGTACCCGACCTTCCTGGGACGGTTCAACCGAAACTTGTCGTACGGCAAAGCCGCGTTGCCGCAAGCGTTCCGTGGTCTGCTCCGTCTCTTTGAACAAACGGGGACGCGTCCCGTCCCAAACCAAATGCAGCTCAACGGGGACACCAGAGGTGACAAGTTGGATCAGCAATTGTTCCTGCAGAGGAGACAGATCGTGAAAATGTTCAGCAACCACATACTCCGGCAATCGTGCCTGTCCCTTTTGCAATGCCTGTAATGCTTGGTAGTAAGCCTCCTCGTGGTCAAACGCTCCGCTTTTCGCGAGCAACCGTTGATAGGCCGAATAGATTCGCGCCAATTCACGTTCTTTGGGACCGCGATCATGCCAAAGCGCCATCAGACGTTCGGGCAGTACGCCGGAACGCTTGATTTCCCCGATCCAAGTCTCCATCTTTTTAATCCAACCCGGACGCGATTTCCATCCGCGAAAGTATGTAAACGGTTCTTCCCGATCAGCAGTGCTGACAGCTTGTTGCACCAGACATTCCTGCTCGATGGCAGAAAGCAGACGTCTGCGCCGATTCTGCAACAACTCGCGGACAAACTGGTCAAATGTACCGAAATGCACATCCCGTTGATCCCGTAGGAAAGGCAGGTAGCGACGGTGAAGTTCCCGAGCCATACGTGTTCCGGGAACCAGGTAATCCACCCGTTTGCAACCGAAAAACCGAGCGGGGTTACCCCAGCCCATCCCCCATCCCGCCGAGTCAACAGGATGCAGAACAACCGTTCCCGTCATCTCGATCCCTCTTCCGTATTCGATGGTGAAATTTTTCTACATAACGCCGGTCCAACGGTGAAACGATGAAAAAAGCAGATTCTTTTCTGCATTATACCAATCCGCAAACGGAAAACCCACTGCCGAAGGAGGCATGTTCGTGAAACAACCGAAAAAAACACGCCCGACTGAATTGCAGGATGGTCAGATGGCTGCGTATCCAGCAGAAAATGACCCCCACACCCACGTTACCGCCGCGATCCAGGAGATGTGGGGACTGAATCCGCATCTGTCCGAAGCTACACAGTGGGGGAAGGAGCCGGAAGCTCCAGAAACATCTCAGGAAAAATAACCCACCCAGGGTCCCCGGTCGGGTAGCGAGCCCGTACCGAGGACCATTTTCTGTTTCATAAGGTTTTTTTACATCATTGAAATATGATCCTTTTGTCGCACGACGGGACTGCTGGTTTGCTATGTACCGAAAAATCACTTACACTCTAGATGAGAGCTGGTGTTGAACGCGGTTGCCGGACACCCCGGAGGTGATCCACGTTGAACCACATCGCGCGTTTTTTACAATCGTTGCCCCTGTTTCACGGCATCAATACGGAAGCGTTGGAAGCGGTGAGTCACACGCTGATCGAGCGAAAGGTCAAACGGGGGACAGTCGTGTGTTTGCGGGGGGAAAGAATCGACAAAGTGTTTATCGTCTACCGGGGGAAAATCAAAATATACCGAACCGACCCGGAAGGGAGCAAGATGTTCATCTCCTATTGTCTCAGCGGAGATTTCTTCCCACACTTTGGCTTCTTTCGGGAGGCTTGTTTTCATGCCGACGCCCAAGCGGTGGAGGATTCTCACCTCTTGGTCATGCCCAAAGAAGACATGGAACAATTGCTCCGTACTCATCCCGAACTCACCATTCGGTTGATTCAAACCATGGGGCAGCAAATCAGCGATTTGGAACAACAACTGAACGAGTCTATCGTTCATGACGCATACGAGCGCGTGATCTTTTTACTCCTCCGTCTGGCCCGTACCGTGGGCGAGCCTCATCAACAGGGTGTTTGCCTGAAGGAGCGGTACACCAACCGGGAACTCGCGCAGATGATCGGTGCCACACGCGAAACGGTCAGCCGTGTGATGAACCGCCTGAAACGAGAGGGATATGTCCATCTGCAAGAAGGATATCTCGTGATTCACGTTCACCAATTGAAGGAGCTGGTCGATTGCCCGCACACACAAATCGGTTAGACAGAAAAAATGATGGGGTGTGATTTATTTCACATCTATTCAATCCCCTATTTGTTACAGTTAAGACATCCTGTGTGTTTTATTCGACTTTTTTCCCGCCTCCGATCCATGATTGGACTCATAGATCATTTGTCTTTGTTTTTGAAATGGAGGGAAACATAAGTGGCAACCCTGTACGAAAAGCTGGGTGGAGAAAAAGCCATTGCAGCCGTTGTGAACGAGTTCTACGATCGGATGATCAAAGATGAACAAGTCAGCCATTATTTTCGATACACAGACATGGACAAGCTCCGTAAGCACCAGATCTCTTACTTCATGAGCTATGCGCTGGGCGGTCCCCATAAATACGAAGGTGCTACCCTGCGCGAATCCCACAAGGGGATGAACATCACGCATGAGCACTACGAAATAGCGATTAAGCATTTGAACGGTGCCTTGCGCAAATACAACGTGCCGTTGGAAGACCGCGTCAAAGTGGAAGCATTTCTTCGCAGCGTCAAACCGCACATCATTAATAAATAACCGACACAGCACTCATTCTTCATCCGGTAAACCTCGTTCTCAATCAACAGCCGGCAAACGGACGAACCCGTTTGTCGGCTTTTTCACTTCTCTGGGTGAAGATAGGACCGAACCGGAACATCTTTCCATTCTCTGATCGCGTCTTCCAATCGGATGCGGATCCATTTGCGTTTGACCATGTTCATCGCCATCTCAATCGGGAAAAAACCGACATTGACCGTTTCGGGACTCAGTTGCAATGTACCGCCAACCGGCGTGCACAAAAAGACGAGACTGACCACATGAGTTCCGTTTCGACCGATGGTTTTGTACACCCCGATTAAACGAATCACTTTGACCTCAATCCCGGTTTCTTCCCGGATCTCTCTAATAACTGCCGCATCCAGCGCTTCATCCAACTCCACCACGCCACCCGGTGGTTCCCAGTGATGGTTGTCGGCACGTTGAATGAGCAGCACTCCTTTGGCATCGTCCCACACAATTCCGGCCGCTGCGACATGATGTTTGGGTAACATCCGTTGTGCCTCCTTTTTTGCTTTTTTCCCGTCACCAGACCACGGAATGATCGTGATACTTTTCCAAAATCGACAGATACAAGAACTTATGGCAGGACCGGTTGATTGATGTATGGGTAACACAAATCCGCTTTTATCTATAGAAGATCGTAGAAGGGAGAAAAAATGTTGGTGTCAGCTTCCCTTTAATATCAATATGATTGATTTCATAGTGTCGTATGTGCTCAAGTACTGTCTTTGACGAGATCGCGCTTTCAACCATCCTTCCCACCGTCGCCGTCCGCTCTCCCCCTTTCCTCTAACACAACACTACGGTTAACCTGGATACCGTACTACCGCATCCTTCCTTCCCGTCGTTCGGGAAGGCACCGGAATTGACGTTTCGGAGATCCGTCTTCTTTTTCTTTTCTTTCATCCTTTCGGCGGGTGAGGGTATGAAACCTTTCATCTTTTTCCAAACTAAGGACGAATCAACATTGAAGGAGGCGCTTGGGATGAAGGTTACCCGCCTTGCGGGTTGGGGCTTGTTGGCGGTGATTCTTTTGTGGTTACCATCAGCTCCACATGCGTTTATGTCGCCGACGGCAGCCAAAGTGGCATATGTCAAAGCCTATCGCGTCCACAACCAACAGCTTGTTCCGATCCCGGTCACCCGGATCACACATCATGAACTGGAACGCGTCTTGAACGGTATTGAACAAATGGCCGGACTCAGTTCCTACCAACTTCCGTCACGGTACCTGCTGTTCCGATTCCCTTCGCCGGTCGTATTGCCGCGTTCTCCCATCGGCTACCCCATCAAAGAGGTGATCGTCACGCAACCTGCTTCGACGTGGGATGCCCCGCGATTGCTGGTTCGCAACACACAACGCCAATGGGTGGAATACCGCACTTCCCGCCCGCTTACCCATTTGATCCACCAATTACAGCGTCCAAACAGCTAGGAATTGCAAACCAATCCTGCCTCTGATGGAGGCAGGATTATTTATGTCCCTTTGATTCTCCGCTTCCGACACTTGACATGAAACCAATCGGTTTCATATAATCGATGCGAAACCTAATGGTTTCGTATCAAATAGAGGAGGATCACAAAATGCAGGGAAGTAACAGAGGTACACTTCCGGCCATCCGTCACACAGCCGTATTTCAGGCACCTATTCAAAAAGTATGGGAAGCTGTTTCTACATCAGAAGGCATCGCCGCATGGTTCATGCCCAATGATTTTCAACCAAAAGTAGGACATGAATTCACATTGCAGACCCCTTTCGGCCCCACACCATGCAAAGTGCTGGAGATCGATCCTCCACACCGACTTTCCTTTGCCTGGGGTGAATCCGGTTGGCGCGTTTCATTTGAATTGAAGGATTTGGAAGGCAAAACGCAGTTTACCCTAATTCATTCAGGTTGGGGAGAACCTGATGAAATCTTCCCGGAATCGGGATTAACACACTCGGAAGCACACAACAGAATGGATCATGGTTGGAAGTCGATTGTGACCGAAAAGCTTCGCGAGGTGGTAGAGGCATAAGATGGGTGCTGCCTTACCGAAACATGACGTATTTCAGGCGATTGCCGATCCTACCCGCCGTCAGCTTTTAAAGTTGCTGGCCGATGGGGAGATGCATGTCACCGGGATCAGCGAGCACTTTCCGATGAGCCGAACAGCTGTTTCCAAGCATCTGCGCATTTTGTCGGATGCGGGACTTGTGAAGCAGCGAAAAGTCGGGCGGGAGACGCGATACAGCCTCCAACCAGAGCCGCTGCTCGAATTGAAGCATTGGCTCTCCTATTTCGAGCGGTTTTGGGAAAACAAGATGGTTGCACTGAAACACTATGTGGAATCGGAGGAAGTGGACGGCCAATAGCCTCAGAAAAAGAGACAATGATGGTTGGACTGCCGGCAAAGTGGGTTGTACCATTCGCGATTCCGGGTGCGCCATTTTCCTTGCTAACACCAAGGGTCGCTCGCGGGGGAAAACAGCCAACCTCTATTGGGGAAGCGGGCCGAACTTCCCGTTGAGCCCGCAGGCTATGTCAACAAGCTGGAGGTGACGATGGTCGCCTCTCTTTTCGTATTTCAGCAGGTGATCAAGGATTCGTCCATAGGGTCCCATCGCCGGACGATCAGACTGACATTATGTCCCCCGAAACCGAATGAATTGCTCATCACCACCTGCACATCCCGTTTTCGGGCCGTATTCGGGACGTAATCCAAATCCAACCCTTCGTCCGGCATTTCAAAATTGATGGTGGGTGGAATCACGCCATGTCGTATGGTTTCTACCGATGCGATCAGTTCCACCGACCCTGCCGCACCCAACAGGTGTCCGATCATCGATTTGATCGAGCTGATCGGAACTCGGTACGCCGCCTCCCCAAACACTCGCTTGACGGCCATCGTTTCCACCGCATCGTTGGCACGAGTGCTCGTTCCGTGTGCGTTAATGTAATCCACTTGTTTCGGGGACAAGCCCGCATCGGCCAATGCCCGGATCATCGCTTCGGCGGCAACGGCGCCGTCGGGAGAGGGAGCCGTGATGTGATGGGCATCCGTCGTCGCGCCGTATCCGATCAATTCGGCAAGAATGGGGACGCCTCTTTGCAGAGCATGCTCCAGCGACTCCAACACCACCACACCTGCTCCCTCACCGGCGACAAATCCGTCCCGTTCCCGGTCAAACGGCCGACAAGCCTTCTGCGGTTCCCCGTTTCGCCTGGACAATGCGCGAATTCGAGAAAAGGCGGCCAACCCGAGGGGCGTGATCGGCGCCTCCGTACCGCCGGCAATCATCACATCCGCTTCCCCATATTGGATCATTCGCATCGCTTCACCGATGC
Organism: Polycladomyces abyssicola; assembly: GCF_018326425.1. Taxonomy (NCBI): domain Bacteria; kingdom Bacillati; phylum Bacillota; class Bacilli; order Caryophanales; family Thermoactinomycetaceae; genus Polycladomyces; species Polycladomyces abyssicola. The sequence goes on from NZ_AP024601.1 coordinate 2,280,008, forward strand.
AACTGCTTCCCGTCGCGCATGCCGTCACCACCGCCGCGGAAGGCCCTTTGGCTCCCAGCGCGATCGCGATTTCACCCGATGCCATGTTGGCCAGCATGGCAGGTGCCAAATACGGGGACAACTTTCCGTTTTGCAACACCTTTTGGTACTCCTCCTGAATGCGATCCAACCCGCCGCTACCGGTTCCCACCATCACCCCGACGCGCACCGGATCGACCCGATCCATCTCCAATTGTGCATGCCGAACCGCTTCACGCGCCGCTACCAGCCCGTACTGAGCAAAGCGGCTCATCCGGCGTGCCACCTTGGCCTCAAAATGATCGAGCGGATCGTAATCCGGGATCTCCGCCGCAATCGTTGTCGGAAATCCGCTCGGATCAAAACGCGAAATGGACCGCACACCACTCCGCCCTTCCTGCAATCCCTCCCAAAAGTCGGGCACGTCTTGGCCGATCGGGGTCAATGCTCCCATACCGGTGATGACGACGCGCTTTTTCATGCCGTTCCCCCCTGAATCCTGTGATGTCTCCATGTTATTATGATTGGGAAATGATGGTTTTATACTGCGGAGAGCGGCTTAGACAAATAAGATCACGAAAATGGAAGGTTTAGCGGTTCCTTCGCCGAGGATTACGTTGTCGCCATGTTGGATGAGCTGGAAACTCCCGTTTTATCCGCAAGCGCTTTACGGTGGCATACTGATCCATTAACCCAGCTGATGGCGCGCCGAAGAATCATCCTGCCATCCGAACTTGTTCTTTATCCAGACGGATCGACCAATCCGGGCGCACTTCCCCCTCCACAGCTACCATCACGAGCACGCAGGTGGATTGATGGTAGTATGTCGAGAAAAAGTGCCAGGTCTCATCTTTCCAAATTTCCTCCGTATACAACGGTGACGTTCCCGCCTTCTCCAACGCCACGCGCACGTTCTCCCCGGACAGCTCGATGTGAATCCGCCAATCTCTTTCTCTTTCTTTCAATCGGTCGTATGCCGCCTCGGCGCTTGACTCATCCGCGAATGAAACAGCCACAAACGGTTCGGGCTGCCTCTCTTCCGCACTGTATCCGCCGATGAACACCCTTTCGGGTTGAAACAATCCGGTTTCCGGTTGTTTGTTCATTCGATTCTCCCCTTTAATCAAAGAAAAAACAAAAAATAGTTTATTTTCAAAACAAAACAACGAAACAAACACCCCCCATCAAACGATGGAGGGGGAAGTGAGAACCGTTCTCCTGTCTTGCCCAGCGGCCAGGAAAACGGCTCTCTATTTTCCCGTAATTGACAGCTTAGTTGATCTCCAGGATTTTGAACTGGATCGTCCCCGACGGAACCGGGACATTGATAATTTCGCCTTCCCGTTTTCCGATCAGTTCGGCACCGATCGGCGACTCGTTGGAAATTTTGCCTGCCGTCGGGTCAGATTCCGCACTGCCGACGATGATATACGTTTCCTTTTCTCCATCTGGCAACTCCTGAATGGTTACTTTGGCTCCAATGCTGACGTAGTTTTTGTTTTGCGCATCCTGATTGATGATTTTGGCGTTGCGAATCATGTTCTCCAACTGTACGATCCGGGATTCCACAAACGCTTGTTCCTCTTTGGCAGAATCGTATTCGGAGTTTTCGCTGAGGTCGCCTTGCGCGATGGCTTCTTTCAAACGTTGGGCGACTTCATGCCGCTTTTTCGTTCTCAGGTATTCCAACTCTTCCTTGACTTTGGCCAGACCTTCTTCGGTCAACAATACTTCTTTTTTCTGTTGAGACATACCGATTCCTCCCTTATCGACAAAACCATCCTCTTTGTCGCGGCCGGAATCCCGCCCAGTGTCGTGTTCCATTCATATGCAACCAGTTGTTTGAATTATCACGCACTTCCTACAACCGCGCAAAGAAAATGCAGGATCGCTCACCCCGATGAAATTACGAATGTTGCTGATACCACTTTTGGGAAGTAAGCGATTTCATGACCCTATTTGTGCAGGATTTTTTTCGCCAATCGAAAGTTGATTGCAGCTGAAAAATATCTTAACACATTTGTTGCATTCGTCCAAGAGAGCAAGTCCATTTTTTGCAAAGGCGGCTTGAACGTCTTACAATGTCCAAAGGGACATGATTGATCACGAGACGAAAAAGGAGAAGATGTGATGAACGTGCTAAAACTGGTCGGAAAATTGTTTCTCGTGTTCCTGTTGTCGGTGCTGGGTATCGTATTTTTCGTTTCATTGCTCTTCCCCCTCTATCCTGTGCATCGCTCCCTGATGCCCGTGATCGTAGGACAGAACACCGCGTTTGTGCTGGCCGCCTTTCTGGTATGGGCATGGTTGGAAAAAAAGCCGCTTGATGAGTTGGGTTTTGCGGAACCGTCCCCATTTCGCTCATTCCTTCGCGGAGCCGGTTGGGGATCATTCGGAATCGCTGTTCCGTTTGTGCTCCTGTTGACAACCGGCTGGCTGAGGGTGGACGGATTCCACTTCTCCTCGTCGACGGTGACGGATTTCACATCCGCCCTGTCCGGCTTTTTGATCGTTGCCTTGGGTGAAGAAATCCTGGTCCGTGGCTACATACAGACCCTCATGGTACGACAATGGGGACGCATGATCGGGATCATCACCGCATCCCTACTATTTTGTGCCCTCCATTTGGGCAATCCAAACCTCTCTTGGCTCGCTTTGTTCAATCTCTTTTTGGCGGGTGTCATGCTGGGGACGGCCAAAGAAGCTTTTGGCGGATTGTGGACACCGATCGGGTTTCATTTTGCTTGGAATCTGTGCCAAGAGACGTTGTCGCTCCCCGTTTCCGGTCTGCATCTGATTGAACATCCCGTTTTGATCACAAGAGAAACAGGGCCCGTTTGGGTGACCGGCGGCGGGTTCGGACTGGAAGCAGGGGCCGCCGTCACCGTTTTGCTCATATCATTAACGGCGGCTTTTTGGCTCCAAAACCGCAATCGAACGAAATCCGATCATTTCCATACTTCCGGGTTGACCAGATGAGGAGGTTTCTCACCGCGGAGAACAGACAACAGATTCTCCGCGGCCAACTTCGCCATTTTCATCCGCGTTTCCCATGTGGCACTGCCCAGATGAGGGGCTAACACCACTTGCTCCAGCTCGGCCAATCCCTCCGCCAAACGAGGCTCGTCTTCGTATACATCCAGTCCAGCCCCGGCAATTTCCCCTTCCTGCAGCGCCCGCACCAGCGCCCGTTCGTCCACCAACGGGCCACGGGCGGTATTGATGAGATAGGCGGTTCGCTTCATCCGACGCAATTCCGCTTCCCCGATGAGGTGGTGGGTCTCTGGCGTATACGGCGCATGAAGCGACACGAAATCCGCTTTCGCCAACAGCTCGTGCAAGGGTTGATAAACGACGCCCAGTCTATTTTCCTCCTGCGGGGTGAGTCGTGTGCGGGAATAGTAAAGCACACGCATGTCAAAGGCTTGGGCGCGACGAGCAACCGCCCGGCCGATACGCCCGAAGCCGACGATGCCCAATGTGGAACCATACACGTCTTTCCCCAGCATAAAGCGGGGTCCCCAACCCTGCCAGCGGCCGGAACGGGTCAAACGGTCCCCCTCTGTTACCCGGCGCGCCACATCCAACAACAACGCCCAGGTCAGGTCCGCTGTAGCTTCCGTCAACACATCAGGGGTGTTGGTCACGGGGATGCCCCGCTTGGTGGCTTCGACGACGTCAATATTGTTGTATCCGACGGCATAATTGCTGATCACGCGCAAACCGGGGCAGGCGTCCATCACTTCCGCGTCAATCCGGTCGGTCAACATGCACAGGATCGCATCTTTGCCGCGAACCCCCTTCAATAGTTCCTCCCGCGACAAATCCCGGTCCCGAGCACCGATCGTCACTTGTCCGTATTGTTTCAATTGCTCCGTCACTTCCGGAAACAGCTCGCGTGTCACGAAAATGTGTACCGACATGGAGTCCACTCCTGATTGTCTAGATATTGAGACTGCTGACAAAGTGGTTTAGCGATTCCATTTCGGGAGAGCCGTTTTCTCTCTCGCTCCTCTTTCGGCAAGCTCAGAGGTCGCCCGTGGGAAAACGGCCACCCTTTTTGAAAGGAACGGATCCGAATTTTCCGTCGAGCGACTCTTGCTATAGAGAGGAAAAGGGAAATCGGAGTCGGCGAACTTTGTCAACAGCCTGGATATGGTGGCTTGTCAGCTATGATGATACACGAAACCACCATCTTTATCCAGTTAGCTTACTGGATAAAGCCGCTTGGGACACCTAAAGAGCCCAGGTGCTTCAGCCATGTGGAGTGTCAAAGGTCATGTCGGAACACGAGTTGCCCCCGCTTGTAAGTCGAGTGAACGGTCAAACGCTTCCCCTCATCCCCCCACATTACCTGGACAATATCGGGGGAATCGCCGACCCGCCATTTTCCATCAACCGACCACCCCAAGTACCGTGCAGGTGAAACGGAGGCCATCCACCAGGCTGTTTCAAGCGGGGTCAAACCCCTGACCACCAAGCGCGAAACAGCCTCGATCAGCGGACAGGCCGATCCGGCCAGTAACCGCTCGTCATGTGCCAAATGCAAGCGGTTATCCGGGGTCAACACCACTTCTCCTCCGACAGGGGTTCGGTATTGACCGGGAGGCATGCCGCCCAGCGCAACCACATCGCTGACCAACACCGCTTTTTCCCTCTTCACCCGCAGGATGACGCGAATGACGGCATCAGGGAGATGGTGTCCGTCGGCGATGAAACTGGTCCAAAGCTCATCGGCAGCCAGCTGTTCCCACAAATAATTGGGATGGCGTGGTAACATCACATGGGCGCCGTTGCCCCAATGGGTGCTCCAAGTCGCCCCCGCCGCCACCGCCTCCCTGATCTGCTTCGGAGTTGCTGCCGTATGACCGATCGCCACTTTGACACCGCTCGCCACGCACCGTTCGATGAAGCGCGAACTGTCCGGCCACTCGGGAGAAAGTGTGATCAGACGGATTCGCCCTTCCGCTGCTTCTTGCCACCGGCAAAACGTTTCCCAATCCGGCGGGCGCACCCACTTACGGTCATGGGCTCCCCTCGGGCCGTCTTCCGGCGAGACAAATGGCCCTTCCAAATGAATCCCACCGACGGATGCATCCACCATCGCGTCTTCCCGACAAGCACGCGCCAAGGTGCGGAGGGAGCGCGTGATCGCTTTTTCACTGTTGGTAATCACCGTCGGAAAAAAGGTGGTGACGCCGGTCTCCCACAACGATGCGGTTAACTGCCGGATGTCATTCGTATTGAACAAAGGGGCGTTTACATCCAACCCTTTGTAACCGTTCACCTGCAAATCGATCAACCCGGGAGCCACCAGAGGCGCGTCATCCGACACCTTCTCCGGTTCCACCACTTCGTAAATACGGCCTTCCCGGATCTTCAACCGGATGGGCTTTCCCGTCTGCCAATCCTTCCCCTCAATGATGTGACAGGTCATGGGTAACACCGCTTGATTCCAAATCCAGGTACAACGTACAATCCGGATGATACCGGAGAATGGAGGCCGGACAGGAAGTGCTGACCGGTTCGCTCAACGTTTTGGCGACCGCGATTCGCTTGCTTTTTCCGGGTACGGCACAAACCAGGTACCGCCCCGACATGAGCGCCGGAATGGTCAGGGTCAACGCATGAGTGGGAACGGATTCCAGATCATCGAAACAACCGTCGTTCACCTGTTGTCTGCGACAGATGGGGTCCAATGCCACGCGTTTGATCACCTCCGGATCTTCGAAATCGGCCACCGGCGGATCGTTGAAAGCCAAATGACCGTTTTCTCCGATACCCAAACATACGATGTCCAGCGATTTTTCCCTGATCAATCTGGCATATCGCTCGCATTCGGCATACGGATCACGGTTTCCTTCGATCACATGCACGGTTCCCGGGCGAACGCGGTCAAACAGATGGTGATGCAAAAAATGGGCGAATCGTTGGGGTGACGATTCTGGCAATCCGATATACTCATCCATGTGAAACGCGATAACACGCGACCAATCGATTCCTTCGGCCTGACACAAAGTATCCAGCATCTCCAATTGGGAAGGGGCTGCGGCGAACACCATGCGCACCTCGGATTGCTCCTTCAGCAGTAGACGCAGGCGCTCCGCCACCGATTCCCCCGCCGCCCGTCCCAATTCCCGACGGTCGGCATATACTCGCACCTTGAGCCGATCCACCTGTTTGGTGAACAAGGGCTTGACGGAAGAAACCAACTCGTTCCCCCCCATGAAGTAGATTGTGAGGACGTGTCTGAATCTTGCCCGCTTCGATTCCCGGCTCAACCAAGGCAGCTCACCTAGGAAACGTTTCCGCCTGACCCGACACACCCTCAACCCATCAGGCAAACTCACAGATTCGACGCAACCCGGAAATGGATCGGCGTGTACCGTCCGCCGGTGTACCGCCTTTCGGAACGTAATGGGTTTCCACTGTATATAACCCGGTATACCCATCCCGTTCCAACGTGGACAATTGCTTTTCCAAACAGGCCTCCCCTTCGCCGATCGGTACGCATTTCCCTCCTTGTTCAGGAGTGTAGATGGCATCTTTCAGATGGACGTGTCCGATCCAAGGCCGTACCTGTTCATACCCGTCGGGAAACGGTACCTTCCCGCCGTATCGTTCGTTTCCGGGGTCCCATAAAACACGCAGAAACGGGGAATTCACCTTGGCCGCCAACAGCGCCACCTCGTCGGCGTAACCGCCGTTGGTGGAAGGTTCGTTTTCCAACCACAGAGCCACGCCCGCTTCCTCGGCCAACCGAGCCGCCTGATGGAGATGCTCCGTCACCTCATCCACGTACTGTTCCGGGTTGCGTTCCCGCCAGAAGGAGAAGATACGAATGCCGGGTGCCTGGAAAAAACCGGCCACTTCCAGTGCCCGTTTCAACATGTCCATATGGTCGTTCACCGTGCCTTCGGAAGCAAAAAAGGTGTCACCGTGCTCCACCGGCCGGTTCGGATCCAATGCGCATTTGAACACAGGGGAAGCCAGACCGGACACCCGTCCCCCCCGCTCGGCCAACGTGGAACGAAGATGGCGTAACCGTCCCGGCTCTATGTCCATCACATTGGCCCTCCACACGGACCGAAGCTCCACATAGGGAAGTTCATACTCTTCGACAAAAGCGAGTACTTCGTCCCAATCCTGAGACACTTCATCCGTCAACACACTGAGACGCGAAAAGACCGTCATCATTCCCACCTTTCTGCTTCGCTTGGAGAAAATTGCCCGCGATGATGTTCTCTGCTTTCGGGGTCTTCGCTCAGACAGGGCTTGGTCAGTCGCTCACCCCGCAAGCATTTGCTCTCTTACGGATTTATAAGACACGCCCTCGTTCGTTGCTCACTGGGGAAAACATAGCCCTCTTACGAAACCAAGGTTACCGTTACTTGGCCTGCTGTCTTTGGCTGGCGACCGCCTGAATCTTTTCGAGCGCCTGTGCGATCGAGGCCAAATCTTGGGATGTCCCCATCAACGCCGACTGCGGTAACCAAACCACTGTTTCGTCACAAGCACGCTCTGCCGACGGACATGGAGGGATGTCTTCCTCTTTCACGCCGAATTGTTCCCAAAGCGCTTGACGCATCGCCCGGTTTCGGTGAAGAGGGATATACCCCGGTGCCGCCGGAATCCCTTCTGCCTGCAAACATCGGATGAACGTGCTCTTGTCCATCCCCCCGAACGCTGCAGGGTCATACCGAAAGAGGTATAGGTGCCATGCATGAGAAGTGACACGTGAGTCTACACTAAGCGGTTCCACACCGTCGATATGAGCCAACAAACCGGACAGTGCTGCCGCGTTCACCTGTCGGCGGTGCAATTGCTCCTCCGCCCGATCCAATTGACAAAGCAAAACGGCGGCCTGAAATTCGGTCATCCGTAAGTTCCATCCGATGCTTTCATGTTGGTACCACAACCCCCCCGGTACGCGGCCCACATTGTGAATCGACCAAGCGCGGGCAGCGAGGGCATCGTCGTTGGTCACCACGATTCCGCCTTCTCCAGCCGTGATGTTTTTACTCGATTGAAAGCTGAACGTACCGAGGTGACCGATCGCACCGACTCTGCGTCCTTTCCACGCCGCTCCGTGCGCCTGAGCCGCGTCTTCGATCACGGTGAAACCGTACCGCCCGGCAAGCGCCATGAGGGCATCCAAATCAGCGGGATGACCCGCCAAATGTACCGGAATGACGGCCCGTGTCCGACTGTTCACCCGTTCTTCCACTGACGCCGGGTCGATTTGCATCGTCTGTGGATCGACATCGGCGAAAACCGGACGGGCTCCGACCGCCAAAACTGATGTGGCTGTCGCGATAAACGTGTACGACGGCACGATCACTTCGTCTCCTGGACCGACACCCGCCGCGCGCAACGCCACCTCCAACGCCAATGTACCATTGACAACGCAAATGCCGTGTTTCGCATCCTGAAAAGCAGCGAACCGTTCCTGAAACTGCTTCACTTTGGAACCATCCAAGGCTCCCCATTTTCCTGACCGCAACACTTCAATCAGTGCCCGCTCCTCTTCGGCCCCGAACACCGGCCACGCGGGAAACGGTTCCGTCCGTATTGGATCTCCTCCGTCAATCGCCAATCGGTTCATCCAGCAGCGCCTCCCTGATGCTTTTGCTGCCGATAATAGGTGACGACTTTTTTCAATCCGCTGGCGATCGCACGTACATGCTCTTCGGTAAACCCTTCGTTCCATGCCAACAAGATCATTCGCTCCGCCATCGCTTCGGCATGCGGGCACAAACCGTCGGGATAGATGATTTCCTCTTTCCGCACCCCAACGAAAGGATAGCCAGACCGACCATACGTATGACGGTCCCGAATCGCCGGAACCTTGTACATCGGTTCCACATACCCGGCCCGTGCCGGCAACCCTTCCTGCTGAAGGGCATAGGCCAACACCTTCGTGCTTATGCCGAGCGATTCGGTATCGACATGCATCGGATACAGCCAATAGCTCGCACGGTCACCCGGTCCGAGCCGGATGGGACGTAATTCCGGCACATCCGACAATGCCAACGTCAATTGACGGGCGCGCTCCTCCCGCCTTCGCACCACATCATCCAGTTTTTTCAGTTGGGCCAGACCGACCGCCCCCTGCAACTCCGTCATCCGGTAATTGGGAGACAAAAAGAGATGAGTGCGCAGATTTCCTTCCCGTGGCCATCCCTTATCTTGAAACAGGCGAATTCGCCATGCAAGCTCCTCGTCTTTGGTGATGGTCATGCCGCCGTCACCGCAACTCATGTGTTTGGATTGTTGAAAACTGAAACAGCCAATATCCCCGATCGTGCCGACCAGACGTCCTTTGGATTCTGTCAAAAACGCTTGCGAACAGTCTTCGATCACCCTTAACCCGTAACGACGGGCGATGTCGAGGATTGGGTCCGGATCGGCCGGCCGGCCGAACAGATGCACGAGTATGATCGCCCGCGTGCGCTCGGTGATGCGCTGTTCCACCGAGGCGGGATCGAGACACCAGGTTTCCGGATCAATGTCGGCGAAAACGGGAACGGCATTTTGCATCAGGATGGGGATGATGGTACCGAAATCGGTGATGGGAGTGGTGATGATTTCATCGCCGGGATCGGGGTTGATCGCTCCGATGGCCAAATGGAGAGCCGCTGTCCCCGACGTGGATGCAGTCGCATGAGGGACGCCCCACCGCCGTGCAAACGCCTGCTCAAACACTTTGACTTTTGTACCTTCATTCCTGCCCAGCCGCCCCGAGCGGATTACCTCGGTCAACTCCGCCAGTTCCTCCTCGCCAAACGTTCTGCCGCTCGCATCCGAAACCGTCGGCAGACTCCCCGGCTCGATCACCGGCGTGCCGCCGTCCTTCGCCAAACGCCCCTCCCAAGCTTCCACCATATCCCTCCTCAACCAGTTGTATCTTACCTGTCTACAAATTTATCCAATCCCTCCCTAGGTGTCAATTGAATGTTCTGAAGTTTTCCCCGATTGACGAAGTAGGAATGTTATGATAATTTTCCCATAGATGACCATATACATGTAGGAGACAGGTGAAGGGAGAGGATGGACCAAAAGGGGGTCAACACGATTTCATCGTCCACCAGCCTTACTGTCTGGTCACGGCATGATCGATATGAAATGAAGGAGTGATGAGGGTGAAATCCTGGGTATCCCGGATCGCGCTGTCCGTAGTCCTCGTATTGTTGCTCGGCGCCCTCGCGGGCTGCGGCATCCCGAAAAACGACGCTGATAATCCGAAGAAATCGGACGGTCCGATTACGCTGGAATTTTGGACGATCAACTTGAAAAAGGATTTCTCCGATTATATTCAAGGTCTGATCCAGTCATACGAAAAGGCCCATCCCAATGTGAAAATCAAATGGGTGGACGTCCCCGGACAGGAAGTGGACCGCAAGCTGCTGGCCGCTCTTGCTGCGGGTGAAGCGCCTGACGTCGTCAACTTGGACAGCATGAACCTGCCCAAATTCGTTGACCAAGACGCCCTTGCTCCTGTTGACGGGTTGCTCCAGCCAAACGATCTGAACGCCTACTTCGCCAACCTGCGCCAAGGCCTCACGTTCAACGGCAAACTGATGGCTGTGCCGTGGTATCACGCCGGTCCGTATATCGGTATGATCAACACGGATCTGTATAAAAAAGCCGGATTGGACCCGAACAAACCGCCCGCCAATCTGGATGAAGCACTCCAGCACGGCAAACTGATTCATCAGAAACTCTCCAACGTATACGGCTCCAACACGTTCCCCAACATCATGCTCATGGTCGCCGAAGGATTGCCGATCCTGAGTCCCGACAAGAAAAAAGCCGTCTTCAATTCCCCGCAACACGTCCAATTCGTCCAAAAATTCGTCGATGCTTACAAAACCGGTGCCATCTCCAGCGGCGTGATCGGCAAAGAGGAGCGTTCCCTGCCGCAAAACCTGGAAAACGAACAAGTCGCCATCGCCACGATGCAAGGAGCCTTCAACCTGACAAAAATCGAGAAAAACGCACCCAACGTCTTTCAAAAAATCAAAGTGACCCCGCCGATGAAAGGAAAAGCAGGCATTATCCCGCTCAAGGGCATTCAGACCCTCGTCGTTCCCAAAGCGAGCGCCCATCCGAAAGAAGCGGCCGATTTCGCCAAGTTCGTCACCAGTCCGGAGAATCAGTTGGCATTCTGCAAACTGGTCCCCATCTTCCCGTCGACCGAACAGACACTGAAAGATCCCTTCTTTACCCAATTTGAAGTAAAGACCAAACAGGATGAAGCCCGCAAGATCATGGTTTCCTCGATGAAAGAAGTCGTCAGCGATACCTTGGGCATTCAAAACGAGCAGGATTTGCGCGATGCATTTGATGAAGAAATGCGTGCGGTGCTGATGGGGAAAAAATCGGTCAAGCAAGGTCTGGATGATGCTGTGAAGAAATGGAACGAAAGCCTCGCCCAGTCTCAGTGATGCTTCGTATGTGAAACTACAGAACCGATCGTTCAGGGACGTGTTTTCCCGCCTTCCGTCAACTGTGCCGATGCACCCCGACGGGAAAACCGTCCCTTGTTGCATCAACCGTTGTTTCGGATGTGACTGGTGATTACTGTCCACATTGCTTTCCCGGCTCGCTCTACCTGCACCCTGGGAGCGAGCGAAAAGAGACTACCCGAATAAATCGCTTTACCTGACACACCCTTATCGACCGCTTTTCATCTTCGTAAAAGGAGGCGATGTGATGTCGATGCCCACACCGACACAACCGGTCCCGCAGTCGCAAGTCCCCCCTCGACCCCGTACCCGCCTTGGCCTCCGCCGTTTTCCCTGGGTGCCGTATTTGTTTTTGCTACCGGGGGTGGCGTTTTTCGTTATATTTGACTACATCCCGGCATTCAACGCTTTGTATCTCTCGTTCACAAAATATCACGTACTCTCTCCACCTGAGTGGGTGGGACTGGAAAACTATCACGACATGCTGAATGATCCATCGTTCTGGAAGGCGCTGAAAAACTCATTTGCCTATATGGTGATCATGGTTCCCATGTTGGTGGTAATCCCGCTATTTCTCGCCATTCTGGTCAATCAAAAACTGAAAGGCATCCATCTCTTCCGCGTCGCCTATTACCTACCCGTCGTCACGTCGATGGTCACGGTCTCGATCACGTGGAACTATCTCTATCACGAAAGCGGTCTTCTTAATTATCTGCTGATCACGTTGGGGATTTTGTCCAAACCGATCAGTTGGCTGTTGGACGTGAACACGGCCATTTTTGCTGTGGCTCTCGTGGAATCTTGGAAATCGATGGGCTTTTACATGATCATTTATCTCGCGGGTTTGCAGTCCGTTCCGCAGGATCTGATCGAAGCGGCCCGGGTGGACGGTGCCAACCGGTTGCGAATCATATGGCACGTCATCATCCCGATGTTGCGGCCGTTTGTCGCTTTGTGCGTGGTCATGGCTGGCATGGGTTCGATGCAGGTGTTTACCAGTGTGTTCATGCTGACCCAGGGCGGACCGCTGGACAGTACGACCAATTTAACGTATTTGATCTACGATCTCGCTTTCCAAAAGCTGAACATGGGCTACGCTAGCGCGGTCGGTATGGTGCTGTGGGTGATTCTATTGGTATTGTCCATATTGAATTTTCGACTGTCCCACGGAGGTGAACGCATGCAATGACCCACAAAAGATGGAGCCGGTTGAAGCGGATGGCGAAAACCGCAGGGATGTATGTTGTGCTTACGGCGATCGCCTGTCTGTTCGTCGGCCCTTTCATCCTGCTGATCTCCACCGCCTTCAAATCGGACAGTCAGCCGGTGTTCAGCTTTCCGCCACAGTGGATTCCCGATCCGCCGGTATGGGACAACTTCCATCAGGCGTGGAACGATATCCCGTTCCCTCGTTACATGTTTAACTCGTTTTTCCTGGTTGGCGTCATGGTGCCGCTACACCTTTTTCTTGCATCCATCACTGCTTACCCGCTGGCACGGATGCGTTTTTTTGGACGAAACTTCATCTTTTACGGGATTATCGCTACGATGTTTATTCCACCCGAAGTGATGTTGATTCCGCGTTTTCTCTTGGTTAAAACATTGAACATGACCGACAGTTACTGGGGTATTATCATCCCCGGACTTTTGGGGGGATTTGCCGTCTTTCTCATGAGACAGGCCTATCTCGCCATTCCCAGAGAGTTGGAGGAAGCGGCCATTATCGACGGATGCGATCCTTTTCGCATGTGGTGGAGCATCATGTTGCCGCTGACGGCTCCCACCACCGCTGCTCTCGGCGTTTTTTCGTTCATCTCTGTGTGGAATTCGTTCATCTGGCCGCTGATCGTACTGAAATCACCCGAGCTTTATCCGTTGTCACTCGGCTTGGCCTACTTGGCCGGCACCTTCGGATTTGATGTCAAATCGCTGGCCGCAGGTGCCGTCATCTCGGTCACACCCATCATCATCTTCTTCCTGCTGATGCAACGGTATTTCATCTACGGAATGCAGGGTGCAGTGAAAAAATAGGAAGGTTACAGAACAAAGTCGGTCCACCGACCCACGTCCAAAACGAATCCCCCACAGCAATTCACCCACCCTTTTTGAGCCGGGTGGGTGATACCAAACATTATATCTTCCACTCGTGCAGTTCCAAACGCCGAACGCCATGAACCACATACGGATCACGTTCCGCCATCTCTCTAGCTTCCTCCAATGAATCGGCGATGTACACCACCATTCCTCCCGAACCGTCCGCAAATGGTCCTTTCGCAAAAATCTTTCCCTGTTCAGCCAACTGATCCAGATACGCCAGGTGATCCGGCCGATACTTCTGGTTCAGCTCCGGTTTCTCCATGTGCAATATGGCCGCAAAATATGCCATCGACGATCGATCTCCCTTTCTTTTTTCATCTATTTTAGCCATAGCAAAAGGGAGCAACAACTCCTCACGTCAACAGAAATCGAATCTGTCAGGTTCCCTGTTCATCCATCAACATTTTCTTTTTTTTCTCCTCCCAGTTGCAGAACGTCCTTGTACCGCTGATAGACAAACGAGACAGTCAGTAGGATCAGACCCAGACCGATGAAGGAGAAGATACGATACAACGTATCGAGGAAGGACAAATCCAAAATGAAAATCTTCAGGATCGTGATGCCGAACAGTATGATCGACGTGATCCGAACCGTCTGGACCCGGCGGATGATCCCGATCACTATCAGTCCGATCGAGTATAGCAACCATACGCCGGAAAGAGAGAGTTGTTGCAGGTTTTCATAGAAATGAATGGTGTCGGTTTTGGATGGATTGGTTGCAAGAATCAACCGGTCAAATATGTCCCTCGTCTCAGTGGACAACAGTTCCCAGATCAGCAGAAAAATCGCCACGTGCGCCGTCAAAGACACCCAACGAGCAAATCGCGCGATACCGGGAGCTGTCTGCAACTGCCGTTTCAACAACCATCCGCCGACAGCCAAACAGACAAATGCCGCAAACCGCATATTGAACACCGGTACAAACTGACTCACGTCATGAGGATACCCTTCCCCCAGCACCATCGCCCACAAAACGGCCAGCACATACGTACCCGCTCCTGCCCAAACCGGAACCCCCAACCGGAACCGAGAACCGATCCATCCCATCGCCAATGAGTAGAGGAGCCAGGCAATCACATTCCATAATGGCTCTTGATTTGGCCACGCGTCGTGCGTCACCTTTTCCAGATAAAACGACCACACATCTGCCTGAAACGAGATCCAGCATAAAAGCGTGAACGCTCCCACACCGTGCCACACGCGGGACATCACCATTCCTGTTTTTCCCGGTAAATGTCGGGCCCACCATCCCCCGATCGCAAGGGACGCCGCCAATACCCCTGAATGCAGCGTTTGCTGGTTCAAGAATGGCCATAACTGGGTGATATCGAAGGATTCACTTCGTTCGATCCACATCCAAAATGCCAAGAAGGCCAACCCGCTGGCAGCAAACCAGTCCATACGCGATTGCCGCACTGAACCCATTCGAGCCACTACGGCCGCTTCGATTGCCCAGATGATGCCCAGTGTCACACCGGAGAAAAACATCGCCGTTGCTACAGCCGCATGAGTAAGTGCCGACATCCGGTACTGAACGGCTTCGACAGTGGCCCATCCACGCCGGACGGCAATGTGCGACAGCCAGAAATACAACGCACCTGCAAACAACAACAGCAAACCGCCCCATTTTTCATAGTTCTGATACGACGCGGCGTAGGACAGGCTCAGGAACCATCCCGTATTCACCCCAGCGACGATACGCCCGATCATCTGCGCCGTTTCGGACAGATGTTGGCTACGGTTGGCACGGATGGTATCAAACCAGGTAAACAACGCCCAATACAAGGTGAGGAACAGGATTCCCATCCACCACTGATCATGACGGGAAAGGAATGCGAACCAAACGACATACAGGAGATAAGTAGCACCTGCGGTCATCGGCAACAACCATGAGAGCCACACCATTTTTTTCCGGATCACCCACAACAATCCCGCTGACAACAGGGCGATGTAGCCCAGCAGTCCGATATCGTTGGGATTCTCGGAGCTGAGCAGAAAGGGGGTCAGATATCCACCGGCCCAACCCAGTACGGAAATCGCAAGCGAATCATGACGGATCGCCACCCAAAAGGCAAGGACCGTCATGGCCGACATCAGCAACAGTGCCACGGATTGCGGTACCAGATGATAAAAGTTGAACGACGCATACACAGTCAGGTAACCGATGGCCACGCCTGCTCCAAACAATCCCTGGGCAAAAATGGGCAGACCTTTATTGTGCCATCGGGAACCCAATCCCAGCAATGCGGCGGTCACCAATGCACCGATCAACACACGAGCCGTTTCATTCAGCCACTGATGATCAAACGCATATTTGAGGAAAAAGCCCAAACCGATCATCAGGGCAACGGCACCGACCCGATTTAACCATTTCCCTCCGATCAGCATCTCCCACTCCGCACGCGTACGTGACGGTTTGGTGGGGCGGAAAGCAGCAGGAGAACCTGCGGTAACTCCCGGCGTAGCAGGAGCTGGAGCCGGCCGGGAGGGTACGGACGGTACCGTAACCGATGGGTCCCAAGTCCAGTGCGGGGGTTGAGGGACATCAGCCGGCGAAGGTGGCGGTACCGATGCTTGGGTTTCACGGCCAGGCTGCGGCATTGTCTGTATACCATGCTCCAAATCCGCCATGCGCGACTTCAGTGTTTTGACTTGTTTCCATAAAGAAACCACTGCGAAAATCATGCCGAAATAAATAATGGACAGAACAAACAAAAATAACACCAGCAAAGTGAGAAGAAATCCATCCAAATCCAAAGCTTGCCCTCCTTTTCCAAATCTTTTCCTCCGGTCTTTTCATATTATGATGAAACCCTGTTATTTTCAACCATTTCCGACATCGCACGTATCCGACGCAAGTGTTTTGACTTGACAAACTTTTCTTTCAAATGTTATTTTTTCATTACAATCCTTTTCCATGAATTAACATAAAGGAGAGGATGACCACGAAACAGGTTCGATATGCTCTGGCCGGATGCGGCTCCGTTTCCCAATTTCACGTCCAAGCCATCCAATCCATTCCGCAGGCGGAGCTGGTCGCCGTGTTCAACCGGACACCGGAGAAGGCACAATCTATCAGCGAACGAACGGGTGCGGCGCGACATACGGATTACGCGGATATGCTGTCCCGTCCGGACGTGGATGCGGTGATTCTCTGCACCGCCAGCGGTTTGCATGCGCCGATGGCTCTGGAAGCGATTGAGGCGGGCAAACACGTTGTTATCGAAAAACCGCTCGCACTCACATTGGAGGATGCCCGGGAGGTAATCCACTCTGCCAGGGAAAAAGGGGTCACACTATCTGTCATTTCCCAACGTCGTTTTGAACCGGCCCACCAAGTAGTGAAAAAGATGATCGACCATGGTGAGTTCGGCAAGATCCTGAGCGCCGAGGTACATGTGCGGTTTCACCGGACACCGCATTACTATGCCTCAGGGGATTGGCGCGGCACACCCGAGATGGACGGCGGCGCCCTGATGAATCAGGCAATTCATTCGATCGATCTGTTGTGCTGGTTGTTGGGACCGGTACAATCGGTTTCCGGGGTTGTGCACACGCGCGTTCACGCGATCCGTGCCGAAGACACGGCTGTGGGGTGGGTTCAATTTATGGATGGTGCAATTGGATTGATTCAAGGCTCTACCGCCATGTATCCCGGATTCGCCCCGGAACTCCATATCTACGGAGAACGCGGAGCGGTCCGCATCGTGGGTACCGACATCGTTACCTGGACGTTTGAGGGGAACCAACCACCTCCACCCGATCTCGCCACGTCTGCCGGCACCAGCGGAGCAAGCGACCCCCAAGCGATTGGTGCCTACTATCATGAACAACAACTGCGGGATATCACGGAAGCCATACTAGATGGAAGATCCCCGCTCATCACCGGAGAAGACGGCTACCGTGCCTTGAAGGTCGTTCTGGGCATTTATGAATCGGCGAAAACAGGCCGGACGGTTGTTTTTTCACCCGAACCGGTGACGGGGTATTAAAGAAAATCGGGGAAGCTGAGGGGGGCCATCCGAATCCGGCAGAAGGAGTGTGCAAAGGATGTTGAAACCCTATTACATCCGTGATATTTTGGGAGATTACGCCGGAGAACTACGGGAAAGCCAGCCCCGTGCCGACGGCGTTCGCCATGTGGACACGCCCGGCATGATTCAATCCTTACGGGAACTCAACGTCAATACGTACCTCTATTTGATTTGGCACGAAAAAACAGACTGGGACGATTTGCGTAAAGAATTCCTGCCAGCAGCCAAACAAGCGGGTATCGACGTGTGGGTATATCTGGTACCCCCCAGCGAATCCGCCACCAAACGATCGGAACCATACGGTACGGATTATATCGCCTGGGCAGATGCGATCGGTCGTCTCTCCCGCCAATACGATAACTTGAAAGCATGGGCAATCGACGATTTCAGCCACAATCTCGGTTTTTACACTCCCGAATACGTGCAGCAAATGCAAAACGCCGCACGTGCGCAAAATCCGTACTTGCAATTTCTGCCCCAGATGTATTTCCCCGATATCACACCGCAGTTTGTTGATCAGTATGCATCCTGCATTGACGGTATCATCATGGCCTACCGGGACGATCCGTACCGGAACACGCAACGAACAGACACCCTGGAAGATCAGCTCGATCATCTAAGCCGTTTGCTGAAACCTTATCAGCTGCCGTACGTATTGATGGTGTATGCCAGCAAGTTGTCCGCCACACCTGCCAATCCCACACCTCGCTATGTAGAGGAAGTGGTGCGCACCGGACTGTATATGATGACACAGGACCGCGCCCAAGGTGTCGTCACCTACGTATTGAAAAAAGAGTTTGAACCGGAACCGTCCGATGACGTCGCTTCTTCCGGCAAGGGGTATTTCAGCTTCTTCGTTCCCGCAGGAACGCCCACGCTTGCCGGAGATCGCGCTGAAATCCAGCAAGTGATCCATCCCACCCCCGCTGCCCCCCAACAGAAACTGACATTCTCCCACTATGACACCTACAGCAACCTGCTGGGCGCCGGTTATCACTACAAACAAGTATTGATCGATACCCAAGTGGTGTGGGAACAAGATGTGGCCACGGACAGCGATGGAACATGGAAAGAGGTGACGCTGGACCTCACACCTTACCTCAAGGGAAAACGGGTCGCAACCCTGATATTCCGGCTTTATGACAAACGCGGTGTGTCCAATTTCTGGGTCAATGTAGGATTTGATCGGATTCGCCCTGTCGGATTTACGCTGCAAGATCCCGACTTTGAGGAAGGTTACGGTTGGACCGTTCGAACCAGCACCCGAAGCATGGTTGCGGAAAATCTCATCTACAATCCCCAGCGGCAAGCCGATACGTTCGCCGCCGTACAAACAGCCTATCTATTCTATGATTTGTATGCTTCGGCCGTCCGTTCGACCGACTCTTCGGTGTGGGAACATGTCCGATGTTTGATCGAGATGGCTGATTGCGTATGGAACGGACGGGATCAGGAGGCACGCAGGTGGTTGGAAGCTTGGTTGTTCGCCTTGTCTAACTACAGCAGTGCTTGGTCGGATCATCACATCGAACACTTCCGCGCCAAAGGAGACAAATTGCGCCGACTGCTGCTCAAAGCGAAAAAAGCAGAATTGAAGCATCATCTGTCCTCATTGTCACCGTAGTGTCCTCAAAGGTCACACACAAGAATTCGGCATCCAACTGTAGGATTTTGCTGACCAACTACTGTCAAAAGCGAGCCGTCTCCAGCCAAGCGACTCTGAAGAAAAGGAGCGAAGGCGGGAGGCGGCTGTTCGTGTCATCAGTCTCGGCTTTTGCGAGGAGCGATGCATATGAAAATGGGCGTGATCGGATACGGTCGACGTATTCGCAACATGTTGGCCGAAATCCGGAAAGCGGACACTGATTGCCGCGTCGTCGCGATTACCGACGTACGTAATGATGAAATTCGCGCGGCCGATCCGTCTTTGAAAGATGTCGCCTTTTACGAGGATTACCGCCTGATGCTGACCGAGAACAAATTGGACGGACTTTTGATCGGCACCCGATGTTCCATGCACGCTACCATCGCCGTGGATGTTTTGCCTTACGGCATCCCGCTTTTTTTGGAGAAGCCGGTCGCCACCCGCATGGAGGATCTCGTTCGGCTGAAAAGCGTGGCCGACTCAACGAATACGCCAGTGGTCGTCTCCTTTCCGCTGCGAACGGCCCCCATCGTGCAACTGGCCAAGGAAATCGTGAATTCGGGCAGAATCGGGTCAGTTGAACACGTGCAAGCGATCAACAATGTACCCTACGGCGGCGTCTACTACCATCACTGGTACCGGGACGAAAACGAAACGGGCGGCCTTTTTCTGCAAAAGGCAACACATGATTTCGACTACATTCAGTATTTGCTGGGGGAACGGAAGCCGGTCCGGATCTGTGCGGTGACCTCCAAACAAATCTTCAAGGGGGACAAACCGGCCGGGCTCAAATGCCGGGACTGCGACGAACGGGACACCTGTCCGGAAAGCATGTATCGTGTCCATCGGGCCGCTCACGAGACACCGGCCGGAGAATACTGCTGTTTTGCTGTGGATACGGGCAACGAAGACTCCAGCAGTGCAATCATCCAGTATGATACCGGTATGCATGTCGCTTACTCGCAAAACTTTGTCGTCCGTCACCGGGCGGGTACGCGTTCCTGTCGTCTGATTGGATTCCGCGGCACGTTGGAATTCGATTTCTATACCAATCGCATCACCGTTCATTTGCATCACACCAAGCGCGTGGAAACCCATCAGATCGGAGATGACGGGGAACATTTCGGCGGAGACGCCGTACTGGCCCGCAATTTTATCGAGGTGATGAGAGGAACGGCCGTCTCCCTGTCGCCCCTGCAGTCCGGATTGGACAGTGCCCTACTCTGCTTAAAGGCGCGGGAGTCGGCACGCACCCACACATTCCAGGAAGTGAAATGGGATTAAATCGGGTCAGAGATGATTTGGGTAAGCACAAACGTTTGTCGGATCAAGCGGTAGATTTGCAGTCTGACTTGAAAAAATGTATTTACAAGCTTGCCAACTGCTAGTAGGAAATAGTCGGAATACAAAACCCAGCGGTTTTCCGCTGGTTTTTTCAAAGCTGTAAGGTTACCAGTGGACAATTGAGAAAAGAAGAAGGGAAAAAAATAGAATGAGAAGAGACACGATCGCCATCAATATCTTTCCAAAAGACCTCCTATGTTCCACTGCGGCTATTGTTAAAATATGGACAATCGCATAAAAAAGACGTAATTTGCTTTGATCTTGAGACATTTCATCACATCTGATAACAAATACAGAAAGAAAAGAGTGAAGACCCGTCCAAAATCTGTGACGGGTCTCCCATACACATAAGCAGACTAATATCAGTATAGCTCAGAAAATTCGTTCAAACAATGCCTGTTCACCTGAATCTTTTAAATGTACCTATTTGCAGGCATGCTAAATCATAGAGAAATCCAAAGAGAAGCATACAAGAAGCCGAAGATATGGATTGGGCAACGATCATTATGGCCTTATTTTTGGCGATTTTTGAGAAGAAACACCAAACAGAACTTCGCTTACCGTTTCTTATGTTCCGTCACCCTGCCACCTCTTCAGCGCATCACCCGCCTGCCGCCGGATAAGGTCCAGACGGGAGGCCAGCCATTCTTCGGCATCTCGCGGACGATAAAAGGCAGTAAATAGTGGCAGCGCCTCCTGTTCCCACTCATCGGCCATCCGTAACGCTTCTTTTACGTATCCGCACACGATGGCAGTTTCCGTTCGTGTACTCCATCCCCTGTCGATCCGGTATCCATGCTCCAATGCATGTTGGGTCCATAACTGCAAATGGCGCAGTTTGGCCATCATGCGGTACATTTCCGCTTCCCGACGCCGTCGTACGGCTTGACGGGCTAAAGCCTCCATCGCTTCCGGATCGTCGTACAGCCCGTTGGCATAATGGCCGGGATTGATGCGGTGAAAGGGGATTGTCGTCTTCGTCCCGAACAGCCGACGGCTGACGGTATCGTCCACTCTCGTCAAGTCCGGTGGTTGTCCAGTCCAAAAACATTCGGCCGCCAACAGCGCTCCGTACCAGATCACCGGAAATGGTTCGGTGGGGGGATGGACACTCGTATACCGAGCCCATGCCGTCCCCACCGCCCCATCCCACGAACCAGTGGCCAGACGCTGAGCCCAATCGGCCAGGTTGTTCGCCCGCACTCTGTAATTGGGCAAATGGAATGCATGTTCATCAGCCCCCTGGATACAACCCGCGCCGAACAGATGAAACCCGAATGTCCGATACCGTTCGATATGCCGGTCAATCTGTTGATGAATACGGTCACCGGTATAGTAGCACCAAACCATCAGGGAAATGTTTCGAGACAATTGATCCAGTGACCGGTCGGACATGCCCCGCAGCATATCGTCCCAGATGACCGGGATTTTCCCGTGTCGTCGCACCAGCTCCGCCATCCGGTTGACATGATGGACGTAATTGGTTTCGCGGCCGTCCTCCCCCCATCGTTCACGGCACCGGGAACATGCGTGCAAATGGAAGGTTTCATCCGCTCCGAGGTGAATGTGGCGGGACCCTTGGTGTGCCGCCATCATCCGTTCGACCAATGTTTCCACATAGGCGGCGGCTTCGGGATGAGAGGGGCAGAGATCCCCGATCTGATCCGGCAATTCGCGAAACCGAGCCCACCGGTCATGACGCAAAATGTAATGCAGGTGACCAAACGTTTGTTGTAACGGCATCACCTCGATGAAGTGATCGTGGGCGACTTGCTGCAGCCGTTCCAACTCGGTCAATGTCAACGCATGGGGATGCCGCCACCCTTCATCCCCCCAGGGAACGCGATCCTCATACTCGACCAGCAACAGATTAATCTTGTAACGGGACAGTTCGATGATCGCCTCTTCCAAATATGCCGTTGTCGGCACCCCGGCCTTGAAATCCAAGTGAATGCCGCGCAGGGAGACACACGGCTCGTCCTGGATCATACATGCGGGAAACCCACCGTCCTCCTCCCGTAACTGTTGCAGGGTGAGCCAACCGTGGTACCATCCCCGGGCGGTGGGAGCAACCAGGCGGATTCCACCTTCGTCCACCGACAAGGCATACCCATCCGGATGACGGGGACGCTCCCTTTCCGCGATGGGTGCGGGATCTCCCCATACCAGAGAAAAACCGGATACGGCTTCCACCCGAACGGTGTCAGAGAGACGGCGCACCTTGCGCATCAGCCGCTCATCACAGGCTGTATCCAATGAAACCGCGGGTGGTTGGGAAGCGTCGGGCACAAACTTCCCCGCCCGCAAACAGATCTGCTTGGGTTCGGGCAATAACCGCATCGTATTCATCCGCTATCTCCTCCCACTCGCACATGCGCGTCTCCTGCCCGAATCGTTCCCCTTACCTCGTAAAAATCAAAACCGTCCATCCGCTTCAACCGGACGCGATCCGCCGTCAAACCCGAGAATGACAGGGGTGGAATCGCGTGTCCCTGACCGTCCGGAGACAGAATCAGCAGGGTGGCATCCGGTATCTCATGAGGAGACCGGACGCGAATTTCCCACTCGCCTGACTCGTTTTTGCAGCAAACTAAATCAACCTGACGCCGGAGCCACTCCCAATGATCGATCTCCTCCGCTGTCCACCACACCAGCCCCATTTCTCTCCCCGCCTCAGTCAGGGCAATCACCGCCCGCGCCACCTCCGGCTTCGTGTGAATGTGGTGCGGATGAAACAAAAAGTGGGCAACACCGTGATGTCGCATGCACCGATTCAACAAGGGAAAACACACCTCAAATGGTACGGTCCACACGAGGTCCTGCGTCAGCAAAGGAATTTCCAACACATCCATTCGCCGCATTCCGTCTCCGGTATCCTCGATCGGGAACCATGGATGACAACTGCCGAACAAAAAACCGATATCTCCCCGTTTGGTCGGCCCCTTGGTCTGATCCACCCGAATGCCTCTTCGTTCACACCACCGGTAAAATTCGGTTCCCCCTTCCCAGCGCAGATAATGGTTTTTGTTGGTCACGATCGGAACACCCGACCGTTCCCGCAACCAACGCCATTGGAAATCGAAATCGTCCTCCCCCCAACAGGAGCGCGCATCGTCTTTCATCGCATTGTAATGGAGGGCGAGCTCGTGGCCATGAGAACGGATGGCCGTGTAGGTCGCCGGACGATAACCGCCCGGATACATCACGCACCATGTTGCCTTTACGTCGGCTTGATCGAGCACCCGTAGTGTCGACATCGCCGCCTCGTCTTCGTTCAAATCGGAGTCCAACGACAGATGCCCCACCGCAGATACACCACCCGGCCAATACCAGAGCATGGGCAGTGGCACACCCTGACGTCCTGCTCCCCACCAGATGAGACGGATTAACAAATTCCGCCATTCATCCGCCACCGGCACTTGGAAAAACGGTGCTCCCCCGTCGAACGGTTGTCGGTCCCGTTCCCAATCCAGCACCATTCCGTCTTCCGCTTTGAGAATCCCATCGTCGATCGGTGCGGTACCATCGGGGGCAGGCACCCCGTCCCGCTTGACCGGTATCCCTTGTTGAATACGGACGACCGTGGTTGCCACATCCGGTGAAATTGCCACGGCCAGTCCATTTCCCGTTTGCCGTACAGCGATACCGTCCCCCACACTCGCTCCCCGTGAAACGATCGTACCCAGCGACGTGGCGGTGAGCGCCTTCATTCCAGCGATAGAAAAGGCATGAAGCGGCACATGACATTCCCGGGTGACCGGATGGTCCGAAATTCCCGTCAACCACCCTTCTTCTTCAACCACACCCGTGTATCGGACGCCCAACACCTCGTCCAAACCCGTGCCGTCCCCGATCTGAATCAACGTGCCTCCCCTATGAACAAAACGCGCCAATCTCTCACATTCGGCCGCAGAGCACATCGGCCTGCCGACCGACAGCAACACAGCCGGTAAATCCCGCATCGCTTCCGCCACCGTTTCGTGGCGGGCAAAGGGTAATCCGGCATGAGACAGGATCTCTTCCAGATAAAGAGAATACGACGACACCTTCCCTCTGTCATGTACAAGCAACCCGATCATCTGGCATTGGCCCTCTTTGCGGAGACTTTGTCAATGATTGCGCGCAATGTCGCGATATCCGCTCTGGCGCGCTCCACATCAGGCAGAGGCGCATGCGATTCAATCGACAAATATCCCGTATAGCCGATCTCCATCAATCCCTCCACCACCGGATGGTGGTCGACATCTCCCTCGCCCAACAACCGCTGTTGGAAATGCTCCATTCCGTGACGAGTCAAGTTTTGAAATCCGCCGGCCACATCCGAAGAGGGTACCCGCGCCACGTCCTTGATGTGAACATGAAACAGGTGATCTCTCAATTGGTGAATGGACGATTTGCCGAAATCCGTATCAGTAATTGCCATATTCCCCGCGTCATGAATCAAACCTACATTGTCCCGGTCCACCAACCGCAGGAAGCGCAGCGCATCGTTGACCGTTTCCACAAGTGAACCGTTATGAATTTCGATCATCAATTTGCAACCGTACATCGCGGCGCGATCAGCACACTTTCGGATCCATTCCGCCCCTTTGAGAAAATGGTACTCGTGCGCGCGAAATGCGTGCGGACCGCCGCATCCCACACGGATGAGCGGACAGTCCAACTCGGCGGCGTGTTCCAAAAAACGCTCCAATCGTTCCACGTCCCGTTGGCAATCCGCGTCGTTGTCAGTTGAGAAACGACCGAGATACGTGCCGATTCCGATCACAGGCAGTCCGTATTCTTTTGATAATGCCTTAATCTCCTCCAACCTCGCAGCGGAAGTCTCCTCCGACAAATGCGGTTCTCTTCCGTACAGCTCCACCCCGTCAACGCCTAAGTCTTCACATATGCGAAACGTTTGATGGATGCTCCGGTCTTTAAACAACACCGTAAATACGGAAATCTTCACGATCCTGCCTCCTCTTTTCGCTCGTTCCGCAAACCGGGGAGCGCGGCGATTCCCCGTTTGACCCGTTCCTCCGTTTCACGGGAAAACGGCGCGGGCAAACCGAAATACATATACGATTCCTCCACCTCGTATCCACCTTCATCCACATAACGTGCCGGACATAGATACCCCAAACATCCATTCACATAACCGACGGGGATGACGCGGTGCCGAGGAAAGCGCCTTCTCAGCCACAGTCCGTATTCCACCGTCATTTCTGCACTGAACCCGTACAGAACGACCCGCTCGCTGATCTGTAGCCGTCCGATGTCCAAGCACGGCTTCCACCCCGTCTTTTTCCTAACCGACTCCCGCCATGCCGGGTACAGTTGACTTGTTTCGATGTCGGGTAGGAAAGGACGTGGAACGACCGTTTGCAATGGCAGTTCCACCTCGTGAGAATCGATTGACAAATATGGAAACTCGGTTTCCATTTCTGTCAAGAGACGAATTACCTCCTGCCCCAACAATCGGCCCAACCGTTCCACTTCCGCTGGACCCCCGCGGTAGAAAGCACCGCGTTCATCTACCAAGCGCGGTCGGATGTCCCCACAGCATCCCTGCAAAAACATCGCCTTGACACCTGGGATGGCAGTCTCAATCCTACGACGTGCCGCCCCGGGGTAGTCGGCGGTAAAATGATATCCGCCTGCTACCGTCGGATGACAAGTGTAATGAAACCACAATGACTTCCAAGTTCCGTCGACACGGCGAAACCCGACCACCGTGACGCAGTCGTCGCGCGGACCGCTCTCCTCCGGTTTCATCACGACTCGACCGTCTTCCTGCCGGCGTCGGTTGACGCCGAAAGAACAACATCCTTGTGCAGAATATATCCTGACGTCTTCCAAATCGGCGGCGGCCTGAGCCGCCAACCGAAGAACCGTCTGTTTCAACCAGATCAGATACTGATCAGACGGTTTCCCCAACACCGGGTGCATCCCCTTTGACGTTTGCGGACCGCTATGTGTGTGCGACGCGGCGAACCACACATCAGCCATTTGGGAATCTGTCGCCATCCAGACACGGCGAACCTCATCCGACCATTCGGCATCAAACCAGATTACATCCGCCGTGACCATTCCCACGCGTGTGTCGTCATGTTCGATCACCATCACCTGCATCGTCAACTCATCCCACACGCCTTCCGCTGGACGATCCCGGAACGCGTACCCCGCCATTTCGACCCCGGACGGTGGAGTAATAGTAGCGGATGCCACTCCCACTCGCATTTGCGCCCCCCTCTCCCCACGATATGATGGAAATTTCCATTTCAGTTGTATTTCACCTTCATCCAACGTATCACCTCTATTTTGAATTATCAAAAATATAACGAAATAAATAAAGCGCGAATCACCGCCCTGCGTGATGTCAGGGCGGTGAGGGTTGCTCCCGAATCGATCAAGATCGCAACTGACCCGCTACTTCTTGAAGAAGGACAAAACGATATCCCCGTTTTTTCAACAGAGGAATCGCTTGGATCACTCCTTCTGCCGTGTCGCCGTGGGGCATGTTCATGTGCAGAAGAACAATAGAACCGGGTTTGACACTCAACAGCGCCCGCTTCACTTGTACTGTACTGTACGTCGCCCCGGCATCACCCAGTACATCGTAGTTGAGCGGCTTCAAACCCAACTGATGCACGATCTGAACAGCGACATCATCGAAATAGGCGGTACCCGGACGAAAAAACATCGGTTTACGTCCGGTGAGCCGCTCGATTTTCCGTTCATTGATCATCACTTCATCCACCACTTGCCCCACATCCTGAGTCCCGGCTATGCCGTAGGCCGATCGCCCATCCACCGACAGCGGCTTGTGCAGAAAACCGTGATTTTCGATCTCAAACAGCGGGTTGTGGGCCAATGACTGAAAGAGTTCTGGATTGGCGTCGATCCAGCGGCTGTTGATAAACAGCGTTGCCGGAATGCGTTGTTGGATCAGATAGTCAATCAATTTTTTGTCATAACCGCTTCCTTCCTTGCCACCGCAGGCATCAAAGGTAAGGGCGACGATTTTTTCACTCGTTTCAAACCGCTGGTAGATCCCCGGCATGTGTTCGCCCCACCGTACGGGATGCTTGTTGCCGTATGTTGTCAGCAATCTTTGTTTCAGCAAAGCGTCATGGGTGGCTTCCTTAGCTTTATGCGTCTGCACATGTACAACCAGAGCAGGATGAGGGTGGTTGGAGGATGGTTGAGATCGTGCGTGCGAATGGGAACAACCCGCGAGGAACGTCACCGACAACAACCACACTATCCACATGTACCTTTTCTGATGATGCATCACTCTCACCGTCCGATCCTAATCGGGATAAACTGGGCGCGTCCCTCTACAGCTGATCGGCC
This sequence comes from Polycladomyces abyssicola, assembly GCF_018326425.1. Taxonomy (NCBI): domain Bacteria; kingdom Bacillati; phylum Bacillota; class Bacilli; order Caryophanales; family Thermoactinomycetaceae; genus Polycladomyces; species Polycladomyces abyssicola. The sequence continues at coordinate 2,307,952 of NZ_AP024601.1, forward strand.
CCATCACCATTTTGCATGTTGGGACTCCCGTTGGATGTGACGTTTTGATGACCAAAAAAGCCGTTTTCCCAAGTTGGGAAAGCGGCTATGGAACTGCATGCATTCACCCAGTAACAATGTGATTATGTCGTCGGCAATGCCGAACGGCGTCTCCACTCTTCCGCGATTCTGCGACACGCGACATCAGGCGACTCCACACGGGCCCACATCAAATGCAGTTCATTTTCCAAAAAAGAGAACTGTTCCTCCGTGACCCCCAAATCCCGAATGGATCGCGCATAGGGCAACACGTCGACAAACACATGATAATGTTCGGGGTGAACGTCAGATCGCCATAGCGTACGATCTTCCGCTACCTCTTTACGCGCCGGAATCGTACATGATTGCCTCTTGATCTCACACTGCGCTTCCCGACTCGTCAAAAAATCGACCAATGCTTCGGCGGCCGCCCGGTTGGGCGAGTTCACATTGATGGCCAGACCGTTGCCCAACAACAGTGTCGCCTCTTCGCGTCCCATCGGGGGAGGTAAAGGTCCCAGTCCATCCCCTGATATCGGAATTCATTCATGAAATAATACGTTGTCAAGATCATCGCCGCACGCCCCCGCATAAACAGATCCTCGGCCAAACGGTTACTTCCATGTGAAAAAACGGGAACGACGCGATGCTGATACATCAGATCCACACAAAAACGAAGCGCTTCGACATTACGGGGATAATCCAAAAGGAGCGTTCCGTCGGCATCAGCCAACCGTCCACCGTTTTGCAAAAGGAAAACTGGCCATCGATTGCGGGAAGCAGAGAAACAAAATCCGTACTGATCGCATTCGCCGTCCGGTGTTCGTATGGAACACCGGCGCGCCGTTTCCACCAACCCCATCCAATCACGAATCGGGTTGGGCCCCCGGATCCCCGCATTTTCCCACATCCGTCGATGATAGCCTATCTCCACAGGTGAAAAGACAAAAGGTGTGGCATACTGCACCCCGTCGTGTTGAAACATGCTCAATAATTGAGGATAAGACGATTGTTCCCGTTGCATCTCCTCAGGCAGATACGGATGGAGCTGATGAACCCAGCCTTGCTGAACCCACCGCAGAAAGAAAAAGTCGGGAAGGACGAAAACATCAATGACCGTTTCCGACGCATTCCACTCCATCAATGTCTCCACACACTCCGGGGTCGGAATCGGCACCAACTGAACACGTAACATCGGAAACCGCTCTTCAAATCGTTGGAGTAATTGACGAACCACGGGTAATTCATAGGAAGGGGAAAACCATCCCAGTTTGATCGTGGCCAGACGAATGTCTCCTTTTCGAGGGTAAGTCACCATGTTTCCCCTGCCGGCGATTTTGAGCAACAATCCCTCGGACACCAGCTCCGACAGCGCCTTTCTCACCGAGCCGCGGCTCAGTTCGTACAGATCGGCCAATTCATGTTCAGATAGAATGAAGTCCCCGGGCTTCAGTTGACCGGTCACGATTTGATCCCGCAGCGAACGGACAAAACGTTCATACCGTCGGTCAAACGTACTGCGGCGCCGCAGTTTCGTCACTTTCTCACCTTCATCCATTTCGTCTATTGAGCCGGTTGTCCCGCTCCGTTGATAGGATTTCCCTCTCCATGATACAAGTCACATCGTGGCAGGCGTATCCGAGGGAAACCCTGTCGTCTGACGGGCCAACACCAACGCTCCCACCACACCAGCCTCATCCCCCAGCGCAGCCGGGACGATTTCTACGCCGTTGCCCACCCCTTGTAATACGAAACGTTGAAACTCGCTTCGGATAAACCCAAACAAACGGTCACCCAACAGAGATACACCACCCCCGATAATTACCCGCTCCACGTTCAACAGATTCACTGCATTGGCCAGAGCAAAACCCAAATACTTCCCGGCACGTTGGATCGCTTCCCGTGCCAGTGCATTCTGGGCATCAAACGCTGAGCCGATGCGTTCCACTGTGAGTTCATCATCGTCGAGATTTACCGCCACCCCATCCGCCATCCGTTCCCGTACGAACCGGACCAACGACGGACCCGATGCGATCGTCTCCAGACAACCGCGATTGCCGCACGTACACGGGATCCCATCAGGATCTACCACCATATGGCCGATTTCTCCTGAACCACCGGTTGCACCTGCATAAATGCGACCATCCAACAACATCCCCGAACCAATCCCTGTTCCCAGTGTCAAACATAAAAAATGGCGAAAACCCTTGCCTGCTCCAAATTGATACTCCCCCAACGTGGCTGCCCGCACGTCGTTATCCACGTGAACCGGCACACCGAAGTGGCTGCGGAACACCTCGGACACCGCCACCTGGCGCCAATTTAAATTGACTGCCAACCTCACCACACCACGCTTCGCGTCGACCAATCCCGGAACACCCAAACCGATGCCGCCCAATCGGGAAGCCGGCGTCCCCGTTTCCGCTAACATGGCTTCGACCGCATCGATGATCCGCTTGAGCACCCTGGCTGCCCCGTCCGCCGCCAAGGTGGGGATCCGTTTTTTGGCGAACAAGTTGCCATCCCCATCTCCCAAAGCCATCACCACATTGGTGCCGCCGACATCAATGCCAAGCCAAACCGATTCCATCTACAACTCCACCACCTGGGACAAATGACGCGGGCGATCCGGATCGTATCCACGACGGATGGCGTAATGCACGCCGAATTGTTGCACAGGCAAAAGGCCGATCAACCCACGGATCCAATCTCCCGCCGTTTCCTTCAGCGGCGTGTGACGGTCCATGTCGGCAAACAGTTCCGCACTCCCTCCGATCACCCAAACACGCCCACCCATCTGCTTCAATTCCCGCATCAACCGTGGTTCGTACTCCCGGCCCCTGTCGGAAGCAAACAAGACGATCAACGTTTGATCATTCACGATCGATTTCGGACCATGACGGTATTCCAGCGGATGATATACTTCAGAAGGTTGAGCGGCCATCTCCTTTACCTTCAATGCGGCTTCCTGGGCAATTCCGTACAACGGTCCCGCCCCCAAACAAACCACTGTCCGGTAATCTTCTCCGGCCAAAGCCTTCCCCTCCGCTGCCAGTTGCGACCAATCGGCCGCACAATCTGGCAATCCCGCCAATTCAGCTTGTGCATGCCGATTTTCGCCCAGCAAAGCGGCACTGACGAGCAGCAGGTACAGCATGCTGGTGAAGGATTTGGTCATCACGACGCTTTCTTCCCGTCCGGCGGGTATTGCCAGCGTATCATCACAACGTTGGGCCAACGTACTGTCGGGGTGGCAGGTAACGGCCAAAGTACGCAAACCCGGCATTTTTTCCGCCGCTTCCGCCGCCCATAGGCACTCGGTCGTCGTACCGGACCGGGAGATGATCACCAACAGTGTGCGCTTGCCCGATGCATGCTGATCCGGATATAAAAGCCACTCCGATGCGGGCACGCTTTTGACAGGGTAAGTCGTCCATTTGGAAAATGCGGCTGCCGCCGAACTGGCAAGATAAAAGGACGATCCGCAACCGGTGAACACCAGTTCCTCGATTCGGCCCGCCGACAACAATTTGCGCCAAACAGCCTGGGACGAATCACGCGCTTCCCAAACCGTCCGCCATGCCTGAGCCTGCTCCGCCATCTCCTTCATGGTCACCTGACCGGGCAACAGCATCTCCTCCTCATTATCGGATCGGCCATTCTATGCCGAACCGTTCTTTCCATTCACGGATCAATCTCCTGCAGTAAGCGTCGCTCAAATGCCGCCTGGCTCCATTCATGATTAACCGGCAATACAATGGACTGGGGCGAAATTCCCGATCCGCCTTGTTCACCACCGTGTACGTCACCGCTTCGATCATACGGCTGTCCCAGATCACGTTCACCTTCATCCGCCGATAGGTTCCCTGTGAGACCCCTTCCCGTTCATCCAATGGCGGCCATGCGGCCAGCTTCAACCGGTACAAGACCCCTTCCATTTCACCGCCCGGATCCGGGAGGATGTCGCCCACACCACCACCTCCCCTGGATTGACTGTAGAGAGGAAATGCCAAACGATAATCCTTCAGCCTGGCACCACCCAGCAATTGATACTGGTCCTTTCCGACGGTTCCGGCAAAACTTGACTCATCCATGCACGAACCGTAGGCAAAATAATACAGCAGCTGTTCCCCCTTTCTTTTGACTATTTCGATATTTTCTAATATGAAATAATTTTTCGTCACCCATGTTCATTATAACAAAAAGCCGGGTAAAATAGGAAAAAGGTGGTGAAACGAATATGCAACCCACATCAACCGATAATCGGGACAAAGTGTGGTCAATCCTGTGCCATGCCAGTCTGGTGTTTTTTCCATTGTTGTTGCCGCTGTTGGTATATTTGGTTAAAGACAAATCCCCGTTTGTGGAACATCACGCCAAAGAAGCGTTTATGTTCCACGTCGGGGTGTTGGTCGCGCTGTTTACATCCAAAGTGTTGATGTTGGTGCTGATCGGATTCCTGCTCTTCCCACTCGTAGCACTGTCCGCTTTCATCCTTACGGTTTGGGCGGTGATCCAGACCTGGAACGGACTGTGGTATTCCTACCCTGTCACGGGTCGGTGGGCACAAAAAATTTGATCACATTCATAGGGCACCGATGATAAATCGCCCCGGCCGATTCGGCCGGGGTGTATTGATTCATTTGATCCCTCATGATCTGTATACCCATACGTTTTCCTGTTTCGCTGGCTGGAAACGGCTTAACGCCGGTCAAGAGCTTCCTGGTTTCGGTTTGGTGGTCATCGACACCGGCGGCACATGTCGCAGCGTCCACCAAACAAAAATCTGGACAAAACCGATGATCAGCAACAGCCAACGCAGCTGTTCCCAATCATTCGTTCTGCTCACCCACCACAGAAAAAGCGCCAGACTCAGTACCCTTCCCAGATTTAACGCCAATTCCCGCGCCACTACATATTCAATCCTCAAACGAGCCGATGTCTTGTTTTCACCGATCACATCGAAGACGGTGGACGTCAGCGGCACCATATACAGGGGATAAAACAGGGCTGCTCCTACTCCCAACAAAAATAATGACCATGTGTCCACCTTCCAGACAAACGGCAGGACGACCACACCCATCATGAAAGTACCGACAAACAAGCTTTCATCGCGCCATTGCATGCGTAAATAACGGCCCACCAACAAAAAAGCGATCAGGGAAACCAGTGAGCTGACTGTCAGAAAACTGCCCAATACCATCTCGTTTTGTGTGGTGACATAAATGAGCAGAGCGATCAGAAAAGCAAACACCCCTTCACGTGCCCCTTGCGCCACACTGGCTGCCATCACCCACCGCCAGCGCTCTTTCATGCGAAAGGACTGACGGAGCACACTGACCAACTGGTATTCCCCTTCCACTTTGCGTCGTTTCAACAAAAAACTGACCATGACCGCCGCCAGAAAAATGGCCATAGATAGACCGAAAACGATGCGATACCCCGTTAACCTGTCCACGTGCGTAATGATCCAACCGGATAACAGAGGGGCAACGATTCCGGCTGCCGACCCCAAAAATCCGTTCATCCCATTGAACACATCCCGGTTGTTCCGCTCGGTGATCTCAAAGTACAAAACATTGAATGCCAACCAGAACAGCCCGGCTCCAACTCCGAGCAAGCCGCCCAACCAGGAAATGTATCGAGCCGATCCGTCACCGAGCAACAGCACACATAAATAGAACAATGCATGCACGGCCACTCCCCAACGGATCACAATCACACGATCCACACTTTTGGCCATGCGCCCGGACACGATAAACGTGACCGCCATGGCCGCATACTGAAGCAGGTTGAACCAACCGATCAATCCATAGTCCCGTTTCAGCTTCCACAGATACACATTGACAAACGTGTTAGACAACGCAGTGGAGACGGCAAACAATCCACTGATCGCCAACAACAACCAAGCTTGCCGATCCAGTCGATTCAATTGGTTGAGTATGCCCATGCAAATCACCCATTGATAGGGTAACCAGCATGCACAGCATTAAGCGATCTCTCCCAAGGTAAAAAATACTGGGGATGACAGGATGGTGAACGAGGCGGTGGTTCTACAGAAGAGGCAGGTGCCCCTTTTCCGGTTAGCGCCTTCAAGTTTAGAAAAAAGGCGAGAGGAAAAGGAGCACCCGGGTGAAACGGAGTACAGTCACGCCTTAGGAGTGCCTACGCAACCGCAACAATGGTTCCGTCAGCAGAAAACCTGACAATAACCCTCCCAAATGTGCCGCCAGGTTGATATTGGGTTGAAACAGACTGATCAGCAAATTGATCCCGACAAGCGCCACTAATCCCTTTCCGGTTTCCGGATCGATCGAACGCCGCCAGTACAGATACAGATAAACACCGAACAGGCCGTATATGGACCCTGACGCCCCCGCCGTGATGACTGAATAATCCAGCCAATGAGTAACCAGGTTACCGATGGTTCCGCAAGCAAGATACAAAAGTAAAAACCAGATCCGCCCCATCAACCATTCCAACTGCGGCCCCAACAGATATAAGGCAAAACTGTTGAACAAAAAATGCATCCATCCGATATGAAGAAACACGGGGATAACCAACCGCCACCATTCGCCTTGCGACACCAGCATGCTTTCGTAGGCACCGTAACGGATGAGCACTTCCGGGTCGGTCGTCCCGCCCTGCAATGTCATCATGGCGAACAACCCCGTTTGTACCGCGAGAATGCCGGTGACGACCGGGAAGTAAGATGGAAATCGCTGCAACGGGATTTGTGTGTGCCCAAACACCACCGTTTCCCCCTCTTCGGATTAGGGTGTGCCGATCATCTGCGCTGACTTAAAAGTGTGTCGGACCGGTGAAGCGCCTTTGCGATAGGTTGGCCCATTTGAACCGGATCTTCCGGACGCCAATCCCGACACCATTGTATCTTTCCATTTTCAAACAACAAAATGACGGTGGAACCAAACTCAAACCGTCCTAACTCTTCCCCTTTTTCCAATTCCGGTTCGGGATCATACGATTTCTTCTTCAATTGCTTTTGACGCGGACGATTGGTGACGATTTCCGGGTCGTATGTCACTTTGACACTCCCCACGTTGGTCGCACCCACTTTGATGAGGGCCACCGTTCCCAATTCCGGGGAAGTCAGATAGGTGATCAAACGTTCATTGCGCACAAACAATCCGCGAACGGCTCGAACGCCAAAAGTATTGACCGGAAACAGCGTGCCGGGAATGTAGGTCAAACCCTGGATACGCCCTTTAATTGGGGCGTGAATCCGGTGATAGTCACGCGGACTCAGATAAATGGTGACAAATGTTCCGTTTTCAAATTGTTTGGCCCGCTCACGATCTCCCCCCAACAGGTCCTCCAACTGATAATCCAATCCCTTTGCCTGGATCAGCGTGTCTCGGGTGATGGTTCCGAGCTGGGATATGGTACCGTCCACTGGGCTCACCACCGTATCAGGAGAAGGATCGACCGGTCGTGCTCCCGGCTTTAGTCGTCGAACGAAAAACTCCATCAGGCTTTCATATTCATTCCATGGCTTTTCAACTTCCGACAGGTTGATGTCAAACCGTTTGATGTAATAAGGGATGAAGCGTTTGCTTACAGGACTGCGGGCGAAACGCCCCATCCATCGGGAAATCGTTTTTTTGGGCAATGCATGCAGCAAAGTCATTAACATCCGGTCTTTCATTATGTCCTCCTCAAATCCCGTGATGAATTTCCGCTCATTTCCTGTTCATGGTTCGAAATTCCATGACTGAATCGCGTTTGGACGGGGAGAATACTGATCGGAGGTGATCATCCATGTACCAAAAAGGTACGCCGAAAACCAACGCTCAACAGGTCCGTCAGCAAAACCAACAGTCTGCGGGCCGCCAAGCGTTCCAAACCGAATTCGCTACTGAATCGGCTGGCGCTGCTGGTTCCAAAACGAACGCTCAACAAGTTCGTCAACAAAACCAACAGTCCCAAAGCCGTAAACAGCAAAACCAACAGTAAGCGAAATGATCACCCAGCCCATCCTGTCCTTGTGACAGGATGGGCGTTTTACTTGTTGCGATGTCCTTTTATTTGGATTTTCCTGCCACACCGGCCGACAACACCATGCGAAGCGCTTCGTCAACGGGGAGATCCAACACCTCGATTTCACTCCGTTCGAACCAGTGCAAATCCCCGGCAAATTGCAGACTCTGGGGGAAATACACACCAACATACTCTTTTCCGTCTCGGGTGGTGAAGCATGGTTCTTTCACGGTCAGAAAACCGATCCGCTTTGTTCCCGCCACAGTGACGAAGACCACGGTATCAAACGATTTTTTCTCGCCAAAAAAGGAATGAATGGTATCCTTCAGTGTGCTGTAAATTCCCTTGATGAGCGGCAAACGTTGTATGATGGACTCCATCCAGTCCAGCAGCTTTTTCGTTACCCACAAACGGGCGAGAAACCCGACCAAAAGGACAAAGCCGATGACGACCAAAACGCCCAGCCCGGGTATTTCCAGGCGATCGGGCAGCCAAAACATCCCCCAGCCGTTCAGCAGCTGATACACATAGCGCAACAGGTACACGGTACCCGCCAGTGGCAGAACGACCAACAATCCGTTTAGAAAATAGACGGTGAGTCTTTTCATCACGCGCCACCGTTTCATTGATAATCTCCCCCCGTCAATGGGCCTGGTTCTGCATGAAACGCTGGTAATAAAGTTGTATCATCTTTTCCGCAATCGGGCCGGCCCCTACCGCACCATAGCCTCCTTCCGGCACCACAACGGCTACTGCGATCTGCGGATTGTCGGCAGGAGCAAAGGCGATGAATACGGAGTTTTCCACCCGGCCGCGTCCCGGAATATCCTGCTCCGACGTACCGGTCTTGGCGGCCACCTGAAACGGCAGTCCTTTGAACAGCTGAGAAGCGGTGCCGCCGGGTTGAGTAACCGCCACCATCCCCTTCGTTACCGTATCAAAATACCGAGGATTGATCGCAGCGCGATTCAACACTTCCGGTTTCGTTTCTTCAATCACCTTATTGTTTGCATCTACTATTTTTTCCACCAACTGCGGACGTAACCGTACCCCTTTGTTGGCCAAAGTGGCCGCATACTGTGCCAGCTGCAACGTGGTATAACGTTGGGCCTGCCCAAATGAGGCCAGCGCCATCGCACCCAATCCGGAGAAACGCTTGGCGATGCTGCGATAGTCTTCCGTTCCGTCCTGTTCCCCTTTCAACCGGACGCCCGTCGGAACACCCAACCCAAACTGGTGGGTGTAGTCCAGAAATTTTTTCAGCGCCTTTTCTTTGTCCCGCCGGTACCATTTCGTACCCAACCATGCCATGAAGGTGTTGGAGGACTTTTGCAGCGCCCGGATCGGATTCAGCACGCCGTAGTTGTGCCCGCCGGCATTGCGAATGGGCGGAGTCGCTTCCGCATAGTAAAATTTCCCCGGGTCCGCCCAATAGGTCCACGGTGTGATCAACTTTTCCTGAAGCCCCATCAAAACCATCAGCGGCTTAAACGTAGACCCCAAGGGCAACACCGAAAATGGATGCCGGTTTACCACCCGGTCCGGGTTATCGTAACCGCTGGCATCAAATGGCGCCTCTTCGATCGTGCCGTTGCGAATCACAAATCGCAGATTTTCGTAGTCTTTGGGCGAAACGCGCCGATTCCAAATACTCGGATCGTAGTCGGGGTAACTAACCATCGCCCGGATCTTACCCGTTTTGACTTCCATCGCCACCGCGTAGGCCGATTTGGCGTATGGCGCCTGGTTTTTGCCTCCCATCGTCCGTAAATGGCGCAAATGCTCCTCGATAAATTTCTCTGTCTCCAACTGCATTTGTTCATCCAATGTCAAATATAAGCTGTTACCCGGTCGAGGATGCACCTCTTTGAGTACCTGCACTACTTTTCCCGATGAATTTACCCTCACCAGACGGTATCCGTGCTTGCCTCGCAATTGGTCCTGGTAGCTGTACTCAATTCCATCCATCCCCACCTGTTCCCAATCCAGGTATCCCCCTTGATCCGGCTTTTCCGCAGCTGATTTGTATTTTTTCAAGGAGGATTTTGCTCCTGCGAATGATCGGACATAGCCAATCGTCTGCACTGCAAACGTATCATTCCGATATTTGCGCAGGGGTTCCATGATCACGTTAATTCCGGGAAACAGGGATGGATTTTCCACCAGTTCGACCACTTCTCGTTCCGTCAGGCGGTCCTTGATCTTTTTCGGATAATAGGGAGGCTCTCGGCGGGGCACATCATTTCCTTTGGCATCCAGACCTACATCCATCGACTGAAGAACTTCTTCCAACGGCAGATGCAATACTTGGGCCAACCGTTTGGCAGTCGCCAGCTTTCGATCTTTTGGGTCGTCCGTTTCCAAATAAATGGCCGTATACAGCGATTGGTTGGTCACAATCGGTTTGCCGTTCCGGTCGTAGATATTGCCCCTGGGGGCAAGAACGGGAATTTGCTTGAAGTTGTTCTCAGCAGCGAGGCGATGATATCGTTCTCCCCCGCCCAACTGCACCCAACTCAATCTGAGAACCAATATCACAAAAAGCAGAAAAACAAACAGCCACAACACATGCAACCGTTGAAAACTCATCTCTTTCGGTGTCATGTGATGTTTCGGTCTGATCATCCCGATCATCCCAACCCTTCTACGGTTATGGGTGTCTGGCAATCCGCTTTTTCGGGGTGAACCTGTTTCTTCTCGTTCCAGTTTCGCTTGATCTCCAAAATCACTTGTGGGAAACAGGCCCACTCTTTCATGAGGTCTACCATTACCAGAGACTACTGGCCAGACACTCCCTGAAAATCCTTCGCAAAATCCGTCTTCTAGTTTAACACAAAACCTCGCGGCAAAAGGGGACAAAAGCGCAACTTTACGTGAAAAGGACAACGGTTGTGACAAACTTTTCCTACCAATCATAATGTAAAACTATACGAGATTGATTGGAAGGAGAATCATCACCATGTCTTACACTCATGCCGCATGGATTCACAAACACAGTAAACGGATGGATGGCGCTTTACGTACCCATCTCATCCAACGGTATCAGACACTACGCCGTGTTCCCTGTTTTTTGCACCATCTGGCCACCCATGTTATACACGTACTGTCCCGCACCCGCGTACTCATCAAAATGTCCCCCTCCTCCACCGCCAGCCTGCAATGGGCCGAAAAGTGGATGTATGAAATCGGCTGTCCCACCATGAAATATTTCCACAGCATCGGGATGTTTGCCGCCCAGCTGTCGCTGTCCCAACTTCAGTCGCTTTTGGAAATGCCGTCAGTGGAAAAAGTATATTTGGACCGCAAGGTGCATGCGCTTCTGGACACCGCCGTTCCTTCCGTAGGTGCTCCCCAAGTCTGGAGCGGGGGAAATGAGGGGGAGGGTGTCACCATCGCCGTTGTGGACACAGGCATCCATCCGCATCCTGATTTGACACAGCCGACCAACCGGATCATCGCTTTCAAGGACTTTGTTAAAGGGAAAACCAACCCGTACGACGATAACGGCCACGGCACACATTGCGCCGGATGTGCCGCCGGAAACGGATACCGTTCAAGCGGTAAGTACCGGGGCGCCGCTCCTAAAGCCCGTTTGGTGGGAGTCAAGGTACTGGACAAAATGGGTTCCGGCAGCTTGTCCACCGTAATCGAAGGGATCCAGTGGTGCATCGATCATCGCGATGAATACGGCATTCGTGTGATCTCCTTGTCACTGGGCAGCACCAGCCAACACTCCTATAAAGACGACCCGGTATGTCAGGCGGTGGAAGAAGCATGGAATCACGGCATCACCGTCGTGGTCGCCGCCGGAAATGAAGGGCCCGAACCCCGAACCATCGCCAGTCCGGGCATCCATCCTCGGGTGATCACTGTCGGGGCCACCGATGACCACAGCACAGTGGACAATAGTGACAACACGATCGCCTCATTTTCCAGCCGAGGGCCAACCATCGACGGGATCGTCAAGCCCGACCTTGTCGCTCCAGGCAGCCAAATCACTTCCCTGCGTGTGAAACGTTCCTACTTGGATAAAATGTCTCCTGACAGGCGAGTGGGTGACAACTATACCTCCTTATCCGGAACGTCGATGGCCACCCCCATCGTAGCCGGTGTCGCCGCCCTGATTCTCACGTCCGATCCCGCCCTCACACCCGATCAAGTGAAACAACAACTGCTTGAAAAAGCACAAGATCTCAAGTTCCCGGAAAACGAACAAGGACGGGGTCAGGTCAGAGCCTGATCACCCGCCCGATGTTACCGAGCCAATACACGCACACAACGATACGCATTTACCATCCCCAACAGCTCCGTTCCGCTGATCGGTTCACACGTCTGGATGAGGATTTTACGCATCTGTTCCGGCGTCAATTCGGAACGCAGATACAACATCAAGGCCACTGTGCCGGTTACGTGGGGCACCGACATCGACGTTCCACTCATCTCGCGGGTCGAATTGTTCAACCATGCGGAACGAATTTTGTCCCCCGGTGCCGCCAGATCCGTCCCTTCCCCCAGATTGCTGAAGGAAGCCAACTGCCCGTTTTTCCCCGTAGCCGTCACCGCAATCGTTTCCGGGTAGCGAGCCGGATAGTCGATCATCGACCGGTTGCCCTGATTGCCTGCAGCGGCCACCATCACGATGCCCCGCCTGTGAGCCATTTGAATCGCATGGCGAAGCGCCTCGCTCGCCTTGTCCATTCCAAAGCTCATGTTGACGACCTGCATCTGGTTTTCAATGCACCAATTGATCGCACTCAACAGGTCGGACAGATTGGCGCTGCCCTTTCGGTTGAACGCTTTGACCGCATATAGATGGGCGCGCGGCGCCACCCCTAAAACGCCCAGCTCGTTGGACCGTCCGGCGATCGTTCCCGCGACGTGGGTTCCGTGACCATTGTAATCATACGGAGAAAAAATGGGAGACAAAATGTTGCTGCCCCCTTGGTAATTGTCCCGGATCGCCGGATGATCATGAGCGATCCCGGTATCGATCACCGCCACCCTCACCGCACGCCCCCGGCTGATCCTCCACACACGGTTGGCCTCAATTTGCCGAACGCCCCAGGGCACGGTATAGGGCTGTTCCGAGACCACCGCTCCCACATAGGGATCAGTGATCGTTACTTTGATGTCGGGTTCGATATATTCCAAACCCAAATAGTGCTCCGATTCACGAGGATGATCATGAACAAACTCGCCGATCACCATGTGGAGGTACGGCAGAAACCGAAACGACCGACAGCCCATTTGGCGAAAATAGCGCATCAACGTTCGCGGATCGCTCCATTTCCTGACATAAAATATCTTTCGAACCCGCTGCTGTCTCGGATCATGCCGGTAAGGAGGCGGGGAATTAAACCATTCCGGCATCTTCATCTTATTCACTCCCCATCATCACTTCTTCCACCGAAACCGAATATATTGAGACCGAATGCGTGTACCACAGGAGGGTGGATACCATGCCAGCCAAACGGTCTTCCAATGACAATTCCGCCAACAAGCGGAACCTGATTCAAGGGATGGAGAAAATGAATCTCCTGACCAAAGAAATATCGTTGATGACTTCCCAAATGGAACAATGGATACAAGCGTTGACTAACCTCTCTTATGCCGTTAAAGACCAAGACCTTCTTCGCGACGTCATTTCCTCCCTGTCTAAAATGCAACCCAAATCGGATGGGAAAAACCCGAAACCGACCACTTCCCAGCAATCGCCCCAACCCAATAAGACACCGACCACTTCCCAGCAATCGCCCCCAGCCAAGGATGAAAACAACTCCCCTTATAAGCCGCACTCCCCGGACGGGGACAGTTTGTTCGATCTCCTCAACGCACCGTCATTGGAAAAAATAGTCAAACATGTGATGGAGAAAAAGAAGAAATAGGGTGATGGGTTAACCTCACCATGGCAGGAACTCACTGGGGGTGGAAAGGGGGATAGTCGGCCGATGCCGGCAACACCTCAACGCCCCTGTTTTTTCTTTCGCGGGCGATGTTTTCGCGTTTTGGTCAACAGGTATGCAATCCGCTTGGCCTCCACCTGATCGGTACCTGAATCGTCTTCGCACCGCTCCGTGGGCGCAGTTGCCGACTGAGCGGATTGGATTTGGCGCAGGAGTTGCATGATCTTCTGTCGTCCCTGTTCTCCCTGTCCCTGTTCCGCAACCCAATCAAGCCAGCCCTGGGAACGTTGATGGCGATACGATTCACAAAACCGATCCAGCTCGCTCTGCAACCACTTGTTGTTTACCAATCTCGAGGCCGATTTCGAAATGTGCTGACGTGGCGATTGTGCAGTCATGACGTACCCTCCCCTTGCGAATGGTGTCACATCATTTTTAACGGGTACCTTCCACTTTTTCTTCGTTTCGCCAAGTTAAAGGTCGCTTTGCCAGAAAAAGACCACCACAATTTTTATCCAATCATCCCCCGATGCTTACACCATTACATGTATGTCTCGACTGGGAGAATGCACACGTTATTCACCCAGCCCGTCAAAAAAGGGCCTGGGCCTAAGGCGTGACAGATAAATCAATCCGATTCGTTTTCCTGGCTCACTCCACCGATTAGAAAAATAACAATGATTTGGCTATCAAATTCGGACACACTTTGGAAGACCAAATCCAAGGGCAAATCAGAGCCGGTTTTCGCATCGAGGGATTTTCGAAGATACCTACAGCGGACAAAGATTGATTGATCAGTAGTACACGAGTTCTTTCATCGCCACCAAGGCCGTGAAACCCTTGTGAATAAAAAAAGCCGCAAGCGAATGTTGTTCCGCTTGCGGGTTATATTTCATGAAGGCAGAGTCTTAGGCAGTAGATTTACTTGACCAGCTAGAGCTTATTTGTAGTTTCCTCCAGACACTTATCAGAAGGTAAGCTGATATTTTTTCAGCTTCATATAGAATCCCTTGCGGCTCATACCCAGACGTTGGATAGCTTCCGTCTTTGTTCTGGATTCCCGTAGGGCCTTGATGATCATCTCTTTTTCTACCTGCTCCATGACCTCTTTCAGGTTTGCTTTGGAAGGGACCTCCTTTGCAAGGGGAGGTGCTGCGGCTTCTTCTCTCTCACCAATGACAACTGGGCTGCCTTTGACATACTCCCAGATATGTTGCGGCAGGTGCTGAACATCCAGAAGCTGCCCCTCGGAGAGGACGTACATATACTCGATACAGCTTTGAAGCTCACGCACGTTGCCAGGCCAGGAATACCTTTTAATCATATCCAGGACCCGAGGAGAAAAGGCTTTCTGCCGACCATGCCGTTCCTCCAGCTTCCGCTTGAAGTGCTCTGCTAACAAAAGCACATCAGAACAACGTTCCCTGAGGGGTGGGAGGTGAATGGGGATGACACTGATTCGGTAGTAAAAATCCGGGCGGAACCTCCCGTTTTCCACCATAGACTCCAAGTCGCGGTTGGTGGCGGCGATAAGGCGGAAGCGGACAGGGCGGGCTTTGGTCCCCCCTACCCGGATCACTTCCCGCTCCTGAAGAACTCGGAGCAGCTTGGATTGGAGCATGGGACTGATTTCACCGATTTCGTCCAAAAACAGTGTCCCGCCCCCAGCCAACTCAATCAGACCAGGCTTACCGCCCTTTTGTGCTCCGGTAAATGCGCCAGCCTCATAGCCGAAAAGCTCCGATTCGATCAAGGTTTCCGGGATGGAAGCCATGTTGAGTGCGATAAAGGGGCCGTCAGAGAAAGGGCTGGCTTCATGGATGGCCTTTGCAAACACCTCTTTCCCTACCCCGGTCTCCCCTCTGAGGAGCACGGTGGTATCCGTCTGGGCCACCTTTTTTGCAATGTAAATCACATTTTTCAACTCCCGGCTCTCGCCGATCAAGCGACTGAAAGGGTCCCCTCCCTCTGCCGCCTTTTCTTTTTTGCACCATACGGGGGTTGACAGGAGAGAGGAGTCGGCGGAAAATAACGAAACTGGGCGAAAAATGCCGATTGCTCCCACTTTTTCCCCTTCGTCGTAGACGGGAAAACTATTGCCCACGATATCCATGCCCACAGATTCGATATAGGAGTAATCGTGATAGACTGGCCGCTCCGTCTCCAGCACCTCAATGATCCGCGCTTTGGGCTCGATGTCGGATAAACGCCTGCCGATCACCTTGTCCCTGGGGACGCCAATCAGACGGGAATAGGCACTGTTGGCATGAAGGATCTCCGTATCGTTACCGATAAACAGGAATATCTCATCCAAATGGTCCAATATACTGAACCAATTTTTTAACAAAACTTGCTGGCTCTTGCCCATCTTTCCCCCCGGAAGAGCTGATACGTTGTTGTATTTATTTTTTCATTGATTCTGAAAAGAGTCAACATGAGGTATGATATTCCAGTAGTAGAGGGTATGGGGTCTCTACTTCTTCCATCAATTCTGTGAGTTCTTTCGGATAAACGCTTCCTTCTCATACTTGTTTTTGCTTTTTGAGTTCTTTTTCCTGCAGTACCCGCCAGAGGATTTTTCCGCTTCCAGACATGGGGAGAGAACGAACAAACTCCACAATACGAGGGTATTTGTACACTGCCATCTGTCCCTTGGACCAGTCAATAATGTCTTGTTCCGTGACAGTGCCGACTGCTTGCTCTTTTAGAACGATAAACGCTTTCACCGTCTCGCCGCGGCGGTCGTCGGGCACGCCGATGACACACGCTTGCTCTACAGCGGGATGTTTGTAGAGGATGGATTCCACCTCTGTAGGCCATACCTTGAACCCGGCGGCATTGATCATGCGCTTGACGCGATCGACGATAAAGAAGTAACCTTCTTCGTCGTATTTGCCGATATCGCCAGTGCGGAAGAACCTCTTCCCATCGATCTCGATGAAAGCCTTGCTGTTTTCCTCCGGACGATTCCAATATCCTTTGAACACCTGTGGCCCGCGAACAACAATCTCTCCTTCTTCCCCCGGGCCGAGTTCCCGCAGGGTTTCGAGATCGACAACGCGTGCATCGACGTCGAAGAACGGAACCCCGGCGCACTGCAGTTTCGGACGATCTGGCGGATTGAGGTGAGTCTGCGCAATCGTCTCGGATAAACCATACCCTTCGACGTAGCGAATCCCCGTCAACTGGTACAACTTCTCTCCCACTGCTTCCGGCAGGGGCGCTCCCCCGCCCCCGATGAAACGCAATGAATCGATACGATATTTGGACAAATGGGGATTTGCCAAAAAATCCACAACCATTGTCGCGATGTTTGTCCAGTGTGTGCACTTCGTCCGTTCAATCAACTTTGCCGCAATATCCCGGTTCCAGCGTGTTAAGAGCACAATCGTACTGCCTGTGTAAATCGGTACATTCATGCCGTGTTGCAAACCGGTTACGTGAAATAAAGGCAGTGTCGACAAAGTGACAGCTTCCGGTGTGGTCTGATTCCAGACACAACTACCGACGACGTTCGCCTGAACCGTCCGGTGCGTGTGGATACAGCCCTTCGGCTTTCCGGTCGTCCCCGACGTATATGGAATCACCGCCAGGTCATCCGCCACCACTTCAACCGGACCAGGTTGATGTCCTCTGTCCAGCGCTTCATTCCAAAAGACCACCGTCGAGTTGTTAATGCCACGCCGGGGAGCAGCTACGACCTCTGGCAGTTCATATTCGGTTGTGCCGGGTAAATAATCCGAATATGTGGCGACGATGAGGTGTTTGAGAACGCCTTTATGCAGGACGGGGGCGATCCGTTCGTACAGTTCCTGACCGATGACCGCTGCCTTCGCACCGCAATCGCCGACATAGAACGATAGTTCATCCGTGGTATTCATGGGGTTGATCGGGACTACCACCGCGTTCGCACGCAGGATGGCGTAAAAGGCAATAATGAATTGCGGTGAGTTCTGCATGTACAGAACCACTCTGTCACCTTTCCCCACACCCAGTTCCGCTTGCAGATACCCTGCGAGCACATTCACTTCATCACATAATTTCCGGTAGGAAATGGTGTTTCCGTAGTAATAGATGGCGGTCTTTTGCGGGTAACGGCGGGCAGAAACCTCAAGGTTGTCGTAAATGGTTGTCTCCGGGATGGTCAGTGTGGTCGGCAGACGTTTCGGCCAGAACTGAAAATGGCGCTCCGTCATCATTTCACACCACCTTGAATATTGGTTCCATCGTCCCAATTGTGAAGCACTTGGCTTTTCCCATTCAGAATGGCTTCCCTATTTCGCTGTTGAACCACCATCAACCGCGAGGACCTGACCAGTTACGAAATCGGAGGCAGCTGAGGCGAAATACAGAGCCGCGCCTTGCAGATCGCGTTCTCCGCCGACCCGGCGCAGCGGCGTAGCCGCGATGATCCGGTCGTAACCGCGCTCCAGCACAACTTTCGTCATCTTAGTGGGAAAGAAACCTGGCGCGATCGCATTGACATAAATGTTGTAGCTGGCCCATTTCACAGCCAGATCTCTGGTCAGCGTGATAACCCCGCCTTTGCTTGCATTGTAACCGACCGCGTCCAATGCCTCCGGCTCGGAACCTCGCAATCCGGCCACAGACGCGATGTTAATGATCTTGCCGCCCCCCTGATCTCGCATGTGACGACCGACAGCCTGAGACATCAGGAATGTGCCTGTCAGGTTGGTCTGGATCACCTTTTGCCACGCTTCATAGGGCATGTCAAAAGCCGGCGCTCCCCAAGAGGTACCGGAATTGTTGACCAGGATATCGATACGGCCGTAACGTTCGATGGTCTTGGAGACCACTTCGTTCACCGAGTCAGGGTTGGTGACATCCAATGCAAGAGCGAAAGCCTCTCCACCCTGTGCCTCCAGCTCAGCTTTCACTTGTTCACAGTTCTCTACCCTTCGGGAACAGAGCACCACTTTCGCACCCGCTTCCACATAAGCCTGAGCAATCTGCTGCCCTAATCCCCTTCCTCCTCCAGTCACGATGGCCACTTTTCCGTCCAAACGAAATAAATCGAGTACGGTCAACTGTATCACCTCATCCAAGTTGGTTGACAATTAGTAGTGATCTGTCACAACGACGACACTTCCCCGGGAACCACCGACAAGTATGGAAGCAGGAAATGGCCTTGGGCCATCACCTGCGTTTTTCTAATCCCTGAATACGAGAAAGTCGACGCTACCCTTGGCGACAACCTCCTCCTTTTGGTTTTTGGCAAAAACGTCGAAGGTGACGAGCTCCCCATCCTCTGTATATTGAGTTTCGACGACTTTACCGCTGATGGTGAGGACGTCGCCGACGAAAACCATGCCTGCAAACCGGGTGTAAAAGCGCTGAATGAATCCCTTGTCCAGATAAGGGGTAAAAAGGCGCCCCAAGGTGGCCATGGTCAGCATCCCGTGAGCGATCACCCCGGGCAAGCCCGCTTGTTCCGCTGCTTCGTCGATGGTGTGAATCGGGTTGAAATCCCCGGAGGCTCCGGCATATTTGATCAGCTGCAACCTCGTCACCGGTGGTAGCGTCACTGGCGGTAGCTCTTGCCCTTTTTGCCACACAGTCGTAACCGGTTTCATCCTGCCATCCCCCTTTTCACCGCTTCGGTGACCACCACCGTCGTGGTGGCGGTAAAAATGGGCTCACCTTCCCGGTCCTCCCCGATACGGTCAAAGACCAAAAAGGTGAGGCGGCCACTTTTTCCCTTTTTCTCAGTAACATCCTTTAACACCGTGTAGCAGGAGACCTCTTCCCCGACAAAGAGGGGACGTTGGTAATGGAATGTTTGATCGCCGTGGATCAGCCCGCTCTCCGGCAGGATCAAGCCCTCGATCTGGCCATAGTCAAAAGTCATGGGAAAGGTGGGCGGGGCAATCAACCGTCCCCAACGGCTCTTCTTTGCCACTTCCTCGTCGAAATAGAGAGGATTCAAATCCTGAATCGCTTCGGCAAATCGCTTGACCGCTCCCCGTTCTACCCAGTTGGTCACCGACTCAGAACGCTTACCAATGAAGGGTTGCCACATGGGATTCACCTCGCGGATCAATCTCTGGGTCCTCCGGCTACATACAGCACCTGGCCGTTGACAAAAGATGCCTCTTCCGAGGCGAAGAAAAGGCAAGCAGTGGCGATATCCTCCGGCTTTCCTACTCTTCCTACCGGTATCTCTTTCATCCATTCCTCCACGAGCTTGTCAAAATACACCCCGATCCGGGCCGCCGTCGCCCTGGTCATCTCGGTATCGATAAAGCCGGGGGCGACGGCGTTGCAGGTGATGCCGAATTTCCCCAGCTCGATGGCCAAGGTCTTGGTGAAGCCTTGTAGGCCCGCCTTGGCGGCAGCGTAGTTGGCTTGACCCCTGTTCCCTAAGGCGGAGGTGGAGGAGATGTTGATGATGCGACCATACTTTTGCTCAACCATATACTTCTGAGCCGCCCTGCTGCAGAAGAAAGCTCCCTTCAGGTGGACGTTCATCACCGTCTCCCAATCCTCGTCGGTCATTTTAAAGAGGAGGTTGTCCCGGATCACTCCAGCGTTGTTCACCAGGATATCCAAGCGGCCGTAGCGGTTCACCGTCTCCTCGACGGCCGCCTCCACTTGGTCGCGGTCAGCCACGTCCACCCTGGTGGCAAAGACCGTAAGCCCCTCCTTTTCCAGCTCTTCAGCAGAGGCGTGCACCCCTGCTTCATCGATATCCGTCAAGCACACCTTGGCTCCTTCTTGGGCGAAGCGCCGGGCGATCGCTTTGCCGATCCCCCGGCCGGCTCCCGTGATAAAGGCGACGCGGTCCTTCAGACGCATATGATTCCTCCTCACTTACCAATAAAGTTGGGCTTCCGTTTCTCGAAAAAAGCAGCGATTGCTTCCTTATGATCCGCTGACCTGCCGCAAGCCGCCTGGAACTCGGCTTCCCGGTTCAGCGCAGTGGCCAGGTCGCTTTCAAAGCTTTGCCACAACATCCTCTTGCTCAAGCCGAGGGCCTTGGTGGGGGCTTGGATCAAGCGCCGTGCGAAGGCTTTCGCCTCTTTGACCAGTTCTTCATCCACCACCACTTTGTTGACCAACCCGATGCGGTATGCCTCCTCAGCGTCCACCGGCTCCCCGGTCATGGTCATCTCCATCGCCCGGCTCAGACCGATAATCCGGGGAAGGAAGAAGGAGGTACCGGCGTCGGGAACCAAGCCGATATTGATAAAGGCCATGCAGTACTTGGAGCTGGCAGCGGCGATGCGGAAGTCGCAGGCGAGAGCCACGCCCAAACCCGCCCCGTAAACCGGGCCGTGAAGGGCGGCGACAAAGGGTTTCTCGATTTCCTGGATCTTGAGCAAGAGTTGGTTATAGGTCTTCCTGAGGTACTCCCCGAGATCTACTTCCCCGGTTGCCTCCTTGATCACTTTGATGTCTGCACCAGCACTGAACCCCCGGCCGCTCCCAGTCAGAAGGATGCAATGAACATCGGCGTCTTCCGCTGCCAGGTTCACCGCTTGATAAACCTCTTCATGCATCTGCTCGTCGAAAGCGTTCAGCGCCTGGGGACGGTTCAGCGTGATTGTTGCCAGCCCTTCCTCTTTTTCAAAAAGGATCGTCTCAAACATGGGTCAGGCTCCTTTCATTCATATTTTTATGGTGCATAGTGATTGACCTTTCCTGGTCTACCGTTTTCCGGCCCGGATTAAACCAGCGGCGTGTCGGATTAGATGGCGCACCCACTCTCCGAAGGAGGCAAACCGCTTATCCTTCGTCTGCCCCCTTCTCCAGCGAGCGTAGATCTGCTGCAGGATCACCGCATTTTTGAAATAGGCGAAGGTCATGTAAAAGTGCATGGAAGAGAGGTCACGGCCGCTCTTTCGGGCATATTGCTCAATAAATTCCTCCCGGGAGATAAAGCCGGGGTAAGTAGTCACCGTGGGCAGAACATGGGTTAGCTCCTCGGGATCATCCGGCCTTACCCAATAGCTTAAAGCCACAGCCAGGTCAAAGAGGGGATCACCGATGGTGGTCATCTCCCAATCCAGTACAGCCACAGGTTGGGCCACATCCTCCGGATCCCACAGGATGTTGTTTAGCTTGTAATCGTTGTGGATTACCGTAGGAGCAGGACTCTCAGGCACGTTATCCAACAGCCAGCGGACGAGGGGCGCCACCTCCGGGATCTCGTCGGTCTTCGCCTTTTCATACCGCATGATCCACCCCTTCACTTGCCGCTCCAAAAATCCCGTGGGACGGCCCATGGAGGCTAACCCCGCTTCCCGCCAGTCGATGTCATGGAGCTTCACCAAGGTGTCCACCATCGCCTCGGAAATCCGTCGGCAGAGATCCGGTGTCGGCTTCACCCCTGGAGGGAAGGCATCATCGATGACGACACCCCGCCGGTGTTCCATTACATAGAAGGCAGCACCCAAGACGGAAACATCCCGGCAGATCACATAGGGCTTCGGTGCCAAGGGAAAAACGGGATGAAGCTTCTCCAGGAGCATTGCTTCCCGCTCCATGTCATGCGCCTTAGGCGGCAACGGACCCAAGGGGGGACGACGCAGCACCGCCTCCCACTCCCCGATCCGGATGAAATAGGTCAGGTTGGAAGCCCCGGTGGGATACTGCCGCACCTCCATGGGGACATCCGCCAGGCCGTCGATGTGTTCTCTTAAGAAACAAGCCACCTTATCCCGGTCAAATTCCTCCCCTTCGCGAACGGGAATCGTCTTATCCTCCATGTGCTTCCCTCCAATCCACTTTGCTCTGTAGCGGCACGAGCAGCCCATCTTGTAAGACGACCAATGTATCGCTGGCCCCTACTTCCCCCGTATGGCGGAAGACGTGGGTCAGCCCTTCTCGTTCAAACCACCGGCCTACCCGCCCCTTTCTCAAAAGAGAGTGAATGTCTTCCCGGTGGCTGACGCCCAATTGCTGCAGCAACAAGCTGGTATCGTCCAAATCCCACCCGGCAAGGTCCATCTCCGCCAAGATGACGGCGGCGCACAAGGTATCTTCAAGGGAAAACCACCCTTGGGAGCCGGCACAGATCAGCCAAACGGATTCCGTCTCCACCTTCCGCAAGTAACGAGCCACCGCCGGGGCATTGCGAAGGCAAGCGATCAACAGTTCGTCGGCAGTTTTGGCGCGGTGAATCGCCCGAGTGCCGTTTGTGGTGAGAAAGATCACATCTTTGCCCTTCACTTTTTCCGCGGGATATTCATCGGGGAAAGGGCCGCAATCGAATCCGTCGACCATAACGCCGCCCTCCTCACCTCCAGTCAGGAGAAGGGGGGAGACCAATTCATCCGCCAACTGACGTGCCTCCTCCAGGCTGCCGGCGGGCAAGATCCTGCGAGCGCCCGCCTCAATGATGGCAAGTAGCGTCGTTGTCGCCAGGAGGACATCCATGACGACAGCCGTTGCCCCCGTTAGCCTGGCGGCATCGATCTCTTCTTTTTTCAGCCAGACACGCATTTTTTTGCCAATGGTATTCAGCTCCTATTACGCTTTTTGCTGCTTCAAAGCTTCCTCCCTCGCCTGGTCTCTGAGCTGCCGGCGAAGGAATTTGCCCGTGGCCGTCTTGGGCAATTCCTTCAGAAAGACGATCTCCCGGGGGTACTTGTAATCCGCCATCCGCTCCTTACAGAATTGGATCAACTCCTCCTCCGTTACCTCAAACCCTTCCTTAAGAGAAACATAAGCTCTTACCGTCTCCCCTCGGTAAGGGTGGGGAACGCCGACCACCGCCGCCTCCTTCACAGCGGGATGCTGATACAGGACGTCCTCCACATCCCGAGGCCACACCTTGAAGCCGGAGGCGATGATCATGTCCTTTTTCCGGTCAACAACGTAAAACCAGCCCTTTTCATCCATCTTGACCACGTCTCCGGTGAGGAACCATCCGTCGTGGAAGGCTTTTTTCGTCTCATCGGGCTTGTTCCAGTAACCGGCGAAGATCATCGGACCCCGCACGGCAAATTCTCCTTTCTCCCCGGCGGCGACCTCCTTGGAGGGGTCTGCGAGGTCCACCAGCTTCGCTTCGCAGTTGGGGACGGGAATGCCCACCGACAGGGCTCCACTCTCTGGATCTACCGGCGCTCGGGCACCAAAGGGCACGGCGTGGGTGGGGGAGTTGCTTTCTGTCAGCCCGTAAATGTTGTGGATATAAATGCCGAACTTCTCCATAAACTGATCGGTGATGCTGGGGGCGATGGGAGCACCACCGCTATAGCATTTTTTCAAAGAAGAAAGATCGACCTTTTCAGCATCGGGATGGTTCATCAGGGCGATGTAGACAGTGATGGAGCCTACAGTGAAGGTGGGCCGCCACTTTTCGACGAGACGCAGCATCTCCTTGACGTCAAATCGATGGAACAGCACCAGGGGGATACCGGCAAGGCCCGCCACGGCGATATGGCCCACGATGCCGGTGATGTGGAACAAAGGGGCCACACCCAACACGCAGTCCTCGTCTCCCAGCTGCATCCAGGTTCGATACACCTCAGCGTTAAACGCGATGTTCTTGTGAAGGCTTTTTGCCCCCTTGGGAAGGCCCGTGGTGCCGGAGGTGTACACCAAGTAGGCGATGTCCTCAGGGGTGACCTCCTCCCGGGGGGTTTTTCGGTTCAACCTCTTTTGCACCGCCTTTATCATGTCGGTGGTTTCGGCAAACTGCTGCTTATCAGAGTTTTCGAGCAGGATGATGGATTCCTTCATCCCCTTCGGAAGCAGGTCAGCCTCATGGGTGGTGACCACGTGTTCCACCATGGTCTTCGCCACCACTTGCTTGGCCACTGCTGCGTAGAGGGACTCCAGACAGATCAAAACCTTTGCGCCGGAGTCGTTTAAGTGGTACTCCAACTCCTTTTCCTTGAACATCGGATTGAGGGGTACCATGATCGCGCCGCGCTTCCAGGCGCCGTACTGGGCGATGAGGAACTGGGGGTTGTTCTGCATGTAGACAGCCACCCGATCCCCTTTGCCCACTCCCCATTCCGCCAGGAGAACAGCGAAGGCTTCTGCCATGTCATCCAGCTCCTGATAGGAAATGGAGTGATCGAAATAATGGACAGCAGCCTGCTCAGGACGCCGCTTCACCGACTCTTCGAAACAACCGATCATACTCATTTTCGGCAGAGGAAGTTTCTGTGGAACATAAGGAGGGTACGATGCAAGCCAGGGTTTGTCTGCGTAAGGAGAAGACATGTTGATCCCTCCTGTTTCATCGTTTAAAGGCGGCCGCCCCGTCGTCCACAAACAGGACGGATCCGTTGACAAAGGAAGCGTCATCGCTGGCGAGAAAGGACACCACCTTAGCCACTTCCACGGGATTTGCCGCCCTTCCGCGCATTTGCGCTTTTTCCACCGCTTGCCAAACTTCGGAGCGCTCTTTCAACGGCTGGACAATCTCCGTATCCACCAATCCCGGAGCGATGGCTACGACGCGGATGTTGTAGGGTGCCAGCTCCAAGGCAGCCACTTTGGTCATCATCACGACGGCGCTCTTGCTGGTATGATAGGGAAAATATTTACGGTCGGCGATAAAGCCGTAAATGGAGGCGGTATTGATAATGACACCTCCGTTTTCCTTCATCGCCTTTCCCGCCGCCTTGATGCCATAGAAAACCCCGTGCTGATTGACGTCCACGGTACGGTGATATTCATCCACCGGCAAATCCAAAAGAGACACACGCCGGTTGACGACGCCGGCGTTGTTGAACATGATGTCCAACTTGCCAAAGTGGTGGAGCGTATCCTGAACCAACTCTTTCACGCTGTCGTATAGAGAGGTGTCTGCCCGGAAGAAGCGTGCGCATCCTCCTTCCGCTTCAATCTCAGCCACTGTCCGCTCCCCGTTGGCACGGTCGAGATCCGCCACAACCACCTTGGCTCCCTCCCGGGCCAGCTCTTTGGCGGCGGCGCTTCCGATCCCCTTTGCCCCGCCGGTGACGATCGCCACTTTATCCTTTAACCGCATCGGTTGACCTCCGTTTTTTTGCATTGAAACGGGAGCAGAAGTTTTCGCTACACTTCCACCTTGGTGTGAACGCCGAACATCCGCGCCGGGTTTTTCACCATGATTTGATCGATCTGCTCCTCGGTAACCCCTTTTTCCTTCAGCTGCGGAATAATGTTGTCAAATACGTGGGTTATATGCCAGTTTTCCAGCAATTTAGCCAACTGATCCGGCCAAACCGGGGGACGGCCCAACCAGACATTCACCGTGTCATGGGAAAGGAAGATCTGCTTCTCGTAGCCTGCATTGATCAGTCCCAACAGGACAACGAGCTTCTCGGAATCCATCGGCATCCCAACAAATCCCTGGATGCCCATGCGGTCAAAGCCGACGGAACAGCCCGTCTGCAGCACGCGGATGTGGTAGCCCACATCGGTGTTTCCGTCCATGTGGCCGATGAGGATGCGACTGGGATCCGCCCCTTCGGAAACGAGGAACTCCGCCTGCTCCGGTCCCATGGTCCCTTCCTGAGTGTGGGTGATGATGGGTACCCCCGTCTCCTGTTGCGCTTTTGCCGCCGCCCGGAAGAACATCTGCTCGTAATCAGTGATGGCGTTCTTGCTGGAGGCCAGCTTGATTACACCGGCTTTGATGCCGGTTTTGCCGATCCCCTCGGTAATCTCCTTGATGAACATCTCGTAGATTTCCTGCTCCACATCCGACACCAAATTGCGGAACTTAAAGTAGTTGGGTGCTCCTTCGCCTTCGTAGTAGTACCCGGTGGAACAGACGATGTTGACCCCCGTCCGCTCGGAAATCTCCTTTAATAATTCGGGGTTCCGGCCACAGTCGTTGGGAGTGGCATCCACGATGGTCTTCACACCGTGCGCTTTTGCCTTTTCTACCACCTCGATCCCTTTCTGCAGGGCCGTCTCCCTGTCGAACCCCCCTAAGGTGACATCGCCGTCAAAGCCGGGGTAACCAAAGACAATATGTTCATGGATCAAGGTTTTGCCCAATTCCTCCGCAGCGATCGGCCCACGAACGGTGTTCACCACATTTGCCATGTTCATCCCTCTCCTTTTGGGATTGTGTCCTTTTCACTCACCACTGAGCTCCAGGCGGGCTATGGCCCGGCGATGCACCTCGTCGGGGCCATCGGCCAAACGCAGGGTGCGGGCATTGGTCCACATGAAGGCGAGGGGGAAATCTTCGCTGACACCGGCAGCACCGAAAGCCTGAATCGCACGATCTATCACTTTGAGAGCCATGTTGGGAGCGACCACTTTGATCATGGCGATCTCCTTTTTCGCCACCTTGTTGCCCACGGTATCCATCATATACGCCGCTTTCAGTGTCAACAGACGAGCTTGTTCGATCTCGATCCTGGAGTCGGCGATCCACTCCCGGATCACCCCTTGCTCCGACAAGGGCTTGCCAAATGCAACCCGCTCTTTGACGCGGCGAACCATCAGTTCCAAGGCGCGCTCCGCCGCCCCGATCAGGCGCATACAGTGATGGATCCGTCCCGGTCCCAAGCGCCCCTGGGCGATAGCAAACCCCTTGCCTTCTCCCCAGATGATGTTGGAGGCCGGCACGCGCACGTTGTCGTAGGTGATCTCCGCGTGACCGTGGGGGGCGTCATCATAACCAAACACCGGCAGCATTCGCTCGATGCGCACTCCCGGGGTATCCAGGGGGACGATGATCATCGAATGCTGTTGGTGCTTGGGCGCATCAGGATTGCTCTTACCCATCACGATGGCCACTTTGCACCGGGGGTCACCGGCACCGGAGGACCACCACTTCCGCCCGTTGATCACATACTCGTCCCCGTCGCGACGGATCGTGGTCTGGATGTTGGTGGCATCTGAAGAAGCTACATCGGGTTCCGTCATGGAGAAGCACGATCGGATCTCCCCGTTTAACAGGGGAATAAGCCACTTCTCCTTCTGCTCCTCGGTCCCATAGCGCTCCAAGACCTCCATGTTGCCCGTATCCGGGGCGGAGCAGTTAAACACCTCGGGAGCGATGGGGGAGCGGCCCATGATTTCGCACAGGGGAGCATACTCCAAGTTTTTTAAACCCGCCCCTTTGTCGCTATCCGGCAGAAACAGATTCCACAATCCGGCCTCCTTGGCTTTCGCCTTCATTTCCTCCATCACCGGCGGGACGACCCACCGCGTTGGGCTATCCCGTAGCTGTTCCACATAGATCCTTTCTGCCGGGTACACCACCTCCTCCATAAAGCGAAGCAACCGCTCTTGATACTCCTTCACCCGATCGGAAAACGCGAAATCCATCAGCCTCCATCCTTTCCTCCCATGGTTTACCAATCCTGCAGCTCAAGGGATCTTTCCGCTTCCCGACAGGGAAGTTTGCGGATCTTTGTAGGACGAGGAAGAGAGTTGAAAATCGTTCAGGGACGTCGCATTGTCGTTCACCCCAATATATAAGCAAGATGAATGCCAGTCTGCTTATGGCTTTCCAATGATTTGTGAACAGAAAATTGTGTTGAATATACACAAAAAAAGCGCCTCATCGATGGTGGGACAGGAAAACAGGGCAGTAAGGACAGTGCTGTGTTTCTTCAGTGTGTTTCTTACGGGAACAAAATTTGTTTCTATAAGAAACACCCCCGCTTTCAGTAGAGAATAACAGGATGGTCAAAGATACGTGTGAGGATGGATTAGCCGTTTTGTCTTTCAATACCCGCCTTCTTGTTACAATTCGGCACACTTACATCATGACAACAAGCCGTGAAACCTCACCGCGATCCAGGCGGTCAAATCCTTCATTAATGTCCTCAAGACGCAAGCGATCAGTCAGAAGCCGGTTGACCGGTAAGCGACCTTGCTTATACAGCTCGATAAAACGAGGGATGTCGCGTGCCGGAACGCAGCTTCCTACATAAGACCCCTTGATGGTTCGTTCTTCAGCGGTGAGCAGGACATGTGGGAAAGAAAAATGGTGCTCCGGATGAGGCAGACCCGCCGTGACGGTAGTGCCACCGCGACGCGTGATAGCGAATGCAGTCTGCATAGCAGGCACTGCACCAGCAGTTTCAATTGCGAATTCCACACCGCCATTGGTGGCTGCGCGAATTTGTTGTGTCACTTCTGGATCTCGTGCATCAAATGCATCGGTAGCCCCCAGTTCCAGTGCCATCTTTAGTTTTGCAGGATTTACATCCACAGCTATGATGCGCCTTGCCCCAGCTACGATGGCACCAAGTATGGCGCTCAGGCCGACTCCGCCCAGACCGACAACAGCTACACTGCTGCCCACCGGTACGCGGGCAGTATTCACCACAGCTCCAACTCCAGTCATAACCGCACATCCGAAGACTGCCACTTCATCAAATGGCACTTCCGGATCGACCTTGATCAAGGATTTCCTCGCTACGACCGCATACTCCGCAAATCCCGATATACCTAGGTGGTGATGAATGTCCGTCCCGTCTTTGTGTAATCTTCTCTCCCCGTACAATAGAGTCCCTGCGTTATTGGCAACAGCGCCCGGTTCACAGAGGGCTGGGCGCCCTTCTTGGCAGGGTAGGCAGTGTCCGCAACTGGGCACAAAGGCACAGACAACATGATCACCAGGACGGAGATCGGTTACACCAGGCCCCACTTCCACGACTTCACCCGCTGCTTCGTGACCGAGGGCCATCGGCATCGGACGGGGCCGGCTGCCATTAATGACAGACAGGTCTGAGTGGCACAAACCAGCGGCTCGTATGCGAATCAGCACTTCGCCCATTTGGGGCGAGTCAAGGTCGAGCGTTTCTATTCGAAGTGGCCGACTATCCTTGTAAGGAGACGGCAGATTCATTTCATACAGGACGGCGGCGCGTACTTTCATCTGACATTGCCTCCTTTATGAGGTGACATAGTATTATAAACTTTGAATCTCATTCGTAATATCCTTCCGTGGATTTCCGGAACGTGAATTGCTCTGAATCATAACTAAACCAAATTTCCGGTGGATGTGATCGACCATAAAACCGGGTGATCTTTTGCGATCACCGTTTCCAGAGATGAGGTGTTGCTTGCCAGAATCGCCTCTAGTTTGGCCAATTCGTCCAATTGGCTGAACAGCGCTTGCTTAAGAGCAAGTCTTTCCGGAATTGCTTCGATTACAAGATCTGCCGCATCCCAGTTCTCCAGCCGAGCCATTGGGCGAATGCTTTGACCGGTTTTGCAAGGATCTATCTGAAAAATCGATCAGCGCAGATGTTTCTCTAGTTGTATCCGAATGTGCTGCGGGATTGGTTCCGGTTTTCGCTCCACAAAATTGTAATGGACGTATGTGCATACTCCTCGCGCCCGTAATTCATTGTCTTGATACAACTCCTCTTCTATTTGAAAACTTGTATTGCCAATCTTCTTGATCCACGTTTGAACCTCCACTTCCTGACCGTAGAAGGTTTCGTTTACAAAGTCTATGCTCATGTTAACCAAGACCAATTTCCAATTCTTAAATGAGAAATCGGGTGTAAATAAACGAAAAATTTCATCTCTACCTGATTCAAACCAAATTGGTATGCTCGTGTTATTGATGTGACCGACTCCATCAGTCTCAGATACACGCGGACGAATCCTCGTGACAAACATTGATCGATCCCCCCTTTTAAGTAGACGGCATTTACCTTCTCAACAAATAAGGCTGCAAACCTTCTTTATATCAGCAGCTCGGGAATCCGGGATAGGGTGGCCACAGTGCCCATTTCGTTTTGAGGGGTTTGTTTGACCCGCGTCAGAAAATCACCCGCTTGTTCTATCGTTTAAACCAGTTTCTTCGCCTCTTCAAAGGGCCATGCGGGCAGATTTTTACGTAGTTCCTTGTCTTTTCGGTAACCCAAAGCGTACTCTGCTTGCATCACTTGATGGATTTCTCTGGTTCCTTCATAGATAACGAGGGCTTTGGCGTTTCTCATATACCGCTCTACCGGAAACTCATGAGAATAGCCGTTAGCCCCGTGAATCTGAACCGCATCCACGGCAGCATTGAATGCGGCATCACAAGCGAACCATTTGGCGAGGGAAGTCTCCCGGGTATTGCGGATCCCTTTGTTTTTCATCCAGCCGACCCGGTAGACCAGAAGCTTGGAGGCCTCGTAGCCTGCCACCATTTTGGCAATCATTTGCTGAACCATTTGATGTTTCCCGATGGATTTCCCGAAGGTTTCCCGTTCGTGGGCATACTTGACGCTTGCTTCGATACAGGCATCAATCAATCCTACAGCGCCGGCGGCAACGCTAAAGCGGCCGTTATCCAAAGCGGACATGGCAATCTTAAAACCTTCGCCTTCTTCGCCTACGAGATTCTCAGCGGGGACTCGCACGTCTTCCAAGAACACTTCACCCGTATTCCCGGCGCGGATGCCCAATTTGTTCTTGAATCCACGGGTCGTGACCCCGGGATAGGTCCTTTCCACGATAAAGCAGGAGATTCCACGGTGTCCTTGATCCGGAGAGGTTTTGGCAAAAATGAGGAAATGATCGGCGACGCCACACAGTGAGATCCAGGTTTTACTTCCATTTAGAATGTAGGAGTCCCCATCCTTGATGGCCCGGGTTTGAATGGCTCCCACATCGGACCCGGCGTTCGGTTCCGTTAAACCAAAAGCGCCCACTTTCTTCCCTTGCGCCTGTGGCTTGAGATACTTTTCTTTCTGAAATTCATTTCCCCATTGCAACAGCGTCATGCTGTTCAGCGCTGTGTGAACGGAGACGAGCGTCCGGAACGCAGTGTCTCCGCGCTCCAGTTCGGAACAGACGATGGCCAAAGTGATGTAGTCCATACCTTGGCCACCGTACTGTTCCGGGATGCAGACACCCATAAGCCCGAGATCTGCCAACTTATCGATAATGCTGTTTTCAAAGTGTTGATCTTCATCCCATTTTTCGATGTTCGGCATGATTTCCTTATCCACGAATTTCCGTACCAGCTTCTTGACAGCCAGTTGGTCTTCCGAATAAGAGAAGTCAAACATGATATTCACTCCTTGGGAAAAGGTTGGTATTCACTATATTTCGTTATCCGTATCGACCATTCCGCACCAAATTTCATATAGACGTCCTGTTCTTTATATGACTTGTTAACGTCCTTTGAAACGAGGCTTTCGTTTTTCCAGAAACGCGGCGGTGCCTTCTCGCATGTCTTCCGTCGTGTATAAGAGGGACTGGGCCAACTTTTCAAGGATCAATCCCGTTCGCTGATCCGTTTCAAAGCCGGTATGAACCACCATCTTCGCCAACCTGACCGCCAAGGGACCTTTGGAAAGGATCGCGTCGGCTACTTTTCGCACCTCCTCCATCAGCTGCCCTTGGCTGACCACCCGGGATACCAGACCGATCCGTTCCGCTTCCCGGGCATCGATCACGGAGCCCGTCAAGATCATATCCATCGCCCGTCCTTTTCCAACCAGACGGGCCAACCGCTGGGTTCCGCCCGCTCCCGGAATGATGGACAAATTGAGCTCCGGAAGGCCGAACTTGGCATTCTCCTGCGCTATCCGCAGATCGCACGCCATGGCCAACTCACACCCTCCCCCCAACGCATAACCGTTAACCGCAGCGATGGTCGGTTTCTCGTACATCTCGATCTCATCATATAAACCCTGCAATCCCCCAGCCAATCCGTCTTGAAAGGTTCGTCGGTTCAGTTGGGCGATGTCCGCTCCGGCGGCAAAAGACCGCTCACCTGCCCCGGTAAACACCACCAACCGGACCTGATCGTTTTCCCGCCATTCCTGAAGAACCTCCCTCATCTCCCGAATGACCTGTGAGTTCAAGGCATTCCGCACTTCCGGACGGTTGATCGTGATGATTCCCATTCCATCTGCAGTTTCCGTCAGGATCGTTTTCTTTTCCGACATGCTAGAATCCCCCTCCCGTTTAAACTCCCAAGTAAACACCGTGCAAATCCCGGCTGCGAAGGAGATCATCCGCTTTGCCTTCGAACACCAGGGAGCCGTTGACCATCACATACCCCCAGTCGGATTCTCCCAGAGAAGAGGCGACATTTTGTTCCACCATCAAAAGCGTAATTCCTTGGTTTTTCAGTTTGGGTATCAACGACCGAATTTGCCGCACCACGATCGGTGCCAGCCCCAGAAACGGCTCATCCAATAGCAACAGACGGGGCCTGGACATAAGCGCCCTTCCCAATGCCACCATCTGCTGTTCACCGCCGCTCAAGGATCCAGCCGGCTGCTTTTCCCGCTCTTTTAACTTCGGAAGGAGAGAGTAAACGAAATCAAAACCTTCTCTGCGATACTTGCGGGAACGGGAAGGATACGATCCCATTTCCAAGTTCTCCTTCACAGACATGTAGGGGAAAAGCCGACGCCCCTCCGGAACCATGGTAATACCGGCTTCCACCCGTCGATGGGTGGGCCAGTTGGAGATGTCTTCTCCTTCCAGCCGGATTTTGCCGTGGGTTTTGATCTCCACACCCATGATCGATTTCATCAAAGAGGTCTTCCCAGCCCCGTTGACCCCCACCACGCTGACAAACGATCCCCGCTCCACCGTCAAGGAGATGTCGTGCAGCACAGTCACGTCCCCATAACGACCGTAGAGTCCCTCAATTGTGAGCATCCGGGTGCACCTCCCCCAAATACGCTTTAACCACTTCCGGATGGCGAAGTACCTCTTTGGACGGACCTTGGGTAAGCATGGCCCCGTGATGCAGTACGATCACCCGATTACACAACTCCGTGATCACCGGGAGAACATGTTCGATCACCACCAACGTCGTACCCGCATCATGGATCTTGTGCAAAACGTGGATGAGATCCCGTACTTCTTCTGCGGAAAGCCCTCCCATCACCTCGTCCAAAAACAGTAAAGAAGGTCGGGTAGCCAATGCCTTAGCCAGTTCCAGCTTCTTTTTCAACCCGATGGGTAATGTGTCCGTTTCGTGGTGTCGGTAGGATTCCAGTCCGACAAAACCCAGCACCTCATCCGCAACGTCACGAGCTTCTTTTAAGGAACCGGTTGAACGGAGAGCGGCCACGGCCACGTTGTCCCGAACATCCAAATTTCCGAAAGGTTTCGTGATTTGAAAAGTCCGGGTTAATCCCAGACGACTGATCCGGTGCGCCTTCCATCCGGTGATCGGTTGGTTCCGGAAAATGACGGTTCCCCGATCTGGGCGCAAAAAGCCGGTAATCAAGTTGAACAATGTGGTTTTCCCCGCTCCGTTCGGGCCAATGATCCCCAAAATGTCTCCCGCGTTGACGGTGAAAGTAACACCATCGACAGCGGTCAATCCCCCGAATCTCTTGGTCAGGTCCTGCACCGCCAATATTTCAGCCATTGTGCACACCCCCATTCTTCAAACGGAAACGACGTTTCATCCATGGGATCAATCCTTCCGGGATGAAAAGCACCACCAATACCAGCATCAACCCATAAAGCAACGCCTGGACGCCACCTTGTGCCCCTACCAACACATCTCGGAGAAACGTGTCCATTCCCGTGACGATCAAGCTGCCAAAGATGGGGCCCCATTTTGTCCCCAATCCTCCGATCATGGTGATCAGTACCATTTGAACGGAAACGGCAAAGGAAAACTCATGGTAGGGTTCAATGACGGTGATGTATTGGGCGTAAAAAGCTCCGGCCACGGCCGTGATCGCACTGCTGATTACGAGAATGCCCACTTTCACCCGCACCGAATCGATCCCCAGTGCCTGAGCCGCTGCCTCGTTGTCACGAACCGCCATCAATTCGTAACCGTACCGAGATCTCTCCAACCACCGGGCGATGAAAAAGGGGATCAAGCAGATGGCCAATGCCAGGAAGTAATAGGGTATCTTGGAGTCAAAAGCGATATTGGAAAATCCGGGATGATAGGGGATATTCACCCCCTTGGAACCGTTCGTCAGGTCGGACCAATTGACGGCTACGATCATCAACACTTCAGTAATGGCAATCGTGGTCAATGCGAAAAATGGGCCTTTCATCCGTAAGGTGACCATGCCGGTGACGAGCCCCAACACTCCGGCCAAAATGGCCCCTGCCGCCATCCCGATCCAGGGGGAGACTTCCAGCTTCACGTACATCAACGAAGAAGCGTATGCACCGATACCGAAAAAAGCAGCATGCCCCAGTGAAAGCAAGCCGCCGTATCCTCCCGCCAGATTCCATGCTCCCGCGGCCGAAGCCCAGAGCAGAGCCAAAATCAATGTATCGAGATAATAGAGTTCGCTTTGCAAAAGAAACGGCAACACCACCGTCAAAAGCGCAACCGATCCATATCCGATGATGCGAGGCCGGACGGTAGGAGTCAGTTTTCGGACCTCCTGTTTCACATCCATTACCGGTCCACCTCCGGCAAGCGTTGTCCGAATAATCCGGTGGGTCTGACGATCAGGATCAGAATGAAAAGAAGCAAATAGACGAGTTCCTTCATGGAAGAACCGATGAAATATGCGCTTGTGGATTCCACAATGCCAACCATCAACCCTCCCAAAATCGCTCCCCTCAAACTTCCCAATCCTCCCAGGACCACGACCACAAAAGAGACCAACAGAAACTGTGCCCCCACCGTGGGATAAACAGTGTATACCGATGCCAACAATGCACCGGCAATTCCGACTAGAGCCGTCCCGATGGCAAAGGAAAGCGTGAAAATCTGTTGGGGTTTCACTCCCATCAAGATCGCTGCATACCGATCCATTGACGCGGCACGGATAGCTTTGCCCCAGTAGGTGTGGTTCAGAAAAGCGAACAACAGAAGAGTGACCAGAATCGCCACCCCAAAGGCGATGAGAAGCGGGGCGGATAAGTGAAGCCCCTTCCACTCCACCGACCGCGTGGCCAGTTCGTTGTTAATCGAACGGTAATCCGCGGACCAGAGAATCAAAGCGGCGTTTTGAAGGACGATGGAAATCCCGATGGTGGCCAGGATAGACGCATCGTGGGACCGTCGAACGGCAAACCGTAGAACCCCCCAGTAAATCAAAGCACCGAGACCGGCAGTAGCCGGAATGATTACCAGAAGACCTGTATAGTTGTCGATTCCAAAGAGCGTAAATAACCAGTAGGCCATGTACATCGCGATCATCAACAGATCGCCGTGAACGAAATTGACGATGCGCATCACCCCGAAGACCAAGGTAAGCCCCAGGCTGATCAATGCATAAACACCGCCAATCAAAATGCCTGAAATCAAGAGCTGCAGTAGAATCATCACTCGTCCCCCCAAGGCCACTATCGTTCCGATCCATCAGACATCGGAATCATGATGGGTTCACTCTTTTTGAAATTTTCCGGATATATCACCTTGAGTTTACCGTCCTGCCATTGCATGACCGACAAGGTTGCACGGGTGTTCTGGCCTGTTTTGTCAAACTTCACTCCCCATCCGACAAGGGTGGAACCCACCGGCTGGTCAAGGGAAAGGGCTGACTGCCTGATCTTGTCCGGATTGTCCCCTCCCGCTTTTGGGATCACGTCGTGAAACAGAATGTACGCCGAAGAAAAGGCCAACCGGGCGATCAAGTCCGGTTCTTTTCCAAACTTTTGTTTGTACCGCTGAATAAAGGTTTTTTCTATTTGGCGCATCTCCGGTATCAAGGCTTCCGGATTGACAGCAATGGCGCTGCTTGTGTCCAGGACACCGTTGGCGGCTTTGCCAAAGGTGTGCCCGAAATTGTCCGAACTCTGTCCCGCTCCGTTTCCAATAAACACCTTGGCGTTGAGTCCCAACTGTTTAGCCTGTTTCCAAAAGAGCTGAGCATCGGTGTCGTATTGAACCATGTTGATAATATCGGGTTGAACTCTCTTCAGGCGCAAAATCGCCGAAGACAAATCATTGGTGGTTTTGGCATTGTAACGAATCTCCTCCACGATGGGAATGCCCGCTTTTTTGGCTGCTTCCCTCGTCGATGCCGCCACCCCTTCGCCGTAATCGCCGTCCTCATGGATTAATGCCATTCGCATTTCTTCTTTTTTCAGGCCCAGTTTGGGAGCGACCACTTCACTCAGAAAACGAACCGTTGCCGGACCGTACAAGACGGCATCGGGATTTGGACGAAACACATATCGGAATCCCTGTCGTGTCAACCGTGGATCGGTCGCTGCCACCTCCCACAACACCACCCGGTTTCGTTCGGTGATCCCGCTCGTAGCCATGCTGATGGGACTGGAGTAAGTCCCAACGATGACTTTGATCTCTTCTTTCAGTATGAGCCGGTTCACCTGGTGAACCGCTGCCACGGCGTCGGGAACATCCACCTTCACCAATTCAATCTTGGGACGGATTCCCTGCTCATTGACAAGATCCGCAGCAATCTCGACTCCGTTGGTGCAAGATTGGCCGATTTTGGCCAGGTTGCCCGAAGTGGGAAACGCTACTCCGATTTTGACCCGATTGGAATTCGCCTCTCTTTCGGGTAAACATCCCGTAAACAGGACAGCCACAGACAAGATCAGTGACAACATCAAGCAACGTTTTCCCTTCAATGAACTCCCTCCCAACGATCCACTACGGTAAGTTGCGGGTGAATTTCATAATCCGCCGGGGTGATGGACTTCAATTCCTCCAAATCGAGGTGATCCCCGATTTCGACGAGTATCATCCTCCCTTCAGTAAAGTGAAACACCGCGTGTTCCGTCACCAACACGTCCACTTCGCCACGTGCGGTCAAGGGAAATGTGCATTCCGGAAGGATTTTGGGCTGTCCGTCTTTGTTTTGATGGGTCGTTGCGACGATCACCCGTTTGGCCCCCACAACGAGATCCATGGCCCCCCCGACCCCGAGGACTGTTTTTCCCGGAACGGCCCAGCTGGCAATATCCCCGGTCTGACTGACCTGCAAAGCCCCGATAATGGTGGTGTCCAAATGTCCGCCGCGCATCATGGCAAAAGAGAGGCCGCTGTCGAAATAAGAGGCACCGGGGAGCTCCGTTATCGGTTGACGGCTGGCATTGACAAGCTGAGGATCAACCTGGTCCGGCGGCGGAGTGGGTCCCACTTCCAGCATGCCGTTTTCCGTATGTAAATGGATGGCGACGCCGGGGGGAATGTAGTCGCTGACCAAAGTGGGGATACCAATCCCCAGGTTGACCACATCCCCGTCCTTTAGCTCCCCGGCTGCTCTGCGAGCAATACAATGACGAATCCGATCTCGCTGATTCATTCTCCTCACTCCGTGACAAGAATGTCGACAAACACGTGCGGGGTGACAATCGCCTCAGGATCCAGACTCCCGACCGGAACAATCTCATCCACTTCTGCGATGGTCAAGTCGGAAGCCATCGCCATTAACGGATTAAAGTTCCGGGCCGTTTTGTAATAAATCAGGTTCCCCAACTCGTCCGCCTTATGGGCTTTGATCAGGGAAACATCACCCCGTAATGCCCGCTCTAAGACATACGGCTTGCCGTCGAAGAACCGGACTTCCTTCCCCTCGGCCAGCTCAGTCCCGGCCGCCGTCGGTGTGTAGAAAGCGGGAATGCCGCTCCCCCCGGCACGGATAGCTTCGCAAAAGGTGCCTTGCGGAATCAACTCCACCTCGATCTTCCCGGCATGGTATGCCTCCCCGACATCCGGATTGGTGGTAAAATAGGTCCCGATGACCTTTTTGATCTGACCCGCATTCAACAATTTCCCCAAACCTTGCCCGGGGGTACCGATGTTGTTGCTGATCACGGTCAGATCCCGGACCTCCGTCCGCTCCAAGGCATCGATCAGCCGCAGAGGGACGCCGGCCAAGCCGAATCCGCCCACCATCAAGGTTGACCCGGAGCGGATACGGCGAACGGCCTCCTCGGCAGATTGTCGGATGGCTGGCACCTTTACTCTCCTCCCTACCGGACATATTCCTTCTTCAATTGCGCCGCAATGATGTTGCGCTGAATTTCCGACGTCCCTTCATAGATCCGTGTAATTCGGGCGTCCCGGTAAAACCGCTCAACCGGAAACTCTTTCATGTAACCCATTCCGCCGAAAATCTGTACCGCCCGATCCGCGATGCGGTTGTACACTTCCGAAGCATACAATTTGACCGTTGCCGATTCCCTGATCACTTTCTTTCCTTGATCCACCATGGAGGTCACCCGATACAGTAAACTCCGCAGTGTTTCAATCTCCAATGACATGTCCGCCAACATGTGTTGGATGGCCTGGTTCTCAAAAATCGGCTTTCCAAATTGTTTCCGCTGCATGGCGTAATCCATGGAAAGTTCCAACAATTTCTCGCAAGACCCCAGGCAACGGGCTGCAAGAGAGGCCCGACCGTTGGCCAAAATTTTCAATGCGTTAACATATCCTTCACCCTCCTCTCCCAAGCGGTTTTCCTCCGGCACCTCACAATCTTCGAAAAACAACTGGCAAGTGTGGGACCCCCGAAGCCCCATTTTCACATCCGCCGGACCTCGGCTGAACCCCGGCGAATCGCTTTCCACCAAAAAGGAGGTGATGCCCTTGGCCCCCTTGGCGGGATCAGTGCTGGCCATGACGGTGATCACGCGGGCTTCCGGACCGTTGGTGATGAAGTGTTTCATCCCGTTGAGCACATAGCGATCCCCCTTGCGTTCAGCACGGGTACGTAGGTTGGCCGCATGAGATCCCGCCTCAGGTTCGGACAGGGCAAACGCGCCGATCCATTCACCACTCGCCATTTTCGGCAGGAACCGCTGCTTCTGTTCTTCCGTTCCCAACTCCACGATTCCGACGGTCCCGATACCAGTGTGGGCGCCAATGAGACTGGTGAAACCGTTATGGGTTTTTCCAAGCTCCTCTAACAGAACGCACTTTTCCGTCATACTCAGGCCCAATCCACCGTATTCTTCAGGAATGGAAAGACCGAACAATCCCAGTTCCTTTGCTTGCTCCACGACATCCTCCGGTATACGGTCTTCTTCTTCGATGACCTGCGCGACCGGTTCAACCACTTCCTTCACAAAATCCCTGACCACAGTCTGCAGCTGCCGGATTTCGGGTTTGACCACAAGTTCCAATATTCTCACCCTCACTTTGCAAACTCTTCTTCTTGGTAGGGAACCCGCCGACCCTGTTCATCGTACCGGTAAACGCCCTGTCCGGTCTTTCTCCCCAAACGGCCGGCTTTGACATATTGAACGAGAAGCGGGCAAGGACGAAACTTCTCTCCCAACGTTTCATGCAGATATTCAAGCACTTTCAGCCGGGTGTCCCAACCCACCAAGTCCCCCAATTCAAAGGGACCCATCGGATAGTTCAACCCGAGCTTGATGGCCCGGTCGATCTCCTCAGGGGATCCGCCCCCTTCCATCAACATGTAGAACGCTTCATTGCCCACCAATGCACTGATGCGGCTGGTGGCAAACCCTGGCCGTTCATTAATGCGGACAACTTCTTTTCCTAATTGCTGGGCCACTTTTTTCCGTCTGCTCAACGGCCCAATCTGCGGATTGCAATCCTCGAACCACTTCCACCAGCTTCATCCGGTGTACGGGATTGAAAAAGTGCATGCCGCACACCCGACTGGGATCAGATGCGGCAGCAGCGATTTCAGTAACGCTTTTAGCTGATGTGTTGGTCGCGAGCACCACTTCTCCGTCGCAGATTGCATCCAGCTGCCGAAACACATTTTGTTTGATCTCGAGATCTTCGACCACTGCTTCGATGACAAAATCACACTCTCGAAAGGCTTCCAGCGAATCCACTGTTTCGATCCGGTTCAAGGCTTCCTCACCCCATTCCGGGGAAAGAGCCCCTTTTTCCACCTGCCGCTTGATGAGGGATGCGGTCTGTTTCACTGCATTTTTTGACAATTCAGGCTTAATATCGTACAAAACCACTGAGAATCGAGAGATTGCCGCTTGGTATGCAATCCCCCTTCCCATCACTCCCGCACCGATGATACCGATCCGATGGATTTCCCGCATACCGATCCTCCCTTCTCAACTCTCGATGCGTTCCACAATGGTGGCGATTCCTTGTCCCACCCCGATGCACATGGTTACCAATCCATAACGGACTTGACGGCGTTTCATCTCGTAGAGAAGCGACGTCAACAACCGTGCTCCCGTGCTTCCAAGGGGGTGTCCGATCGCAATGGATCCACCGTTCACATTGCATTTTTCTTCGGGTATGTTTAATTCGCGCATGCATGCCACTGCTTGGGCGGCAAAAGCCTCATTCAGTTCGATCAAGTCGATGTCGTCCATCGTCAAACCAGCCCGCTTTAACGCCTTTCGAACAGCCGGAACGGGTCCGATCCCCATCACGGAAGGATCTACTCCCGCAACCGCGGAGGAAACGATTCGCCCCATGGGCTGAAGGCCATATTCTCTCGCTTTCTCCGGACTCGCCAAAAGAAGAGCCGCCGCCCCGTCGTTGATCCCCGAAGCATTCCCCGCAGTCACCGTGCCGCCTTCCCTGAACGCGGGGAGCAAAGCCTGCAATTGCTCCAAGGTGGTTTGCGGGCGGGGATGTTCGTCCTCACTCACCCACCGAATTCCTTTGCGGTCATCGACGGGAACAGGAACGATTTCCTCTTTGAATTTACCTTCCCGTATGGCCGCAGCCGCTCTCTGCTGACTCAGCAAAGCGAATCGGTCCTGATCCTCCCGGGAGACTCCGTAACGCACCGCCACATTTTCCGCCGTTTCCCCCATCGACTCAGGCGGATAGCGTTCGGCCAGCCGGGGATTGACGAACCGCCAACCAAGGGTGGTATCGTATACGGTCGTATTCCCCCGCGGGAAGGCCCGATCGGGTTTCGACATCACCAAAGGGGCACGGGACATACTTTCCACTCCTCCGGCGATCATCACGTCCCCTTCCCCCATTCGAATGGCCCGGTTAGCCTGGTTCACTGCCTCCAGACCCGAACCGCACAAACGGTTGACCGTCACACCACCGACGGTGACGGGTAAATCTGCGAGTAACAAAGCCATTCTTGCCACGTTTCGGTTATCTTCCCCCGCTTGATTGGCATTTCCGAAAATCACATCTTCCACAGCTTCACCGGGGACACCGGTCCGTTCCAGCAAGCCGCGAATTGCCACTGCGGCCAAGTCATCGGGTCGAACAGTGGATAACGCACCACCGTAACGCCCCACCGGTGTTCGCACCGCTCCGACGATCCAGCAATCTTTCACTGTATCTCCCCTCCCGCTCCTTTTTATTGCAAAAGCCATGCCACAATGGCGATTCCCAAACATCTTAAAAAAAGGGGTCATCACCCACCTTCA
This sequence comes from Polycladomyces abyssicola, assembly GCF_018326425.1. NCBI lineage: Bacteria > Bacillati > Bacillota > Bacilli > Caryophanales > Thermoactinomycetaceae > Polycladomyces > Polycladomyces abyssicola. Next base: position 2,350,017 of record NZ_AP024601.1, read on the forward strand.
AATAAGTCAAAAAATAAGTCGATTTCGGTTTATAAACCGAAATCGACTTAAGAGGAACCCTTTTCTCTGATTCCGTATTTGTATGCCTTTCGCATGGCTGTGGACTGGCTGATTCCCAAATTCTGCGCCACCTGATAAGAGCTGTGGAATCGTTCATAAGCCTCGGCCAAAATCTCACGTTCCAGGTGGGAGATGAAATCGTTCAAAGATTGAAAGGAACGGTTAAAACCGGACAGGTTGTAGATTTCCCCGTTAATCTCCGGGACCATTACCCGAGACCGGCTACCATGGGAATCAACGTTTCGATTTTCCCGTATTTCCGGAATATATTCCGGTCGAATCGCATCCTCCGGACAGGTGATGACCAGCCGCTCCACCATATTGGCCAGCTCCCTAACATTCCCCGGCCACTCGTATTCCTGCAGCTTCTCAAAAACTTCCGGAACAAAATAACAAGACTTGCGGTACTTGCGGTTATACTTGTCCAGAAAGTGAATCAACAACGGTTTAATGTCGTTTTTCCGCCTTCGAAGAGGAGGAATTTCGATCGGAACCACGCTGATCCGATAATAGAGATCCTCCCTGAACTCCCCCCTTTTCACCATTTCTTTTAAATCGCGGTTCGTTGCGGCGATGATTCTCACGTTGATTTGAACAGACCGTGTTCCCCCCACTCTTCGAACCTTTTTTTCCTGAATCACGCGCAAGAGTTTTACTTGCATCGCCAGAGGAAGTTCCCCAATCTCATCCAAAAACAAGGTTCCGTTATCCGCCAGCTCGAACATCCCCGGTTTCCCCTCTTTTCGGGCTCCGGTGAAAGCCCCTCCCTCGTAACCGAACAATTCCGACTCGATCAATTCTTCCGGAATCGCACCGCAATTGACGGTGATAAAGGACCCACTTTCATACCGGCTGCTGTTTTTATGGATCATCTGGGCAAATACTTCTTTGCCGACTCCGGATTCCCCCAACAGCAAAACGGTTGCGTCGGTTCCGGCCACTCTCATCGCCAAATGATAAGCCTGCTGCATGGCCACATCGTTCATCACAATGGAGGGTTCTTCCTTCAGGTACAGCTTCCTCAATTCGGACAGTTCTTTACGATACCTCTCCGACAACTTGCGCGTCTCGTCCAGTTCATCCCGAAGGCGATTTAATTCGGTCACATCACGGATATTGGTAATCACCCGTACAACCCGGCCTTCGTTGTCAAAGACCGGATTCCCCGTAATGATCAGCACTTTCCCTTGTTTATTGGCTTGTACGGTGCTGACGGTTTTTCCTGTTTTCAACACTTCCAGTGTCACGGACTTTTTCAATATTCCCCTTTTTTCCAGGTATCGAACATCTTTCCCCACATAATACTCCTTCGGAATCCCCGTAAGCCTTTCAATCGCGGAGTTCGTGTGAAGCGTGATCCCGTTGTGGTCTGTGATATAAATACAGTCATAGGAATTTTCGATGAGGGTGTCCAAATCCAACCCGTTGGGCGTCGATTGAGGAGGATGTCCTTCACCAGCAACCCTTTCCAGCAAGTAAAGAAACCAGCCCTCCGGTTCATCCAGTGCACAGTAACGAATCCGGTATCTCTTGCCGCCGATCTGTTGCAGTTCCGGATCTTCCTTGAAAGCAGTTGCTTGAATGAACGAAGCCCAGGATCGATAATCCAGTTTTTCCTTTTCAAACAATTGGAGCAACTCTTGGTTTCCGTAACGAATCATACCCAAGTCGTCCACGACTGCCATAGGACAGGGTGTCTGGTGCCAAAGATGCTTCCAATCGTGAAGTTTCTCAGCCATCGCCTACCCCCTTCACAAAATGAATCCCCGAACGCTGCTGACTCAAGCTAATCTCTTTTGAAGACATCGATCCCCTCTTGTTGTTCTTTTATTTTAACAGACGCCGAAGGTCACTGTTGTATGCTACGAACAGAAAAACCCGAAGCGGACAAGTACCGCATCGGGTTCACGAGTATCGTTCGCAAATAGTCTTCTTTCCACAGAACTGGAAAAGATCGAAGCATGCTTCGATCCCACAAAAGTCCAGAGACTCTCGTCTTAAGCTCCGTATCAACAACCAGAGTCACTCGATGGGAAATACGACAGCTCCCCTAAATGACAGCCGTCAACACCCTCCCGCACAAGGCGGCGTGCGGTCGGGTTTCCATTGGTTGGCAGCACAACCAACTTCGTCGAAGTTGACGTCACGACCCACTTCATGCACCTGCAGCCAAAACTCAGCCACACAATCCAATGGGTGGGTCACCGCCTCCGGGTCGGTGAAGAAATAGGTAATTTCTTCGTCTGTATCCTCACCCACCGCAAAGGTGACATACAACACTATACAAGGGACCGTTCCCTTAGCCGGATCGTGAATGTCGAATCGCGCCTCGTGACTGATCGTCAACGCCGACAGAGAATGTTCCCTTTCCTCCGTTTTCCCGTCCTGCCGGCGAAAACGGATGCGCAACAGATCCTGTTCCTCCAAAATTTCGAACGATTCTGCCGTTCCGAACACATGCAATGCCTGCTGCGGGATACTGATCGTGCCCACCATCAGGTTTTTGCATTGGGATATCGCTTTTTTCAGCTTGGCGTCTAAGTCTTTCGGGTACATTTCCCGGGCTGTCTCCTGAAAATTGACTACATATCCGTGGGGAAACACCTTCATGATACCGGTCTCCTTCGTCTCCAGCTGCCCTCGATTATACCGAAGGTGAGAGTCCGGTTCAACTCGTCTGCCGATTGGCTTTGCGTTCTTTTTCCAATTGTCTCAGTACCACCCGGCGAATCTTGCCGCTGGTCGTTTTGGGCAATTCTGTGACAAACTCGATTTCCCTGGGGTATTTGTATGGGGCGGTTACCCGTTTTACATGTTCCTGCAGTTCCCGAACCAGATCGTCGGAGGCATCCTCCTGCCGTTTCAGGATGACGAACGCCTTGACGATCGATCCCCGAATCGGATCCGGACTGGCCACCACGGCACATTCCTGCACTGCCGGATGTTTGACCAGGGCGTCCTCCACTTCAAACGGCCCAATCGTGTAGCCCGAACTGATAATAATGTCGTCGGAGCGGCCCTCGAACCAGAAATACCCGTCTTCGTCCTTACGCGCCTGATCGCCTGTCAGATACCAGTCCCCCCGGAAGGCTTTCGCCGTTCGCTCCGGATCACGGAAATATCCCTTGAATAACGCTGGGGTATCTTTGTGAACGGCGATATCCCCCACCTGTCCGACCGGCACCGGATTACCCTCCTCATCGATGACGGCCACGCGGTTACCGGGTGTGGGTTTACCCATCGACCCCGGCTTCACCTTCATTCCCTTAAGCGTTCCCACCAGAAGTGTGTTTTCCGTCTGACCGTAACCGTCCCGCACTTCAACATTGAAATAACGGCGGAACGTATCGATCACTTCCCTGTTCAGAGGTTCTCCGGCACTGACGGCACTGCGCAGTGACGACAGATCGTATCGCTCCAAGCCGTCCACTTTAGCCATCAGTCGGTACTCGGTCGGCGTACAGCAGAGGACGTTCACTTTGTATTGCTCCATCAGGGAGAGATACTTTTCTGCGGAAAACCTTCCCTGATAAACAAGTGCCGTGGCACCGGATCCCAGAGTAGCGATAAACGGACTCCACACCCATTTGGCCCATCCTGGACCCGCTGTCGCCCATACCACATCTGATGGACGGATATCCAGCCACAGCTTGGCCGCTGCCTGATGAGCAATCGCCCAACTGTGGTGATGGATCACACCTTTGGGACCGCCGGTGGTACCGGATGTATAAGCCAAAAAAGCCACGTCGTCACTGCGAGTGCGGGGAAGTTCCACCGGTTCCCTCTCCACCGAATCCAGTGGTTCCCAACCTTCTGTCTCAGCTGTACCCACCACCCATCGATGCAACAGGAACGGGCAATCCTGGGCCGCCTCGTCCACTCGTTGCGTGAGCGACGCATCGGCAATCACCGCTTTGACTTCTGCATGTTGCAAACGGTAACGAATATCCGACGGTTGCAGCATTTCGGAGCCGGGCAATACAACCAAACCCGCTTTCAACACGCCCAAATAGGCAGTATAAGCAGCGGGGTGACGCGGTAACAAGATCATGACCCGGTCGCCCTTGGACAATCCTTTTGCAAGCAAACCACTGGCCAATCGGTCGGAACGCTGTTTCAATTCACCATAAGTGACGGTTTGACGCTCTCCTTTGTCATTCTCCCACAAAATGGCCGCTTTATCCGGGGATTGAGCGTGTCGGTCTACATCCTGCGCCAGGTTGTAATATGTCGGAATTTCGATGATACGATCCATTCAAGCATCGCCTCCCGGGTAGTGGTAACGCTTTCAATAATTACGACAGTGACGATTCCAAATCCTCTGAAATTAACTGGAAATGAAATGGGCAGCGACATAAGTCGCTGCCCGATACCAGATGATAAAATTGTTCAGGTTAAACCGTACGGCCTCCACCCAGTTGAGATTCGGCCAAGGCAACCAGACGTTTCGTGATTTCACCACCAACAGAACCGTTGGCACGGGAGGTCGTGTCCGGCCCCAGTTGAACACCGAACTCAGAAGCGATTTCATACTTCATTTGGTCCAGCGCTTGGGCGGCACCTTGGACCAGCAGTTGGTTGTTGTTGCGGTCACGTTGTTGCGGCATGATTTTCACCTCCTTGATTCTGTACCTTTATGTTGCGGTTTTGTCTGGAGATCAATGCGTGTGAAATTATGGTGAAACTGAGAAACCGTTCATCTCGATTTCGGGGAATCCGGCGTATTTCCACCCGCTGTCACGTCTCCATCCCACATGCGCGGGGGTTTGTGTCCATCGATAGAAATGGGCGGTTCCTTGCCTGTTTTGTCCACAAAACGGCTTTCTTTTTTCGGTTGTCCTTTCCGGTGTGTCACTCCTGATCCCTCCTTTACAAACGGGCACCCATTGACTCCAGCAATGCCCTCATTTCTTCCAGCCGCGATTCCTCCACCACGGCAGTGACCAACACATCCTCATCCGTCTGCCATCCACTTCCATCCGCCATGCCGCTGGCACTGGGATGAGCGGACGCCAATACACCCGCATCGGGACTGGAAATGTAGGCGTCCATCACGTTCTGGGCCAAAGATGAAAGCGGTTCTGCGATCGGGTTGTCCAAATCACGTTCCTCCGTTGAAGGAAAAACCGAAAAGCGATCCACCTGGACATTCTCGACTCCATGGCGTTTCAATTCATCCGCTGCTTTTTTCGCCTGTTCCTCCGTATGGAAATAAGCCAAAATTCCTCGTTCTTTCAAGATCTCACCTCCAACCAAAGAGGTTCGTCTCCTCTTAATATGACGATGATTGATATCAAGGTATGCGCCCGACGCCGATGACATTTTTTGCGTAATGAGAAATGGGCGATTTAACCCGTAACACCCGCCCATGGAGTACATATCTTGACACTGAGCAAATCACACCAATGACATGGTTAAGGTGAGGGTGAAAGATGTGGAATCCGTTTGTGCAACAGGAGCGATATTGGCAACCTTACGTAAGTCCATTTGACCCGTGTCATCCCATTCGTGTCAAAAAATACGTTGTTCCACCTAACCAATATATCCCGTTCCAACCCCCCAATCTTCCCCAGTTCCCCCCTGAAATGGCACTTCGACGCGGTACGTTGTGGCCGCTGTTGTACAGTCCGTACCGAAAGACACGTTTCGACGGGGGCAATGAGAGATGAGCAAAATGAGCAAAGAATATTATCAGCTCCTGCATCAATTGCAGGTGGTTGACTTCGTCCTGGTGGAATTGAACCTGTATCTGGATACCCATCCCGGAGATACACGTACGATTCAGCAGTATAACAGCTATGCACAAAAACGATCTCAGCTCAAAAAGGAGTTTGAGTCCCGATTCGGCCCGCTGACCCATTTTGGTCACAGTTATAATCAGTATCCGGGAGGATGGAACGAAGGCCCATGGCCTTGGGAAGTTTAGATGTCCAATCGCTAAGCCGCTAACATCAAGATCCGAGCTAACATGAAAGAGAGACTGCAATGGAGGGAACTGATGTGTGGATTTATGAAAAGAAGTTGCAGTATCCGGTGCGCGTCAGCCAATGCAATCCCAAACTAGCCAAATATCTGATCGAGCAATACGGGGGAGCCGACGGTGAATTAGCCGCCGCATTGCGCTATCTCAACCAACGCTACACTTTGCCCGACAAGGTTAAGGGATTGTTGACCGACATCGGCACTGAAGAATTTGCTCACTTGGAAATGATCGCCACCATGGTCTACAAACTGACCAAAGATGCCTCACCCGAAGAGATGAAAGCGGCAGGGTTGGGCGATCACTATGCCGATCACGATCGTGCACTCTTCTACCATAATGCTGCCGGCAATCCGTTTACCGCCACCTACATCCAAGCCAAAGGAGATCCCATCGCCGATTTGTACGAGGACATCGCCGCGGAGGAAAAAGCACGCGCTACGTATCAATGGCTGATCGACATGTCGGACGACCCGGATGTCAATGACGCCCTCAAATTCCTGCGGGAACGGGAAGTGGTTCATGCCCAACGCTTCCGCGAGGCAGTGGAAATCCTGAAGGAACATCGGGCACAGAAGCAGTATTTTTGAGTAAAATGATAAAAGCTCCCCGGAGGGAGCTTTGGCTTTTTGTATCCAACTTCAACTGATCTGTCTCAATCTCAATTGATCCCGCTGTTTTTTCAATTGCTGAATCTCTTCCCATAAATCCGCCTGTGCCAAAAATTCGTGGCGTTGCACGGCCAACTTGTACTCCTGTTTGGCTCTTTCCAACCTTTCTTCAATTTCCCGCAGTGGTTCCGCCGCCATCATGCAACACCTCTTTGCTGTAGAATGAATACAGCCCAAGGAGTGTGCCCACAAAGAAGGGCTAGATGTTGATTACCCTTTTTTCACCTCTGCGAAACCCTTTTTTTATGACAAAAAACGAATCTTGTCGAGATCTTTCCGAATGCGGGAGCGAGAAGGCATGAGGATGGGAAAAAACGACATCGATTGGGACAATCCACACCTGATCGTCATTGACCACCGACAGATTTCTGATACAATTAAAATTCCCTCGGACAAATCAAACGATCATATGACGAATTTCCGAAAGGAGTTATTTTGATGTCGGTTCATCCCCAATACATCCCATCATTTTTGGAGGAATTCCGGTTGTTGAAACTGGAGAGCATGATGCGGGACCTTCACAAGCTGAGTTCGGACGAACTGAAACGAATCCACGAGGAAATCGAGCGCATCCTATCCTCTCGTGAGGAGTAAATGACGCAATGAATCATCAGAGTCCCGCAGCCAAATTGTTGATCCAAGCCTACAAGCACATCGATGAAGCAAGAAACCTGCTGGAAGAAGTAATCAACCAGATGGGACAGCACCAGATCGCGATGTCTTCTCTACCGGAAGATATTCGGCACCTGGTCCATGTTGCTTTGCAATTGTCCCCCGAACAGCGGAAGACCCTGCAACGTTTTCTGGAATCCCTCAAAGACAACGATTGACACCTCCAAAAACTGAAACATTACACCTTCTCCGGTATTTCAAGTCACTTTTGGGTCGTTTATCCCCTGCTCCCTTTCAACTTCTCCCATATCATGATTCAAACTGTTTTCAAACCGCCGCTCCGGCGTTGATTGTTCCACATTTCTCCTGAGGCTTGTGCCCCATTTTTCTTTGTGGAACATCAGCGCTTTTTTTCTGGTTTCCGCAAAAAGAACACAAGCCGATTCCCTGCTTGGATAAAAGGCAGGATCACGGCTTTTGTCAGCTTAAAAATTCAATTCGACAATTGTTTCCATCGAAACGAAAATATTAAAATCTGATCACGAATTTTTGTTTCGAGGTGATTTCGTGGTAGTATGTAGTTGTCGAACTAATACAGAAGTACGAAATAAGTCGTACATCTTAGCAGCATCGACAGAGGCGAACAATCGAGTCCCCGGTGTGACACGGTCGGGAGCTTGTATGCGGATGTAATCATGTTGGACAAACCGTTCCAACATACTCCGCCATTGTTGTTCGCTTCCGAGATGCTCACGAAATGATGCGTGGAGTTGATTGACCGATACGACGGGAGGCGATTGACGCCTCATCTCCGGATCCAAACGGGGATAGATCAACAGTCCCCACAAGATGACCAAAGCCGCTTTGGAGGTGATGTCCCAATCGCGATGAACAGGCACTTCAGAACTGTTCTCCTCATGACGGTTGCCGGAAAGCGGATAACGGGTTGTCAGTAATGAACTGATTTCATTCACTCTCAATTCCAATTCCACGTCCTCCTTCCTTGGCTGACAACAAATATTTTCATAAGTGCTTCGGATATGTATGAAAATCCATATTCAGTATCTGTATGGGCAATTTGGTTGACAATTATACTTTTTTAATCATATTTTTGGTTATTACTAGTGTTGATTCCCTTTTTTATGTTGATTATGGAGAAAAACCTCGTTTTCAAACTAAAATTTAGTCGAAAAAAGGAGTATATTAGTGGAAAAGGTTGTTTCAATTTTGTTATATTGAAATAGAGAAATTATTAAGGCTGAGAGGGGGAAACACATGTTTGACACAAAAAAAGGAAAATATACAGATGAAGAAAACGAAACGATCATAGAGGCGATTAACCGGGGATTGGCCCAAGGTCGCCGTGAGCGGGACATTTTAAAAGAACTGGCTGATACTTTGAACCGCGGCTACGCTGGTATCATGTCTCACGTACGCAAACTACGGACGGAATTCCCGGAACGATTTCCATCAAATTACCAAAATGGCCATTCCCCCAATGGTCGAATGAACAGTTGGTCCGAAGAGGAAGAGGAAACGGTCATTCAAACCGTCAACCGTTACTTGGATGAAGGCAAATCTTTGTCGTCCGCCATAGCGGCATTGGAAAAACAGTTGTCCCGTACACAAGGAGCCATCTATCAACGGATTTATACCTTGCGCAGAAAATATCCGGACCGTTTCAACCGCTTGCCGGAACAACGTCCGCGTAGGCGACGTCGTCTGCAGGACTGGCAAATCCAACGCCCGGAGATCCGTTCGTTGGACGGTACATACTCCAAACAGCAGATAGAGGATATCCGGCAGGAGATCGCCGCTTCCCATGAACAAGAGAATCCCGTCAAGGTCGAGACGAATGAGTTCTCATCCCCCCGTTATGAGCCTTCTTCTGAAGAGAAAATGATTTTAAAAGCTTTTGAAAAGAAATTCGGAAAACCCAACGCAACCACTCGTGACAAGCTGTTGCATTTGATGCGCAAGTTCGGTTGTACCCGCGTTTCCATCGCCTTGTTCACGATTACCGAGGACAAAGCGTTTCCGGCTGTGGTTGTGGATTTTTTGGAGCAAAATCTGGGAAAAAATCACACGATGTAAAGCGGGCCAATCATTTGACAAAGCGTTTTCTCTTGGATTTATGCAAAAAAAGGGCGCGTTTTCCCGCCATGAGTCCATCTATCATACTGATGGACTGGGCGGAAAAACGCGCCCTTCCTTCAATTTTTTTGCTTCACTCGAACCGGGATGCTGGCACATAACACGGTTGTTCGATCTCCTCCCCTGGATTGGGGTCGCACTTCCACTTGACCGACCACATCGAAACCGAAATCATCACACAGCTCGATCAGGCGGATCCGAAATTGTTTCAATTTGGCCTCGTCGATTTCCGACCGTTGATAGCTCAAAACGAGAGACAAACGATCATCCGCCGTGGGTGCGGTGGGCTGATCCTTGTCCCTGCTGAACATATTGAGAAACGCCACGGACTTCACCTCAATTTAACGCACTCGCGATATGAAACAACCGTTTGATTCGAGAGATCAACCCACTTTCCTCCAACTCCAAAAACGGGACTTCTTCTCCGTTGATTCTGCGGGCAATATTGGAAAATGCCTTGCCCGCCAACGACTTCTGATCCAAAATGACAGGTTCACCCGTGTTGGATGAACGAATGATGCGTTTGTCCTCAGGCACAATACCCAACAGATTGATGGCCAGATGGTTTTGGACCCGTTCCACACTCAACATGTCACCGTCACGCACCATCCCGGGCTGCACTCGGTTGACGATCAAATCGATCTGTTTGAGATCCGCCGCTTCCAACAGACCGATGACACGGTCAGAATCACGTACTGACGGAATTTCGGGGTTGACCACCAAGATGGCACGGTCAGCAGCAGCGATGGCATTCCGAAAACCGCCTTCGATTCCTGCAGGTGAGTCGATCAAGATGTAATCAAACTCGTTTCGCAGTTCATCCACCACTTGTTTAATCTGTGCCGGTGTAACCTCTTCTTTGTAGCGCGTTTGCGCCGCAGGCAACAGGGCTAAATCTGGATATTCCTTGTGGCGAACCAATGCTTGCCGCAGTTTACCCGTACCTTCGATCACGTCTACCAAATCATATACGATGCGATTTTCCAACCCCAGCATCAAATCCAGCTTTCGAAGACCGATATCAGTGTCTACCAGACATACCTTTTTACCGAGTTGTGCCAATCCCAGGCCGACCGAAGCGACGGTCGTCGACTTTCCCACACCGCCTTTACCACTCGTAATGGTAATCGCGACAGATTCGTGCTTCATTACTCGTTACCCCTTTCCCCAACCCTCTGTCTCGATTCGACTCATCCCGCCTCCAGTCGGGTGCTCTTACACCCATGCGGGGAATCTGCTTCGGAAAGCTAGGGGTTGTGTCATCCAAACCCTCTTTGCGGCTAACTCCGCAAAGATGTGCACCGATTATGTACACGCGGGTAACGAGACCCGAGATCATACGGCGATCACCCAAGCCTGAAAACAACAAGAATCCTGCTGTTATGACACACCCCTAAAGATTACCTATTATTGTATCAAACATAGCATAGTGACAAAAGACAAATTTTACCTTAAAAACAGGTCCTCCCTCCGCATTTCCGGGACAGGTGTCGAAACGTGTATCATACCCACTTTTTTCTTTTCAAAGAAAGTTTTTCGTCACGCACCAGCCCGTGTCCTGCCAAACCGCCATTCTTTCTCAACTAGACTGGAAAAAAACTTCTCCGCATGTGTCGCATCGTGTCGCCTGCGGGTTGATTTGGATACCGCATCCTGGACAAACCACGATTTCTTCAAAACCTGTAGATAGTTGCGTTTGGGAATGAACGGCAGCTGTAGCGTGAGAATCAGTATTGCTGTTGGGACCGGTTTGAGGCTTGGAATGAGCGGTGTCGCCAGCTGATGACAGATCCAAGTTGATTTTTGGCAGGGTATACTCTCGAAAATCCATTTCTCTCCCGGTGCGTTGAGACTCGGAAGTCACACGGGATGTTGGTTGTTCGACTCTGGGTGAATCCGGTTCGGGAGTGTGTGCGCGGTTATGTACGGGTCGCTCTGAAGAAACATATTCTTGAACCGAGAATGTCTTTCCGCAACTCGGACATGTGTCCAAACTCTTGTCGATTACCGTTTGGCAAGCCGGACACGCCCGTTTCCCTTTCACGTCCAACAATTCTTGTTCCAAAATCTCCACCTGCTGTTTGAGGTCCCGTATCGCATCCAACAATTCACGTATGTGCGCATTTAACACAAACTCGGACTGTGATTCCCATACTTCCGACACCGCTTGTCCCAAACGGCGGTACAGTCGGTCGATGTCCTCTTTTTTCACCTTGATTTTCATGCTCAACCGACTGATCTCCAACATCTGTTGCGATTTATGACCGGCCGTTTCCATGCCCTTTTCCAAACGGTCTTTCAATTCTTTCAGCAGTTTCACGGGGGTTCCCTCCTTTTATCCGTCAAATCCTGAAAGGATGTTGGTTGTGTGTTTATACACTCTATTATAAAGCTTTTTTGCCATTGGTTTCCGGTCTAATTTTGATGGTTTTTCGCCAAACAAAGAAAAGGCCTGAGCACATACGCTCAGGAAACATGACAAATTTCTAAAAGAACCGGCAACCCTTTAGTCCAGCCACTCTCCGGGAGAAAAGGGACCTGGAGGCGGCCCGTCAAAAAACGGTTCCGGGGGCGGTGGTGGCGGTGGCGGCGGTCCCAATACACCCGGTCCAGGGGGCGGTCCCCATCTGTTTTTAAATCCCGGCCCTTTCAAACCTATAGGCGGGAAGAACGGTCTCGGCACTCTTTTCCCAAAAAATCCAAACAATAGCGCCACTCCTTTCTTCGACTGCAAGCAAGCAACCAACGGGCCTGTTCCTATCCTATGAAAGGAGGGCGGTATCCGTCTGGTCAACCGCTGAGGGCGGATATGGAATTGAGACGAACGAGGGATCTTACGGAAAAAACCGGCTGAAAGCCGTGTCGGTGTTAACGAAACACCCTTACCTGATCGGGGGAGCATGATCCCCTGCTGCATGTTTTTCCATTGGGGAATGTGAGATGGAAGGCGTGATTTTGAGACCTGCTTTCAACCACCATGCGCCGAGGAACAACAAAGCGGCGGTTACGTAAAATATTCCGTTAATACCGATCCATCCGGACAAGTAACCGCAAGTGACGGGTCCCAGCATATTTCCCAAAGAAACGGCACTGGTACTGTAACCGTATGCAGTACTTTCTTTCCCTTTCGGGGCATATTGACGCACCAACGTGTTGAGCGAAGGCAACAGCCCACCGACGCACATACCCAACAAGAAGCGCAGCAGTAAGAGTTGCCACACATGATGCACCCAGGCGTGAGGGATAAAGAGTACTGCCGCCCCGAGCATCGCGAAAAACAACACTTTTTCCGAACCATACCGGTCACCCAACCGGCCCAAAACCGGCGATGCCAACATATTGGCCAAACCGGTGACAGCCGTCACCAGTCCGGCAAAGAAAGCCACATAGCCGCCAGGCGCTCCCAATTCCGATACGTACCTCGGCATCTGCGGCATCGGTCCCAATACGGCAAACTGCAACAGAAAACCGACCGTAAACAGGATGACCAATGGACGCTGGTGCAAGATGGCTGAACCCTCAGCCCAAAAGCCAGCAGATTCGCCGGTCGGTTCAGGTCGCTTCTCTTCTTTGACCGCCAACAATACGACCAGGGTCGCCAGTCCGAGCAGGGTACCGGTCAGGAAAAAGATTTCGCGAAAACCGATTACTTCCGCCAAAATGCCGCCGATAAACGGCCCCATGATCGAACCGGCCACCGCTCCGGACTGCAACAAACCGAGCGCATATCCGGCATGTTCTTTGGGCGTATTGGTGGCCGTCAATGAGATGGAAGCAGGAATAAATCCGGAAATCGTACCGTTCAACATGCGTAATAGCAACAGTTGCAGTGGCGAAGTGGCCAATCCCATCAGCATGATCACGACCGACATGCCGAATCCCGACCGCAACACCATAATCTTTCGGCCGTATCGGTCCGCCAGTGTGCCCCACACCGGTGCCATCAAAAACGAAGTCAAAAAATTGGCACCAAATACCAATCCCGCCCACAGTTGTATCTCCGCAGGATTCTTCATGCCCAAATCCCGTTCCAGATACAACGGCAGAAACGGGACGATCATCGACATCGCGCTCAAAACCAAAAACTGCGATACCATGAGAATGTACAAGTTTCGTCGCCAAATGGGCATAAAGGTCCTCTCCCGAGTTTTGTCTTTCGCTTTCCTGCTATTTCGCTGAGCGAAATATTAAGATGAGAAAAAGCCGCCCTTTCGCGGGCAGCTATTTTTCCGTCTTGGTTCCAACTGCTGATCCATCCTTCGACTTTTCCAATGTACGTTGAAAATCGGTCGTCCATTCGCGCCGCAGGGAACGTTCCACGCGTGTGACGTACGGAAGTCGTTCAATTTTTCGGATCGTCTGATCCGATTTGCGGCCGTCGATGTAGAGATATACATATTTCAACCGCTTGGAGACAAAATGGATGTTTCCCATACGCCGCAATGAACGCGCTGCCTTCAGATCTTTGACCCACACAGCCAAACCCAGCCGGTCAGAAAAAGGAAACGACATGATCGGCTCTCCTTTTTGTGCCGTGTTTTGCAAAGGTTGTTCACCTTTTGGAAAGGCAGTGCATTACACTAAATATGGTAACATGTCAGCTCTACCCAGATCAACTGACGAACATTTCCTGTACCTATACCTATTTAAGATCGGATTTGGTACAATAGGTGGAACAATGGGTCGACGGCGGACCATACCGCCAATCTGGAAATGGGAGTGTGACGAACAGGCGGCATCCCGCCAGTTCCTCATGAAATCCACAACGCTGTATGAACGTCTTGCGACACAGTTGAAAGCATCCCCTGTTTGCGCCGATGTTCGGCTCCGAACATTTGCCGGCGTCCATTTTCTGTATTTGCAACCGGCTGATGGCCGTCAGCCCCACGAACTGGACGGGCTGTTGGAACAGATGGCGAACGAGCTGATCAAAGGGACGGAATGGTCTTTCGCCTGTCATTTCGTACGTTCCTCGGGCGACACGCGTGTATACCGAATTCAGTTTCGCGTACCGGACATCAAGAGTTTTTGCTGCGGCAATCAGTGCCCTCAGTGCATCCTACTCCGCCCTAGAAAGTGAATCCGCAGCGTTTTACCGACGTGTTCCCGTCGAGCGGATCATTGGCGGGCACTTTGATCGACTCGGATACCGAATGGGCGATCGTCCGGCTCACTTGATGCAGCAATTGGTCCAATACTGCTTCTGCTTCCAAATAAGCTGCGATCAGCGGATGCTTCCGCATGCGGCGTTGAAGCGCTTCGGCTTCTTCTTTGGCCGCATGATAATCGGGATGGTAATGCCCGAACCGCTGGCATTCTTCAAAACGTTCCTTTTTCTTTTGAAACTCCCGAATCAGCGCTTGTACCTGCGCATCCTCGCGGAGTTGTTTTTTTAGCTGCAAATAACGGGACACTTCCTCGGATTCAATGATCTGATCAGCCAAACGATAGGTTTCCAGTAGAATTTCGGTCATATCGAGCGATGCCATCGCATCATCCCTCCATGCCCCCATTGTACCACAATCCCATTCATTCCAGTGTGTGTTTGGTGTGTGTACTGTTCACATCGCTTTCCTGGCTCGCTCCACCTGCGCTCGGCAGGGAAGTAGATGATGATCGCTCTAACCCCGTCAGAGCAGCACGCTGGCAAAGTACGCTTCGCTTTAAGGAAATTGCCCGCGATTCCCATCTTGTGCTTCCCGAGTCTTCACTCAGTCAGGGCCTTGGTAAAGGCCCTACCTGGGAAAACATTGCTCCCTTACGGAATGACCAAACATGCCCTGGACACTATCGGCGAAGTTCATCCGGAATGAGGATCTGCACGGCGGACAGCTCTTCCAGTTTCCAGTGATCCTCCCCACCACGCCGGTTTTGCCCCCGGATCAGCCAATGTCCGCCGACATTGTCGACTTGCTTCGGGAAAAATTGGATCGGCTCGGCTCCTTCCCGCGTCGCCATCATCTCCAAATCCCATTCTGCCGCTTTTCGGACCATATCCAAAACAGTGGTTCGATGATACGCACGCAATCCCGACGTCCACATCCGAGGCAAATGCTGTATGCCAGGTACCGCCTCATTGATCTCCGGGTACGCATCCACCAGCTGTCCCGCCTTCCCCATCGCCCTGTCAGAAAAACGACTGCCCACCGAGCCGAGGGATGGCGGAGGCGGCAGACGCCACCACATCTTTTCCGTTTCTTCAAGCAAGCCTGGCAAAAAGGGATATCCTTGTCCGTCCAACAACTCCTGCAGTTGTGCAATTTCCTCTGCTGTCACCTGAAATGCGGTGGGACTGATCCTTTTTTGCAGTCTGGGGCCGATTTCCGGATGTTGTTCCAATTCATCTGCCAACCGCTCGTCCTGACATTCCAGCAACACACAAGTGCGAAAAGTGATACGCCCTGCTTGTGCCGCCCACTGACCCACACCGATCCGTACGTTATCGGGCAAAGGAGAATCGCCGATCTGCTCCAGAGCCGAAAGAATTTCCCCGGTTGACATCCCCTGCGCTCTTCCGCGACGGACGGATTCCACTGTCAAGAGATAGGTCAACATTCGATCTCCTCCGACATAATCGGCAAATTGCGCAAGCTGCCACCGTTCGGCCATGGGGAAGGTGAAAGGAATCAACACTTCAAAATCCGGTTTGACAAACCCTTTGTCCGCGGTTTCCACCAAATGATCCGCAAAAGGCGAACAGTTGCTCCACCGCCAGTATGACCGCTTTCTGTTCCTACCCAGATCGACCCACCCCATCGCCTGAAGGGACCGCAGCCATTGCCGGATTTGGGAGAGGTTCGGCTTTTCCCCATAAGGCACCGAGTTTCCTCCACCGTCAACCGGCGTCCAGTCCCTTCCCGCTTCCTCCAAACCCCACCACCATGCTTCTCTGCCCGGATTATCCTGAAGCAGCCGCCGTTTCACCCAATCGTACAACCGACGCTGTGCCACCCGTTCCGACATGTGCAACCATTCCCTCACCACCGCTTCCCGCAGGACAAGCCGGTCCTCCACCACCTCAACCAGATCCCAATCATGTGCCAGATGCCAGACCAATTTCAACGCAGGTGGTTGATCGTCACTTTCGCCGTTTGTGTCCCACGGGGTGTGGTGTAACGCTTCCGTTTCTATCTCCAATTCCGCGTTCCATTTTTGCGCGGTCCGCTTGTACAAACGTCCGTCTTGCGTCAACCGGGGTGAATGCTGGTGAATCAAGATCAAAAATTGAAACAGGTCCTGGTATAAACCGCCTCCGGCCAATTCTTCCGCTTGAACGTCGAAAACCGGACGGATTGTCCGCTGCTCCCCCCATCTCAGACGAAACCATGCCCGGCGAACCTCTTCCGGGCATAGGTGGCCCAACTGTCCACCCGCACTGCGAACGGCATAGACCAATCCCTTTTGCCTGAGCCGCAGCAGAGCGACACGCAGCGACACCGACGGCAAGAAGCGCACTCCCTCCCGTTTTCCCAAATCCCGTCCGCTCCACACACCACTGCCGACCACAAAAGTGAAATGATCCATCCACGCCTGTTCGGCCTCGTCCATACCTTCCCGTATCTTCCGTAAAAATTCGGTATCGGACAATCGTTCGGGCAGTCGTTCCGCTTCTTCATCCGCCAAACCGTGCCATTCGGCAATCCGGGAACGGACAGACGGGGACAAGGATCGAAAACACAGCGTGATGTTCACTGTTCCACCTCCCATTGCTCGGCATCCCGGATGGTGTATCGATATCCCTGCTCCACCAAAAAGAGCTGACGGTGCATGGCCATCTCCTGATCAACTGTATCCCGGGAAACGATATGGTAAAAATGAGCTTGGTTTTTCCCCTGTTTGGGGCGCAGAATTCGTCCCAGCCGCTGGGCTTCTTCCTGCCGGGAACCGAACGACCCGGATACCTGAACTGCCACTCCGGCATCAGGCAAATCGATCGCAAAATTGGCCACTTTGGAGACGACCAACACGGGAATTTCTCCTTGCCGAAATCGTTCGTACAACTGATCCCGTTCCCGCTGGGCCAAACGTCCGGTAATCAGCGGCGCCGCCAATTCCCGTGCAATCTCTTTCAACTGACTCAAGTATTGACCGATGATCAACACAGGTTCATCGGCGTGACGCCGCAATATGTCTCTCAGCACTGCCACTTTGCTCGGGTTCTCGGCAGCAATCCGGTACCGGTGCCGTTTTTGCGCGCATGCATACTGCTGTCGTATCGCCGGAGGCATCGGGGTACGAATCTCGATGCAAACCGCTTCTGCAATCCATCCTTTCGACTCCAGCACTTTCCAAGGCACATCGTACTTTTTGGGACCGATCAGGCTGAATACGTCTTCCTCGCGCCCGTCCTCCCGGACCAGCGTCGCAGTCAACCCCAATCGCCGCTTGGCCTGTAAATCGGCGGTGGCCCGAAATACGGGTGCAGGCAACAGGTGAACCTCATCATAGATGATCAATCCCCAATCCCGCTCTTCAAACAACCGCATATGGGTAAACGGAGCGTGCTGGTCAGTCCGGTGGGTCAAAATCTGATAAGTTGCCACTGTAACTGGGGCAACCTGTTTTTTCTCCCCGGTATATTGCCCCACACATGCCTCGGGAAGATCCGTTTTGTCCAAAATCTCACGCACCCACTGCCGGACGGAGGTGGCATTGGGGGTTAGGATCAATGTTTCCCGCTTTACCCTCGCCATCGCGGCCAACCCGACGATGGTTTTTCCCGCTCCGCACGGCAACACTAACACGCCGTTCCCGCCGTAAACCGATCCGAATCGATAAAAAGCATCGGCCGCGTCCCGCTGATAGGACCGCAACGTAAATGGATCTCCTGACCGGGATCGATCCCTGAGCGCAACCTCCAATGCTTTTCCCTCGCTGTACCCGGCGATGTCTTCCACCGGGTACCCCATGCGTAAAAACAATTGTTTCACTTTTCCGCGCCATGCAGGATCGATCACCGCTGTTGTGTCATCCAACGTTTTCAATCCCAACTCCCGCACTTCAGGCATATGTATAAGCGCTTTCCACAACAATCGATCCCTGCACCCAATCGTTAACTCGCTTCCGGTCCGACGCAATTGGATCTTGCCGTACCGCGACATCCAATCCCGTACTTGATCCAGCAACGACGATGGCAGTTCGAATTTGCTGTAGCGCGTCAATACATCGATCACTTCCTCCACGGTGACGCCACTGGCCGCTGCATTCCAAAGCGACAAAGGGGTCAAACGGTATGTATGAATGTACTCCGGGCTTTTGACCAGCTCCGCAAATGACGCCAAACGATCCCGCACCTCGTCGAACAACGGATGTCTCACTTCCAGCAATAACGTGCGGTCTCTCTGTACGATCAATGGCAGATCGGGTCGATACACCCTGCACCCCTCCTTTCCATCTACTGGTTATTCTGAACAACAATGCACAAAACCATGACAAAAAACCTAACAAATAGTAAATTTATCCAACCCGTTGCAATCCATTGAAACTTTTCCCAGTCGAAAGGGGTCTATAAAGGAAAAGGCGAATCAAACAGGAGGGTACTGCCCATGAAAAATCCATGGAAGGTGATTGTCATGCTGTTACTGGTGTTGATGATGGGCATCACCGGTTGTGGCGGAGGGATGTCCCGCGATCATGGGACCCCACAAGGGAAAACGCCCCAAGACGACATGAACATCCCTTTTCGCCAAGAATCGTTACAACAGTTGCCCGTTGAAGTAAAGAAACGGTGGGAGGAGATACAAGCGACGGGAAAGCCCACTGGTGTCGCTGTTCATGCGAATGAACGCACCTATGTGATCGCGGCGTTGGGCATGCGACCAACCGGTGGTTATCGGATCGAGATCCA
Organism: Polycladomyces abyssicola; assembly: GCF_018326425.1. Lineage (NCBI taxonomy): Bacteria > Bacillati > Bacillota > Bacilli > Caryophanales > Thermoactinomycetaceae > Polycladomyces > Polycladomyces abyssicola. The sequence continues at coordinate 2,369,341 of NZ_AP024601.1, forward strand.
GCGTATTCACCGCCTTGGCCATACGGTGGTTGTATATGCCAAAGAGCAGGCACCTCCTCCCGGATCACTCGTCACCCAAGTGATCACCTACCCAGTAACGGTCGTCTCCATCCCCTTGCAGACAGACGTCACGTTCCAATTCCGCATTAAGACCGCCCGGCCTCCAGCTCAAATGTAAAAGACCTTCAACATTACGGATCGGAGAAGCGATCAAGCTTGCCAAAAAAGCCTCTCAAGAGTCCCGCTCATTCCGGCGTTTAGCGTGTCAACGTTTCGCTTCGTCCGCTCGGATCGGACCGGGATCGCGGGGATGATCGGGACTTCTCGGAGACACGATTTCTGGCTGATGCGGGCTCGTGATCTCTGGTTCCCGAATGGCCGGCGGGATCTCCGGGATCCCTCTTTCTCGAATTTCCATCATGTTTTCCCTCCTTTTTGAGTCACTCTTTTCATTGTTCCCCGCTATGTTGTTTTCCACAAAAAAACCTTTCGGAGGAAAACACCATCCGAAAGGTATCATGCAAGGAAGGGTGGAAACCATGAAAGGGTTCCAATGAATGTTTTATGCGTCAAGCAGGTGCCTGATTCATCCATTTTCATGTGGATCTGTGGAATCTTCGGCACCCACATTCTCCATCTCCGGTGTTTGAATCCAGGGAGATTCCGGGGATTCCATAGATTCCCACAACGGCTCCCCCGCAGGATCGAATTGGTAATACGCGGTTGGTTGTTCCGAGTCCGCTTCCCGTGCAGAATACGGTGAAGCACTGGGAGCGGTCGGCTCGCCTGGATACGACCAACTCGGCACTTCATTGTACATGGGTGGAACTCCCCACCATGACGTCCACGATGTCCATGGAGCAAAGGGAGGATTGGATTGGCAATCTCGACAATTCCCCGAACCATCCCATCCTCGCGTCCATGAAACAGGCCAGCCCGGTTGACCTCCAGGTGATGGCATCATGGACCATGGCCATCCCATCCATGGTCCCAACCCCGGAAAGCCCGGTGCTCCCCCACCCGGTTGGAATCCCGGATAACTGGGATAACTTGGCGCTCCGGCCATTGTCCACGGTGACATTCCCGTCTGTAATGGAAAATATGTATGATCCCACTGCCACGGATAAGTCATGCCCGGATAAGGTCGTTCGGTCGAATAGATTTCCATTCCGTTCCCTCCTTTGTTTCATCAGATTGTATGAATAGGGATGCCTGTCTTAGACCGACCCTTACTTTTGCGTTAAAATAATACGGACAGGAAATGTACCCCATCACGCCAGCGATGACCTGACGATGAAACAAAACAGGTTGGACACAATATGCCATGAGGTTGTGTCAATCTGTGATCCGTCCGGTCATTCAGGTTGACCGTTTCGTTTTACTACGAGTGTGATCATGAATTTCGTGAAACAGGCGTGAGAGGGGAAACAGCACACATGGATCCATATGGATTTACCAAATACAGTCTCACCTGTGCCGATGCGTCGAACATCATGAACGGGGGGTTCTTCTGCCGTTGGAAAACGTGATTATCCTTTTGTTTAAATTCACACTCGTCTTTTTGCTCGTACTGGCGAACGGCTTTTTCGTAGCGGCGGAGTTCGCGATTGTCAAAGTGCGTTCTACCCGGATCGCCCGATTGACGGAAGAAGGAAACCGTCGGGCCAAAGCGGCAGAAAAAGTGCTGGCCAACATGGATGCTTATTTATCAGCCACTCAGCTGGGCATTACATTGGCTTCGCTTGGTTTGGGTTGGATCAGCGAACCGGCTGTTGCCCGTGTGATTGATACAGCGCTGAAATGGCTTCATCTGCCCGATTGGATGATACATACGGTATCGTTTGCCATCACGTTCAGCTTGATTACGTTTCTTCACATCGTGCTGGGGGAAATGGCGCCCAAATCACTGGCCATTCGGCGGTCGGAGAATATCACCCTATTCACCTCGCGTCCGCTGATTTGGTTTTATCGGTTGTTTTATCCATTTATCTGGGTGTTGAACAATGCTGCAAACCAAGTATTAAAGTGGCTGGGAATCGAGCCCGTACCCGATCATCAGATGGCGCACGACGAAGAAGAAATACGCATGTTAGTGGAGCAAAGCCACAAAAGCGGGTTGATCGACCAGACGGAACTGTCCTTGTTTGACAATATCTTTGATTTCACCGACAGGGTGGCGAGAGAGATCATGGTTCCCCGAGTCGATATGGTCTGCTTGTACGCCCATCTGTCCTTTGAGGAAAACATGAAGATCGTCAAGGAAGCACGATACACCCGGTTTCCCCTGTGTGGCAAAGACAAGGACGACATCCTCGGCATCATCCATATTCGCGATATCTATGAACGGCTGGCGGAAGGGGAGAAGCCTGATATCACCCAGCTGGTTCGCCCGGTTACCCTGGTACCGGAGACGATGGAAATCAAGGACATCCTTCGGATTTTACAAAAAAACCGGGCTGGTATGGCCGTTGTCGTCGACGAATACGGCGGCACATCCGGCCTGGTGACGACGGAGGACATCATCGAAGAGATTGTCGGTGAAATTCAGGACGAATTTGATGACGAACGACCATTCTTCCAACAAAAAGGAGACGAGACGTCGATTGACGCCCGCCTGCTGATCGAAGAAGTTAACGAGCATTTCAACATTCACATCGAAGATCCCGACAACGACACGATCGGTGGATGGATCTTTTCACAACTGCAGGAAGTCCCCAAAGTGGGGGACCGCGTCGTGTACGACGGCCTCCTCTTCATCGTGCAGGAAATTGATCAGCGCAGCATCACCCGTCTGCTTGTCAAACCGGCGCCGCCCGAAAACCAGAAGACGTCATCGTAATCGGCGTATCTCCCGGGTTCGCCCCACTTGCGCCCTCAAGAGAGTGGGCCATGGCCGCTCCGAACCGAAGCGCAGAACATGGGCAAAATACGCTTCGCGATTTCATTCCTGCGTTTTCCGGGTCTTCGCTCACCTGGTAAAGCATTTGCTCCCTCACGGATTTACCAGACACGCCCTCCGTCTCTCACCCCATCATGTAGACAGTTTCTATATGACGCATGAGCGGGGTACCTCGACTAACGGGTGCCCCGCTTGATTTCCACCAAATGTTCATGCGGTTGTTCCACATCCGGTCCCATGAATCCAAATTCAACGGATTTGCACCAAACCTGCCCCCGTCAGGTGAGGAGCGCCTGTACGCCTGGCACGTCTGGTCAACACTTGTTTCAGCGCCGAAAGAGACAAACCCGGGTGCAACTGTTTGAATACCGCCGCCGCTCCCGCCACATGCGGTACCGCCTGTGATGTCCCACTCAAAACGGCATAACGGCCACCTGTGAAAGTGCTCAAAATCCTCACACCGGGAGCAGCGATGGTCAATTCTGGCCCCGTCGCGGAAAATGGCGCACGACGATTATTTTTGGCCAATGCAGCCACGGCGACGACACCGGATATTTTCCCAGGTACTTCCAGATTATTTCCTTTGCCGTTGGCCTTCCCGTTATTGCCCGCTGCAGCAACCACGAGAATCCCCCGATTGACCGCGGCATGGATCGCGGCGACCAGATTTCCGGGAACGGACGTCCCGCCGCCAATACTGATGTTTAAAATGTGCATACCGTGGTCGATTGCCCATTCGATTCCTTTGATCAATGTGGTCAACCTACCCACGCCGCGACTGTTCAACACCTTGATGGCGTACAATTGCGCTGCAGGTGCCACACCCACCACACCGATCCGATTGTCAACCGCGGCAATGATCCCGGCCACGTGCGTCCCGTGTCCATTATCATCCTGCGGGGATGCACCCGGTTTGATCAGGTTGACCCCACCCTTGATGTTGCCTCTGAGATCGGGATGGGTCAAATCAATCCCGGTGTCGATCACGCCTACGCGTACGCCCTTGCCGGCATTGGATACGGGTTTGGCGTTCCAAACGCGCTGGATGTTCCAGGGCAACACCTGTCGTAAGGAACGCGATTTTTTCCGAATACTTGGAACTCGATAAATCTGTTCCAACTGCGGTGAAGGCAACCCTACCAAACGATCCCGTTCGGCCAAAATGAGATCATCGTCGCGCAATAGCGCTTTCAGCGCTTTGGCCGATGGTACGACGGCGGACACCGATTGACTATAGCGGCTGACATGGTAGACTTTCCCTCCCCATCGCTGGATCTTCTCCGGTTTGGGACAGGTGCGAAACAGAAACGTAAACCGTCGATCTTCCATCATGTTTCATCACCTCATACGACAATGTATGAGGCAACTAGAATGAAAGATTGGACGAGATGCTTAGCCATCGGTTGATTTTTAGCAGGAATTGACAGTTGGTGAACAAAAAAAAGGCCGGTCTCCCGATCGGGAGATCCGGCCTGTCTGTGATTGAATCAAGATGGCTTTCGTTAACCCACCGGCTCTAACCGCGACGTCAATGCCTTCACTTGGTGCATCAGTTCATCAAACTTGTCGAACGTGAGCTGCTGCGGTCCGTCGGACAACGCCTTTTCCGGCTGGGGATGCACTTCGATCATCAAGCCATCCGCGCCGACTGCGATCGCCGCTTTGGCCAATGGCGTCACATAGCGCCATTTTCCGGCAGCATGGCTGGGATCAACGATGATCGGCAGATGGCTCAAGTGTTTGACGACCGGAACGGCACTGATATCCAACGTGTTCCGTGTGTACTGTTCAAATGTGCGAATCCCGCGTTCACACAGGATCACATGAGGATTTCCTTCATTCAAAATATACTCGGCCGCCATCAACCACTCTTCAATGGTGGCGGAAAGACCTCTTTTTAACATTACCGGTTTGTTGATTCGCCCCACTTTTTTGAGCAGATGGAAGTTTTGCATGTTTCGGGCACCCAATTGCAGGATGTCGACGTACTCAGCCACCATCTCCAGGTTTTCCGGATCCATCACTTCAGAGATGATCGGCATGCTGGTTTTTTCGCGAGCCTCGGCCAACAACTTCAGACCATCCTCACCCAATCCCTGGAACGAGTAGGGGGACGAGCGCGGTTTGAACGCCCCACCGCGAAGGATATGCGCACCCGCTTTTTTCACCGCTTCCGCTGTGGCCATCAACTGCTCCCGACTCTCAACGGAACACGGTCCAGCAATCACCACCGGTTCCTCGCCGCCAATCACAACATTGCCCACTTGGATTCGGCTCGCCTCCGGGTGAAAATGGCGACTGGCCAATTTGAACGGTTCGCTGACATGCACCACTTTTTCCACGCCGGGAAACCGCTCCACCGGCAATTCTGCGATTTTCCGCTTATCACCGATCAGACCGAGAATCGTTTTGTCCACACCTTTGGAGTAATGAACCTGAACTCCTTTTTCCTCCAACTGACGGACTATGTTCGCCACCTGCTCATCCGTTAAGTTTGGTTCCAACACCAAAATCATAACGCGCCGCCTCCTTGAATCGAATATCCATAATAACAAAGCTCCTCATCCGTAAGGGACGAGGAGCTCGCGGTACCACCCTTATTGAATCCCGAAAGATTCCACTCTGTCGCACGGACCGATCGTCCGCACGATTCCCGATATCGGGGGAAAGCCGGTTTGACCTACTCCGTGGGGTTACTGATCACCCAACGTTTCAGCCAACAGCTCCGAGGGGTAATTCGGTCAATGGGCCGATACCGGTTCGCAGCCACCACCGGCTCTCTGCAATCGGGTCTCCACTGCCTACTTCGCCTCTTCAACGCTTTTGGGTATGAAAGTGAAATTTGATTTATAACTTATCACGTTCTGGCAAATCTGTCAACAGGGCGAATGAGGAATTTTGAACCCATGACAAAAAGGGGATGGGGCCGATTGAATGAAGTGTTGCTTTCTTTTGATCTGGATCATACATTGATGATCAATCCATTTCGACGCTGGGTGTTTCCGGAGATCAACCGTTGGTTACAATCACATTTTTCAGAGGAAAAACCCGTGAACCGCCTCATCCGTGAACACCGGCGACGGCTCTCAAATGGTGCTTACCCGGAGGCCTATGACTGGGATGACATCCTTTGCTCGGTCGTCTTGGAACACGCAATCCCCTTTACCGTACGCGAGTTGGTGGAAAAGCACGCATGTGTGGGGAAAGTATGGTTGTTTTCGGATGTGTTGCCGGCAATGGATCGCTTGACCCAAGCAGGCGCCCACATGGTGGCGGCCACCAATGGATTTACCCGATACCAGCGTCCGGTGACAGACTGCCTGGGCTTGACCCCGTATTTCGGCGGGTTCTACACACCGGAGGAGATGCGGTACGCCAAACCGCAAGCTGCTTTTTTCCAATTCGGAAAAGATAGACAGGTAATTCATGTGGGAGACCGGTTGGATCAAGATGTGTTGGGAGCGAACCGGGCTCAACAAATATCCGTGTGGATTTACCGCGAAATGCCTTCGGATTTGCGAAACCTCCCCATCACAGAACGGACCCGTCATCCATTGTTTTCAACCTGTCTGAATCACCGCCTCCATCGGGAAGGAGTGCCTTCGGCGTTTCACGAAACATGTCGCCCTCAATATATCATCTGTAGCTTGGACGAACTGCTGAAAATTTGGGAACGGGAATTGATGAGTAAATAGAGCACGGGACGCGGGAAAGTACGCTTCGCTTAGATTTAATCCATTGATTTACCAGCCATGTTCTAAGGATGACTGTTTGGCAATTGATTGCTTCCGGCCTGTTCCGGGTCCGCCGTTTGAATGAAAAGGCGGGCCAATTCGTCGTGCCCTTTTTGGTTGGGATGCACTTCATCAGCAAAATAGTCATGGCGGTGGAGGAACGTGTCAAACGGATCAACCCAATGTACCCCATGTTGCCGGCATAACCGCTGGTACGCTTGGTTCATCGAGGTGATCAACCGGGTAGCCATCCACAAACCCTGCTCATAAGCAGGTAGGGGCAAATAAAACCCCAACAGATGGATCGTCGCTTCCGGATTGTACTTCCTGAGCAAACCTAGGATGCGATCCACTTGTAATTGTACGCGCCGCATCGTACGGGTCAAACTGATGATGGAAACGCCGTCCGTTTCATACGTGTGGATGAAATCGCAACCGCCCGTGGTTACGGTGATGTGGGACATACGCGTTACCAACCGGCCAATCCCCGAATTTCCCAACATCGAAAACAGTTCTTCCGACGTCATCCCGGAAACGCCCCAGTTTCGCACCTGGCAATCTTCCGTTCGGCGCAGGTGGTCGAAAAACTGCTCCACAAACGGAACGCGCGCTCCAATTCCTTCCGTCAACGAATCGCCCAAAGCCAAATAGGCGATCTGATTCATGACAATCCGCCGCTCCCTTCCGCCGCTTCAGACATTTCCAAAGCCACCGCATGAGCGATACAAGGAATGGATTCACCTTGTTGATAAGAAATCGGGCTTAACAAAGCTCCCGTTGCAATTACCAGTACTCGCCGCCATGTCCCCTGACGCATCTGCTTTAAAATGTGTCCGTAGGTCACCACCGCACTGCTGGCACATCCACTACCGCCGGCGAATACTTCATGACCCGGACTGTAAATCATCAACCCGCAATCCTGGAAGCGCTCACCGAGGTCATACCCCGCCTGTTTAAGCAGATCGGCTGCGATGGGATGGCCTACTTTGGCTAAATCGCCAGTAACGATTAAATCGTAATCTCCCGGCATGCGACCTGTATCTTGGAAATGAGTCTGAATCGTGTCCACAGCAGCAGGAGCCATCGCCGTTCCCAAATCAAAGGGATTTTTCACCCCTCGATCGACCACTTTTCCAATGGTGGAATAACGGATGAGAGGACCGCCTTCGCCCCGTCCGACCACGGCAGCTCCGGCTCCGGTCACCGTCCATTGTGCTGTATCCGTTTTTTGTCCGCCATATTCGGTCGGATAACGGTACTGTTTTTCCGCAGTGGCGTTATGACTGCTGACACCAGCCACTGCATAGGGCGTATACCCTCCATCCACCAACGCCGCTGCCAACGACAAAGACAGCATGGAGGTGGAGCAGGCACCGTAAACACCCATAAACGGCATCTGGTGTGTTTTGGCCGAGAAGGATGAGGTGATATTTTGGTTCAACAAGTCACCCGCCAGATAGGCCGGAATGTCCGATGTCTGCAACCCGGCTTTTTCCACGGCCGTGGCGACCGCATCCTCCAACATCTTTCGTTCGGCTTTTTCCCATGTATCCTGTCCGGCATACATATCCGTGTAAATAATGTCGTAGTCATCCTTCAGCAAACCATCGCCTTCTTTGGGCCCCACCACTGCCGCGCTCGCTAAGATTCCAACACCCGATGGATAAACCCATGTGCTTCTTCCAAGTGCTTTCGTTTCGTTTGTCGCCATCGCTCAACCCTCCCTTCACGAAAAGAACAACGTACGAATAATTCCGATGAAAAAGGCGGCCACCACGCCGAACACGATGACCGATCCGGCCAATTTAAACATATTGCCGCCAATGCCAAGCACCCATCCTTCCGCGCGGTGTTCCAACGCAGCAGATACGATGGAGTTGGCAAAACCGGTCACCGGCACCGCCGTTCCCGCTCCGGCCCACTGTCCGATCTTGTCAAACACGCCCAACCCGGTGAGTACAGATGCGATGAAGATCAGGGTGGCTACGGTCGGATCCCCCGCTTTGTCGGGTTGAAAATGAAAAACATGAATGTACATGTTTTGCAGCAACTGACCAATCACGCAAATCAAGCCGCCGGCAACAAAGGCCTTCAAACAGTTTCGAAGCAATTTGGGCCGGGGCTGATATTGTTTCGCCACTTGCTGGTATTGCTCAATTTTCGCTTGCTCTTCAGCTTGTTGCATGGCTTGCTGTTCTGCTTGTTGTTCTTGATCGCTCATCTCGGAATCGCACTCCCTCAGCAACAATCGCTTTCATATCGTGCGATGAAATCGAGGATTTTATGCGATGAGTCGAACAGACGAAAAAAGGCACGTTTCCCGTCCCGCAATGGTATTGCGGTCGGGTAAACGTGCCTCCTGCTTGGCCATCATAAAACAGTGACTTGATCCACACGGCTAAAGAACCAAAGACATCATTTGGTCGCCGTGGGCTTCTCGCTTCATCTGGTGTGGCAACCCACATCCATCCACGATGTCTTCGTCCAAGCTTAGATGATTTCGTTTCAGACGAGTTTTCGCTCGCTCTTCATAAACGATATATGTGGAACGGCTGTCATTGAGCCGTCACTTTGGCTGTCGGATTGTTGACTTCCAAGCCCCGTGCAGAGGTGATCAGCAATGTACAACCGTCTTCCGTCATGGCAGTTTCGCTCACACCGGGAGGAGCATAGTAATAGTCCCCTTGTTCCAAACGAACTTTTCCAAGTTGCACGCTTCCTTCGATGACATAAACTTCTTCTCCACCGACGTGTTCATGCATCGGAAAACGGCCTCCGGACTCCATCTTCAGCAAAATGCTGTATTCCTTGCCGCTTTTTCGCAGATAGCTCAGCTGTACCCCATTTCCCATCGGAATCCAGTCACTGCCACCCTTGCGGATTACATAGGGCCCCTCCATTGATTTTGCAACCCCCTTCGCCATTTGGGTACATTGTACTGCAAATTCGGGATATGATTCAACTGAAGAAAGCAAACTTTTTGCAAGAAAAAGAGGGGAGACTCTCCCCTAGTCTCATTCTTATCGCGCGCGCCGACGGAACAGATCAATCCCGCCCAATAAGATGTGAGCCAGACCGAATCCAAACACACCCCAACCGTACGGTCGGGTGGAACGGGTTTTACGGAACCAGTTTTTCCGCTTCCGGTTGATCAGCGAGACGCCCAGTGTGGAAACCAATGTACCCAGCATGACAGGAATCAGACCTTTTCTCATGCTACATCCTCCCTTCATGTTTAATGTGACCGAGTCCGGGGAGTTTGTTGTCTGGTATTTTTGCCCTCCCGCCAATACGAGCGAAGCCACTCTTCACATTCACTGCGAAGCCATTCGTTGTCAAACCAGTGCCGATAGAAAAAACCGCGGAACCGCGCCTGCACTTCTCGCGCATCCGACCACTGGCGCACCTCCACGATGTGTCCCCCGCACCGGCGCAGTTGTCGTCGGCATTGTACCCGCTCCTGTTCTACGCGCTGCATGACCTCCGCCATCGTTTCCTTCCACACTCTTCCAAACTTTAACGGGAGACGTTCCATCCCCCGTTGATCGATTTCCAGTGCGCGGGCCAGCACGTCCAATACCACCAGCCGCTTGATGAGATCAGCGAATCGGTTGTATTCCTCCGGCGGAATCATCATGGACATCACCTACCTGGCCATCACACCTGCATCGTTTTCCGTTTTTATTATATGCGAACATATGTTTTGATCACGACGGAAATTGTATCCAAAAACAAGCAAACGCCGCCTTCTCTCCCATGGTTAATGGGGGGCATGAAAGGCGACGTGCCGGGTTTTTTCCACGCTCCAACAGGCGATGTAATGCTATTGCGGTTGGCTGGGCTCGGAAATATTGCTTAATGCCTGACCGGCTTGATCGGAGAATGTATCGCGAACCGCCATGTCCCCGATCGCCACAACTCCGACCATTTGCCCATTTTCCACCACGGGCAGACGACGGATTTGATGTTGGGACATCAGTTGGGAGGCTTCCGCCACCGACATGTCGGGATTGCCTGTGACCGGGTTGCCGGTCATGACGTCGCTCGCCTTCAGGGAGTTGGGTTGCCGTTCTGCGATGCAACGCAGAACCAGATCGCGATCGGTAATGACTCCTTGCAACGCGCCATTTTCAACAACCGGAATCATCCCCACGTTGTGTTGTTTCATCAGGTTAGCCACTTCATACACGTTGTCTTGCGGCGTAACGTAAGCGATTTGTTGGGTCATGATATCTTTCAGTTGTCCCATGCAAGGTTCCTCCTTTTTACATACAGTGCTTTACTTATTGTGGCGTGCAGGTGTATGTTTTATTCTCAGGCCTGATCGTTGCGCACATCCACATAGACAGTACCGTCCGACTGCAAGCTGGCGTAAAAGACGTCACGAAGTGATTGCACCCCTTTTTGCTTCCGGATTTGGTTCATAAGCCACTGTCCGTTCTTGCCGGCCTTTTGCAGGTTTTCGTAGATCACCTGGCCGTCGATTACCAATTCGATCGGCATATTGGCAGGTCCCGACGGTTTGGCCATACTGTCTTTGGTGAGCGGCTGATATTGTGGTTTCAGCATCACCGTGATTTGTCCGTCGTTTTCCAACACGGCCTGCTGTACTTGGGATATGTCGAACACGCCTTTTTGTCGCAACAGTTCCATCACTTCGTCGAAATGAAACCGGTTTTTTTTCAGATTTTCCTCCATGATCTGGCCGTTTTGGATGACGATGACCGGGTCTCCTTCTAGCCAGCGACGGGCTTTGCGATTTTTTAGTGAGAGGTACGACAACAGCAAGGTCAACCCACCGAACAACACCAGTCCGATCAAATGCTGCCACGTATGCTGGTCGATGTCGGTCGCCAATGTGGCCGCGATTGAACCGAATGTGATCCCGTTGATATATTCGAAATATGTCATCTGGGCGATTTGCTGTTTCCCGAGAATCATGGTTAACACCAGAATCACCACGAAAGCGATGACTGTCTGAAAGATTACCTCCAAAAAATCCATCTCTTTTCCCTCCCGCATTTAATCGGGTGATAGTATGTCCACTTATTCCCAAAAAAAAAGAGGAGCGAGTGAAAACGCTCCAGATCTGTTTATATAAAAACCCTTTATTTCACCGGATCTCCACGCAAATACGACATCGCGGTCTGAATGAGCAACGCGGCCGACACTTTCATCGCTTCTTCGTCAATATCAAATAATGGATGATGATGTGGATAACGGATGCCGCGCTCAGGATTGCCCGCACCGACAAAACAGAAAGCGCCCGGACGCTGTTGCAGGTAGTAGCCAAAGTCCTCTCCTGCCATCACCGGCGGCACTTCCCACACCTTTGCATTGCCTACGATCCGGCGGGCCACTTCAGCCATTCTGTGGGCTTCTACAGCGTGATTGACTAGCGGGGGTGTGCCCCACTCGAAATCAACGCGATAAGTAGCCCCGTACATACGGCAAGTCTGTTCGGTCACCTCGCTGATTCTGGCGGAGATAAATTCTCGAAGTGTCGGGTCCAGTGTACGTATCGTGCCTGTCAAGACGCAACGTTCCGCGATCACGTTGCACGCTTGACCGCCTTGAATGTGACCAATGGTGATAACACCTGACTTGAGGGGATCGATTTGTCGGCTGACAACGGTTTGCAGATTGACGACCAGATGGGATGCGATGACGATCGCATCTACCGTTTCATGCGGCAAACCACCGTGCCCGCCCTTACCGATCACTTCGATGTGAAATGTATCCGCTCCGGCCATCAGGGCGTGATCGTTCAAAGCGACAACCCCGACGGGAAAAGGAGTCCAGAGATGAACGCCGTAGACGGCATCCACTCCCTCCAAAGCACCGTCTTCGATCATGCGCTCCGCCCCTCCGGGAAGGACTTCTTCGGCATGCTGAAACAAAAAGACAATCCGACCGGGAACCTCTTTACGGTGTTGACTGAGCAGAACGGCCACACCGAGCAAAGCAGCCGTGTGGGCATCATGACCGCAAGCGTGCATGACGCCGGGTACGTTGGACCGGTACTCACACGTCTTCTCATCCTGAATCGGCAACGCATCCATATCGCCACGCAAGGCCACTGTTCGCGACGAATCCCCGTTGCCGTGAAGAATTCCGATCACACCCCTTCCGCCAACACCGGTGCGCACCTCCAGACCGGCTTGTTTTAGGATTTCCGCTACCCGCGCCGAAGTGCGCGCTTCCTGGTAAGAGAGTTCTGGATGCATATGAAATTCACGGCGCCATTTTACCATTTGCGGGAACAGCGCACGAATCGGTTCATTCCAATCTCGCATGTAATAAAAGTCCCTCCCGACACCTTCAAGCACCTTGGAATTTCATCTTAACAAAAAACGCCCTTCAAACAAAAAAATCATTCCGATGACACGAAAAATCAAATGGAGACGGGAACGGCTTTCCACGGAGAAACCGAATCAATCCTCACTATTAACAATCCGCTGCCTTGCACCCGTTGTCAGAACATACTATCATGAAAAGGGATGTGGTGCGCCAAGAGAGGGGGAACAAGGTGTTGGAAGAAATTCAGTTGAAAGGGATTCGCAAAACGTTTGGCGAAGTGGAAAGCGTTTTGACCGGCTTGGGCTTTGTTCGCTGGTCATGGGATTACAACAAAGCTGTTTACGACATGAAGTACCATGAAGAAAAGACCGGACAGGACTACTATCTGCGCATTATGGCCCGCGCAGTGGAAGGACAGTTGGAAAACCCCAAGGCCATAGTGGAGTTGGAAAATGCCGCTTTTGCCCGTCATATTTTTCCGCACGGTCTGGATTACTCGGTAGAAATCCCGGAAGCTTTTCGGGAAGCTGTTGCCTCTGTCCTGAAAGAAGCTCATCAGAAATTGACCGCATGACAGACGACAGCCGCCATCGATGGCGGCTGAGATTGCTGATGAGTTTCATGTGGTGTCTGATCAATCGATCCATATCGCTTTCCCGGCTCTCTCTACCTGCGCCCTGCAAGGAAAGTGATCTTGGCCGCTTTGAACCGGGCAGCGCAGGGCGTGGGTAAAGTACCCTTCGGTTTTAAAGAAGATTGCCCGCGAATGTTCCTGCGCTTTCCGGTTTTCCTCTCGGTAGGGCTTACGTTGCGTGCTGATCAAGTTGCCAGACACGGGAACATGGAGTCGGTGAACTCTATCCTTCAGCGTACGCGCTCTTCCTGTTCTTCTTCTTTCTCCTTGATGTCAACGCCCTCCACCTTGACATTGACTTCGACCACGCGGAGACCGGTCATCGTTTCTACCGCCTCTTTGACGTTTTGTTGCAGCTCACGTGCCACTTCATTGATCTTGACACCGTATTCCACGATGACCCGCAAATCGATGGCTGTCTCCACTTGCCCCACTTCCACCGATACACCGCGCGTCACGTTTTTACCGCTGACCCGTTTGGCCCAACCTTCGGTGATACCACCGGACATGCTGGCAATCCCTTTTGTTTTCGTGGCCGCCAAGCCAGCAATCACTGCCACCACATCGTCGGCAATGCGTATGCTTCCTTGGGATAAGGTTTCCGACATAAAGACCCTCCTCGATCTAGAATATATGTTATAATGCTTTGACCATTCCGCCATCAATCATCAACGCCTGACCCGTCACATACGTGTTGGCGTCAGAAGCCAGAAAAGCGACAACACGGGCAAACTCGTCCGGCTCCCCATAGCGTCCCAGCGGAATTTGAGCGGATACAGCTCTGCGCACTTCCTCTACTGATACGCCTTTTTTTGCGGCGAAAGACTCGTCCAACTCCTGCACGCGATCCGTGGCGATACGACCCGGGCAAACCGTGTTGACCAAGATCCCGCGCGGAGCCAGCTCCTCAGCCAACGACTTCATCAATCCAGCCACTCCGGCCCGCATCGTATTGGACAAAATCAAACCGGGAATTGGTTGTTTGACACTGGTGGAAGCGATGGTGATGATCTTTCCGCCTTTGGACATATGCGGCAAAGCAGCACGCACCAAACGCACCACGCTCAGCAAATTGGTTTCAAACGCTCGCTGCCACACCTCATCGTCAAACATCTCAAATGTACCGCTGGGCGGTCCGCCCGCATTGCACACCAGAACATCAATCCGTCCCCACCGCCCGACGACTTCATCAATCAGCTTGTTCACCGATTCCGCCCGCGATACATCAGCCACCACGGGGAACACTTCTGCTCCCGTTTGCTCGGCGATCGTCTGAGCGGTTTCTTCCACACGGGCCTGATCCCTGCTGCAAACAGCCACTTTAGCTCCCTCACCGGCCAAACGATGTGCGATCGCTCGTCCCAATCCCCGACTGGATGCTGTCACCAACGCCACTTTTCCTTTCAGTCCGAGATCCAACGCCACAATCCCTCTCTTTCGTTGCAATGAAATTAGCCGTTTTAGTACTTCTATCCTACCATATACCCGGCGATTTTGACGATCAACCGCACCTGCGGATGGTCCATATTGGTCCGGTAACCGTAGAACTTCTTTCCATCCACGCCAATCTCGTAGGGCTCCAAATAGCGTCCCCTCACAAGCTTGGTGAACAAATCATTCACTTCTCCGTCGGACAATCGAAACTTGCGCATGAGATCCTTCTTGATCCAGGAACTGCCATAACTCTTGTCAAAATTGTTGGGGTCTTCATACCACTCATAAATATGGATGATGGCGCTTTGAACCAATCGATCCATTTGGGAGAGATTCTGAAACTGAGGAATGTGCAAAAATTCGAACAGATTGTAAATTTTATCGCAAAATTCGGGAAGCTGAGCGGATTTGGAGAGGCTCTCGTCAAACAGGCAGAAAAGCTCCACCTTTTTACCGTGAGACCATAGGCGATCCAGCAAAGGGATCATGTCCTGATCAGCACTGACAATGACAAACGTCGTCACCTCAGGAAGTTCGTATAACACTTCCATCGCATCCAGGCAAAGCTGGATGTCCGCGGCGTTTTTCCGCTCTTCTCCTCCCCGGCCGTTGCCGTACACCTGATGGACATGTACCCGTTTGCGCTGCAGGCTCATCATAGACAAGTCCAACTGTTCAAAATCAGCGTACGCCTCCATCATACGGATCTTGTCCTTGCCGTAATGTTCCTGCAACCGCAGAAACAAGTTGTGGTGCGCATCGGGATGATCCGGGTCCATATGGTATTTCTTGAGCCCGTAATAGACATTTTCCAAATCGATGAACACGGCGATATGTTTCTCCAAATTCATGGGTAAGGCCTCCGATCCCTCACTTTGTCTCAAACTTCACCGCCTCGGATTATGACATATCCCTCTATCAACCGATCAACCATACACTTTTCCGCTTTCTGATTATGGATGAATTCGACAAACACACATCGGAATCCTTTTGTTACAGTAATTCAATCAAACTGCGCAATTTGGTCCCCATCTTGCCGATCTCATCACACAGCGTATACCAGATCGAAATTCAACCGGGTCCTGCTAAA
Source organism: Polycladomyces abyssicola (assembly GCF_018326425.1). Taxonomy (NCBI): domain Bacteria; kingdom Bacillati; phylum Bacillota; class Bacilli; order Caryophanales; family Thermoactinomycetaceae; genus Polycladomyces; species Polycladomyces abyssicola. Next base: position 2,385,432 of record NZ_AP024601.1, read on the forward strand.
TCCTGTCCGCTCCCCCATTGCATTCAACAAGATTTCCCGTACAATACAAGGGAGCGGCATTTTTTGAAATTGTCCTGAAAGTGGTTGGAACAAAAAACAAATAATGTCTCGCCGATGGATTCTCCCCACCAACAAGCTGACTTTTCCCATGCCCGATCCATCCAGTATGATGGAAGCATCCGAGGACAAACTAAAATGGGACAAGGAGTGAAAAATGTTGAAGCAAAAGTGGTTTTTGCCGTTGTTGATCTTGTCTACACTTCTCAGTATCGGTGCGCACTTTTTTCTCCATTCCCAGCCGATTCAATTCGCCACCGCCTGTTTGTCGCTGTTGTTTTGGGCTGCGTTGCTGGGTAAGGCCACGGAAAGTGTCGCCCATTACGCCGGCGAACGTCTGGGAGGGCTTTTGAACGCCACTTTCGGCAATGCCGCTGAACTGATTATCGCGTTTTTCCTGGTGAAGGCCGGGTTGTTTGACATGGTTAAAGCGAGTATCACGGGATCCATCATCGGCAACCTGTTACTCGTACTCGGATTGAGTGTGCTGTTCGGCGGATTGCGGTACAAAATCCAACGGTTCAACACGATGCTGGCCGGGCACAATGCTTCCCTGATGCTGCTGGCTGTCATCGCGCTTTTCATTCCCGCCGCGTTTATCAAGGGACTCCAAGGAAAAGAAGTACATATTTTGAGCCTGAGCATCGCAGCCGCACTGATCATCGGATATTTTCTCTGGCTGTTCTTCTCCCTGGTAACCCACCGCAAGGAATTGGGTGATGCAGTGGACGGGTTGCCGGAGGAACACTCTCCGCTGGACGAACCGGAAAGGAGCCCTGCTGCCGGTACGCCGGCTTTTGCTGCTGCGACTGCTACCGCGGAGAATGAGGAAGAAGAGGGACCGGAGTGGTCAAAAGGCGTTTCCCTGTTGCTCCTGTTGGTTTCCACGGCTTTTGTCGCCCTTCAGAGTGAATGGTTGGTCCACAGCGTGGAAGCCGTCGCACATGCACTGGGTTGGTCGGAGCTGTTTGTCGGTGCGTTCCTGATCGCGATCATCGGTAATGCTGCTGAGCACAGCGCCGCTGTGTTCCTGGCCATGAAAAACCGGATCGGCGCTGCAGTGGAGATCGCGATCGGCAGCAGTTTACAAGTTGCGTTGTTTGTCGCGCCGGTACTGGTATTCGCCAGCTACTTGGTCGGCAAACCGATGGACCTGGTGTTTTCGGGGTACGAATTGGCGGCAATTGCCGTTTCCGCTTTTATCGCTTCCTCCATTTCCCGGGACGGGTCGACCAACTGGTATGAAGGCGTGTTGTTGCTGTTGGTTTACATCATTTTGGGTACGGCATTCTTTGTCGTTTAATACTCCCATCACAAACAAGCCCCCTGCGTTTGCAGGGGGCTTTCGTCACTATTCCGGCATCGGACCCATATAGCGGGAATCGGGGCGGATGATCCGATTGGCCGCCGCCTGCTCCAACGCGTGGGCGGCCCATCCGATCACCCTAGAAGAAATGAAAGTCGGCGTATACATCTCCTTGGGCAAACCGATCGCTTTCAACACCGCCGAAGCGTAGAATTCCACATTGGCGTACAGTTGGCGTCCCGGTTTGTATTCCTGAAGCAGACGGACCGCTTCTTTTTCCACATGGAGTGCCAACCGGAACCAGGGCTCCTCCTCGGCCATCTCTTGTGCGATCGCTTTCAGCGCTTCAGCCCGAGGGTCGACGGTTTTGTACACTCTGTGGCCGAAACCCATTAATCGCTTTCCTTGATCCAGGCGCGATCGGAGATACGCCTCGGCCAGCCTTTCGTCACCGATCTCCTCCAGCATCATTTCCACATGAGTTGGCGCACCGCCGTGCAACGGACCTTTCAATGCACCGATGGCGGCTGACAGCGCAGATGGCAGATCCGCCTGTGTGGACGTCACAACGCGTGCGGTGAAGGTAGACGCATTCAATCCGTGTTCCGCCGTCAGGATGAGATAGGCCTCCAGTGCGCGCACATACCGGGGAGGCAACACACTTCCGCACGTACACCAACCGTGCCATTGCGCATGGGTCCAATCCCGCGACGGAGGATCAAACGGCACACCCTGTAACGCATGGCGGCGAACCCCGATGATCGTCGGAATCTTGGCCGCCACTTGCAATGCCTGATCCGGCGTCGGCGGCCAGTCAAACTGGCTTTCGTCCGATAAGGCGGCGACAGCCTACGTAGTCGAATTGTTGAAAAAAATCTAATTTATCATTATCATCACGTTGATAAATGAATTTGATCAAACGGGAGGATCCCATGCATATCCAACAGTTGATCACCTTTCTCACAGTGGCGAAGCATCGGCATTTTCGCCAAGCCGGAGAAGAGCTGATGTTGACCCAACCCGCCGTCAGCGCACAAATCCGGAGCCTGGAGGAAGAGCTGGGCTGCACATTATTCCACCGTCCCCATGTTTCGCTTACACCGGAGGGAAAATCTTTTCTTCCTTATGCCCAAAAAATGGTCTCCCTTTTTGAAGAAAGCAAACATGCCCTGCATCAAAAAAATGGCGATTCGATCACTCGGATCACGATCGGGGTCGATGTTACCCTGGGACGATTTGCGCTTCAGCGATTGTCTCCCTATTTGCAACCCGAACGCCCCCACGTTCATATCCGCATGCTGACCCTGACTGAAGTGCAGATCATTCAAGCATTGGAAGAGGGGCGGATCGATTTGGGCATCGCATACCGGACCGGTAACCTTTCTCGCTTTCCTGTATCCGTTTTGGTCTATGACACGTTTACATTGGCCGTTTCCTTTCAGAGCCCGATCGCCCGCATGGCGTATTTTCCATTGAAACGATTGCCGGAAACCCCCATCATCCTGCCTGCGCCGGGTACAACGGAGCGACGGATGCTCGATGAACAATTGGAACGATACGATTTGACCATCGATCCCGTTCTCGAACTGCCCGACATAGAGACGATCAAACAAGCAGTATCCCAAGGAATCGGGAGCGCCATCCTCCCCCGGATGGCCTTGACCCATGATCAGGCCGGATGGCGACTGTTGCGCATTCCCGAACTGCATCCGCAACTGCCCGTTTGTCTGTTTCATCCCGACCGTCGGGCCCTTTCCCCGGTCCTTCGCCGTTTGGTGGATGATCTTCGCGGGATTTACCCGCCCTATGAAGAGTAGAACGTTTCGCAGGTGATGGTGGAAAAATAAAAAAGACCCCGTCCGGAGTCTTTGCGTGTCATGATTCTTTGGTTTTTGATAAGGGGAGTACTTTCGTGTAGAGATCGGCCAACTTCCGTTCCAAGTCGCTGATGATCTCCCGGCCTTGCTCCCGATCGATCAAGCCCGCCCGGACGGCGAAATCGATCTCCCTGGAAAGGCCGAACATCTGCGTGTCCAAAACCTCTTCGTACAACGGACATTTCGGCGCTGTCAAATGTTCCAGTTGTACATGAATCAACTGGTGAATCTTTTCCGCATCTTCGCGCAACAATTCCAGCGCCCGTTGGTTGAGATCGGTCTGTGTTGGCGTCAACAGAGAACCCCCCTATCCGACCGCTACTCTTTTGGGAAAGGAAAAACGGCCGTACCTACTACACTTGATCATAGTGTAACATGTTCATAACAAATTTGCAAAGTGCGGAATCAAGTGTGTCTGATAAGTTTGATCTCCAGTTGTCCCTCAATCAGGCCACCCTTCTCCCAAACCGTCCCATCAAAAAATGCTCAGTTGCCATGCCCGCGAGAGACTCTGTAACAACCGAACACCGGCGCGGCTGTTTCCTTTGTCGTCCAATGCGGGGCTGTAGATGCCGATCCCCATCTTACCGGGCACGGAAGCCAAGATCCCCCCCGAAACGCCGCTTTTGGCGGGAATACCGACCCGGATGGCAAATTCCCCCGACGCATTGTACATCCCGCATGTCACCATAAAAGTTTTCACCAACCTGGCGATCGATTGTGGGATAATCTGTTCCCCGGTTACGGAACGCCCATACTGTGCCAGGCTCAGACCGATCCTCGCCAAATCCTCGCAGGTGACACGAATGGCACATTGCCGCACATACACCTGCAGGGTTTCTTCCACATCGCCGATCTGGTCGTACTCCTTCAAAAAGTAGGCGATGGAACGGTTACGGTGCGCGGTTTCATATTCGGATCGGAACACTTCTTCGTCCACTTCGATATCGGGATTGTCCGCCATCGCCCGTACCAGATCCAGCAGACGACCGACCCGATCTTCCACACCCGATCCTTTCACCAGGGAACTGACAACCATTGCACCGGCGTTGATCATGGGATTGAGCGGCTTGGGCGGACTCATCATTTCCAGTTTGTACAACGAATTGAACGGGTCCCCCGTCGGTTCCATGCCCACTTGGGAAAATACCGTCTCTTCTCCATGATCCATCAACGCCAACACCAAACTGATCACTTTGGAGATGCTTTGCATAGTGAATGATACCTCCGGTGCATCTCCGCCGTACATCAATTCCTGATCGGGTGTGACCGTCGCGATGCCCAGTACGGATGGATTTTGTCGGCTGAGTGCGGGGATATAATCCGCCACCTTGCCGCCCTTCGTATCTGGCCGGTGTTTGGCCACCAGCTCTTCCAACAGGGGGTGTCTCATCTGTTTTCCTCCTCGACTGCTTGCGGGCTGATCGTCCTTATATCCTATTTTTTGCATCAAGCCGATCATGTATAATGAAACATGCCTGATATATCATCCAGACAAGGGAGCCGACATCATATGAACGAAGTCATTTTGATCACTGGAGCGGTCCGTTTTCAGATCAACCTCGATCCGACGATATGGATCGTGGACGAACGCAAAATTCCCATGGAAAAATATTTTCCGGGCGTCGAGGGTTACGGGATGAAACTGTCCATCTTTCTGGAGCATGCCGAACCTGATCCAGATGCCACCCATGTCATCTGTCACCAATCCGACGGCAATCAAATCAAAATCACTCTGGAAGAAGCGCGTTCGGGCATTTTACGTTTCACTCGCGACGGCAAGCCGATTCGCCCGGACGGCCCGGCGCTGTTGTACCTGCAGAAAGGAAATCTGGCAGGTCAACCGATCGGATATCTGACCAAGCTGGAAGTCGTCAAAGTAAAATAACCATCCCCGGCGGGCTCATGCCGCAGGGGATGGTTGTTTATAAAGAGCAAGCGGAAAACCAGCCCTTCAGGGTTGGGATGAAAGGAGTGTCGGACGAGGGAGGGCTTCAGCTCTCGCAAGTCCGACATTGTTCGAATGCCCTTCTGATCCATTCTGAAAATGCTGGTAGAATCTTGTATCATACTAGAAAAGACTGTATAAAGAGTTGATCACAGTGATAAGAACCTACAAATTCAGGCTGAAACCAACGAAAGAGCAAATCGAGAAAATGGAATGGACACTTTACATGTGCCGCTGGCTCTACAACTCCATGCTTGAACAACGAAAGTTCGCCTACAAAAGACGTAGAATCGCGTTGAACTATCACAAGCAAGCAGTAGAACTCCCAGCACTCAAGAAGGAGATCCCGGAGTTCAAAGAGATCCTTTCCCAGGTTCTTCAAGACGTAGCCAAGCGGTTGGACAAAGCATTTCAAGCGTTTTTCCGTCGTATTGAGCGTGGGGAAAAGCCGGGATACCCTCGCTTTCAGGGTAAGAACCGATACGATAGCTTCACCTATCCTCAAGCTGGCTACAAACTGGATGGAAAGTATCTGAAACTCTCCAAAATCGGCGATGTGAGAATCAAGCTACACCGCCGGATCGAAGGAAAGATCAAGACTTGCTCCATCAAGCGGAAAAACGGCAAGTACTATGCTTGCTTCTCGTGTGAGGTGAAAGCCAAATCTACAAGTACTGGTAAGCAAGTAGGAGTGGATTTGGGGATCAAACATCTTGCTGTGACCTCTGATGGAGAATATTTCGACCACCCCAAGTATCTTCGTCAGTCGGAAAGAAAGTTGAAATGGCTCCAACGGATGGTTTCCCGCAGAGGGCTCCCATCGTTGGAGAAAAGCAGTTGCGATATTGGCCAAATGCCATGAATACATAGCCAATCAGAGGAAAGACGCCGCTCACAAAATCAGCCGATATTTGGTGGACAACTACGATGGGATTGCCTTTGAAGACTTAAACATTCGGGGGATGGTGAAAAATCACCATTTTGCCAAGAGCATTGCAGACGCAGGTGGGAGGATGCTGGTTCAATTTACGGCTTACAAGGCAGAGTGGGCCGGTAAGCAAGTGATGGAAGTGGATCCTCGCAGCACGTCGCAAGTTTGCTCGGAGTGCGGTCGGATCGTAAAGAAGACATTAAAAGAACGTACCCATCGTTGCTCATGTGGATATGTAGCAGACAGAGATGTCAATGCCGCGAGAAATATCCTACAGAAAGCGATGGGATACGTTCCTGAGCCGAGATACGGACAATGAGAATGAAACCTTTTCTAGGCTTGGACAAAGCCATCGTGGATGGATGTGGGTTGCCACGCCAGATGAAGCGAGAAGCCCACGGCGATCAAAGGGAGTGCCTCTGGTGTTTGGTCGTGTGGAGCAAGTCACCTGCGAGTTCCGATGAAAAATGTACCGGTGGCGTAGGCGACTTTTCTCTCCCGCTCATCGGTAATCGTGCAGGAGGCGACGGCAAACGGATGCCGCAAATCCAGCAAGGTGGCGCGTGAAATCAGTTCTTTGCCCCGCCCCGGACTGAGATAATGGATCTTCATCTCCGATGTCACGGCAAACTGGTCGTCCGGCAACGAACGGTTGATCAAGGACCCCATCGTGGAATCAGCCAACAAGGCAGTCATACCGCCGTGGACCACGCCGCCACGGTTGAGCAGATAAGGAGTGACGGACACCCGAAATTCATACACTCCGGGACTCACAAATCTGCCAGACAAGCCCATGAATCCGGATGGATACGCACTTTGCCTCTCCCGTTTTTGCCGGATGGCCTGTAAAGTAAGTCGAAACAACTCTTTTTCTTCCTCACTGCCGTTTACCAGTACTTCCCTTATTTCATCCCACATCGCGAAGTTCCCTCTCTAAAGTGACGGTGTTTGAAGGTAATGATACAATAACCGATACGTATGGACCAATGCCTCACGGTGAGTCCGTTCATATGCGTGGGACGCATCCACCCCGGGACCGATCAGTCCCCAGATGAGGTCGTGTCCTGCCTGCAAAGCGGCGCTGGCATCCGATCTGTACCGCGGATACAAGTCGACCCGATAGCGAATGCCGTGCTCTTCCGCAAGATGGACCAGCTTTTGCCGCAAGCCGAAATGATAAGGTCCCGAGGAATCCTTGGCGCAGATGGAGACGCTGAATTCGTCTGATTCCTGCCCCTCTCCGATCGCACCCATGTCGACGGCTAAATATTCCCGCACTTTATCCGAGATCATCGCATTGGCGCCGTGTCCCACTTCTTCGTAATTGCTGAAAAAAATGTGTGTCGTAACCGGTGGAACCCACCCTTCATCGGCAATCCGGCGGATGAGTTCGATCAAAACAGCCACACTGGCTTTGTCATCCAGATGACGCGATTTGACAAATCCGGTTTCCGTCACTTCTACACGCGGATCAAAGAAGACAAAATCACCCACGCTGATTCCCAGTCGGCGCACCTCATCAGCATCACAGACACGGGCATCCAAGCGGACCTCCATGTTTTCTTCCGTTCGCTGTTGCAACCGGGCATCGGCATAGACATGAGGGGAAGAATGAGTAGCCAAAATCGTTCCCCTGAAGCGCTGTCCGGACCGTGTTTCAATCGTGCAACCTTCCCCATCGAGTGAGTGCCAGGTCACACCCCCGATGGCAGTGATCCGCAAACGACCGCTCTCTTTGATCTGTTTCACCATCGCCCCCAGTGTGTCCACATGGGCGGTGATAAACCGGATCGTCTCCTCATCCTTTCCCGGAATCTCGGGCAACAGCCCTCCTTTGCGCGTGCGGACCAGCGAATACGGCAAGTCTTTCAAGCGCTCCTCTACATATGTAATGGCAGCGTCGGCTCTCCCCGTCGGACTCGGGATGTTCAGCAATTCAACCAAGGTGGAGATCAATTGTTCCTCCACTTTTCATCCTCCTCTCCTATTCCGGATTATACCAGCGGACAAGAGACAAAAAAAAGAGGCCTGCAAAAACAGGCCGATGGGGCGAGGGGAGAAACCGGCAAAACGGGCTTACCTGCCCGACCGGTTACGCACGATCCTTCATGGAGACCAATTCTTCCACGCAAGTTTGGCACACGTTTTTCCCTTTGTAGGAGATGACATTTTCCACTTGGCCGCAAAACAGACAAGAAGGACTGTATTTCTTCAGAATGATATTTTCGCCGTCCACATAGATTTCCACCGGGTCTTTCACATCAATATCTAACGTACGGCGCAATTCCACCGGCAAGACGATCCGCCCCAGCTCGTCTACCTTTCTGACAATCCCCGTAGCTTTCATGCCCAACCACTCCTTTTTGGTCTCCTGGAATATTGAAAGCGAGAAAATCCTACTGGATACTTGCAGTTCTCTTCAAATCTACTAACATTTTCCCTATTTACGAGATTTGAACCCATTTTATGCGGAAATGTCCAGATTTTCGGGGTTGAGCGATTCCAAGTCCGGTACGACGAAACGGCCGTTTTTGCGGATCAGTTCGCCGTCGAAGTAGATTTCTCCTCTTCCGTAGTCCTCCCGTTGGATTGAGATCAAATCCCAATGAATGGCCGTTCGATAACCGCGGGTCTTGCATGGTTGGATTACCCCAGGTTTTCAGGGTTGAGCGGTTCCAAGTCCGGCACGACGAAACGGCCGTTTTTACGGATCAGTTCACCGTCGAAGTAGATTTCTCCTCCGCCGTAGTCTTCCCGTTGAATCGAGACCATGTCCCAATGAATCGCCGAACGGTTGCCGTTGTCGCAATCCTCATAGGCGCTTCCCGGCGTGAAGTGGAAACTGCCGTCGATCTTTTCATCAAAGAGGATATCCTTCATCGGGTGGCGGATGTACGGGTGGAAGCCCAAGCTGAATTCCCCGATGTAGCGCGCCCCTTCGTCCGTATCCAGAATTTCGTTCAACCGTTTGGTGTCATTGGCCGTCGCTTCCACAATCTTGCCGTCGACAAAGCGCAAGCGGACGTTCTCAAAGTTCACCCCGTGATAAACCGTTGGCGTATTGAACGTGATCGTTCCGTTCACGGAGTTACGAACAGGAGCGGTGTACACTTCCCCGTCGGGGATGTTGCACTGTCCGTAGCAAGGTATGGCCGGCATACCCTCGATGGAGAAAGTCAGATCCGTCCCCGGGCCGACAATCCGCACTTCCTTGGCCTGCTCCATCCGCTTCACCAACGGTTCCATCGCTTTGGCCATCCGCTCGTAGTCCAACGTGCAGACACGGAAATAGAAATCTTCAAATGCCTCCGTGCTCATGTTGGCCAGCTGGGCCATCGACGGATTGGGATAACGCAACACCACCCACCGCGTGTGTTTCACCCGCTGTTCTGTGTGGACGGGATGGTTGAAATGTTCCATATACCACTTCATATGGGCAGCCGGAACGTCGGACAGTTCGCTGATGTTTTGTCCGCCGCGAATGCCGATATAGCAATCCATTCGTTTCATCTGATACAGGCCGATTTCGCCCAAACGTTTCATGTGCTCCTCATCGGTGTCCAGCAACATCGCTCGGATCAATGCATGGTTATGTAGTTGAACAAACGGATACCCACCGGCTGCACGGATTTCCGGGATCAACGCCCGTACAAGATCGTGGTCCGGTCCGAACACGTCGATCAACACGTTGTCGCCCTGTTTCACCCTGCAGGAATGATGCACCAATACTTTTGCCAATTGCGATAACCGTGGGTCTTGCATGGTCGATTCCTCCTTTTCCGCTGCCTGACCGCTTTCCCTTCGATTGTATCATGGGTGAAAGCGTTTGGACACCTGGGGTATGTTTGGTGAATTCTTTCCCGGTTCGCTCCACCTGCGCCCTGCAGCAAAGCAGATGATGACCGCTCCAGCCCGGTCAGCGTAGGACGCGGGCAAAGTACGTTTCGTTTTACGGAATAACCAGACACGCCTTAGCGGTTTTGGGAAAGCTGATTACGGGTATAGCGAAACCGACCCCGTTTCGTTACAATGATGGGGAAAAGGTGCAACCGATCTCACTGCTGAGTCGTTGTTCGCGGCAACGTCCGCAGTTTTTCACACAGTCTGGGATCAGCCAAATTGCAACAAAGGAGTTTTCACTCATGTTTCACTTTGAGCAGATCGAAGGCGACCGTATCTCACGATATGAAAATCTGTTGAAACAGGTGGGCCACCTGGTGGAAGGGGAACGGGACATGGTGGCCAATCTGGCCAACACCGCATCCCTCTTGTATCTGTCTTTAGAGCAAGTAAACTGGGCCGGTTATTATCTGAACCGCGGTGACGAACTGGTGCTGGGGCCGTTTATGGGCAAACCGGCCTGTATCCGCATTCCGTTCGGCAAAGGTGTTTGTGGAACGGCAGCCTCTGAGCGCCGTACGCAACTGGTCCGGGATGTGTTGAAATTCCCCGGACATATCGCTTGTGATGCTGCCACCCGATCTGAAATCGTGGTGCCGATGTTCAAGGACGACCAGCTGGTAGCTGTGTTGGATATCGACAGTCCGATTGAAGCCCGTTTCGACGAGGAAGACCAGCGATATCTGGAACAATTCGCCCGAATCGTCACAAACAGCATCGATTGGTCCCCGATCCTGAAAGGTTGAAAATATGCCCTGCGCTCATTGGAGCCAGGGCATTTCATATGAACTACTTGGTGAGAAATTGTGTATACACCCGATGCGCCCGTTTGATTTCCTCCTTCATCCACTCAGGAAACGGAGCCGTGTCCAGTTCGTCCAGCGCAATCCAATGGTAGCTGTCATGCTCGGCACTCAACCGGAGTGTTCCAGTCGGTTGATGGCAAGCGAACTTGATGATAATCAGATGCTTTTCTTCTTGAATCTCGTCATAAATGTAGGCGGGCGCGACGACTTTTACCTGTAATCCCGTTTCTTCCCGTACTTCTCTGGCCAATGCGTCCATCAATGGCTCCTCGGGTTCCAATCCACCGCCGGGAAAATCCCAGCCGTGATTGTCTCTGGCACTGCGTTCCTCCGTTGATTTTCGCAGTACCAACACCCGTCCCTGATCAAAGATGATCGCTTTGGCCGCGATTTTATACGGTTTTTTCATCGCATCCCACCAGCCCTTTTTTCTGTTTCCGCTACGCCAACCTGAAGAAATCGCCGGTCGCCGTCGCGATCAGTTTGCCGTTTTCATCCGTCACTTTCGCTTCCAACACGATGATGGTCCGGCCACTTTTCACCACACGGGTTTGTGCAGTCAGCCAACCATCCTGAGCCGGTGCCAGGAAGTGCACATTTAAATCCAGTGTCACAGCGCGGCGCTCATAACCGAACGCTTGAAACACGGTGTAACCCATGGCCGTGTCGATAAAAGTGGTCGTGATTCCCCCGTGCAGCATTTTGTAGCGATTTTTCAGCTCTTCGGTTACCAACATCCGGTGAACATAAACGCCCTCTTTTTCATCGTAGCCATCCGACCGAAAATTCATCAGCTCTTCAATATATGCCAACGGGCTGACCCGCGAACGCTTGAGTGCCTGCACCATTTTGTAGATCGTCTGGATTTCCTGTTCGTTCAGATCTTGCAACTCCTGCAGCAATCCTTCTCTTGTCATGATCAAATCCCTCTTTTGACGAAATATACGGATGAAATATGTAACCCTTCACACTGAGCGATACTTTCGCCCATACGCATAGTATAGCAAAAAACGGTGACTAGCGAATGAAAAAACCCAGGCGTTCGACCTGGGGAGACTGCTGACACCATAATCTACCCATCGTGATCTCGAGTGAACTGTTTTCACTGCTCCTATTTCGTAAACACTCAAAGGTGGCTCGTGGGAAAACGGCTACCCCTCTTATGGAGGATTTGGTCCTATCAAGCGACTCTAACCGTCACTACAGAGCAGAGACGGGTAATCGGAACCCGCAAACTTGATCCACAACCTGCCCAGGTTTTTAACCTGGGTTTCCTCCCCTTTGCTCAGCCACCATCAGCCACACATATCGGTTCAACTGCTTCAGACAAACGGTAAGGCCCGCCTGACGGAAAGCACTCTCCAAACGTTCCACTACCGGATAATATTCTCGTTTCAAATCCAGTGCAAGCTCATGAAATCCACGTTCCTCGGCTTCCTGTTGCATGGCCCGTTTCGTGGCTTCATCCCGAAAAACGGTATCGGCAAACACAATTCTTCCGCCTGGCCGGAGCCGACGCGCGAAATCCCGAAGCGCCCTGTCTTTTTCGTCATCCGTCAGATGGTGAAACGCATACGTACTGACAATCCCGTCCACGGGCGGAAGACCGTCCGGAACGTGCAGAAAATGCCCTTCATAGAGCTCCAGATCCGGCAGTTTGCTTTTCGCCTTTTCCCGCATGGCAGCAGACGGTTCAATCCCGATCACACGGTATCCCGCCGCCAGGAGCAAACGTGACAAATTGCCGGTACCGACACCGAATTCCATCACGACACTCCCTTTGGGAAGGGAGAGCGATTCTACCACTGTCTTCAAAATATCGGCATATCCCTCAAACACCTCGATATATTCCGGATGACCGCCGGATACAGCATGATCGTAATCCTCGGCCCATTGATCGAACAAATCGTTAAAACGCGGTTCGTTTGTCATCACATGGCCTCCTCGGCAAATATTCCTTAATCCTATCGAATTAGTCAGTTTTCCAAGTGGAATCTTAACACCATCCATTGTTCCCATCAATGGAAAAAAACGCATGCCCCCAAGGTTGCGTGGATTCAAAACTCGACGGACACGCTCTCAACATTTTGTCACATCAACCATTTTCCCCCTTGTCAACAATCCAAATTGATGGCATCATAAATCTTACATAATCACTCGGAAAAGTGGTGGATATCATGTCCGGCATCCCACTCCCTTTTGTCCGTACCAATCAATGGATGATCGTGTTTACAGTGTTGGCTGCTCTGTTGTTCTCTCAACCCTGGATCTTGGTCATTCCGCTCTTGGTGGGGATCATTAGCTTGTCAACCGGAAAAAACCCCGCATTTTGGCTGGCGAGTCCGTTTCTGTCCAAGCCACTTGACCAATATCCGGCGGAAGACCCCGATCAACAGCGGTTTAACCAATGGATTTCCGTTATCTGTCTGGCGGTGAGCTTGATCGCATTTACACTCGGTTGGACGACAGTGGGCACCGTCTTTGCCGTGATGGTCGCCTTGGCCGCTTTCATCGCCATTCTCGGGTTCTGTATCGGTTGCTTTATCCGATATCAGTATTTGCAGTGGAAGCATCGCCGTCAAAAAGGCTGATGCGAAAGTGTGTCTCCAAATCCCTTTTATCCGGGCTGTAGAAATCTGAAACACGCTTTGATCCCGGGAGTCGTTGCCATATCGCTTCATTACCTGTTGATCGAAGCGGTATAGAAACGGCTCCCGGTTTCTTTTTCTCTCTCTTTCGCAACTCGAAGTAATGGGGTAGGATAAGATTATCCGAACGAAGCAGATGGAGAGGCGATAGAAAGATGAATCGGCACCAACGCAATATGATCACGGCGGCATTGATGGTCGCCATGTTTCTCGCAGCAGTGGAAGTGACGATTATCAATGCGGCAATGCCCACCGTTGTGACGGCATTGGGTGGAATTTCCCTGTACAGCTGGGTGTTTTCCGCATTCATGTTGGCCAATACGACGACAGTTCCCATTTACGGCAAATTGGCTGATCTCTACGGACGAAAACGTGTCTTCATCGTGGCTGTACTGTTGTTCGTCTTAGGTTCGACGTTGTGTGGACTGTCCCAATCCATGACACAACTCGTCTTGTTCCGTGCGTTGCAAGGGCTGGGAGCTGGCGGCGTTTTGCCTGTAGCGATGACGATCATCGGGGATATCTTCCCGTTTGAAGCGCGTGCCCGTGTGCAAGGATGGTTTTCCTCAGTATGGGGGGTCGCCGCCGTTATCGGTCCGTTCGTCGGCGGATGGACAGTGGAACATTTCTCTTGGCGCTGGTTATTCTGGTTTAACTTGCCGGTCGGATTGCTGGTGATCGGCATCATTGCCGTCTACCTGCCCAACCGTAAAGACGGAGAACGTCCGCATGTCGATGTGGTCGGAGCGGGACTGATGACCATATCCGTGTTTGGTTTATTATACGCCACTTTGCTCATTGGTGAAAAAGGCTGGCGAAACCCTTTGCCGTGGGGATGTATGGCGATCTCGGCCGTATTGCTGATGATCCTCATCCAGTGGGAACGTCGGGTAAAGGACCCGTTCATTCCCATCCGCCTGTTGCAGAACCGGATCATCGCTTCCAGCAATTTGACCGCATTTCTCACAGGAATGGGCATGTTCGGAGCGATTTCCTTCGTTCCCCTTTTTGTGCAGGGGGTGTTGGACGAAAGCCCGACATTGGCCGGATTGGCCATCACGCCGCAAGTGTTGGGATGGACGTTGGGCTCGATCGCGGCAGGCCGCTGGATACTGAAAAGCGGCTACCGTCCCGTCGTATTGACCGGTGTAAGCTTGATTGTCGCCGCAGCGCTGATATTCGTCGGCATGGGACAGAACACCGCGTACGGATGGGTGCTGGCAACCATGTGCGCATTGGGTTTGGGTCTGGGCTTGTCCATGACCACATACATTTTGGCCATCCAAAATGCCGTTTCCATGCAGGATCGTGGAGCTGCCACCTCCTCTCAGATGTTTTCCCGTTCGATGGGCGGGGCCTTCGGCGTCACCATTCTGGGAGCTGTGATGACATTCCAGTTGAAACGTGCCGTAGAGACGTCCATTCAAGCCCATCAAGGTGAATGGAGCCCGGAAACAATCGACAAGTTGCGGCATATGCAGGGAATCACTTCTCCGGAGTCCCTTGCGCAACTGCCTGCCTGGTTGAATGCTGAAATGGGGAGGTGGCTGGCGCACTCCTTGCACGCGGTCTTTTTGACGGCCACTGTTTTCAGCCTGTTGGCGTTAATCGTGGCTGCCGTATGGATACCCAAAGGAAGTGCGCAATCGATGGCGTTTCCGGAAGAAACGACACCATAACCATATGATTGTCCACATAGGTGATGAGGAGAAATTGGGCCACGGGAACAGCCGGTCAATGACCACCCAGTCAATGAATCGGAGGTGGCCGATGTTTGAAACCCATAAGACGTATTTCGACCACGGTTGAGATCGCACTTGGGCTCAGTTCCATCCTGTGCGGTCATGCGCTGATGCTCATCGTCACCAAGGGGGCCGCGTTGTGGTTTCTCGGATTTGTGCAACTCGCATATGTGCTGCCGGCCGGTCTGTGGGCACGCAAACGGGGATATCGGAAGATGCGGCATGTGATCACCCTCATGGCGGGGCTGACGTTGCTCCTGAACATCCTGGCATGGATCGCGATATTTTCACTCTGGACGAAGCCGTTGGGATGATCTCAGTCCCGTCACGTTTCAAAAATCGAATGAGTGTCCATATTAAATCACACACCCCTCCCACTCTACGAAAAGGATGTCATATCACATGAAACATACCGTTCTCATCGTCAATCCGAACGCCGGGGACGGCTCCCTGCTCTCCACCATCGACGAAATTCTCCTCCGTTTTCGTCGGGCGGGCATGTCTGTTTCCTTCCATCAAACCGCACGTCCAGGCGAGGGAGCGCAAATTGTCCGGGCAGAGGCGGAAAATGCCGATCTGATCGTCGTCGGTGGAGGGGACGGTACGTTAGCAGAAATGGTCAACGCATTGGCACCGCTCCCCCGTCGTCCACACATGGCCATTTTGCCCGGCGGCACGTGCAATGATTTTTCCCGCACACTGGGAATATCCCAAGATCCAATGGAAGCGGCGGAGCAAATCCTGTCCGGTCGGGAACGTTCGGTCGATGTGGGGTTTGATGGTCGAAGCTATTTTCTCAACTTTTGGGGGATCGGTCTCATCACGGAAGTATCCTCGGATATCGACCCGAAAGAGAAGGAGCGGTTCGGGCGGCTGGCCTACTATTTCAATGCACTGAAACATGCCGTCAATCCAACTCCGTTTACATTGCATCTGGAGGCGGATGACGTATCCTATCACGGTCCGGCGCAGTTACTCATCGCCGGTAACGGTGCCTACCTGGGCGGTTATCGGACGTTTTTCCCGACGAGCCGTGTGGATGACGGCCTGATGGACGTGTTTCTGGTGAAGGATGCCTCCTTCGACAGTCTCTGGTCCTGGCTCCGCTCTCATTGGGCAGGAAAACCGCCGGAAGGAGAAGACGTTCTCTATTTTCGGACCCACCAAATGCATGTTGAAACCTCCTCGCCGCAATTGATCGATTGCGACGGGGAAAAGAAAGGTACGACACCGGCCACTCTTTCCGTTTTTCCCGACCATCTGACGATGCTGGTAGGGAAGCAGCACACATTTTGACAACCATTCGGTTGATCTCGCGGACAATTCCCCCCAATCATCATTCACAAAAAAATCAGAACATAGATCATCGAAGACATGGATGCATTACGATTCATCCGTGTCTTTTTTTGGTCTGTTGAAACAAACGTTCCTGTATAGCTGAAAGCAGAATGAGGCCATTCAAAAAAGAAAGGTGGCCTTTTCCTCACAAGGCAACCCCTAAGCAGAACGAAACAAACAGAGGAAGTGGAAAAAGGCTCACCTGAATTGGACTCGCAAAGATACGACACAGCCCTGCTCATCGATCAGCCGATTTTACCGCCTGCAAATGATCAGTTTGGTTGATGCGAACCAATTGCCAACCGTGATCCGGATGGAAGGTGACGGATGTCACTCCCGTATTGGTCAGTCTGACATTCAACTCATTGCGCTGCTCATGCGCGATGGCCATCAAACCGGCATGCATACTGCTACCGTGGCCGACAACGACCACATGGGCACCAGGATGCCGTCGGGCGATCCACTCCCACTGCTCGGCGATGCGCCGACTCAACTCGTCAAATCGTTCGACCCCGTAGCGTCCACCTTCTGCCCAAACTTTCTTCCAATCGGGATATTGCTCTTCCAACTCTTCGAACGATATGCCTTCCCACTCCCCAAACGACCGCTCCCGCAGTCCCTGCAGCGGGTTGACGGTCAACCCGTGGACACGGGCAATCGCTTCCGCCGTTTCCACCGCACGCTTGAGATCACTGGCATATACAGCATCCACCGGACGTGTGCGCATCCACTCGGCCAATAACCGCGCCTGCTCTTTTCCGTTTTCATTCAGCGGGATGTCAAGACGTCCCTGAATCCGCCTTTCTTGGTTGTACACTGTTTCCCCGTGGCGAATCAGCCATAAATGTGTTTCCATGCTTCTCCTCTCCCTCTCATTGCAACAGTTGAAAACGTTGTCCCGATTCGTCCCAGATCCATTCAAACGTACGTTTGACTTTTCCATTCGGCTCCAACTGGTCCACCAGCAACAGATCGGCTTTTTGCTTGGGGTTGCGGGCGATCAAAACAATCCGATAGTACAAGGATTGACCGGCTGACAATATTCTACCTTGATGAACCAACCCGTTGCTGCCACCTTGGTCAACAGCACGCCCGCTGTCGTCAATTATAACAAATCTCTTGGCTATTCCCTGATACACAATCCCCGGCTCCCGCACAGCCGGCGGTAAAGCTTCCTGAACAGCCAACAGAACACCATACCCGCGCTTGGTCAACTCCCCACGAAACACAATGTTTCCCCCGCCAGGCAATACCGTATTGACCAGCCGGGAGAGCGACTGTTCTGATCGCTCGGGTCGCAATGCATCTATCTCCATGGAGCAAAAAAAGGGTTCTGGACCTTTTTGCGCCCCAATCGAAGCACCCACTACCGTCCATCGATCGGGAAAATCCGGGTGACGGATCACATACATCTCGGAAGCCGGCCGGAGGGCGGATGTTCGCCAATCTTGTTGCGCCAGCTTCCATTTCCTCCCTTGGCCGTCTTGGACGAGGATGGACAAAGTCGGTGTTTTCCAGTCAGTTCGAATGAGATAGTTGCCGGGACCAGGGATGCGCACAGCCTGATCAAATCGCCATTTCAAAGGTTTAGCTGGCGCCTTGATTCGGTACCCCATGTCGATGGTTTCCTGAGCAATTTGCAATTGTTCTTCCGCTTCGCTCTGTTTCTGGGAATCATCCGTCGCATGCAACCGTTCAGCGGAAGGTACGTACAGCGTTTCTTCAATCCTCTGCTGTACGGTGTGGTACAACTGAATGCGATAGGCTTGTGCCTCCCGATCAAACGTCATCACTGCCAGAAAGACGCCATCGTAGCTGTACCCCAACAAATACGCATGCTGAGAAGCATACTGTTGAAACCCCTTTCTGGCAATCAATGAACGAAGACTCGGCACCTCCCGGTCAGCATACGGGACAAACGCCGCAGATTCCGAACGGGAAAGATGTGAGACCCGTGTCCCCGATTGGAAGTCGTCTCCCCATTGGCAACCCGCCAACAAGCTGACGAGCAACCACATCCCCAGCATCGTCCAACGGACTGCCAATATCCGCCACCCCTCATATGGAACGTTTGTACTCCATCTTATCGCAACAAAAACATCCTCACTATCCTTTTTATGTCTTTCATGGGTGCATAATCTGTTTTTTCCGTCTCAAAATAGATGGTAGAACATTAGCGAAAGGAAGATGAAGATGGGCACCATGGTACGATCCGACCAGCCGGATGTCAAACCTTTGGCGCGATTACGGCAAAATGTGTCGCAAGCAATCCGGCGTTTTTTTTCCGATCCCTGGGAGATTGAAGATGATTTTCTCGGAAGGGCCGCCGATTTCCTTCCACGAATCAATATCGAGGAACAGACGGACCGATATGTAGTCGAAGCCGAACTGCCGGGAATGGAGGCAAAAGAGATTGAGATCACCGTCTACGACGGCGTATTGACCATCCGGGGGGAAAAAAGACGGAAAACCGAAAGACAGGACACACGACTCTATCGGGTGGAGAGCCGATACGGCGCCTTCCGTAGATCGTTGGCTCTACCGGCCGATGCAGACCTTAAACGAATCCATGTCGAAAACGAAAACGGGATGTTCTACATCACTGTTCCGAAAAACCCAGATGTCTCCCGTCTCCACATCAGCGTACGGAACAAGCGTGACAAATAAAAAGCCGATCCGTTACCATGGATCGGCTGCCCATCCTTATTCTTTGACCGCTCCGGCCGTGATGCCGGAGATAATGCGCCGCTGGAAGATCAGTACCATGATCACCAACGGGATTGTCACAATGATGGATGCTGCGGAGATCTCCCCCCAAGGGACTGTATATTGCCCTTGGAACATCGCGATGCCAGGGGGGACGGTTTTCATCGCCTCATCCGTATTGATGGTCAACGCAAAGAAAAATTCGTTCCACGCTGCGATGAATACTAAGATGGCCGTGGTAAACGTGCCCGGTACTGCCAGCGGCACGATCACCTTGCGAAAGGTTTGCAACACGGTTGCCCCGTCCACTTTGGCCGCTTCCTCCAAATCGTGAGGAATCTTTTGAAAGAAGGTCGTCAGGTTCCAGACGGCCAACGGCAAGGCAAACGTGGTGTAGGGAATGATCAGACCCAAATAACTGTTGGTCAGTTTCACCGATTGCATAAACAGAAAGATCGGCGAAATGGTGGCGATTTGCGGAAACATCGAAACCGCCAGCACCAATCCGAGAACCACCGTTTTCCCTCTGAAATGAAGACGGGCAATCGCATAGGCGGCGAAAGAAGCGATCACGATGCAGTACACTGTCGTCAGTGATGCCACCACAAAGCTGTTCCACAAATATAGATGGAACGGCCGTTGTGTAAACACGCGCTTGTAGTTTTCCAAAGTGGGATGATCGATGATGGGTCGAAACGCATGATCGCCAAATAGTTCACCCGGCGGCTTGAGGGATGTGATCAACTGCCATAGAAACGGAAACAAGATGATGAACAAAAACCCGGCGATCATCAGGTAAAACAGAAACCCCGGTTTCTGCTGCATCTCAGTCACACTCCTTATTTACTCCGGCCGCTGGGGACCAAATCGGTTCCCAACACTTTGACGAATACCATGCTGATGACGGCCACACACAGGAAGACGATCACGGACAACGCCGAACCCGCCCCGAAGTTCATCTGGGCGAACATCGTTTTGTAGGCGTAGATCGAAATCGTTTCCGTCGCATTACCGGGTCCCCCTCCCGTCAACACATACACCAAGTCAAAGATCCGGAATGCATCCAATGTCCGGAACAACAACGCCACTAAGATGGTCGGCTTCAACAACGGGAGCGTGATCTTCACAAACTTTTGAAACCTGCTGGCACCGTCCACTTCCGCCGCTTCATACAACGATTGCGGAATGGTTTGCAAACCGGCCAGCAGCAGCAACGCCATGAACGGGGTGGTTTTCCATACATCGGCGACGATGATGGCAAACATCGACCCCCATTTTGTTGTCAACAGTTCACCCATATTGGGCACGATGTGGAGTACCTCGAACAATTTGGCGACTATCCCGTTTTGACCGTCAAACAAAAACTTCCACATCAAGGCGGAAATGACCGTGGGAATGGCCCAAGGAATCAACACGGAAGCACGTACCCAGCCTCGTCCGATAAATTGCTTGTTCAACAACATCGCAATCCATAAGCCGAACACCAACTCCAAAGCGACGGAGATCACGGTAAACACCAGTGTGTTTTCCAACGAAGCCCACATCCGCGGGTCTTGAGCAAATTGTCGATAGTATTGGAGTCCGACATAGTTGGGTGAAATCAACGCGGATTGAAACCCGTCCGTCAAACCGATAACGTCTCTCGGTTTCTGAAGTACGCCTTGTTTTTTCATATCTTCCAGTTCAGTGCGAATGTGCGAAAGCGACTGTTTCACCTTTTGTGCGGTCTCGTTTTGGATGTTGGCATACTTCAAGTCGGGCGGAACCGGCTTAAAGTCCGTGAGCAAATCGTTTACTTGATCGTAACGCTTTTTTACCCCTTTTTCCTGGTTGAGAAGATCGCTCAGTTTTTGCACTTCATCCCGTATGGCCTGCAGCCGGTCTTTCTGTGCTTTGGCGTGCTGAATTTCAGAATCCAGAGCACTGATCAAAAACGGAGCAGTATTGAGATACCCTTCCATATCGATTCCGTATTGATCGTGTATCTCGGTTTTGGCCGGATTGTTTAACCGCACATCATGTAAGCTGATCCAAAAAGAACGGATCACCGGCCAGATCGCGATCAACAGAATGATGATCAGCGTAGGCAACACGAACAGATAGCCGATCGACCTTTCCGACAACTCCATACGCTTACCGATTTTCATGTTGCGTCACCACTTTGTTGAAGGCTGATCGGGAGGGAGATCCACCACTCCCACTTGGTTCTTTGAAAGAGGCCGGGAGCCGTACCCCGTCTACAACCGGAACGGTGAAACGATCTCCCGGCTCACTATCTCGCGGTCTTTCCATCACTTGTTTACTGTTTTACTACCTGTTTCAGTTTTTGCTCCATGTTCTTTACGGCTTGTTCCGCCGTTTGTTTCCCCACGATGGCTTTGGAAACTTCAATTTGGATGATGTCAGAGATTTTCGGGTAATCCGGGGATACCGGACGAGGCACAGCTGCACTGACTCCTTTGACAAAGTCCTTTTGGGCGAACAACGGGTTGGCATTTTTTACAGCCGGATCATTGTATGCCGGCAGATACGTCGGTGCCGATCCGCCATATTGCGCCGTGATTTTTTGACCTTCCAGACCCGTCATGAATTTCACCAGTTCCCAAGCCTCTTTCGGATGCTTGCTGTATCGGTTGATCCCCGTCATCCATCCGCCCAACGTGGCAGCCGAGCCATGGTCGCCGGCAGGCAACGGAGCGACGCCCACTTTATCCTTCACTTTGGACTGTGCCGGATCTTGCACCAGTGCATACATATACGGCCAGTTGCGAATCAAAGCTGATTGACCTTCCAGGAAGGCGGTATGGGATTCCAGCTCAGTAAAAGTGGTGATATTGCTCGGGACGAAGTCAGATTTGGTCACTTCGATCATTTTTTTCAAACCTTTGATGGTTTGCGGGCTGTTGATCACCACACGCCCTTGCTCATCCAGGATTTTACCGCCATAGGCAGAAATGAACTCCAAGAAGTTGCAGACCAACCCTTCATATTGTTTCGCCTGCATCAGATAACCGAATTTGGTGCCGCCTTTTCCCTTCGTCTGTTTGGCCATTTGAATCAGTTCGTCCCAGGTTTTCGGCGGTTGCTTGATCAGGTCTTTGCGGTAATACAAGAGACCGGCATCGATAAATTTGGGCATCACCCATTGCTTGCCCTCGAACTTACCCGCTTCGACCGCACCGGGTACGTATTGGTTCATATCGATCCGGTCTTTTTGGATAAACCGGTCCAGCGGCAAGAGATAGCCCGCCTGGGCAAACTCCGAAGGCCAAATCACGTCCAAGTCGAATACATCGATTTCAGACGATTTGCTGGAGAGCATCGTCACGTACTGGTCATGGCTCTGACCCGTATCGGCCGGCATCTCCCGCACGACGACATCAATGTTGGGGTGTGTTTTTTCAAATGCTTCGACAATCTTTTTCGTTGCCGGCGTTACATCTTTTCCCCGGGCATAGACGATCTTCACTTTGCCTCCGCTACCGCTGTCCGCATCGGAACCACCCGGGCTGCAAGCCGTCAGTGATACCGCCATTGTTAACGCAAGACCAGCACTCACCCATTTTTTCCACTGTTTCATGCGTGTTTCCCCTCCTGTTTGTTTCATTTACTACCGTCACTTCATGATGACCACAACCGCTGATGCCACCATTTGTGTTAACCTGCTCCTTCCCACCTCCTAGTCGGTCTCATCCAATGTAACGGGCTTTCCCGTACGGGAAGAGGTATAGATCGCATCCAATATGCGGTGAATGTAAACTCCTTGTTCCGGCCGGCAAATCGGTTCTTCTTTTCCTTCAGCGGCGTCCAGGAAATTTTGCAACAACAGCAATCGTTCATTTTGCCGTTCGGGGTACAACACCGAATCGACGGGAACACCCGCTTCCTCATGAAAAAGCGTGATTTTACCGGCATTGAAGTCCATGTTGACGCCGCCTTCCTCGCCGTACAATTGCACATAGGCGCGATCTTTCTCAATATGGGCGGCCCAACTGACGTCCAGGATCAGCGTGGTACCGTTTTCAAATTTGATCATGGCCACCGCCAGATCTTCCACGTCAAATACACCCTGATCATTCACGGTTCCCCAACCGAAAAGCCCTTTCTTTTTCGGGCCAAATACGCTGTACGTCTGACCGAACACGGTCACCGGCCGGGGATAGTCGATCAACCAAAGTGCCAGATCCAACACGTGTACACCGATATCGATGAGGGGGCCACCCCCCGCCTTCTCCATTGACGTAAACCAACTTCCCCAGCCAGGGATGCCGTTTCGCCGAATCCACCCCGTTTTCACATGATAGACAGTTCCCAGCTTGCCTTGATCCACCAGCCGTTTGAGTAACGTTGATTCTCCGCGGAAACGATTGTTTTGTCCGACCATCAGCACTTTGCCCGCCTGTTTGGCCGCATCCTCCATCGACTGCGCCTGGTCGGCGTTGAGCGCCATCGGTTTTTCGCACAAAACGTGTTTGCCTGAGGACAGCGCCTCCACCGCTACCGAGGCATGCAGAAAGTTGGGAAGGCAGAGAATGACTGCATCCAGATCATCCCGTTTCAGCATCTCCCGGTAATCGGTGTAAACGTGCGGAATACCGTGCCGGTCGGCGCGCTTCCGTGCTGTTTCCTCGTTTACGTCTGCGATGGCGAGGGCTTGCGCACGAGGCTCCTCTTGGATGGCGGCGAGGTGGGCTTCCGAAATCCCACCTGCGCCGATGATTCCGATCTTCCATGACTGTGTCATGACTGCTCCTCCAATTAGCCAACTTGGGTTGGTTGCAGTTGTACGATGCGTTTCTCTTCCGCAGACCGGATGGCCGCCAGAATGACTTCCAGCGATTTCTTCCCTTCCTCGCCCGAGATGAGAGGAGGTTCACCGGAGAGGATGCTGTGGACGAATGCGTCGATCACGCCGCTTTTGGTTTGTCCTCCCTCTTCGTTGGTGGCGATGGCGCCTACCTGATATCGTTCGACCGTGCCATCCCGAAGTTCGACGATCACTTGATCCACCGGGTCTACCCCAATTTTCATAGTACCGTTTTCACAATGTAAAATAGTGCTGTTATCTTCATTCGGATAATGTGTCCAGCTCGCTTCCATGGTACCGATTGCACCACCGCGAGTACGCAAAATGATCACCGCGTTATCGTCCACGTCCGTTTCTTCCTTGTGCAACGTGTCCACCAATGCACCCACTTCCACAATCTCATCCTGTAAGAGCCAACGGATCAGATCGGCCTTGTGGACACCCAAATCGCCCATTGCACCGACAAATGCCCGTTCTTTCCGGAAAAACCAACCGCCTTTTCCTTCAGCACTCCATTGTTCAGGACCGCCGTGGCCGAATGTCGTGCGAAACGTGAGCACTTTGCCCAATCTACCGCTCTCCAAAATCTCTTTCGCCTTAACGTGCGGCGGCATCAACCGCTGATTGTGTCCAATCATCAGGACCACACCGTTCTCCCGTGCCGCATCGATCATCGCCTGGGCTTCCTCACCGGATGTGGCCATCGGCTTCTCACACAATACATGTTTCCCCGCACGCGCCGCCGCGATCGTCATCGGACCGTGTTCCACGTTGGGCGTGCAAACGCTGACGGCATCGATCGCATCATCCTTCAGCAACTCCTGATAATCGGTATATACCTTGCCGCCATATTGATCAGCGAATGGTTTTGCCCGTTCTTCTACCACATCACAAAAAGCGACCAGTTCCACATGAGGATTTTCCGCGTATTCCGGAATATGACGATACTTGGCAATGCTTCCGCAACCGATAACACCCACTCGAATCTTGGCCATGTTTCATCCCCTCCTCCAATGTCTTTAGCCTTAGACCCACCACATATCGGTCAACTGTTCCTTCGGCAACACCTGTTTCAAGTTTTCAACCGCTTTTTGGAATCCTTCTTCCACCGACAGGAGAGCATCTTCATGCTCGATGCTGACGACGTAATCGTAACCCACCATCCGCAAGGCGCTCAGGATGTCCGCCCAAGTTTTCAGGTCGTGACCATAGCCAACGGTACGGAAAATCCAGGCCCGCTCCTGCATGTTGGCATACGATTGCATGTCCGTGAGCCCGTACATATTGACATTGTCGGGGTCGATGTAGGTGTCTTTTGCATGGAAATGGTGAATGGCGCCCGCTTTCCCCAGGATTTTCACCGCAGCCACCGGATCGATGCCTTGCCACCACAAATGGCTGGGATCCAGGTTGGCCCCGATTACCTCTCCCACTGCTTCACGCAGTTTCAACAACGTGGCAGGGGTGTGGACCAAAAATCCGCCGTGCAGTTCCAAAGCGATTTTCACATTGTGTTCTTCGGCAAATTTTCCCCACTCCCGCCAATAAGGAATCAGCTTCTCCTTCCACTGCCATTCCAGGATCTCTCGGTACTCATTGGGCCAGGGTGCGACGGGCCAACTGGGCATCTTGGCTCCTTCGTAAGCGCCGGGTGTGCCGGAAAAACAGTTGACAACCGGTACTTCCAGCTTTTCCGCCAGCAACACCGTTTTCACAAACGTGTCATGGGATTGCTGTGCAAACGTTTTCTCCGGTGTCAATGGATTACCGTGACAGCTTAGCCCACTGATGATCAGACCACGGTCTGAAATCGCTTTCTTGAAGGCGCGCAATTTTGATTCGTCCTCGAGCAACTCATCTGGATTGCAGTGCGCATTTCCCGGGTAATTACCCGTCCCGATCTCCACTGCATCCAGTCCGGCTGCTTTGACGTAATCGAGCATTTCCTCCAACGGCATCTGCGAAAACAAGACCGTGAACACACCGAGTTTCACAACGTTTCCCCCTTTTGTATGTAGCGATTGAGCATAGCGAGCAGTTCTTAAGCGAATTTTGAGATAATTGTGTGTAGATGCGCCGTTTTCGAAAAACACACACCTTTCGTCATATCGAAAACGTTTTCTCCACTTCTAGCATAAAAAATCATGCGCAAAGATGCAACCGTTTGTATGATTCAAAAATAAACATCCATCCCTTACTGAGAGAAATCCGCCCGTTTCAGTTGGTCTCTTACCTGCTCGTGGCTATAATAGATAGGGAATCACCGGAGGCCCACCTTCGGGATCATCGGCAATACTACGAACACATAACGAGGGATACCATGAGACTCAGAAGAAAACCGGAAGCAAAGGAATTTGTACGTCAACATCCACGGGTCATCAACGACCCGAAACAACTGCGCGGACAATGGCGCACATTTCTTCAGACCGATCGCCCGCTCCATGTTGAGTTGGGCACAGGCAAAGGACGATTTTTATCCACCATCTGCGCTGCGAAACCCAACATTCATTGGATCGGAGTCGAACGGGTTGAAGAAGTCCTGATGCAGGCGCTCAAAAAAGCGGATGAACAGGACTGCAGCAATCTCCACTTTCTTTGGATGGATATCGCGGAACTGGACGAGGTGTTCGACAGAGGGGAAGTGGCCCGTTTTTATCTGCATTTCAGCGACCCGTGGCCCAAAAAGCGGCATGCCAAACGCCGGCTGACGCACCGCGATTTTCTGGCCCAATACCAGAAAATCCTGGGACCGAAGGGGGAGCTGTTGCTCAAAACCGATCACCGGTCCTTGTACGAGTTTACACTGGAGGAACTCGCCGTATGCGGTTATACGGTGCTGGAGCAGAGTGAAGACCTGCATCGCAGCCCTTATAGCGAAGGCAACATCATGACCGAGTATGAAGAAAAATTCGTCGCCAAGGGAATGCCGATCTACTACCTGCTCGCCCGACCGCCGGTAGAATTTCCGGAAGAAGTGTTGGAGAAGAGAAGGAAAAGAAAGACTTGGCAGATCGACACGGGTCAAGAACAAGCAGATCATGAGACAAACCGGAATGATGACGTTTCTGATCCATTGACAGACCGGGATTAAAAAGTGGAAACATCCTTCAGCCGGACGATGCATACGTTCAGACGCTGCTTTCTCATTGACTTTTGCCGTATATGTTTTATAATAAGGTTTTGTATGGCTCAAATCTCCCTGGGGTTTGAGGATAGCACGCAAAGTGATGGTGATGGATCACCCTCACTGGTTCGCTCCGTGAATGACGGCTGTAACGTTTTCACGGATGTCCGGCTTTTCGCCGCTATCCGGAAAGTACGGGCAACTTCGCGAACCAGCCATCCCGTCATTTGCATTCCAACGCAAATGATGAAAGGGGAGCTTCAGTATGGCACGTTATACTGGACCTCGTTGGAAACTGAGCCGTCGTCTCGGCATTTCTCTGTCTGGCACCGGAAAAGAGTTGAAACGGCCGTATCCGCCGGGTCAACATGGTCCGGGGCAACGCCGGAAGCTGAGCCAGTACGGTCTTCAGTTGCAGGAAAAACAAAAACTGCGTCTGATGTACGGTCTGAACGAAAAACAATTCCGCAATCTCTTTGACCGTGCAGGCAAAATGCAAGGGGTTCACGGTGAGAACTTCATGAAGTTGCTCGAATCCCGCCTGGACAACCTGGTGTATCGCCTGGGCTTCGCCCGTACCCGTGCACAAGCACGGCAATTGGTGGTACATGGACACATCACGGTCAACGGGAAAAAAGTGGACCGTCCGTCCTATCAAGTACAGGTGGGCGACGTAATTGGCCTGCGCGAAAAGAGCCGCAACCTGCAAGTGGTCAAAGAAGCGCTGGAAGATCGGCAATTCCTGCCGGAATATCTCGAGTTCGACGAAAGCAAAATGGAAGGCACCTACAAACGTCTGCCTGAGCGTTCCGAACTCCCGGCGGAAATCAATGAGCGGATGATCGTGGAGTTCTACTCCCGTTAATCCTCTTTTTACCCAGCCACTCCATTCGTTTTGGATGGAGTGGTTTTTCTTTACAAATCATCCATTATGGGGTGATACAATGGCCACTTTTTTGTTGTTGCACAGTCCCTTCGTCGGTCCAGCCACATGGAACTGGGTTGCGCAAGTATTGAAACAACGAAAGATTCCCGCTATCGTTCCGATTTTGCGACATCGTAAAGATGAACCCCCGTATTGGAAACAACATGTGGAGCAAGTTGTGACGGCCTTGGAACATCTCACGCCCAAAGAGCCTATCATTCTGGTGGCACACAGTGGTGCGGGCGTACTGATCCCGGCCGTGGCCGACGCCATCCAGCAACCGGTCATCGGTTCCGTTTTTGTCGATGCTCTCATTCCCCAAGATGGGAAAAGCCGATTGGATTTGTACAATACAAAAGAAGCAGCGGACGAATTCCGCCGGCAAGCACGGGACGGCATGATTCCACCATGGACCGAAGATGATCTGAAGACGGCGATCCCCGCACCTTCCGTGCGTCGCGCCTTTGTGGCCCAATTGTACGCGACGCCGCTGGCCATGTACGAAGAGGCCATCCCCGTCCCGGACGGTTGGCCTGACCATCCTTGCGTCTACTGGAAATGGACGGAACACTACGAATCGCAACGCCGAATCGCGGAGCAAGCAGGTTGGCGCTGCATCGAAACAAAAGTCGGCCACTTTTACCTGTTGCAGGAACCAGAAGTGGTCGCCGATCAACTGGTGGAAATTGGTAACCATTTGTTGCAGCAAGCCGGTTTGGAACCGTTTTGACAACAAGGACGCATCCCACCATCGCAACTAAAACGGGAAGGGCCCGATTTCTCGTCAAGTGAAGCAATTCCAGAAACGAGAAAATCGGGCCCGCTTTTTTGTTAAACCAACTTCACTTTAGCAAATTTGCGTTTTCCCACCTGTACCACCATTCCATCCTCAACAGGAAGATGCTGATCGACATCCGTCACTTTTTCTTGGTTGACGCGAACCGCCCCCTGCTGGATCATCCGACGCGCTTCGCCATTAGACGAAACCAACTTCAAGGTGGACAGCAGTTGCACCACCCACATCTTGCCGTCTTGAAGTTGACCCGCCGCGATCGTCACTTCCGGGATATCTTCCGGCAGGGCATTTTGCTGAAACACTTGGCGGAAATGGCGTTCAGCCTCGTCAGCGGCCTCCCGTCCGTGATACATGCGCACCAGGGTATGAGCCAGCTTCATTTTGGCGTCCCGTGGATGAATGGTCCCGTCGGCCAGCCCTTTTTTCAGCTTCTCCAACTCTTCGTTGGACAGATCGGTCGCCAGCTCAAAGTATTTCACCATCAATTCGTCCGGGATGGACATGGCTTTTCCGTAAATCTCCTGCGGCGGTTCCTGGATGCCGATGTAGTTGCCCAAGCTTTTGCTCATCTTTTTGACGCCGTCCAACCCCTCCAACAGCGGCATCATCATGATGACCTGTTCGGGCAGACCGTATTCGCGTTGGAGTTGGCGACCCATCAGCAGGTTGAACTTTTGGTCCGTTCCTCCCAGTTCAATATCGCTTTTCAGTGCGACTGAATCATAGCCCTGCATCAACGGATAGAAAAATTCATGCACACTGATCGCCTGGCCGCTGTGATACCGCTTAGAGAAATCGTCCCGCTCCAGCATCCGGGCGACTGTGCATTTGGCGGCCAGTTCGGCTACTTCAGCAAATGTCATCGGCGACAGCCACGTACTGTTGAAATGGATTTCCGTTTTGGATTGATCCAGCACCTTGAACAACTGGTCGGTGTAGGTTCGGGCGTTTGCCTTCACCTCTTCTTCCGACAACTGACGACGGGTCTCCGATTTTCCCGTCGGATCGCCGATCCGACCCGTAAAATCGCCGATCACCAATTGGACGACGTGCCCCAGTTCTTGGAACTGGCGCAGTTTGTGCAATACCACCGTATGACCGATGTGGATATCCGGCGCGGTGGGATCCAATCCCAATTTCACCTTGAGCGGCCGGTTGGTTTCAATGGAGTGACGCAGTTTTTCCTTCAATTCTTCCTCCGGGATGATCTCGGCCACACCGCGGCGGATGACAGCCAACTGCCGCTCGATCTCCCGTTGAACTTCCGGTTTGATCTCCGTCGTGCTCATTTCCATCCCTTCCTTCTTCGTTAACATAAAAAAACCCCATCCTCAAGGGACGAGGTTCACCCGCGGTACCACCCTTTTTGAAAGCAATGCTGCTTTCCGCTCGTTCGGATAACGGGTAAGTCACCCCCGTCGCACGAAGCCTGGACCTGTCTGGTCAATCCCCTTTTTCCGAATGACCATAAACAGTCCAATCGGCCTCATGCGAAGCTCCCAGGTGTAATTCGCACGGCGGGAACCACTGGTTCACACCAACCACCAGCTCTCTGTAGGGTCCGATCCGCCGGCTACTCGTCCTGTTCATCACTGCTCTCTGATGGACGCGTCGCAAATTGACGCGATTTTGTCGAAGATTTCAATGATCCTCCCAAACAATGCCTGTGATATAATATTACCGTTAAACGAGGAGGGTATCAAGCGATGGAACACCGTGATTCACCTTCATCCCCGGCGGCAAAAAAACAGTCGCTGGGTTTCCGGATTTTCAAAGGCTTTCTCTATTCTTTATTCTTCGCTGTGATCCTGATACTCACGTTGTCGATTGGTGCCGCAGGTGTCGTTGCGGGTTACGTCGCTTCGCTGGTCAAAGATCAGCCAGTGCTGAGCAAGGCCGACTTTGAGAAGAAATTAACGGGATGGTCTCAAAACAGCCAAGCGTTTTTCCGTGACGGGCAACTGATCGGCCAGCTCAGGGGGGACGAAAACCGGAAAATCGTGACTGCGGAGCAAGTGAGCCCCTATCTGATCAAGGCTTTCATCGCAACGGAA
The DNA here is from genome assembly GCF_018326425.1 of Polycladomyces abyssicola. NCBI lineage: Bacteria > Bacillati > Bacillota > Bacilli > Caryophanales > Thermoactinomycetaceae > Polycladomyces > Polycladomyces abyssicola. Next base: position 2,416,397 of record NZ_AP024601.1, read on the forward strand.
GATCAACAGTTCTACGAACATCACGGAGTGGTTCCCAAAGCCCTGTTTCGTGCGGCCCTGCAACAGGTGATGCATAGCTCGGTGACCACCGGCGGCAGCACGATCACACAACAGGTCGTCAAGAACACCATCTTGCAAGACCAGTCGCAAACCCATGAACGCAAGGCGCGGGAAATCTTCATCGCGTTGCGCATGGAAAAGATGTTCAGCAAAAAGGACATTCTGAACGCGTATCTGAACAGCACATACTACGGAAAAGATCCCAACGGCCGCAATATGTTGGGAGTGGAAGCTGCGGCTAAGGGGATCTTTGACGTCAGCGCCAAAGATCTCAACTTGGCACAAGCCGCCTACATAGCAGGTATGGTCCAACGGCCCAACGCATACAACCCGTTTTTTGCCGACGACGGTTCCACGCTGAAAGCCGGGAAAGAGCGCATGAAGGTCGTGCTGGACCGGATGCTGAAAACCCATAAGATCACCAAGCAGGAATACGACCAAGCGTTGGCGTTCAACCTGCAGGCCTCACTGGCCAAACCGAAACCCAGCGCCTATGAGAAGTACCGGTATGTAATGGACGCGGTCGAAAAACAAGCGGCTGAAGCCCTTATGAAAGTAGATGGTCTGGATCCGGCTCAGCTGAGAAAGCAGGGCAAGTATTGGGCTACGATGGAAGAATACCGGAAACGGGTGCTAACGGGCGGATACCATATCGAAACGACCCTTGACAAAAATCTGTTGGATACGATGGAACAAACCACCAATCGGATTAAGTTCGCTCCTCCGGCCAACATCCGGGTGAAAGTGGGGCCCAAAGGCAACCGCAAATGGGTGGTGAAAAAGAACCAACTGCAACAGGTCGGCGCCACGTTGATCGATGTAAAAACGGGGGCGTTGCTGGCATTCGTCGGCGGACGGGAGACCAAAGTGAATCACGCGCTGGACTATCCGCGCCAACCCGGATCTACGATAAAACCCTTGCTGGATTACGGACCGGCGCTCGATCTCGGTCTGATCACACCGGAAACGAAGATCAAGGACGAAGAGCTGAAAGCAGCGGACGGTACGGGTAAAACCTATAAAAATGCCAACAAAAAATATGCAGGAGACGTGACGGCCCGCGAAGCATTGGCCAAATCGCTCAACATCCCGGCCATCAAGGTGTTCCGGATGGTAGGTAAGGAACGTGCCTTCAGCTACCTGGAGAAAATGGGCTTCCGATTCCATCCGTACGACGGGGAAGCTTCCGCCATCGGCGGACTTACCTACGGCTTCACGGTTCAGCGGATGACTGCCGGATATGCGGCCTTAGCCAATCATGGTCAATTCAACGAGCCGTACATGATTCAGAAAATCATCGATTCCTCCGGGAAAGTGGTGTATGAACACAAACAGAAACCTGTACAGGTTTACTCTCCGAATGCCGCATACACCACTACTGACATGTTGCGCGATGTGATCAAAAACGGCACAGGAAAACTGATCGGTCAACGGATCCGCGGTTACGACATCGCGGGCAAATCGGGAACCACGCAAAATCAATACGACGTGTGGTTCATCGGTTATTCCCCCCGCGTGGCGTTGGGCGTATGGGTCGGATACGACTACAACAAAAAGATGTACAACGATACCGTTGCGAAGGAAGCATGGGCCACTTATTTCAAGGCGATCATGCAGTCTGACCCCAATCTTCAACCTAAGGGCGAACGTTTCGTCGCCCTGGGTGTGCAATAATGTCGAAATATGCTAAATATACAGCAAACTGGTATGGGCTCCATCGCCACGGATGATCAAATGAGAACGTGTCTGTTACATGCATTCTGATGCTGGTGAGAATCACTATGCTCAAATGTCAGTCAACCTGCAAAAAACTACTCTTCTTACGCCATTACCAGACATGCTCGGCACGGTGTTCCTCGTTACTATCAAAAAACCCCCGGGTATAAACCCGGGGGTTTTTCTGCTTCTACTCTTAATCTTCCATCGTTGACAAGTCGCCGGTAGGTAATCCCAACTCCCAAGCTTTGAGTACACGCCGCATGATTTTTCCGCTGCGCGTTTTGGGCAGTTTGTCCTTGAATTCGATTTCGCGCGGGGCTGCGTGAGCCGCCAGTTTCTCCTTTACATGCTTCCGGATCTCCTCTTTCAGCTCTTCGGACGGCTGATATCCCGACCGGAGTGCCACAAACGCCTTGATGATCTGTCCCCGGACGGGATCCGGTTTGCCGATGACGCCCGCCTCCGCCACCGCTGGGTGCTCCACCAGTTTGCTTTCCACTTCGAACGGTCCCACATTTTTTCCGCCGGTGACGATCACGTCATCCAACCGTCCCTGGAACCAGAAGTACCCCTCTTCATCCATATAGGCGGAGTCACCTGAGATGTACCATCCCGGAATGCGGAAATACTCTTGGTATTTCTCAGGGTTTTTCCATATGGCACGCATCATGGACGGCCAAGGTGTGCGGATGGCCAGGTTACCCATTTGGTAGGGCGGCAGTTCGTTACCCTCGTCGTCGATGATCGCCGCCTTCACACCGGGAATCGGTCGTCCCATCGAGCCGGGCTTGATCTCCATGGACGGGTAGTTGGCAATCAGAATGGCGCCGGTCTCGGTCATCCACCACGTGTCATGGATACGTTGATTGTACACCTTCATTCCCCAACGGATCACTTCCGGGTTGAGCGGCTCACCCACGCTTAATACATGGCGCAGGGAAGAGAGGTCGTATTTTTTTACCACATCATCCCCCGCCGCCATTAACATGCGGAAAGCCGTCGGTGCACTGTACCAGACGGTGACCTTGTACTTTTCAATGGTTTGGTACCAATCGTCCGGGCTAAATCGTCCGCCGCGCACCACATTGGTGACCCCGTTGAGCCACGGCGCGAAGATACCGTAGGAAGTGCCCGTCACCCAACCGGGGTCCGCCGTGCACCAATATACGTCGTCCTCCTTGAAGTCCAGCACCCACTTACCTGTCTGGTAATGCTGGATCATGGCATTATGAACATGATACACTCCCTTGGGTTTCCCGGTCGACCCGGAAGTGTAGTGAATCAGCATTCCATCCTCGCGGTCCACCCACTCAATGTCCAATTCCGGTGAAGCATTCGCCATTTCCTTGTGAAAATCATAGTAGCCTTCCGGCAGTTCCCCCTGCGCACCCACCAGAATGATGTGCTTGAGTGCCGGCAACTCATCCACCGGAACACGCGGCAACAAAGCGGGAGTCGTTACCAAGGCGACCGCTTCGCTGTTTTCCAGCCGATCGCGAACAGCCGCTTCCATAAACGCTTCAAACAACGGGCCCACGATGGCCCCGATTTTGATCGCTCCAAAAAAGCTGAAATATAATTCCGGAGTGCGGGGCATGAAAATAAAGACACGATCCCCTTTTTGGATACCGATTTTACGGAGTACATTTCCAAAACGGTTGGATTTCTCTTTCATCTCAGCAAAGGTATAGCGTTCCTCTCGGTTGGGATCGCTGTAGATCAGAGCCAGTTTGTTTTTTCTTTCTTCCGACTCGGCGTGACGATCAATCGCTTCGTATGCGGCGTTCACCTTACCTGTCTCGTACCAGGAAAAAGCCTTTTCTGCTTCCTTCCAATCAAATTCGCGAGCGGTCTTTTCGTAGTCCGGCAGGTTGGCTTCCTTCACGGTCACAGCCAAGCGTTCCGTCTCCATCATTTTCATTTTCTGCCCTCCTTGTTTCGTCGACCCTCGTGAAAACGCCTTCATTATCCACTATTATAACATAGATTGAAACATTCGCAATTTATATGACACAACAACCGCCGACCTTCCATTTGGCAGGCGGTTGCGACAATTGTCCTCTGATATCATTCATCGCAACGATGCTTTTCATTCTTTTCGAAATAGTGCCTGATTAAGTGAAAAACCGTCTTCCGCCCTCTGCTCCACATCCTTACGTTGAAGCCGTTCGGCAGAAAGACGGCTTTCGCTCGTGTACCAGTTTGTCAACAGGTTCTCTCTTGGGCCGGCAGTTCCATTTCCGGATACATTCTATCCGTTCCACCGGTTTAACATCTCCCGCACGATTGCGCAGGATCGTTCAGCGGCCAGCTTCGTAAATTCGGCAAAGTTAACGTTGGCCGAATGATCCGCCCTGTCAGACATGGAGCGGATCACGACGTACGGAACTCGGTTCGCGTAGCAAACGTGGGCCACAGCGGCCCCTTCCATCTCCACGCAGACGCCCTCCCATTTTTCTCGCAGTTCGGCCACTTTTTCCGAGCTGGAGATGAATTGATCACCGGACAACACTTTTCCTTTCACCGTTTTGACATCCGCCGCTTGCTGGGCCGCCTCCTCAGCCAACCGTATCAAACGTTCATCGGCGGGAAAGACCGAGACCGCCTGGAACGGGATTTGACCGGGAGCGAAACCCAAAGCCGTAACATCCATATCATGTTGTTGACATGACGTGGAAATCACCAGATCCCCGATGTCCAGATCCGGGTGCAATGCCCCCGCCACACCGGTAAACACGATCGCCTTTACGTTGAATCGGTCGATCAGGATTTGCGTGCAGATCGCCGCATTCACTTTGCCCACACCGGACTTGCACACTACGGCGTCCGTACCGGCCAACCGACCCCGGTGATAACGGATGCCGGCGTGCTCCTCCACTTGTTCGGTTTCCATTTCCTCCAGAAACAGAGCGACTTCTTCCTCCATCGCCCCGATTACACCGATTGTCAACGAACGTTCTCCTCTCTCCCGTTAATTTTCACAGCTCTTGTATCCGAGTGGAATCGCGCAACTCCAACCGATATTGCAATACTACCTGCGCACTCTCCACCGGCTCGTCGTTCATGTATTTGGTCAACAAGCGCATGGCCACAGCGCCGATGTCATACATCGGCACGGCCACCGTGCTTAACAACGGGCGCACTCGCGTGGCCAGCGGAATATCGTCGAATCCGATGATGGAGATGTCTTCCGGCACGGATCGACCGGCATCCTGCACCGCATGTAAAGCTCCGACGGCCATTTCATCACTGCAGGCAAATACGGCGGTAGGCGGTTGATCGGTTTCCAAGAGACTGTGCATCGCTTCCAATCCGGAACGGTAACGATAGTCACCGATACGGACCAATTCCTCGTTGAAAGGCAATCCATTCTCTTCCAATGCTTGTTTGTAGCCCAAGTAACGGGAATAGCCGTTGACCGGATCAGTCAGCGGGCCGCCGATCAAGGCAATGCGTTCGTTACCCTCCCGGATCAGCGCCGTAGTTGCTTCCTTGGCGGCCTGTACCTGATCGATGACCACAGACGGGCGGTCACCTACAGGATCTTGCGTTCCAGCCAATACGATGGGCACATGCGCTTCGGCAAAGACCTGTCGATGCTCGTCCGTCACTTCACCGCCGAGGAACAGCAGCCCGTCCACCTGTTTCTCCAAAAACGTCTCGATCAGCTGTAATTCTTTGTCCTTTTTGTTGTCCGAGTTACTCAGGATGATATTGTAGTGATACATGTTGGCGATATCCTCAATGCCCCGCGTTAACTCAGCAAAAAATGCATTGGAAATGTCGGGGATGATCACCCCCACAGTTGTCGTCCGTTTGCTGGCCAATCCCCGCGCGACTGCATTGGGCCGATATCCGAGATTGCGGATTGTTTCCAATACCTTTTTTCTTGTAGCGGGTTTCACATTGGGATTTCCATTGACCACACGCGAAACCGTTGCCATGGATACACCGGCTTCCCGTGCCACATCATAAATGGTAACTGCTTCTCGTTTCTTCCCCATTGTTATCTTCCACACCCAATTTACATTTTTTTCACGTTCCGTTATCCAACATCACCGCTGGGGAGCGGCTTCCTTTCAATGGAAACCGTCCCATTCATCGTGATGATCGTCCTCTATCTCAATATCACATTTTACCACAGGATTTCACGTATTTTCATCGAGTCCCACCAGTTTCCTCATTAGCTTGTCCGGAAATCAAAAAAAGAACCGGAGTCACCTCGGCTCTTTTTCTTTCCTTCAGGAGCCGGACAATTGCAGCACATACGGCAAGGTTTCCCCCGTCACACTCGTCCATGCTTGTGGAGTGCCGCGATTGATCCATATCACCGGCATTTTGGGCGCCCACGCCTCAAACAGCGGACGGGCCGGTACCAAACGAGGGGTAAGCGTCGGCGTATCGGGATGTTTTTGTTTCCAATCCTCCAACAAAGCCATTGCATGGGATTCTGATGTGAACAAGTCGATCATAAGATGACCGCTGTCCTGTGTCAACGGCACCAATTCTCCTCGACTATCGACAATCACCCAGACGGACTGTAATTCAGCCAATGCCCTGCACACTTCCCAACCATTGGCAATCCCTTGCCCCTGACGAATCGCCTGTTCCAACGCTTGTAATCCAGCTTGAGCGGAAGCGGCCGATTCTTCGGCTTGCGCGTCAGCAGACTGGGAAGCTGTGGGAGTAGCTGAAGGTGACGTGTTCGGTGACGGTGTTTGTTGCAACGGTGGCGTATCGTCGCTTTGTCGAATTAATGCCTCCATATGCCGGGCTTCCAGCATTACTTGTTCGGGATAACCAAACTGCAAAAATGGCGCCTCAGCCCCTACCTCCTGACAGCGCCGGGCAATCCGGGACCACGGAATAAACGTCGTCGTTCCACCGCATTGGCGGCTGATCTGCTCGCAATCTTCCTCCGTCGCATACACCGCAACCGTGTATGTATCCTTGGCATATTCCACCAACAACATCTGTTCATCCCTTACCGGCACCCAGCCACCGCCTTTGCGACCCAATTGTGCCACGGCATATTCCCTCCACAACCGTGCGGCCGTGGTACGGTCCAAAGTCATTCGGGTGGGATGTCCGGGATTCACCACAAAGCCGTCGTGACCGGCACGCAGCGTTTTGGGGACCAGTGTCCAAGCAGATTCCGCCATCAATCGGGGCGATCCCGGTGTTTGCAATCGGATCGCTTGCAAAGCTTCCGGATCCATCACCAACACCAGTCGTTTGTTTTGCGGTGAGGGACCCGGTGCCAAGACGGGTTTTTCACTCCCCCCCTGTTCCGTTGCCAGCATCAGCGTACGCAAGGGGGTCCCGTTTTTTGCCAGATGGATAAACCAATCATCCTGCGTCATCCGTCCGGCCGAGACTTCATGCAACCACATCTGCTCATTCTGAACGGCCTGCATCCATTCGTGTTGACTCACCTGATTCGCCCCCTTTTTCCTTTTTAACCACATTGTAACGCAAAAAAGGGAGAAATGGAGACGGAAGCCCCATTTCTCCCCAAACTGTCGATAATGTAGCTCTGGACTTCGGCCACCCTTCACAAACGGAAGTGATGATTTCACACCAAATCGTACGTTTGACGCAATTGCATCAGCAATTCTTCCAGTTGGTTGAGATTGATTTGCTGCCCGGCATCTGACAACGCCACCGAAGGCTCCGGATGAGCCTCCACCATGATGCCATCCGCCCCCGCAGCCAATGCCGCTTTGGCGATGGGCAACAGGATATCACGCCGGCCGGTGGAGTGACTGATGTCCACCAACACGGGCAGATGGCTTTCTTGTTTCAAAATGGGAACAGCCGAAATATCGAGTGTATTTCGCGTCCATTTTTCATAAGTACGAATGCCGCGCTCGCACAGGATGACCTGTGTGTTGCCGCGGGAGACAATATATTCCGCCGCAAACAGGAATTCCTCCAGTGTCGCCGCCAAGCCGCGTTTCAATAGCACGGGCTTACGAACAGAGCCTGCCGCTTTCAAGAGCTCAAAGTTCTGCATATTACGTGCACCGATCTGGATCACATCTACATATTGAGTCGCCATCTCGATATCGGCCGGATGAACAATTTCACTGACCACTTTCAAGCCGAATTCATCAGCCACCCGGCGCAGGATTTTTAGCCCCTCTTCTCCCAAGCCCTGAAAGTCGTAGGGAGACGTGCGCGGTTTGTACGCACCGCCACGGATCAAGCGAATTCCCAATTTGCTCATCGTTTGCGCCACTTGCCGAACTTGTTCCTCCGATTCGACCGAGCAAGGTCCCGCCACCATGACGTTACGCTCCCCGCCGACCGGAAAATCGCCCACCATGACGACGGTGTCCTTCGACTGACGCTTCCGGCTGACCAACAATGCCTTTTTGTGGTCATCTTCCAACAGGCTCAATGAAGCCTTGAAAATCTGCTTGAACAGATGGCGGACGGTATTGTCGTCAAACGGTCCTTCGTTATGTTCCACAATTCGTTCCAGCATGTCTTTTTCCCGAATGGGATCGAACTTTTGAACACCGTATCGTTTTTTGATTTCCCCGATTTCCTTTACCACTGACGCACGTTCATTGATGATCCGAAGCAATTGCAAGTTGATGTCGTCCAGCTTCTGCCTCAACTTTTCAATCTGTTGGTGACTCAATACTCTCCCCACCCATCCCTTATGAAAAATTTTCGCTTATTATAGCGCAGAAGGAGCGGGATGTCACCCCAGACCAGTAAAATGGGCGTAAGAAAAAACGAATCAATGATGACGGATTAAATGGCTTGCCCACTGCAAGATATCCTGGTCCTGGGCGGGAGAGGAGAAAAATTGCACTTTGGGCTGTTCACCCGGTGTGATGACGACCGAGGTGGGAAACTGGACGATATCATGGTCCGTGGAACCATCCCATTCTTCTCCCACGCGTTTCAACAGCATCCGCAATGTATCAGCATCGGGCACTTTTACCAAAATCAATCGGTCCACTTGCCTGTACCAATCCGATCCCGTCTGATCGATCAGGAAACGCAAAGCGCCGGGATACACCAGAGCCGTCGCGGATGAGATACGGGCCGGCCATTGATCCGGTGTGAGAATCCGAACGGTATCCCGATGCGGGATGCGGACGGTATCGGCAGATGTCGCCAAGATGGTGTATTCGGGGTCAACCGTTTCTTCAGCCCCATTCTGCGCTACACTGATGGAAGAAACGGACAGAGACGATACGGGTGTTTGGTCATGCTCACTGCGATACGGAATATAGGCCAACAGGAAAATGGATATGCCAACCGCCACCCATCTGACCAGTGAGAGCCCGTTTGCTGAATGGGGAGCCCGGGCTTTAATCCGGATGTTTTCCAACGTGTCGACCAGTGCGATCATATCCTGCAGGTCCCGTTTGCAATCAGCACACTCCGCCACGTGGGACTTCAGACGCATACGGTCGGTTTCCTCGATTTCCCGGTCCACGTATAGCTGAATGAGCTGATCCATGTCCCTGCAAGACATCGCCCGCGTCCACTCCTTACCCTTTTTTCGACAAACGCTCTTTCAACATCTTCCGCGCACGAAACAGCTGCGTTTTGACTGTTCCCTCCGGGATCTCCAATTCTTTACTGATCTCAGTATATGACAGGGAGTAAAAATGACGCAATACGATGACGCGTCGATAAATCTCGGGTAGATTTTGAATCTCCTCTTTCACCCGTTCCAGAAGCAAACGCTGTTCCACTTGCTCCTCCACCGAGGCCATGCTGGTGGTCGGAGGAGGTTCCGAATGTATAAACGCGTCTTCCAGCGCGACCAGCTTCAAACTTTTTTTCCGTTTCTGGTCACGGAAACGGTTGGTCATCATCGTCCGCAACCATGCCTTAAGCGACTTTTCGTAAACGTATTTATTGGATTTGCGATGTGCTTGCCAGATCGTCTCCTGCGTCAGGTCTTTGGCGTCCTCGGGATTTCCCGTCAGTCGGTAGGCGATATGATACAGGTAACGCCGATGCTGTTGCAGGCGTTCCATAAAGTCATCCGCCACCAACTTCCGTGATGAGACTCGCATTTCCTTTGAGCTCATGACAACCTCCTCTGTTCCTCTTTCTCCCGTTAGAACCCGTTTTTCAGGTGTGTGCGGCTACCGCTTGTGCCAGACTTTCTTGAGTCACGTTCCAATGGGAAGCGTGCCAGACGGCTTTTCCATCCTTGATGAGTAGCGCTTGCGGTGATTCATGTTTGACTTGCAGCTGTTCCGCGATCGCGTTGGAGACCGGACGATGTTCAATCACGGTGACCACGCCCATCCGAACGGATTTGGCCTGCGATGTGCCGGAAAAAGCACGAAACGCTTCAAATGCTTCGGCACTGATCGGGCATTGGGTACTGTGTTTCAATAGCAACAGCGGCTGTTTCCGGGATTCTTCCAACCAAGACTCCCATTGTTCCTCCGAGGTAATCAACGGCAATTCGCTCATTTCATCCACCCTTTCTGCACTAAGATCCTTCGGTGTCTCCCAACAACAGCACCCCTGCCACCACTAACACAATGCCTATCAACTTGGTTAGGGTAACTGATTCACCAAACACGATAATGGACAAGAAATAGGCGATAACAGGGAAACCGCCCACGATCGGCATGACGCGACCGATCTCCCCGTATTGCAGGGCTTTAAAATAAAAAAACTGGGCGAACAGCACACCAAATACACCGCCGATTACGACAAACACCAATGACTGGGCATCGGTTGCACGAAACAGGTGTGCTTTGCCGGAAGTCACCAAAAATGCCGTGACCAGCAACGATGTGACCGACGCGCGGACGAACAGCGCCAAGGTGGGATCGGTCCGAGACAACCCCAACTTTTCAAAAACGGGCGCGATCCCGAAACTAAGCGCCGCCAGCAGCGCGTACACAATTTCTTTATTCATTATCATACCTCGTTTGGACCTTTTTGTCCCATGTATATGTTTTGTCCAAACGGGTTAGACACGCTCTTATCAGGATATCCTTTGAATCGGGTGCAACCTGGTGCTTGTCCGTCGACAACACTGTTGATTTATTACCCACCCGCTCATCCGCAATTAACCTGTAATATTTTCCATTTTCTAACTAACTCAGAAGCCACTCGACTGAGAGTCGAGCGCCGTTTCCCATTTTCCGCATCATCCGTCTTTTTGGGTGTCTGACGGCTCTCCTTCCGTTTTACGGATGTCGACCCACATCTGTTCCTTTCGCATGTTATCTGCAGTTGTACTTAGTTCGATCCATTTGGATCTGGCCACTTCTTTGGCCTCTTCCCATTGTTCCGGGGTGATGTCAGCCTGTTCCCTAATCGCCTCCATCCACTCCCGCCCTTTTTCCTTGGCAATATCCCAGCGTTTGCCCAGCTCTTCCCGCATCTCACGACCCGTTTTGGGTGTCAACAACAAGGCAACAGTCGCTCCGATCAAACCGCCCACAACAGCCCCCAACAAAAAATTCCTTCCACCCGTTTCTTTCGCCATCGGCCACACTCCTCTCTTCCAAATCTGCTTTATTTATCACGAGGTCCCTGCCGTTGAAGAAACCACTCCATTACCGCTCCCACCACGGACAACACACTGCCCAGTCGACGGCGCACCGATATCACTTGTTGGTGGAGGCCGGTGGAAAGCTCCTGTAAACTGGTTCCCGCGGTGTGAAGCGATCGTAGAAGCGGATCGATCCAGTCAGTCTTCTCACGGACATCAGCAACCAACATCCGCACTTCCTGCATCATGGAGCGGGATTCCTGCAATGTCTCCGACAATTGTTGCTCCACTTGTCGAACGGTTTTTTCGATCGATTCCACCGCACGATTCCATTTCAATAAGGAAATGATCAAAAAAATGACCAATACCAAAAACGAAACCGCGATCATCATCAAACTGATTGCAATCCACATCGGACTGCCCCTCCTCGCCCGTTCTTTCCCCAACATTTCAGAAGAAAAACGTTAACGACCCGGCCGAGCCATTCGTTCAATGTGAATCCCGGCTCCTACCGGATACCTTTCGGGTATGGAGACCGGCAGTCTCCCCCTCAACGGGATCTGGCCCGTCAGTGCCTTTACACCTGCGTCCAACGATACGGGGTTGGAGCCGTACAATGCCAAGTATGTCGTTTTTCTCGGTAACACAGCCACATCATAAGGCGTATTCAGGCCCAAGGCGACAACCGGTTTTCCCGTCTCCTCCAACTGGTGGACCAACGCCGCTTGCTGCGGGTGCAATACGGCACCGGTGAGACCCACGATCACTGCATCCGCCTCTCTCGCCTTCTCCACCGCCCGCTTACGCTCAGCCACTGCGGGATCGGCATCAACCCCCAACGCTTCCACACGGAACCCCTGATCGGACAACCGTCGGCTCAAGGCCACCGGTTTTTCGGGTGAAACCACCAGTACGCGCGGTAACCACTCGGGGCGCAATGGCAGACGTCGGTCCGGGTCCTGTACCAGCGTGACGGCGCGTGCGGCAACCGCTTCTGCTTGCCGGGCCGCCTGCGGCGTTCCCACCATCCGTTCCGCTTCGTCCGGGTACGCATACACTTGTTTGGCGACGGCATGCTTGCCCAGCCGCTCCGCTTTGAGACGTAAAATGCGACGAACCGACTCATCGATTCGCTCTTTGGAAATCTTCCCACTTTGAACCGCCTGTTTGACTGCCGCAATCGCGGATCGTTGTGCGGAAAGAGAATGGGCAACCAGAACCATGTCCGCTCCTGCTTGAATCGCCCGAACGGCGGCTTGTGGTGTGCCGAATCGTTTGGCGATCGCACCCATCTCCATGTCGTCCGTAATGATCACTCCCTGAAATCCCAGCTCCTCCCGTAACAATCCGGTCAACGCACGGCGAGACAACGTGACAGGGGTATCCGGTGTGGAATCGATAGCCGGAAAAGTGATGTGTGCGGTCATGATCATGTCGGCACCGCCCCTGATGGATTCCCGAAACGGCACCAACTCGACCGCATCCAACCGTTTGCGATCATGGGTCACCGACGGCAGACCAATGTGGGAATCGACATGGGTGTCCCCGTGGCCCGGGAAATGTTTGACCGCCGTCAGCACCTCCCCCTCATGGTAACCGCGGATGGCTGACGTACCCATCGCAGCCACCATCCGGGGGTTTTCGCCGAACGAACGAACCCCGATCACCGGGTTGGCCGGATTTTTGTTCACATCCAGCACCGGGGCCAAATTGAGGTTGATTCCCATAGCGCGCAATTCCCGTCCCACCGTTTTGGCCGACACGTAAGCAATTTCCGGATCAACCGTCGCCCCCTGTGCCATGTTGCCGGGAAACACCGTTGCCCCGTCGACTCGGGTGATGTCCCCACCCTCCTGGTCGACAGCGATCAGCAGTGGTACGTGAGGCTCAGACGCCACGGCCAGTTGTTGCAACTGATTGGTCAACTCCCCCACTTGGCGCGGGTTTTGGAGGTTGCGCGAAAACAGGATGACACCGCCCACATGATGACGGCGGATCAGTTCACGGGCATGAGCCGAGAAGCCGGAGGACGATCCCCATCTGTCCGTTTGGAATCCCACCATAAACATCTGGCCCACTTTTTCGTCCAGACTCATGCGGGACAACGTCCGGTTCACCCATGTGGCATCCACCTGCGACAACGGGCTGCGGATGTTGAGCGGAACGGCCGACGGAAGACTGATCAACACCATGAATACCAACGCTGTGATGCTCCATCTGCCGATCCGTCCAGTATTCATCCCCTTCCCTCCTTTCTCTCTTTCTTTCGGTTGACTGCGGGGTATTCTTTTTCACACCTGCATCCTATCACAGTCGGTCGGGAATGACTATCCGAAATCCCTTAAAGTTGTTCGAATCTTTCCCGCTGGTCGTAATGGGTTGCACGCGCTATAATGGGATAGGTGAGAAATGAAACACAGTTTCGTAACATGAAATGGGGCCTCCAGATTTAGTCCTGTTCGAATAAGCGAAGCGTGCGTATTGTTCAAATTCGCCCTGCAAAAGAAGACTGTGGAGAAAGGAGAACACATCATGTCGAATGTCAAATCGATCGTCGTGATGAAAGGAGACCAGACAGGCCAGGAGTTATTGGAAGAAGCGCTGCGTGTTCTCGATCCCAACGTGATCGGATTGAACTTGGAGTTTCTGGAATTTGATCTCAGTCTGGAAAACCGCCGGAAAACGAACAACCAAGTTGTCTTGGAAGCAGCGCAGGCGATGAAACGGACCGGTTTCGGTCTGAAAGCGGCCACGATTACACCGGAGGAAAAAGGGGATGTGGGCAGTCCCAACGCTATCCTGCGGCGAGAAATCGACGGTAAGGTGATCGTCCGCACGGGACGCAGAATCCCCGGCGTGCGACCGGTCGCCGGTACGTATGCCCCGATCTCCATCATCCGGATGGCGGTCGGTGACGCCTATGGCGCCAAGGAATGGCGCGAAGGGGAAGGTATGGATGAAGTGGCGTATCGGACGGAAAAAATCGACCGTAAAACGTGTCGTGCCGTGGCTGAATTCGCCTTCCGTCACGCCAAGAAGACGAACGCCAAAGTGTTTGGCGGTCCCAAATACACCGTCAGCCCCGTGTATGAAGGCATGTTGAAGGAAGAAATGGACGCGGCCAGCAAGCGGTATCCCGAAGTGCGATACGAGCCTCAACTGATCGATGCCACTTATGCCTTGCTGCTCAACAGCTCGGGGGAACCGATGGTGATACCGGCCCTCAACCGGGACGGCGATTGTTTGAGTGATTTGGTATTGCAGTTGTTCGGATCGATCGCCGGTGCCGAATCCATCCTGATGAGCTTCGACGAAGATTTCAACCCGAAAGTGGTGATGGCGGAAGCACCGCACGGGACAGCTCCTTCGTTGTATGGCAAGAACATCGCCAACCCCATGGCCATGATACTGGCAGGTGCTTCTTTGCTCACTTATTTCAATGATCCCAAAGCCAGCGCCGCCTCTCGCGCCATCTATGAAGCCACCATCGAAACGGTGCGCGAAGGAGTACGAACAGCCGATTTGGGCGGCAACGCCACCACCACCGAATTTACCAATGAAGTGATCAACAAAGTGCAAACCAAACTGGAAGTGTGGAATACGCTGCAAGGTTTTTGAGTAAACGCAAACGCCCGCTCTCCGTAAGAGCGGGCATTCGTATATTCAAAGCGTTACAATGTATCGGAAGACGAAGCGAACGGATCGATCCCGTCCAACAAGCGTTCCGTTTGCGGCTGTTCGTCGGTTGTGCCGGTTGAAGTTTGTTTTTCTCTACCGGAAATATCGGGACAATGTCGCTTATGCCATTTTTTCAACTGTTGGCGGAACATCTTTTTCAATTGCTGCACTTCATCCCGCACATCCTCTCGCTTTAATCCCAATGATGCCGCCACGTCGCGCCACTGTTTTTGCGATGTTTTCATCGCGACCACTTGCGCGATGTCTTTCCCGCTTGCTTTGGCCAACACTGCTGCTTTGACAACGTCACGCGGCTTCAATTGATAGCGTTGGATCAATTGGCTCAGTTGTTGCGGATCTTTTCCCAAGTAGGAAGCTACCGTCTGCAACGCGACTTCCGGATGACGGTGCAGGAACAACCGGATCAGACGATCCTTCGGCAGTATTCGCGACAGTTCCCGTCTGAACGCCTGACGGTCAACATGGAAAGATTCCGCAACTTGCCCCCAAGTTTTCCCCTTTTTTGCTGCCAGAACCGTCTCGATTTTTTGTCCGCTCAATTTGGCGATCACTGCCGCCGGTACCAACTGTCTGGGGAGGGTTCCACGATCAAGCAGGGACTGGACTTCGGTCACACTGATACCCAGATACTGCGCAACCTGCTGTACCAGTAGCTGTTTGTCTTTTTTCGCATCTGTTGTTGTCTCCCCATTGCTCAACAGCTGAGTGCGGGCTGTGGATGCGAACCACGAAAACGGAGTCGATCCGCTTTGCTTTGCCTGCGCGATATGTTGAACCCCCATTACGCCACTGATCAACAATCCCGCCGCAGTTCCCGTGATGATCACCGTTTTCAGTCTGAGCATGTGTCTCACTCCCGTCATCAAACTTTTGTCTATTATCTTAACCACAAATCATGACGAAATGATGACGAAGCTGCGACGAAACATAATCGGGGGCATGGAATATCATCTGCATCGCTTTCCCGGCTTGCTCTATCTTTGCCCTGCAAGGAAGAAATGATGAAGGACATCCGAATCATCCCCTGTTTCCATCCGGTAACCAAATGGTGAAACAGGTGCCTTTTCCCGGTGTGCTGTCCACCCAAATCTGGCCACCATGGGACTTCACCAATTGACGGACGATGGCCAAGCCCAGTCCTGTTTCCCCTCCTTGTCGTGAGCGGGAGGGATCTGCTTTGAAAAATCGATCCCAAATCCGGGTCAGTTGCTCCTCCGTCATCCCGATCCCTGTATCCTCCACCCGAATCCGGGTTCCGTCGTCGGCTTTGTCTGCCGTGACGCGCACCCATCCATGTTCGGTGAATTGGAGTCCGTTCTTCACCAGATTGATGAGGATTTGCATCAATCGGTCGTAATCGGCGGTGACCATCAGATCCCGAGGTGCGTCGATTTCCAACCGCAACCCTTTTTCCTCGGCTGCGGGGCCCAGTTGTTCGGCCACGATCTCCAACACCTCGGCGATCGGAATTTGCTCCTTTTTCAACTCGATTTTCCCGGCCCGAATCTTTTCCAAATCGAGTAATTCGTTGATCAAACGAATCAACCGCATCGTCTCCCGCTTCATGGATGCCACCGCTCTCATCCGCTCCTCTTCCGTTGTCAAACTTGACTCCAATCCTTCCAACCACCCGCGTATGGAGGTGAGCGGCGTGCGCAATTCATGGGAAACGTCGGAGACAAACTGCTGCCGGCGCAGTTCGAATTGACGGATCTCCTTCTCCCACACTGCCAACCGCTCAGCCATGGCATTCAGATCTCTGGTCAGCTCCACCAATTCCAGTGGGCCGTTTTTCATCTCTGCACGTGCATGATAACGTCCCTGCCGAATCTCACTGGCCAACCTGCGCAAAGCTTCAATACGACGGGCCCATCCCCGCGTGAACCATCCACTGAGCAGCAGCGCCACCACCAACGCGACCGCTGCAGCCAACAGGAATCCAACACGGATCCGCCGGATCGCCCGCTGAATTCCTTCCACTGGTGAAAAAAGAATCCACGCCCGCAATTCTGTTTGATTTTTGTCCGGGAAAATCACCCACGTCACCGGTTGATTACCGATCCGCTCCCGTCCGACTACCACTTTTCCATGCATCAACCGGTTTTTCACATCGGAACTGATCGTGACACCGCTTCCCCTTAACCCGGTTGGAAACAATACCCGCCCTTGTCCGTCAACTTGCAGTACATGGATGTCTCTGGCGCTCAACACCGGCCACAATTGTCTCCATCGACGTAGCAATTCACTATCCGTAGAGGTATTGGGAATCACTGTTTGGCCAATCTCCCTCAATTCCCGCCATTTTTGCTGATACAAAAAGTTTTGGACCACCACCGATGTGATCCCTGACATCAGAAAGACAGCCGTCATCAACACCGCGATCTGTGCGGCTAACATCTTGTGAAATAACTTACCGTTTTTCATCAGCTTCGGCATCTTCCCACTTGTACCCCACACCCCACACGGTATGAATCCATTCCTTTCCCGGGACGGCAATCTTTTTTCGCAACCGCCTGATATGCGCATCGACCGTGCGCTCGTCTCCATAGAAATCGTATCCCCAGACGGCATCCAACAACTCCTCACGTGAAAACACACGGCGCGGATGACGCAGAAAATGGCACAACAGATCAAATTCCCTGGGGGTCAACTGCTCGATCTTCACGCCGTCCCGCCATACTTCCCTCGTTTCACACCGTACGGCAAAATGCCGGGTGCGGATCCAGTCTCCTTCTGTATCGTCCTCCTTGAGGTAACACCGCCGTCTGATCGCTTTGATCCTGGCCATTAGCGCCAGTGGGCTGAATGGTTTGGTCACGTAATCATCCGCCCCGATTTCCAAACCCAACACCTGATCCGACTCCTGTGTCCGGGCAGTCAACAGGATGATGGGAACGTCAGATTCCCGACGGACGCGTTGGCAGATCGTGATCCCGTCCATTTTGGGCAACATCCAATCCAAGATCAACAGATCAAACGGTTGACTTTTCCATATTTCCCATGCCGTTTGACCGTCATGGACAAATTGGGCGGTAAACCCTTCTTTATCAAAAAATAATGACAGCATCTCACAAACAGCTGAATCATCCTCCGCTACCAAAATCCGCATAAAAAACCCCCTCTCCGTTCCCTGCTCCCATTTCAGCATAGAGAACGTGTGAGGGGGTTGGCAAGTTGTGATCACTATATCCCTTCAGCAGGTTGGACCAGCACGAAGTGGTTGCCGTATAAGTCTTCAAAGATGGCTTGTACACCCCACGGCACTTCCTCCGGCTCACGCACGATCTTCACGCCTCGGCCGCGAAGTTCCTCCACCGTTTTTCGACAGTCGCGGGTGCTGAACACCCAGTGGGACACATTACCTGTTTGCAGCGCCGTTTCCGTTTCATGGGGTTGATGAAGCACAATCACGACATCCTGCTGCTCCCGGGGACGGATCGTCACCCAGCGGTAACCGGGACCGTATTCGGCATTGTCCTGTACCTCGAATCCCAATTTTTCCGTGTACCAGGTCAGGGCTCGGTCATAATCATCCACCACCACGGTGACATGCGTTAGTTTCTCGATCAAGTTCAATCCCTCCAATCATCTGTCAACATTTTGATTTGGTTGCACATCTTACTCATTCCACGAACGTATGTACGATCCCTGCCATCCTAATGATAGATCGTACCGTCCCACACATATTGTTGAAGTGAACGAGGTTCGATCTCCACCCCGATCCCCGGGCCGTCCGGTACGCGAACCCGTCCTCCGACCGGTTGAACGGGCAACAGGTTTGATAACGGATTCTCCATTGCATCCCACTCCACCGGCTCCACCTCCTCGCCCGCCATTTTACTCCATGGCGGGAGACAGCTTTGCGCCAGTACGGCGTATAGCCGGGACAATATCCCGTCAAACGCGTGCGGAGACACGCGCACTCCGAGATGACGGGCCATCCGGAGCGTATCGAGGAAATTTCCCACTCCACCCAGATGTGCCGGGTCTGGTTGGATGACATCCAAGGCACCCTGATGCCACCAGTATAGAAAGCGCTGCGGTTTTGAACCGTTTTCTCCTCCTGCTATTGGAATCTGACATCGAGACCTGAGCATCCGGTAAGCGGCAACCGAATCCAATGGAAGCGGTTCTTCAAACCACAACCAGTGATCGCTTTCGCTAAATACTTTGATCCACTGACTGGCTGCAGCCAAATCGTAACTCTGATTGGCATCCACCGCCCATTTCACGGCTCCTCGTAGGGTGGAGATCAATGCGGCAATGTGCTGTTGATCCTCTTTGATCGGCTTTCCGCCTACTTTTACCTTGACCAGACCGAATCCGCCCTCGTCCACCGCTTGTTTCACCATGTGAACCGATCGGTCAATCCAGTCGGGCCGATCTGTGTAGGATTGGAAGGAGGCATAAACCGGCACCTCGTTTCTCCTCCGCCCACCCCACAAATCGCAAACTGACAACCCTGCCCGCTTGGCTACGATCTCTGTCAACGCCATGCTGAGACCCGCCGCGATGCGCGGATGCCACTTGCGGACGGTGGTCACCAGCTCCCCGCGGTTGAGACAACTTTTACCAAGCAAATAAGGAATGACACGATCTTCGAAACCCTTCACCAATGTGGGCAGCCAGTCGGTACACTCTCCCCACCCCGTGAGGCCGGAAGCGGTACAAATCCGAAACCACATACTTGCCCGATAATTTTTCCATCCATTTGCATCACCGTAAGACTCCGAGAGCCGCCAAAACAACGGGTAAGTTTCCACCGCTTTGATTTGCATCAAACCTCACCTTATTCTCCAATCCTATACTTACTTTTCTTCATATCATTAGTCTGATCTTCATGATCATCGCTATACCAGTGGCCGACGAAAAAAAGCAGAAAAGAAAAAAGACGGGAGACCCGTCGAAATTGCCGACAGCGTTCCGCGTCCTGAATCATGTAAAACCCTATTATTCCTCTCAAAAAAAGTGTTACCGTTTTCCCCCGCCACCGGGACCTTTACGTTTGCCGTGCAAGATGTCCATACCCATCTGTGGATTAGTACGAACCGAATCAGCGAATTGGTGTAATTCATTCTTGTCCACATCAGCTTGCGTCACATTGAGCAAATAATCCAACACGGCACTCATGCCGCCTTTTTCCCCCGCTCTTCTGGCCCCCTCCAGAATGCCCTTCAATTGCCGTTCGCTCAATACCTGTTGGCCTAAAATGGAGTTAATCATCTGCGTTAACTCTTTGATCGACGGCGCGTTTCCCGCCATATCCAATCCCTCCATCATTTGATATCCTCTCCTTCACCTTATGTCGGCACACCGGGCACGGAACGGACAGCCGCCCCATTTTGGTGCCCAAATCCCCTCAGCTTCTCAAACGTGGCAACAGACCAAACCGTCAGCAGTAAAACGACATATACTAAAAACATCACCCTCAGCGTAGCAAAAAAGAGGTGTTTTCCCTTGTCCGATTTCTCTCCATACTACGACGACGTTGCTTACAGAGTACTATTGCTGTACCTTTTGACCATCGCCACGATTTTCTGGTTTGTCGGTGCTTTGGATGTTATCCCATAATTGGTCCTTTCGCCCACGGGTATTCGCCTGTACACCTAAAATCTGCGGAGCATAAGGTATAGCAACCAGGAACAAAGGGAGGAAGCCAAAATGCCTGCTATGGATTTGGTCTCGGCCTCTGCCGCCTCCTGATTTTCCTGTTGGTGATTGCCACCATCTTTGTTTACGCCGGTGTCGGCATCAGTTACACTTGTAAGCTCTATCGTAAGTATAGAAAGGAAGAAAAGGGGTACGATTCATGGGCTACGGTTACGGCTATGGTTTCGGCATCGGTTTTCGCCGACTGCTGATCTTCCTGCTGGTCATCGCCACCATCTTCGTCTTCGCTGGTGTCGGCTTCGGCTACTATTGCTAAACAACATTCCCTGATTCCATTGAAAGGAGGGGAGAAAATGGGCTACGGCTACGGTTACGGCTACGGCTTCGGCATCGGCCTACGTCGACTGCTGATCTTCTTGCTGGTCATCGCCACCATCTTCGTCTTCGCCGGTGTCGGTTTCGGCTACTAAGGACGAAGGCATTACGAAAACTCTGTTTAAGGGGATGATCGCGTGAGCTACGGTTACGGTTACGGTTTCGGCATCGGTTTGCGTCGACTGCTGATCTTCCTGCTGGTCATCGCCACCATCTTCGTCTTCGCTGGCGTCGGTTTCGGTTACGGGTGGTGACCTGATTCTCCCCTGTTTCCCAGGGGACTTTTCCATCCATCGTTTTTGCAAAGGGCCCTATTGTGGGCCCTTTATTCGTGTATCGGTAAAAACCCCCTCTTTGAAAAAAAGGGGGCTGCCGACACGGACCATACCACTCGCAATCAAAAACCATGAATGCGCGCATGATTTCGTTTGCCCAACAACTCCAGCAACAATTGGTATTCCTCCAGCAGCATTATCTCGAAAAACTTCATGTCCCCTTTTAGCTTGTGATTTTCTTTTAACAATGTTTCGTATTGTTTCTGTTGGGATTCGATCACTTTTTCCAACTTATCGATCCGTTCTTTCAGTTGCTTTTGCTCCCGTTCCCATTGGTTTCGAATTTTTTTTGACGAGATCCATGACATCTCCTGGTGGGTGCTTTGAATCTGCTTCCATCGTTCATAACAAGCGTTCGGCGTTTTCCCGATTTTTTCGGCAGCTTTTTCAAAGACCTTTTTTCTGGTCAATCCCACCTTTTGACACAAAGTCACCCAATGGATTAACATTCGGTCCTCTTCTTCACTCCACGAGCGGGACAACGACTGCACCTCTTTCTCGGCTGCTCTCTATCTCAGTTTATGACTGGGAGTCGCTGTTCGTATCCACGCTCGTCTTATCCAATAAAGAATTGGCTTCCGTCGGTTTGGCAGGTACCGTCGACCGTTCTCCCGTTTCCGATCCGTGCGGGTCCAACGGGCGCAACATTTTCAGCAGTTGTTGATATTGCTTCAGCAACCGGTTCATCGAATCCCCGCTAAAAACGGGTTGAGTGAATTGTTCACGCTCCGCCATCAGTCGGGCCAGCTCCTGCTCTTGTTCTTTTCTCTTGCGTTCCAGCTCTTCTACACGCATACGAGTCCGTTTCCACTCTTCCTCATGTTTTTGGAGAAACAAAAGGATGTCCTGAAAGCGGAACGGCTCCTCGGCTTGTCGTTTCTTCAATTGTTTGGCCACACGCTGCCGCTTGGCTTCCTGAAAAGCGGCCACTTCTTTTCTTCTCAATACCGCGTTCCACCGAAAACCGCAGGCACCGGGGGTACGACCCAACTTTCCGCCAACTTCAGCGAACGCGTTCAATTGTGATCCTCCTTCCCGGATACAACGGAGGACCGTGTCTACCAGCAAACGATCTTCTTCTTCCGTCCATCGGCGCCCTTTCATCGTTCTCTCTCCTTTGCCTCATTCTATCTCTAACTTATTGAGAACCCGGCCGGATGGTGCATACCGTTATCTTGTCTTTCAAAAAAAAAGTCCGCCCAAAACATGGGGGACTTTTTCTGCTGATTGACTAGGACGCATCTGGGTTGAGTTTTTTCCTCTCGCACCTGTTCAATGAACTTAAAGGTCGCTAGCCAGTAAGTGGTCACCTTTCCCTCGGATCTATGAACGACCGGATACTCCTATCCGAAATAGTTTCCTACTCCAGTCGGCGGCGATGGAAACACACCGGTCGTATAACAGATCTAGCTCTTAAGCGTTTGTGTCGCTTTCATCTTTCGATTCATTTCGGTTCTGCTGGTGAAGGGCGGGCAGGGGACAGACACCCAGACCCAGCGCCTCCACTTCCTGAGGGTCGAGGACCGACGGTTCTTCGGGAAGCGTAGACAGACACTGCTGCAACCACTCCAGCACACGGCTCACATTGACACCGTCCTTCTCAGGGGCAAACGTCGACAAATACCCGATCGCGGAGCGGGCCAGCTTGCGGGCGCCGCGGATTTTTCCCCGTTTCAGCTGGTGCATCACCGCAGCCACTTGAATCAGTCCATGATAAAAGTCGTTGTGCCGCTGGGTTTGCCACAGCTCCTCCAGCACTTCGTGCGCCTCCCAATACTCTTCGGCGTAATAGTGTGAGAAAAAAGTAAGATACAGCGGATGAAAACCCATGGTGCTTTGTTTCACTCCCTTTCCTCCGCTTCTGCGATCAGGCGCCCCTTCACCCATACGCGAAGAACCCGGCAATTTTCGTCCGTCATCACGATATTGGCCCATTTCCCGATTTCCAGACTGCCCATCCGATCATCCAATCCCAGTTTTTTCGCCGGTACGAGGGATGCCATCCGGACTGCTTTCCATAGGGGGATATGGGCGTAACGTGCTATATTGCGAACCGCTGCGTCCATCGTCAGCAAACTTCCAGCCAATCCGCCGTCCTCCAGTGTCGCTTTCCCTTCTTTGGCATACACGGTCAAACCGCCCAGCTCATATCTGCCATCCGGGAGCCCCACGGCACGGATACCGTCGGAGATAAGCAATAGACGGTCCTTATCCTTCACCTTGGCCAACAAGCGAATCACTGCGGGATGAACATGAAAACCGTCAGCGATCACTTCCGTTGTCAAGCGATCATCCGTCAACACCGCCCCGACTGCCCCCGGTTGACGGTGGTGAAGACCGGTCATGGCATTGAAACAGTGTGTGGCGTGTGTCACCCCGGCAGTGATGGCATCCTGCATTTCCTCATATGTCGCACCTGTGTGACCGGCGGAAACCACCACACCGCGGTCGGCAAAAAGCTGAATCAACTCCAGCGCTCCCGGCCGTTCCGGGGCCAGTGTCACCCATCGTAGCCATCCGTCAGAGGCATTCCACGCCCATTCAGCATCCTCCGGTCGGGGATCTGAGATATACGCCGGGTTTTGCGCGCCACGATGACGCGGACAAATCCACGGTCCTTCCAGATGGACACCCAATATTTCCGCCCCTTCTCGCATTCGTGGAGCTTCTGCGGCAACATTGGCCAACGCCCTCTCCAGACGTGGGCGATCCATCGTCATGGTCGTAGCCAAAAAGCCGGTAACCCCGTGACGTGCCAATGTTTTCGCCATGGTGCGAAGTGATGACGGCGTTCCGTCCATCACATCCGCCCCACCCGCACCGTGAACATGTACATCGATCAAGCCAGGCCAGATAAACCCGGTCGTTTTTTGCACAAGTCCTCGTTTCCCATACTCCTCCAAGTACGGGCCTACATACAGAATTCGTTCCCCTTGAAAGACCACCATTCCGTCATCCAATATTCCATCCGCCAACACCACACGACCGCATATGGCGGACCACTCGCCCGAAGGCACCATTCCCTTCACCTCACCCGTGCCCGTAGGGTGCACTTGGTTTTCTCTCAGCTTAACCCGCTGAAGATACCTCGTCAACCGACCTTCTGCAACGGATAAAAAAGAAAAGCCCGCCGGACGGGCAGGCAAAAGGGGTTCCATGCACATTCCATCAAAAGGGAAGGATCAAACTCTTAATTGATATTGATTCTCAATATCGGTTATAGGATACCTGAATTTGTCGGATCGGTCAATACCCCCACTCACAAAGAAAAAGACCAGGAGATTCCTGGCCACATGAAAGAGGGTCAAGATTAGGAGTTAAGAAGCGTGGTAGCTTAAAGCTACGGGCTGTTGCCAGCCTGATCCCATGCGTGGGTGTCATGGGATCGTTGCACCGATGACCGGCACGATTGAGCAAGGAAGATGAACATCGTTCACCTTCGTTGGACATTGTACCATTATTCCCGAATTTTGTCGATATTTGCTTGAATTTTTCTTGATGAAAAGGATATTCGTCTAAGAGCGAAGCCTTTTACGAAAGAACGGGAACACCGGGAACAAAAATGCACGTTTCTTTTCCTGCGAACGTTTCACAACGCGAAACAGGGAACGGATCTCTTTGTTTCTCGGGTCGGCTTCGACTGCCAACCGAAGGTGTTCTACGGCTTGATGAAATTCCCCCACTTGCATCAACACTTTGGCACAACGCTGGTGCAAAAGCGTGTCCCCTTCGTGATACCAGTTGGCAATTTCCAAATGCAACAATGCCTGCCGCCGCCGACCTGTCCCGGCATACACCTCCGCCAACAGGGCGTGTCCCAGGCCGTCTCGCGGATTCAACTCCAAACCGCGTAACAAATGCGATTCGGCAGCTTGCATCGTACCTTCCGTTGCGAGCAGATACCGGGCGTACTCGCGGTAAGCGGGGCTGAAATCGGGATGTTCCCGCAGGAGTTTGCGGTACATCTCTCCGGCTTCTTCCATTTTCTCCAACCGTTCAAAAATCATGGCGAGAAGCAAATGTGCTTCGGCTGATTGCGGCATCTGTTGAAGCGCTTTTTCCACCGTCTCTTTCGCCGCTTCATAGTGGCGCTTCCGATATTCCAACCAAGCCAATTCCAGATAGTGAGAGGCTTGCGGATCCGATGCGATGCGACGCAACAAACGCGCGCGGGAACGACGGTAATCAAGGGAACTCAAGAGCTTGTCCGAAGGCTGAAAAGACCAATCGGACCCCAGAGCCAGAGCTTGTCCGAAGGCTGAAAAGACCAATCGGACCCCAGAGCCGTGCCGGAGCCTGCCATCAAAGATTCCTCCTCTTCCCTTTTTCTGCTCGATCCGAAGTATTTCACACCTATACCGATCACAACCGTGCCACGGAAATAACGCTTTGATTGTATCGTATTCGACAAATCTTGTCACGGTTTTTCGACAAATTTTTCACGAAAAAAAGCGGGATTTTTCTCTCCCGCTCATTTTTTCCCATATGATTTACGTTGCGGATGATACGTTGGTGATGTGCTTCTGCATCCGCACCCGCGTGATGTAGTCCGTCTCGTAATATTCCAGTTCATCACGAAGCTGCTCAAAGATTTTGGATAGTGTCAGCACGAGCTGCCTAAGCGACTCCGCCGGTTTCCTGCGAAACGAAATCGCGTCCATGCTGGTGTAGCAGTACCGTCCGTCCTCTTCGTACACCTCGTTCCGGGGATAGTAGAAATTGTACACACATGTGTGCACAATTTCGCTGAGGACTTTTTCCGCGAAATCCTGATTAAACTTGGCACGACGGAGAACGAGGCTGACCTTCTCATAACCGATTTCGCAGGCTACGCTCAGGTGCCGGAGATCACTCAGAAATTCCCGGTAATATTCCTCCATCCCCTCTCGGTCATCGGTCTCTTCCAATAGCTGCGGAACACTGGTGTAGTTCAGAAAGGACTCCAACATCGTCTTGGCTTCTTTCAGTTTTTCGCGAGTCAACACACACAACTCTTTGGTCTGCTCGGCAGGCATGCTGTTGCGAGTACCCCCTTGAAGAATCATCCATATCGTTGGCTTCACGTTAAGTATAACATGTTTGGGGTGACAACAGACAGCGGAATCCATCACCAGAAGGTTCATCCCCAACCATGGCACCAGCGCGCAAGCCAGAGTCAGGACTGATCTGAAATGTTATTTTTAAAATATTGCTAATATAATGCTCCAAAATTGATACAATGGGATAGGAAAACAGGGTGATCTCATTTTTGATGATAAAGGAGCTTACGATGAAAGTCCATCTGTTCTTGCCACTAAAAGTCCGTCCGTTTCGTCTGTTGATCACCGGTCAAATTTTTTCCGATTTGGGCAATTGGCTGGATTTCATCGCATTAAACGCCATTTTGGTGTTTCAGTGGAAAATGGGTCCGGGTGAAATGGGGATATTTCTCGTCGTCTTCGGGTTGCCGTGGATCGTGTGCGGTCCGCTCCTGGCGGTTTGGAGTGATCGCTATCCGCGCAAGACGATCATGATCGGCTGTGACATCGCCCGGGTGTTGCTCGTATTGGGACTGTATTGGGTGGACAACTTCTACTTGCTCCTGTTGCTTGTCTTTTTGAAGGGTACATGCGGCGCGATGTTCGATCCCGTACGGCAAGGGATGATCCGCAGCACCGTTCCGGCAGATCTGCTGAAACAAGCCAACGCACTCAGTCAGACGGTGCTGACCGCCACCAAAGTGCTCGGCCCCTCACTGGGAGCGGCACTTTTGACGGTGACATCCCCACAAACGGCCTTTTTGGTGGAAGCGGTCGGTTTCGTATTATCCGCTTGTTCCTTGATATTTTTACCGAAAACAAGATCGGTACTATCAGAAGGAAAACACAACCCTTTTGGTTGGAATTTCGAGAGGGAGTCGGTCACATCGGAGCACGGCCTGTTCTCCTGTTCGGGCTGATTTGTTCCTCCATCGCCATGTGGATGATCTTTTTGATCGAGGGCTTGGGTTCCGTTTGGACCCGCTTGATGGGAATGCCTTCCACCGCCTACGGTACGCTGGTGGCCGTGGTCGGTTGCGGCAACGTGATCGGTTCGATCGTGGTGGGAGCATGGCGAAAAGCCCCGCACCCGTTGGGATTGATCCTGGGTTCCCATGTGGTGTTCGGGCTGTTGACAATGATCAACGGACTGGGAAGTTTGGGATGGATGCCGCGGGATTTGGTTCTGTATGCCTGTGTGTGGGGCATCGTCGGTTTTGCTAACCCATTTTCCACGGTTTCCTTCAGTACCCTGTTGCAGACCGAAACCCCGGAACACTTGATGGGACGGGTGAGCAGTGTTGTCACCGCCGTACAAAACGCCGCCATCCTGATCGCCCCGATGGTCGGCGCTTGGCTGGCCGAGTGGATCGGAGTGAGCCAGGTGTTTATCGTCTCCGGTGCCGGATTGATCCTTTACGCTATGATCATGAGCATCCGCCTGCCCCGGTTGTTGCGCTCGGCGAAGTCGGTTCCCGCCGATCGGCAGCATTCGTTTCCGTTTTGATGACCTCTTACATTTAAAACATTTTTCGTAGTGATTTTCATTTCACCGTGTTGTACCATGAAACTTGTCAACTCAACCCATCCGAGGTGATCATGTGAAGAAGTGGTTGTCCCTTGTCATTATTTTTTCCATTTTGTTGCTTTCGGGATGCTCTTTGTTGATACAAGCGGCACAGACAACCAAACCTGAACAGACAAAACCTCAATCCAAAAAAACAGAACCGCTGAAACCTTGGCAAAAAATCAAGCCCGAAGATTTCCGCGCAGCCACAACGCCGGAAGGAAT
This sequence comes from Polycladomyces abyssicola, assembly GCF_018326425.1. Lineage (NCBI taxonomy): Bacteria > Bacillati > Bacillota > Bacilli > Caryophanales > Thermoactinomycetaceae > Polycladomyces > Polycladomyces abyssicola. The sequence goes on from NZ_AP024601.1 coordinate 2,444,498, forward strand.
GGTCAAGGAAGGGCCGGGCAAATATGCGGGTTACGACTATGACGCGGCGGCCCTGCAAAGTGAATTGGCCAAATTGCCGAACGGCCTTTCCACCGATCAATTGTACAACCAGCTGATCTATTATTTGGCTGAGAATTACAAACCGATCGTGGACAAGCTGGACCACTTCGACACTTCCTTCGAAATCCGCAACAAAACACCGGATGACTTGCGCGTTCACGCCCCGGACGCCAAAAAGCTGAATGTCGCCATCCTACTGGACGCGAGCGGCAGCATGGCCGGGAAAATCGACGGGAAAACCAAAATGGAACAGGCCAAAGAGGCGATCGGGCGGTTTGCCTCCCAACTTCCGGACGGGACCACCGTTTCCCTGCGGGTCTATGGCCACAAAGGGACCAACCAAGCCAAGGACAAAGCGATGTCCTGCAAGAGCAGCGAAGTGGTGTATCCCTCCGGTGCCTATGATGCCACCCGATTCCAACAAGCGCTGGGACGTTTCCGTCCGGCGGGATGGACACCGCTCGCCAAGGCCATCCGTGATGCCCAATCGGACTTGGTCGCAAACAACGGCCCCAACACGGAGAATATCGTCTACATCGTCAGCGACGGCATCGAAACCTGTGGCGGCGATCCGGTGGCTGCGGCACAGTCTTTGCATCAATCCAACATCCATGCAGTGGTCAACATTATCGGATTTGATGTGGACAATGCCGGGCAAAAAGCGTTGCAGGCGGTGGCCGACGCCGGTGGCGGGGAATTTTCGACAGCCCAGGATCAACAGGAGCTGGAGATGTATCTGGAACAGCAATACACCCAAATGTGGTTGGCCTGGACCAACTGGGGCAACACCAACTGGATTGATGTCAACAATCAATACAATGCCAAATGGCAACGGCTGCAGTTGATTGCCGGTTTTTCCGGCAGTCAGTTCGCCAACAAACTGCAGACAGAGCGACAGCATCTTGAAAGCGCACTGTCATTTCTGGATCGCAAAAACAAACTGCAGGACGGTCAGTATTCCGACCTGAGCAGCAAAATCAGCGATCGATACAATGCGTTGGAAGCCTACCGACAACAGCGGTATGATGAGCTGGACCAAATCTTGACCGAGAAAAGAGACAAGCTGCAGGCATTTATCGAACAGAAACAGCAGGAGATGCAAAAGAAATACGAATGAACACAACAACGCGCCCCTTAGTGATAAGGGGCGCTATGGTGATACTCGATCGTGCGAGCGATGATTTCATTCAGGTCCTCCGGGCCGATGGAAGACACGTCTCCCCGGATAACGATGTGGGAGTTCAGCTCCTCTTCCTTCAACAGATCGTACAGATCGGGTGAAACAGTCAGTACCAGCGTGGACAACTTCATTGTTTCCACCTGAATCACCTCTTCGGTGTTCGTTGATGTGCTGACTGTTAACCATTCCTTAACTTTATTATGAAGCGGGCCACGACGTGTTGCAACCATAGGTCACCCAATTTGATCAGGGAAAAATCAAGGAGCTTGTGATTGGGATCTGAGTGTGCCTCCTGTGCGTCAACGCACCAACAAGGCATGATCCACCTTGATGCAACGGTCCATCACGACGGTCATGCCGTGTTTTTTGGCATAATCGGCCGCTTCCTCATTCACAACTCCCTGTTGCAACCACAGCACTTTAGCCCCCGCTTTCACCGCTTCCTCGGCAACCGGCATCACATGCTCACTGCGGCGGAACACATCGACGATATCGATCGGTTCGTTGATCTCCAACAGCGAAGCATACGGCTTTTCTCCCAACACCGGACCGGACAGATTGGGATTGACGGGAAAAATCCGATAACCGGCATCCTGCATGGCTTTGGCGATCATATAGCTGGTTCGCTCCGGGTTGTCGGACAATCCGACGACGGCGATGTTTCGGGCCGATGACAAAATTTCGCGCCGCTCGGCATCACTCGGGTTTTGATGCATCACAACCGCTCCTTTACAAAGGTCTTGTCTGGTAAATCAAACGATTTGATCTGGATTCACCACTTACTATACCGCAGGAGCAGGCAAAAAACACCCGCTTCACTTTCGGACACCCCAATGCCTCCATCTGTATCAATTTCTGGATGGAATATTTTTCTGTATTTTCAACAGAGAAAATCCCAGGAATAATAGAAGTAAGGACAATGATTCCGCTTCCATTGTCCCCTTCACCTCCCCGCTCGAGGAGCTGTGGATTGATCGTTGTATTCATCACCGAACGAGATGTGCCCATCCCTTGTGCGGTGTGAAGCGATCGATCCCACAGCCCTCCTTTTTACCGCTCCCATGATGACTCTTGCACCACAACCCAGATGATTTCCGCTCATCTATCATTCCTCCAGCTTCGGCCACGGTGGCTGGGGCATGTTTCGTTCCCGGATCCGGTGGATTTCCGGTGCAAGGTCATAGTCAACCCGATATTGCTCAAAGCTCCATATACCGTCCTGCCACTCGGCGACCGTGTAACAGGCGATCGGCCGTCCGTCCCCGGGGATGGAAACAGAAGAAACGTTCAACACGATCCGATCTCCCAACAACGTTACGGAAGGCTGATGCCAATGACCGGCAGCGATGACGCGTGCTTCCGTTTCACCGTAATATTTTTCACCTTCCGTTCTCAACAGATCCGGCCGGGGTAACGGTCGGTGCGTGGATACCGGGGAAGCGTGGCATACCAACAAGGCTTGACCGGGAGCGGGATCAAATGTCAGCGTCACCGGCAACGAGCGGAGGAAGTCCAGCCGTTCTTCACCCAACCGTCTTCGATTCCACTCCAGATGGGCACGAAACCGTTCCATCCGTACCGGATCGGAAGCGGCTTCCGTTTCGATCGGCAGTTGTCCTGTCACCATATCATCGCAATTGCCGCGCACCATCGCGACGCCTTCCGCCCGTAAGAGATCCACTACTTCCTCCGGGGAAGGACCCAGAAAGACGATATCTCCCGCACACACCACGGCATCAAACGGTCCCCGCTCACGGATTTCCCGTAACACCGCCTTCAGGGCCGTTACGTTTCCGTGAATGTCGGAAAACAGGGCGATTCGCATGTTTCTCTCCTCCTTTGCTTTCATCCGATATTTGATCTCCGTTTCCCCCACAATGTAAAACCCCAGTCGCTCGTACAAACGTCGGGCGGGGTTCATTTTGAGCACCTGCAGTGTGACAGCCGCCCCCTGCTGGTACGCTTCCTCCAGCAACTGCCGGATCAGTGTCGTGCCGATCCCGCGGTTTTGGAAGATGGGCAACAGCTCGATATGACGCAGATCCCACTCATCCTCCCGACGATCCACAGCGAAAACACCGGCAGGATGTCCGTCCACCTCGATGATCTGATCCACTCCGGGTTGGAATTTCCGTTTCATGTCCGCCCGTTCGGCGGCATCATCCCATCCGCGCAAACGCTCCACGTACCGACGCATGTTAGTTTTGTTCAGCGCAAACACAAATTCGAAATCTGCGTCCGTGGACGGACGCAATCGCACCTTCATACCAGCCATCCTCCGGCTTTGAGATAAGCCGCACTCCGTTTCACTTCCTCCATTGGGGAAACTCCTTCCCTGCACGCATCCTGTTCCACGATAAACCATTCTGTCCCCGCTTCCGTCCCGGCCGACATCACCGCCCCCACATCGAGTAGGCCGGAACCGACGGCGGCGAAAAAGCGATCAGGTGCATCCTCCATATCTTTCAGATGTATGAACGGTACGCGACCGGCATAGCGATGGATATACTCGACTTCCGAAATTCCCGCTTTTTTCAACCAATAAACATCCAGTTCAACCTTCACCCCTGCCTCCGACCGGTCTGCCTTGCACCCGCTGTTCCAGTTCAAAGTCGTGGTGATGATAACCAAACCGCAAACCGTGCACCCGACATACACGGGCAATGTCAATCAGATCGCGAACCAACGCTTGCACCTCATCCATTTGGGTGAACCGCCCCGGCTCCACCCACGGGCAAATCAGCGTGTCGCATTCGATGGTCTGATGAAAGGAAATCACGTCCGGGAGAGATGTTTTCAGCTCCTGCAATCCCACATGACTGGCGATCGGATGCAATCCGGTCTCCTGCAGCAACTGCCGGATCTCCTCTGCGCATTTTCCGTAAAATCCGGCAAATTCCACCCCGCGGTAACCCATCCGGGCAATGGTGTGCAGCACGGTCGCCATATCCTGTCCCATTTCCCGCCGCAAGGTGTACAGTTGAAGTCCGATTTGAGGCATAGACGTTTCCCCCCTCTGCTTCTTGCGCAAATGTCTAAACTAAGGCGTATCTGGTGAATACTGTCCAATTGCTTTCCCGGTTCGCACTGCCTGCACCCTCAGGGAAGTAGGGCATGGCCGCTTAAGACCCGGAGCGCAGGCCGTGGGCAAAATTCGCTTCGCCTAGAGGAAGTTGCCAGGGATTTCATTCCTGCTTTTCCGGGTCTTCGCTCGGCAGGACTTGTAGTCGACACCTGGGAAAGCATTTGCTCCCTCACGGATGACCAGACACGCTCCAGGCCATGCTTGGTACATCCATCAGGCATGACACCTTCACATTTCGATCTTGTACGGAATAATCCTGTCGTTATTTGTCGGCATGACCGTATTTGTTTCGGTAGTGGGACAAGACCAAAAGCGGCCATATGTAGCCATAACTGTGATAATGAATGTAAAATTGCCCAGCCAAGCCAGCACCTGTAGGATATCGGAAGACGCGGGGATCTTTCTTTTCCAGCAGTTCCAGAAGACAACGGACACCCGCCTTGATCTCCGGCGTCGGTCGATCATGTACAGCTATTAGTGCATCAAGGGCCCACGCCGTCTGGGAAGGAGTACTGAAGGAAAGCGGTACATATCGCCGCTCCTGATCGCTCCGACAAGATTCCCCCCAGCCGCCGTCCGGGCGTTGCACGCGTAACAGCCAACGAACGCCCCGTTGTACAGTCGGGTGACGCAAATCCCAACCCGCTGCGGCCAAACCGGTCAATGCCGCCCACGTTCCGTACACGTACGCGATCCCCCAACGGCCGAACCACGATCCGTCCCACTGCTGATGTTCCGTCAACCATGTGACGGCTCTTCTGATCACCGGATGACGGCGATCCAACCCAGTATACCGGCACACACACTCCAGTGTTCGGCCGGTCAGGTCGGCCGTGGACGGGTCGGTCCACACCGTGCGGGAGTCGTGAAACGGCAGCAACCAACGCGGCCATTTCTTGTCCGTATTTTTTTCAAATGCCGCCCAGCCGCCGTCCTGGTTCTGCATGGAAATCATCCAGGTCATGCCGCGCTCCCACGCTGACCGGTATTCTCCTCCCAGTTGACATGCGGCTGGCGTCAATGCACGCAAACAAACCGATGTGTCGTCCATATCCGGATTCAGGGTGTTGATATCGGAAAAACCCCATCCTCCCGCAGGCACACCCGGATTTTTCAGCTCCCAGTCCGATCGTTTCGTCTGTTGACGGGACAACAGATAACGGAGACTCCGCTCGATGGCAGGATGATCCGGCTTCAAGCCACTTTTCAATAATGCATACGTGATCAGGGATGTATCCCATACAATGGAAGTGGTTTCCTGCAGATGAAGACCCTCATCCAACGGACAGACAAACGCTCGCAATCCCTGCATCGCCCGCACCAAGACCGGATGATCCTTGGGATAACCCAGCGCCAACAAAGCAAACACCATCAAAAACGTCGAGGTAAAGTAACTATACAGCGTGCCGTCGGGTTCCAACCATCCAAGCATGAACGCCTCCGCCCATTTCAACGCTTCCTCGCGTCTGGACAATGTTCCGAATGCTCCGGCGGGATACGATGCGAAAGCGCCGTTTACCCACTCGTTCAATGGCGAATCCGACAGGATGGACGGGAGATCATCCGGTTTCATCCCTTCCCAACCGGACAGATCGGGCCGTTCCGGAAGCCAGGCCACATACTTCCGATCCGCCGCCGCCAGTATGGGCACCACATGAACGCGGGTAAATCCGACCAAATCAAACAGATTGACGGGAAACCACAGGGGCAGCAGTAAAAACTTTATCGGTACCCTGGGATACCGGTCCCAAGGGAGATGCCCCAATAGTGACAGGACTACTTGGGTAAGTGAACCCACTTGTCGTAAGCCGCCTCGGTGCAGGACGTATTCGCGTACCCGTCTCGCGTCCCAGCTCCTCTTTTGCCAGGCGCCAGCATACATCAGGGCCACACTGGCATCCACCGTCGCAGACAAATTTCCTTCGGTCTCATCTTCGTACACCCGCCAAATCCCGTCTTTGTCCTGTCTGGCCAGAATCCGCTCCACCAATCCCTCTTCCAACCGTTTATCCCGCACTTCCAACAACTTCATCAGCAAGATCATATAGGCATCCGTCATAACGCCGCTTTCAAAACAAAAAATCCACCGGCCGTCGGCTTCCTGACACCGTAGCAAGGTTTCACGCAAACGGTCGATTGTCGCTTCCACCCGTTCCATCAAAGACATGTCTCTCCCCCTCCGTTCTTTCTCCCTGCTACCTACCACCTTATTCAGCGGGGGAGAAAAAAAGAAAAGAGACTGCCTGACAAAGTGGTTGGAGTAGCGCAATTCCGGGTACGCGATTTCCCGTCGAGTATGCAGCGAAGACGGGAAATCGGAACTCGCGTGACTTTGTCAACAACCTGAAAAAGGAAGATTGCATAGAAAAAGCCGGGTTCCCCCTTGTTAGGGTTTGCCCGGCTACAAATGATTGATAAAGTTCATGCAGGGGTCAATGCCCGTTTTTCCTCCAGCACCCTGTTTATGAAGAGGAGGGTGTTTCCCGATTCACCTCACTCCTTAAAACGCCCGCGCATACTGCTGAGGCAACACGTGAGACCGTCCCAACGCCAACGCTGCGTTATTGGCCCAATAGGGATCGCGCAGCATGGCCCTTCCAACAGCCACCATATCGGCTTGCCCATTTTGCAACACCATTTCCGCCACTTTCGGATCATCCAAACCGCCAACAGCGATCACCGGCACCCCCACCGCTTCCCGAATGGCGGCGGCAAACGGTACCTGGTAACCCGGTACACCCGTCTTGATCGGCGGGGCCACAGGGCTTTCACCGCCACTGCTTACGTCGAACGCATCCACCCCCAGTTCATGGAACAGACGGCAACGCTCGATCGTATCTTCCAAAGTGTACCCGCCTTCCGTATATTCCACAGCCGACAGCCTCATCAAAAGCGGCATATCGTCAGGAATCCGTCGGCGAACCGTCTGAATCACCTCGGCGGCAAACCGTTCCGGTTCTCCGTATTCATCCGTACGACGGTTGGAAAGCTTGGACAGGAATTGATGGATCAAATACCCATGAGCACCGTGCAATTCGATCGTATCGAATCCGGCGGCCACTGCCCGTTCTGCGGCCTTTCCAAACGCCTCTACCAACTCCTTGACTTCGTCGGTGGTCAACTCATGCGGTACACGAAACCGCTCCGAAAACGGAATGGCCGACGGCGCCTGGGGACGAAGGCTTTCCGACTCCGCTTTTCGACCTGCGTGTGCGATTTGGATACCTACTTTGGCTCCATATTGGTGACACGCTTCCACAATGCGCCGGAACGACGGAATATGTTCATCCGACCAAATTCCCAGATCCCTGTCAGTGATGCGACCGTCCGGATGTACGTCCGTCATTTCGATCATGATCAGGCCCGTTCCGCCGACAGCCCGGGAAACATAATGAACGTAATGCCAGTCGTTGGGATGACCGTCCAAAGTGTCCACGCTGTACTGACACATCGGAGACATCATGATGCGGTTTTTAACCGTCATCCCCCGTAACGTAATAGGATCGAACAAACCCGCCATCGCTTCTTCCACTCCTCCATCGCGAATGTGCCGTACTTTTTTATCATAGCAAAAATATCATCGGAAAGTGAAGTAGATTGTAAAAGGTAAGTTGTTATGGATGCTGTAGCCAATCGAAACCGGTAAAAGAGGTAAAGGTTGACTGATAACCTACGGTAAAGTTATCCCCCATTTCGATTCCCTTTTTTCCATTTCCCTATTCCTGTTCGCATAAAATACCCCTAGGATCATGTCGGAATCTCACCAAACCGAATCCAAGCAATGACTTCCTTTGGAGAAGTGTGTTTATTCCCACGAAGCTGCTATGCCTACCAAACAAATCCGCAAATGAAAATCATTTGTATGATCCATACAACGTTCACTTGATATTTGTGAAAAAGAAGTGTACGATTATAACAGCTACTTAATAATAATTATTCTAATTAAGGCAGGGAAATAATGTGAAAACATATGATTACCATCACCTGAATCACGTAAAAGAACAGCAATCATCAAAGAAAACATTATGGATTACCCTATTGCTGACTCTAGTTTTTACAGTCGTAGAAATTGTAGGTGGCTGGTTATCCAATTCTCTCGCTCTATTGTCCGATTCGGCTCACATGATTTCGGATGTTTTCGCTCTGGGATTGAGCTTAACTGCCAGTTATCTGGCAACACGAAACCCAAATCGGAAATACACATTCGGTTTCCTTCGTTTTGAGATCATTGCTTCATTCCTAAATGGGCTGGCACTCGTCGTAATTGCCATTGGCATATTCATTGAGGGTATACACCGATTGATTCAGCCGCGAGACATTCACATGCAATTGATGTTGATGATCGCTATAGTGGGGTTGATTGTCAACATTGTTCTCACCACCATTCTCAGTCGAAGCTCAAAGGAAGAAGAAAATTTGAACATTCAAAGTGCACTCTGGCACTTTATCGGAGATTTGCTCAGTTCCGTCGGGATTATTGTTTCTTCCTTTCTAATTTACCTTACAGGTTATTCCATTTTTGATCCATTGATCAGTATGATCATTGGTGGGATCATTTTCTACGGGGGGGCAAAGATTATCCGAGAATCCTTTCTGATTTTGATGGAAGCTGTGCCTGACAAATTTGATCTTGATTCCATCCGCGAAGAAATCAGCAAGGTGGAAGGGGTAAAGGATGTCCATGAATTGCATTTGTGGGCTGTTTCCACTGACCATTACTCTTTAACGGCGCATGTTTTCATACACGAAGATGTTCAACCGTTTGAGGTGATCCAGGAAATCAATCATATCCTCAAAGAAAAATATGGGATTCAACATTCGACCATCCAAACCGAACATCCTGCTATTCATGATCATGGAGATTACGGAAAACAATTTTTAACGACAAAATCCTGATCACCACTGGCTTAAATAACCAGAACATTATTCAAAATAAAATTAATTTTATGATATATATGGGGATCAATGCGGATGATCTGGATCAGACACACCCTGCAACGTCCAGGACAATATCAATCCCATCAATAACAAACATCAAGCAGACCTATCGGGTCTGCTTGACAAAGCTTCATGGGCGTCTACCGGACATACACATGGTAGACGCCCTCCGCCGTTCATCAGATCGTTCCTTTAATTTTTCATCCATTTTTTCAAGAGTGCGTTCAACAATTGACGTCCAAATTCTTGCACGGAGAAATTCCCGGCCGCTTTTTGTGCATAGTAGGCTCGCTTTACCATTTCCATCATCCAAATCGGGATCTTCTTCCCTGCGATATACGGATAGTACAAATGATAGGCTTGAACGAGGTGATCCCAACGTCCGTCATTGCCCGGTTTCACATATTCAGACACGTCGATAAGTTTGGCATGACCATCTTGCAACAGCACGTTTTTCAGATGAATATCACGCGGATTCAAGCCGACACTCCGTGCATACTGACGGGCTTTTTCCACTTCGTCGATGATATTTTCGGGGATGTTAACGCCCTGGACTAGACAATCGTACAAGGTCATGCCTTCCTCGTAGCTCAAAACGAGATAGCGGTCTCCCGCACCGTGACACACGGCAAAGTAAGGGGAACCGGCCAGCCGTTGATATGCCCGATATTCGTCCTCTTTGGCGTCCACCCGTTCCTTCGTGTACACCTTGAACACAATATCCCGATATTCCGGATGTTGTACGACCACTGCATCCGTACCAACGCCGATTAACTTCAACGGCGGCGGCAAAAACTTGACAGTGACGGGCTCATTTTCCGGGTTGTACTCCAATTCAATTTGCTCTAACAGCGGTTCAACCGGTTTCCAAAACATCCAGGCCCTCCTCGCTGGTTGAAAGCTCGCGTTTTGTAGCGACGACATTTTGCGTTCACGCGGGCCGCCGCCTTTTTTTCGGTCACATCGGTCCAAGATTCCCCATCTTTCGGTTATACTGAAACGGGGAAAAGGAGGGATACGATGCAAAGAAGCACGTCCATGATCAGTATGATCGCCGGTGATCTGTTGGTATTGGTGCTGTTCACCGTAATCGGTCGAATCAGTCATTACCTGCCTTTGAATGTTGGTGCCATCCTTTGGACCACGTTTCCTTTTGCGCTTGCTTGGCTGGTAATCGCCCCGTTGATGGGGCTATACCGCTCGGATGTACAGACCCGTTTTCTTTCCGTAACTTGGCGCGTGGGGCTAACAGTGTTGATTGCCGCACCGCTGGGCTCGTATTTGCGCGGCATTCTTCTTGGGCACCATATCATTTTCATTTTTTACGTGGTCACGACAGTTACGCTTCTGTTGATGATGTGGTTGTGGCGATGGGGTTTTACCTGGCGGCAACGTCGATCCCGATGATGGCGACTGCCAGTATACAGACATACAACCCCGTCGTCCAATACAATACACGGATGGATTCACAAATATGACGCGGATGCAACGCCTCCTTGGGATCGCCCAAATACCCCCGGTGAGAAGGCACACCCCGGTACCAATTGGTTCCACCCAGCCGAATGCCCAAGCCGCCTGCCATCGCGGCCTCGGGAATACCGCTGTTGGGGCTGGGATGCCGATGTGCGTCTCTCCTTATTATTTGCCATGCATGACGCCCATCCAAACGTAAAAAGACCATAGCCGCCAACATGGGCCATACGGTTAAACGAGCTGGCAACCAATTGACGACATCGTCCAGCCGGGCGGAAGCCCATCCCAAATACAGATACCGCTCATCCCGATACCCGACCATGGCGTCCAGCGTGTTGACCGCCCGGTACGCCATCGCCAGCGGGGCACCGCCGATCGCCGCAAAAAATAACGGCGCGGTTACCGCGTCCACGATATTTTCGGCGATCGTCTCCACCCCCCCGCGCACGATTTCCCCTTCATCCAACCGCTCGATGTCCCTGCCTACCACCATGGACAACGCGCGCCTCGCTTCTGCCAGATTCCCTTTGACCAGCGGTGACCAGATCGCCTTGCCCGCGTCCGCCAATCCTTTCGTCGCGATGGTGGTGGCGACAAGTACCGTTTCCAGTCCCCACCCCAACCATGGGTGGACAGCCTCTGCCAATATCACCAGCAACCAAGTAACGGCAAACGCTCCCCCCGCCACTACGACCGGCAAAACGATCCCCAGCAAACGAACGCGCGTCGGTGTAAGGGCTGCCCTCTCTTTCCATCTACCCATGATGCGTCGCAACCTTTTTTCCGTCGCCGCAATCACTTTCCCCATTCCGACGACGGGATGCGGCAGCCAACGGGGATCGCCGATCAAACGATCCAATATGTACGCGGCCAGCAACATCCATGCGGTCATCATCCGCTCAACGCCTCCGTCAACGCGCGGTATACCGCTTGTCCCACCGCTTGTCCCAGAGGGGTGGCCAAACCTGCATAATGATGCACCACACCTTCTACGGTACGTTGGGAAGCCGCCACCGCCACCACGTCGGTGGTTGTTCCCGTTGCCTGATCCCCGTCCCGGTCTTTTACGCCCAGTACCTGCAATGCAGCCGATTTCGCTTCGGTCGCCGTGATCACCGTGTTGACCATGGCGGCTTCGGTCAGCCGCCCGTCCACCAACAGCAGGATATTAATCGTTCCCGGCGACGGCACATCCCTATAAATAGGCCCCGGTTTGCCCGCCCGTGCTGCATTGCTCACCCCCGCCGTCACCACAGCCGTCACCGTCACCCCTGTTTCCGACCGCTTCACCACAGCAGCGCGGTCCGTCCATGCTGCTGTCAACAGGGCAACAGTCCGATCCGCATCAAATCCGTGATCCGCCATCCACTTTTTTGTCTCACGGATGGGGTCGGCTTCACAATATCCATGCGGTACGTGACGGTTCACCAGATGATTGGTCTGGCGCCAACCGCCGTTGACCGGTGCATTGCTGAGTACGCTCCACTCCCGCTCCATCCGAATGGAAACATAATCTGCCCCGATGCGATAGGAAACGCCGTTTTCCGTCCATTGTCGTATCTGCGTTGAATGCATGTTAACCTCCGGATTTTTCTTGGTTCGTTTCTATCATATCGGAAATGAGAGAGGAAGACGATGGCATGATGAAAAAAGGAAAACCTGTTGGACAAATCCAACAGGTTTTTCGATATTACAGTACAAGCAGACCGTACACTACCGCAACGGCGAAACGGTAGAGGGCAAACGGGGTAAGCTTGACTTTGTCGATCAGCTTGAGGAAGTATTTGATCGCCAACATCGCCACCACGAACGCAGTGACAAATCCCGTGATGAACAGCGGAAGATCGTGAATAGACAGTTTGTCCCAGCTTTCATACAAATCTTTGGCCGAAGCGGCCACCATCATGGGCACGGCGAGGATAAACGTGAACTCCGAAGCGGTTTTGTGGTTCATGCCCACCAACAATCCGCCCGAGATCGTCGAACCGGACCGCGAAAATCCGGGCCACAGGGCCAAGCATTGAAACAGGCCGACCGAAAACGCTTGTCCATATGTTACCTGGTCCAGACTGGTGGCTTTGGGCCGCGCCCGGCGGAACACCTCTGCCAAGATCATGATCACCCCGCCGGCAACCAAACCGATCAGTACGGTATTGGCAGTAAATAATTTGTGTTTAATATAATCATGGAACAATCCACCCACCACGACGGCAGGAATCATCCCACACAAGATGTGAAGAGCGTTGAGATGTCCCTTTTGCCCATCGGTCCCTTCTTCTGGTAACTTGTACAATCCCACGATATTGAGGATTCGTTTCCAGAAGACCACCACAACAGCCAATATCGATCCGAGCTGAACGACCACTTCAAACGTGGAAGCACGATCGGTACCTTGAAATCCGAGCAGATGACCGACCAAAATCATGTGACCGGTGGAAGAAACGGGTGCAAACTCCGTCAACCCTTCCACCATACCCAAGATAAGACCGATGATGATATCCGGCATGATGTTTCAACTCCATGTTCGTTTTCTTTGCTGATGGCGTTTCCGTTGGTTGCTTCAACGTTATACCAGAACCGATCCCAGCACCACCCTTTCGTTTCCCGAAACTGTGTCCAAAGCGGTTAGTGTCCTATGAGGTGTGTCTGACAAATCCCTTTGTCCGGGTGGCCTTTTCCCTCTTGCTCCTGGTTTGGATTCACTCAAAGGTCGCCTTAGGGTTGAGGACGCCCTCCCACAGGTATCAACAATGACCGGACACACCCCCAGCATCTATACCTAACGCCTATTGTAGCAAAGTGTTTCACCACCACTCCATATCTTGGACGCACAGTTCAAAAAAACGAAACGGGGTAAAGATCCGACCTTCAGTTAAACACGAAAACATGAAAATAAAATGAGAAACGGATGAACAGAAGGGAAAGGATGGTTTTTCCATCCAAATGCGGATGTGAGTTTCTCAGAAAATGTTACAATTGTCAAGTGAAGAAGAAGACACACAAATGGTTCAAAGGACATCATCCGTGAGTCCGGGTGCGGCAAACCCTTTTCAACTTTGTATCATGAGGAGGATTTGTTATGGAAATCCGCACATTCGCAGAACTGTTGAACCGCGTGAGAGAAATGCGCCCGTTGGTTCATCACATCACCAATACGGTGACGATTAACGATTGTGCCAATATCACCCTGCACACCGGCGGTGCTCCCGTCATGGCGCATGCGCCGGAAGAAGTGGAGGAAATGGTAGGATTGGCGTCCTCCTTGGTGCTGAACATCGGCATGTTGACGTCGTCTCAAGTGGCGGCCATGCTGTTGGCGGGGAAACAAGCAAACCGTCGCGGCATCCCCGTGGTATTGGACCCGGTGGGCGCCGGTGCGACCCATTTTCGAACGGAAAGTGTCCGGCGCATACTAGAAGAGGTTCAAGTGACCATCGTCAAGGGAAATGCTGCGGAAATCGCCACATTGGCGGGGGAGCGGGCCGAAGTGCGCGGTGTGGACGCGGGCGAAGTGGCCGCTGATCCCATTCAGGCGGCACAAACACTGGCCCGGCAACTAAGCACCGTGGTGGTGGTAACGGGGAAAACGGACATCATCACTGACGGTACCCGAACCGCTTGCGTTGACAACGGGCATCACATGATGGGATGCATTACCGGAACTGGCTGTATGGGCGCCTCCGTCCTCGGTTGCTTTGCTCCGGTGGCTGACGATCCTTGGATCGCTGCTGTCGCCGCCGTCACCGCCTACACGATCGCGGGAGAGATCGGCGGAGAGATCGGCGGAGAATCGGCAGACGGACCGGGCAGTTTCAAATGGCGGTTCTTCGATGCGATGGCCGGACTGAACGCTGAAAAAATCGCGGAGAAAGCAAAAATCCGGCAGGTCGCACCCTCACCGAACCTTTGAGAAGATGCCCCCCCTTCGCACACGGTCTCGATCAATCGAAATGACTGGCGAAGGGGGAATCTGAGAAGATGCTAATACACTCCTACCGTTCGTTTCTCATCCCAAAATCAGTTTGATTTTTTCGGCAAAATGTGCGTATAATATGAGTAAGAAGAGGAGGAGCCCTTGGTAAGGGCCGCGTTCAAACAAACTCAGATCACGAAAAAGTGACCCCGAAGCTTGCCGGCCCACGGGTCACTTTTTTCGTGATGTCACGACGTGAACGATGACTTGTATCACCAATACGGTCGTTGCGATGACCTGCAAGACCAGCGATAGCAAAGAGATCGTTTCCGCCACAAGCATCACCTCCTTTCTCCGCCAGATGACGAAGAAAGGAACGCGACCCGCTCCTCAGACTCCTCCTCCACAATAATTCCACACGAACGACGGTTAACCCTTCCTGAGTCTATTTCTGAAATATCGATTCATTACAAGAGTATTTGACCTTGAACGCGATAGTGACACATAGCATATGACCGATGAATCCGGACGAAAATGTGTATTTCAAAAAGAGCAGTCAGAAACCACTTTCGGGTAAACGAAATAAACGGCCCACACCGAAAGCGACGAGGGGCTGATATATTGGAAATCCGGCGGGGGACGGGGAAACCGTTCCAAATTGCAGTTCAAGCGCTCCCTGCAGGAAGTGATCCCTCCCTATTTCCGCATGTTAGTAAAGCAGGGGGAGTTCAAAGAGGCCGTTCGACTGATCAAGCGAAAAGGTATCCCCGCCGACGTGCGACAATCCTGCTATACTTACATGATGAAGGAACTGAGCTTCCCCATGATCGATTGGAGTGAACCGTCCCGAACGTTGACGCCCACCATGGTTGCCACGACAACGGGGAGATGGTTTTTTGTGAAGGGAGACAAATGATCATTGAAAATGGCTGTTTCCTAAAAGAACATTTTTGAATATCCAAACACCCAACCACATCGCCATCGAACTAGCAATGATGTACAGCACAATCATGACCGTTTCAAATCCAACACTATGAATTCCCCCGTTACCTCCACGCCATATTTACGTAAATGGTAGACACATCTGTAATGGAATATGGCATCCCGAAACGAAAAGCAATCCCTACACATGGCATCATGACGGGTTCCACGGCTCTTCCTCCCATCCGTCTCTGCTTCGGCGAACCGCCAACACTCCACCGTGCGGCAGGGAAAAATCCCACAGTGCACGCGGATTCCGTTTCACCCACTTGGCATGAAACAGGCGAATCGGGCCTGCGTGGGCAACCGCCACCAATGTATCCCCACTTCCGTAGCAAACGGCCACTGCTTCCAACCATCGGCTTATGCGTTGTTCCATCTCCTGCAAACATTCTCCGCCGGGCGGTGACACACACCAGGGATCATCATACCAGCGCCGCAAATGTATTTCTTCGTTCGCCGCAATCTCGTCGTACGTTCGCCCTTCCCATTCTCCGAAGCCACATTCACGCAACAAAGGTGTGATCGTAAGCCGCACCAACGGATGATGAGCAGCAATTATGGATGCCGTTTCTTTGGCGCGACACAAATCACTGGTGTAGATCGCCGACACCCGTTCCCGGGAAAGTCGCTCCGCCACCATACGCGCCTGTTGTCTCCCCCGCTCATTGATTGGATCATCCCAATGGCCGACATACCGTCCCTGCCGGTTGCCCTCCGTCTCTCCGTGACGCACCCAGATCAGCCGCACACCCTCACCTCCACACGCAAAATGCGACCAACACCGTCGCCTCCGTTACTTCCACGATCGCGCCGTACACGTCACCCGTCAATCCACCGATCCTGCGGATCACTCGCCTGGCCATCCACACCGTCACCACCAGGGTGATGGTCAACGGTAACATGGCAAGCCAACCGTCTGCCACCGCGAGCAGGATGATGCCGAAAGCATACGCACCGGCCACCTGCCACCCTGTTAGCGCTGCTTTCAACTGGGAACCAACCCCGTCCTGCCGAACATACGGCCAGAAATATATGGCCGACAGGATTGCCATCCTACCGGCCACGGGGGCGGAAAACAGCGCAGCTGCGGCGCTAAGACCCATATCATGCACCGCAGCCATTTTCACCAATATCACAAACAATGCGGCCAAAACGCCCATCGCCCCGACCCGGCTGTCCTTCATGATGGTCAAGGTTTGTTCACGGTCCCGGTTGGCCCCCATCCCGTCCGCCGTATCCATCAATCCGTCCAGATGAAGGCCTCCCGTCAGTCGCACCCACACCCCCACAACCAGTACGGTGCGAATCCAAGGAGGCAGCCAAGGCTCCGTCAACCAGTTGAACCCGGCGAGGCACAACCCGATCACACCGCCCACCGCAGGATAGAACACTGGACTGCTTCTCCATCCGTCCGAATGAAGCAAACGGGCGGGGATGGGTATACGCGTCAAAAAGGCCAATGCGGACCAAAATCCTCTCATCCTTTCAACCTCCAGGGAATCCCCGAAACCACCATCCACACTTCATCGGCGAATCGGGCAGTGAGTTGGTTGACTCTCCCCAACGCTTCCTGAAACAACCGCCCCATCGGTGACAGGGCCACACCGCCCAATCCCGTTTCATCGGTGACGATCACCGTTTTTTGTCGGCTAAAACAGGGAAGGAACCGGTTCCATTCCGTTTCCAGCTCTTCAGGCAATCGGCGAAATTTCTCCCGGTCTGATTCGTCGATACCCATCACCCGGTTGGCCACCCATGAGGAAAGGGAGTCAATCAGTACGATGTCGTAGGGTTCGGGATGGGACAGCCACTTTTGCGGTTCCAGCGGCTCCTCGATCAATCCCCAATCGTGCGGGCGACGTTGGCGGTGAAGCTCCACTCTCGCCCGCATCTCTTCATCCCGGGGAGTCCCACCCGTGGCAACGTAGAGGACACGCCCTCCCCAAGACCGGCAGATTTCTTCCGCGAAGGCGCTTTTGCCGGAACGAACTCCGCCGGTCACCATCACCACGCTCACGAAGAAGCCGCCTCCTCATCCTGATCCAGACATTGTTTCAGGACCTTCACCAACCGTTCATGCTCTTCGTCCGTCCGCACGGCCACGCGGAAATAACGCTCGTCCAGTCCGGGGTAATCAGCACAGTTACGAATCAGAATCCCCTGCCGTCCCAGTTGTTCCTGCAACCATGCCGCTGTTTTTCCCTCCCGTTCAAGACGAACCATGAGATAGTTGGTTTCGCTCGGGTACACTTTCAACCCCGGGATTCGGCTCAACTGCATGCGCAAAGACATCCGCGCCTGCTGTACCCATTCACGAACCCTCTGTTCGTACTCCTGATCCTGAAGGGCCGCTTCGCCGAGCACCTGTGCGACCGTATTGACGCTCCATGGAACCTGACGTTGTTCCAATCGTTTGACCCACTTGGGACTGGCCACCGCATAGCCGAGACGAACCCCTGCCAACGCATAGAATTTGGTGAGAGAGCGGAGCAGGATCACGCTAGGGTACGATTCGATTTGGCCAATCAACGACATGCGCTCCCCGTCGGGAATGAAATCGAGAAATGCCTCATCCACCACCAGTACCGTCTGGCAACGTATCGCCTCTTCGGCCACCTGTTTCAGCTCGTCAAAGGAGATGCGAAGTCCAGTCGGATTGTTGGGATAGCCCAGAAACACCAGATCTGTTTTGCGCACCAGTTCGCAAAGGCGTTCCACCGGCGGCAAAAAATGACTCTCTTCCTCCCCATACAGTGGGACAATCTCGATGTCACGCTTTTTGGCACTGCTGGTATAAGCCGAAAATGCAGGATACACGATCCCGACAACCGACGGCCGCACCACATCCAGAATCAGCTCGATCAACTCGGCCGCACCGTTGCCAATGGCGATCCGGGTCGGCGTCAGATTGTGCCGCTCTGCCAACAACGCCTTCAACCTTCGCGACCGGGGGTCTGGATACTGGGTGATCACCGGTAATCTTTCCGTTTCCAGTATTCCTTTCAAGGCCTGCTTCACCGACGGCGGAGGACCGAAAGGCACGATATTGGCGCTGAAATCCAGGAACGAATCGGGGTCACGACCGAACAACTCAGATGCCGTCACTCTGTCGCCACCATGACCATAACGTTCCAACCGGGACAAACTGATCCCCTCCCCAATTGATGTGTATTCGCCAAAAGGCAGGGCATCGGGCCCTGCCTGAGAAACCATTCATTACTCTTGGAAAAACGGACACCCTCGTTTAGAGGAGCGGGTCCGAATATCCTGAGCGACTCTAGCCGTCGCTACGAAGCGAAGACGGGAAATGCGAATCCCCGTTTTTTGTCAACAACCTGAGCCCATGGACCGATTCTCTTTCCATTTCACCATGTTTCCGCCACCAAATCAATGAGAATCACAAATCACCGAAGTCCAATCCGCCCGCTTTGGCGTAATTGGTTACCTTTTGCTCGAAGAAATCTGTTTTGGTTTGGTTCAGGTTGGAAAAATGCTCCACCCAGCGCAAGGGATGTTCTGTCTGTTCCGGATACAGAATGCCGAAGCCGAGCCGTTTCATCCGCTCATTGGCCAAATATTTGATGTAACGTTCAATCAGCTCATTGCTCAACCCGTCGATTTCGTTGTTAGTGATGTATTGCCCCCACCCGATTTCATGCTGTACGGCCGTACGGGTCATGTCACGCAACTCTTCGATCCGTTCGGGCGTGAACAAGTTCGGGTTCTCCTTTTGCATCTCTTTCATCATGTTTTGGAAGAGCACGACATGGGTCAGCTCATCCCGTTGAATATATTTGATGATCGTGGCTGTGGCCGTCATTTTTCCTTGCCGGGCCAACGAATAAAAGAAGGTGAATCCGCTGTAGAAGTAAAGAGATTCCAGCAGGAAGTTGGCCATGCACGTTTTGACAAACTGCCAGTCGTCCTGATGTTCGACAAACTGTTGATAGAGATCGGCGATGAACCGATTGCGGCGCAGCAGGTGTTCGTCGTTCCGCCACTCGTCATAGATGTTTTCCCGGGTCTGCGCCGAACAGACGGTATCCAGGATATAGCTGTAGGATTGGGCGTGAATCTCTTCCTGAAACGCCTGGATGTTGAGCAGTGACGCCACTTCCGGTGCCGTGACGTACTCCCGGATGTTGGGCAGGTTTTCGCACTGAATGGAATCCAAAAAGTTGAGAAACGAAATCGTTTTGTCAAAAGCGCGCCGCTCGGCCGGTGTCAGCTCCTCAAATTGTTTGACATCACCGGTCAGCGATATCTCCTCGGGAATCCAGAAGTTGTTCAGCATCGTGCGATACAGTTTGTACGCCCAATCATACTTGATACGGTTCCATTCCCGCAGGTTGGTGGTGTTGCCGTTGATCATGCGCTGGGTGCCGCGTTGACCGTGTTCGTTGAAAATCTTTTTTCGTTGCAGTTTCTCCATATCTCTTTCCTCCTACCGATCAAGCATAAGCAGAGCTGGATTCGGGTGTGTCGGTGAATACTGTCCACATTGCTCCCTTACGGAATGACCTGACACGCCCTCGTCACTCATCCGGGCAAAATCGATCCACCCGCAGTCTCAGCGTTAGGACACACTTCAGGACGAACAGCTGACGCATTCTTCCACTTCCAGCGATTGATTGCGCACATAGTAGACGGTTTTCAACCCGTTTTCCCACGCGGCCAAATACATGGACAAAAATGCCTTGGCGTTGGTGTCCGGCGTGATAAACAGATTGAACGACTGCGACTGGTCGATGTGGCGTTGACGGATGCCTGCAGCACGAATGCTCCACATCTGGTCGATCCGGTGCGCCTCTTTGTAATACCAGAAGGTTTTCTCCGATAGATTGGGGGCGGTCTGCGGAATCAGCGCTCCCCGTTTCTCCTCGACAAAAAACTTGGCATACACCGGATCGATCCCGGCAGTCGAACCGGCGATGAGCGAGGTAGACCCCGTCGGTGCGACGGCGATCATCCAAGCATTGCGCACCCCGTATCGACTCACTTCCTCCCGCAGTGTTTGCCAACGCTCTCCGGTGTAACCGCACCGGTCAAAGAACGCGCCTGTCTGCCACTCGCTTCCTTCAAATGCCGGATACGCTCCTTTTTCCTTGGCCAGTTCCATCGAGGCCCGGATCGTCTGATAAGCGATCTCCTCAAACGACCGATCCGCTTCGGCCAGATGTTCTTCCGATTCCCAATCGATCCCTTTCTGTGCCAAGTATTGATGGTATCCGCTCGTACCCAATCCGACGGCCCGGTACTTGCGGTTGGTCACTTCCGCCTGTTTTACCGGATACAGGTTGAGATCGATCACATTGTCCAACATGCGCATCTGGACCGGGATGATACGCGCCAAATCCGCCAGGTCTGTGATCCGTCCCAAATTGATAGACGACAGGTTACAGACGACGAAGTCCCCCGGTTTTTGCTTAGTGACGATGACACCGTCCTCCAACTCCTCACTGATCAGCTCGGTCGGGGACATGTTTTGGCAAATCTCCGTGCACAAGTTGGAAGAATAGATCATTCCCTTGTGTTTGTTGGGATTGAGTCGGTTGACCGTATCGCGGAAGAACAGAAACGGTGTCCCGGTTTCATAGGCGCTCACCATGATACGCTTCATCACTTCAATCGCCGGGATTTCCTTACGGCTCAGTTCAGGATGGTTGACACACGCCTCATACCGCCGTTCAAACTCATCTCCCCAGGAGTCTTCCAGGCTGAACCCCATCACTTCACGCACTTCGTGCGGGTCGAACAGGTACCACATACCCCGTTCTTTCACCCGACGCATAAACAGGTCGGGAATGCATACGCCGGGAAAGATGTCGTGCGCTTTTAACCGGTCGTCCCCGTTGTTGGTTTTCAGGTTCAAAAAGTCCAGGATGTCCGCGTGCCACACGTCCAAATAGATGGCGAACGCCCCTTTACGCACACCCAGTTGATCCACCGCCACGGCAGTATTGTTGAAATTGCGCACCCAGGGGATAACACCGCCGGAAGCGCCTTTGTGCCCGCGAATTTTGGACCCTTTGGAGCGAACTTTTCCCAGATAAATGCCCACACCGCCGCCGTGTTTGGACACCTGGGCGGTGGCGGTGTTGGTATTGTAAATAGACCACAGCGTATCGTCCACGGTATCGATGAAACAGGAAGAGAGCTGGTGCAACGGCCGCCCCGCATTGCTCATCGTCGGTGTCGCCACCGTTACTTCCAACCGGGACAACACATCGTACATCCGTTTGGCCCACGTCAACCGGTCTTTCTCTTTCATCGCCAGATGCATCGCGATCACCATAAACCGCTCCTGCGGCAACTCCATCACCGCACCGTCATAATCCCGCACGAGATACCTGTCCGCCAAAATCTTCAATCCGATGTAATGAAACAACCGGTCTCGCTCCGGACGAATTGAGGCTTCCAGCTCACGGATTTCCGTCTCGGTGTAGTGTTCCATCAGATAAGAACCGTACAACCCTTTCGCCGTCAACTTTTGGAGCAGGTCGTAAAAATCGCCATATGCCCGCTGTTTACGGTCATATCCCCGGTTGTGCGCCGCCGCACGATACAATTCCTCTGCCAGCAAACGGGCGGCGACAAACTGCCAGCCCGGTTGTTCTACGCTGGTTTGTTCCACCGCCGTTTGCGCCAAAGTGCGCAGGATCTCCCGCTCCGACATCCCTTCCCGCAGCTACGCTCGGGCAACGACGATCAGTGATTGGGCATCGAGATCCCCCGTCTCTAGGCACACCGAGCGAACGAGCGACTCCCAGTCCAATTCTTTCTTCATCTCTACTTGTACCATCTACAAGCACCCTCTCCATTTCAGATGCGGATAAAATAAAAACACTTCCCTAACAAGGGAAGTGTTTGATGGGACACCAATCCAGCCGTGAACACAAAAACGGCACGACCCGCACAAGCCGATCACACCGATCGCGACACGCGGCACATCAAACACCTCCCTATCCTCGTAGGTCAACGGTGTTGTCGGAAAAGGCAGGTCTCCTGGCTCATGGATCATCGCATGGGGGGCTGCTGGTGGATGTCTCGAAAACAGGTTGATGCCGGGAATCTTGTTTCCCACTCGCTCCTGTTTCGCTACATCCCCCGGCCCCCTGATGGCCGTGTCTTCCCGTCTTTCGATAGTGACAAACGGCCCGGCTCCCCATTCACAGTGGCGGGACCGCGCCGGATTTTCACCGGCTTCCCTCTTCGGGAGTGGACAAACCACTCCACCTTTTCCCACGGTATGTCGTTGTCCAAAAGTAGGTTCATTGTATCTTATCGGTTTTCCCATTGTCTAACTTCTTTATCTGCCAAAAACAGACGAAAAATGAATGACGGGGGATCTATTCAAACACCATACCTTGTATGAGTCTTTTATGATCAATACTACAACTTGTGTTTTCTATTTCCAGCAATCATCTCGATCTCCTTCACCATGCCCCGAATGCATCTAGTTACTGGAAGGTCAAGAAAAAAAGCCCCCTTAGGGGACCAGCATGTCGACCGAATCACGCGTAAACTGATAGTCACTTCTCAAGCCATACCTCCAATCCGATCGTATCCTCTTGAATCTTGCATGTCTGAAATTTACTCTTTGATACCAACTGCCTAAACTCCTCTTTCGTATAAGCCCGTTTGATGAGCATCAATCGAAATATCCATTTTGTCAGGAGGTATTGAAATCCTGTCAAACCCAACTCCTCTTCTATGTGTTTGTCCACTGCTTCCGGGGAAACATCTCCCCGTAAATCGATGATCACAGCTTTTCCGCCGTCCTTCAACACTCGATTCATCTCGTCAAGGGCAGCGACGGGCTGTGAAAAGTTTTTAAAGGCCGCTCGACAGACGATAAAATCAAATGTTTGATCATCAAAGGGCATTCGGGCAGCATCCCCTTGACGAAAGTCAATTTCCACACCCGCTTCTTTGGCTTTCTCCCGCGCAATTTCCACAAACTTTTTACTGATGTCCAAACCGGTTATTTTGTAATTACCGAGTTTTGCAAGTTCGATCGACAAGTATCCCGGGCCAGAGGCAAGCTCAAGAACAGCGGCTTCTTCCGGGACACATGCAGCCACCTTTTCCGCATCTTTTTTGTATTCCTCAATGTTGTTCTGAGTACTTTTCGCGTACCACGTGGCAATGGGACCGTCCATTCCAATTCCCTTATAACCCTTTTGGGCTTTTTTGGACATATCACTTCCTCCATATAAAAAAGGAGTGGACTTATTCCCCAGTGTCAATCTCTGTATCAGAGGCGATGAACTGGCGAAGCCACTCTTCGCTCCAAGTAATCCGTTCGGGGATAAGCAAAGGTAATAGGGAGATCGCTGCAGGAAATTCTGGGAACTCCTGGGCCGGTGTTGAAAGCATATCCCGCAACCAATCCCGAGCGATTTGTAACCCTTTCTCGGTCAGTTCGTGACTTGCCCCACACGGCTAAAGCCGTGGGCTTCTCGCTTCATCTGGCGTGGCAACCCACATCCATCCACGATGGCTTCGTCCAAGCCTAGTGAGTTTAGTTTATCGAGATTTCGATCGCAAAGTAGTTTTAAGTGTTTTCGCACTTTTCTACATAATTGTACCAAAATTCTGTCGGACTTGCAAGAGGGCTTAAGCCCTCCCTCGTCCGACGCTCGCTTTCATCCCAAACCTGAAGGGCTGGGTTTTCCCGCTCGCTCTTTATAAGAGCACACGTACAGCTAGAGCTAAAGGTGAGCCTTGAAACGTTGGTGACATAGTCACTATTTTACTAATGCCCTCTGTCGATACTGCCTGGGGAGGTGGAGGATGTGCCATTCTAGACTACGTCCGATACAAACATTTATTGATAGCCCAATACCATATCGGCGAAGGGCTGTGAAACTGGAAAGGACAATTGCGCTATGTAATGTTTCTCATAATTAAAGAGACAATTTCCGCCGTTGACGGTCTCCTCTTATCCCTGTCCAGCCCTCTTCATGATGCATATTATTGAAATACACCGAAAGAAATTTCAGGGGAGAGGGTTTCTTGATCGCGTTTGCTTATTTGCCGGTCGTACTGTATGTGGGGTTGGAATGGTTACGGAAACCGCCAGTAAAGGAAATACGCCATTATTGTCTATCCACTTACATTCTAGGGTTGGCGCTTTTTTTGTTGGTGGTTGCACCTACCGCGATCTACTTTATGGACCCGAAGCCGACAATAGGAAATCCATGGTTTGTTTTTGGGATCATGATCGGTTTGTCGGGTGTCTGGATCAGAGCTTCCGCCATGCACACCTTGGGTAGATTTTTCAGTCGTTTCATCGGGATTCAACAGGGACATCACTTGGTGCAATGTGGATGGTACCGATACATTCGCCATCCGGGTTATTTGGGGACGATGTTGGTTTTTTTGGGATTTGCCATATCCACATTGTCAATAACGGCGGTGATAGCCAATCTGATAGTGTACTTGGCCGCGTATTCCTACCGTGTGAGCGTGGAGGAACAGATGCTGGAGAACCAATTCGGGGAGGCGTACCGGCGGTATCGGGAATCTTCCTGGCTCTTGATTCCGTTTGTGTTTTAAGTCGAAGCTATTTTTAAAAACGGATGATGTTTTTGAGATTGATGATGTCAATCCTCGAATTTAGGCACTTTTCTCCATCACCGGAGTATCGTCTTGCTCCACACGGCTCAATTACCTGAGTCTCTCCCTTTGTTCGCCATGGGCTTCTCGCTTCATCTGGCGTGGCAACCCACATCATCCGCGATGGCTTAATCCTAGAAAAGTGTTAGTTCTAATAGCTCGTATCTCGGTCCAGGAACGTATCCCATCGCTCGAAGCTGGATATTTCTTGCGGCATTGACATCTCTGTTAGTCACATATCCGCATGAGCAACGATGAGTACGTTCTTTTAAGGTCTTCTTTACGATCTGACCGCATTCCAAGCAAACTTGCGACGTGTTGCGGGGATCAACTGCTTCACTTGCTTACCGGTCTACTCCTTGTAAGCCGTCAATTAAACCAGCATCCTCCAGCCTGTGTCGACAATGCTCTTGGCAAGGCGGTGATTTTTCACCATTCCCCGGATGTTCAAGTCTTGAAAGGCGATCAGATCATAGTTGTCCACCAAATATCAGCTGATTTTGTGAGTAGCGTCTTTTCTCTGATTGGCTTGCAGGCTCTACCTCCACCTTATATGTGAAGCAAGCGTAGTACTTGCCGTTTTTTCGCTTGATGGAGCAAGTTTTGCTCTTTCCTTCGATCTGGCGGTGCAGTTTGATTCTCACATCGCCGATTTTGGAGAGTTTCAGATACTTTCCCATCCAGTTTGTATCCAGTTTGAGGATAGGTGAAGCTGTTATATGGGTACTTACCTTGAAATCGAGGGGAGCCCGGTTTTTCCCCGCGGTCGAGACGACGGAAAAACGCTTGAAATGCTTTGTCCAACCGCTTGGCTACGTCTTGGAAAACCTGATAATGGATTTTTATACAAAAAATGTAGGATGCGGGAGGGCTGAAACCCTCCCGTATCCGACACTCGCTATCATACCAACCCTGATTCCCGCTCGCTCTTAATAAAACACGCGAATCATTTCTATCTCGCCCGCACAGGACACTGCGTAGTCGGACAACGTGGCGGGGACGATTACGGCGTCTCCGCGACTCAGTGGCATGTCACCGTCAGGCCAGTGCAGAGTACCTTGCCCGTTCGTCACAATCACGATGTCCGGATTGCCCTTGCGCCCATGCTCCAAGGAGTGTCGTCCAGACTGCAAGTTCCACTTGTCAATGGTGAAGTATGGGCAGGAGACCAAGCGAGACCCTCGCATGCCATTTGCAGCAGTAATTTCCTGTGCCGCTGGGAAGGGAGTAGGCTGCGGACCATACAGCAGGACGTCGGCTGCTTTTTCTACGTGCAACTCACGGCTCCGTCCGTGTTCATCCACGCGATCCCAATCGTAGACGCGGTACGTCACGTCGGAGGTTTGCTGGATCTCGAGCACCATCGTACCGGCCAACAGCGCGTGCAACGTCCGCGACGGTACGAACACCAGCCGCCCCGGCGAGATCGGCACGTACTCAAGATACGGCTTTACGCGCTTCTCTTCGACAGCCTGCATATACTCTTGGCGCGACTTGAACTGATGACCGTAGATGACGCGCCCATCATCCGGGCAATCCAGCACGTACCACGCCTCGGTCTTACCGAAATCCGACTCCACCCTGCGAGCGTACTCGTCGTCCGGATGCACTTGAACGGAAAGATCTTGTGCTGCCTCGATAAATTTAATGAGGAGCGGGAACCGCGGTTGCGGGCTGTCGCCAAGATATGCTTCCGGGTGCTCCCGCACCAAGTCGTTCAACGTCTTCCCTTTGAACGCCCCCTGTTCAACGACGCTCGTGCCATGCGGATGGCTGGAAACCACCCAGTATTCGCCAATCGGTTGGTCGGTGTCGGTGTCGAACCAAGATTTCAGCGAGTGTCCACCCCAGATCCGCGGCACGGCGATGGGGGTGAATTTGACAGGTTCATATTTGTTCATCAGATTCACCTACCATCATGCCCGATCCAAGGTTGTCCACTGTGCATGCCGGCGGCATTACCACGGGATGGTGGAGGTGATGCCGCTGGCCCGCACGACGTCCTCTACTTCACGCTTAATCTCCTCCAGGCTCTCGGCGCTGTCCGCTTCGGCCCGTAACACAAGAATGGGTTGCGTGTTCGAACTGCGCACCAACGCCCACCCGGACGGGAACTGGATACGCGCTCCGTCCACGTCGACGATCGGGTACCGCTTCGCAAAGTGCTCTTTCACCCGCTCGATTACCAACGACTTTTGCGATTCCTCACAGGTTACGCGCGTCTCCGGTGTCGCGTGGTACTGCGGAACGTCTGCAAACATAGCGGAGAGTGGCCGCGTGTCCCGAGACAGGATCCGCAAAAGCCGCCCTGCTGCATACAACGCATCGTCAAAGCCGTAGAACTCATCGTTGAAGAACAGATGCCCCGACATTTCCCCTGCAAACGGCGCGTTGGTCCTGCGCAGAGTGGCCTTGATGTGCGAGTGACCCGTACGGTGGAACTGGGGCTTTCCGCCGAGCCGCTTGATTTCTTCGACCAGCGCCTGCGAACATTTGACTTCGACGAATGCATCACATCCCGGATATTTGGGCAGAATTTCCCGCCAGTAAAGAATCATCAACTGGTCTCCCCAGCGGATGCTGCCCGTCTCGTCCACCACGCCGAGGCGGTCGCCATCGCCGTCAAATGCAATCCCGAGGTCCGCCCCTGTCTCCTTGACCATCCGGATGAGGTCCTTGAGGTTGTTTGGATCGACGGGGTCTGGATGGTGGTTCGGGAACGTCGGGTCCGACGTGCAGTACAGGGGCACGACTTCACATCCCCAACGCTTCAGTGCCTCCGGCGCGAACGAAGACGCGGTACCGTTACCGCAGTCTACGACCACTTTCAACTTGCGGTCGCCCAATTGGATCTTTTGTTGCAACATGTCGAGGTACGGGGTGCGAATGTCAACCGCTTTCGTCGGAACGTCCTGCCGAATGACCGGTTTGGCGCCGGTTTCTTCAGCTATAGCCACCATTTCCTTGTACAGGCTTTTGACAGATTCGCCGAACAGGGTCGTCTTGTTCTGCGCCACTTTGAATCCGTTCTCGTTGGGAGGGTTGTGGCTCGCCGTGACCATGATGCCGGACGGGACATCGAGGTGTTCAAGGCTGAAGTAGAAGATTGGCGAGGTAACTTCCCCGATGTCCAGCACTTCACACTGTTCGTCACTCAGCCCCGCGGCAACCGCACGGGCAAGCGCGGGCGAGCTCTGCCGGTTGTCACGGCCGACGACCACCGTTCGTTGGCCAGCCGCGCGCACCCGGCGGGCAAACGCCCGACCCAACCAGTAGGCGAATGACTCGTGGATTTCTTCGCCGACGATTCCCCGGATGTCATACTCCCGAAATACATGCGAAGCAATCGCGTTATCCTTATTCGTCAGCACACTCATCGTCATCCCCCTCCTTGGTTTGATGGAAAATCGCTTCCGTGATCAAGTAGGCCAATGTGGATTCGGCACCTCGGTTGCGATTGGGGCCATTCTCGGTCAGTCCATCACAACAGGAGCCGTCCGACACGTCGGCCATCGGTACACCGAGGTCGTTATCGCCGTGGAACCATGCCCGGCACTTGTTCAGCACCGTCCGGTAACCCTGATCCCCGGTGACTTCGTACGCTTGTTGGCAGGCCATGGCCAACTTCATCACTTCCACCGGCTGCTGATCCCACTGGCTGATGCCTTGCGGCGTGCACCATCCGCGGTTGCCGATCGGCCGGATCACGCCGTTTGATCCCGTCATTTTTTCGATCAGAAAATCGAGGCTGTCCTTGGCCGTCTGTTCCGCCTCGCTGGACGGGAACGTTGCATGCAAGTGGAACAACGCCCAGGGAAAGACGCCATTGCTGTAAGTCATGGTGTCCTCAAACCACCGCCATTCCGGTTGGGCGTGGCGCCGGTATTGATCGAGCAGCCGTTCGCCGAGCTGTTGAGCAACAGTCGGCAGCTCACGCAGCACCCAGTCTCGGAACGGTTGCTCCAGTTCAGGATTCGCTTCCGCTTCACGCACAAGCAGATTTGCCGCTGACAGCGCGTGCGCCATGCCGCGCGGAAACCGGAGACTGCCGATCGCACGAAACCCGTTTTGGCACAAACGTTGGGCTACACGGGCACGATCGCGGTCGAGATCCCACACCGCAGCAGTTGCAGTGGCCCACAGCACGCGTCCCAGGCAGTCATCTGACGGCTGCTCAGGTTCCCATTGGCGGTCGTACGCAACGTTGTTGTGGAAGTGGCCGTCATCTTTTTGTACCCAAGCCAAGAACGCCAAGTACGTGTCGGCCAGGTTGGCCAATTGTTCGCCTGCTTCGTTGTTCCCGGTGCGATGGGCGTATCGGCTCCATTCGACACAGGCCCAAAGTGCCCGGGCGTTGTCGTCCGTGGAGTAGCCTTCCTTTCGACGTGGGATTTTCCCGATGCAGTGTTCGATGATTCCCGTGTCGTCGGTGAGCCGGCGCAGGTGGGTCAGTTTAACGGGAAACGGACCCAACGGCATTTCCTTCAGATTCAATCTTCCGGTGTTTCTGTGACAGCTCACCGAACAACCGGGCGTGCGACTCTCCGACTCGAGGCCAGGACATTTCACGCCCAATCTGCTGGATTCGCTGCTCCCATTGCTGCAAAGTGGTGGTATCGGACAAGAGACGGCTGATGGTCTGCGCCCAAGCGTCCACGTCTCCGTACGGGATGAGCAGATCCTCAAATTCACCGAGTAAGTCTTGCGCGTACACGTACGGCGTGCTCAAAACAGGTCTGCCGAGTCCCACCGCGTAGGCCAGCGTTCCGCTCGTGATCTGTTGCATGCCGGGATACGGTGTGACATACAGATCGCAAGCCATAATGTGGTCGACCAACTCGTCCTCGGAGAGGTAGCGGTCAATCATCACAACGTGTTGCTCCAAGTTGAGCTCCCGGATCATCTCTTTCAGCTGTTCCCGATACGCCTCGCCTTCGTGTTTTTTCACCTCCGGGTGGGTTTGGCCAACGATGGCGTACAGAACGTTCGGAACCCGGCGAACCACTTCCGGCAAGGCTTTGAGGATCAGTTCAAGGCCCTTGCCTCGGCTGAGCAGCCCGAACGTCATCACGACTCGCTTGTCAGACCAGCCGAGTTGCTTGCGCATCGGTTCACGCCGGTCCGGCGATGGTACCGGGGTGCCGTGCGGGATGTACACGATCTTGCTCTTCGGCAACCGGTACTGGTTGGCCAACAAATCAATAGCGCGTCGGCTCATCACCACAATGCGGTCGCTGCGCTGCGCGATTTCTTCTTGCACACTGCGTAGGGGATCTTGGGGAGACTCAAGCACCGTGTGGAACGTGGTGACCAACGGCTTGCGCAACTCACGCACAAAATCCAGTACATATTCGCCGGCGTTTCCACCGAATATCCCAAACTCGTGCTGAAGCGAAACCACGGTGACTGGGCTGTTGTTTACGCGTTGGGCCAACTTGCGATAATCCTCGCGGACATCGCGGCGGAGGAACCATAGTGACGGGTCGTACGCCTGCAAGTCTTCGCTTTGGTCGACCATCGCGATCACGGTGTCAGCCTTGCACCCTTGCTCCGCGTTCTGGACGTACTGACGGAGATGGCTGGTGTAGGTGGCAAGGCCGCACCGCTTCGGTACATACGTACTGACATACGCAACATGACTCATCTATGAACCACCTTCTTTTTCGCTTCATAAACAGGAGACTGCACTTCGACGGAAAAGTCCGGGCCGACGATAGCATTACTGATTGTACGGTTACCCTCGAGGCGAGCACCGGGCAAGACGACGGAGTGAGAGCAAGAGCTGCCGGGTTCAACCGTCACTTTATCACCCAGTACCGTGTAGGGCCCAACGACACAACCACGCCCAACCTTTACGCCGTTTCCGATCACCACGGGTGGAACCAGCGTCACGTCGTCCGATATGTCGATGTCCTCGCCTGTCCAAATTCCTTCTTTTTGCGCAGGGTAAGAAGGTTGAAGAGCGCACTTGCCATCGAGAACGTCCCGGTGCAACGCGAGATAACGGTCGAGCGTCCCCATATCCAGCCAGTAGCCACGCACGAGCCAGCCGTAGACGGGGAAACCCTTACGAATCAGTGTCGGAAATGTCTCACGCTCGATCGACACCTCGCGACCGGCCGGGATCCATTTCAACGCTTCTTTTTCCATCACGTAAATTCCAGCATTGATACGGTTGGAAGGTGCGGCGTGACGGGGCGGTTTCTCCACAAAGCGAATGATCCGTCCCGACATGGTTTGTTGGACTACGCCGTAGTGAGAGGGGTCTTCCACTTCCGTCAACCCAATCGTGACCAGCGCGCCGTTCGTCTGATGGAACTCCAGCAACGGCAAGAGCTCAACATGATTGATGATGTCGGCGTTCACGACGATGAACCGGTCCGTCAACAGTTGTTCCGCATGCTTGATGGCCCCAGCTGTACCTAGCAGCTCAGGCTCCTGGCTGTACTCGATGCGAACGCCGAATTTGCACCCGTCTTCGAAGTGTTTCCGAATGATATCCGCATTGTGCTTGACAGCGATGACGAACTCAGAAATGCCTTGTGATTTGAGGTGTAGGATGAGGTGTTCCAGCCATGGCCGATTGACGACCGGAGCCATGGGCTTGGGGAGGCGTTCAGTCAGAGGTCTCAAACGTGTGCCCAATCCGCCAGCTAACAACAGTGCTTTCATTTACATCCCCCCATTTGGCTAGATATGGAATCTATGACCAAAGCGAGAAGAATGGTAAATGAAAGAGAGTGGCATCCCGGACAGCAAGACAGTTTGCAGCGCTGCTCAAGTCTTCTGCCGAAATCACCGACTGACAGCAGGTTGTTAGCACTCACATCAAGCGGCTGATAACAACGACAATCTCATTATATACTAATTCGTGGAAAAACACAAGTCGGTTAAGAAGGCCAATGCACGGCATATCTCGAAAGATAGATGCGGATTGCAGATTCTCGTTACCGAAATACGAAAAATATTTCGTCTTCCATATCCAGACTTACAACGAAAAAACCGGCTCCCCTCTTCATAGGGGAACCGGCTTGTTGCATTTGTTGAACTGCCCGATACTGTCTGAGTCTGGGTATTAGGATGCCTGCAAAATCTCGTCGATCTTCGCCAGTGCCTCGTCCGGGATCACAACTCCCGAGGCTTTGATATTGTCTTCCACCTGTTCGGGCCTGCTCGCCCCGATAATCGCACTGGAAACGTTCGGTTGACGCAGCGTCCAGGCCAGTGCAAGCTGAGCCAAGGAGAGTCCGAGTTCTTCTGCGATCGGACGCAGACGTTCCACTTTGCGCAAGTTCTCCTCTTTCAGCCAGGATTTTACCGTTTCCGTACCGTGTTTGTCGGTCGCCCGGCTGCCCGCAGGCGCATCGTTCACTGCTTTGTACTTGCCGGCAAGTACGCCTTGGGCAAGAGGCGAGTAGACAACTTGTCCAATACCGTTCCGTTCGCACAGCGGGATGATTTCCTTCTCAATCTCCCGCGCAAACATGTTGTACAGCGGCTGATTCACCACGATCCGGTTCAGCAGATATTTGTCGACAATCGATACGGCTTCGGCGATTTGCGCCGCTGTCCAGTTGCTGATGCCGATGTACAGCACTTTGCCTTGCCGGACGAGGTCGTCCATCGCCCGCAGCGTTTCTTCCATGGGGGTATCATAGTCAAATGCGTGGCAATAGTATACGTCGATATAATCGAGGCCAAGCCGCTTCAAGCTGGCTTCACACTGTTCCATGATATGTTTGCGGGACAATCCCCGATCGTTGGGACGTTCGCCCATCGGTCCCCAAACTTTGGTCGCCAGCACGTACGATTCGCGGGGATACTTTCGCAGGGCTTCGCCAACGATCTTCTCCGCTTCGCCGTGCATGTAAATGTTGGCCGTGTCGAAGAAGTTGATTCCCAGTTCGTAAGCCTTGTCAATGATGGAGATCGCCTGTTCCTTACCGACATAGCCACCGTACGTCAGCCAACTTCCCAGACTGATTTCGCTCACTTTCAGTCCGGAGTTTCCGAGTCGACGGTACTTCATTTTCGATCACCTTCCCATGAAAGTTTTCGAAAAATGGGTATCCGCCGCAATTCCAATATTATATTATCACGAACTTCATTTCATCGTCCGTATCGTGGTGTTTATTTTGGGGGATGGACTACGCGCACAGTACAGATTGGAGGATCGCCAGATTGGTCTGTTCGTTCAGCCGGAGTTGATCGGTGTGACGCCAGACATCAGCAGGGGGGACCGGCAGTTCGCCGCAGACGTCGATTCCAATGACGTTCTTCTGCCGAACAAGTGTTTGCAGTGATACGATCAGCTCCCGCAGATGCATATTTCCATGATCCCAGTTGGTTACGGCAAAAGCACGATCCAATACGTCTTTGTCGATACTGATGTAAACGTCTTCGGTCGGAATCGAGGAAAGCAGCTTCTGCGGTTCACCTGTGTCTGGCCAGAGGACGATTTTACCATGCGATTCAGGGGAATCGAGATTTTGCTTCGCGCAAACCCCGACAATCAGCACTTTCCGCAGATGCGGTAAACGCGCTGCCGCCTCGGCCACCCACGATCCGCACGACAACAGCCCGGACATGTCGTCCGAAAGCTTCGCGTCGGTGTGATTATCAAACAAGACGAGGCTGAACGGCCGGTTGATTTCGCTGAGCAAAAGATATGTGACATAGTGATAATTTCCGTTTCCGATAAACGTGATCCCGCGACTGGTCCGGTCGGACAACCTGTGGCCAATTTCTTTCAACGCCTTTTTTGCGCAAAACAGATTGGCCTCCGAGATGTCCGTAAGCTCAATCCATTCGTCAGCAAAACCTGACAGTTTACGTTGCCAGGGATAAGCGTCGCCAAAGTTCAACAACGTCACGTCATGATGAAGGAGTCCCATGATCATCCTTCCTTTCCTTGCGAAAACGAAATGAACGATCAGGTTTCCTTACATGAGGTGGAGATATGAACTTTGGTCAACATAAATATACTAAAATGATAAAAAGGAGTTAAGAGAGGGGCAATCTATCCTCGCTCGCTTCTCCTGTGTCTGCCAGGAAACAAAAAGGTACTACAGGAAGCGGGTCGCGGGCAAATTACGCTTCATAAGGAAAGTTGCCCGCGAGCTTGCTCCTGCGCTTTCCAAATCGATGCTCGTCAGGCTTAGGTATTGTCGCTCGTTTCCCTGAGATACCAAACCCTCGGCCATTTCTTTCGAAAAAGTCGAGGGTTTGTCCATCACTTCAAGAAGAGGGTTTCGCTTCCTCTCTCAAATGGATCACTTGATATTGTCGCTGAGCAAAGAGGTCAATCCGTCACTCGTCAACCTGCAACCGACATAAAAGGGGCCAAATTCTCCAAATCGCGCACTTACCTCATCAAATCTCATTTCAGTTACCAGTTTTTTGAAAGTCAAGGGGTCGTCAGAAAACAAGGAGACTCCCCATTCCCAATCATCGAAGCCGATTGCGCCTGTAATGATCTGCCGAACCCTTCCCGCATACGAACGGCCGATCATTCCGTGGCTTT
Source organism: Polycladomyces abyssicola (assembly GCF_018326425.1). Classification (NCBI taxonomy): domain Bacteria; kingdom Bacillati; phylum Bacillota; class Bacilli; order Caryophanales; family Thermoactinomycetaceae; genus Polycladomyces; species Polycladomyces abyssicola. The sequence continues at coordinate 2,479,275 of NZ_AP024601.1, forward strand.
TCATCATTTTTCTGCGTTCTTCCACTGAGAGCATATACCAGTTATCGTCCCCCAGTCTCCGTTTATTCATGGGATAGAAACATACATATTGCGTCTTTGGCAGGATTGGTTCGAGACGTTCCCGGAAAGCAGGATCACTAAAAGGATCGGTACCCGGGGGAATCGTGTAAGAACTGAGTTCAACAACGGAAGTAAAGGAATAGGGAGTTGATGTGACATCAGCAAAATCCAGTTTATCAAACTGCAACTTTACTTCGTTTAATTCGTCGATTGTGGGGCGAAGATGGACAAACAAAAGATCCGCTTTATGCCCAAGGATGGCATATTGACCAAAGCTGCCTTTACGGTTGTTCTCAACCGATGACCATTTCTGGATGGTCTCAAGCAACTCCTGAATCATTTGTTCCCGTTCTGAGGGGTTGATTGATTTCCATTTGTTCCAATCGATCTTGCGAAAATCATGGTAGACATACCATCCTTCGTAGGTGCTTACAGCTTGGCTCATTTTTTTCACTTCCTTTTCGAGATTGATTTTTCGTTATGAACCTATTGAGGGTTACCCGCTCGGATGGGTGGTCAGCCCCCTTGTGGAAAGCATTGTTTTGAATCCCAGCAAACTTAACGAGCACACCAAAAGGGTCACGATCGATACATGGAGGAGAAACGCCATTAAGTGTAACTTTGTGATAATCAGCAATGCACCGCTGAGTATTTGCAGAACAGCTAGAAGAAGAGTGTGACGGCTCCCGGCCCATAAATCTTTTCTTTCTAAGCGTATCCGATAAGCCAAGAGGTTTAATCTTAAAATCAGTAACAGCAACACAAAAGCCATAAGTCGGTGAGTCAAATCAATGAACAAGGCTTCACGCACTTGACTATAGGACTCCGTTGGAAAGGGCCATCCCTGGAAATAGACTCCCGATCCAGTGAACGAAACATACGCACCAAAATAGATGACCAAAAAACAGTAGATGAACGTTCCCCATGCCCATTTACCCAACTGTTTCACACGGTCGGTCTTGTGTACGACAAGCATTTGGTCTTTTCCGGTTTCGATCTGCCGAAGGATAGCCGTCCACAAATACAAAGCGGTAAATGAGACGAGTGACAATCCCATATGAAGGGCTAGCACTGAAGGGGGATTATCAAATAAAACAGTCATCGCTCCCAGAGCAGCTTCCCCTACAAAGCCAGCAAAACAGATTCCCATAAGAACCCGGATCTCTTTTCTTGTTCGGTATCGTTTCCATGTGGCTACAGTCAGAAAGACCAAAAGAACGAGATCAATGACCACAATCAATCGATGGATAAACTCAATAGCCGTATGAAGATCCCACTCGGCAGGAATGATCCCTCCCTTACAAAACGGCCAGTCTCTCCCACATCCTAGCTCTGAACCGGTTTGGGTGTCAATAAAACCTAAGATATTGACTAAAAACAACCCTACAAGAGTGACGAGCGCCAATGGAAAGAGGTTGGTCGGTTTCTCATCAGATTTTATCATAACTTAACAGCCCCCTCCCCTTTTCAGGAGAAAACGAAGAACTAAAGCAGTGAATCAATCGCCATAGAGGCAAACAAAACCGCCAAGTAAAACAGGGAAGCGAAAAATGTTCGTTTCGCCCACATGGTGCGATCATCTGGTTCATACCACATGCGCAAGTGATAGTACAAAAAGTACAAGCCGGACAGGATTGCGACTGTCAGATAAAATCCACCCACAGCACCGGTGAAATACAGGCTGAAAGTAGTGAGTAAAAGAACGAAGGTGTAAAACAAGCACTGTCTTTTCGTGTTCCTTTTGCCCCGAACGGCCGGCATCATCGGAACGCCTGCACGTACATATTCGTCATTTTTCACGATCGCCAGCGGCCAGAAATGGGGAGGGGTCCAAAAGAAGATCATCGCGAACATGATCACGGCCGGCCAGCCGATATTCCCCGTCACTGCCGACCAGCCAATCATGGGCGGAATGGCGCCGGCCCCACCCCCGATCACAATATTTTGCGGTGTTTTTCTTTTCAGCCACATGGTGTAAATCACTGTGTAATACAAAAAACCGGCGAGTGACAATATCGACGACAGACCGTTAACAAACACCCAGAGCCAAATCAGAGACAACAGTTCCAATCCGATGCCGAAGAACAGCGCAGATCGCGGCCGGAGCTGTCCGGTCGGAAGCGGTCGACCCATCGTTCGCTTCATGATTTTGTCAATGTCACGGTCGTACCACATGTTAATCGCTGACGCCCCTGCGGCAGACAGAGCCAGACCTATTGACATTGCGGCCATTGTCCAGACATCGGGCCATTCTCCTTTGGCCACGATTGCTGCGCAGATCGCCGTAAAAATCATGAAGATCGCAATCCGCGGTTTGGTCAATGCAAGGTATGCTTTAAATTTCTTCATCACTATCAAAAAGGTCCGTGGCGGTGATTGAACAGAATCCAACAACGGAGCCGACATCTTTCCCACTCCTCACTGGGGATCATTGAACCTGGGAATTAAAAGTCATGACCCATAACGATCCGGCAACAACGGCAAACGTAAACAAAAACCCGAGTGCGATCGCAATGGAATGATAAGCCGGACCGCGGCTTTCTGTGATATGCATAAAGAAGATCAATTGTATCAGGATCTGAAGGATGGCCAGTGCCAATAAGATGGTAATGATGCTCCCTTGGGACAAGGGAGCTTTCACAGTGAACCACAGCGCCAAAACCGTCAGCACAATGGATCCGACATAGCCGATCACATGCGCCCAAGGGAAAGTCTTCTTTGATAAATGTTCTTTGTTCATCATTTCATCACCCCCATGAGATAAACGACCGTAAAGATCATCACCCATACCACATCCAGGAAGTGCCAATACAATCCAGCGTTGAATAATTTCCGGGCTGTCGTGGGTTGGATCCGATCACGAATCAGCTGGATCCCGACAGAGACCATCCAGACGATCCCCAGGGACACATGAAGACCGTGTGTGCCCACCAGAGTGAAGAACCCGGACAGGAACGCACTGCGCTGCATCGTGGCCCCTTCCAACGAATAAGTGATAAATTCATAGACCTCGATCCCGACAAACGCGAGACCGAGCAAGATGGTCACAGCCAGCCACCCCATGAGCCGTCCTAAATGGCCATTACGCATTTCACGCACAGCCAGTCCACAGGTAAAACTGCTGGTTAACAAGATAAAGGTTTCAAGCGTAAACATCGGAATGTCAAACAGCTGCGCCTCCGTTGGCCCCCCATCCGTATGCGTGCGCAGTAAGAGATAGGTGGCAAACAGACAAGCAAACAGCACAAGATCAGAAGCCAAGAAAATCCAGAAACCAAGGATGTGTTTTTCTTCTTCTTCCATGCCATGTTCAAATAACTGCTGATTGGAGATCGGGCTTCCGGTTACTTCAGCCATATTACAACCCCCTTATGACGCTTCCATTTGCTTGATTTCGTCAACGGAAATCCAGTGGCCCGTATCTTTTTCAAGCGAACGCCACAGCATGCACACCACCACACCGATCAGCCCGACTGTAGCGATTATGAATTGGTTAAAGACCAAACCGAATCCGGCGACAAAGAACGCCAATCCCATGAAGAAAGGCAGAGATGAATTGTTCGGCATGTGAATGGGTTTCAATGGTTCTTTCGTCGGCGGCAGAATGCCTTCTTTCCGCTGTTGTTTCATCTCCCACCAGGCATCACGTTCATTTACTGTGGGGATTTGCGCAAAATTATAGTGTGGGACAGGTGACGGAAGAGACCATTCCAATGTGCGGCCATCCCATGGATCCCCTGTCGTATCGCGTTCCCCATAGCGGATGCTGTAAAGGATTTGAACGACGATAAAGAGAAATCCGATCCCCATCAAATACGCACCAATGGTTGAAACAAAATTGAGTGTTCCCCACCCTGTTTCAGCGGGATACGTGTACACACGTCGGGTCATTCCCATGAATCCCAGCGCGTATTGCGGCATGAAACAAACGTAAAATCCGATGTTGAAGAACCAGAACGCCCATTTGCCGAGGGTTTCGTTGAGTTTGAAGCCAAACATTTTCGGCCACCAGTAATACATCCCTGCAAGTAACCCAAATACCGCCCCACCAATCAAGGTCTGGTGGAAGTGAGCGATCACAAAATAACTGTTGTGAAACTGGTAATCTGCAGGTGCCGACGCCAACATAATCCCGGTTGCTCCACCGACCGCAAAACAGGGGATAAAGGTAAGCGACCAGAGCATCGGCAATGTGAGTCGAATCCGACCTCGAAACATCGTAAACAGCCAGTTGAAAACTTTTACCCCTGTAGGGATGCCAACAGCCATGGAAGCAACCGCAAAGAAACTATTTACCCCCGGACCTGCACCCATCGTAAAGAAGTGGTGTACCCAGACAAAGTAGCTGATCACGCTGATCAACATGAGAGAGGCAACCATCGATTTGTAGCCGAAAATCCGTTTCCGGCTGAATGTGCTGACGACCTCAGAAAGAATGCCGTAAACAGGAAGAATCGCAATATACACTTCCGGGTGTCCCCAAACCCAAAAGAGGTTGACGTACATCATCGGATTTCCGCCATGAAGCATCGTAAAGAAATGGGTTCCGAAAATCCGGTCCATTCCCAAAAGCGCAAGTGCGACAGTCAAAGCGGGAAAGGCAAAGATAATGACAATACAAGATGCAAGAACAGACCAACAAAACAGCGGCATCTTCATGAGCGTCATGCCGGGCGCACGCATTTTAAGAATCGTAACGATAAAGTTGATCCCCGTTGCAATACTTCCAATCCCGGAAATTTGCAGAGACAGAACGTAATAATTGATTCCGGGACCAGGGCTATGTGACAACTCTGCGAGTGGCGGATAACTTACCCATCCTGCATCGGGGGAACCCCCGAGGATAAAGGAAAGGTTAAACAACAGAGCGCCAAAGAAAAACAACCAAAAACTTACTGCGTTCAAGAAAGGAAACGCTACGTCACGTGCTCCGATTTGCAGAGGAACCGCGATGTTCATCATGGCAAAAATCAAAGGCATCGCCACGAACAAAATCATGATGGTTCCGTGCGTAGAAAAGATTTCATTGTAATGTTGTGAATCCAAAAAGTTCATATTTGGAAAGGCAAGTTGGGTTCGCATGAGAAGAGCGTCTACGCCGCCTCGAAACAGCATCAGCAGAGCGCAAATCAGATACATGATCCCGATCTTTTTATGATCAACGGTGGTAATCCACTCGCGCCACAGCCATCCCCATTTCTTGAAGTACGTCAACGCAAATATGATGCCCAGCAGTGTCAAAACAGCGGCAACCGCTGACATCTGAATCAACGGGTCAGCATTCCGCAAATATTCCACAATCTGATTGATCATCCTGATTTCCCACCTTTCTCCTCTCTTCTACAAACAATTAATGGTGCTCATGGCTCTCATGCTCTCCATGATGCATGCGCCAGTACATTCCACCGTTTTTATCGACAATCTCTCTATACAGTGTTGCCGGATACGAGGAATAAAGCTGTTTGTCGGCAATGCTTGGCTTGACGAGCTGATTGTATTTTTCCTTCGTCAAAGGAGGTGCAGATGCTTTGACACTTTTCACCCACAACTCAAACTCAGCCTGCGGTTTGGCGACCACTTGAAAGTTCATGTGCGCAAATCCTTTTCCAGTAAAGTTGGCTCCTTTACCGTCGTATACTCCGGGACGGTCTGCCTGCAGCCACAGGTACATCTCCATTCCCGGCATGGTGTACATCTGTCCGCCCAACTGCGGTACCCAAAACGAGTTCATGGGTGCGTCTGCCGTCAACACGAATTGCACAGGTACTCCAGCAGGAATTTCAACGTAATTGACCGTCGCGATGTTCGATTCAGGATAGAAAAACATCCACTTCCAATCCAACGAAACCACTTGAATGGTCATTGGCTTTTGATTGGATGGCGGACGGGTCAGGGCAAATGTATCACGAACGGTAAATACTCCAAGAATGGCGACGATCAGTATGGGAATGCCCCACCAGATTACTTCCAGAATTTTGCTATCATCCCAATTTGGAGTGTAAGGTGCCTTGTTCCCGGGACGATCCCGGTAACGATACACCACATACACCATAATGGCCAGGACGGGAATCACAACTAGCATAGACAAAAGAAAGGTAATCATGATGTTCCAATTTTCAGTTCGCGCGACAGGACCGGCAGGATCGAGAAGGACAAATCGGTCACTGCATCCGGTCAACAGGAATAACAGAGCGAAGCTGAAAAGAACTTGTTTTAGCCGACTTGATATCCCCGTTTTCTTCACAGGTTTCACACTCCCATAGTCAGACTGAATTTTTGTCTGTGGAATGATGTAAGCGGTATCAGACGAAGTGAATGTGATGAATTTCACAAAAAGGCTGTCCACAGAATACCGGCGTTCGTTATCGTTTTGTCCTTAACCACTCATAAACCATATTTCATAGTGAAACTGAATTTTGTCTGTGTAAAAGAGTGTAAGCGTTATCGGGCTAAGCTATTGTGATGGATGTCACAAAAGAAAGAGGTGTTCACAGAATATCGACATTGCGGTTACAATTTTGTCACTTAACAGGGCGTGTCCGCATTGTTTTCCCAGCTTGCTCGCCCGCACCCTGCCCGGAAGCAGACCATGGCCTCTGAACCGGAAAGACAAAGTGCGCTTCATAGAGGAAATGACCCGTGATTCGATCCTCACGCTTTACCGGTTCATCGTTCGGTTGGGCTCAAGACTCGCTCATCCGGGAAAACCTCTCCCTATCACGGAATAAACAGACACGCCCGAACTCAAGAAGATATTTGCGTTTCCCGCTGCAGTGATTAACGGGCCGCCACGGGTGTCGGCTTGATTTTGCTGTTGGAGAACGGCTGTTTCAATTGCTCTTTCATGCCAGTTTCCCACAACTCTTCGATCATCTTCAGTTCCTCTTCTGTAAGCGGCGTTTTCTCCGTCGCCTCCGCAAATTCGCGCAAGTTCTCTTCACTGGTGATATTGGGCAAGACCGATTTGATCACAGGGCTAGCCAAAGAGAAGAGAATGGCTGCTTGACCGATGGTCCGGTCCGTTCCTTCGTACAGGAATTTCAACCGTCGAACCGCGTCCAGTCCGGTTTTCATCCACTCGATCGGTCGGTGGGAGCGGTGGTCTCGTTTATCGAAATGCTTGTCCGGATCATAGGTGCCGTCGAGGAGACCTGATGCATGCGGAACGCGGACAATCAAGGATTTGTTCAGCTTTTCGGCCTCCCGGATCAGATCACGGGCAGGATCTTGCTCCAGCAAGTTGTGAATGATTTGCGCCATGTCATACCGCTTGTCACGGAGCGTGGCCAATCCCTCGTCCCGCCAGCCAAGGTCCGGTCCCAAAGCGACACCGTAGGTGCGGATTTTTCCTTCTTCCTTCAAACGTTCCAGCGTTTCCAGCACTTCCTCACTCTGGATCGCTTCCATTCGTGCGTTATGCAATTGGTAGATGTCGATCACGTCGGTCTTCAATCGGCGTAGGCTCTCTTCGCAGGATTGACGGATCGAGGCGGCATCCCACCGCTGAGGCAATTCAGAGTGTCTGCCGTGTCGGTCGCCCCGTTTGGCATAGATATCGTAGCCGAATTTGGTGGCGATCACCACTTTGTCGCGAAGTCCTTCCAACGCTTCCGCCAAGAGGGTTTCTCCTTTGCCTTGGCCGTACACGTCCGCGGTGTCAAAAAACGTAATGCCGTAATCTTCATATGCCATGCGCAACAGGCGTTTTCCGAGCATATCGTCTTTGACACCCCACCATGGTGTGGCAACGGACCAAACGCCGAAACCAACTTCAGAGACGAGCGTATCAATGCCAGGCATTTTGCGGTATTTCATCTAAATAACCTCCTTCTCGTATCTTCACCGTCACACGGTGCGATGGGGTAATTAAAATTTGAAGACCAGTCGTGCTTTCGCTTGCGCTTTTTCTACTTCTTCAAAGGCTTCGTGCACTTGATGAAGGTGTCTGGTCTCATAGATGACTTTTGTCCGCCCCTCCGCATGCAATTGGAACGTTTCCTCCAGATCGGTGCGGGTACCTACGATGGACCCAATCACCTGGATACCGTTGAAAACGGTCTCAAAAATGGGAAGCTGCACGTAGTTGTCCGCTGGCAACGCAACAAGGACGAGGCGGCCGCCGCGGCGCAGAGAATGGAAAGCTTGCTCAAAGGCCTTGGGCGAGACAGCCACGCTGATGGCTGCATCGGCGCCACCCAGTTTCTTGATCTCTTCCACAGGGTCCTGGTACCGGGCGTTGACCACATAGTCCGCTCCCAGCTCCTTGGCCAGTTGCAACTTCTTATTGAAGAGATCGACAGCCACCACCGTCGCCCCTGTCACTTTGGCGTATTGTAGGGCCAGGTGGCCGAGCCCGCCGATGCCGAAGATGGCCACGAGGTCCGACGGTCTGGCACCGGACATCTTCACCGCCTTGTAGGTGGTCACCCCGGCGCAGGTCAAGGGCGCCGCATCCAGCGGGTTGATGCCGTTAGGCACCTTGACGATGTGTTTGGCGTAGCTGATGGTGTATTCGGCGTGGGTGCCGTCGATGGAGTAACCGGTGTTAAACTGGGACTGGCACAACGTCTCCCAGCCGGAGTTGCAATATTCACAATTTCCGCATGCGTAACCCAGCCAAGGGAGAGCCACCCGGTCCCCTTCCTTGATCCCCGTTACTCCTTTTCCCACCGCCTCCACGATACCGATCCCTTCATGTCCCGGGATAAAGGGCAATTTCGGTTTGACCGGCCACTCCCCTTTGGCCGCGTGAATATCAGTGTGGCACAATCCTGAGGCTTCGACTTTTACACGAACCTGTCCCACTCCGGGTTCCGGAATATTCACTTCCTCAATGCGAACCGGTTCCGCAAAGTCCCGTATAACCGCGGCCAGTATTTTTTTAACCATCTCTTCAGATCGCACCTCCCAAAAAAGCATGATCGCCAAGATTGTGCCATTAGGGCGACGGGAGAATGGTTGGGCGTATCGGATATCAGCGAAGATGACCACGGTCACCATCCGCGATGGATACGGCCAACCCCTCACTCTCGTCAATTAGGGCCCCATGTGTTTTTCAAAGGTTTCACACTCCCATCATCATGCTGAAAATGTTGCCTGTGTACATCAGCGTAAGCCGAGTTGGAGAAAGGTAATGTGATGGATTTCACAAAAAATGGGTCGTTCACAGAAAATCTACATTACGGATATACTTAACGTAAGTGGTATCGGAAAATGCGAATGTGATATGTTTCACGATCGTTCACAGAAAGTCAACATTACGGTTGGAGTTTTGTCATTGACTACACAGAGGGATATCGTATTGAATTTTATTGGGAAAAATTTGTTTGGAAGAACGATACCTGGTTGCAACTTTGCTGCCACTCCCCCAAAAAAGTGAGGCGGTATGGATGGACCGTAAATTCGAGATTCTCAAATATGTCCCGCTGTTCAGTGAATTGACAGATGAAGATTTGGAAAAAATCGTTCGTATTGCGGTTTTACGGCACTATCGAAAGAATTCAACGATCTTTGTGGAAGGGCAGCCATTTAGCACGGTTTACTTCATTCAATCGGGAATCGTCAAGGTCACAAAGGTAGAGAAAAACGGAAACGAGCAGGTCATCTGCCTTCTGCGACAAGGGGATATGTTTCCCCACGTGGGATTTTTCGGCGATTCACCGTATCCCGGAACGGCCGTAACTGTCACGGACTGCCAATTGTTAGCGATATCAATGGACGATTTCGATCGATTGTTGGATTCAAATCCGCTCATCGCAAAATCAGTCATGAAAATGATGGATCAAAGGCTTCTTTATTTGCAAAGACGCTTGCAAGATGTGATTTCGGGAGATGTCCATCAAAAAGTTGTGGTGACCTTGTTACGGCTGGCAGAGGAATACGGGACTCAGAGGGAGGATGGTGTTTTTGTTTCCATTCCGTTAACCCATCAAGATTTTGCCAATATGTTGGGAATGTCACGGGAATCGGTCAACCGTGTGCTCAATCAGCTAAAAAAAGATCAGTTGCTTGACATCAATCGAAAAGGCATCTTGATTTACGATCCGGATGCACTGCAACGTACACTCTCCCCTGTTAAAGAATGACAAAAAACAGGGGCTTTTTTATGCAAAAAATCACAATGAGATTGATCCAGAAAGGGTTGATTTCGATGACAGTTGTGGAGATCAAACAAGAAATTACCGGGTAAAAAGGGATTTCCCGTACTCAAGTAACTGATGTCAATCTGGTTAACATATTTACCTATTGTTTTGGAGGCACACAGAGTGGATCGTGATTTTTTTCAGAAGACTTACTCATTGTTACACCGGGCATTACCACTACCACAAAGTGTGTTAAGCGTCACATTTGACTTGTTTTTCGACCCATTCCTTCAAGACCACGGCATTATTTCTTTCCCTTTCCTTACTCGCATAGAGAAATGTGATCAATTTACCAGCGGCTTTATTCAAAATGCGGCGCCATGCTTCGACTTTTTCCGGTGTATCGAGTTCGTGCAGATACGCTTCCCGGAATTCTCCAAAATCACGGTCGCGGTGGTACTTTTTACGCAAATCGTCAGAAGGGGCCAACTCTCGGGCCCAACAATCGATCGCCGCCGTAACTTTTTTAACGCCGCGCGGCCACAGCCGATCAACCAATATGCGAAAGCCATCGGTTTCATTCGGAGAATCGTATATCCGTTTCAGCCGTATCATATGGAAACTCCCCTCCTTTTCACGGGAACTGGCACCTTGAGCTTCAGTATTCAGGATGCCGGTTCATTTTTTGTGTCCAAAAATGTGTCAAATCGTCGTATGGGAAAAATATCCCCCCTCGCCACTCACAAAAACGATTCACATTACCATGAGCACGACAGTTAAGGCAACAAATTGTAACGCATTGGCAAATTCTATGATTCCCGCTTGTTTTGGGGTGATCTCTTTTCCACCCCAGATCCACAGGCGGATCAGTGGAAATATAAAAACCAAAGCAAGTTTAGCCTGTCCCAGTATCAGCGGCATCAAAACGGATAAAGAACTATAGAGTTTGGCATATTTCATCCAGTGGGGGTTCTTTCTTTCGCGAATCACCGACTTCACGAAGAAAACGGTTCCGACAAAATAAAGCACAGTATAAAAGAAAAGCCAAAATGCTGTCGCATCCCACTTACCAGTGCCAAATACATAAGCGGCAACCCCGCCCGCGGCAAAACCCAGGATGGCACAAATATCATTCAGCATAGCGCGCTCACGCCGCCGTGTAACAAAATAAAGATTAATGGCGTAAACCGTACAAAATAACGGGGCAAACAGCCACAAAACCGGCTCTTTCCATAGAGGAAGAAGTACCGACAAAAAACCGATCAGCCAATAAGCACTTCCCCAGACCAAGTAACGTTTTTCTTTCCTTTTCACCCATTGCGTAACAGCGTATGAGGCCAAATAAAAGAAAAACCAAGCAGAAAAGAGAAGCAGATGCTCCGGCCGGGGTTGTCCCAACAGTGTTCCCAACAGGAACGGAGCGGTCAACATCACCCAACCGCCGTGTTCGTGCGGAATGACCCATTTCATCTATCATCACCTTGTCATCATACCAGAAATACCGGATACAGTACTTTATTATACCGGAAGACCTCCCTGACACCCGTTGTTGCAATCGGTTCTTTTCATCTTCCCGAAAATGGAGAATGGCTTGAGAAGAAGCTCAAGCCAAGATAAAATCCATATTTTTCTATATTATCCTCACATCAGAGATGTAGCGGTACTCTTAATCCTCACCCAATGTACTCATTGGGCCAAAGGCTTCATAGTGGATCCGCTCTTTGGGAATATCCATTTGTCTAAGCGCCCGGTAAATGACTTGCATAAATGGAATGGGCCCGCATAGATAAAACTCTCCTTGAGTATTATCCAAAATGGACTCTAACCACGCCTGATCAATAAACCCTTCTTTATCGAAGGATTCAGTCCTCCGGTCTTCTTCGGTTGGTGATTCATAACAGACATATGATCGGATATTGCTATTTTGGGATGCCAAACGGGCAACGTGTTCCTTCATGGCGTGATGTCTTCCATTGATCGCTGCATGAATGTAAGTCACTTTTCGACCGGGCTGTTTTTCGATAATCGTGTTTAACATGCTAATCATTGGCGTTAGGCCTACGCCTCCGCTGATCAACACAACTGGATTCATTGATTTGGTATTCAGAATAAAATCCCCAGCAGGGGAGCTAAATTCTAAAATGCCACCCTCTTGAATATTCCGATGCAGGTAATTGGATACAATCCCAGCAGGGTTCCCATTACGCGCATCTTCGCGTTTGACACTGATACGGTAATAATCCTTACCGGGAGCATCTGATAAACTGTAGTGGCGAATATGCGTATATTTTTCGCCTGGTATTTTTGCCTTTAAGGTTAAGTATTGCCCAGGTTGAAATTGCGCGATTGCTTTTCCATCCGCAGGTTTTAAATAGAACGAATTGATCACGTCACTTTCTTTTACCTTTTTCACCACCACAAATTCCCGAAAACCTTCCCAACCGCCTTCTTGTGCCCTAGCTTGATCATACAATTCTTGTTCAATCTCTATGAATATGTCGGCGATGTATTGATAAGCTTTTTCCCAAGCCTGAATGATCTCTTCCGTTACTTGATTGCCCAATACATCCTTCACTGCTTGAATCAGATGTTTACCTACAATGGGATAATGCTCTGGCACAATACCAATGGCCCGATGCTTATGACAAATCCTTAAGATGATCGGTTTGATCGCATCTAAATGATCCATGTGTTCTCCGCATATGTAAACAGAATGAGCAAGAGCTCGCTGCTGTACACCTCGTTTTTGGTTTGTCTGATTAAAGATATTGTACAACTCCGGGTGACTTTCAAACAGTAATTGATAAAAACGTTTACCGATTGCCTCACTGTTTTTTTGAAGTACCGGAGCTGTTGATTTGACGATTTCTATGCTATGGGTCTCAATCATTTCAAAATATCCCCCTTCATAGTAAGAGATCAATAATAAGATTTCCTTTTTTTCACGCTATACTTGATGCTCGTCATTTTGATAAGCATTGATGTTACACAGTGTTTCCAGTGTAGCTTTGTTTATGTAAATAAGTGTAAGCGGTATCGGACAAAGTAATTGTGATGGATATCACAAAAAATAGTTCGTTCACAGAAAGTCAATATTACGGTTGGAGTTTTGTCATTGACTACGCAAAGGGATATCGTATTGCATTTTTTGGGCACAATTTGATTGGGAGAACAATATCTGATTGCAGCTTTGCTGCCACTACCGCATAAAAAATGTGGAGGCGGTATGGATGGACCGCAATTTCGAGATTCTCAAACGTGTTCCTTTGTTCAGTGGATTGACAAATGATGAATTGGAGAAAATCTCTCATATTACGGTTTTACGACACTATCGAAAGCATTCAACGATCTTTGTGGAGGGACAACCGTTTCGCACGGTTTACTTCATTCAATCGGGAATTGTCAAGGTCACAAGGGTCGAGAAAAACGGAAACGAGCAGGTCATGGGTCTTCTGCACAAAGGAGATATGTTTCCCCACGTGGGATTTTTCGGCGATTCACCGTATCCCGGAACAGCCGTAACTGTTACGGACTGCCAATTGTTAGCGATATCGATGGACGATTTCGATCGATTGTTGGATTCAAATCCGCTCATCGCAAAATCGGTCATGAAAATGATGGATCAAAGGCTTCTTTACTTGCAAAGACGCTTGCAAGAGGTGATTTCGGGCGATGTCCATCGAAAAGTTGTGATCACCTTGTTACGGTTGGTGGAGGAATACGGGACTCAGAGGGAGGATGGTGTTTTTGTTTCCATTCCGTTAACCCATCAAGATTTTGCCAATATGTTGGGAATGTCACGGGAATCGGTCAACCGTGTGCTCAATCAGCTAAAAAAAGATCAGTTGCTTGACATCAATCGAAAAGGCATCTTGATTTACGATCCGGATGCACTGCAACGTACACTCTCCCCTGTTAAAGAATGACAAAAAACAGGGGCTTTTTTTATGCAAAAAATCACAATGAGATTGATCCAACTCATGTACATTTGTATTGAGCCACGGGGCAACGAGATGGAAGGTTGGTATCGTACACAGTGATACAACTGGTATCCATTTTTCCGTGAGAGGAGAATCAATATGGCGAGACCCAGCTATCAACCCAAACTCGATTTAACGGATTGGAAAAAAACAAATACACAGGAGTTCGAAAAAATCCGATCGATCGTGGCACCCGAACTGCATTCTTTTATCGAAGAACACGCTGCTTTAAGTCAGTTGATGGATCAGGTGAGGGAAGGCTATCATACCGAGCTTTATCACAAGGCTTTGGATACAATCGCTCATGAATTGGAGCATCATTTTTTGTACGAAGAAAAATATATTCTTTCTCGTTTGGCAAATCATATCACAGAGACGGAAGTGGGCCCCATTGCTAAATTAAAAAACGAACACAACATCATTCGAAAACATTATCAGGAAGCGATGGTCCTGTTTCAAAATCATGATCCCGAAAACCCTTCACAGGAACTCGTACAAAAGATGGGGCTGCTTGCCTATCTGTTAAAAAAGCATATTGAGAAGGAGGATCATTACCTTTTCCCACTGTTTAGCGTGATTTTGACTCAAGAGGAAAAAGCGGCGATCGCCCATGATGTCCATCTTCATACATCAACCAGAAAGGGATGATTTCAATGACAGTTGTGGAGATAAAACAAGAAATTACCGGGGAAAAAGGGATTTCCCGTACCCAAGTGCTGGATTTTGACCAGGGAGTCGTCGTGAACCTGCAAGTAAAAGCGGGGAAAAAGATTCCCCGACACCATGCGAACTGCCATGTGCTCGTTTATGTAGTCAGCGGGGAAGTATGGTTTGGCGTATCTGAGCAGCGATTTCACTTAAAAACGGGTTCCTTACTCCATATGAACCCGTTTGAAGAACATGATATTGAAGCGATACAAGATTCCAGCTTGCTCGTTATAAAAACAGGTTCCCAAACCGGATGCAATATTCGTGCGTGAAACCGGGTACGCCGTTTTCCCTCTCGATCCTGTTTTGCAAACACTCAAAGGACGTCGTGGGAAAACGGCGACCTTTTTTAAGGAGCGGGCCTGATTTTCTCGTCGAATGCGGAGCATCAGACGGAAAATCAGGCCCGCATCACTTTATCAACAAACTGCATTCTTACAAAACGGCACGCCATCTTCGGAAATGAGCGGGTGTGGCAAAAGCGGACAAACCATTTCTTTACCAGGGTCAATCATGTCAATCATTGTATAAAATCACTTTCATCGCTTTTTCTTTGGCTGCATTGCGAAATACCTCGTACGCCTGCATGATCTGGTCCAGCGGAAAACGGTGGGTGACCAACTGTTGTGGTTTGATCTTCCCGGACTGCACCGTTTTGATCAGCATCGGTGTCGTGCTCGTACTAACTAGCCCGGTGGTGATCTTGACATTGCGAATCCACAATTGTTCCAAGTGCAAATCGACAGGCTTGCCGTGTACACCGACATTGGCCAGCCGTCCACCGGGCTTCAGGATTTGCTGACAGATGTCGAAGGTCACCGGAAATCCGACGGCCTCAATCGCTACGTCAACACCCTTTCCGTCCGTTAATTCCATCACTTGCTCAACCGCATTTCCCTTGGAGCTGTTTACTGTCTTGGTGGCCCCGAACTTTTTGGACATCTCCAATCGATAATCGTCGAGGTCGACCATGATGATCTCCGCAGGTGAATAAAGTTGCGCTGTCAAGAGTGACGCCATCCCAACCGGACCAGCCCCGACGATCGCAACCACATCCCCCGGCTGAACTTCGCCGTTGATCACCCCGATTTCCAAACTCGTCGGGAAAATGTCACTCAGCATGACAAGTGCTTCCTCATCGGTTCCCGGAGGAATGTGATACAAGCTCGTATCGGCATAAGGGATCCGAACGTATTCCGCCTGGGTACCGTCGATCAGGTGTCCCAGAATCCAACCGCCGTCTTCACAGTGGGCGTACATCGCTTTTTTGCAATAATCGCATCTTCCACAGGAAGTGACACAAGAAATCAGGACTCTGTCTCCGGGTTTGAAATTGTTGACACCCGAGCCGACTCCTTCTACTATTCCAACCCCTTCGTGTCCCAAGGTTCGGCCGTCGGTTACCGCCGGCACATCACCGCCCAAGATATGTAAATCTGTGCCGCAAATCGTCGTTTTGGTGATTTTGATGATGGCATCCGTCGGATTTTGAATCGTCGGCTTGTCTTTTTCTACCCACTCAAACTTTCCCGGACCACGGAATACAAGCGCTTTCATTATTCTGTGTGCCCCCTCATTTTTTCGCTGTCAAGCTACTCAATTTAAGGTCGTCTTAAGGTCATTCGTCCGAATCTAACGGGGATCAATCTATTGCCGTCTTATATGGGACTCCTTTCTTGAATTAGTCGAACGATGACTGTCTATCGTTAATATGCCAATTTGCTTTTCTGTCCATTCCAATTTTTAAATACACCGTATTTTTGGGACACATACTCCTAAAGTTAAAGGTTTACGGAGCAATGTTTATACCTATCAGTTTGCTCCATTTGTTCCCTTAACGGAATATGTTCTTGCTTCAGTTGGGTTAGAGCAGGGCACAAAGAAATGTCCTCTCCTATCCTCTGACCACAATGAAAAGGCATATCATTCATGTTCTTTCCTCCTGGTCCATTTAGTTTGATGCTATTGCTTGATGTTATTGTATCTGAATTCGTGTTTTCGTATTATGACACTGTCGTCAGATAGAAAAACGTGGTGTTGACGCGGATCTCCTTTTCTACCTCAGGGGTGTCTTTTTTTAACGGCCGCTTGCCGTGAGTTTCATGATCCTCGTCAATGGCAGATCCAATTCCTCCACTTACTTCTCCGTGGAGAGGATACTGATGTAAAAATATAAGATCCCACTTACAGCAAGTGAGATCCCACATTGTGACCGGCAGCGGGACAAGAGCCCTTATGGCCTTCAAACATAAACGGCTTAATCCTATAGCGCTCCCTTTAAAGATGAGATGGTCAGGTGTGTAGAGCTCTACGTTAACATGACTTGCATATCTGCTTGTACATCCCCAATCAATTTTAAGCCAAATCTCTCTTGTAATACTTGCAACACGCCTGGCGAAATAAACTCAGGAGCTTTCGGTCCAATACGGATATCTTGAATACCTAAGCTTAACAACCCCAATAGGATGGCAACTGCTTTTTGCTCAAACCAAGATAACACGATACTGACTGGCAGTTCGTTTACCTCACATCCAAATGCTTCGGCTAGTGCAGCCGCAATCTTCACAGTGGAAATCGAATTATTACATTGCCCTAAATCAATATAGCGTGGAATATCTGTACCTGGTACTACTCCGTAATCTACATCGTTAAAGCGGAACTTGCCGCAAGAAGTGGTTAGAATAACCGTTTCAGGTGGCAAGGATGTGGCTAATTTTCGATAATATTCCCCACCTTTCCCTGGAGCGTCACAACCTGCAATGACAAAGAAGCGCTTAATTTTTCCATCTTTCACAGCCTGGATAATTTCCGGTGCCATTCCTAGTACTGTCTCATGGTGGAAGCCTGTAACGAGCTCTTGATCAGACTCTATATTCACTTCTGGAAGCTCTAAAGCACGCTTGATCAATGGTGTAAAATCATCATTTTCAATTTTTTGTACTCCTTCAAGCCCTGCTACATCGTAAGAGAAGAAGCGGTCTGCATACGTACCTTTAATGGGCATGACACAGTTCGTTGTTGCTAAAATAGCGCCCGGGAATTTTTCAAACAGCCTTCTTTGATCAAACCATGATTTACCGATGTTCCCTTTTAAATGAGGATACTTTTTCAGTTGAGGATAACCATGTGCTGGTAACATTTCGGAATGTGTATAAATGTTAATCCCTTTATCCATCGTTTGCTCTAATAATTTTTCAAGTGCAAGCAAATTATGCCCTGTTACCAAAATTGCTTTTCCTTCTATTTTATTTTGGCTAACACGAACGGGCTGTGGAATCCCAAAGCGTTCTGTATGAGCACGATCTAGCAATTCCATAACCCGGATCGCTGCTTGCCCAACTTTCATCGCCATCTCAAAATGCTCTTGCTCATTAAAGTTGGAATTGGTCAGTGTCATGTAAAGTGCTTCATGTGTGGTAGCATCTACAAACGGGTCGGTATATCCGAGCTGATAAGCATGTGTACGATATGCAGCGATCCCTTTTAACCCAAAAACCAAAATATCTTGCAAACTAGCGATCACTTCGTTTTTTCCACAAACTCCGATAATTTTACATCCACCCATTGGTGTCTGCTCACATTGGTGACAAAACATATTTCCCTTCCTCCTTCTCACATAACTCACGTGAATCCATCCAAGCTATTGCAGAAACTCTGTGTCAGCCACATAAATGACTCTTATCTATTGATTTGTTTTATCCATACCATGGATATCGTTCGTGGTCCCCCAAGCTTGTCAAGGTCATTCTTTGTCGGAGAGCGCTGCTTTTGAGGGCAGAGGGTGTTTTCCGGCTTCACCCTTTTGTTTCTCAGAAGTATTTGCATATCCTCACTCGGGCTCGATCAAACCGTAACGCCCGTCTTTTCTGCGGTATACTACGTTCACTTCATCAGTCTCTGCGTTGAAGAACACAAAGAAGTGATGTCCGAGCAGTTCCATCTGGATGATGGCTTCTTCCACGTCCATCGGTTTTAATTGAAAACGCTTCGTGCGCACCACTTTGGGTTCGGCTTCCTCATCCACCAAAGCGTTAGCGGTGTTTCCGTTTTCAACAAGCTGCGAACGGAGGCTTCCTTCCTGACGGAGTTTGCGGTTGATCTTGGTTTTATACTTCCGTATCTGCCGTTCCAATTTTTCCACGACCAGATCAATGGACGCATACATGTCCGCGCTTTTTTCCTCCGCGCGAACCAGCACGCCCGGAAAAGGAATCGTCACTTCTACCTTGTGATCATCGTGAATCACGCTGAGGGCAATGTGTGCATCGGCGGAAGGAGGGGGGTCGAAATACTTTTCCAGACGGCTGATCTTTTTTTCGATAAAACTCCGCAAAGCATCCGTCACGTCGAAGTTGTTGCCACGAATGACATAATTCATGAAGCGAACCCCCCTTTTCGCTTTATCAACGTGTTTCCATGAACCTTGATGTCCAGATGACACCCCTTCAAAGACGGTGTAATGATGGCTATTTTTGCCTATTTATCCAAAGGTTTCACACTCCCGAAGTGAAATTGAAATTTTGTCTGTGTAAATAGCATAAGCCATATGAGACAAAGTTAATGTGATAAATTTCACAAAAAAGGGGGTGTTCACAGAAAATCAGTATTACGGTAAACGTTTTATCACTTGACTAATCTTAAAAGTTTAAAGCATGGGCGAATGGAAACCACGTGAAATGATTTACAAACTCGCTTATGCATCTTGATGAAACCGTATTGAATGCCATGATGGTCCTCTCCGCGGTTAGTAAGGAGCAACTACTCGTCTCATGACAAGTTGTCTACCGCGAATCAAGATTCCAAACGATGGCACAGATAGCACCCAAATTGCTAGAAGTCACAATGAAAAATCCTAATGGTATATGACCATTGTGAACGGCAAAACTGTTCAATAGTGGCCAATGATCAATTTTGCCGCAGTTGATTCGCGGGTGGAGGGGCTTCGACAATTGAAGGAGATTCGTATACATATCAAGCAGCTTGTACGACAAATACCAATGGTTCGCGTGCTCCTGGCCGTTACCGTGGGAGTGGGGTTGACGAGCGGAGTGCTGTTGATCCTTCAGGCCTATTATCTGGCCCGCGTGGTCAACGCTGTGTTTTTGGAACACGCTCCATTGCATCAGGTAAGTCCGTGGCTCTGGATCTTATTCGGGCTCATCATCACCCGCGGTGTTCTCACTTGGCTGGATCAGGCGGTCGCCGCGCATCTGGCCGTGCGTGTGAAAACGGATTTGCGTCGTCGGCTGATCGCACATCTGCTGCGTCTTGGACCGGTTTGGTCAGCCCAAGAGCAACGCGGCGAGTTGGTCAACACGGCGATGACCGGGATTGAACAATTGGAAAGCTTTTTATCCCGATATCTTCCGCAAATGGCACTGTCGGCGTTGATGCCGTTGGCCATTTTCGGTTTCGTGCTGACACGCGACAGTTTAACGGCATTCATTCTTGCAGTGGCTGCGCCGTTGATCGTATTCTTTATGATTTTGATCGGCAAGGCGGCGGAATCGGCCAGCTCACGTCAATGGCAACAATTGAGCTTGCTCGCAGCACGGTTTCTCGATGTCCTGGAGGGCTTGACCACGCTGAAGATTTTTGGACGCAGCAAGGCTCGGGCGGAGTGGATGGGCCGAGCCAGTGAAGCCTATCGCCTGGCGACGATGCGTACCCTTCGGGTTGCTTTTTTGTCTTCTTTTTTACTGGAATTATTTGCCACACTGAGTACAGCAGTTGTCGCCGTTACACTCGGCTTACGCTTGGTTGCTGATCGTATGCCCTTTTTCACGGCCTTTTTGATCCTGTTGTTGACACCTGAATTTTTTCAGCCCCTTCGGGCACTGGGGAGCGAGTTTCATGCAGGTCTCAACGGAGTGACGGCTGCCGGAAGAATATTCGAGATTCTCGAAGCCAAGTCGCCCGGCCTGGTTCAGGATGGTTGGAAGATCCAAAAGGATATGCGTGTATCCTGTGCATCTTACAATGATATCCACAGGGATTTGCAACCCAAACAAGGGGCAAAGAGGGAACCGTGGATACCAACTCATCATGGATCGCGGAATGAACCGTTCACAATTGATTTCGTCGATGTCACTTTTTCATATGATCCCGGATTGCCACCTATATTACATGATATCAATCTAACTGTTCGCCCAGGTGAAACACTGGCGCTGGTCGGGCCCAGTGGAGCGGGTAAAAGCACACTCCTCGACCTATTGCAGGGTTTTTTGCGCCCAACGGCTGGGGAGATCCTTATCAATGGTCAAGCGTTAAGCGATTGGCCAATCGACGAATGGCGAAGACGAATGGCGGTGTTACGTCAACACACGCATATCTTTGCCGGCACCGTTATGGATAATTTGCGCCTGGCTCGACCCAACGCTTCAATGGAGGAGGTTATTTCGGCTGCGCGTACGGCAAAGGCACATGATTGGATTGTCTCTTTGCCCCAAGGGTACAACACTCCCTTGGGTGAAGGCGGATACGGTTTAAGCGGGGGGCAGATCCAAAGATTAGCGGTGGCACGGGCTTTGCTCAAGGACGCTCCGCTGGTGCTGCTCGATGAACCTACCGCCCACCTTGACCCGGAAACCGAATCTTCGATGCAGGAAGGGATCACGCGGCTTCTTGCGGGGCGCACGGTGATTGTGGTTGCTCATCGTCTGAGCACAGTGAATCGGGCGAATCGGATCATTGTAATGGAAGACGGTAAGATTGTTGAACAAGGAAGTCAATCGGAATTGATGGCTGTTCAAGGAATGTATCGGCGATTGCGCACCGCGTATGCAGGAGGTGAAGAAGCATGAGCAGACCGGTGATACAGAGAATGACACCGAAAAATAGACAGGTACAGTTGTCGCTCTGGAGAGTGATCGTCCGTTTGTTTCAATTTCAACGGCCATTTCCCTGGCGCTTTACCCTGTCCATCCTGCTTCGTTTTTGTACTGTAGGAGCAAACATTGGGCTGATGGCAACTTCCGGTTACCTGATTTCCAAAGCGGCTCTTCACCCTGCCACCATTTTGTTGCTGTGGATGCCCATTGTAGGGGTCCGTTTTTTTGGCTTGTCCCGTGCCGTGTTCCGTTACACTGAACGATATTTCTCCCATGACTTGACCTTTCGCATCCTCCGGCAGATCCGTGTGTGGCTGTACCGGCGCATTGAGCCGTTGGTACCGATGATGTGGCAAGGGCGGTACAGCGGTGATGTACTGGCGTCGGCAATTGGAGACATTGATACACTGCAAAATTTTTATTTGCGGGCAATAGCGCCACTGTTGGTGGCATTGCTCGTGATGGGATTAGGCTTCGTGCTAATGGCCCCCTTTGGCGGCGATTTGGTTCTGGCTTTGTTTGCGGGACTTGTTACCGCCGCAGCAGGTATTCCTTTGCTTACACATTTCCTGGCACGGCGAGCAGGGGCGGAATCGGTCCAAGCACGGGCGCGTATGCAAACGAAGCTGGTAGACACTATTCAGGGGATGGCTGATGTGTTGGCCTATAACCTGGAAACGAAAGTGATGCAGGAATGGGAAAGGGAACAACGGATATGGACCCGACGTCAATTAAGGCTGGCCCATGTGGATGGCCTGGGCAACGGGCTATTGTTCATTTCCAGTCATTTCACTATGTGGGTTGTGTTGTGGCTTGGTATTGAGCACGTGCAAAGCGGACGCATGGACGGAGTTTACTTAGCCATGCTGGTACTGACTGCGTTAGCGGTGTTTGAAGCGGTGATGCCCTTGCCGACAGCGTTCAAGCAACTGGGGGAGTGCATCGAGGCCGGGCGGAGGATGTTTCGTTTGACAGACCAAACCCCTCCGGTGTTGGAACAGCATTGTTCACAACTTCCCCGTTCAGCGGATTTGCGTGTACGTAACGTATCATTTCTCTACCACGGTTCGGAACGCAAAATCTTGACAGGCATTTCTTTCGATTTGCCACAGGGCAAACACATGGCCTTGGTCGGAGCCAGTGGCGCTGGAAAAAGCACGCTCTTTCGCCTCTTATTGCGTCTCTGGGAGCCAACGAACGGACAGATTGAGCTTGGCGGGGTCAATCTTCGAGATGTGGAGCCGGAAGCGGTCCGCCGTTGGTTTTCATTGATTGAACAAAAAACCTATTTATTCCATGAGTCGGCGGCCGATAATTTACGCTTGGGACACCCCACAGCGACCTTGACGGAACTGCAAGATGCCGCCTCAAAATCACAGATCGATCAGGTGTTGCTGAAATTGCCGGATGGATACGATACGCTTCTTGGTGAACTCGGTGCGCGTTTATCTGGAGGGGAACGGCAACGCTTGGCCTTAGCACGGGCATTACTGAAGGAAGCGCCCATTCTTCTATTGGATGAGCCCACAACCGGTTTGGACGCAATCGTTGAGCAAAGGTTTATGAAGACACTTCGGATGGTGGCTGCCGGTCGCTCTGTTCTGCTCATTACCCACCGTATAAGCGGGCTGGAATCCTTTGACGAGATTCTGGTCCTGAAAGATGGCCGCATTGCAGAAAGAGGGACACACATGGAATTACTCAATCTGCGCGGCATTTACCGTGCGATGTGGGAGGTTGAGAGGGACCGTCTGCACGCAAATGTGGAAAGTAACAGATAAATTCCCCATTAATGGGATATCCTACAAATTGACCGCAGGCTAGGGTTTCACCTACCTGATGTTGAAACCGCTCGGTATGTGAAAGGGGAACTGGCATGCTGAATGTTTTGTTAGCCCGTTGGCAGTTTGGGATCTTAACGATCTACCACTTTCTCTTCGTGCCTCTCACCATCGGGTTGGCCGTTTTGATTGCCTTGATGGAGACGATTTATGTTCGAACAGGCGATGAAACGTATAAACGGATGGCGAAATTTTGGGGCAAAATGTTTCTTGTCAACTTCGCCCTGGGCGTAGCCACCGGAATCATGCAGGAATTCCAGTTTGGCATGAACTGGTCCGCCTATTCCCGCTTCGTCGGCGATGTATTCGGGCCGCCCTTGGCGATCGAAGCACTGGCTGCCTTCTTTCTCGAATCGACTTTCGTCGCGGTATGGCTGTTCGGATGGGACCGGTTGTCCAAACGTGTGCATCTGCTCGCAATTTGGCTTACAGCCGCCGGGGTGTCGATATCCGCACTTTGGATTTTGACAGCGAATGCCTTTATGCAGGAGCCAAGGGGCTATGTGATCCATAACGGCCGGGCGGAGATGAGCAATTTTTGGTCACTGCTTGGCAACCCTCAATTATGGGTGGAGTTTCCACATGTTTGGTTCGGTGCTATTTCTACAGGTGCTTTCTTTATCACTGGTGTCAGTGCTTGGTATTTACTGAAAAAGCGGCACCTGAAGGAGTTTACGCGTTCTTTTCAAATCGGTATCGTCGTGGCTTTGGTCTCCAGCGTACTGACAATCGTGCTGGGACATTCGCAGGCTCAACATTTAATGAAGGCACAACCCATGAAGATGGCGGCATCAGAAGCGCAA
Source organism: Polycladomyces abyssicola (assembly GCF_018326425.1). Classification (NCBI taxonomy): domain Bacteria; kingdom Bacillati; phylum Bacillota; class Bacilli; order Caryophanales; family Thermoactinomycetaceae; genus Polycladomyces; species Polycladomyces abyssicola. The sequence continues at coordinate 2,503,579 of NZ_AP024601.1, forward strand.
TGGGACACCAGCTCGGAACATGCCCCTTGGTCCGTGTTCGCGCTCATCGATGAAGAACATCACCGTAACACGTTGAATGTGGAAATTCCTTATTTGCTGAGTATCCTTGCCTATAATCACACCTACGGTAAGGTCGAAGGGATCAATCAGCTGCAGAAACAGTATGAACGAACATATGGTCCGGGAAATTACATCCCGAGCGTATGGGTAACCTACTGGAGTTTTCGCGTGATGGTACTGGCCGGTGTATTGATGTTGCTATTGGCCCTTTACGGTGTATATCTGGTACTGAAAAATCGGTTGAGACAGCATCCCACCTTTTTGCGAGCGATGATTGGGGCGATATTCCTACCGCCCATCGCACACAGCACTGGATGGATTATGACGGAGATGGGCAGGCAGCCATGGGTGGTCATGGGCCTTCAAAAAACGATTGACGGTGTTTCCTCTACGGTCACCACACCCATGATATGGACGACGTTGCTCGGGTTTGGAATCCTGTATCTTGTTTTGGGGATTGTCGACGTGTATTTATTTGTTCGCATTATCCGTCAGGGGCCGGATTTCGAAAAGGACCCGTCAGAAATGGATGCCAAACTCCCCCATCCGGCAACTTAGAAACCGGCATATGTAAAAAAGATTATGGATAACGAGGTGAGGATCATTGATTCTTAACATCGTCTGGTTCATTCTGATTGCCATATTATTTACCGGATTTTTTGTATTGGAAGGGTTTGATTATGGCGTTGGCATATTAACCCCTTTTCTTGGACGGACGGATGAACAACGCCGACTGATTATTAACACGATTGGTCCGTTCTGGGATGCGAATGAAGTCTGGCTCATCACCGCAGCCGGAGCGATGTTCGCAGCTTTCCCACACTGGTACGCGACTTTATTCAGCGGGTTTTACATCGCGCTTTTCCTGCTATTGGTGGCGCTGATTGTACGTGCAGTGGCCTTTGAGTTTCGCAGTAAAATCAGTAATCCGCGATGGCGTTCCACTTGGGACTGGCTTCTGTTTGTGGGAAGTGTTCTGCCGCCCTTTCTATGGGGTGTAGCGATCGCCAACTTTATACGTGGTGTACCCATCGACTCCCACATGAACTATGTCGGTACTTTCTGGAGCCTCATTACGCCTTTCAGTATCATGGGTGGATTAAGTTTGCTGCTGCTTTCAACGTTAAGCGGTGCGCTGTACATCTCCCTTCGCACAGTAGGCGAGATGCAGGCAAGGGCGAGGGAAACCGCAAGGGGTATCGGGGCGCTTACCAGTCTGGTGATGTTCTTGTTTGCCGTCATATGTTTCTATAATACTGACCTGTTCAGCAAAACCGGTATCGACCCCGGTGGAGTACCTGTGCTGGCAGCCATGACGTTATTGTCTGTGCCCTTTTTCATATACGCCAAACGCGACGGATGGGCGTTTTTAATGACCAGCCTGACAATCGTATTCTCATCAATCACAGTTTTTCTCCATTTGTTTCCGCGCGTCATGATCAGCTCCCTCAATCCCGACTGGAGTCTCACGATCTACAACGCTGCATCGGGACCCTATTCGTTGCGCGTGATGACGATCATCACTGTCATTGTGTTACCGTTTGTTTTGGCGTATCAAGCTTGGACTTATTGGGTATTTCGACACCGTCTGCGTCCAGGTGGTCACCTGGATTATTGACAAGGGCCCCTGAAAAGGGCCTTTTTTGTGCGATCCGGGTCACCCCACATCAAGCCAAACTCCTGTGGGAAAGGTACCGAACGCCAATTGGGAAGTGCCAGTGTCTCATACACACAGATCTATTTGTTCAATATATCACATAATTATTGTTCCATCCCCCACATCACATATCGCAAAAATCCTTTAATTACAAGGATTAATAGCGTTAATCGGAATCGTTTATTATTCTCTATCATGCATTTACGTGAAATTATTCACAAATTATTCATCCCATTGATCTACGTCTGGGAGTATAATGAAGCTGAACAATCAATACTGTTTCGCAGTGAATGGATGAGCTCATCCCCTGATCTGCTTGAAGGGGTGTTCCCTATGGACATGTGGACACAAACTTATGATCCTCTTCACCAGTTATGGCTGTCAGCATTCGTATCTGCCATTCCGATACTCTTCTTTGTGATATCTTTAACAATCTTACGTCTGAAAGGATATATAGCCGCTTTCTATACAACGTTCATCGCCTTCGTGATTGCCATCTTCGTTTATCGCATGCCAATTTCTATGACACTGGGTGCAGTTGGTTTTGGTTTTGCCTATAGTTTATGGCCAATCGCCTGGATCGTGGTTACAGCTGTTTTACTGTATAAGATCACGGTAAAAACGGGCAATTTCGATGTGATTCGATCCAGTATCATCTCGATCTCCGACGATCAACGGTTGCAACTTTTGTTGATCGGATTTTCGTTTAACGCATTTCTGGAAGGCGCGGCGGGATTTGGGGTTCCGATTGCCATCTCTGCCGCATTGCTCGTCGAACTGGGCTTTCAACCATTGCAAGCAGCCTCGCTTTGCTTGATTGCCAATGCCGCATCTGGAGCTTTTGGGGCAATGGGGATTCCGGTCATTGTGGCCGGTCAAGTCTCCGGCATCGATAAACTCGTGTTGTCTAAAATTCTGGGGATCCAATTACCTATCATTTCTTTCTTTGTTCCGTTTTTGATGGTTTGGATTTTGGATGGATTTCGCGGTGTCAGAGAAGTATTTCCCGCACTGCTCGTTGTCGGAGGATCGTATGCAGCGGCACAATACTTGACCGTCACTTTTATCGGTCCCGAGTTGGCTAACATAACTTCCTCTCTAATCAGTATGGGTGCTTTAACACTGTTCTCGAAGTTCTGGAAACCAAAAAACATTTTCCATCTTGACAATGGTACACAAACTGTCCGCTCTAGGCGTGTGACAATGGGACAGATCATCAAGGCATGGTCCCCGTTTTACATCCTGACGGTCATGGTCAGCATCTGGAGCAGCAAAGCCTTTAAACATTTATTCGACCAAGGAGGGCCATTGGAATCTCTTGTCACCAAGATAAAAATTCCCGGACTGCATCAACATGTGTTGATTGCCCCGCCGATCGCCAAGGAGCTGACGCCATATGATGCGGTTTTCAAACTGGACTGGTTATCTTCGACAGGTACAGCGATCTTGCTCTCTGTGATCCTGACCCTCCTGTTGTTCCGAGTCAATATGCGAACAACAGTTCAATTGATCAAAGAAACATTGCTTGAACTGTGGAAACCCATTGTCACCATCGGTTTCGTACTCGCTTTTGCTTATATTGCCAACTACTCGGGCATTTCGTCCACCTTAGGCTTAGCTTTATCGAAAACCGGTAAGTTATTCCCATTCTTCTCACCTGTTCTGGGTTGGATCGGCGTATTCCTGACGGGATCGGTTGTCGCCAACAACGCTCTGTTTGCTCACCTGCAACTGGTGACGGCACAACAGATCGGGACATCACCGAGCTTGCTCGTCTCTGCCAATACCAGTGGGGGGGTGATGGGGAAATTGCTCAGTCCACAATCGGTAGCGATTGCTTCGGCAGCAGTGGGTGAAGCCGGCAAGGAATCCAGTTTGTTCCGCTCCACTTTGAAATATAGTTTGGCTTTACTATTCATCACCTGCATCTTTACCTATCTGCTGGCATATATATTCCGCTTTCTCCTGTGATCTATGGCAGGTACTAGCCAAATCTTATATTCAGAATAAAGGAGTTGTCCCATATGAAAGTGTCGAAAGTAACCAAAATCGCTTTAATTGGAACAGGTTTTGTTGGATCGAGCTATGCATATGCGGTATTGAACCAAGGTTTGGCTAACGAATTGGTGTTGATTGACATTAACAAGAAAAAAGCGGAAGGGGACGCGATGGATCTGAATCATGCCTTGCCATTTGGTTCACCGATGCGCATCTGGGCTGGAGATTATAGTGATTGTAGAGATGCGGACCTCGTGGTGATCACCGCCGGTGCCAACCAGCAGCCTGGAGAAACCCGTCTCGATCTTGTGGATAAGAACGCGAAAATCTTTCAATCCATTATCGGCGAAGTGATGAAAAGCGGTTTTGATGGATTGTTCTTGGTTGCGACAAACCCGGTTGATATCCTATCTTATGCGACATGGAAGTATTCCGGCATGCCCGCTCACCGTGTGATTGGATCGGGTACCATCCTCGATACAGCTCGCTTGCGCTATCTACTCGGTGAAGCTTATCAAGTGAATCCACAGAATGTACATGCCTATATCATCGGGGAACACGGGGATACGGAATTGCCCGTATGGAGTCATGCCCATATTGGAACCCGTCCGATTTCGGACTATTTAAGAGAAGGAAGCGGTCCGAACCAGGATGAACTGGAGCAAATTTTTGTCAATGTACGCGATGCAGCCTACCATATCATTGAACGCAAAGGAGCCACTTACTATGGAATCGCAATGGGACTGGCTCGTTTAACTCGCGCCATCTTAAACGATGAAAACTCAGTGTTAACTGTTTCCACGCTACTCCGTGGCGAATATGGGTTAAAGGATATTTATATCGGTGTTCCAGCAGTTGTGAATCGTTCAGGCATACGCGAAGTGATCGAGTTGAATTTGCAAGAGGAGGAACTGGAAAAACTGCATCATTCGGCACAAGTGTTAAGTCAAGTATTGAAAAAAGTTGTTTAAGCCCCCTTCAGTGATTCATTCGGGAACCCTTTCCCCGACTTGTTTCCACCTGGTGAAGTCACCCCAGGGACAAGGGTTCCCTACAATATCACCATTTACATGACAAATCCACCAAAGAAAGTGGATTAAGGTCCCTCCAGTCCCAAATCGGCAAAGGTGGCCATTTCCCGCATCAATGCCACGGCTGCCTCCATCATCGGAAACAACAGCGCCGCTCCGGTTCCCTCTCCCAGTCGCATCCGGGCATGAATCAGCGGCGTTAATCCCAACTTCTCCAATAAGATGCGATGTGCCGGTTCCTCAGACAAATGGGAGGCAAACAAATACGGCTTCACACGTTCGCTCAAACCTACAGCGATCATCGCGGCAGAGGTGGAAATGAGCCCGTCGATCACGACCGGCATGCGCTCCAGCGCACCTCCCAACATCACCCCCGCCATCGCAGCAATCTCCAACCCTCCCACTTTGGCCAGCACATCCACAGGATCCTGCGGATCCGGTTGGTTGACGCGGATCGCCTGCTCGATGACGCGAATCTTTCGAAGCATTCCCGCGTCGTCCACTCCGGCGCCGCGTCCCGTCAACTGATCAACCGGACTGCCAGTTATCACCGCGGCAATGGCCGTGGCCGGCGTTGTGTTACCGATGCCCATTTCCCCGACGCCAATAACGCGGACGCCTTCCTGTTTCAACCGACGGGCCATTTCCACCCCGGTCATCACGGCCTGAACCGCTTCATCGCGGGACATGGCGGGGCCAGATGCCATATTGTCCGTACCCGGACGCACCTTGCAGTCAATGACGCCGTCGGGAACCGTCCTCGCCCGACTGCCCACGTCTAACACATAGACATCTGCCTTGGTCTGCCGGGCGATCACATTGATCGCCGCTCCTCCCGCCGCGAAGTTGGCCATCATTTTTTCCGTCACTTCGGAGGGATAAGCTGTTACCCCCTCTTCCACCACGCCGTGGTCTCCACAACAGACAACAATCGCTTTTTTGCTCATGTCAGGGGTCTGTTCACCTGTGATGCCCGCCAAGCGGATCGCCATCTCCTCCAACAATCCCAAACTACCCGGCGGTTTGGTTAATTGGTCGATACGGTCTCTCGCTTGTTGCTCCAATGTCTCGTCAGGAAGTGAAATCAATCTCGTCAACGACTCCAATTGCAGGTGATGGGATGAATTCAGCTGTTGCACTTTCTTTTTGCTCCTTTTCTGAGATTTTTGCGAATCTGACAGGGACCTCCCTACGGTTGGTCCGTTTTTATGTTAAGATGTTCATGTTCTCGGTCTTTTTCTATTGTACTGTCTTCGGCATCAAGGAGAAAGGGAGGAACCGATGAAACCAAAACGTTCGCGCTATGTGTGGATGATGGTGACGATTGTCTGCATCATGATGTTGACCGGTTGTGTGAACGCCACCATGCACATCACTGTTCACTCCGACGGTTCCGGTGTTTATCAACTGAAGCTGCTGTCCAACCCATTGTTGGCCGAACAAATGGCCCCGATCAAAGATCGTCTCCAAGAAAAAGGATACCAGGTCAAAACGGTGAATGAAGGAGATCAAACGGGTTGGGTAGCAGAAAAGCATGTCGACAACGTATTGAAGGAACCACCGGATCAAAACATGTTCAAAGACTTGTTGCCCAATAAACCGTCCGCCAGTTTGGCGGCCGTTTCCACCGATGCCGCACCGCAGAGCGGCAGTTCCGGCCAACCCGTTTTTCACTTTGATCCGGGGTTTTTCACACTGAAATTCCGTGTCGACACCCATGTCGATCTTCGCTCGATGAAAGATTTGGGAGGCGCGTTTTTGGGTGACTCGCTGGGTGACCTCCTTCACTTGAAATTGATGCTGACATTGCCCATCGCACCGGATCACCACAATGCCAACAATGTCACCGACGGCGGTAAAACCTTGACGTGGGATCTGAAGCCGGGACAAGACAACCCCATCTTCATGGAAGTAGAGGTTCCCAATCCATTGGGCTGGGGTGCAATCATCCTCATCGCCGTGATTTTGTTGATCGTGTGGCGTATTCGCAAAAAGCGTCAAAATCCGCCGACCGCCAGTAATGGTTTCACCCATTCGTGACCTTGACGAAAGACAAGACTGTTTCGTGTGTAACCAAGGAAAACCGTTTCCCGCCTTCACACAAGCGTCAGCCGGGAGGCGGTTTCCTTTTTTTGTATGGAAAGCGTTTTTTTCAAAAAATCGTGAACAACCGTGAAACGGTGCTTGTCATTGTGAGAAACTTTGTTAAAATAGGAACAATATCAGCAGTCAAACAATCGGTCGACAGGGACCGATTCCCTGCGGAGTTTATTGTCCCGTCACGACAGCGGGCAGGGGAAGAACGCGTCCCCCTGACTTTATCCACACTTTTCATGAAATGAGGTGTAGGGTTATGAAGCCACGAACACTGTTTGAAAAAGTATGGGATCGACATGTGATTCACCAAGAACCGGGCAAACCCGCACTGTTGTACATCGATCTTCATCTGATCCACGAGGTTACGTCACCACAAGCGTTTGAGGGTTTGCGCTTGTCCGGTCGGAAAGTGAGAAGACCCGACTTGACCGTAGCCACGATGGATCACAATGTGCCCACAACAGACCGCTCGCTTCCTGTCACCGATCCCATCTCCGCCAAACAAATGGAGACACTGGCCAAAAACTGTCAGGAGTTCGGCATCTCCCTTTATGATTTGCACAGCCCGCAACAAGGCATCGTCCATGTGATCGGGCCCGAGCTGGGGCTGACACTCCCCGGTAAAACCATCGTCTGCGGGGACAGCCATACGTCCACCCACGGCGCTTTCGGCGCACTGGCGTTCGGGATTGGAACCAGCGAAGTGGAGCATGTGCTGGCTACACAGTGTTTGCCCCAAGCGAAACCGTTGACGATGGAGATTCACGTCAAGGGAAAACTGCAACCCGGCGTAACCGCCAAAGACCTGATCCTGGCCATTATAGCCCGCATCGGTACCGACGGTGCGACGGGAACGGTCATCGAGTACACCGGTGAAGCCATCCGTGCATTGACCATGGAAGAACGGATGACCGTGTGCAATATGTCCATCGAGGCCGGTGCACGAGCTGGCATGATTGCCCCCGATGAAACGACGTTTGCCTATCTAAAAGACAAACCCCTGGCCCCCAAAGGGGAAGAGTGGGAACGGGCCGTGGCGGAGTGGAAAGAATTGCGGACCGATGAAGGTGCCGTTTACGATCGCAGGGTCGAAATCGATGCCAGCACCATTGCACCGCAAGTCACATGGGGAACCAGTCCCGGCATGGGTGTTGACGTTACCGGCACGGTACCGGATCCGGACTCCTTCCCAACGGAAACGGAGCGCAAATCGGCACGTCGCGCGTTGGAATACATGGGACTCAAACCGGGAACGCCCATCACCGACATTCGGATCGACCGGGTGTTCATCGGATCCTGTACCAACTCCCGGATCGAGGATCTGCGCGCCGCCGCCAGCGTGGTGAAAGGGAAAAAAGTAGCACCCCACGTTCATGCGATGGTGGTGCCGGGATCGCAACAAGTGAAGCGGCAAGCTGAGGCGGAAGGATTGGATAAGATTTTCACCGAGGCTGGTTTTGAATGGCGTGAAGCGGGATGCAGCATGTGCCTGGCAATGAACCCCGACGTACTGCAACCGGGCGAACGCTGTGCATCCACCTCCAACCGCAACTTCGAAGGAAGACAGGGTCGGGGCGGACGTACTCACTTGGTCAGCCCGATGATGGCTGCTGCAGCAGCGATTGCCGGCCACTTTGTTGATATCAGGGAATGGGAAACTGAAGATATCCGGCAAAAGGAGGTAACACAATGAAACCGCTCATCCGCCATACGGGAATCGTGGCACCGCTGGATCAGGCCAACGTCGATACCGATCAGATCATCCCCAAACAGTTTCTCAAGCGAATCGAACGAACCGGATTCGGTCAATTCCTGTTTTATGACTGGCGTTTTGACGATGACGGGCAGCCGCGGCCGGACTTTGTACTGAATCAGCCGCGTTATCAAGGAGCATCCATTCTGCTCGCGCGAAACAACTTCGGTTGCGGCTCTTCGCGTGAACATGCGCCGTGGGCACTTTTGGACTACGGATTCCGCGTGGTCATCGCCCCGTCTTTCGCCGATATCTTTTACAACAACTGTTTCAAAAATGGGATGCTGCCGGTGACATTGCCTGAAGAGACCGTGGAGGAACTCTTCCAACGTACGGAAGCCAAAGAAGGGTATTCCCTCACGGTCGATCTGGAGAAATGTGTCATTACGGATGAAGACGGCTTTTCCACCTCGTTCCAGGTGGACGAGTATCGCCGTCACTGTCTGATCAACGGCTTGGACGACATTGATGTCACACTGCAATATGAAGAGCAGATCACACGTTACGAGGAGACTGTGCCGGCATATTACCGGGTCAGCTCGGCCGTCTCCCGTTGACATGAAACAAGGGGCGCTTTTCGGCGCCCCTTCCTCATGTTTCTTGTGTCGATTGCTGTGCCAAATTGCTTTTTCTCATCCCGTAACCCAAGTACAAAACGATACCGATTACAAGCCACACCAAAAACCGGATCCAGGTAATGGGTGGCAAGCTGATGATCAACCAGACGGAGAACCCAATTCCGATCAAAGGCACGAACGGCACCCACGGTGTGCGGAATGAACGCTTCAAGTCGGGACGTTTTACCCGCAAAATCATGATCGAAGCACAGATCAGGATGAATGCCGACAAAGTACCGATGTTCACCAGCTCCGCCACTTCGGAAATCGGCGTAAATCCTGCCACCAGTGCCGTCACCACACCGATGATCAGCGTCGGGCGGTGCGGTGTGCGAAACTTCGGATGGATACCGGAGAACCATTTCGGCAGCAAACCGTCACGACTCATGGCAAACCACACGCGAGCTGCCGCCAGCATGAAGGAGAACAATACGCTGGTGATCCCTGCCACGGCCGCGGCGGAAATAATTGCAGGAATCCATTTCAATCCGAGGTCCGTAAAAGCTTTCGACACCGGCGCCGGATTGTTCAAGGTCGTGTAATGCGCAATACCCGTCAGGACGAGCGACATCCCCACATACAGGATCATGGCGATCACCAGCGACAAAACCACTGCCCGCGGCAGATCACGCTGCGGGTTTTTCGCTTCTTCCGCAGCTGTTGTCAGCGTATCGTAACCGAATACCGCGAAGAAGACGAGCGCCGCCCCATGCAACACGCCGTCGAAACCGAACGGCATGAACGGAGTCCAGTTATCCGGATTGACATAGAAGCTGCCGACGCCAATGATCACAAGAATGATCCCGATTTTGATGGCCACCATGAGCGAGTTGAACCGGGAACCCCACTCCAACCCGATCGTAAGCAGGCCGGCAATCGCCAAGCTGCCCAATACCGCCATCAGGTCCACGACATGTCCCTCACCCGTGCCGGGCGCACCCTGGGCCCATACCGGCAGATGTATACCGATCTGCCCCAAAATGGACTGCAAATAGCCTGACCAACCGATGGCGACAACAGACACCACTAGTGAGTATTCCAACAACAGGTCCCAGCCGATCATCCAAGCGGCAAATTCACCCAATACGGCATAGCTGTAAGTGTAAGCGCTTCCGGAAACGGGTATCAATCCGGAAAACTCCGCGTAGCACAATGCCGCCGCCGCACTGGCCAAACCAGCGATGATGAAGGACAGCAACACGGCCGGTCCGGCATGCGTGGCTGCCGCCACCCCCGTCAACACGAAAATGCCCACACCGATGATGCCACCGAGCCCGATGGCGGTCAGCGTTCCCAGTCCCAGCACTCGTTTGAGGCCGGTTTCCTTCAATCCATCCGCTTGCAGCTGTTCGATGGATTTTTTGCGCAACCACGGATTCATGGCTCTGGCCCCCTTGATTAGACAAAATAAAAAAGCAATATTGCGGTGTTGGCTGCATAAATATGATGTCACAAATTGATCAAATATCTAGAAACAATATACCATAATTGACTTAAAAAAAGAAATACATTTCTCGATTACATAATTTGTATATTTATCCTTCTTTCAATTATCCAATTCCATTCTCCGCCGACGAATGACCATACAGGCGGCTATGTATTCCGCCGTTTCGATTATCCCCCAGCGGTGCAACTCGGCCAGCTCTTCCTCCATCAAATCCAGATCCCCCAACTCGTCCCCCGTATAGATAATGGTTCCGAACCGTTTGAGCAATGCACGCACATCGGTCATTGTCCGGATGGATGACTCCATCCAATCTCCTCCTTTCACGGCATTCTTCACCGATATATGGTACAATAAAAAAGATGGAAACACGATCTCAAAGGATGTGAATCCATTGCGACACTCAAATTTTATAAATATCAAAAAAATGGAGGGAGAACTCCTCCTTTCTCAAAAACGCTATGATTTTGGATGCACGATTACGACCAAGGAACTGATCTTTCAAAAACCGCATACCTCTTACCACGTGCTGTTGGAAAACATCCTCGGGATGGTGCCGTTTCGATTGACCGCTTACCGCCAAACAAAAGAAAAGGCCGGTGACACGATCGTCAACGCCGATTTTTCCACGCAATACTACAAAATCACAGTGAAGCAATTGCGTGTAATCAACCGAAACGGCAAATACGATCGGGGTGCCACCGACCTCATTGTACCTCTGGATGAGCGTTTTATACGATTTGTCGAACGTTATGCCGGCTTTACGACGCTGCCGGTTCAGGTCTGAACGTCCGCTTTCCTGCGGACGTTTTTATTTCCGGGGCCGAATGGCTGGATATGCACGGATCACGCCCAGCGTGACAATGGAAGCGACTACCGCCTTGACGACATCCCCCGCAATAAACGGCAGCGCTCCTTGTAATACAGCCACTTTCCATCCCAAACCGGCCACATACGCCAACCATGTCACTCCTGCCGCATATACCAGCAATACGCCGCCCAGCAGGTGATACAAGGTGAGATTCCACACCCGCAACTGCTGCGCACGCTCCGTCAACCAACCGATCACCCACACGGCCAAAGGCCAGCTGAGCACATATCCGCCGGTCGGACCTAACAGAGCCCCCAATCCTCCAGCACCACCGGACAAAATCGGGGCACCGAACGCCACCAGCAGGATGAACACCATCATGCTGATCGCGCCGATCTGTGCTCCCAGGATGGAACCGGTCAACATCACCACCAATGTCTGTAAGGTGATCGGAACGGGTTCCAGCGGAATGCGGATTTGCCCGCCGATGGCCAGCAGGGCGGCAAACATCGCCGCCAACACCATATTGCGAACGTTCAACACACGTTTGGACACGTTGAACACCTCGTCATTCCATGATCATTTGTCACGGTTTTAAGCATAAAAAAAGCCGTTGACTAATGTCAACTGGCTATATTTGAAAGGTTGACGGTTATTCTCCGGCCCCCATCAATGGTAGCGGATATAGATGATCTCCCTTTTCAATTCTCCCAGCCCTTCCATCGCGTGCAAGACGATCACCGGCACGATATCGTCTTTCGACGAATCAGATAAGGCGAGATTCACCAATTTGATATCGTGGTAAACAAACGAAAAATCCACGCGACGGTCTACTTCCCGTGTGTTGATCCGCTCGTCCACTTCCTGCAGTTGGGCACTCAACCGCTTCAGCCTGTCGACGATTTTGATCTTCAGTTCCCGGTTCAACTTGTAGTTGGAGTATTGCTCGATGATCAGCTTGTAAGTATCCGAGATGTCATTGATCACTTTGCTGCCGCCCAATCGTCGGTAATCGTCAATGTAGTTTTTGGTTTGGGCCTGTTCGTAATAGATCATCAACAAGACCGTCACCACAGCGATGATCAGATAAGTCAGCACAGAGCGAAACCATCGCTTCCACCAATCGTTCATACGGCTTCCTCCCCTGCCTGTACCATCTGCTTCATGTATATAGACAGGGGAGGATGGATATGATCAACCGGTCTGCACAATTTTCCGGACGTCGTTCGGCAAGACGAAACAACTGCGGAAAATATCCCGGTTAACGTACTTCGTGTCCTGATCACGCAACCGGTCGGGTTGGGTTTGCAACGGATCGGCCTGTTTCGACGCCAGTGTGAAGCTCCAGATTCCGCCCGGATACGTCGGTACCGTTGCCAAATACGTGCGAACCACCGGATACATCGATTGCAGCGTATCCCGGACGCGTTTCAAGATATGGGGATAGAAGACCGGCGATTCGCTCTGGCATACCATCAACCCGTCCGGTTTCAAAGCAGCGTACACATCGCGGTAAAACGGCTCTTCGAACAATACCGCCGCCGGCCCAACTGGATCAGATGAATCGACAATGATGACATCGTATTCATCCTTGTGTGCACGGATGAAGGCGGCTCCATCGTCATAGACAAAACGAATGCGCGGGTCCGGTTCTCCTTCCCCGGCCACGGCGGGCAAGTATTTCCTGCTGACTTCGACCACTTTGGGATCAATTTCCACCATGTCCACCCGTTCCACCGTCGGATATTTGACAACTTCCCTGGCCGCCCCGCAGTCCCCGCCACCGATGATGCACACCGTCTTGGGCTGGGGATGGGTCGCCAACGGCACGTGTGTGATCATTTCATTATAGATATAGGCGTCCCGCTCCGTTGTCTGAATGATGCCGTCCAGCACCAAAGCACGACCGAATCCCACGGTTTCGATCACCGACACTTCCTGGAATTCGGATTGCTCCTTGTGCAGGACTTGCTTCACCTTCCAAATCGAGCTGAAACCGTCTTTTTCTTCGGAGTCGGCCAGCCACATTTCTCCATTCCAATCCACATAGCCTTTCAATCCTGTCTGTTTCATCGCTTCCTCCTCATCTCAACAAAAAATGGGGATTTGCCCCTGCACGTCTGCCCTGTCTTTTCATATTATATACCACAATCCACCGGAAAGTGGACGAACAGGAGCTGGAATGCATGCAACGCAAAATCCGATTGCATCGTTCGGAACCGATCTCCTCTTCGGCGACGCACCCGGCCAATCATTTTGTAAGAGTGGTGAAACGGGTGCGCAAAGGCATCGTATCGATCATCACCGAAGAGAAACCGCGCAATCTCGAAGAGCATATCCTGAGCATGCTGATTCCGGGCTGGTCCTCCTCCACCAGCGATCCGCCTCCTCGTCATTTCGGAACGGGGTTTGTCATTCATCCAGACGGCTATTTGGTCACCAATGAACACGTCATCCGAGACGCCGACAAAATCGCGGTCAAGTTGGACGGGTACACGCGCTTTCTACCAGCTCAGAGAGTCTGGTCCGATGAAGAACGCGATTTGGCGGTGATCAAGGTACAACCACCCCATCCGTTGAAACCTCTCCGCTTGGGGAGTGCTGAAACGGTGGAAGTGGGTGAGTGGGTGATTGCAGTCGGTAATCCGATGGGACTGAACCATACCGTCACCGTGGGCGTCATCAGCGGAAAAAACCGGCCACTGCAGGTAGCCAATCGCTATTACGGGAACGTCATTCAAACGGATGCGGCCATCAATCCGGGGAACAGCGGCGGTCCGCTCATCAACATACTGGGTGAAGTCATCGGTATCAACACCTTGATCATCTATCCGTCGCAGAGCATCGGATTTGCGATTCCGATTGACGACATCAAGCCGTGGATCCGGAAATATATGAGTTAAAACCGTCTGTACACAAAAGGAAAAAGCCATTGACATCAACTGTCAATGGCTTTCTTCGTGCGTGTCGGATTCGGTTTTGGACTGCTTTTTGGGAGTAATGCCGTTCATCAACACATTGACGATCCAGTCAATTTCCTCATCCTCTTCCCCTTGGGCCAATAATTCGGGAACCACGTTGCGCGCTAACAAGTATGCCCCAATTTGTGACATGACTGCCCGCAAAATGACATGGTTGGGGAGGTCGGCGCGCAGTTTGCCCATGGTTTTCAGCTCCTCGATCTTATCAGACGCCATATGGAACACATTTTTGGCGACATGGTTTTTCAGGGCTTCGCGAATCTCCGGATGGAACAAACTCTCCACCAAAATGATGCGAATCGTTTTCCGGTTCTTTTCCAGAAGTTCCTTCCGGTCGATGACCAGTTCGCGTAAAATTTCCTCCATCGGCTTGTCCTGGTCGAGGATGTTGAGCACGGGAGTGGCAATATAAGAACTGGCCACCCGGGCAATCGCCGGGATGACCAAGCGTAAAAGCAATCCTTTTTTGGTACGGTAATGCTTGAAAATGGTGGCTTCAGCCACGCCGGCCCGTTCGGCGATCTCGCTGGTCGAGGCACCGCTGAAGCCTTTTTCCGCAAACACATGAATGGCCGCTTCCAAAATCTTTTTCTGTTTTTGTGTTTCTTTGTCCGTTTTCAGGTTTAAATCGTATTGCTCCGCAATATCATGAACCCATTCATCCCAACTTTTCTTGGACATCTTCTCCTCCTTGGCTGATCACATGTACAAAGATTTCTTCCAACGTTGGCCGTGCCGTCCCCAATTCAGCGGCGTAACGCTCTTTCAATTCGTCCACTTTTCCTTTTGCCACGATCTGCCCTTTATTCATGAGCGCAACTTGGTCGCATCGCTCCGCCTCATCCATGTAGTGCGTGGTCACCAAAATGGTCATCCCTTTTTCGGTCAGCTCATACAACCGTTCCCAGAACAGGCGTCGGGTCAAAGGGTCGACACCACTGGTCGGCTCATCAAGAAACAAGAGCGGTGGCATGTGTACGATCGCGGAAGCGAAAGCAACCCGCTGTCGAACTCCGCCCCCGAGCGCCGCCATTCTCTTCTTGGCCACATCTTGGAGAGAAAACTGCTCGATCAGTTCCTCCACTCGCTTTTTGATCTGATCCACACCATACAACTGCGCATAGAATCGGATATTTTCCTCGACGGTCAAATCAGGATACAGGGAAAATTTTTGCGACATGTACCCGATCCGCTTTTTAATCTGTGCCCGTTCTTTGACAATGTCATGTCCCAAAACCTGCCCTCTGCCGCTCGTGGGGGGCAAAATTCCGCACATGATCCGGATGAGGGTTGTTTTGCCGGCTCCGTTGGCACCGAGCAGTCCAAAAACACTCCCTTTTGATACTGTTAATGATACCTGATTCACCGCGCGAAAGGTACCAAATTGTTTGGTGATCCGGTGGAGTTCGATCATCTCTGGCTCCCCCCTTTCCTCATCCAATTGATGAACACATCTTCAAACGTGGGCTGTATGCGCTCCACTTCACGCGAAAGCCCTTTTTCCCGAATCCAGTCGCGCAAGGCATGAACCCCTTCTTCCCGGCCGACGAGAAAAACCCAATCAACCCCACGCGGAAACGCATCGGCGACATGGGGGATGTTTTTTAGCTTCAGCAATTCCCTCAGGGACATGTGGCGCAAATCGGGGATGCGATACACCGCATAAGGAAACTCATCGATGAGAGCCTGCGGGGACGCTTTTTTCATCAGCTCTCCCCGGTACAGAAGCAGCACCTCGTCGCAGTGGGGCACCTCATCCAGGTATTGCGTCGAGACGATGACGGTGGCCCCTTCGCCTTTCACTTCCCGGATCAGTTGCCAAATCTCGCGCCGCGATACCGGATCCACCCCATGCGTCGGCTCATCCAGAATCACGCATGACGGGCGATGGAGAAATGCGGCGCTGATAGCCATTTTCCGTTTCATCCCGCCGGAAAGGTTTCCCGCCAAACGATCCTTGAACGCGGAGAGTTTTGTCCATTCCAAGAGCTGTTCGCTCCGCTGTTTCGCCTCTTCCCTGGACAAGCCGTATAAGCGGCCGTAAAACAGCAGATTCTCCTCAATGCTCATATCCTCATACAATCCAAAGTGCTCCGCCACAAATCCCGATGAAAACGACTCGCGATATTGAATGCTGCCTTTCTTCGGCTTCAAAAGCCCCACGAGCAACTTCAACAGCGTGGATTTTCCGGCACCATCGGGACCGACGATCCCCACGATTTCGCCTTTCCCAATTTGAAACGAAAGATTTCTCAGCACTTCTTCTTTGCCGTAACGAAATGAAACATCCTGAAACGAGATCATCCGGCTTCCCCCCTTAAGTCAAGCTGCGTCTGAAGCGAACTGTCGCTACCAACAAGAACAACACGGCGAAGAAAGCCAGCATTGCCATCGCCACCGGGTGATCCCATGCACTCATGCCTTTGAGGGCCACGTCACGGCTGATCGGCAAGAAATAGGTGAGCGGCATGAAATAAGACAACCAGCGGATCCACTCGGGCATCGCTTCCAACGGGAAGACAAAGCCGGACAGGATGAATTGCGGCAGCAACGTCATCATGGCGAGCTGCATCGCTTGTTGCTGGTTTTGCGATACCGTCGAAATGAACAAACCGATGCCCAGCGACGCGAACAAGAAAATGAGCGCCATCAAGAGGTAAGACACCAAATCTCCCGTGAACGGAACGTCAAACACTCCGATGCCGACCGCAAGCACCAAAAGGAAATCAACAGTGGCGATGATCATGTAGGGAAGCAGTTTCCCCAGGATTAATTCGACCGAACGGAGCGGCGAGACGATCAGTTGCTCCAGGGTGCCCCTTTCCTTCTCCCGAACCACGCCGAGTGCCGTCATGAAAGTGGTGATGAAGATCAGCACCAATCCCATCAAACCAGGAATCATGTAGTACACGCTCTTCAAGTCCTTGTTGTACAATACTTCCACCTTGGCAGCCATATACTCGGGGTCCGGGAACTGATCTTCCAATTCCTTTTTCTGCTCCTCCATCTGCTCTTTCATCACCGCCCGGATCTGGGACTTGATTTGGTTTTGCAAATCCTTCGTCACATTCGGCGGAAGTTCGGCAAGCGGTGAGTCGGGGGGAAGCTCCAGTTTCACCTCCGGCGCTTCATCGCCCTTGAAACGTTCTTCGACGTTTTGCCGGAGCTCTTTCATGTTAGCTTTTTGAATGTCACCCAAAACCTCACTCACTTCGCGCACCGCTGATTGGGCCGTGAACAGGCGGCTTCCGTCTACCAAGATATTCAGTTGCTGTTCTTTGCTTTTCGCGATGGAATCATACTCTTTGGGGAACAAGATGGCCACGTCGGCCTTGCCGTATTTCAATGCATCACGCGCTTCTTGTTCCGTGCCCCGATCCACCACGCTCATCTCCTCATTCGCTTCCACTTCATGGATCACTTGGCGGCTGTCTTCGCTTTTCGCTTGGTCAACGACAAAAACCCGGAAATGATTCACATCAAAATTGACAGCGTACCCGAACGCAACCAGCCAGATGACCGGAAGCATAATCATCATCGCCAGCGTGCGCCGATCACGTTTCAGCTGGATAAACTCCTTGACAATCAGCGCTCCAATCCGTTTCCACACGATGAAGCCCTCCCCATAAGGTAAGTAATTACTCACTTACAGTGTATGACGGGCTTTCATGGGTAGTCAACAAGAAAGTGAGTTATTACTCACTTTTTCTTAATAGGCTGCAACCCCTGGTTGCAAAAATCTTGTTCAACCCGATTCACTAGTTTTACAAAACAACATTGTGACAAACTCCAACAGCCCATCAACAGCAGAAAAAACCCAGCAAGTTTAGCTGGGCAAAAATGACAATGTGGTGTCCTAACTTTTGCTGATCCTCTTCACCGTTTCGGGGTGAGATTTCATCACAACCACAGGAATTCCATTCAAAATCGCATTCCCGGATAGTTCGTCTACGGCTAGTTCATCAGACAGTATGTTGGAGTTGACTCCGGCATGTCGATTAGCAGTTTCGAGACGAATACCCGGAAGATGATGTCCCCAGCCATGCGGAAGACTGATAACACCAGGCATCACATCTTCCGTGACCTTAACCGGAACCTGAATCTTACCCGTACGAGAAGTGACTACCGCTTCGTCTCCGTTTGACAGACCCAGTCGGGCCGCATCATCAGGATGAATCCACAGTGTACATTGATTATCCCCGTTTACCAATGTTTCTATGTTATGGAACCACGAGTTGTTGGAGCGCAAATTCCGTCTTCCCACCAAAACCATATTCTCCCTCGGAGATGCCCGAAGCGTTTTCCGAAGCCTCTTTTCATCCTCAACCAGCAAATCTGGAGCCAACTCAATTTTTCCCGATGGTGTAGCCAAAATTTCCGGTATGCGGGGTACAAGCGGCCCTAGGTCGACGCCGTGCGGGTTGGCTTTCAAGACAGCCAGGCTTAAGCCTTCCGGGTTGGATCCGAAGTGGTCGCCATACGGTCCCACCCGCAGTAAGAAATCAAGCATTCGTTCTGGACCCCGTTCCGCATTCAGTTGAGACATAATTTCCTTCGGTTCACGGCCGGCAATCGTTGAATTTGGATTTTTCACCTCTTGTTGGATCAACTGCATAATGGCGAAATCGTCCAAAGCCTTTACCGGATCACTGCCAAGTTCTTTTTCGCTAAGAATGGCCGTCAGGTTAAGCAAGATTTCCCACTCGTCCAGTTGATCAGCTGGCAATTCGAAGACTGGTGGGGAATAGTGTGCCATATTTCTTACCGACAGTTGATAAAATATCAGATCATAATGAGAACGTTCCAGTGGTGATGGCGCTGGCAGGAACACGTGTGCATGTCTGGTTGTTTCATTAATATAACAATCAATACTGATCATGAACTCCAGATTCTCGAAAGCTTTCTGAAGCCGGTTGCCATTTGGAGTTGAGAGAGCCGGATTCCCGGCAATTGTAATAAACGCTTTGATTTGCCCGGGGCCAGGTACTTCCATTTCTTCGGCCATACAGACAGCTGGCAATTCCCCGATCACTTCAGGCATGTTTCGAACACGGCTGTGAAACCGGCCGTAACGGATTCTGCGCCTCTTGCCGGAGCTGGTTGCTGCAGCAGGTTTTGGAAACATCACACCGCCTGGACGATCCAAGTTTCCGGTTAAGATATTCAACACATCAACCAGCCAACTGTTGATTGTCCCATAAGCCTGTGTACATGTCCCCATTCGACCGTAAACCGCGGCTGTTGGTGCCGAAGCAACCTCACGGGCCAAACGTCGGATGGTGTCAGCAGGGATTCCACATAAGGGGGAGACTGCCTCGGGAGAGAATTCCTGAGCCAACGCTCGCACTTCGTCCAAACCGATCAAGTGTTCTGTCAGCCTTCCTGAATTTACCAAACCATCTTCAAAAAGAGTATGAACAAGCGCAAAGAGAAATAAAGCATCCGTTCCCGGACGGATAAAGTGATGTTCATCGGCCACTTTTGCTGTAACAGTTCGTACAGGATCAATGACGACTAACTTGCCGCCCCGATTTTTTAACGCCTTGATTCGCGATCTCATATTGGGTGCAGTCAACAGAGAGCCATTCGATACCAACGGGTTGGCACCAATCACCAACATATAATTTGTACGGTCTATATCGGGAACCGGTATGTTAAAATTACCACCAAACATCAGTTCAGTCGAAAGCTGCTTCGGTATCTGATCCACAGTACTGGCGGAAAATCTGTTTCGGGTACCTATTGCCCGGATGAACATAGGAGCATAAAGTTGGGCGGAAAGGTTATGAGCGTAGGGATTACCCAGATAGATACCGACAGAGTCCGGTCCATGCTCCTTCATGATAGGAAGCAGTCGTTTGCGAATCTCTGCAAATGCATCTTCCCATGTCACTTCGTGCCATTCCGTTCCTCTACGGACCATAGGCTTTTTAATACGATCCGGATCTGCATGGAATTCTTTTAAGCTAAATCCCTTTGGACACAAATAACCCCGACTAAACGGATCTTCAGAATCGCCGCGAATGGTCAGAATGTCTTGATTGGCAGTATGAATCTCAAGACCACAAGTGGCTTCACAAAGAGGACATGTTCTGTAATGGACTTCCGTTTTGTGAGTAAGCAGTCCATCAGATTTCATTAATTTCCCTCCCAACCAACTCTGCTAACCGGTTGGTACGTCTTTCTTCTACTATATTTCTTTTAGAAAATTCTTTCAACTAAAATCGCTGTAATCTTGATGAATGTGAATTCGTCCTACACCTACAGATGCTTCTTAGGTTATCTCCATCGAATGCCAACCAAAAATTCCAAATGGTGGTTGGTAATTTCTTCTGTATCTTTCCTCGGAAATACGCCTGTTGTACTATGGGGATTGGTATAGAGGAAGAGATAGGAGGAGAAACCGGATTGCAGTCCCTACAAATAGATAAAATCGGTGATGTAATAAGAAAAATTCGAAAGAAGCGCGGACTGCGCTTGGAAGATCTGGCCGACGACAATATTTCCCCCGCTACGATCAGCAATATTGAGCGCGGAATTCCGCACGTTCATCCCGACAAAATCCGTTACCTGCTCTCCAAGCTGGACTTGGACTTGGATGCATTACCCAAACTGATACAGGAAGAGCGTCAAGAGCTGGAACGTCTGCGTTTCCGCCTCGCATCCATCGAAACATTGCACGATCTCGGACATGCTGACGAAGCATTGAGACGAATCGACGAATTATCATTGGACGATACCCATGATTTGGCCGCAGTTGTATATTACCTCAAGGGAAAATGCTATATAACCAAAGGTTACTTGCGCAGAGCCGAACGGTTACTGTTCAATGCGATTCGGCTGACCGGACAACAACCCGAGCAACGAAAAAACAACTTGGAAGCAGCCGCTTTTTGTGAGCTGGGCTCGGTCTATTTCGCCCAGCACCGTTATGAACAGGCCTTGCAATATATTGAGAACGGATTGTCTGCCTTCCATCCGGACGGTGAACGAAGCCAGCTCCGCTACCTGCTGTTGGTCAATAAAGCAGCATGCTTGGATCGGCTGGGCCGGACCGGTGAAGCCTTTCAAACCGTGGAAATCCTGTGGCATCACCTGCACCAGATCCATCACATTCACACCGTTTTGAAAACTTACGAATTACGGACGGAATTGCTTCTTCGACAACGCCTGTCGGAAGATGCAATTTCGTGCGCTCTTGAGGGATTGGAAATTGCTCGTTTGAACCATCAGTATGATCGCGCGTTTCATTTATGGACTTTACTCGGAAACATATATTTTCAGAACCGAGACTGGGAAAATGCAGAACTTTGTTTTTGCTTGGCCCTCCGGTTAAAAAACCGTCTCCGTGATCAACAGGCCATCCTGGAAGCCTATACCCGGTTGGGATTGTTGTACATGACACAGGAAAAATGGGATCAAGCTCGGGAACAACTCGATCAGGCGCTCAAATTGGGACGCCAATATCCCTATATTCCGGTGTATGCCGATGCCCTGATGGCCATGGGGAATTATTACCGTCAACAGGGTGAATTGAAGGAAGCGGCCGATCATTACCGGGAAGCAGTAAAATGGGCACGAAAAAATGGTGATCGGAAACGGGAACGGGACGCGCTGTTCCATCAAGCGCAATGCTTGAGAGATGAGAATCCCGATTGGTTCCGTTCCTGCTTGGAGGAGCTGTATCGAGCGGAAATAGCGTTGCGGGAAAGCGACACACCGAATCAGCCATAATCAACACCCCGGAAGTGCAAAAAACTCCGGGGTTTCATGTGTTAATCCGGTCGACAACGGATTGAGGCACCTTCCCTCAAGTCTATGTATCTAGTCTCAATCTGTTGCTTTCTTCTCCCCGGCCGCCTCTTCCGATTGCCGTTTTTGATACTCAACAACTGATTTACGGAGCATCTTGCCCAGCTCACCGGGTAATATAAATTGGAAAGCATTGAATGCGCCATCGATTGTGGCGATAAATAATTCTTTGTTTGGAAGATCAGCCAGCGTTTCCGCCTCATTGACTACATCGAACATCGTTTGACGGAATTTTTCTAGCAGCCCCCGCATCCGTTCCAACTCGCCGTGGTTGACACGATCATATGTACAAAAGGCTAGAAACTCGGATAAGTCCATCCCATATTTTTCGGCGAGCTCTTCCGATTTGGTCTTCAGATCTCCATCGATCGCCTGTTGCAGCGATGGTTGTGTCATCCGGTTCCATCCTCCTTGCATATCATCCCTTACCTACATGCATATACAAAATTATAGCATAGAATGGTTGGGATTCGCGGACAAAAAAAACTCGTCCATACAGGACGGGGATACTGCTGTCGGGAAAAGCATTTGCTCCCTCACAACAAAAGACGCCCTAACTGTTGCTGCCGAGTGAAGACGGGAAACCGGATACCGTGGACTTTATCAACAAAACCTGCCCTCCGGTATGGACAAGCAGGTTGTTGATGATGACATGAACTACTGCGTAACACGTTCCTTTTCTTGCATGCCTTCAATCAGCACTTGAACTACTTCCGGACGGGAAAACTCGGGCGGCGGCATGATTCCCTCTTTCAGCATTTGCCGTACTTTGGTCCCCGAAAGGATAACATGATGCTCCTTGTCGTGGGGACATGTTTTGTAGGAGGCCATTCCCCCGCACCGTTTACAGTAAAAACTGTGTTCAAAGAACAGCGGCGTGATCCCCAGCTCTTCGGGGCGGAATTCGCGGAAAATCTTTTGCGCGTCATAGGTGCCGTAATAGTCGCCCACACCAGCATGATCGCGTCCTACGATGAAATGAGTGCAACCGAAGTTTTTACGGGCGATGGCGTGGAAAATCGCCTCACGCGGCCCCGCATAGCGCATGGCAGCCGGAAATGCCGCAAAATACACCCGATCCTTGGGATAATACTCTTTTAGAATCACTTCGTAACTGCGAATGCGTACATCTGCCGGGGTATCGTCCGACTTGGTCTCACCCACCAAAGGATTGAGGAACAAGCCATCCACCGTCTCAAGCGCCGCCTTCTGAATGTATTCATGCGCGCGATGCACGGGATTTCTCGTTTGAAATCCGACCACCCGCTGCCAGCCACGCTCTTGGAAAGCAGCACGGACAGCGCGGGGATCATGGAAATATTGAGCAAATAGACCATGATCCGGGCGACGCAGCAACCGAATCGGGCCGCCCGCATAAACCGCCGGTGAACGGTACAGTCGGGCCACACCTGGATGTTGCTCATCTTCAGTACGAAACACCTCGCGCGCCTCTTTTTTCTGGTCGACACGATAGACGGACTCCACTTCCATCACGGCATACACGACACCTTGATGGACTAGCGCCACCGTGTCACCCGGTTTAACCGTTTTTTGCACCTCATCCGGTAACGGAAGCGTAATCGGCAGACTCCATACCGTACCGTCCGTCAACCGCATTGTATCCCTTACAGAAAGGTAATCCTCTTCATTTAAGAAACCGGTCAGCGGAGAGAAAATGCCGGTTGCGATACACTCCAAATCGGACAGGGTCACACCGGTCACTTCGACTTTCGGCAACTTCTCTGCTCGCTGAATCCATTCTTTCTTTTCTTCCCCGACGACAACGCGATCAATTAACACGCCGCCGTGCGGTGCGATGGTTTCCCCCATTTTTCCACTCCTCTCACACCAACTTGACACCTGTCAAAAACAACACTACAATCAACCCGATCCGTAACGCGAAATCGGGTAATTTCAACGTCAACCGACCGCCGATGAGAATGCCTGGGATGGATCCGATCAATAGATACATCACAAACGACCAGTCGACATGACCGAAAGATGCGTGCACAACACCCGTGGTCAACGTCAGAAAGAAGGCATGAACCACGTCGGTTCCCACCATCACCGGAGAAGGTAGCGTCGTAGTGGCCAGCAAAAAGGCCATAAACATTGATCCACTTCCCACGGATGTCAGGCCGACCAGAAAACCGCCCACCAATCCCATCACGCTCAGCGGCATCTGCCACAATGAGCGGAACGTTCTGTCCTGGCGACGCTTTTGTATCAATCGCCAGCCCATCAACAGTGCCACCAGGATAAACGTGATGCCCAACAGATGACCCAACACATCCTCCACAGACAGGTCGAAGTGATCCAGTACACGGATTACTAAAACCCCTAGTATTCCACCTGGGACACTGCCTTTCAACAACTGAAACACCATCTGCTTGTTCCACGTATGCTGACGGACGTGCTGCAATGTTCCGACAGCCTTGGTCACGGCGGCATAGACCAAATCCGTTCCTACGGCCATCGTGGGCGAAAAGCCGTAAAGCAAAATGAGGAGCGGGGTCATGAGCAACCCCCCGCCCATTCCTGTCAGCCCCACCAACGTGCCCACCAAAAAACCCGTGAAAACAATACCGATCTCCAACATTTTACTTATGCAATCCGCACTCCGTTTTCATAAATCCCGCCCAGCGACCGGCTCGCGGATCTTCCCCCGGTTTGACCGGCCGGGTGCACGGTTCACAGCCGAGGCTGGGGTAATGGCGATCATGGAGCGGATTGTATGGCACCTCGTTTTCTTTGATGTATGACCACACTTGCTCGGAAGTCCAAAATGCCAACGGATTAATCTTGACCAATTGGAACTTGGTGTCCCATTCCACCACTTCGGCATTGGCACGGGTGGGTGACTGTTCCCGGCGGATACCGGTAATCCACGCACGATAGGAGTTCAACTGCTTTTCAAGCGGTGCCACTTTCCGAAGGTAACAACACTGGTTGGGATCGCGTGCCCATAACTGATCCCCCCACTCCCGCGCCTGTTGTTCCAACGTAAGATCTGTGGCGACGCGGATGAAATCCTTTTGATACCTCTCCGCCAGACGATCCCGGGTTTCGTAAGTTTCCCGGAACAAGAGACCGGTGTCCAAGTAGAAAATATCCACATCGGGGTTTAATTTGACCAACATGTCCACAAGCGCCACATCTTCATAACCGAAGCTGCACGCCAAAGTCAAATCCGACGGGCCGAACTGCTGAACGGCCCATGCCAGAATGTCTGAAGGATGAGAATTCCGTAATTCTTCCGCCGCCGCTTTGCACGCTTCCGGTGACCACACTTTTTCTTCCGTCTGTACAGTTTGATTGCCCATTGATGTTCCCTCCTGCACAATGCATATTCATTCCGGACGCAATTGGTCACACATTAGACGAATTTTCCGATTCATTTCCGCTGATCACATAGCCGCTTCCCGATTTTGCCCGCCGCTTTTCCTCCAACGCCCATTCCGCAACCTTTGGCGGAACGAGAAAATGCCGTTCCCATTCCTTTTCGGCAGCGCTAAAGGCCGTTTCGTCGTCTTCTGCCAGCACGACAATCGTATGTGTTTCCCCCGCTTCCATCACAACCGATAACCGGTACAAAAACAGGGCGGGATCCACACTGTCGTTCCGCTGCTTCGTCTTACGTACACTCATTGCGTTCCCGCCTTCGCCAGCGCTTCGTCCAGTCGCTCTTGGAAGGCAGCCACCCCTACGCGGTCCACGAACTCGGAAAACAACTCACCGGGTTGCCGTTCGTTTTTGTAAAACAGCACCAACGATTCCAACACACGCGGAACATCATTTGCTTCCACCCGACCCTTAAGCTGGGTGTTGAAGCGACCTTTCCCGTTCAAATGTCCGCCAACCGACACGGTGTATGCCTCCACCATGCCTGCTGACGTTTTCAATTTGCCGCCCAACAGCCCGATATCGGCGATTTGTTGCTGGCCGCAGGAATTGGGGCAACCGTTCACATGCAAGCGGATCGGCACATCGAGGTCAATACGGGAATCCAGATACTCCACAGTACGGTGCATCAACTGTTTGGTTTCGGTCAGCGCCAAGTTGCAGAATTCATTACCGGTGCAGGAAACGGCATGTCCGACAAATGTTTTCGGATAGGGTGTCAGCCGTTCCAACAATGGTTCTTTCAACAGAGCGTCCACCTGCTCCCGCGGTATGTCAGGGATGATCACGTTTTGGGTGTTCACCGTACGCACGGACCCTGAGCCGTATTGATCGGCCAGATCGGCCAGTTGGAAAAACTCTTCCGCGGAGGTCCGGCCAACGGGAATATTGAGCCCCACGTAGCACAGCCCTTCCTGTTTTTGCGGATGCACACCCGTGAAGTACCCGCCGTTCCACTCTTTCAGCTGATCTTCCCCGCGCGACGGATAGGGACCGATCAGTTCGGTCAACACTTCCAAAAACTTCTCCGGTCCCCAATCGGCGACCAAGAACTTCAGACGGGCACGGTGCCGTTTTTCACGATAACCGTAATCCCGGAACACTTTGGTAATGCCGACCGCCACATCCACCACCTGTTCCGGGCGCACAAAGATATCCAACTGCTGAGCCAGATGCGGCCGGTTGGACAATCCGCCGCCCACCCACACGTGGAATCCGACTACCCGTTCTCCGTCGATCTCCTTGATCGCGGGAGTGAAGGCGACATCATTGATTTGTGCGTGCCCCGCATTGTGAATGTTGGCGGAGACAGATATTTTGTATTTCCTCGGCAAATTGGAAAATTCTTTGTTCAGCAAGAATGTCTTTTCCAGTTCTGCAACGATCGGACGCGTATCGATCAGCTCATACGGATCGATTCCCGCCAACGGATTGCCGACAATGTTGCGCGGACAGTCGCCGCATGCTTCGTACGAGTACAAACCCACTTCGTTCAACCGGCGGAAAATATCCGGGATATTCTCGATACGCAGCCAGTGATACTGCACCGCCTGCCGTGTGGTCACGTCGATGAGACCTCGCCCGTAATCACGAGCCACTTCGGCCAACACACGAACCTGCCGGGAATTCAATATCCCCGTCGGAATCCGCACCCGCATCATGAAATAACCATCAGATTTGGGGCGTTGCAGGTATAATCCCGCCCATTTGAAACGGGCAAATTCCTCCTCCGGGATTGACTCAAATCCGTTTTTGGCGTATTTCTCGATGATATCGGAAATGACATCCAGACCGTCTTTCTCCAATTTCAACTTTTCCACTTCATTCAGACGGTCAACATCTTTCGCCCATTTCCACTGTTGTTGTTGCGCCATGATCGCTCCCCCTTTGATGTAAAAAACCCCTTTTCCCGGCGGGAGAAAAGGGGCGGTTTTTCTCGATAACGCCTTTTTCTCCCCATCTTCGAGAACACGTGGTTCTCTCCGGAATTGGCACCGGGTTCCGCTATAAGGGCTTAAAGGCAGAACTGGTTGCCGAGGCTTCATAGGGCCGAGTCCCTCCACCTCTCTGGATGGGTAAGCAGAAATATGATTAAAACCGAGTTAACCACTCTGATTAGTAAACTAAACTGATTTGTTGTCATGATACTCCGATTTGCCGTTATTGTCAACCGTTTTTCAAAAATATTTTTTTAATAGGAACAGGCTACCTGTGAGAAAACTCCGAGTGTACGGAAGACGGCCACTGCATGTTTGTCTCTTTTTGATACAATGGGAGAGAAGCTACTACAGTGGCGTCAAGGCAATACACACGATATGGATCAAGACACGACCTCAAAAGGAGGAGATGGAAATTGGAACTCTTGGTCTATCTCGCGGGGCAAATTCACGACGATTGGCGCGAACAGCTTCGAAAAAAAGCGGAAGAGCGCGGCCTGCCGATCATTTTTAAAGGGCCGCAAGAAGATCATGACCGCTCGGACGCGATCGGCGAACTGATCAAAGGGAAACAACCCAACGCAGTGTACCGGGATCATGCCGCATCCGAACTGAACAACCTGCGGACGCGGATCTGGATGCAGAAAGCGGATGTGGTCATCGCGCTGTTTGGTGAGAAATACCGGCAATGGAACACGGCGATGGACGCGGCCATGGCCATCCAGATGGGAAAACCGCTCATTTTGGTTCGCCCCGAAAGCCTGCATCATCCGTTGAAAGAGCTATCCCAGCGGGCACAAGTGACCGTGGAAACAGTGGACCAAGCACTGGACGCACTTGCTTACGTGTTGGAATGAACTGCAAAAAAAATCCGCTTCCCCTGGTAGTACCGGAAAAACGGACTCCGCTTGATCAAAGTCGGCCCACCTGATCGGGCCGCCTTTTTTTGCTATTCACCAGCCAAAGCGGCGGGTCGATCGTCAAACACCACAAAATCGATTTTGATGTTGAGCAACATGTGATCTTTACCGGTTTGCCGATCACGGACCACGATGAAATCCCGGCCGACACCGCGCAGCGTGCCGGTGATTTTTTTTGCGGTCCACTGGGGATTATTTTCAAAAGTAAGATACACCGTCACTGTTTTCCCGATATTGCGGCTGAGCAGGTCTTCCGAATACACACGTTGTCTCTGCTGTGATACCGATACGTCATCCCATCCTTGAACCGACAGGGAACCGTTTCCGTATGGATTGTAATAAGGCCAATACACCGCTTTTCCTCCTCTCCTCAGTATACATCCGGACAAGACGCGGGTACGGGGATGTAAAAGCAATGGCTTTTGTACCTCCCGCTATGGGGCTGGTTGAACCATCGCGGGGGACATGGACCGACCGGTTTGAAAAACCACAGCGCATGGGAAGCCGGATCATAACGCTCGCCCCGGATGACCCTGCGGGCGAGACGAATGTCTCGATCTCTGGCCGCTTGATAAAAGTACGGCCGCTGTACGGCTTCAAAACCTCCGGGCGATTGGAACACCATCGCCCTGATCGACCGGAGATCCTCAAAATCCAGACAATCACCCATCACCCGGTTGACGCCGACATTTCCTACCAACAACATTCCCATCTCGCCGTCCTCTTCCGCTTCCGCCCGCATCAGACGCGCCAACAATTTCACTTCATCACTATTGGCTCGAACCGGCATGCAATCACCTCGCGGTTATTCTATGTGAATGCAAAGACAAATAGAACGCTCGATGTAAGCAGAAAAATGTCTTGCTAGCTCCGTTTTTTGGGGACAAGGGAATAAGCAGAACCCAAAGCAGTCACTCCGCCAGATATGCCACCTTTCCGTTTACCACGGTCATGACCACCCGTGCCTTCAGGATCTCATCCGGTTCCGTATCGGAAAGGGCCCGATCCAACACGGTAAAATCGGCCCATTTCCCCGGTCTGATCGACCCCCGTTCCATTTCCTTTCCCTCGGCAAATGCGCTTCCTTCCGTCCACAGACGCAACGCGTCCTTGACGGAGAGTCTTTGTTCGGGTTCATACCCTGGGTGTGGGAACCCCTCCGGATGGCGACGGGTGACCGCGGCGTGGATGCCCAGTAACGGATTCAAGGGTTCGATTGGTGCATCGCTCCCACCGGCGCATACAACACCCGCATCAAGCAACGACTTCCACGCATAGGCATACGAAAGGCGTGCCGTTCCCAAACGCTCCTGCACCCAGGGAAAATCGCTGGCCACAAACCGGGGTTGGATGTCAGCCACAATCGGCAATCCGCGCATGCGCGACAACAAGTCAGGCCGTAACACTTGGGCGTGGATCAACCGATCCCGATATCGCGTTTCCTTTGGCGAGGGATGCCGCTCCCAAGTGTTGATCACCTGTTCAACAGCCCGGTCTCCAATCGCATGGACGGCGACAGGAAAGCCGGCTTTGCGTGCCCGGCTCACCCATTCGGCCAACTCGTCTTCCGAGTGAACCGGTGCACCTGCAGTCTCTGGAGCATCCGCATAAGGCTCCGACAACCAGGCAGTTCGTGCCCCAATCGCACCATCGGCAAAGATTTTGACCGCTCCCACATCAGTCCATTCATCCCCCGTCCCGGCTCGGAACCTCAACTCCACCGCTTCGTCCAAATGAGGATGATAAAGCAAATGATGTGTACGGAACCACACCCCTGCTTCAACCAGACCGCGATATTCCCGCAACAGTTCACACACACTGCCCATCACACGCAAATCTTCCGTGTGGGCAGCGGTCAACCCGAGGGCCAGCGCTTCTTTCACCGCCTCACGGATATAGGAACGCTTTTGTTCGACTGTCGGTTCCGGTATGGCCGCGAAAAACGGACGTGATGCGTTCTCGTAGATCATCCCGTTTACCTTGCCGTCGGGGTACCGACCGTATTTGCCTTCCTTCGGATCATCCGGCTCCAATCCCACACCTGCGACTTGGAATGCAATCGTATTGGACACATGTGCATGGTGACAGATTCGGGTCAAAAAAATGGGATGCCGCAAGGAAACGGCGTCCAACTCCTCCCGATGCGGTACTTCCTTTTCCTCCCATCTGTTCTCATCCCAATTGACCCCGACGATCCACTTCCCCACAGGTGTGCGCGAGGCGATTTCACGCAACAGACAAAGCATTTCCCTTTTGCTCGTCGTTCCGCTCAGATCCAATTGATGGCGCAGCATCCCGTACGCCGCCAGATGCACATGGCTGTCCACCCAACCGGGATAGACCGTCGCCCCCTGCCAATCGACGCGACGTACATCTGCTCTTCCCCAATGCAACAGCAAATCCTCACTGGTTCCCACATCCACGATCCGTCCGTTCTCGACGTAGACAGCTTCTGCCGATTCCCGCCCAGCATCCATGGTGATCACACGACCGTGTAAGAACAGTGTTTTTTCCACTTCTCCCGCTCCCTTGCGCCATGATGAATCCAATCGGTTATATTCACGTTTTCAATATCATGTTAAAATGAGGAGTAGCGGGTATATTCAGGAATGAATCCCGTCTTGGTTCATTGCATCCCGTACATAATCGATTCTGATTTCCCGTATCAATTGTAACATTTTGGTCTGATTGCATGTTACGTGAAAGAAAAGGAGAGACAAAATGGAAGCACGTCTGCAAGAACTAAAAAAGAGGTTGACGGAAATCAACGATTTGCACGCGGCGGCTGCCTTATTGTCATGGGATCAATCGACCTACATGCCCGAAGGAGGAGCAGAAGCACGGGGACGGCAGATCGCCACGTTGCACCAATTGGCGCATGAAAAATTGACCGACGACCGTTTGGGCCGTTTGTTGGACGATTTGAAATCATATGAGCAAAGTTTGCCTCCGGATTCCGACGACGCCGCTCTGATCCGTGTCGCCCGTCGGGAATATGAACGTGCCGTCAAAGTTCCCGCTTCTTTCATCGCCAAATTCTCCAACCATACAGCCACCACGTACAATGTGTGGGTGAAGGCAAAAGCGGCTGACGACTTTTCTCTCGTCCGCCCGTATTTGGAACAAACGCTGGAGTACAGCCGAGAACTGGCCAGCTTCTTCCCCGGTTACGAGCACATCGCCGACCCGCTGATCGATTATGTGGACGAAGGGATGACGGCAAAGAAGCTTCAAGCGTTGTTCGGGGAACTCCGCAAACGGCTCGTCCCGCTCGTACAAGCGATCACGGAGCAAGAGCCCGTCAACGACACTTGCGTCCGCCAGCACTTTCCGGAGCGGGACCAACTGGCGTTCGGCGAACTCGTGATTCGTCAGTTGGGTTTTGATTTCCGCCGGGGGCGCCAAGACAAATCGCCCCATCCTTTCATGACCAAATTTTCATTGGGGGATGTACGAATCACCACGCGCGTCAAAGAAAACGATCTGACCGAAGCCCTGTTCAGCACGATTCACGAGGCCGGACATGCGATGTATGAATTGGGCATCTCAAAAAAATACGAAGGAACGCCGTTGGCCAACGGAACCTCCTCCGGCGTTCATGAAAGCCAGTCCCGCCTGTGGGAAAACATCGTCGGTCGGAGTCGCCCCTTCTGGCGTCATTTTTATCCGCGTCTGCAGAAGGTGTTCCCTTCCCAGCTGGGTGACGTGGACGAAGAAACATTTTACCGTGCCATCAACAAAGTGGAACGTTCGCTGATCCGGACGGATGCAGACGAAGTCACCTATAACCTGCATGTCATACTGCGATTCGATTTGGAGCTTGCCATGCTGGAAGGACGGTTGGCTGTTCGGAATTTACCGGATGCGTGGCGCGAACGATATCGGAGCGATTTGGGGATCGTGCCCGCGACGGACAGCATGGGCGTCATGCAGGATGTTCATTGGTATGCGGATACGATCGGCGGTGCATTCCAATGTTACACGCTGGGCAACATTTTAAGCGGGCAGTTTTATGCAGCGGCCAAACGGGCGAACCCCCACATTGAAGAAGAGATCGCCCGAGGGGAATTCGGCACGTTGCATCAATGGTTGAAAGAAAACATTTACCAACACGGCAAGAAATACACCGCGGACGAACTGGTACAACGGGTGACGGGCGAATCGCTGTCTATCGAGCCGTATATGGACTATTTAACAAAGAAGTACACAGAACTGTACGAGCTTTGAAAGGAGTGTCCGGGATGACCCATCCCCTGCCGCCCAAAACCTGCTCCATTGATCGACTGGTCACACGCGAGGCGGATATTGAAAAAGTACTGAGCGGTGAGAAGCGCGCGGCCAGGAGAAACGGCCGGTACGCCGATCTCGGGGAAATACTCGAATTGCGGGGGCGGCGATTTTCCATCACCGCCGTATATCGTCAGAAACTGGGGGAGATGACAGACACCGACGCCCGATCCGAAGGATTTTCGGATCTGGACGCCTACCGAGAGTACATCCTCTCGTTACACCCGGGCATGCGTTGGGTTCCTTCGATGGAGGTTTGGGTGCATGAGTGGAGTTCCGTCACCTGATGCAAAGTCGTCTCCCGACTCTCTGTTTCCCCCTGTTTCAATCGCGTGAGATAACCGAGTAGCACCAACCGTCCCTGGCGACGTAGGTCTCCGGGAAGATGGCTCTGGCTTCGGCCAGCAACTCCGGTTCGTCCTCCACACCGTATCGTGGGCTGATATGGTTGAGAATCAGTGTGCGGACACCCGCACGTTCAGCCGTACGCGCAGCGTCCACTGTGGTGGCATGCCCGTGCTTTACTGCCAGGGCCGCTTCCCGTGCCCGATATGTAGCTTCATGTACCAGTACATCCGCCTGCGATGCCAGCCGTACCGCCGCTTCCGTCGGACGGGTGTCGCCCAGAATCGTCACGATCCTTCCCCTTTTGGGTGGTCCCAACACCTCTCGTGCCCGTATCATACGACCGTCGGGCAGCCGTACATCCTCTCCCGCTTTCAGCCTACGATACAACGGACCCGGCGGAACACCCAATGCCTGAAGCAAATCCGTCCGCAACGAACCCGGACGATCCTTTTCCTCGATGCGATAGCCGAAACAAGGGATGCCATGATCCAACTCCGCACAGATCACCCGCACGTCATCATCCTCATAAACAACGCCGG
This sequence comes from Polycladomyces abyssicola, assembly GCF_018326425.1. NCBI lineage: Bacteria > Bacillati > Bacillota > Bacilli > Caryophanales > Thermoactinomycetaceae > Polycladomyces > Polycladomyces abyssicola. The sequence continues at coordinate 2,537,273 of NZ_AP024601.1, forward strand.
ATGTCACCTCCCTCACTTCACATTCATATCGTAAATGTGTCTGACTTACCGTCAGTACCGTATCCACAAATCGACGCAACCCTTCCGGACCGAACAGGGTAAGCGGTGTTTCCGCTTCCTGAAAAGAGCGGCTGCCCAGCACACCCGGCAGGCCGAAAAGATGGTCCCCGTGAAGATGGGTAATCCAGATGTGATCCACTTTCCCCAATTTCACCGGTGAATGAAGGATTTGATGTTGTGTCGCTTCCCCGCAGTCAAACAGCCATGTTCTTCCTTTTCGTTCCGTCCATTTCAACGCTGTCGCCGACACATTGCGTTCCTTGGCCGGGACACCGGCTCCCGTACCCAGAAAAATCAATTCCATCCATCTTCCCCTTCCCTATGGTCAAAGAATCATATATAATTTAGATCAGGGCAACTTTATTGCCCATGACAAATATTATGGTGAAATGAGATTGGACCTATATTTTTTTCGACAAAAGTTGACCTAGTGCAAAAAAATCGCTTTCAACCATCTTTGTTAGTTAAGAGAAAGAGGTGATCGGATCATGGCCATGACAGCACCACACACCACAGACGCCGAAGGATGGCGACGGGCACGACAACAGCCGACATTACCTGAAGTATACCGCTCTTTGCCCATCCCGAAAAAGGGATCGTGGCTCCGAAAATTCCTTGCGTTTGCAGGTCCCGGTTATCTGGTGGCTGTCGGATATATGGACCCCGGAAACTGGGCTACCGATATCGCAGGGGGCTCATTGTTTAATTACACCCTGCTGGCTGTCATCCTGATGTCCAATGTGATGGCGATGATCCTGCAATCTTTGGCCGGGAAGCTGGGCATTGTGACCGGTCGCGACTTGGCCCAAGCGTGTCGGGACCACTACAGCAAACCAGTGGCCATCACCTTGTGGATCTTGTGCGAGTTGGCCATCGCCGCCTGTGACCTGGCGGAAGTGATCGGTTCGGCAATCGCGTTGAACCTGCTGTTCGGGATCCCACTCCTCTACGGAGTGATGATCACCGTATTGGATGTGCTGTTGATCCTGCTTCTGCAAAGTAAAGGATTTCGTTATATCGAATCAATCGTCATCTCATTGTTGGTCGTCATCGGCATCTGCTTTGCCGTGGAACTGGTGATGGCCAAACCGGATTGGATGGGTGTGGCAAAAGGATTCGTTCCGAATCCGCAAATCATCCAAAACCCGGAAATGCTGTACATTGCCATCGGCATTCTCGGCGCGACGGTGATGCCTCACAACTTGTATCTGCACTCGTCGGTCGTGCAGACACGTCAGTTTGACCAAACAACGAAAGGCAAGCGGGAAGCGATCAAGTACACAACGATCGACTCCACGGTAGCACTGTTTTTTGCACTTTTGATCAACGCATCGATTCTGATTTTGTCCGCGGCGACATTCCACCGTTCCGGCAACGTGGAAGTGGCCGGAATTGAGCAAGCATATCACCTGCTTACACCGCTGTTGGGCACTTCCATCGCCAGTGTGCTGTTCGGGGTGGCACTGCTGGCTTCGGGACAAAACTCCACACTGACCGGTACATTGGCCGGACAAATCGTCATGGAAGGATTTCTGAATATCCGTCTTGCCCCGTGGCTGCGCCGGCTGATCACGCGTCTGATCGCCATTGTACCTGCCGTCATCGTCACCGCGCTGTATGGGGAAAACGGGACGATGAAAATGTTGATTCTGAGTCAGGTAATCCTGTCCCTGCAACTTTCTTTCGCCGTATTTCCGCTGGTCCAGTTTACGAGCGACAAGAAGAAGATGGGTGAATTCGCCAACCCGACATGGTTGAAATTCGTTGCGTGGACGATCGCATTCGTTATCGCGGGGTTGAACGCATACCTGCTGTATACGACACTGTTGGCATAGCGGCCTGATGAGATGATCAAGCAGACAGGAACGTATCTCGGAAAACCATTGATCTCTCTTTGAACGTAGACAGAACGTATGGAGGAAGGTTCTTCTCTCATCCCGCGGTTCAGCTATATCATTTGAGCTGAACCGCGGGATTTTTTATGCAGAAAGACAGATGGACAAGAAGTGCATGAAAAATTCCAAAATAAGTGATAAAATGAGATTATCCCCATCTCGGAGGTGCCTTCATGCTCAAGAGCAAAATGGCGAAAGTGCTCGTTTCCACCATGGTCCTGCTGGGCTTGTTTGTTCCCTGGATACTGATGGCCACCGGATGCAGCAGCCACCAACCAAAAGTGAAACCCAAGGATGAAGCCCCAGTGATCGTACCCGACAAGCCGAATGGGAAGAAAGTGTTGTTTGACAACACACATGAACAAACAGCCGGATCGGCTGACTGGGTCATCGACGGGGGTTTTTCTGACTTCGCCCAAGCATTGGCGGATGAAGGCTATGAAGTGAAGGAATTGCGCAAAAAAGACCCGCTCACCTACGATGACTTGCGCCCATACGACGTATTCGTCATCGGAGAAGCCAATAATCCCTACAAACAATCGGAGCAGACCGCCCTGTGGCAATATGTCCAAAATGGCGGCAGCATCCTGTTCATCTCCGACCATTACAATGCCGACAGAAACAAAAACCGTTGGGATCCGTCCGAAGCGTTCAACGGTTACCGACGCGGCGCCTGGAACAGCCCGACAAAGGGGATGAGTCCAGAAGAAGCCAAATCTCCCCCGATGCAGAATGTCATCAGTACTGACTGGTTGGCCCAGCATTTCGGTGTCCGTTTCCGCTACAACGCGATCGGCGATGTGACGGCCAATCAGATCGTGCCGCCGGATCAATCATTCGGGATCACGAAAGACGTTCAGACCTTTGCGATGCATGCCGGATCAACCGTCGCCATTCTCGATCCGCAAAAAGCAAAGGGGATCGTTTATTTGCCCCGTACCAACGCCAAATGGCCACATGCTGTCGACCAAGGCGTCTATAACGGGGGTGGCATCCCCGAAGGTCCGATGGTGGCCGTAGCCAAAGCAGGGAAAGGAAAGGCCGCCTTTATCGGCGATTCGTCTCCCGTGGAAGACGATACGCCCAAATACCGCAACGAAGAGACAGGTGCACCCAAAAAAACGCATGACGGTTTCCACGAACAAGATGATGCCGTGTTGTTGGTCAATCTGGTGAATTGGTTGGCCAAAAAGGAAAACTACACCCGTCTTTCGGAAGTACCGGGATTGAAACTGGATCAACCGACCCGTTTGTATGAATGGGAACAACCGGCCAAGAGCACCGAACCGGAGAAAGAGCCATGGGAGCCGCCTGCAAATGGATACAAATGGTGGGATCCCTCCACCTTCAAACCGGGTTCCTACGGTGCAACTGATTCGGGTGAACCCTCTCCGCCCTCCGGGGATGTACGGTACATAGCAGAACATCCCAACCCCATTCCCGCCGGGAAAACGGTGACCATCCGCGTGATGGCTGACGGCTTGCAACCAGGCACTACCGCCAACGGATACCGACTCGGCCTCTATTTGGAAGGCGGGAAACAAGTAGCCAAGTTCCGTAATGCGGACGGTTCTTGGCCGAGTACTTACGGTTACAGCGCCCCGTTCCAACTGAAGTCGGACAGCAAAGGACATGCCGAAATCACCTTGACCGCACAAATCGACCCGGGGTCCAAGGGGACGGCGTACATCCGGTTAAAACAGGACCGAGATATCCGGTGGACGAATAAGCTGGAGATCCGTTGAGAAAACGATAAAAAGTGGACAAGCGGCCCGTATTGGGAAATCACATCCCTGCGGGCCGCTTGCCTACCATTGCGAATACCTCCCGCAGTCGCTCGGACGGGCGACTGCGATCACTTTCACCATATCCGATGATGAATGTTCCACTACAAATCACTTTTCTTTGGTGCCAGACAGGGTACAAACCGTTTCCACGTGAGCGGTCTGGGGAAACATATCGACCGGGACCAACAGTTTCAGTTCGTATCCCCCTTGCAGCAATTGTGCGCAATCTTTGGCCAGAGTGGACGGATTACAGGACACATACACCAACCGCGGCACGCGCACTTCCTTCAGCATGTCGATCAATGGCTGACCCAGACCGGTCCGCGGTGGGTCGACCACGACTACATCTGGCCGTAACCCCGCTTTCACCCAACGGGGCAACAAGTCTTCCGCCCTGCCGACATGATACTCGGCATGGTCGATCCCGTTCCGCTTCGCATTGCGCCGTGCATCCTCGACAGCCGACGAAATCGTGTCCATCCCGATGATGCGGGCGGCACGATCCGCCAACCACAAGCCGATGGTCCCTACCCCGCAATAGGCGTCGATGACAGTTTCTCTCCCCGTCAGCTCGGCGGCTTCCTTCACCAAGTCGTACAGTTTCACGGTCTGGATCGGGTTGAGCTGGAAAAATGCCGTCGCCGACAACGCGTACACTTTTTTATTCAGTTGCTCATCCACTGTTTCCTTGCCCCACAAGACGCGGGTTTTCTCACCAAACACAAGAGAGGTGCGCTTCGGGTTGACGTTGAGCACGATGCTTTTCACCTGAGGCAAGCGACGAACCAGACGTTCCACCAGCTCTCGCTCTCGCGGTAATTCGTCGGTCCGGCACACCAGCACCAATTGGGCTTCTTCCGTCTGAAATCCAAAGCGGGCCACCAAATGGCGCAACACACCCGTATGTTTATTTTCATCATAGATGGGGATGCCAAGCTCTTCGACCGTTTTGCGCGCTGTTTCCAGGATGCGGTTGGTCTCGGGATGCTGTACCCCGCACTCCCTCATATCCACCAACCGGTGGGAACGGGCAGAATACATGCCCATCACCACCTTTTTCCCCCGTAACTGCACCGGCAGTTGGGCCTTGTTGCGATATCGCCACGGTTCGTCCATCCCCACCGTCTCTTCGATCGGCAATTCCCGCAAGGAAGTGTAGCGGGCAAACGTTTCTTCCACCAATTCCTTTTTCAACTTCAACTGCATCGGATAATCAATATGCTGCAGTTGGCAACCACCGCAATCGGCATAAACCGGACACGGCGGTTGAATCCGGTGAGGAGATCGTTTCCGAATCCGAAGCAGACGGGCTTTGGCAAACCGTCGTTCCACTTGTTCCACACGGGCCACCACTACTTCGCCCGGGATGGCCCCGTCGACGAACACCACTTGTTTTTGATAAAATCCGACTCCCTCTCCGTTGATGCCCAAACGACGGATGGGGAGCTGGATGGTTTCCCCCTTTTTCAAGCGAATCATCGTTTCTGTCTTTTTCATCATTCATACCTTCCTACCCGAGTTCAAACGATATCCCTCTCATTGTACCCGAATTTCCCGGACACCAAAAACCGCCTTCCCGAAAACGCAGGAAGGCGGTCAGTAAGTTGATATCATATTTCACAAACCCGCTTCCGAAATCGTGCCCTGATGCGAAGCATTATCCCCTCACATCAGCTGACGGAACCCGCACTCACCACTTCTTTTTCTTCTTGCGCAACAGAAGCCGCCAACACCGGGCGTGTGATGATCCGTTTGATAGACACTTCCCATTCTACCGGCAGTACCGAAACCAGCCGCGGCTCCCAGTTGCGAACGAGGAAAGCGGCATGGCTACGGCCATGATCCGGATAGATGAGCGCATCCAGCACTTGAATGCCTGTATCGAGGAGATCCGCTTTCCACTTGTCCGCCACGTCGGCAGCCAACACTTCCTCCGTCTCGATCAGGAGGAACTGAATACCGCTTTCTTCACCCGCCGGCAAAATCATCGGACGACGCAGGGAGGCGGCGCGCAAAGCAGGCAGACGATACACATTACACAAGTCTTCCACCACCGCACTGCCGGTGGGTTGTTCGCCCGCACCCTGACCCACCAACGTCACATCCTGCACGACATCCCCTTCCACATGGATGGCGTTGTATACACCGCGAACGCCGGAAAGCGGATGGGAAAGCGGCACCAGGGTGGGCGCTACTTGCAATGCTACCGGTCCTTCTTCACCGTATTGTTCCGCTTGGGCGAGCAATTTGATCGAATATCCCAATCGACGGGCGATCTCCAATTCGGCGACCGTGATGTCCGTGATCCCTTTCCGCGGAATGTCATCCACCGCCACATCCACCCCGAAAGCCAACCGACAGAGAATCGCCAGTTTGTGAGCCGAATCGAAGCCTTCCACATCTGCGGTCGGATCGGCTTCAGCGTATCCTTTTTCCTGCGCCTCCGCAAGAACAGAGTCAAACGAACGCCCATATTCGGACATTTGCGTCAAAATATAATTACAGGTACCGTTGACAATACCGGAAACCTTATGAATGCGGTTGGCTTTCAGCAAATGCTGCAAGGTACCCAAAACGGGGATGCCACCGCCCACACTGGCTTCATACAACAATTGAACGCCCTTTCCTCGCGCCAACTGCTCCAGCTCTACTCCGTGTTTGGCGATCAGCTCCTTATTGGCGGTCACAACGTGACATCCCGCTTCAATCGCTTTCATCACATAGGTGCGCGTGGGTTCGATTCCGCCCATCGCTTCAATCACCACTTGTACCCCCGCGTCCAATACATCCTCGAAACGGGTGGTCAGGAGATGTTTCACGCCTTCCACCTTTCGTTTCTTGGTTAGATCCCGCACCAGAATGCGGCGCACTTCAAACAGCGTGCCCGTTTTGCGTGCAATCACGTCCTGATTGGACTGGAGCATTTTGTATGTTCCCGTTCCCACCGTTCCCAGTCCCAACAACGCAACATTGACACGCTTCATCGCCTGCTCCCCCCTTTAAAAATTCAAAACCCTCTTCCAAAGATAAGAAGAGGGGACATGTATCCACGCCACCCTGCTCCTTATCTCTCAGCACCCGAAGGTACTGCAGGAATTGGCACCTTATGCCCGTACCCTGCCTACAACGCAGGGGCCGAACATGGTTGCCGGGCTTCATCGGGCCAGTCCCTCCGCCTCTCTCGATAACGAGTCAGTGGTTGATTCCTATTTAATTAGTCACTATTATCTAACAAAAAAAATACGTTTGTCAAACCCTTTTTTTTTGAACAATATCGGACATACGTCGTCATACAGGCGAAATTTGTCCGTTACCAGTAGAAAAATGTCCGGTTCCACGGGAAACCGGACATCAATCACACCGCTCCACGATGCGGTTGCGAAGCACGCCCAAACGCTCAACTTCCAGCTCTATCACATCACCCGGCTCCAACCAGCGATGAACCTCCGTACCCAGTTCCAAAATACACCCGGTTCCGACTGTGCCGGACCCGATTACATCTCCAGGATACAAAAAAACATCCTGGGAAGCCCGCTCGATCATCTCTGAAAAGGAAAAATGCAAATCCCGGAGATTGCCGTGGGACAATTCAACCCCGTTGACCCGGGCAGTCATCGCCAAATCCCAATGATCACCGTTTCTTCGGTCTTCCAGCTCATCAAGGGTGACTAACCACGGTCCCAACGAAGTGGCAAAATCTTTCCCTTTGGCCGGTCCCAAACCGACTTTCATTTCCTCAAGCTGAACATCCCTTGCGCTCCAATCGTTGAGAATGCACAATCCCGCGATATACTCCCTCGCTGACTCCCGTGGGATGTTGCGTCCCTTTTTTCCGATGATGCACGCCACTTCCAACTCATAATCCAAACATTGTGTGCCGCTCGGGCGGGAAACAGGTTGCTCATGCGCCAATATGGTCTGATGATTGGAAAAATAAAAAACAGGAAAATGATACCATTCAGGGATCATGTCGAGGCCGCGTCGCGCCCGCGCCGTTTTGACATGTTGTTCAAATGCGTAGAAATCGCGAAAACTGGGCGGTCTGGGCACTGGCGGGAGCAAGCGGACTTCCGCAAGCGACAATGCCACCGGTTCCCCCTCCACTTTCACTTGATCAGGCTGTGTACCCCGGCAAGCATCGATCACTTGACGCAACCATACAAGCCCATTCGCCCCTGTTTCCAGGAACGCGACCATATCTGTCGGAAGCGCACGGGGGAACGGAATGCCTTTTTCCAATATGGCCCATTCCTGAGCAAAACCGATATCCCAAACGTACCCATCCTGCACCCAACCGATCCGGGCATCCCCATGCACTTCTGACCGGATGTTCAAGACGTCTTCTTTGATCACATACGTCACCAAACGCATCCAACCACTCCTCTCCTCCCAGCATATGCATCAAAAACGGATGCTTGCAATCCATTTTGCGGGAAGATCATCGCAACGCCCGGTGACGTGTTGGTTGCAAAACTTCATCAGCGATCCGATCTGCTGCATTTCCGGATGCCAGTTTCGACATGACTTGGGCAGCATGTTCCCGACGGGCCGGTGACTCCAACCAACGCTTCATCTGTTGCGACAAACGACCGAACTGAACTGTTTCCGCCACTCGATGGCGCAGCAGGTATCGTCGGTTGGCCTCTTCCTGCCCCGGCAATGCGTTTAACAGTAACATGGGTAAACGTTTGACCATCGCTTCCGTTATGGTGAGTCCGCCCGGCTTGGTGATCAACAAGTCTGCCGCATCCATGAACAAGGGAACATCGGGTCGGAACCCCTCAACACGAATGTGGGGTGGCAGAGAATGACGGGTCAGCTCATACATCAGGGCCTCATTTTTTCCGGTCAGCACCACGACTTGGCAAATGGGGCCTGCGTTCTCCAATTCCCGCACGGTTTCGCGAACCGGTCCCATCCCTTCCCCGCCGCCCATCACCAACACTACCGGACAATCCGGGCTCAATCCCAACAAACGTCGTGCCTCTTGTTTCGGCGCGTTTTGGAGAAATTCCCGTCTCACGGGAATACCTGTCTCGATAATCCTGGTGGCAGATTGCCACAAACGCCGTTGCGCCTGTGGAGGAACCGAGATCCCGCTGGCCGTACACAACACATCAGGTGTACTCGACAGCCAAATGGGGTGAAGTTCATAATCGGTCACCACGCAGAATGAAGGGATGCGACGCCAGTGGGAAGACAACCACATCAATGCGAACGGATGAGTCGCCACCACTTTTGTCGGACGGAATTGGGACAGTCGCCGTACCAGTTGGCGCCGGATCATCCACCCCGCCCGCTTGATCGCTTCACCGGAAACATAACGAAACCAACGGGACTGATGTGTCCAATCATACAGATAGTGATACACTGCCGGGAACCGGTTCAACATACGGTGATACCCGGTTTGGAGGAGAGGATGTGCCTTCGTCGGTATCCAGTCCAACAAATCGACGTACATCACTCGCGCATTTCGCTCTTCCATCACATGCAACAATGCTTGTGCCGCTGAGTTGTGCCCGGCACCAAATCCCATCGACAGTAGCAACACACGTTCCATTTGGCGCCCTCCTCAATCCCACTCCTCTATCATTATGACAAAAACGGTCCGATCCGTCTCGTGTCTCATCAATATCTCGTGAAAAATTGATCGATCTTTAACAATCATGAAACAGATTGGACGGCCCATTTGGGCCGTCGCTCAGGGCTGGGATCGTTGGCGCGCCAGCTGCTCCTGCGCCAGTTTGACCATTTCCCGTACCATGAGGCCTCCGATGGTGCCGCCGATTTTGCCGGCATCCGACGTTTTCAAATCCCCATTGTCACCGGGTTTGAGGGGCACACCGACTTGTTTGGCCACTTCCATTTTGACCTGGTCGGGCGACAGCGGTCCTACATCCAATTCTCTGCTCATCACTTGGGCTTTCAACCGCTCCAGGGCCGGTCGCGACTCGGGCACCAACAATCGCCTTCTCCGTTTTCGAGCCATGTTTCCACCCCCTGTAAATAGTGTCCCATCAGGGGGAACAAATGATGTGGTGGACAATAAAAGGAAAAAACCGCCCGTTTGGGCGGTCGTCCAAATTGGGGGTTGAGAGGGGGGTGTGCAAATTTCCCTGTTCCATTGTACTTAGAAGCGTTTGGCCAAATCGCGTGCTTGTTGGATGGCTTTTTGCTTGATTTCTTCCGCTTTGTCCGGGAATTGCGACATGCCTTCGGCGATGACGGATTCCACCGATTCCACACCCAGGAACGACATGACGGCGCGGATATAACGGTCACCGAACTCGAAGTCCTTTGTCGGGCCTTCGGAGTAGATGCCACCACGCGCTTGGATGTGGACAGCTTTTTTACCTTTCAGCAGACCGACTGCACCGTTTTCGGTGTACTTAAATGTTTTGCCTGCGATACAGATGGAGTCAATATACGCTTTCATCCGTGGAGGAATACTGAAGTTCCACATCGGGGTGACGAAGATGTATTTGTCCGCTTCTGCAAATTGATCGACGATCTCATTGATCCGTCCCACTTTTTTCTGCTCTTCTGCAGACAATTCCTCAAACGCGGTTCCCTGTTGCAATTTGCCCCAACCACTGAAAACATCTTCGTCCAAGAAGGGGATGTCCAGTTTGTACACATCCAACTCGACGATTTTATCTTCGGGATGGGCCTCCCGGTAGGTATTCAAAAATGCCTGTCCCACCTGCAGGCTGAACGACTGATCTTCCGGTTTGGGATTGGCAGTGATGTACAAAACCGTCGCCATGTGAGCCTTCCTTCCTTTCATTAAACTAACTTTAGTTACGTTGATATTATGCATTTATATACTTACTTTTGTCAAGCTAAAAATAAATAAACATCTCCTCTCAAAATATTTCCGGACACGCCGGTTTTTACTCAATAAGAAAAGCCCGTCCCCCATGGGAACGGGCTTTTCCTCGTCACTTCGTGAAAATATGCTTTCCGATTTTTTTGATTTGCGGGCGAGACCAGATCCAATCAGAAGTTGCGGTGTCCGGGTTGAAATAGTACAGTGCACCGTTTGTCGGGTCCCATCCTCGGATCGCATCCATCGTAGCGCGATAGGCTGTACTGTTGGGGCTCAACCAGAACTGCCCGTCCTGTACCGCCGTAAACGCACCGTCTTGGAAAATCACACCGCTTACTGTTTTCGGAAACTCCGGTGAATCAATCCGGTTCAAAATTACAGCGGCTACAGCCACTTGCCCTTTGTAAGGTTCACCTCGTGCTTCACTGTATACAGCTCGTGCAATCAACGAAATGTCTTTTTTAGAAAAACGGGAATTTACAGAATGAAGAGGCTGCTTGTGTGCTTTTTTGGATACCGTCTGTTTGGACACTGTATGCCGCTTCAACGATCCCCACGTTTGGGGGCCGGTAATGCCATCAATTCGCAATTTATGATGAATCTGATACTGGATAACCGCTTTTTCCGTTTTCAAACCGTAAATACCGTCCAGCTTGCCACGGTACAGCCCCAGCTGTTGCAAGCGATATTGCAAATCCCAGACATCTCCGTTATTGCTGCCGTATTGTATCATCGTCGGTGCAGCGGCTTCCGCCTTTCCGCTTCCAAACGGAACCGCTGCAACGATCACCGCAACTACTGCTCCAGTGAGCAACCACGCCCACTTTTTCCAAATAGACATGTTATGCCTCCTTTCAAAGCCTCCGAGGTTAGCTGACGGGTTCGGGAAAGGAGTTAATCCCGGCCGCCGAAATGGCGGCTTCACCCCAACAATGATTGCATCCCCCGTACCCCGCGCCGAACACCGACACGGAGATTCGGCCTGTCTGATACACGTTGACCATTATAAGTTGGATATGGAAACCTTTCAAGCGAAAATGATTAGAATGTAAGGTATGTATTTCCTTGGAAATTACACAACAAAAAAGCACGGTGGAATCTTCCCCACCGTGCTTTTTTCCGTCCTTTTTATCCGCGCGCCGCTTGGTACCGTTTGGCGACTTCGTCCCAGTTTACCACGTTCCAGAACGCTTTGATGTATTCCGGACGCTTGTTTTGATATTTGAGATAGTAGGCGTGCTCCCACACGTCCAAGCCCAAAATCGGCGTGTCGCCATCCATCAGCGGGCTGTCTTGGTTCGGTGTGCTCGTCACGGCCAAGGAACCGTCTTTTTTCACGACCAGCCAAGCCCAACCGCTACCGAAACGGGTGGTTGCCGCTTTGGTGAATTCTTCTTTGAATCGGTCGAAGCTGCCGAAAGCTTGGTTGATCGCGTTAGCCAGCTCCCCGCTCGGTTCACCGCCACCATTCGGACTCATGATTTGCCAGAACAGGCTGTGGTTCGCATGACCGCCTCCGTTGTTGCGCACAGCGGTACGAATGCTTTCCGGTACTTGGTCAATGTTGCGCAACAAGTCTTCAATGGATTTTTCCGCCAAGGCGGTGTGACCTTCCAACGCCGCATTCAAGTTGTTGACATATGTGGCGTGATGCCGGCCATGGTGAATTTCCATCGTTTGCGCATCGATGTACGGCTCCAACGCGTCATGGGCATACGGCAATGCAGGCAGTTCGTGCTTGGCCATGATTCACCCTCCAATATGTAGGATTTGGTCCTTTTTCTTCTTCGAAAAAGGACGGGCAGTTTTTATCCTTCCCGATTCTATTATGCAAAAAACGTGGAATTATAGTCAACTTAAATGTATGAAAAGTGGACTTTTGTTGAGAATCCTGAACCGGAATCGCAGGAAGCGGGCATAGTACGCTTCACTCAACAGGATAATGCCCGCGATAGAGTCCTGCGCTTTTCCGATTCTTCACTTGGGAAAAAATGGCCACCTGAAGGGTGATCGGACAGGCTATCACTTTGTTGCAAACGTCGGTTTACCGTCCGGTTCCGCTGATAACGCGAGACAATTCTGTCACATCGCGCACAATATAATCGGCGCCCAACTCCTCAAACTTGGCTCGCGCGGCCTCTCCGGTCAATCCCGTCAACGTGGCTGCAAACTTGCAACCCATTTTTCGGGCTGCCAACAAATCGGCAATCGAATCCCCCACGATCAACACTTCTTCGCCTTTGGACAAAGGCAAATCGACGGTGAGCACCTCTGCATCCGCTTTGCTCCGACCGAAATATCCTTTTAAATATGTGTACGGTTGCGGTTTACCGAGCGGGGCATGTTCCGGGTGCGCCTGTTCAGCCTGAATCACATCATCTGCGGTGACGATCCGTTCCGGGTCAAACGCATCATACAATCCGAGGGCGGTAAGCGGCACTTCCGTCTCAATCAGCGGACGGCCGGTTCCCAATCCCAACACGATACCCTCTCTCCGTAACCCGTCCAGCACTTGTCTAATCTTCCGGGGATCGGCCAGCGGAATCTCCTGGTGCAAAAATCCGTTTTTGCCCGGTGTGGCCGGTGCCTTGTCTTCCACCTGCCGGTATCGGTCGTCACCCAGATACCATTCCTGGAACACATGACGCCCCAGCTCCCACAACGCGCTTTTGGGCGAGAACGCCTCGGTTTCCATACCCAACCACGCTTTCGCCAACGTATTGAAATACGCGATCAATTCCTGTTTGGTGACATTGGATTCGGCCAATGCCGGGATGAACGCGTCAAACTGCGGCTCATACATGATGCCCGCTTCACGCAACCGTCCGCCCAACTGGCGCAACACATCGGCTGTGACGGGGCCGCTCATCGCTTCCGCCACCCACTCCGGCCGCTCGGCTTGAATTTGTTTCAGCAAGCGGAGCCACTGCAGGGAAAACGTCATCTGTACCATATCCCAGTTGGAGTTGATCCCCCGCGTTTTGATCCAATCCAGCACCCGGTCGCTGTCAAACACCAACTGGCGCAGTTGACGGATTTTTTCCTCGGATGGTTGTGTGGTAAACACATCTCCCCGCAATCCCAAATAACGGGGATTGTACAGCAGCTCCCACACGGAGAGTGCGGAAGCGTCAAAGCATCGGTCCTCGCTTAAAAATACCCCATCCACGTCAAACAAGATCATCCGGTACAACGACTCTTCCTCCTCTTTTTTACTTACTTCCTTTTACTTTACCAGAGGATCGCATCAAAGCCCAACTGTTCATTGTATGAATTCAGTTAACAAAGAAAACCTTCCGCATCGGTTCATGATGAACCGAAACGGAAGGTTGGTGACTTGCCTATACGGCTGAAGCACCACAGGTACTCCCTTTGATCCCGTGGGCTTCTCGCTTCATCTGGTATGGAAATCCATATCCATCCACGGTGGCTTCATCTCATTCATACCCCAAATACCATTTCATCCTTTTCTCAATTGCTGTTGAAATGGAACCCGTTCCGCCAAATAGGTAAACAGTATTCAACGGACCGATCTGCGACCTCACTTCACACAGGTGAGCTTCCACATAGGAGTGCAACCTGTCGGATGGAGTGAGGAACAGCGGCGTACCGGACATTGCGGCCAGCGGGGCACCGGACGTGGAGTGTCAATCTAGCCACCAGTTACCTTGCAAGCCTTTACCAATATCCTGGTATGGTGGATGAGGATGGAGTTGCCGTTGCGGTTGGGTTCTCTATCTTTACTCTGATCTTGTCTACGATCAGTTTTCTTTTCTACAGAAAGTCAAAACCTATATGGGGAAAATGATTTCATTCCTTGGTGCGGTTACCTTGTTGGGGTACCGCCAGCAATTTACTGTACTGCGGGCATGGCACTGGTTTGATCGTGTCAAAGCCATTGCCGAAGCGAAGCGACTTCTCAAAGAAAGCGGCTGTTTGATTGTGATGGATTCGGGATTTCACCCTAAAAAACCGCATCCCCTGTACTTGAAAACGCTGGAAATCGCACAAAAATACAGGAATGGAGCCGTCAAACCAGCAGGTTCCAAAGCGGAGGCGACCTCACGTTTGCTAGGTTTTCCTAGAAATTGGTTTGACGAATGGGAAGCGGCCGGTTTTGAATGGACCGCCGGTTGGCAATGGGAGTATGTTGTTCCGTTTTCCCACGAGTATTGGTGTGGGCGGATCCGGACATTTCATGGTACAGCCGGTTTTCGAATGAGATCAGGAATGTATTTGACAGGGAAATGCGATCGTTGTTGGAAGAAGCATTTCCAAATGAACCGGTTGAAGTGCCTCACTTATGTTCAGTTTTAATACTGAAAAACGAGCATGATGCATGAAAAATGTCTGGGGGAAAGAGAATTAGACCCCTATGCTTGAAGGGATCGAAGTTTGAGTGCTCTCATGGTTAACCATAAAAACCTCCACGATATTGTGGAGGTGAAGTGTGGGAAGCTAGTTACTCAATACTATGATTAACCCCCAATCAAGGGGAATATTTATTCCTAATTTTGGTTTCGTTAGGGGTATTGTGTAATGACTAAGAAAGATAAGCGCCCAAAAGGGTTAGGCAACGATTCCTTCTTTTTTTTGGGCCACTCACTACAAACCCTGATTTACAAGGGTTATAAGAATTTTTTGTTGAAATTGATTTCAATCAATCTTTTGGAGGGAGAAAGATGGATTTATGGTCTTTGAGGAAATTATTAGTTAGAAAGCTAATCGTGGCATCATTACTGTTTGTGTTCTGTTTAATTTATTTTTTATTTAATTCAGTAGTTGTTGGTATTGAAATGATGGAGAGCATCGCTTATATATTGATTTTTGGTGTACCCATTCTCTTTATTTATGCTCCAATTATCTCGGTCGTAGCAGAATTAATCAGTCAAAAATACTCGAAAAATAGAAAGTCCAGCAAACTACTTCTCTCTCTGGTCATTCATCTAATTGGTGGAGTTATTTTGCCTACTTTAGCTGTAGCTGTAACTAAGCCTTCTGATCTCCCTCTCATGTTTAATAGTGTCTTTTCGTTATTTATTTCACTATCTGCAATTGTACCTGCATTTTTATTTTGGTTGGTGGATCTACTATGGCTTGATTTCATTTCAAAAAAAACAAATCTCTCTAAGTAAAATAGGTTATTTCCCCTATTTTGCGTGAACTCTGGACGGAGTTATTCGAGATGGAGGTGTGTTTATGGCAATTAGAATCCGTGAGGGGACGCTCAATGACTGTTCTGCTATTGCAAAAGTTCATGTCGATAGTTGGCGTACTACTTACAACTCCATTGTTCCAAATGAATATCTAATCAACATGTCTTATTCCGACAGTGAGAAAAGATGGATTAAGCGACTACAACAAGCCGACAATCAACACAAATTGTATGTTGCGGAAAATGAGTCCGGGACAATTGTTGGATTCGCAGGTGGAGGACGTGAACGTTCTGGCGAACCCGGTTACGACGGTGAATTGTACGCTATATATCTGCTAAAGGAGTTTCAAAGACAAGGCATTGGTAAACTACTTTTTAAAGCAGTGGTTGATCACCTTGCGACACAATTTCGCTCGATGCTTGTGTGGGTCTTGGCAGAAAATGATTCCCGTTACTTTTATGAGGCTCTTGGAGGTATCTATATCCGTGAGAGCACAATTACGATTGCTGGAAAGGAACTTATAGAAGTCGCCTACGGATGGTCTGATATTCGAAAGTTAAAAGATAACCTGTAGTGAAACACAACGCATTTTTTGTCGAAATCAGAAGATGACACCAACGGTAATGGTCTCTACGGAGAGCCAGAGGGCTCGGCCCTAGGCTCCGGGGGCCATATGAGACTTTTGAATCGGGTAGTCTATTTTTTCACAGCAATCAAGTGCAGTTCTGCAAAATCCTGTACGATGCCAGCTTCGGGATCGCTGTTGAATTCCGTTTCCAATCTCTCCACCCCTGCTTGATAGTCTTTTTCATCAATCAACGTCAATACGGAAATATCCCGATTTCGATGAAGAACCTGCATTCATTGAAACGTACCGACAGTATGGAGGAGATTTTGTCAAAGCGGCAAGAGAATATGGTATCAAACCTGAATCGCTCAAGGAAACATGGGTGAAAGAAAAAGATTTGAATGAAGATATGAAAGAAGCATTGAAATACACAGGGGTGAATGATTTTGTTCAGTTCCATGCCGGAGATCACGATGTGATTGTCTGGCTGAAAGAAAGAAAATGGACGAAAAAACCGTATGAAGCGGTCAAAGATCAAGTGAAAACCGATTATATTATGGATGTCTCGAAATCGATGAAAGAAGAGTATATAAATGAATTGGCAACGAAATATGGTCTCGTGGTGAATACCAAATATTTTTCTCAAACAATAAACTCATCCGTTCCTGACACAAAAACTCATACCGGCCACGAACATCATCATTGAACCTGACAGGGGGATGAACTAAATTGATTCGGTTTTTTAAACTGTTTATTCCACACTTCCTTTTTTCGCTGGTTTGCGGAGTTCTCCTTTTCGCTCGAATTTTTTTGTCTCTAATATCTGGATTTGATCACAAAGCAGGATTTGTAACAAGTTTACTGGTGTGGTTATTGTTACTTGGGTTAATTATTTTTTTGGGTATTCGTTATCTCCGGTATTATTTTCATCGGGTCGTCGTCCCGCTTAGTCCGGATACGACCAAAAGATTTAATGTCGCACTTCAAGGCGGAATCCCGTTTTACGGAATGTTTCTCTTTTGTTTGGTAGTGTGGCAGGGCGGCAACATGGTCGATGTTAGCGGTGAACATTGGATTCACGGTTGGATCGTATTTGGGTTTCTAGGTACTGTGATTTTTGGACTCCTGTCTTTAATCTATACCATAGTGATGAGATCTTACTGTAAAAAGCTTAATGATCATGCAGCCATGTAAAAGAAAACGGAAGAGAATAGTTTGTGATCTTTGTCCGATTTTCTCTATTTTCTTCCAATCCCTATACAAAACCCAGCAGTTTTTCCGCTGGGTTTGTCAATAGCCTCAGCCTCTTCAAGAGGCATTTTATTATCCTATCTATGTTTGATCATAGTGGGTTGCTACAACCTCACAGGAGCTACATAAATAAACGTAAATAAGTCCTTCTTGGCCCTCTTCATAATGCTGTGCGATAAAAGGCATCTTTTCTTGGCAACGTGGACAATTAGGGAAATAAGCATCATTAATCCATACTGGATATCCACCAATCTTAGATTTCTCTTCAAAATAAAGTTCTTCCCATGCTTCTTGCTTAGGTCCTACATCAAAACAGGTCACCCCAAAATCTTCGTAGTTACCATCAGGTTGGTGATAACAATATTCTGGTTTCTCGTTATAAAAACTCCACCTTACATTCCCATCCCCATCTACTTCTGTGTAAATAGTGGAATAACATGTACATTGAATACAAGTAGCTATTCGAAGATATTTTCCTTGCATACCTAGAAAATGCAACTTAGGATTAGAAAGGTCCAAATCAAATAGAACTGCTAGTTTCCAACCACAGCATTGACACCTTTCCTCTAACCAAATATTTTTTTGTGCTGCTAATGCAGCAGTATAGATATGTTCTTCATAGACTAAATCTTGTCTCTTTCCATTCTCATCTAATTTCCAATTTGCTTCATATGAATACTCTTCGGGAGGGATACATAGCTTATCAGCCCAAGATGGTGGGTTCTGCCTCCATAGAGAAAACTGCCGCTGAACTTCTTCATCACCTACCCAAGCAAGTGATAGTAATAAATGATTAACTGTCAAAGAATCAAGGGAAGAAGCCTCCTCCATTCGTTGAAGAAGAAGAGTACGAACCTCTGCATTTGCTTTTCGGTATAAAGTTCCAGGATAGAATTGCTCTTTATCAATCCATTCTTTTTGAAGTTCACTCAGTGAAGAAGGTCTGATTTTTACTAGCAGTGCTAGAATTTCCTGTATATGGGATTCATCTTCTAACTCCATTACCTGTCTAGCTAGGCTGATCAACTCTGATTGAGGTAATTGCATGATATATTGACACAGCTTTTTTTTCTCATCTTGAGTCATGTTGAATGATATAAGTAGTTTGATTTGTTCTAAGGAAACCCCTTGCTCCATATTCTTCTCCTTTTTCTCACTTTTTTAGGTGGAACACAAACGTCTGTCTCACTATTCATCCGGGGCCATGATCTCAATTTCGATTTTGACCAAGCCATATTCATCATAATACCCGTAAACCGGGAAATACCCGTCGCCCATGGTCGAAATTGCCAAAACGCCGTCCAATCCATCCACGGGACCACCCAAATTTTCGTTGTAAGCGGCATCACAAATCCGCCAATAAGCGCTGTCTTCCCGGATGTCTGTCATGATGAAAGTTTCCTTTTCCTGAGCAATCTGTTTGATGATTTCTTTCAACCGATCCGCTTCCGCTTTATCGGTCGTTTCGATCCGATAGGTTCCGTTTTTCACTGTGACTCTGTATCCTCGCCTTTGAAGTTCTTCTCTGACGATCTCTTCACCTTTACCCCAGAACTCAACACCTTGAACGTCGCCTCTGTTAGGAGGTTCGACACCATAATTGATGGGATCACAAATAACCAGCATCGCACAATCTACAGGGACATGACCGATCAGACGTTTTTCCAATGTCCATTCCCCTTTTACTAGGCTCTTCCGGGCCTTTATTTATTTGGACGGCTTTCTCTTTCCTAGATACCGATAAAGTGTTGCCTTGGACACCTGAAGCGTTTCACAAATTTCCTGGATGGAAAGATCGGAGTCCTTCATCTACGGAATTCCTCCCCTTTATCATGCCTGAGAGCTGGGATCTGCATCCTTTTTGTGTTTTTTGTTGACGAAAGTTTTTGCCCGGACAAGCCCTAGACGGGTTTTTTCTTGGAAACCTCTCTTTGGAATCGGTATGAAAAACCAGCGACATAGTCGCTGAGTTGGGTTATTTTTTAAAGGTTTAAGATACACTTATTAACCAAAGACATAAAATGGAGAGTGCAGCCGAAAGAATTGCTTGGAAAAGTTTCCATTTCTTCTCTTTTTCTATTTTTGAAAGAATTGATTGGAAAATTTTACATTTCTTCACTTTTTCTGCTTTATTGTAATAATCCAACCAATAAAAGATTGCAAGTAAACCCCAACCAACTGAACCGAACCACAAGCGTTTCGCGTCTGTAAAGATAAGAGAAGCTAGCAAAAATAGTAGAGCGAGAGTTTTCATTAAGATATTCCTCCACATTATAAAGCTCACTTTCACTACTATCATAGTTGGATAGAAAATAGTTTACAACAATAGTATTTTAAATAAAGTGTACTGCTTTTACTCTGTTGATAACCTTTATCATTCATGCCGATGAACTTAGAAAAGGCGCCGGGAACTTACCCTACGATAAACCTCAGATCAACGAACAATGTTTTCCAACGTTTTAACTCCGGTGGTTAATACAAAGATCTATGTCCCATATGGGCTTGGTCTATTGGGATTTTCCTTACCATACCTGACCACACTTGGAGCCACATTGCAAAAGAGTAGTCTCTTGTTTCAAAAACGAAAAGGATCGAGGGCGGGACCCCTTTGGCTGAAAATGAATATTTATGTTAAGATGGAGAAGAGATTGTGAAGAAATGTACTTGCAGGTTAATTCAATAAGAAATGATGGGAGGGCATTGTAATGAGGATTAATCAAAAGGAATTTTATATTCATAATTTACGTTATATTATAAGGTCTGCAATAGAGAAAGATGCGAAAAACTTGTCTGAAGTAAGATTGCAAGTAGATGGCGAAACAGAAAATCTAGATAGAGAACAAGGCGAGGCGTACATAGATGAATCAGGTTTTAAACAGTTAATTAAAGAGGATACAGAGAGTATTAGTAATCTTTTTTTAGTTGCTGAAGTTAATGAAAGAATTGTAGGTTTTTCAAGGTGTGTAGGGTACAAATTGAAAAGAATGTCTCATAAAGTAGAATTTGGAGTCTGTGTATTAAAAGAATATTGGGGATATGGTATAGGGAAAAAACCTTTTAAAAGAGTCTATTCATTGGGCTGACTCAAATGGTATTAAGAAAATAACTTTGAATGTTCTTGAAACTGATGATAAAGCTATAAGGCTTTATGAAAAATATGGTTTTGAAGTTGAAGGGATTCTAAAAAATGACAAAATTCTATCTGACGGGGATTACTATAATACTATATTAATGGGAAGGTTTAATGGATAAGGATTAAAGAACAAATCGAATTTCAATTTTTTAAAACTAATGGGGTGTTAGTTGAAAAAGGGGAGACTAGCATGTTTCTTAGAAAAGTAACCTCTGCATCATTAACAACGACGTTTCTAACCATTTTTTGGTTCTTTTTATGATTTTACCCTATCACACATCATTTTTCCGGTCACCTTGTTATGTGTGTTTACTTTTGGCATTCTATTCTCTACATTGATCGAATTAACTGTTAGGAGGTTCAATTTAAGACCACGTTGGATCATTACTTTTGTACTTTACTTTTTAAGTGGATATGCACTCTATGCAATCAATAATTTGGCCCCCAATGTTAATTTGACACCCTCCTTTACAGTATATTTTTTCCTATTTCCTACCATATTTGGAGCGCTAGTATTTTTTGCATTCGATGAATTATTGAGGAAAACATCCTTGTTAAATAGAAAACCATCGCTAATCTTATGTATAAGCTCCCCTGTTGTATTGGGTATTTTTATCTACGCGATAGCGATCCTTAATAAATAGGGTTGGTAAACTGAAGCAAACCACTGAATCCACCCTCATCGTCGGTACGCATTGAAGGATCAAGCCTTCATGACAACATCAAAAGCAACCCGGTTAGGTAGTTGCTACCTGTTGGGTTGCTTCGTTTTATTTTCGATATCGACGGGAGTTTGTCGAACGGAGTCTGGGCAGGATTCGCCGTTGACGCCACAAGAAGTAGCGTTTATTTGGAATCCTGCCGAAAGAGTAACATCAAGAAAAAAGGTGCGGTGTCCGCATCAAACAACAACTATATAATATTTGGCAGTCGCTTTTCGTGATGTGTGATCTTTTTAGGGAAACCGCGAAAGAGGTCGCACTGCATTTTGGCTTCTAATATCCATATGACGATGATCGGAGAGTCACCGATTACCTGAAACGCGTATGTGCTCTTCTACGAGATGCGGAATCTATATATTAATAGGGAACCGCCATGCGAGAAATTAAAAAAGCCCTCAGTTGAGGGTTTTACTTTTTATGGAATCTGCTTTACCTCTGGTAACAGCTTCGCTGGTATTACCCCTTATGAATGTCCGCTAATCATATTAGCGGACATTCATAAGGGGCCTCATTAATATAACCTTCAATTATCGCCACCAATGGCTTTGCTCAAGCAAGGTTGTCGCCACTTGACACTCCCGTTCAAACCAACGTTGCATCTGTGTTTTCATTACCAGGAATTCAGATGCGGCATGGGAGACACCGATCAACGACATCGAAGTAGCGGAGACGTAGTCCATCATTTCCCGAAAGCGCCTTCTGCCATAATCATTGTCCACCCGACAGTGTATTTCACCTGTTACATAAGCTTGGGCTCCTTTTTCTTCCGCCTCTTTCATGGCCGCAACGACATCCCCGCAGCCAGCGACAATTGCAATGCGCGTAATATTGCTCCGTTTTTTTCCCTCAAAATCCACATAAGGAATAGCAAAAATCTCCTGCAACCAAGCGATCAGTGCGTCCGTATCCACTTCCCCGATCTCTGCGATCCGACCGTACGCTCCCATCTGATCTCGGAAAAATGTATCCGTCTCTCGCGCTTCCAAAGCTTCAACAATGGACGCATTGGTACCGATGGTCGGATGTATGTCCATCGGAACGTGACAGGTGTAGACCGACAATCCCTTCTCCCTGATACGCGCCCACCATTCCCCATCCACCGGGACAAATCCCCTGCCCCATTCTCCACGGGGATCGCCGCATTCCATCGTCAAAGGATGATGCATAAACAGGAGATCCCCTTCGTCACCCTCATCGAGAAACGCTTCCAACACATCCTCCGTCGGAAATACCGCGAGAAACACACGGCGGACCCGCCCGACGCCGCGAATCATAAAGCCGTTGAACAACTGGTTGAATTCTGGTTCGAACGCTGATTTCCAGTCGAATCCGATCGGATCGTATACACCAGGAATAAACCGGCTGAACCCCGGGTCCGGTCCCAGATCCTTCACACGAAAAAAACTGTTCAATGCCCGTTCAACATCAGATAACAGCGCCACTTTGGCCCCTCCTTTTTTAGTGCCATCGGCAGCCGAAGTCTCTTATATTATTTTCTGATTATAATGTTAAATGGGAAAAATAATCCACTACAGCGAATCATTGCATATCACTGGTAGCAGGCCAAAGTCGTTAAATTCTATGTTAAGATGGTAGAAGGGATTGGACGCCACATTGTGGATTTTCATTGCCCAGTGTATTGCTGGGTTCTTTTCTGTTCTCTATCACCCTTCTATCACCCTCTCAGCCCTCGAATTTTGACCTGTGTGGCGTCCAAATTTCCTTTAAAGTGATGAAGCGATAACATCCACGCACAAAAAAAGAGAGGGTTTCCCCTCTCCCCAACCCCCGTTAAATCATTATATGTAGCCGCCACCCGTTGTACGAACAGTCGTTCAAAAATAGGGCTCCCGAAAAAATTTACACATCCTTCTGTGCCTCTTCCTGATTTTTGATGCTCATCATCTTTACAGAATCCGCATTCTGTCAACATCATTCCTCTGATGTATGGTTCGACTCGAGATTCCGAGACCTCTAGAGCCACACCTCACTCCAACCGTGTGTTTTTCGACCTTTCTTATCACTAAAGAAAGAATAGTTACGGTGACTCCCTTTTAGTGAAGAAAAAAGAGGCTATTGAAATAATTTATCAATTGCCTCTTTGTCATATTCTAAAACCCAGTCATTGTATAACTCATACAAGGGTCTTATACTTTCTTTGTTCGAAGCAATAATGTCGCAACCTCTATCATCATAAATATGAAAAATCGTGTCTTTTGAGAGGTTTATAAAGAATACATCGTGAAAAATTTTAGGTCTAATGTCCATTTCCCGATTACAAATCGCCTTTATTAAATGAATATACTTTACATCTTGAACCTTGCATTTAAGTAAATATCTATGTGTTTCAATATCGTAAATATCATATACATCTTCAAAAACGTATGGAATAATCTGGTGTTGTAACCTATACAAAATATCCTTTGATTTTATATGATGATTGAATATCTTTACTTTTCGCCTTTTTAATATATTTCCTTCGCCAGCGTGATGAACGTTGGCTACAACAAAAATCTCATCCCTAATAGAATGAAGTGCATTGAAAAGTGTTATTGCACGAAAATAGACACGTTCCATATAACTTCCTATGTTTTCTTCATCGGGATTTCCTAATTCAAAGCGAATCCCAAAATCCCAATTGTAGAAAAGGGACGGTCTTAATTTCAGGTTAGGAAATTTGTTATTTAGATAATCATGTAATTGCACACTGACACCCCAAATCCTTGTTTTTACGATGCAGAAAAGCTCGACAACCTCAAAGAGGAAATTTTGGGTTCAACCAAGTTCTTATCCTAAATATCAAGGAAGGGTACGGCAACATCATCATAAGTTAAGATTCTTTATATCCTATCACATCAAGTTAAGATCTCTTCATATCCCCAAAACGAAAAAAATAGGGTATTTTTTTGTTTTGGGGATACTTTTTTTCTTAGCTTCATGGGTATGGGCCATATCTTCATTAAATGGGGTTTGCAGCCCCATCAGAATTAACTATCCATTTATAATAGAAAATAGTTGCATGTAATTCGCCAGTTGCAGATTTCGCATAGTTAGGAATCCGTCCAGCTTGAATAAAACCTATTGAAGTATGTGGCCAACCCGAAGACTTGATCCGTGTACCCCGCTGTGTCCGTATAATGCTCTTCAATTTGAAGATCCGTCTCGTGATTCAGATAACCATCGATTACATACGGGGCTTCCCGGGCTGTTGAGTTGATCACCAGATCGTGAAAAGCCACCTGTTGATCACTGACGAACCGATAAAAGGTGGACCCTTTTCCGCGGCCATAATGCGGGTTTGTCTCCGCGTGAAGGGAAGAAACCCCGACTTGGACCCGCATCCCGTCTGAGGAGGAAGTGGTCCCGTCGCCCCAGTATCGGGCTAAGGGGAGTTTTTGCTGAAATCGGACCAGGACTTTCTGAGCCTGTTTCATGGCGTCATCGTACATCCGCCACTGGACGGCGTTGGCCATCTGCCGGTAGGAGATGTCTGGGGTGGCCTCCGACATCTTGGTCAACCCAATATTAGTCCCCATTGCCATCAGCGCTGCCAGCACCACGGCCTTTTCGCCTCCCTTTGGTGGGTGGTCGGTGGAAGCATGGATGAACGCTTCGTCAAAACCCGTCCAGTGGGCTACTTCAGCCAGCAGTTCGGTGAGCTTCACCCGTGGTAGTATCGTATACAGGATGTCGCTTAGTTTCTCTGCCTCCGGGGGTGTTTCTTTTTCCAACCGGTCCACATGGAGACTTCCATCTTCCAGTCGGGCATCTTCCAATTGGTTCAGGTTTTCTGAAACGTATTCCAAGCGTTTCCGAAGCGCCTGTGTCCGTTCATCAAGACATTCCTCCACCAAAAGAGGAACCGCCAACCGAACGTTTCCGGTGGTACGGACTTGTTCCCATTCCTCTTTGGACACAAGATATTCCTCAAAATCCTTGTGTTGGCGACTTCCCACTACCGATACATCGCCGGAGCGAATCCGGTTGTGCAACTCGGTCATGGTTGCCATCTCGTAATACACTTTGTTGATCCGGCCTTGATCATCCATCACATAAGGCAACCATCGGTCTGGAATGAACTCAAGGGGTGCATCCTCGGGAACCTTCCGTTTTCCGGATCCATTCAGGTCTCTGATCACATCAACAGCTTCCAGCAGAGGGGCGGCGGCTTTGGTGGATTGGAATTGCATGGCGTCCAAGAAGGTATACTGCCGCAAGTAGTTGTATCGGTTTTTTACCAAGTCCAGATAATCGTAATTGGCAGGACGGGTCAACTCCCGTGCCTCGTCTCGTTCCTGGGCTAATCGTTCCCACGTGATGGTGGAGGTGATGGCTTCATCCAAATCCTGTCCTTTCTTTTTGGCCTCCAGGAGAACAGTTGTCAAATCCACAAAACGCACAATCTTTTCATTCAGCGCCTTCCCGTTTTGCTTTTGAATCTCATCCTGTGCTTTTCTTCCGCTGGTGTGCAAATTGGCAATTTGCCGGCGGCTGATCTCGATGATCTGGTCAGTGATATCCTGGCACAGTTCAAGAAGGTAAGCCACCAAAATTGCGTACCGTTTGGGTTCCGAAAATCGGCGAAGGGCTTGCGGATCATAATTCCGTCCGAGACGGGCCAATTGCCGGAGCCGTTGCGGATGTATTCCCTGTGTGTCCACTTCCAGCCCCAGCTTTAGAATCTGGTTCCGTTGTTCAATGGCCTTTTTGCACGCCCGGGGAGACGATTGACCGGTGTCTTCCTTGATCCAGCCCAGGGGCGTTTTTCCGTTTTCCATTCGGGTCCTGATCAGTTCATCCAACTGCTTTTTTTGGTTGGACGTCAAGGCGGCGTTCAGAAGACGGTAGATCTTCTCTTCCGCCCGCCGCCGGGTCTCCCAGATCAGGCGTTCCACGGTGGTGATGGCTGGGAGGATGATTTTCCGTTCCCGTAGCCAATTAAGGGCCCAATGGATCAAGTGCATAGCATGGTCTTTTTCCATTGCCTGAGGAAGCAGAGCTTTGGCTAACTGCCGGTACTCCCTGACCGTAAATGGACGGTATCCGTATTCTTCCCGGATTTCCCGCATATGTTCCCACCGGGTCGTATCACGAGCAGCGTAACGCTGGAATGTGTCCGGGTCCACATCGATTTGGTTGGCGATGTAGTGGAGTACCCGGTCGGGAACCTCCTTGATTTCCGACAGCGGCCAACCGGTATGTCGGAGAACGCACAACTGAACGGCAAAGCCGATCCGGTTCTCATCCCGGCGGCGGCGGCGAATCAGAGCTCGATCCTGCTCCGTTAGTGTGTAATGAGCTCCCAGCTCCCACTCGTCCAAAGTAGGGGAAATTTTCGTAAACTGCTCCCGTTGTTCTTCCGTTAGAAGCTCTCGAGTGCGGCGATACACACTTCACCCCCCTATTCCCAGGAAAGTTGATCAACGGCACGGCGCAGGTCCTGGTCCCCTGGTGTGGTATAGATGGCCGTTGTAGCGATGTTAGGGCGCCCGTCGGCAGTCATGTGCCCTGCCAACATGGCAATCACGTCGAGGGATACTCCCTTGACCGCTAATTCATGGCAAAAAGTGTGTCGCAATACATGGGGAGTACAATGTTCCAGCCCCGACCGTTGGCCATATTTTCGCACAACAAACTGAACGGCGCGAGGGGTTATCCGCTCAGACCTGGTGGAAACAAACAGCCAAGGACTTGAGGCAGGACGAACTTCCAACCACGATTCAAGCGCCATTCGGACGTCACGGTTCAGCGGTACCTCTCGCCATTTCCCACCCTTTCCTTGTCGAACGATCACTTTGCCTTTCCGTTCAGACATCTCCACGTCTTCCAGGCGCAGGAGGCACAATTCCTCAACTCGGAGTCCCGCATGCAGAAGTAAGTACACTATTGCGATGTCCCGCGGCTTTCGCCCTTGTTGAACGGCCCGGAGAAGAGCACGTTGCTCTTTACGATCTAGCCATCGGGGAGCCCTTCGACCCTGCTTGACAGGTCGGATGGCACCCCAGGGAGAATCCTTTAACATTTCTTGTTTCACAAGCCAATCGAAGTACCGTTTTAGTGCGATACGGGCCTTGTTAACTGTGGCTGGTTTGGATCGATTCAGGAGATACTGTTTATATTCTGTTGCGTCAATTGGGGTTACGTTCTCAGGGTCAAATCTTTCCTCTGTCGTCTCTTCAAACCACCGGATAAACTGATGAATCACTCCCTCGTATGTTTTCAGAGTTTTCCGTCTTCTTCCGTCCGATTTCAGGTCGAATAAAAAATTGGGAATCGTAGGATGCACAAACCGACCTCCTTTGAAAATCATTCTGCGACAAAAATTCAGAGGGATAATCTGCCCTTTGATCGGCGTTCTCTGACGGAACCTCCCTCGATTATATCGCAGAATGGAGTTTCTGCGATACGACTAGATGAAAGTGGGGAACTCGAAATGAAATCATGGAAAGAATGGACAAAAAAACTTAAGCGGGAAGTTTTCACGTTGTACTACGCTTATCAAGACCCCAGAACTCCCATTTGGACCAAAATTGTCATCACCATCGTCGTGGCTTATGCCTTTAGCCCAGTGGATTTGATACCTGATTTCATTCCGATTCTGGGCTACTTGGATGATTTGATCCTGTTACCCATAGGAATTGCATTCGCTATCAAGATCATTCCGATCCCTGTCCTCGAAGACAGCAGAAAAAAAGCGGATTCGATGCTACTCACGAAGAAACCTAAGAATTGGATCGCTGGGTCTATCATCGTTCTGGTGCGGTTAATTTTTATTGGCTGGTTGATCTATCTCATATATACATTTTTCTAACAGAAGGAACCTTTTCGGGTTGATTCTTATCTTTAGGCATCCATAACTTCATCTATCCAATAAATACAATCAATCTGGTATTACCCCTCCGATTTTCAATTTCCACGTCTCTTATTGCTCGTCTTTAGTATGAAATAAACACCCACCGAAATAATAGTCACTATCAACGCCGGTAAAAGAAATTGGTGAATGACTTGGTGGTATCGATACCAAGCGATGTCGAGGTATCGACCCAATACGATAAACACAACAGACCAGAGTGTCGCACTAATAAAATTGTAAATTGAAAATGCAACAAAAGACATCCTGTTGATGCCTGCCAAATAAGGAACCAACACACGTATACCCGCAATGAATTTGGAAAACAGTATGACTGGAATCCGATATTTTTTAAACTTAACCTCGGCTTTGTTCAATCGTTCATCGGTAATGCCCAAAAGCCTACCGTATCGAAGGATCACGGGACGTCCCAAAAACCGACCGATTCCGTAGGCAATAGAGGATCCGATCACGTTTCCCGAAATAGCCACTCCCAACAGAGGCAGCAACGAAAAAGTACCAATGGTCCACTCAATACCCGATAGTGTTAATATAGTTTCTCCAGGAAATGGGATACCGATCATTTCCAAAAGAAGAATGACGAAAATACCGCCGTAACCATAATGTTTAATCAGAGCATCTATCTGCATGTTTGATCCCTCCGTTTTACGGAGTGTCGACAGAAAATACATTGCAAATACCCTTGATCTACTCTTTATCTACTTCTTATCCGCTTTGTTAACTGTTTTCGAATCGGCTTGGCGTGCCCTTTAAAAGACGTACTTTGATTTATTGAAATACCGAAATAAAGCCAGTTTGATTGATTTAACAAGACTGTCATTCACGCAATTTTCTCCATCTCGGCAAAAAATGAAGAAAGCGGCCCTAGCCGCTTGACAGAAAAAACTTGTATAAGGTGTCACCAATACTGAACAACACCACTGTAGGTTATTATTTTAATATTCTGTTTATTATCCATCCGAACTTTTGATTTAGCTCCCCAGTCCTTTTTAAATGAAATCCCAACAGATCTGAAAATGATATGGGGAGGAGTTAACGCATGAAACGATTAATAGAATTGACCATGCAACGAGCGACGCTCATGGTGATTTGCATCGTACTCATTTTGGCATGGGGCGGAATTTCTGCTTATCAAATGCAACGAGATTATTTACCCAATATCAACAATACGACTTTGCTCATTTCGCTTAGAGCGCCTGGGATGCAAGCCGAGCAGATTAAGCAGGATCTTACTACACCGATTGTGGATGCTGTTCGCGCCTGTGACGGAATTCAAGATATTGAAACGAATTCTTATGATGGCGGTCTCTTGGTCAGTCTGTATTACCCGATGAATTTTGATATGGCCAAAGCGGAAAGCCAAGTGAAACAGGCATTGCAGTCCGCAGATTTGCCGGATGGTGTCAATCCGCCAGTTGTGACACGGGTGTCAACCAGTTCGTTTCCGATCTTAACTTATAGTTTGACGACCAACACCACCAAGATTGATGACTTGTCATTTCGCTCTACTATTGCGAATGATATAGCCAGAGAGTTAAAAACGGTGCCAGGAGTGGCCGATGTTCGCTTAACTGGAGCGGCCAACAATGGCTATGTAATCACGCTTCGGATGAAAGATTTGGCCAAAAACGGGGTCACAATCGATGATGTAACGAAATCGTTGACAGCAGCCAATGTTTTGTGGAGTGCCGGTAAAATCTCGAATGTAAAAGTAACAATTCCTATAAATATAGAAGGTTTGTCTTTGTTGAACAATATCCCGATCAAAAACAAGGACGGTAAAAGCGTCCCGCTGTCAGCCGTTGCGGATATTTCCAAATCGTTGACGGATGTAAAAACCGTTTCGCGTACCAACGGCAAGACTAGCATTATTCTAGATGTAATAAAAACCCCGTCTGCCAACATTACTGACGTAGCAGATCGAGTCAAAGAGCGTTTGCAGCATGATCTTCTTATCGCAAGCCACCAAATCCATGCCGATCTATTGTTGGATCGCGAACATGAATTAAATGCGGCATTGTGGGGTTTGGTTCGCGAAGGATTGCTCGGATGTTTATTTTCCATGTTGTGTGTGTTGTTCTTCTTCCGTAATGTGCGTTCCACGTTTATTATTGCAGTATCGTTGCCCGTTTCGCTGTTGGCTACAACTGCCTTGCTCAAATCCATGGGGTATACCCTCAACATCTTGACCGTTTCCGGTTTGATTGTGGCGATGGGACGGATTGTGGATGATTCTATCGTGATTTTGGACAACATTTACCGCCGGATGCAGGAAGCAAAAGGAGAATCGCGGTTGCACACCATAGCGCATGCCGTCTATGAGATGATTCCCGCGATTTTTGCTTCGACGGCGACGACGATTGCCGTTTATGTGCCGATTGCGATGGTTGGCGGGATCGTAAGCGCCTCCTTTTCCGGTTTTGCCTGGTCTGTCGTGATCGCGCTGATCGTCTCGTTCTTTGTGGCGATGTTGATCATCCCCACCTTTAGTTACATGAACTGGAGAAAGGTTGTGACCGAGACGGTCACACTGGAAAATGCGATGAAGCCTTTGCTCAACTTTGCTTTTGCCCACAAAAAGCTGACCATTTTCATTTCGCTTGTTGTTTTTGCGGCTGCTGTTCTTTATTCGGCGTTTTTACCGGTGAATTTCCTGCCAAGTGGTAAAACGGGGGAAGTATCTATTAAGCTGGAATTACCAAAAGGCAGCACCTTGGCGCAAGTGGATGCGGAAGTGAAAAAAGTGGAAAATGTGCTGCGCGCCAACAAAGATGTTGCATCTTATTCCAGCAATTTTGGTTCCAATTTCACCCCGCAAAGCGATGATGTGTTTGATGAAGGCGGCGGTTATATCCAACAGCCAAACGTGGCCAATCTGTCCGTTACATTGAAGAACAAGAATCATCTAGACACCTTTGTCAGCCAGTTGCAAAAAACAATGCCGTCGCTTTCCAAGCAAGTGAATTATACGGTAACCAGCCAGAACATCTCTGGAGACGATTCGCAACTGAAAGTGATTTTGACTGGTGCTGATCAAGCTACCTTGGATCAAGCGACGCAAAAAGTACGGCAAAAACTGGCCACCGTTAAAGGATTAAGCGTTGACGGAAAAATTGACATGTCAGGCGGAACACCAAAATATACCGTAACCCTAAACCCAACCAAGATCCAACAAGCTGGTGTAGATCTGGGGGAAGTGGAAAGTCTCCTTGCCAAATATACCTCGCAGGTGAAGGACTTTGATGTGATGCAGGGAGGCAAGACGATTCCGGTTGATATCTACCTCGATCAATTGAGTGACCAATCGCATCATGTTGACAGCACCAGTTTTGAAGTCCCTGCTGAAGTCATGTCGATGCTGGCAAAAGAGACGCTCACCGGAAAAAACGGTCAATCTTATCGTTTTGATCAATTGGCAACAATTAGTCCTAACCATGCCCCATCCTCGATCCAAGAGCGGGATGGAGAGCCATTTGCTACCGTGACGGCGCAAATCACTGCAAATGACATCGGCAAGGTTTCGGATGAAGCGGAGCAAGTGATTCACAGCCTCTCACTGCCAAAAGGGGTTACTTATTCTTTTGGCGGTATTACACAACAAGTAAAACAAATGATTGTGGATATGGCGATGGCATTGACCTTCTCTGTTCTGTTGGTATTGCTCATTATCAGCGCAGTCTTTAAGGGGTGGAAAGCGCCGTTGGCTGTTCTTTTAAGCATTCCACTAGCCTTAAGCGGTGTGGTTCTGTTCTTAATTTTGTTTGGTGGGGAATGGAACTTAGCTGCGCTGATTGGGGTGCTGATGTTGACAGGGATCGTTGTGACCAATGGAATAGTGATGATCGATAAAATTGAACGTAATCGCATGAATGGCATGGAGTTACGGGAAGCAATTATCGCCGGCAGTCTGTCGCGGGTACGTCCGATTTTGATGACGGCAGGAACAACCATTTTAACGTTAATTCCTCTAGCTTTATCCCATGACACAGATACGGTGATTTCACAAACGTTAGGGGTAGTAGTCATCGGTGGGATGATTACTTCTACCCTCAACAGCTTTATGTTAATCCCCATCATTTACGAATCACTCCAAGGGAAAAAAGCAAAATACATGAACACAACGGAAGCTATTTAAGTTAATTGAACAAAACCCTACATTCATCTGCTTACGCAGAATGAATGTAGGGTTTTTTCCATTATGTGAAATATTTACAATAAATTTATTTTGGTTTGAAATGAACTTTGTTTTTCTACATAAAGTCCTTTACTAACAAATGAAATATCATCTCGAATATGGCAAGGGGGGATTACCCTTGGATTATCAACTTTTCCAATGGATTAACCATTATGCAGGTCACCATCCTTGGTGGGACCATATCTTTGAGGGTTTGACTACTTTTGGTCCCTATTTATATATGGCCATTCTCGTCATCTTCGCTTTACGTTCATCTACCAGACTTGCTGCCATATATGGATTTGTAACGGCATCTTTGGCGATCGGAATGAATTTTTTAATCAGTTTGGTATATTATCGTCCGCGTCCGTTTATCTCTCATCATGTGCATTTGTTATTACCACATCCGGCGGATTCTTCATTCCCTAGTGATCATACCACCGGAGCGGTAGCGATTGCTGTTGCTCTTTGGAATCACAATAGGAAGCTGGGGATCCCGCTTTTTATCCTTGCTTTACTAATAGGTCTCTCTCGTATTTATGTGGGACATCATTATCCAACAGATGTATTAGCAGGGATTCTTGTTGGAACCCTTTCTGCATTATTAGTCATGAAGCACGGGGAGAAGATATTGACAAAATTACCATATGTTCAAGTAAGAAAAGACCGTAAGATGGAGGATTCTTGAGAATCCTCCTCAAGAATCCTTTCTTATCAAAGACAACTCCATTCCAGGTATACAAAAGATTGAATATGAAAAAAATGTAGGAGGAATTTGTATTTACCCGAATGATCTTCTTAACATACTGATGCACATCGTTTTGGGAGTGAGGCAGGAGTGGGTATAGTGTGGATCAAGAGCTATACGATCTGATTACAAGGGCAAAACAAGGGGATAAAAGAGCATTTGAATCCCTTGTTAATCGGTATAAAAGAAATGTATACTATCAAGCTTATGGTATGCTGAATGATGTGATGGAAGCTGAAGATGTTCTGCAAGAAGCATTTATCAAAGCATATTTCTCCTTGAAAGAACTGGACAGCATCTACGCTTTTACTTCATGGTTAAGCCGCATTGTGTATCATTTATGTTATGACCGTTTGCAAAAACGAAAGAAAGTGAAAACCATTGTTATAGACTGGTTGGACAAAAGAAACAAACAACCCATTGATTCCGACAGTCTCATTGAACAAAAACAATTGCAGATTGATTTGCACCAGGCTATGCAATCTTTATCTTCAGAACACCGTGCTGTTCTTTTACTTAGAGAAATCCAAGGTTTGTCCTATAAAGAAATTGCGAAGATCATGAGGGTTCCTGAGGGGACAGTAAAATCAAGGATACATGCAGCCCGCTTAGCCTTACGGAATGCACTGAAAAAGAGAGGTGATCAGGATGGAGCATATTGATCATTTGCTTTCCGCCTATATAGATAATGAATTATCCGAGCATAAAAGAACAGAAGTGGAGAGGCATTTACAAGCGTGTCCATACTGCATGAAGTTGTATGAAGATCTTGCTTCGATGAGCCATCAACTCGTTACTGCTTATGAGAATCTCTCCCTACCTGATCATCTGACCGACAAGGTGATGGATGCAATATACGAAAAGGAAGCTGAATATAAAGCAGAAACATTTCCACCACTTTTTTCTTATACCACATTGCGTTGGGGTGCATTAAGTAGCATTTTTCTTTTACTTTTCTTAAATGGTTTTCTCATCTTTGTAGTTGGTACCATTTTCTCCTTTACCCCAATTAGTATCTTATTACATCTGTTTCACGGGCTTCTGACAGTTATCATGGCCATACCTTATCTTAGTACAGTCATGTGCGTTGTTTCCATCATTCTGATAGGAATTTCTCTTTGGTCGTTACGTCGTTTGTTGAACGGTAAAAGGGTGGAATTTGTATGATGAAACAAAGATTTCTATTCATATATAGCATAATGCTTATCTTTCTTTGTTTTGTTATGTTCAGCGCACCGGTTTACGCTGCCGATCACAGCATCGTTTTCTCTTTATCAGATGATAAAACGATGTTTTCTCACCAAACTGTCGACATCCCCGAGCATAAAACGATTGATCATGTAGTCGAAATCGGAGGGGATGTTAATCTGGCAGGATCCGTACACGAGATTATTGTGATTGGTGGAGATCTCCATATTAAAAAAACAGCACATGTTCGAGACCTTGTATTTGTGATTGGCGGATCCGTTACACAAGAACCTGGAGCCAAAGTAACGGACGAAATAATAAGTTTTGCTTTCGACCATCAAATCGCTAACAGCATACTGATCGCTGGGACTTTCTTATTGGGCTTGTGGTTCTTTCAAATATCGATCACTTTATTGCTATTCGTGCTTCCAATAGGTACAGCGATTTTGGCTAAACATCGAATCGATCCGTTTATGACCCGTATTCGCTTTGAGTTAAAACGGATGATACTGATCGGCATCGTCACAAGTATAATGCTCATTGCGATTGCCTTTTTGTTAACGATAAGTATCATCGGGATCCCATTGTTAATCGTCTTATACCTTCTGCTCCTTATATTTAGCATTATCAGTCTAACAGCCATCTCGTTAATCATTGGTGAGCAGATACCACTTTCAGTGGGGCAAGAAAGATGGTTAACCGCAGCCATTGGATCGGCAATCGTTACATCTCTCATTAACTTTCCAATTTTAGGATGGTTTTTGTTATTAGGGCTTCACTGGTTATCTTTAGGTTTAATGATATGCTGGCTATGGGAAAAGCGTGTTATTCTTATCAAACCAAAGAAATAAAATAAACATCTGGATAAGATGTTTCGAGACTGCTGACCCCTTCCTTTGTCAGCAGTCTCAAAGAACCGAAACGGCCATGTTTCAAAATATGAATCATTCGATGCAATTTTATTTTAATACGGAAAAAACGGGACCATACGTTAGGATACAAATTGTGGTGAAACGTTTCGAAAAGATTTTTCACCGCGAACTTTTCTTCCCTTTGGGAAGTCTTTTTTTATTGGTTCCAAAGATCCCCTGGTATTGGTTATATATCTTCTTTTCATTATTTTGGCTGGTATTCGTTTGGTACAAGGACTTCCCTTCATACAAGGATAATTCACACCCGCCGAGGTAGATCGGCGGGTTTTTCTGACCTTGTCAAAATCCGTCTTACAACAGCACCTGCAACAGGCGGGCCGTGGCAATCCCCACATAAGTCCCGATGGCGTAGCCCAACACGCCCAATAATACCCCCGGCGTCACCAATGACGTCCAGCGTTGGGAGACGGCCAGTGCCAGAGCGGTGGACGGACCACCCACGGTTGCCTGGCTGGCGATGGACAGCGTTTCAATCTCGATCCGCGCCCATTTCCCCAGACCGAAAACAATCAGCGCATGCACACCCACCAACACAGTCAAGAAGAGAAAGACGGCCGGTCCTTTGTTCACCAGCGTCGAAAGGATGGTCCCTGCCCCCATGGTGGCGAAGAAGAAATGAAGCATCAGGTTGCCCAGTTCTTCACCTCCACCCCAGCGGTTGATCGGCGTAAACCAGGACAACAACAGTGCGAACGTTGTATAATAAATGACCGTGGGAATCTCGAATCCGACCCATCGGGCCACGATCGGCGTGATCCACTGGGAAATGGCGACCAACGTCAGTGCCACTGCCGTCAAATACGTCATCTCATGGATAGAAACGGTCGTCGGTCCGCCGCTCATGAAGCCGTTCCCCGCCGGTGCCGTATCAGTTTCCCGCCGGTTGCGGATGGACGGATAAAAACGGGCCAGCAAAGTGGGGATCACCGCCGTGGCCACCATCCACAAGTTGGTCATGATGTTGTCCGCAGCGGCACCCGCAGCGTACAATGAGCCGGATGTATGCACCGCCTGCCCCACGGCAGCGTAGTTCACCCCGCCGCCGATGTAGCTTGCCGCGAATTGCCCGCCCAGCTTCCACATTTCCGGCCCGATCGCATCAGCCAACAACCACGCTCCGATCACCGTTCCCGCCAACGTGCCGACTGAGGCCAATACAAAGGCGATCAAGGCAGGCTTCCCCACTCCCCGTAAAGCACGCAGATCGGTGGACAGCAGGATGTATACGATGGCCAATGGCACCCCGTAATCATACGCAAACGTATAAAACGGATTGACAGGACCAGAACCCGTCTCGATCGACGGAGGAATCACGCCGATATTGGCCAACACAGCCCCACCGGTGATGACGAGAATCGCCGTTCCCAACCAGGAAAACCACCGGTAACGCCGGTCCAACCAAAACGAACCGGCAATCAACAATGTGACGACAGCTCCTACTCCCAACGGGCTGGTCACTAAAGCGGTCTCATGTGGATGCATCGGGTTTCCCTCCCTTTGTTGGTTGACTTTTCATTTTATTTTATACAATAACATGTGATGGTTGGATATCCCCGCCGTAGGCGAAGGCGGGTTCAGAGAATCGCACTGTCTCCTCTCGACTGTTTTGGAGGATATTGACAGATGGATCAGGCTTTGTTCCGAAGATCCCTACGAGGTTATCCCAGTTAGCTTGAAATCTACTTGAGCCGACTTTCAACCGATTGTTTCAACCGTAGAATGGCCTCTTCGATCCATTCGCTTCTCCGCCCCTTTTGAACGGAAAACCAAATCCGATTCTTCATTGGCCAAATTGTCACTTCCAATGTTCCACGATCTCTCCCTTTCTTAAAATGCCAATGAGTAGAACCTGGATATGACGATAGGCTGCCGATGAAAGTGATCTGAAGCCCTTCCTCCTGGCAACATTGCTCGATTACGTTCTTCGCATGGTCAAAATTACAGTTTGTCGGAACTTCTAATTCCGTGTTCTGCAAGGAGATCCCCCCCTAACTTCATCACTATTGAACAAAATAAATTGCATTTGATATGTTTGGTAACCATCAATTGATTTCCTCTCGCCAATAAAAAAATCCCCCGAACACCAGTGCAAAACAACTTACTCAATAATAAAAACCCCTACCATCAACGGCAGGGGTCTACTGGTTTTAGAACAATCTCATGATAAAGCCGAGGATTAAGCCGACCACTCCAAAGTCTGAATCACCAAAGGTCGTCTTTTCAAAGCCAAGGGTACCCAAGAGCGGCAGCAACAGAGCTGGAAGAAAACTGATCAGCAGGCCGTTGGCAAACGCACCAAGTATCGCTCCACGCCTTCCGCCGGTCGCATTCCCAAATACGCCCGCTGTCGCTCCGGTAAAGAAATGCGGTACCAATCCGGGAACGATTACGGCAAGCCCGAGCGCAGGCAGCAAAAACATGCTGATCAATCCGGCGAGAAAACTCATGATGAATCCGATGATCACCGCGTTGGGTGCAAAAGGAAAAACCGTCGGGCAATCTAGTGCCGGTTTGGCATTGGGCACAATTTGATCTGCAATCCCTTTAAACGCCGGGACAATCTCCGCAATCAGAATCCGAACACCGGCCAGAACGATATACACACCTGCAGCGAAAGTAATGGCTTGAATCAGCGAGTAGACGATAAAGTTGGTTCCACCCGAAAGCTTGCTCTCAATAAACGACTGGCCGGCAAAAAGCGCCACGATGACGAAGAGGATGGTCATGGTCAGAGATACGGCGACCGAAGTATCCCGTAAAAAGCTGAGTTGCTTCGGAACCTTGATGTTCTCGGTCGAACTTTCCTTATTACCAAAATATTTCCCGATCGTTCCTGCGACAAAGTAACCCAATGATCCAAAATGCCCTACCGCAAAGTCGTCGCTATTGGTGATTTGTCTGACATAGGGTTGTAACAAAGCCGGAAACAGCACCATACACAACCCCAATAAAACAGAACCGAAGATGACAAGATCGGCTCCTTTTAAACCTCCCGTCGACAGGATCACCCC
Source organism: Polycladomyces abyssicola (assembly GCF_018326425.1). Lineage (NCBI taxonomy): Bacteria > Bacillati > Bacillota > Bacilli > Caryophanales > Thermoactinomycetaceae > Polycladomyces > Polycladomyces abyssicola. Next base: position 2,575,598 of record NZ_AP024601.1, read on the forward strand.
GATCAGGCAGGCCATAAACATCGTGTGATGACCGGTGAGAAAGATATACTTAAATCGTGTAAAACGGGCAAGCAAGATGTTGACGACCATCCCAAAAACCATGATGAGGGCGGTTTCCATGCCAAATGTGTTCTGGGCCACCGCAACGATAGCCTCGTTATTGGGGATCACCCCGGAAAGGTGAAACGCTTTGTTAAACATTTTCCCGAAAATGTCCAGAGAACTGATAATCACGTTCGCCCCTGCGCCGATGATGACAAATCCCATGATGGTCTTCAGCGTACCGGCGATGATGTCGGCCACTCCTTTTTTCTGCAAAAGGAGGCCGATGAGTGCAAATAAACCAACGAGGATGGCCGGTGTTCCCAAAATGTCTTTCATAATCATGTCAAACATAAGGGCATACTCCCTTCTCCTCTGCTTCAAGCGTATTTACTTTATAAATATGGAGTGAGTTTCTCTTTAATCTCTCCTACATTCATGACGTTGTCCAGAGCGATGATTTTCCTTGTTCCATCGTCCAAGCTGTGAATGATGTCATTCGCCCCGATAAAGAGATCCGCCTTTTCCGTGCGCGCCGTCGCCAGATCCGTATGTTCGACTACAGCTTCTTTCCCGAGTTCAGCAAGCGCCTTTTTCACGTTCAGCTCCATGATGAAACTGCTGCCCAGACCATTTCCGCATACAACCAAAATTCTCATTTGATCATTCTCCTTTCGAATAATGATGGATCAATTTCATGACATCCGATATTTCTTCAGACTGGATCAGTTGATCAATGTTTTCTTCCTGTGACAACAGTTCCGTCAATTGTGCGAGTGCTCTCAGATGAGATTCATCATCGGTAGCAGCCAGTACGATAACAAGGTGAACGGGCTTATTTTCGCCAAACAGCACGCTTTTTTTCAAACGAAGAAGGCTCATGGACAACATATTGACCCCTTCTTCCGGGCGAGCGTGCGGGATGGCGACTTTGGGTGTGATGACCACGTAAGGCCCTGTCTCTTGAATGGAACGGATCATTGCGTCAACATACAACGGCTCAATCGAGCCATTTTGAAGAAGAGGTTTGGAAGCGATCCGAATCGCATCTTGCCAGTTCTCTACCTCGTCAACCAGCTGAACCGTTTCTTCGGTGATAAGTTGGTCCAACACAGGTTTGTCTTTCTCCTTCCTCACCAATCTTTTTTTGTAACTGCTTTTGAAATATCTGTGTAGCGCTTTCGCCAACCCTTCATCATCACGAATGTCGGCATACTGGCCGATCAATTCGATCAAAGCCGGAACATTGAGTTCCGCCTGCGTAATACCGTATAGAACTCGCGTAACTTCTTTACAAACCCTTTGTTTCTCATCAACGTCGATAATTGGATTTACAATAAATAGCGGTGCCTCAGTTCTTACAAACACCGTGGAAAAAACGATGTCATAAGAAAATGAAGAACGGTAAAATTCCCGTACTGATAAGCTGTCCAGAAAGAGAATGTCTGGAAACATCTCTCTCAGTTCTTTTAAGAGCATTTTGGAGATGGCAATCCCTTTGGGACAAACAACAACGGCTTTCGGCCGGAATGAAAGCTCCGTTCCCTGCCTTCTCAACCAACTGCCAAAATGCATCGTCACATACGCACTTTCATCATCGGACACCGGACGCCCTACCAATTGGTAAAATGGCTTCATCGCCTTTTTCACCAGGTGATGAAGTTCCCCATGTTCCTTCAGAATGAGATCCCGCAGAGGATTCTCCAATTCCAAACCAAATTTCACGCGAAAATAGGCAGGACGTAGATGTTGGAAAATTTGTCGAGCCAGTTTTTCTTTTTCCTGCAACACCACGCAGGCATGCTTCTCGAACTCTTCAATCATCTGAATGGATTGGCTCATCAGCCTCTTACTGTGAGAATCCAGCTCATTACCTGTATCTACTATATTGGTAGTAAGCAGTTGAAGGGCAAAATAAGCCAGTTCTGTGGAATCTCCTTCGTCTTCCAACTGCAACGTTTGAGCAAGTTTCTTGATCGCCTCATACTCAGGAGTAGAAACCACTTCATGCCAATCACTCTCCGGCCAAACCAGCCTGTGTCCCATCCGGATGCGGATCATGATGTAGACTATCTCATAAGACAGCTCTGCCAAACGTTCGTCTGTATAACGAACTCGCAACTGATGTTCAATTTGTTCCAGTTCTTGACGAACAATGGCTACCCATTTGAAATCCGTACCCAACGCTTGACCCAGCAGCCATGCTCCATTCTCGTGTGCCAGGCTGGTTCGGACCAATGACCCAAGCAAGCGTCTTTTGTTCCATTCTAATCCATTGAGTGTATAACCCTCTTTTCGGGTATAAAGAAGGTCGATCCCGTATTCTCCGGCGAGGGTTTTGGCTTTTTTGATATCGTTTAGAGCCGTGTTGCGGCTCACTTGGAGTGCACTGCTAAAATGAAGAAGCGACAAGTCTTCCTTTTTCGCGAGCAAGAGGAGCAATACGAATCTGACACGCTCTTCATCGGATAAAATATACTTCTCCTTTGATTGGAAAGAGTCCAATTCCGCCACTGTCTGCATAAGGGATTGGTCAATCCGAAAACCGTGATGCCGGTCGTAATGGATTAGCGGTAGATTTTTTTGGCTCAACCAATCGTTGATCTTTTCCAGATCATATTGAATCTGTCTGCGGGAAAGGGTAAGTTTCCGCTCTAGATCCCCATATTTTACGTTTGGTGAAGAAATGATCTCTTGCAGCAACCGCAAACTCCGTTGATCTAATTGCATAGACAAACCCCTTCCTCACAAACTATTGTATAAAAGGTTATCGAAACTTAGAAAGCGTTTTCATCACAAATTGTACACATTCGTTTGCACAAGATTGGTTTTTGGTTCTGCTTCAGCCACTCTTCCCGCACTTGGATGCCGAAAAAAATCCCTCTCCCTGTTGGAAGAGGGTGAAAGTAGCGGGGTTTCCACTCACTGAGCAGAGGCTTTCGTATTCGCAGTCTGAGCCGATTTGCCCTTTTGCGTCAATACGTAGCCGATGCCCAACAGAATAAACCACACCGGGGCGACGTACAGGGCCACGCGGGTATCCTTGTCAAAGGCGAGCAGAACGACCACCAGCACCAGGAACAACAGGCACAACACATTGGTCCAAGGAGCTCCCGGCATCCGGAACGAAACAGAGGGGACGCGTCCTTCCTGTACTGCCTTGCGATACCGCATGTGGGCTACCAGAATTACACCCCACGTCCAAATCGCCCCCACCGTTGCCACGCTGGTCACATAAGCGAAAACCTGCTCCGGCACCACATAGTTGAGCAGTACGCCGACGAGCAATACCAGAGCGGATACGGTCAATCCGTTTGCCGGTACCTGCTGTTTGCTCACGCGGCCGAAGATGGCAGGCGCTTGCCCTTTTTGTGCCAGAGCATACAACATGCGGCCTGTTGAGAAAACGCCACTGTTGCAGGAAGAAAGGGCGGCCGTCAACACGACGAAATTGATGATGCCCGCAGCGGCAGGAATGCCGATTTTTTCAAACGTCATGACAAACGGGCTGTGTTTTCCGTCCAACTGATTCCAGGGATACAGTGACATGATCACCAGCAGCGCACCGACGTAAAAGATCAGAATCCGCCACAACACTTTGTTGATCGCCGCCGGCAACGTTTTTTCCGGGTTTTCCGCTTCACCCGCAGTCACACCGATCAATTCCACACCGAGGTAAGCGAACATCACCATCTGCAATGCAAGCAATACGCCTGTTAAACCATGCGGGAAAAAGCCCTGATGGCTCCACAGGTTGGCGAACCCGACCGATTCCCCCGCTTTGCCGAACCCTGTGAAAATCATCAACAAACCGGTGCCGATGAGGGCCAAAATAGTGACCACCTTGATCATGGCGAACCAAAATTCAAACTCACCGTACAAACGGACCGCGATCAAATTGGCCACATACACGCCGGCCAATGCCAACAATGCGGGTACCCACTGGGGTACGGACGGAAGCCAGAACTGCACGTACAGCCCTACTGCCGTAATTTCGGCCATGCCTGTGACCACCCACATGAACCAATACGTCCATCCGGTGAAGAAACCGGCCCATGGACCGATGAACTCCTCAGCATATGTACTGAAAGAGCCGGAAACAGGCTGATACATCGCCAATTCACCCAGTGCCCGCATAATGTAGAAAATGACGATGCCGCCGATCACATAAGCGAGCATCAAGGCTGGACCCGCTGTCTGAATCGCTTTTGCTGATCCGAGAAACAGCCCTACTCCGATCGTACCACCCAATGCGATCAGTTGAATGTGGCGTTCCTTCAACCCACGCCGCAAGTTTTCTTGAGGTGTTTTCGTTGCATTTGCCATCATTTCACCTCTTTTCGGATAATTAAAAATAATTAAAACTAGTGAAATAATACGGACCCAAAATCAATGCTACTCTGAATTCCGCGAGCGGGTCAAGCTTTTTCCGATTGGAAAATGGGGACAATCACCCGGTCTCCCTGTGCAAACGGTTGGGAGATCACGAGAAATTCCAATGATTGCGTGGAACGGTTTTGCATCTGATGCGGCACTCCCGGCGGCACTTCGATCCCCTCCAGTGGATGCAATTCCACCGTCTGCCCCGCGATCTCCATCGTCGCGACCCCGGACAACACAAAGAAAAACTGGCGTGCCCGCTCGTGGTAATGTCTTGTTTCCTCCGTTCCCGGTGGCATCCGTTCATGTATCACGCTCATCTCCGGGTGCTTAACCAAGTGCCACCCGTCACACGCCTTCCCCCACTGATAGTGCTCCGCGTTTGCTCGGCTTCGTTTTCTCATATACATTCCCCTTTGCTCCAGCGCTTTGTTCCGATGGTGTCATCGTTCAACAAAAATTTCCACTCAATAGAAGGAAAAAATCGACATTTCCGCCGAATTACAAACACATCAACAGTTGATCCGCCAACTTCTTTTCAGGAGGGAATGGTTCTTGCGACGTGTTGCCATTCTGATCTGCTTTTTGTTAATAGTGGGATGGGCAGTACCGAGCGCTGGTGCCTCCGGTGGATACCGCATCGTGGTCGACAAATCGACCAACACATTGACATTATACCAAAATGGAACAGAGTTGCGCTCCTATCCCGTCGCCACCGGACGGTCACCCCGACTGACGCCGGAAGGGACGTTTCCCATCGTCATAAAAGTAGTAAATCCCAGCTGGAAAAACGTTCCCGGAGGCGTACCGCAAAATCCGCTCGGGAAACGATGGCTGGGTTTGAGCGTTCGTGGTGACGATGGTACCACCTATGGCATTCACGGCACCAATCGCCCCGACTCCATCGGCACTTATGCCTCCCACGGATGTATCCGGATGCGCAATGCGGACGTAGCTGAATTGTTCCGGATCATTCCAGTGGGCACCCCGGTAACCATTGTGAACAAAAGCAGCAAACACGCTCTCGCCCGCTCAAATGATGTCCGACTTCCGGTCCGTTCAGCCGACGGAACGCTTTGGATAACGCCGGCTGCGGCCAATATTCGTTTAGGCCCTTCGTTCCACACTGACATTTTGACCCGTTTGCCCCGCGGAACCCAACTAAGTGTCACCGGAAAATCAGGAAGCTGGTACCGTGTGATATGGCAGGGCGGCTGCGGGTTCGTACATCAATCCGTGGTAAGATCAAATCCGCCTGCGCGACATGGACTCCCGGACACGGTCACCATCGCACCCCAAGCGGCCAAGGTTCGTACGGCACCTTCCTTTCACGCACCGGTGTTGCGTTGGATGAAGCAGGGAACGCCGTTGCCCGTTTTCGGCATGTATGGGGATTGGTATGAAATCCGTACCGGAGATGAGACCGGTTACGTTCACCGGAGCGTCGTCCGCGAATGGTGAAGCGAGATTTCGCAAAATCTCCTCTTCCTTCCTCTTCACGGGAATCCGGAATCTCTGTATGCTAGTAATAGAAACAAGCCATCCGCCGATAAGGCGGTTTCTTTCATGAGACGGGACGGGGAGACAGAGAGAAGAGGAGGGAACGACAACGATTCGCCATTGGAAATGGTGGTTCGTTCCACTGGTCGCGCTGGTGTTGATCTTCACGTTCACACTGACGAACGTAGGCGCAGCACCAACTGTCCATTACCAAATTGAAGTGGACAAGCAGACCAACAAACTGTATTTGTACAAAAACGGTGATCTTTACAAAGTTTATCCTGTCGCAACTGGACGAACCCAATCCCTGACGACGGAAGGCACCTTCACCCTCGTTGTCAAGATTGTAAAACCGGGATGGAAAAACATTCCTGGCGGCGATCCAAACAACCCGCTCGGTCCACGCTGGCTGGGCATCAGCGTCAACGGTGACAAAGGGCGCTCCTACGGCATTCACGGTACCAATCAACCGAAATCCATCGGTACCCATGCATCGAGCGGATGTGTGCGGATGCGTAACGAGGACGTGATTCAGCTATACGACATCGTTCCGGAAGGCACAGCTGTTTGGATTCATAACGGCCAACACACCGGTCGCTGGGAGGGCGACCCCTCCTACGGCGTCCAACCGGCTTCCGGTCAGCTGAAAATTACGGTGGACAAAACCAATATCCGTACCGGACCGTCCACTGGCGCCTTTGTCATCACCCAGTTGGCCAAAGACACCGTTATTGAGAAAACCGGTGTGGTGCGGGACTGGTATCGGGTGAACCTGAACAACGGCAAAACGGGATACGTCTACAGTGCCAACGTGATCATCGTGGGCAATGATACAGGGACGGACACGATCCGGCCCGCATCCGGACGTGTACAAATCACGGCAAGCCGGGCCAACGTCAGATCGGCACCGTCACTATCCGCCCCCATCATCCAAAAAGCGGCGAACGGTACGGTGTTCTCCCTGACCGGGCAAGGCCGTGAATGGTTCGAAATTCAACTGTCCAACGGATATAAGGCTTATCTTCATCATTCAGTCGCCAAAATAGTGAACTGATCATTTTTCCTGTTCATCTCCCTGATACCCGTCAAAAAAATCGAGTCCGGGAATCGCTCATCGACTCGGTTCCCGGATTCATCTTTCGATCATATCCTGTCTAATTTTTAAAAGGAGTTTTCAGAATCGGTGACCATTTTCGACGCCCATTTTCATATCATCGACCCACGTTTTCCCCTGACGAAAAATCAAGGCTTTTTACCTGATCCTTTTACTTGTGAGGATTACATTCAAAGAACCCGTCACCTTGGTGTAATCGGAGGTGCAGTCGTTTCCGGTTCCTTTCAATCATTTGATCAAAGCTATCTGGCAGAAGCGCTGAAAACCTTGGGTCCCAACTTTGTCGGAGTCACTCAACTGCCTGTCGATTATCCCGATGAAGAAATCTTGCACCTTCACCAAATCGGGGTCAGGGGTGTCCGATTCAACATACATCGCGGGAGATCAGTGCCATTGTCCCGGTTGGAGCCATTCGCCCGACGTGTATATGAATTGGCAGGCTGGCATGTGGAACTGTACATCAATTCCCAGATGTTGACCGACCTTGCCCCATTGTTGACCCAATTGCCTGCTGTCTCCATCGATCATCTGGGGTTAACCCGTGATAGTTTTCCCACTTTGCTTTCTCTTGTGGAAAAAGGGGTGCGGGTCAAAGCAACAGGATTCGGCAGAGTGGATTTGGACGTAAGAGAGGCGATTCGATCCATCACTGCAGTCAATCCCCATGCATTGATGTTCGGCACGGATCTCCCCTCCACCAGAGCCAAAAGACCATTTCAGGATGCGGATATTGATCTCATCCGTGAGACCATTGGGGAAGCGCTTGCGGAAAAGGTGCTTTACCGCAATGCTGTGGAATGGTATCGGCCCGTTATAACGGAGAGTAAATGAGGAGCTTTAGTGCCAATTCGAACAAAAAACACGAGTACGCAACGGTCTACCTTACACCATCATGAATCGCTTCATATCCAGCCATGATCTTTCGACCATGACCAAACATTTCACAACCCATGATGATGGTTCGTTCGATCGCGCAGGATCTCTTCATAACCCCATACAACCAAACGGCTGTATGGAATCATTTCGGAACCCTGCACGATCTTCGCTCGACGCCGTACGATCGGTTGGGACCCCGCTGCAATCAGGTTGATACCCGACTGCAACGGAGCCTTTCCCAACCGTACGGCATCTTCCCTCCGACTGCATACAAGCCAATGGCATGACCTGTATGCAATCTTTGGTCGATCCATCTGTACCCCCATTCATGAGAGCACAGATGGATCTGAGCTCAACCGTTGCGTACCCGCATCTTTATCATGACTCCGTGATGAACCTGTGATCGCAGGAAATTACAGGGGATTTTTGGGACACATACCGAACTTTTTTCGTGACTTGCCCCACACGGCGACCAAAGGGAGTTTCTCTGGTGCTTAGGCCGTGTGGAGAAAGTCACCTTTCAGTTGCTTCGGGGGACAGATACGTCGGGTCAGATGAGAAACAACGAAAATGGCGACAAACCCTGCTATTGCGGCAAAAGTGCGGAAGGGGAACAGTACTGTACCGTTTTCAATCATCGGATAAGGAATGAGCGGCGGCAAACCGAGAAGAGGTTCTCCTCCTCCGATACGCAGCACCATTGCCACAATGAACCCAGCAAGAGACCCGTAACGGTTTGCTCCCTTATAAAACAGCGCGCAGGTTAACTGAGGAAATAAAATCACATATACCAAATCGCTGCATAAGTACCAGAGAGCATAGACACTCTTGGCATTTAACGCGATCAGTGTAGCAGTCGTTCCAATAATGATAATGCAACGTTTAATGATTTGTTGTAGTTGGTGGGGATTTGCTTTCGGCTTTACCAAGGGTCGATATAGATTCCAAGCGGCCATGCCGGAGGCTGACAACATCGATGCGGCGACGGCGGCCAAAACTGCTGCAGCTAATCCGCCAAGCGCAATCGCACCGACCAAGTCGGGGGTCATATATTTGAATACATAAGTAAGTATCATGGAGGAGTTTTCAGGGGCTGTTGTTCCTAATGCTTTCCAGTCCGCATTGTAACCGGCAATCCCGATGAGCGTCGGAGGAATTGCGGCTACTGCACATAACAATCCAGCAGTAATGGATAACCACATAGCTACATTCTCATTTTTTGCAGAGAGTATACGCTGAAAATAGCTCTGCCAGGGGATCCCGCCAAAAATCAGGAGCAAAGAGTAATCCCACCAGTTCCAGTAGTAATTCCCCCAGTCAGGATCTTTCCAGCCTGTGAGAGGGGGGAAAATACTCAAAGAATCTTTCATACCTGCCTGATAATGTTCAAAAGCGGCCGTAAATCCTCCCACATGGGAAAAAGCAAAAGGTAAGACAAGAAATAATCCGACAAACATAATCGTTAACTGCAAAACATCTGTATGAGCAACAGCCCACAGTCCGCCAACAACCGTATAAGCAACAGCAACAACGGCAGAAAAAATAATCGACACAGTAAAACTAAATCCGAGAATCACTCCGAATGTTGTTCCCAGAGCGGTTAAGATCGCCGCGCTCCAAAACAGCTCCCCCATCAACGCGGGAATATAGAGGAGACCGGCCATCTTTTTACCGAAACGGGCTTCCAGTGGATCAAGCATGGTCATAAACTTTAGTTTGCGCATTTTTCGAGCATAAAAGATTCCGCCGATAATCAGGCTGATTGAATAACACCAAGGGGCCTGAGTCCACACAATCCCTGATTTGTATACGCTTTCCGCCGTACCGGTAATGTATCCGCCGCCGACCCAGGTGGCTGTCATGGTAAACATAGAGATCCATAGGGGCATCGCTCTTCCAGCTACAAGCATGTCATCCGTTTTCCCTTTTCTCTTGGTAATCGCTTTCGCCCCGATATAATAAAAAACACAGTATAGCAAGAGCATGATCATCAATCCGGGCCAGTATATCTCGCTTTTTGAAAAATACGAATAAGCCAGTGTGATCGCAGTAAATACAAAAAAACCGATGACAGCCGTTTTTAATGGTGTCCAAAAGGTCCCGGAACTTTTCTGTACGCTCAAATCTTGCACAGCCATATCTGAGGATGGATTCGATTGGCTTGTTTTCAACGTTTCCATTTTCCGACTCACTTCCTTCTAAAAAATTACTTTTATCATTATTTGACGAATAAAGACTTAAATAAGTTGCGATTATTTTCTTGATTTATCTTTTCCCTAGGGATTGTTCGGTCAAACTAGAAATGTTAGAATATTTATCAAGCGGTGCTCATCCTACAGTAGAAATTGTTGATTTAGTAGAAAATGCCTTATGCTGGTAAGGGGTGAAAACGTAGTAAAGTAACAGTTACGTCACTGATTTGGGTACATACAAACTGAACTTGGGCGTTGTCCAAGGAAACAGTCTGCGGATGCTGACCATTCTCACGTCATCTCAAGCACTACATCTGACATCACTGCTACACTACTCCTTAAAAATAATGAAAAAATGCACGCACTAATTCACCATGATAAAATTGCACGCACTAATCCACCGTAATGATGGAATACCATCAGAACGCCCCCACAAAACCACGCTTTTTAACCAAGAAAAAAACTCACTTCAGCTCTCCTCTACTCACTGCTGCCCATCCTGATGACAACACTTCCCGGTGTCACACTGATGACGATGATGAACCTCGCACCTGGACACCGCCTTTTACCAACCTTTCGTCCCATGGAATTTACGGTGAGTTACGACTGTAACCAATTGCATCACTCAGACATCGTTGATGAAAAAATCAACTTCGCAGTGCGGATCAGTCCCATTCCGCGATCGCGTTGCTGCTCTTCTTCCCGCGTGTAGAGGCTGTTACCGACTGTTCAGTACCGATTCAAGCAACGTCGCCACTCCGTATCCTGTGAATTTTTGAGATATGAAAGAAGGCTCTGTTTATTTTTTAAAGGGGTGGAAAGATGAACAAGATGTACATCAATGGCAAGTGGGTGGATTCTCGTTCAGGGCAGACCAAGCAGATTATTAACCCCTTCAATCAGGAAGTGATCGCCACTGTACCACGTGGAGACCGTTCAGACGCGATGGATGCCATTCAAGCGGCAAGAAAAGCGTTTGATCACGGAGAGTGGAGAAATCTAACCGCTATTGAAAGAGGAGAAATTCTCTTTCAAATAGCCCTTAAGATTAAAGAATACAGACAGGAGCTAGCCGAATTAGAAACATTGAATACGGGCAAAACGCTGATTGAAAGCTTGGCTGATATGGATGGAATCGCTGATGTATTCCAGTATTACGCAGGGCTTGCCGACAAGGACGGCGGCTATATGATTCAGTCCCCCCATCCCCATTCTGTCAGCAGAGTGGTTCGTGAACCGGTGGGAGTTTGTGGCTTGATTACACCTTGGAACTATCCATTGTTACAAGCTTCATGGAAATTGGCTCCGGCACTCGCAGCAGGGAATACAGTTGTACTGAAACCTGCGGAAATTACTCCGCTTACCTCAATAAAAATGTTCGAGATATTTGACGAGGTGGGGTTACCCCCTGGCGTCGCAAACCTGGTATTGGGACCTGGTTCGACTGTTGGCGCTGAATTGGCGGAAAACCACAACGTGGATTTAATCTCTTTTACCGGCGGTGGAGAAGCGGGTAGACAGATTATGAAAGCAGCAGCCGGTAATTTCAAGAAAATTTCCATGGAACTTGGAGGAAAGAACCCGAACATTGTTTTTGCCGACGCCGATTTCGAGACAGCAGTAGATTACGCTCTGAACGCTGTGTTTTTCCATGCCGGACAAGTATGTTCCGCCGGGGCACGGCTGCTTGTGGAAGCATCCATTCACGACCGGTTTGTAGAAGCAGTCGTCGAAAAGGCGAAACACATCCGACTGGGTAACGGTTTTGACGAAGATACACAGATGGGCCCGTTGATTTCCGCCGAGCATCTAGCGACAATCGAAAAATATATTCAAATGGGCTTGGAAGAGGGAGCCACTCTTGTGCTTGGAGGCAAACGACCCCAAAATCCGGAACTGCAAAGAGGATTCTTCATCGAGCCGACTATTTTCACCAATTGCCATACGAGTATGCGCATTGTTCAAGAGGAATCTTTCGGTCCGGTGCTTACTGTTGAGACTTTCCATACGGAAGAAGAAGCGATTCGTCTGGCAAACGACAGCGTGTACGGATTGGCAGGTGCTGTTTGGACTAGCGATCTGAACCGGGCAGAACGGGTTGTCCGACAATTGCGCATGGGCACTACATGGATCAACGATTATCATCCGTATTTCCCACAAGCTCCTTGGGGCGGGTATAAACAATCGGGAATCGGACGTGAGCTAAGCCTGATTGGTTTGGAAGAATACACGGAAATAAAACATATCTACTTAAACACAAACCCGCAACCGATGAATTGGTTCAAAGAGGTCAAGCCGAAAGCAAAAGAAGTTTTCTAGCAGTTTTTTCATTTACATTTACATAAAGGGAGTAGATCACACATGTTCATGCGTTTTGAAAGAATGAGCAGATTGAAAAGCTTTGAGATGCCAACGATCGTAAAACACGGCGTTGGTGTGATCAAGCACACCGGAGAAGAAGTGAAAAAACTCGGTGTCAACAAAGTGCTGCTTGTCACGGACCCGGGTGTAAAAAAAGCAGGTTTGATTGATCCCGTTGTTGCAAGTTTAAAAGAAGCCCAGATTGAAGTCGTGATTTTTGACAGAGTGGAACCAAACCCGTCTATTTATATTGTGGCTGATGGGACAAACGTATATCTCGATGAAAACTGTGACGGCCTTGTGGCAGTTGGCGGCGGCAGCTCGATGGATACGGCCAAAGCCATAGGGGTGGAGGTAGTCCACGGAGAACCCGTTTTGGAGTATGAAGCGGCTGAGGGGAAAAAACCGCTCTCCAAACGGATTCCGCCGCTAACCACGATTCCTACTACAGCCGGGACGGGTAGTGAAGTTACGCAATGGGCAGTGATTACCGACCCGAATCGCCAATTTAAATTTAATGTAGGAGGTCCGTTGATTGCTGCTCATTTAACGATCATCGATCCGGAACTTCACGTCTCCATGCCTCCGCATATTACGGCAGCAACGGGAATTGATGCCTTGTCTCACGCCATTGAATGCTATACTTGTCATTATGCTCAACCGATGACGGATGCCGTTGCGCTGCTCGCCATCGAGTATGTTGCGAAGTACTTGCGCCGAGCAGTAGCCAATGGCAAAGATATTGAAGCGCGCTATGCCATGTCGCATGCAGCCATGCTTGCCGGACTTTCCTATGGGAGCGAATCAGCGGGGGCCGCACACGCAATGGCTCAAACACTCGGTGGAATCATCCCTGTGGCTCACGGTCAATGCGTGGCGGCGCTGTTAGGGCCTGTCATGGAATATAACTGGATGGGAGAACCCGAAAAATATGCACGTATTGCACAGGCAATGGGTGTGAACATCCACGGCATGAGCGTCGAGGAAGCCGCAAAAGCAGCAGTAAAAGCAGTTTATCAATTAGTCAGGGATGTAGAAATCCCAACCCTGGAAGAACAAGGCGTACCTGCCGATATGATTCCACGCTTGGCACAGGAAGCATACAATGATCCGCAAACGATTGGCAATCCGCGCGACATCGACGTACAAGGCTATGAATGGATTTATCGCCGCTGCTTCAATTTGGAGCCGTCGACGATCGAAGAGAACAGCAAGTCGATGGTCAGTGTTTAAAATGTTGTGAACGATGGTGACGTTTTTGACTGGGTGGCCTTTTCTCTCGCTCTTGTGAAAAATGTCCTCGCTGGAGAAAAGGCCACCCTTCTCTTGTCACGCCTGCAATCATCTCACCTACTACTTTGGGCTAGCCCCTTTGAATTGGTTAAATTGAGTCGAGCTGTATCCATATCGACACGTCATTAATGATTGGCTCGCGCAGCATACAATTTACGAATATAGAGAATTTGTCCGATGTGGTATGCGTCGTGCATTGCCAACTCTGCAAGCACGAGCTTATGTGACGAAGCAGAGTTATCATAAGGTGTATCAAACCTGTTCTCGTCCCAGTCGGACAATGTTAATTGTATATTCGTACAGACTTCTTTCATCCTCTCAACAGTAGCCTGCCATGCAGTCTCGTCTGTAGGATCTCCAGGGTCTCCAAACGTTGCACTGTTATCTATATTCACCGGTGTCGTGTTGCCCTGCAAATTTTTTAATATGTTTTCATTCCAAAACACAATGTGGTTTACGATTTGCCAGATCGAATGACTATTGGCATGTGGCTGCCATGCAGCCTCGTCTGCCCGTACTCCTTCAAGAGCAGATACCAGTGGAACGAAACCAGCCTTATTATCAAATCTGAAATCCAGTAGGGACAACACCAAGCTTTTTGTACTCATAATATCCCCCCATGGATTTTCCTTATAAATGAAAAGTTAAGAAGAAGACTCAAACACTCTTACATACTGATATTTGAGTCAGAAGGATGGAATCTGTTCTCATTGATTTCTTCGAGGGATCGTCCCGTGGTTCGCGGCCTGAGCAAACCGATATCAAGCATAATAAGTCCCATCGCAATGGCAACGACCGTAAACATGACCGTGGAACCGTATTGTTTTAAAATCGGAAGCAACAGGAATGGCATCAACCCTCTCATGAAGCGGCTGAAACTGTAGGCGATCCCGGTAGCTGTTGCGCGGACAGAGGTTGGAAAAATCTCGGCCTGATAAATATGAAAGGCGTTGGAAAAGACATTACTGACCAGTGTGTACAAAACTACCAAACAAAATGATGAGCGTTGGATTCTCCGTCACCCCAAATGAAATGCCAAACACAGCCATCAGAAAAGCGGAAATAACAATCAGCCATTTGCGGTCAATCCGTTCCACCAACGGCAGTGATAACAATGAACCAATCGGATACCCCAAAAATGTGAAAGCCGTGTATTCCAGTGAATGAAGCACGGAGTGACTTGCTCCACACGGCTTAATCCGTGGGCTTCTCGCTTCATCTGGCGTGGCAACCCACATCCATCCACGAAGGCTTCGTCCAAGCCTAGAAAAAGTTAAGTTCTAATTTCCCGTATCTTGGTTCAGGATCGTATCCCATCGCTCGATACAGGATATTCCTTGCAGCATTGACATCTCTGTCTGCTACATATCCGCATGAGCAACGATGGGTACGATCTTTTAAGGTCTTCTTTACGATCCGACCGCACTCCGAGCAAACTTGCGACGTGCTGCGAGGATCCACTTCCATCACTTGCTTACCGGCCCACTCTGCCTTGTAAGCCGTAAATTGAACCAGCATCCTCCAACCTGCGTCTGCAATGCTCTTGGCAAAATGGTGATTTTTCACCATCCCCCGAATGTTTAAGTCTTCAAAGGCAATCCCATCGTAGTTGTCCACCAAATATCGGCTGATTTTGTGAGCTGCGTCTTTCCTCTGATTGGCTATGTATTCATGGCATTTGGCCAACATCGTAACTGCTTTTCTCCAACGATGAGAGCCCTTCTTTCTGCGGGAAACCATCCGTTGGAGCCATTTCAACTTTCTTTCCGACTGACGAAGATACTTAGGGTGGTCGAAATATTCCCCATCAGAGGTCACAGCAAGATGTTTGATCCCCAAATCCACTCCTACTTGCTTACCGGTACTTATAGGTGTTGCTTCCACCTCACACGAGAAGCAAGCGTAGTACTTGCCGTTTTTCCGCTTGATGGAGCAAGTCTTGATCTTTCCTTCGATCCGGCGGTGTAGCTTGATTCTCACATCGCCGATTTTGGAGAGCTTCAGATACCTTCCATCCAGTTTGTAGCCAGCTTGAGGATAGGTGAAGCTATCGTATCGGTTCTTACCCTGAAAGCGAGGGTATCCCGGCTTTTCCCCACGCTCAATACGACGGAAAAACGCTTGAAATGCTTTGTCCAACCGCTTGGCTACGTCTTGAAGAACCTGGGAATGGATCTCTTTGAACTCCGGGATCTCCTTCTTGAGTGCCGGGAGTTCTACTGCTTGCTTGTGATAGTTCAACGTGATTCCGCGTCTTTTGTAGGCGAACTTTCGTTGTTCAAGCATGGAGTTGTAGAGCCGGCGGCACATGCCCAGTGTCCATTCCATTTTCTCGATTTGCTCTTTCGTTGGTTTCAGCCTGAATTTATAGGTTCTTATCAACGTGATCACCTCCTCTTTTTACGGTTCCGCTTCATTAACTGATTCTTCTGTAAAAAAACCCGTCTCATGCCGTAAAAATTCTGTTAAAGATTGTTCTCTTATTTGTATCATATTTCTAATATTTTTGTAAATACCTTTTACCGGGCTCCTGAAGGTCGCCCATCCGGGAAAACATCGCCCCCTGCATATTCATTCATTAGTACAAAAGCCTGCTACCTCAACAGTAGCAGGCTTTTGTACTTTTTTTAACCAACAACGATAAGGTTAACGAATAACAATCCCGTATTCTTTCAACCACGTGTTCACTTGGATGAGGTATTCCAGCAATTTGGTGATTCTACCGTCATTAAGATCTGTTTTTCCATCTATAATCGCTTCCACTTTCTTTTTGTCGATCAGCGGTAACACCGGGGAATTGGCATCGCTCAAAATGTCTTTCATCCAGCGCTTGACCGCTTGGAAATAGTTCGGATTTTGTGCGGTCGGATATGCGCTTTTTCGGCGGTAAAGTACATCGTCCGGCAAATAACCCTTCAGTGCGCGCCGCAAAATCCCTTTTTCGATGTTATCAACCGTTTTCATTTTATATGGGACATTAAACAGGTATTCCACCAAGCGATAATCACAGAACGGAACACGCACTTCAAACCCGACATAACTGCTGGTGCGGTCTTTGCGGTCGAGCATGAACGGCAAGAAACGGGTGATAAAGAGATAAGACATTTCCCGCTGACGCGCTTCCAATACCGTTTCACCGGGCAGTGCCGGCACTTCGGCAATCGCTTCTTCGTATCTCGCCGCTACATATTCATCCGGACGGGCTTTTTCCAACGCTTCCGGGGACATGACCCTGCTGATGAAACCGGTGCTCACCAGCCACGGGAACGTGCGGGCATTCAGAAACTCTTCTTGGTGGAACCAGGGATAACCGCTGAACACCTCGTCCGCCGATTCACCGGACAAGGCCACCGTCGCATCTTTTTTCATCTCTCTGAACAACAAATACAGCGATGTTTCCATTTCCCCGATACCCGGCAAATCGCGGGCTCGAAGCGGCACCAGCATGTGCTCCAGCAGTTCATCCGTATCCAGGACAATGGTGTGATGCTCGGTTTTCACATGTTCGGACACCCGTTTGACCCAGGGTTGGTCCAAATCGCGGTGGAGCAAGTCTTCCTGGAAGTCCCGGTCACTGCCGACAAAATCGAGTGAATACGTATGGAGCGTTTTCCCTTCCCGGCCGAGTTCTTTCCCGGCAATCGCCGTCAACCCGCTGGAGTCCAAACCACCGGAGAGCATCGCCACGAGCGGCATATCGGAAATCAGTTGGCGCCGCACGGTATCTTCCAAGATTTCGCGAATGCGCTCAGCAGTCGTCTCCACATCATCCGTGTGCGGTTTGCTTTTCAGCTCCCAATAACGGGTAATGCGTTTTCCTTCTCGCGTGAACACAACGGTATGGCCGGCACGCACTTCTTTCACATCTTTGTACACCCCGACGCCAGGAGTGCGCATCGGCCCCATGCCGAAAATCTCAGCCAACCCGTCCTGATCCAATTCCGGTTTGACAGCCGTATGCGCGAGCAAAGCTTTGATTTCGGAAGCAAACAAGACGGCGCTACCGCGTTCGGCATAGAAAAGCGGCTTGACCCCCAAGTGGTCGCGACCCAAAAACAGTTTCTGATCCGCTTCATCCCAAATGGCAAAAGCGAAAATCCCGTTCAGATGACGAACGCAATCTTCGCCCCATTCCAAATAGGTGTGCAACAGCACTTCTGTATCGGAATTGGTCTTGAATACATGGCCGCGCTCCTGTAACAGACGGCGCAACTCAAGATAGTTATAAATCTCTCCGTTGTATGTCAATGTATAAACACGATCCCCTTGGCGATACACCATTGGCTGAAGACCGCCTTCCGGATCGATCACAATCAGGCGGCGGTGCGCCAAAGCGGCCCTTTCCGACAGCCAAAATCCGTCCGCATCCGGTCCGCGATGGCGAATCGCCTGGGCCATTTTTTCCAGGACCGGCCGCTCACCCGAAAGATCTTTTTCCCAATCGATCCAACCGGCGATACCACACATGTGTACCATCTCCTATCCATAACTGTAATGGAAAGCGGCTCCGACACAATCATACAATTCCATTTTTTAAACAAACCGTTTTTTAAACGACACATTGTCAATTATAATACTGTTAACGGTGATTACAATGATCAATTCCGGGCGATTTGTCGATTATGCAACAAATCGAATAGATTTGTTTATCAATTAACAAAAAGATCAACAAAGGAGGGGTAACGCGTGTCATCCAAACCCCGAAAATTGGATCCGCGCGTCATCCGCACTCGCCAAATGCTGAGAAACGCACTCATCGAGCTGATCGGCGAAAAAGGATTTAGTGCCATCACTGTGCAAGACATTACTCAGCGTGCCACCCTCAACCGCGCCACATTTTATTTGCATTACCGGGACAAAGAAGATCTGCTCGCGCAAAGCGTGGAAGAGATATTGAATGAATTGGTAACCGGAATGAAGGAATGCCAGCTGATCGACTATGATATCACCGATTCGGACGGAAATGTCGTCCAGCCACTTCCCGACCTGGTCTATGTATTCGAACATGTTGCCAAACACGAGAAATTTTACAGAGTGATGCTCGGCAAAAAAGGGCAACAAAGCTTTTGGTTCCGGCTCATGGACGTATTCGTCAACGTCTTGAACAGCCGTCTGGAACAAAGCATGAGCCATGAGATCCATCCCAAAGTTCCCAAAGAGATCTTGATCCACTATGCCGCTTCCGCATATCTGGGCGTCATATCCTGGTGGCTCAAACACGATATGCCCTATTCACCTCACTACATGGCCACACAGTTGACACGCTTGCGGATACAGCATCTGCAGATCCCTCCGTTTGAACTTCCACCTGAGCCCCATGACTCATAAAAAGAAGAAGCCGCTGAACCCACAATGGGTCAAAGCGGCTTATTGTGTCTCCCGACCTTAAGGGGATTCCACTCCGAACAGTTTCGCCCAAACCAGATAGCAGTGTGGAAGGCCGTTTGAAATCTAACTAAGCTCCCGCTTGGCTGTCTCGTCATGAACAACTTCTTTCGACGTAGTGATCAGTGAGAGGATGATCATCACGAGGAAGCTGGTGGCAATTCCGTACATAATCGGATTGGTTGAAGTAATTCCTTCAATCGCTAACCCGGCAATGATAACCAAAGTGCTGATGATAATGGAATAAAATCCTGCTTTCGCTGTTGCTCTTTTCCAGAAAAACCCTAACACAACAGGTACGAATATGGCTCCAGAGAGAATCGCATACGCTACATCCAGTGCAACTAATACATCTTGAATCCAAATCGCAAAGACGATCGCAGTCAATCCAACCAAGAAAGTAACCACTCGAGATACGATCATGAATCGCTTTTCATCTGCTTTTTTGAAGAAAAATGGTTTGAGTATATCATTCGTGATTAAAGTAGACGAGGCGAGCAACGTACCTGAGGAAGTTGACATCAGCGCGGAACACACACAAGCCAGCACAAGACCCAATACACCGGGCGGGAGAATTTTTAACGCCATAGCAGCAAAAATATTTTGCGGATTATCTATGTTTGGTATGACAACAACGCCGCACATCCCAATGATACTAATCGCAATCGCATAAGCAATGCTGAAAACACCAGCAGAGATACTACCGGTACGAGAAATCTTTTCTGTTTTTGCTGTAAATGCCCGTTGCCAAATATCTTGAGAAATAATCAATCCAAGGGTATAAAGCAGAAAATATTGAAATATCTGGGTTAATCCAATGTGAGTCACATCGAAATGAGTACTGGGTAATTGGGAAACTAAATTTGACCAGCCACCTGCTGCATATAAGCTCATGGGTAACATGATGGCAAAAATACCTGTCGCTTTGATCACAAATTGGATAATATCCGTTATGGTGACACTCCACATACCACCCAGCAGTGTATAAAAAAGTACAATCCCTCCGCCGATCAGCATGGATAAATGATTATCCCAACCAAGTACTGCATGAAAAATTGTCCCCATTCCAATCACTTGCGTAACAGAAACCATGAGCGTATAGATACTAGCCACAATCGCACTTAGATACCTGGTTTCGGTATTATAACGTTTGCCCAATAATTCACTGATTGTTTTTACTTTTTCCCCAAATAGTGGCTTGATCATAAAAATCCCCAATAGGAGTATCCCTAAGCCAATCATTACTACAAACCACATACCAGATATTCCATACTGATAACCCAGTTTTGCGGTTCCAATCGTAGATGCCCCACCCAAAATGACCGCCGCCATACAACCAAAGAACATAAAGAATCCTAAATTCCTTCCGGCCAAGACATACTCTTCGGTTGTTTTGGCTTTCATTGAACCGTATACACCAATCACAACCATCGTACCAAAATAAATCAGAATGACAATGATATCAAGCAATTGCATCATAAACCCTCCTAATTCAATCTCATCTCTTTCAGGATGCTGAAAAATTCTTCTTCATACTCTGTCAGAGCCTCATCCAGCATTCCCAGTCCCTCATCAATTTGCTGTTTGGTGACAGTAAGCGGCGGGATCATACGAATCACTTCACCCTGATTCCCACAGAAATAAAACAACACGCCTTTTTGCAAACATCTGTTGAGGATGTTTAAGAGCCCTTCTCCATTCGGTTCGCCGGTCTGCGGATGAACAATCTCTATTCCGATCATCAAACCGATCGAGCGAACCTCACCGATCACCGGATGATTGCGTTTCATGGACTCGAGTTTCTCACGTGCATACCTTCCCATCTCCCGGCAATTTTCAATCAACTTTTCTTCCTTGATTACTTCAAGGGTGGCCAGAGCAGCCGAACAGGCGAGCGGATTTCCACCGAATGTGGTTCCATGCGCTCCTAACGGCCACTTTTTCATCAATTTCCGGGAGGCTACTGTGGCGCTTAATGGAAGACCTGAGGCAATTCCTTTGGCAATCGCCATAATATCGGGTGTGACACCAAATGTTTGTGCTGCGAACCATTCTCCTGTACGGCCAAATCCTGTTTGTACTTCATCAAAGATGAGCAAAATCCCATGACGGTCGCAAATCTCCCGAATTTTACGAATCCAGGCTCGTGGTGGAACTACATAACCCCCTTCTCCCAGTACGGGTTCCAGAATCATACAGGCTACTTCTTCCGGTGTAACCTGGTGATGAAACAGGACTTTGATGTCCCTTTCCAACTTCCGCACACAAAATTCTTCAGGATCTTCACCTGGCGGACACTCTTTTGTATTGGCATAAGGAATCTGGTAAGTAAGACCGTTTGACTGCAAAAATTTCCGGTATTTGCTTTTTGAAGTGCTTACGCTCAACGCCCCCATGGAACGCCCATGAAAACAACCCGTAAACGATACGACATAAGGGCGTCTCGTGACGTATTTGGCTAGTTTGATTGCTCCTTCAACCGCTTCGGTTCCACTATTGGCAAAGAAAAAGCAGTTTAATCCCTCGGGTGTGATTTTTCCTAATTCATCCGCCAACCGGAGAATGGATTCATACATGATCACTCCCGACGGTCCATGCAACAGGTGATCAGCCTCATCCTTAATCGCCTGAACCACTTTGGGATGACGGTGTCCGGTATTTGTCACGGCGATCCCGGAGGTAAAATCAAGATACCTCTTTCCGTCTGCGCCGTAGTAATAGCATCCTTCTTCTTTCACTACCGGCAGGTTGGGATGATCTTTTGCCATACTTGGTGCAAGCAATTGATCTATTTGTTCGATGAAAGCAACCCAACTCGTTGACACGGCATTTTCTCCTCCCCCTTTTTGCTATCTTTTAATTAAAGCAATTTTTATGCCAAGATTTATTCTATATATTGTTTTTACAATTTTCAGAACAAAGGATAGCCGGCTGATTCTATTTGCTCAGGTATTCATGACTTTTTCATCTCAACGATTGATCCCTTCTTTTTTCATTTTCCCTTCTCAATTAATTCAAATTTGCATAACATTCCGTATACCGATTTATTTAACCAGCTTCTAGCTTAATTCATAAATGAATATGCTCGGATGACCATGGATCAGTAAACTTTCTCATGTTGGCAGTCTTGATGAAAAAAACGACCGTCTCCCTCATTCAAACACGGGCGACGGTCGTTTTTTTCATCATCATTGGATCGCCAGCATCCGATCCAGTGCCACTTTGGACCAGTGAGTGGTTTCCGGGTCCACTTTGATCTGGTTGACCACATTGCCTTCAACCAGGTTTTCCAGAGCCCACAACAGATGCGGACGGTCGATCCGGTTCATTGTCAGGCAGGGGCACATGGTCGTGCTGAGCAACATGATTTTCTGTTCCGGATGCTCTTGGGCCAGGCGTTGGACCAGATTGACCTCTGTGCCAATCGCCCATTTGCTTCCCGGCGGGGCGGCTTCAATCGTGCGGATAATATAATCGGTGGAACCATTGTCATCTGCCAGTTGCACCACCTCAAACGAGCACTCGGGATGAACGATCACTTTCATCTCGGGGTCGCGTTCGCGGACGCGGTGCACGTGCTCGGGGAGGAATTTCTGGTGCACGGAGCAGTGCCCCTTCCACAGGATCATGCGCACGTCTTCCCGATCACAATGGTAATCCTCAAATTCACCCGTCGTCGGTGCCCAGATAATCATCTGCTCCAGCGGGATGCCCATTTTGTACGCGGTGTTGCGGCCCAGATGCTGATCGGGCAAGAACAGGATGCGCTTTTTCCGTTCAAACGCCCATTTCAGCACGGCCTCCGCGTTGGATGACGTGCAGGTTGTCCCGCCATGACGACCGACAAACGCCTTGATCGCCGCGGTGGAGTTGACATAGGTAACCGGGATAACCGTGTCACCGAACTCTTCCTGAATCACTTCCCACGCTTCTTCCACCTCATCGATGTCCGCCATGTCGGCCATGGAGCAACCCGCTTTCATATCGGGCAACACGACGATCTGTTCATCCGTGGTCAGTGTGTCTGCCGTTTCGGCCATGAAGTGAACGCCACTGAAAACGATATATTTGACATCGTGCAGTTTCTCCGCGATTTTGGCCAGTTTCAGCGAATCCCCACGGTAGTCGGCGAATTGGATCACATCATCACGCTGGTAATGATGTCCCAGGATCACCAAGTCCGATCCCAGCCGTCGCTTCGCTTCCGTGATGCGGCGATCCAGTTCCTGATCGGAAAGCGTGCGGTATTCTTCCGGCAAATCCTGATGCACCGCTGTCAACATGTCGATCATCGCTCATCCCCCTTTTCTCCTGTCCAATCCAAACTGATGTCCAACGCCTTGGCCGAATGCGTCAACCAGCCGAGCGAAATGCCATTGACACCGGTTTCTGCGACTTCTCGTACATTGTCCGGTGTGATACCGCCTGATGCTTCCGTCCACACCCGGCCATCGATCAAACGTACCGCTTCCCTCAGCTCGGCGGGCTTCATATTGTCTAAGAGAATGGCATCCACGTCCAGTTTCAGTGCTTCCTTCACCTGTTCCAGCGTGTCGCACTCCACTTCCACTTGCACCATGTGGCCCACGCGTTCCCGTACCCGGCGAACAGCCGCTTCCAAACTGCCGGCCAGCGCCACGTGATTGTCCTTGATCATCACACCGTGACTCAGACCATACCGGTGGTTGGTGCCGCCGCCGACTCGCACGGCGTACTTTTCCAACAGACGCAGTCCCGGCGTCGTTTTACGCGTGTCGAGGATGACGCAGTCCAACCCTTCCACTTGACGCACGACCTGGCGGGTCACTGTCGCTATGCCGCTCATCCGCTGCATGAAGTTCAGCGCTACACGCTCCCCCGTGAGCAGGGCGCGCGTCAGTCCGGTTACGCGGGCTACAGCGGTGTATGCCGCCACTTCGTCTCCTTCTTCCATCAACCGTTCAAACCGCACATCCGTATCCAATAGTCGAAACACGCGTTCCGCCACAGGCAGACCGGCGATAACGCCAGGTTGTTTGGCAATAAATACGGCCGCGCTCTCATGATGTTCTTCCGCCAAAGCTTCCGTTGTGATGTCTCCCGGTCCGACATCTTCATTCAATGCTGTGCGGATGACGGCATCCAGTTCCAACGGGTTCATCTCCCCCGCCCCTTTCTACACAACGCGGTGTTTTTTCGCCCATTCCTCCAAAGTTTCCGGAAAATCCGCCCGATAGTGTCCACCGCGGCTTTCCTGACGCCACAAAGCCGATTGCATGATGGCTTGCGACACAGTGATCATATTGCGGCACTCCCATGCAAAGACGGGTACTTCGTTTTCCATCTCGCGCAACGCATTCAACCCTTCGGCCAAGCCCTGCGCCGTTCGAACAATACCTGCCTTTACCCACATGATCGTCCGAATTCGATCTTTCCACTGGTCCAATTGCTTACGATTCGTGTACAGTTCGACATGAGGCACTTGAACCGGCTCTTTTTCCCGCGGTGGCAGGTGCGCCATCCGTTCCGCCACACGCTGGGAAAATACGGCTCCCTCCAACAGGGAATTGCTCGCCAGGCGGTTGGCACCGTGAACACCGGTGCATGCCACTTCCCCGCATGCAAACAAACGGGAAAGTCGCGTTTGCCCGTATGAATCGGTGCGAATTCCGCCCATAATAAAATGTGCGGCAGGTGTGACAGGAATCGGGTCACTTGCCGGATCGATTCCATGTGTTTGGCAATAGCGATGAATCGTGGGGAACCGTCGGGCGAAACGTTCACCGATCACACCGGCATCCAGAAAGACGCGACGTCCTTGTTGCATTTCGCTGTAAATTGCCCGTGACACTTCATCACGCGGTGCCAGATCGCCCCACGTATGATACCGCTGCATGAATGCTTCACCGCGATCGTTGATCAAGGTGGCACCTTCACCGCGCACTGCTTCCGAAACCAAAAACATCGGATTTTGTTCCACTGCCAACGCGGTGGGATGAAACTGGACAAATTCCATATCCATCAGCGGCACGCCCGCCCGTCTCGCCATGGCAAACCCATCACCCGTGGATACAAGGTCGTTTGTTGTATAGCGGTACACTTGACCACAACCGCCCGTGGCCAGCACGACACCGCGCGCCAAATACAACGTCTCACCCGCTTCGGCGTCGGCTGCGATTACGCCTACACATTCCCCGCCGGATACGACCAAATCCACAACCATTGTATGGGAGATCAAGTGCACATGCGGCCGCTTCGCCACCTGCCGGAGCAATGCCCGGGTGATTGCCGCACCCGTTGCATCCCCTTCGGCATGCAGAATGCGCGATGCACTGTGGGAACCTTCACGACCCAATGCCCATTGCTCACCATCACGGTCGAACTTCGCTCCCAACTCCGTCAGCAGTTGAATCGTTTTGGGCGCCATGTTGACCAACACATCCACCGATGTGGGATCACAATGCTGAACGCCCGTCCGCAACGTGTCCTCCCGATGCAGCTCGGGAGAATCCCCCTCGCCGACGGCGGCGGCAATCCCGCCTTGCGCACGAAATGAATTGCTCGCTTCCTCACGTGATTTGGTCAGTATGATCACTTCTCCCGTATTTCCCAGTAACAGACCGGTCATCAATCCCGCGATACCACTGCCCACCACAATATAATCCGTTTTTACTGTCCGCATATATTTGTGATTCCTTTCACATAATCAACTCAACCGATCACTCTTATTGTTGATATGATCCGCCTTCATGTCAACTGCCAATTTTGAGCTGGTGAAAACGGTTACGAATCTTTCCCGGTAACAGGGAGGAAATTGCTGTCCCCTTTCGTTATAATGAAAGGGAGTTTGAACACTTTGCTAATCACTGAGCAAACAAAGGGAGGGAACAGCGCCGGCAAAGGGTTTCCGGCGTTCGAAACGAATGAAACGGATCTACCTGGACCATGCGGCCACCACGCCCGTTCGGCCGGAAGTGCGCATGGGTATTCTTCAATACATGGAAACGGAATTTGGCAACCCCAGCAGTTTACACGATTGGGGACAACACGCCCATGATGCGGTTGAGCATGCGCGGAGACAACTCCTGCGCGCGCTGGGGGCTGAAAGCCCTCGGGAAATCGTGTTCACCGGCGGAGGAACGGAGTCCAACAACCTGGCCATTCAAGGTGCCGCAAAAAAGCGGCGTCACATAGGTCGACACATCATCACCACGCAAATCGAGCACCCGTCGGTGTTGGAAACATGCCGGTCGCTGAAGGAGAGCGGATTTGAGGTAACGGAACTGCCCGTTGATGAAAACGGCCTGGTACGTGTCCAAGATGTGGAACGAGCCCTGCGTCCCGACACCATCTTGATCAGCATCATGGCGGCCAACAATGAAGTGGGAACAATCCAACCGATCGCGGAAATCGGCCGATTGCTCCATGACAAACACACGCTGTTTCACACCGATGCCGTCCAGTTTTTCGGCAAGGTCCCGTTTTCGGTGCAAGATCTTCATGTCGATCTGCTGACCATCGGCGGTCATAAAATCGGCGGGCCCAAAGGGGTCGGCGCGCTGTACGTTCGCAAGGGCGTCCGGATCTCCCCCATCGTTCACGGCGGCGGACACGAACGCGGTATGCGGCCCGGAACCTACAATGTTCCCGCCATCGTCGGTTTGGGAATCGCGGCCGAACTGGCCGCCCGCGAAGCGGAAGAGACCCGGGAGCGACTCACCCGGTTGCGCGACCGGCTCTGGCGTCGGATCGAGACGGAAATCGGGGAAGTACGGTTAAACGGCCATCCCGAACAACGTTTGCCCAACAACCTGAATCTCAGCTTCCACCGCATCGAGGGTCAAGCGGTGATGCTCGAACTTAACCGGATGGGTGTTGCCGTCTCCAGCGGTTCCGCCTGCAGCGCGGGGAAACACGCACCCTCTCACGTGCTGATGGCGATGGGACGCAGCCAGGATGAGGCGCATCAAAGCGTGCGTATTTCACTCGGCAGTACGACGCCCGAGGAAGAGATTGATTTGTTTGTGGATCGGTTAAAAGAAGTCATCGCGTATCTGCGGTCGTTAATTCGGTGACACTCCATATTTTCAGGTTTTCTGGTTTGTTCAGGAATGAGATAAACGCCTTCCTGGTGTCGAATATCAGTCATAAAAGCTCCCTCAGAAATCCGAGGGAGCTTTTGTTATCACTTGAGCCATTGCCTTTCTCCTTTTATCCGCCTTTTATCCTCTTCGCCATATTGGAAAACCTAATAATATTTGACAACATGTATCCGCTTATATATAATTTGTATAACATCAACAAGAACATATATTCGGTCGATTTATTGAGGCCCAGAAATTTTACATTTTAAAAAGGGGATAGTTTTCCAGTGGAAATTTCAAATCAAAAGATTACTATGTTTTTCATGTTCGATGGTAAGGCTGAAGAAGCAATGAATTTTTATACTTCTTTGTTTGACCAGTCAGAAATAATTAGTATTACTCGTTATGGAGCGAACGAAGATGGTGAAGAGGGGAAGGTGAAACATGCTACCTTTTCACTATGCGGACAAGAGTTTATGTGTATAGATAGTAGCGTAAAGCATGAGTTTACATTTACTCCTGCAATATCATTGTATGTAAAATGTGATACTGAAGACGAGATTGATCGACTCTTTGAGAAGTTAACTCAAGATGGAGCAGTTTTAATGCCATTACAAGCTTATCCATTTAGTCAAAAGTTTTGTTGGGTTGTGGATAAATTTGGTGTTTCATGGCAACTTAGCCTTGCAAAAAGCTAACTGTTCGTTGACAGTGGCCAGCAATCGCCAGAAGCAGAGTCTCTAAGGGCTGACAGGATCACAGGTTTTGTCCACGTTGGCGGGGCCGTCCTACTATTTACTCCGGTCGGATGTATTCAGTGATGTGATGATTTCTCCCTACCACTGCCTTCGATCCGCCAAAGGCAGAGGAGCTACAGATAAGCGGAGCATGGCGAATTGTATTTCTAACAGACGAGCCGCCCCAAACGGGCGGCTCTCTCTCCCCTACTCACACAAACGGTGGATCCCACAGTCGTTTGCGCCAGCCCAACCGCTGCCACACGACGTTGCCCTTTTTATCCAGCCGGACATTGACGCCGAACGGCAGCTTTTTGTCGTACCAAAAGCGAACATCGCTCCATATGACTTCGTACCCGTCTTGTAACTCGCGACAGGTGACGTGCACCCATTGGGCAAAACTGAGAAACGCCCGCACACCGTCCGTCTTCATACTCGCTTGGATTGCCGAATGCTCCTGTGCCTTGGGATAGAAATCCTCCACCTGCACAGAACGCCCCGACACTCTCCCCGTATAATAACCATCCTCCGTCTCTACGACAAACAACCAATGGAACCAATGAAACGTGGGCAAAACGTGACAAACTCCCTCCACCCCCGTCTCCCTGAGCACCCGGTCGATCACCCGGTGATGATGCCACGCGCGAACGGCGATATACCCGACAGTGATCGCATACACCCAGCCGAACACCTGACGCGGGTCGGCTCCTTGATACCACAACCACAAACCACCCAAATGCACCACAAACAAGAACGGTTCAAAAATCGCCAAAATATCGAGGTGAAACCATTTCTTCACGAATGGTCGGGCAATTTGCACCCCGTAGGTGTTGAACAAATCCAGGATCACATGAAAGAGGACGGATAGCAAAATCCAGCCGTACAACGTCCAAAAATGATCCCACACTTGATATCCGGCGGCCAATGGAACCCCGATCACCGCCGGCCAAATGAACCAAGCGGGAATCGAATGCGTGATACCCCGGTGATAGCGAATGTAGGCGGAATATCCCTTCAATCGTACCACACTGTCAAAATCCGGTGCGTTGGAACCCACCACCGTTCCCACCATCACCACCTGAGCCAGGGTCGGGTCACCGGATACAGCCGGGTCGAGATACGACAGCCCGGCCATGGTGAATCCAAACAGCAGATGGCTTCCCGTATCCAACGACATTCTCCCCTTTCTCTTGCTGAACACACTTCCCAAACAAAACGAGAGTGAGATAATCCATTCCTGGTGCACCCGTGAAATGGATCACCTCACTCTCATTTCACCCGTTTCCCGTTTCCTTCCAAAACGCCCCAACACAGAGATGGCGGAAGTGGAAACTTGTCCCCATTTCCCCGCCCAACCTGCAAAAGGTGACAGATTGCCCGTCACCAACGTAGAAATCATCGAGGGAAAAACTTGTTGGTTCTTATGATGAAACGGAAACCGGGTCGATGTCATCTTTACTCCCTCCGCCTTCCACAACCTGATCGCCCACCAAATCCAAACGGCGATCGGCGTTAAACCAGTAAAACCATTGCTCAGGACAAGCGCGGATTGCTTTTTCCAGAAAACCGTTCAACCGGTTGGTCGCTTCCAGAGTTTGATTGGACTTGAAATACTTGTACAGGTAAACGGGCGGTTCGATCACCATGCGATGACATAAGCCCCGCTCACGGTATCCGTAAAAGGGGATTACGGGTACTTGCTCTTGCAAAGCCAGTTGGGCCGCTCCCCTGGGACTGCGCGTTTTTCTGCCAAACATCAAAGCAGGCGGGAAATTGGGCCGCCAAAAATCTCCCAAGAGCAGAATGACACCACCTTCGCGCAAATGCTGCCGCAACTTGCGCAAAAGCGTCAGTGGCGGGGTATTGTCATAATCCAATCCTTGGCATCCGAGTGATTGCATACGGAGATACAGGGGGCGCAGCTCTTCACTCCCCGCCGTTACCACGGTCAGGCAGGGATAACGTTGTGAGAAGTACCAGTAATAATAAAAATAATTGCCGACATGAGGAGTAAACAAAATGGCCCCTTTTCCGTTCTCCAGCACCCGTCTCAGATGTTCTTCCCCTTCGACCGTAAATCTTGAACGGCTACCGATCGACTCGGACGGTACATCGACCAAAATCTCATACAGTGTAAGGACCCCGTGCTCAAAATACTGTCGGGCGATGCGACGGATTTGCCCGGTAGTTCGTTCCGGCAACAATCGGGACAGATTTTCCCGGATTTTCCGTCTCAACGCAAAACCTACCATATAAAGCAATAAACCCACCCATCGGCACATCCATTCAACCAATGGACGCGGCATCCGCCGCAACCAATGCGAGACCATCTGCATCCTGCGCTCATTCTTCGTCAATCTGCCGATCCATTCGTACAAACGTTTACCTCCCCTCCAAAAAGTGACGCTGATATCGTCGGATCACACGTGATGTTTCCAGCACCACCAACCAATCGAAGGTACCAAAGATCGGGTCGTATGCGGGCTGGGCCGCCAGTTTGGCTCCCAAACGACCATACCCTTTGAGCAATGGAGGAATGGTCCGCATGATCGCTTTCTCCTGCCCCGTGATGTCGATGAGTTCCAACCCTTCCACTTTCCGGTCAGGAAGCGGCTGAATACCGAATTCGTCGGTCAACATCCCCTTCCAATGCAACCAACTGTAAACCCGGTTCAGATCTTCCCGTTCCATTGATGGCAAACTGGCACAACCAATGAGGTACCGAAACCGGTGCCGTTTCAGATAATCCGCGATACCAGCCCACAAATATTGAATCGTTTTTCCGTCGCGGTATTCTGGTGCGACGCAACTCCTGCCCAACTCCAAGGTGACCGATGCCTCACTTTGAAAAGCGGAAAGGTCAAATTCCGTTTCGGAATAAAAGCCACAGTGACGACGAGCCCGGTCACCCGGCAACAAACGATACGTACCGATCACTTCCCCGCAGTCAGGTTTCACGACGATCAAATGGTCGCAATACGGGTCATAGTGATCGCATTCCAACCGTTGGGAATTCGTTAGTAACGAATTCTTCATTTCTTCGACAAACACACGGTAACGCAATCGAAAGGCTTGTTGCCGCTCCTCGTCATTTTCCGCCAACTTGACTGTCAGCGGGGTGAGTGTCTCTATCGTTTTCGCCATGAGGGACCCCCTCCTTGGGGAAATGTCTGTTTACCGGGATCAAACGAATTGTATCAAACGCCTGTGTAGCGAAGATTGAGTCCCTATTGCGCAATCGTTAAAAAACAGAGAGCTTATCTGATCGGAACACAAGTGTACAGACAACCTCCCTCTATGAATGTCAAATATCCCCTGACTTTGACACGAATTGCATTTCCGCTGGTACAGACAAGCCGCCTGCAATTTGATACAATGGCCGATGATAGGGTTGGAAAGGAGGGGAGTGTTCAATGCCAACGAGATCGGAACGTCGAAAGCAGTTGAAAAAGCGGAGGAGAATGGTTTTTGCCACCGTAACAGGATGCTTCCTGTTGACCGGCTTCATCCCCGCACAAACGGCGCAAGCGCCTGTCGGACAACATGTGTTGAAAGAAATCACCGGCGATTATTACACCTATACTCCGTCGTCCGTATCCACTTCTAACGATCAACAACAACCCGTTGACCATCCGTATGGTAAAACCGATGCGTCCAAAAACCATTTATCCGATTCTGCCGACCATTCGTCTCAGTTGACTCATTCGCCGGCGGTTGCGATGAAACCGGAGAACAAACCATCCGTCACCGCACCTACATATGTACAACCGAAACCGAATACCGATCATAGCAACGGAACAACTGCAAATGAGAGGGAACAATCCTCCTACGAACCGAACCCTGCACCGGAACCGGCATCTACTGATCAACCGTCACGGAAACCGCGCCGGGATGACTCGGGTCAACCATCCCAAACCGAACCGAGTAATCCGCCGGATTCCCAAACGCCACCATCACAGGAGCAACCACCTCAACCGCCTGATGATCAACCGGGCGACGGCGATCAAGGGAATGGCGGCAACAACGGAGATCACGGATTGGTTGAGGGCATACTGAATCCGTTGTTGAACACGGTAGACAAA
Organism: Polycladomyces abyssicola; assembly: GCF_018326425.1. Lineage (NCBI taxonomy): Bacteria > Bacillati > Bacillota > Bacilli > Caryophanales > Thermoactinomycetaceae > Polycladomyces > Polycladomyces abyssicola. The sequence continues at coordinate 2,607,623 of NZ_AP024601.1, forward strand.
ACCTTGCCATGAAAAAATAAACCGGCATCGAATGATGCCGGTTTGAATTTTCTGTTAAAATCCCAGACTCCGATTTCCCGTCTCTGCCCCGCTTACCTAATACCTACACCCACCCGATACATGATGCCCTATTCGGATTCAGACATCTTTCCAAACTCGGGAGCAATTACACCGAACTGCTTTGTATCATAACCAAAAGCTCTTAATTGAGATTCGATCAACTCCAGAACATCATAATAAGCAAAGTTACAACCTAAGCGAAATGTTTTGTCCAGATCTGATTCATCTTGTTCTGCCTGAAGCGAATCATGATATTTATCATGAACAATCTCGATCAAATCTCCTAAAAAGCTTCTGAGATGCTGATCCATATCTCCACCTGGTTATCATACCTGATTTTTTGGGTGTCCTAGGAACAAACATCCCTATGTTCATTTTGCTGTTACCTTAGCGGACAAGATATTTCATGGATATTCGAAACCTTAGCGGACATCAAGGCCAGATTTTTCGGGTGTATATGTCCTCTAATGTATATTAGCGGACATTTTTTCATTATTTACATTTGAGTTAATTTAACTTATATGTTAATATAACAATAAAGGATAATCAACTTATGTATTAAACGGGTGTATAGGGGGAATAACTGTTCATGGACTTAAGCTTTAGCGAACATGGATTGCTGCCGCCCGGGACACATCGTTTAACACTTGAAGAATTGAAGGAAAGCATCTTAGTCACCGGAGGGTTTCAAAAACCGGATGGCTGGGATGCGTACTGGCGATATCAACTGGTGGAAGGGCTTGAAGTGATGGTTCGTCAATTGTGGGAAGTCGGATACGAGAAAATCTTCATCGACGGATCGTTTGTTGAAAACAAACCGCATCCAAACGACATCGACGGTTACTTTGAATGTCCCGTCATTGACTTTGTAAAGCGTGGGCAGGATACACTCAATGAAATCGAACCAATCTGGACGTGGAACTGGCGAGAGCGGAAGCCACACCCAGACTCCCCCCATAAACCACAACTTCCAATGTGGCACAAATACCGAGTAGAGTTGTACCCTCATTACACCGATATTCCCAATGATCTCTATGGCTTTTTTAGCAACAGAACTGGGCTCCGGGATCCAGAAGGAAAAGAATTACCATTTCCAGATGCGTTTCGACTACAACGTGGGACATATCGGGAAAAAGGGATTGTTCAGATTATCCGTTAAAAGGAGGGGCCTAAGTTGATCCGAACGGATGCAGAATACCAAAAGTCTCTGAAGGCTTTAGAGGCACAACGGAAGAGTATTGAAGAGAAGAAAAAACACTTTGAACAAATTGGATTAACCCCTGAACAGGTTGAAAAAGCATTAGAACCATTGTGGGCGTATTACCATCAAATCGAAGACGAAGTAAAATACTACGAGAAGGTAAAAAAAGGCGAGTTCCCGCGAAAAACCAGCTTAGATCAGTTGGGGCGAATGCTGATTTCTTACCGCATTTACAAAGGAATCACACAAACTGAACTGGCAGAGCGGTTGGGAGTGTCCAATGCTCAAGTATCTCGAGACGAGCGTAATGAGTATCACGGTGCAAGTATCGAGAAACTCAAAAAGGTTGCAGATGCTCTGTGTGTCCCCCTGGTCATCGTACCAAAGGAAGTCGCAGATGAAGTCCTCACTGTTTGAGGACTCTTTTCTTTAACATTCTAAGGAAAGTTGAAAGGCGTTTAGAAATGGAAATGAATCAACTCTCGACCGATATGATTCAATATGGCTATCCTAATTCCTTTGCGATCACGCCCTTACGTTCTTAATGATACATTATCCTGACTGAACGAACGGAACTTTGTGGCCATGGAAAAGCCCCCCTTTAAGTAAATTTACGCACACTTTTTATTGCGTGTTTACTTAAAGGGGGGCACTTCACAATGAGGGTGGTTATTCGTTAACTGGGGAATTTCGTCGACCATTTTATTTCGAAGTATCATTCATTAGTAGTTCCAATTTCTCTACACGTTGCTTCAATTCATCCAGATCCAACGTCTTCGCCTCAACATCCAGCAGGCGGTTGTTCAGGATATTGGTTTTCCTGTCAAGGAAATCGAGTCGCTCTGAGATGTCTTCTTTACTCATACTATTCAGCTGGGCGCTTACAAACCCAGCGGTTTTTCCGCTGGGTTTGTATATAGTTTGGGAGAAAAATAGAGAAAAACGAACGTGGATCACGGAAGGTCCCGCCTTCGGGCTACTACTCCTCATTCAGAGGAGGAATGCATTACTCCGTTACCCTGGCAAGCCTCCGAATCCGTACGTAGCGAAGTCCGTGAAGAAAATCCCTAAAGGCATGTAGTCGGATTCTCATTAAACCAAACTAAGAAGACAACCAACAAACGTTAACCACCACCACGTTGCCGACAAGAGTAGCAACAGTACGTCCATTGTTGTTGTATTCCCCCTACTCGATCAAACCCTTAAAAACAGCATCAGTAGGATCACTATAAAATTCGATTCTAATCTTCGTCCAAAGTTCATCGGGAAGATCATTGAGGGCACGACGAGCAGAGATTGGCATCAGCAGCGTCGTTGCCTGTTTATCTATGGCGAGTTCAGCAATGGCTACAGGATTGTGAAGTATTTCAATCGAACCTCCCAGATTAAGCGGACCAACGATAATGGTCCCTCCACGGGTGTTTCTTCCTAAGAGTGCCCCCACCATGGCTACGAGGACGGCCAACCCCAAACCTGCTCCACTCTTGTCCGTATCCATTGCGCGAAGTTGGATGGAGAACTCATAGCTCCGTGGATCTCGGTCACCGACAAGCTCTTTAGCCCGCGCATAGAGATTCTGCTCACCCACTTTGACGCTTTCACGGAACGCAGGTGGCTGTGGGTGATTCAAAATACGTACGCCACTGCCTGGCCCCACGGCCACTTCAATACGATACAGTCCAGGCCCAGATTCATTGGCTCCCGGTCCGACCGCCCACACCTGGCCTGGTGGTAAAGGATCGCCTTCAATTGCCTCATCACTGTGTAATTCAGGAGTGGACACAAACTTCTCTACTCCCTCGACACCCAGGGTGTAGCTAAAATGAGTGTTGCGAAATTCGCTCTTGAGACAGCGCTTCTGTTGTTCCTTGACACGCCGGCGAGATTCGAGGGCCACACGAACGATCCATTCAAGGTCATCGTCCGGAACAGGCATCTCTGGATCCGGGAAGAGAAGCTTCACTAAGCCACTAACAGTCTTGTTAACCGCTTCTATATCTCGACCGCTGAGAGCACCACCCCAAAATACACGGTTCTGCAGAACCGGGACACGGCTAATTTCCCTCAGTCGATGCCAGCATTCGCTCAGGAAGTCACTAACAAATCCGAAATGGTTCGTCAGGTGCTCGTTAGGATTGAGCTTCGGGAAATCCCATCCCGGAGCAAAAGCATGGATACGGTCGTGAAAAGCTGTATCATCCCGCATCTCCTTCGGCAAAGGGCTCAACAAATGTCCAATGCGTTGTTGTTGCTCAATATCTACATCAAAGTTCCCGACCATCACAATTCCGCCCTCAGCACGTATGCTTTCTTTCCCACGGCTGAATTCACCAGAGGCCATATACCCTTTCATGATGTTTACGCCGTCCTTCTGATCGAAAGAGATACCGGATATCTCATCGAAACAGACAACATCGTACTGGCAAACCAATCCACGTTGGCCGCTCACGTTGTTGACAAACATTTTGGCCACTGTGGCCTTCCCACCCGATATGAGGTGGGAGTAGGGGGATATCTGCTGGAACAGATGGCTCTTCCCTGTGCCTCGTGGTCCGAGCTCAACGAGGTTGTAATTACGCTCGACGAACGGCACCATGCGAAGGATGGCCACCATCTTGGCTCGGTCGCTTAGAGCGGATGGCTCCAACCCGATCGATCGAATGAGGAAATCACGCCATTCCTCAGTGGTAAACACCTTCCGTCCCTTCGACAATACGTCAAGAACGTTGGGGCTGGACATCTGGATCGGTCGTAACGCAGCAATCCGAAATGGACGCCCGTTCTTCTCTTGAGCCACAATCGGGTCGTACTCGAGCGTTACCTCGGTGTAGAAACCGTCCGTCAACATCCTCTCATTCTCTTTCACAAGCGAATCAGCGATCTGAACATCCCGCAGGTTTAGGCTCGGCAACTCGGCCACATAGCAGTCGTTTTTTGGGTCGAGTCGGGCCTTCACGATGTCGATTAGCTTGACTGAACCTTCCTCCCGTGCCCTGGCCTTGAAAAGCTCTTCTTCCCCAGACCGAACCGTACGCCCCTTCAACTGTTTCCCGACAATTTCGAGACCCTCTTGGATTTCCTCCTCATTTGTGCTTGCGCAATACCGGCCCAAGAGAAACTCAACCACGTAGGTTGGAACCGGGAACTGGCGGGAATACTTTCGCACCAAATCTTTTCGGACAAGGTAGCCTTCGAAGACAGATGCTGCAATCTTGTCGAGATGGTCCATTTCCACATGAGCGATCATGACGACTCTCCCACCCTGGTTTTTCGTTGGGCAAGAACATTTCCGGCATGGTCCAGAAGGACCAGAACCAGATTCCTGTCCTCGTAAGCGTCGACGACGGCCAAACTGGTCGTGCCGTCCTTATCAAGTGTCTTGGTGGATGCTACCACAGACTTCCCGTTGGGCCTCTCAAGACGAAGATCGGCAATCACCTCGCCTACTGGACAGTCCGCCTCAACGAAACAGCGCATTCTACGCCAAGTCACTGAACGAATGGTGGCCCGAGGTGCCGATCTACTCCCACGCTCGACGTGCAGATCAGGAATCAGGCACTCCTGAATGCTGAGTCCACCGTGCGCATAGCTTGGAGAGGAGTTGAAGCAGGCGATCCCGGGTGCAGTAGCAAAACGCTGAGCTGTGTTCCAGTACCAGGGGACGATCAACGCATTAACCTGTGATTCACCCGCTATCACAGAACATCGCTTCCAACGGCTTGCCGTCAGGTGCTTAGGCAGATCGACTTTCGGCAGTCCTCTGGGGACCCAGAGCCAACCGTGGTCGGTTACCACTCTCACCGATGTCCAACCAGCTTCCAACAACTTCAGGATTCGTTCAGCCAGTCGTTCAAGCTCCGGCTCAATGTGCCGGGCAATCTCATCATCGAGGTCATGTCCACGTTGGTCGATCGTCCCCGCCTCACACCAACCCAATGCTTCGTCGTCGACGGTCCGGTCATCAAGTTCGCCTTGCAGCACCTGATATCCTCCCGCCTTCAAAGCGGCTCTAACCATTATCGCGTTGGCCGGCTTACCACTCCCAGTAAATCTTGGTGTGAAGTCGTCTGGCAATTGGTCACCGACAATATTACCAGCAACTGGCGTGACAGCGGGCTTCGCTGTAGCGGTCACCGTTGGCAGCGCCGACCAACGCCACCGAACGTGGACACGGCAACCACGTCCCTCCAGACGCTCGGCAAGTCTCCGACCGACGTCATACCGGAGGCCATCGGCGAACAACAGACACATCCCGGGTTCTGCGACAACGGGTTCTTGTTCGCCTTTTACAGGAAGCGGATGCGCCTCGACCGCTCGCTGAAAAGAGCGCGCCGACTCGTCCAGCCATGGTTCGAGCAAAATTCGAACGGTGTTTTTAATAAGAGCCTCATCAGCGATTGGAGCAAGGGCAACCGCCTCCCAGGATGCCGCGTCCGCCTCCCAGGCACCTTCCACGTAAGCATTCGCGATCTCATCCGGCGTGCTTCCCCCGAGAGCCGACCGAGCCACGCGGGCGAGCCGTGCCAGGGGTTCAAGTACCGCGGCCATCGGCGAGAGACCAAGTCGTGCCCAGACCCAGCTTCGTCGTTCAGCGTGCTTTTGCTCAAGCTCCAATACCTTGGCACACGCTTGGCTGTGTGAAAGATCCTTTAGTCCGGCAAGTTCGATCCGAACCTCCTCTTCATCCTGATCGTTATGATCTGGCCATCGCTCACGCTCGAAAAGGAGAACATCCGGCTTCGACCGCCGAAGCAGATCGGGAATACCCGGAAATAAATGAGGAGCCTCTTCAAAACGCTCCCACACCTCTTTCCACGGCCCTTCCCCCAATCCTAGTTGCTCGCCGGCGGTTAACTCACCATCTTTCTCGGGATCGAAGTCAAACTGTGCCCGACACTGGTTACGGAATGCTTCCCAACGCTCGGAACCCATCCGTTCCTTTTCTTTTTTTGGGTCGCTCATCCATCGCAACAGATCGCGTACCACATCGCTTAAAAGCAACTGATCAAAATCTTCCGCTTCAAGGCGACGTCCACGAAGTCGCGCGATAGGCGTCTCTGCCACTTCACGCAGTGCCCGTGCCAAAGCTTCGAGCGTATTCTGATCCTTCGCAAGATCCAGAGCAAGCCCCTGAGGTGAAGTCAGGAACGCTGTGACCGTCCAGTCGTGGCCACCGCGTTGCAGCCACAGCGTTCCTCGATACATCAATTCCACTAAAGGTCTCAGTGACGTCGGACAGTCCTCACCCGCACGCAAGTCCTGTCTCGCTACCCCCGGCAAGTAGACAATCGGTACCCGGTTCTCGGGGATCTTCGGTTCCTCCAGCGTCCGGTCAACCATACAGCGAATCCAGATCGCCGGTCCAGTTCGGAGAGCAGGGTCATAATCCCCAAAAACGATTAACTCGGGTAAACGCTTCAAAAGCAAGGATTTCAGGGGCAGCCACTGCCGCTTTGGGTCTGTCCACAGGATCGCCGCCGGGCGTACCATGCCATCCGGGGCGGTGTCACATGCGCGGAGTGCGGTAACAAGTACATCGAGGAGAGTCGTCGATGTCTCTGTTTGCGTTCTCATGACAGCGCCCCCTTTGCCGCGCGTTCCCGCGCCGCCTGTTTTACTGCGATGCTGTAGTGCAAATCGTTCCAGCGGTTGCCGTCGAAGTTCTGACCGCCCATGAAATTGGTACGATGCTCGGGGGATCTCTCCGGATCACAACCCCAGAACCAGGGGAAGTCATCCCTGGGGCGCAGACTTTCCGGCTCCTTCCCACGATCCTTCTTCCAGTTGATGTTCGGCTTATATCTCAGTACGCCGGCACCGGCCCGACCACCCTTGTTCAGCGTCACCGACATGAACGGCCGAATGTTCAGCCGTACACCGTCATTGATGTCCGGCTCCCAACCGATCGGCTGTTCTTGCAATGGCTTCCAGCGGATGAATATATCATATGGTGGCTCGCCCTCCAAGATCTTCTTCAGCTGCTCTTGAAGGTCAAGAGCCGCAGCGAGACGGGCGTCCGCACCTTCCTTACCCTCGCTCTGCTCAGCTTTCTGCCGCTCGATCCAGTCACCCAAGTACGTATAAGTCAATGCTTCCAAGGTACGTCGACCATCACCATCAGGGCCGGCAAGACGATGGTAGTTGACCAGAGCATGGAAGCCGTCTTTACGGCCGTCCCAGATGTGCCAGATAAACGGCCTGTGATGAAACAGCTTGCAGTGTTCTTCGAAAAATTTGTCCCGCAACCACTCCTCGAGCGATGAAGCAGGCCGACCATTGAGGGCCGCAGCCTGAAGAAGTTGCCGCTCCTTCGCCGGTGACCAATCATTACCAAACGCAGCGGCGAGAAGCTGGCGCAGTCGATCCGCCGCCGAGCTCTCTCCTCGTACGGGGGAAAGACAGACGATTCCGTCTGTGTCGGCAAACTGATTCAGCTCACTACAGCGGTTGACCCACTCCCGTGCTTCGGTGGCGAGACGCATGCTCGGGTCCTGCTCCGCCGGCCAGCGGTAACCGAGCAAACGAGCAATAGCGACCTGGAGTACTGTACGGGCTTCCGCCTTCGCTGGATGACCATGGAATATCCATTGTGTTGGATCATCACTGTACGGTTGGGGTAAGCCGTCAGGGTATGTCTGAGAGGCCACTTTTTGCCAATACTCCAGATCAAACGGTACCTTTACCAAGGTTGCATTTGTAACATTCACCTTCTGGTCGAGCTTGCGTACGGCCTCTTGGTAGATTGGGGAGGCACAAAAACACCAAATGGCAGCTAAGTGGTCAGTATCTTCTGGTACGATAACGGCCGTATTGTTATCCCAGATCTCTCCTGTAAAGAGGGTTGCAGACAACTCACCCATCTGAGAAATTGCAACACCCTGCTTCCCCCATCCTTCTGTTCCCCGAACGTAGGCTCCAGGACTTCGTGTTAGTTCTCCCCTACCTTCCTGCCAGAAAAGAACCCGCTCTCTGCCGTTGTAATGACAAGTGGAATCAGGGGTACTTTGCTGGAATGACCAATCTGTAAATATACGGTAAAATTCCCAAAAGTAGCGACTGAATCGAGGTGTATCACCGCTCTGTATACCGGCCAATCCTTTTGCATAATCTCCAAGGATCTCGTCAGCCGCCGTAAAATCTAAGGATATGCGAGCGTCTGGGTTAGTCAACTGCTTTTCTTGGTCAACACCACGTAGAGGAGAACAACGGAGTGTCGCCTCCTTAGCACGCGGCTCTTGTACTTTCATAGCATCGATACCATAAAACATGTGATCATCGGGCGGCTCCGAGGCAGAAATAACACAAAGAGCTACATTGACCACTTCTCCAGAAATTGTTTCAAATGCGCCTGGTCCGAGTTTGGCTAGGAGATTCCATTGCTGCGTATTCAGAAGCCGGCTCCGAAATGCCTTATAAGTAGCAAGAAATGTCCAGTTCTGGGGAATGACCACAGCGACCGTGCCAGTCTTTCCATTCATTTCCATAAGACGATCCAAGAACACCGTAGCAAGATTATACGAGGATTCGGGGTAATTGGCGGTGCAGAAAGCCCGAAGCGTATCGCTCTGCCCTGTCCGCTTAAGATACGGCACGTTCGTGATTATTAATGTGTATTCGTCATCAAGCAGTTTATAAGCCCTAGCAATACCTTGAGCAGCAACGCTAATCTCGTGTTGCTCACTTACCACAACTTCTTCGCTTCGCATCGCCTCTACCAGCAACGGCTCAAGCTCATTGAAATCCGGAACGAACAGTTCATCGTCAGGTATCGCCCGACGCGGGTCGATTAGTGAACCAAGCTCAGGAGCCTGCTCAAACAGATCGTACAACCGCTCCATGCCATACCTCAGGTTCATATCTTCGCCGGCGAACTTGAGCCACTCGCTTTTGGACACACCGACGGACAAACCAGAGCAGGCGATATTGAGGACCGGTAAGTCGATAACACGGCCCACCATCTTCCAAGCGGTCAATGCCAAATTAAACGCCGCGATTTGCGTGCAACGGGCGTCCAGCTCCAGCCCGAAGAGATTCTCTGCCAGCACAGCCCGGACCGCATCCTCGAGCGGCAGATCCTCTTCATCCATGCGCAAGCGCACCAATAAATCGAACGCGGCAACGAGAAAGTGTCCACTTCCGCAACAAGGGTCGAGCACCTTCAGATCCTTTGCATCTCGTGGCCAAGCATCAAACGTTCCCGCAGCCGGTCGCCAAGGCCCTTTTGCTCTGTCGGCATCCTTCTCATTAACTGGTTCCCGGACAAAGCGAAGATAATCAAAGCTATAGCCATTGAGTGCTACCGCTTCACGAAGTTCCTGTTCGCTGTTTGCGGACTCCACTAGTTCGGGTTGGCTGTCTAAAATCTTGCCGGCATGCCAGGCACCGATCGTATTGTGCAGGAGGAAAAACACCATGTATGGCTCGGTAAACAATTGCGTAACCGCGGGAAGCGTCCGACCCGTGATCTTCTCTCCACTGTTATTGACTCGTTCCTTCTCGGCCGATTGCCAGAACTGATAGGTCCAGCCAAGGGAGTCGTCAGCTGTGAATACGGCGGAGGGAAGATCGGCCAGCAACCCTTCCAACGTCTGCTGCGTTTCTGGTGGCAACATGACTTCCAAAACCGGGTCGTCCGCCCGAAAAATTTGCGGAAGCATCTGTTGGGCAAACCGACTGGCCATGACCCATGGATCTTCGTTTAGTTCGCGAGCCAGCTCCTCACATTCGGTCAACGTAATGGCTACTCCGGAATTCGGCTCGATGAGCAGGTCGTTTTCAGCAAGGAAACGAGCAAAAAGCATGCGATGCCAATGTTGATAGGCGCATTCGTGAACGAGGCAGTCGATCTCCTGGGTTCCGCGCCTGGGGTCACGCTTGTCACCGAGCTGTCGCCCATGGGCGCGGAGCCGGTTACGAAGGTTCCGTTGCTCGGGCGTCATCGGACCATAAGGCTCGTGATGGTGAACCGCAAGGGCCTGGAGGGCGGAACGAGCGCCCTCCTCAGCAGCCTCGCGCGCGTCGACCACCACCCGTGCAAGCTGGCTACGTAGTTCACTCGAGAGTACAGGCATTGTTGTTCCCTCCTTTAACCAATAATAACCGGACCCTGCTTGATGGCTTCAAGTAGCTTCCGTTCGTGCTCGGCGAGCCAAGCTTTTACTTCATCTTCTGTTTCGAGCGTAGCAGGCCGCAGTGAAATACGCTGAGCCTTTGGCTTGAGTTTACGTGCGGCCTCCTCGAGAGCCCGGGCTACACGCTCGGGTATAGCTGCCACGGCGTCAGCACGCGCGGCGAGCGGCTGACGATCGAGTTCATACAACAGGTCTTCATCACTGTTGATCGACGGTTCAACAGGCGACCGTAACCCAACTTGTGCAATGATTTGATTCCATGTATCATCGTCAAGGGCAGTCCAAGTAGGATTGTTCTGAAGCGTGTGCATCCCCTGATCCCAGGCTTTTCGTATAGCATTATATTGCTCAGTCACTGCTGCACGGAGAGCAGCAGCGACCTTTGCCCGAATGGGTGGAACAGGATCGGTATTCTCAAGAAGGGATCGTTTGTACCGAATAGCTTCCACTTCCGGCTTGACTTCCGCAGCTACTGGAAGAGTTTCGGCATGAGCGAGTAGACGCTCCAGCAACTGCCAGCCGGGTAACCGCTTCTCAGCAAGCTGCTTCAATTCAGTCCACTCGTCAATCCACTTCTCCAGCTCGCTTTTAACCTGGAGGATTGCCCCAAGCTGCTCTGTTCCAGTAAGACGTTTCAACTCCTCAATCTTCGATGTATCCGGTCGGTCCGGCAGAGGCGGATCTCCTCCTGCGGCTCTGGCGAGTTCCAGAAGTGTGTCCAAGAACTGGTTGGCTTTGAGCTCTTCTTCCCCAGATTTCACGGACACTCCTGCTTTTTGGTAGAGACTACGCAGTGCGATCTTGTCCATAGTCCCGAGACGGACCTTCTCTGGGCGAAATTCGGCACTGGAAATACGGTTCTGATCAAGCTGACCCGGAAGCACAGGTTTTCCGTTCAGTGTGGCACGAAGTACACCAGCACGGTGTAACGCCACTAAAGCCGCATCAATGGCATCCTGAGGCCAACCGTAAGGTGCTCCCTTCAGAGTCTTCCGCACGTCACTACCCTTGGCACCATTGCCCACAATAGCTAATACTTGCCTTGCCACCGGATGGTCTTCTGTTGAACCGCTCCAATCCACTATGCTAAAGGGTTGGTCAGACCCCTCACGTGCCCGTTTCAACGCGGTTTCCCAAGCCCGGTGATCACCCTCTGCAAAGCGCGGGAAAAGCCGGGCCATAGAAGCTTGAGCGGCAGTTTGGATCTTGGACTCAAGTGAATCACCAAATATCTCGTTGCCACCGCCTTGGAACACTTTGGCGGACGTAACCACCTCACGGATCAGTTCATCACGAGCCGATTGAGCCGTCTTGAGTCGACTATCCATACTTTCACGTGCTTCTCTACCCTCCGGGGTGCTGGGAACACCCTTGGAGTTGAGCACCTGTTGAGCGGCCTCGACTTCGATAATTCGAGTCCGGAGGTCATCGGCAAAAGAACGGGGTATGAAAATGTGGATAACAGGATCTTCCTGCCCACGACGACGTGCCTCATTTTCCACATCCTTTTGGCTTGTCGACCAGCCATCCCGCATCCACACGACAATCTGATCGCCGGTAGCCGGGGGTTCATCCACACGGGCATGTAACGTTAACGTCCTGCGAATTTTGGATTCCCCATGCACTAAACGAATCTTGCTCACGATCTGTTGAACTGCGCTCGCCAAAAGCTGATCGCGCTTGGATTCAATCTCCACTTCCTTTTGCCGACAGGCTGCAACTCTTTCCCGAAAAGCACGATCCCACTCCGCGCCTTCAGTCGTCTGGATCCGGTATTCATCGCCAACTTTCATGAGCATGCCGTCATTGACAAGAGATTCCAGAAGTGTTTCAACTGTTTTGCGTAACGGACCGGAATCAGCATCCAGATCTTCGACCAACAGATCAGCAAGTATCTTTGCTGTCGCTCGAACGCCGACATCGACACCCGCTTCACGCGGAAGCTTGTTAATCAGAAAGATGAGTCCACAAAGCCGTTTCTTCATCCGGCCTTCATCGCTGCCGTCATCGAGCTCCTGAATTCTTGTGTAAATCTCGTTCAGAAGAACTCCGGTGCTTACAAGGTCGGGGGCAATTGCCTCAAATAGTTTATCGGCGGGAATGACTGTTCCGAGATCGGATTCAGCGATATCTTTTAACGCATCACTCAGAATCCGAAGCTGTGACCGCAATTGACTCTGGCTGCCGGCAGCATCGACCGCCCGAAAACACTCCTCCCAGAAGCGGCGCCGAGTCGGTAGCAGGGGATAATCCTCGACAATAATTTGCCGATCCTCTGATCGTTCCGCCAAGCGGGTCCCTTGCAAATGCTTCGAAATTTCGCCGGCGTTTCGCTCGAGGGCGTTACGAATATGGTCGATCGCACTTGGCTTTTTACGGAGCAAAACTTTTCGTGTAACCGTTTCGACGTCTGTGTCTGACAGTTGGACATTGATACGAAAGCGATCGCGCAGTCTCTGAAGCAATGGTGTTGCTGAGAGTGCTGACTGACCCGACGCCACAAGCATGACTCGACTGTCCATCTGCGTCTGGATCGCCTCGGCAATCTCAGTAAATATCACCGCGCGATCCGTGGAATCGCCAATGTACTGCTGGACCTCATCAAGTATGAGAACCGTCAGTGGTAGCTCCCCATCGGGCGCGAGCGCCTTACGTGCAGCCTCGATAAACTCGGCGGTGGAAATATCCGTTGTAGGGTTTGGAAACTGCACCCGGAGAACCTGTCGCGCTCCACGCTCATCTTCGGCAAAGTTGGGATCGCAGGCCAAAACAGCTTGTGCGATCAATCGGCTGACATACATATTGTTGAGTTCCTTAAACCAGTCCTTACCGGCAGCTTCAACGGTAGAGCGCACCTGCTCAAGGTACCCTTGGTCACGCAGCCAAAAACAAAATTGCGCCTGTGAATATTGATCGGGTAAACCGCATGCACGAAGAATTATTGAAAGAACCGTGAGCCGAACACGATCTCCACTGCCGGACGGCATGGTCCCGGCTGCAGCGATGGCTGGCTTTCCACTTCGGGCAACCTGCGTATCCAGCTCACGGAACAAAGCAACGATCTCATCAGGGAGTTGGGGAACGAGAGAGCGTGCGGTTGATCCATCTTCGAATGGAGTATCCACCCACAGGTGACCGAGCATTTTCAGCAGGTGAGATTTACCACTGCCGAAGAATCCACTCACCCAGGCTGCATGCTGCCGAGGCCGGTCCAATTGGGTCAAATAGCTTTGAAGGATGCGCTCGATGGCATTTCCATACTGACCATCGCATACGAAGGTTTCGAGTTCTGCGCGAAGTTCACGGATTTTTAGTTCATCTGGCTCATCCATAATGCGCGCTTGACCGCCATTTGCAAGTGAACTCGTCCGAGGGTCACGATCCAACGCCTCAAAAATCTTCATAAGGCACCTCCGGAACTATGTAGGGTTATACTGTGAGCAAGGTAGTTCCAACCGTCACGGGCATCGAGAAGCCTGTAGTTGTTGCCATCCTTCGTACCGGGGAAGAATATGACTAGTCTGCCCTTAATGTCAGGTTCAACCGCTCGCACAAGATCGGACAGCCTCGTAAAGCCGTAAAGACTTGCAACCCCCGTTACTGCCACAACTGTGTTCTCATCGCAGGAACACAACAGTTCGCGAAGAGAGGCTGCCACGTATTCGTTGAACTCGCTTTCCAACTTTAGAGTTAAGTCACTTGGGTACTCAAAATATTCCTCCCGATACTCATCCGCTGCCATCCATTCTGCAAAGCACCGCGTACAGTCAAATTCCGCCCATCCGTGACCGGTCTCCCGAGTTCGCTGCTCAAATTCGCCTTTTCTCGCACGGAAGGCTCTCTCAAGTTCCTTATCGTAAACCACTATGACCACACGTTGGGCACCGGCAATCGTTCGTTGCCATGGTACACCCATGTATCGCTCATAAAACGTCGCGAGATCTTCGATTTTACCCATCGTTAACGCACCTCAGCATCCGGATCCACGGCAATAGGATCAATCTCCACAACACCGCCTCCGACTCGAGCGTGGAGAAGCCGCATTTGCTTCGCTCGAAGAACTGTGTCAAGGAGTATTTCCGGGGTTCGATCAAACACGCTTGTCCAAGGAGTTAACAGCAATTCTTCACCGGAAAGTGAATAAAGGGATCCTAGCCACAAGGCAAACGCCACTGCACCAGGTGTTGGTTCCACTTGCTTCCTGATTTTCCTTACACGTCCCTCAAGGTGACCCGATTGCGTCCATGAGCTACCTGCATTACGAGCGACTTTGTCCAGAATCGATTCATTGAGTCGATCTCCTGTGTACTGCTTGATTGCTTCCACAAAGGTTAATCGGACAAGCTCCTCGCCCGCTTTAAGTGAGAGGATGGTTGGAGCAGTTGCCCGTAAAAGGGGATCACGCCCCAATGCGCATAAAAGTGCCAAAAGCGGTCGCCCTGCTTCATCCATCTCCCAAAGGCGACGGAGCACACGGAAGATGGGAATCTGAGGGTCAAGACCGTAAAGTTCGCCCAGACGTTGATTGGTGAGCCGCCGGTTCGATACTGTCTGCTTGCCTAGTACGTTGTCTTCGATGATAGCAGATGCGTAATCCTCGCGAGAAGCAAACTCGGGTACGACAGCCAGCAGGTCGCGGAGTTCACGAAGCATGATCGTGCGGCTCGTGTGCGTCCCTCTGTCACCAAATCGTAGCCCGGCTTGGATTGCTGTCTCACATGGTCTCATCCGTGTCCAAGCGGAAGGGTTTACAGGCTTCATCCTATAAACTCATTCCTTTCGCCGGCAAATTCGCCGGCTAAAGTAGAGATATTATTATACTACAAATGCATTTGTAGTGACGAGCGGTGACAGGAGCCCTTAGCCCTTGGCCACTATGTGAGTGACCGTGAGTGACCCTTGACGCCAGACAGCCGGATGTCGTTTTACTCCATATCTTGGCCAAACTTGTTAGGGGTAACGCCAGCATATAAATTGCTTCTTCGCTGATGAGTTCAACAGCCTTGTCAATCGCTTCACTGCTGACCTGTGTCATCAGTCTTTTTTGTCGAGATCCTAAGGTAATATAAATGGAAGGAATGTTCGCCCTCATTGTGAGACACCATTACCGACACCGTTACCGCTGGGACCGCCTTGTCCACCCTGATCGGTGCTGGTATCAGTCCCTTGATCTGTTCCACCTTGGTCCGTTCCACCAGCAGTGCTTGTATCGGTTCCACCTTGGTCCGTTCCACCAGCAGTGCTTGTATCGGTTCCACGGTCCGTTCCGCTGGCGGCACCGCCCGTGGCCGTTTCGACCTGGTTTCCTTGACCGCCCAGGAAGCCACCGGTGCCCTGAGATTGGTCAATGTCTTGCGGATTAGCCTGTAGATCGCCTTGGTTATTGTCCTGAGGGTTACCCTGTTTCTGTTCTGCTGAGGTCTGCGGTTGGTTCGCCGTCACTTGTACTTTCACTACGTTGGACATCAGTTCATAGTGGGTTTTCGTGTCGATAACAACCACTCTGTAGTAATAGGTTTTTGACTTTAGCACTTGAATGCTGGTATCCGTATACGAACCGCCTTGAACCTCACTCAACGGTTGCCAGTGAACCTGATCCTCGGAGCGTTCCACGCGGTATTTGACACGTGGATTGTTTTGGGCGTTCCAGCTTAGATGTACAGAGTGTGACGTTTGATCGTACTGCGCAGTCACACTGATAGGCAACAACTGAATCGACGGTGTCGGGTCCGGCACGCCCTGCGGTTTCTCAAACTGCGTGATGGGCTCATTGTTGCCTTCCATGGTTTCTTCCATGATGGCCTTAAACATTTTCGCTGGATATTTCCCACCGGACAGCTCCACCTTTTCCCCAAACGGGGGATTGAATATGGTCACGGCCAATACATGCTTAGGCGTGTAACCCACAAACCAGGCATCTTTACCGTTTTGCGTCGTTCCTGTTTTTCCAGCCACCGGTTGACCGTTGTCCAGCCTTGCAAATTTCCCGGTGTATCCGTGTCGAACCCCTTTTCCGGAGACGACAGACAACAACATTCGAGTGGTATACCAAGCGGTCTTGCGCGAGTATACTTTCCGGCCCTTTTTCAATTTTTTTATCGGTTCCAACACATTGCCTTCTGTGTCTACCACTTTTTCGACGGCATGGGCCTCGTTCATCACACCGTTGTTGGCCAATGCGGTGTAGGCTTGTGCCATCTGCACCGTGGTTACGCCATCAGTCAATCCACCCAATGCTAGCATGGACAAACCTTTATCCCCATTTTTCAGTGGTAGACCTGCTTTCCTACCGAACTTCAACGCGTTTTTCAACCCGACTTTGTTATTCAGTATCCAAACAGTCGCTGCATTCATCGACGTGGCCACGACATCTCGCATCGGCACGAGACCGTAGTATTTCTTCTCATAGTTTTTCGGTATCCAGCCTCCATACGATTTCGGCTCATCCGGTATCATTGCATATTCGTTTATATCGTCATTCAATTCAATCGCCGGTGCATAAACGGTGATCGGTTTGATTGACGATCCTGGTTGGTGAGGTTCAAGAGAACGGATTACGAACGTCGGTTTGTAGAATCGTCCACCAGCGATCGCCTCAATCAATCCGTTTTTCGGATTGATCATTGTCGCACCACCATCTAAGTTCTTGTGACCCTGATACAGACTATCGTCTTTGATCGCTTTCTCCACAGCCGCCTGCGCTGCCGGATTCAATCCAGTGTAAATATTGTAATTCTGGGTAGCTAGATCGGCCTCACTAATGTTATACCGTTCCTTTAGTTCCCGGATCACATACTCCTTGTAAGCATCATACTGCCTGATCTTACGTTTGTGCTCTCTATATGTCTCAACATCGACCCCCAGCGGTTTTTGCTTGTATTTATTTAACTCGGACGGTGGAATGATCGGCGGCAGATTTTCGTCTTCCGCCATCTTCATCAACACGATGTTTCGCCGTTCCAACGCCTTATCCGGATGGAGAATCGGATTGTATCCCTCCGGCGCTTTCGGCAATCCGGCCAGCAAAGCGATTTCCTGTGGTTCCAACTTTTGTTTCGTGATGTCTTTTCCGAAATACACCTTGGCGGCCATCGCTACGCCTTTGATGCCGTTGCCAAAATAAATGTTGTTCAAATACGATTCCAGGATTAGATTTTTCTTAAATTTGTCTTCAATGGCCATCGCCGTGGCCATCTCTTTCAATTTCCGGGAATAGGTTTTCTCTCGGTTTTTCAGGATGATATTACGGGCCACCTGCATCGTGATAGTTCCACCACCTTCACCTTTACGCATGGTGATGATGTTTTTGACGATGGCCCGTCCCAAACCGAACCAGTCCACCCCATGGTGTTGGTAAAAGCGGACGTCCTCCACCTTGACAAATGCTTTAGGGAGATCCGGATTATGCTTAATCATTTCATCATATGTAACATATTCCTTGTCCGTAGCTACCAACTTCATTACTTTCTGACCTGTTTGATCATAGAGAGTGGACACTGTATCCTGGTTCTGCAAATCCTTCCAATTGACCGTGGTTGCATAAGCCTTGAATGCAGAATATCCACGGATTATCAGTAGCCCACTCGCTATGATAAATAACAATACAAGCCCAAGCCATTTTAAAAACCGATGATTCCTTGATTTTCCTCCGCCACCCTGGCTCCTACTACTAGCATTGGATGCCAAACGCGAGAGCGCCGGCGTTTCTTCAAACTGTGACGAATGAGAACGTAGAGGCCGCTTGGGGCTGCTCCGTCGTAATTCATCCATCCATTCATCCCCTTTCACCTGGTTTTTCACACTAAAAAGGGAATAACGACAGATCCTTCACTTCGCGTACCGAACGCGCCGGGCTGTGACTTACTCTCTCTACCGTCACCAAACAACATAGGAAATTATTATAACCAACGATCTATATTTTACTAGAAAGGAAGAATTTGTCCAACGCTAATTCTACTAGATGAGATTAGTATCGCTTAGCTCAAAAATACCGGAAATCGCCCATGTACCTTTTTCACTCTCTCTACTCCTTCCAACAATTTAATTCGTATTGTTCACAAATTTCATCGAGTTCCCCATCCTGTGCCCCGAAGCGTCAAAAGTGCATATATCCTGATAGGATATAGAAGAAAAGAATGAACAAGACCAAAGACCGGGGAGAGTAGATAGAGTAAAGGATGTTTCAAAACATAGTAGACGTTCCGCATAAGAGCGGATAGCGTCAAATAACCCAAAGAATAGATCACCAGTAACGGTAACGTAGTAGTGGGAGCCGTCGTGAAGGTAACAATCACCGACGTGCCGTAGATCGCCCACAAAAAGCTCTCACCGATAAACCACAACATCAAAAAAGGTTTTTTGAGGGCCACCGGTATCGTGAATGGCGTCTCGACGTAGACCGATTTTCCCCACCGAACTTGTTGTTTGAAGAATTGACTAATCGTTGTGGGGACATCCGTGATGCATCGAGCCGTTGATTGATACTTTACCTTGCCCTCATAAAGCGCGATAGTAGTGAGTCGCCGATCGTCACCGGCCACGATCTTCCGACCTAAGAACTTTTGATCCCGGAAATGGTGAAGATTATTCATCACCACATCCCGCCGAAACATCGACAAAGCCCCGGAACACACCAAGACGGCATTGGTTACGGACATAGCCGCACGACCGACGCGAAAAGCACTTTTATAAAGTAGGTCTTGGAGACGTGTGACAAAGTTGTAGTCCCGATTCCGGGCGTTGATGTGACCGCAAACCGCCGTGACTTCTGGATCATGAAACGGTTTGAGTAATTCTCGAATCGCATCGGGATAGATGTATCCATCGGAGTCCACGATCATCAGAAAGTCTCCAGTGGATCGCTTGAACCCCCACAACTGCGCCGCCCGTTTGCCTTGGTTTTTGTCAAAACGATGTACTACGATCTCGGGCAAGTCCTTCGCCCAATGATATCGAGCTCCCCCCATCTCCAAAGCCGCAGCCGCCTCCAACCGGGCTCCATTGACCTCTTCGGCCAACCGTTTCACTGCTTCGTAGGCACTTGGATCGTCGCTCCCATCGTCCACAAAAATGATCTCGGCCACCGGATAGTCTTGGTCGATAAGGCACTCGATCGTCTTGAGAACCGAGTCGGGGTTTTCGTTGAAGCTCGGGATGACCACAGACACCTTAATCCCCGGGTATGGCTCTCGGATGTCGGGTTTGTACCAGAAGGACACCACCATCTTTAAAAGGAAATAGGCGAAAGTGATAGATGTGAACATTCCTACATAAAAGTCCACCGTCTTCTCGGCCCAGGTGTTGACATGGAGCATTAAAACGACGCAAGTGAGAAAGATACCCCAAATCAACGTTTTTTTCCACACTGAGACATTGGTGACCCTTTTGCGACTTGCCGCTCGGCTCAATGATACAGTATTCAATTGTGTCTTCCTCCCTATTCCTACACAATTGTCCTCGGCTGGGACGAATGTCTTGACCAACCACTCTCCCCCATGTACACAAGAACCAATAGGATAAGTTATGTTGCACCTCCGAAAAGATAAGATAGATAAAAACGATAAATAGGTTCGAGGTTGTAAAAGTCGATATAAAATCGACGGTTTTTGATAGTTCTTAGGTAGTAATAAAATCCACATCAGAAACCAAGATGTCCGCATAATAACGCGCATTTCTCCCCATGTTAATATATTCGAACGAACAAACGAATTTAGTGCAAAGTACCTATGATCAGAAATCGGCCATTATGAATCCAAATATCGTCAACTATGAACACAAACCTCAAAATCATGCTCAATCAAAAAGGCCCAGCATTTGCTGGGCCTGAGACTGCTAACAAAGCTTGCAGGTCATCAGTCTTTTTTTGTCGAAATAAGAAAGATAACATAATATCTAGAGACCAAGTAAAAAATTCCGCTGATCGATACGGCTTTGTCTGTTGGGCTAACCACCCAAGCAACACTGGCACCTGTGACCAGTCTACAAGGTCGCCTCGCTTCCATCCGTATCGCTCGGCACGATAACGGCATGCGGTGTTTGCCCGCGCTTCGGTGTGGGCCTTTGAACGCTCTTCTCCTAGATGCCCTTCCACCTCAGGAGAAGGAATGCGGTTAACTTCGCCCCATCATTACATTGGCCAGCGTTATGTGGTGGCCAGATTGGAAGGGTTCAGTGCCCACGATCTTCGGCACCGGTTTGGGTACGTGATGTCTGAAAAAACACTGGAGAAGATCGCCTGACAGACGACGACTGACAGATATCCTCTAAGGGTGGCCAGGTATTTCTGCCGTTTAATCTATTTACCGACTAACAAATCAATCAACTCTTTTTGTTCCAATTCGGGTACCTCTTCGCGTATCCATATAGAGGGATTAAGGTACTTTTCAAGAACAGAAATCCTAACTAAGGCTCTTCTAGAGCAGTACATTCGATCCCGTATATAATGGCTCCTTTCCTTATTGGTTCAGGTTTTTACTTTGTTTTTATACACTGTCCTTTTTACCTATTGGCTTGCTATTGTGTCAAATGGAAAACCAATAAACTCGTCTATTATATTGGAGTTAGCTTGCTTGTGGCTAGCATCTTGGGATATATTGAGATGTTTATACGCTCAATTGGAATTGAGGATCTACGTGCACCCCTAAACCTCTTCACCGCTGTATTCTTGTTTATATCAGGTGTGTCCTTTTCTATCTATTTTTGGTTTAAAACCGCTTCGGTCCGGATACCATTCCGTTAGAAAAGAAGGAGCGAACTGGGTGGGGATTTTATCTAGACAATAAAAAAAAACGCTGAGAGATTCCTCAGATTCGCTCTATGAGGGTCTTTTTTCCCGTAAAACAGAAACAACCCGGGGGGATCGTCTGGCCTAACCGGGTTGCTTTTGAGGGAGAACACATAACGCGTGCCGTTCGTCCAGAGGAACCTAGGCATCATACCTATGCCACTTCGCCACTATTGGTACAACCCTCTTTAAAGAAGGGAGCCAGATTCTTTAAACATTGAATTATCCCTCCATTTTGTCTTCATTTTCATTCAATATAACACAAGAAAATCGACATCAGTATTCATTTTTACGGTTGTTCCTAATTTTATTTTTATTTTGGAACTTCTCTAGACGCTCCCATCCGCTAAATGTTATTAGCGGACATCACCTCCCCGAAAAAAACCACCCCTCAATGTCCGCTAAGGTAACAACCAAATGAACAGACTGGTGCCCAAGATAGTACGGATAGACAAATCCCATGATGGATCGATCGTTTTGTTTCCGATCTGGAACCGAGAGAGGACTTCGCAACAAAAAAAGCGCCTTAACGGCGCTGGTGTATATTAGATACGGCTTGAGTGCCGAACTTTTTAAAAAATGAAGACCATTTTTTGGTTATTGTTACCTTAGCTCCCCTACATATGGACCGGTACGCTAATAGTTTAACACTGCACTTTGGTGTCAAATTCAATTGTACGGGCTACAGTTTGAGCATTTTCTTTTCCAAGGAAACGTTCAACAAGATAAAGAGTCATGTTGATCCCCGAAGTCACACCACCGGAAGTAACGATATTTCCTTCATCAACAAATCTTACACCTTGTTGGACCTCTACTTCAGGAAACAGTTGCTCGAAATAATCACAAACCGCGTGATGAGTGGTAGCCTTTTTTCCTTTCAACAAACCAGCTTGGGCAAGAAAGAAAGCACCGGAACAAATGGATGCAATAAGATCTACTTGATCATATTGTTTACGAATCCACTGAAGAGCCGTTTGACTTTCTAATGCCTTTTTAAGGGGGATCAACGGCGCTCCAGGGATAAGGAGAATATCAATGGATGGAGCATCGTGAAAACCGTAATCGGGTTGAACCTTCATTCCATTGTTAGTAGTAATCATACTTCCGGTTTCGGAAACGGTAAATGTTACGAAAGGTCTGTCCTGCATAGATGCTGTTCCCATAAGAAGTTTCCGGAGACCATCCTTATCATAAGCTGTATACGAAAGAACTTCATAAGGGCCTGAAAAGTCAATTATATCTACACCGTTGAACAAAAAAATACCTACGTTCCATTGTTTTTTCATGTTTCCACCCCTCATTAAGTTGAAGCATGAGCAAGATCCTTTCCCGATGTTTGGTGATTATTTTTGAATATTTTAAAATGGCATGAGACTATTGGCAAGTAGAGTCATGGTAGCAGAAAATATGAACGGAGGTTTTCCGTACTTGGGGAAACCAGGGTTCGGTAAAGCCAATCCTCTTGTAAAACTCGTAACAGAATGTACTTTCTGTTACGAGTTCGAATATAATAAAAACGAAAGAATGCAGATTCAGAACACCTTCAATCCCAAAATGACCGCGAAAAACTCGTAACAGAATTTTTTGGGGAGGGGATTTTCGTGAACGTTATCCCATTTAGGCGGGAAGAAGATCGACTATTGGATGCATACAAGAATCATTTGATCCAAGATTTGTTTTGACTTACCCATTGTCTTTCTGCCCGGTTTTCCTTTTTTCATGAGATCCTCTACACTCAGTACTGCTTTTCCTGCTTGATTAATCCCATTCGGACACCCGCACGCCACCTTCTCCGATTTGCGGGCCAGGTAGTCTACATACCCCTTGCCGTAACGGAGGACGTCATCCCCGTATTTGGCGGCTATCTTGACCCCTTTTACGGGCTTGGAGATGAGAATGCCATGGCACCGCACACAAGCCGCTCTCCCCATGTTCCCGTTTTCATCCACACCGGTCAGGGCTGCCTTGGCGTCATAGTAGCCAATAAAGTCCAGAACCACATGTCCGGCGGTCTTAGCCCTCGACAACAGGGTTACCCCCGTTATTGGCAGGAGAAGGAGCGGGATGCGCCGGCTTGTTTGGATGACTGGGTTTCGGCTTTTTCGGCACCGGTTCATTGGGTGAACTCCCCCCGGCGAAATTCACCCCGGTGCTCTGCCCGTTCAGTGCCTGCATGACTTTCTCTTTGATTATACCAGCAACATCATTCATTTATGCTCAGCACCGAGTACAACACGTCGGCCAAGAGAATCGCCGTGCCATCACGATCACAAATTCCAAGGTGGACGAGTTTTGAGGCTCCAACAATAAAAAAACCCAGCGGATGACCCACTGGGTTGTGATAACATGTCTTTTTTCCCAATTCACTTCGCCAACTCGTAAATCGCCTGCGCGTAAATGGCCGTCGCTTTCAACAGATTGTCCACCACGATGTGCTCATCCTTCTGATGCGCCGTCTCTTCGCGTCCCGGGAACAGCGGACCAAACGCCACGCCGACGTCCAATGCCCGGGCGTAGGTACCGCCGCCGATGGCGAGCAATTCGGCTTTTTGCCCGGTTTGCTCCTCATACACCCGGGAGAGCGTGCGCACCAGCTCGTGGTTTTTGTCCACAGCATGGGCCGCTTTGTGATCCACATCCTCGACACGCAACCCGTAGGGCCGGGCCAGTTCATCGATCTTCCGCAAAATCGCTTCATGATCCCCGGAAATGGGGTACCGCACGTTGATCCGTACCAGATGTGACAGCTCCCGTTCGTAGTGGAACACGCCGGCGTTGACCGTCAATTTGCCCACGATATCGTCAGACTGAGCCAGTCCCATCTTTTCACCGAAAAAGCTGTCCACCAGATAACGATGGGCGAAATCTACATAACGCTGACCGTCCGCATCCAACTGTACTTTTTCCTTCAGGAACCGGATCAGTTCCAGCGCGGCGTTCAATCCCTTGTCCGGCTCGGAACCGTGGTGTGAAACTCCCTCCAGCACCAGCATCAGGTGGTCATCCGCTTCCTCGGCATAGCCCCGGATGCGGCGGCTGAGCAGAAACTCCTGATACTGCTCCTTCAGGCCAAACACATCGCCTTCGCCCACTAATTTGGCCTTGGCCAGATCGGGCACCATGTTCACCCGTTGCCCGGCGGTAAAGGAAGCCAGCGTCCATGTATCTTCCCCGTCAGCGGCGGGTTCGCCGGACGGTACTTCGCCGCGCAAGGAAATGTCGAGGAAGCCTTTTTCCGCCACGATCAAGGGGAAATCGGCATCGGGTGTAAAGCCCATCACCGGCATCGGCTCGTGTTTGAAATAGTGATCCATGCAACGCCAGTAGGTTTCCTCGTCGGTCCCCAGGATCAGGCGCACTTTTTTGGACAGCGGGAGGCCCAATTCTTTCACGATCTTCAATGCAAAAAACGCGGCCATCGTCGGTCCCTTGTCGTCAATCGCCCCGCGGGCGTACAATTTGCCGTCACGAATATCGGGCGAAAACGGCGGCGTGGTCCAGCCGTCCCCCGCCGGCACTACATCCACATGGGACAAAACGCCGATTATCTCTTCTCCCTCACCGTACTCGATATGTCCGGCGTAACCGTCCAAATTTTTGACGGTAAACCCGTTTTCTTTCCCTAGCTCCAACATATAGGTCAACGCTTGGTGGATCCCTTTACCGAACGGGGCACCTTCACCTGCAGTATCCGGGTCCAAAACACTTTCAATGGACAAAAACGCGTTCAGTTTTTCCAGCAACTCGTCTTTCCGCGATTCCACTTCCTTCTGCCAATCAATCGTCATTGTTCCGCCTCCCTGTTATCGGCATTTCCGTTATGTAACGTCACGTTACGTCAGCCTGTGATTCCCGCAACAGCTCCACCATTTCCCGGTGCACTTTTCCGTTGGTGGCCAACGTGTTCCGCACCGTCAGATCAAACGGCCTTCCCCAGGTGTCGGTCACTTCGCCTCCTGCTTCTTTCACCAGCAAGACACCCGCCGCCAGATCCCACGGATTGAGACCCAACTCCCAATAACCCGTCAGTCTGCCCGCGGCAATATACGCCAAATGCAAAGCCGCGGCACCCCCGTTTCGGAGACTCCGAAAGCGTGGAGCCGTCCGCATCAATGTGCGCAACTGCTGCTGGACTCTTCTCTGCCCATACGAAAAGCCTGTCGCCATCAAGCTTTCGGCCAGTGTCTCCTCACCCGAGACCCGGATCGGCTGTCCGTTCAGGTACGCTCCCTTCCCTTTTTCCGCGGTGAACAACTCGTCCCGCATCGGTTCATAGATGACGCCGGTGATCAATTCTCCATTTTTCGCCAACGCGATGGATACGCAGAAAAAGGGAAATCCATGCACGAAATTGCTGGTGCCGTCGATGGGATCGACGATCCAGACATATTCATGTTGCCGGCTTTCTTCCCATACTTCCTCTACGGTTTTATCTCCCGCGGCCACCCCTTCTTCTCCCAGGATAGCGTGGTCGGGAAAATGACGCAAAATGATGTCCCGAATGATCTCTTCCGAACGTTGGTCCACTTCGGTGACCAAATCGGAAGCGGACGTTTTCTGTTTCACTTGTTTCGTTTGGTACGCCTTTTCACGGATCAAATCACCCGCGCGGCGGGCAGCTTCCACAGCGACATCCAAAAAGGTCAATCCCACCCTCTCCTTCCGTAACGGAACACATTTGTTCCCTTTTTAACTATATCACGGGGATGTAAAACGGCCAAACCCGCAATGAAACTAGGGAAGGAAAATATTAGGCATTGAAAGCGCTGCCATCCTTGACGTTCGGATATTCAATCAAAGACAATAGAAGTAATCCGGTAACGGGAGGTCATAAAATGGAATATATCCGACTCGGTACATCCGATTTGAACGTGTCGCGGATCGGCCTGGGAACCTGGGCGATCGGCGGTTGGGGGTGGGGAGGTACGGATCGTGCCCAAGCGGTTCGGGCGATCCGCTATGCCTTGGATCAAGGGATCAACTTGATCGACACCGCCCCTGTATACGGAATGGGGCTGTCGGAAGAGATTGTCGGTGAGGCCGTGGCCGAACACGGACGGGATCGGGTGATCATCGCCACCAAAGTCGGTTTGGAGTGGAACGATCAAGGGCGAGTTTGGCGCAATTCATCCCGCGATCGCGTTTTCCGGGAAGTGGAGGACAGCCTGCGCCGGCTACGTACGGACTATATCGATTTGTATCAGGTGCATTGGCCTGATCCCGAAGTGCCGATCGAGGAAACAGCCGAAGCATTGCACCGGTTGTATCAAGACGGCAAAATCCGTGCGATCGGTGTCAGCAACTATTCGCCAGAGCAAATGGACGTTTGGCGGCAAGCGGCGCCACTACATAGCAACCAGCCGCGTTTGAACCTGTTCCAGACGGAAGAGCTCGACACCACCTTCCGTTACTGCGCGGAGCACCAAATCGGCACTCTGACCTGGGGAACGCTGGCACACGGGCTGCTGACGGGTAAATTTACGCCAGACACCATATTTCCGCAAAACGACTTTCGTCATCGCAGCCCCATGTTTCAAGGAGAGCATTTCCGTCAGTATTTGTCAGCCGTTGAAGAGCTGAAAAAACTGGCCGAGGAAAAAGGAAAAACCGTCACGCAGTTGGCTGTACGCTGGGTTTTGCAACAAACGGGCGTATCGGTTGCACTGTGGGGAGCCCGTCGTCCGGAACAACTGAAAGAAGCGGATGGCGTGACGGGATGGGAGCTGACCGCGGAAGATCTGGCACGCATTGACCGCATCCTTCGGGAAAAGGTGACCAACCCCATACCGTCAGAGCAAAGTTTCGGCCCGCCGTCGCGTTCTCAATTGCAGAAGAAATGACAAGTCAAGGCCGATATTCGGTGCCAAACTGTGACCGATGAAAGGGTGACCATTTTCCCGTGAGTAACTTTTAAGTGATGCGAAACAGCAGTGAAAGGGAGAATGGTCACTCGGCCAATATAGCTGTCTGGTGAATACCGTCAAAATGCTTTCCCGGTCCCTTCCTTGCGCCCTGCAATCAAGTCATGGCCGCTCCGCCCCGGAGCGAAGGACGCGGACATAGTACGCTTCGCTTAGAGGAAGTTGCCCGCGATTCCATTTCTGCGCTTTCATGAACGCGACATTCCAGCCAACAATGCAACGGTGGTGGCAGTTTTTTCCCGCACAGAGATTTTCTCCGTAAGGAATAGCATGCAGACAGGGAGAAAATCAGACAGGCTCTCAAGTGTATCCGATGGTGTCATCAGGAGTGGAGACCATGTATCAACAGATACACAAGAAAAAGATCTACGAACAAGTGGCGGATCAGTTGATCCAACAAATCAAGAATGGGTCGCTCAAACCCGGAGACAAGTTGGCTTCGGTCGAACAGCTGGCCGAATCCTTTCGAGTCAGCCGTTCGGCGATCCGAGAAGCGCTGAGCGCTCTCAAGGCCATGGGGCTGATCGAAATGAAGCAAGGAGAAGGAACCTATGTGCGGCAGTACGATCCGCGCACTTTGTCCTCCACTTTGTCTCATGCCCTTTTGATGAGCCCCGAAGACGTACGCCAACTGTTTGAAATCCGTCGGCTGCTGGAAACCGGTTCTGCCATGTTTGCCGCCCGTCGCCGGACGGAGGAAGACCTTGAGCGATTCCAGTACATTCTGGACCAGATGGAACAGTATGCATACGATCATGCCCGAGGTGAACAACTAGACTGGTCCTTTCATCTGGCAATCGCCCAAGCGGCACGAAACAACATGCTGGTCAACCTGCTGAACAGCGTCTCGGAAATGATCGTCACTGCCATGCAGGAAGCACGGCAAGAAGGTCTCTTTGCCGAACGGTCCATCGCCGAACGATTGAACCGTGAACATCGCGCCATTTACGATGCGATTGCAGCCCAAGACGCCGAGCAGGCACGCCTCCGGATGCTGGAGCATCTCAACGGAGTGGAACAGCTGTTGTCAGGCCGAATCGGGGAACAGGAGTGACACCCGATTCATTTACATCACCTTTATACACAAGGTCATCTGATGACCTGATGAACAGGGAGAGGAGTGGGGTTCCCATGAAAGTGTCGTTGTTCATCACGTGTTTGGCCGATGTGTTTTATCCCGAAGTCGGACGAGCCACCGTGGAACTGTTGGAACGACTCGGCTGCGAGGTGGATTTCCCTGTCGCACAAACTTGTTGCGGTCAGCCTGCTTTCAACAGCGGATTTCATCGGGAGGCGAAAAAAGCCGCCCGCCACATGATCGAGACGTTTGCCCACGCCGATTATGTGGTGGCCCCTTCGGGCTCCTGCACGGCCATGTTGAAGGAGTATGTTCATCTCTTTTCCGAGGAAGACGAACGGGAGTGGCAGGAAAAAGCCCGCGCATTGGCGGAAAAGGGTTATGAATTGACACAATTTTTGGTAGAAATCCTGCGAGTGGAGGATGTCGATGCTACACTCCCTGTCAAAGCCACCTACCACCGTTCCTGTCACATGACCCGCCTGCTCGGGGTAAAAGATGCGCCGATGAAACTGTTGTCCAACGTCAAGGGACTGTCGCTGACCGAGCTTCCCTGCGCACATGACTGCTGCGGGTTCGGCGGCACCTTTTCCGTGAAGATGGCGCCCATCTCCCAACAGATGGCCGACGAAAAAGTATCGCATATCAAGGAAACGAACGCTGAAGTCCTGATCGGAGCCGATTGCGGTTGTCTGATGCATTTGGATGGCCGGATTCGCCGTCAGGGAAAACCGATTAGGGTCATGCACATCGCACAGGTGTTGCAGTCCGGTCTGGAGCAGGAGGGGAGATAAATGGGCATGCAATTTGGAGACGTCGTTTTTTACCGACGAGTGGATAAAGGAATTCGGGATCAATTTATGCGGAACGCGGTCCGTGCCGCACAGGAACGCATGCGGACAAGCCGCCTGCGTGCAGCTGAGGAATTGGGTGACTGGGAAGAATGGCGGCAACTAGGTGAAGAAATTCGGCGTCACACCCTGGAACATCTGGATTTTTACCTGAAACAACTGAGCGACCGGGTACATGAACTCGGAGGTCATGTCTTTTTCGCACAAACGGCGGAGGAAGCGACCGCCTACATCCGGGATGTCGTTCAAAAACGAGACGCCCACCGTATCGTCAAATCGAAGTCGATGGTGACGGAAGAGATCGGCCTGAACACCGCCCTGGAAGCGATCGGTTGCCGGGTGGTGGAAACGGATCTGGGGGAATACATCCTGCAAGTGGACGACAATGATCCCCCCTCCCACATCGTAGGACCCTCCATACACAAGGACCGGGAGCGGATTCGCCAGGTGTTCGCGGAAAAGCTGGGATATACGGGTTCCGCTGCGCCCGAAGAAATGACCGCATTCGTCCGTCAGCAGCTTCGTCCCGACTTTTTGACGGCGGAAGTGGGGATCACCGGCTGCAACTTCGCTGTCGCTGAATCAGGCACCGTCTGTTTGGTCACCAACGAGGGAAACGGCCGACTCGTCACCTCCCTGCCGCCCGTCCACATCGCGGTGATGGGGATGGAGCGGATCGTCCCAACCTGGGAGGAGCTGGAGGTGATGGTGGGATTGCTCTGCCGGAGTGCCGTCGGCCAGAAACTGACCAGCTACATCAACTGCCTGACCGGGCCCAGAGCGGCGGGTGAGGTGGACGGACCGGAAGAGTTTCACCTGGTGATCATCGACAACGGGCGATCCGACATCCTGGGCACTGAATTCCAAAGCGTGCTCCAATGCATCCGCTGCGGCGCCTGCCTCAACGTTTGTCCCGTCTACCGCCACATCGGTGGTCAAGCCTACGGGTCTATCTACTCCGGTCCGATCGGCGCCGTACTTTCACCATTATTGGGCGACGAGGAACTCTACCGGGAACTGCCCTACGCATCCAGTTTGTGTGCTGCATGTACGGAAGCGTGCCCGGTGAAAATACCTTTGCACGAACTGTTGATCCAACACCGACAAAAAACGGCCGAGAAGGAAAGGCAATCGCCGCTCGGCGAACGTTTGGCGATGAAGGCATTTGGCATGGTGTTCGAATCGCCCCGCCTGTACCGGTGGGGAACCAAACTGGCACGAACCGCTCTTCGCCCCTGGGAGGAGGATGGCGTTATCCGTCAAGGACCGGGCCCCCTCCAACCGTGGACATCGATTCGTGACCTGCCCTCCCCCAAACGGGAAACCTTCCGTGAGTGGTTTGAAAATCGGCGCAAACGAGGTGAGCAGCCATGATTCACAACCGAGAGGCGTTTCTGGATCGAATCGCCCGGAAACTGGGGCGCCTCCGTATCTCAGAACCGGTTAAGCGGCCCTCTCATTGGAAACACGGACCACAATGGCGAACCCTCGCCGATGCGACACAGGAAGAACTGTTGTCGGTGTTTGAGCATCAATGTCAGATGATTCATACGGATGTTCGGCGAGCGGAATCATCATCTCTGCCTGACGTATTGTTGGAAACGATACGTTCTTACGATGGAAAATCAGTGATCTGTTCGGATGACCCGCGTTTTGCCGAGTTCGGGTTGTCCACCCTGTTTACCACCCAAGACAATCCGTATGGGTTGGATGTCCATATATGGAATCCTGAAAAAGGGAAAATCAATATTGAACGCGCGGAACAGGCCGATGTGGGCATCTCGATCAGCGACATCACACTGGCTGAGTCGGGAACAGTCGTCCTGATGAGCGGCGGAGGAAAAGGCCGATCCGTCAGCCTTCTCCCCCGTTACTTTATCGCCATTGTTCCCCTGAGCACGCTAGTGCCTCGCATGACACAAGCCGCTCGCATGATCCGCGAGCGATCCGAACGAGGGGAAGCGATTCCGTCTTGTGTCAACTTTATCTCCGGACCCAGCAACAGCGCCGACATTGAGATGAACCTGGTTGTAGGCGTACACGGACCCGTCAAAGCAACCTACATCATTGTAAAGGACCGCTGAACGAAACCCATTGAACAGCTTGGATCCTTTGCCTATACTTTTCACATGGGAGCCGGTTACCGAAATTTGCCCACCGGCTCTCGTTTTTTGGAGCGAGTCTGGCGAATCCTGTCCCATTTCTTGCCCGCGATTTCATTCCTGCGCTTTCCGGGTCTTCGCTCAGCCGGGCTTGGTTAGTCGCTCACTCGGGAAAGCATTTGCTCCTACACGGATTTACCAAACACGCTCTAGTCACTTCGGAAAAGGATGAGCCAACCATGAGAATCGGATTCCGAACAGCAAAAACCGTTGTTGCCGTGGTGCTCGCCATTTACATCGCCAATGCCCTGCATTTGAAATTGGCGGAATTCACCGGGATCGTCGCGGCTCTTCTATTGAAGAATACGCGAAAAGAAACGGTGGTCACCGCCGGAAAAATGGCGATTGCCGTATTGTTGACACTGGCAGTGGATACCCTGCTGTTCAGTTTGCTGGGGTTTCATGTTTACGTCATCGGCTTGATCCTGCTGCTTCTGATTCCGATATTGGTACGTACCAGGACCGAGCGCGGCTTGTTACTCGGCACCGTCGTCACCATCCACGTGTATACCGCCGGCCATCTGGATATGGACATTTTATTGAATGAAATTTGGTTGATCCTCACTGGCATGACCGTTTCACTCACCATCAACTGGCTCTACATGCCGAGCCGCAAGGAACGACTCCTCAACATCCACCGTCAATTGGAGATGACGGTCGCCGACGTGTTCGATCATTTCGCCCGTGCGTTGGAGGAGAAGGACTATCTGTGGGACGGTGCAGAAATTCTCACCATCCACAACCTGATTCAACAAGGAAAAAAAGAAGCGCTCCTGCATGAAGACAACTATATCACCTCGGACGACGTCCTCCGGTTTCATCACTTTGAAATAAAAGAAAAGCAGTATGAACGCATCAAACACATGCTTGCTCTCGTCTCCCGTGTGGATCAGGTGATCGTTCAGGGGAAGATGCTGGCCTCCATTCTCAGAAAAATGTCTGCGGCATTGCGTTCCGGTGAGGATGATTTCCACCGGATCCAGGAGGAGATCCGCGCCTTGCGTGAAACCTGCGAAGACATGCCACTTCCCAAAACCCGCAAGGAATTTGAAATCCGTGCCGCTTTATTGCAAATGCTGAACGAGTTGGAAGGATACATTCTCGATGCCGTTTAAGGTGTCTGATGACCAAGTTGAAAACATTTCCCATGGATCAGACGCCTCAACCCGGATGCCAAAAACCCATTTCCAACTCTTTGTTTACCCATTAAAATGGAGGGAAACGGCTTTCGGGAAAGGATGAGTCCGATGCGGTCTGCAACAATGGCGGTTCCTCCCTCCTTTCACCGCCTCAAAGGATTCGCCATGGTGTTGGCCGGAGCCACTTGTTGGGGATTGTCGGGGACAGCGGCACAATGGCTGTTCCAGCACCAGGGATTTCAACCCGGTTGGCTTGTTTCCCTTCGGTTGTCCCTCTCTGGCTTTTTGCTGCTTTTGTATTTCGCTTTCGTGCAAAAACAAAAGGTGTGGCAGATCTGGAAACAAAAATCGGAACGCCGCCAACTGCTGATCTTTTCGGTTTTGGGGATGGCAGGTGTGCAATATACCTATTTTGAGGCAATCCAAGCAGGTAACGCCGCCACTGCCACCCTTTTGCAGTACTTAGGCCCCATTTTCGTCACCGTCTACGTGGCGCTCCGCAACCAGCAACTTCCCGGGCGCAAGGAAATCTCCGCTGTGGTGCTCGCATTGGTGGGAACCGGATTGCTGGTGACCAATGGGCGGTTGGACGGGTTGACCATCTCTCTTTCCGCCGTTGTCTGGGGTTTGGGATCCGCCGTCACCGCCGCTTTTTACACGTTGTATCCGGCCCGTTTGTTGACCAGGTGGGGGGCCGGTGTCATCGTGGGCTGGGCGATGCTGATCGGCGGTGTGGGAATGAACTTGGTCCACCCGCTTTGGCGGACATCGGGACAGGTGTGGACAGGTAACGCTTGGTTGCTTGTCGGATTTGTGGTCATTTTCGGCACGTTGCTCGCATTCTATTGGTATCTGGACAGTCTACGTTATCTCACACCGACGGAAACCTCCCTTTTAGCTTGTGCCGAACCGCTGGCCGCCGCGATTGTCACAGTGGTGTGGCTGCATGTACCGATGGGCTTATGGCAGACCATCGGCGGGATCTGCATCGTCGCCACCGTTGTCGCATTGTCCAAAGAAAACAAATAACCGGTCACTTGACGTACCCCCCTAAAAGATTGACGCACTTAAATCCCAATACAAAACCCAGCGGTTTTTCCGCTGGGTTTGTCAATAGACTCATCCGGTCGCTTGACCGGTTTTTTGTATCACGGATTACGGTTCCAGCACTCGCAGAATTTCATACAGGATAAAGCCCATCACGGCCGTACCTGGCAGGGTCAATACCCATGCGTAGAGGATCTTGCCGGCGATGCCCCAACGCACACTGCGGATGCGTTCGGCTGCACCCACACCGATGATGGAACCGGTGATCGTATGCGTGGAGCTGACCGGAACACCGATTTTGGCCACCGTGGTCAAAATCAGTGCAGCAGCGGTTTCTGCAGAAAAACCGTGAGGGGTTTCCAATCGGCTCAGACGAGCGCCCATCGTCTGGATGACGCGCCATCCACCGGCCGCCGTCCCGATCGCCATCGCCAAACCGGCGGCTACCATCACCCAGGTCGGCACCTCCATTTTGGATAGATGTCCGCTAGTGAACAAGGCGAGGGTGATGATGCCCATCGCCTTTTGCGCATCCGACGTACCGTGACTGAACGACATGAACGAGGCCGATACAATTTGCAGCGGGCGGAACCATTTTTTCACTTTGGAAGGCGACGTTTCCGCAAACACCCCGCGGATCAGTTTCATGATGGCATATCCCAGCACGCCTCCCAGCAACGGGGAAACCAGAAGGGCGATCAAGATGGTGATGATCCCTTTGACCCGCAGTACATCCCATCCGCTGTATGCGATGGCCGCTCCGACCAATGCCCCGATCAGAGCATGGGATGCGCTGATCGGCAAACCCATCAGTGTCATCGCCGTATTCCACAAAATGGCCGCCAGCAAAGTGGCGACGATCACCAATAATGTAATGCCATTGGGATCAACGATGTCATTCCCGATCGCTTTGGCCACAGCAGTAGAGAAAAACGCCCCGGCCAGGTTCAACACGGCGGACAACATCAGGGCTTGGAGCGGCGAGAGCGTCCGTGTGCCGACGACGGTTGCGATCGCATTCGCCGAATCATTCCACCCGTTGGTAAAATCAAAGATGAGTGCTAGAATGACGACGAGTACGACTAACCACATCGGATCAGGCATACTTCATAACCACACTTTCCATCACGTCCGCCAAGTCTTCCGTCGTGTCCGTCACGCCTTCCAGCTTCTCGTAAATCTCTTTCATCTTGATCAGTTCAATCGGGTCAGTCGGGTTTTCAAACAACGAACCCACACTTTCCCGCATCAGCCGGTCCCCTTCATTTTCCAACAAGTTGATCTCGACGGAGAGTTTACGAATCGTGGAGAAATCCCGTTTTTCCAGTGCGATGAAGGCTTCATGCAAGTACTTGGCCGAACGTTCCAAGATGTCAGCGAACTGTATCAAATACGGCGTGGTTTGATGCACACGGAAATAGACGAAACGAGATGCACACGCTTCGACACCGTCCAGCACGTCATCCAACTTGACCGCCAACTGCAGGATATCTTCCCGATCCAACGGTGTCACAAAGGTTTGATTCAATTCCCGGATGATCAGATGTGTATAATCGTCGCCTTTGTCTTCCAGCTCTTTGAGCCGTTCGGCGAACTGCTCTTTCTCTTCCAGGGTTTCAACATTTTCGCGAAAGAGTTGCATGGCTTCGACCAGGTTTGCAGCTGCGTCGATTAAGGTTTGGTAGAAAACCCGGTCCTTCGCTCGGTTGAACAGCAAAGCCAATTCCTCCTGTCCATGATTTCTTCACCATTCCTTATCATACTCTTAATCTTTAGGGTTGAAAATGGGATTTACCAAAATGTAAAGGAATGGTTCAAGATAGGAAATCGATTGATTGACGGACTGATCAACCCGCCGGAGACAACTGGCCGACAGCGATCAAATAGACTGCAACGCCGGCTGCGATGATGATCCCGGCAGCAAGCGGCCATTCCCAACCGTGAAATGCTTTTTTGCCATTTTCCCTGCGGGCGGAAATATAGAAGAAAATGCCCAACGCATACAAAATCGCCGTCATCAGAAGAAAATCCAACCCCGCAGCATAAACGAGCCAAACCGCGTAGAGTACAGCTGCAATCCCAAGCAGCAAATCTTTGCCTCGGGATTCGCCCTCGGCGTACCCCTCACCGGTCCATACCAGTTTGATCTGATACATCGCCGAAAACAGGTAAGGCAGCAGAATGGCCACACTGGCCAATGAATACGCTACCTGATAGGTTGACTCAGAGAAGAGGACAATGATGATAAACAGTTGAATCAACCCGTTGGTCAACCACAACGACCCACTCGGGCTGCCGTTGTGATTTTCTTGGCCCAACCACCGGGGAAAGATCCCATCTCTTGCTGCTACATACGGCAGTTCCGCAGCCAGAAGCGTCCAGCCCAGCATCGCCCCCAGCAGAGAGATGACCAACCCCAAGTTGATGATCACAGCCCCCCAGGGTCCGACAACGTGTTCCAAAACATACGCCAGCGATGGCTCATGCAGTTTCGCCAGTGCTTCACGGCTGAGTGCTCCCATGGAGAGGACAGAGATCAAAACGTAGATCACCATCGTGCCCAGCAGTCCGATGACGGTGGCGCGACCAACATCTTTTCGATGTTTGGCCCGTCCGGACATCACGACGGCACCTTCTACCCCGACAAACACCCACAGCGTCACCAACATGGTGTCTTTCACTTGTTGTTTAACCACCGACCAGTTGAATCCCTGGGCCGTTCCCCAAAAGTCACGGACAAAAACGTCCCAGTGAAAAGCAAACACCATCAGAATCAAAAACAGGAAAATGGGCACCAGTTTTCCAATGGTCGTGATGAGGTTCACAAACGCCGCTTCCCTCACTCCGCGTAAAATCAGGAAGTGGAGCATCCACAGCAAAACGGATGCAAAAACGATGGAGGGAAGGTTGTTCCCTTTTCCGAACATGGGAAAGAAATAGCTGAGCGAACTGAACAGCAAGGTAGCATAAGCCACATTGCCCAACAGCGCCGACACCCAGTATCCCCATGCACTGTTGAATCCCACAAATTCACCAAATCCTGCTCGGGCAAAACTGTAGATCCCTCCGTCCAGATCGGGACGGCGCATGGCCACATTCTGCAACACCAATGCCAACGCAATCATCCCGGCCCCGGTGATCAGCCATCCGAGAAGCACAGGGCCACTGTTGGCTGCGACGGCCATGTCACTCGGCAGATTGTACGCACCGCCCCCCACCATCGTACCGACCACAATTGCAATCAATGAAAACAAGCTCAGTTCTTTTCTATTTACCATATGAATAAAAAGACAAGTCCGTTACAGTGGGCTTTGACTCGTCTTTCCCCCACCTTTCTATTTAAATTCGCCCTTCTTTATTTTAGTAAAGGATGAGCGAATGTAAAAAGGTTTATTTTACCATATAAGAACGGGGAACAGGCTCCGCTGGAAAATGACAGCGGAGCCTGGGATGGAGACATCAGGATGCAACCGGTGTCTGCGTGCTTTTGGCCGACATCAGCAGTCCTGCACATACCAACATGCAGCACAACGCGATCGCATACGGTGCCGTCGGAAAGTACGTGGAGGCGAATCCGGCCGCCACGGGCGCCACCGCGGCACCCAGCCAACGAATGAAATTGTAGGCACCAGAAGCGATGCTCCGTTGGGCTTGGGACGTCTCAATTGCCAGTGTTGAATAAGCGGTGTTGTTCAACCCTGACACGAAACCAGACAACACGATCACCGCGATCGTGATCACCTTGTTGGGCGACAGCAGCACCAACAAAAGTACGACCGCCATCAGGACCGCTCCCAACCGGACGACCCACATCGGCGAATGGCGATGCAACAGTCCGTGCGCCCATTTGGTGGAACCGATTCCCAAGCCGACACCCCATCCGAAAAAAATCAGCCCCAAGGAGATGGCATCCAGCTTCAACAACAAAGGTGAATAGGCCAAAACGGTGAAAAAGGCGTAGTAGTACAGCATTGCCGCCACTCCCACCAACAAAAAGGGCCGATAGGTGAGGGCTGAGACGAAGTCGCCGAAACCGGCGCGTCGGATTTTCTGACCGGCCGGCTCCTGAACCAAGAGAAGCGTCAGTACAAACGCCAACAGCATCAGGACACTGGTGGCCATAAACGGGTACCGCCAACCGAACTGCCCGAGCAGCCCGCCCAACAGCGGACCGAATGACATGCCCATTCCCAAAGCGGCCTCATAATAGCCCATGGCTTGATCCAAGTTGGCAGCCATCCCGATGAGAATGGACATGGATGTGGCAAAAAACATCGCATTGCCCATTCCCCAACCGGCACGAAATGCCATCAATTGTCCGATGGTGGATGACATTGCACAAGCAGACGCAAAGACCGCCACCAGGAAGAGTCCAGACACCAGAATGCGTT
The DNA here is from genome assembly GCF_018326425.1 of Polycladomyces abyssicola. Classification (NCBI taxonomy): domain Bacteria; kingdom Bacillati; phylum Bacillota; class Bacilli; order Caryophanales; family Thermoactinomycetaceae; genus Polycladomyces; species Polycladomyces abyssicola. The sequence continues at coordinate 2,645,387 of NZ_AP024601.1, forward strand.
TGCTCCCCCAACGAGCAGCCAAGATCCCGCTGGGGATCATGATAACCGACATCATCAAAATATAGCTGGTAAACAGCATTTCCACCTGCCAGTGTGTCGCGCCGATCTGTTTGGAGATGATCGGCAAAATCGGGTCAACCACGCCGATTCCCATGAAACCGAACAATGCCGCCAAACAGGTTGTCAAAATCCCGCGCCGCGCCCGTCGCTCATGTTCATCATGTATCGTCGAACCCACGCTTTTCACCCTTTCCCTCCATTGTCTCTTCAATCTGCTGGAGCTGGGTCAGCATGTTTCGCACCTCTTGCTGAAACGCCACCATCTTCTTCATTTTCGCTTCCACCATCTGCAACTGCTGTTCCAAAGCTTCCCGCATCTCTCTGATATCCTGCCGTTTCACCGCCGGATCCGTGGCTTGGCTATATTCCCGACGGTATGCCTCAATGCGTTTGCCCAGCTCCAAAAACTGCTGGATTTCTTGCAACGAAAATCCCAGTACCTCCTTGATGTCCACCACGCGTTTCAACTCTTGGACATCTTGGTCCGTATACAGGCGGTATCCACTGTCACTGCGCTGGCTGGGCTGAAACAGCCCGATCTCCTCATAATAACGGATCGCCCGCTTTGTCAACCCCGTTTTCCTTGCTACTTCTTCAATTTTGAGCCAAGCCATGGCAGGTCACCTCTTCAATTGATATTCATTGTACCGGCAAATTAACGTTTACGTCAACGTTAATTTTCTCTTTTGAGCATAAGAAAAACCAAGCGGGTAAACTCCTGCTTGGTCATGTATGCGCTCGACTGGCCAAAAAGCTGCCTTCAATTTGCAAAAACAAAACATTCAGATCACATATACGGCTGGAAATGTCGTTCATTTTCTCCATTGTCTCATAAAATGCCTCGTCCCCGTCCGTCTGTTTCAATCGTTCATAACAATCCATATAAGCTTGTTCCAGCAGCTTGATTTGCGGGGGAATCTGAGCACATACCCGTTGGCAAACCATTTCGAACTCATCTTGTTGCTCCAGGGTCAGCTGATCATATTCCACGTGCAAGACCGGGCGTTCAATCTGAAGACGCTCATCGTAAATCAGTTCATACCATCGATCGCTCATCCGTTCACACTCCTTCTCTCCATGATAAAAAGAAAGCCTCCGTTTGACAATAACCGGAGGCCTACTATGAAACTGACTGTCCCTTCAGTCGGGACGTCAGGTCTTCAATGAATACTTCCTCTTCAGTTCCGCCAGTTTTCCTTCCACCAAGTGCACATATTCGGGAAGGACGAAGTTGACAGCTTGTTGCAACCGGTCGACTGCTTCCCGGACACGTCCCGCTTCGACCAGCGCCTGCGCATAATCCAATACTGCAAAAGGCGTGGAGTATTCCGCCCGCCAATACTGATCACACAACATGATGACTTCGTCCCGACACCCGTGTTTGCTCAATAGGGTGACTACCGTCATCAGCGCTACCTCTTCATCAAACGACGGGGGTGTCTGTTCCTCCCGCTGGAACCGGAACCATTCCAATGCATTGTTGAAGAAATGAACGGCTGTCGAGGTGTCACCCTCTTCCAAATGGAGACGACCGGCGATTAGTTTCGGCCACCAAGCCCCTTCTTTCTCCACTAAAGGCTTCAGTTCGTTCATCGCCTTACTCTTGCCGCCTTCTTCGATCATCAGATCGACCCACCACAATAGCGCCGTCTCCTGATTGGGTTCCAGCTCCAGTCCCCGACGCAACCAATCGATCACACGTTCCCGGTCTCCCCGTTTGTCATAAATACGAGCCATATAGGTGTGTGCCAGTCCGCGTTCCGGGTACTTCTCCATGCATTCACGCAATAAGGTTTCCGCTTCTTCATCTTTCCCCTTGCGCAAAAGGATCAATGATTTCAACAGAAGAACACCTTCAGCCCGGTTGTACAACTCCAACAATCGGTCGGCGCCGCGGTCGGCTTCTTCTACAAAACCGTCCCGAAAAATCTGCACCACAAACGTGTACAATTCCTCCGGATGATCCCATTCCGCCTTCAAATGTTGGGGGATCACCTCTTTACGGAATTCCTCCCGATCCATCCACACTGGGTGTCCGACTCCGTCGAACAGTGGAATCATCTGTTTTTCTCCCACGCTTCGCCCTCCATTCAATTGTCAAAGTTCAGGTTGCTCATGATTCCACCTACGACCAACATTTTTTGAAATAAAAGACAAATCATACCATCGAAAGAATCATGTTTTTCTATCATTATAACAAATGTTTCTCATCTGCAAACAACGGGATGCAATCCGCTTCCACCAACAGAGCGACCCGTCCGTTTTCCGTTCGTTCCAATGGACGTCGACTGGAGACAGACACTTTGACACCATTGTCCAATTGAATGTAATGCTGATATTCCTTTCCCGTGTCTGTAGAATACACCCATTTTCCTTCCAATCGCAGCGTTCGCTCACCAATAGGCTGCGACCAACCTGCCGCCTGAAGGTCACAGGGGTAGATTACACCGCTGACAGCCGCTCCTTCCGAAAAAGAACAGGGAAACACGGCAACGGGGAAAGAGCCGACATCGGTTTCCCACACCCTTTTTCGCCAAACTCCTCGGATGAGAACGGCTGATCCCATCCATCTCGCCACTTCCGGTGTAGCCGGTTTGTCTACCAACTGTCTGGCAGTTCCTTCTTGCAGGATACGACCTTGATGCAGGATAGCGATTCGATCTGCCAATCGAACCGCTTCCTCCCGTTCCTGTGTGGAGAAGATCACCGTCATTCCCAGCTTTTGCAACAATTCTTTCAGCAGGATCAGCAGATCTTGCCGCACCCATGGTTCCATATCGCTCAATGGTTCGTCCAGCAACAACAGATCGGGTTGCAATACCAATGCTCGTGCAAGTGAAACGCGACGTTGCTGATCAGTTGAAAGCTCCGACGGCATTCGATTCGACATATCCGCCATCCCGACCCACGCCAATGCGTTGTGCACCATTTTTTTTCGTTCATCCGGAGGCAACTTCCGAAAACGCAACCCATAATCCACGTTTTCCCCCACTGTCATATGGGGAAACAACCATGGTTTCCGAAACACCATCACGACATTGCGCCGATGGGCGGACTGTGTCGTGATATCCATGCCGTTTAACCAGAGGCGACCTCGCTGATTCGGATGCAGGCCGGCAATGGTTTTGAGCAGGATGGTTTTTCCTGCGCCATCCGGACCGAACAAGGCGAGAATTTCCCCTTGATGCACCGATAGCTGAATGTCCTTCAGCACAGTTTTCCTGTTTTGTGATGCGGTCCACTTTTCCAACTTCAATATTTCTTTCAACCGCATCCCTCCCCTTGCGAACGTTTGCCGTTATGTTTTCGTTCCATCCACCACATCCAGATCAGTGCAGCGGTACCGGAAGCAACAAACAGAAACAAGCAAACCGTGGCGGTCGTCCGGTTCAATCCGCCGTGAATCAGTGCGGATATGACAGGGAGACGACCACCTTCCAACCACCAGATCAAAAGGGATTGGCCGACTGCGGTGAAAAAAACCAGCAAAGAGACCAGTTCGATCTTGGGACGCAACAGGGGCAAGGTGATCGTCCAAAACACCTGGACCGGAGAAGCCCCCAGGGTACTGGCCTGCTCCACCATGTCTTTCCCGATTGATTGATAAGCATAGTTCAGCATGAGGATGGAAGTGGGGAGGGTAGGGATCAACACCATCAGTACCAAACCCACTAGCCCTTTGTCCGTCCCCATCATGGTAAAAGTAAAAGTCAAAAGTACGATGACAAATAGGAAGTAGCCCGGTAGAACCGGTTTTCCCTTCCATTCCACGTGAGACAACATCTTTGCCACAGGTAATGCCACCGCCAGGTTGAGAAGCGTCACAACCAAGCCTACCGCCACCGACCCAAACCATACACCCATCCACTTGGGAGCTGTCTCGATCAAAACGGGCCACCCATCCGGGGAAAAAATGAATCTTACTCCCCAGGCAAGCACCCCAACAATCGGTAAGAGCAACAAGATAGCCGTACCTGTCAAGCTTTTTCTCATGCTCGGATCCCCCCATTGGTGATCCGGCATCCGTTCTTCATCCTTTTCGCTCCATCATGATCCGCTCCGATTATCATCGGTACCCAAACCATCCCCCCTGGAAGCAGGACACCTCTTTCTTGCGACCATTTTCACCTTGCTCCCTCTTTTTTCTGTCTCTATCCGATCAACGGCCGTTCTTCCGGATATCGGAATGGGCGCTGTTCATTCCGTTTGGCGATGGCATACGCGATGGTAACCGGTCCAAGACGTCCAGCGAACATCGTCAACGTGATCAGCAACTTGCCCGCCACCGTCAAGTGCGGCGTCAACCCCATTGTCAAACCGACCGTACCGAAGGCAGATACGGTTTCAAACATTGCCGGCAGGATGTCACGTCCCAAATAATGACTTTCCGTGATGGTCAAAATCATGGTTACCGTAATCACCAACGTCAACGCGGCCACGGTGACGGTCAACGCCTTGTACACCTGTGTGCTGGGGATGCGACGGCGGAACGACTCCACATCATCATGTCCGCGTACCATGGTCCACACGGACAACAAGATGGCAGCCAACGTCGTCGTTTTAATGCCGCCACCCGTCGAACTGGGGGAAGCCCCGATGAACATCAAAATCACGATCAGAAATTGCGTCGTCGGATACAAACCTGCAATGTCCACTGTATTGAAACCGGCCGTCCGCGGTGCGACCGATTGGAAGTAAGCAGCCAAGACTTTGCCGCCGATAGACAGCGGACCCAGTGTTTTGGGGTTCATCCATTCCACCAGCACGATCAGCAGCGTGCCAGCTACAATCAAGATCGCCGATACGGACAGCACCAATTTGGTATGTAGACTCAACCGTTTGGTTCGATAGTACTGAATTACCTCTACGATGACGATGAAACCGATCCCGCCGAGAATGATCAAGCTGGAAATGGTCAAGCTGACAATCGGTGATTCAACAAAATGCGTCAAACCGGAAAATTTCCCGTACACATCTCCGAACAAGTCGAAGCCCGCATTGTTGAAAGCGGAAACCGCGTGAAAAAAGGAATAGTACATACCCTTTTCCCACCCGAATTGCGGTACCCATTGAAAGGCCAGTGCGACCATTCCCAGCCCTTCGATCGTGAAAGTGATGAAAACGACATACAAAACCAATTTGACGACGCCCGCCATTTTCAACTGATTAAATGCTTCCTGCAAAACAAGTCGTTCTTTTACTCCGATTTTCTTTCCCAGCAAGACCGCCAACAAAGTGGCGAACGTCATGAATCCCAATCCGCCTACCTGGATCAGGGTGATGATAACCAATTCTCCAAAAGTGCTGAAGGTCGTCGCCGTATCTCGAACAACCAGCCCCGTCACACAAACGGCGGAGGTAGACGTAAAAAGCGCATCGACAAATGGAAGCGGCTGACCGTTTTCCGTTGAGATGGGTAAAGTAAGCAACAAGGCCCCGATCAGGATGGTAACAGCGAACCCGATCACCAAAATTTGAGAGGGTGTCAGTTTTTTCTTACCAATAATGGTAGCCATCATAATCCCTTTCTTTTCACCCTTGACATCTGTGATATACTAACTTTAAATAAGTGAAATACAACATTCCTTTAGTGGATACTATGTCCATCACTTGGTTTTGATTATAATGGAGAAGATAGGAAGGAACAAGCGAACTGCGTTCCCCCTTGATCCGGCAAGCATTCACGACGAAAGGGGACTTGATCATATGAGTAAAAAACCGCGTGTAGTCGTCGGCTTGTCCGGCGGCGTCGATTCGTCGGTCTCCGCACTTCTGTTGAAGCAACAAGGATATGACGTGATCGGTTTGTTCATGAAAAACTGGGATGACACCGACGAGTTCGGCAACTGCACCGCAACGGAAGACTTTGAAGATGTCCGAAGGGTTTGCGCCCAAATCGGTATCCCATACTACTCGGTCAATTTTGAAAAGGAATACCGGGACAAAGTGTTTGCTTACTTTCTCGATGAATACCGCAAAGGCCGGACGCCCAACCCGGACGTCATGTGCAACAAGGAAATCAAATTCGGCGAATTCATGGAGAAAGCCCTGCAATTAGGAGCCGATTACATCGCCACCGGTCATTATGCCCAAGTACGTCGAACGGATGGAGAGGTTCAACTGCTTCGCGGTGCGGATCCCAATAAGGATCAAACTTATTTCCTTTACATGGTCGGAAAGGAACAGCTGGCACGTACGCTGTTCCCCATCGGGCACCTGACCAAACCGGAAGTACGACGCATCGCCGAAGAAGCCGGATTGGCCACCGCCAAAAAGAAAGATAGCACAGGAATCTGCTTTATCGGCGAGCGGGATTTTAAAGAGTTTTTAAGCCATTATCTCCCAGCCCAACCAGGGGAAATGCGCACCTTGGACGGTGAATACAAAGGTCAACACGACGGCCTGATGTACTACACCTTGGGTCAGCGTCACGGTCTGGGGATCGGTGGTTCCGGAACGGGTGAGCCCTGGTTTGTGGTTGGCAAAGACCTGGAAAACAATATTCTTTATGTCGCACAGGGACACGATCATCCTGCACTGTATTCCGATTCGCTCATCGCCACCGACGTACATTGGATCAGCGGGGAAGCGCCGAAGGGTTCCTTCCGTTGTACCGCTAAATTTCGCTATCGCCAACCGGATCAGGAAGTGGTCGTACATCCCCGGGATGACGGCACGATTCTGGTGGAATTCGCCCGTCCACAACGGGCCGTTACACCCGGTCAATCCGTGGTATTGTATGATGGGGAAGTATGTCTCGGTGGCGGTATCATCGACACAACCCAAAAAAAAGAGGCGTCTTAACACCTCAAATAAGATCAAAAACATACCCGGACCGCAATGGTCCGGGATATTTGATTTTTAGGGATGATCCACCCGATAGTGGTATGGGATGCGAATCTTTTTGCCGTTTTTGGCCAACAACGTGATGTATCCTGTATAATCCAGCCCCAACGTTTTTCCTTTTCCGGAAACGGTCACATCGAACGTGCCCTCAGCGCCCGGTTTGACGGTGATATAGGTAGCGCTTGTTTTGACATTTCCTTTGTTGTCAACAATGATGTAATACATCTGTTTGGTGTTTGTGGTGTTTTTGACCGTTACCTGCATGGTTTTGCTGCTGTTTTGTCCGTTGGGCGGCACGATTTTGAAACTCAGGCTCGCTGGATTGGCCAAAGCGACCGGCTTATTGGCCGCGGCCACGTCGATGATTCCACCGCCCACTTCCAACGGGTTGGCCGCACTCTTCGGATCCCTTCCGGTACCGATCAACGCCGCTTTGATGTCCTGCGGTGTCCAATCAGGGTGTGCCTGGTGTAACAAGGCCGCCGCTCCGGCGACATGAGGTGCCGACATCGAGGTACCATTGTATGACGCCAAGCCGCCTCCCACCACGCTGGAGTACACATTTACCCCGACTGCGGCCACATCCGGCTTCAGCGTGTAGTTTACCGTCGGTCCCCTGGAGGAGAAGTTAGCGATATAGCTGTCATTGGTCGTGAGGAATTCCCGCTCGGGGAGGGGTTCCAACACGGCGGACGCCGATTGTCCCTTCAAAATCCAATCCCCGTCATTCAGCGACACCATCACCATCGGAATCGTGACGCTTTCTTCCACCAACATGGCAGTGGGATCACCATCACTGTTGTTGATCAAAATCACGCCGACAGCTCCCTTATCCTGAGCCGCTGTAGCTTTTTGCGTGAACGTGCATCCACCGCGCTTGATCACGGCGATTTTGCCGGTCAAATCGGCTGTGATTCCCTGACAGGCCGTACCGTTATCATCGGTGACGACGGCCAGCGGCGCTGCCACTCGCGTCTGGATTTGTCCGCCAGGTGCGGAGGAACCGGCCGGCAGAGTTTTTTCCACTCCGTCCACCGTCACTTTGATCGGTAACCCGATGAAGTGCTTGTTGGTCACAGCGGCAACCGTGATCACCTTGTCCGCTGTTCCGGGAGAACCGATTGTCATCGGTCCGGGTCCCTCGTTCCCTGCGGAGATGACGGTGACCATCCCGGCGTCGACAGCCGCGTTGACCACTTCCGCCAGCAGGTCAAACCCGGGTTCGGCCGGACCGCCCAAGCTCAGATTGGCCACATCCATTCCGTCCCGTACCGCGTCCTCCACCGCTTTGGCGATATAAATGCTTTCCGCTTCGCAATCGTTACACGGAAATACATTGTAGTTACCCAGATATGCCTTCGGCGCGACACCGCTCAGAGGCTTCGTCGCAACACCGGACGGATCTTGGTAATCCGCGATGCCGGCGATCGTACCCGCAACGTGTGTGCCGTGACTGTCGATCGGTTCAGGTGTTTTGGTTGGGTCCGGAGAGTATACCCGCGCGACGATCACCTTGTTGCTGGTAAAACGGGTGTCCCCTTTAGGGAAGCCTTCCGGCGTCTTCAAAGCAGGATCGGTCAGAAACGGATGTTTGGCGTCGATCCCGCTGTCGATGACCGCCACTTTGATCCCTTTCCCGTCATAACCGGATTTCCACATCGGGATGTCGTGAATGATCTCGTGGCTCACATTCATTGCCGGGCGGTACTTGATGCTTTTGACCACTCGCTTGACTCCGGGAGCCTGACGCAGGATGCTCGGGTCGGTGCCGTTGGTTTTGACGGCCAATCCGTTTATGGTGATCGCATATTCAGTCACTACCCGTACTTGAGGAGCCTGATTCCGGAGCCAATTTTTCACCGCGTCTCGCTTGCTCTTCAAGTGTTTGGCATAGGACTGAACGGCTTCGGACTGTATGCTGATCTTATCTCCCGCTACGGGCTTCGTCCTGGCGTATCCCTGGATTCCACCGTTGTACTCCGCGATGGCAGGGTCGCTCAACTCGACAAAGTAATACCCGTCTTCACCCGACTTGACCACCGTTTGATCGCTAGAAGGATCATACCATGCGGAAGCCGGTACGGAAGCACCGGTAACTGTGAGCAGAACGGCCAACAACACTGCGAACAACACTCGAGTTCGGCTGCGCATCCTGTTCCCCCCAATTTTGATATGATTGGCCTATATATAATACTTCTTTTATTCTGTAAAATCCTTCTATACTGAAAATACCAGACAAAAAATTTTTTCCTTTTACTGTGTCCGGTATAACCCGCGGATGGCATCAATTTGCTTCAACCATGCATCAGCCGTCTCCTTAGGAATCTTCTTGCCCGATTGTGCCGAAATCGTGTTCTCCAACGCTTCCAGTTGATTCAGCGCGTTGTCGATTTCTTCGGAGAAATAGTAATCCATCGCATTTTCGGCTGTGGTCACCAGATTGGTTTTCACTTCTTCATCGATGTGCGCCAGTCGGATGTCATCAAACAAATCGTATGTCAGATACGTGGTGTTGACATGATGAAAGGTATGCGCTTGCCGCTCGGGGTCATAATGCAGGATTTCCCCGATCAGGCGGGGTATGTCTCGTTCGATGGACCAATTCGCATCCGTTTCAAATTCAGGATTGTCCAGTTCAAACCCTTCGGTGCGGATCGAATCGAAACCGACATTGGTCCAATAGTTGTTGACGCCATTTTTTTCGATCAGCCGAAACGTCAGCGTCGCTTGGGGCTTCCCTTTCAGATACGGCGTCAAATCTAGGCTGATCTCCCGCCACTTGAGATCGGTCAGTTCCGTTGCGACATCCTCTTCCCAAACGACTTGCCCGTCGACCAGCAGCTGCTTCACATGATATCCGGGGGCATTGGGGCCTTCGTCCATCGTCCGAAAAGTGAGTTTGTACGAATCCGTCTGACCGGGTACCGAACGGATCGTTTGTGTAGCATCCACATGATCGCCAGGACGGGTGGCTACTGCCGCCGGGACGAAAAAGCTGAGATAACCATTCCCATCGGCCGCTTTATGATCCTCCGGTTCGGCCAGATTTTCCTTGGCCAAAGAGTAGGTGACCACTCCATCCATCTTCCCGTCCCGCACTGCGTCCAGCGCCGTCTGTAACACCTCCCGCACATAAACGGGACTGGGATTGGCCGGCGTACGGGACAATTTGGACGCGTACACCATCCAAATCAGGTCCAATCCGTATTTTTGGGTGAGCGCGCTCGCCTGTTCAATTTGCGCCGGTTCGGTTGCCCAGATTTGCGTATTTCGATACGGATCGTCCCGATAAGCCAGAATGACGCCATCAATAAATGCACCGCGCGTTTTCAGAAAATCCTCGTTCAACGCCACCGAATACATGACAGGATAAAACTGCAGATCGGGATTGATGCTTTTGGCCGTCTCTTTCATCTGTTCCATATATGCCGGGGTGTAGAAATCCAGATTGTGATTGAAATCGTCAATTGCCCAACCGATCAAATTGGGATATTGCTTCGACATCTCGGCAATCGCCCGTGCCCATGCGAGATAATCCGTCACATATGGATACGATTTTCTCGTCCCCGTCGATTCCGTCGGCGGGACCAGATAAACAATGACATGGATGCCCGCTTTCTGAGCTGCAGGCATGAATTCATGAACAAAATCATCCCAGTCGGTCCGTTCATGCCACACAAGGTAATAGTAGGTATTGATGTTCAGTTCCTTCAGCCGTTGAATCATAGCGGGCGTATCCACATGGTAAATCCCATCGGACCGTGGTGTTTTCTCCCTGATTTCCATGGCATAGTCCGCCATCATCGCCGCCTTTCTTTCCTCTGCCTGTGTCTGGGGAATCGCTTGCCCGGTTACCCCAGTTCCCCACAACAAAAACGCCAGCAACAGCCCGCACCACATTTTCCACATGAAATGGCCCCCCTTTTCTCACTACCGGTTATTACTATACGGATAATCCCTTTTCCTTCCATGCAAGGAAAAGGGATAAGCATCCTTGAATGACAAAAAAAAATCAGGACCTTTGGCACTATTGCCCACAGAGCCGTTTCATTATGATGGGCATGTACCCATTTTTCAGGAGGAGAGGACCATGCGGAATCATTATGATTTATATCGAAAACCGAAACCGCCATCTTCACCCGAAAAACAACCGGAGAAACGATCGTGGCAGTGGCGGGGTTTGTCATTTACCACTTGGACCGTTTTGCTGTTTATGTTGATTACAGGCACGTCAAGTGCGGGAATTCTATACGCCGTCAACCGGTGGGCCCCTCTGGTGAAAGTGACGAAACCACAGCAAAACCCTTCTGATCCGTCTTCAACTCAGCCGTTTGCCAGCGACGATGATGATCCGTACGGTTGGGAAGGAGAGGATGAATGGGGAGAAACAGACGCGGAGTCTGGCCCTTCTCCCTACCCTGATGCAAAACAGCCGGTACCACCTAAACATAACCGTTGGCATTCAACCGATCAGCATACCCCATCAGACCAAGCCGGGAGGCCCCACCCGTCACCACCTGTTGTCGCTCCGCCGACCGCCAACCGGCCGGTTCCGTCCATCCGGTCCAAGGTGGCCGTTTATGTACCGTATTGGCAAACGAATGCCGCCACCACTTCCTTTCAGCGACATACTGACTCCATAGACACAGCATATTTCGTTTGGTACGAAATAAAACAGAACGGCACCATCGGTCTCATTCCTTCGGCGAAAGAGAACGAAAAAGCCCTGACACTGGTGCGACAACATCGGATCCAAATCATCTTTTCTTTGGGAAACGGGTGGGATCCCAAGCGTCTGCATTACTGGCTGGAAACGGCAGACCGACGACGTTTTTTGACGAAACAAATCGTACAATGGGCCGAGCAACAACGAATCGACGGTGTGGAATTAAACTTGGAGCCGTTGCTCGCCCAGGACCGAGAGCGCTTGTCCGACTTTGTCGTGCTTGTCGCCCGGAATTTGCACGCCAAACGAAAACAACTTCACATCTCCGTCTTTCCCAAAACCCGGGAACCGGGAGATTGGTCCGGGCAGATCGCTCAGGACTGGGCACATCTCGGCCGATATGCAGACAAAGTGAATATCATGACTTTTAACTACAGCTTAAAAAAGCCGGGGCCCGGAACCCCGCTCACGTGGTTGGTAAAAGTTCTCGATTTTGCAGTCACTCAAATACCGGTGGACAAAATCCAAGTGGTTTTTCCGTGGGTCGGCCAACTTTGGAAGACAGATCGGACATCGCCAGATCCTTTAACCTATTCCTCAGCACAAGTGCTGCTTCAAAATGGATGGCCCCTCCGGCGCGATGCAAACCATGAACCTTATCTGGTGAATCGACGAGATGGTAAAACTCAGACAGGATATTTCCAGGACACCATCAGCTACAAAGCCAAACTGGATGTCATCATTCAGCGATATCCCAATATCGGGGGTGTAACCCACTGGTATATCGGAACGGAAGATCCGAAAGTGTGGATGGTAATTGAACAAGCGATGAGATCGAAATCGTTTGAAGTAGGTAGCCGCTGTGGGAAATCCAGACCCCGGCTGCTATTTCCCGTACCCACTCCTCACTCGACAGGATATTGGGTTACCCATGAGCAACCTTTGAGCAAAAGGGAAAACAGCGCACCCGGAATCATGCAGTGGTTAAAACCCGTGTCAGCAGATTGTTTCCAAGAAAGGAAAAACCACCATCCATGCGGATGGTGGTTCTTTGGCGTGCCCTGAGAGATTCGAACTCCCGACCTTCTGATTCGTAGTCAGACGCTCTATCCAGCTGAGCTAAGGGCACATGGTTGGTGCGGACGAAGGGACTTGAACCCCCACGGTCTTGCGACCACAAGATCCTGAATCTTGCGCGTCTGCCAATTCCGCCACGTCCGCGTGTTTTGTTTTTTGTCCTTCAATCAGCGGCGACATCATTTATTTTATTATAGCTTGTTCATGATGTCAACCCTTTTTTCGAAGAAATTTTTTTCTAGATTTTGGAGGCGGCACCCGGATTCGAACCGGGGATAAAGGATTTGCAGTCCTCTGCCTTACCACTTGGCTATGCCGCCTTGTCGTATGATCGACAGTATCCTGTCGCACACTATTTTGAAAGGAGGGGTATCCATGATCCCACTACACTCACCCATCATCGAAAACGTACAGGGACGTTTTGCCGACGTGGAATCCCTGCTTGATAAAGAAGGATTCCAATTGGGCGGTGCGTATGAATATGACCACGGTTACTTTGACAAGGCCCTAGACCGGGAATCGGATGCGCATCAATCTTACCTGCGCGTTCCCGTTTCCTCCGTCAAAGGGCGAATCGGTGACCCCAACGCCACCGTCAAGCTCGGCCGGCCTTTTGTGCTGCGTCACGAATTCCAAGCCGGACCGGATGATCGTGTCAATACCGGTGTCTTTTCCGGCTTGATCGACCAGTTCCAAGAACCGGCCGTTAAAGACGCTCCTGTCGATGAGAAATGGATCGACAGAGCACAATCGGCGCTTCGAGAGCTTGAAACCCGGATTCAAAACGGATTCCGGGATTAATTGGCAGGGGCGGTAGGAATCGAACCCACACTGGAGGTTTTGGAGACCTCTGTTCTGCCATTAAACTACGCCCCTCCACTACCCGTGGTGCCGATGAGAGGACTCGAACCTCCAACCTACTGATTACAAGTCAGTTGCTCTACCAATTGAGCTACATCGGCATAATGGTGGTTCGGGACGGAATCGAACCGCCGACACGAGGATTTTCAGTCCTCTGCTCTACCAACTGAGCTACCGAACCAAGGCGAAATTTATCCTAACATAGTGAAGGGGGATCCGTCAACCGGATTCCTCGTTTTCAAATTGTTGAAAAAAGACTCCTGTAATCCAGAAGTCGGCATGAAAATGGCGGAGAGGGAGGGATTCGAACCCTCGAGGCGGGTTTTGCCCGCCTACACGATTTCCAATCGTGCTCCTTCGGCCAGCTCGGACACCTCTCCGCGTTGCCTATAGAGGAGAAAACCTGCCTGGCAGCGTCCTACTCTCCCAGGGGCTCCCGCCCCAAGTACCATCGGCGCTGGAGGGCTTAACTTCCGTGTTCGGAATGGGAACGGGTGGTTCCCCTCCGCTATCACCACCAGACAGGATATGGTGTTTGGTTACACCTTCAAAATTGGTTACGGGATCGTCTGCATTCACTTGCGAGTGAGGGGAAGCCCTCGACCGATTCGTATCCGTCAGCTCAACGCATTACTGCGCTTACACCTCGGACCGATCTACCTCGTCATCTACAAGGGGTCTTACTCCCACGAGGGGATGGGAAATCTCATCTTGAGGGGGGCTTCGCGCTTAGATGCTTTCAGCGCTTATCCCGTCCGCACTTGGCTACCCAGCGATGCATCTGGCGACACAACTGGTACACCAGCGGTGCGTCCATCCCGGTCCTCTCGTACTAAGGACAGCTCCTCTCAGATTTCCTACGCCCGCGGCAGATAGGGACCGAACTGTCTCACGACGTTCTGAACCCAGCTCGCGTACCGCTTTAATGGGCGAACAGCCCAACCCTTGGGACCGACTTCAGCCCCAGGATGCGATGAGCCGACATCGAGGTGCCAAACCTCCCCGTCGATGTGGACTCTTGGGGGAGATTAGCCTGTTATCCCCGGGGTAGCTTTTATCCGTTGAGCGATGGCCCTTCCACTCGGAACCACCGGATCACTAAGCCCGACTTTCGTCCCTGCTCGACTTGTAGGTCTCGCAGTCAAGCTCCCTTCTGCCTTTACACTCTTAGGCGCGATTTCCAACCGCGCTGAGGGAACCTTTGGGCGCCTCCGTTACCTTTTAGGAGGCGACCGCCCCAGTCAAACTGCCCACCTGACACGGTCCTCCAGCCGGATCACGGCTGCGAGTTAGAACCCCGGTACAGCCAGAGTGGTATCCCACCGGCGCCTCCACCGAAGCTGGCGCTCCGGCTTCTCAGGCTCCCACCTATCCTGTACAAGCTGTACCTAGATTCAATATCAGGCTGCAGTAAAGCTCCACGGGGTCTTTCCGTCTTGCCGCGGGTAACCTGCATCTTCACAGGTACTACGATTTCACCGGGTCTCTCGTTGAGACAGCGCCCAAGTCGTTACGCCTTTCGTGCGGGTCGGAACTTACCCGACAAGGAATTTCGCTACCTTAGGACCGTTATAGTTACGGCCGCCGTTTACTGGGGCTTCGGTTCAGAGCTTCGCCTTTCGGCTAACCCTTCCCCTTAACCTTCCAGCACCGGGCAGGCGTCAGCCCCTATACTTCGCCTTACGGCTTAGCAGAGACCTGTGTTTTTGCTAAACAGTCGCTTGGGCCTCTTCACTGCGACCTCCTCGGGCTGTTAACCCTACCGAGGCACCCCTTCTCCCGAAGTTACGGGGTCATTTTGCCGAGTTCCTTAACGAGAGTTATCCCGCGCGCCTGAGGATTCTCTCCTCGCCTACCTGTGTCGGTTTGCGGTACGGGCACCTCACTCCTCGCTAGAGGCTTTTCTTGGCAGTGTGGGATCAGGGACTTCGGTACTTCAATTTCCCTCGCCATCACGGCTCAGCCTTATGACCGGACGGATTTGCCTATCCGATCAGCCTTACCGCTTGGACGCGCACTTCCAATCGCGCGATCCCCTACCCTCCTGCGTCCCCCCTTCGCTCAAACGGAGTGGAGGTGGTACAGGAATATCAACCTGTTGTCCATCGCCTACGCCTTTCGGCCTCGGCTTAGGTCCCGACTTACCCTGAGCGGACGAGCCTTCCTCAGGAAACCTTAGGCTTACGGCGGAGGGGATTCTCACCCCTCTTTTCGTTACTCACACCGGCATTCTCACTTCCCAGCGCTCCACCATGCCTTCCGGCACAGCTTCGACGCCCTGGGAACGCTCCCCTACCGCGTATCTTCCGATACACCCACAGCTTCGGTGGTCCGTTTAGCCCCGTTACATTTTCGGCGCAGGGTCACTTGACCAGTGAGCTATTACGCACTCTTTAAATGATGGCTGCTTCTAAGCCAACATCCTGGTTGTCTCGGCAACCCCACATCCTTTTCCACTTAACGGACACTTGGGGACCTTAGCTGGTGGTCTGGGCTGTTTCCCTCTTGACCACGGATCTTAGCACTCGTAGTCTGACTCCCGGAGTAAAGTAAACGGCATTCGGAGTTTGACTGAGTTCGGTAACCCGGGAAGGGCCCCTAGCCCAATCAGTGCTCTACCTCCGTCACTCATCCTCCGAGGCTAGCCCTAAAGCTATTTCGGGGAGAACCAGCTATCTCCGAGTTCGATTGGCATTTCACCCCTACCCACACCTCATCCCCTGGTTTTTCAACACCAGTGGGTTCGGGCCTCCATTGAGTGTTACCTCAACTTCACCCTGGACATGGGTAGATCACCCGGTTTCGGGTCGACGACCACGTACTCATTCGCCCTGTTCAGACTCGCTTTCGCTACGGCTCCGGCTTCTCGCCTTAACCTCGCACGTGACCGTCACTCGCCGGTTCATTCTACAAAAGGCACGCCGTCACGCCCCAAGGACGCTCCGACTGCTTGTAGGCACACGGTTTCAGGTTCTCTTTCACTCCCCTCCCGGGGTGCTTTTCACCTTTCCCTCACGGTACTGGTTCGCTATCGGTCGCCAGGGAGTATTTAGCCTTGGGAGGTGGTCCTCCCTGCTTCCCACGGGATTTCACGTGTCCCGCGGTACTCGGGGTCCGTCTCGGAGAGGCGAAGGTTTCGACTACAGGGCTGTTACCTCCTATGGCGGACCGTTCCAGGTCACTTCGTCTACCCTCGCCTTTTATCACTCCATGTGAGACGCCCCACAACCCCGCCGGGCAAAACCCGACGGTTTGGGCTGTTCCCCTTTCGCTCGCCGCTACTCAGGGAATCGCTGTTGCTTTCTTCTCCTCGGGGTACTAAGATGTTTCAGTTCCCCCGGTGTGCCCCCGTCCACCCTATGTGTTCAGGTGGCGGTACCAGCCCTCGTCGGACTGGTGGGTTGCCCCATTCGGGAATCCTCGGATCAACGCTCGCTTACAGCTCCCCGAGGCATATCGGTGTTCGCCCCGCCCTTCATCGGCTCCTGGCGCCAAGGCATCCACCGTGCGCCCTTACTAGCTTCTCCTCAGGACTCGCTACCTGTGAATGCTTGACTCTCCCGTATCCAATTTTCAAGGTGCAACCGCAATTTCCGCTGATTTCTCAGCAGTTTCGTCGTGACGAATAATAATATAGCACAGCTCTCACATCGAATCAAGCACTTTTTTCGAGGAATTATTTTCCGGATCGGGTGTCTAAAAATCGCTTCATTAATAAATAAGGCGACAGGCTGATCACTTTCTTCAACCTCGACCACACGGGCTTTCACTAATGGCATGATCTCATCATCACACGAGATGAATGGACCTGCAATAACGCGAATCCTCTTCCGTCAGCTTTTTTCCCCTTCATGTAGAATACCCAAACAGAAAAAATTCACCCCGTTCCACACGAAACGGGGTGTTCTCATCAAACAATCAAATTCATGCCCACATATATCCGAGTTCCACCGCTTCCAAATAGGCACGGTTCAAATGATCCGGCCGGATAAAAGCCGATAACAGATCCAAGTGACTTGCTTCCAGTTTCGTGAAACCCGGTCAACAAATCGTCCGTGATCCGCAATGTATAATCCTGATCAATCGTCAATTGGGTCCATCCTGTTCTCTCTTCCGCAAATCCACAGGGGGGGGACGGTTTCCAAAGCCCGCACGACTGTCGTTCCGACCGCATGTTAGGGTAAGGAGCTGAATAGGGGGAAATTGCGGCAATGATCAAATCGTCCGCAGCGATGTCTAGGGGTGTGGTCAAATGGCTTTGATTCATCAATTCGAACTGCCCGTCTGTGTAGAAACGTTACAGAAGGTTAAATGTCGATTCACACATCCTGATTATCATGAGGAACTGAGAGATAAGGGGGGATAGCATGTTTGAGAAGAGGAAATGGAGCAAAAAGTTAGTGATTGTCATCTTAGCAATATTCGTTGCAAGTACAAGCACTGCTTTTGAATCCAATTCACTGGCAGCACAACCTAACACGGAGCCGAGTCATTTCTCGGAAAAGCTTCCCATTGGCTCTCCTGAATTACCTGAGCGGCGTACGGTTGAACATCCTGTTCCTGGAGTGACGATTACTACCGTCTACCGGGGGTACCCTGACACTCACGCGTTTTTTACTGTAACCGTAGCGACCGTCAACGACAAGGAGACGGCTGACAACATTAACGTCGCGCTGAAGAAGGCCGGATTCGACTCACGTATTGAGACGCTAAACGAACGTGCACCTGACGATCCTGCTACCGGTCCATTGGGTTATCGCGTCCGTGTAGGTTTCTTTTCAGATAAACCTTCTGCATTGGCAATGGCTGAGAAGATCAAACAGGCGGGCGTCCGGCTGGATAACGGTCAAGTCATTGGCGAAAAGAGCTCTGTACAGTTTAGTGCCGAGGATGGTGGACCTACAACCGGTCCGTGGGAAATCCGGATTTTAACAATTGATCCGAAATATTACCGCGGTGAACTGAAAGTTGCTCTCGCAACGCCGGACGGGATTGGCAGCGAAACAGTATCATCCATTGTCCGTCGTACCGGTGCGTCAATTGGTACAAACGCTAGCTATTTCGTGATGCGGGATACCGATGGCACACCTGGGGACGTTGCTGGCCTCTCTGTTGTGAACGGGCGTCTCATCAGTGAAGCGGTGAACAATACCGGCAGCTTTGTTTTGACCAGTCCTAATGGTCGTGGAGCTAGAGTAGAAAAACTGTCAACCGAGCTATCAGTTCATTCCTCTGACGGATCATCGACAATGATTGACGGAATCAATCGTAAGCCTGGTCTTATCTTGAACTGTGGCGGCATCGACGATACACCAACCAATCATCCCAAACATGACTTCTTATGTACTGACCCGGATGAGATCGTCTACTTTACCCGGGACTACGGTCGGATAGCAGATGCTGGACCCGGGGTGCAGGTAACTCTAGATAAGGAAGGAAAAGTGATCGCGGTAGCCGAACAACGTGGTGGAGTGATCCCCGAAGAAGGAATCATGCTGCAGGGCACTGGGAAAGGTGCTGACTGGTTACGCCTTCACGCAAAAGTCGGATCAAAGTTGTACATCAAACAGTCGGTCAAGAATGCAGAGGGTGAGCACCTGAAACTCAACAAGAATATCAATATTGTCAGCGGTGGTCCAATACTGCTTAAAGACGGCAGGCCTGTCGTTGATGCATACGCAGAAGGGTTCCATTGGTCGGAGAGCCCTTTCTACTACAACTTCGGCGTACGTCGGCACCCTAGAACGATCGCCGGCACTACACCTGACGGCAAGATCATCATTGTGGTGGCTGACGGACGTATTCCAGGTGTAGCAACGGGGCTCAATTTCAAGGAAGAAGTAGCACTGATGAAAAGCCTCGGTGTTACTGATGCTGTAAATCTGGACGGCGGTGGCTCTTCGACTTTTGTCGGTCCTGACGGTCTTCGCAATCATCCTTCGGACGGCCAGGAACGTCCAACCGGTGATGCCCTGCTCGTGATGCCCCCAAAGCATCAAAACTAGGGATATTTAATCAACACCGAATAGCCAAAGACTGGAATCGATTTGTGACATTGTGAATGTTGCCCAGCACTAAGTGCTGGGCTCTTTCTGTGTGGTGACTGCTCCCTTGTGCTGAAGGCCCAAGGTTCGGCTCTCACTCTTCAGTTCAACTTTTCCCGTTCCCCTTGATCCCATGATTTCGATCTATTCCCATCGACTTTGATAAATTTGACCCGGCCCCGGCTTTATGAATATTGGGGTTGATCTTGAAGTGTTCTATCTCATGACGAATTTTCTCCAACTCGATACGAATGCTTTTAAAACCCTTATCCATTGTCTCTTTATATTCTTCGAGCTTTTGGTAACGATCTTTCATGCGGAACCCCCTTGCTGACTTTCATGGTAAGTTACTAGCCAACTCCTCCCGGACTGTTTCAAATAATGTGTTACTTCTTCTTATTTACCATATTTTAAAAGGGTGAAAACCTAGATATGCACGACGCATCTCACAGTCAACGACATATGGATTTTAAGCTACCTTGGAACATGAGGCGGTTTCATCATTTTCACATTGACGCTAAGACGAAATGCTTTCATAATGACCGGAGCGCTTTCATCTCTCCATTCATTAGAGAGACGAAAGCGCTCTCTCTTAACTTTTCAAAACCCTCTTCCTCATCTCCCGGACTTGGGGATACTGATTCAGCTTCCGATACAAGGTCGTGCGGCTGATCCCGAGGAGGCGGGCTGCTTCCGACAGATTTCCCCGGGTTTTTTGGATCGCCATTTTGATCGTTTCCTCTTCTTGTTGGTTCCAAAACCCCGATTTGGAATGGATGGTAGAATGGAGACCCTTTTCCCTGGGCAGTGAGATATCCTGTACCGTAATCGTAGAGGTCCGGCGCAAAAGGCACGCCTGGTACGCCGCCTGACGGAGTACCTGTCGGAGTTCCCGGATGTTGCCCGGCCAACTGTACCCGGCGATTTTCTCACGAGCCACTTGATCCAGAGAGATGTGGGGAACTCCCAGTTCCTTGGCCATCTGTCCCAGAAAATGCTCCGCCAAGTCAAAAAGATCCGAGCGCTCCCGGAGTGGAGGCAAAAAGAGCTCAATTTCACAAAGGCGATAATACAAATCTGCCCGAAACCGGTTTTCCTCCACCTCTTTGGACAATGTCCGGTTGGTGGCGGCGATGATGCGGACATTCACCGGCTTGGAGCGATGGGAACCGATTCTTGTCACCCGTTTCTCCTCCAACACACGCAGTAGAGCAGCTTGAGAGGCTAAGGACAGTTCCCCAATCTCATCCAGAAAGAGGGTTCCCCCGTCCGCCGCCTCAAACTTCCCTTGGTGGCCTTCGCTCTTTGCCCCGGTGAAAGCCCCTTTTTCATAACCGAACAGCTCCGATTCAATGAGGGATTCCGGGATTGCAGCACAGTTGACGACCACCAAAGGACCGGAACGGCCGCTAGTCCGGTGAATCGACTGTGCGATTACTTCCTTGCCCGTGCCGGTCTCCCCCTGAATGAGTATGGTGGCATCGGTTGGTGCCACCACCGACGCGAGGCGGAACACCTCTTTGGCTTTGGGACAGTTGCAGATGATGCCGCTTTCTCGTGTGGGGCTTTGCTCCTTCACTTCCTGCACATTCACTTTTTGTATCTGTTCTTTTCTCTCCAACGGCTTCGGACTTAACACGGTACGTATCACCCGATCCCGCTGATCTCGAACAGGACGTACAATCCACTTTTTGATTTTTTCCCCGCCTGATGAATCCGCTTTCAATTTTGGCTCAACAAATGATGGACCCTTTGCCGAGAGAATCTCATCAGTATCCTTCTGGCTAAACCAACGGGACAAGTGCTGACCGATGCACTTCTCAGAAGGCAGACCCAAGATCCTGGCCGCATCTTGGTTGATTCGAGTGATCATCCCGTCACGATCTACCGAGATGAGGGGTTGACCGTACCCATCAATAATCGTATCCGTTTCCTGAATACAGAGGGTCAATTCCCGCTTCGCACTTTCCAGCAGAAGATGGGCTTGGCACGCTTGGGCAGCCGCGATCACCATTCCCATGGTGTGAGCCTGATGATGACGGACATCTCCACTCACATCCAATACACCCAACAATTCCCCTGTTGGAGAATAGAGGGGAGCGGCATAGCAGCACAAAAAATGGTTCTCCTGACAGTAATGCTGTTCTCCGACAACGCTGATGGGCTTTTTTTCAACGAGAGCCGTCCCGATGGCATTGGTTCCCTTCACTTTTTCGTGCCAATTGGCCCCGGCATCCAACCAAACCTTTCGCGCCCGATCAATAAAAGGAGAGTTCCCCCATGATTTGAGAATATAACCATCCGCATCGGAAATGAGAATCATAAAAGGGGTATCTTTCAGTTGCTTATACAGGTTGTCCAATACGGACGACGATGTGTGAAACAAATCGTGGAGACGATCTTTGCGATCTTCCAACTCTCCGCCTGTCAACAGGTCGTTATCGACATAAAGCGGGTCCACTCCAAATGACTTGCTGCGATCCCAGGATCTGATCAAGGATATTGTTTCTTCTTTTATTTTCGAAAATTGCATTAATTATTCACCTCCCTATCTTTTTTCCCCAAAAGTGGAACGCCATCTGAATCTCTTCAATTCTTATTATAATCCAAATGCGTTATTGAAGGCTGTACCAAATGAAAACAATGTATTGTCACGTGAACATCGCCAATCGTACTGGAGTCCCCAAAATCTTGGTTATTTTGTGTTGGCACAATGATTGCTCATATCTTTTGTTGAAAACGCCTTCAATTATTTTTCAAGGGGTGAGTAAAAAGTTGGCTAAAAAAATGCTCGCAGCGGTGGTACGGAACTTCCATGAACCCATTCATATCGAGGAGGTGGATATTCCGGAACCGGGAGAGGGTCAGGTTCGCGTGAAAATCGAAACGTCAGGATTGTGCCACACCGATATCCACGCGGCTAAAGGGGACTGGCCGATTAAACCGAAACTGCCTTTTATTCCGGGGCACGAAGGAATCGGGATTGTGGAAGCTGTCGGAAAGGGCGTCAAAGGGATCAAGGAAGGGGACCGTGTGGCCCTCCCCTGGCTGGGTTACGCATGCGGAATGTGTGAATACTGCAATTCCGGATGGGAAACACTTTGCGAATCCCAGTTGAACACCGGTTACTCGATTGACGGTACTCACGCCGAATACGCTATTGGTTACGCCAAACACATCGCGAAGGTACCCGACAATGTCAGCCCGATGGATGCGGCTCCATTGACCTGTGCGGGTGTGACCACTTACAAAGCGGTAAAAATGTCCGGCGCCCGTCCTTCCGATCTCGTGGCCATCTTCGGCATCGGCGGGCTGGGTCACCTGGCTTTGCAGTATGCAAAAGTGGCAGGTGCGACGGTGGTAGCTGTGGACTTGTTTGATGAGAAACTGAAGCTGGCCAAGGAGTTGGGAGCGGACTATGTGGTGAACGCCCGCACCCAAGACCCTGTAGAAGAAATCAAGAAGCTGGGTGGAGCCGATGCGGCCATCAGTGTGGCTGTCGCCCCCAAAGCATTTGAACAGGCTTATAATTCCCTGCGTCGTGGCGCCCGCCTCGTCTTCGTTGCACTGCCGGCGGACAACCACGTAAAGTTGCCCATTTTTGAGACCGTCCTCAACGGTATCCAGGTAATCGGCTCCATCGTCGGCACCCGTACCGATCTGGAGGAAACGTTCCAATTGCACGCGGCCGGACGGACAAAAGTCATTGCCGAAACCCGCCACCTTCATCAGGTGCATGAAGCCTTTGAAGAAGTGGAAAAAGCCCAAGCGAAGGCGCGGTTGGTTTTCAAATTGTAAACAAAGACAAAAAAAGACTGCTGACAAATGTCAGCAGTCCTGACACCCGGGTGGATACCTCGGGTGTTTTTCTACGGCATTCCCTGAAAACTGAGGAGTGGATTTCAGACTCGCCAGCACAAACACCGTTTAGTCGTTTCGCTTGAAAGCTCCGTAGAAAGGAGGTGATCCATCCCCACCTTCCGGTAGGGATACCTTGTTACGACTTCACCCCAATCATCTGCCCCACCTTCGGCGGCTGGCTCCCTTGCGGGTTACCTCACCGACTTCGGGTGTTGCAGACTCTCGTGGTGTGACGGGCGGTGTGTACAAGGCCCGGGAACGTATTCACCGCGGCATGCTGATCCGCGATTACTAGCGATTCCGGCTTCACGCAGGCGAGTTGCAGCCTGCGATCCGAACTGAGACCAGCTTTTTGGGATTGGCTCCCCCTCGCGGGTTCGCTGCCCTTTGTACTGGCCATTGTAGCACGTGTGTAGCCCAGGACATAAGGGGCATGATGATTTGACGTCATCCCCACCTTCCTCCGGCTTTCACCGGCTGTCTCGCTAGAGTGCCCACCCGAAGTGCTGGCAACTAGCGATAGGGGTTGCGCTCGTTGCGGGACTGAACCCAACATCTCACGACACGAGCTGACGACAACCATGCACCACCTGTCACCGCTGCCCCGAAGGGAAGGTGCATCTCTGCACCGGTCAGCGGGATGTCAAGCCCTGGTAAGGTTCTTCGCGTTGCTTCGAATTAAACCACATGCTCCACCGCTTGTGCGGGCCCCCGTCAATTCCTTTGAGTTTCAGCCTTGCGGCCGTACTCCCCAGGCGGAGTGCTTATTGGGTTACCTTCGGCACAGAGGGCATGACGCCCCCAACACCTAGCACTCATCGTTTACGGCGTGGACTACCAGGGTATCTAATCCTGTTTGCTCCCCACGCTTTCGCGCCTCAGCGTCAGTTACAGGCCAGAGAGCCGCCTTCGCCACTGGTGTTCCTCCCGATCTCTACGCATTCCACCGCTACACCGGGAATTCCGCTCCCCTCTCCTGCACTCAAGCCTGCCAGTTTCGGATGCACCCCCACGGTTGAGCCGTGGTCTTTCACACCCGACTTAACAGGCCGCCTGCGCGCGCTTTACGCCCAGTAATTCCGGATAACGCTCGCCCCCTACGTATTACCGCGGCTGCTGGCACGTAGTTAGCCGGGGCTTTCTCCTCCGGTACCGTCACTCGAAAGAGCTATTCGCCCTTCCGCCGTTCTTCCCGGAGAACAGAGCTTTACAACCCGAAGGCCGTCTTCGCTCACGCGGCGTTGCTCCGTCAGGCTTTCGCCCATTGCGGAAAATTCCCTACTGCTGCCTCCCGTAGGAGTCTGGGCCGTGTCTCAGTCCCAGTGTGGCCGGTCACCCTCTCAGGTCGGCTACGCATCGTCGCCTTGGTGAGCCGTTACCTCACCAACTAGCTAATGCGCCGCGGGCCCATCCGCAAGTGACAGCCGAAGCCGCCTTTCCACCCCAGCCCATGCGGGCTAAGGTCCTATCCGGTATTAGCTCCGGTTTCCCGGAGTTATCCCGGTCTTGCGGGCAGGTTGCCCACGTGTTACTCACCCGTTCGCCGCTGGATCCACCAACGTCACCCCGAAGGGATCTGTCAGCTTCACCCGCTCGACTTGCATGTATTAGGCACGCCGCCAGCGTTCATCCTGAGCCAGGATCAAACTCTCCTAAAAATATCACTCAAGAAGAACTGACGAGTCCTTCCTCCACTCTTCAGTTTTCAAGGAACGCCGCTCGATCGCTTCTCGCTATCTCGCTTTCATCCTCCCGCGCTCTCGCGCGGCGACAATAGATACTATAGCACCCTCCAAATATGAAGTCAAGGATTTTTTTCTTCGAATGAACAAGGAATTATTTGGATTCATAATGGATTAGACTGTGTTTCATACAACCGGCATTACTTCATTATAGATAAAACCGTTTTGGCAGTGTGAAACCGGAAATGGTATACTCAATTTTGACAAAGGAGGCGGCAATCATGATATGGGCAAGCAAGATCAATAAAGTGCGGACCCTGGCTTTGTTACTCACCTTTCTCGGCATCGGCGTCATGTACTTTGGCTTTGTCTGGCCGGGATGGATGGTATTCTTCTTATTCTTGGGGATTCTAGTCATCTTCTCCAGTGTGGGTCTATACTTTTGGATCGGCATCTTGTCGTTGCAGGCCGTTCAGGTGGAATGCCCCAAGTGCGGCCGAATGACCAAAATTCTCGGCAAAGTTGACCAATGTCCCTATTGCAAGGTATATCTTTCGCTAGATCCCGCCCATGCTCCAAAGAAATCAACTCATTCAGCCAATGCGGTTTCCGGTTCCGAAACGGAATCATCCGAATCCGCCACATAATCACGGTTCCTCTTGCCTCTAACATAAACAATCATCAAGTGAAATGAAATCACCTGATACATCCTAAGCCCGCCCGGGCTTTTCTTTGCGCATATTACTTTTGTTATATTTTTTCTAAATATTATTCTTTTCCGAGTTGAACCTCGGTATAATGTGTGTAACACTTGGTAGAACGAGGATGGATCCCCGGTTTATTTGAAAGCGATTACATGATCCGATTACCGAAACTGCAGTGAAACTTATCGACATCCACATCTCTTATTCCTCACATTTCATTTTAGGTCCTCTATCTTCGCAATGTCGCGAATATGTTGATTCATGAGGAGATCATTTCGGTATCACCGGAAGGAGGACGCTCCCGTGAAGCCTCAGAACCTCGTGGACATGTTGTACCGAACCGTCAAACGTTATCCAAACAAAAATGCTTTGTTATGGAAAGAAGACGGTCACTATCGAGGTTGGTCCTATGCCCAGCTGTGGGAAACGATCCGGCACATGGCCTTCGGTCTCCGCAGCCTGGGAGTGCAATCCGGATCCAAGGTGGCAATTTGCTCCACCAACGGTCCGCATTGGCTGGTCAGCGATTTTGCCATCATGAGCCTGGGAGCAGTTTCAGTCCCGATTTACCCTACGCTGACGGGCAAACAAATCCGTTTCATCTTGGAGAATGCCGATGTCGAATGTGTCATCATGGAAACGGCCGAGATGGTAGATCGCGTTCATGAATGGCCAAAGCAAGTTCG
This sequence comes from Polycladomyces abyssicola, assembly GCF_018326425.1. Classification (NCBI taxonomy): domain Bacteria; kingdom Bacillati; phylum Bacillota; class Bacilli; order Caryophanales; family Thermoactinomycetaceae; genus Polycladomyces; species Polycladomyces abyssicola. Next base: position 2,671,874 of record NZ_AP024601.1, read on the forward strand.
GTCGGTTATCGTCGTGAAGGACCGATCCACCCACCCTCTGGCCACGACGTTTTCATCCGTCCTGAGGCGAGGTGAGTCCGAAAATGTCAAAGTGGATCGTTGGGGCTGGCAACAACTGAAACGGGAAGATCTGGCCACCATCGTCCATACATCCGGTACAACGGGCGATCCAAAGGGGGTGATGCTCTCTCACGGCAATCTGTTGACCAATGTGGAGGAAAATCAGTATTTCGTTCCAGTCAGTTCACGCGACATATCCTTGTCTTTTTTACCGCTTTCCCACATTTTTGAGCGAACATGCGGTCAATTTATTCCCATGGCGGTTGGGGGCACCATCGCTTACGCGGAAAGCATGGAGACGATCCCACAAAATTTGGTTGAAGTAAAACCGACTGTTTTGATCAGTGTGCCTCGTTTGTTCGAAAAGATGCATCAGCGCATCCTGGACCGGGTGGAAAATAGCTCCTTTCTTCGCCGCCGGATTTTCCGATGGGCATTAAGCGTATCCGAAGAACGCTTAAAACTGACCAATGGTGAACACGGATGGCCGGTTCCCCTTTCACTGGAGAGGAAATACCTGATGGCGAGAAAGCTGGTTTTTTCCAAGATTCACGCCCAAACAGGCGGAAGATTGCGCATGCTGGTATCGGGCGGTGCCGCTTTGGATCCCAATGTGGCACGGTTCTTCACACTCATCGGCCTTCCCATCATCGAAGGGTACGGCATGACGGAGTGTTCTCCGGTGATCGCGTGCAACCCGTTAATACGTCCCAAACCGGGTAGCGTCGGAAAACCGTTGCCGCAGACGGAAGTGCGGTTGGCTGAAGACGGGGAACTGTTGGTCAAAAGCCCCAGCGTGATGATGGGGTATTACGGCCAACCGGAAGAAACGGCCAAAACGGTGGAAAACGGTTGGTTGCATACAGGAGACATCGCGGAATTCGACGAAGATGGTTATATCCGACTCGTGGACCGTAAAAAGAACATCCTGGTGTTGTCCACCGGAAAAAATGTAGCTCCCCAACCTGTCGAAAACGCATTGTGTTCCAGCCGCTACATCCAGCAAGCGGTTCTGGTGGGCCACAAACGCAAATATGTCTCCGCCCTCATCGTTCCGGAATTTGAGGCGATCCGCCCGCTCGCGAACAAATGGGGGGCACGCACGGATGAAGAAATCGCGAAAGCACCCGGTACACGGGAATTGATCGAACGGGAGATTCAGCGTTTGACAGCGGATTTTGCCCCGTTTGAACGTCCCAAAAAGTTCGCGCTGCTGTCCCGACCGTTCACACTGGAAGCGGGTGAGCTCACTCCCACGTTGAAAGTGCGCACCAAACAGGTGGAACAACGATATGCTTCCGTTATCGCCGGGTTGTATGAAGACATACCGGCAGAGGAAGTGGCGGCTTCCACCGCGGACAATGTCGGACATACGGAGCACGCTGCCTCGTTGACCGACCGTTTCTCCAAAGTATGGTCGACCGACGAACGGCATACAGACACATGGTCGCAAGCGGAAAGTTCCATAGTGACAACACCTTCAAATCATATTCCAACCAATGGAGTCATGGACATGAGAAAGAAAGCGATGCAAAATAGTAGTTGGGTCAGTGTGATGGCCGATACGGTTACGTTGTTGAGGCATGTGTTCAGTCCACCGGTTTTGATCGGAATTCTGACCGGAATCGTGGCCGGTTTCGTCGTCAAGTGGTTATGGTTTTAATCCGATAAAGGAGGTGTCAGCTCCGCGTGCGTTATTTGGTCGCCGTGGTGGCAACGGTGATCGCGTTCGGGTTAACGATATCACTGCCGTTGTTCAGTGATGGCCCCCGATTGCCTCAGCCTCCGAAAAGTGTAACGTTACCCGACATGTCGAAGTTGGACACGGACTCATTGCATCATATACCTCCACAATATGATCTGAACGGCATGTTGGAGCAAATCAATCAAAACAACACGAAACTGGGTACCGTTAATGCCAATATCTTAAACGCATTAAAAGGGATCAATGAGAAATCGAACAAAACAATGAATGTGAGTAACAAACTGTCCCTCGTATATCAAGGATTAGGCGATCAGGGTATGATCTTGGGGGACATGCGGACCGTGACGGGCCAACAAGTGGTGCTGAGCCAGAACCTGAACCGATTGAGCCGGTTTTTGCACAGCAAAATGAATTTGATATCCGCCTCTGCAAACAAGCAAGTGAGTGAAGTCCAAAGATTGCGAGCCATCACCCTGGATACCAAGTCCAAACTGCAATCAGCCTTGTCTTACAACCTAGAGATGGAGCGCAAGTTGAGCGCAGCGGCGGACAAAAGCGAGAAAGCCGCCAACTCCTTACCGTAAGGAGGAATTCGATTGATTCGAAAATTTATCTCGATCTTGGGGATTCTCCTCCTGAGCGGTGTCTTGATCAACGGCATCACGATGACGCAGCATCTCAAACGGATCCATTCCGGGTTAGAGGACAACCTGCAATCCATTCAGCAATTGAATCAAGTTCAAGCGGCGATCATCGACAAAAACGGCGAGCTGGCACATATGGTTCGCACCGTTCAGCGAATTGACAGGGGTCTAAACGCTACCATTGTCAAAACCGATCAGACGCTGACCCTGTTGACGACGGTGGTGGATTACAACGCAGACAGCCTGCGGCTTAATGACGGCATGCTGGGATACTCCAACAACTCCAAGCAAAAAATCCAGGCCATCAGCTCCTCTTTGCAAGAACTGTCCCCCTATATGCAGCAACTGGACCAAATGTTGAAGCAGATGAGAGCGACAGCAGCCGCCGACCGGCAACACATGGAGGATATCCTGCAATCGACGCGAGAGATGAACAAAAAGACACCCGGGGTGAGTTTAAAATGAAAACATTCAAAGTAACCACCCTGATCATCACATTGTTGCTCGCGGTGATTGCGGGTAATACCTGGCTGCAATTGTCGATGCAAAAGGAGATCGCCGAAAACTCCAAACGCCTGAAGACGGAACTGATCTCATCCGCAGCCAAATCGAAGAAGATGAACGACCAGTTAGCTACGATCGCACAGTTACGTGAACAAACCAACCGGTTGAACGCCAAGGTAACTCAGATTCAGCGTAATACCAGCGGTTTGAACCGGGAACTGACTGAGCTCGACCAAGTGGTCGCCTCCATCGCACAGCGCGTAAACACCATCGGTACAAACACAGGCGCTACATACCAGGATCTGAAGCAAATCGAGGCGTCACTCAACGCCAGCATTGCCACGTTACAGTCCATTCAACAGTCCAATCAACAAATTGTACACACGCTGAGCGCGATGAAGTCGATCCAAGGGGAGATCAACGCAAATCTCCGGAAGATGAACGAGAAAACAGCCGTCCTTCCGGAGAAGAAATGAGGAGGTGATGTCCTCCATGCGTTTGTCCAGATGGAAAATCGCCCTTGGTGTCGGAATAGCCGCGATCTTGACCGCCGCAACCCCCACTTTGGCCAAATGGAGTGATGAAATCGTCCTCCCCAACATGGCGGATTACAACATTTTCGGGTTGACCTCGGACATGGTACAACGAACCAACGGCATGTTGACCGACACGGAGAAATTGGCATCGGAAGTGAACAAGGCCAACTCGACCTTGGACGGGCTGAAGCGGCAGGATCAGCTCCTCGCCCAACAAGTGAGCACCAACCAATCCATCCAGCATGAGTTGGATCAACAATTGGCGGGAAATGTACGTGCCCGTGAACTGATGAACGCCATTTTGACTCGGGAACGTCAAACAGCTCTGCTGACAACACAAGTAGCCGTCAGCGGTGGCCAATTAACGGACCAGATGGTACAAGTCGTTCAGCACCTGGGGAAGGTGGCAGACAACACCGGACAGGTCGCACATACTTCCGGTAGTCTCAACAACCGGTTGGATCTTCTGTTGGCGGAACTGGACCAATCGATTCACAATTTCCGTTATGTGGCTCTCGTTCCGCAAGCGATTGACTATCTGAAAAAACAGCTTGGCATCGATTTGCCGGATCCGCGAAACGATGAACCGCCTCCATCGAAACCGTTGGTGGACCCCAAACCGGTGGAAGACATCATCAAACGGGTCATTCCGAAACCTCCATCCGAACCGGATGATCCTTCCACTTCACTGAGAGACGGGTTAAAGGACCTTTTGCCCTTACCGCTGTTGCCTTGACGGGGAGGAGGGTTTCATTTGCTGGCACGTGTCGTTGTACTGACGATTAATTTGGCCCTCTTGGGGCTTACATTGTGGGGAACCATTCAGCAGATCGAAACGCAAAAATCAGCAAACCAAGTCATGGCCGAGGTACATCAAAACATCAAGAAAGCTCATGCGTTGACCGTCACCACCAACCACCAATTACAACCCTTACGGGAAACGGCAGATACGATCGAAATCATGAACGGCAAATTGGATCGTACCAATCAAATGCTGACCCACATGAACCAAAGCCTGAACCGGGTGACGATCAGTGAGCAAAAAATCGTGACGGGACTGGATCAGCTCAATCAAAACACCTATATCGTGATGAATCAAATCAACCATTTGCAGGGAGCCAACGGCCGATTGGTTCCTCCATCGTCCACCGTCGCGAAACAAACGAAACATGAACATGACTTGATGAAAAGTCTGTATGAGATGACCGGGACATCCATTCAGGAAATCGCCAAGCTCAACCGAAAATTCGCCTGGGTGGGATTGCTCCCATTGCCGTGATGAAATAGGGGGGACCGCACCTTGTTTTTCAGTCTGCTTTATCTGATCGCGCTCATCGCCATCATCATCTTCACCGTTCTCAGCATCGTGGCCATCATCCGTGATCAGCCGGTTACACGATGGCTGATGGGCTTGACAGCGGTCGCCTTCATTTATGTATTCCTAGTCGCCATGAGCGTCTGGATTTAAGTCCAAAAAAACCTGCGTGCCCAATGACACGCAGGTTTTTTTCATGCTGTGTGTTTTTGGCAATCCTTGCAGATACCATAGATTTCCATCCGATGGGACTCGACGCGAAAGCCGGTGCGTTTCGCAGCTTCCCGTTCCACATCGATGAGCGGGGGATAATCGAAATCGGTAATCTTTCCACACTCCCGGCAGATGACATGGTAGTGATCCGTCATATTGGCATCAAACCGGCTGGATGCATCGCCGTAGGTCAATTCCCTTACCAGTCCCGCTTCCTTGAAGACCCGCAAGTTGTTGTATACGGTGGCTACACTCATGTTGGGGAATTTCCCCTCAAGCGATTTATAAATTTCATCGGCGGTTGGATGGCTCATCGATGAGAGCAGAAATTCCAAGATGGCATGCCGCTGCGGGGTCATGCGCACACCGGTCGACTTCAATTTTTCAACAGCTTGTTCCAGGCGACTGTTCATCGCCATCCACCTCACTTCTTACCGCCACAAGAAAAAAGATTCTCTTTTAATAATCTATATAAATAGTCTAACGGGAGTCAGCCGTTTTTGTCAATGCGTTACCTTTCAAGCGGTTTTTTCCGTACCAACAATAGGGCAGCAAATCACAAACCTCACACTTCGGACTCCGCGCCGAACATAAGCGTCGCCCATGCCAGATCAACCGGTGATGGGTGATGGACCATTCCTCCCGCGGCACCCGCTTCATCAGTTGACGTTCAGTCTCCAGCGGATTGTCGCTGTCGGCCATGGCCAAGCGGTTGGCGACGCGTTGCACATGGGTGTCCACCGCCAGCGCCGGCACACCAAAAGCATTGGACAACACTACGTTGGCGGTTTTCCGTCCCACGCCCGGCAACGCCTCCAGGGCTTTTCGATCTTTTGGCACTTCTCCCCCGTATTGTTCCACCAAAATCCGACACGTTTTCAGGATGTTTTTGCTTTTGTTGCGAAAAAGACCCAGCCCTCGAATTTCTGCAGCCAAATCCTCTTCCGACAACGTGAGGAATGCTTCGGGAGTCGGGTATTTCCGAAACAGCTCTTTCGTAACCTTGTTCACCTGCCGATCCGTTGATTGGGCAGAGAGGATCGTAGCGATCAAGAGCTCAAACGGATTACGAAAGATAAGTTCACAATGGGCATCTGGGTACATACGGGCCAATGTATCCAATATTTTGCGGGTCTGCACGCGCCTGGGCTTTGGTTGCATCCAAGTTCCCTCCTTTTCCGCTCGATCGCACCTCTGTCTATTGTACCGAAATCCGAGGAAAAATGACCACTGTTCGCATAGGGGGACGAACCCTCGGATAGAATGGAGCCTGAACATGTTAACATGTGTTGGTCATTTGACGCGCCGAGAAGAATGTTGAACTTTTTCCGTCAAGCGAACGAAAAAGGAGGGAAAGTTCATGCGTAATCGTCCCGCTTCCCTGTCCTGGATCATCGGGGTGGGCTTACTATTGATTGGTTATTACTCATTCCCGTCCGCTTGGGGATATGGACTATTCGGTTTCGGTCTGGCATCAGCCCTATGGGGCGGGCTTGCTTACCTGTTTTATCCGGAGCGAAACCATTCTCGATAAAGCGTTTGTCGGCAAAAAACGAATGGCGCTGATCGCCGGGTAGCTATCAGCGCCCAAGGGGTTTCGGGTTTCTGCTCGATTCCTTTCCACGTTATGTCTCCATTTTCTTCGCTTCGACGATTAGCTCGGTGCTGCGATGATCAAACGGGCCGCGATGAAATGTACCGTATCTGCCCACAATCTGAAATCCGGCCAAACGGAGCAGATGGAACAATTCCGCCGGGAAGATGTAGCGCAATTGAAACACGGTACGGAGTCGCTCCACCAATCGGCCGCTTCCGTCATAGCGTTCGTAAAAGCGAATGACATGCACCCATTGGCGAAACGGATCGTGTTCGGTAATATCATGCACCTCTACACAATCCTTGCTTCCGGGGATCGGAAAAGTCCCCCGATGCACATTTTTTCCTTCAATCTCATGTAGCTCCACCAAAGATGGGACAAATACATCCAACGCCAGCATACCGCCCTGCTCCAAATGTTGACGAATGCGTTTCAATGTGACCAGTTGATCCTTGATCGTCATCAAGTGCAGGAAGGAGCGATACGGAATGATCACCAATGGAAAGCGCCGATTCAACTCAAATGTGGTCATACTGGCTTCCACCCACTGGGTGCGGTCGCTCAATCCCATTGCATCCGCTTTCTCCCGTGCTCTCTTCAGCATTTCCGGTGACAGATCAACACCGACCACTTCCACCCCTTCCCTGGCAATGGACAAGCTGCATCTTCCCGTGCCACACCCCAATTCCAGGACAGGACCGCCACTGGCTTGTGCCAGTTCAGTGTAGTACGTAGTGTCACCTTCCAGGCCGCCCGACGTCCAATCATAGTAATCAGGCAAAGCGTACATACTGACTTCCGACAATTCGGTCCCTCCCAAACACCATTACGAAGACAAATGTTCCCGAATATAGCGAAGCGCTTCGTCCACGTGTCCCGGTACTTTTACTTTCCGGTAGATTTTGGCCAACCGTCCTTCTTTGTCGATGATGAACGTGGAACGTTCGATTCCCCACTTTTTCTTGCCGAACATGTTTTTTTCCTTGTAGACGTCGTACATTTTGGACACTTCAGCATCCGTATCGGCCAGCAAGCGAAACGGCAGCTGGTATTTGGCGATAAATTTCTCGTGCGATTTCACATCATCCAGACTTACACCCAGAATCACGGTGTCCAGGTCAGCGAATTCCGTCACCCGATCACGAAAGTCACACGCTTCCTGCGTGCAACCAGGGGTGTTGTCTTTGGGATAAAAATACAAGACGACATGTTTGTCACCTCGGTAATCCGAGAGGGTTACCTCTTCACCGTTGTCAGCGGGAAGAGTGAAATCAGGTGCCATATCTCCTTCTTTCAACATCGGCCCGACTCCTTTCATTGAAGATGCATTCTTCATTTTACCACTCTGTGAAGCGCAAAAAACATGGACCAACAAAAAAAGCCGGTTCTATCCGGCTTGGCATGTCCATCCAACTCACTTAGATCCACGTGTACCCGAACGCTCCAATCGATCCCATCCATCTCAAGATTTGACCCTTGCTTCGTGACTTGCCACACGGCTAAAGCCGTGGGCTTCTCGCTTCATCTGGCGTGGCAACCCCACATCCATCCACGATGGCTTCGTCCAAGCCTAGTGATTTTAGATTAACGAGTTTTCGCTCGAATAGTAGTTTTTAGTGTTTCCGCACTTTTCCATTCTATTGTACCAAAATTCTGTCGTATTGCAAGAGGGCTGAAGCCCTCCCGTCTCCGACGCTTGCTTTCATCCCAACCCTGAAGGGTTGAGTTTTTCCGATCGCTCTTCATAAAATAAACGGAACATGGCGCGGAGAGATGCTACTGTCTTAAGCACCCATACAGGCACGACCAAGATCAAAACCAACAATTCCATGGTGATTTTCATTGATTCTCTCCCCTTTCCGTTTGTAATTAATGTAGCAAACGGAAATGAGAGAGAATGGAGAGAAAGATTATATTTTACTGAGAAACGGGAATTGAAACGCTTACTTTCGTTCCTTCTCCTTCCTGACTGTCGATTTTGATCGTGCCTCCATAGGACTCCACGATTTGACGGGCGATGGAAAGGCCCAAACCGCTCCCGGTACGATGCCGGGTTCGCGCTCGTTTTGCCCGGTAGAAGCGTTCAAAGACCCGGGGCAATTCCTCCTTTGGAATGCCTTCCCCCGTATCCTGCACGATGAGCCGTACATCCCGTTCCCCCGATTCTAACCGAACGGTGATCACATCGTCGGGGTCGGAGTATTTTCCCGCATTGTCCAGTAAAATATCGATCAACTCTTCCCATTCCGTCCTAACGACACGTACCCAGACAGGCGGTGTGGTTTCGTCCCACTCGATGTGATGGTTGCGTAAAGATCGACGCCATCGTGTGACCCGCTCGGCCACGAGTGAGGTCAGATCCAACAATTCCCTCTCTGCACCGGCAACATCACCTTCCAAGCGGGCAAGCCGGAGCAGACGCTCGGTCATCTGTTCCAAGCGCGCCGTTTCCTGATCAATCGCGGTCAGTGCTTCTTCGGTCACTTCTTCGTTCCGTTTCCCCCAGCGCTTCAGCATGTTGGTGTATCCGCGAATCACGGAAACAGGTGTGCGCAGTTCGTGGGAGGCATCCGCCACAAATCGCTTCTGTTTCTGGATCAACTGATAGATCCGATCGAGCAGCTCATTGAATGTCCGGGACAGCTCCGCAATTTCATCATAAGTATCCGGTACTTGTAAACGACTCTCCATCCGCGACGGATCGAGCTCCCGCACCGTTTTGGTGATACGGCTGACCGGGCGAAGAGCGATGGTCGACATGATATAGCCCCCGACGATCACCAATACCAACAGAGCGGAGGAACCGATGAGCAAAGCGGTCAACATCGAGTCCAAATACCGGCGCAACGATGTGAAATCTGTATAAAGCTCCACCCTGCCTTCAACCGGCCCGTCCAGCGGCATGGCCAGAATGGAAACCTGCTTGCCGTACCAATTGCGAACTTCCCGCACTTTATGATGCGGCAGTGGATGGGACAGATACAACGCCGGGGAGATTCCCTTATTTACATCTGCTTCCACTTTTCCATTCTCCACAATGCGGATCGCTTGTCCTTCCTCCACATATAATTGCAACCAACCGTGCAAAAAAGCAGGATCGATGCGGCGGGTCTCATATACTTTCGACAGAGTGGTCAGTTTGTTTTCGAGCACGCTTTGCTCCGTCTGTATCATCATGTTTTGAAACAACTGATAGACGAATACGTGAAACAACAATAAAATGCACAACAAACCGACCGCTGACAACACCACCAGTCGCCATTTAATGGGCATGTCCATCCTCCCTGATCACATAGCCCACACCGCGTACGGTTTCGATATAGTCTTTCACGCCGATTTCCTCCAATTTGCTGCGAACATAGCGCACGTACACATCGACGATGTTGGTATCCCCTTCATAATCGTAACCCCATACCCGATCGAGTATCATCTCCCGCGTCATCACCCGGTTACGGTTTTGCATCAAACAAGCTAGCAAATCAAATTCTCTCGCTGTCAATTTCAATTCCTTGTCCGCACAGACGACTCGCCGCTGTTCGGGAAACAACCGACAGCATCCCACTTCCACCATCTGGGTCTGCTCCGGCGCCACCCTGCGTTGTATGGCGCGAACCCTCGCCAACAGCTCTTCGATGGCAAACGGTTTTGTCATATAGTCGTCTGCTCCTGCTTCCAACCCACTGACCCGGTCCGGTACCGCATCTCTTGCGGTCAACATGATGATGGGCGTATTCCGTTCCGCCCGAATTCGGCGGCATACCTCCAATCCACTGAGATCAGGCAACATAATGTCTAGAATAATCACCTGAAACTCCTGGGATAAAGCCAAGTCCAAACCGGTCCGTCCGTCATGTTCCACAATCACCTGATATCCTTCGTGCGTAAACTCCAACTCCAAAAACCGGGCCAGCTGCGGTTCGTCTTCAATGATCAGTACCCGTTTTCCCGCCATGTTCCCACCTGCCTGTTCGATCCCGTGTTCATCTTCATTATTTCATTATACTATTGGATCAAACAGAGGGAGAAATCACAACAACAGGATGATGGTACCCGCTAACAGGACGCGGTAACTTAGGGAGTTGAGGCAAATGGGCCAATGAGGCGCTGGAGCGGTTGCCTGAAGAAGGCGATCTGCCCTTGCCTGGATCTCCGGGTGCAACACTGTCGGGAGGAGCGGGAGGAGCTCCTCCACCGGGGGCACCTGGTGGCGAGGGAGCGGGTACCGTCGGTTCGAGAGCGGGCGGTTCCCCCGGTCTCTTAGGTTGGGTATCGGGTTGGGTCTCCCGCATGACTTGCTGCTTTTGCACCGCATTGACGGTGTTGCCGATGTTGACGGAACCGGCGTCGGACACGGTGGTGATGTTGATCGTGTGGATGCTGATGCGGAACACACCCCTCCCCCCTTTACGGCTGGTCGATGGCATCCGGATCGATTGCCTGATTCTGTTCAAAATCAATATTTTTCGCAAAATCGCCGATCGGTGAAGAACCACCCAGCGATTTGGTGTTACTTTCGGCGCCAATGTTGATGGTGTTCCCAAAATTAACAGACCCTGCGCTGGATACACTTTGAATCTTAAGGTTGAATATATTATTGACAGTCGCCATCGGACACCCTCCCCGACGCAAGGTCTACCATATCGTATGAGGGAAACCTGGGCGTTGTGAATTCAGGAGTCTTGTACACGAATGCGATGCTGAGTGCGTGGCGCATGCACTTTGCTCAGTCTCACTTCCAATAATCCCTTGCGGTAGCGGGCAGAGCTGTGTTGACGAGTCACACTCGCCCCAAGTGGTATGGAACGCTCAAAATCTCCGGAAAGTCGTTCACTTAAAGTAGCTTCGTAGTTGGCATAACGGGGGGGGATGTGTCCCTTGATATACAATGTATCATCGTGAATCCGCAAATCCAGCAAATGAATATCTTCGATCCCTGGCAAATCCACCAATACGATCACTTCATTTTTCGTTTGATAGACATCGGCCTTAGGACCACCCGAAGAAGAAGAAGAAGAAGTGGCTGGAGATGCACTCATCACATCTGACCAAAAATCGTCCCCCAAAAACTTTCGTGCCAATTGACTCCATTTTTGAAAGTGTTGTTGTTGATCATCCATCCGGATCTTCCCCTTTTTTGGGACCTTTCACCTCAGTCTATTCACATGGGCATAAACTGGTCACTGTCCCGGTCATGTTCTTTGGGTGAATAGCCATATACTGATCATAGGGTATGTCTGATCCAACCATTTTGATCTTTGGAGGTGGGCTTCCTTGTACGCCTATTTGTGGGACCGGATCAACCAGTTGCAACAGCAGATTGAAAAATTGAAAGAAGAAAACGAACAGATCCGGAAGCAGCTCGCCTCCATCCAACCGGTTACCATCGAGCGAATGGAATACAAAATTCAGGAGTTACGGGTAGAAACGTTGAGTGGTACGCTCAATGTGGGGTTAAGCGCTCACGGAGATGAGCAGACACTGTCCAAAATCATTGATCAGATGAAAGATAACGACAATGGGGATTCCGTCAACATGGGCGATTTGGAAGGATCCTCTTCGCTCAAAGACGATTCAATTCCGGTTCAAACGGAAAGTTCTTCTCCATCTACTCCTTCAGAACAGTCCTCCCAATAGAGTGTTCACTCTACCCGCTTTTCATCTCACCGCTTGACTCGCCAACCGTCATCCGATAGGATGAAAAAACAGAAACCAAAAACAGCTGAATCGGCAGACGCAAAATAGAACGATCATCCCGGTACATTCCTCCTGCCTGTAAGCGGGCGGGAGTTTGTCGTTTTGAGGAGGGAAATGGATGCGAACCTTTGCCGTCGGGATTGGTGGGGCACTGGGTGCCCTGTTTCGATGGATGCTTGGAAATTGGTCCACCCCTCTTTTTCCCTGGGGGACATTGGCGGCCAATCTGACTGGTTGTTGGATACTCGGATGGCTTACCGGAGCCACCCGTCATCGATCATGGTTGCCAGATACATGGCGGCTGGGGATCGGCACCGGTTTTGTCGGCGCGTTAACCACGTTTTCCGCCTGGGACGGAGAAATAATGTATATGTGGATCAGCGGACACTCATTGACGGCCGTCCTCTATCTGATCATCACGCTGAGTGGGGGGATTTTGCTGGCATGGCTGGGGTGGTTGCAGGGAGAGCGATGGGCTTTACATAAGCAGAGAGCCGATTCGCCGCAAAGGGGATCGGCCACATGATCCTGTGGATCGCAATCGGTGGTTTTCTGGGGGCAATCGCCCGTTACCGGTGGGGATTGTGGATCGGCAACCGAGTTCGTTCCCCTTTTCCGTGGCATACCTGGGTGATCAATATTTCAGGCGCCTTCGCACTGGGGGTTTGGCTTTCCGCCACCCACGCCACAGCGTATGAAAACGCCTGGCAACATGTCACCCATCCGTTTACCACGGGCTTTTTGGGCGCCTACACCACGTTTTCCACCTTCAGTGTAGAGACCGTTCAATTGCTGAAACAAAAGGCTGGGAGCACCGCCGTACTGTACGTCATCTCCAGCGTGCTCCTCAGCCTGATGGCCTTGTGGCTCGGTTTTGTATGGGGGCGTTAGTTGCCGGCCCCCCGGTAGTGACGCACCCCCCAATTCCAGCAAAAAACACCAAAGATGAAGTAAACGACACCCACTACCGGCGTCAGAAAAGCCAGCCACATCCAATGATCCCGGTCCAACAGGTAACTGGCAGGGTAAAATCCCACGAACGCGAACGGCAACACCCACGTCAGGACGAATTGGATGATCCGATGGTACAAATTGACCGGATACCGGCCGTAGTTGCCGATGTTGTACATGATCGGCTGGATGTCCGTTTTGGAATCGGAAAAGAAACTGATGCTGGTCAGTGCAATGTAAATCCCGCCGTATATCAGCACACCGCCGATCACGAAGATCACAAACAGCGGAATATCCCATATCGTCCACTGTAAGTTCATCCGGGCCGCTGCCCAGCCCATGATGAGGAGTCCAACCACCGCCCCTGCCAGAGATTCCGGGGCCATCGTCTCCAACATTACCTGTACCAGGCTGTGTACAGGCCGGGGCAACACCCGGTCCATCTCCCCCTTGATGATATACCGTTCGTTGAATTCCCACAGGTTGAAAAACGCAGCAAACACCGCGAACGGGACAAGAAAGTAACCGTAGATAAAAATCACTTCTTCCCGTGTCCATCCCTTGATCGAAGTCGTATGAGAAAAGACTACCAGGATAAACACGAGATTGACCGCTTGAAACGACAGGTCGGTTACAAACTGGGCGAGAAAATCCCATCGGTACGCCAAACGCGTTTTCAGATATTGTTCCAAATACTGCAAGAAAATCCGAACGTAGAACATGGCTCACCCCCCCTGCACCGTCAATGTGCGACGCGCCCGGCGCCACAACAGAAAGATTGGCAGGCACAACAACACGCACCAAATGATTTGCACCGTAAATGCATGGACCAATGCCGAACCGCCAACCCCTTTGACCAAGATCATACTGGGCAGGTAGCTGATCGCCTGGAACGGCAGATATGACAGGATCGCCTGCGCCCAACCGGGATAAAAGCGAATCGGTAAAATCAAACCGGAAAACAGATCGACCAACACACGTTTCGCCCGGACCAGTCCTTCATTGTTCAATATGAAAAAGGCCGCCAATCCGGTGATCATGTTGATCTGTGTGTTAATCACGAATCCCAGAAACAAACTGACGGCAAAAAACAGCCAGGCGGGATCAAAGCCGGGCAAATGAATCGGAAAGACCAGGGAGACGATCAACATCCCTGGAATGCTGAACAGAAAGAGGCGAAACAACCCCTCGCCCCATGCTTGAAAAAACTTGACCATCAGGTAGTGATAGGGGCGAATCAACTGGATTGCCACTGTGCCGTCCCGGATCTCCTGAGCGATTTCACGGTCCAGATTGTTGAAGTAGGCCGCCCGGGACATCCACGCTACAGCGATGTAAGTGGCCATCTGGGAAGACGTCATCCCCTGCAGGGAGTTGTTAGAACCGTAAATCGCCATCCAGATGAAGTAGTTGACGCCGATGTTCAAACTGTAGATGATGATGCCACTGTAATAATTGACGCGATACGCCAACATCATCAGGAAACGGATGCGGATCATTTCCAGGTAGGTACTAAGCACGGGCGTTCCCCTCCTGGTAGATCCGCCGTACGATCTCTTCCGTGGAAGCTTCTTCGATTTGTATCTCTTTGATCCCCACTTCTGTTACCAACCGGGCCAACACACGCGACACTTCCACCCCGTTCTCCAAATGGGCCGTGTATCGCGCGGCTCCCCGAGATTCCCATCGTACGGCAAGTCCTTCCGTGAGCCGATCCAACGTCTCCAAAGCTGTCTCACGGTCCAATTCCACTTGGATTTTCCGGTGACCGCCCCACTGCACCCGCAATTGCGAGAGCGGACCGTCGTAGATGATTTTCCCTTCATCCAACATGACTACCCGTGAACACAACGCTTCTATGTCGGAAATGTCATGGGTGGTCAACAGGACGGTCGTACCGTAACGCTGATTGATCTCCCGCAGAAATTGGCGGATGTTTTCTTTGACCAATACATCCAGCCCGATCGTGGGTTCATCCAAAAACAAGAGCGATGGCTTGTGAACCAAAGCCGCGGCCAATTCGCACCGCATACGCTGACCCAGGCTCAGTTTGCGAACGGGTTGGTCCAACAGTGGCCCAATCTGCAATACATCGATGATGTGATCCATGTGCGGTCGGTACTCTTCATCGGGAATGCGGTACACCTTTTGCAGGAGGCGAAACGATTCCTGCACTGCGATATCCCACCACAATTGACTCCGTTGACCAAACACCACACCGATCGTACGTACAAACGCTTCCCGCTGGCGATGGGGATCGAAGCCGTTGACCCGCAATTCGCCCGCGGTCGGTTGCAAAATACCGGTCAGCATTTTGATGGTGGTCGATTTCCCGGCGCCATTTTCACCGATATATCCCACCACTTCCCCTTGTTCGATCTGCAGATCGATCCCGTCCACCGCCCGGATCACGCGGTACTTTCGGTTCAACAAATCTCGGAATGCGCCGAGCAGCCCGGGACGGCTCTGATATACTCGAAACTCCTTGGTGAGTCCTTTCGCATCGATGCTATACATCGGTCTCATCCACTCCCATCATCCACGTACCCGTCTTCCACTATCCCATCCGATATTGTAGCACCCCCGTCAAGCGTCATAAAATTTGAAAATACAGCCATCTCATGGTGGGTTTTCAAGCAGTTGACAAAGTATACAGGCCCTGCAAGGAAGTAGGTCATGGCTGCTCCGACCCGGAGCGCAGGATACGGTCAAAGTACGCTTCACTTAGAGGAAGTTACCCCAGACACGCCATAAAAAGAGAGTGACCATTTTTCCTCTCGCTCCTGTTTCGCTTCAGCTCAAAAGTCGCTCACGGAAAAAGGTCACCCTTCATATGATCCACGAATGAAATTACCTCAATCAATATTCCTGAATAACAGGATGGACCGTGATTTCGTCCACCAACGCGTGGCGGGGAGCCGACGCCATATACACAACCGCTTCCGCGATATCTTCCGCTTGCAACCAACCCTCTTTCTCGGGGGCGCCCTGTTTCGTATCATTGAAATAGGTGTCGGTCAGACCGGGCCGAATCACACCCACCCGCACACCGGACTTGCGTACTTCCTTTGCAAGTACTTCACTGAACGCCTCCAGGCCAAATTTGCTGGCACAATAAGCGGACGCCCGCGGAATCGTCCGTTTGCCGATATCGGAAGAAATGTTGATGATCTGGCCCTGTCCACGTTCGATCATGTCTTCCAACACGGCACGCGAAAACAAAAACGCTCCCGTCAAATTGACTTGCAAAATGCGGTTCCACTCTTCCAAAGACGTCTCCTGCACCGTTTTGAACAGTCCGATGCCGGCGTTGTTGACCAGGATATCGATTTTACCAAACGCCTCGCGCGCCAGTTCCACCGTACGACGAACATCTTCCTCACATGATACATCCGCCGTACTGATCCGGCAGGCTCGCCCCTCATCGCGAACGCGTGCGGCAACGCGCTCCAAATCCGCTTCCTTCCGACCGACCAATACCAAATCCACACCTTCACGTGCCAGGGCAACGGCGATTGCTTCCCCGATCCCTCTGCTGGCTCCCGTCACGATAGCCACCTTGTTCTTCAGTCGCATGACACTTCCTCCCTGTACGAAGGTAAAAGGAGAGAGGCAGCCAGAAACCCCCGCTGCCCCGTTCTCTCAAATCTGTTCCTTGATCAAGCGATTCAACTCATTTTCCAATTTCCCTTTTTTCATCATCTCTTCGGTCACTGTCAACCGAATCGTACGGGCATCCAATTCCAGCGCCTCTTCTAGGGAGCTCATCAGGTCGACTGCTTTGCGGTCCACTTCCATGATGAGATCGATCTCGCCATCGCCTACGTAAAACACCGCTTTCAGTTTATCCAAAAACCCTTGAAACGGTCCGATCGGTTCGAAATCGAATTCCTGGATGAAGGGATGCCGGGAATAGTATTTCTCAAAATCAAAGTCGACACGGACCAGTTGGAAACCGATATTTTCGATGGCCTGCAAGGTTTTTTCCACCAACGGATGCGGCAACACCTCAATCCCGTCCACATCCTTGGGGTCCTTGGCCATTTTGATATCCAACCCCGTTTTGAGATAAACGGGGCACCCCCCCGTCGTCACGGGTGTGTCAAACGGCAATTGAAATTCGAACGGGATCACTTTCGTTTCGCTCAGCCCAATATCAAACGGCTCGGCGAGTCGGAACTTTTCCATCACATATTCTTTTTGTTTTCCGTCTTTTACATACTGAATGATCAGATACAAATAAATTTCATCGATATGCTGTGTAACTTGCCCTCCCTGGACAAACACTTCTCCTTTCACCAGATCGCCCTGCCGAAACTGGGATTTGGACAACCGCGTATCCACCTTGGCCGATCCCACACCCAGGCTGGCCAACGCCTTTCCAAAAACGGACAAGATGATGATTCCCTCCCCCGCTCAACGCTTTTAGTTCTTTTTTAGCAATGATTGAATGATTTCCACGGGGCTGGAAACGCGTTGCTGTTCGATCCCGTTGTCCATGACAAGCGTTCCGTTGGGATCAGATAACAACCAGTGGAAACAGGATGTGAGCACCCGCGTCCCCCGCACGATCTCCACATCCATCCGCACATCATGGTTGGTCACGTCAAAGATCAGGTTCAGCTCATCGAGAAAGCCATGATACCGTCCAGTGGGACGGAACTGAAACACTTGCAGGAAAGGATGGGGTTTCATGTCTTTTTCATATTCGTTATCAATCCGGTACAAAATGAAATCCGCCTTTTCGATTTCCCCCAACATACGTTCCACCGTAGGATGGGGGAACACTTCGATTTTGTCCTTGTCGGTCGGGTCAATCGCATTTTTGATATCCAGACCGGTTTTCAGATAGGCCGGGAAACGTCCCGTTGTCATGGGTGCCTCGTATGGGATCCGGATCTCAAAAGGAATGATTTTGTACTCTCCGGGTTGGAGGTAGAAACGTTCGCACAGCTGATATTTCCGCAACACATGTTGCGTTAGTTTGTTGTTTTTGGCGTAGTGGACAATCAGATAGAGATAAATGTCGTCCACCCTCTGCTCCACTTGTCCTCCTTGAATGAATACTTCCCCTTTCAACACTTCGCCTGCCTGCACCTGCGACTTTTCCAGGCGGGTGTCGATCTTGGCCGCACCCACACCGAGGCTGGCCAGTGTTTTCTCAAACAGCATCGATTCACCCCCTTCGGAATCTAACCGTTACGAGCTTTTATAGAAAGCTTCCATATACTCCTGAAACTGTTTTGCCAACTTTTCGTGTTCTTGGCGCTCACGCTCCAAACGCTCTTTGCGCAACCGCTCTCGCGCCAACCGCTCTTGCTCCAAGCGTTCGCGCTCGGCCGCTTCGCGTGCCATTCGCTCCTGCTCCAGGCGTTCGCGCTCGGATGCTTCCTGTGCCATTCGCTCCTGCTCCAGGCGTTCGCGTTCGGCTGCTTCCCGCTCCAACCGCTCCTGCTCCAAGCGTTCGCGTTCGGCCGCTTCCCGCTCCAACCGCTCCTGCTCCAGGCGTTCGCGCTCGGCCGCTTCCCGCTCCAATCGCTCCTGCTCCAAGCGTTCGCGCTCGGATGCTTCCCGTTCCAATCGCTCCTGCTCCAGGCGTTCGCGTTCGGTTGCTTCCCGCTCCAATCGCTCCTGCTCCAGGCGTTCGCGTTCGGCTGCTTCCCGCTCCAATCGCTCCTGCTCCAAACGTTCGCGTTCGGCTGCTTCCTGTGCCAATCGCTCTTGCTCCAGGCGTTCGCGCTCGGATGCTTCCCGCGCCAACCGTTCTTGCTCCAAGCGTTCGCGTTCGGCCGCTTCTTTCCATGAAGACGGCACCAATGTCGGCACCACCATCCGGTTCGGTGTCATTCGCGGTTGTTCTTCCTCCGCTTGATCCCCGAACAATCGATCCAACAGGCCTTTTCCTTTTTTCTTTCTTTCGTAGTTTTCGATCTGCGAAAGGACGGAATCAACGGATTGGTTGCGCAAGCTCTTTTGAAGCAAGCGGATCATAGGCTTGGAAAAAGGTGCGTCTGCGGAGATTTTGTCCAGCGGTTCTTCGTGCATCTCTCCGGTGAGCAGAATATAGAAGAAGGTTCCCCAATCCAAGGAAGGTTCCAAAGCCGTGATCTGGCGCACACCGCAATACAGTACGATCAATTTTCCATCGGCTGTCAACCCGATATTACGCGGGTCGAGTATGAAATACATGGGAAGCGGTTTGCTGCGTAGATACGCTTCCATATGTAACAAACTTTTTCCCCAGCGAACCAGCTCATCCTCGGATGCCGGTTGTTGTCGAATTGCATCGTACAAAGGTTGATACGGTTCATAGGGACGGATAAACACCAGTGAACGTTCTTCCGTGTAAACTTCCCGATAGGGGAGAATCAGCGGATGATCCAGTGAGCGATATTGTTGAATCGCACGAGAGGGAGCTTGTTTTTTCAATTGAGCATGTTGCAACAAAAACCGTTGATCTCCTGATCGAGCGATCCCCAATTCCCCGTCAAAAAAAGGAAAAACCGCCTCGATCTCGTAGGTGTCACGGTATCGATCACCCACCGCAAAGAACGACAATGCTCTCGCCCCCAAATCCACTCAAAACTGACATGTGAAGCTGTCGAACAACCGATCCAAATTATCAAAGCGCGTAACACAGCTTCATCAACAGCATGATAATCGTACACTGTTAACAGATTCAGAATATCACACAAACAGCGCCCCTTACAAGAAACGACGAAAGGTGTCAAGAATCGATCATCCTGCTCGCAGAATGAACCGTTCCCTTCTGTATTTTGCGAAACCAGATCCCTTGATCCAGCGCTTGCTCTCATCCGATCGTCACCCATAAAATAGAGAAGGGATACATGAAGAGGAGGAACAACATTGGCACTGAAACGGGAACGTTCCGAACAATTGTATAAACAAGCGCTGGACGTCATCGTGGGTGGAGTCAACAGCCCATCCCGTTCCTTCCGCGCGGTGGGCGGCGGCGCCCCCGTGTTCATGAAACGGGCAAAAGGCGCTTATTTTTGGGATGAAGACGGCAATCGGTACATCGATTACTTGGGTGCATTTGGCCCCATTATCCTCGGTCACGCTCATCCCGCTGTCACGGAGGCCATCGTGCAAACGGCCGCAGATGGGACTTTATACGGGACACCGACGGAAAAAGAAATCCGTTTCGCCCGCATGTTGCGCGAAGCCATTCCATCTTGCGAACAAATCCGCTTTGTCAACAGCGGAACCGAAGCGGTGATGACCACCATTCGTCTTGCCAGGGCGTATACCGGAAGGGATAAAATATTAAAGTTCGCCGGATGCTATCACGGTCATTCCGACCTGGTCCTGGTCGCTGCCGGATCCGGGCCGTCTACGCTCGGCATCCCGGACAGTGCAGGAATTCCGCAAAGCATTGCACAGGAAGTGATCACGATTCCCTTCAACAACCTGGATGCCCTGAGAGAAGCATTGGATCGCTGGGGTGACCAGATTGCAGCCGTACTCGTCGAACCGCTGGTGGGGAATTTCGGCATCGTCCCTCCGCAACCGGGCTTTTTGGAAAAGGTAAACGAGTGGGTGCATCAAGCCGGCGGTCTGGTCATCTACGACGAAGTGATCACTGCCTTCCGCTTCCATTACGGTGGCATTCAAACGATGTACGGGGTGGAGCCCGACTTGACCGCCTTGGGCAAAATCATCGGAGGGGGATTGCCGATCGGTGCTTATGGCGGCAGACGGGAAATCATGGAGAAAGTGGCGCCGATGGGACCGATGTACCAAGCCGGAACGATGGCAGGCAACCCTTTGTCAATGGCAGCCGGAATCGCTTGCTTGGAAGTGTTGTCCCGCCCAGGCGTCTACGAACGCTTGGATGAGATGGGCAAACGGTTGGCCGACGGGATCGGAGAATTGGCACGTAATTACGGGATACCGGTACAAATCAATCGGCAAGGTGGCGCATTTGCGGTCTATTTCACGGAAGAACCCGTTATCGATTACGAAGGGGCGCAACGCGCAGACAGTGAAATGTTCGCCCGCTTTTTCCGCCTGATGCTGGACGAAGGCATCTACCTGGCACCATCCAAATATGAGGCTTGGTTCCTGACCCTGGCACACTCCGATGAAGATATATCCGATACGCTTCAAGCTGTGGATCACGCCTTTAAACAAATGAAGAAGTCTTGATCGATTCAACCGATTTTGCGCGATACGAGGAAGCATAGGTGTTCTTGACAAAAACAGGTTCTGCGAACAGCCGTCTCCCGCCGCCATTCCGTACCCTTGCGGCCAGGGCGTCTGGTCATTACCGTCCAATTGCTTTCCCGGCTCACTCCACCTGCGCAGGGAAGCAGATGATGACCGCTCCGACCCGGTCTGCACAGGACGCGGGCAAAATACACTACGCTTAGAGGAAATTGCCCGCGCTTTCATACCTGTGCTCCCCAAGTCTTCTCTCAGCCCGGGCTTGGTAAGTCGCTTCACCTGGGAAAGTATTTGCTCTTTCCCGGATTCATTTGACACACCTGGAGACAAAGACACTCGGCAGGGAGACGCATTTCGCTTTTTTACGCCGTCCATTTGCCGGCGCCGAGTCAAGTCCAGATTCATCAAGGAGGAAAAGCCATTGCATTCCATTGAGTCCACTTACGAAAAGATCGGCGGGGACCGAACAGTTCGACGCATCGTCGAAGCTTTTTATCCACGCGTACAACAACATCCACTTTTGAAACCGTTGTTTCCGGAAGATCTGGAGCCGGTCAAGGAAAAGCAGTACCGCTTCCTCACCCAATTTCTCGGTGGACCGCCATTATACACATCCATACACGGTCACCCGATGTTGCGCGCCCGACACTTGCGCTTTCCGATCACACCACAACGAGCGCAAGCGTGGCTGCAATGCATGGCCGAAGCGTTGGATGAAGTCGGCGTGACCGGCGAAGCGCGTGATGAGATGTGGAACCGGTTGGTGATCGCCGCCCACCACATGGTAAACACACCGGATGAAGCCGGGGATTGAAACTTCCTTGCGGCTGCCTCTTTTTGTGTGCAATCACCAGATTTTTCTGTTTATTTACAAACCGATTTGTATATTTATACATTTTTGTTGAAAGCGCTTTCTTCTATCCAACTAAGTTCGCCTAGGTATAACAGATGCGTTAAAACCGTGGAATCCCATTATTTTTCACTCCAAACACCCTTCTCGTTCCAAACGGCACAACCTGAATTCTGAACGCATAAAAACAACCTATTTTGAATAAAAATCATCAAAACCTCTTGTTTCCCATTGGGATTCATGTTATTCTATACTTGCCGTTTCATAACAACCTTCCGGATACTCCTCCTGAAGTCATATCACTCGTTTCCTCCTTGCATGACCAACTACCTTTATGGCCCATCACGGGTTTTCAGATAAATCTGTCAATTGCGGAAAGGAGAGTCGATCGCGGAAGGGACCATTCTTCCAATGGAGGTGAACAGGTCAACGCTGACCGGATCCAATGAGAAAAGTCAACGCTGACATCGGTCGATTTCAAAATTTGCTGTCGGAAGAGCACGATAGTTGCGGAATTGTCGCTATCATCGAAAAAAACGGCAAACCGACACATGCTAACTTGTTGGACACCATTGATGCGCTGATCAAAATGGAACACCGTTCCGGTTTCATCAACGGTGAAGGGGACGGTTGCGGTATATTGACCGACATCCCTCGGGCGTTATGGGCCCAAAAACTGACCCAAGCCGGTTATCCATCGGAATGGGGATATGAAGAGACATTTGCCGTCGCCCACCTGTTTGTACCCAAACGTGGCGACATAACGCTCTCTTCCCTGCAGGATCGTATCCGCAGGATCCTGAAAGACAATGGGTTACGCATCCTCGTAGAGGCGATTGATGCCGTCAACAGCCAAGTACTAGGAAAAAATGGCCGTGCCGACGAACCACATTTCTGGCAGATCGCCTTGCGTGCGGAATCGGCGGAGCGGTTACCGGCCCGTCTGTTTGACCTGGTCATCCAGTTGGAACGGGATTTCCCCCTTCAAGTCGCTTCGTTCAGCAATCGCACCGTTGTATACAAAGTAATGGGAGCGGCCAACTTGTTGCCGAAGTATTTCCACGACCTCGGCAAAGCGGAATTTCAAACGGTGGCCACAATCGGACACAACCGTTACTCCACCAACACGTTATCCAACTTTTTTCGGGTTCAGCCGTTCTCGTTGCTCGGACATAACGGTGAGATCAACACGGTGCGTAAATTGGGCGACGAAGCGCAAATGATCGGCGTTCCGCTCGCTGAAGGAGGAAGCGATTCACAAGATCTCAACCGGGTGATGGAAACACTGATTCATCGCTATGATTTTTCTTTGCTGGAAGCGATCGAAATGGTGTTTCCCCCGATTATCAACGAGATCCATCAGCTGCCGACTGAGTTGCAGGATCTCTATACCTACTACCGTCAAGCATGGGGACCGTTCGCCCAAGGTCCGGCGGGAATCGTTTCCCGTTACGGCGACGAATGCGCCTTCCGTGTCGACGCGCTCGGACTCCGTCCGCTGTGGATGTTGGAAAGCGAACGATGTTTGTATTTCTCTTCCGAGCAGGGCATCATTCCGGTTGATCGGATGGTGAGCGAGCCCAAACCGCTCGCACCGGGTGAAACCGTTGGTGTACGACTGGCACCGACCGTGACGTTTATCCCGAACCACGAGCTGCAACAGATCGTGCTGGAACGCGCCAAACAGCGTGCCGATTTCCAGGAATACCGGCAATATCTTTCCCAATTGCCCCACTCTTCCGCAACGCCGCAAGAAACGCAGCCTGCGACGGACCAAGCCTATGCCGCATTCGGATGGGATCGGGAACAGATTCAACTCGTGGAGCAGATGGCTGATACCGGCAGCGACCCAATTCGCTCGCTCGGGCATGACGGTCCTTTGGCCGCATTGTCCAAATCCCGGCAAAACATTCCCGACTACATCAAAGAAAGCGTCGCCGTCGTCACCAACCCAGCGATCGACCGCGAACGGGAGATGGAGCATTTCTCCACCCGGGTGGTGTTGGGACGCCGTCCGCTCCTGAACAAGAAAGAAACCAATACCTCCCTGCGCGTTGAATTGCCTTCCCCGGTTCTGGTGGAAGGTAACGACGGAGTCGAGCTTCAATCGTCGCATGGCACCCTATCCTATGAGTCGCTGGTGCAATCATTTGAAGAAAAAGGCTTGACGGAGCGCCTTTCGCTCTCCTATCCGCGCGGAAGCTCAATCAAGGAGCGGTTGGAACAGCTGGCTGAACAGGCGCTCAAAGCCGTACAGAGCGGCAAAAGCCTGTTGATCCTGGACGATGCAGGTTGCCATCAGGAGGATCGATTGTTCCTGGATCCGCACTTGGCCGTCTCCAAAGTGGATCAGGCACTCAAAGCCGCTCCGTGGCCGAAAGATGGCCAAAACTGGCGCCGCGAATGCAGCATCGTGCTCCGTTCGGCCGCCCTGCGCTCGTTGCACGATATCGCCATCGCCGTCGGTTTGGGCGCGGATGCGGTCAACCCGTACCTGATGTTCGCCACTATCGTCGGGAAAGAGAACAAGTCCGCCGCCAACCTGTTTGAGGCGATCAACAAAGGTTTGGAGAAAATTATCTCTACGATCGGAATTCACGAATTGCGCGGTTATGCACGGTTGTTCTCGTCGATCGGTCTGCATCCGGAAATCGCCGATGTGCTCAATATCGTCAACTACTGCGGTTCGGAGCGGGCCGGCACGTCTTGGAGCGACCTGGAAAAAGATGCGGAGGCTCGTTACGAGGATTATGCCTCCAACAAGGCGAAACCGGCCAAAACATTCCATCTCTGGCCGCGGGTATGGAAGTCGATCGGTCAAGTGGCCTCCGGCGCCATCTCCTATCGCGAATTTGCGGAAAAGTTGGAGGATCTGGAAAAGCAAAACCCGATCAGCTTGCGTCATGTGGCTGATCTGGACCTGGATCAGGCAACGCCGGTCGACCCGGATGAAGTGGACATCAGCGTGGGGGATCACGACCTGCCACTCGTGATATCGTCTATGTCGTTTGGTTCTCAACACGAAACCGCCTTCCGCGCATATGCCGAAGCGGCAGAACGGCTGAACATGGTCAGCCTCAACGGTGAAGGCGGAGAGATCAAAGACATGCTCGGCAAATATCCTCGTACGCGCGGACACCAGATCGCATCCGGCCGGTTCGGTGTCAACGTGGAGCTGGTCAACTCGGCTTTGCTGCTGGAGATCAAAATCGGGCAAGGCGCCAAACCGGGTGAAGGCGGACACCTGCCTGGGGTCAAGGTTTCCGAAAAAGTGGCCGCGGCGCGGAATGCTTCGCCCGGAGTTGACCTGATTTCACCGTCGAACAACCACGACATTTATTCGATCGAAGATTTGGCACAAATCATTACAGAGCTGAAAACAGCAAACAAATTCGCCAAAGTCATCGTCAAAGTGCCTATCGTTCCCAACATCGGCACGATTGCCGTCGGGATCGCCAAAGCGGGTGCGGACATCATCACCTTGAGCGGATTCGACGGCGGTACCGGTGCCGCACGGGTACACGCTCTGCAGCATGTGGGTCTGCCCGCGGAGATCGGTGTCAAAGCAGCCCACAATGCATTGGTGGAAGCCGGTATCCGCGATCAGGTGGAGCTGTGGGCGGACGGTGGACTGAAGAGCGGTTTGGACGTCATCAAAATGATGCTGCTCGGAGCCAACCGGATCGGGTTCGGTACCTTGGCAATGCTGGCCATCGGGTGCACGACTTGTCGCGGTTGTCATTTGGATACGTGCCACGTGGGGATCGCCACGCAGATCGAATCGATGGAGGAAGCGGAAGAAAAAGGTTTGCGTCGCTTCGTTCCGCGCGTATACGAAGATTCCGTCGAATCGCTGGTACGCCTGTTTTCTGCATTCGGCGAAGAAATCCGCAGCTTGACGGCAAAACTCGGATTTACGCGCACGCAAGACTTGGTCGGTCGCTCCGATTTGTTGAAACAAGTACGTGAATTGGAGCGCGTGGACCTGTCCGACCTGTTGCGCCCGATCGCGATTGATTGGAGACAGCCTGCAGCAAGTGAAATCGCCGTCACGTCGCAATCCGACGATTTCAAAGTGGCGGTAGGAGCAGAAGCCGAATCCATCTTGGCGGACAGGATCACGTTTGAGCGTCCGGTATCCGAATCGTATGAAGGTATCAACAGCACGGATCGCGTCATGGGAAGTCGGATCTCCGGTGCCCGTGTCCGCAACCGTCTGGACGGCAGCTATGCTCAGTTGCCGGAAGTATCACTCACGTTTAGACACGGCTCAATTCCGGGCAACGGTTTAGCGGCTTTCAACGCGGAAGGCATCCGTATGGTGGTTCATGGCGGCGCACAGGATGGTGTCGGCAAAACAGCGTTTGGTGGACGGGTGAGCATCCTGAAGTCGCCAGGTGCCAACGGCTTGATGATCAACGGATCGGTCGGAAAAAGCTTCTGCTACGGTGCACAAAAAGGTTTGTTCATCGTGCAGGGCAACGCCGACTCACGTGCGGGAATCCGCCTCTCCGGGGCCGATGTCATCATCGGTGGTGAGCCGAGCGAACCGATTCGCGACGATTTGGGCATGATCGCTGCGCGAGCCAATATCAAAGGTTTCGCCTTTGAATATATGACCAACGGCCGGGCCGTCGTGATGGGCGATCCCGGACCATGGATCTGTGCCGGCATGACCGGTGGTCGGGTTTACCTGCGACTGATTCCGGAGCTCGGTTTGGATCAACAAGCCCTGCAACGCCGGATCGCCAAAGGAGCCAAAGTCTCGTTGCAACCACTGGATGATCAGGGAGAACGAGACATCCGGGAGCTGTTGGGCTATTACCGGGAGGAGCTGGAACGTTCCGGTCAGCAAGCCGAAGCAGAGAAGGTAGCCCGACTCGTGGAAAACCCACGTGCATCGTTCATGCAAGTCATTCCTCACAAAGTGCAAGCCGATCCGTCCATTTCGACGGAATAAGGCGATATATCACCTCTTATTCTGATTTGCCACTGTAGAAAAGGGGAGAGCGCTTAGTCGCTCTCCCTTTTTCCGTCATAGGATTTTTCTGCTGATTTGCACCCATTTCAGGGTATATTTCGCACCCGCCGGTTGTGGACCATGTTTTCACGTAGCCTTTTTGCAGATACACATCGTTATCGAAGTCCAAAGCCTTATTTCATATGAGGAACAGTATCAGCAGGGGCGTAAACAATCCGAT
This sequence comes from Polycladomyces abyssicola, assembly GCF_018326425.1. Lineage (NCBI taxonomy): Bacteria > Bacillati > Bacillota > Bacilli > Caryophanales > Thermoactinomycetaceae > Polycladomyces > Polycladomyces abyssicola. The sequence goes on from NZ_AP024601.1 coordinate 2,699,331, forward strand.
CAACAGGGCAGTCACACTCATGCCAACAATGCCCATGGCGGCGGCGGCATCGCCCCATTTTGAGGCACGGGCGGCTCCGATCATCTGCCCGGCGGTGCCGAGTGCAAGCCCTTTGAACAGGATATTGCGAACTCCCATCCAGCGAAGGATGACAGGGCCCGCCACCACCCCGAGAATCCCTGTAAAAACAGCAAAAAACGCAGCCAATTCCGGCACGCCCCCCACCGCTTGGGAAGTCATCATCGCAACGGGTGTAGTCGCAGACTTGGGTGCCAAAGAGAGGATCGTCACCGTACTCAGATGCAAGATCTTGCCCATCAACGTCGCTGTCAGCATCCCCGATACCGTCCCACCACAAACCCCGGTCAAAACGGAAGAGAGATGTTTCTTCAACAGTTTCCAGCCCCGAAACAGGGGAACTGCCATAGCCACTTGGGCGGGGCCGAGAAGCCAGGTCAGCGGCTTGTTGGCCATTTGGTACGTTTGGTAATCCGTATGGCTCAACCACAAAACCCCTATCACTATCAACGTGCTGGTAAACACAGGGCTCATCAGCATATGGGGGATTCGTTGATAAAGCCTGTATCCCGCCCAGTAGGATAACAGCGTCAACACGAGAAGTGATCCGGTTTGGCCGACCATCATCATTCCTCCCCCTTCGCTTTGGTGATGCGGGCAATCCCTGCCATTGCAACCAGAACCGCTATCGTGCTGACCACCAAAATCAGTCCCAGCTTCCATCCCTCTTTTTTCAGAACGGGCCAAAACCGAATGACACCGACGATCGCTGGCAGAAGAAGCAATACGATGTGGCGAACAAAGAATCGACTGGAAACCTCAAACAAATGTACCCGCACCTTGTCTGTAGCCAACAGGATGAAAAGAATGCCCATCCCCAACAACCCCAGCGGTATGGGCCATTTCATCAGACGAACCACCGCATCTCCCAACAGGAACACCAGGAACAGGATGAGGATCTCTACGGTCACGAACCATACAGGCGGCTTTTTGCCGTTCATCCGCATCCCCTTCCGATCTGGTTCTCACTTTGAGTATATTGTTGATTCACCTGATATGCAAATTTTATGTGAGTTTAATTAACACAAATAAAACGGTTACATCCCGTTTTTCCATACAAAATGGATTTCATCCGTAATTTTATGTTATATTTTTTGACACAAAAACGGAGTGCCACTCATATTTGTTATATTATCTTACATACTAAAAGCCGATTCCTCCTCCATACGGATAAAAGGAATCGGCTTTCGAGATTCCCAATGTGAACTTACTGAAAATGATTGGTGGTCGGACCTGGAGGGAAAATCACGAACAACAGCAAGTACACCAGAACTCCCGTGATTGCGGTGACAAACCAGATCACTGCAGCACGTCGACCGAGTCGCTTGTGGCGGTCAAATCGTTTCCGATAAGCGAAAGTCATCGTCGTGATTACCAGAACCGGCGAAAGGATGGTCAAAAAGATATGGACCGCCAAAAACACGTTGTAGGCGGTTTTCAGACTTTCCGGGCCGCCAAAAGCGGTATTGCCGATCAACACCGTCCGTGACATATAGAGGACAAAAAACAGAGATGCAAAAAAGACAGACAGCCACATCAACCGTTTGTGCACGTCCACTTTCTTTTTCTTGATGGCCACCCATCCCGCAGCCATGCAAATGGCGCTGGTGACCGTACAAGACGTGCTGACGGTTGCAAGTAACATCGAAATCGACACCTGCATTCCACCCCTTATCAAATGAACCCAACAAAAAAAGGATACACCTGGTCAATCAAGTATGAAGAGCCGTCTCCGTCTGAGCCACGTATTCTTTACGCCCGGAGCTGATCATACCGTCCGCATCGTTATTCCGTCTGCTCGCACCAACTCGCCTTGCAAAAAAGATAATGAGATCAACTCCGATTCGGGAGCGCAGGAAGCGGGCAAAGACTGCACTAGGTGGAAATCACCAGCGATGAGATTTCCTGAACTTTCCCGAACCATGCTCAGTGGGTTTAGGTAGTTGCTCACCCGCACGGAATTACCAGACACGTCTCAGGGTGAATCCGGTATCATCCTTTTTGCCGTGACTCGGTGGAGACGACTATCTCTTCATCGACAGGTTTGTCGCCTATCTTGGCCAAATAGGTTGTTAATCCCCGCCCTCACGCATGCCCGTCGCTCTCCGCTGTACTCATACGAACAGCGATCGCATCCGTTTGCTCATCGCTTTTGGCGCGTTCTTTTTTCACCCAACGGAAAAAGGTAATTCCCAACGCCGTTCCATACACGATTTCCTGAATGATCTTCATGATCACACCACCAAATTGCTGATCATCGATCGGTGGCAGGAAACCAAAAACCTGCACATGCCCGTACGACGCGTACAACAGATCGCGGGCAAAGATGATGAGTGCGCAAGCTGGTGTGATCAAGATGCCATTGGCAAAAATATACGCGATTTTCTTCAGCTCGCTCAGTTTGTCCAATTCGGGTACGGGACACACCACCGGCCACCACATCATGAAGGCGGTCAAGATCAACAGCGTGTGGCTGATGACATGATACCATGTCTGACTCATCAGTGTGTCAAAGATGACCGGCACATGATACAACGAAAAAAGCAGGTTAAACAGCAATATCGAAATCAACGGTTGGGTCAAAAACGCGAACAAGCCCTTGGGTAACCGCTTGACGATCGCTCTGGCCGCATCTGGCGGCATTCCCAGCAAAATGGCCGGTGGCACCATCAAATACATGATGGATTGCTGGAGCATATGCACACTGAACGATATATGCCCCCAATCGACCAACGGGCTGCCGTGTGCGGCATAGATCAACATCAATCCTGTGTAAAACCACACTTTTTGATGAGTGGGTACCGGACTTGTCGTAGCCATGCGTTTTTGTCGCGGTCCCGTGTACCACGCATAACCGATTCCCAAAATCAGTACGATCAAAATCGCTTCCCAATGAAACCAGCTCGCGGCCGGCGATCCGGCATGCGCGGCATGGTGCATATGAGAGTGCATCATCCATCATCTCCCGTTGCAGGGAATTCACATCTTTTGACTAGCTCCACACGGTTCAAGCACCAGAGGCACTCCCCTTGGTAGGCGTGGGCTTTTCGCTTCATCTAGCGTGGCCAACCACTTCCATCCACGCAGGCTTTGCATTACTAAAATCCAGTCTGATTTGCGAGAAGGCTGAAGATCTCCGCCGATGCTTGCATTCACCCTCAAGGGCTGTGTTCTCCTTCTCGCTCTTTATAAATCCGGCCCCTCGACGAAAGACTGCGCTTTCTTTCACGAGGGGCCGGATTTTCAAGGTTGGGTTTGATTGATTACAACAGCATGAAGATCCCGAATGCGGATACGATGGCGACAAAGATCCCCGCAAAGATGAAGATGATCGGGAACAAACTTCCTTTCTGATCCAGGTGCATGAAGGTAAACAATTGGAGGAACACCTGAATCGCCGCCATCACCAACAATACCGGAATCACCAGATGGTTCGGAATGATTTTCAAACCGACCGCCGCGAACGCAATCGCGGTCAATACGATCATCACGGCGAAAGACAAGAGATGTTTGCCCACACTCTCTTGTTTTTTCGCCGACTGTTGGGAGGTCGTCGTTTGAGTCGACGTTTGCACCGGTCATCCCACCTTTCTTAGGAAATCATACCCAACAGGTATACGACGGTGAAGATGAACACCCAAACCACGTCGATAAAGTGCCAGTACAAGCTGGCGACGTAGAATTTCGGCGCCGTTTCCTTGGTGATGCCTTTTTTCCATCCCTGGTAAATCAGGGTCGTGATCCAGATGACGCCAAACAGCACGTGGCTTCCGTGCGTACCCACCAGCGTGTAGAACGAAGAGCCGAAAGCGCTCCGGGTAAAGGTGTGTCCTTCATGTACGTATTCGATAAACTCGTAGATCTCCAATCCCAAGAAAGCCAAGCCCAACAGAACCGTCACGCCGAACCAGAAGAGCATCGTCTTCACATTTTCGCGGTGCATGCCCAAAATGCCGAGTACACTGGTCAGGCTGCTGGTCAACAGAATGACGGTCGCAGCAGCGACCATCGGAAGGCTGAACAGCTCTTCCGAGGTCGGGCCGCCCATCGTGGAATGACGAAGAGCCAGGTACGTTCCGAACAAGCAAGCGAACAACACAGTTTCGGCACCGAGGAAAAACCAGAAACCCAGGATCTTGTTTTTCCCTTCCAATGTTGAGGTTTCCGTGTGATGAGGCATCTCCGGAGCCATGCTCAGTTGATTGTGATCACTCATGCTCTCGCCCCCTTCTCCGTAGCCTCAATTTCCTCAGGTTCGATATGGTAACCGGGATCATGATCAAACGAACGCATAAACATGGTGAGGAAGACCATGATCAAGCCGAGCACGGCAGCCGGGATCGCCCTCATGACGAAACCGAAACCGGCGATGAAGAAGCCGATTGCCATCAATATCGGCAGATAGGATGGAGACGGCATATGAATCGAACCGATCGGCTCAGCCGGCTCTATTCCTTTCTTGCCGTTCATTTTCGCGTACCACAGGGCATCCACATCACGCACCAGCGGCAACTGTGCAAAGTTGTATTCCGGCGCCGGAGAGGGAATCGCCCATTCCAGCGTCCGGCCATCCCACGGATCGGCACCGGCCTTTTCCCCGCGACGTGCGGTGACGGCTATGTTCACCAGCAAGAAGATCATGGAGACACCCATCAAAAGCGCACCAGCCGTGCTCAGCTGGTTCCCCCATTCCAATCCGTAACCCGGTTGATAGGTGAACACCCGGCGCGGCATCCCCCAAAGTCCCAACCAATGTTGCACCAAGAACGTCAGGTGGAATCCGATCAGGAACAGCCAGAAATGCCAGCGTCCCAACGTTTCGTTCAGCTTTTTGCCAAACATTTTCGGCCACCAGTAATACATGCCGGCAAACAATCCGAAGATCGTTCCCCCGATGATCACGTAATGGAAGTGGGCCACAACGAAGTAGGTGTCATGGTACTGAAAGTCAGCCGGCGGAACCGCTAACATGACCCCCGTCACTCCACCGATTACGAATGTCGGGATGAAACCGACCGCGAACAGCATCGGTGTGGTGAACCGGATACGTCCGCCCCACATGGTAAACAGCCAGTTGAATATTTTGATCCCCGTCGGAACTGCAATGGTCATCGTCGCGATCGCAAAAACGGCGTTGGACATCGGTCCCAGACCCACGGTAAACATATGGTGGACCCACACCATGAAGCCCAAGAATCCGATCAGCACCATCGCGAATACCATAGAGGAGTATCCAAACAGACGTTTTTTGGAAAACGTCGCGATGACTTCAGACATGACTCCAAAAGCGGGCAAAACTAAGATGTACACTTCCGGATGCCCGAAAATCCAAAACAAGTGTTGCCAGATCACCGGGTCACCGCCACCGGCCACATCATAGAAGTGCGAACCGAACAAGCGGTCAAACATGAGCTCGAACAATCCTACCGTCAAAGGCGGAAGAGCGAACACAAGAAGCGCGGACGTGATGAACGCTCCCCAGGTGAACAACGGCATGCGCAGGAACGTCATCCCGGGCGCACGCATGTTTACGATCGTCACCAGGAAGTTGATGGCCCCCATCATACTCGAGAGCCCGGCGATCTGCAACCCGAGCACGTAATAATCCACACCCGGTCCCGGGCTGAATTGGTTCAACGCCAATAAGGGATAACCCGTCCACCCGGCATCCGGTGCACCACCGAACAACCAGCTGAAGTTGAGCAACAATCCCCCGGCGAGGAACAGCCAGAAGCCCAATGCGTTCATGAACGGGAACGCCACGTCGCGTGCACCGATTTGCAACGGAACAACCACGTTCATTAAGCCGAAGATCATCGGCATGGCCGCCAGGAAGATCATCGTCGTTCCGTGCATGGTAAGCAGTTGGTTAAACGTGTCGCCCACCATGAAATCGTTGTTCGGAACGATCAACTGCATCCGAATCAGCAAGGCTTCGATGCCGCCGACTAGGAGAAAGAAGAAACCGGAGAGAAAATACATGATCCCAATCTTTTTATGATCGACAGTGGTCAACCAGTCCCACAGCCAATGGTTACGCACCCGCTCAAGGAAGCGATCGTTGTAACCGCCGGTGAAGATGGCCACGATGAACATGGCGAAGACCAGCACGCTTAAAAACGCTCCCATGGTGTCCCTCCTTCAAACGTCCGTTCAATGGGCTCCCCTTCCGGCAAAGGGGGCTTTCCGAATTCGTTATGTTATTTCAAACTCATTAAGTATTGAGTGAGCGCCTTCATCTCTTGATCGTCCAAGTAACCGATCTTCGGCATCCGAGCACCCGGTTTGAAGGCTTGCGGATTTTTCAGCCATGCCTGCAAATGCTTTTCGTCATGCGGGAGGAATCCGGCAATCGTCGTCCGCTGGCCGAAGCCGGTCAGTTCCGGTCCCTTTTTCCCTTCATAGCGGAAACCGGCACCACGCACAGCGTGACAGCCGATGCAGTTTTGTGCCACCAGTTTTTTCCCTTGTTCCAGCGTCTTGTTCGTTGCCATGGACTGCGGATGTTGCTGCGCTTTGACCCACTTATCAAAATCTTGTTGCGTTTGTGCGATCACGGTGAAATCCATCAATGCGTGACTTGCGCCACAAAGTTCTGCACATTTCCCGGCATAACGCCCCGGTTTGTCAGCCTGTAACCACATATAATTTTTCTTTCCGGGGATGGCATCAACTTTACCACCCAAGTTAGGCACCCAGAATGCGTGAATCACGTCTGTCGAAGTAACCTCAAAGTGCACTTTTTTCCCCACCGGGATGTGCAACTCCTGAGAAGTACGGAATCCGTATTGCGGATAGATAAACTCCCACCAGTATTGATGCCCGACCACTTTCACCTCAATGGCTTGCCCTTGCGGCGATTTTTTCGACAAGGAGAAGGTGGTCGATACGGTCGGTACCGCCAGTACCGCCAACAAGACGATCGGGATGACCGTCCAGAGAATTTCTAATTTAGTGTTGCCTTCAACCTGCTTTGGTATTTCGTTTTGCCCCGGGCGCTCCCGGAAACGAACCAATACATAAACGTAAATGATCGTCACAACGGTTAAAACACCGAACATGATCCAAAAGCTGAGCTGGATCAAAGATAATTGCACTCTCCCAGCGGGTCCCGAAGGATCCAGGGAGTTCAACCTCGGGTCACCACAACCGGTCAATAGAAGCGCCAGTGCCGCAAACACGAACAGATAACGCCACAAATGTTGCCGTCGTCTCAACACCTTCAAACCTCGCTTTCTCTCATCGCGTAAACTTGGCTAAGTGGTGGATGCGTTCCCGCCGCCTTCATCCGGCGACGGGAGGCACTTTATCCACTATCATCACCAAGAGGATGGCCGTCAAATAAACCAATGAATACAAGAACATCTGCCGTGCCCATCGATCATCGTCCTTCGTAAAGAAGCCGGCGATCGACAAAACCAAGTAGATGACCCCGAGAACGATGGCAGTGACAAAGTAAATCTTCCCGACGACCCCCGTATGGTACAGGAAGAGGGATGACGGGATCATCGCTGCCACGTACACCATGATTTGCCGTTTGGTCTCCATAAAACCACGGACGACGGGAAGCATCGGAACACCCGCAGCTCGGTAATCTTCCACTTTTCGCATGGCCAATGCCAAGAAATGCGGCGGTTGCCACATGAACAAGATGAGAAACAAAATCCAAGCGGGAAGATCCACATTGCCGGTTACAGCCGTCCAACCGATCATCGGCGGTACGGCACCGGAAATTCCACCGATCACTGTGTTCAACGTCGTCGTCCGTTTCAGCCAAGCAGTGTAAACCATAACATACACAAAAAAGCCAATCATCCCCAAAACCGCCGCCAACGGATTGGCTCCCAGCGCCAATACTGAGATGCCGGCCACCGTCAGCACGATGCCCATCCACAAAGCGGTAGAAGGAGCGATTCGTCCGGCAGCTACGGGGCGGTTACGGGTTCGTGCCATCGAAGGGTCAATATCCCGATCGATGAAATTGTTAAGTGTGCATCCCCCGGCGATGACCAAAGCGGTTCCCAATAATGTGAAGAACAGCAAAGTGAGGTCAAGCGAACGAGGTCCGGCCAACCAAAACCCGGTAAACGCCGCCAACAGATTGGAGACATTGATACCGGGCTTTGTGATGTTGAGATAATCTCGCCATGTCGCTCTGCTTGGAGTCGCCGTAAACGCTTCGGACGACATGATGGGATCGACGGACGTTTCACGTGTCAACGGTCGTTCCACAGCGCAGACCCCCTTTCATTTGGCCGGACTTCGCCAGCGATGATGTTACGTAATTGTGGCGCCGGCTCGGACCCGCCACCGGGCTCCGTAAAAGCATCAAGACCGGCCCTTTGGTAGAGCTGTATCGAAAACTGTGGTTGCTTGCCGATTTTACGTGACCCTACAAAACGAGTTAACTATAGTATCCGTTTCAATGAATCCCACTTATACATCCGGCGTCGGAAGAACACGTCCGGGCAAAAAAAAGGAGGATGGCGAACCGCTTCCGCCCCCACCCGGATCGCCATTCGACGCGAAGCCACAGCGGGAAAACGCTTTACATCAGTTGATCCATCATTCATGAAACAACAGGAATAAGTTGGCAATGAGAAAGCAAGTCTCGGATGTCATCCCCATTTTAGTTGATCAAAAAGAAAGGCGTCAAGGCCACTCCACAAAGGTTCATAATATGGAAACATAGATAAATCCACCGTGAAAGCGCTTTGCTTGAATCAAACATCATCGGCGCTGTCAAGTCCACCCAGATACTCCGATTCCTCATTCGGAGTAAAAGTGGAAATTGCAGCGCCGATAAATCAGCTGTCTTGAATCGTTTTCGCCGTCTTCAGCCATTTAATTACTTCCACGCAAGTACCTTTGCCCTCGACAGATTGAATCGAAAATTCGTCCATCAAACTTCTCACCTGTTGCAAGCCGGAATTTTCAGTGACGGTTGGGGTATCCATCTTACGAAACACTTCTTCCATATCCGTGATGCCGGGACCCAAGTCCTGCACCAAAATACGCAATCCTTCTTTCCCATCCCGTTCCACGGTCTCAACGAGTATCAGTCCCTTTTCCGCATAGTGAACCACATTCCGGGCTAATTCGGAAACCGACTGAACGATCCGTGCCTGATCCAGCTCATCAAACCCCACCTGGCCTGCAATCTCCCGAATTTCACTGCGGATGGACACGATATCCCATTCATATCGAACCCGGAATCTCTTTCTCACTACTTTCCCCTCCGTCTCACGATGGGCGCTCTTTTCTTCAACGACTGACCGTTTTCTCGTGGCGCTCCAAATGCTGCATGGCAAACAATCTTGCATAGTTCCCGCCGAGGGACATCAACTCCTCATGCGTGCCCGATTCCTTCACCCGTCCTTCATCAATGTAGTAGATGCGATCGGCATGGGTGATAGTGGAGAGACGATGCGCCACGATAATGGTCGTGCGATCTTTCGCCAACCGATCCAGCGATTCCTGAATCAGGCGTTCGGACTGCAAATCCAATGCGGACGTCGCTTCATCCAAAATCAGAATGGTGGGGTCTTTCAAAAAAACACGTGCCAAGGCAATGCGTTGTTTTTGTCCACCGGACAGTTTGACGCCTCGTTCCCCGATTTCTGTTTCGTATCCGTCTTTCAATTCCATGATGAAATCATGTGCGTTGGCTGCTTTCGCGGCGGCCACCACCTCTTCGAAGGAAGCCGTCGGTCGTCCCATCCGGATATTATCCAACACACTTCCACTGAACAAAATGTTATCCTGCAACACCATGCCAATGTGACTGCGCAAACTGGCCAGCGTCCAATCTCGTACATCTCTGCCGTCTACACTTACACTCCCCGTTTGAACGTCATAAAAACGGGGAATCAACGAAACAATGGTGGATTTACCCCCTCCGCTGGGACCGACCAAGGCGACGGTCTGCCCCGGTTCAATGGTCAAATCAACTGAGGTCAACACCGGATCAGCATGTTCATGATAACGAAATGTCACGTTTTCAAAACGGATGCGGCCTTCGGCCTGTAAGAGAGGGACAGCGTCAGGGCGGTCCGTAATCTCATACGGTTCGTCCATCAGCTCGAACACACGATCCATCGATGCCAATGCTTGGGTCAATGTGGTGGATGCGTTGACCAGCCGGCGGATCGGGGAGTAGATCAATCCCACGTATCCGTAAAATGCGGTCATTTCCCCGATACTCATATGACCGTGTATGACATAATAGCTGGAAAATCCGATGACCAAAATGGGAGCCAAATCGGTGATGGTGTTGATGACTGCAAATGTTTGCGCGTTCCAACGGGTATGGGCCAATGCTTTATCGAGAAAATGCCTATTGCGCTGTAAAAACTGGCTCTGTTCATGCGCTTCCAAGTGAAAGGCACGGATAACGGAAATCCCCTGAATGCGTTCGTGCAAATGCCCTTGCAGCTCAGCGAGCGCCTGGGAACGCTGTTTGGTCCGCTGGCGCAGGCGCTGATAAAAGTATTTGACCGCCACGCCATACAAGGGAAACACAGATAAAGCGATCACTGTCATCAACGGATCCATCCACGCCATCGCTGCTGCAGCAAACGAAATGGTGAACAAATCCAGCCAAACATTCATCATCCCGGTCACGACAAACTCTTTTGTCTGTTCGACATCGTGAATTACCCGGGAAATAATCTGTCCCACTTTCTGATTATGATAAAACCGCAATGACAACTTTTGCAGGTGATCAAACAACCGGTTACGTATGTCAAACAATACCTTGCTCGCCGTCCATTGGGCGAAATATTGCCGGTAATATTCAATTGGATAACGAATGAAAGTGAAAATGAGAAAAGTCCCCGCCAACAGCCAAAGTAACCGTCTGACTTTCTCTTCTGCGGGCAGCTGGACCAATAATATGTCGTCTACGGCATATTTCAGAACCAATGGCAGCAACAAGGGAATCCCGAATTTGCATATGCCGACCACCATCGTCCACACAATGTGCTTCCGATAGGGCCGTACAAAACGGAGATACCTCCGAATACTGCCCATGCAATCCTCTCCTGAACGATAGGATATGTTGGGGTAGCCAGCATGTCAACAGACTGACATCCGCTTCGGATCGTAAATTATCACAGGTTGTCAAATGAATTATACCAAAAAGATGCAGGACTGGCGAGTGGCGAAAGCTCTGTCCCCTTTGTTCTTCCTTACTGTTCAATGATCTTTTCCACCGCATCGGCCAACCGTTTGCGCATATTGGAGATGGATGGTCCTTCTCGCGTGGGATGGACCCGATTGGTCAAAACAATGAGCATCCAACCAGTCTCCCGATCCAAGACGATGGACGTTCCCGTAAAACCGGTGTGGCCTGCCCGTTTCCCATCAGCATGCTCTCCCATATACCACGGTTGATGAAGCTCCCACCCAAGACCGCGATTCGCATGGGGAAGTCCGGGTGTTTGCAACCGGAACATTTCCCGAACGGATGACGGGTGAAGCACCCTCACTCCATCCAATGATCCTTCGTTTAAAAACATCTGACCGAACCGCGCGAGATCACTTACCGTGGAAAACAATCCTGCATGCCCCGCCACTCCTCCCAACGCCCAGGCGTTTTCATCGTGTACCTCGCTCCAAACGAGACCGCGCGAAGGAACGGTTTGCTCCTCAGTTGGCGCGATCCGCGCTTTCCATGTGCTTGGCGGCCGAAATGCAGTGGAAGACATGGAGAGTGGTTGCAGGATTTGCTCTTGCATATATTGATCCAGAGACTTTCCCGAAACACGATGAACCAATTCGCCCAACACCATATAGCCGATATCACTGTATATGCATCGGGTTCCGGGAGTTGCTACGGGTTTTGCCTCCATTGCCACCCGTAACCGTTTTTCCGGTGGGCCGGGAGTTCTGTATAACGGCAAATTGGCCGGCAATCCGCTCGTATGGGAAAGCAAATGACGAATGGTGATGGATTCTTTTCCTTCACCGGTGAAATCGGAAAGATACCGTACCACAGGTACATCCAACGAGATCCGCCCCTGTTCAACCAATTGCATCACTGCTGTTGCCGTGAATAATTTGGTTAACGAAGCCACATCATAAACGGTATTCGTCGTGGCTTGGACTGCTTGTGGCAGGAGGGTTTTTCGGTCTTCCCGATACCGTGCGGCCCAACCATATGCCTGCACTTTGGCAATCATACCGTTTCGGGCCACCAGCACGACACCTCCGGGAATCACTCCTTTTTCCACAGCTTGTTGCATGATCCCGTCGATTTCATTCCATTTGTTCTGCTTCATCTCTATACCCTCCGGCTGTCGGATCATGATCGAAGACAGAATGGGTACCTCCCCTTTGACCGACACACCGATCGTCATGGCTACGCCCAACAACAACCAACGCCATCCACGTTTTGGCCTTCTCACGCTCACCGAAGCCATCCCCCTCCCAGCAATATATGCCTCCCATTCCCTCACGATTCGATGACAGGGGATGTCTGAAAACGGAAAACGGCTCTGGATGGGGTTCTCCCCATACAGAGCCGTTTTAGCCTGTCACGCCTCAATGGCGGGCTTTCTCCAGGGCCGGCAAGAGTTTCGGGTTGAGAATCTTGATATAGGTTCCTTTCATCCCCAACGAACGCGACTCTACCACACCGGCACTTTCCAACTTGCGGAGCGCGTTGACGATAACCGAACGGGTAATGCCGACGCGATCGGCAATCTTACTGGCCACCAACAAACCTTCGTTGCCGTCCAGCTCTTTGAAAATGTGCTCGGCTGCTTCCAATTCACTGAAAGACAACGAATTGATCGCCAATTGCACCACCGCACGGCTGCGCGCCTCTTCTTCGATTTGGCCGGCACGCTCGCGCAGAATTTCCATTCCGACAACGGTTGCGCCGTACTCAGCCAGAATCAGGTCATCATCAACAAATTTTTCATTCAGGCGGGACAAGACCAGCGTGCCCAAATGATCACCGCCGCCGATGATCGGCACCAGTGTCGTGTATCCGGTGCGGAACATGTCTTTCATCTCCGTCGGATAAGCCGTGTACGGGCTGTCCACGCTGATGTTGGCCGTGGTTTTTTCCACTTCCATCAGCAAGCGGGCATACTCGGCCGGGAATTGCCGTTCCCGCAGATATTGCTGCATGCGCTCGTTTTCGATCTCGTGGTTGATGGCCATCCCCAGCAATTTACCGTCTGGGTTAACCACATAGATATTGGCTTGGATGACGTCGCACAATGCCTGTGCCACATCGTCAAAATCAACCAAGTGATGACCGACATTTTTTTGCAGAATGCGCGAAATGCGTCGCGTTTTGTTCAGCAGATCCATTGAACAGTTCCTCCTTTTGATTTTTTTCCTCTTTATTTTCTTAAAGTCTTCAAGAGCCCCTGAATTTCCCAGGGGTATCGGAAAAAATCCCCTCTCGAACCCTCATTTGTTTTTTGGTATACTTCCAAATCGGAAAGCTCACACTTTCACTATTATGAGCCATTTGACGAATTTCGGGAAATCAATTTGTGAACTCTTTTTGACTTTTGCTATTATTGCAAATTGATTCCCCTTCCTATGTTTCCCTTTTATCACAAAAAGGCTTCCAATGAAGGTCGGTACAAGATCAACTCCACTTTTCCGTCGATCAAATGGTACGGTACCAAACCGACGCTCTCGTAGCGACTGTCTCTGCTTGCAAACCGTTGTCGATTGTCTCCCATGACAAACACGGTTTCCGGTTTGACTGTCATCGGTCCGAAATTGCCGTCTTCCACCGGACATTTCGCATAAGGTTCGTTAACCCGTTTCCCGTTTCGATAGACCGCGCCATTTTTGATCTCAATCCGGTCTCCAGGTATGCCAATCACCCGTTTCACCAGATATCGTCCATTTTGTGACGGGTCTTCGAAGGTGATCACATCCCCCACTTTCGGCTTCTCAAACAAAAAGGAAAATTTGTTGACAAGCAATCGGTCACCGTTTTCCAGTGTCGGCTGCATCGAGGTCCCGTTGACGACGGATAATGCAACGCCGAATTGATTGACGGCCAGTGCCACCAAAACACCCATCACCATCATGCGGATCCAACGGAACCAACGGGTACTGCGCCACTCCATTTGGTCTCACTTCACTCCATCAATCGTATTTTTTTTTGAAAAGAAGATATTGATGATACCACTTTCTCACAAATGACGGAGTGAACGGCGCTTCCCGACGCCTGACCCGTTCTTCCAAACGCTTAACCGCCCGCTCAACTTCGTAAACAACGTCTTTCGGATAGTCCATTTTCCGCCGATTGGCTTCAAACTCATCCTGATCCACCCAACGATACCGAAAGTCGATATCGACGATCATGTCCAAATCGTAGTCGATGTAAGAGATCACACCGTTTTCGATTCGACAGGGTGACGCGATGTTGGTGTAGTATTGGCAAGGCTTCTCCCGTTCATCAAACAGTAGTATCGTATGAAACCACTCATTTCTATGAAACTGGCAAATCGCCAGTCCCGGAGAAACCCACTCCTGTCCGTCGGACTCAACGACTTCAACATCATGGTTTGCGAGAATGAGTGGTTCACCAGGGGAAAGTACCACGGACTTCTTCCACACACGATGCAGACTGCCGTCATGTTTCCGACTTTCAATGCGTACGACGTCACCTTTTTTCAATGCTGATCCCTCTCCATCCATTCTCTTTATTGCCAAATTTGACGAATAGTAAAACAAGAAAACACAAAATCTTTGAAAACCGTCCAGATCTTTCATTTTTTAATCATTTATTCCCCTTGACATTTTCCTTCATTCCCGTTCATAATATATGGAAAAATACAGGATCGCATTTACATAAACGCGATGACGGGGGCCAGTAAGGCCGTGCTACCGTCTCAGAGAGCGGAACCCACTGGCTGAAAGGCTCCGCCGGGATGCCGACCCGAACCCACCCCCGTAGCGGACGGTGACGAACCGGAACCGGAGCACGCTCCGTTATCAAGGTTGGCGGCTACACGCCGCGGCAGAGGTGGGCGCCAACGGGCGCCAATCAAGGTGGTACCGCGAAAGAAATCCTCTTTCGTCCTTGGACGGAAGGGGTTTTTTATTTTTCGGCTGAATAAAGGAGGATATCATGATGGAACGCCAAATTCGTTACTGTTTTATCGGAGCGGGATCGATGGCGGAGGCCATGATTGCCGGGTTGTTGAAAAAGGGCATGGCCGAAGCCGAACAGATCATGGTAATCAACCGGCAAAACCGCGCGCGATTAGCATACCTGAACCGGGAGTACGGTGTCCAGATTCCCGAAAACAAAGGAGACGCCATTCTCCAATCGGATATCGTCATACTTGCCGCCAAACCGAAAGACATCCCTGACGCGCTCACTCAATGGGGCCCCATGATCCGTACCGATCACTTGGTGATCTCCGTGGCAGCCGGCATTTCCACCGCGTTCATCGAGCACCATCTGAAGGAGGGCACCGCCGTTATCCGCTCCATGCCCAACACCTCCTGTACGATTGGACTGTCGGCAACAGCCATCTGTCAAGGACGCTGGGCCACACGTGAAAACATGGAAACGGCACGCAGCCTGTTCCAAGCGATCGGCATCGTTGTGGAGGTGCCGGAAGAAGCCATGGACACGGTTACGGGCTTATCCGGAAGCGGTCCCGCTTATATTTACTACATGGTGGAGGCGATGCAACAAGCAGGCGTCGAAGCCGGCCTCAACACGGACATTGCACGGCAACTCACGCTGCAGACATTGTTGGGAGCGGCCCACATGCTGATGGAAACCGAAGAGGAACCGGCGGAACTTCGGCGCAAAGTCACCTCTCCCGGCGGCACAACCATGGCCGGGTTGGAAACGCTCCGCCAGTATCAATTCGAGAAGGCGGTTCAATCGGCCATTTTCCGTGCCAAAGAACGCTCGAAAGAACTGGGCGGCACATTTACAACCACTGTCAAGTCGTGACTTGCTCCACATGGCTAACCAGAAGCACTTCCTTTGGTCGTCATGGGCTTCTCTCTTTATCCGGCGTGGCAACGAACGAGGGTATCCCGGTTTTTTGCTTGAAATGCGTTGTGCAACCACTTGGCCATCGTGATCACCTCCTTTTCACCCGAACAACGGCATTAATTGAAAGGAAACAGTTCATCACTGCTTTGACCCGGAGTGCAGGACGCGGGGAAAGTACACTTTGCTAAGAGGAAGTTGCCCGCGATTTCACTTCTGCGCTTTCCGGGTCTTCGCTCATCCCGGCTTGGTCAGTCGTCCAATTGGGAAATCATTGAATCCTCACGGATAGACCAGACACGCCCTAGAGGACTGAAGACCTCCCGCGTCCGACTCCCGCTTTCATTCCAACCCTGAAGGACTTGATTTCCTCGCTTTTTTTACAAAAAAAACCTCTGCCCTTAAGCAGAGGGAGAATCTGATGATCAGGTCCCATCCGAGAACCCGTCTACTGTCGTTCCAGCATTTCTGAAAAACACGCTTGATGTTCACGATCAGAGACAGTACCATCAATGGGCCATCTTATTTTGACCAAAACTCACATATGGGAGACCGTCGGTTTTTGGAACTCCAGATACTTCTTGGCTAACGCCACCGCCTTACGTACATCAAGATAGCCAGCTTGATCGCCAGACATTTCCTGAGAAGTGGACATTAGGATACTCTTGACGTCATTGGGGCTCAGATACGGATTGGCTTCCAGCAGCTGTGCCACGACGCCGGCGCAAATCGGTGTGGCCATCGAAGTGCCGGACAGACGAATGTAATGCTCTCCCACACGGTTTTCCGGCAATTGTTTTTCCAACTGCGAACCCGGCGCGGACAGAGAGACGATATCAGTACCCGGCGCATACACATCCGGTTTGACCAGTTGATCGATGGTCGGGCCGCGGCTGGAGAAGGAGGCTTTTTCGTCATCCCCGCGCGTGACGGTGTTATGGTCATCCGCCGCCCCCACTGTGATGATCATCGGGTCCAAACCAGGCGTGCTGATCGTCATCGGGTACGGTCCCTCGTTGCCTGCGGCCGCACACACGACAATACCGCTGTGCCACGCTTTTTCCACGGCCTGAGCCACCGGGTCGTCCCGGTACGATTCAAACGCCGGCGCGCCCAGAGAAAGCGAAAGGACACGAATGTTGTACTTCTGCTTGTTTTTCACACACCACTCAATCCCACGGATCACTGTGGACAATTGACCGCTGCCGTTTCCGTCCAATACCTTGACGCCAACCAGGTTGGCTTCCGGTGCAGGGGCCGTATACAGACCTTCCGACTGGTAACCGTTTCCGGCTGCATCTCCCGCACAGTGGGTCCCGTGTCCCTGATCGTCGTACGGCTCGGTTTTTCCGTTTACCAAGTCGACAAACTTCAGGATGCGATTTTTGGGGCGGGTCAAGTCCGCATGCGGATAGATGCCGGTGTCCACGATGGCGATGGTGACACCTTTACCCGTGTATTCCAGTTTTGCCTGCACATCGCGGGAACCGATGGATCGGGTGGCTACGTCCAAAAACGCCCGCACTTCCCGGTCATGGAAGATACGGTCCACCGCTTCATGTTCCACCAGTTGCCGAATGGTCTCGGGATGAAGGTTGCCATATAACCCGTGCACCAGCTCCAACTCACCGTGAACGGCGTTGCATTCCCCTTCTTGGCACAGCTGAAGAAGATGCTCTTTTTTCTCATTTTCCAGATCCTTCTTCAACCGGACAATCACCGGAACCGTTGCTTTGTCATCATCATGTTCCCGGAGGCGTCTCAATTCATGAACCAATACCGGATCCAGCGAATGTGCCACTTGTTCAAACCAGGCCTTTTGCCCTTTCCCCATTTTTTCCACCTCCCATATAAAGAATTGGCCATTTTTGTCCTCAATCCTGCTCCAAATTAAAAAAATTTCCGGAAAACAAAAAAGTCCGTCCGAATGCTCGGACAGACTCATCGGGTTGAATATTGTATGGATAATGAAATTCAAATAAGCCCGTTTAAGCTTGTTTTCGCCATTCGATGCGTTCTTCGAATAAATCCTTTTCCATCATACTGGAACAAGTATTTTTATAACCCAGATGCTGATAGAACGGAAGCAATTTTTCCGTGCCGGGATCCACTGTGATCCACAACCGTTTGACCCCTTTTTTGCGTAACCGCTCTTCCAAAGCGCGGATGAGACTGCGACCGATTCCCCGGCGTTGATAAGAAGGATGAACAGCCAAACAGTAGAAAAAGCCACTGGTTCCATCCTGCACGCCAACGATCGCACCCACCACCCGGTTATCCACTTCCGCCACCAGCACCAGATCGCGGTCACGAGCCAACTGCTGTGCGAGTACCTGCAGTGTTTCCGCTTCTGGCTCGGCGGATGTGTTCAGTTTCCAAATTTCTGACACATCGTGTGCATCGGATAATTGAAAAGAGCGCAGACGCATGCTGTAATTTCCTCCCTCGATGGCGGCTTCCTTTCAAACAGTGTAACGTGCTCGCCCCCTGAATGCAAACCCCGTTAACAGTCAAATATCTTTCAAAAACTAGCATTTGCTTGGTTTCCCGTCAACAATTCAATTACTTTGCGTCCCCACTCGTTTCACCGATATCAGCTTTCTTCCCCATCCGAAAACTCGGATTGGTATGTTCATCCACGCAACAGTGGCAGGCGAAACCGGATCATCAGACTCCCTTGATCCTGTATGACCGTCACGTATCCCCCGTGCATTTCCGCAATCATCTTGACGATGGCCAAACCTACACCCGATCCCCGTGATCGGGATCGCTCCCCGGTGACAAATACGTCAAACAATCGGTTCAGTGTCTCTTTTGGCAAGGGATCAGCCATATTTCTCACCATCAAAACGGCCATGTCCCCTTCCCTTGCCGTGGACACCACAATCTCGCCAGGTTGGATGCCATGCTGGAGCGCATTGTGAAAGACATTGTCCAACATCCGCACCAACAAGTCGGGATCGCCTTCCAATTCCAACGGGTCTTCGCACAAATCAAGCCGGATACTCATTTGTTCCCGTTCGGCGAGGGGATTTGTCTCCTCTGCCAGCTGCTCGATCAATCGGTTGAAAAACAGACGGTTTTTCCTGATCGGTGCTTGATGATGCGTCCACTTGGCATAGTCAAACAAATCCTCGATCAACCGCTTCATGCCTTGGGCTTTGGAAAGCCCGATACCCGCATAACGGCGAACCTCTGCTTCGGACATGTCGGGGTGGTCCCTCATCCAGAGAAGGTATCCGATGATGGAGGTCAACGGCGTTCGCAGATCGTGGGAAATGATGGTAATAAACTCATGGCGCTGTGCGTCCAAGCGTTTTTCCTTCTCCCGGCTTTCCTTCAGCTTTCTTGCCATTTCATTGATATGTCTGCCCAAAATACCCAATTCATCGTCGCCTTTTTCCGGCACGCGCGTTTCCCACCTGCCTCGGGCAATCTCCTGGACACCACGGGACATTGCGGCAATCTGCCGAAGTTTTCCCCTGGTCAGCAAGTGGTACGCAAGCCAGAAAGACAAAATGCCGGAGAAAAAACTCATCAACGGATTTCCCTGACGGACCGGTTGCCCGTTTCCCTTCCAATCGCCCACAAAATAGACCGGTCGATGATCGAGATAGAATGGATAGATAAACGTCAAATTTCGTACGCCGCCACTTGTACTCGAAAGATCCGATTGACGCTTTGCCCGTAAAAACAGGGTATGGATGTCCTCTCTTCTCTTGGGTGCATGCGCTGACTGGTAAAGCGGGTTCCCGTTTTGATCCAATATGCGCAGTTTCATCCGGCTGGTTGGTTCGAGGCTGTTTAACCATGCGTTTCGCTTGGCGGGGCGGATCTGTGACATTTTCCGGGCGTAATGTGACAAGAATATTTGGGTCATTTCCTCTGCTCTCGGGTAGTAGTAATAACGCGTCTTTTTGAAGGTAAGCTCCTCCCCGATCGTTCCCCCTACCAACATGGCCGCCAAACTGATCAGAAATACGACGATCATCCGGGTTCGCAGGCGGGACCACATTTTTCTGAGCCAACGGATCACAGGATGGCATTTCCGCCGTTTCGGCTCATTCATCGCGACCTGGATGGGAATGGGCTGCTGCCTTGTATCCCACCCCCCAAACCGTAAGCACGATC
Source organism: Polycladomyces abyssicola (assembly GCF_018326425.1). Taxonomy (NCBI): domain Bacteria; kingdom Bacillati; phylum Bacillota; class Bacilli; order Caryophanales; family Thermoactinomycetaceae; genus Polycladomyces; species Polycladomyces abyssicola. Next base: position 2,719,534 of record NZ_AP024601.1, read on the forward strand.
GCGGGGTTTTTGGGGTCATCCTCGATCTTTTCGCGAATTTTTCGAATATGTACCATGATCGTATTGTTGGAGGTCAGCATCGGTTCCCCCCACACCCGTTCATAGATTTCTTCCGACGGAAACACCACTCCGGGATGACGGAACAACAATGCCACTATATCAAATTCGCGCGGTGTCAGGTGAACGGGTTGACCGTGCACCCACACCTGGCGTTTCTCGGGATGAAGGGTCACCCCGCCGATGGAAAGCAGATTTTTTTGTACAGGAGCGGCGTTGGTATATTGTTTATATCGGCGCAACTGCGACTTGACCCGCGCCACCAGTTCCAAGGGGTTGAACGGCTTGGTGACATAATCGTCGGCTCCCACGGCCAACCCCTGTATCTTGTCCAAGTCTCCCGTTTTGGCCGTCAGCATGATGATAGGCATCCACTGTGTTTTGCGGATTCTAACGCATACCTCCATCCCTTCCATCCCCGGCATCATCACATCCAAAATCATGAGGTCTACTGTGTGTTGACGAGTCAGTTCCAACGCTTCCCGACCGTCGGCCGCTTCCAATACGTGATACCCCTCATTTGTCAAATAAAGACGGATCAACTCCCGAATGTCCGGCTCATCGTCAACGATCAACACCGTTGTTTGCATTTCCATCCGGCCTCCCCCCTCCAACCACTACCCTTTGTCATTCTCCGCCCATGCCAGATGATCTTTCACAGCTATGGATTCAAATTTGCCCATCTATTTCCCTTTTCCTTCTCCTGTGTTTTGGGTTTGCTGCATACATAGACGAAAGCGGGCGGCAAATTCCAGAGGACCCACCGGAACGAGACGTGGTGAAATCGCTCCCGCAAAAGGGGCAACATGTGCAGTGTGTACTGGTAGGCGACAAACATACCGTCCGGTGCCAACCGTTCCGTCACTTCATTCAAGATGACTTGCCGTATTCTTTTCGGAAAATTGGTGAAAGGCAAACTGGACAGGATGCAATCCACCTGTCGGATCCCGTACCGCTCCAACACCTCACCCAATTTTTCCGCATGATCGGCATGATGAAGGTACGGAAAACGGTGAAAAAGCAAATCCCGCAACTGGGAATCTTGTTCAAATACGATGACTCGGGTCTCCGGACGGATCCGTTGAACCAACGCTTCGGTGATCACCCCGGTTCCCGCTCCCAATTCAACCACTGTGTTGACCCGTTCCCACGGAATGGGATCGAGCATGGCCCCAACGAGGTGAGCGGAGCTGGGGGTGATGCTGCCGATCATACGGGGAGATCGGAAAAAACGCAACAAAAACGCCATACGGTCCATCAATGACTCCACGATATCACTCCCTTGTTCCCTTCGACACTACCAGTTTAAGCGCGGATTCTTAACATTACAGGGGGAAAGCCCTTAAATTTCTCTTAACACAAGCCAAAAAGCGATTTTCTTCAGCCCCCAATCAGTCAACAAGATGCTGCCCCGTCCTCTGTGGGGGTGGCTCCCGCCATCAATGCCGACCATCCGCCGGACAAAAACAGCGGAAACCCAAACAACCAAGCTGACGGAACATTTACATACCAGCACCAGAGTACGGATGCCAGACCCACCAACCACAAACCGAATGAGCAACCAGCCACCCGCGCCGAAAACGAAGGATGCCGAGACAAGACCACCGTACTCATCAAACCGGAACATACATAACAGAAGTGACCGAATATGCCGCCAAAAACGTACAGCAAACGGTTCCATTCGGCCAAATATGCCTGCAACCCAACTGACGGAATTTGCCTCAGCAATTCAGTCAAAGCGGAGATCATCGTCAATTGGACCACATGGTGCAGGACAACGGAAGCAGACCCAATCACCCATATCAACCATGCCAACGAAAGAAAGGCACCGTATTCAGCGGAAAAGTACCGATACCATCTCCCGTACCAAACAGCCATGCAACAAGCTGCCAATATGCCGGCCTGCCACAACCACGCCGGCGACCCTCCCTCTCCATCCCGCCAATACCAAACCAACCATCCGGCCACCCCTCCCGCATGCACCGCCAGGGTAACCGGAAGCAACCACTTCGATACACGTATGGGTACGGCCACATTCTCCACCTCTTTTTCATCAAGCTTCGGACCAACAGGGAAGATTTCCCTTGTAAAGCCGGACTTTCTTCAATCCAAACTATGCAAAAGAGGAGGGAAGGGAATGAATCATCGCATTTTCGCAAGTTTGGTGTGCGGTTTCTTGTTGACCGTTTCAGTGGGATGCCAATGGGCCAAACCGCCGGAACAACGCCAAGGATTGTCCAATGACAGTCAATCCTATACCTATGTAGGTTATCCTGAAAGCCATATGATACAGGCGGCGCAAAACGTCGACGGAGTTCGATCCGCCCGGATGGACTACGATGGGCGACGCCTCATCGTATACGTGGAGCCGGAACGCTGGGTAAAACCGGAGCAATACCACCGTCTCAAACGACAGGTACATCGCAATGTGGGTGATATCGCCCCGCACAAACCATTTGAAGTCAGAATACTGTCCAACATCCGAACGGGAACGCATTGACGTTTTCCTATTTTTCCCGTCGCAAACAACGAGATACATGCTTCTCGCATCATTTTTGACGATCCTCGTACACTTGACTCCATGACCTTTTTCCTTTGGTTCTCAATCAACCGGAAAAAGGTTTTTTTATCCGTGGCAGGTGGTTTCAATTTTTGCGATTTACCCAGTGGATCGCTGCCTTGAGCGCACGGGCTTTGTCCATCGTTTCCTGATACTCCGCCTCGGGATCAGAATCGGCGACGATCCCGCCGCCCACGTGAAAAAAGGCTTGTCCCTTTTGACAAATCACCGTACGGATCACCATACTGAGATCCATTGTCCCGCGGACGTCCAAATAACCGATCCCACCGGAATATATCCCCCGCACCGTCGGTTCTAACCGATCCAAAATCTCCATCGCACGAATCTTGGGCGCACCCGTCATCGAGCCGCCGGGAAACGCGGACTGCAACGCATCCACGGCGTGCAGGTCTTCCCGCAATCTGGCTTCCACTGTGGACACCAATTGATGAACGGTGGCGTAGGATTTCACCGCAAGCAGTTCCGACACAAGCACACTGCCGGGCTCCGCAACTCTGCCCAGATCATTGCGCACGAGATCGACGATCATCACGTTTTCAGCCCGGTCTTTTTCATGCGTGGCCAGCTCATGGGCCAATCGTGCATCCTCCTCCGGGGTACGTCCCCGCGGACGCGTTCCTTTGATCGGACTGCTGTCCACCATGCGATCGGCACGCACACGCAAAAAGCGTTCCGGAGAGGAAGAGACCACTTCTGTTTCTCCCAATTTGAGATAGCACGAAAAAGGTGCGGGATTGATTCGGCGCAATACCCGATACAACTCCCAACCATTCGTCAACAAATCAGCAGTGACCAAATGCGTCAGACAAGCTTGGTAAATATCCCCATCCGCAATATGGCGCTGAATGATTTCGATATTGCGCAGATATTGATCACGGCTCACCGTGTACCGAAACGCCGACTCATCCAAATCGATCCCGGTAGTATCGGGCCACACACGGGTGGGGAGGGGACACTGAGCGGCACGCAAGAGAGCTGTTTCCCATTCGTTTAACGTTTGTTCCACTTCAGAAGCGGTTTCTCCGTCCAATCTCCATTTGCAGAGCCAAACACGTCGTTCCCCATGGTCAAATACCATCACTTTGTCAAACCACATCCAGCACATTTCCGGCAGTCCAAACGGGTCGGCGCCGGTCTGCGGCAGTTGCTCCACATACCGCTTCATCTCATACCCAACATATCCGACACCGCCTGCCAAAAACGGGATATCCGGCAAAGGGACGTCCGTCACCGACCACGACCGGGCCAGCGATTTCAATAATGCGAACGGATGGTCTCCATATGTGCGTACCTGACCGTTTCGGTTCATCGTGGTCCGCCCATCCCGGGTGGACATCAGCAGAAACGGATCTCCTCCCATCCAGGAAAAACGGCCACTGCGGTCACTTCCTTGACCATCCAGCCAAAACGCATAGGTACAACTTCCGTACAACCGGGCGAACACGCGCTCCGGTTCAATCTCATCCGGCAGGGAACGCACTACGATCCTCATGATCACAACTCCTTGACGTTTCGATGTATCAAATCTTTGAATTCAACCATACTGAAAGCAAACCTGATGCAAATGAGGTGAGCTATCATGTTTGTCGGCCGTGATTGGCAAACGTTGCACACCACACCGCTTCCCCAATGGACTGATGAGGAGCTGGCGTTTCAGCATGCCGTTTTTTCACAGCTATCCCCGCTGATGAATGCACAGGGCATCAGCCTGCATCATCAGATCATCGAGGAAATCGAACGGCGCAACCAACGGTAATCCAAGATGTGGTACACCCGCCAGGGGGAACCCGTCAAAATCATCTGAGTGAGAGAAGGAGGAAGCAGGACATGGTCGCACCGACCCGGAATGCAGGACGCGGGCAAAGTTTGCTTCGCTTAGAGGAGGTTGCCCGCGATTTCATCCCTGCTCTTTCCAGGTCTTCGGGGTTGGTAATTGGCTCATCTGGGAAAACATTTGCTCCCTCACAGATTTACCAGACATGCCCTAATCCACCATTTCCCCTTGTAACCGACACTCAGCCACCACCCAAACACCCGGGCGGATTTTCCCCTCGACCAAAGATGGATGTGTCAACATTGTCAACCGCCACTGGTCTTTTCCTGACAATGTGATTTTCCAAAGTGTTTGACCGGTGATCCGGTTAACCTCTTCTTCCACTCCCTCTACCTTTCCCCGAACGGCATAATTCGCCTGCTCCTCCAAGGGGATCTCACGTGTAAAGCGAGCCACCTGCGCAAACAGTGGCATCGATCCTGCCGTGCCCAAAGATATCGGATCCACCTTTACTTGATACGCCAGACCGGTAATTCTCATCGTCCACGGCCCCGGTTGCTCCGCCCCCCAGTCATTTTGCAACCATACTGCTGTTCTGTGCAAAATTCCACCCGGTATGCTCCGCCACGCTCCCCAGACGATGCTGTGGCGTTCCGTTTGCCGTACGGTGGAAGGCAGAAACGTATGAGACAAGCCGCAAATGAGCGCCGGTACCAATTGCACCACACGTGTTCCGTCCGTCACCACACGAAAACGAACACTCGGCGACATGGGCCAATCCACCCATTCATGCCGTTGATCTCCCAGCCGTCCCTTTCGTTTTTCTCCCTCTTTCAACGCCCGTTCCACCCACATTTTCGCCTCTTCATGGGACGGCACACCCCATCCGGCCGCCCGCCACAATTGGGCCAGCACATCAGTCCCTCCTTTGCTTTCATCATGAGCATTGTCTCAAACGATACCGGATTCGTACAGTCTCTTTCCAACCGCTTATGCAAAAGGTAAAATATGTGGAAAAAGGCTGGGGGGAGAGAAACGTGTCACAATCAACCCGAGAGGTTTTTCGCTCCGTCTGCCCGCTGGATTGCCCGGACACCTGCGGTTTGCGCGTCATAGTGGAAGACGGCCGCATCACCCGGGTGACCGGCGATCCCGATCATCCCATCACCCGCGGAGTGATTTGCCATAAAGTACGCCACTTCCCTGACCGTGTCCACCATCTTGAACGGCTGCTTTACCCGATGCGACGCACGGGTGAGAAAGGGGAAGGCAAGTTTGAACGGATCACTTGGGAAGAAGCACTGGACGAAATCACGTCGCGAATGAAGCAACTCATCGCCGAACACGGCGCCGAATCGATTCTTCCCTACAGTTATTACGGCAACATGGGTTTGGTCAACAATGGGACGATGGATCGACGCTTCTTTCATCGTCTCGGAGCGTCGCGGCTGGATCGCACCATCTGCAACGTGGCGGGCAGTCAAGGATTCCAAGCCACCATGGGGATCAAGGGGGCAATCGATCCCGAAGACACGGTCCATAGCCGGTATATCATCGTTTGGGGCGGTAACATCGTCAGCACCAACATGCATCAGGTCATGTTGTTTGAACAAGCCCGCAAACAAGGGGCCAAAATCGTGGTCATCGACGTCCATCGCAATCAGACGGCACGGTGGGCCGATGAGTTCGTTCAGTTGTATCCCGGCACTGATGCCGCACTGGCGCTCGGCATGATGCACGTGTTGGAGCGGGAAAACCTGATCGACGAAGCGTTTTTGCGCGATTATACCGTTGGATGGGAGCAACTGCGGGAACGGCTGAAAGCATATCCGCCCGAACGCGTGTCCCGCATCACGGGCGTCCCGAAGGAGACCATCATCCGGCTGGCCCGGGAGTATGGGAAAACGTCTCCCTCGTTCATCCGGATCGGCAACGGGTTGCAACATCATGACAATGGCGGCATGATCGTCCGCACCATCACCTGTCTGCCGGCCCTCACTGGCCAATGGCGGTACAAAGGCGGCGGAGCGCTCAAGGGGAACGGTTTGGTCCAAGTGGACACCGACAAACTGGAACGTCCCGATTTGTTGCCCAATCCCAACGTACGCAGCATTAACATGATCCATCTGGGGAGGGCTTTGCTGGAGGCTGATCCACCGATTCGCATGCTGTTCGTCTATAACAGCAATCCGGCCGCGGTGGCACCGTCTCAGGAAAAGGTGTTGCGCGGTCTGGCGCGGGAAGATCTGTTCACAGTGGTACATGATCTGTTTCTCACGGATACCGCCCGTTATGCCGATCTGGTGCTGCCCGCCACATCCCATTTTGAAAACTTGGATGTGTACAAATCCTACTGGCATATGTATGTCCAAGTAGCTCGTCCGATCCTGCCACCGCAAGGTGAAGCCTGGTCCAACTACAAACTGTTCCGTACACTAGCCAAACGGATGGGGTTCACCGAACCCTGCTTTGACGATACGGAGGAAGACCTGATCCGACAAGTCCTGGATAACCCCGACAATCCCTGCCTGTCCCGAATCGATTTTGACGAGCTGATGGAAAAAGAGATCGTCAAGCTGGATATATCGGAGAACGCGGTATTCCCGGAACGGTTGCAGCGCGGTGAGCGTATTCTCCTGTTCAACGAATCGCTCCGGGCAGCGGGATTGGATCCCCTCCCCGCTCACACCCCGCCGAAAGAGGGGACTGACGGGGAACGAAACGCGGAAGATCCCGATACGTTCATGCTCATCTCCCCGCCCAACCATCAGTTTCTCAACTCCAGCATGGGCAACATTGGCAAACTGCAGAAGATGGAAGGACGGCCCACTTTGCAAATTCACCCGAAAGATGCAGAGCGGAAGGGGATTGTCAACGGGAGCCTCGTACGCATCTGGAATGAGCGGGGGAGCTGCACTTTAACTGTCAAGGTAACCGACGCAGTCCTTCCCGGCGTGTTGGTCAGCATGGGATTGTGGTGGTTGTCCTCCTATCCGGACGGAAAAGGGATCAACCAACTCACTCCCGACCGGGAAGCTGATATGGGGGGCGGTGCCGTCTTCTTCTCCACAGCAGTCCAACTGGAAAAAGCGGAATGATGAAGAGATAATGGACCGGAGAAACTGGGGCATTCCCGAGCAATTCGTGCCTGATCATCCTTAATCCGGGGGAGGGTGGGCCTTTTCCCAAGATGACCTTTGCGTCGTGACGAAAAAGGTGCAAGGAGGAAAAAGGCTCACCCTCACAAATTGTCATTCAGTCTTCATACACAAAGTGGAACAAGTTGCCGTCTTCATCCTAGAAATTGTCCTTGTAGGCGTGATAACCGGCATCCCGCAGTTTTTGGAGCCAATACTCTTTGTCGCTTCGTTTGATCCGGAATTCAAGATGAGAGATGCCTTTGACCGCTCCTTCCAAGCGACGTGCACCTTCCGGGTGATTTTCGTGAGTAAAGAGGGCGATCATTTGCTCACCGCACTTGAGAAAGGCCGACTGATCCGACTCGTATGTCACCTCCAAACCCAACACATCGCGATAAAACCTCTTTTGTTTTTCCAAGTCTTTGACGAACAGGACAACCGCATGCAATCCGCGGATTATGGGTTGTTGCACAGGGGATCACCTCCGTTTGAGGTATTACCCGTTTTATGACTATTTATAAACATATTAATTTAAAAAATATGTTTTGTTAGAGATTGGGCACGTTTTCTCTCCCAACCCTCATGCCGGACATGGCAAAACGAGAAACTGCCCCGAAGCTTTTTTTGACAATGACCCCATTTTACAAGGCACCATCACATATGTGAAAATAATTTTATAAATAAGCTACATAATCGGGAGGAGAGAAACATGGCGCCCATCCTGAAAAATGATTGGGCCGATCATTTGAATGCTGAATTCGAAAAGCCGTATTACCAAAAGTTGCGCCAGTTTTTGATCCACGAATACAATACGTATACCGTCTATCCGGACAAATATGATATCTACTCCGCCTTGCACCTCACCCCTTATGCCAACACCAAGGTCGTCATCATCGGACAAGACCCGTACCATGGACCGGGTCAAGCGCACGGGCTCAGCTTTTCCGTTAAGCCCGGGGTGAAAGTGCCACCCTCGCTCAAAAACATTTTCAAAGAGTTGCATGATGATCTCGGATGCCGGATTCCCAACCACGGTCATCTGGTTAAGTGGGCAGAACAAGGTGTCCTGCTCCTCAACAACGTCCTGACCGTTCGCCGGGGTCAGCCCAATTCCCATAAGGGGAAAGGATGGGAAACGTTCACGAGCCAAGTGATCCGCACGTTGAATGAACGGGAACAACCCGTCGTCTTTCTCTTGTGGGGAAGAAATGCGCAGGAGAAAAGAGCATTGATCACCCGCGATCATCATCTGGTGATCGAATCGGCCCATCCCAGTCCGTATTCCGCCAATCGCGGCTTTTTCGGCAGCCGTCCGTTTTCCCGAACCAATGAATTTTTGCAAAAGGTCGGTTTGGAACCCATCGACTGGCAACTGGACGATATAGATTATTCCGAAGAACGGCCTCATTCAATCGACAATCCTTTACCTAAAAAAGCCGTCCCGTAAAGGGACGGCTTCAGCCTGTAAACAAAGTTCCGTAAGAAACAAGTCTGCAGGCTTGGTGATTGCATATTTTGAGCAAATAAGAAACACACGCTCCCAATGAATTCGGAAACGCGTGATCTTATCAGAGTGGAGAGAAGTGAAACGGCCAGCCCTACCACTTACGGGTTCACAGGCAGTTCCGTCTCGACGGACAAGCCTTCATATTTCTTCACCCAAAACGGTTGCAGTGTGATCTTTTGTGGCAGCTGTGAAATTTCGTCGACGATGAACGTCCCTGTCATCTCCACGCCCGTCCCTCTCTTCTTCATGCCTACGCCTCCTAAAGGCCAGTATCTTTTCCCGCTTTCGACCGTTACAGCCATAGTCATTTGGTGGGAGGGAAAATCGTTCTCCTTCAGGTGCCCCTTGGCATAAAACGCGAACACTTTTTTCTGGGGAGCATTCTGGATGTAGAACGACTTCGGCTTGATGGCCGCGAATGTAACCGCCAGGCTGTTTCCTTGCCCATCTTCCACTTTGGCCGGCAGCTTGCGCGGGTCAAACGTCAGGGTTAGCGGTGCCGACTCCACCCGGTTGACTTCCGTCAGCTCAAAGGTGAGGCGCTTGTTGTGAGGGAACGGCTGGAACAAGTAGTTATCGAGCTTTTCATAAATATGCGCCCCATACTTATCCATCATATGGAATCTTCCTCCAATCCCTGCTTCTTTCTCCACCAGCACCTTGCCGGTCTCATCCAAAATGCGGAACCCGTAGTCGACGTCCCCCAGGGCGAAACGGGCGAACTTCGGGCCGTAAGTTTGTTCGTACTGGTTCCTCAGCTGCGGGGAAATCTGCCGGTCCAGTTCCAGGAAAGTGCCGAGGGGCGTGTACTTGATCTTCTTCAGTGTCACCCGGACACCGTGCGCTTCCAAGGTTTTTCCGATCACTACTTCACGGAGGGTGCCTTTCAGCTTGCTGAGATCGATGGGCACGTTCAGCTTCCAAGAGCCCTTGACGCTTCCAACCTGTTTCGTGTCAAGCTTGAGGACGAGCCGGTCCTTGTGTTTCACCTTGTTCAGGTCGAACACTAGCACGGCCCAGGTGGCCTTGTCTACATCCTGACCCGGATATCCACCCGGACGAAATCCCCCAACCTGTGGCTGGCCGCTTCCGTCATCCAGCACCAGGTAAGGATAACGAATCCAGTGATGGTAGATTGGGAGCACCTTCCCCCGGCTGTCTTCGATCTGGTAGAAGACCATCAGCTGGGTGGAGTCGGCCACAATCTGCTTCACATGAACGGTGAGCCCCTTGTCCGTCACCTTGATGTCTTCCTTGCGATACAGTTTGTTCATGTCCTGTTCCTGGACCTGGACGAACTGTCGAAACAGCGGGAGATACGAAGCGAAGGTGGGAGAAGCTACGGCTCCGACGATGACGGCTACGGCCAGTCCGGCCGCGACGGTGCCGAACCATTTCCACCTGCGGAACCTTCCTGCCGGCTTCCGGTTTTCTTTCACGGGGTGCTCCTTTTCGTCCAGTTCCGTGATCCGGTTCATCACTTCTCCGACAAACGACTCATCCAGCAGTTTCACCTGGCCGGCGGCCTGCCGGAGTTCGGACTGTTCAGCCTTCAGTTTTTCCAGCCGTTTCCGGCAATTGTCGCAGTGCTGGATATGCTTCAGAACGGCATCCTTATCCGAAGAACCCCCTTCGAGGAAGTCCCACAACACCTCATCAGCAAAGCAATTCATCCCTGATCTCCCTCCTTTGATTCCGGTCCCTCATCTCCCGAAGCTTCTTTCTCGCCCGATGAAGCCGGTTGGCCACATCGTGCGGGGAGATCTCCAGGATTTCCGCGATTTCCTTGTAACTGAAATCGTGCCGATACCGAAGTAAGAGCACTGCCTGGTAATGTGGCGGGAGCGCCCGAATCCATCCGGCCATCTCCTCCATCTCCTCATTTTCCACCACGATCTCTTCCGGCGTTTTCTTTTCGGCCACGTCCGTTTCCAAGAACGGGGCCATGTTACCTTTCTTTTGGCGCCATTCATCCACACAGGCGTTCCGGGCAATCTGAAACAGCCAAGTGGCAAAGCTGCGCGCTGGGTCGAACCGGTGCAGGTTCCGATATGCCCGGATGAAGCATTCCTGCGCGAGGTCCCGGGCTTCCTCTTCGTGATGAACCATTCTGAGCAGCATGGCATACACGGCATTCATGTATTTCCGGACGAGGTGGCTGAACGCGTCCCGGTCTCCGTCCAGCACCCGCTCCACGATTTGTATGTCGTCCACCTTCTGTGTCTGCCCTCCTTCAGATCCGGTTTCACTCCTATATACGGAATCCCGGTGCAGAAATTTCACGGGACACATTTTTTTATCACACAAAAACGGAAAAAAGCCGCCCGCCTGGGGCGACCCCTGTGGATTCAATCTTTCTTGGCGAATGTTCATGGCAACCAAGTCTTCGAGAAGGTGTCGAATGAAATGACCAAAACGTTCTGAAGCCGTCCCGTAAAGGGACGGCCTTCCCATTGGTCACTGCGGTTTTTTCCCGTTCGAAGCACCGGGGTTGGTGACGGGCACCGACTCCACTTTGGTCGGTGCGGGTTGCACCGGTTTCCGTTTTTTCACTCGGGCGTCCGGTGTCGTGTATACATAGGCCGTGATCGAATTGCTGGTCACCCGGATACGGATCAATACCGGCTTGGTCAGATTGTTTTTAAAACGGAAATCCGGTCCACCCCAGGAAACGGTTGCATCGCGCCCGGGCGGAACGTAGGCCACCTCTTTGCTGTGGGAATTGCGCTGCAGGATTCTCAGCCCCGCTTCATCCACGCTGTTGAACAGTGTGCTTGACACTTGACAGATCCCGCCGCCGATGCCTTCACTGTATTCCCCCCGCACGATCACCTTGGCTGATTTGTACCCACGACCCGATGTGCGAGGACCTACGACACGGTTGAAGGAGAAACGCTCTCCCGGGCTCAGGATCAGGTTGTTGATCGCCTTGGATGCCAATCGGATGTTGGTGGTACGGTTGACGTTGCTTCCATCGAAGTACGTCGTATACTTGCCGATCAACCGTTGATCCACCTGTTGAAAATCCTCTTCGGTCACCTCCGGCTGATCGATCACCATCGGCAGCTCTTGCGGCTGACCGGTCATCGTCGTCAAACGGGGCAGCCATTCTTTTTCGATGGTGTCCATATCCACCAATTTTCCCGTTTTCGACGGGGTCAGCTTACCGCCAAACCAATTTTGCTCCGCGTCCACGGCCGGTTGGTCCACTTCTTTTTTCACCCTACGAAACCAATCCAACCATTTGTCGCGATTCAAGGTGGATGGATCTTTTCCGTCATAGCCAAGCGTACGCAGGTCAACAGTCCATTGTCGGCCCTCAAAGGTGACGATAAAAGGAATCGGTTTGGGTTTCAGCTGTTGATGCGGCTTTGTTACACCTGCCCGTGGAGCCTCTTTGGCATCGGTCGTTCCGTCAAACGCAAACACAGACAAGCTTCCTACCAAAGCGAAAGCCACCACCAGCGTGCCGATGACCGTTTTTTTCGGACCGATTTGTTCAAACGGAATGCGGTTGACCAGCGGTACACGATGCAACACTCGGGTGATCCGATCCCACAAGCTCACTTGTGGGGATCCAGACACCCATGCAGCGGCGGCCATCTCTTCCCGTTCGGGAGAAGAAGGCGCACTTTCCGCTGAACCACCCGTCTCCGTTGTAGCCTCACGGTCGTTTGATTCTGTTTCTTCGGACATCTCCACCCATACCGGTACCGATTCATCCACTTCCGTCTTTGTCTCTGTCGACCGATCCGCCTTCGGTTGCGAATCGGGGGCGATTGGGGAGGACGGCGGCTCGTTTGTTGTTTCTTTTGAGTCGCCGACGCTCCGATCTTTTTTCTCTTCCACGGATCATTTCCCCCTCGGTTTCTCCCTCGCCTGCACGGTGGCCACATTCACCGTGTTTCCCTTCATGGTCAAAAGATCAAGCAAAAATGGAAGATAAAGCTGTTTGGACAGCCTTTTGGTATACTTTGGGCAATGCCACCTTTTCCAGTTCATCCAGCGTTGCCCACCGCCAATGTTGCGGAAGTTCTCTCTTTATCCCGACGCACGTACCGCCGATGATCGTAGCACGCCATTTGCGATGCGTAAAGACATGCTCCACCATCCCCAACGTTTCGCCGGGTTGTATGGACATACCATGTTTCTCCATCCACGCGATCAATGCTTGCACTGAATCGCTGGCATCCGTCTCCAGTGTGGGCAATCCCCACAACCCCGCCAAGAGTCCCGTCTCCGGTCTTCGTTCCAGCAATACGCGATCGCCGTCCCGAATCCAGCCGAACACGAGCGAGACTGGAACGGGCGGTTTCGCTTTTTTCTTGACGGGCAAATCGTGTTGCATCCCTTTTTCATATGCCAGACAATCGGAGCGGACCGGACAAGTCGCACAGGAAGGCGACGTGGGTGTACACACCATCGCCCCCAGCTCCATCAATGCCTGGTTGAAATCACGCGGATTGGATTCCGGAATCAGATGATAAGCCCACGTTTCCATTTTTTTGCGTGTCTGAACACGGGCGATGTCATCCGTCGAAGCGAACAACCGGGAAAAGACGCGCAACACATTGCCGTCGACGGCCGGGACCCGCCGGTTATAGGCGATACTCAAAATGGCCCCTGCCGTATACGGTCCCACTCCTTTCAGCTGAGAGATGGTCTCCAGTGTGTCGGGCACTTTCCCCCCGTGTTTCTCCACCACCTCCTTAACAGCGGCGTGCAGGTTACGCACGCGCGAATAATACCCCAATCCTTCCCACGCTTTGATGACGTCAGCCTCATCGGCCGCCGCTAGCGCTTCCAGTGTGGGGAACCGTTCCAAAAAACGATGAAAATAAGGGATCACGGTCTCTACCCGCGTCTGCTGCAACATCACTTCGGACACCCAGATCTTATAGGGGTCCTGATCCCGCCGCCAAGGCAGATCCCGTTGGTGAATGCGATACCATTGGAGCAAACGTTGTTGAATGGATGTTTTTCGCTCTTCCGTAAAAGGAAGTGCCGATTGCTTTGTTGAGACTTTGGCCATTGCTCGTGCTCCTTTATCTTGTATTGCCGGGATCGCCGGAGGACGACGATTGGCCCAACCGTTTCAAATCGATCAGGCTCAACTTGCACCCTTCCGGCATTTTTTCCACAATCAACAGTCGATGCAAACGAGGTGACAGATAAAATCCCATCAATGGACGGGAAGTTCGGTAAATTTCCTTTTCCTTCATGCTGTCACCGATAAACAGGATATGGTGTCCCTCCGCCAACCACACCCCGTTACGCTCATGACGGATGAAGGGATGGGACTGTCCCGCCAGCTGATGATACACATCGAATATCTGCGAATTTTGCGTGCGAAGATGAATCAGCTTCAACATCCCGTTGATCACGTACGATACATAACCGCCGTCGGGTCCGATCATGAGGCGATCCAACTGTGTTGATTGCAGATTATGTTCATTCTCCACGTAATGATACAATTGTCCGTCCATAACGTGTACTTTTTCAAAAAATAGCTCTCCGCTAACCCTGCGACCGGTTGCAAAAGCGAAATAATGACCTTTGGGATCCCACACAACGGGCGGGACGATCTCCTCGCCCGCAGGTGCTTCGAACTCGACCTGTCGTTTCCCCGTCACGGCATTCCACAGAACCAAACGTCGATTGTCCTCCACGATCACCCGCACATCTGCCGTTGGGGACCACCAACCCGGACTGCTTCGAAGGATGGTGACAGGGACAGAATCACCCACCTCGTACACTCTGTCCGCCACTGCCAGAAAACGGCCACTCGGTGACCAAGATACAGCCGACGCTATGTTGGTACGGGAGGAAAACTTGGCATCGGGGATAGGGTGAGAACGTCCCTCCTTGGGACGAAACAGGGCCAACGCCACATCGTCCGCATCTTCAACCGGATACACGATGGCATCTCCCCGCGGCGAAACCGATATCGGATGGCGCATCCCCGCCGGGACGCTGAAAGCAATCCGTGTGCCTCCTTTTTGCACCACCAATGACAGGGCGGCACCTTCAGACAACATGGTCAACACGCCGTGTTTTCCCAAGGGGAATACACCCGTTCCGCTTTTCCCGTCCACTTTCAATAAATCTCCCGAGCGCAGGTTCCACTCGTAATCAGCTTCCCCCCGCTCCGACTTCCCTCGGAATAAGAAACGATCTTCTTGAAGGCGCTCCGGTCTCACTTCCTGAAATTCCACCGTTCGAATAACAGGTGAAGGAACGCGCGGCCTCTCTTCATCCCGCCATCCCCATATCAGCAGGCAAATAAAAGCGGCAGCCAATAATCCCGTCAACGCCGCAAAGCGCACCGGCCACACTGAAGGAACCATACAAAGCCGACGAAACCGCCTTCTTGTTCGCCGCCATACAGACCGGCGAGCCGACGGATCTTTCGCGCCCATGATCAAACATCCTTTTCTCCGGTGGAAGATTGTTCGGCGGGCCGGAACATCCAGATATTCAGTTTGTCTGTCATTTCCTTCATCCGCCCGTTCAAAGCGAGGTTTCTTCTGAGAGAGATCACACGTTGGCTGGTTTCTTCATCCGGCACACGAATCATCTCGACGAACAATCCCGGTTGATCCACACTTTCCATCCACTCGTGCCGGATAATCGCACCGGCACGGGCGGTTTCCGATCGCAAATAGTCCAGAAGTTGTAGATACAGTTCCCTTTTATGTGTATGTACTCGATACTCAAGAAAGACAATAAAACCACCGTTTTCCACGAACAGCACTCCTTTGGTCCAGTTTAACAAAAACGGGCGATTGGGTTAAGGGAGAAAGGATGACACTTTCCATGTCCCACGATACGGCATCACCGATTCCATCTCCTGTCTGCCATCTGTGACAATCAATCAAACGTCCCCGTCGACCTTCCAGGCTGTGCTATAATCGTGAAAGACTACAAAATAGATCCGGATAGGAGGGAGCTCGCACACAGTGAACCCAGCCATTTTTCGTATTCCCTCTTGGCGCTGGTGGCGACGCCTCATTTCACTCACACTGGGCTGTATCTTAGTTGCCATCGGTTTGGACCTGTTTTTGATCCCCAATCAGATTATCGACGGCGGTGTGGTCGGTATTTCCATCATTTTCAGTACGATAACACCTTGGTCCTTGTCTGTTTTTCTGGTATTATTCAACCTGCCTTTTTGGTTTCTGGGCTACAAACAAATCGGGAAGACCTTCACGTTTTGCACCATATATTCTGTGATTCTACTTGCCGTGTTGACCGAATTCATCCACCATTTTCCGCGAGCAACCGACAACCTCTTTTTGGCGACCGTTTTCGGTGGCATCATCCTGGGTATGGGCGTAGGACTCATCATCCGTAATGGTGGATCGTTGGACGGGACCGAAGTATTGGCCATCATCGGCAACGAAAAACTAGGCTTCTCCGTCGGCGAGATCGTCATGTTTTTCAACGTTTTCATTCTGGGAAGTGCGGGATTCGTCTTTGGATGGGACAAGGCAATGTATTCGCTTATTGCGTATTTCATCGCATACAAGACCATTGATGTTGTTGTGGAAGGACTGGATGAATCCAAATCGGTCATGATCATCTCCGACAAACCGGATGAGATATCTGAGGCTATTCTGTACCGTCTGGGTCGCGGCGTAACGCATATTTATGGAAAAGGCGGCTACACCCAAGAGGAGAAGGAACTGCTTTACTGCATTGTGACACGGCTGGAAGTCGCCAAGTTGAAGAGTATCGTCAGTGAAATTGACCCGCACGCCTTCGTGGCCATCGAGCATGTACACGATGTGTTGGGCGGACGGTTCAAGAAAAAATCCATCCACTGATCGAGGGGTGATTACATGCTTGAACAGGAACTGGAGCTCACCAAACCCGAAACCCCCGCTCATCCCGATCACAGTGTGGGCTTGATCCAAAGCATGAGCGATAAAATGAGCGCGATTTTCAAGAACCCGGTGGAATACCTCTTGTTGCCGCTGGGGCAGATCTTGTTGATCGTCCTGATCACGCTGATCGCCTTGCGTTTGGTTAACCGACTGATCGATCATATCTTGAAATTGAGCAAAACGGACAGCAAACGTGCAGTTACCATGAGCAAGCTGATCAAATCAACGGCGCGTTATTCCATTTATTTCATTGCGCTGTTGATGATTCTGGATCGGCTGGGCGTCAACATGACACCGGTGCTGGCCGGCGCTGGGATCCTCGGATTGGCAATCGGTTTTGGTGCGCAAAATCTGGTGCGAGACGTGATCACCGGCTTTTTCCTGATCTTTGAAAATCAGCTGGAAGTAGGCGATTTTGTCGAGATCAATGGCCAAATTACGGGCACGGTGGAGGAAATCGGGCTTCGGGTGACCAAAATCCGTGAATGGAACCAACGGCTGCACTACATCTCCAACGGCGAAATCACGCAGGTGACCAACTACAACCGCGATCGGATGCGGGCGATCGTAACTGTTACGGTTCCGTATGAATCCGATCTGGGACGGGTGCACGAAGTGTTGGAAGAGGTATGCCGGGACATACACAAACGGTTCTCCCCCTATCTGCTGGAGGAACCGTCCGTATTTGGCGTGACCAATATTGAGCGGGACGGGGTGCAATTCACTGTCACCGCATTGAGCGATCCGCAGGAAGTGTGGCGGATTGAACGCGAATTACGCAAAACCATCATCACTGCTTTCCAAGAACACGACATTGAGGTGGCCTACCCGCGGCAAATCCTGATGAGTCCGCCCGAGATCGCGATGATGCGGGCATCCACCCAACCGAAAGAATCATCAGAACCGCCCTCAACAAAAAAACAAGGCTAGGAGCTTCCCTCCCGGCCTTGTTTTTTCAAAACGACGGGATCGTCAACGCCAAGACCGCCGCTGTTCCGACCGCTATTGCCGTCCACAGCACAACCCGCTTCAGATCATGGGTCAGTGTGACGATCGGATCAACTGCTTTTACTTCGGTCTGATTTTTCTTCTTCCGTCCCATCCTTTATCCTCCTTTTTTCTTCGGCTTCCATTCGCTCAACGCATCCCACAGATAAAACGTAGCGTAGCTTCGCCAGGGAGACCAATCTCGTCCGATCTTTCGGATTTCTTCTTCCCCCGGTTGATGTGCCAATCCGTACACGTGACGGACCGCGTTTCGAAGCCCAATGTCCGCCGCCGGCAAGAGATCGGGACGCCCCAAACCGAACAATAACAAACATTCCACCGTCCATCGCCCCACTCCCCTCAGGGGCAACAGACATTCCATCACCGCTTCGTCTTCCATTCTCCACAAGGTTTCCAAATCCAATGTCCCCGAGGCCACTCGTCGGGAGATGTCGATGATATACTCAGCTTTCCGCCGGTTGAACTGCAGTGCCTGCAATTGCTCGTAATCCAGTGCGGCCACCCGTTCAGGCGAGGGAAATACGGGCAACGACTCCCCCTTAAACGGCACTCGTTCACCTGCCAGGTCGACCAACCGCTCGATCAACTTGGCAGCGAACGCCAAGTTGAGTTGTTGGCTGATGATGGTTTTGATCAGGCATTCGTACAACGAAGCATCCAACACCAGATGCAAACCCTTTCGTTTTGCGACAACGGGTCCCAGGTAAGGGTCTGCTTCCGCCTGTCGGTAGAAAGGAGTCAAATCCACATCCACCGAAAACATCCGGCGCAGTTTGGCTTCCAACCGTTCCTGTTCCGCTTTCGGTGGATTACCGTGTACGTATACCGTCAGCGAACGAGGTTCCGTCTGCCAACCGATTTCCACCGCATAAGGACGTCCCCCTGCTTCGATCGCCCGCACCAAACGTCCGCTATGTAAGCGATAGCTGGACTTTTCGAAAGAAACGAGCCGCCGGACGGTTGCCTCAAACGAGTAGGGATAACGGAGTGGAAACACCCGTTCCATCCACTTCCCCCCTTTTCGTGGGGTTCCTGCCCGTCCATTTTATCGTATTTTGGCGCCTCGCTCCACTGCCGTTCTCCTTGGGAAACGGGTCTTGCGCTTATGCTCCATATCCTTGAATCCAAGTCGTTGTCTAGAAGCCAGCCGGAAAAACAACCACAAAACACAAAATTTACGGCACTGCTTACAAATCGGCTTCGGGTGACATAAACGACCCAGGAATCCTTTTTAGCGCAGGGAGGTTCATTCCAAAACATAGGATGCCGGCACCAACATCACCCGAACGTGTTTCTTCACGCCAAATTTTCGTGCCTCACTCAGGTCGTTCATAAACACATCGATCCGATTTCCTTTAATCGCCCCACCCACATCCTGTGCCGTCCGATACCCGATGCCCTCAATATATACACGCGATCCAATCGGGATGACCTTGGGGTCAACGGCGATGGTGACACCTTCTCTGGCTTTGGCACCGGTTGCGGTGATACCGTAGGCGGGGTGACCCGGTGCTTTCCCCGTCGATTCCGGTCCGGCAGTGTATGCAGTCAGGGTAAAATCACCCATTGAGATTCCACGGGACATCGCAGGAACAGAGGCAGATTCTCGTAAGGGTGCGTCATTATGCCTTTGTGTCTCGGGCACCCATAAAATCTGTCCCGTTCGGATGCGGGATGGATCACGCAAATGGTTGATCCGTGTCACGGTGTCCACATCGGTCCCGTGTTGTTTGGCGATCCGGTAAAGAGTGTCCCCATGATGGACACGAACAGCGATGAGCCCCTTTTTTTCCGCGTACGCTTGCGGAGAAGAAGGTAAGTCGCCGTCCCAACGCGTCAAACCAATGATGGTGATGACGCCGACGATCAACCAGAAAGCGCGGTGTTTAAACATAGTAAAACCACCTCATAGATTGATAGATTCTGGTAACAGCATGACCGCGCTTTTCCGGTTTTATACTCGGATGGACGTTTTTCCTCAGCTAATTAACTGGGCTGAACCCGCTTAAAAAGAAAAAGGCGCCGTTCGCGCCATCAGGTTGTTTCCGAATCGTCCTTATCATGCAATTCATCCAGTGTCTGGGTGAAACTGGAGCCGAAATGGCGAAGGAAATAATCCACTTCCGGCATGTCGAGCGATTGCAAACGCCGCTCTATCTCCTGTTTGGCTACAACGAATTCCCGGTTTCCTGCTGAAATCTCCATTTCACATTTGAGAAAGGCATCCAGCAAATCGGCCGCTTTCACCCAACGGTGCAAATCAGAATCTTCACCATGAATCAACGGGCGGTAATGCCGGTGCAGCGGTTCGGGAATCATGTCGCAGAGCCGTTCCGCAGCCAAATTCTCCAATTCGCGAAATCCACCCAGCAGCTTGTCGTTGTGATGTTTCACCGGGGAAGGAATGTCGCCGGTGATCACTTCCGTCACATCGTGAAACAATGCCAGTGTAACTGCCTTTTCCACCGGAATCTGCTTTCCGAACACCTCGATGCCGATCGTGCAGAGGGCATGTGTCAGCAACGCAACATGATAGCTGTGTTCCGCCACGTTTTCCGGCATCACGTTGCGCATCAGGCTCCATCTCCGGATCAACCGCAATCGATACAAATAGGCGAAAAATGCGTTCATTTTCCACCTCAATCATCTGAAATGAGAAACACTATACCCGGCCTCCGAGCAACGCCTTCCATATACTGCGCGCAGTAATCAATGCCGCCTCCCATTTATCCATCTTTTTCTCGGTGGCATTGTCCATGTACAATTCCTGACTCCACTCCGGTTTCTTCAGGCACCGCCGTTCATACTGCGCATGGATCATGATCAGGCTCAAAATGAAGATCAATCCGATTTGCGGGGAAATGATGGGATAATCATACATCCCGTGACCCAACAGTGCAAAGAGAATCGAAATCAACAACCCGGCCAACCGCTTTTCTTCCTTCCGATTGGCCGTTTTCCGCCACCGGCGGGCACGGTAAGTCGTTACCACGATCAACGCCAAAAACAATCCCAGACCGATAACACCGTACTCCGTTGCAATACCCAAAAAGACGTTATGCGCATGGAACATGTATTTGCCCGTCAGTTTGGCGAACAGTTGGCCGAAATGGAGCGGCAAAACGCCAAGCAACCAATGTTCCCGGAAAATTTGAAACGCATGCTGCCAGACGAAAATACGCACTTCCACCGTAGCAAACAGCGTCTCCTCCCGCGGGATCAGGGTTTGATTGGTATAGATCACACCGCCTAAAATCAACAGTGCACAGAATAACAACACCGTACGACGGCGGTTTCCTGTCATCCATACCTGAACCAAGAGGCCGATCAACAAACCCACCCATGCACCGCGGGAACCGGTACACCAAATGGCCACCGAATACAAGGCAAACATCGCGAAGCAACCGACTTTTTTCCACGCTCCCCGCACGACCGAGGAAGCGTAAATACTCATCAGTGCCAAACAGATCAGCATGGCCGCAGCCAAATTGGAGTTGGCTGCCGTACCCACACTCCGTTCCATGTCCGTCTGCCACAACGGATAAAACCCAAGCATGTACGTCCAAAACGACTTTTCGCGTGGCAACAGGTCCCACCGCTGCATAATCACGACGATGGCGACATAAATGCCGCCCAGCCAAAATTGAAGATACAACCGCTGAAGTTGTTGCCACGACCATTCAGACAGATGTTTGATCCATATCGTCAAAAGATAATACAACCCGAACAGGATGATCGGGATGATACCGATGGGAATCCACAAAAACCACGAGGGATTAAACGCCCAACTGATGAGAGACAGAAATGCAAAACTGAGAAAAATCCCCTCGGGCCAACCACGCACTGGCCATTTGCATTTATAGAAAAAAGGCGTCAACAAGCCGATGCCAAGCGTCACCAATGGCGGCAGCCATGGCGACACCAAGATGCTCAAAAACAACAGATGGATGATGCGAATGGCCAGCTGTTGAGTCGATTCAATCTTCAAAGAGATGACTCCCTTTACCCAAAACTGGGCGAACCGAACTATCCAGGCTCTGATCCGGGTGTCGGTTTGCCCCAGCTTCTTGGAATAAATACCGGTATCCGGTATCACGATATCTGAAGGCTGTTTATCCATGGCTCCAATAACATCCTCATCCCATGTCGATTACTGCGATTGCCCCGCCGTCTGCGTTGGCAAGGCTTTGTCGCATCTGTGAATTTATACCTGCCCTTTGCATTATATCGATGGATGCACAAAAGGGCAAGTAAAACAAAACCTCACATTTATGCCTTTATCAGGAACCCTGAGGACGGTTCTGACACCATCATCTCCAACACGGCCTCCACACTTTTGGAGGGGTGGATGTGCTTGCGCCATCGGAGCATATTCTCCCGTATGGTTTGAAACCGATCCGGTTTACGCAACAACTGAGCAAACCACGCGTCCAGCTCCTCTTCGTTTTTCGCCTGGACAGCCAGTCCGTGAGAAACCAGAAACCGACTGTTCTGTTCCTCGTGTCCGGGGATCGATCCATACAACAATAGCGGTGTTCCCTTGGCGATCGCTTCCGAACATGTCAACGCACCGGGTTTGGTCAAAATGAGGTCGGCCGCTTCCATCCAATCCGACAATCTCCGAGTGTACCCCAAGATGCGTATGTGGGGGTGCCTTAGAGATGGATCGCTCCGCAACCATTGGTACACTTTTCGGTTATGCCCCGTGCAGACCACGATTTGCATTTCTTCTTTCCACTTGGCAGCCATCTGGACGAGCATGTCCGTCCCGATACCCAGTCCTCCTCCCAGGATCAAAACGGTCGGCTTGTCCGACAAACCAACGCGCTCTCGGGCATGCAAACGATTTCCCTCTTCCCAAAACTGCACATCCGTTGGAATGCCCGTCACCTGAATGTGGCGATCCTCTACACCCAACTGCACCAATTGTTCACGTACCTGGGGGATGGGAACCAAGTAACGGTCCACTTCGGGATGAACCCATGAGCCGTGTGCTGTAAAATCGGTGATGACTGTACACAGGCGAAGGGGGAACCCTTTTTGTTTCAGTTTGGCCACGCCGGAGCTGGCAAATGGATGGGTGGAAACGACGAGTTTGGGGCGGAAGGTTTCAATCAAATCGGATAAACTGGCATACAGTGTCTGATGCAAACACCACTGCAACCAACGGGGAAACAGCCGTTCATGGTGTCGCCCGTACACTTTTCGCCATAAGTTGGGCGCCCGTCTGATCATGCTCAAATAAGAGGTCAAGAGAGCACGGTTGATTTGCGGTTGCAATGCCCTCCCCAACTCAATCAATTGCACCCGCAACTCGGGGCGAGATTGTTTGATGCCGCGGGCCAAGGCTTCCGCCGCGCGTGTATGACCGGTTCCGAAGTTTTCGGAGACCAGCAGGATATCGACGGGGCCATGATCCACTGCATCATTGGTTCTCGCCAACCCATTCCGGGCGCCCGTTTGAGCGATCCGATCCATGCTTTCCTCCCCCTCTTTTTGCCCTCTCACATTCCCACATATCCACCCCAGCGAACGTGTTCCATTGCCGTTCGGTTTCAAGTTCCCTTATTATACCATATGTATGAGTCAGACTCTCCCATGTTATTCGCCAGACGATACAAAATTCTCCTTTTCAGCCATCTTCTTTTTCCGGAACTCCCTTCTCATTTTGACCTGTTTCGGAAAAGGGTGCAACTTTGGTTACATGAAAAAAGCCCCGCCAACCGGAGCTGTGCAATCCTGGGATTTAGACCCGTATTTCAAGGGTGCTTTTTCCATGTTTAAACCATACCTGGAAACAGGTCTTTTCCCCAACATCCCTGTCCCTGAGAGAGTTCACTTTGCGGATGAACACACTTCACTTACTCATGCCTGGATTCAAAAAGCAATCGAATCGGGAATAAGAGTTGCCCTTGAAGTAAATGACTTGCCGGGTAATGATCAGTTTAAAAAATCCAATGTATCTTCCAGTAACCCCTAATTGCCAGCAGAATGATTGGAGACGGGAAAACACATAGTTTGGTTGGGAAAAACACGGCGCGGAACCATCCCGCGCCTATTTCTATGATTAGAGTTAATACCAGCGAAGCTGTTACCAGGGACAAAGTCAAATTCAATCACGTGTCTAATCATTAAAGGGTTTTCCCCGCCGGTTTCATCCAAGCAACGCACTCCACATGACTGGTGTGCGGAAACATGTCCACCGGCTGCACTTCGAGCGTTTCAATGCTCCGCTCCCGCAAATAACGGGCATCGCGTGCCAACGTGGCCGGATTGCACGAGACGTAGACCAACCGCTTGGGATGCATGTCCACCACCGTATCCAACAAAACAGGATCACAACCTTTGCGCGGCGGGTCCACCACGATGACGTCGGGCCGGATGCCCTGTTCCCGCCACCTCGGCATGACATCCTCCGCTTTGCCTGCCTCAAACGTGACATGTTCGATGCCATTGATCCGCGCATTGCGCCGCGCATCCTCAATCGCCTCAGGCACCGATTCCACACCGTACACCCATGCCGCGCCGTCGGCCAGATACAATCCGATGGTACCGGCACCGCAATAGACGTCCATCACGATCTCCCGACCCGTCAACCGGGCATACCGGCGCACCTGGTCGTACAGCACACGTGTCTGGACGGGATTAACCTGAAAAAATGACTGCGGAGAAATCACGTAGGTCACTGACCCGATCCGGTCACGGATTACCGGCTCCCCCCACAACAGCCGATTTTCCCGACCCAATATCACATTGGTGCGACGATCGTTGATATTTTGCACCAACGATTTCATCCGCGGCAGTGCCTTCCGCAGTTCAGCCACCAGCGTCTCCCGATGCGGCAACTGTTTTCCGTTGGTCACCAGTACGACCATCATCTCGCCGGTGGCAAACCCGGTTCGTACCATGACATGGCGCAGTACCCCACGGTGGTTCTTTTCATCATACGGCGGGATTCCCAATTCCTTGGCCAGCCGCTTTACCTCCCGGACTGCCCGGTCGTTGTCCGGATGTTGAATGCCGCAAGTATCCATGTCGACAATCGTATGCGTACCGGCGGCGTAAAAACCGGCCACCAACTCCCCGCCGCTCAAGCCGAACGGTACTTGCGCTTTATTGCGGTATACCCACGGATCTTGCATCCCGATTACGGGCAAAACGGGCACCTCTTCTTCCCACCCACCGATCCGTTGAAAACTGTCGATGACTTGCTGCCGCTTGATCCGTAACTGCTCCTCATAGCTCACGTGCTGCAACTGACATCCGCCACACCGCTCGAAAACGGGACAAGCCGGTTCCGTCCGTGCCGGAGATGCTTCCAAAATCTCCAACATTCGTCCGTGAGCGTATGTCTTCTTCACCTTCGTGATTTTCGCCCGGATTCGTTCACCCCTCAGTGCCAGCGGCACAAATACGGTGAACCCCTCATATTTTCCCACACCGTCCCCGGTATGGCTCTGACCGGTAACGGTCAGTTCGATGATTTCTCCCGTGGTAACAGGTGGTTTCATCTCGTTTGCTCCTTTGCTCCTCACCATCATTCTTCAACTGCCGTAACTCGATTCACAGAGTCAGGGCTCTATTATACCAGAACCGTTTCATCCGGCTCTGTTCGATCTTTTACAGCCGGCCGCGGGCAAAATACCCGCAGATGACCCGGCAACGCTTCACAGATACCGGGCAGGATCCCGCCCAGCTCCCCGTCCAGGTTCCAGCGCAGCGGCTCATCCGATTCGACATAGAGGTATCGCGCTTGAAAATACACGACGCTGGGATCATAGATGTGTCCGCCCTTCCTCGCGATTCTGACCAAAGGAATCAGATCGGCGATACCGGTTTTGCGTACCACGATCACATCCAGTTTCCCGTCGTTCAAATCCGCTTTCGGAGCCAACTGTTCAAACCCGCCCACCGATCGGGTATTGGCCACCATCATCAATAAAATGTCTTCCTCCCATTGTCGGCCGTCCGCCTCGATGCGAACCGGAAATGAACGCGACAATGATCCTATTTTCTCCAGTCCTTTCAAATAATAAGCCAACGGGCCGACCAGCGTTTTCAATCTGCTGGGCGCCTCGTAGGTGACGGCCGTCACGTCACCGACCGCCGCCACGTTGACAAACAGCCGATCTCCTACACGCCCCGCATCCACTGTCCGCACGAATCCGTCACCAATCACGTCGCACGCCCGTAACAAGTCACGGGGTAACCCCATACCACGCGCAAAATCGTTGGTCGTACCACACGGCAAAACGCCCAGGATCGGACGGTGCGGACCCTGTGATATGCCGGTGACCACTTCATGCACTGTCCCGTCTCCTCCAGCAGCGATCACCACGTCAAACCCGCGTTCCGACGCCTGACGCGCTGCTATGGTCGCCTGACCCGGCTCACGCGTTGCGTGACAGGACGTTTCCAATCCCGCCCGCTCCAACCGTTCGAGAATGCGGGGCAACTGTCGTACAAACATCTCTCTCCCTGCGGTGGGATTGTAAATCAATCTCGCGCGCCTGTACATACGGGATCACCTCTTTTGTCGTTTCGCCGGACGGTCTGCTTAATTTCCCGTCCACCGCATACAATGGTGAAAGACAAGACTTCGCCCGCTTGAGAAAGGAGGAACCGTCAATGACTGATTCCCATTCATCCTCCGGAAGAAAGTCGCAACCGATCCAGGACGGACCGGAGCCCTATCGGTTGACCGAAGTACAACACGCGTTGGACCAGAGCATCTCCGCAGACGAAACATTGAGTTCCATTTGTTATCAACTGCGTTGTTCCGTGTTTGCATGCGATTGGGACGGCTGGGAGGAAGCACATCGGGAGTGCATGCTGTCCAACCACTACCGTCTGACCGCTTCCGGTTGCCTCAAACGAATGGCGATGGGTGATTGGCATGAAACCCTGTTGATGACACTGGTACAATGCTTGTATCTCGCCCGACGGGCGGATCGCATCAAACAAGGATATTTTCACCGGTTGTGCGGTTCAGCGCCGGAAGGATTCCGTCCCACGGCGGAATTGCTTCTCGTTTGGAACCGCCATGCGGAGGCGCATTTGCAAGAAGCGATGGTCGGTGCACAGCATCTGTTGGGTACGCGGCAATGGACCCGGTGGATGCCCGAAACATAAGATAGGACGATCCCTAGAACGGGTTTGTACACTGGTCCATATGGTATACCAAGAGCAGTCAAAAGGAGGAGAACGCCCACGTGCGTCAACCCGTCATCATTTTTTCCCACATCCCCAAAACAGGCGGCCTGACCTTACGCAGCATTATCGACAAACAGTACCGACCGGCCAGATCTACAAATACCCGGCCCATCACCAAAAGGAAGCCGTAAAAAACCTGTCCGCCACCCAGCGGGAGAAAATCAAATGTGTATACGGTCATTGCCGTTTCGGGATTCATCGCTATTTCCGTCGTCCCTTCAGGTACATCACCATGTTGCGCGATCCCGTCAACCGAGTCATTTCCGCCTATTATTACCTCAAATCCAACACCAACAACAAACTCTATGCCAAAGCCAACCGTATGAGTTTCGAAGAGTTCATTTTCAGTAAAGACGACGGCATTCAAACGCAGCTTTGGAATCACCAAACCCGGTTCCTCTCCGGCAAACATCAGCCGGATCGGAATCTGGCCAAACAACATCTCCGCAAACATTACGCTGTCGCGGGGATTACCGAATTATATCCGCATTCGGTGTTTCTGAGTGAAACAGGCTCTGGGATGGGGCAATGTCAACTACACCAGACAAAATGTCACCAAGCGCCGCCCGCAAAAACAACAGATTCCCAAGGAACTGATCCACATCATCAAACAAAACAATGCTCTCGACCTACAGTTGTACCATTACACCAAACAATTGTTGATCCGGCAAATCAACAATCTGAATCCCGTAACCAAACGTCAGTTGGCGCTGTATGTCAAACGGCATCAACAGGCGTGAAAAAACCGTCCCTCACGGGACGGCTGATGACTGTCAGGGCGGGGATGCCGACATCCGGCTGCCGGTCTTGCCCGACATTGTTCGCCCCGTGGCAGCGTTGTACCTACGCCGGTTTCATTCACTGGGTGGCGGCAGAAGGTGCGCGCCGGGATTGACCGATCGCATCCCTCACCATTTCTTCTATCCAACGGGAAATCAACGGATGCGGCAGATATGTCTCTCCGGAATACACATACTCCAACCCCGCCAATTTCGACGGGATTACTTTTTTGGTAAAATATCCTTCACTCAAAAACAATGGCAACACCAACACCCGGTGTTGGGCGCTCCAAGTGCGCACCACCTCATGCAAATGGTCCGGATGCAAAGAAGCGTATACCGCTTGCCGGAATCCCAATGCACGCTGTACCTGTGCAGCAAGCTGATTGGCGCCTTCTTCCCATTTTTCCCGGAATCCGGGCACTTCGCTGCCGTGGCCGACCAGCACGACAACTTCTTCCTCCGGCCGTTGGCTCAGTTTACGGGCACGCTCCGTCACAATCTCACCGATCAACGGGTGACCATCCATCGCCGGTGTATAATGAACGGGAATCTCCAAGGGGATGGGTTTTTCTTCAAACGAAAGACGCGGCTTGGCAATGACACCCAAAAAATATCCGATCTCCTCAATATGTGTACTTCCGGATGAAACGAACAGTGGTACGGCAATGATTTCATCCACCCCTCGGCGGCGCAGTGACTGTATGGCATCCACAATCGCCCGGCCCGGCACCATCTCCAAATAACCAACTTCTACAGGCAAATCCAATCGAACCCGTGATACCGCATCATCAACCAACTGCACCCATTCCGGTTTGCTGGACCCGTGCGCAATGACCAAAACACCACGTTGGGCCATCTGTGACCACCTCGGTTTGTCCATGTTCAAACAATCACATGTAAGACCGGCGGACGGGATCGTGACACACACAGAGACGGATCATCGTCAAGACAATCGCCGTTGGGCTTGCCAGGTGGACAGTGCAAACATCGCACTGACCAAGCCGCTGATCATATTCATATCCCCAATGGAAAACTGCATGAAAGCATCCCCGACCAACAACAGCAACAACAACCAATAGACGCTTCTCGAAAAGGGTTTTCCCCGAATCTCAAACAAAAAAACAAAGAAATAAAGGGAGATCAAAAAATGATGCACCGCCACGACCGGTTCCGTATTCAAATAATACACGCCCATGCCCAAAAACAATAGCACAATGGCGGTGTACAAACCTTGCACTTCCAACACCTCCCACCCCAACGCCGACTTAACAGATCATCTTTTCTCTTGGCAAAACACACGCTGAATGACGGCGTTCGTTTTCACAAGCGGATCTCAAAAACCTGACGGGAGCCGTTCTCCCGTCGTTCAGGAGACGGCTCCCAGACTTCCATCGGAGAGTCCGCAGCTTGGCATCCTCTAAACTGACACCGGTCTGCTTGATCTCGACATCAAGCGTTGATCTGTTCCCGGATCAACTGGTTGACCAACTGCGGATTGGCCTTACCTTTGGTCAGTTTCATTACTTGTCCCACGAGGTATCCCAGAGCGCGGTCTTTTCCGTTGCGGTAATCTTCCACCGACTGCTGATTCTCGGCCAGCACCTGCTCCACGATCTGCCGCAATTGCCCCTCGTCGCTGATTTGTACCAAACCTTTTTCCTCGACGATCCGTTTCGGGTCTCCGCCTTTTTCGACCAGTTCCTTGAACACTTTCTTGGCGATTTTGGTGCTGATCGTTCCGTCTTGAATCAACCCGATCATGCCGGCCAACCCTTGTGGCGTGATGTGGGTGTCGGCCAGTTCTTTGTCGTGGGCATTGAGATAACCCAGCAATTCACTGGCGATCCAGTTGGCCGCCGCTTTCGGTTCCGCCCCGGCCTCAACCGTTTGGTCAAAAAAGTCAGCGATTACCTTGGAGGCAGTAAGCAAACCGGCATCATAGTTGGACAAGCCGTACTCCTTGGTATAACGGGCTTGACGTGCGTCCGGCAGCTCCGGAATCGTGGCGCGAACCCGCTCTTTCCAGTCAGCATCGATGTGCAGACGGACCAGATCCGGCTCCGGGAAGTAACGGTAATCATGTGCTTCCTCTTTGCTGCGCATCACTTTGGTCCGTCCTTCATCCTCCAACCACCGCAACGTTTGTTGGGTGATTTCGCCCCCTTGGGAGAGGATTTCCGCTTGCCGTTTTTGTTCGTACTCCAGACCGCGTTCCACGTTACGGAACGAGTTCAGGTTTTTCAGCTCGGTTTTGGTACCGAATTTCTCGGAGCCCACCGGACGCAAACTGATATTGGCGTCGCACCGGAGTGATCCTTCTTCCATTTTCACATCGGAGACTCCGGTATATTGCATGATCGCCTTCAATTTTTCAAGATATGCGCGTGCTTCCTGCGGTGAACGCAGATCCGGCTCGGAGACGATCTCGATCAGCGGGACACCCACACGGTTGAAGTCGACCAGTGAGCCTTCCTCGTTGTCCATGTGGTTCAGCTTGCCCGCATCCTCCTCGAGATGGACACGTGTGATTCCGATTCGTTTCTTCTCTCCGTTTACTTCGATTTCGATCCATCCGTTTCGACCGATCGGCTGATCATACTGCGAAATTTGATAGGCCTTTGGCAAATCGGGGTAGAAGTAGTTTTTCCGGTCGAATTTGCTGTATTCGGCGATTTCGCAGTTGAGCGCCATGGCCGCCTTCATCGCGTATTCCACAGCTTGCCGGTTCAACACGGGAAGTACGCCGGGATGCCCCAGGCAAATCGGGCAAGTGTGCGTGTTCGGCGGGGCGCCGAATTCGGTGGAACAACCACAGAAAATTTTCGTTTTGGTGGAAAGCTCCACATGCACTTCCAATCCGATGACCGTTTCAAACTGCGTCATGCTTCCGCACCTCCGATCGTCGGCTCCGGCAAACGCTCCCCGTGCTGCTCGTAGGCATGGGCCACCCGCAACACAGTGGATTCGTCAAACGCCTTGCCGATGATTTGCAGACCGACCGGCAGTCCGTCAGACAGCCCACACGGCACGCTGATCGCCGGCAGTCCCGCCAGGTTCACCGGGATGGTGAGGATATCGTTCAGATACATCGTGAGCGGATCGTCGACCTTTTCCCCGATTTTGAAAGCGGTGGTCGGTGCAGTCGGTCCGACAATGACGTCGTATTGCTCAAAAACCCGGTCGAAGTCCTGTTTGATCAAGGTACGCACCTTTTGCGCCTTCAGATAGTAGGCATCATAGTAACCGGAGCTCAGAGAGTACGTCCCCAACATGATCCGGCGTTTCACCTCGCTGCCGAACCCTTGGCTGCGCGTCTGTTTGTACATCTCCACCAACGAGTCCGCTTCGACGCGCACCCCGTAGCGCACTCCGTCATAACGTGCGAGGTTCGAGGACGCTTCAGCCGGAGCCAGCAGGTAATACGTGGCCACGGCATACTCGGAATGCGGCAGGGAGACTTCCTCGATGACAGCACCAAGGCTTTCCAACACCCGCAACGCCTGCTGCACCTTCTCGCGAACGCCGGGATCGATGCCCTCTCCCATCATCTCCTTGGGAACGGCCACTTTGAGCCCTTTCACATCTCCCGTCAGCGCGGAGAGATAATCCGGGACCTCCACATCGGCCGAGGTGGAATCCATCGGATCGTGTCCAGCAATCGCCTGTAACACATACGCCGCATCTTCCACGTTTTTCGTCAGCGGCCCGATCTGATCCAGCGAAGAAGCAAACGCGACCAAACCGAACCGGGACACCCGTCCGTAAGTGGGTTTCAACCCGACAACCCCACAATATGCGGCCGGTTGCCGAATCGATCCGCCGGTGTCTGATCCGAGCGCGAAATACACTTCCCCCGCTGCAACGGCGGCGGCCGATCCCCCGCTGGAACCGCCGGGAACGCGACTGAGATCCCACGGGTTGTATGTGGGGTGAAACCCGGAGTTTTCCGTCGATGATCCCATTGCAAACTCGTCCATGTTCATTTTGCCGACCGTGACAGCCTGAGCTTGTTCCAGCTTCTTCATCACCGTGGCTGAGTAAATCGGTTCATAGTTGGCCAACAGCCGGCTGGCACAAGTGGTTTTCAGCCCTTCCGTACAGATGTTGTCCTTGATGCCCGCAGGCAATCCGAACAGGATCCCCCGCTGATCCGACTCCACCCGTTCCCGATCAAGCGCTTCCGCCCGTTCACGGGCTCCCTCTTCATCCACCGTCAAAAACGCGCGTACCTGCCCGTCCACTTCGCGAATCCGGGCGAGCGATGCATCGACCAAATCGCGTACTGTCAGTTCGCGGTTCGCCAGACGGCTATGTATCGACTTCAGCGATTCTCTCAACAGCGACATGGTTCTCCCCCTTTACTCTTCGAATACAGCCGGTACGCGGAACATGCCGTCCCGTTTTTCCGGTGCGTTGGCCAGTGCTTTGTCCCGCGGAATAGACGGACGCACTTCGTCTTCTCGCAACACGTTGGCCAACGGCAAAACATGAGTGGTCGGCTCCACATTATCCGTGTCCAATTCGTTCAATTTTTCCGCAAAGTGAAGGATATCGTTCAACTGCGTGGTGAACTGCTCCACTTCCTTTTCCGTCAACGACAAACGCGCCAGATGCGCGACATGCTGCACTTGTTCCTTGGAAATGGCCATCGGTTTCACCTCCGAAAAGCGCTCAGTATCTGATCCATTGTATCATGCAAAGCGCGGGGAAGCCACGTTCGTTGGGGTGAGTTTGATCCAGATCGTCCGTTTCTCGTTGCCAGATCGCTCCACCTGTGCCCGGCAAGGAAAACAGGTCATGGCCGCTCCAACCCGGAACGCAGGACGCAGGCATAGCACGTTTCACTTAAAGAAGTTGCCCGCGATTTCATTCCTGCGCTTGCCGGGTCTTCACTCGGCCGGGCTTAGCTCAGTCGCTCATCCGGGAAAGCATTTACTCCTTCTTGGATTGACCAGACACACCCCAGGTACTCGCGGCAAAAAGAAACGTTGTCGCCTGATGGTCGAACCAGACACATCCCAGGCAGTGCTCCAGCATCGCTCACTCCAGAAAACTTCTCCCGCTTTTACAAACCGGACGAACCCCACGTCCGTTTTCTCCCATCCTTCCTATGACAGTATAGCACAAACTCTTCCCTTTTCTTTCACCGGCCGTACAGCTTTTCGGGACAAAATCTTGACGGCACATCCCAAAGGGAAAAATTGACCGGTCCAGATTTGGTGCATTTTGCAGTATAATCATTAATGAGGGAAGATTCCTTCATCAATATTGTCAAAGGGGGTCAAAATATTATGAACAAATGGGCTTCCGTTTTGCTCTGGGGATTGATCTCCGCGGCAGGCACGGCTGGGTTCGCCGTTTTGGCACTCAATCGCGGTGAGACGGTGAATGCGGCATGGATGCTGGTGGCCGCCATCTGCACCTATGCCATCGCGTACCGTTTTTACAGCCGCTTTTTAGCAAACAAGGTTTTCGGTTTGGATGACAACCGGAAAACACCGGCTGAACGCATCAATGACGGTAAAGACTACGTGCCCACCAACAAGTGGGTGTTGTTCGGCCACCATTTCGCCGCCATCGCCGGCGCGGGACCGTTGGTCGGCCCGATTTTGGCCGCGCAGATGGGATATCTCCCCGGGACCTTGTGGATTCTGGTCGGTGTGGTATTAGGCGGTGCTGTACAGGACTTCATCATTCTTTTCGGATCGATGCGCCGCAACGGCAAATCGCTCGGAGAAATGGCAAAACAGGAGATCGGGCCGGTTGGCGGATTCATCGCGCTGTTCGCTATCCTCGGCATCATGATCATCTTGTTGGCCGTTTTGGCTTTGGTTGTGGTGAAAGCGCTCGCACACAGTCCGTGGGGTATGTTCACCATCGCCGCGACGATTCCGATCGCCTTGTTCATGGGTGTGTACATGCGTTATATCCGCCCGGGACGGGTGTTGGAAACATCGGTGATCGGTTTTGCTCTGCTGTTGCTCTCCCTGTATCTGGGACAGTATGTGTCGGAGCATCCCACGTTGTCTAAAATGTTCACCTTTGAAGGCACCACGATCGCCTGGATGATGATCATCTACGGCTTTGTCGCCTCCGTTATCCCCGTGTGGCTGTTGTTGGCGCCGCGCGATTATCTGAGCACGTTCCTGAAAATTGGCACGATCGGCGCTTTGGCGCTGGGCATTCTGCTGGTATTGCCACCTTTGCATATGCCGGCGTTCACCAAGTTTATCGACGGAACGGGTCCGGTGTTTGCCGGTGACTTGTTCCCGTTTGTCTTCATCACGATCGCATGTGGTGCCGTCTCTGGGTTCCACTCGCTGGTTTCCTCCGGCACAACGCCGAAGATGATCGCACGCGAATCCCACGCTCGTATGATTGGATACGGCGCCATGTTAATGGAATCGTTCGTTGCGATCATGGCCATGATCGCGGCTTGCGCGCTGACACCGGGCGTCTACTTCGCGATGAACAGCCCCGCTGCCGCGATCGGTACCGATGTGGTGACCGCGGCGAAGACGATCACCTCGTGGGGCTTCACCTTGACACCAGACCAATTGCAAACATTGGCCAAAGATATCGGAGAGGAAACCCTGCTGTCCAGAACCGGCGGTGCGCCCACGCTGGCGGTCGGTATGGCGCAAATCTTCTCTGCTGTTATCGGTGGAAAAGCGTTCATGGCCTTCTGGTACCACTTTGCGATTCTGTTTGAAGCCGTTTTTATTCTGACGACGATCGATGCTGGTACGCGTGTCGGACGGTTTATGCTGCAGGATCTACTCGGAAACTTCTACAAAAAATTAGGCGATACGTCGAACTATTTTGCCAATGTGCTGGCCAGCGGTTTGATCGTGGCGGCTTGGGGTTACTTCCTTTACCAAGGGGTCGTCGATCCGCTCGGTGGCATCAACACGCTGTGGCCGCTCTTCGGGATTGCCAACCAGATGCTGGCGGTCGTCGCACTGGTTGTCGGCACGACGATTCTCCTGAAAATGGGCAAAACCCGTTACGCCTGGGTGACCCTGCTACCGACCGCCTGGCTGACCACCGCCACCATGACGGCGGGATGGCAGAAACTGTTTGATCCCAGCGCCAAAATCAGCTTCCTGGCAGCAGCCGACAAATACCAGGAGGCAATCAACGCCGGCAAAGTACTGCCTCCGGCGCAATCGATGGAGGAAATGCACCGCATCGTGCTGAACAACCAGATCGATGCCATTTTGACCGCCATCTTCATGCTGCTGGTCGCCCTGATCATACTGGATTCGTTACGCGTATGGTATAAATTGATCATTAAGCGGGAACGCTTGCCGCTCATGGAAACGCCCTACACACCGGTAACGTCGACCCGATGAGGAGGGAGATGCATGGACGGTTTGTTGACGCGTTGCCTGCGCCCGTTGAAGGCGGTAGCCAACTATCTGAACGCCATCGCCGGTGTACCTGATTATCAAAAATACCTGGAACACATGCGCCGCCACCATCCCGACCAACAGCCCATGTCAGAAAGTGAATTTCATCGCTGGGCCACCGATGAAAAATATGGCGGCAAAGGTGTCCGGCGCTGTTGTTGAAAAAGGGACAGGGAAAAGCCCCGTCCCGAGACTATGAACAAAGGGTATCAGGTTAGTCCCAACAAACCCAGCGGTTTTTCCGCTGGGTTTGTCAATAGCCTCTTCACTGGCCGGATGTTAGGTGTGATCGACAAATCGCGAATCAGAAGAACATATCAAAGAATTACTGGAAAAAAACCGATTTGCGTTGCCCGGTCTACACAACACTGAATGCAGCGGGTGTAGAATGGATCCAAATTGGGTAAAAGCATAACACAAGCCCCTAAAAGGAGGCTATGAATTGAGTTGAAACACCTTACAACCATTGTTTTTGATGCATATGGAACCTTGTTTGACGTTCATTCCGTCTCAGAAAAAAGTGAGGAACTCTTCCCAACTCGTGGTCGACAGATCAGCGAGTTATGGCGAACGAAGCAACTGGAGTATGCGTTCATCCAACAAATCATCGGTCGTTACCAACCATTTGATGAAATTACGAGAAACAGTCTTCGGTTTACTTGCGAACAATTAGGAGTAACGCTTACGGAGGAAAAGGAGAAGGTCTTGCTCGATTCATATTTGACCCTGTCTTTATATGAAGAAGTACCGAACGCACTGAAACAGTTGGCAAACCATTATCATCTTGCCATTTTGACCAATGGAACACTTAACATGATTCAACCATTAGTGGAATATCATCATCTGACCCCATACTTTACTCAAGTGATGAGTATTGATGACGTAAAACAATACAAACCTTCGCCAGCGGCATACTCGTATGCTCTCGACAGATTCAATTGCAAACGCGAAGACATATTATTCGTTTCATCGAATACATGGGATATTACAGGTGCATCTAGCTTTGGGTTCCAAACAGCGTGGGTCAACCGAAAATCTCAATCGGTTTTTGATCGTATGGGTCAGCAACCGGATCATATTATTTCTAATTTAAATGAATTAGTCAGGATTGTTTGCTATTAAAAATAAAGAGCCATTTTTTGAATAGCTCGGTGTCATCCCAAAATATGGATGAGAAGAGGTAATATCAACATCTGATAGAAGTTAATCTGATAGAAGTTAAGTTATCATAGGGGGAGTGAAAATCAATGGCAAAAACGCAAATGCGCGAACAGTTTAAACAGTATTTGGAAAGTTTTCGAAAGAAAGTACCACAAGAGCAGCAAGAATTGATGAATCGGGCAATTGAAGAACTGGAGGCGTCCGGTGTAGCAACGGGTTTACGTAAGGGACAACAGGCTCCGGATTTTACTTTGCCGGATGCAACCGGAAAAGACGTATCTTTGTACGAAGAACTTAAAAAAGGCCCAGTCATCCTCACTTTCTATCGTGGAGGGTGGTGTCCGTATTGCAACATGGAATTGCGGGCATACCAAAATATCTTGAATGACATTCATCAAGCAGGCGGTCAACTCATTGCAATCAGCCCCCAAA
The DNA here is from genome assembly GCF_018326425.1 of Polycladomyces abyssicola. NCBI lineage: Bacteria > Bacillati > Bacillota > Bacilli > Caryophanales > Thermoactinomycetaceae > Polycladomyces > Polycladomyces abyssicola. The sequence continues at coordinate 2,756,487 of NZ_AP024601.1, forward strand.
CGCCGGACCATTCCTTGAGCACCAAAGAAAAAAACGAGCTACGGTTCCATGTGTTAAGTGACGTGGGAAATAAAGTGGCTCAAAAATATAATCTCGTTTACCGTTTACCCGATTACTTGATTGACTTGTATAAAGAGCTCGGATTGGATGTTGCAGCCTATAACGGTGACCATTCCTGGACCCTTCCTGTTTCTGCCACTTATATCATTGGACAGGATGGTAAAATCGCTTTTGAATACACGAAAGCAGATTATAAAGATCGTGTTGAACCATCCGAAGTCCTCGATGAACTTAAAAAAGTAGTAGCTAAATCCTCTTAAGGCAGAGAAGATGGAATGAGATAACCAATAACTTGAATGTGTAAGACCAACAGCCCATGTCAGAAAGAGAACATCGCTGGGCCACCGATGAAAAATATGGCGGCAAAGGTGCCCGGCACTGTTGTTGAAAAAAGGGACGGGGTTATTCCCCGTCCCTTTTCTTCTCAGTTGCTGGTTTTGTCTTTGTTTTGTTCGTCCTTGCCTACACCGCCGACAGCTTCTTTGAATTCCCGCAAGGCACTGCCAAGCGATTTACCCAACTGCGGCAACTTGCTCGGGCCAAACACCAACAGCGCGATCACCAAAATGATGATCCATCCGCTCAACGAAGGCATGTGCATCGATGACGCCCTCCCCGTTTTTTGAGTTTCCCATATGTGAACGCTCGATGACTGCGTTTGTTTTCAGCGTACCCTGTTCTGCCCCTATTGTAACAAAGATTCCTGTATCCATGGGAGGGCATCTTGACATTTTCATGGCCTCATTTTTTCCCAGTGATCAGCCATTGTTTTGTGCGCGTTTTCTCTTCATCGATTGGATCAACACATAAACGACAAGCAGGATCCCCGCAACGATTGCCAACGGCTGTACATATGGTTCGGCGATCTTTTTGAAATCTTCCCAGCGATCTCCCAGCTCCCAACCGATATAAATAAAGAAAATCGACCAAGGGATGACGGCCGCCGTGGTATACGCCGTAAATTTAATCCACGACATTTTGGCAATTCCGGCCGGGATCGAGATGGCATGACGCACAACCGGGATGAAACGGGCACCAAAGATAACGCCCGCCCCGTAGCGTTGAAACCACTCTTCCGCCACATCGAGATGCTTTTTATTGATGAGGACGTATTTCCCATATTTCTCCAAGAAAGGCCGACCACCATAATACCCTGCCCAGTACAGAAACAACTGTGCCAGCACACCACCGATCGTACCGGCGATCACGGCACCCACAAACGTCACTTCTCCGCGAGATACAAGGTAACCCCCGTAAGCTAGCACAATTTCGCTCGGGATCACTTCCACCATCAATCCCAGAGCGATCCCCAGATAACCGAGATCTGCCAACCACTGTAAAAAGGATTGAATAAATTCGCCCATCCCTGACCCCTTTCTTCGACTCCATTGATTCATGGTATATATACAAAAGTGGGAATCACATCAATAGCCAACCCGTTAAACGGGCATCCACGCATATGTATGCCACATGGCCAAGACAGTATGTCCTTTTTTGAATGAGTTCGCCACTTTTGATCTTATTCGATCTACATTGTTGTGTCCATATTCACAGAAAGGGATTCCGTGAAGATTGTGTGTTGGATGAAACTGCATCCAATACGCTGGGGTCATGTCTGAGCCAAAAACACCCCAGACCAGACTCTCGTTCCCCCGAAAAATGCCACCTCGGAGTCCACGCATTGGTCACAATCCGAAATCATTCGGGATGGGCGATAATTAGCGGTGGTGAGACCAGACGTCCTGTACCAATACCGGGATGAAATATCAGTGGAGGTCTGCCGTGTCAGCCCGCCAAGCGTTTTTCCAAATACCGGCTCACCCTTGAGAGGCTGTAATTGATGGTGAAATAGATAAACGCCACCAGCAAGAGCAACGGGATGGTCGCATTCACGTACTTGTTGTAAACGATCTGCGCGTTGTGCATAATTTCCTCCAAACTGATCACAACCGCGAGCGATGTGTCCTTCACCAATGTGATAAACTGGCTGACCAACGGCGGGATCATGCGTTTGAGGGCCTGCGGCAGAATGATGTACCACAAGGTTTGTACATAGGTGAACCCTTGGGCACGTGCGGCTTCGATTTGCCCTTTTTCCACTGAGTTCAATCCGCTTCGCACAATCTCCGCGATCAACGCCGAGGTGAATACCGTAAGCCCCGCAATCGCCGCCATGGTCACGGGCAATTCTACTCCCATGTCTCGCAAACCGAAATAGCCGAAGAAAATGATGAGCAACAGCGGCAAATTGCGCATCACCTCGATGTACAACACCGCGAGCTGGGATAATACCGGCAATTTCGTATACCGCAGGATACCCAGAATAATACCGAAGACGAAACTGAGTACAATGGCGGATGCCGCCACTTCCAATGTGACCAGTAGGCCTTCCATCAACGACCGGAGCGTTGCTGGTGCGAATGTGTGTTGTAAATCCATCGGCATCCCCCTTTCAGTAGTTCTTACTCAGCCGACGTTCCAACCAATTGACACCCAAACTGAGCGGCAGAGTGATAACCAGATACAGCAAAGCGACAAAACCGTATACGAGTGCCACCTCAAACGTATCCGACGATACCCGATCGGCGGTATACAGCAAATCCCCACCAGCGATGATAGCCAGAACCGATGAGTTTTTCACCAGGTTGACGAACTGGTTGCCGAGCGGTGGGATGACCAGCTTAAACGCTTGCGGCAAAATCACGTATCGCATGGCCTGCACATAACTCATTCCGGATGAACGTGCCGCTTCCATCTGCCCTTTCGGCACGGACTGGATCCCGGCACGTAGCGCTTCGGCGATGAATGCCCCGGTGTAGATGGACAGTCCCAGCACGCCACTGGTGAACTCAGAAAACCGAATGCCCAACGTGGGAAGTCCGATTGCAAACAGAAACACCTGTATCACAATGGGCGTGTTGCGAAAAAACTCCACATAAGCCGTTCCCACGATTTCCAATGGCCGCACTCCGGACAACCGCAACACCGCGATGAACGTACCGATGGCCAAACTGAGTCCCAATGCCAGTACGCTTGCCGAAAGCGTGACAAGAAACCCATCGATAAACTCCTGCTTGTAATCGGCCAAAACTGTTACGTCGAACATCGCTCACCCCCGCTTTCGTCTCAGGACAAATCTGGTCAATATCTGTCGATCATCTGATACACGATCGTGGCTCCAGCCAGGACCTGTCTGATCTATGACCCGCATCGCTTTCCCGGCTTGCTCCACCTGCACCCTCTCGGGAAGCAGTTCATGGACGCTTGGAACCGGGGGCAGGACGCGGGCAATTACGCTTCGAACGGGTAAATGCCCGCGAGTGATTCCTGCGCTTACCGGCGCTCCCTCGGTCGGGCTTGGGAAAGCCGTTCACCCGGGAAATCGTTGCTTCCCACGGCTGAAGAACTAGAGGCACTCCCTATGGTCGCTGTGGGCCTCTCACTTCATCTGGAGTAGCAATCTACATTCATCCACAGTGGATTTGTCCAAGCCCGGATATGCCGTACGCGTATCACGGAGCTTTTTGTACTGCGTCTGCCGGAATGTTGGCTGGCGGGTCTTTTTTGAACCACTTCTGATAGAGCTTCTGATAGGTGCCGTCCTTCATGATGTCATTCAAGAAATCGTTCAACGCTTTCAGGAGATCCTTGTTCCCCTTTTTCACCGCCATCCCGTACGGCTCTTGCGTAAACTGCCCGCCGACGAGTTTGAAGTGGGTGGGGTCCTGTTGTTGCATGCCCATCAAGATACTGTCATCGGTCGTCACGGCATCCGCTTGACCGCTCTTGAGCGCCGTGAATGCATCGGCATAGTTTTCATACTCCTTGATCTTCACACCGGGAGCCAATTTTTCCAAGTTCCGGCCGCTCGTGGCTCCTTTGGCCGTGGCCACCACTTTTCCGTTCAAAGATTTCAGCCCCGTGATCGGACTGTTGGTCGGCACCAGCAAGGATTGTCCGGCCATGAAATAGACGCGGGAAAAATCCACCTGTTTCTTCCGCTTGTCGGTAATGGTCATCGTCGCCGCGATCACGTCGACATCGCCGCTTTGCAGCATCTTGATCCGCGTTTTGGAGGTGACCTCCTTGAACTCCACTTTCTTTTCATCTCCCAGCAGTCTCTTGGCAAACTCGCGCATCAAATCGATTTCAAAACCTTTGACTTGACCGTCAGCGGGATCTTTGTAGCCGAACAGGTTGGTATCATACTTGACACCGACGACCAATTTCCCCCGCTTTTTAATCGCTGCCAGTGACGAATCGTCGGCCGAGCTTCCATCACCGCACGCCGTCAGGGAAAACGCTAACACCACGGACAGACACAGCACCAACCAACGCTTCCAAAAACGCATCGAATTCCCCCTTTTTTAATGTTTCAGAATTCTGCTTAAAAACTGCCGGGTCCGTTCTTCTTTTGGATTGTTGAAAAACGTCTCCGGCTCGGATTCTTCCAAAATCCGTCCTTCATCCATAAAGATCACCCGATCCGCCACTTCCCGTGCGAACCCCATCTCGTGGGTCACAACCACCATGGTCATGCCTTCTTTGGCCAGCGTTCGCATCACATCCAACACTTCGCCGATCATTTCGGGATCGAGTGCGGAAGTTGGCTCGTCAAACAACATGATTTTCGGTTTCATCGCCAATCCTCTGGCGATCGCGACGCGTTGCTGCTGACCGCCCGACAATTGGGAGGGATAGGCGTTGGCCTTCTCTGGGATTCCCACTTTTTGCAGGTAAAATTCTGCAATTTTTCGCGCTTCCTCTTCCGGCACTTTTTTTACTTTCATCGGGGCGAGCATGATGTTTTCCAACACCGTTTTGTGGGGATACAGATGAAAGTGCTGGAAAACCATGCCGATCTCTTGTCGCGCTTTGTTCAGGTTGGTTTTGGGGTCGTTCATTTTTACCCCGTCCACAATCACTTCGCCCTCAGAAACCGTTTCCAACTGATTGATACAGCGGAGCAAGGTGCTTTTGCCCGATCCGCTGGGTCCAAGAATCACGACCACTTCGCCCGCTTGGATCGTCAAGTTGATATCTTTTAGGACATGAAAATCTCCGAACCATTTGTTGACCTGGCGGAACTGAATGATCGTACATCCCTCCATTGCAGACAATTTTGAAATCAATATGAGGAATGAGGAAGAAAAACACTTTCCGTAAGGTGAATATACCCATTCCTCCCTCCCAATGTCAAGGAATCAATCGGATTCTTCTGTTTTATCGGAAAGAAATGAGGGTAAACGAGCGAGTTTTGGTTATGTTACCAAATGTACCCATGATCGTCCAACAAATCGATCATCATTAAGGTATAATCAGATTGGCACCTGCACATGTAATCATGATACGGGATATTTTCCCCAGCTGAGCGACTTGAAACAATCCGAGGTGCAGAGTGGCCTATAGCGTTGCTGGGCGAAATGGAAAACGGTACAATCGAACAATCTCGTATGAGACCTTAGAAGGAGTCCGCACAATGGAATCCAAAGTAATGGAAATCGCACAAACCGAAATGTTTATGTTTTCCATGGTCTTTCTGCTCGGGCTGATCGCCACCCGACTGGCGGAATGGATCCGCATCCCCGACGTTGCATTATTCTTGATACTTGGCATGCTCGTCGGTCCGGCCGGTTTGAACTGGATCGTACAGCCCGGCAACTCTGTGGCTTATCAGTTCATCATTTTGATCGGGTCCACGTTGATCCTGTTTGAAGGAGGACGAGCGATTCAATTTACCGTATTAAAGCGCGTATGGATCACGGTGACCCTGTTATCCGTTCCTGGCGTGCTCATCACTGCCGCCATCGTGACAGCAACGGCGGTCGTCATATTGAAATTGCCGGTTTTGTATGCCGCCTTGTTGGCAGCGGTGATCGCGTCGACCGATCCGGCGACATTGATCCCCGTCTTCCGCCAAGTGGCGGTGGAACCCCGGGTACGTCAAACCGTCGAATCAGAATCCGCTTTCAACGATGCCACCGGCTCGATTCTCACCTTCACTATTCTAGGACTGATCCTCGGCGAAACCCGTTTTTCCGCCATTGATACCATCTGGAGTTTCGTTCGCGAGGCCGGTGGCGGATTGATCGTCGGCATCCTGGTTGGCTGGCTGGGTTTGTTGGTCACATCCGAGCATCGAATGGGCGTATTTCGCCGGTATGGTACAGTCGTCAGCCTGCTGGTGGCGATCGGTTCCTACCTGGCGGCAGGCTCGATACACGCCAGTGGTTTCATGGCCACTTTTGCCGCGGGCGTTGTTTTCGGCAACCCGGATCAGTTCCGGTTGCGCATCCCGGAGAACACCGTTTCGGAAATCGTCTTATTCGGAGACACTGTCACATTGCTGTTACGCAAACTGATCTTCGTTCTGCTCGGGACACAAGTCAATTTCGACGTATTGTCCCAATACTGGTGGCAAGGCATACTGGTCGTTCTTGTGTTGATGTTTGTCGCACGTCCATTTACCGTGCTGGCATGCGCCCTGCCCGACCGGATCGCTCGCTGGCGATGGCGGGAGGTATTGTTTTTCTTTTGGGTGAGGGAAACCGGCGTAATCCCCGCCGCCTTGTCCGGTATGATCGTCGGTGCCGGTGTCGCGCATGCCGATGTGATCGCGGCAGTCACGTTTATCGCCATCCTGTTGACCATCGTGCTCCAGGCGAGCACCACCGGCGTGGTCGCCCGTTGGCTCGGTGTGGATGTAGCCAAAGAATGAACGGCTTTTGTTTCCCAAGTATGATAGGATAATAGCTGAACCTTCCCGGACGAGGTGAGGTCCGTGAATTGGAAAACCGCCGTATTGGGCACTTGGATCATTGGCCTGGCGTGCTTGTTGGGCTTTCACTTCGGCATGACCGCTTTGTACCTGGCACCACCCAACCCGGTCAAGCAAGCATGGTTTGAGCCTATGATGAAATATATGGACCCTTTGTTCATGCAGAACTGGAAATTATTTGCTCCCAATCCCGTTTCCCAACACCAGAATATCTTCGTCAAGGCCAAGTGGAAGGATCCGGAGACGGGCCAAATCAAGGAAACCCCTTGGCGTGATGTTTCCCAGCCCCTGATCACCCACATACAACGGGACCGCTTTTCCAACGACGGACGTTTGTACCGGTTTCAATACACCGCCATCACCTGGTTCACCGACAAAGACCGGAACCGCAAGGCCAAGGGTGAACAGATGCTGGAGCGGGTGGCCGCCAACGCAATCCGCGACTTTCCGCACCGGCCCCACGTACTGCAAGTGAAAGTGCGCATCGTCACCAACGTATTTCCGCGGTTTTACGAACGGTACAAGCCTGATCGCAAGGGTACGTTTTACTACCGCGAAACAAATTGGATGAACGTTCGTCCCATCGATTCGGGAACGACGGGAGGGAGCTTCCGATGACCACCCGGATCTTCCGCTTTCTCACCAAGGAACATATGTTGATCGGAGCCAGTCTGGTACGGATCGCCGTCGCTGCGGCCATTCTTTTTTACTTACTCTCCAACTATACCGATCGCCATTTGTTGTGGGGCACTCACGGCATTTGGCCATACGACGACTTTTTGCGGTATCTTCGGGAGCGTCACACCTTTTCGCTCTACCAACTCAGTGCGGATCGCATCTATTTCGAATGGGTGTACCACGCGACCATTTTGGTCGCATTGGCCTACCTGATCGGTTACCGGACACGGGTCACCGGCGTGCTGCTCGCGGTGCTGTATTGGTCCCTGTTCATCCGCAACCCTTTTATCACCAACGGTGGGGACAACGTTCTCCGATTGGACCTGTTTTACCTCATGTTCGCCAACACCGGTGCCTGGTTCTCGTGGGATGCCCGCCGTCGTCGGAGGCAGCCGGATCAAACGGCCGCCTCGCTCCCTCGCCAGATGCTGGCGGTTCTTCACAACGCAGCAGTACTGGCCATCATGATTCAAGTGTCAATGGTTTATTTTACTTCGGGTATGTATAAAGTGATGGGCAGCATGTGGCAACACGGGACAGCCATCTACTATGCCACGCGGGTCAACGAGTTTTACTGGCCCGGTTACAGTGAGTGGATCTGGAAATATGATATCGTGGTGGTCTTGTTAAGCTATGCCACCGTGTTTTTTCAGGTCGGATTTCCGTTTTTGCTGCTCAATCGTTACACCAAATACGCGGCTGTCTGTTTCGCCGTCTTCATGCATATCGGGATCGCTCTGTTCATGGGGTTGATCGAATTTTCGTGGGTGATGATCGGAAGTGAAATGATATTGCTGACCGACCGCGACTACCGGCGGATCGGCTTAGCCATCACATGGGTGGGAGATCAAATGAGGATAGGATGGGAGAAATTGACCCAGTGGATTGGAGAGAGGAACTGGGCGCAACGTCACCGTGTCATCGTGTTTTATGACGGATGGTGCCCGTTTTGCAGGCAAAGTGTGGAGACGGCTCGCAAACTGGACTGGTTCTCCCTGCTGACGTTTGTCTCTTTCCGTGAGCCGGGCGTCATCGAACGATACGGATTGTCGGCGGAAAAAGTGGAGAAACGCTTGCACAGTACCGTGGACGGCCGACATTTTCGTGACGGGATTGACGGCATCATCCAGATGTCCTCCCGCCTGCCGCTTCTGTGGCCCTTGGTTCCACTGATGTGGATCGCACGCCGGATCGGGATGGGCCAAAAAGTGTACGATTTCATTGCCAGCCGCCGGACGGTGATTCCTGCGGGTGGTTGCGATGATGCATGTCCTGTCAACCCGGCAGAAAAAGAGACTGCATCCACCAGCGAAGAAGAAAACCCCGGCAAGGCATAAACCTGCCGGGGTTTTGCTTGTGACTTCAGAACAACTCGGAAACCACTTTGGCTTGGGTGAACAAGAGCAGGTAATCGCGTCCGCCTGCTTTGGAGTCGGTACCGGACATGTTGAAGCCACCGAACGGATGCACACCCACCAAAGCACCGGTACATTTACGGTTGAAGTACAGGTTGCCGACATGGAACTCTTCACGTGCTTTTTCCAGATTGGCGCGGTTTCTGGAAATAACGGCACCGGTCAAACCGTACTCGGTGTTGTTGGCAATTTCCAGCGCATGATCAAAGTCTTTCGCCTTGATGAACGCCACTACCGGACCGAAGATCTCTTCTTGGGCGATCCGGGCGTTCGGGTCCACATCGGCGAAGATCGTCGGCTGGATGAAGTACCCGTTTCCTTCGGCTTTTCCGCCACCGATCACCAAACGGCCTTCCTGTTTTCCGATCTCAATATATTCCAGGATTTTCTTGTAGGCGTTTTCGTCGATCACCGGACCCATATCGATGCCGAATTCACGCGCTTCAGCCACTTTGAGGTTTTTTACTCTCTCGGTTACTTTGGCCAGCACTTCGTCGTAGACGTCTTGATGGACAATTGCCCGGGAGCAAGCAGAACATTTTTGACCGGAGAAACCAAACGCCGAAGTGACAATCGCTTGAGCAGCCAGATCCAGGTCAGCCTCTTTGTCCACAATGATGGAATCTTTTCCGCCCATCTCCGCGATGACGCGTTTGATCCATTTTTGCCCTTTGGCCCGTTTGGCAGCCAGCTCGTTGATGCGCAGCCCCACGTCACGGGAACCCGTGAAGGAGATGAACCGTGCCAACGGATGTTTCACCAAGTACTCACCCACGACCGGTCCGGAACCGGGCACGAAGTTGACAACGCCCGCCGGCAGACCGGCTTCCTCCAGGATTTCCATGAACTTGGCGGCGATCACCGTCGTCGGCCCGGCCGGTTTCAGCACCACGGTGTTACCCGCGACGATCGCGGAAGTGGTCATGCCAACCATGATGGCCAACGGGAAGTTCCACGGCGGGATGATGATCCCCACACCCAGCGGAATGTAGGTGAGCTCGTTGTCTTCTCCCGGAATGCGGGTCAACGGTTGCCGTTCGCTCAGACGAATCATTTCACGACCGTAGAACTCCATAAAGTCAATCGCTTCGGCGGTGTCGGCATCGGCTTCCGGCCAGGATTTGCCAGCTTCGAACACCATCCAAGCGGAGAACTCATGTTTTTTCCGGCGCAGAATGGACGCCGCTTTGAACAAAATCCGGGCACGTGCTTCAGGAGAAACTTTTTTCCAGGTTTCGAAGGTTTTCGCGGCCACTTGGATGGCTTTTTCCGCGTGCTCTTCCGTGCCTTTGGACGTATAACCGACTACCTGATCCAAGTTGGACGGGTTGATGGAGTGGTACTTCTCTTCGGTTTTGATCCGCTCTCCGCCGATGATCAAGTCATATTCGCGACCCAGTTCGGATTCCACTTTGGCCAGTGCTTCTTCAAACGCGCGTCGGTTTTCTTCTTTGGAGAAATCGGTGAAGGGTTCATTTCGAAATTCGACTACCAACGAAAACGCCTCCTCTTATCCTGATTTGCCTCCCTTATTGTACCCTACCTCATAGAAAATCTTCAAATCGTTCGAATGATAAAAAGGATTGCAGATCACCCATGCTAGTGTATAATGAAAACGGTTTAATGGTGAATGCTATGACTATTATATACAATCGGCCTCGAAAAAGGAGGAATGAGGATGTCCTTCTCACGTAAAGTGGTGCTAACAATTGCTGGAAACCCTCTCGTCACGAAATTCGTTTCCAAATACGGTTTGAAGCTGGGGGCATCCCGTTTTGTCGCCGGAGAAACATTGGACGAAGCGGTGGACATCGTCAAAAAGCTGAATGAAGAGGGCTTGGTCGTCACATTGGACTTGCTAGGAGAAAGTGTGACCACCGAGGAAGAAGCCCGGCAAGCCACTGACGCAATTATAGAAATATTTGACGCCATCGCCAAAAACGGTGTCAATTCCAACGTCTCCGTCAAGCTGACCCAACTGGGATTGGACATCAGCTACGACTTCTGTTTGGAAAACATGCGCCGGATTGCGGCCAAAGCCAAAGAAAAGGGCAACTTTGTCCGCATCGACATGGAAGACTCGCCTCGGGTGCAACAAACGATCGACCTGTTCAAAACGCTGGTCCAGGAATACGGGAAAGAACATGTGGGCCTTGTCATCCAGTCCTATCTGTACCGTTCTGAGTCAGACGTCAAAGAGCTGGGTGAGATGGGCGTCAATCTGCGGATTGTCAAAGGAGCCTACAAGGAGCCCAAAGACGTAGCTTTCCCGGACAAAAAAGATGTGGACGAAAATTATCTCAAGCTGGTCGCCATGCACCTGAAAAACGGCTGTTACACGGCGATCGCCACCCACGACGAAAACATTATCAACTGGACCAAACGGTTCGTCAAGGAAAACAACATCCCCGACGACCTTTACGAATTCCAGATGTTGTACGGTGTGCGCAACGGCCTGCAGCGGCAACTGGTGGCTGAAGGCTACAAAGTTCGGGTGTATACGCCGTTCGGAAAAGATTGGTATCCCTACTTTACCCGCCGGATCGCTGAACGCCCGGCCAACGCACTGTTCGTGCTCAAAAGCTTTTTCAAGGATTAAAAAACCCCGATACCAATTGCGACTTAGGCCGTTTTCCCTTTCTCTCTTTCCACAAGCTCAAAGATCGCTCGTTGGAAAACGGCCACCTTTTTTTAAGGGTGTGTCTGGTGAATACTGTCCACATTGCTTTCCCGGCTCTGACAAGGTGGCTGGATGGACCAGGCCGCCTTTTCTTTTTTTGTTTTTGTCCTATAGGGATTCAAAACCATGAAGGCGAATGGAAGAAGTAAAATGGATGTGGTTCCAGGACCTCGATGGCAATCTCATCGAGATTTGTTGTTTTTATAAGGAGGAATCATCATGCGACCGGTTGCTCTTATCACCGGGGCATCATCGGGGATCGGCCGCGCGTTTGCCGAGGAGCTGGCGAACAGGGGATATGATTTGGTGCTGGTCGCCCGCCGAACCTCCTTGCTGCAGGAGGTGGCAACCTCCGTCGAACAACGGGGGGCGAAGGCAACCGTAATCACGGCCGATTTGACCAACGAGGATGAGGTTACCCGGATCAGCCAGTGGATCACTCAGCATCAAATCGACTTGCTCGTCAACAATGCGGGCATCGGGCTGTACGGCCCCGTCATTCACACCGACGCCGCCTTGGAACAGGCGTTGGTGCGTCTTCATATCCAAGTACCGTTGGCTCTCACCCGTGCCGCTTTGCCCGATATGATCGCACGAAAGCAGGGCGGAATCATCCAAGTGTCCTCCTCTCTGGCCTTTTTCCCCACTCCCTACATGGCCGTATATGGGGCGGCCAAAACCTTTTTACTTCATTACACGGAGGCGTTGGCTGAGGAGCTGAAAGGCACCGGCATCACTGTAACTGTTGTTTGTCCGGGCAGTACCCGAAGCGAATTTGCGGAGCGAACGGGGATAACGCAGCCCTATGCCGTTTCAGCCGAACAAGTGGTGCGTGAGGCTCTTGACGGATGGGAACAACAAAAAACGGTCGTGGTGACCGGTATCCGCAATCGCTGGATTGCCAGATTGCCCCGCATTTTGTCGAGAAAAGCCATGCGCCGACTCATCGCCGTTTTTTTCCGTGATCGCAGACCGAAACGTTGACATCCTTAGTCGGGATGACCTTTCCTTAACGTAATGGTTGGCTCTGCCTGAAATTCGGTTTGAATCGCGTGATCTCCTCCAGGGAGATTCTTGTTGGTTGGGTTCATCCGCACCCATGATATCGGCTTATCCTTTCATTCATTGAACGCGAGGTGGCTCAAAATGGATCCAGTCCACATCCTGTATTTTCTCGCCGTTTCGGTGGCCATCACACTGATGCCCGGTCCCGACATTTTGTTCGTGATCGCGCAAAGCATGAGCCGGGGAAAAAACGCCGGGATCGCCACCGCTCTCGGCTTGTGTACCGGATTGATCGTTCACACGCTGGCTGCTGCACTGGGTGTTGCAGCGATATTGCATCAATCGGCGATCGCATTTGCCGTTTTGAAGTACGCCGGAGCGCTGTATCTGCTGTATTTGGCTTGGCAGTCGGCTCGTGAAGGAAAAGCAACGTTTGATCTGCCGCAAGCGGAACGACGTTCGCACAGCGCTCTCTACCGCAAAGGGATTTTCATGAATTTGCTTAATCCGAAGGTATCATTGTTTTTTCTCGCGTTTTTGCCGCAGTTTGTTCCCCCGTCCGCGGAGAATGCCGTATGGCAGATGATGTTATTGGGCGTCCTTTTTCTCTTGCAAGCTCTGGCGGTGTTTACCGCTGTCTCCATATTTGCCGGTATGATCGGGCAACGATGGCTTCGACGTCCGGCCGTTGCAAGACATGTCAACAAGGTGAAGGCGGCTCTGTTCGCCATTTTGGGAATCCGGCTCGCTTTGATGGAACGTTGAAAAACATCAGGGATGACTGGCTGGCAAACGGCTTTCGCCTCTCCCACCGATTTCACGACGGCAGGACGCTGCCCTCGTGACCATGTGGCGGCTCGTACCTTTGCGAGTCGGTCAGCCGTCAACCTGTCGAACGCGGTCATTTTCTGATGAACTGCAAGCCCACCACTTCAGTGGTGGGTAGTTGACTCCCACGTCTCCTCCGATCCCAGCCACACATATCCCTCTTCCAAGCTCACTTCCATAGAATGGCCGATGCCCCGTTCCTGCCAGGCCTGTTTCAACCGTTTCGTCAATTCTTCCAACCAATCCCGGTGAACGTACCGTTCATCAGTGATCAGCACGTCCTCTTCGCTGGCAGTGATCCGAACGGCGCCGTCCCAATATACCTCCATCACATCCAAATAAGGAATACGCGTCTCCTCTCCATCCTCCATGATGACAACGGCATCATCCGCTAACCGGATCTCCCGGTACTGTTGCGGCCGACTGTATCTCCCCTGCGCATGAGCGATCAGACCGGCCTTTTTGGCGGTTTGTCGCAACTGTTCCTTCACCTCCGGTTCTGCTGTCCAATGATGAACCACTTCTTCCGTCTCGACCGAGACTCGTTTTAGATTCTCATCGATACGGATATGAATGATCTCCTTATACGGCAGAAGGGTGAAAGAACGCCAACGGTGAAAGACGAGCGCTTCGTCGGTTATTTGGACGTAACGAGTCCACACACTGAGCACATAGGCGAAATAACCCACGAAGGCGCCCAATGCCGTCAACCCCACGGCCAGGTGCACCATGCGATCGGTCCATGTGTATCCTGTGTATTCGGGATCGGCAAACGCCAGAATCATCCCTTCATCCCGTGCCAGATAAACGGGTACCGCCCGTTCCTCCCGTACCGCCTCCAGGACTTTCACCTGATCAAAAGGAAAATACGGCACCCGGTACACATGACGGTCGGTCACCAATGCGTTAGCAGTATAGCCTTTGAGTATGACCGTCTCTCTGACGACGGGGCCGTACTGTCGCATGATATCCGCCGTTCCCAGAACGATGACCAACACAAACAGCATGATCGTCAATACACTATACCCTTTAGGACGCCGTTTTCCCCAGTGCGTCGTCATCGTGGCAATCGCTGCGGCGGGAAACCAAAGATACAGATACGATTCTCCCAGCCAAAACGGATAAAAACGTACACTGTCCAATACCAACTGATAGGCGATGATGAGAATAAACGTTCCGACAATCGGCGTACCCAGAAAAAATACCAACCAGACGACTATCCACCTTTTCATGCCGATTGCTCCCTTCGGCGGTCATCACACCGCCTCAATACCCAAAAAATGTGTATACTTCCTTTCTACACCAAGAACCCCCATCCCTTCTTTATTTTATTTAAAATTTCATGAAACGCTGAGGAAAGCCGTGGTGCAAATATCACTGAATCCATTTCAATGGAAATATGGAAAAACACCGTAGTGAGAACATGAATGACGGACGACCGCTCGCAAGCCACACCATTACGGTCGGCATCTAAACCATATGGATCTCCTGGTTGTCCAGGTACCCCCTGTGATTAATGGGATGGATTTCAGGGGTATCCACCAACAACATACGTACTGCTTCCACCTCGTTCCTCAGTTTTACCTCCAACAATCCTATTGTACTTCTACACAGCTCGATGTTTTTCTATCCGAGGTAGATATAAAAAAAGACCCTGAATCGGGGATAAAAGCACGCTCAAAGAAGAGTTTGGACGGATTGGCGTGAGGGAGAAAAATCATTCAGTGTGTGTCGGGTACGCGGAGACGATTCCTTATTATTCGGAAAAATGGCTGTCTCCGCGTTCACCTGTACCATTACAATGTCATCGCCCCGAATCCGCCGTCTACCCGGATCAATGCGCCGGTCACAAAACCGGACGCCTTTTCCGAAGCCAACCAGACCGCGGTGCCCTTCAATTCTTCGGGATTACCGAAGCGCGCCATCGGCGTGTGGCGCATGATCGCCTCGGTTCGTTCCGGGGTGAGCAATCTCCGGTTCTGCTCAGCAGGGAAAAATCCAGGGATAATCGCATTGACCCGGACCCGGTGAGGTGCCCATTCCCGCGCCAGATATTGTGTGATATTGTTGATGCCCGCCTTGCTCACCGAATACGAAAACACCTTGGACAACGGCGGTCCCGACGATACGGAGGAGATGTTGATGATACTTCCGCCATTTCCGCTCTCGACCATCCCTTTGCCAAACACCTGGCAAGCCATCACGACGCTTTTCAAATTGACGCTCATGATGTAATCCCATTCTTCCATGTCCAGATCAAAAAACGGGGTAGATGCATTCACCCCTGCGGCATTGATCAATATGTGGTATCCGCCGGCCCATTCACGAATCGAACGCTCCAGCTCCTGAATGCTCTCCTTCACCGTCACTTCCACAAAAAATGCTTGTCCTTTTCCACCTGCGGCTTCGATTTGTTCCAACACGGTCCCCGCTTTTTTCTGATTGCGTCCGGCGATGGCCACGCGTGCGCCGTGTTCCGCCAATCCGACCGCCATAGCACTGCCCAATACACTGGTTCCTCCGATCACCACTGCAGTTTTTCCTGTCAGATCAAACAGATTTTCCATGTCTCTCACCATCCATCCGTGAAATTTCCCTCTCCATCAAACTGCATCGGCTCGGGTTGAGACAACACTTCCACATCCGGATGCTGCTCCGCTTCCGGCAACAACGTCTCTGAAATCCGGATTTCCCCCAGATGCAATGTGTCTCGGATGCGAACCAGTTTTACCAGGTGCAGATCAAGGATGTTGCAAGTCTTCACGGCGGCTTGAACCGCCAACCGATCGTTGGGCAAGGTGGTCGGAATCTTGGTCGGCGCGACGACCGTTGAAGTCAAGCCGTTGGCGTAGGTGGCGATGTTGTCCATTTGATCCACCAGACGTTGCGTGGTAAAATCCGCCGTTCCGACACCGTTGGCGTTTCCCCCTGTCTCGGACGTCAGATCCAGCACCACCATTTTATTAACCCGGGGACCTCCCTGGGCGTAGGGGGTAGGATAACGCCCGGTAATATTGGGGTCCATCCCGTCCCCGCTGATGTTTTTGCCGATCCGGTCAATCACCAGTACGTCCAGATCGGGAAACAACAGCCGCGGCATGCGGGATTTGGCCATCTCCAACAGAGTGGGTTCTCGTGTTTCAATCTGATCGGACAATACCACTTCCACGTGGCACAACTGGTCGTACGCGTTTTCCACCAAGGCCACCCCAAAGACGATCGGCAAACGGGAAATCAGGATACGCCCCATGTCCACGATATTTTCCGCCATCTGCCCAAAGCCCAGCCGGTGGCATGCTTCCGCCCCTTTCTGTTTGCCCAAACCGATGCTGATCATTTTCATCAGACCACTTTCAATCTTGGCACGAAAGGCCGTATGCGGTTTGATCCGGTTGATCACCACGATCGCATCCGCTTCCGCGGCCGCCTTGTCGGCATAGACCGGCAAACCGTTGGGCAAGGTGTCCACGCGCACCACTTCCATCGAGGAGCAGATTGGTGCCCCCACCGTCTCTTCCCTTATGCCCAACTTGGCCAGCACCGCCCGCTGCCCCTCCGCGGTGGCCCCACCGTGACTGCCCATGGCTGGCACGATGAAGGGAGCCGCCCCCGTCTTCCGCAGTTCTGTCACAATAACACGGGTGACTTCGTCGATTCGGTCAATGCCGCGGCTGCCCACTGCCACGGCGACCCGTGCTCCGGGGGAAAGGCGTCCTCTCAGGTCCGGTTGCTGCAACTGCCGAATCAGTTTCCGTTCCCAATCCTCCAGACGTGAATCGTCAAACCGTTGCCGAACCCTCACCATGCGGGGAAGCGGTACATCCCGCAGCAGTTCCTCCAGTACACCCACGCGGGCACCTCCCACCTGATCATGCTATCTTTTCATTTCATTGTAAGTCTATGGTCGGATGATTGACAATATTTAGATTGCAGGAATCGGAATAGAGCATATTTACTAAAAACCGCCGACCTTACCAGGTCGTGTCTGGTCATTCCGTAAGGAAGCAATGTTTTCCCAAATCATGGTCACAACAATTGGAGAGAGTGTACGCTGTCATCCAAAAAAGGGATTGACATTGACGTATACGTAAAGGTGTACAGTTATGGTGTCAGGAGGTGAACAAATGGAATACACCGTGCAGAAGCTGGCCCAGCTGGCAGGAATCAGTACCAGAACGCTTCGGTATTATGATGAGATCGGGATTCTGAAGCCAGCAAGAATAAACTCGTCGGGTTACCGGATCTATGGTCAGGCGGAAGTAGACCGTTTACAGCAAATATTGTTTTACAAAGAATTAGGGGTCAGTCTTGACGTGATTAAAGAAATCGTCACTTCCCCTACCTATGACGGAGCCAAAGCTCTTCGTGAACACCGTGAAAAGCTCCTCGAAAAAAGAAAGCGGTTGGATGTGCTGATCGCCAATGTGGAAAAAACAATTGCTTCAATGGAAGGGAGAATCATCATGACCGATAAAGAGAAGTTTGAAGGTTTCAAGCAACAGATGATTGACGACAACGAGGCCAAGTACGGAAAAGAAATCCGTGCGAAATATGGCGATGACGTCGTGAACCGATCCAATGAAAAATTGAAGAACATGACGAAAGAAGAGTATGAAGAGGTTACCCGTCTGGCGGATGAAGTCCTGGCGACGCTTGCCGAAGCGTTTGCAAATGGTGATCCAGCCAGCGACATCGCGCAAAAAACGGCTGAGTTGCATAAGAAGTGGCTGATGTATTACTGGAGCGAATACAGCAAAGAAGCGCATGCTAACCTTGCCCAAATGTATGTGGAAGATGAACGGTTTAAGGCGTACTATGAAAAGAAACCAGGTATGACCGAATTCCTGAGAGACGCGATTCACATCTATACAGGCGTTACGAGATAGGTACGCTTCCCAAAACAGGAGGGAAACGGCCTTTTGCAGCAGTGAACTGCTCATGAGACTGATGACAAAGTGGCCGAGGCTAGCTATATCTGATGAGTCGGCCCGCTCCACTTAAAGGACATTTGCCAGACACGGATACGGAAAATCGGAAACCGTGTACCTTTGTCAACAAACTGAAAAGCACCTTCCCCGATTGGGGAAGGTGCTAATCTGGCGGGGGCACAGAGCTAGGATCACACCACGTATTTTTCCGCCTCAATCACCCGTGCGGCGATACGGCGATTCAACGCCACTTCGTTGATCGGTTCGTGGCGGGTCAACTTCTTCAGGATCGAGAGTTGGGTACGCAGGACATCTCCTTCTTCCATCGCGGACAGGATGCGGCGTGCCTTTTTCTCGATCCGACCGAATGCATCGTAGACGTATGCCTGAACCATATCCACTTTGGCTTGCGCATTTTCCAATCCGTCTTTGTCCAGCGCTTTTTTGGCACGGAGCCATGCGGATTCCATCGCATAGATTTCGATGGCAATATCCGCGGTATCGCGCAGAATTTCTTGCTCTTTTTCCAGCTTTTGCTGGTATTTCTCTACAGCCAGACCGGCGGTCATGAGGAAGATCTTCTTGGCCATGTCGATCAATTTGGCCTCTTCTTCCAGCGGGGCAGGTTCTTCCTCCGGCAGACTGGGCATCATCGTCAGCAACTCTTCCTGCAGAGATTGCGCAGCTTGCAAGAGCGGCAGTTCGCCCTTCATCGTTTTCCGCAGCAAGGTGGCCGGGATCAGCAAGCGGTTGATCTCGTTGGTTCCTTCAAAAATCCGGTTGATGCGCGAGTCGCGATACATGTTTTCAATTTCGTATTCCTGCATGAAACCGTAACCGCCGTGGATCTGAACACCCTCGTCCACCACGAAATCCAGTGTTTCCGAGCCGAACACCTTGTTGATGGAGCACTCCAAGGCATACTCGGCGATGGCTTTGGCCACTTCCGCTCCCTCGGCATTCTCGACGCGGTTCAAGCTGTCTTCGAAATAACCGGCCGTACGGTATACCATGCTCTCCAATGCAAACGTCTTGGTCGCCATTTGCGCCAATTTTTCTTGGATGAGCGGGAATTGTGCGATCGGCGTGTTGAATTGTTTTCGCTCCTTGGCGTATTTAACCGAGATTTCAATTGCCCGTTTGGACGAACCCAAGCACCCCGCGGCCAGTTTCCAGCGGCCGATGTTCAGGATGTTGAAGGCGATGACGTGTCCTTTGCCCACTTCACCCAGCAGGTTTTCCACGGGGACTTGCGCGTCTTCCAGAATGAGCGTCCGGGTGGAAGAGCCTTTGATCCCCATTTTCTTTTCTTCCGGACCAGTGGATACACCCGGAAAGTCCCGCTCGACGATAAATGCGGTAAACTTCTCACCGTCGACCTTGGCGTACACAACAAAGACATCGGCAAAACCGCTGTTGGTGATCCACTGTTTTTCACCGTTGAGGATGTAATACTTCCCGTCCTCGCTCAGTTTGGCCGTCGTTTTCGCTCCCAAGGCGTCGGAACCGGACCCCGGCTCGGTCAGCGCATAGGCCGCAATTTTCTCACCCGAGGCGAGAGCGGGCAAGTATTTTTTCTTTTGCTCCTCTGTACCAAAGAAGACAATCGGCAAGCTCCCGATCCCCACGTGCGCACCGTGGGTCAGGCCAAACGAACGGGCGAGCGCGACTTTCTCGGTGATCAGCGTGGAGCTGATTTTGTCCAGCCCCAAACCTTCGTATTCTTCCGGCACGTCGGCACCCAGGAGACCCAATTCGCCTGCTTGCTTCATCAGGCGGACAGAATGCTCAAAGTTGTGGTTTTCAATCTCCTCCAGCACCGGCCACACTTTCTCTTTCACGAAATCTTCCGTGGTTTTGGCGATCATTTTGTGTTCTTCGGTCAGATCTTCCGGGGTGAACACGTCAGTCGGGTCGGGTTGATCGATCAGGAACGATCCGCCTTTGATCACAGTATCCGTGGACATGCGCTATTCCTCCTTTATAATATGAAGACAAATTTAACGGAAAGCAGTCCATCGTTTACGAAGGGCACCATTTTCGTTGCAAGTTCGCGGGAAAATGGTCACCCTTCTCTCATTGTCGACAACCGGAATTTCTGATGCGGTGTCACTGCACCATTTCAAATACGCCGGCTGCGCCCATACCGCCCCCAATACACATGGTGACCACGCCATATTTTTGGCTGCGACGTTTCAGTTCGTTGAGCAGAGTGACGGTCAGCTTGGCCCCGGAACAGCCCAGCGGGTGTCCCAGTGCAATCGCACCCCCGTTGACGTTGACGATGTCCGGGTTCAGCTCCAGCTGACGGATGACGGCGAGGGACTGGGAAGCGAACGCTTCATTCAGTTCCACCAAATCCACCTCATCCAGCGTGATGCCAGCCAATTTCAGCGCCTTCGGAACCGCTACGACCGGGCCGATCCCCATCACATCCGGATCAACGCCGCCGACGGCAAAGGAACGGAACACAGCGAGTGGTTGGATCCCCAACTGTTGCGCCCGCTCAGCCGACATTACCACCACGGCCGCGGCACCGTCGCTGGTCTGCGAGGAGTTGCCTGCCGTCACCGTCCCATTGACGCGAAAGACCGGTTTCAACTTGGCCAGCGATTCCAGCGAAGTGTCGGGACGTACCCCCTCGTCGGTGTCAAACACCACTTCATGTTCCTGCAATTTTCCATTGTCATCCACCGTGCGATGAGTCACGTTGAGCGGAACGATTTCATCCCGGAACTTGCCGGACTGAATCGCCTCGTACGCTTTGCGGTGGCTTTCCACGGCGAAACGATCCTGATCCTCTCGAGAAATCTCGTATCGTTTGGCCACTTCTTCCGCCGTGTGCCCCATCGACATGTAGACTTGCGGCATATGCTCCATCAGGTAAGGGTTGGGCGCGGGTTTGTATCCGACCATCGGTACCAGACTCATGCTCTCCACCCCGCCGGCAATCACGACATCGGCAAACCCGCACATGATTTTCTCCGCCGCAATGGCAATCGTCTGAAGGCCGGACGAGCAGAACCGGTTGACCGTCATGCCCGGTACGTCGGTCGGCAGACCGGCCCGCAACGCAATGATGCGGGCGATGTTGAGACCCTGCTCACCTTCCGGCATGGCGCAACCCATAATCACATCTTCCACTTCGCGGGGGTCCAGCTGGGGAACGCGTCTCATCAGCTCTTTGACAACGGCCGCGCCCATTTCATCCGGTCGCGTCGACCGCAAGGTGCCTTTGTGCGCTTTCCCGACCGCCGTACGTACACCCGCGACGATGACGGCTTCACGCATGCTTCTCTCCTCCTTTGTCGGGTTTAGTTTCGAAGCGGCTTGTTTTTGGTCAACATGTACTGCATCCGCTGTTGCGATTTGGGCTCGCCGCACAAGCTGAGGAATGCCTCGCGCTCCAGATCCAGGAGATACTCCTCCGTAACCAACGTCCCTTCCGGCACGTTGCCTCCTGCCAACACGTAGGCCAGTTTGCTGGCGATCTTGTAGTCGTGTTCGGTAATGTAACCGGATTGCAGCATCGTGTACGCACCCAAACGAAGCACGTTATATCCCGTTTCACCGACGACAGGGATTTTCTTCGGTTGCGGCGGACGGTAACCAGCGCGGTCCATGGCCAGCACCGTTTGCTTGGCATCATAGAGCAGGTGGTCAGTGTTGATCGTGATGCCGTCCTCCGGACGAAGGAAACGGTAATCCCGTGCTTCACGTGCGCTGGTGGACACTTTGGCCGTGCCGATCACTTCGAACACATGGTTGACCAACGGTTGCAACGCGACGCGATCCTTGGGGTCGACCCCCTCCATCCAACGAAGCAACATCTCCTTGTTGCCGCCACCGCCGGGAATCAGACCGACGCCTACTTCAACCAGACCCATATAAGTTTCGGCGGCCGCCTGAATCCGGTCACACGGCAGACACACTTCCACTCCGCCGCCAAGGGTCATGCCGAACGGTGCTGCCACCACAGGTTTGTCGAGGTAGCGCAGAGAGCCCATCGCTTTTTGGAACTGGCGCACCATCAGGTCCAACTCGGGCCAGTTGTGATCCTGCGCTTCCATCAAAATCAGCATCAGGTTGGCACCTACGCAGAAATGGGTTCCCTGGTTGCCGATGACCAATCCGCGGTAGTTGGCCGATACCTCTTTGACCGCCGCGTTGATCATGGCGATGATGTCCGCACCGATGGCGTTTTTGGGCGAGTGGAACTCCAACAGAGCCACATCGTCCCCGATGTCGATCAAGGAGGCACCCTTGTTGGAACGGATCACTTTGTTCTGTTCTTTCAAACGAGCCAGATCAATCGTTTTCGGATGTTCCTCCACGCCGACATATTTTCCGCCGATTGCAAATACCCGGGGGGGCTCGCCCTTCTCACGGGAATAGAACGACGTATAACCGGAAGCCAACAGCTCCTCCACCAACGGCGGGATCTTTTCTCCCTCTTCCCGCATGCGGGCGACTGAACGTTCCACGCCGATCGCGTCCCAGGTTTCAAACGGACCCAACTCCCAGTTGAAGCCCCATTTCATCGCCTTGTCGACGCTGACGATGTCGTCGGCGATCTCCGGAATGCGCGCCGCCGTATAGAGCAACACCTTTTTCAAGATATGCCAGGCGAATTTCCCCGCCGGGTCGTCCGCATATACCAAAGTGCGAAGTTTTTCCGGCAAGGTTTTGGCCCGTTTCGCCGTTTCCAGCGAAGCCGCTTTCAGTTTTTTGCGGGGACGGTATTCCATCGTCGCAAGGTCCAGGGCGAGAATCTCTTTGCCTTTGTCGGTTTTCACCTTTTTAAAGAACCCTTGTCCCGATTTCTCACCCAACCAGTTTCGCGACACCATTTCCTTCAGAACATCTGGTACTTCAAACGCTGCCTTTTCTTCGGGGTCATCCACATTGCTCCGAACATTTTCCGCCACATGAACGAAAGTATCCAACCCAACCAAATCCAACGTGCGGAACGTGGCGCTTTTGGGCCGTCCCATCACCGGGCCGGTGAGCGCGTCCACTTCGTCCGGTCCCAGGTTCTGCTCGAACATCGCCTGTAAGGTGACCAGCGTTCCGTACACGCCGATCCGGTTGGCGATGAAATTGGGCGTGTCCTTGGCCATCACCACGCCTTTGCCGAGCACATTCTCCGCGAACGCTTTCATCTGGTCGACGATAGCCGGGTCCGTATCCTTGGTCGGGATAATCTCCAGCAGTTTCATGTACCGCGGTGGATTGAAGAAGTGTGTGCCGAGAAAATGACGGCGGAACGCTTCCGAACGTCCTTCCACCATGGCATGAATGGAAATTCCCGACGTGTTGGAACTGACGATCGTTCCTCTTTTCCACACTTTTTCGATGTTTTCAAACAGTTGTTGTTTGATCGCCAGATTCTCCACGACCGCTTCGATGATCCAGTCCACTTCGGATAATTTGTCGAGATCGTCCTCCAAGTTGCCCGGAGTGATCAACTCCAAAACTTCCTTATGATAGACAGGAGACGGCTTTTCCTTCAACAACCGTGCTTTTCCGGCCTCGGCAAGCCGGTTGCGCACCTGCGGGTCCTGGAGGGTGAGACCTTTTCGCTTCTCCTCCTCCGTCTCCTCCCGAGGCACGATATCCAACAGCAAGGTGGGAATCCCCACATTGGCCAGATGTCCCGCAATGGCCGCTCCCATCACGCCCGCACCGATGACGGCCGCTCGTTTGATGTTCGCCAAAACGGATTCCTCCTCTCCCATACTGGCGTCGACCCGATGGACTAACTAGTGAATGAATGATCATTCATTTGTGGTGTAGAAAAAAACCCCTCCATCCGGGTCGGTGCTTGTTTCCATTCCATTCGGACTTGCCCCACACGGCTAAAGAGCATTAGAGACACTTCCTTGGGTTGCCGTGGGCTTTCTCGCTTCATCTGGTGTGGTAACCCACATCCATCCACGATAGCTTCGTCCAAGCCTGGGTGATTTTAGTTTAACGAGTTTTCGCTCGATAGTAGTTTTAAGTGTTTTCTCACTTCTCGACTTGTGGGTTTTCCCGCTTGCTCTTTATGATCCTTTCAAAGATTATTATTTATCTGATCGACCACGTACGTCAAGGGGTGAATACATATTTTTCGAACCATTTGCAAAGATTTCTTTCTGTACGGGCCATGAGTGAAATTGGATGGGAAGAGACGTCGACCGGTAGGGGTGTTATTAACGCTGTCAGTTTACCATTTGCTTCAAAAATGGATGCCAGATGACAGCGCTGTATGTCCAAAAAAGACACGGAACGTTACATCCCGTTTTATGACGATAGGCAGATACACAAAATCGTTGTGTTAAGAACAAAAATTTATTGTGTACATATACTGGTTCATCACAAAAGGACAAATACCAAAAAGTGATATGGAGGAGGATTGATGATGGGCAAAAAACAAAGACATACTCATGAATTTTTAGGTAGTACGAAATTAGCAGAACCAGGTGAGGATAGACATAATCACCGATTTGCAGGCGTTACCAGTGAAGCCATCCCCATCAAAGGTGGAAATCACGTCCATATTATTAGGGTGAATACAGACTTTCTTGACCACCATCACAAACTGATCATCAAAACAGGGCCGGCAATACCGGTAGGGAATGGAAAACACATCCATCTTGTAAGAGGAGTGACCACATTCAATGATGGTCATGTTCATCGATTTGTATTTACTACTCTAATTGATCGACCACTAGTATAGTAAGATGATTTTCAAGCACGAGGATCAATTCGCAGGTACTTTCCCCTGAGTGAAGGGTACTTTGTTCGCAACTCCACTTCCGGTGCGAAGTGGAGTTTGTTTGTTACCCGTGGGGGTACAGGACGATAGATTGGTGATACCGTATCCAAGCTGATTTCACATGAACAAACTCCTTGATTTCCATACGTGACTTTCCCCACATGGCTGAAGCACCAGTGGCAGTCCCTTTGGTAGCCGTTGGCTTCTCGCTTCATCTGGCGTGACAACCCACATCGATCTACGAGCTTCGTCCAAGCCTGGGTGATTCCTGAAGCTCTGAGTTTTCCCGCTCGCTCTGGGATACAGTGCTTTCAACTATCTACCCGAAAAATGGGTCAATAGACATGGAGGTCGTTCCCAAGTTCCACCTATTTCACGAAAGGGTTAATCTGTCGGAGCGCTTCCTCCCCTGACGATTTCGTATCGGCAGAAAGAAAAAATTGACCGGTTTCGTCCCAAAGCAACAGCCGTCTGTCCTTTTTCCCAAAACGATAACGATGGACTGAAGACGACAGTCTCGTCCCTGGCCTCTCCTCCCAGTTATTTCGAAGCCATATGAGAAACTCAATTTCGCGACCATATTCTCCTTGAACGAAAAACGGCCGATCCATAAGCGAAAAGTCCCACGCACAAGCAAAAATAAAATCTGACAACCTTTCACAAGCCAAAATCTGCACATTTTCTTCCAAGCATTCCACAATCACGGGCGGATCGTCATCCCCTGTCAACAACACCCACCACCACCAACACCCTTGACATTCGATAAAGAAAGGAATGCCTTCATTCGCTTGAAGGTGTGCGGGTATTCCCCGAAACGTCAGCCCCATCTCCTCTTCCCAATACTCCCGGTTTTCCACTGTCAGCCGTGCTAACGGCTCGATCCGGTCCCGGCTTTCCCGGGAGAACCAATCTTCCAACCCGTTTACCGCATACAATTCTTTCAATGCGAGCGGAAGCCTTCTTTGTAGTTCACGTTCTTTCTCTTCCACCTCTCTCCAACGATCTGCGGATATCTCCGGGGATAATCCTATTAAATTTACAGCCTCAAAATGAAATCGTGTTTGGATATGTATTCCTCCCAACAGAATCACATCTTTTGGAAACGGTAAATCTAATCTATCTATCTTTCATTTTATCTGAAAAACAAGCCTCCGCATTTGCGGAGGCGGTGTTCACACTCTCAACCTTGATTCGAATGGCGGACGGCGTCCACCGTCTTCATGAGTCGGTCCAGAATCGTGCCAACCAACGACGCGAATTTGGCACTACCCCGGTGTCTCGGTCTCGGGAGCACAATCGGCAAATCCATCGCGATTCTGCCATCTTCCAGCAACACCACCCGGTCTGCCAGCGCCACCGCCTCTTCCACATCGTGGGTGACCAAAAGTGCCGTAAATCCCTGCTCCTGCCACAACTGCTCGATCAGCTGCTGCATTTCGATCTTCGTCAGGGCATCCAGCGCGCCCAACGGCTCATCCAGCAACAACAGCCTCGGACGGCTGACCAACGCCCGGGCCAAGGCGACCCGTTGACGTTGACCGCCGGATAGCACAGCAGGCCATTCTCCGCCGTATTCGGCCAGTCCCACTTGACGGAGCGCTTCTGCTGTCCGCTTCTCCACTTCCTCCCGATTTTGTGACACTCCCAATGCCACGTTGTCCGCTACTGTTAGCCACGGCAGGAGCCGATGCTCTTGAAACATGACTCGTGCGGATGGATTCAAGCCCCGAACAAGGTCACCATCCAGTGCAATCCCTCCGACCGTCGGTGTTTCCAATCCCGCAATCAGGCGCAGCAAGGTACTCTTCCCACACCCAGACCTTCCGACGATGGCCACGAATTCACCCGGCTTCACATGGAGGTGGATATGACGCAGAACCAGACGATCCCCGAATCTCTTTTGCAATCCCTCGATCTCCAGTCGGGCACCTGAAACCATTTTCGCCATCGGCAGGCACTCCCCTCTCCCTCAGTTATCGGCTGACCCGCCAACGCAGGCAACGGCGCTCCAGTCCCTTGGCCAGCACATCGGCCAGCTTGCCGAGCAATGCGTACAGCAAAATGCTCAACACCACCACGTCCATCTGCATAAATTCCCGAGCGTTCATCGCCATATACCCGATGCCGGTATCGGAAGAGACGGTTTCCGCTACGATCAGGGTCAACCACATGATCCCGAGGGAATACCTTAACCCCACCAAAATGGAGGGCATCGCACCCGGCAACATCACCTTCCGAAAGAGCATCCATCCCCGAAGGCCGTAAACTTTCCCCATTTCGACGAGTCCGGGGTCGACAGAACGAATCCCGTGAAAAGTGTTCAGGTAAATCGGGAAAAACACACCCAGCGCAACGAGAAACAGTTTGACTTCCTCCCCGATACCGAACCACAATATCGCCAGTGGAATCAAGGCAAGGTGCGGGATATTGCGGAGCATCTGGACGGTGGTGTCCAACAGCCGCTCCGCAACAGGAAAAAGGCCGTTCAAAAAGCCCAACACCAATCCGATGCTGCCCCCAATCACCAGCCCCCACAATGCACGAGAGGTACTATCTCCGATATACCGAAACAGTTCACCCGATTCGGCCAAGCGAATGGCTGCCAGTACCACATCAGTCGGCTCGGGCAGTGTTCGCGTGGAAATCCACCCGATAATCCCCAACCATTGCCACACAATCACCAATACGATGGGAACACTCCAGGGAATCAACGGTTTAACCGTTTTTCGCAGTGAATAGCTGTTGATCATCAGCAAACACTCCTTTCCGCTCTTTTGGAAAGTGGTCGTTGGCCACAATCTCTCCAAACGGGCTGAGGAAATGTTGCTTTGGAGCGGAAGGGGTATGCTGTAGGCGCAGTTCTGGGAAGAGCAGTTCCGCCACCCGATACGCCTCTTCCAAATGAGGGTATCCCGACAAAATGAATGTATCGATTCCCAATGCGGCATATTCCCTCATCCGTTCCGCCACCGTACGCGGATCACCGACGAGCGCGGTGCCAGCGCCACCCCGGACCAGACCAACCCCGGCCCATAGATTGGGACTCACCTCCAAATCCTTTCTCGTGAACCCGTTCAGTTGCGACATGCGCTGCTGTCCGACAGAATCGTAACGGGAAAGGACCCGTTTCGAGGCTTGGATCACTTCGTCATCCACATACCGGATCAAGCGATTGGCGGCCTCCCAGGCTTCCTGTTCCGTTTCCCGTACGATCACGTGCAGGCGGATGCCAAATCGCACCGTCCTTCCGTGTTCTTCGGCCAGTTTGCGTACTTGTTTTATCTTTTGAGCCACTTGAGCCGGCGGTTCCCCCCAAGTGAGGTAAACATCCACATGTTTGGCCGCCACTTTTAACGCCGCCGGAGAAGAGCCGCCGAAGTACAGGGGGGGATAAGGGGTTTGCACCGGCGGGAAAAGCAACTTGCCGCCCCGGATATCCAGATGACGCCCCCGGAAATCGACCTCTTTGCCTTGCATCTCTTCCCGCCAAACGGTCAGGAACTCATCGGTCAATTCATAACGCGTATCGTGATCCAGGTGAATGCCATCCCCCGCCAGCTCAACAGGATCGCCTCCCGTCACCACGTTGATGAGCAGGCGTCCCCCGGACAGGCGGTCAAAGGTGGCAGCCATGCGCGCCGCTGCAGACGGGGACATGAGGCCAGGCCGAACCGCAACCAGAAAACGCATGCGCTGGGTGACGGACAACAGAGAAGAAGCAACCACCCACGCGTCTTCGCAGGATCGCCCCGTGGGCAGAAGTGCACCTTCGTATCCCAGGTGGTCCACCGCCTGGGCCAGTTGTTTCATATACGAATGGTCAACGGCACGCCCCCCCTTTGCGGTTCCCAGGTAACGGCTGTCTCCATGCGTGGGAATAAACCAAAAGATGTTCATCGGTTCTCCGTCCTTTCCTGTTTGGTTTTGACCCGATTACCGTTCCAGACCGCTTTTTCGACCTGAATTCTTTCGGGGATCAAACCCACATGATAGAAGGAATCTGCGATCCGCTGCTGTTCCCGAATGATACCTTCGTCCATCGGTTGCAGCCCGTATTTCGATCGTGTGATGGCCTTCTTCACCGCCCCCACGTCCATCCCGATCTGCTTGGAGAGCAGTTTCGCCGTATCATCGGGATGTTGGTTGAACCAATCGGTTGTTTTTTCTACTTCTTCCAATATGGTGCGGACGATATCACCGTGTTCCTTTGCGTAGGTATCGGAGGCGAGTATGAATTCCCGGTTTGTCGTATAGCCGCGACCGTCAGTGATCGTTCGGGCACCCAATTCCTTCTCCGCCGCAGAATAATACGGATCCCAAATCACCCAAGCATCCACGCTTTTTCTGGTAAAGGCCGCTCTGGCATCCGCGGGGGGGAGATAGACAGGTTGGATGTCTTTATACTTCAACCCCGCCTTGTCTAATGCTTGCAACAAGAGATCGTGAACATTGGAGCCTTTGTTCAGTGCCACTTTCTTCCCTTTCAGATCCTTGACACTCTTGATCGGGGAATCTTTGGGTACCACGATGGCCTCATTCTCGGGTTTGGGCGTACCGGCACCGACATACACCAGTGGCGTCTTCGCTGCCTGGGCGAAAATCGGCGGTGTGTTGCCCGTATGGCCGATATCGATACTGCCGACATTCATCGCCTCCAAGAGCTGCGGACCCGCAGGAAAATGGACCCACTCCACCTTGACTCCCCTGGATTTCAGACGCTTCTCCAGGGTTCCGCGAGCTTTCAGGATGCTGAGGGTTCCGAACTTCTGGTAACCGATCCGCACCACCTTCCCATCAGCTTCAGAAGCACCTGCATTGCAGCCTCCCAACACCCCTCCAGCCAGTAAGCAAATGGATAAAGCAATCACCGTCGAGATAAGCCGTTTCCATTTGAAAAAACCCAGCATTTCCTATCACCTCGTTCGCATGATAAGCAAAAAAGGCCCCATTCCCCCTATTTCAGGGAGAGTGGAGCCTCCGGTTGTCCGGTCGGCCTGATATCGATTATGCATTCGTTACTGCTGTTGCTGTCCTTTCACCGATCGGCTTGCCGCTCGGGTAGACTTTTCCAGAGGGATGCGATATTTCTCAGTTCTGTCGATCTGAACGATTTGTGAGTCGTGAACAGTGATCACTACGGAGCCGTATTGCATTCCTCTCAACGCTTTAAGAATACGCTCAACCTGTTCGGTAGACGGATTCATCTGGAATGAAGCCCCCTTTTGGGAAGTTCACGAAGATTGCGGAAAAAATGATCATCCTCTTGATCCAAGGATGAAACGGCGAATGACGACGTTATTTCGACAGGGATACCCATTTTTGCCCCACCCTTCGCCACACGACCAGCAGAATGCTGCCCACCCACAACAGGGTCAAAGCACTGTAGATGGCGGTATGCCAAGTAGAAGGAATCCAGTCAAGCGTCTTCAACAAAGTTTTGGCATTGGTGATGATGATCAATCCCCCGACCAAAACACCCAACAGGTGGGAAGGAATGATCCGAACCAGCCAAGCGGCAATGGGAGCGGCGAATATTCCTCCAATCATCAGCGCCGCAACCCATGTCCAGCTGATATTGGACCAGCCTATGGAGATCAGGAAGCCGAGAGTGGCGGAAACGGCGACCGCGAATTCGCTCGTATCCACCGAACCCACCACTTTTCTGGGTTCCAACCCCTTCCGGCTGAGCAGGATCGGCGTCGTCAGCGGTCCCCATCCCCCGCCACCGGTGGAATCGACGAACCCTGCAATCAGGCCCAACGGGATGAGAAAACGCTTGGAAATGGTACTCTCTTTCCGCTCAGTGCCATTCCCGTTTCCGAACAAAAACCGTCCTAGTACGTAAAAGCCGAGAATAAACAGAAAAGCAGCCACGTACGGTTTTACCTGATCACCCGGCAGATTGCTGAGGAAACAAGCACCGATGAATGCGCCGATCGAACCTGGAATAACCAAACGTATGACGACAGTCCGATCCACATTGCCGAACCGGATATGAGAGGCTCCCGAAGCAGCCGTGGTGATCACTTCCGCCATATGAACAGAGGCGGAGGCTACCGCAGGTGCGATACCAAACAAAAACAACAGGGATGTGGAAGTGACACCGTAAGCCATTCCCAATGCACCGTCAACCAGTTGTGCAGCAAACCCAATCAATGCCAGGACAATCAATCTCTGCATGCCCATCTTCCTCCTGATGTTATTTGATCATGTTGAGCAGAATAGTCGGCTTTTCAACACTAGTGCATGATATGACGAAATAGGGCTCATTGTTCGAAATTTTGTTATCCATCCCGATCTCGGCTGATCACGTTCTGTATGTAAATTATCTTATTCCGATAAAATTACTTGGTTTATTGAAACACATATTACTATCCGATTATTCAAATGTCAATAATGGGGTCATTAATTGAAATTTTCTGTTAAATTCACGACACCTATTTTTAACAATAGAAAAAACGGCGGGACCAGCAACCATCCCGCCGCAACTACATGTTGTCACGTTTTCATTTTGTCAGCAATGGTCGAATCGTTTGATTTCGCCTCTTTTTTCGCGGTCAAAAACATGGAACACAGCAGTATGACCGCACCCAACCATCCGCTGAAGGACAGCCGTTCTCCCAGCAGCGTGATGGCCAACAGCGTAGCGGTCAACGGCTCCGCCAATGACCAAATGGATGCTGATGTTGCTGTAACGTAACGCATACCGTGGATAAACAGCACATAAGCCATGGCCGTCGGGACCCAGCCCAGATAAACGAGCAGCAACCATCCCTGCCAAGGAAGCACCGGCCAACTGAGCACCGGAATCGACAGGATTGCGCCGATCGAAAAAGCTACTCCGATCACCAACAACGGAGGTACGTCCCCAACCAATCGCTTGCTGATCAACGTATAGCCACCGTAACAGGCCGCTGCCGCCAATGCCAGCAGGTTACCCTGCCACAGGCGCGGTTCGGTCAATCCCTGCAGGCTGTGGAGCCCGATCAACATGCTCGTGCCGATCACGCCCAATACCAATGCCCAACCGGTGGTTGAGGTCCAACGCTCCTTGAGCCACCAACTCGCCACCACACTGACCATCAGTGGTGCCGTGCAAACGGTGAGCAGGGTAGCCGTCGACACCATGGTCTGGCCCACCGCGGAAAAATAGCACGCCTGATACCCTGCAACCCCCACTCCGAACAACACCAACCAAAGCCAGGAACGACTTGTGAGCCTTCCGATACTCCCCGTGCGGACGCTCTCCTGCCATGTCGCTGCCAATAACACCGGTGCGCTGAACAGTAAACGAAACGCCCCGATCGTCAACGGATCTGTTCCATAATTTGTCGTCAGCACTTTGGCTGTCATTCCAGCCGTCCCCCATAATACGGCCGCTGCTACTACTCCCCACATACCAATTCTCATTCCGGACCCCTCCCGATTCAGTTTGTTCACCGTCGGGCGGGTCAACTTGCGCTCCCGCCCGTGTCAGGAAACGGGAACGCGACGGGGAGGGGGCAACACACCCTTCCATGCCATGTTCGTTCCTCCTCTCAATTGGTAACTAGGACGCGCCTAATAGATCAATGGTTCAACGGCTATACTCTGGGGAACCTTCTTTCCCGAATCGTCCCCAGTGGTGAAGTCACGCTTTTGGGAAAGGGTTCCCTCCATCTCATCCCTTGTCAGACACGCCCTCATCTGCCAGACAGGCTGCTTACCGCAGACACCGCTTCAGCATTTGCGTCCAACTTTCCGTCAAATAGGGGCAATCGCCAATTCGACCCATTCCGCCCGATCGGGAGAGGCACTGAATACCAATCATTGTATTTGACGATACCAACCGGTACCCCCAACTCCTTGATCCGACACACGCGTTCGGGGACGCCCCACAACCTGGCCGGCTTCCAACACGGCATACAGCGGTTGGGAGACTTGCACCACGCCTCCCCTATTCGGTATACGTTATCGATACACTCGTTATGTTCATTCAAACCGGTGGCGGTAAAAAACGCCCCGTAGTAATTCCAATAACATCAGTTCCCGTCACCACTCGGCATCATAATCCGCCGGCTCCGATTTCCTGTCTCCGCGTCTGGTTAAAGCGAAGCGTACTTTGCCCGCATTCCGTGCTCCACGGTTCGGAGCGGCCAGACCAGCTTCCTTGCTGGGCGCAGGTGGAGCGATCCGGAAAGGGAACAGACCACACCCTCACCCCTGCGAACGTTGAACCGCTTCTTGCAAACCAGGTCCAAAAGGCGGACGAATCACGCCGTGCTCGGTGATAATCGCAGTGACGAGCTCGGCCGGGGTGACATCGAATGCTGGGTTGTACACCTGAACCCCCTCCGGAGCGGTCACAGCACCGAATCCCCGGGTGACTTCTTCGGCAGGTCGCTCCTCAATCGGGATGTCCGCCCCCGTTGCCGTCTGCAAATCGATGGAAGACGTCGGTGCAGCCACATAGAAGGGGATCCCATGTGCTTTTGCCAACACAGCCAGTCCATAAGTACCAATTTTGTTGGCCACATCTCCGTTGGCAGCAACGCGGTCCGTTCCCACGATCACCGCCTGCACCCATCCCTTCTGCATCACAGCGGCGGCCATGTTGTCACAGATCAGTGTGACGTCAATGCCCGCCTGCTGCAACTCGTATGCGGTCAGCCTGGCGCCCTGCAGAACCGGACGCGTCTCGTCGGCAAATACGCGGAGATGCCATCCCCGTTCCTTCGCCAGATACAATGGTGCCAACGCCGTTCCGTAGGCTGCCGTGGCCAATCCGCCCGCGTTGCAATGCGTCAGCACGCCCATCCCGTCTTCCAACAAGGTGAGCAAATGCTCACCGATCTTCCTGCACATGTCTGCATCTTCCCGTTGGATCTCGTGCGCTTCCGCCAATAAAGCGGCCTTCAGCTCAGAAACTGGGCGCTCCTTCAGCGTTTCCAACCGTCTCCGGATTCGTTCCAGCGCCCAAGCGAGGTTGACCGCAGTGGGCCGGGCGGAGCGAAGATTTTCCCCCACCCGGCGCAAGGTGGACCAAAATCGGCCTGCATCCACATCCGGGATATCCTTTACTCCCAGATACATCCCGAACGCCGCCGCCGTCCCGATCGCCGGCGCCCCTCTAACCGCCAGTTTCACGATTGCTTCCCGCACTTCCTCAGGTGTCGTCAGCTCCAAATAGACCGTCTCTGTGGGCAAGCGCCGTTGATCCAGCAGCAGGAGCCGATCTTCCCGCCAAACAACGGAACGCGGGTGCGGAATTTTTTCCATCGAGACCGTCATATCATTTCACCACCTTCTCTTTGGCTACTTCCCGGACCCATGCCGTCAGCTGTCCGATCGTCTCCAGCGTCTTCCGCCGATTGATCAATGCCTGACCGATGTGGAGAGCCAACACTTCCGCCTCCGCGCGAACCTGCGGATCTTCGATGGTCTCCAGGTCAGCTACTGGGGCCAACCCGATCACCCTGCGCAACATCTTGCAACCGGCGAAACCGGCACTGTCTTGGAGCACACGGGAGAGGAAGCGTTCCCAGTATCCCGGTACGCGCCACATCTCATCCTTGACGTGCTCCTGCCACAAAGCGGAGAATTGTTCCTCAAATCTGTTCCAGATGGTTTCAATCGTTTCCAACAACCATTCTTGATAGGCGATTCGGACTTCTCTGTCCACTGTATGCCCCTCGTGGGAAGCATAGGACAACAACAGGTTGGCAAACAATGCACCGATGTCAAAGCCCATCGGCCCATAATAGGCGAATTCCGGATCAATTACCTTGGTACTCGTCTCCGTCACCATAATGGAACCAGTATGTAAATCACCGTGTACCAACGCTTGCGCCTGCGTCATGAACGCCTCTTTCAGTTCGGCGATTTCCCGCTTGAGCGCATCATCCCGCCAAATCGCCTCCACCTCGTCCCTGATCAACGGGTTGAACGAGTTGGTTTCTGCATCGTAATAGGGATCGGTAAAGACCAATCCTTCGGTGATGTCGCACATTTGCGGGTT
This sequence comes from Polycladomyces abyssicola, assembly GCF_018326425.1. Classification (NCBI taxonomy): domain Bacteria; kingdom Bacillati; phylum Bacillota; class Bacilli; order Caryophanales; family Thermoactinomycetaceae; genus Polycladomyces; species Polycladomyces abyssicola. Next base: position 2,791,616 of record NZ_AP024601.1, read on the forward strand.
GAGAAACCGGCGCACCCACTCTTTTTTCTCCTGACGGTCTACATAGAAATCGGAGGTGAAAAAGAGCGTCCGGGCCAGAAACCGGGCCATGTGCTCAGCGAAATACGGATATTGTTGACGAGCGATCAACCCTTTTCGCATCACGATGTGATCGGTCAGATCTTCCATGATAGTCAGAGCCAGGTCAGGATCATACCTGTACACCCGGGGAACCAAACCCTCCGCCAGTTTCGCCTGTACCTGCAACGCTTCGGATTCGATGCGCGCCCGGTCCAACGTAAGCGGCCATGATTCGCCGACCACGCGGGCATAAGGGAGTGCCTGTTTGAGAATGACTCCCTTTTCCCGGCCTTCCTCCCGAATGTGGAACACGAGATTCAGATTGCCGTCCCCGATTTCCCTGCTGGTCAATACAGCCCCTTCGGAAAACAGCCCCGGAACGGATCGCGCGTATTGAACCGCTTCAGCTTCCGTCAGCGGATGGTAATTTGACATATCCCCTCTCCTCCCTCGCAATCGTTTTGCTTTAACCAATTGAAAATTCGGTTTACGATGAGGCATCTGGCCACAGGATTGCCCAACCCAGCCGCTCATCACCATGCGGAAAGCCGTCTCCGCTCCGTATCTGTTCATCAGACTTAGGTTAGGAGACGGCTTCCGTTCCTCATAAGCCAACTCCACCTATGGCTCTTATGGTTGAAATGCCGGGTCTTCCACCGGATGGGCCACCCAACCCGACGGATCGATAAACAAGCGGATGGCCACCACACGCCGGTTCTCCATCAGCGTAAAGAAATGCGGTGTGTTCACCGGAACCGAGATGACGTCACCGGCGGACAGTTCAACATCGAAATAGCCCGTTTCCTCTTTGCCCTTGATCGTGAAAATGCCATTGCCGGCAGCGATGGCCCGTACTTCATCCTCCGTGTGAACATGAACCTGCTCAAATTTCTTCAGCAACTCGTCCAGGTTGGGCGTTTCCGGTGACAGCGCCACCACATCCCACTTCACATAGCCGTTTCGCTCGGCCAATGACCGGATATCCTCATCGTACGCCCGCAAAATCTCCTCTTTTTCCTCATCGGTCAGGACAAATTTGTCTCTCAGCTTTTCCGGCAGTTTTTCCGTGTCCCAATGTTCATACAACACACCTTGCTCTTCCAAAAATGCGCGAACGTTTGCCTCTCCTTCGATCCGCTCTCCCGTATTTCGAATGCGAATGCTGGCCATCGTTATCGCTCCTTTCACATTGAATATCAACAAAAAAATCCATGCCAAATGATTGCGAAACTCATCTCCTGCTCTACTAGGAACTTACCCACTCATCAATAAACGCCGCTTGATTTCATACTCAAACAGAAACTCCCAAGCTTCCAAATGGCGTAAAGCGGAAAATGCATCATCCCCCCAGGCGTAAATCCCGTGATTTCGGATCAACACGCCCCGGTTGTCCCAGGCCGCCACCCGTTCCACAGCGGCCGCCAATGCGGGGATATGAGCGTGGTTGGGCACAATCGGTACCGTGACGCTGGCACCTTCCTCCCAATGTCCCAAAGCTTTGATCAGTTCATGATTGGTAAAGGTGACGGCAGCGTTGTCACCGTACAACTCGGAAACCAAGTTGTTGGAGACAGTGTGAACGTGAAACACCGCTCCACACTCGGGAAACTTCCGATACAGCGCCGTATGAACCGCCGTCTCCGCAGAAGGCTTCAGTTCGGTGGGTGCCACCGGAACACCATTTTCATCCACCAGCAAAAAATCCTCCGGGGTGTGAACCGCCTTATCTTTGCCGCTGGCGGTGATGGCGATCACCGATGCCCCGCCATACGTCACTTTGACGGACAGATTGCCGCTCGTGGCGGGAAACCAACCGCGTTCGGCCAAGCGCATTTTGATCCGCCGCAAGGTATCAAATGCCTGTTGCACGGATTCGAGCGGAACTTCAATCCCCCGATTGCTTGTTTGGTTCACTGTCACGTAGTCTTCCTCCTCACTTCACACCAACCGGGGAGCTCAACCGGTCGATACAATCGTAGAAGGTATCGAACGACGCATGCGGGAGGTTCAGCTCCCGGCATTTCTCCAGCAGGTAGTCTCGCGCCAGCACCCAATCGGCCAACCGGGACCCGGCCAAATCGGTGACGCTGTCGCCGATCACGATTTTTTCGTATCGCTCCGAAGAAAAGGAACGAATGATACTGGTTTTGCACATGCCGCAGTCATTGTCACAGTGCTCGTCACAAGAATGCGGCCACAGGATTTGAATCGTCTCTCCCGAAAAGTCGCTGGCGTTGCAGTAAATGTCGTCACGGGGTATGTCGAATTTGGACAAAATCGGATAGACGAAAAAATCGATTCCCCCGCTGGTGATCAGCAGGCGAATATCCCGCTCGCGACAAAATGCCAGGAACTCCTCAAATCCCGGACGGATCTCAGCCTGTTCCAGGACATAGGAGACGATTTCCTCCCTCCGGGCGGACGGGAGCAGTGAAAACAGCTGTCCCACGCCCTGGCGAACACTGATCCGTCGCGACAGGATGTCATCCACGATGCGCTTCCAGCCGGGTGGATCGAAGTGTTTCATGATCTGCACGATGTTGTCGTTGGTCGTAATCGTGCCGTCAAAGTCGCAAAAAATGACGCGTTTGCGCTCATGCGTCACGCTTTCACCACTCCCCACGCATCAATAGCCTTGCGGAGTGCCGCCGACGTTTCCGCTTTTTCCTCCAACGTCACACCGGACACCACCGCCTCGATGGCATCGACAAAAGCGCGACCGCCCTGCGTTGAGCCGTCCGGATGTCCGTGAATACCGCCTCCGGCATTGACAATTGCGTCCCTGCCGAAATCGCGGTACAGCACGGGTACCAACCCCGGATGGATTCCGGCCGAGGGGGCGGGGAATGCCGGTCGGTGTACCCCGTTGTTCTCCCGCAAATGCTGCGCCACTTTGAGTGCTTCTTTTCTCGGCATGGCCACACTGCCGTACGGTGACGGATACAGCACGATATCCGCCCCCGCCCAGCGCAGGAGTTTGCCCAACAGCAATGCGGCGGACAGACCGTGATCGGGAGATGCGTAGATGGCACCAGTAAACGCCGGATGCGCCATGATCGGAACGGGGATGTCCGGGTCCTCCGCCAACCGATGCAGCACATCCCATCCGTACGGCGCCACGTTGAGCAGCAGGCAGGAAGCGCCGGCTTCGACCAATCGCTTAGCCCGATCGGGCAATTGCGTGACAGGACCAGTCAGATTGACCGCATACAACACTTTCTTTCCGGTCTGCTCTTCCCAAACACGGTTGCGCCGTTCAAACGCCCTGACCCGCTCCCCCACCGGAGCCAAATCATCCCGGAAAAATATTTCATCATCTTTGACCAGATCGACGCCGCCTTCTATTTGCTTTTGGTACTCCGTTTCCAACTCGTCAAGGGGAAGACCGATACATTGCTTGAAAATGCTCATCAACAGCGGCCGGTCGTGTACACCCAAACGCTCGCGAATGCCCTCGATCCCAAACCGCGGTCCCGGAAAACGGGACAAAAATTCCTCCGGCAATTGCAGATCGATCAGTTTGATTTTGCCGTCCATTGACAATTTACCGAATACGGTCGTTAACACGGCCGGCAGATCAGCTGTCAGATTGCGCATCGGATACCCGATGGTGATTCGACCGCGAGGCGAACCGTCGTCAGCCGGCTCCAGACGAACTACTTCCTCCACCTTACCCAAATACGGGGCCATCTGCTCCTGCTTTTCCCGAGGCAACCCAGTCCATGTTCCCACCGTCAATCCGACAGCGATGCCGCGGGCTTTCTTTTCCAAGTCCGATGCCCCTTCTATGAGATACGTTGCATATATGTAACCGGAGTCCATCGGTTCACCGCCTTCCCACCATCATTGATTCGTATGCGACGTTCCTTTTTGAAATGAAAATCAAGAGTGCATTGTATCTTTTTTCATGCAATTATGCAACAGCTTCCCCTCTAATGTAAAGCACGATTTTGCAAAGATGATGACGCTTTTTCGACTAATTTCGTGTAAAAAGGTTGGAATACATGGGTTTACACGAAACAGCGGTGGTCTTCAATCGGTTGTGGTACAATGAGACATGACATGTCCTACCAAAGGACGTGAGCCGTCACCCGCCATCGACTCCATTCTGAGGATACGAAACGTCTGCAAACCGTTCGATCAGTCAGATCACGTGCCTTTTTCCCTACCTTCTGTTTCTTAACACGCCAAAGTTGCTAGAGGGAAAAAGACCGCTCTTTCCTCAGACCCTGGCATGTCCACACTCCCAGTGAGAAAGGAGAAGGATAATGGGACTGGATGCTGTCGTGTATTGTACCTGTTTCCGGGAGGGGGTCACCGAACCACCGCCGGAAACGATTCGTACCTACATCGTGACGGATGAGGAAGGATACCCCGATCTCGACTTTCCGATGGAAGACGAACGGTTTGACGAATATCTGGCCATGTTTGACGAATGGTTGGGATCGTGTTGTCCACATCCCAACTTATGGTATGCAGATGAACGGATCACCGATTGGGAAGGATACACTCGTTTTTTACAAGTGTTGGAGCAGGCTGGTTGGCAACGTTTCCCCGCACTGTACGAGGCACTCCCCTCCGGTAACGAGGGGCGAACGGACGCTGCACTGGCTCGCAGGGCCTTGGAAGAACTGCATGATGTTCGTGAGGGAACCGATTTGGGAACAGGAGTCCATCTCTTGGACGGAGAAACGGGGGAAATGCTCTATCTGCACACCTCCGATGCGGTCAGTTTTCTCGGCTGGAACGTACAAGATCGTACCGCCATCGGATTGGATGAAGAAGGATTTTTCGTGGGTAAACTGGCGGAGCGGGATCTAAAGGTGGAAGAAATCCTGTTTCGGTCCATCCACTTCGAACAGATAAGAAAATCCAATGGAAGGGCCGTTTTGTTTCAGGATCTCCGTTCCGGTACCCGCATCTTGTCCAACCTGTCCATCCAGGATGGGGAACGGCTGCCCCGATTGCTGCAAGTGGAGAAACGACAGATATCGGGGAAAGACTTCGACTACATCCTTCAACCGCTGATCAATGTGTTTCAGGCATCTGTGGAAACCGGCAATCCCGTGATTTGGGGATAAGAAAAAGGACCGCTGTCACGCGGTCCTTTGTATTATTTGAAATCACTTTGGACTGTATGAGCACCTGAGAAGTAATCATCACTTCCAAAATAAAGTGATTCTTCATTGGACACGATTCGGGTGGTTATATAAAGGTTGTTACCGTTTACACATGATTATTTTACAGCTAGTATCATGGGTAAGGTGTTGAATTTTTAGATGATGTAGCGGAAACAGAGCCAATGGCTATGTGTTTGAAGGCGGTGTAGGTGCCGAGGTTCGGTACATCTCCCCATCGGATAACCGAGGAGCCGGTGCCTGGGTAAGCAACCAACTTGAGGATTATCCGGACGGTACTCGGGTAAAATTTATTGTTCAATGAAAAGAAGAAAACTACCCGATAAGGGTAGCTTTTCGTGTGTTCCGGGTAACAGAATGGGCAAGTTTCATCAGAAATTCAGTTCGCTAAGGTGTCACCGAAAAGAACGACTTTTGAAATGCTTTCTAGATTATTCCTTGTTTTATAGGTTTTATAAGAAAGATTAGAATGGCAATAACTACAAAGATGGCTGCAACAATAAGCAATGATTTTTTTTCTTTTTCTTCCATAAAATAATCTATCCAATATCTAATAGCTGCTAATATATACGTTACTCCTAAAAAGTAGTCATACCAAGATGGTGTAGTGTTAGTAATACCAAAATAAATGTAAGACAAGAAAAGGGGTAAAAAGAGCCAATCAATGATTGTTTTTATTTTTTTTACCATAGATAAGTTCCCCCTGTTACCATACGCCTATAAGGGCGTTGTCTTAATTTAATCTACTCTTACCACGCTTACAACCAGGCGTGAACCATGATCATACGTTTTCCCCGCTTTACGTACCACATCCAGAAGAAACAGACAAAAACCCAGCATAAAAGCTGGGCAAAGTCCACAAAGTAGCTGATGGGGTTTTCTAATTCCACCAAAGCATACATAATCCATATATCGCCATAAAGAGGAAGAAGAGGCCCAACGTAAAACGATTAATGACAAGAAATGATGCTACAGTAGAAATAATTGCATCAACAATAATATGATTCTCAAGTATTTTCGGTTTCCATCTCAACACCCAAGATAAAATTACCCCAGCAGTTCCAAGTAAGAGAAGAAATAATCCTAGCAATATTTTCAAAGTCCTTCCCCCTAGAAGCTCTCTTCCAATATATGAGATGATTTTACAAAAATCATTTCCCGAAACAGAAAGATCATTTCTTTTCATAAAATCACCCAAAGTGTAGCACAATCCGTTACTTTTTTCTCCCTACCTTTTCTTCCAATCAACTGGTAAAGTAGTTAGTTATCTTATTAATGCGAAAATTTCTACCTATATTAAAAATAGTAAATTGGATCTTCATGCATCACACTGATGACGCCAAAACGGCGACGACAGCGACTGCAATCAACAGTCAAAGGCGCTGATTTTCCACCCAAATTGCCGTGGAAGACAGCGCCTCGGAGAAATCATATGTTTGACTCAATCTGAGAGAGATCACATACGCAAAACCGGTTGGATGCTTACCTTTAGACCTGCAGCCCTTTTAAATGGCGTTTCAAATGAGCTCGAATCGTTTCCGCCGCCGACTTCCGTGTTGCCAGTTGTTCCTGAGTAAACACAAAAGAACCGGAAGACTCGTCTAAGTTGAAGAAGTCAGCCAGATCCCCACCTTCACCTGCAAACTGTCCGTCGAACTCAAAAAAGCCACGCAGTTCTTTTTTCGATTTGACCGTATCATACCAGAAGATGATTTCATCCGCCTGACCTTTAAGCCAATCGGTCGGACGGAATTGGAACATTTGCAAATACTCGTCCTCTTTCCCGGACAATCCTTCCCATTTCAGCTCCATTCCCAGTTCGTACATGCCTTCAAGGAATTGCTCGATCGGCCCGGCCGGTTTAATTTTGATAAAGTCCCGATCCTTGGCGTCGATCCCGTTGTCGATTTCCAGATTGGACACAAAGTAATATTTTGTATTGATTGAGGAAATCGGCAAGGTGTACGGACATACGAATGAGAACGGAAATTTCATCTCCACACCCGGACGCAAGGTGAATTCCTCGTCGGTCACTTCGATAGTGCAAACGGTTTCTTCCATTTCCTGCGCTGTTTTGGCGTGATGGGATATCAAACGCAGATCGACGGACAGCCCTTCAATCTCCTGCTCCACATTTCCGCCGTAGACATACAGTTGACCCGTCACTTTTTCGCCCATAATGACTTCATCGCGATCGAGCACGAGGTCGATGCGTGCGGAGCCGATTCCGAGCGATGCAAGCAATGTCTTGAACAATGACAATTCCTCCTTTTCCATGTCTTACGATTCAAATAATAGCACACCCGCATTTTGGGGGCATCAGATATACATTAAGAATTTTTGAGGATTCAACCTCACTCGATCCGGAGGACTTTTCAAAGGTTCTTACAGAATTCAGGCCACCCTTCTCTCACATTAGCAAATGACCAGACACACCCTATCCGATCAGTCCCTGTGCATGCCGTTCGATGAATCGTTTGATCGTGTCCGCAGCCCGTTCGACACTGGCCAACTCCGCCGCCTCAAAACGGAAAAACCCCTTTTTCTCGTCCAGATCCAGTTGATCGGCGAGCATACCGATCAAGCCGTGCGTCTTCTTATCCAGCTCAAAGTGCCCTTCGATCCGCTCTTGCGTGCGAGCCGGTGAGTATGAAAACACCACTTCATCAAATTGACCCCGCATCCAGTCGGTCGGTTGAAACTGGATGAATTGCACGCCGCCGTTCCTGATGCCGGTGTATCCCTCTGAGATGGGGATGAAGCCCAATCGCTGAAACCCTTCCAACAAGTTGCGCAACAACCCTTGCGGTCGGACGACGACCGCATCCCGGTCCTTGGCATCGACACCTGCCACTATCGCCAGATTGCTGCGAAAATCATAACGCGTACGTACCAAGGACACCGGCAAATACGCGGGACATACGAACGAGAAGGAAAATTCCTGTACCTCTCCGGAATGGATGGTAAAAGCATCCATTGTCACAGGGATTGTGGATACTGTATCATCTACATATATCGTTTGATCACCGCGTTGAAACGCTGAAGTCACATGAAATTCGACCGTCAATTTTTCAATTTTCTGTTCAACGTTCCCACCTGTCAGCACCAACTTGCCGTTGACGGGTTGCCCCATGGTGACGGTGTCATCATCAAGGATCAGATCAATCTTGGCAGCGCCCACTCCCAATGAAGCAAGCAAGGTTTTGAACATACACAATTGCCTCCTTTATTCCGATCATACAAAAAATCGTAACATATCGTCTTCGCTATGTCGCTGTTTCAACCGAAAATGGGGGATCTTTTTTCCATACGAATAACCGGATATTTTTGGCATCAAAATTGACTGATAATTCTAAAGGGATAAACTTTATTGACGTCGAATAATCATGTGGCGAGCGTTTTCATTCGCACATGTTTCTTTTCAAGGGGGGTCTTACATGAGTCTTTTTCGCAAAAAAAGCATTCCTGATCTAATCAAAACCACGCAACAAGGTCGAACCCTGCGCAAGGAACTCAATGCATGGGATCTAACCCTACTCGGCATCGGCGCCATCATCGGCACGGGGATTTTCGTGCTGACTGGTGAAGGTGCACTCAAAGCAGGGCCGGGACTGATCCTTTCTTTTGTCGTCGCCGGTCTGGCTTGTGCATTCGCTGCACTGTCCTACGCGGAGTTTGCCTCGACCGTACCGGTGTCCGGTTCCGTCTACACCTACAGCTACGCCATCATGGGCGAATTTTGGGCGTGGATCATCGGTTGGGACCTGATTCTGGAATATCTTTTGGCCGTCAGTGCGGTTTCGGCCGGTTGGTCGGGATATTTTCAATCTCTGCTTGAGGGGTTTGGTATCCACTTGCCGACAGTGTTGACTGCAGCACCGGGAGCCGTTCCCGGAAAGACAACGCTGTTCAACCTGCCCGCCTTTTTGATCGTCATGTTGCTCACGTTCTTGCTGGCGCGCGGGATTCGGGAGTCCAAACGGGCCAACAACGTGATGGTGGTCCTGAAAGTGGCGGTGGTTCTTGCCTTTATCTTCGTCGGTGTGTGGTATGTGAAACCCGCCCACTGGCAACCGTTTACCCCATTCGGCTGGGATGGCATTTTCAACGCAGCGGCACTGGTCTTCTTCGCGTATCTCGGATTTGACGCCGTCAGTACTGCGGCCGAAGAAACGCGGAATCCCGGCCGTGACCTGCCGCGCGGGATCTTGTATTCGCTGGGAATCTGCACCCTGCTGTACGTGGTGGTCAGCGGAATCTTGACCGGTATCGTGCGTTATCCAGAATTCAAAGGGTATGAAGACCGTCCGGTCGCGCTGGCACTGCAGACGGTTGGGCAAAACTGGTTCGCAGGTTTCATCAGCCTCGGTGCCATTCTCGGGATGACCACCGTGATGCTGGTGATGTTGTACGGACAGACACGGGTCATTTTCGCCATGTCCAGGGACGGTCTGTTGCCAAGAGGGTTCTCCACCGTACACGAAAAATTCCGCACACCATTCGGTGCGACCTGGATTTCGGGAACTGTTGCAGCGTTGATTGGTGCGCTGGTTCCCCTGGGAGACATCGCGGAATTGGTCAACATGGGTACCCTGGCTGCCTTCGTCATGATTTCGATCGCCGTCATCATCCTGCGCAAAACGCAACCGGATCTGCCTCGTGCGTTCCGTTGCCCGGCCGTGCCGTGGATTCCGCTCTTGGCGATCCTCTTCTGTGTATTACTGTTGGCGCATCTACCCCTAATCACCTGGATCCGATTCGCCATCTGGCTGGCCATCGGTTTTGCGATTTACTTCACTTATTCCCGTAAGCGCTCCTCGTTGAACACGCAATCGACGATCCATCTCGATCAGTGATCTCCACTATGTCCCAAAGCCTCGGTTTTCAACCGGGGCTTTTTTCTTGTTTTTTCCTTTGCATTTTAATGCCCCAACGCGTTAATATATAGGACATGTGGAATGATGGCTACTCTGAACTGAATTGCGCGACTATTTAGCGAAGTGGAGATAATATTGCCTGGGGGTATTGGAAGTGGATCTGTTTCGAAAAAAAAATGTTCGTTCACTGATTGATACCAGTCGACGAAATAAAGGGCTGAAAAGGGAACTGGGTGTATGGGATCTCACCCTGCTCGGCATCGGGGCCATCATCGGCACCGGTATTTTTGTGTTGACCGGTACGGGTGCGCTGAAAGCAGGCCCCGGATTGATGTTGTCATTTGTCATCGCCGGACTGGCCTGTGCATTTTCCGCTTTGGCGTATGCGGAGTTCGCTTCCACGGTTCCCGTGTCCGGTTCGGTGTACACATACAGCTATGTCACTTTGGGCGAACTGGTTGCCTGGATCATCGGTTGGGATTTGGTGTTGGAATATTTGCTTGCCGTCAGCGCCGTCTCATCCGGCTGGTCCGGTTACTTCCAGTCGCTGCTCGGCGGATTCGGACTGAAATTGCCCGACGCTCTGACGGCGGCCCCCGGTGCCGTTCCCGGAAAGACGACGCTGTTCAACCTGCCCGCCTTTTTGATCGTCATGCTGATCACGCTGCTGTTGTCCCGTGGCATCAAAGAGTCCAAGCGGGTCAACAACGTGATGGTTCTGATCAAAGTGGGCGTGGTCCTGCTGTTTATTCTGATCGGCGTGTTTTACGTGAAGCCGACCAACTGGCAACCGTTTGCTCCTTTTGGAACCCAAGGCATCTTTACAGCTGCGGCGGTTGTCTTTTCGGCTTACTTGGGGTTTGATGCGGTGAGTGCTGCGGCCGAAGAAGCGCGTGATCCGGCACGCACGTTACCGCGGGGACTGTTGTATTCACTGGGAATTTGCACATTGTTGTACATGGTGGTTTCTGCCATTATGACGGGGATCATCCCTTATCAGCAAATCCGCGGGCATGAAGACCATCCCGTCTCGCTGGCCCTGCAGATCGCCGGTCAAAACTGGTTCGCCGCGTTTATTGACCTCGGTGCCATCGTGGGCATGACAACGGTCATGCTGGTGATTCTTTACGCCCAAACCCGTGTGGCATTCGCCATGTCGCGAGACGGTCTGTTGCCCAAATGGTTTTCCCGCGTACACGAAAAATACCGTACCCCTTACAGTGTCACCTGGTTGTTGGGCATCGTCGCAGGACTGATCGGCGCGTTGGTGCCGATCACCCAAATCGCCGAATTGGTCAATATCGGAACCTTGTTTGCATTCATCATGGTCTCCGTCAGCGTGATCATTCTGCGTAAAACCCAGCCCGATCTTCCGCGGGGATTCCGTTGTCCCGCCGTCCCGTTCGTTCCGGCGGCGTCGATCGTGCTGTGCGCTTTCTTGATGTCCCAATTGCTGTGGATCACTTGGGCGGCGTTTCTGATCTGGCTGACGATCGGGTTAATCGTCTACTTCACCTATTCCCGCAAGCATTCCGCGCTGAATGCATCCAAAGCGCATTAAACAACCCCCCTGAGTATGTGTGGGGTGAGACTGTAGACAAAGCGGTCTACCCACTCGCGAATTTTTCAGGGAGTCGGTCCAAATTTCCCGTCTCGCACGGAGTTTAGGACGGGAAATTCGGACCCCGCGGACGATATCCTCAACCTGAATCCCCCTATAACATGGGGGATTTTTTCGTATCTACAGCATCCACATATACATCCCGCCACCCGGAGTGAGTGCCACTTGCCCCCTTCCACTTCAAAGCCCATTTTTCCGATAGAGTGCAAAAGCCACACATTATCACGTTAATTCCGGCTCGGTTCATCCCTCTTTTCGCCCCCATACCTGCACAAGCTGATACGTAGCATATACACCGTCTTTGGACCGGTACACCTGGTTATATCGGCGGACCACTTCGCGCAACAAGCAGCGTTGAGCGGACAGGGAAACCGCGGAGGAAACGCTGTAACTGGCCCCCGTTTGCTTGATGGATTGCAGAAAAGCATAGCAGTCCGGATATTCCATCCGATGCGAGCAAACGATCGATCCGATGTCCGCCAATCCGGCATGTCGGAGGATGATCTCCCATTCCGCCGCGCTGCGAAGGCGTAATCCGTGCATGCCCGAAGGCAGACGAAGATCATGCTCCACCTCCCGGAATTGTTGGTGCAGCTCCTGGAAAGTGTCGGGGCCGAAAGTGGAGAACACGATCCAGCCTCTAGGTTGTAAATGGTCGCTCAATGTGCGGAACGAGTGCTCGGGAGCACCAAACCATTGCACGGTAGCATTGGAAACGATCAGGTCAAATGTCTCGTCCCATTCCATCGTTTCCGCATCTCCGATCAAAAAACGAATTGTCGCCAAATGGCCTAACCGCTCTCTAGCGGCTTGCACCATGTTTTCGGCCAAATCCACCGCCGTGATCCTCGCTGAAGGGTACCGCTCCGACAGTAATTGCGTCAAATACCCCGTCCCGCACCCGATTTCCAAAATCCGCTCCGCCCTGACATCACGCTCCGACAGCGTCTGCATGATGCGATGGGCCATCCGCTTCTGTACAACCGCGTATTCATCGTATGTGGATACATGGCGATTAAATTGACGGGCCACCCGTTTTTTGTTCAGTAACACGTTCCATTCGCTCCTTCAGCCAGAAATGAAAACGTTCGGGTTGGGTCCAAAACGGCAAGTGCCCTGCGCCTTCCCATACCGTCAATTCCGCCTTCGGCAGGGTTCGGGCCAAACGCCTGGCACCCGAGACGGGACAAATCGCGTCGTCCTCGCCGTGCAGCAGAAAAACCGGAACGGACAACAGTGAATCCGGGAACGAAAAACGACGAAGATAGTCCAAACCAGTCAACAGACCGGAAACATCCGGTTGCTGCTGATTCCGGCATGACTGACGCCACTGCTCGAGCCATCCTGCTTTCATCTCGGTGGAAGAGAACATCCGACAGTCGAAATCGGCAAGCACCTGTGCCGGATCATCCGGCAACCGTCGTTCCATCCGCCTCAGTACACGCTCATCCCAACCTTCGGGCGAGCGGGGCGACCGGACGAACTGATCCGTCACGCCGATCGCAAAAACCCCCCTTATCCGATCGGGAAACGTCCGTGCCCATTCCAACGCCATCATCCCGCCCATCGACCAGCCCACTACCCACCACAACCCATCAGCCAACCAATCGTGAGCCTGCGAGGGTATACCGCTTTCCCTTTCCAGTAAGGTGTGCACATCAACCAGTTGGTGTCGGGCGCGAGAATTGTAACGGGAAAAGCGATCGATGACCGGCTGCCAAACGGAGGGAGGAGCGCTCCAACCCGCCAACCACAAAACAGACATTTCTTCAATCATGGATGGTTACTCCCTCCGTTCGCACCGCCCGTTCAATCGCGTCAATCGCCGTTTCGAGATGTTCTTCCGTGTGGGTCGCCATCAGGGAAAACCGCAGCCGGGCGGTCCCTTCCGGAACGGTGGGCGGACGGATGGGAACTGCCAGCACACCATTCTCCATCAGAGATTGACTCAGTTTGACGGTAGCGTGCACGTCGCCGACGATCAACGGGATGATTTGCGTTTCTGACGGACCGACATTCAAACCCAACGCTTTCAAACGGTTGCGAAATCGGGCCGCTTTTCGATGAAGTGCGATCCGCCGGCTTCCCGCCTCCCGCACCAACCGGAGGGAAGTGCGAATCATCTCGATCACGGCAGGTGGCAATGCCGTGGTATAGATGAAGGGACGACACGTATTGACGAGATAAGAAATCCATGTCCGGTTGCCGGCAACATATGCTCCCACTACGCCGAATGCCTTGCTGAATGTGCCCATATGCAGATCCACCTTGCCGGCTAAACCCATGTGGTGAGCAACCCCTTCTCCGTAGGGGCCAAACACGCCTCCGCCATGGGCCTCATCCACCATCAATGCCGCATCGTAACGCTCCTTCAGTGAGATGAGGTCGTGTAAACGAGCCACATCCCCATCCATGCTGAACACCGTGTCGGTCACGATCAACTTGCGTCGAATGCCTTTTTTCTCTGCCAGACGCAACTGCGCTTCCAAATGATCCATATCCAGATGCCGATACCGGAACAGCGTCGCCCCACTCAGGCGAATGCCGTCAACAATGCTCGCATGGTTCCACTTGTCGCTGAACACCGCATCGCCCCGTTGCAGCAAGGCGGACAAAACCCCCATATTGGCTGTGTACCCGGATCCAAACACGAGAGCGGCTTCCGTTCCTTTAAAAGCGGCGATCTCCTGTTCCAACCGTTCCGTCTCCTCGTCATGGCCCACAATCAAACGGGAAGCGGTCGCTCCCGCTCCCCGTTGCGCCCCTTTCCGAGCCGCTTCCATCAACTCTGGATGATTCGCCAATCCGAGATAATTGTTGGAGGAGAAATTGATCAGCGATCGTCCGTCCCGTTCCAACACCGGGTACACCGCGCGTGCAACCGGCACCAGGGAACGAAGACGACCTTCCTGCTCCAGACGAGCCAATCGACTGCGCAAGGTTTCCTCCCAGACACTCACAGTGCACACTCCTCGATTTCAAATCCCAAATCCCGGATCATTTGATGATCCATCTCCGCCTGTTGCCCTGGCGTGGTGAGATAATCCCCGATGAAGATGGCATTACCCGGATACAAAGCAAACGGTTGTAACGAACGCAGATTGACCTCCCGACCGCCAGAGACGCGGATCTCCTTGCTGGGGCAGATGAAGCGGAACAGACAGAGCACTTTCAGACAGCGCCGCGGGTTGAGTTCATCCATTCCCTCCAGCGGCGTGCCGGGGATGACGTTCAAAAAGTTGACCGGGATCGAATCAGCATCCAATTCGCGCAACGCATATGCCACGTCCACGATCTGCTCATCTGTCTCCCCCATCCCTACGATGCATCCGGAACAAGGGGAAATGCCCGCCTGTTTGGCCGTCTCCACTGTTTGTACCCGGTCCTCGTACGTATGTGTGGTGGTGATATTGGCATAATGATCGGCACTGGTATTCAGGTTGTGGTTGTAACGGTCGACGCCGGCCTCTTTCAGCCGCCGCGCCTGATCCTCCGTCAAAATACCCAAACAGGCGCAAATTTTCATCGGCAACTCCTGCTTGATTTCACGAACGGCAGCGATTACTTCCTCCAGTTCCCGCTCCGTCGGACCGCGGCCGCTGGCGACAATGCAGTATGTACCCGCTTTTCTCTCCCAGGCTTGTCGGGCACCCTGCACGAGTACGTCCTTTTTCAAAAAGGTATATTTTTCGATCGGTGCCTGCGATACGATGGATTGTGAGCAATACCCGCAATCTTCGGGGCACAAACCGCTTTTGGCGTTGATGATCATGTTCAGTTTCACTTTTTTTCCGAAATAATGGCGACGAACCCGAAAGGCCGCATGCAACAGCGGCAACAATTCATCATCGTCCGCCCGCAGGACCGACAACGCTTCCTCCCGTGTCAGGCATTGGCCCGCCAATGCTTTATCCGCCAACGTTTCCCAACGGTTCCCGACAGTTTGCTGTTCCCACATGTGAAAACTGCCCCTTTCCGATCTGAATGTTCGCGATCATTCGCAACCCGGCTTGTTCCACCTGCGCCCTGCAAAGAAGTAAAGAAAGACGGACAAAACACGCTTCACTTAGTGGTAAATTGCCCACGTTCTTGCTCCTGCGCTGTCCGGTTCCCCGCAACAATCCGAGAATTGAGGTGTCTGGTTTCCGAGGTCATATCAAACGGTTATCCCTCAACCCGGACAGTTAACCGGAGCCTCTCCATCAACGCACGACCGTCCAATGCACGAATAAATACGTCACGCAGCTTTTCCGTCGTCATCGGTTCCTCCATCCACGGAATCCGGCCCAACACGGGTGCTCCGCCGAAGCGTTCAATCATTTCCGGGTTGGCCTCCAGGCTGGGGTCCCGTTCCCCTTCGCGATACCCGTTGAGAATCACACCCAGCGGATGGAGTCCCCGACTGCGTGCTGCCTCCAAGGTGAGCACCGTGTGGTTCACGGTTCCCAAGTTGGGACGGGCGACGATGACAAGAGGCCATTCCAGTTCCACCGCCAGATCGGCCATCGTCCAATCGGGGCCGACCGGCACCAACAGGCCGCCCGCTCCTTCCACCAACAGCAGATCGTATCGTTCCGCCATCGTGCGGATGCGTTCAACCAACCCAGCTTGATCAATCGCGACACCGGCACTCCTGGCCGCAATCAAAGGAGCCACCGGCAGAGAAAAAGAATACGGCACGATTTCCTCCGGCCCCGCTTCCACACCGGTCCACCGCTTCAAACGACCCCCGTCCCCTTCGGGATCGTCGGCCAAATGCCCGCTTTGCACCGGTTTCATCACACCGACGCGTAAGCCCTGTTCTCGGAGTACCAATGCCAAGCCCGCTGTGACAACGGTTTTCCCCACTTCCGTATCCGTTGCCGTTACAAAGATCCCACGCGTCATCGACCGGTCACCTCGGCAATGGCTTGATACAAAATGCTCAGCATCTCTGTTGTTTCCTCCTTACGGACAGCCAACGGCGGAAGGAAGGTGATCACATTGTCCAGCGGACGGGTGATCAAGCCCAAATCACGCGCCCGGCGACACACCTTGACACCGATCGCTTCTTCCCAGGGGTACGGTTCCTTGGTCTCTTTGTCCCGCACCAATTCGATGCCGATCATCAATCCGCGCTGACGGATATCGCCCACATGAGGCAGCTCATAAAAACGTGCCAACTCCCGGGCCGTATGTTCGGCCACCTCCTGTACGTGCGTGATCAAATCCTCCCGCTCGTACAGATCCAGGTTGGCCAACGCCACCGCACACCCGAGCGGGTTGCCCGTGTAGGAATGGCCGTGGAAGAAGGTTTTGCACTCAGCGTAATCTCCGTAAAACGCGTCATAGATTTCATCTGTGGCCAGTGTCGCCGCCACCGGCAGATAGCCGCCCGTAATCTTTTTGCCGAGCGCCATCAGATCGGGGGTTACTCCCTCGTGTTCGCACGCGAACATCCTGCCGGTTCGACCGAATCCGGTAGCCACCTCGTCGGCGATCCACAACACGTCGTACTGTTTGCACAAATCAGAAACCGCTTTCAGGAATCCCGGTGGCATGGTGATGATGCCGCCCGCCCCTTGTACGATTGGTTCAACAATCAGCGCGGCGAGGACATCCGCCTTTTCCTCCAACTTCCGTCGCAACGCTTCTAAACAAGCCTCAACGCATTCTTCTTCACTTCCGGGATACCGGTACGTGTAGGGATAGGGTACTTTTTCCGTCTCAAACAGAAGGGCATCAAATGAAGCATGAAACAAGTCGATCCCGCCCACACTGACCGCCCCGACCGTATCCCCGTGGTAAGCGTTCGTCATTCCCAAAAACAGCCGCTTCTCCGGTCGGCCACGGTGTTTCCAGTACAAAAAAGCCATTTTGAGGGCAATTTCCACCGCCTCGGCCCCGCTATCCGAATAAAACACCTTGTTCAATCCGTCCGGGGCCAGCTGCACCAGTCGCTCCGCCAGCTCCAACGCAGGAACGTTGGCTGCCCCCAGCAAGGTGGAGTGGGCGATTTTTCCCAGTTGTTCCGTGATCGCCTCATTCAATTCCCGTCGGTTGTGACCGTGCACGTTGAGCCAGACCGAAGCATTGCCGTCGTAATACTCCCTGCCGTTGACGTCGATCAGTTTTACACCTTCGCCCCGTTCGACGATCACGGGCTCATCGTCCAAATATTCCTTCATTTGTGTGAAGGGATTCCACAAATACCGCCGGTTTTTCTCCAACAGTTCCGCATATCGGGTCGTCACCCGGCCCATGTTTCCCCTCCTCGAATGTCAACTTATTATATTTAGGTGGTTAACATAACATCTTTTTTGAGTATAGCACGGGTAAAAACTCGCGTCCAGACATACTGTTCACCGCTTTCTTTATTCCGGGGAAACTTGACGGAAAAAAACGCACGCTTACGAATAAATGTATATGTGGAGAAAAAAAAGAGGAATCGGGAGATATCGTGCACATATCGACTGTCACAGCCTGAAACAGCCGTGAATGTTATACAAGTTTCAAATTCCCGATCTACCAGTTATGTTATATATTGTTTAGGAGGGGTGATGGGATGAATTCGCGATTTCCGAAGTTTTATCTAAAGTACCTTCTTAATTTCAAAGCAAGCAAAAAATGGTGGCTTTTGGTCTTCCTTACTTCTTTTTTATTGGTCATTATATCTACTATCGCGGTCTTGATGGTAACGACGGTATACGACCTGAAAAAGATGGAGTTCGCCTCCGGCCTTTACGACCGCAACGGTAAACGCTTCGCCACATTAGGCGACGCCCCTCTGGAATACGTAAAGCTGGAAGATATCAAATCGCCCATGCTGGCGAAAGCTTTCGTCGCCGTGGAGGATCGCCGCTTCTATGAACACAGCGGTGTTGACTATAAAGGCTTGGCCCGGGCATTGGTCAAGGATATCCTGACGATGAGCCATGCTGAGGGCGGCAGTACGATCACCATGCAGGTGGCGAGAAACGCCATTTTGGACAACCGGGACAAAACGATCTGGCGGAAGCTGAACGAGATCGCCATCGCGTTGAACTTGGAGAGCCAATACACCAAGGACGAAATTCTGGAAGCGTATATCAACTACATCTACTTGGGCAACAACGTCCGCGGCGTCAAAATGGCTGCCAAGATCTATTTCGACAAAGATATCACCAAAGAAAATCTGAGTATCGACCAAATTGCCCTGCTGGCTGGTCTGCCGCAATCGCCCGAGGGATACAACCCGTACTACAACCCGGAACTGGCTAAAAAACGGCGCAACATCGTGTTGAAAAAGATGCAGGATGCCGGTCTGATTTCCGAAAAAGAGCGGGAACTCTACTCCAAGAAACCATTGGTCGTCGATCGGGCCAACCTCAAAAAGTACATCAAGAAAGACAAATACGCCGCTTACAAACGGTACGTCATCGAAGAGGCGAAACGGCTGTATCACATCAGCGAACAGGAACTGACCAGCGGCGGTTACAAGGTATACGCAGGCTTGGATCCCAAAGCACAGGATGCGCTGGAACAAGCGATGAAAGATCCGTCGCTGTTCAAAAACCACGATCAACTGGATGCTGGAGCGACGATTGTCAACCCGCACAATGGACAAATCGTGGCGATGGCCGGCGGACGCAACTATCTGCCGGGGTACATCAACTTCGCCACTCAGCGTATGCAACCCGGGTCGTCGATCAAGCCCCTGACCGTGTACGCTCCGGCCATTGAGAAAAAAGGATACGGGCCGAACACGCCCGTGCGGGATGAACCGTACTCGGTCGGTGGATATTCACCCGACAACTACGATCATCAGTTTCACGGTTATGTCCCGCTGAAAACGGTGGCCGCCAAATCGCTCAACGTAGCGACGGTCTGGCTGCTCAATGAAAAAGTGGGATTGAAAACCGCATACGAATATGCCCAAAAGTTGGGATTGAATCCGGACAAGGAAGACCGCTCGTTGGCGGCGATGGCACTGGGCGGAATGAACCACGGTGTCAACACGGTGCAAATGGCGCAAGCGTACTCCGCTTTCGCCAATAACGGCCAGATGTACGAGGCACACGCCATCACCAAAATCGTCAGCCGGGACAACGATGAAAAGGATTTGGATCGCCCGGTCGAAGTCAAACAGGTGTTCAGTAAACGAACCGCACAATTGATGACGAAAATCCTGGAATACGTCGTGCAAAACGGAACGGCCAAAGCAGCCCAATTGCCTGACGGGCGTGATGTGGCCGGTAAAACGGGAACCACCCAACACGGGAAAGAGGCTTGGTTTGTCGGTTACACGCCGGAATACGTCATGGCGGTGGCGTTTTTCAACAACGGTAAAGCCGATATGGTGGAATTGTCAGGGGGCAAGTATCCGGCCAAATTCTTTTCCGTCGTGATGAGCAAGGCGCTGGACGGTAGAAAAGTTTCCCACTTCAAATTTGACGCCTTGGGTGGTGGCGCCGCAACCTGGACGCCTCCGGTGACAGACGATGAGCCGGATGAAGACCAAAATCAAGATCAGAATAAGGACGACCAACAGCAAAAGCCGCCAAAAGAACAACCAGGGAATACCGATCAACCCGGCAACATGGATCAACCGGGTGACACCGGTCAACCGGGCGGCGATACTGGTCAAACAGGTGACACCGGTCAACCGGGCGATACCGGTCAAACTGGTGGCGATACCGGTCAAACCGGTGGCGATACCGGTCAAACCGGTGGCGATACCGGTCAAACCGGTGGCGATACCGGTCAAACCGGCGGCGATACCGGTCAAACTGGTGGCGATACCGGTCAAACCGGCGGCGATACCGGTCAAACCGGCGGCGATACCGGTCAAACCGGTGGCACCGGTTCATCCAACAACGCCTCCCCGCCCACCACGCCATAAACGTAAAAAAAGCCCAGCGGCATAAACCGCTGGGCTTTTGTTTCAGCGAAGGTCATTCCTTGTATCCATCCACTACCAGGTCCAACTTGCCCGTCTCCGGATCGATGACCAAACCGTGAACAGGCACATCCGGCGGAAACAACGGATGCTGCCGCAACATTTGCACACTTCTTTTCACGCTTTCCTCCACTGATTCAAACCCTTCCAACCATTGGTGCAAATCCACTCCCGCTCCTTGCAGTGTCAGCACCGCATCGGCGGATACTCCGCGATTCACCATTTTCTCCAGTGTTTTTTCCGGTTGAATGGCCCCCATACCGCAACCGTGATGGGCGACGATAAAAACTTCTTCCGCTCCCAGTTCAATGATGGCGACCAACAGACTGCGTACCACACTGTCGAACGGATCGGTGATGACTGCTCCTGCATTTTTGACGATTTTCGCATCGCCGTTTTTCAGATTCATCGCTTTGGGCAACAATTCCGTCAAGCGTGTATCCATACAAGAGAGGACCGCCATTTTTTTGTCCGGGTATTTGCTCGTCCTATACGGCTCATATCCTTTGCCTTCCACAAACGACGCGTTGTGTTGCAACACCGCTTCCAACAATCGCATGCCCTTCACCCTTTTCTTTTGTTGTCCCCCATGATTCTACCTTTGGACATGATTGACATCAACAAGCTGGGGCATAAAAAATCCGGAAATTACGGCGTAAACTCTCATCCCTTCATTTCGGAAGCTCCCTCAACCCAATAATTTCCACGTTCTCAGGGTTGGTCTATAGTGTGCAAAGTGTGTATGATTAAGAAGGAACGGGAGGAGTAGACCATGAAAAAAACGGATCTGGTCGAAAACGCGTTGCGATCATTGAGTGAACAGTACCCCCGCGGAATCAGTGCGGAACAGATGGGGCAAGAATTGTATTTGGATCGGTCCACAGCCAGTCGTTACCTCAATGAATTGGTCAGAGAGGGAAAAGCACGCAAAATTCCGGGACGACCGGTGAGATATCTCCCTCACCCTCCCGCAAAAACAGAGGAAAACTCCGGCAAGGGGGCGGCAGATTCCATGTCACCCTCTTCGCGACAAGCTTCAATCAGTGAACTTTTTTCAGAGATCGTAGGCGCCCAACACAGTTTGCGCTCCGTTTTGGAGGAAGCACTCGCCGCTGTGATGTACCCTCCACATGGATTGCCGATGCTGATAACCGGCGAAACAGGAACCGGGAAGAGCTATTTGGCCCACACCCTGTACCGGATCGCCGCGGAGAGGGGTAGATTGCGCCACGACGCCCCGTTTGTCGCATTTAACTGCGCCGAATACGCCCAAAATCCCGAATTGCTCATGGGACAATTGTTCGGTGTCAAGAAGGGGGCTTTCACCGGCGCCGTCGATGATCGGCCAGGGCTGGTGGAACGTGCTGACGGTGGCGCCCTGTTCCTGGACGAAATCCATCGTCTTCCTCCTGCGGGGCAGGAAATGCTGTTCTATCTCATCGATCAGGGCGTGTTTCGTCGTTTGGGAGAAACGGCCATGGAACGCCGGGCCCGTGTCCTGTTGATCGGTGCCACCACTGAAACGCCGGAAACCGTGCTGTTGCCAACGCTCTACCGGCGGTTTTCCGTTAAAGTTACCTTGCCTCCGTTGAGCGAGCGGACACGTGAAGAGCGGGAAATTTTATTGCGCCGGTTTTTGGAGCGAGAAGAAGAGAAGATGGGTGTTCCGCTTAACATGAGCGACGAATGCCGACAGATGCTGTTGACGTATCCCTGCAAAGGGAACATCGGTCAATTGCAATCCGATGTACAAATCGCCTGTGCCCGCGCTTTTCTGCGTCACCTTCAACAGCCCGGGCCGCGCGTCACCGTCACGGTCGAAGATTTGCCACAAACAGTGTTGCAGGAAGCCTCAGAGAAGACAGCGGTCACAACCGTCGAACAACCGCTTCCCCGCAACCAGGGGAAGGTCGATCAGATCCCCAATATTTATGAACAACTGGTGCACCGCAAACAGATGTTACGGGAAAGTGGAGTGGACGATGCACGGATGATGCAATCGCTGGAGGAAGTGGTGGATCAATATGTCCGTGTATTGATGCAAACTTCCCGTCAGGATGTGGACGATCTGTCGGGAGGCGTACGCCTGATCGAACCGGAATTGTACAAGCTTCTGCAGAAAGCGGTTTCCGAAGCGGGGGTGTTCTTGCCTTCCCCGGTGAGTATCCATCAATTGACCGCTGTGGGACTGCACATACAAGCTTTGCTGAACGATCCCGAGCGGAGAAAAAACCTGTCTTCCCTGCCTGAGATTCCACCGGCCCCTGCTCCTTATACCCGTGCTGCGGAATGTATCGCCACCCATGTTAAAGTGCGTTGGGGATTGAATTTACCGACAAGGGAAATCAGATTGATCGCACTGATCCTCTCTCCCCGGGATCAGGAACGATCGCCCGAACGCCGGGTGGCCGTCCTGGTGGCCATGCACGGAGAATCCGCCGCGCGTTCAATGGCGGACGTGACCAACAACCTGCTGGGATGCCCCGTGATTCATGCCGTCGATATGCCGCTTCATCAACCTTCATCCGTCGCATTTGAACGGATTAAGCAAACCGTGCGACGGATTGATCAAGGAGCCGGCGTGTTGCTGTTGGTGGATATCGGCTCTCTGACCACCATGGGGGAAGCGATCAGCCGTGAATTGGGCATAGCGGTGGAGACGGTTCCACACGTCAGCCTGCCCATGGTGATCGAAGCCGGGCGAAAGTCTTTGTACACGGAAAACCGACTGGAGGAAATCGCAGATGCAGTTCGCCGTGCAGCGCAATTGCCTTCCATCCTGTCGAATCGGCCTTCAAACCGCATTATCGCCACGGTCTGTTACACCGGTGAAGGGGCCGCCGTCACCTTGGAAAACTGGCTGAGGGAACATCTGCCTGATACGGATCCCGACGTGACCGTTCGTTCTGTCCGGATCGATCCGGAAAGCCGACGCTCCCCCTTGTTGGAACACCTTGCCCGCACGCACCGACTGATCGCAGTTGTCGGCACCGTTGCGCCGGAGCTGCCGGGTGTTCCTTATCTTCCTGCATGGGAACTGTTGCAGCCGGAAGGCGTGGGACGGCTGAAACAATTACTTTCAGCCACGCGTACCTCTCCCGTCTTCCCTTCCCGGTCCGACCGTTTGACATATGACCGGATTCCCTCCTTGGTGGAACAGGGGTTGTCGGAAACGGCTCGTCATCTCAATCCGAGGCTGTTCTGCCGAATCATGCAGAAAGAGATGGACGCAGTTCGGGAGCAATTTGACCTCTCGGCGGACAGGGAATTGGGATTGTGGATGCATATGGGCACTTGGATTGACCAATGGATTGGTGTCCAATTGGACGGACAAACACCGGAATGTCCGCAATCGGAATCAGACAATCTCCCGTCTGCGGCATCCCCGTCCGACATCCGCACGTGGCAGCGTGTACTGGAAGCATTGTCTCAAACCTTCTCCGTGACCATTCCGGAACAAATGGCCATACATCTGTGTGGATTGTCACGCCGCCCTCCGTCAACATGACCGTTTTTGCCGAACCGCATACAACAGGACCCGAATCTTGTAATGGATTTGATTTCTGCGCTTTCCGGTTCTTCGCTCGGCCGGGCTCGGTCAGTCGCTCGCCTGGGAAAAAATCGCCTCTTTACGGAATGACCATACGCACCCTAGTGTGCAACCGAAAATTGCACACTATTTCTTGTTTGCAAATTGGCGAGCTTCTATTGATAATTGGCATGAAACTTGCGTTAAAATAAGGTGAGATCATTCCCTCGTTGTTGTTCCCAAAACCGTGGACGGGTTCTCCCTTTACATCAAGTGCTCCGGCGCAGGTTTCGGTTGTGGGGTGGTTGTCTCACACACCCATTCAATACGCGGAGGGATTTTCATGAAGGAACCGATCCGATTACTGATCTTGTGCAGTTGGGGTGCTACCTCCAGCCGATTGGCCAAGCAGGTGCAGGAAGCCGCCAACCGGCGCGGGATCTCCTTGGTAGCGGATGCAGACGGCATCAGCGCTTTCAAACAAGGGCAAAAACCATGTGATGTCGCCCTGCTGGAGCCGCAGGTGCGCCACTTGAAAAAAGAGGTGTCCAAAGCGGCCAGTGAACGCGGCATCCCGTGGGATCTGGTCGATCCGGTCGCTTTCGCCACCATGGACGGTGACCGGGTATTGGAACAGGTGTTGCGGTTGATTCAACAGGATTAACGATTAACCGAATCAAAGAGAATCAGACTTCAGAATTCTGCTCAGCACCTGACCACATCCCTCCGCCGTTCGGAGTGGGTCGGCGGATCCTGTCACCGAAGGAGTGAAAGCGTTGACCCTGGAGGAAATCATCTTTCATATCGTCCTTCACGGCGGCAATGCTCGCGGAGAAGCGTACGAAGCACTGGATGCAGCTGAAAACTTAGATTTTGCCACTGCGGAGCACCACCTGGAAAAAGCGGAAGAAGAGTTGGCCGCCGGTCACCGGTATCAAACGGAACTGGTACAAACAAACTCCGACAACCCCCATGACACCGCCGCCCCATTTCTCGTCATCCATGCACAGGACCACTTGATGACCGCCATGGCGGAATTGAACCTGATCAAGCGGTTGGTGAACAACTATCGAGTGATCGCGGACCTTAAAACGCGAGTAGAAAAATTGGAACAAGCGGAGTGATGGCACATGACGGAAAAAACCCTGACCATTCAACATCCCAGTGGTTTGCACGCTCGTCCGGCTTCATTGCTGGTGCAAGAAGCGAGCAAATTCCAAAGCAAAATCACCCTGGTTAAAGCCGGCAAAGAAGTAGATGCCAAAAGCTTGCTCGGCGTGATGTCCTTGGCAGTCAAACAAGGTGACGAAATCACGGTTCGTGCCGAAGGAGCGGATGCCGAACAAGCTGTGTCCGCGCTGGTCGAGCGTCTGGAAAACTTGAGCGAATAACAAACCGATGGAAGGGAAATCATCCCCAGTTCTAGGGTGTGTCTGACAAGTGGTAGGGAACCCTTTCCCCGAGAGCCTTCACCACGTGGGGGACGAGCCGGGGAAAGGGTTTCCAGATCGTCTCATTGATTCATTGATTTCCCTGACATGTCCTAAACTGCGAAACCGCCTTCATCTGAGCAAAAACGGGATTGTCGATGAAAAGAGGGATTGACATGCAAACCGACCAACTGTTGAAAGGCATCGGTGCGGCTCCTGGTTTGGCGATCGGTCGTGCCGTGTGGTGGCGTAAGGAGCGACCTGAGTTTACCATTCATACAGTCGAAGATCCGGAACGTGAAGTGGCACGTTTGAAGCAAGCAATCGAGCAGGCTCAAGAGCAAATCAGCCGTTTGCGGGAAACCGCAGCCGAACGGATGGGCGAAAGTGAAGCGGCCGTTTTTGACGCTCACTTGGCATTTTTGAGCGACCCTGCCTACACCGGGGAGATGGAACGCCGCATCCGCGACGAAGCGAAAAACGCCGAAGCGATTTGTGCCGCCGTCACACAGGAAATGAGCGACATGTTGGCGGCTCTGCCGGACGAATACATGCAGGCTCGGGCAGATGACATCCGTGATGTAGGCGACCGTTTGCTGTTGATTCTCACGGGACGTCAGCCGTTCGACCCATCGCTGTTGGAACCCGGTTCCGTAGTCGTCGCTGAGGAGCTGACCCCGTCGGATACCGCGCAATTCCCGCAAGGCATCGCCGGTATGATCACCGCGCGCGGGAGCAAAACGGCGCACGCCGCCATCATGGCACGCACACTGGGAATTCCGGCCGTCTTGGGACTCGGAAAAGCGCTTGATCAGATCCAGGACGGCGACACACTGATTCTGGACGGAACGACGGGTGACGTAACCCGCAATCCTAACCCGCAGGCCGAACAGGCGGCACGGGAAGAAATGCGCCGGCAACGGGAGCGGCGTGAACGGGCGTTGGCGGCGGCCAAAGAAGATGCCCGCACGGCAGACGGCAAACGGGTTCAGGTGTTTGCCAACATCGGCAGCCTGAATGATATCGAACTGGCTCTGCAAAGCGGGGCGGAAGGGGTTGGATTGTTCCGAACCGAGTTTCTCTACTTGGAAAATGATCATTGGCCGACGGAAGAAGAGCAGTACGAAGCCTATCGCCGGGTCCTGGAAGCGTTCAATCCGAACCCGGTCATCATTCGTACCCTGGATATCGGGGGAGACAAAGATCTGCCGTACGCGGAACTGCCTAAGGAAGAAAACCCGTTCCTCGGCCATCGCGCGATCCGTTTCTGTTTCTCCCATCCGGAGATTTTCAAAACGCAATTGCGTGCCCTGCTCCGAGCCAGTGTTCACGGAACCTTGTGGATCATGTTCCCGATGATCGAGAACGTATCGGAAATCCGTCAGGCCAAAGAACTGCTGGCTGAATGCCGGGCAGAGCTGGTGAAAGAAGGCGTTCAAGTCGCAGAAAAGATTCCTGTCGGCATCATGATCGAAGTACCGGCCGCAGCGGTAACAGCCGATTTGCTCGCACCGGAAGTTGATTTCATGAGCATCGGCACCAACGACCTGACCCAATACACGCTGGCCGCCGACCGCGGAAACGAACAAGTGGCTCATCTCTACGACGCGGCCCATCCTGCGGTGCTCCGTTTGGTTCGTCAAACCTGCCTCGCCGGGAAAAAAGCAGGTATCCCCGTGGGCATGTGCGGTGAACTGGCCGGTGACGCGAACATGACGGAGATCCTCGTCGGGCTGGGGCTGGACGAGCTGTCCATGAGCGCCGGCGCCATTCCGGAAGTGAAGGAACGGATCAGAAGCGTACAAACCAACGCAGCCGAAGCCAAATCTGAACGGGCTCTCGCTCAATCCGATCCTGACGCGGTACGCCGTATCGCACAAGAGTAATAAAAAACCCACCCGTTGAAATACGGGTGGGTTTTTTATTTTCCCAATAGATTCAGGTTCGTCAGCTGTGGACTGCTATTCCTAGGATTACAAAAGAGATGAGTGCATTTAAAAGACGCCCCATGTCAGGGGCGTTTGTTTTCATCCGCCAAATCGTTTTAAACCGTAACTTCTTTTTTCTCAGTCAAAATAGGTTGAACGACCTCGATTGGGCCTTCGCCGCGCTTCAGCATTTTCGGGAACGCTTGCGTCGGCTTCAGGACTTCCAGCATGTGCTGGATCGCCAGCATCGGATCAACCGTGTGGCCACAGGTATAGCAGTCCAACGCTGCAAACCCTTTTTCAGGATAGGTGTGAATAGAAATGTGACTTTCTGACAGCAATACCAAAACCGTAGCGCCCTGAGGCTCGAATTGTTTGGATTGAACGGATAAAACCGTCGCTCCACACTTCTTGGCCGCTTCCACCATTTGGTGTTCCAACCAGGAGGCGTCGTTGAGCAGATCAAAATCAACGCCCCACGCATCCATGGCCACATGTCTTCCGAAAGTGGAGTATTCCATACCTTTCGGCCCCCTTCCTAGGAAATATTTGGTCTTGAGCCAATATTCCGCTAGGATCTGCTCGTTCACCACGGGGGAAGGTTAGTCCTGTGAGGTCCCAACCCTTTAAGTGAATCCTGGATCCTACTAGCTCAATTTCACGAGTACAAACGTATCACATTTTGGTGGAGAGTTCAATACCCTTACCGCGAGATTTTGACAAATCCCTTACATTCCCATGATGTTGAATCCACTGTCCACATGGATCACTTCACCGGTGACGCCGCGGGACAAGTCACTGCACAAGAACAGGGCCGTATCTCCCACTTCCGCGGGGTCGGTCGTCCGACGCAACGGAGCGCGTTCTTCCACAACATGAAGCACGGAGTTGAAATCCTTTACCCCTTTGGCCGCCAACGTGCGAATCGGTCCGGCGGAAATGGCGTTCACCCGGATTCCTTCCGGTCCCAGCTCAGAGGCCAAATAGCGGACGCTCGCTTCCAATGCCGCTTTAGCCACGCCCATCACGTTGTAGTTGGGGATGACGCGCTCCGCTCCCAGATAGGTCATGGTGATGATGCTGCCACCATTTTTCATCAACGGTTTCGCCGCTTTGGCACAGGCGACCAGAGAGTACGCACTGATATCCTGCGCCAGGGCGTATCCGTCACGAGATGTTTGGTGGAACGGGGCATCCAGATCTTCACTCTTGGCGAATGCGATACTATGGACCAAGCCGTCCAAGCTTCCCCATTCTTCTTCAATCTTATGAAAGGCGGACTGGATTTGTTCGTCCGATGTGACGTCGCATTCAATCAACATCGAACCCGGCATTTCGGCATCCACCAGTTCGCGCACTTTGCGTTCCAACCGTTCACCTTGGTATGTAAACGCCAGTTCCGCTCCGTGATTGTGTAGGGATTTGGCGATCGCCCAAGCGATGCTCCGCTTGTTGGCCACGCCCATGATCAGCACCCGCTTGCCTTCCATCAAATTGGCCATTTTTCATTCCCCTTCCATTTAGGATCTATGCCTTCGATGTTTCATACCCTCGGATTTAGTACCTGCTCCTAATTCCAACTAACAGCGTAACGGAAAACAGAGTGCCTGTCAATGTTTGTGAACGGTTAGTCAAGTGCAACTGTTGATCAGGGCACGTACGTGCAGGCGTCACAAGAATACAGAGATATGAGCGTGACGGCTTGCCACAGAAGTTCATCGTCAGACGCAAAGCATCCTTTCCTTTTTATCCCAAAATGGGTAGACTGAAAATGAATCGTCAAAAACTTTTCCATCCAGAGGAGGAGAAAAGGTTGAATTTGCAACGCCCGCGCTGGGTGGCGACCATCATCCTCATCTTTTGTGTTTCCCTCATCCTCGCATCTTATCCCGTCGCCCAAGCCACCCAAGAGAATCCGCCCCGACGCATGCTGTTAACCATCATGTCCACCAGCGACCTCCACGGATACATCATGCCACTGGATTACACCAACAATGCACCGAAAGACCACGGTCTTGCCAAGATCGCCACACTGGTCAAACAAGTCCGCCAGCGCAATCCACATGCCCTGCTACTGGACAGTGGTGACACGATCCAGGGTTCGCCGATGGCTTACTACCACGCACGTGTGGACAATCGTCCGATTGATCCGATGATGCTGGTGATGAATCATCTGCGATACGATGCGATGGCCATCGGGAACCATGAGTACAACTACGGTCCGCAAGTGTTTACAAAAGCGCGGAGTGAAGCGGAATTCCCCTGGTTGTCAGCCAACACTCTGATGAAGGGAACTGATCAGGTCTACACCAAGCCGTACAAAATCATCAAAATGCCCAACGGCCTGCGCGTCGGCGTCCTGGGCCTGACCACGCAGTTTGTGCCGCGCTGGGAAGATCCCAAAAACATTCAGAATCTGGAATTTGTGGATGTGGTGCAGGCAGCAAAAAAATGGGTGCCGATTATGAAGAAAAAAGAGAAGGCGGACGTGATCTTCGTCTCTTATCACGGCGGTTTGGAACACAAAATCGGACCGAACGGCGAGATCATCCCCCTACCGGAAAGCGACGGGGAGAATCAGGTATATCAATTGGCCACGCAAGTGCCGGGGATTGACGTCATTATGGCCGGTCACATGCATGTTCCCATCGCCGATGTCCGCGTAAACGGTGTTTTGATCACCGAACCCAACAAATGGGGGTCCCACCTGTCGGTGGTTGATATGAAACTGATCCAATCTCACGGCAAATGGATCGTACAAGAGAAAAAAGCGCAACTTCTCGAAGCGTCCCGAGCCCAACCTGACACGGAAGTAGTCAAACTGATCGAATCCTACGAAAAGCAAACGCAAGAGTTTCTGGACAATCCCGTCGGGAAGATCCAAGGAGACATGACGGTGAAGGACCCGATGTATACGCGCACACACGATACGGCGTTGATCCAGTTCCTCAACCGGGTACAGATGGAGGCAAGCGGTACTTCAATCTCCTCCACTGCGCTGTTCAGCAACGATATTCGCGGGCTGCCGTCCGATGTGACCGTGCGCGATATTTTGGGTACCTACATTTATCCCAACACGCTGAAAGTGATCAAAGTGACCGGCAAAGACATCAAAGACGCATTGGAACGATCGGCCACCTACTTTCAGCAAAACAACGGTTCGGACCCGATCGCGGTCAATCCGGCCTTCGAGTATCCGAATCCGCAACATTACAATTACGACATGTGGGAAGGCATTCGCTACACCATTGACGTCTCCAAGCCGGAAGGACAACGGATCACCGAGCTGACCGATCTGAACGGTCAACCTTTGGACATGAATAAAGAATATGAGATCGTGCTGAACAACTACCGCGCCGGCGGAGGCGGCGGATACAACATGTTTGCTGGGAAACCTGTGGTACGGGAGGTTAATGTGGAAGTCTCCGAATTGATCACCAACTACATCCGTGAACACGGGACGGTGCATGCGGAGACGGATGGAAACTGGAAAGTGGTCGGCGCAAAAATAGATTAGTTCTGCATAAAAAACCGGCCGCACCCGTTCAGCGGCCGGTTATTCATATTCCTCACACTTCATCCACATAATAATCATGACTGTGAATTTCACCCAGGGATGCCTCATATTGAGCCAGATCTTCCGCTTTGAGGCGATCCAGCAACTTTTTGTATTCATCAACGCGTGCATAGGCAGGTTCCGTTTCCAGCACTTTTTCCAACGCCCGGATGATGATGGGGCGCTCCTTGTCAGTCAAATACACGGCGGCTCCCTCCTTCAGTCATTCATTGATAGGATTCCCCCGGTTTCATCCATTAACCCCCGACGGAGGGATTCAACCGTCGCCAATTGGAGGAAATAGATGAACGGATTACTCAAATTCATCATTTACGCCGCCATTTTGGAATCAGCTTCGTATTTGACGCCCGACGTACACTACCAACATATGATTGTTCCGTTCATTCTGGCTTTGTTTTTTGCGGTCGTCGGACATTTTGCCGACCGATGGATTTTGCCCCGGTTGGGAAACGGTCCATCTACCGTGGCAGGAACCGTTTTTATGCTGTCCGTCATGATCGTCGGATCGATCGAGTTGCCCTATTGGTGGATCTCTTTGCATTCTGCCGTTGTCATCAGTATGGTAATGGGTGCGGTGGAATGGGTGATGCACCGATTCATCCTTCGGTATCGGAACGGCATAAAAAATGGAGATAGGGCATAGCTCTCGTCGACCACCTGGGAAAACCATTCCCCTTACGGATATACCAAACACTCCTGGAGCGTGTTCCATCCATATGTCTTGTTCCGACTGAACCTTTTTTCCTTTTACACCTGTTTTACCTCAGTCCAAAGTCGTTTACCAGCCTGCTTCCGGATGCCGCTTCAATTTGACATCCCGGAACAGCAGAAATTGCGACTGTTCCCCGATATTGTCCAACGGCTGATCGGTCACCAAAATCGTAAACGGCTCATATGCCCGTCCGTCCTGGAGCAAGGTTCCCGCATGCTCGCGAGGGAACGCGATTGCCCGTTCTTCACCGTTGGACATCCGGATGCAGAAAATATACGCTTTGGATTGACGATCATATAACCAAACATATTCGTATCCTCGGCTCGATGCTCTTAATTGACCCTGCCATTCCGTAACGGACAAAATCAGGACATCCTCACCGTTCAGTTCGGTCCATGCCCCATCATCCGGCAGGACGGCCGAGCGCACTTGCGGTATGTATCGCCGTGTCATTCCGATTCCCCCTCATGATGTGGTGATACGTCTTTTTTCCACCAAACGCAACAAAAGAGGAACAATGCATGTCAAATCCCATTTCTGATGCGGTATCTCCCGCCACGTATGAGCATCGCCAATGATCCATGTGGGAACCGGGTTGTTCGTATGGGTGCTCACCCGAATATCCTCGCTGTTACCGTGATCGCTTACCAGTACGATGACATCATCCGTCTGCTTGCGGTCGACCAATGCACCAAGCCATCGGTCGTAATGGTCAATGACGGTTTGCATCAACTCTTCATTCTGTTTGTGACCTGCCAGATCGGACAAAAAATACTCATGGATGACCAGATCGTATTGCCGTGCCACATCCAGCAGATGGTCGGCGGCGGTTTCCGGTTCAATCACGGGGACATCCGGAATTGTTCGGGCTAACGTCCACCGAGTCAAATCATGGTATACTCCCTTCCCGGCCAATAAGTCGGATAACATACGAACGGGTTCGCGAGAACTCAACAGGGCGGCAGTGGAGACGGACACCCAACCCCTGCGAGTGGCTGGACGTTGAAAGTACTCCGGCGTGTAGCAATTGAGAAAGGTCGCACGCCATCCCTGTCGTTCCATCTGCAGATAAATGTTGTCTGCCTGCACCCATTTTCGAAGACGTTGAAAAGGAAGACCGCTCTGATGGGCCCCCATCGCTTTTGGCGCATTGCGTCCGGTGAAGATAGTGGCTTGACCCGTCGCACTCTGCGGCAACCCGGGTACACCCAAAGAAGCGTCCGTTTCCAGCAACACCATGTCCGAACCGATCTGCCCAACGGCGCTCCTGACCAATGAACGACCGCCCAGCAACCGGTCGATATGCGGAGTTGGCCGAACATACCAAGGATTGTGATCGGATTCCTCTCCCAGGCCGACTCCGTCGATGAATAACAGAATCACCGCCAACATTGCTCACTCCATCCCATATCTCAATTTCATTGTATCACAGTAAAAGCGGGACGTGACGGCAATCTGACCGGTCACCGAACAGGAAAGGGGAAGTATTGTATCATTTCTCAACGTACCTGATTGGACAAAGAGACACCGATATGAAACTGTTCAGTCAAATGAGAAGAAAAGCTTCGTTTTGAAATCGGACGCTTCGCTCATCCGAGCCGGTGTCGTGTACGAGGTGGAGGATCACCCCGACCGTTTCCACTGAAAAAATCAACGGCGTCATGACCATGGGGCAAATGGGAAGGCGAACGGGAAACCGTTACGATTCCGATCAGTCTCATCCGCCTCCCCGGAACAAGACAACCGCTTAGCGAGGACAACAGATGTATCAGCACCTTATTTACTCTTGACCGGACAAGAAGCACAAGGTTGCGTCATCAATTTGCGAAATAAAATTCCACCCACAAACAATCCGATTCCTACGGAAACGCCTTCTCTCAGCCCGGTCGGTAACAACGGAAGGTTAAGAAGCCCAATCTCCAACAGTCCTCCAGCCTCCAAACCGATCACCCAAACAAGCACTTTGCCGCTCATCGCTACAGTGTGTTCACAACTGCTGCATCTCATCCTTTCAGCTCCTTCACTACAGGATCGACCGAGGGCCCCCCGGAGCGGAGGGGCGATCCTTCAAACAATGGATGTCGAGGGAAAATGATTACCTTTCCATGATAACGATTCTCGCCCCTGGCGTGAAGAGTCTTTATGGATTCGACACTGATTCCCGTCGCTCCTCAAAATGATTATGTTGCAAGTTTTTTGAACATAATAGGAATCAGGAGGTGTCAGCCATGTATTACGTCATCCGGGATTCTGAAAAATATCCGCCTTCCATCCTCAAAGAAGACGATTATTTCCAATGGTACAATCCAATGAAAAAAGATCATCGGGTGGAATTTCGCGGAAGCATGAATGAATGCTACGATTACATCCTGACCCGGTATCCCAACACGCGCATGTAATTGGGTTGAATTATCTGAAAGTTTCGCACGAAAATCAACCGGGGATTACCCCGGTTGATCGTATTATCGCACTTTTTTCTCCCGTACGGGGGGCAACAGCTTTTTCATGTTGACCGTTCGTTTCGGTTTCCAAGTAGATGGATCGTTTTCGTCAAACTGCTCCAGATACTGGATCACTTCACGCGTAATCGGTGTGGGCGTCGAAGCCCCCGCCGTCACTCCCACCAACTTTTTGCCGAACAACCACTCTGGTTGAATTTCCGTCACATCACTGACGCGAACCGCATCGACACCGGCGATTTCCTTCGCCACCTGCGCCAAACGGTTGGAATTGTTGCTACGGGGATCCCCGACCACGATCACCAGATCCGTTCCCTTGGCTTGTTCGGCTACCGCTTCCTGCCGTTCCTGGGTGGCCAGGCAGATCTCATTGTGGATCTCGGCAGTCGGATATTTCTCCCGCACTTTGTTCATCAGATGCGCAGTATCCCACTGGCTCATGGTAGTTTGGTTGGTCACCAGCACCTTGTCCGTTTTGAGATCCAACTTTTCTATGTCCTCTTCCTTTTCCACCAGATGCACGTGACCTTTGGCCACCCCCATCGCTCCCTCCGGCTCAGGATGGCCGCTTTTGCCGATATAGACCACTTCGTAGCCTTCTTCCACTTTTTCCTTGATCAATTGATGGGTGCGGGTCACGTCCGGACAAGTGGCGTCCACAATCGTAAGGCCTTTTTCTCGTGCCCGGCGCCGCACCTCCGGAGATACACCATGAGCGGTGAAAATGACAGTTCCTTTATCCACTTTCTCCAAAAGCTCCAACCGATTGGCCCCGTCCAGTGTGATGATGCCTTCCTCTTCAAACGCCTTCACCACATGACGGTTGTGTACGATCATGCCCAAGATGTAAATCGGCCGCGGCAAGTCCAGGTTTTTTGCCGCCTGCCGTGCCAATACCATGGCATCTACCACACCGTAACAATACCCTCGCGGGGTGATTTTTCTCACTTCCATAAAACCCATTCCCTCCTGCCCTGTATATTCAGTCAGGGCCGCCTCTATTATATCCTTTTTCGACGGTGGAACCAAGCGACCATGATCCGCTGACCAGCCTGTTTGGACGTAAAGTTGGGCATGTACACTCGGTACATCCGCGGCTAGACATTCATACGATACACTGTGATGCGTACCCATAAAGGATGTAAGGAGTGAAGTTGAATGGGTGAACCACCAAAAAAATTTCCATTGCCGCCGCCCCCACCGCCGTTACCGCCGAAAGATTCCCATAAATACCCCATACCCCACAAACCTCATATACCCAGATGGCCCCATCACCATCATATGCCGTACGACCACTACCATCATATGCCGTACGACCACTACCATCATATGCCCATGATGGACCCGATGATGATGCGGTATTGGTACCGCCACATGAGAATGTGCCATAGGTTGGAGAAGAAATTCATGAGACGCTGTATGAAATATTATGGCGGCTACCATCGCTGGGACAGTTCTTCCCGCGGATGGGGAAGTTCTTCCCGCGGATGGGGAAGTTCTTCCCGCAGATGGGACAGTTCCTCCCGCAGTTGGGGGTAGCTCCACCTGAGATTTCATCTTGATGAATCAACCCCGCAACAGCCATCTCTATCCCTCCCCGATGTGGGGAGTTTTTTTTGCAAAAAGAAAGAGCCGCACCCGCCTCGCTCCCACAACCTTTCCATCAGCGAGGCTGAGATCCGGCTTTGAATATGGCACTCTTCACTTGCTGTTTTTACCGCGTTCGCGTATATACAGAGCCGTCAACACCAAAATGATGATAATCAAAAATGTGATAATGACCGTCGTCGCAACTTCTTGCTTCAACACTGGAATCCCTCCTTGACGCCTCCGAATGCCCGGTCGGTCGTTCCCGCGAATCATGAAGTTGCGTATATTCCACGTACTGATTCGCCTTTATTTTACCGTCCATACATTGTTTTGGACATCCCTATTTTGTGAAAGATTGGCGTATCTTTGACGGATTCCGTTATGGTGACGGATAAAATTGCTTCTCCATGAAAAAATGTTTCACTCTTCACAACGGTTGTGCGAGGGCCTGTTCAGCAGCACTCTTGCCGGCCACATATCCAGTGCAGGAAGCGGCGGTAATGTTATAACCGCCCGTATAACCGTGAATGTCCAGGATTTCACCACAAAAATACAATCCGCGCATTTTTTTGGACTGCATAGTTTTGGGGTCGATCTCCTTCACATGAACGCCCCCGCCGGTTACAAACGCTTTTTCCAGCGGTAATGTCCCATCAATCATGATGGTCAAGTGTTTGGCCTCCCGGCAAAGACGATGCAGTTGCTCGCGGGAGAGATGTGATATAGTCAGATCTTCGGGAAGATGAGCCCGCTCCATCAAAACCGGGATCAGCCGTTCAGGCAGGAACACTCGTAATGTGTTGCGCACCGTTTTTTTGGGATGTTGTTGCCTTACTTCCCACCATTGTTGTTCCAGTTGCCCCAGTGAGTGATCCGGAAAGAGGTCGATGGCCAAAGGTGTCGAAGCTGCACCCGACTTTTTCAAGGCATTGACAACAAACTGACTGCATCTCAGTGCTGCCGGACCGGAGAGGCCAAAATGCGTAAAGATCATGTCCCCGCGATGTTGGACCAGCTTTTTGCCCTTGGGATTGTAAACGGTGAGAACGACATCGCGCAAGGAAAGGCCTTGCAACACTCTGTTTTGAATCAAGGGCTCGGACGACGTCAGTGGCACTTCGGTCGGAAATAATTCGGTGATGGTATGTCCCGCTTCTTCCGCCCAAGCATATCCGTCCCCGGTGGAACCGGTCTGGGGAACCGCTTTTCCTCCCACCGCCACGACGACAGCCGGCGCCTTCCAGACGTCGCCGTTTCGACATAAGACACCCTTGACTTTCCCGTTTTCATACAAAACACGCTGAACCGGCATATTGAGCCGAATATCGGTCCCTACCGCTCTTACCTTTTTCACCAGCGCCCGCACCACCGATTGAGCGCTGTCGGATACGGGAAACATGCGTCCGTTGTCCTCTTCCTTCAACGGGACCCCCATTTCTTCAAAAAAACGGACCAAATCCCGATTGTTGAAAATGGAAAACACGCTGTAGAGAAAGCGGCCGTTTCCCGGGATATGCCGGATCAGTTCATCGATTTCCTTGATATTGGTGACATTACATCGTCCGCCACCGGAGATAGCCATCTTTCTTCCCAGTTTTTCACCCTTCTCCAGCAGCAGCACTTTGGCGCCGTGCATACCAGCTGACACACTTGCCATCAACCCGGCCGGGCCGCCGCCGATCACGATAACATCGTACCTCATCCTCAAGCTCCTTCGCCTCATCGACATCACGTTATTCCACTTTTGACGGTTCAGGCTTAGCCGGTTGCATATGATGAGCCGGATTTGGATTTGCCCAGTTCAGACCTTTGTTTAATTGTCCGTACAGCTCGTTCATCAATTTTTCGTCGGACAATGGTCCATTTCGCTTCAACGCCCATTCCGCCGTCACTTCCATCACCCGCCCGGCTTTGACTGCCGGCAGTTGCCGCAGGACCGGGTCCTTTTTGATTTGACCCGATGGATCCGAAGGTTTGCGCAATACGATCAGCGTATCTGTGGGAAGACCCGCCAATTTTCCGCCATCCAGATCCACGTACGGTTGTTTTTGCTTGGAAAAGGAAACGCTCAATCCCACATTGTCCAGCAAAACGGCCAAATCCGACAGTTTCGTGTACGCCCGCACGCGATGGGGACCAATCACTTCCACCGGCAACACTTTCATCCCCTGATACTGGGATGCCAATGTGCGGACACGATTAGCCGTCTGCTGACTCCGCTTCATCAACGCCTGTGCTTGTCCCGATTTTTGAAACACCACGCCCAGGAGATTGGCCACTTTCTGCCAATGATCCGCCCCCGATCCCCGTACCACCAATGTCGGCGCCATAGAAGAAAATTGAGGATACCATTGCTTTTGACTGACATCGGCGATGATCAGATCGGGTTTCAATTTGAGGATGGCGTTCAAATCCGGTTGCTGTTTGGTACCGACCCACTTGAAGTTGAGTTGGATACGCCCTTTCAAATAGCTTGGAATGCCCGTTTGTTTTTCATTCTCCTTGGTCACGCCGATCGGTTGAATCCCCATGGCCGACGTGATTTCCAACAGATAGGGATCGGTCAGCACCACCCGTTTAGGCGGCGATTTCAACGTAGTCTCACCCAGCTCGTGATGCACCGTCACCGGCGATTGTGAAGCAGAGGCTGCCATTGGCGACATACAGCCGGTGAGGAACAAACACAGACACAAACTCCAGATTATCCCTGACCGCCCAACCGTCAGTTTCACGGAACGGTGATAGAACATGGCCCCACTCCTTACGGATAATATGGGAATTGTCGAAACACGTTTCAATATAGCCTAAGTAGGTTAATCCGGCAAGGAAAAGAAAGGTGAACAAATCCATTTCTTATTGAGACAGATACGATCCTACACCCAGCATGTGACAGGTGCAGAGTACGTGGTGATCACGAATAAACAAATCCCGGCTTCCTTAGCGTACAGGGTGCCGGGATTCTTTTGACGGTCAAACACCTTGTTGTACATTTAATAAGGTACTCCCCAAAAGAGGGATCTCAAACGGACTGTTAACGACATCATCCCTGCCCGCCGGCGCTCTGTACCAATGCATTCTGCTTTGCCCGAAGCACGTAGCGGGTCAGCTCCTCCGTCATTTGCCAATAGGCAAACGGCGTGATCAGATAAATACCGCGGAAGTACGCCATCGCCACATCCAACAGCTCCCTGGCGATCGCCACGCCCATTTTTCTTCCTTCTTCCCCTTTCAGATCTTTCATCCGCTCCAACACATCCGACGGAATTTTAATTCCGGGTACCTCATTGTGTAAAAAAAGCGCATTTCGGTAACCAGTCAACGGCATAATACCGATAAACACCGGGATGTCCAAATGGGCGGTCGCTTCGGCGATCTGGCGGATTCCATCGGCGTCGTAAACGGGCTGGGTCATGATGAAATCGGCTCCGGCCTCCACTTTTTTCTCCAATCGTCGAACGGCCGCATCCAGATGACGCACATGTGGGTTGAATGCGGCACCGACCACGAATTGTGCCCGTTGTTTCAGCGGTTTGCCGGAGAAGGAAATGCCTTCGTTGAGCTGTTTGAGCATGCGGATCAGCTCAAACGAGGTGACGTCGTAGATCGAACTGGCCCCAGGCAAATCGCCGATCCGCGTCGGGTCCCCCGTGATGACCAGCACTTGGTCGATGCCCAGCGCATGCAGCCCCATCACGTGGGATTGTTGCCCAATCAGGTTGCGGTCCCGGCAAGTGATGTGAACCAACGGATCAATCCCCAATTGCGATTTGACGATCGCGCCCAGCGCCATGTTGCTCATCCGCGTGGTGGCCAACGAATTGTCCGCCATGGTGATCGCCGCCGCTCCCGCCGCATGCAGGCGTGCAGCTCCTTCCAGGAACGAGGAAGTTTCCAGATCTTTTGGTGGGTCCAGCTCCACGATGACGGTGTATTCCCGCTGCACCCGCTCGACGATCGTCGGCTTGTTGCGTTGGCGCAAATGGATCGGCACGCGGCGGGCAGATGATTCGGTCTTGTTTTTCGGGTTCACCCGCGGCAGAGGGGGCAAATCCCGGAGCGATTCGGCCATTGCCCGAATGTGCGCCGGCGTGGTACCGCAACAACCGCCGATGATGCGCACCCCCTGTTCACGCAACCGCAATGCGGATTCACCGAAATAGGCGGGCGATGTCTGGTATTCGTAATTTCCGTCAACCAATCCCAACCGTCCCGCGTTGGGGAAAACAGAAATCCACAAGTCAGTAGGCATCACCGTCTGTTCCAAGGCACGCAACAATTCAGTCGGACCCAATCGGCAGTTGAATCCGACTCCGTCCACCCCGCTTTTGGCCAAATGGGCAAACGCCCCATCCAACGTATAGGCATCCCGTGTCCGTGCCACTTCCATCAAAGCCAACTGGGCGATGATCGGCCGGTCTGTCAGCGGACGGATCACTTCCACGGCCAAGAGAAGTTCTTCCAAATCGAGAAACGTCTCCAGCACGATCCCGTCCACCCCGGCGTGTAACAGCGCTGTGGCCTGTTCCTCATACATGTCGCGGTACGCCTCAGTGTCGTAATGCGGCACTCTCCCGGCCAAAATCGATCCGATCGACCCGACGACAAACGCATCGTCATCCACAGCGGAACGGGCCACCGCCACCGCCTCACGGTTGATCCGCGTTACTTTCCCCGCCAGTCCGTAGCGCTCCAATCGCTCCCGGTTGGCACCGTACGTATTGGTTTCGATCAGTCGCGCACCCGCCTCATAATAGGCTCGATGGACCGAACGGATCACATCCGGCTGCGTCAATGACAGCTCTTCGTAACAAATTCCCACCGGGATGCCCTGTTGGTACAGGTACGTGGCCATCGCCCCGTCTCCGACGAGCAAACCGTTTTGCAAACACTGGCGCAAATCTCGTCCGGACACCTTTCTCCCCCCTTATTCCGCATTGAAATATCGTGCTTCCGGATGCGCGAACACCATCGCGGACACCGATGCCTCCGGTTCCATCATCCACCCGTCCGTCAGGTGAACACCGATGGCCTCCGGTTCCATCAAAGCAAACAACTTTTCCTGATCCTCCAGACGGGGACATGCGGGATAGCCGAACGAGACGCGAATTCCTTGATAACGAGCGCCGAAGCGTTCCTTCATCGTCATTTCCGGCGGATCAGGAAATCCCCACACGTCGCGCATCACCTGATGCAGCCGCTCTGCGAACGCCTCCGCCAACTCCAAAGCTGTCGCCTGCAGGAGATGCGAACGGAAATAATCGCCCCGTTGCTTCCACTCCTCGGCCAGTTCCCGGACACCCGCGCCCGCCGTCACGACCAAAAACCCGACCACATCCATCACGCCGGACTCTTTCGGCCGCAGGAAATCAGCCAAACACAGGTAGGGCGGCTTCTTCTGGCGGGGAAAATCAAACCGTTGCAACACACGGTTCGTGTCATTCGGATCATACACGAGCACTGCATCTCCATCCGCCTGTGCAGGGAAGAACCGATACATCCCGTGCGCCTGCAAAATCCCGTTTTCCCGCGCCTCTCCCAGCAGGCGGTCCACCTCTTCCCTCAACCGCAACGCTTTTTCGTCGCCGTTTGCCAACAGCTGCTCCACGTTGCCTTTGAGCCCCAGGTGTTTGCCCAAAAGCATCTGTTCGTTGATGTACGGCCGCAGATGGGACAGCGGATAGTTCCGCAAAATGTGCCGGTCGAAATCAGGCGGGGTAAATACCGGCGCTTCGCGGGAAACATCGGATCGACGCGGTGCCGTCGGCACCTTTTCTTCACTTGGTCGAACCGTGACCGTGGTCGCCGCTGTCAATTGCTCCTGCCACTGACGCTCCAACTGTTTCCGTTTGTCAGGGTCGGTCAGCCGGTTGGCCAATTCCAATCCGTCCATCGCATCTTTGGCGTACAGGACCAGCCCATTGTATTCGGGGCGGATACGGGTTTCCGTGAATTTTCGGGTCAAAGCAGCCCCGCCCACCAACAAAGGGACATTGATTCCCGCCGCTTTCAAATCCTGTGCGGTGACGACCATCTGTTGTGCCGATTTGACCAACAGCCCGGACAGACCGATGGCGTCCGGCTGTTCCTCTCGACAGGCGGCAATCAGTTGTTCCGGTGGCACCTTGATCCCGAGGTTGACCACTTCAAATCCGTTGTTGGACAGGATGATCTCCACCAGGTTTTTCCCGATGTCATGCACATCCCCCTTGACCGTGGCCAACAGAATCTTGCCTTTGATGTTCGACTCCGTTTTCTCCATGTACGGCTCCAGAAACGCGACAGCCGCCTTCATCACTTCGGCACTTTGCAGCACTTCGGCCACGATCAGTTGGTTGTCGTTGAACAACCGTCCCACTTCGTCCATTCCCGCCATCAGCGGACCGTTGATGATCTCCAGCGGACTGTACTTCTCCAACGCCAGCTTGAGATCATCGATCAATCCGTCCTTGGTTCCCTCCACGATATATTGCCCCAGTCGCTCTTCCAACGGCAACGTTTCTCCCGATGACTTCGTCTCCGTTTTCTTGGCGCGGTAAAACTGCACAAACTCGGCCAACACTGCTTCGTAGTTCTCATGGTTGGTCTCAAACAGCAAACGTTCCGCCAAACGGACTTCTTCCTGCGGGATGGACGCATAGCGCTCCAGTTTTTCGGTATTGACGATGGCGTAGTCCAATCCCGCCTTGGTACAGTGATACAAAAAGACGGCGTTCAACACTTCCCGTCCCGCCGGCGGCAAGCCGAACGACACGTTGGAGATACCCAAAATCGTCTGGCAACGCGGCAAACGTTCCTTGATCAGACGAATGCCCTCCACAGTTTCCTTGGCCGATCCGATATACGCTTCATCGCCCGTCCCGACGGGGAAAACCAGCGGGTCGAAAATGATATCTTCTTCCGGAATGCAGTACTTTTCCGTCAACAAGCGGTAGGAGCGTTCGGCCACCTCCCATTTCCGCTCGCGGTCGACGGCCATGCCACGTTCGTCGATTGTGCCCACCACAACCGCCGCACCGTAGCGGTGAATCAGGGGCACCACCTTTTCAAACCGCTCTTCCCCGTCTTCCAGGTTGATCGAGTTGAGAATGGCTTTGCCCTGCGAAAACTTCAACGCCTCCTCCATTACCTCGGGCGATGTGGAGTCGATCATCAGCGGTGCTTTGATCACCTTGACAGCGTAGGTCAAAAACCGCCGCATATCCTCCAGTTCGTCCCGATCAGGA
Source organism: Polycladomyces abyssicola (assembly GCF_018326425.1). Taxonomy (NCBI): domain Bacteria; kingdom Bacillati; phylum Bacillota; class Bacilli; order Caryophanales; family Thermoactinomycetaceae; genus Polycladomyces; species Polycladomyces abyssicola. The sequence continues at coordinate 2,834,677 of NZ_AP024601.1, forward strand.
TCAGCCAGACACACGTCGATCACCTGGGCACCGTTTTTCACCTGTTTGCGGGCAATTTCCGCGGCGGCTTCATACTCCCCCTCCTGGATCAAGGTACGAAATTTGCGCGATCCGATCACGTTCGTCCGCTCACCGACGAGAATCGGTCGATTGTCCGCCTCTACATAAACGGGTTCGATACCGGATACCGCCGGAATATGCCGTTCCGGTACGGGGCGGGGGCGTTTGTCCCTCAATGCCTCCGCCAGCGCACGGATATGATCCGGTGTCGTACCGCAACATCCTCCCGCCATGTTGAGCCAGCCGGCATCGGCAAAGGCAGCCAGTTTGGCAGCCAGTCCCTGCGGCGTCTCGTGATACCTTCCCTCCTCGTCGGGCAAACCGGCGTTGGGATAACAGCTCACCCCACAATCGGCCATAGAAGCCAGCGTTCGCAAGTGGTCACGCATAAATTCCGGGCCGGTCGCACAGTTCAACCCTACACACAAGGGACGGAGATGGGAGATAGACACGTAGAAAGCCTCCACATTTTGCCCGGCCAACATGGTGCCCATCGGTTCGATCGTGCCGGAAATCAGGATCGGAACTTCGGTTCCCAACTCGGCAAATGCCCGCCGGATCCCGATTCCGCCCGCTTTCACATTCAGCGTGTCCTGGGAGGTCTCCAACAGCAACGCATCCACGCCACCCAACAACAGCGCACGTGCCTGTTCGTAATACGCGTCCACCAACTGGTCGAACGTGATACCGCCCGTCACCGAGAGCGTCTTGGTTGTCGGTCCCATCGCCCCGGCCACATACCGGGGAGAACCGTCCCGCGTCCATTTGTCCACAGCTTTGCGGGCGCAAGCCACCGCTGCGCGGTTGATCTCTTCCACACGGCTCTCCAGTCCGTACTCGGCCAATACCACCGACGTGGCACCGAACGTGTTGGTCTCCACGATGTCCGCTCCTGCTTCCAGATAGACTTCATGAATGGATTGGATCAGATCGGGGCGCGTCAGGTTGAGCATTTCGTTACATCCCTCATACGCTTCGCCACCAAAATCCTCCGCCGTCAAACAGGCATTTTGCAGCATCGTTCCCATCGCGCCGTCCAGAATCAGAATTTTTTCTTTCATCCGTTCCGACAACGGTTGAATACCCATGTCCATCATCCTCTTTCCTTCCATCAAATAAAAAACCTTTCATCTCTGATCGGATGAAAGGTTGGCGTCGTAAACGCGCAAACTCTCATCTCCCAGAGATACCCTCTGCAGGAATTGGCACCACATTTGAAAGGCTATCCCTTTCAAATAGGTTGCCGGGCTTCATCGGGCCAGTCCCTCCGCCGCTCTGGATAAGAGTTCCGCTAATCGGATTATGTGATTTTTTCCGAACTGACAAACGAAGGATTTGGAGATAAATATACAAAAAGAACGGGGCACCTGTCAATGATTTCAGGTCTTTCCCCTCACGAAATGACTCCAGACACACCCTCGTCCTGGTTCCTGGTTCTCTTCAAACATAGTATATGCTTTTGCGTGAAAACATTTCTCCGTGTTTGACCGACCGGACCGCCCGTTTTACACCTCACGTGCGTTTTTTTGTACGCTCCTCGCTCCCGTTTCAGGTCATGCACTGCCGGAGTAACGGACAACCGAATCCGATACCGTTTATGCTTCCTGTTCCGTAGCTGTTTCATTTTCGTCCGATTCCGCCGTCCGAGCTGCCATTAGAAACCAAGTGATCAATACAAACGCCGTCAATGCCAAAAAGGGAATGGTGACAATTCCGAACCAGTTGATATAGTCACCCGTACACGGCACTCCCTGCGTGCAGGGAGTGAACGACTTCATCGCCGGTACCTTTTGCAGCAAATAATGATAAAGCGAGATCGAACCACCAATCACACTGAGCGGCAGCGTGTAGGGGATAATCCTCCGGTCATCCCGATAGCTGGCAATTCCCAGCAGCACCGTCAACGGATACATGAAAATCCGCTGAAACCAGCACAACTTGCATGGTTCAAACAACGCGATCTCGCTGAAATACAAACTGCCTCCCGTCGCAACCAATGACACCACCCATGCGAAATACAATCCGTATTGCCGAATCCACGCCATCATTCCGGATTATCCTTTCTTGCCCGATTCTTGAAGCGCTTCATCCAACGCTTGTTTCAATTGGTTGTAGTCCAGCGGATTTTCCACTTCTTTTCCGTTGACGTAGATCGTCGGAACCGAATTGATGCCCAGTTTCTTTCCGTTGGCCATATCCCGCTGTACATCCGCCTCGTATTTCCGGGTGCGGATGTCTTGTTCCAGACGTTTCACATCGATGCCGGAAACGTGTTGCTTGGCCAATTGCACCAGAAACTCCGGCGTGGCCCAGATGGTGTACTCGTCCTGCTGATTCCGGTAGACCGCGTCATAAAACTGCCAGAATGCCTGCGGATTTTGACGGTAGATCGACTCCCCCGCGATGCCGGCCGTCACCGAATCCGGCCCGATGAACTGCATGTTGAGAAATGCCATCTTGACCTTGCCGGTGTCGATATATTCCTTTTTCAACAAAGGAAAGACGGTTTCCTCGAACCGTTTGCACACCGGACACTTGAAATCTCCGAATTCGATCAAAGTGACTGGTGCATTCGGATCGCCCAGGACGGGTTGACCCTGCGCCAACCGGTTGATTTTCTCCTGTTGACCGTCAGCAGCCATATGCGCGATTCCGAAGATGCCCACGATGAGCACTACCAACCCCACCGTGATCATCGTCAACATTCTCATGTCCTTTTTCTTCCTTTTTGCCTGGTACGACACGGATTGCTTCTTCTTTTGTCGGTTCTTTTTCCCCATAAAGTTCTCCTTCCCATCTGATCCGTTCCACTATCGGATTTGCTTTCTATTATCGCATAAAACAAGGAAAATGGGGACTTCAGAAATGCATCATTTAGCTTGACTGAAAAAATTTACAATCTCTGTGGAAAAAAAGCCGTTTATTCCGGGCGAATAAAGGGTACGTGTTTAAAGGTTAGCATGTATGGAGGGGATTGGATGCTAAAAAGAAGTTGGCTGTTATCCATTTGTCTCATTTTGTTGGTCAGTCTCACCGCATGCAAAGACGGGAAGACCGCCGAGCCCGGAAAAATCGTTATCTCGGGCAAGGACTGGACCGAGCAGTGGATCTTGGCCCACATTTTGGGCGAATATTTGAAGGCCCACACGGATATGGACGTACAAGTGCGCGAAGGGTTGGGCACGGAAGCGATCCTGGTCCAAGCCCTTAAGCAAGGGGAAATCGACGCTATTGTAGAGTATTCTGGAACAGGTTACCAGGCGATTCTCAAAAAACCTTACAAGCCGGGAATGACTCCTCAGTATATTTACCAGCAAACCAAAAAAGGATACGAAACCCAATTCGGCAGCACCTGGCTGAAACCGTTGGGCTTTTACAACACGTATGCCCTGGCGATGCGGGCGGACAAAGCGAAACAGCTCCATGTCACCAAGGTAAGCGACCTGAAACGGTTGGCTCCCCGACTATCCTTCGGTGCCCCGGCCACTTTCTTTGAGCGGAAAGACGGGTATGACGGAATGACGAAAATGTACGGCCTGTCCTTCGGCAAAAAGGTGACGCTGGATGAGGATCTGATGTACAAAGCCGTTGATAACGGGGATGTCGACGTGATTACCGCCTTCACCACCGATCCGCGGATCAAGCAGTTGCACTTGGCGACGCTCGAGGATGATATGAAATATTTCCCGCCTTACGACGCGGTGCCGGTGGTGCGACAAGCAGTGTTGCGCGCCAATCCGGGACTGGAAAAAACATTGAACGGGTTGGCCGGCAAAATCACCATTCCCGACATGATGAAAATGAACGACGAAGTGAACAGCAAACGGAAAACGCCACAGGAGGCAGCACGGGACTTTCTGAAATCCAAGGGTTTGATTCCACGCTGATGTAGGCACCCGCTGAGAGGGCATGAGGGTGTGAATCGCTTGGAAAGGGGAGAAAATTTGGAAAGGGGAGGAAAAATATGATTCGTTTTGAAAATGTAAGCAAGCGGTACAAAGATGGCACGGTTGCCATCGACAATCTGAATCTGGAAATCCAAAAAGGGGAGTTGCTCGTCCTGATCGGCCCCAGCGGGTGCGGGAAAACGACGACCATGCGTATGATCAACCGGCTGATCGAACCGACGAGCGGTACGATCACGATCGACGGGCAAGACATCTCCCAAATCGACCCTGTCGAACTCAGGCGCAATATCGGGTACGTGATCCAAGAGATCGGCCTGTTTCCCCACATGACCATCGAACAAAATATCGCCCTGGTACCCAAGCTGAAAAAATGGCATCCCGAGCGTTACCGGCAACGGGTAAACGAGTTGATGGACTTGGTCGGTCTGGACCCCGACACATACAAGGACCGGTACCCGTCGGAGCTGAGCGGGGGGCAACAACAGCGTGTCGGTGTCATCCGGGCACTGGCGGGTGAGCCGGACATCATTCTGATGGATGAGCCGTTCAGCGCGCTCGACCCGATCAGTCGGGAACAATTGCAGGAGGAACTGGTAAACCTGCAAGAGTCGATACAAAAAACCATCGTGTTCGTCACCCACGACATGGATGAAGCGATCAGGATCGCCAGCCGGATCGCTATCATGAATGACGGCAAGCTGGTACAAGTGGACAGTCCTGACCGTATCCTGCGTCGACCGGCCAACGAATTCGTACGCGGATTCATCGGTGAGGAACGACTGACGAATGCAGCAGAGAAGGCCGTTCCGACGGCACAGGACCTGATGCATCAGTCTCCGGCTACCGTTTCACCCAAACGGGGATTGGCCGAAGCGTTCCGCATCATGAAAGAGAAAAAAGTAGACAGCTTGTTCGTCATCGACAGCCAACGCCAACTGCTGGGCAGCGTTACCTTAGAGAAGGTGGATCAACACTACAATCAGGAAGATTGCACGGTTGCAGACATCATGGAAACGGAGATTCCCACCCTCACGATCGATAACCCGGTCAACGAGGTGGCCGAAGTGTTCAGGGACGGTAAGCAAAATGCCGTACCCGTAGTGGAGGGGAAACGGCTCATCGGTGTCGTCACCCGCGGCAGCATGATGCGCGGACTGGCCGACTGGACACATCATCAACCGGAAGGGAGCGTGACAATATGAGCCTGTGGGAAACGATCGTCAGTCGGAAATCAGACATCTGGATGGCATTCGTCGATCATCTTTATCTGTCCGGTGTGGCGATGCTGATCGCCATCCTGGTTGCAGTACCGTTGGGTATCATTCTTACCCGCTACCGATGGATCGCGGAACCAATTATCGGGCTTGCCGCACTGATTCAGACGGTTCCAGGTCTTGCGCTGCTGGCCTTTATGCTGCCGTTGTTCGGGATCGGGAAGACACCGGCCATCGTCGCCTTGACCCTGTATGCGCTCCTGCCCATCATCCGGAACACCTACACCGGCATCCTCGGAGTCGATCGCTCCGTCATCGATGCGGGCAAAGGAATGGGCATGACCTCCCGCCAGATCCTGTGGATGGTGGAATTACCCCTTTCGCTCCCGTTTATCATGGCTGGCATCCGCACCTCATCCGTATTCACTGTCGGCTTGGCAGCACTGGCCGCCTTTATCGGGGGCGGCGGATTGGGTGATCTGATCGTCCGTGGCATGAGCATGAACGACAATAATCTCATCTTGGCCGGCGCCATTCCTGCCGCCTTGTTGGCCTTGGCATTCGATCTGATGTTCCGTTTGCTGGAGCGAAAAGTGACTCCCCATGGCATGCAGAGCTGACAGTGAAACCCGGAAAACAATCCCCCGGATTCTGTTCGGGGGATTTTATTTGTTTTCTTGCGTTCACATGATTTGATCCCTGTCCTGCTGCCGATCGCCACCCAGTACCCGACGAACCCACCATAACCCCACGACCCCGATCACCACATGCAAGGCGCCGATTTGCCATATAACACTTCCCGGTGAATCTAACAACAGCTGCACCATATCCTTGGACATTCCCTTCATACCGCCTGCCAACGACTGCTTATAAAGATCCAACGCAGGCACCAACCCGATCACCAAAAGAAGGATCCCTGCAATGATCAGCACGAACATCGCTGATCCGCAGAAAACGACCAACCAATCGCGCTTGTTCATCGGTGCATCAACGCTCCCTTTCACTTCACCCTCTTCTTTCACCATAATTCCACCCCCAGGGTTCCACTTCCTGTTTTTCGAGGAAAGAGAAGGTTTTCTACAACCTTGAGCGGTTTAAACCCTGTAACACCACGTTCAAAGGTCATTTCGCTAAATCACCCTTATTCAGTATGGACGAAAAACCCTCCTCTCAGGCGGCACTGAAGATATCGAAGAAAGAAGGTTGTTTCAGTGTTTCCAAACACAAAATGCCCAGGCTCCCAACTCCATGGAACCGGGCAAACCTCTTTCTACGGTAAACTTTCACATGCGATTCCGTCGTGGTCGTGATCCAAACCGTCCACATTGTTGGATGGTCTTCCACCCACCATGCGCATGCTTTCGAAGAAGAGGGTTTCTTTTGCGTTGAGAGGGCCGGTCCCCTTCTTATACGCTGTAAATAAGCTCTTATTATCTATTTCGAAACATCCGTCATTTTTCGTGTCCAATTCTTATATGAAAAACAAAATACCGTTGACCTTTTAGATCAGGCCAACGGCTAAATAACAGGTTCAGGTACCGGACCCGAGCTACTCCTTATCGAAGTAGTGAACGGTCTCCGTGAAGGGGCATAGGTTTTCGCAGTATTGTAGTGGAGAAAAAATTGATATTCCATGTGTTTGAAGCGCTTGCTGAGTTTGAACGGGAGATAATCCGAGAGAGAACGCAGGCTGGTTTGGCTGCGGCTCGTGCAAGGAAGAAATTGGGCGGGCGACCACGGGTGATGGATGAGCGGAAAGTGAAAATGGCCCAATCTCTTATGAAGGCCCCCAACCTTTCCATCCAAGATATTTATGAAACACTTCAGGTGTCCAAAGCGACGCTTTACCGGTATCTGTCCGAATGAAGTGTATTTGGATCTCCAGAACTGGAGATTCAATTTGATTTTTTTGGCAAAATGTGCGTATAATATGAATAAGCAATAAGGAGCCCTCATCGGAAGGGCCGCGATCTTTCAACCTAAAAACCTAGCCACAGAAAAGTGACCTGGTAGGTTGGCAGCCCGACGGGTCACTTTTTTTGCACCATGATGTGAACGACTACCTGTACCACCACAGGATCGTAGTGATCACCTGGAAGATCAGGGACAGCAGAGCGATCGTCACACTCATTAGCACCACTTCCTTCCCTCGCCGGATGAAGGAAGAAGGAACGCGACCCGTCCTCAGGCTCCTTCAAAATTAATTCTGCGCAATCCACGGTAAATCCTTCCTGTTGACGACGCGGCAACAAGCCAGTGCCGTTATATTACTATACTAAAATAGTGAAGGGATTGGATTCCCATGTGGATTTTGCCCAGCTCTAATGCTGGGTTCTTTTCTTTCACCATGACAAGTTGTCACATCCACGTGTGCACCGAGAGCCCTAAGCGGTGCTTTTTTGTTCAATATCTCGGAGGATTGGGTTATCGAAAACCCATCGAAAACCCGTAGAATTGAATCATCCAGACACACTAGAAATCAAAATTGTCAGGATCGGGACCGAAACGTTGGTTCCGGTTCAGTCCATCCAGCTTGGCCATATCCTCCTGGGACAGTTCAAAATCAAACACATCCGCGTTCTCACGGATACGGGACTCACTCACCGACTTGGGAATGGTGACCACACCATGTTGCAGGTTCCATCGGAGGACGATCTGCGCGGGTGTCTTGCCGTATTTGGCAGCCAACTCCCGGATTTCCGGCACATTGGCCACTTCGCCCTTCATCAACGGACGCCATGCTTCCACCTGAATGGCGTGTTGAGAACAGTACTCACGCAGTTCCTTCTGAGTCAGATATGGATGAAACTCCACCTGGTTGACCATCGGCTTGATCTCGGCATCAGCCATCAGATCCTCCAGATGGTGAATTTGGAAGTTGCTCACCCCGATTGCCCGTGCACGACCATCACGGTAGATTTTCTCCAGCGCTTTCCACGTCTCCTTGTACTTGCCCGCCACCGGCCAGTGAATCAGGTAGAGATCGACATAGTCCATCCCCAGTCGCTGGAGGCTTGCCTCAAACGCAGCCAATGTGGAATCATAACCTTGATCGGTGTTCCACACCTTAGTTGTGATAAACAACTCCTCGCGCGGCACACCCGACTCCCGGACGGCTCGGCCCACGCCCGCCTCATTGCCGTACATCGCCGCCGTGTCAATACTGCGGTAACCCACCTGAATCGCCGTCTTCACCGCGTTTTCCACTTCGCCACCTTCTTGCGCACGCCAGACGCCCAATCCCAACCACGGCATCTTCACCCCGTTGTACAGGGTCGCTGCATCGGAAAGCGATTTGATCGACAAATCTCTCCACCTCCCAGATGTTTTGGTACGAATGATCACGAGAAACAGGCAATCCAGATTGGAAACCAATACATCTCAGAGTCAATCACGATCACCCTGAGTTTAAACCTTTGAAAAGATAGAATCAACTGCCATGTGTTTTATGCACATGATCTGTTAAGACCATACAGGTTTCCTATAGGTTCAAAGATGATTGATGCAAAAATGGCCCATTCAGTGTGAATGGGTTAACGTCATTGTCTTTTCCCGATCGTCCCCAAAATCGTTCCAACTAAAAATTGTTCCTGCCTGATTGAATCGTTACACTGACCCAATCCTAACTTGGTTCATTTTTTATGTTTTTGTATCTAATCACACTGAAATTAAATAAAATAGTCTAAATTACATATTCCAATCAAAACCCATTCATAGTATGATGAACATGTCGAGATATAGAGGAAAATGACAGGAGGAGAAAATGATGCCAGAACTTGATCTCATTCAAATCGGATCTATTATCCGAAAAGTAAGAAAAGGCAAGGGATTGCGTCTGGAGGATCTCGCGGATGAAAACATCTCCCCTGCCACTGTCAGCAACATCGAACGCGGAGTCCCACACGTCAATGCGGAAAAAGTGATGTATCTGTTGAAGAAGCTAGGGCTGTCATTGGAGCAGATTCCGGAGTTGTTGGTGGGGGAAGATGAAAAGGCAGAGCACTTATATCTTCAATTATTTTCATTGGAGTCCCAAATCGGCTATGTCGACACACAACAGATTTTGCAAGTGCTGAATACGATTGAAGTAGAGGATGACCACCCTTACGTCCCCTATGTCCACTATATAAGGGGAAGATGTTTGATCCAACAATCCCAGTTTTCGAAAGCGGAACGGTCCCTGTTTAATGCTATTCGACTTTCCAGCAGAGGATTAAACAAAAAAAGGAATTTCGAAGCACTCAGTTTTAATGAGCTGGGGATTTGTTACTATCACCAAGGAGATCTAAACCAAGCCCTCCATTTCACCGAGTCAGCCGCAGATGCCTACGAAGAAAATGGAGAACGTCCTCAACTCAAATATACCATCGCCTTAAACCAAGCCACCTACCTCGAAAAAATGGGACGTCTAGGAGAAGCGATGCAGATTGTGCAAAATATGTGGGAACACATTGATCGGATGGAAATCCTCCCTTCCCTTCAGTTGTATGATCTTCAAGTTCACCTGCTAAAAAGAAACAAAATTTATGATAGGGCCATACATTATGCAAAAGAAGGTATTGAAAAAGCAAGGCTAAGTGGGAAAGCTGATTGGCTTTTCAATCTATGGACTGCGTTGGGTAGCGTTTATTTGTACAAGAAGGATTGGAATCTTTCTGAAACCTGCCTTCAAACTGCCTTGAATTTAGAGAGTTACTCATCTATTAATGTTTTGGTACAAGTCTATACAAAACTCGGTCTGGTATATTTCCACAAACGAATTCCTGACAAAGCTGAACAAGCATTACAAAGGGCGGTATCTTTAAGCGAAGAAGCCCATGTAATCCCTCGATTTTTCGCTTTATTGGTGATGGGGGACTATTTGCAAAAAGTTGGTAGAGATCAAGAAGCTATCAAATTATATGTTCAGGCACTGGAAGTGTCCAAGTATTACCATAATCATGCACTGGAATATAAGGCACTCTTCCGTCTAGCTGGTTTGAAAAAAGAGCAAAACAAAGAGGAATTCGTCAGTCATTTAGAAAATATGTATGAAGTAGCAGCAACATTGCAATGGTACGGCGGGGAGGAGGATTATTATGAAATCTTGTAAGATAGTTGCGATGTTATCGATAGTCCTTGCACTATTTTGCGGAGTATTGCTTTATCAACCTACTCCATCTTTTATTTCCAGCAATATCATCCCCAACACTGGAGATCCTACATCTGGATAATTGATTCATATTCGGACACTTTAGGGTGTCCGATTTCTTTATTTTGAGTAAAAACCCTTAGCATACCTTGAGCTAGGGCGATTTCCTTCGGGCCATGAACAGACAAATTGATACAGAAGAATATCACCCTATCTTATCAGCCGAAAGATTGGAGTCCTCACTTTCGTATCCCCTCTCTCACTCTATATCCGGATCGATTACAAGACACAAACGAATGGGTAAATCGGTATCTTCAGTCGGAAAGAAAGTTGAAATGGCTCCAACGGATGGTTTCCCGCAGAAAGAAGGGATCAAATCGTTGGAGAAAAGCGGCCCTGATGTTGGCCAAATGCCATGAATACATAGCCAATCAGAGAAAAGACGCCGCTCACAGAATCAGCCGATATTTGGTGGACAACTACGATGGGATCGCCTTTGAAGACTTGAACATTCGGGGGATGGTGAAAAATCACCATCTTGCCAAGAGCTTGCAGACGCAGGTTGGAGGATGCTGGTTCAATTCACGACTTACAAGGCAGAGTGGGCCGGTAAGCAAGTGATAACAGTTGATCCTCGCAACACGTCGCAAGTTTGCTCGAAATGCGGTCAGATCGTAAAGAAGACATTAAAAGAACGTACCCATCGTTGCTCATGCGGATATGTGGCAGACAGAGATGTCAATGCCGCAAGAAATATCCTGCATCGAGCGATGGGATACGTTCCTGAACCGAGATACGGGCAATTAGAACTAAACCTTTTCTAGGCTTGGACGAAGCCTTCGTGGATGGATGTGGATTGCCACGCCAGATGAAGCGAGAAGCCCACGGCTTTAGCTGTGTGGAGCAAGTCACCGAAACATGAAAGCGATCGAGGACGAAACCGGGCAATATGAATTCTTTGTTGGTAATCCGTTTGTCACCGGAAACTTGGTCGATGGTACGTTCATTCAGGGGCCGTTGTTCCTGTTTCCCTATTGAAATCGCGGGCAATTTCCTCAAAACGAAGCATACTTTGCCCGCGACCTGCGCTGACTGGGTCGGAGCGGTGTCATCATCTGCTTCCCTGTAGGGCGCAGGTGGAGCGAGCCGGGAAAGCGATGTGGACATTATCCACCAGACACACCCTCTCTAGCCAAAAATCTTAGTATAATAGAAGGTTAATGCATACAAAGAAGTGAATCATTGTAAAAATAGACTTCGTTAGCAGCAAGAAAGCTGGGAGGGGTTTGATGACGAATAAGAAGTGGTTGTCCCTGTCGGCTGCGGCAGTACTGGCCTTCTCGTCCTTGGCCGTGGCTCAGGCGGAGCCGTCCACGCCATATTACGGGAAGAGTTATTCCCAGCCGGAAAAGGTGCTGAAACTGTATCCCGATCCGGATGAACGGTTTGACACCCCTGCATTCACTTCCGGAAAGGAGCGGTTCACCAGCCAAGAAGAGATGATGGCTTTCCTCCGTGGTTTGGAATCGAAGAGCCCCTGGATGAAATTGGAGGTGATCGGCCACTCCCAAGAGGGACGGGAGATACCTGCCCTCTTTTTCCAGAAGGGAAGCGGCAAGAAGAAGCCCACCGTCTGGCTGCAGGGACAGATCCACGGCAATGAACCGGCCGCCGGGGAAGCGGTGCTGGTGATGGCAGAGAAGCTGGCAGGTTCCTATGGCAAGAAGCTGCTGGATAAGATCAACGTGGTCATCGTACCCAGAGTCAATCCCGATGGCTCCTACGCCTTTAAACGGCAGATGAGGAACGGGCTTGATGGCAACCGGGATCATCTGAAGTTTGACACACAGGAAGTACGGGCGATCCACTCCCTCTTCAACCGGGTACAACCGGAAGTGGCGATAGACGCTCACGAGTACAGCCCCGAACCCGAGTTGCTGAAAGACATCGGCAAGGAAGGCTCCCTCAAGTATCACGACCTTCTCATCCTCTCGGGCAAGAACCTGAACATCCCGAGACATGTTCGAACATTCGCCGATAATATGTCGCAGAAGGCCAAGAAAGCTTTAGCGGAGAAGGGATTCTCCAGCGGCGACTACTACACGGCAACAAAAAAGGACGGAAAACTGGAGCTGACCGAGGGTGGACCGGAACCCCGCATCGGCCGCAACAGCTTCGCCCTGAAACCTGCCCTCTCCTTCCTCGTGGAAACCCGGGGCATTGGGATCGGACGGGAAAACTTCCCCCGCCGGGTAGCCGCCCAGGTGACCACCCATGTAAGCTTGCTGGAGACCACCGCCCAACGGGCTGACGAGATTAAACGCCTCGTGGATCAAGCCCGGGAAGAGATCGTCGACAAGGGACGCACTGTCGGGGATGACGACGAGATTGTGGTAGTAAGCCAAGCGACAGAAATCCCCAACAGCACCCTGCCGGTGGTGGACATCGCCGAGGGCAAGGTGAAGGAGGTGTCTGTCCGCTGGTTCAGCCACACCAAAGGAAAGCCCATCCTCACCCGGGAACGCCCCACCGCTTATCTCTTGTCCCCGGACCAAAAGGAAGCCGTGGAACGACTGTGGAATGCCGGGATCAAAATAAAACGGCTGAAGCAAGAGATGGTCTTGTCTGTGGAAAGCTACACCGTTCGGTCGAAGGAGACTTCCGAGTCATATGAAGGTCATCCGCAGTATCATGTAACTACGGATACAGCCGCAGAAACAGTCCACTTCCCCGCAGGGAGCTGGGTAATCCCGATGGATCAGCCAGCGGCCAACCTGGCTGCCCTGGCGCTCGAACCGGAGTCCACCGACAGCTATGTTACTTTCGGGTTCATCCGTTCGGAAGCGGGGAAAAAGCTCCCGATTTACCGGTACATGGAGGAGAAAAAGTGGTAGTGATGTGATCCATCACTGAAGAAGGCCGCCATTCGAATGGCGGCCTTGTATTTTTCCGGTCACTGTTCTCTGCTTGCAATAAACTCCGGCCGGGGTGCTTGCCCGGAGAACGGTTCCACCAACTTGTTTTCCACGCTGTTGTAAACAAAGAACACATTGCTTCGCGGCAAAGGGGTAATATTGCTGTTGGATCCATGCATGAGGTTACAGTCGAACAGCACGACCGAACCAGCTGGACCTGTTAATGAGTCAATGCCGTGCTTTTTCACTAACAAGGTCAAACTGTCCTGATCCGGTACACCGTATTCCTGTCTCCGAAGTGACTGCTGGTAATGATTTTCCGGCGTTTTGCCCACGCAAGAGATAAAATATTGATGGGATCCCGGAATCAACATCAAAGGCCCATTGAAATGATAATTGTCTTCCAACGTGATCGAACAGCTCAACGCCCGCATACGCGGCATTCCATCCTCCACATGCCAGGTCTCGAAGTCCGAATGCCAATAAAATTCTTTTCCTGAAAATCCCTTTTTGTAGTTGATTCGGGATTGATGGATGTACACATCGCTGCCGAGGATTTGCTTAACAATGTCTGTCAGCCGCCGATTTTGCGATAACTGTTTATAAGTTTCGCTATTGCGGTGAACAGCAAAGATCGATCGAATTTCTCGGCTTTCCGGCTCACGAATCACTTCCTTCGCATCTGAATCCTGGTTCGCATCCCAGAGCCGTTTCAACTCATTGCGCAATTCCCGCACTTCTTCCTCAGAAAAGAAACGCTCAAAGAGCAGGTATCCGTTTTTCTGATAGAAATTTATCTGCTCGGCATCAAGCGGACCTGCTGCTGGATCTTTTGAATAAATGACGGGATCTTTCCGTTTCAGAATCTCCGGATAATCATTGACGCGCGAAGGATAGAGATCCATCACCCGATCCTTTATGTTGCTCATTGTCCCAACTCCCCCCGAACGGCTTGTTTTTCTACCCTTTGAGCCCTTTCGCCGGGGTACGCTTTCTGTTGATACTCCTGTGACTCCTCTTCGATGATGGGATAAACCCCTTCTTCATCATGTACCTCTTGCCCTGTCAATGGCGGATTAAATACACAAACCATCCGCATATCGGACTTCGCACGCAAGTAGTGCTTTTCATGGCCGTCGAGCGCATACAAAGTCCCAGGCTGAATCGGATAAACGGTGCCATCCTTCACGACCTCAATTTCTCCTTCTCCCTCGATGCAGTACACCGCTTCCACATGGTTCTTATACCAAATTGTGGTTTCTGTTCCCGCCTTAATAATCGTATCGTGCATCGAAAAGCCCATCCCGTCCTTCTTCAAAAGCAAACGGCGGCTGTTCCACGTCTCAGTATCCACGTCATCTTTCGTTCCGATGATGTCATTCAGATGTTTGACGATCATGATTTCATGTCTCCTTTTCAAATCATCTGTTTACACCACTGAAAGCTTTCCTCGAGAATGGTCAGTCCCTTTTCAAGTCCCTTTTCATCAATTGTTAAAGGAGGCATGATTTTCACGACTTCACTGTTGGGACCAGAAGTTTCCATAATCAATCCCCGTTCAAACGCGGCCGCGCATATTTTTTCAGCTAACCCGTCAACGCCGATTTTAATTCCCTGGAGAAGCCCTCTTCCTCGCACTTCAGCTTCCATCTCGGGATAGTTTTGTGCAAGCATTTCCAGGAAGAGTCTGACTTTCTCTCCCTTCTCCAGGATTTCTCGGCTGAACTGGTCGTCTTCCCAGTAACTGAGTGCTTCTGTTGCAGCGACGAAAGCTAAGTTATGGCCCCGAAAAGTGCCGTTATGTTCACCCGGTTCCCACAAATCATACTCAGGTTTGATCAAGGTCATGGCCAACGGGATGCCATATCCTCCAATTGATTTCGACAGACAGACGATGTCAGGATAGATGCCGGCCGGTTCAAAGCTAAAGAATGGCCCTGTTCGTCCACATCCTACCTGTACATCATCGACAATCAACAGGATATTCCAGCGTCGGCACAGTTCTTCAATTTTGCGGAGCCACTCAAAACTGGCCACATTGATTCCGCCTTCACCCTGAACGGTCTCAAGGATAATGGCTGCAGGGAGAGAAATGCCGCTGCCATTATCTTCGAGAAAACGCTCAATGTAACTGACCGTGTCGGCCTCGCTGCCAAAATAACTGTCAAACGGCATTGAGATCGAATTCGTTAGTGGAATACCAGCGCCTTTTCGCTTGGATTCGTTCCCGGTAATCGACAGGGAACCGATTGTCATGCCATGAAACGCGTTTGTGAAACTCATGATCAAATCCCGACCGGTTACTTTGCGGGCTAGTTTCAGCGCACTTTCCACCGAATTGGTGCCTGTCGGTCCCGGAAACATCACTTTATAGTGAAGCTTTCGCGGCTTTAAAATGACATCATGAAATCGTTCCAGCAGTTTCTCTTTTGCTTCTGTCGCCATATCAAGACTGTGCGTAATACCATCATCCATCAAATAGTCGATCAGCTTGGCCTTGATCCGTTGATTATTGTGACCGTAGTTTAACGCTCCAGCACCGGCAAAAAAGTCGACATATTCCCGGCCGTCCCGATCCCACAGCTGATAGTCGCTCGCTTTTGCAAAGACAGTTGGAAAACTTCGACAGTAACTACGAACCTCTGATTCCAAAGTTTCAAAAACCTTCAATGGTGAACGTAATTCCTCTACAACTTTCACCAAATCCCCCCTGGTTAAGTTTGATAACGAAATGGTCCGATCCGAAATGTCATCTCCGACTCATGATTTCCCCCCGGAAACAGATGGGCGGGGAAACACTCCGAAACTTCGCAGCGCGTTGCAAAATCCCGTGCGAATCCCCGGAATAAAGCCTCGGATGAAAGATTCGACGGAGAGACAGTTGCTTCAAGGTAACGGACATTCTTGCAAGCTTCCCGACGGATCAACGCTTTCAGGAGTGCCTTTCCCAACCCTTTGCCCCGTTGAGACTCGGCCACCGCCACCTGCCACACAAAGAGGGTTTGCTGGTCTGCCGGTAGTCGAAACGCTGACACAAAACCGACGATTTGTCCCTCCTGTTCGGCCACCACACAAGTATCCGAAAAAAACTTGCACAGCATCAGATAACTGTAAGGGGAATTGACGTCCAACACTCCGGTATCCCTAACCAGGTGCCAGATACTGGTTCCATCCGCTACCTGCGGTTGGCGAAGCACTACTTTGTTCATCAACCCGGTTTCCAGATTTATCACCTCCTCACCAGTACCGACGGCTCGACACTATGCCAAAAACCTCACGCATAGCGCGTCATCGCCGATTGAAAAAGATAAGACCGGTGCAAACTTTCTCCCAGGAACCAAATTCCAAGGAAAAAGTCTGTACCGGTCCGTCTTGTGAAATCCGTATGGGTCAGGTAAAGACTCTGATCCGCTCTCTCTTGCATCGGAAACATCAGTCCGGTGCAAAAGGGCAGATCCCTTGGATCTCCCAGCTCCAGCCGACGAGGCTGGCTGGCGGGCAGGATGGCAGAAAAGTGCTTTACATCCCTTCCGGTGTCTAACCGGAATTCCCCCAACACTTGGTTCCCCCGTTTCCATCGAAATACGGGATATCTTTAATTGTCAAAATAAACATTTTTATTCAATAAATAGTTAATAATTTTCATATTCTTTATATTACCATATTCCCCGCAATTACTCACCGCCGATAAATTCCGTTATTTTCCAAACATACTTGTTCTCCTGTATTCAGATCGGATTAATTGATCTATGCTCCCTTTCACGCTTCATTCCACTGATATTCATCTCTAATTGGACATCGACCCTAAAGTCTGCTCACAGAAACTGCCCAAAAACTTACTTAAGCGTGGACTTTTCGGATGACTGTTACCAAAAATCTTTTCCGGGGGTCCTTCTTCCATAATTCGTCCTTCGTCAAAGAAAACGACCCGATCCGCCACTTCCCGGGCAAAACCCATTTCATGCGTAATTAACAACATCGCCATATTCCCTTCAGCAGCAATCTCCTTGATCACCCCGAGCACCTCGCCGACAAGCTCCGGGTCCAACGCAGATGTCACCTCATCAAACAACATGATCTTGGGTTGCATCACCAAGGCACGGGCAATCGCCACCCGTTGCTGCTGGCCGCCAGATAATTGTGATGGATAAGCGTCCATCTTATCCAGCAACCCCACTTTTTCAAGCATTGTTTTGGCCTGCTCTGTCGCTTCTTCCTTAGATAATCCCAATACCTTGATCGGAGCCTCCGTCACATTTCGTAAAATGTTCATGTGCGGAAACAGATTAAACTGCTGAAACACCATTCCAATTTTGCCGCGCACTTGATGCAGATGCTTTTCATCAGCCGGAACAAGCTTTCCACCCTTTTTTTTGTGCCAGAGCAACTCACCGTCTACTTCAATCGTCCCCGACGTCGGCCTTTCCAACGTCATCAAAATACGGGCAAATGTAGTCTTGCCGGACCCGCTCGGCCCAATGACTGCTACTTTTTCTGCCGGAGCCAAATCGAAATCGATTTCGTGTAATACTTGAGTCTCGCCATAAAACTTGCTGACCTTTCGGTAACGCACAATTGGTTCCGGTTGAACCGTAATGGATTTTATATTATCCGATTTCATACGCATAACCTCATTTCCCTCAGTTAATTAATCCTTTTTGATTGATTTTGAGCCTTGATTCCAAGCGTCGTACCAAGAGTGAGGAAAGGTAACTCAATATGAGGAAAAATACCCCCACAAGTGTAATGGGTTCCAAATAGCGGAATGAATTGGAGCCAATAATTTGTGCTTGACTCAGCAACTCAATCAGTGTGATTGCCGATAAAAGAGGCGTTTCTTTGAACATCACGATCAGATAGTTGCCCAATACGGGAACAATCGGCCGGATGGCCTGCGGGAGAATAATCCGCATCCACGTTTGTGATTTTGAAAAGTTGAGCGCGATGGCAGCTTCCCATTGCCCGCGCGGTACTGCATCAATCCCTGCCCTGTATACCTCCGACAGATAGGTGCTAAAGTGAATGCCCAATCCCAACACACCAGCCGTGAACGGAGACAACATCAACCCAAAATGAGGTGCCACATAAAAAATGAAGAACAACTGAACTAATGGCGGTGTGCTGCGCACAAATTCGACAAAACCGCCGGTCACCCATGACAAAAGTTTTACCTCAGACCGTCGTGCAAAGGCTAATAACAGGCCGCCGACAAGTGCAATCAAGAAAGAGACGACCGTTGCACTAATCGTAATCTTCAATGCATCGAGAAGTTGCGGTAAAATTTGCAAAGTAAATTTCCAAGACCATCCCACGTTAAGACCTCCCCGTTGAAAGTCTGCGCTCCAACCAGCGCACGCCCAACGTCAGCGGATATGCGACGAGAAAATACAGGATGAGCAACAGACCGAATATTTCAGGGGTATGCTGATTCATATTTGTCCGTAAGGTTGTCGCTTGAAATGTCATATCAGAAATCGTAATCAAGGAAACCAAGGAGGTTCCTTTCAACAATTCGATGAGGAGATTACCGAAAGATGGTAACATGATCCGAAACGCCTGCGGCAGGATCACACTTCGCATCCTTTGCCCCGGTGTCATGTTCAGCGCAATAGCCGCCTCGATCTGCCCCTTGGGGATAGCCAGTATCGAGCTGCGGACGATTTCTGATCCATACGCCCCAGCGTTAAGACCGAGTGCGAGCAAACCCGCTAAATCCGCCGGTAACCAGATGCCAAGCTGCGGCAGGACAAAATAAAGCCAAAACAATTGAACGAGCAAAGAGGTCCCGCGGAAAACTACAACAAAAACACTGCACACCACTCGGATCGGATAAAATCTCGACAGGCGTCCGAATCCTATTAAAAAGGAGACGAAAAAGGCCAATATGGCCGAATAGATCGTCAGCTGAACCGTAATTCCAAGCCCTTGCAGCAAAGCTGGCAATATTTTTTCGAAGACCCCGATCGAAATCACATCCTTTCCTGTTACGATTCAAACAAAAGTGTGTCTCGCATCAATCAGATTTTTGCCGGACACTTAAGGTTTGCACAGTTCTTCAGCCTTTTTATCGGGCAAGTTCTCTTCAGTGAATCCGAACGGCTCGAGAACATTCAATAATGCACCGGACTTTTTCATTTCCGCCAATTCTCGACTGAAGGCATCGCGAAATTGTTTATCTTCTTTTCGGAAGGCAGCCGCTCCATATCCCAGTACACTTTTTTCGTCCACAATCGGCTGTTTAAAGTCCTTCACTTCCTCGATATCTTGGGCACCGGTAGATTCCATCATGGCCCGTAAAGAAGGACCGGTCATCGTGATCGTATCCACCCGTCCGGATTCCAATGCGGAGATCGCGGAAGGCTGGTCCGGAACGATGATGATTTGATTCTCTTTCACACCTGATTTCTGCAAATAACTAACTTCAACCGCCCCCTTCATTACGGCGACCTTCACTTTCGGATTGGCGGCAATGTCTTTATAGCTGTGAAGATTCTTCGGATTGCCTTTTTTCACAGCGATAGCTTCCCCGATTTTGTATTCAGGGTCGGCAAACACCACTTCTTTGCAACGAGTCGGTGTAATGTACATCCCTGCGGTAATGACATCAAAACGACCTGATTTTAATCCGGGAATCAATGATCCAAAGTCCACCAAAACCGGCTCGATTTCGTTAATTCCCATTCTTTTAAAAACAGAGCGTGCAACCTCGACGGCCTCTCCCGTCACTTTACCAGTTTCATCTTTGTAAGCATAAGGTTTCTCATTGGCGAACCCGATTGTGACAACACCCTCTTCTTTCGCACGCTTGAGAGTATCCTGGCCATGCAATCCAAAATTAAGCCCGCATGCCGTTGCAGACACGATGAAAACCAGCAATATGACGACGTTCAAAAAACGTTTCTTTGACACCAAGCTTCCCCCTTTGTTTTGGATAGATCGATCGCTTCTCCCTCTCGCTGATGAGGGGCTCCATAGCCATAGCCTCATCACCTTTATTCCCCAAAAGAAAAATTCAAAACGGAATTTTACGTCTTGATCGACAAATCAAGCAACAATCATAACATCGGCATGAAAATAAGCCACCCGTTTCACGAGTGGCAATATGGGCTCAATTTTTGAATTTGTTTTGCTGGACTTCGGTCACCCGACTTTTATACTGTCATCCCCGAATAGCTACTTGCTCCTGCCGTTTCAGCCAGCCGATCAAAGTGTCAATAACCGAAGTGGATTGTTCGGAGTGAAGGATACGGTGCCCGAATTCGGGGAGAAGGAGCCACTCTTTTTCCTTTACTGTTAACGAGTCAAAAAACTGGCGAACGATATCCTCAGGGATCAAGGTATCATTTTTACCACAGATACACAGGGTGGGAACGGTGATTCTGGCCACGTTTTGCAACGCTTCTTCAGTTTGGACAAGCAGCTGCTGAATCCAACGGAAGGAATATTTGAGGGGGATCAACGGGTCTACCAACTTGGTTTGAACATTATAGGTCACAAACGACTTCAGCCTCGGAATGCGTTGCGCTTTTTTTATCAAGCCATATGGATTGACACTGAATGAAGGCGCTACCCGGCTGATGATGGAGATCAACCGCTTCACAGAGATCGGGACGTGAATCCGCAAACCTAGAGCAGGAGCGGATAAAACAATACCGTCGACATGATCAGGCCGGTGTTGGACATAACGGGCAACGATCAACCCTCCCAAGCTGTGTCCGATCAAGTAAATACGGCGATTTCCCAGTTTTTTCCTGAATACATGCACCAGCTGGTCCAGATCATTCAGGTATTCATGAAAATGTGTGATATGACCGCATCTTCCTTCAGAACAGCCAAATCCTCGCAAATCATACAAAACCAAACCGAATCCATCCCGAATAAACCTTTCCCCCAAATGTTCGTATAATCCCAAGTGCTCACCCGCACCATGTACCAACACCGCGACACCGCGGGATTCATGAGGAAGCCACGTCCGATACCGAAGATGAACCCCATCCCATGTACATAGCCTGTCCTCATAGTTCTCTACAGACACCCCGACAGACACTTCGCCGTCCTCCCGTGAACAAATCTCCATCATCCAGTATGTACAATTCACGGGAAAATCCATTTTACAGTTTTTTCATTTCCTGAAGCGCTTCTTTATTATCATCACGATGATGCGAATAGAAAAAAATGGATTACTCAATATACACGCAAACACAAAAAATAATTTTGGCATAACCAAAAAGGGGGATTCATATGGCTTTTGTCAAGAATTGGTGGGAGTATGTTTTGGAGCGGCTGAGAAATTGGTTGTTTCAAGAGTATACGCGTTGGGGTACAGAAGCCAATCATTTGCCCCGAAAAGCGAAACAACCACAGGAATAAATCGTGCAAAACAAAAAACCCTCGATCGACTCGAGGGTTTTTTGTTTTGGTGGAGCTGAGCGGGCTCGAACCGCCGACCTCTACACTGCCAGTGTAGCGCTCTCCCAGCTGAGCTACAGCCCCGTGTTTTGAATTTGTCTCAACCGCTGACGAAGATTAGTTTATAACATGTCCATGAGAAAGTCAAGCACTTTTTTTCGGGTACCCGTAAACCAATCGAAAAACGTCAATGTCAGATGGAATGGCTTCCGCTTTCAGTATATCCCGATTCCAACAAAAAAGTTCCCGGAGAAATCCCCGGGAACGGATGAATCAGGAAAACTGTGCCTCTTGGAAAAATTGGGGCAAATATGGTTTGTGCGCTTCCAACATTTCATCCAAAATTTGCTTCGCGATCGTGTCGGAAGGAAGGAGCGGATTGATCGTCATCGCCACCAGCGCCGTGCGATAGTCTCCCGTAACAGCGGCTTTACAAGCCACGCGTTCAAAGGATTTGATTTGCTGGACGAGACCGTTGACCGCAACGGGCAATTCTCCCACGGAGATCGGTACCGGCCCCTCTTTGGTGATCACGCAATTGACCTCAACGGCGGAATCATCCGGGATGCCGACGATCGCTCCGTTGTTTCTCACGTTGACCGGCTGGATGTCGCGTTTATCGTTGTAGATGGAGTTGATCAGGTTGCAGGCCGCATCACTGTAGTAGGCACCGCCCCGTTTTTCCAATTGCGGCGGCTTCACCGCGAGATTGGGGTCCTTATACAGTTCAAACAGTTCCGCTTCCAGCTTTTTGACCACTTCGGCACGGGTTCCTTTTTCCTTTGCCGCAGCCAGCTCTTCTTCAAGCATCTTCTGCGTTTGGAAATAATAACGGTGGTACGGGCAAGGCAGTACTCCCAGGCCTTTGATAAAATCGGGCTCCCAGCCGAGATCGACGATCTTGCTCATGGTGACATTTGATTTTTCACCGCTGGTGATGAGATCGATCACCCGATCCGTCACCTTTTCACCGTCAAGATACACATCCAACCCGAACACCATGTGGTTGAGTCCCGCGAAATCGATATGCACGCGATCCGGGCTCACGTCGAGCAGTTTGGCTACGCCCATCCGCATGCCGATCGGAACGTTGCACAGTCCCACCGCTTTTTTGATGTTGCTGTAACGGAGAATGGCTTCGGTCACCATGCCTGCGGGATTGGAAAAGTTGATCAGCCACGCGTCCGGGCACAGTTCCTCCATATCCTTGCAAATATCCAAAATGACCGGAATGGTGCGTAACGCCTTGAACAGCCCGCCCGGTCCGTTGGTCTCCTGACCGATGACACCATACTTCAACGGGATTCTTTCATCCAAAGCCCGCGCATCCAACAATCCCACACGCAATTGGGTAGTGACGAAATCGGCACCCCGAAGCGCCTCACGCCGATCCAGCGTCAGATGGATCTCAATAGGAACCCCGGCTTTTTTCACCATGCGTTTGGCCAGATTGCCCACGATATTCAACTTCTCTTTCCCTTCCGGGATATCGACCATCCACAGTTCCCGTACCGGCAATTCGTCATACCGTTTGATCAACCCTTCCACCAGTTCCGGGGTGTAACTCGATCCTCCGCCGATGGTGACGATTTTAATGCCTTTCATACTTTCATCCTCCCATGAAGGAATGTTTCATACAAATCAACAAACTCGGCAGCCAAATCTCTGATGGTGACCCGCACTCATCCCCTCATCCGTCGGCCATTCCTTCAGCTTCTGAAACACGCGTTCCTTTCGTTTAAGGTTGGGATAACAGCGACTTCAATGGATATGGCAGTTGATTTTAAATTTATTACTAATCTGACTATTTATAATATATCATGCACAGCCGTACGATTTTGTCATGACGGAAAAGAAAAAGGACAGGGGAAGCCCTGACCTTCTTTCGCAAATGTGCCGATGGATGCCTATTTCCGGTTATCGATGGACTCGTGAACAGTCTGACGGCTATTCGTGACTTGCCCCACACGGCTAAAGCCGTGGGCTTCTCGCTTCATCTGGCGTGGCAACCCACATCCATCCACGATGGCTTCGTCCAAGCCTAGTGATTTTAGTTTATCGAGATTTCGCTCGCAAAGTAGTTTTAAGTGTTTTCGCACTTCTCTGCTTAATTGTACCAAAATTCTGTCGGACTTGCAAAAGGGCTTAAGCCCTCCCTCGTCCGACGCTCGCTTTCATCCCAAACCTGAAGGGCTGGGTTTTCCCGCTCGCTCTTTATAAAACGCAAAATCTCATCCACAGCTCGGCGATACCCTCCCGCCTCTCGCAACGTTTCACTGATGAGCCGACTGTTTTGGGCAAACCGCGGGTCCGCCCAGATTTTTTCCGCTGATTCTCTGAGTACCGCCGGCGTCACCGTTGAAGGGTCGAGTACAATCCCCGCTCCAAGCTCTTTCACCCGATTTGCAACAAGGGGTTGATCGTTCACCAAGGGGATGATCAACAGCGGAACACCGTAGTACAAGCCTTCGTTGGTGCTGTTCATGCCACCGTGGGTGATAAACAGATCGGCGTGCTTCAACACCTCCAATTGCGGAACATAACGGCGAACGATGAAGTTGTCCGGAATCTCAAGCAACTCCTCCATTGGTGTATGTTGGCCGATGGAGAGAATCACCGTAGTGTCCAGATCACGAAATGCTTCTATGCACTTGCGGTATAGTTCAACCTGATAATTCACAATCGTACCCATGGATATATAGATGACACGACGGTCACCCTGTTTGCCGATGTGGATATCTAACATTTCGCAATCTTTTCGCGGGGCGATCGACGGACCGACAAATTTGACGCTGTCGTCGAATGCTTCCGCATCCGGGTGAAAATACCGGGATGTAAATACGAGCGTCATATCTCCGAATGAAGGAAAATTGCCCGGGTTCAAATCAACACCATACCGATCCGCCATTTTTTGTGTGAGTTTTTTCATCCCTTCCAACAGGCTTACCGCTCGCTCCCTACCGAACCGGGGTATTTCCTTCCAAACGAAAGTGGTGGAGAAAGCAATGCGGGGCAGGCCCAACACTTGGGCTATGATCATTCCCGGAATAAACATCATATCATACAGACAATAGTCAAACTGTTCTCCTTTCACTTTTTCAAGGATCTCCGGAGTGATTCTCTCCATAAAATCGAGCATTTTCGGAAACATTTCCCGCATCTTCTCCTGCAACTGATCCGATTGGAAACGAGGGGAGTTGGCCAAGAAAGGCTCCTGGTACCCTCGGAAGTCAGCGCCGGTTTTTTCAATCCGTTCCCTGAACCTTTCCCCGCCGACATAGACTACCTCTTCACCCCGACGGATCAATTCTTCAACCAGTCCCACCGTCGGGTTGATATGGCCTTCTCCGGAAAAATTGACCAAAAGCGCCTTTGCCATCTGAATGACCTCCATTGTCAAAATCAAAAACAAATACAGGGAAACGAATAAACCTTGTTATTCCGTCAAACAGTCCGTAATGGATCAATCGTATCTCCTCTGTTCATACAATGTTGAGACCTTCGACGAAGAAAAGTCACCGGGTTCTCCGGCGACTTTTTTCCTCAAAATCGGACTGGTAATCGCATCAATCCTCTCATAAGGAAATCCTCACGCCAGGGAAGGGATTTCTCGTCCAGATCCAGATGTAGTTCCGGCAGACGGTCGAGCAGGCGAGAGATGGCGATTTGCCCCTCCATCCTGGCGAGAGGAGCTCCCAGACAATAATGGATACCCTTGCCGAAAGCGATATGGGGATTGGGCTCGCGGGTGATGTCAAAAACATCGGGATCAGGAAAACGGCGTTCGTCCCGGTTTGCGGAACCGATGGAAACCAGGACCAGGTCTCCGTGTTGAAATGATTGTCCCCCGAAGGAAAAATCCTCACCGACCCATCGGTTGGTCGACATCTCCACAGGGCTGTAGTAACGCAGGATTTCCTCCACCGCGGTCGTGATCAGTTGTCGCTCCCTACGTAAAAGTGCCATTTGCTCCGGATGTTGCAGCAAGGCGAGGACACCGTTTCCGATCAGGTTGACGGTGGTTTCATGTCCCGCGATGATGAGCAGAAACACCATGGAGTAAAGTTCCTTCTCACTGAGACGGTCCCCTTGTTCTTCCGCCGCCAATAAGCCGCTGATCAGGTCTTCCCGGGGATTACGCCGGCGTTCTTCGAAAAGCCTTCCCAGATAGTCTTGAAAGTCTTTCATCTGGGAACGGATCTCTTCAAACCCCTCCGGCCGGTTGATCGTGGAGACAACCGCATTGGACCACTCCCGAAATCGATCGCGATCTTCCCGCGGGACACCCAGCATATCGCTGATAACAATGATGGGCAGGGGAAATGCATAATCTCGGATCAGATCCACCTCCCTGCCCGGTGAACTGACAATAGCGTCCAGCAAATCTTCCGCAATCTCCTCGATGCGTTCTCTCATTCGTTCAATCATCCTGGGGGTGAAAGCCTGTTGCACCAGATTCCGAAGGCGTGTATGATCCGGTGGGTCAGATGAGAGCATATGATGCACAAATATTTGTAATTCCTTAGTAAGTCGGCGCAATATTTCTTTACCCTGGAATAGTTTCACATTTTTGAGCAATCGTTTCTCTGTCAGTGCCGCCTGAGCTTCATCATAACGGACGATGAGCCAAGCCGGTTCGTCCCAGGGCATCCGGATGCGGTGAATCGCTCCCCTTTCCCGCAGTTCCCGGTACACCTTCCAAGCATTAGACTTGAATTCGGGCGAAAAAAAATCCAGTGTAAGTAAACTTTCGGGATTAGGCATATCTATTACTCCTCTCAAAGTGGTTGCTATTGTTGAATTCTACGCTAACTAATAAAATCCCTTCCCTAAAGTTTTTAGGTGGACAATTCGCTTTGACACAGTTATTCACATAACACTTAGAATGCGCGGAACAATCTTTTATCAAATTTCAATATATTGTTTAATTATGTAAGCATAGTTTAATTGCACCTGTCCCATATCGCGTTGTTCATCATTCCAAGCCGCTGAATGTAAAAATAAAAAACCCATCCTACCGATTAGTAGTATGGGCTTTGGTGCTGAATGGAGGGACTCGCCCCCGACCCCTTCATTACGAGTGTAGTGCTCTGCCATGCATCCTCTAACCGCAAGGAACAACCTCTGGAAAAAGGAGGTCGCATGTTATCGCCAAGATTCGTGCTATCAATAACCTGATCGACTACCCGGCGCCCATACAGACTCATGGATAATCAGCGGTGGTGCAGGGTATGAATGATGTCGTAAAGTACTCCGTGAATTTACGTTTTCAGTCTTTTCGCTTCGTCGCGATTGGCCCGAAAGAGGACCGCCACTGCCTAAGGCAAACGGTCGAGGTTTATCGGGTTGATGAGAATATGGCATTATTTGGTTATTCTTACAATCTCCCCTGTGCAGACGCATTGCGGCGCGAACATCCATACCCCGAACAGTGGACCCAGACCGTCGTAAAAGTCGCAACGGATATACGGATCGAGACTCTTCACTTCGCGGTCGGTTCGAAAGCGGATTGCCACTGCGTGCAGCAACCGGTCGAAGTTTCCTATTCGGGGGATCCCCTTTTTGGGGATCGACTGATACCGATTGATTCTCCAGATTTGCAGATGGTTCAACAGACAGATCGTCTTTCCCTTTGTCAGCAATGGCGGGTGCTTTCGCTGAATTATCGGACTCAGAAGCAAGAATCTGGTCCAACATCCGACTATCTTGGCCCGAAACCGCTATTACTGACGTTGAACGATCTTCCGAGAATTCTTCTCAATCCGGGAAACCGGCAAGTGCCTTGGCGTATTTGAGGGGGCCGGTCAAAATTTCGCGGAGGAGATGGGTGTCACCCAACAGTTCCAGGAATTTGCAACCGTATTTTTTGTTGATCTCCAGGATCCAGACTTTTCTGTTTCTATCAACCGTCGGGTCGATCGCCACGTCCCCATATAATCCAACGGACAAACGGTCCAGGGTATTGCAGACGTTACAGCAAACCTCGCGAATTTGCCTTTCGAGGCTTTTCGCTTCATCGTGGTTGAGCTGGTAAACCTTCTGGATGGCCTCGTCAGGGTACATCAACCGGTCCAAGTATCCTAGGTTGGTGACGATGCTACCTGCTTTGGCAATCCGAGCGACCATCCCTTTACAGGTCCATTGTTGCCGGCTGTCTTTTTGCATGTACACACGGAAGTCGACGGGACTTTTTCCATATTTCATTTGAACCGCCTGCTGGATCAGATAGGTTTTCCGATCTTTCAGCTGGTTCAACAGATCGACCACCTGTCTCTTCGTAAGTATAGAAGCGGTCTTCCCCTCCCTGAAGCTGACCCGATACCGATCTCTCTTTTTTTGACGTGTACGATACCACGCCCATGTAAACCACGGGAAGGTTTCAAAAAACACTTCCGTATTCCCCGAGGAACCGATCCAATTGCCGGATAACAGTAGATTGTCAGGTGGATATTGAGATCGTACTATCGAAAAATCAATTAACTGAACTATGTTGTAACCTTAAATACCTTTCATAACTAAAAAAGCCCACCCAAGAGCTTGTTTGGGCGAGCTTTAGTGGCTAACGAAAAGTTATGGTGCAAGAAACCTATGCGAATGGAACTTTAGATGCCTAGAAAGAAAGTCCAAGACGTAACCAGACATTGATTTTAAAGTGAATATAACTAAAAAAGAACAGGTTGTCACCTGTTCTTTTTTCAAGTGGTGCTGATGGAGGGACTCGAACCCCCGACCCCTTCATTACGAGTGAAGTGCTCTACCAACTGAGCTACATCAGCATATGCATTTGGTGGAGGCGAGCGGAGTCGAACCGCTGTCCGAAGATATCGCCGCGTCAGCGTCTACGAGCGTAGTCACTGTATTGAGATCTCGTCCGTCGGACTGCCCAGTGACAGGCGTTCCTACGGACCAGTCACCTAGATTTCGCCAACCGGCCGGTGACGACTCCGGTTAGCTAGCCCGCTGAATTTGAGACCCAGCTTCACCACACGGGCGATGGTGAAGTGGATCCTGGCTGGAATTAAGCAGCCAGAGCGTAGTTTTCTTGTTTGCCAGTTACATTTGGCCTTGCGTTTTTTACGAAGGACGCAACCCCTCGGCTCGCAGCTAACGCTCGATCTATCCCCGTCGAATCCCAAAACGCCCCCAGGATTCCGACGAGTCAGCTTTGTTTTGGCCAAGCTTCTACGGCCTTGACAGTTACTTATATTATCACCGATTTTACCCTTTGTAAAGGGGGAAATTTGATTTTGGAATAATTTTTTTGTTAACCCCGAATACGTTCCTTCAATTGTCGCTGAATCTCGCGCTCGGCATCGCGTTTGGCAATAGCAGCGCGTTTGTCATACAGTTTCTTCCCTTTGGCTAACGCCAACTCCACTTTGGCAAAACCGTTACGCAAGTGAATATCCAACGGCACCAGCGTATACCCTTTTTGCTGAGTAAGACCGATCAATTTGTTGATTTCCTGCTTGTGCAAGAGCAATTTGCGCTCCCGGGTGGGATCGTGGTTAAAACGGTTGCCCTGCTCATACGGGCTGATATGCATGTTGACCACGTACACTTCCCCGTCTTTGATGCGCGCGTAACTGTCCTTCAGGTTGACCCGGCCCTGCCGGATCGACTTGATCTCGGTACCGGTGAGGACAATGCCTGCTTCCAGCGTCTCCTCGATGTGGTAGTCGTGGGTCGCCTTCTTGTTGCGTGCAATCACTTTTGTACCTTTTTTCGGCATTGTGCTCACCCCCTGCGCGCATGAAAAAGTAGCAATTATCATTGTAACAATCAATCCGATGAATCGTCAACTCTTTTTTAAACGCAGGAAGATCAAAGCATCCCCCGAACAGACCGGAACAACGGGGAGGTACTCTCCGTCATTCCGGTCGATATCTATTTTGTCCGTATCAGGGTCATGACATCGCTAAACCAGAAACGACTACTTCAGGGCTTCTTCTTTTTCCCCTTCGCCTCCGCTTTTTTGGCTTTCTTTTTCTTCTTTCCCTTGCGCATTCTCGACTCCGAATCCGTCTCTTTCCTGCGCTTTCTGCGTTTGGGGCTTCGTTGGAACAGCCCGCCGTCTTCCCAGTCCGGCACCAGCTCGAAGTCCACCTTGTGCTCGTCGATGTTGACACCGACCACCCGAACGCGAACCCGGTCTCCAATGCGGAAAATGTTCCCCGTGCGCTCCCCGATCAAGCAATAGGCATTTTCATCGTAGTGATAATAGTCGTCGGTCATGTAGCTGATGTGCACCAGTCCTTCGACGGTGTTGTCCAATTCAACGAAAATGCCAAACGAGGTGACACCGCTGATGATGCCGTCAAATTCCTGTCCAATTTTGTCCAGCATAAACTCGGCTTTTTTCAGATCGTCCGTCTCCCGCTCCGCTTCAACGGCGATGCGCTCGCGAACTGAGCATTGCTGGGCAATATCCGGCAGTTTGTCTTTCAACTGGTTCATCCGCTCGGGGGACAACGTCCCATTGGCCAGTACTTCCCGAATGATACGGTGAATGACCAGATCGGGGTACCGCCGGATCGGTGAGGTGAAGTGGCAGTAAAACGTTGCCGCCAACCCGAAGTGGCCCGTGCATTCCGCGGCGTAACGCGCTTGCTTCATCGAACGAAGCAGGACGGTGCTGATCAGCGTCTCTTCCGGTTTGCCACTGATTTTCTCCAACAACTCCTGGAGCGCGCGGGGTTTCACTTTATCCGCCCGTCCCTTGACACTGTAGCCGAAATGAGTGATGAACTCGTAAAACGCCTGCAGTTTCTCCGTATCCGGATTTTCGTGAATCCGGTACAAAAACGGGATATCCGCCCAGGCAAAATGCTCCGCCACTGTTTCGTTGGCGCACAGCATGAATTCCTCGATCAACTGCTCGGCGATCGTACGTGGCCGTTTCACAATTTCAACCGGTTTTCCGTTTTCGTCCACCTTGATTTTGGCTTCCGTGAAATTGAAATCGATGGCGCCCCGTTTGAGCCGCTTTCTACGCAAAGTACGGGCCAGGTCGGCCATCAAGCGGAAATCGTCCACCAATGGCTCATAACGCGCGATCAGCTCGGGATCTTCGTCCTCCAGGATACGTTTGACAGCGGTATAGGTCATCCGTTCGTTCGTACGAATGACGCTGGGATAGATCTCATGACTGACGACATTGCCATCCGGGTCGATTTCCATATCGCAGGTGAGTGTCAGACGATCCACCTGAGGGTTGAGACTGCAGATGCCGTTGGACAGCCGCGGCGGCAACATGGGGATCACCCGGTCCACGAGATAGACGCTGTTGCCACGGGCATAGGCTTCCCGATCGAGCGCACTCCCTTCTTTCACATAATAGCTGACGTCGGCGATATGAACGCCAAGGCGGATGTTGCCGTTGGGCAGGCGTTCCACTGACACCGCGTCGTCCAAGTCCTTGGCGTCTTCCCCGTCGATGGTCACCATCGTACGGTCGCGCAGATCCCGCCTTCCCTCGATTTCCGCCGGATCGATTTCGGTGGGGATTTGTTCGGCCTCGGCCAGCACCTCTTCAGGGAAAGCCTCAGGCAGTTGGTATTTGCGAATGATGGAGAGGATATCGACACCTGGATCATCTTTGTGACCCAGCACTTCCGTGACCACACCCTCTGCGGTGAAACGACTGTCGGGAATGTGATGCAGTTCGACAACCACTTTGTCCCCCTGTTTGGCACCATTTCGTGCCTCCGGGGGAATGAAAATGTCTGTCGGCAGGCGTTTATCATCGGGAATGACGAACCCGAAGTGTGTGGATGGGCTGGTGAACGTTCCCACCACGACAGTACGACCCCGTTTCAAAATACGGACAATTTCCCCTTCAGGCCGCATATTCCGTGCTTGTTTCCCCTGTAGGCGGACGAGTACCGTATCGCCGTCCATCGCCCCGTTCATGTCGTTGGGATGAACGTAGATGTCCGGTGCGTTGGGCCGGTCTTGCACGACAAAACCGAACCCTTTGGGATGTCCCTGCAGTATTCCACGCACAAGATTAAACCGCTCGGGCACCCCGTACCGCCGGGATCGAGTCTGTACGATTCTGCCTTCTTGTTCCATTTGATCGACCAAAGATCGAAACGCCTCGATCTCTTCCTCATCGATCGCAAATGCTTCGACCAATTCCATGAATGTAAGCGGTTTGTACGCCTTTTTTTTCATGAATGTCAAGATCTCTTGTTCTTCGATCACATCAAAACCCCTTTCCTCTCTCCCTTGTGGATATGGATTTGTCCACTTCTTGAATAAACGCATCCACATCAGCAAACAAATGTTCCCGTTCTCGGTCGAGTGTGATGATGTGGGATGACTTGTTGTACCATTTCAGATGTTTGACAGCAGAACCGATCTTTTCATAGATATAGTGGGCACTTCGTGGTTCCACCGTTTCATCCTGTTCCGCCTGAACGACAAGGGTAGGTACCTGGATTTCGTGCAGATGACTGCGTACGTGGCGGATCAGACGTTGCAGGCTGGAAACGCATTTGAGCGGCGTGCGATCGTAAGGAACCAAGTGTTCCTCGATGTGCGCCGGTTTGGTTCCACGCCGAATCTGGTATGGCATCACCCAGCGAATCAGATTGACGGCGTGAACTCGCTTGTCTTTGAGGTAAACGGGTGCACACATCGCGATCACACCGTCGAGTGGATATTGTCGTGCCAAGTTGAGTACCAGTGCACCACCCATCGACAAACCTGCGGCAAACACGCGACGAACTCCCGACTCCCGTAAACGCCGGTATCCTTCTACTGTGCTGTTCCACCAATCCTCCCATGTCGTGCAGGCCATCTCCTCCGGAGTCGTGCCGTGCCCGGCCAAAAGCGGTGCATGCACCGTGTATCCCCGCTCTTTCAGATATTCCCCCATCGGGCGCAATTCAGACGGTGTTCCGGTGAATCCGTGAATCAACAATACGCCGATCTCCCCACCTTCATAAAAAAACGGATCCGGAGAACGACGGACGATTTTCATTCAGACAACCTCCCGCTTTCATATTTTCATTCATTCCCTACCATGCATAAGATATTCGGATAACCTTACGATACCACAAGCAAACCTGACACAGATATACTACCTACGGTTAAGCTCTCATTGATTCATGTTGAGAAGCAAAATGGTCCTAGGAATATCCTGTGAAGTATCGGGAGTGGAAAATGAGGGGGAGGAAGCGGGAGGCGGGTTCCCATCATAACCTACGGATGCGACACCTCGTTCTCCGTACCGCTACCGATGCCGGGAAACCCAGTGAGGTCAAATCGTCGCAATTCCATTCCCAAACCGGGAACGCTTTTTTACCGGCGTTATTTCAGCCCCAGAACCATCCGAAGCAAGTCATCGCATTCCACACGGATAGACTCGTTAAGATAACGCTGTTCATAGACTTGGCCGCCAACCGCAAATTTGACGGTGCGGCCAAACGTGTCCTGCGTCACAGAAAGAATTTCCACGCCTTTGGACTGCAAATCCTCTCTCATAGCTGAAAGGTCATCCCGGATCGTTTGTATGACCGCATCCATAAATTGCGCAAAAATCCATCCGGTGTGCATCGGTCTGGTCAGCGGCTTGTCTTCATCCAGCAATGCGACGAGCAGCTCCAGACAGATGCATTGCCTGATTTTCTCCTGAATCTCTTCGGGATCCACTTCTCGTTGTGGTTCAATCATCGTATTAATCAATTTGACCACCGTTTTCGATAATAATGAATGAAGTTCAGATTCCAATATAAATCCATACCGCAAAAAACGCAAGAGTGTTTATCCAAAACAGGGATTTTTTGTTTTCATCCAAAAAAACAGCGGCTCGCTTAATCAGCGAACCGCTTCACTTGCCTGGCAGCGTCCTACTCTCCCAGGGGCTCCCGCCCCAAGTACCATCGGCGCTGGAGGGCTTAACTTCCGTGTTCGGAATGGGAACGGGTGGTTCCCCTCCACTATCACCACCAGACGAGATTGATTATACAACCTTGTCGCCGATTTGACAAGCCCCCTTTTAAACGGAGGCTTGTTCTTGTACCGGCTCCGGGTTTCGCGAGGGCAGTCCGAAAAAAGTTTCAATTTCCCGCATCATCTCCACCACTTCGCAATCATGACAGATCAGGTGGCGGGATTGTGGTAATAGCACCAGCTTCTTCTCGACTGATCCGATTTCATGGTAGAGATGGATCGCACCTTTGGGCTTAACCACATCGTCGCGCTCTCCCTGGATGATCAGCGTCGGAATGCGCACTTCAGGGAATTTGGGACGAACGTGTTCCACCAGTTGGAAAAACTGAGCGAAGGAGCGAAACGAAGAGCGCATGGTGCGCCTCATGTAGACTTTGAGCGGCAAGGCCCGAGCGCGTTTGTTAAACGGACTTTTCAGCGTTTCTGCCATACCTCGGACGATTTCCGGCGTGTTAACGGAGAAGACGGCCGGGCTGAGCAATGCCATTTTGCCAACGGGATACCGTACTGCCAGATCGATGGCGATAAGGCTTCCCATTGAAAAACCGACCAGATGGACAGGATCGCACTCTCGGCGAAGCTGGATCAACGCTTCCTCGGCACTTTGAATCCAGTCCTGCCAAGAGGACGATCGCATCTCTTTCCGCGTACCGCCGTGTCCGGCCAAAAGCGGAGCGGATACGGGCAAATTCAGTTCCTGTAAACGATCGAGTACAGGTTGGACGTCATGCGGCGTACCGGCGTAACCATGGATCAGCAAAAAGCCTTCCACCGTCATACGCTCCTTCTTGCGGCTTCAAAAGAAAAACAGCTGGGAAACACCCGCTGTTGATCTGTTATTTCTATCGTACCCACAGTGGATGGAAATCATGTTTGGTGTTATTTCACAAAATATCCGACCAACAAAGTGAGCAGGATGAATAACACCGCTAGCACCACGGTGATTTTGTTGAGAAGTGCGTCGATGCCGCGCGCTTTTGTTTTTCCCAACAGGTGCTCCGCTCCACCGCCAATCGCACCGGAGAGGCCCGGACTTTTTCCGGATTGAAGCAGAACAACGATGATCAATGCGATACTCACGATCGCCAACAGAATCTTTGCTGCGATTTCCACACCGATCTACCTCCCGAGTCTCACTGGGGATACTGTACCACATCGGACGCGGGTTTTCAATAAAGGTGAGTGGGAAAAAAAGACACGTACCAAATGAAGAAAACCCATAGCGCGCGGATTGGGAAGTCCCACTAGTTGGTGATGGAGTTTTCCACATCCGCACCTCTTCAGGACGGTGACCCCGTCCCATCAAGGAAGCACGTCTGCAATGGATCCGGATACAGTAACACCTGGGGCCATTTGTAGTTTATGTTCGGCAGCAAAAAACCGCCGGCGTCAGTGCCGGCGGCAGGTGAAACAATGCTATTATCCGCGCAGGTTGTAGAACGCGGTTTTGCCCGGATATTGCGCCGTTTCGGCCAGTTCATCCTCGATACGCAGGAGCTGGTTGTATTTGGCCACGCGGTCGGTACGGGACGGTGCTCCTGTCTTGATTTGACCAGCACCCGTCGCCACGGCGATATCGGCAATGGTGGTGTCTTCCGACTCGCCGGAGCGGTGGGAAATGACCGCGGTGTAACCGGCGCGTTTCGCCATTTCGATGGCATCGAACGTTTCAGTCAAGGTGCCGATTTGGTTCACTTTGATCAGGATGGAGTTGCCCACGCCTTTTTCAATACCTTGGGCAAGGCGCTGGGTGTTGGTGACGAACAGGTCGTCGCCCACCAGCTGAACTTTGCCGCCCAGACGCTCGGTCAGTTGTTTCCAACCATCCCAATCGTCTTCGGACAAGCCGTCTTCGATGGAGACAACCGGGTATTTGGAAACCAGTTCCTCATAGAAGGCGATCATTTCCTCGGAGGAGCGGGTGACGCCTTCGCCTTCCAAATGATATTTTCCATCTTTGTACAGCTCGGTCGCGGCCACATCGAGAGCGAGCAGGACATCTTCACCCGGCTTGTAACCGGCCCGTTCGATCGCTGCGACAATGGTTTGCAATGCTTCCTCGTTGGAAGACAGGTTAGGCGCGAAGCCCCCTTCGTCACCGACGGAAGTGGCGAGGCCTTTCTCTTTCAATACAGCCTTCAGGTTGTGGAAGATTTCGGCCCCCATGCGCAAACCTTCACGGAAGGAGGGCGCTCCCACCGGCATGATCATAAACTCCTGAATGTCCACGTTGTTGTCAGCGTGTTTTCCGCCATTCAGGATGTTCATCATCGGAACGGGCAGTGTTTTGGCGTTGAATCCGCCCAGATAGTTGTACAACGGAACACCCAGTGCTTCTGCAGCCGCACGCGCCACGGCCATGGAGACACCCAGGATGGCGTTGGCACCCAGCTTCCCTTTGTTGGGCGTACCGTCCAGCTCAATCAGGTGTTTGTCGATGCCCACTTGGTCGGTAGCGTCCCAACCTTCCAGTTCAGGAGCGATGATTTCGTTCACGTGTTGCACAGCTTTCAGGACACCTTTGCCGAGAAAGCGCTCTTTGTCACCATCCCGCAATTCCACAGCCTCATAAGCACCGGTGGATGCACCGGACGGCACAATCGCACGGCCCACATCGCCCGATTCCAACACCACTTCCACTTCGACGGTCGGATTGCCTCGGGAGTCCAGCACTTCCCGCGCGTATACGTCCACGATTCTCGTCATGTTTCGTCTTCCTCCTTGAATAGATGCATTGGCTTTTATGATTCAATCATCGAGCGTCCGGTCATTTCTTCCGGTTGTTCGATGCCCAACAGATGCAGCAAAGTCGGCGCGATATCCGCCAAAATCCCCTCTTGGCGCAGTTTCACGTTTTTGTCCGTGACGATAAACGGTACCGGGTTGGTGGTATGGGATGTTACCGGTTTGTTGTCAGCCGTGAGCACCATGTCTGCGTTGCCATGGTCCGCCGTAATGACGGCCACACCACCTTGGGCCAGTACTGCCTCGACCACGCGGCCCAGGCATTCATCCACGGCTTCCACCGCACGGATCGTCGGCTCCAATTTGCCCGAGTGACCCACCATGTCCGGGTTGGCAAAGTTAAGGATGATGGCATCGTGTTTGCCGGCCTCGATCTCTTTGACCAAGGCGTCGGTCACTTCGTAAGCGCTCATCTCCGGCTTCAGGTCGTAGGTGGCCACTTTGGGTGAATGGATCAGGATCCGATCTTCACCCGGGAACGGCTCTTCCCGGCCACCGCTAAAGAAGAAAGTGACGTGCGGGTATTTCTCCGTTTCGGCGATCCGCAGTTGTTTCAACCCGTGTTCGGCCACCACTTCGCCGAATGTCCGCGTCAAATCCACCGTGGGGAAAGCAACTTCGCCATTGACCGTCTCGCTGTAATGGGTCATGCACACATAGTGCAATCCGTTCGGTCGTCCTTCTCCCCGGTCAAATCCGTCGAAGTCGTCACGGGTGAACGCCTGCGACAGCTGGATCGCGCGATCGGGCCGGAAGTTGAAGAAGATCATGGCATCGCCGTCCTGCACCCGAGCTACCGGAGTGCCGTCTTGGTCCGTGATCACGGTCGGAACGACGAACTCGTCATAGATCTCTTCCTGATACGACCGCTCCACAGCGGCTACCGGATCGGTATGTGTCGGTCCTTCCCCGTACACCATCGCACGGTAGGACTTCTCCACCCGATCCCACCGTTTGTCCCGATCCATGGCATAATACCGCCCTTGCACCGTAGCGATGCGGCCCACTCCTTTTTCCGCGATCACATCCTGTAGCTGTTTCAGGTAAGTGACGCCTGTATCCGGGCCTACATCGCGACCGTCAAGAAACGCGTGCACGACGACATTGTCCACGCCTTCCCGTTTGGCCAGCTCCAGCAGGGCAAACAAATGGTTGATGTGGGAATGGACGCCCCCGTCGGAAAGCAACCCCAGCAGGTGCAGTTGCGTGCCTTTTTCCTTCACATGGCGAACAGCGCTCAGCAACACGTCATTTTCAAAGAAAGAACCGTCTTCAATCGCTTTGGTGATCCGCGTCAAATCCTGGTATACAATTCGCCCGGCGCCGATGTTCAGATGGCCCACTTCGGAGTTGCCCATCTGACCGTCAGGCAGACCGACGGCTTCTCCACTCGCCCGAAGCGTCGCATGCGGATAGGTGGACCAATAACGGTCGAAGTTGGGCTTGTTCGCTTGTGCCACGGCATTACCATGCACTTCGTCGCGCAAGGCAAAGCCATCCAAAATGATGAGAGCAATCGGTTTGCGCCGGCTCATGCGAGATCCCCCCGTACCGACGCGGTCACCAGACGGTCAAACGACTCCGGTTCCAGGCTGGCGCCGCCAACCAATGCACCATCGATGTCCGGCTGATCCAGGAACGCGCCGATATTGTCCGGTTTGACGCTGCCGCCATATTGAACGCGCACTTCGTTTGCCACTTGCTGATCGTATTGGTTGGCCACCATCTTGCGGATGAATCCGATCACTTCCTGCGCGTCGTCAGCCGTGGACGCCTTGCCAGATCCGATCGCCCACACCGGCTCATATGCGATGATGACGCGCTTCACCTGTTCACTCGAGAGACCAGCCAACGCTTTTTCCACCTGTTGGCCCACAACCTGTTTCGTTTGCCCCGCTTCCCGTTCTTCCAGCGTTTCACCGACGCAAACAATCGGAATCAAGTCATGGGCAAATGCGGCATGTACTTTTTTGTTCACTGTTTCGTCCGTCTCGGCGAAATACGAACGCCGTTCCGAATGGCCGAGGATGACGTATTGCACCCCCAGGTCCTTCAGCATCACGGGACTGATCTCACCCGTAAACGCTCCTTTTTCTTCCCAGTGCATGTTTTGTGCACCGATACCGATACCGCTGTCTTTCGCCGCCTCCACCAAAGCGGGCAAAGCCGTGAACGGCGCACAGATCACAGTTTCCACGTCTGTCGTTTCTTTGGCCGCTTTCAATGCGCGGAAAAACGCAAGGGCTTCCGCGCTGGTCTTGTGCATTTTCCAGTTGCCTGCGATTACGGGTTTGCGCACCAGTCACACCACCTTATCGGTTCAACTTGAGGTTGCCATATCCAGCCTGCGAATAGATCTTCCGTATCTACTTCTGTTACGGAAATGGTCACCCTTCTTTGTATGAAAGACAACAACCTTAAACTTCAATCATTCCCGATCGTCCAAAGCGACAACTCCCGGCAGCGCTTTTCCTTCCATCATCTCCAACGACGCACCACCGCCGGTGGACACGTGGCTGACACGATCGGCCAGACCGGCTTTCTCGATGGCTGCCGCCGAATCGCCTCCGCCGACGATGGTGAGCGCATCGGAATCCACCAGTGCTTGAGCCACCGCATTGGTACCGTGAGCGAACCGGTCGAATTCAAACACACCCATCGGACCGTTCCAAATGACCAGTCGCGAGCTTTTCACCACTTCGGCAAACAGTTCCCGCGTTTTCGGCCCGATATCCATCGCTTCCATGTCTGCCGGAATCGCATCGATGGCCACCGTTTCCGCCCGGGCATCCGGAGCGAACCGATCAGCCACGACCACGTCGACCGGCAGCAGAAGACGCACTCCTTTGGCTTTTGCCTTTTCCATGAAGGAGCGGGCCAGATCCAGCTTGTCCTCTTCGAGCAGGGATTTGCCGATTTCATATCCCTGCGCTTTGACAAACGTATAGGACAAACCGCCACCGATCAGCAGGTTATCCACTTTTTCCAACAGGTTTTCGATCACACCGATTTTGTCTCGTACTTTGGCTCCGCCGATGATCGCTGTAAACGGCCGCTCCGGTGCTTCCAGCGCACGTCCCAGCGTTTCCAGCTCTTTTTGCATCAGGAAACCGGCCACTGCAGGCAAGTGTTCGGCGATCCCGGCTGTCGACGCATGCGCCCGGTGCGCCGCTCCGAACGCGTCGTTGACGTACAGATCAGCCAGTTGCGCAAACGCGCGGGCCAGTTCGGGATCATTTTTCTCTTCACCCGGTTCAAAGCGCACGTTCTCCAACAGAAGCACGTCGCCTTCGTTCAGTGCTGCCACCCGGCGTTCCACTTCTTCCCCAACGGTTTCCTTCACATAATCGACCGGTTTTTCCAACAACTCAGCCAACCGCTTCGCCACCGGCGCCAAGCGCAACTCTTCGACTACCTGGCCTTTGGGACGGCCCAGGTGGCTGGCGAGAATGACTTTCGCTCCTTGTTCCGTCAGATAACGAATCGTCGGCAATGCCGCCCGAATCCGTGTATCGTCGGTAATCCGCCCATCTTCCATCGGCACGTTGAAATCTACTCGACAAAAAACGCGTTTGCCTCGTACATCCACGTCTCGGATCGTCTTTTTGTTCATCCGGGCCAATCCTCCTCGGCATGAGAAAGAGGAGAGAAAACCGCTCCCACTCTCCTCTTTCCCGAATTCCACCTATATTCTAGTCTTAGAGTCCCCGCTTGGCAATATACGCAGCCAGGTCCACCACGCGGTTGGAGTAGCCCCACTCGTTGTCATACCAAGAGACCACTTTCACCATGTTGCCTTCCAGAACCATGGTGGACAGGGCGTCCACGATCGAAGAGCGGGTATCTCCGTTGAAGTCACGGGATACCAACGGCTCGTCGGAGTAACCGAGGATGCCTTTCAGTTTACCTTCGGC
Source organism: Polycladomyces abyssicola (assembly GCF_018326425.1). Classification (NCBI taxonomy): domain Bacteria; kingdom Bacillati; phylum Bacillota; class Bacilli; order Caryophanales; family Thermoactinomycetaceae; genus Polycladomyces; species Polycladomyces abyssicola. Next base: position 2,874,931 of record NZ_AP024601.1, read on the forward strand.
TGCTTGACGCAGAGCTTCATTTACTTCTTCGGCGGTTACTTCTTTTTCCAACTCAGCCACAAAGTCCACCACGGAAACGTTCGGCGTCGGCACGCGCATCGCGAAACCGTTCAATTTGCCGGCCAGCTCGGGCAATACTTTGGCCACCGCCACAGCGGCACCGGTCGTCGTCGGAATGATCGACATACCCGCTGCACGTGCACGGCGCAGGTCTTTATGCGGCAGATCCAGGATTTGCTGGTCGTTGGTGTAGGCGTGCACCGTCGTCATCAACCCGCGACGAACACCGAACTGCTCATGCAACACTTTGACCACGGGTGCCAAGCAGTTGGTCGTGCACGAAGCGTTGGAGATCACTTGGTGAGCGGACGGATCGTATTTGTCCTCGTTGACGCCCATCACCACGGTCAGGTCTTCGTTTTTGGCCGGAGCGGAGATGATCACTTTTTTCGCGCCGGCTTCCAGGTGTTTGGCCGCATCTTCCCGTTTGGTGAAACGACCGGTCGATTCAACGACGAGATCAACACCCAGTTCGCCCCACGGCAGTTGCGCCGGGTCACGTTCGGCGATCACCCGTACGGTTTTGCCATCCACCACGAATCCTTCGTCAGTCACTTCGACGGAAGCATCCAATTTGCCGTGAACCGAGTCATATTTCAGCAAGTGTGCGAGCGTTTTGGCATCGGTCAAGTCATTGACCGCCACCACTTCCAAGTCCGGATGATTCAGCGCATTCCGGAACACTGCCCGTCCTATGCGTCCGAAACCGTTAATCGCAATTTTCGTTTTGCCCATGGTTAACCCTCCTAAGCTTAGTGTTATTGGTGAAAAGAACCGTTCTGATTGGATGGTTCCTCTCCACTCGCTTCGGTTTCTTCCAGAATGGCGCGCGCGGCAGCTTCATCCGTGATCAGGACGTCATTGCCCACAGCAGGGCACACAGCCGCAATCGCTTGTGCTTTGCTCCTGCCGCCCGCAATGGCGATGATCGATTCGATCTCGCCCAAATCCTCCAGCTGAAGACCGACCGTGCGCACCCGGGATACAATCTCCCCGCTCGAGTTGAGGTAATAACCGAAGGCTTCCCCCACAGCGCCGCTGTGCTGGATATGCGCCACTTCGTCCGGAGATGATTTTCTGCGGATCGCCATTTTCGTCGCTTCACCGATGCCGTGCACCACAATTCGCGCTTTGCGCAGCAGCTCCATCACTTCCTGAATATGTGGTTCTCGGAGCAACATCTCTCGCGCTTCGTCGCTCAATTGGTCGGGCACATGCATCAGCCGGTAATCCCCGCCCGTTTTTTTCGCCATCAAGGAAGCGATGTAGTTGGATTCCAACTCGACCGCCTCACCCAACCCGCCGCGCGCCGGGACGAACATGGTAGACTTCAGGCTCGGGGTCGGCGTCATCATCTCCGCCAACGCCGCAACCGTCGTCCCGCCGGTAACGGCTACCACTTGATCAGGCCGGGCCATCTGACGCAACAGCCGAGCACCGGAGCGCCCCATTTCTTTTTTCACCCAATCGGATTGATCCGCGTCTCCCGGGACGATGACCACCTTTTTCAGGCCGAGCCGTCGAGCCAGGCGCACTTCCAAATCGGTGAGTCCAAACAGATCTTTGATGAGCGGCTCCATCTCGGACAACAAATCCGCCCCCCGCTCTGTCAGGCTCATGCCGACTGAATCGACGCGCACTAATCCCTGCGACCGTAAAAAATCCACTTCGGAGCGCAGTATTCGTTCAGTGGTATCCAGTGCCACCGCCAACGAACGACGTCCGACCGGCTGCATCAACTGCAGGTGGCGCATGATTTCGTACCGTTTACGCATGACTTCCAACAAATCGGGTAACAATTGTTTCTGCAACCGCAACAGTTGGTCCATCTTCTCACCCGGGACATTTTTTGTCCCTCGTAGCAAAATGCGTCCCATCCGCGGCAAAAAAAGAGCATGGCCGGTTTCAGCCTGTTCATCTTCATTGTATCGAAACAACCCGGTTTTGACAAGGCGAAGCGGCCTATCATCAATTTTCGTATCGTTTGCGTAGGGTGGACGACAATATCCCCATTTCTTCTCTGTATTTCGCCACCGTTCTCCTCGAGATCCGGACTCCTTCCGCCTTCAAGAGATCGGCGATTTTCTGATCGGACAACGGCTGACGTTTATCTTCCTGCGCGATCAACCGTTCAATCTTATTTTTCACGCTTTCCGCAGAGGTATTCCCTCCCGAATCGGTGGAAACACCGGATGGAAAGAAAAACCGAAAAGGAAAACACCCTCGTGGTGTCTGCATGTATTTGTGCTGAGTCGCCCGGCTCACCGTGGATTCGTGAATTCCCAGCTCATCCGCAATCTCCTTCAGGGTAAGCGGTTTGAGGTAATCCAGACCCCGATCGAAAAAATCCCGTTGTTTCTTGACGATGACGCTGCTGACCCGGGCCAATGTATGCCGGCGCTGTTCGATACTTTTGACCAACCACATCGCTGATTGAAACCAATTTTTCAGGTAATGGGTCGCCTGCCGGCTCCGGTCATCTTCTTGGTAAAGCAATTGTTCGTAATGCCTGCTTACCGTCAGCCTTGGCACATACCCGTCATTGACCAGCACCACATATTCATTTTCCACTCGCTCAACAACCACATCCGGAACCACGTACCGCGGTTCGCCGGCATGATAGGCCAATCCAGGCCGGGGATTGCATCGTTTGATGCGGTCCACCGCACGCTGAATTACGGCTATATCGCAGTCGAGAGCACGTGCGATTTTTTTCATCCGGCCTTCAGCCAAATCTCGCAAGTGAGACTCGACAATTTTCAATGCGATGGGATCTGGTTCCTCGTCCCGTTCCAGTTGGATACGCAGACACTCAGCCAACGAACGCGCTCCGACTCCGGCGGGATCGAGCGAATGAATCACCCGCAGGCAAGCCTCCACCTTGTCTTCATCGATATTAAAGCGCTTACAAACATAATCAGGAGATATATCCAGATACCCTTTTTCGTCCAAATTGCCGACCAGATAGGTACACACTTTCCGTTCCATCGGTGACAGAGCCAAATACCGCAACTGCGTTTCCAGTACCTCGGTCAGCGTTTGTTCCGGGGAGGCAATCCGAGCGATCGGGTCCGTTTCATTTCCCTTTGCTTCGCGATCCACACTTCCCGTCCGCGCTTTCAGATACTGTGCCCACGCACGCAGGTCCTGTACGTCCCAATTGTTTTTCTCCTCGGTGCCGCGTTCTTCTGTCTCGTCGATTTCCAATACCGGGTTTTCAATCAATTGTTCCTGGATATAATGTAATAGATCCGTCGCGGAGTATTGCAGAATCTCAATCGCTTGGCGCAACTCCGGCGTCATCGTCAATTTCATGCGTTGTTCCTGCACCAAACCGTAACCCATGGACAGCGCCATTCATTCTCACCTCCGCGTGTTACATCATATGCCAAATACCGATAACTTGATGTTAAATTCGACTCGTGTCTGGTCCATACACTGACACCGCTTACCCAGCTCTTGGATTCATCAGACACGTCCTATGGTGTGTCGGTCATTTTCTCCTTTTTATTGTAACATATCGTGAGGTAGTTGCGTTTTTTCAATAGAGATGGAGAAATAACCAAATTCACCGCTAAGGCTGGAAAATTGCGAAATCATCCGAGGGTCTTGTCAAATTCCACACCCTGCGATATAATGTATGCTGTCACTCGATGGATTCGCACATGCGCCTATAGCTCAGGGGATAGAGCGCTGGTCTCCGGAACCAGGTGCCCAGGTTCGAATCCTGGTAGGCGCGCCAAACCAAAGCAGCCGAATGCGGCTGCTTTTTCTTTTTATGTTCACGAACAGGATTGTTTGACCTTTATTGACCTTTGATGTTCTTTGGAGTATGATGGAAATGAGAAACATACCGATGAGGGAGGAAGCAACGGATGAACCTGATTCCGATTGTTGTTGAGCAAACCAACCGCGGTGAACGTTCCTACGATATCTACTCCCGGCTTTTGAAAGACCGGATCATCTTTCTGGGCAGTCCGATCAATGACGCAGTGGCCAACTTGGTTGTGGCCCAACTGTTGTTCCTGGATGCCGAAGATCCGGATAAGGACATCCATTTGTACATCAACTCGCCGGGCGGCTCTATCACTGCCGGTATGGCCATCTATGACACGATGCAGTATGTCAAAGCGGACATCCAAACGATCTGCATCGGGATGGCCGCTTCAATGGGGGCATTCCTTTTGGCGGCAGGCACCAAAGGCAAGCGGTATGCCTTGCCCAACAGCGAAGTGATGATTCACCAGCCGCTGGGCGGAGCCGAAGGGCAAGCGACCGATATCGAAATCCGCGCCAAACGCATTTTGAGAATGCGGGATCGAATCAACCAGATTCTTGCGGAACGTACCGGCCAACCCCTGGAAAAAATCGAACAGGACACGGACCGCGATTACTTCATGACGGCCGAGGAAGCAAAAGAATATGGACTGATCGACCACGTGATCACCAGTTTACCTTCCTCAAAATGACCGGCATCAATCCACAGGGCGCGTCCGGTTACGCGCCCAAAAAACCACTATCTCTTGTAGACCTCCTTCGGGAGGCTTTTCTTTTTTCTGTTTAGAACAAAATAACAGGGAACTATGTTGACTGGAGGTCCTTATGAAAAGCCAATGGGATCTACACGAACGGAGATTATTCTGGTTATGCATGGTCATCGCCCTGGTTATGCTGTTGTCCATGATCGGCCGCTTATTCCATTGACCCCATTTCTCAAAAGTATGCCTTCATCAATCTGTCCAACCATTCCGGTGTGCGGGCATCCTCCACCTGATCAAAAGCGGGTACAAACGGTTTCAGATCCAGCACCGGCGTTCCGTCAATCGCATCTAACCCGCGCACCCGGACGCGGTTGTCCCCCACTTCCAGGATGGAGACCGTGGTGATCCCGATCGGATTGGGCCGATGTTTGGCCCGCTGGGCAAAAATGCCCGTATCCGGCATGTCCGCTCTTCCCTGTGGACGGCGAATCAAGTCCCGTTCAGGATGAAAGTCGGCCTGGTGAAGCCAAAAGACCACCAATAGATGCGAAAATTCCTCCAACCCCTTCAATCCTCGGTCATATGGGGAGAACAGCTCGATGTCTGACTCCACGCATCCCCAATTTTCGTCCCTTGCTTCACTGATCGGGGAATGGACAATTCCGATTGGTCTCACAGTCCAACTCATCGTCCATCTCCTCCCTTTCCATCAGATGCCGACTGCAGCTTTTTCGCCTGCCACACATCCTTGAGCGCCCGATAAAACACATCCCCGCCTTCCAACGGCGCAAATTCGACCTTCATACGGTGAAAATCCCGATATTTCACTTCGATGCGTTGCCATTTGCCGTCGATGTCCGAATATTGCCCAAAAGTGATATCCCGGATCTCCGTGAGAGGCACGGCTGTGATCCGACCATGTTGATCATACACCAGGCGGTTGGAGGTGAGCAGGGCGATTTCCGAATCATCCATATCCAATGAGCGGTCATAATATGCGATCAACTCTTCCCCCTGTTGCAACAGGTGACGCTGCTGCAGGGTCTTCAGTGTGTGGGCATCCACCTCGTTGGCCAGCTTCACTCCCGGCTCCATCTCCAAAAACGAGGATGCGTCGCTGATCAATCCATTGACCGCAACCCCCAGGGCGATCAGGACGGCGACGGCTAAAGCGGCCACCCCGATCCACAGCGGCCAACGCGTTTTCTTGATGGCATGTTCCTGCATGACAGGGCCTTCCACCCTCATCCACCTCTCCCCAATATCAATTGGCAATCGCGAGATTATTCTCATTTTACTTTAGAATATGAGGAAAATCACTGCTTGGTTTCGCACGTTGAGCGATGCACCTGTCGGATACGTGAGACAGAAATCAGGCTGAAAGAACCCCGTTACGGATACTGCTTCGTGTTTTCCAATGGGGTATACACGTGAAATGAGATCATCGGTTCCTCTCCTGCGTTGCACATGGCATGAATCAATCCAGGACCAATCACAACATATTCCCCCGGCAGATGGCGTCCGGTTGAAGACAACACCGGTTCGGTATCGCCCGGCTTCAACGTAAACACCCTGTTTTCCAATGTCCCAGCCACCACTCGGACACAACCGATGGAGCTCCCGTGATCGTGGATCGGAGTTTCCGTCCCGGGAGGAAGATGAATCACAATCGCTTCAAACCGATCCGATCGTAATACGACATTCCTTCCGTAGCTCATGGGAGGCTGAGGTTGTGTCACCAACTGGGCAATCCATTCCCGTGTACAGTCCAACTGTTCAACCGTTTGCCGAAGACGCCAGATGTCAGGACGATGGAGATTCTGAAGCAAACGGTGTAAACACGAAACGAAGTCCATGCTATCGCCCTCCAATTCACCATGAATCTTGACTAAGTTGAGTATTGTACTCAAGATGAAAACCCGATGTTTCAACTTATGCGATAAGCGATAGCAAAGTTCGCCCCACCCAGAAAGTTCCGTAATGTATTACCAAAAAGCACGGATATAGCGCTTGAGACTGATGACAAAGTGATCGAGTTTGCATCTGATGAGTCAGACCGTTCGCTTTCCCGATCAACAACCTAAAGTGTCAATTTCGCGCTGTTACTTCCCAAAAGAAAACATCCCGCGACGGATGCGGGATGTTGCGAATCATTTTTTCTGTTTTTACCACGACAACCCTTTCAACAGCAAGACCCGGGCCGGGGCCGCTTCCGTATCGACCAGCTTGATCGGAGCGGCAACCATGAAATATTCACCTTCGTTCACTTCAGCGAGCCGCAATCCTTCGACAATGATGATATTGGCAGCAAACAGCGTTTTATGCGTGGGGTGGCCGGGTTGGCTGCGTTCGACCCCGAGGGCATCGATTCCGACGCCGCGAACACCGATTTCAGCCAAGTAACGGGCACCGTCTTCGGCCAGGAAAACAAATTCGAAGTTGAAGGCATCCTCCATGGAGTTGCGCGTTTTGAAAAGGACGAAATCGTCCCGCCGGATACCGTGAGGCTCCAGATGCTCACGTGTAATGCCACCCTCCACGTGCGTCAGGTTCAACACCCGACAAGGTCCGACCAAACGGTCCAATGGGATGGTTTTCATCGTGCCGCCTTCCGGCACCATATGCAATGGTGAATCGACATGAGTCCCGGTGTGTGCATCCAAATCGATGCGGGATTCTCTCACCTTGCCGGTATCAAAGTCTTGGACCACACGGATTTTCGGTTGTTTCTCCGGTTTGTTTTTGTAAACGGGCATTCCTTCATAGATCGGCGCGGACACGTCGTATACCTTGTACATAAAGACCTCCCCCTGATTCCACCGGTTACTTGCACGTGATGATTTCGATGGCCTGATTCCCTTGAATGACGGGCATTGTACCCTGATTCCGTGACGGCCACCAACGTGCGCCTCTTCTGCTCAGAAGCTGATGCGCCGCATCCGGTCCCCAGGTTCCAGCCCGGTATGGATGCAAGGTCGACTCGTCTTGCTGATCCCACGCACGCCGGATGGGATCAATGAATTTCCATGCCAGTGACACTTCATCCCAATGCGTAAAGAATGTCATATCCCCTTTGATCGCATCTCCGATCAATCGTTCGTATGCTTCCGGCGACCCGCCTCTATCGTTGCAGAACGCCATGGCGATGGGGACCACATCGTTATCGGCACCCGGCTTTTTGGCATTCAACACGAAATGCAACCCTTCGACCGGGTTGATGCTGATGACGAGCAGATTGGGCCCGAGATCGCCGTTTTTGTTGAAATACAGGTTTTTGGGCATCTCTTTAAACTGAATGACGATCTCCGTCGATTTTTGCGCCATTCGTTTGCCTGTACGGATGTAAAACGGCACACCGGACCAACGGAAATTGTCTACATACAACTCTCCGGCCACAAAGGTTTCCGTAAGCGAATGAGGGTCAACGTTCTCCTCCTCCCGGTAACCCGGTACCGGGCGCCCGTCCAAAACTCCCGCCTGATACTGCCCGCGAACCATGTATTGATTCACTTCGTCTTTAGTCAGGCGGCGCAAGGAACGAAGCACTTTCACTTTCTCAGCATGGATTGCTTCCGGTACCAGCCGGCTGGGTGGCTCCATCGCCACCATCATGATCATCTGGAGAATATGGTTCTGTACCATGTCCCTGAGCGCTCCCGCCTTGTCGTAATAGGCGGCACGCTCCTCCACGCCGACCGTCTCACTGGCGGTAATCTGGATGTTGTCGATGTAACGGTTGTTCCACAACGGCTCGAACAAGGAATTGGCAAAGCGGATCACTTCGATGTTTTGGATCATCTCTTTACCCAAATAGTGATCGATCCGGTAAATTTCCTCCTCAGCAAAGGTTTGCCGAATCTGATCGTTCAATGCTTTGGCCGACTCATAATCTTCTCCGAACGGCTTTTCGATGATCAGCCGCTTCCATCCGGTTGTCTCTGTCAATCCCGACGCTTTCAGGTTCGTGGACACGGTGCCGAACAGATCGGGAGCCATGGCCAAGTAAAAAAACCGGTTGCCGGGCAAATTCCATTCATTTTCCAACCGCTCCATCAATCCGCCAAGTTGAGCATAGGCGGAAACATCTTTCACATTGAGCGGCTGGTAGTAAAAACGAGCAACAAAATCGGCCCAACCCGCTTCTTCCCGTTCCAAACGGGAATGCTCGTCAATCGCCTTCCGCACCGTGTCGCGAAATTCGTCCATCGTAATCGGTCTGCGACCTATGCCGATCACTGCGAATCGTTCATGAAGCTTTTTATCCCGGAAAAGGCCATATAAAGCCGGAAATAGCTTGCGTCTGGCAAGATCCCCCGTTGCTCCGAATATCACCATCACAAACGGTTCCACCTGGGGTTGATGGGAAGGCATGCCATTCCACTCCTATCTTGCTTTCTTCAATGTCGTTTCGGGAGATTTCCTCCCTTTATCTTTTACCCGATCTCTACGGGCAAATCATCTTTCCTTTCCATTTTCGTTTTCCTTGTCCATTTTGGCAACTCTTTTTCAGGTTTTTTATCCGATGCTGATGTAAAAGTGCTCCATCGACACATGATGCAACGTAAGCGTGATGGATCCCAATCTTTCTCTGTTTCATATCCTGGCCGTCGATACGTCGTCTTTGTTTCTCACAATTCCCAATTCCCCCATCAACCCGAACATGACAACGATGATGGAAACCGTCACAAAACTACAGCACATGATGTTGAAGATCCGGTGGCAAATGATGGCCATGCGTTGGAAGGAGCGTGATGGTTTGACCGAATTTCTCTGCAGTCCTCAAGGATACCATTTGCTTTGCCACTGATTACGAGCGAACCAGAAACGGCGAGTTTCAGCAGTTTGGGAAATTTACATCTGCAGGATCAATGCTGCGGTCTACCAACGGGCGCCGGACTGTTCCATTTCTCATGCTTCTTTCCTGTTATCCAGATGCTCACGATGCGGACAACGTATTGACGATAATATCGAGTAAAAATAGGAGACACGCAACCATCCATGATCGGGTGACTGACAATCGGCAGATCATCCGCATCCCCCGCGCCATCAGCAACAGTCGCCAGATCATGAACAGGTCCAGTGTCATCAAAAGCCCGGACCATCCGCCTTCCACCGGTATGTAAGCGGCCAAGCAGGAGGGTGGTTTTGTCAACCAACCGTCGGTCACCAGGAGCCCGATGGCACCGACAGCGGTTTGCAACACCATAAGAACCAACAGATGTGTCTGGAGAGAAAAGAGTTGACGAAATGTCCCCTGCCCCCCCAACCCTTTCATCATCAACCAAGTCAGGACACTGGTGACCAAGGCGTTCATCAAAAGGCCGATCAAACTGAACAATCCGATCAACAATGCGAGAAACGGGCTCATCCATGCTTTTGGAAAACCCGCTTGCAATAATGAAGCGGCAACAGCGGGATTGTGACTGAGGAAGGATCCCGTCAACGCACCAGACAAGGTCTCCGCCAAAGCCAATATAGCCAGTGCACCACCGAACACCGGCTTGACCCGAATCCGCTCCCATTGCTGATCCGGTGCCCACAACACTCCCCAGACTGAAGGTTCATTTTGGATATACTCCACCGAACCTACTGTCGGCACCCTCATCTTTTTCGCCTCCCGCCAACCTCATCCTTTTTCCTATCATACCAATATTTAGTCCATTTTGAAAACAGGAACAAAAAAGCCCCATCACCTGATGGGTGTGGGGCTGACTGCTTACAAAGTGGTAATCGGTGCGGGGGACAGATCAATCCGCTTTGCTGACGATTTCCGCCAATGCGTTTACCGCTTCCTCGGCGTCCACGCCATCAGCGGAGATGGTGATTTCCGTTCCGGAAGCAACCGCCAGACTCATGATACCCATGATGCTTTTGGCGTTCACCTTTTTATCGCCTTTGGTCACAAAAATATCCGAGGTGTACTTGTTTGCTTCCTGCACAAACATTGCAGCCGGCCGGGCATGCAGACCGGTGCGCAATTGAACAACTACTTTTTTTTCAACCATATAATATTCCTCCTTGGAAACATATTGTGGTCAGTTGGTTTTGAGATCGTATTGAAGCGGTTTCCCCCGACCTTTTCCGTTATTCCCCGCTCGTTTTGCGTCGGAGACGATCCGCGATCTCGTCCAGTTTGCGCAAGCGATGGTTGACGGCCGACTTGCTCACTTTCCCACCGGGAAGCATTTGTCCCAGTTCCGTGAGCGTAATGTCGGGATGCTGCAACCGGACTTCGGCAATCTCACGCAGACGCTGCGGCAGATTGTTCAATCCGATTTCCCGGTCGATCAATTGGATATTGTCAATTTGCCGCATGGCCGCCTGGATGGTTTTGTTCAGGTTGGCCGTCTCACAATTGACCAGCCGGTTGACCGAGTTTCGCATATCTTTCATGATGCGAACATCTTCAAAACGGAGCAAAGATTGGTGAGCACCGATGATGTTAAGCAACTCACCGATTTTGTCCCCTTCCTTGATGTAGACCACAAACCCTTTTTTCCGCTCGATGATTTTGGCATGCAGACGAAAACGATTCATCAGACGGCACAAGGCTTCACTGTGGTCGTGGTAGGTGGAGATAATCTCCAAATGATACGAACCGCTGTCCGGATTGTTGACTGATCCGCCAGCCAGAAAGGCTCCACGCAGATATGCCCTTTTGCAGCAGTTTTTTTCGATCAGATCCGGCGCGATTCCTTTAACCCGCTCAAATCCTTCCCCTAGGATACGCAAATCGCGCAAGATTTCCTCCGCTCGAACAGACAAACGGACGAGGTAGACATTATTTTTTTTCAACCGCACCTTTTTGCGAACCAGTACTTCGGCTTGTAGCTGATACAGGTCCTTGATCAACGCGTAGGTCCGCCGGGCGATGGCGGCGTTTTCCGTGGTGATGTCCAGCACGATTCGCTGGCGGGCAATCTGCATCACCCCATTCATGCGCGCCAATGCAGACAGTTCCGCCCGCTGGCAACAGGTGTCCGATTCGATGCGGGTCAATTCCTTTTTGGTTGCAGACGTAAAAGACATGATTCATCATCCTTCACATGCCATGACGCTGGTACACCCGGTCGCGCAAGAGCCGGATGATGTGGCGACTGATTCTGCTCGCGTTGTGACGCAACACGGAACGGTACAATAATAAATTATCCGCAATCACTTCACAACCGAGCTGTCGGATACGTTCGATATCGGGTAAAACGGGAATCGCCCCTTTTTCAGCGTATTGCTTCTGGATGGAAGGCGGCGGCAACTCATTGTTGACAATGGCCACATCGAAGAATCTCTCGCCGACGTGCCGGTGGATGGCGGCGATATGGTCACTCGCTGTGTAATCGTCAGTTTCCCCCGGCTGGGTCATGACATTGCAGATGTAGATCTTTTTTGCCTGCGAGGCCCGAATGGCATCTGCCATTCCTTTAACCAAAAGGTTGGGCAGGATACTGGTATACAAACTTCCCGGGCCGACTACGATCCCATCTGCTTCGGCTATGGCGTGCAATGCCTCCTCCAACGGCTGTGGATCCGGCGGATCCAAGAAGACACGACGAATCGTTTTGCCCGCTTTGGGAATCTGGGATTCTCCCCGGACGATGGTGCCGTCCGTCATTTCCGCAATCAATACTACGTCCTGCTCACTGGCCGGCAACACGCGTCCGCGCACGGCAAGCACACGGCTCAATTCCTTGATCCCACGGGTGAATCCACCCGTCAAATCGTTCATGGCAGCAATCAGCAAGTTGCCCAACGTGTGACCGGCAAGTCCTTCCCCATTTTTAAACCGATATTGCAACACCTTTTCCAAGAGGGGTTCCGTATCTGCCAGCGCGACCAATACATTGCGGATATCCCCCGGCGGCGGCATCTGCATGTCATTGCGCAGACGTCCGGAACTTCCACCGTCGTCCGCCACCGTCACAATGGCCGTGATGTCTACCGGAAATTTCTTGAGACCGCGTAAGATCACGGGAAGCCCGGTCCCCCCTCCGATGACTACGATGCGCAGGCGGCGATACCTCCTTCTTTTTCTCCTCACCATCGCTGACATCCCGATCGCTCACCTGTCTTTCCCCATGTCCCGATGTATCACCTGACAATGCGCTTGATTGCGGAACTTTTGGCAGAGATATTCGGAAATCGCCACCGAACGGTGTTTGCCTCCCGTACAACCGATGCCGATCACCAATTGGGTTTTCCCTTCCCTGTGATAATGGGGAAGGAGGAAGCGCAGGAGGTCTTCCAACTTCTCAAGAAACTGCTTGGTTTCCTCCCACTTCATCACGTAGTCAAACACATCCTGGTCTTTTCCCGTATGAGGACGCAATGATTCGACATAGTGAGGATTGGGAAGAAAACGAACATCAAAAACCAGATCGGCATCGATCGGAATCCCGTATTTAAACCCGAACGACATGAAGGTAACCGAAAACGGATTGGTGTCGACCGAGCCGAAACGGGACGCGATCTTTTCTTTCAGCTCCGCCGGTTTGAGCGAACTGGTGTCGATGATCTGGTGTGCACGACCTTTGATTTCTTCCAACAGCTTCCGTTCCTGCGTGATACCGTCCAATGGTGTCCCGTCGGGGGATAACGGATGGCGCCGCCGCGTCTCTTTGTACCGTCGCACCAATGTCTGGTCACTGGCGTCCAAAAAAAGGATATGATAATGAATACCGTGATGCTTTTCCAGTGTATCCAGCGACTCAAAAAGTGAAGAAAAGAAATCCCGTCCGCGAAGATCGATCACCAGCGCGACCCGACGCAGTTTCCCTTTCGATTGCTCCAACAACTCCGCAAATTTGGGCAGCAAAATGGGCGGCAAGTTGTCGATGCAAAAAAAGCCGAGATCCTCCAAGCTTTGTACGGCAACCGTTTTGCCCGCTCCGGACATTCCGGTGATCACGACCAGGTTGATCTCCTTTTTTGCATCCATCGTTATCACCCCATTAACGGCCTCTACTTATTTTATGAAGCGGAAGCCGGATTCTCTCGTCTCGCGATCAAACCAGCAGCACCAATGATGCCTGCGTTATTACCCAGCTTCGCAGGCACGATTTCCACACCCTCCGCTGCACTCGGCAACACATGTTTCCGGTAAGCTTCCTTAAGCGGTTGGAACAGCGTATCACCCGCCCGGGCAACCCCGCCTCCGATTACAAACCGCGCAGGGTTAAGAACAACCGTGATCATGGCCATCACCCGCGCCAATGCATCAACAGCTGTCTGCACCACCCGGGAAGCAACCGCATCGCCCTGCTCCGCCGCCTGAAATACGTCTCGGGCAGTCAGCTCTCCTTTTTGGGCCGTTTCAGCCAATACAGTGGACTCCCCTTTTTCCAACGCTTCTTTGGCCAGTCGGACGATGCCGGTGGCTGAAGAAATCGTTTCCAAACAACCGCGTTGACCGCATCCACAACGCGCGCCATCCGGCTCGACGCAAACATGACCGATTTCCCCGGCAGCGTTGGATACCCCGTGGATCAAACGGCCGCCCGCTATCACACCACCGCCAACGCCGGTCCCTAACGTGATTGCCACCATGTCGTCCACTCCTGCTCCGGCACCGCTCCATGATTCTCCCAATGCCGCGACGTTGGCATCATTGTCGATGCGAACCGGTCTGTTGCAAAGCGTTTCCAACCGTTCCACGATGGGTACGTTTTCCCACGGTAAATTGGTCAGCCGCTTGATCACTCCCCGCTCCAAGTCCAAAAATCCCGGCAATCCCATACCGATGCCGACGACTTGATCCCAGGAAGTTCCAGATTGGATCGTCACCTCTCGTACGGTCTCCACCACACGTTGCAGAACTGGTTCCGGCCCTTCTCCATGCGTTGGGACCTCCGTGTGCTTCAACAAATTCCCTTCTCCATCGACCACACCGATTTTGGCGCTTGTACCACCCAAATCGATTCCGATGTAACGTGCTTCCATGCCTCCATACCCCTCGTCTGAATGGTCTTGCGACTTGCTATGACTATACTCCAATAAGGTAAACCGGTCAAGCAATGATATTTTCTGTCTCGGTGTGAAGCGTGTAATCAATCAGTTCTTCCGACGGCGTATACGTAAATCGACCAATCAGCAAGTCCTGACCGGATGCGATGCGATCAAACACAAACCGATCGCCGGGTGCCGTCGGCAATTGGCTGATCGTATCCACGGGATGCCAGCGCAAAATCCCTTCTTCTGTGTGCCGCAACAATGAACCCGTATAGCGATCCGCATAAAAAGTAAACATCATCCATTCCTGTACCAACTGATCCCCGTCCCGAACACAAATCGTAAATATCCCGCGCAAACGGGGTTGGATCAGGGTGAGCCCGGTCTCTTCGACAAATTCACGTTGAACGGTTTCCATCAGCGTCTCACCGGGTTCCACTTTGCCACCGGGTGCGGCCCACCATCCACGTCGCGGCTTTTGCAGCAACAACACGCGGTTCCGATCCCGCAAAATACAATTGGCCACACGTTGCATCCGCTTTCACCTCTGGATTTTAGCATATCATTCTATTCCTTGGCGTGTAAATTTTTTAAAAAGAAAACAAGCGGGGATGACCCCCGCTGAGACGATTTGCATATCCTGTGGGCGTGGAAAAACCAACCGGTCGTCATCTTCGGGGCAAAATGGAATCGGATTCCCGCGCTTCCCGCTTTGTTTCGGGATGAGAGTCCGCTTGCATTGCCTGCCAAAACTCCTGCTGAAAATACTCGGTCACCTTTTGCATCAATACCCGTCGGGGCAAGATACCAATAAATTTGTTTTTCACATCGATGATCGGAATGTAGGGCCGATCGATCAATACTTCAAAAGCGAATGAGAAAATGGAATTGGCCATGATTCCTGAGTGATTCTTGTTCATTGCTTCGTACACACGATGATGAGGGAGCATGTGGAAATTGAAATCTCCTTTGGACATCATGAAGTCCAAGATGTTCGTCTTACTGATCAATCCCTCGACTTCCCCGTTATCATTGATCACCGGGACCGATGCGTATCCGCGCCGCATCAACACCCGCAATGCACGCTCCAATGTCCAGTCGGGCGCCACCGTCACTACTTTTTCCTTCGGAATGATCAACGACGCAATCTCTCTGGAAAACAGGAATCCGTCGTTTTTCATACTGCTCTCCCCTGTCGCGGAAATGCGGTCGATAGGCTGGACATAAAAACACCGCCGGAAAGGCGCTCCGGCGGCGAAAAAACTTGCACCAGATGCGCCTTCTCTCCATTTCATGCGCAACTGCTTCGATCCGTTCGGACGCTGACATGTCCTTCACTTATCGAAACGGTAATCCGCACCGGAGAGTTCCCGTTGGTCTTCAGTTTCCCGCCGTCTGATGCGATGCCTCTTTTTCCAATTGCTCGTTCAATTCTTCAATATAATGCTGTGCCTCCATCGCGGCAATCGAACCGTCACCCGTAGCCGTGACGACCTGTCGTAACGTTTTGTCCCGCACATCTCCGGCAGCAAAGATACCCGGGATGCGCGTCCTCATCCGTTCATCGGTCAGGATGTATCCTTCCTCGTTGGTGATCCCCAACTCCCGGACACAAGCAGACAACGGTTCCATGCCAATATAGATGAACACCCCGTCACAGGGAAATTCGGAGACTTCACCGGTTACGCGGTTTCTCAGCTTGACGCCTTTGACCACTTCGTCGCCGATAATCTCTTCCACCACGGTGTTCCAGATAAAGTCTACCTTTTCATTTTTGAATGCGCGATCCTGCAGGATCTTCTGTGCACGAAGTTTGTCACGTCGGTGAATGATGGTTACCTTGCTGGCAAATTTGGTCAAAAACACGCCTTCTTCCACGGCCGAATCCCCGCCGCCGACCACCACGAGCACCCGGTTTTTGAAAAACGCACCGTCACACACCGCGCAATAGGAAACACCACGCCCGGACAACTTATCTTCTCCCGGCACACCCAATTTCCGGTGTTCCGCGCCGGAGGCGACAATCACCGCTTTGGCCAGATACGTCTGCTTGGAAGTGATCACCTTTTTGTACGGGTAACCGTCCTCGACTCGTTTCACATCGCCGTATTCGTACTTGGCCCCGAATTTTTGGGCATGGGACAACATTTTGTTGGAGAGGTCCGGACCTAATATATGCTCAAATCCCGGGTAATTTTCGATATCCTCTGTATTGGCCATCTGCCCCCCTGGGATGCCCCGCTCAATCATCACGGTGTCCAAATTGGCACGCGCAGCATATACTGCGGCTGTCATACCCGCAGGGCCGGCACCGATAATCACGACGTCGTATACCTTTTCTTCTGCCACAGCCAATCCTCCCTCTGGTTATACAATCGCATGCAAACATCCCACGTTCGAGGTGGGATGTACAATGGAACCTTTCCAACTCCTGTATACCCGTTTTGCTGCCATCGATAACTCGAAAAATGCCAAAACAGAGCCCATTTAAAACAGGTTCCCACCTGTCGGCGTAACCTTCGCCACGGCGGGAACTGTTTCGCAAGGGCGAGTCTCCTCGATTGCATCCATTTGTCAGGTTCGCCTGAAAGCCGCTCAACCGGGCAAGCGGCTCACACTCTTCACCCTTTATTTGGCCATCTGTTCCAGAAATGTTTCGATCTGTTCCTGAGTTTTGGCCTCCCGACTCGGCAGACGGCCGGTTTCCCGACCGTCTTCGAACACGATGAATGTCGGAATCCCTCTTACATTATATTGTTCTGCGATGGTACGTGATTCATCCACATCGATCTCGCCAAACTGAAAATCGGAAGCAAACTTTTTCTCGATCTCAGGCAAAAACGGTGCCACTCGTTTACAGTCGACGCACCAGCCGGCATTGAACTCCACCACTTTTTTTCCTGATGCGATAAACTGTGCAAACGACTGTTGATTCAATTTTTCCATCGCACTCTCCCCCCTTGCAACCTCACGATGTCAACGCCCGATGCTGTTTACTCGGTTGAACGGGTGGAAATCTCCTTGAAATGGCGGCTCAGTGCACATGTTTGTTCCATCTGGCGGGCGTGTCTGCCGACTGTGGACGGGGATACGCCGTATTTTTCCGCCACTTCTGTTTGTGTCCGCCCTTGTCCGTGCAGCTTGGCGATCACATATTCCAAGGCAGCCGCCCAGCCTTCCACTTTTCTGACGGTGGGCAACTCCTTTTGTTTTTGCGTCAAAAAGGCGGTCCACAAGATCTGTGCGTCTTGGAGCAACGCCTCTGGATAACGACCTTTCATGTGGCCGAAGCAGCATTCCAGCACTTGGCGCCAGACTTGGATCTCACTGGCTTGCTTGGCCAATTGTTCTGCCGAAATGACGTGCTCAGCACCACCCATCCGGACACGGTAAGGACCTTTGGCCCCAATCTGATACAAGATCATCAGGGCCGTTTTCTTCAGTTCATCATCGTGATCCGGACTCAACAGGAACTGGCGCAGGATTTGCTCCACTTCCTCATCCGCCATCCAGCTCAACAAATGCAGGATTTGCTGTTTCGTCTCCTCATCCCCGTGTTGGAGGGCCCAGTAAAACGACGAACGGACCAAGGGGTTGACCCGAAATTGCTCGGGCACGGGGTTCGTCTGATCCTTCGACGACTTCGCCTGTTCATGAAACGGCAACTGATAATGGTAGCTGATCAGCGGAAGCTCCCGCTGATCCAGACGCCATTTCTTTAGCAAGCCCAGATAGTACCGGGGTACGGGAGAATCAGGATCCATCTCGGCTGCGATGCTCCAGTACTTTTGTGCCTTGCGCCAGCGACCTGTATTCATCGATGCGGCTGCAAGATAATGATACAAGCTGGGTTCCGGCTGACTCTCCATCAGAAGCAGACGGTGAAATGCTTTGTAAGCAGCTTCGTGTTCCCCCAGAATGCCCAATGTGGTGGCCAGTTTGTACAGATGCTCCACATGAGTGGGAACGAGCTTTTTCAACATGCCAACCAACCGGTCCCGCTCTGATTCACGTCCCAGGTGCTGATACAGCACGGCCAAGTTGCACAACGCATGCAAATTTCCCCGGTCTGTCTCCAGCACCTGATGGATCGTGTCCACCGCCCGCTGAAACTGGCCCGTGTAATAATACGCCAATGCCAGATTGTTACGTGCGGCCAAAAAGTCGGGATACGCTTCCACCAGTTCCTCCAGCAGTTGTGTGGCCAGAACGAAGCGCCCTTCTTCCAAATGTTTGCGGGCTGTATCGTGCTTGACAAACCATTCCGGACGATCCACGCGCTCCGGACGCCGCGGAGGCCGCCCCAGTTCGTAGGCCAGCATCTGGAGCATTTCTTCCGCTTCTTCGGCAAACTCGCCGTCCGGGTCTTTCTCCAAATAGGTGACCAAATATTCTTCGGCCAACTCGAAATCGTCCATGTTGGCCGCATTATTCGCCATGTAGAAATAACACTCGTGCAATTCCGGATCGATTTCGTTCAACACGGTTTCCAACACTTCATTGGATTCATCAAACCGCCCCATCTCGGATAAAATCCCCGCCAAATTGCAGTGATTGATGGGGTTGTCCGGTTCCTTCTCCACTGCCAGACGGAAATATTTCAATGCTTTGGGGTAGTTTTGCTTGTCCAGCGAGCGAACCGCCCGCTCAAAGAAAAAACCGGCATCCATACGAAGCCGAACGACTTTTCTCGATTGATTTCGCCATTTTGCTTCTTGTTTTTTCATGTTTTCCCCCCACCCAGCACCTGTTACAAGCTGGTGGTCGGTATTTGGTGATCGACTTTGGAAAGATTATACCACAATTTCACACAGGTTTACATTCCCCCGCGGAACAATGTGCTGATCGACCCTCCCCGTTCGATCAGATCGATTGCTTTCGCCAACAAGGGCGCCATCGACAACACTTTCAGTTTGGGCGAGGACACCACTTCCGGCAATGGCAGGGTGTCCGTGACGACCACTTCACGGATGCCGGGATGAACCAATCGTTCCCACGCACGATCGGAAAACACGGGATGGGTGGCACACACGTACGCCGGTTCGGCACCTTTGGCCAGCAATCCCTCCACAACACTCACAATCGTGCCGCCGGTATCGATCATATCCTCGATGACTATGGGGGTTCTCCCCTCCACTTCGCCGATGATATGCGTAATGTCCGCCTTATGATGGGCCGGCCGCTTTTTCATCATGATCGCGAACGGGGCATCCAGATACGTGGCCAGTTTTTCTGCCATTTTGGCTCTTCCTGCGTCAGGAGAGACTACCACCGGGTTCATGATGTTCTTTGATTTGAGATATTCCGTCATATGGTCTAGTGCGGTTAGATGATCGACGGGTGTGTGAAAAAATCCCTGGATGGCGGGTGCGTGCAAATCGATGGTGATGACGCGATCAATACCGACCACCGTCAGCAAATCAACCACCACTTTGGCCGTGATCGGCTCCCGCGGTGCATCTTTCTTCTCCTGGCGGGCATAACCGAAATAGGGAATCACTGCATTGACGCTGCAGGCGGAAGCCCGTCTGGCGGCATCTGCCATGATCAGGAGTTCCATCAGATGGTCGTTGATCGGATGGGAAAAGGTTTGCACGATATATAAATCGGCATTGCGCACGCTTTCTTCATAGTGAACGTAGATTTCTCCGCTTTTGAAGCGGCTGATCCGCACACTGCCCAATTGCTTCTTTAAATGGGATGCGATTTTCTCGGCCAGTTTCGGGTTGGACGTACCGGAAAACAACATGTATCCCTTGGATTGCATAAGTGGTACAATCCCTCCGTTTGGTTTCCCGCGACAGCTTGCCACGCATCATCGTATGAACATTTCCTCATTTCCGTCCCGTTTCCTCCCAAAAAAAGAAAAAAGACCGACAGGATGAACCGTAAACGTTCCGCTTTTGAACAACATCAGCCCAAGCATCAACATACTGCGGTAAGAACAGGAAATAAATGGATTATTTGCGCGAATCAAGGAGTTGTAGTAAAGTTTCAGTGAATAAAGCTTCTATTCAACCCGATCCAAAGCAACAAAGTGTATCCACAATATGGGAGAGGGGGGTAGAAGTTGCGAGTGTCTACAGTAAGGTTGCAAGAGTTCAAGAAAGAAATTGATGTTATACAGATGCTGCTGGAAGCAGGTTTATTCCAGGAAAAAGAGCGCTGGATATTGGAGATGATTCGGCCTGAGCGATTGATGCGGTTGTATCAGGTGCTGAATCAACGTACCAGATATATCTCCGTGTTGCTTGAAGCTGTTGATGACGGACACAACCAGGCAGCGGTTCTTAGAACGGCGGATGCCTTTGGTATCCAGGATATTTCCGTTGTCACCGGGAATCAACCGTTTGAACCAAGCAAGAAGATTACCCAAGGTGCCCATAAATGGCTGACGATCAAGAAGAAACCAGACCTGCAAACGGCGGTGAAAGATCTGAAGTCGGAGGGTTATCAAATCTACGCCACATATCTTGGGGATGGTGCGGTACCGGTCGAAGAAATCGACCTTTCCAAACCCACCGTGCTCATTTTCGGCAATGAGCACAAGGGAATCTCGGAAGAAGCGGCCAATCTGGCAGATGGGAAATTCTACATTCCCATGTATGGCTTTGTGCAAAGTTTCAATATCTCCGTAGCAGCGGCGCTTGCCCTGCAGGAAGTAACGAAACGGGCCCGTGAAACGGCCAAAGAGCGCTATTATCTGACTGACAAGGAGAAGCGGGAGTTATACCTGGAATGGATCTTAAAAACGCTTCGACCACAAACCCGGAAAAAGGTGCAAAAGAGATTGGAGATGTCAGGGCAATCGCTTGCCAACCATGAAAGCAGCATCCACAGGCTAACTGGCTAGGATGTGTCTGGTGAATACTGTCCAATTGCTTTCCCGGCTCGCTCCACCTGCGCCCTGCAAGGAAGCAGACCATGACCGTTCCGACCCGGAGCGCAGAAAGCGGGCAAGTACGTCTTCTTCTTGAGGAAATTGCCCGTGATTTCATTCCTGCGCTTTCCGGGGCTTCACTCGGCTGGACCTCGGCCAATCTCACTTGGGAAACATTTCCCCTTTACTGATACATCACTGAAACAGAGCTGACTCCTGTCAGGCCGTGCAAAGGGAAAAACAAAGCCCACCATCGTGCAGATGGTGGGTGGCTTTTATCCATTATTCCTTCTGATCGGCATAACGTCCGCGCAATTCGGCCAATACGTCGTCCAACGGCAGTTTGGCGTGCCTGAGCAACACCAACAGATGGAACAGCAGATCGGCCGTCTCATACCGCAATTCCTCATGCGATTCGTTTTTGGCAGCGATGATCACTTCGGCTGCCTCTTCGCCCACTTTTTTCAGGATTTTGTCCAGTCCTTTTTCAAACAGATAGGTGGTGTAGGAGCCTTCCGGGCGTTCCGCCTCACGCCGGGTGATGAGGGATTCCAACCGGTTGAGGATGTCAAATCTGTCGGTTGTCGGTTGATCCCCGGATGGATCGACGGGACGAAAACAACTGACGGCACCGGTGTGGCAGGCCGGTCCGTTGGGGATCACCTTGACCAACAGGGCATCCCGGTCACAATCCCACTGAAGGGAAACGACGCGCTGCGTATGACCCGACGTTTCCCCTTTGTGCCAGAGAGATTGGCGCGAACGGCTCCAAAACCAGGTTTCCCCCGTCTCGATCGTTTTTTTCAACGCGGTTTCATTCATATAGGCCAGCGTCAACACTTCCTTGCTCACCGCATCCTGAACGATGACGGGAACAAGGCCGCGTTCGTCCCACCGGATCGCGCTTATGTCGATTTGACCGTCCACCGCACGTTCACTCCTTTGTCCGCCAAATACCGTTTCACTTCTTCGATGGAAAGCTCCTGATAGTGGAAAATGGACGCCGCCAGTGCCGCATCCGCTCCCGCTTCTTCAAAAGCCTCATAAAAGTGACGTGCCTCCCCGGCCCCTCCGGAAGCAATGACCGGCACGCGTACCGCATCCGCCACTGCGCGGGTGAGTGCCAAATCGTAGCCGTCCTTTTGTCCGTCCTGGTCCATGCTGGTGAGCAGAATCTCTCCAGCCCCACGATCAACGGCTTCCTTGGCCCATTCGACAGCACGTTTACCTGTTTCCCGCCTGCCGCCGTGCGTGTAGACGAACCAATCGTCCTGTTCGGAATCGTATTTGGCGTCGATCGCAACGACGATGCACTGGCTGCCGAACCGGCGAGCGCCATCTTCGATCAGCTGGGGATTCAAAATGGCGGAAGTGTTGATCGACACCTTGTCCGCACCGGCACGAAGGAGCCGGAACATATCCTCCACCGAACCGATGCCGCCTCCGACCGTAAAGGGGATCGTCAGTTGCGCCGCGGCATTTTGCACCACATCGATCATCGTTTTGCGCCCTTCGTGGGAAGCGGAAATGTCCAGAAAGACCAGTTCATCCGCGCCTTCCCGGTCATACAGACGGGCCAGCTCCACGGGATCGCCGGCATCTCGCAGCTGTTGGAAGGAAACCCCTTTGACCACGCGTCCGTCTTTTACATCCAAGCAGGGAATGATCCGTTTGGTAATCATGGGGTTGCCTCCTCACCTTCAACGGCACGAACTGCCTCACTCAATCGGATGTCGCCGGTGTACAGCGCCCGGCCCACGATGGCCCCGGCCACGCCTTCCTGTTGATAACGGGCCAGTTCCGCCAGATCGGACACGTCCCGCACGCCACCGGAAGCGATTACCTGCTTGCCGCAGGCGCGGGCAAGCGAGCGCACCGCTTCGACGTTGGGACCTTGCAGGGTGCCGTCCCGGGAAATATCCGTGAAAATGAACGTTTCCGCTCCGTGTCTGGCCATCTCCACTGCCAATTCCTCAGCGCTCACTTCGGCCGTTTTCAACCATCCGTGGGTGGCGACGCGTCCCTCACGCGCATCTACACCCAGTGCGATCCGGTCACCGTAGTCGGCCAACGCCGTACGGACAAACTCCGGATCGTCAATGGCGGCAGAGCCGATCACCGCCCGCTGCACACCGATCGACCACAAACGCTCCAGCCGCTCACGTGTGCGCACGCCACCCCCCACCTGCACCGGAATGTCCACCGCAGCCACAATGGAACGGATCACGTCCTCGTTGACCGCTTCACCGGAGCGAGCCGCATCCAGATCCACCACGTGAAGCCAGCGCGCCCCCTCACGCGCAAATTGCCGCGCTACTGCGACAGGATCTTGGGCGTACACTGTTTCTGCATCGTAATCACCTTGGTATAAGCGGACGCATCGTCCGCCGCGCAAATCGATCGCCGGATATACGACGAAGCTCATACCATTCCCACCTTTTCCTGACAACGCTCGGCAAATCGTTTCAGCAGAGCCATACCCAGTTTCCCGCTTTTCTCCGGATGAAACTGCATGCCCACAATATGGCCGCGACCCACAATCGCCGTGACCGGTCCGTGATAATCCGTCACCGCCCATACGTCCTCCGGATTGTCCGCCTGAACGTGATAGGAGTGGACGAAATAGACGTGACCTTCCTCGATGCCGCTGAAAAACGGATGCGGCCGATCAAACGACAACCAGTTCCAGCCCATGTGCGGCACTTTCATCTCACCAGTAAACGGCACCACATGGCCCGGCAACAGGTTCAATCCTTGATGGTATCCGTGTTCCTCACTGCTGGTAAACAGCAGTTGCATTCCGAGACAAATGCCCAACAGCGGTTTGCCTGCCAATACCTCTTCGCGGATGACGTTGTCCAAACCGCGCTCTCCCAGTTCCCGCATGGCATCGCCGAACGCACCCACTCCGGGGAGAATCAGCGCGTCGGCTTTTCGGAGTTCTTCGGGATCTTCCGTCACCCTGTATTCAAATCCCATGCGTTCCAGCGCCTTGCTGACGCTGTGCAAATTGCCCATCCCGTAATCCACGATGGCAATCATCGTCACAGCACTCCTTTGGATGAAGGTACGCCTTTGACACGCGGGTCGATCTGAGTCGCCTCGTCCAGTGCCCGTCCCGCCGCCTTGAACAGCGATTCGATCATATGGTGTGTGTTGCGTCCATAATGCAGAATAATATGCAGGTTCATCCGCGCCGACAGCGCCAACTTCCAGAAAAACTCATGGACCAATTCAACGGTAAACGTACCGACCCGCCGATCAGGGAATTCGGCACGGAACTCCAGATGCGGTCGGTTGGACAAATCGACGACCACCTGACCCAACGTCTCATCCATCGGAACAAACGCGTTGCCGTAACGCCGAATCCCTTTTTTGTCCCCCAGTGCTTCCGCCAGTGCCATGCCCAAACAAATGCCGATGTCCTCCACGGTGTGGTGATCGTCAATGTGGATATCCCCGCGTGCGGTTACTTCCAGATCAAACAGACCGTGTTTGGCGAACAGATCCAACATGTGCTCCAAAAATGGGACGCCGGTATCCAATTGCGTCCGACCCGTCCCGTCCAGATTGAGCCGGACCACAATGTCCGTTTCGTTGGTTTTTCGCTTGATTTCCGCCGTTCGCTCACGCATTGTTTTCACCCTTTTCCTTCCGTTCCAGCCGCACGCGGATTGAAGCCGCATGGGCTCCCAATCCCTCGCCCTCGGCCAGACGCACCACATGCAGTCCGTCCCGGAACAGAGCTTCACGGCTGTACGCAATCACGCTCGATTTTTTCACGAAATCGTCCACACTGAGCGGCGAAGAGAAACGCGCCGTCCCGTTGGTCGGCAGTACATGGTTGGGTCCGGCGAAATAATCGCCAACGGGCTCGGGGCTGTACGGTCCGAGGAAGATCGCCCCGGCGTTTTTTATTTTCCCGATCCAGTCCCAAGGCTGTTTCACCATCAGTTCCAGATGTTCCGGAGCCAAACGGTTGGCGGTGACGATCGCCTCTTCCATGTCACTCGTCACACAGATGGCTCCTTGCTCCCGCAACGACTGCGCGGCGATCTCCCTGCGTTCCAACCGTTCGCACTGTTGCACCAATGCCTCAGCCACATGCTTGGCCAATGTGGGGGACGGTGTGATCAACACCGCCGAAGCCAACGGGTCGTGTTCGGCTTGGGACAACAGATCCGCCGCCACCCATTCCGGATCGGCAGTTTCATCAGCCACGACCACAATTTCGCTTGGTCCGGCGATCATGTCTATGGCCACATCGCCGAACACCATCTGTTTGGCAAGGGCAACGTAAATGTTTCCCGGCCCGACGATTTTGTCGACAGGACGAATCGATTCGGTTCCGTACGCCAATGCGGCAACGGCTTGTGCACCGCCTACTTTCCAAATTTCCGTCACACCGGCTTCCTTGGCTGCAACCAGCGTGGTGGCAGGGATACGTCCATCCCGGTCGGGCGGCGTTACCATCGCGATTTCCTCCACCCCCGCCACCTGCGCGGGAATGGCGTTCATTAACACGGAGGATGGATAAGCTGCTCGCCCTCCCGGTACATAAATACCGACCCGTGCGAGCGGTCGGATCAATTGACCCAGTATGGTGCCGTCCACTTCCGGATGAAACCAAGATGTCTGTCGTTGACGTTCGTGGTAGCGACGGATCCGATCGGCCGCCTGCCGGAGGGATGCCAGCCACTCTTGCGTCACTTCCCGATAAGCCGCCGCAATTTCCTCCTCCGTTACATCCAGCCGCGTCAGATCGGCTCCATCAAACCGACGCGTGTAGGCGAGCAAAGCCCCGTCGCCTCCATTACGCACTTCATTCAGTATGGTGCGCACCGTCTGCCGCTGTTGCTCCGTTCCCTTGTCCACCGACCGGCGGGTGTTCAGCTCCCCCGGCTTCACGATTGCGATCATCGCACGCTCCCTCCTTGACGAACCGTATCGGCCAACGAGCAGGTCAAGGCATCAATTTGTTCACTTTTCATGCGGTAGCTGGACCGGTTCGCGATCAGACGCGAGGTGACCGTCGTGATGGTTTCCAGTTCCACCAGTCCGTTTTCTTTCAGGGTGCGCCCGGTGGATACGATATCCACGATCCGATCGGCCAAACCGATCAAAGGAGCCAGCTCGATCGAACCATTCAGCCGTATCACTTCCACCTGCTGCCCCCGTTCACGGAAATACCGGTCGGCAATGCGGGGATATTTCGTCGCCACCCGCGGATGCAGCGTCGGTTGCCAATCCGGCAAACCGGCGACGGAGATCCGGCAGGGGCTGATGCGCAGATCGAGCAGTTCGTACACGTCCCGTTCCTCTTCCAACAACACGTCCTTGCCCACCACGCCCAGATCGGCCGTACCATACTCCACATATGTCGGCACATCCATCGGTTTGGCGAGGAAAAAGGAAAGGCCGGCTTCCGGCACAGTGACGATCAATTTCCGTGAATCCTCGCTCAGCTCGTCCGGAATGGGAAAACCGGCTTCTCGCATCAGGTGGACGGCTTCCTCAAAGATCCTCCCTTTTGGCATCGCGATCGTCAACATGTTGTTCATCGCCCTTCCTCCTCCCCGATCCGGATCACTTCGTCAAATAACGCCAACCATTCGTCCGACGGATGTCCGCCTTGATCATCCCGCCACTGCAACACGACATGGTGTCCCTGTTCGCGCATCCGCTCGGCGACAAGAATCGCTTCCGGCCGTTGTGACCGGTCATACAGAACGGCCACTCGCCGCTTCTGCATATCCGGCACGCCGCCTGCCTCCATCACGCGATCCAGCTTCACCGCAAACCCTGTCGCCGGAAGCGGACGGTCAAACCGCTCCAACAATTGGTCGTAACTGCCCCCGCTCAAGACAGGGAACCCCAGGGAAGCCGTATAGCCTTCAAAATAAATGCCCGTATAATAGCCCAAACTGCCGACCAACCCCAAATCCAGCACCACGTGCGGCGTCACGCCGAAATCGGCGAGCGACGACCACATGGCTGAAAGCCGCTCCACCGCCGCTTGTGTCTCCGGCGACGATGTCACCAAGTTGAGACACATCAACTCCGACGGATTTCTCCTCACCTGGAGCAACGAGGTCAGTTCCCGTTTTACCGAATCAGGCAAGGAAAATCGCTCCAACAAACCGAAAAACCCGACTACATTGCGGGCTCCCAACGATTCCTTCAGTTCTTGGACCGCCCCTTCATCCGCCACTGCTTGCCGCAGCACACCATCCAGCAGGCCCACATGACCCACCGCCAATTGAAACGCGTCCAAACCACATGCCCGAATCGTTTCCACCGCAAGCGCGATCACTTCCGCTTCTGCTTCGGGCGAAGCCTCCCCGACGAGCTCCACACCGGATTGGAAAAACTCGGCGTTGCGACCCGCGGAACGTTCTTGCGCCCGAAACACGCTGCCATGGTACAACAGGCGAAGCGGCACGGGCACCTCACGCAATACGGACCCCACCACGCGTGCGATCGGTGCGGTTTGGTCGGGACGCAGCACGAGCGTTTTTCCTTCCCGGTCGATCAGCTTAAACAATTTCTCTTCGGGAATGGCACTGGCGCGACCCACGGTGTCATGGTACTCCAGCGTCGGCGTAATCACTTCCTGATATCCCCAACGCTCGAAACACCGGTGAATCCGCTCTTCCACCGCGCGTTTCTTCGCCGCCAACGACGGCGGAAAATCACGAAATCCGGTCGGTTTTTCAAATTCCCGCGGTTTTGCCATCCCATTCCACTCCCAGCGATACTTTAGTTTGCTAATAAATTAAAGCGGTCATTTTTCTGGTAGTGTAACACCGACTTCCATCAGCGTCAATCCCCTAGTAGGTTGTTTGGCGATCTCTTTCGATCCATAATGGACAATAATTTTTACCAACATCCTTTAGAATGCCTCTTTCCCTTCACTCCATCACCGGCTCAACAACCATTCCGCCATTTGCTCCAGTGCGCGACTGCGATACGAATACTTCATTTGTTCTTCAGGCGTCATCGCTCCCAATACCCGCGTTTCACCGTCGGGAATAAAGATGGGATTGAAAGGCAAGCCCGGTTCCGGTCGGATGCCATCAGGAATCGGATCGAGGATGCGCCCGGGTGTCCTTGCAGCAAACAGACGGGTTTCCCCATCCCAAGAAACGGCGATGCAACCTTCAAACCAAGCCGTCCGATCTTCCCCTTCCAATAGTTTTCTCACTCCGCGGTAACCAATCCGGTCAAACACCCTTTTGGTCAACACACCGGGAAAATGGTTGTACGCGGCGAAAAAGATGCCGGCGTCATCCACCATGACACGGTCATATCCCATCCGACGAATTTGCCGCAGTTTTTCCATGGTTACCGTTTGAATTTCCCCACTGGTAGGCTCCCACAAATCGACGGATAATCCGATCACTTCAATCCCGAACCGGGATAGTACCCGTTTCGCTTCTGCCAATTTTCCTTCATTTTGAGTGGCGAATTGCAACTTCACTTCCCATTCCCCCGTTCCCGTACCATTATAAGGGATGGCAGTCGGTGTATGGGCAAAAAACCGTCATACTCAGAGGACGATACTTTTTTTATACTGAAGAGGGAAAAAATCACGGTTACCATGCCCGGCTCCGCATATCTCATGCCCATCACTTGAAACCTGAAACGGAGGAGGGAGAACATGAGCTCATTGGCCCATCTCTTCATCATGATCGGCATCATCCTGGAACTGGCCGGTGCGTTTTTCCTGCTCCGAAGAAACAGCGCCGGTTGGGAAGCGGTAGTTCTGGGTCTGCTCTGCCTGCTGGTTGGCTTTCTGGCCCGTTGACAAATCGGTTGCCAAAGTCAACAGTTGGCCCTTATCCCACTCACCCCTTTGGATGAGGGTATGTAAGAGAACCATCAGCCCGCTACGATTCGGTTCGCCGATCGCTCGGAAAAAACCGCTTTGTTTAAGCCTTTTCGCTTCCGTTTGAGTGCTTCTCCTCCTGAAAATGTGGTATCCTACCATACGAAACCCTGACCGGAAAGGACGCGAGTACCCTTGTATGCAATATGGAGAAAATGGCTGTTTCGATTGGACCCGGAAACTGCACATGAGTGGACGATACGCAGTTTGCAGGCCATGCAGTCTGTCCCTGCATTTCTTGCCGCTGTCGAACGCCGCATGTGCGTAATGGATGATCGGCTCGCCGTCCGTTGCTGGAATCGCATTTTCCCTAATCCCGTCGGTTTGGCGGCCGGGTTCGACAAACACGCAGGTGTATACCCGGCGCTGGCCGCTTTCGGATTTGGATCGATCGAGGTGGGGACACTCACCCCGCGACCTCAACCGGGCAATCCGAAGCCGCGCCTGTTCCGTCTGCCGGAAGACGAGGCTATCATCAACCGAATGGGCTTCAATAACAGCGGCATCGAACATGCAGCCCGATCATTTGTCAGTCTTCCCCGTCCCGCCATTCCCATCGGCATCAATTTGGGCAAAAACAAGGAAATCCCCAATGAAAAGGCGGCCAATGACTACCGAATTGGCTTGCGAACGCTGTACAGATACGGCGATTATTTCGTCATCAACATCAGTTCTCCCAATACCCAAGGATTGCGTGATCTTCAGCAAGTGAACGCCCTAGACCGATTGTTGGCCGAGGTGATGGCGGAAAAACGGCAACTGCAAAAAGAAACGGGCGAAGAGCGACCCATTCTGCTCAAGGTGGCCCCCGACATGCCGTTGGAAATGCTGTCCGATATGGTACGAATCGGATTGCAACACCGCATCAACGGATTCATTGCCACCAACACCACGTTGACCCGGGAAGGATTGAAAAACGCACATGCCGGGGAAACAGGCGGCTTAAGCGGAAAACCACTCCGTCGCAAATCCACTGAATTTATCCGGCACATCTACCGGGAAACCGAGGGTAGCGTCCCCATCATCGGGGTAGGTGGCATCTTTACCGGTGAGGACGCTTATGAAAAAATACGGGCGGGCGCCCGGCTGGTGCAGGTGTATACCGGCATGATCTACCGCGGCCCCGGCATCGCGCGGGAGATCAATCAAACGTTGATCCGTGTTTTGGAACGTGACGGCTTGAATTCGATTGAAGCAGCCGTCGGAGCTGACGTGTGACGATCTAACTCGAGCTGTAGAAGATCGTCACTGGTTCTCCACCTGGTGTTAAGTGGGAATGACGGTCCGGAACAGAAGGACCGTCCCTCCCAAACCACGTTATTGTGAAAACACCGTCAGAGGATGTGAAACACCAGTCAATCGTTTTGAGAACAAAAAAATAACCCTCTTAATGATGGGCAGGTTGTGACAAAACTATCCGATTCCCCTTTAAACTCTCGTATCATGCTTAAACAAAGATCAGAATCGCTTTCCCACGCCTATGTTGACGGGAATTTTTCCTGTTCCCGAACAGAAACGTCCTTTTCCTCTTATATTCAGACCTACATTAACAGACTGACTTGTTAGTAGAGCGAGTCTTAATGCTCTTCTAATTCCAAGGTAATTAGCAATATTACCCCACTTAAAACTTCAAACCTATATTCACTTGCTGACCTGTTTCATAAGGGATTCTTAATGCTGTTTTCACATCTAATGGCATATGACTCACTTGGGGAATGCGGTTCTCATCGGTTTACCCGTTACATGGAGCGATATCGATGAGTCTGGGTGTATCTAGGATGGGAAAACATGTCCTTTAGGACTTCGTCACGATCAGCCTCATTATCAGTATCGTGGTCATTTTGGCGCTGATGTTGGTATTATTTATAATGTAGTCTGCCAACCCGCCAAATCGACAGCCAACCAAATTTTAAATATAAAAGAGGGAATATCCCATCATTCTGTCGAAATCCGGTATCATGACACTTTACTAAAGTGAGGCGAACCCATGATGGAGGACAGGAACCGATCCGCTCGTTTCGGTTACGCTTGTTTCGTGACCGTTACGGGGGTCGCCTTGGGATTGTGGGGAACATGGAGTGACCTGGATCCGCGTACCCCCCGATTCCTTCCCATCTTCCTCACGGAATGCGCGCTGTTGCAAGTAGTTTTAACGCTTCCGCCACTACTCGTCCGACGCCCATCGATCCAATCATTGGCGCTCAGCGGGGCATTCGCCACCGGCATTTTCGCTCTTTGTGTCGATCCTTACCACTGGTTCATTCCCAGCTTTTTGATCATGACCGGGGGATATTATGCCGTCGATCAAACCAACAGGACATCCATACGATGAAGCTGTGGCCGTTAGGATAGCGGGAGCGGCGACGGTTGCCGCACCCCGGTTGCTTGCTCACAATGTTCCGTGGAAACGGGTAATCTCTCTTATTGCATCGACTGCCTTGTGTCGTATCGCCACTGACCAAAAAAGAGTAAGGAAGGATTTCCCGCTCTTTGCGTGGAAATGGTTGTAGAGGAGGAGTCCGAGGACGGGTCGCGTTCCTTTCTTCGTCACACGGCGAAGAAAGGAGGTGATGCTTGTGACGGAAACGATTGATTTGCTATCGCTGGTGTTGCAAGTTGTTGCAACTACTGCGTTGGTGATACAAGTTGTCGTTCACGTCGTGACATCACGAAAAAAGTGACCCGTGGGCCTGCCAACCTGAGGGTCACTTTTTCGTGATCAATGGGTTGTAAGAACGCGGCCCTACCGAGGGCTCCTTCTCACTTATTTATATTATACGCATATGTTGGCAAAAAAATCAAACTGATTTGTGATAGGAAACAGGCTGGGGAAAGTCCGTCGTTTGGTGTAGCCCTAACCCGTCGTCACTTCGGTACGCCGATTTCGCGTCAACCGGTCTTTCCCCCGTGTGAGAATGCTGTACATAATCGGAACGATAAAGAGGGTCAGCAGTGTGGAGGAAGTCAACCCTCCGATCACCACAACGGCCAATCCCTGTGAAATGAGTGACCCTTCACCGTAACCCAGCCCCAACGGCAACAGGGCGAACACGGTGGCCAGCGCCGTCATCAGAATCGGCCGTAACCGGGTACCGGCCGCTTCCAGGAGCGCCGAACGGATGTCCAGCCCGCGTGCCCGTTGTTGCTGAACCCGGTCGATCAACACGATCGCATTGGTGACGACGATTCCGATCAGCATCAGTGCCCCGATCATAGCGGATACGCTGATCGGTTGGTCAGACAGCCACAAACCGACCAATCCGCCGATCACAGCAAACGGCAGGGAAAACAGGATCGTGAACGGAGCAGTCGCTTCACCAAAGGTGACGATCATCACCAAGTAGACGGCGGCTACAGCCACTACCATGGCAATACCCAGCTGGGCAAAGCTTTTTTGCATCTCCTCCGTGTCGCCCCTCAGCGTTACCTTCACGCCGGACGGAAGTTTCATCCCGTTGATGATCTGCTGGACTTGCCGTGACAGCGCCCCCGTGTCCTTGCCGATTACGTCGCCAGATACCTGAGCATACTGGGATCCGTTCTCTTTTTGAATGGTGACGGGCCCCTGCTCAACCCTGACGGAAGCGATGTCACCCAATTTGATCATCTTGCCTGTCGGGGTCAATAATTGAATGGCTTTCAATCGCTCGACGGAATGCAGGTCCTTGTTTGCCAACCCCAGTTTAATCTCCTCGGTCTGGCTCCCTTTCTCTAGCTCACTCACTTTTTCCGCCTGCAACAACCCGCGAATCGACATTGCCACCTGCATCGGCACCAAACCGTGTTGGGCAGCTTTGGCCTGATCGACATGGACGGAAACCAGTCCTTTTTGTTCGCTCAGGTTGTTGGTCACATTGGTAAGGCCGCTCACTTTCTTCATTTTGTTCGTCAAGATGTCAGCCGTTTTTCGGATGTCCGCCATTCGCTCCCCTTTGATGATCGCAACAATCTGGCTGGAAGGCGGTCCGATGCTTTTCACTTCCAATACCTGCAGTTCACCATTTCCTTTGATGTTGCCCAAGTCGTTCCGTACTTGGGACAAGAAACGGTCCATGTCCGTGTCCGGATCGAGGTTGGCAAACAGGGACACCTTGTTGGTGCTGCCGATCGTCCCGTCCCCTGCCAACTGTCCGCGCAAATTACCCACGGTCGTGGACACTTGCTTTACTTGGGGATAGTTCCGCAGCTTTGCTTCCAATTTCCGAGCCTGGGCATCAGTGGTACTCAAAGCGGTACCGGGCGGCAATTCCAGTTTCACTTGCACAGCTTTGTCCTTATTGGACGGGAGAAAACTGGTTCCTACCAACGGGATGAGGAACAGACTGGCGACAAGTGCCAAAGTGGATACAGACAGAACGACTCCTTTGTGATCCAAAGCCCATGCCAATGCCCGTCGGTAACTGGCCGCCATTCCGCTTTCCTTCTTATTGAAGCGTGGCTGTTTCCTTTTGTTCAACAGCATCAATTTCGCCATCAGCGGAACCACCGTAACGGCGACAATCAGTGAACAAAGAAGGGCAAATACCACCGTCAGCGCAAACGGCAGAAACACTTTGCCGACAATCCCACTGACCAAGCCCAATGGTACGAATACCGCCACCGTCGTCAGGGTGGAAGATGTAATGGCAGCCCCCACTTCCTTGGTGGCATAGGTGATCAGATCGACGGTCCGATCGCGGTTTTTCATCAGGTGACGATAAATGTTTTCAATTACGACGATGCTGTCATCCACCACCCGCCCGATGGCGACAGCCAAACCACCGAGAGTCATCACATTCAACGTGATGTCCGCTTGTTTGAGAAGAATCAGTGTGGCCAACACCGACAGCGGAATCGAAACTACGGCGATCAATGTCGTACGGAAATTGCGCAGGAACAACAGAATCACAACGGCTGCAAACAGTGCTCCCAACAAGCCTTCCCGCACCATGCTTCGAATCGACGATTTTACCGCTCGCGATTGGTCAAACAACAATGTGAACTGTACATTGGGATCCTGCTTTTTCAGCGTTGCCAGTTTAGCCGAGACCGCTTCAGCCGCTTCCACGATGTTGCCGTCGGGGTCCTTGATCAACTCGATATTGACCGACGGCTTCCCATTCATGCGCGTAATCATGGTGCTGTCCTGTTGCGATTCGCTGATATCAGCGATTTCGGACAGTTTCACCGTCTGAATTTGTGTTTCCTTGATCTTCGGTTTACCGCCTGTCTTCGGTTGTTCACCCATTTCGCGCGGGGCTCCGCCTGCGGGTGCCCCCTTGGGTTGCGGCATCTGCTTTTGTAGTTGGCTCAGCTGTGCATTGAGCTGTTTCAACGCTTGTATCTCGGCAGCCACTTTCGGTTTCAACTGCGCCACCTGTGCAGCTGCTTCCTGATCCTGCGGGTTTTGCTTAAGCCGCATTTCCGCGGCGTTGAGTGCGATTTGATCCCCCAACAGCTGGGCCTGCAATTGTTGTGCTGATTGTAAGATACGCACTTGAGCCTGCAACAGCCCCACACCTTGGCCCACTTCACCCAATCCCTGGCCCAGTTGACCAACTGACTGGCCCAGGCCGCCGACAGCCTGACCCAATCCCTGCATGCTTTGGCCGATCTGGTTGAAGGCATCCTCCATTCCTTCCTGTGGATTGGGTTGGATGGTGAGGCGTAAATTTTTCAATTGATCAACGGACGTGATCTTCTGATCCACCCGTATTGGCAAATCCAACCGCCCGGACGGCAATTCGCCCACCGGGATGGAAACGTTGCTCGCCTGGAGCGCTTGCTGAACCTGTTGCGCCGTCAGATTGTACTTTTTCAGCCGATCCTGTTTCAAGCGAACATACACGGCTTTGGGGCCCTGTCCCTTGATCTGCACCTGACCCACGCCATCAGCTGTTTTCAGGATGGGCTCAGCCGTTTCCTTCACCCATTTTTCCAGTTCTTCCGGGTCTTTGGTTTGGCTTGTCACCCCTAGGATCATGAACGGAAATGTATTGAATCCGAACCGGCTGAACGACGGTTTCATCGCGCCGTCCGGCAGGGAGACACGGTCAACCGCTTCCTGTATCTCCTGCTTGGCCTTGTCCAGATCCGTGTCGAAATCATACTCCACGACCACAACCGACGTGCTGTCAGCCGACACCGAACTGATCTTCTTGGCTCCGGCAATTCCCTGCAACGATTGCTCGATCGGCTGTGTCACCTTTTGGTCCACATCCTGTGGCGATGCTCCCGGATACGGCGTGATCACCACAATGACCGGGAACGTGATGTCGGGCATCGCTTCCATTTTCAGCTGGGTTGCCGTATACAGTCCGCCGAAGGTGACCAGCAGGACCAGGATCAGCACGGCAGCCGTGTTTCGCAGGGAGAACCGCGTCAATACGCCCACACATGCTCCTCCTTTAACTAAAGCGTGTCTGGTGAATACTGCCCAATTGCTTTCCCGGATCGCTCCACCTGCGTCCTGCAGGGAAGCTGGTCATGGCCGCTCCGATCCGGAGCGCAGACGCCGGCAAAGTACACTGCACTAGAGGAAGTTTCCCGCGTTCCAATCCTGCGCTTTCCGGGTCTTCGGTCGGCCGGGCTTAGGTCTTCACTCACCTCTCCCTCACGGATTTACCGGACACTCCCTCTTATGTCATCCAAATACGGTTGTTCTCCCATCAGTTTTCACCAGACCAAACAACGTAATTTCCATTAACGGATCAATATGCTCCGGTGTAATCATGTTTTCGTTATCAAGTGCGCCGAACAATACACTGAAAAACATCCGCTCCGCCACCCGAGGGTCCACATCGCGCAGTTCCCCCCTGCGAACCCCCTCTTCGATCAAGTGGCGAAAGGAAACAAACATGTATTGCTCGTAAAGAGACATCACTTCTTCTGCTTCATTTGGAAAGATGACACGCAGATTGCGAGAGATGGTGGTATGGAAATAGGTGATTTCCGGATGTTGCAGCGCCAGTACACACATCTCCTTCAAATATCGCGCCAGACGTTCGACAACAGACAAATCGGCGTCCAAAATATCCTTCGCACGCTCCTGCCATGCCTCCAACGTACGACGGATGAGTGTCAAAAACAAATCCCTCTTGTTACGGAAGTAATAATAGATCAGTCCGCGTCCCAGGCCTGCCACGCGGGCAATCTCCCCAATCTCGGCTCCGTGGTATCCCCGTGCGCGATATACTTTCAACGCGGCCTCCAGTATCTGCTGAATACGTCTTTCCCGTATGGCCGCGTTTTGCTCGGGTCTTCGCGGCGACATGGCTTCACCTCTTTCTTTTAGACTGACACTTATGTCAATTTCATTTTATTTCCGTTTATACCAGTGAGTCAATTAAAACAACTATGAGTATTTTGTGTCACCTTAGGACGATAAACGAAAAGAGAGGTTGCTGATCCACTCAGCAACCCCGGAAATGCGAAACACATGCGCATAAGACGACGTTGTATGGAATATGATTCTCGATATTGGCAGGTGTACCCGATGGAGATGAGAATAGTATGATTCGATATGTAAGAGGAAATATATTGGAAGCGGATGTGGAAGCATTGGTGAATCCCGTCAACTGTGTCGGCACGATGGGAAAAGGATTGGCCTTCGCATTCAAAGAGTCGTATCCGGCCAATTTCGCTGTGTATGTTTTGGCTTGTCAAGCCGGCAAAATAAAACCGGGTTCGGTGTACCCGGTTTTTGAACGAGGAAAATGGATCATGAACTTCGATGTCGATGTTGATGTATACGAACCCCATGTTTAACAGGTGCCGGGCGGATTGCTCAGGGAAGGCTCCTCCTCCCGCCAGCGGATGAAACGCGCTGGATTGCCCGCGACAAACGCTCCCGCCGGCACATCCTTCGTTACGACCGAGCCGGCACCGACCACCGCCCGATCTCCGATCCGCACCCCCGGCAGGATGGTGGTGTTGGCGCCGATCATCACATGATTACCGATCTCTACATCGCCGATCCGATACTCCTCTACCAGATATTCATGTGTCAACAGGGTCGTGTTGTAGCCGATGATCGTGTTGTTGCCGATACGAATCCGCTCAGGAAACAGGACATCCACCACCACTTTGAGTGCCAAGGCGGTTTTGTCACCGATTCGTATCCCCAAGAACGTTCGGTATACCCAGTTTTTGAAACCCAGGTGCGGATTGTATCGGTTCAATTCCCCGATGACCACATTGCGCAATACCTTCCAAAAGGAAACCGTCCGGTATAGCTGCCACAAAGCATTGCTACCCTCGACGGGGAAACGTTCCGTACGCCGCATATTCGCCCCCCTTTTGCCCAAGTCCTATATAAAGCCACTCTCTCCCGCTTTCGCTTCGATCAGAGAGTGTGCCATTTCCACCAGCACCCGCAGGGTGTGTCTGGTGTGACTACTGTTCAATTGCTTTTCCGGTTCGCTCCACCTGCGCCCTCAAAGAAATCAAGATCAGGATGTACCCTTCGAACCAAGCCCGGCCAAATCCAACAAATCCTCCGGCGAATCCAGCACGTAATCCGGTTCCAATGCCTTCAATTCCACCGGATCATGCTTACTCCAACCCACCAGTGCAGAAGCCACTCCGGCTCGTTTACCCGCCATCAGGTCGTATTTACTGTCTCCGACCATCAATGTTTGATCCGGCTTTCCGTGAAGTCGTTTCATCGCCGTCAGTACAGGGTCGGGGTGCGGCTTTGCCTTCTCTGTCTCACCAAAACAAATCATGGTTTGCATCAGTTTTTCCACACCCAGCAACCGCAATCCCATCTCTGCCGTCTTGCGCTGTTTGTTGGTGACGACTCCCATTTTCACACCTGCTTCAGCCAGACGATGCAGTACCTCCACCACACCGGGAAATGCACTCGCATACTCGTCGTGGTGTTGGATATTGTGTTCTCGATAGGTCTGTACCATCACCTCGGCTTGATCCGGGTCAAATCGACGCATCTGATCGAGAAGCGGCTCCCCCATGTACCGGATTACGTCTTCACGGGTGTATTTCCCCGGGCAATGCCGTTCCAACGTGTGCATAAACGAAGCGAGAATCAGCTCGTGTGTGTCGATCAACGTGCCATCCAGGTCGAACAACATGACGGTATACTGTTTGGACACCCGGTTCATCCCCCTTTGTAAAAAAGACTCGCTCCGCCTGGAGCGAGTGAGACTGTAATCAAAAACATTGCGGATCAGCCGTATACCTGATCGATTTCTCCGTGGCATGAATCGCAAATCACTCTGCCCGGCTGACGGATGCGTCGCTGATCTCCGTCTTCGAAAGATACTGTTCCGTATTCCCCCGCATCCGCCGAACGACGATCAGCAGGACACCGACCACCATCAACGTAACGCTGACCAACTGAGCGATGCGGATGTTGCCGTCCATCATCATTCCCGGTGTGAACTTCACCGTCATCGGGGACCAAAGCACATTGAGCAGGTGAGCCAGCCAGTCCGGTCCATTGAACGTCAGGCTGTCCGTACGCAGTCCCTCGATGAAGAAACGGCCCATCGAATACCAAATCAGATAGCTGAAAAAGACTTCGCCGCGCCGCGGATTCCATCTCTGAAGCAAGAATAGCAGAAGAAAACCGACGAAATCCCAGATCGATTCATATAAAAATGTCGGATGATAATAGACGCCTTGAATGTTCATCTGCTGGATGATCCAGTCAGGCAAGTGCAGGCTCTGCAAAAATGCGAGACTGACCGGCGAGCCGTGCGCCTCCTGGTTGATGAAATTGCCCCACCTGCCGATCGCTTGTCCCAAAATGATGCTGGGTGCCACGATATCGGCAAGATGGAGATAGCGAACCGCCTTTTTTTTCACGAAGAAATAACCGGCGATCAATGCACCGATCAATCCGCCATGAATGGCCAACCCGCCTTTCCACACGGCGATGATGTCAGCGGGGTGCAGGGAGTAATACTCCCATTCAAACAGCACGTAATACAGACGCGCACCGACGATCGCGGAAGGTATCACCCAGATCATCATATCCAGGAACAGTTCGCTGTCCAATCCGTGCCGTCTCCCCTCCCGAATGGCCAACCACAGTCCGATCAGGGCAGCTGTGCCCATAATGATACCGTACCAGTGGACTTGCAAAGGGCCGAGGGAAAAGGCGACCGGATCGATGACCATGGCCAAGTGCATGTGTGTGTCGCGCTCCCTTCTCAGTAACGTATCTGTTTTTCGGTTGGATCTCGTTGACGATACAATGATCGTCTCGTCATCCGTCATGTTTGCTTTTACCATTTTATCGTACTTCTACGACAAATGAAAATGAAAGGGTGGTAAAAAAAAGCGCCCACCGAGTGGGCTGAGAATGCTGACAACTGTATCTGATGAGTCGGCTTCGAATGAATTCCTACTCTTTCCGAATCGGAGCTCGGCAAGGCTTGATCAGTCGCTCCTCCGGGAAATGTTGCGCGACAGGAAAACGGAGTCGAGTGGGCATGCATTCCGAACAGGCTTACACTTTCACTTCCCTTTCAGCAACTCGCCGTACGGCATCCGGCTGATCACCCACACCATCGTCCAAGACAGTCCCGTCACCGCCACCAGCATAAACGTAAACTCCTGCCAGGAAGCTTCCGGAAACAAATGCGGCGTCAAGCGGCTCAACAGGTTGAGCAAAAATGGGTGGACGAGATACAACCCGTAGGAGTACCGGCCCAGTAGTGCGATCCAAGACCGTTTCCACCGTTCCCCCAACTGAAACCACAAGATTAATGAAGCGATGGAATAAATCGAGACGGTGAAGTTGTAAAAGCCGAATCGCCCGCGAAAAAAGCTCTCGGCCAACGTCAGGATGACCATTGATCCAAAGATGAGAGAGACGCCCGTCGTCGACAATCGATCGATCATCCGCTTCAGCCGATCCACCCTTTGGCCCAACCACCCGCCCAGACAAAAGTAAAAGAGCCACGTCGGAAACAACGAAATCGCGTTTTCCGTGTACTCCTCGCTCCACTCTGGACGACCGGCGCCGTCCCACCATGTCATCGCCTCCGACAGTGCATACACCATCAATGCCAAAGCCACCATGGTGAGACCGCCGAACCGGCGAAAGCCCCAGAACAGGACGGGCAGAATCAGGTAAAACTGCACCATCACAAACACGAAATAGAGGTGGTAGTAAGCGCGTCCCGTCAACAGCGCCATCACGAAATCCTCCACTGTATGCGGCGCCGTCTCCGGATGGAATGTCCATGCGTACGCAACATAAAATACGGACCAGATTAGATAGGGAACCAGAATGAAACGGGCGCGCTTTTTCATAAATCGTGCCATCGAAAATCCGGAGCCATAATACCGGTGAAACAAAAACAATCCCGACAGGATGAAGAAAACGGGTACGCTAAACCTGCTGATCTGGTTGATCGCCAGGTAGATACCGCCGTCGGTAGTCGGCACCGTATCCCGCAAACTGAATGCAGTCACATGAATCAAAATGACCCCGAGGATGGCAACCCCTTTGATGAAATCCGCTTCCCGGATTCGTGTTTCCATGGTGTGAAAACCCCCATCCACCGAAATTCCGGGCGCCTGTCTCTCAGGGTCTTTTTACCCTATACAGGGATGATGAAACGTCTAATCCAATTCATCGGCGTCTTCAATCGCTTGACCCAATTTTTGCGCAAATTGTTGGGCGGCGTTGTATCCCATCCGTTTCAACCGAAAATTCATTGCGGCCACTTCGACGATCACCGCCAAGTTACGCCCTGGTCGGACCGGTACGGTCAGCTGCGGAAGCTCGGTGTCGATGATGCGGATTCGCTCTTCATCCAGCCCGAGACGGTCATATTGCCGGTTTTCCTGCCAGTTTTCCAGCTTTATCGCGAGGGA
This sequence comes from Polycladomyces abyssicola, assembly GCF_018326425.1. Classification (NCBI taxonomy): domain Bacteria; kingdom Bacillati; phylum Bacillota; class Bacilli; order Caryophanales; family Thermoactinomycetaceae; genus Polycladomyces; species Polycladomyces abyssicola. Next base: position 2,916,011 of record NZ_AP024601.1, read on the forward strand.
GATCTTCTTGTATTCCCTGACCGCCCCCGCTCCGAACAACGTCATCACGTTGATGATGCCCAACCCGCGGATTTCCAGCAGGTGGCGAATCAGTTCCGGCGCATGACCGACCAACTCATCCTCTTCAGTCTGCATGATTTCCACCGCATCGTCGGCCACCAGCCGGTGCCCCCGTTTGACCAGCTCCAATGCGGTTTCGCTTTTACCGATCCCACTGTTGCCCATGATCAGGACACCCACCCCATACACGTCGACCAATACGCCGTGGACGGTGGTGGTGGGTGCCAGACGCTTCTCCAGATAGTTGGTCACTTTGCTTCCAAATTTGGTGGTAGCCATGGATGTGCGCAACACCGGGATTCTTTTCTCTTTAGCCGCCTCCACTAATTCTTTGGGGGCACTCATATCCCGGGTGATACAAAAGCATGGAGTCGATTCGTGGCACAAGCGCCACAACCGATCCTTCCGTTCTTCCTCGGTGAGGCCGTTGATGAACGTCAATTCGGTCTTCCCCAACAGCATCAACCGCTCAGCGGGATAATACGTGAAAAAACCGGCCAATTCCATTCCGGGTCGGTATAAATCGCTCACCGTCAGCGTGCGCTCCAACCCCTCCCAACCGCAGATGACCTCCAAATTGAATTGCTGGACCAACTCTTTCACCGTAATCGTTTTGCCCATGACTTTCCCCTCTTTTCCACATTCCACGAACAAAAGCGGCCGGGATGATTTATCCATTTCCCGACACGTACGTTTTGTCAACAGTGTAGCACGTTCCCGATGTGGATGCCACCGGACGAAACAACAAGCCGCTTCCCATTTTGATTGGGAAACGGCTTATACACTTGTGGAAAATCGCTTCGAGAAAAACTTCTTTTAGAACAGGCGGGTGCATTGTTCGTTTTTTGGAACACTTTACGCCGTCAGATTACAACACTGTCTGCTCTGTGTCTTTGTCAAAGATGTGCATTTTGTTCATGTCAAAGGCCAGTTCCACTTCGGCTCCCGGTGTAAAGTTCGTTCGCGGGTTGACGCGGGCGGTGACCCACTTGTCAGCGATGCCGCTCAGATAGAGGTACATTTCCGCCCCCATGTTCTCGGCCACTTCCACTTTGGCCCGGAAGGTACTGTCCGGGGAAGACTCCACAAACAGCGGCTCATCATGAATGTTTTCCGGACGGATGCCGAACACCACTTCTTTGCCGACATATCCCTTTTCACGCAACAGCTTGGCTTTGCCCTGTGGTACTTTCACCTGCAATCCTTGACTGCGGAAATAAACGTCTCCGGCTTCTTCGAACAACGCCCCATCAATGAAGTTCATCGCCGGCGATCCGATGAATCCCGCGACAAACATGTTGGCGGGGTTGCTGTAGATTTCCGAGGGCGTAGCCGCTTGCTGGATCACACCGTCCTTCATGACAACGATCCGGTCGCCCATCGTCATCGCCTCTGTTTGATCGTGGGTGACATAAATGACGGTGGTTTCCAAACGCTGATGCAGTTTGCTGATTTCCGTGCGCATCTGCACACGCAATTTGGCATCCAGGTTGGATAACGGCTCATCCATCAGGAATACCTGCGGTTCCCGAACGATGGCCCGTCCCAACGCCACCCGCTGGCGCTGACCGCCGGAGAGTGCCTTGGGCTTTCGGTCAAGCAAATGTTCGATGTCCAGAATCCGTGCCGCCTCTCGTACCCGCTTGTCGATCTCTTCTTTTTTGAACTTGCGCAGTTTCAATCCGAACGCCATGTTTTGATAGACGTTCATGTGCGGATACAAGGCGTAGCTTTGGAAAACCATCGCAATATCCCGATCCTTGGGTGGCACATCGTTGACCAAACGATCCCCTATGTACAGCTCTCCTTCAGAAATTTCCTCCAAGCCGGCGATCATCCGCAATGTAGTCGATTTTCCGCAACCGGATGGACCGACCAATACCAAAAATTCTTTGTCCTGAATGTCCAGATGGAAATCCTTTACGACCGTCACATCGCCAAACCGTTTATACACATGATTCAACCGGACCTGTGCCATGTTCGTCCCCTCCGTTGAAAGCGCTGTCTTAATTAGATTGTAATGAAAGGAACCGATCACAGGCCATGGTCAAACCGCACAAAATTCGTCGCTATTGTTTGAACAATCCGCCGAAAGGATTACTCCTCATGCGCTTCTGTCGCCGTCAACAACAAGACTGTATACATATATACCGCATCTTCGAAACGTCGGGCATCCAACCCAGTTTCCTGCTTCAATCTCTCCAACCGGTAGAGCAGCGTGTTCCGGTGTACATACAGTGCTCGGGCTGTCTCGCTCAGATTCAAGTTGTGACGAAACAATGCCGTCAATGTCTCCCTGAGCTCCCCGTCCTCCCAAAACGGTGTTGGAGATTGCATCAGCCACTGTCGGACGACATCATCCGGGATTTCCATCAATAACCGCTCCATCCGAGCATTCCAGGTGGCAATCACCGTCCGTTGGGGGTGGAATCGCCGCCCCAGCCGCCAAGCCGTTCGGAGCTCCTTCACCGCAACCGGCAATTGATCGGGATGGAATAACGGCGGATGGATCACAACCGTCACCGTCTCTCCGATCTCGGCTGCAGCCACCTCAACCAATCCTTCTCCGGCCCGGTACAACTCCTCGGTCAATGTGTTTTCCTCTTCCGACTGGATGAGAGAAACCGGTATCAGTACCAGTAACTCTCCCTCCCGTATCGGTACCAGCCAAGCCTGCTGTTCAAAATAGGATTCGAGAACAGCCAGCTCCGTCAGGGAGAAAGCCGCCTTCGTATGCACGACCAACAAGGGAACTCGTCCCTCCCAGTCCCGCTCCAACAGCTCAGTCGGCACGGGCGTATCCGGGTCACGTTGTGCGTCGTGCAACCACTGTGCGACTCGTTCCGCAAATCCTTCCCTTTTGGCGGACGGTGCATTTTCGTGAGCCCATTCCGTCAACAACGCGGCGATCAGTAAACGCTCACGTTCTGTTAACGGAGCGGCGACCTCCAGCGACCACCTTTCGTGGCCGGGAATGGGGATGTATACATATTGGGAGTTTCGGTCTTTCCCCGTGCGCACGATGTGAACCTCCGCCCCCAGCATCTGCCGGAGGCGAAGTGCCCATGACGCCCACTTTTGGTTCATCGAGCGATCCCTTTCCAGATGATGTTCAACACCCAAGAGACCAAGCTGACGAAGATCGCGCCCAAAATTGCACCGAGAAAGCTTGTCACGTAAAACCCTTGGATGAAATGCCCCACCAACCAAAACAGAAATCCGTTGATGATGAACGTAAACAATCCCAAAGTCATGATATTGAGCGGCAACGTTAAGATCACCAGAATCGGACGGATCAACGCGTTCACAATACCCAGCACCAGTGCGACGAGCAATGCCGTACCATATCCTTTCACCTCAATTCCGGGTACCCACATCGCAGCCAAAAAAACGGCCAAACCGTTGATCAACCATTTGACAATCCAGCCCACGCGCAATCCTCCTTTTGATTTCAATCCGTATATATTCTACCCTTCCGCGGATCAACGGGACACGTCTTTTTATCTTATTCCCGGCACAATCCATTGTTGAATCCCTTGAGGAAAGACCATAAGGGAAAACGTGGACTGGAAGTTTGGTCGATAGTGATTTTTGCCCACGCCCGTGGCCCGTTTCGAAACGGACGTTTTTGCTTCCTTGCAAATCCTGAAGGGGAGTGGGAATCTGATATCGGAACACGAGTGACCCGATAGATTTATGCATAATTTCATAATATTAAAATTATAACTGTCTTTACCTAAGATTCGAAAGAAAGGGTATTGCCAATATGATAGCGTTTCCATTATCCTTTTGATAACGGTAACAATTTTAACATTGAATTTAACCAGGCCAATCTACTCATTCATACCAGACTCAAACTACCCACAGGAGGTTTGTTATGACTTCTCCACCCGTCGTCATCGGTGTAGACATTGGTACAACCAGCACCAAGGCTGTTGTTTTCGACTTTTACGGAAACGTTTTGGGACTAGGTACCACGGGCTATCCACTGATTCAACCACAACCAGGTTGGGTGGAACAAGACCCCGATGAGATCGTGCAAGCCGTCGTGAACAGTGTGAGAACGGCTGTCGATACGGCCGGTATCTCCCCGTCAGATGTGACCGCCGTCGGATTCAGCGCGGCGATGCACGCTTTAATCGCCGTGGATGCGGACGGAAACCCACTCACCCGTGCATGGATCTGGGCAGACAACCGCGGGGCGGAGCAAGCGGAGCAGTTGCGAACCCTGTCGTTTGGTCGAGAATGTTACCGCCGGTCAGGCACGCCCGTTCATCCGATGTCCCCACTGGTCAAGTTGTTGTGGATGAAGGAACGAGATCCTGACTTATTTCAACGTGCTTCCAAATTCGTCTCGATCAAGGAGTACATATGGTATCGGATGTTCGGACGGTGGACCGTAGATGCCTCTCTCGCTTCCGCTACGGGGCTGTACAATCTGTCCGCCCGTGACTGGGATCCGGACATCCTGCACTTCATCGGCATCACACCGGAGCGCCTGTCACCCGTCGTTCCTCCGACGGAGGTCTTTACGGGATTGCAACGAGATTGCGCGCAACGGATGGGTCTCTCCCCCGACACCCCGTTCGTCATCGGTGCCAGTGACGGCGTTTTGGCCAATGTCGGTGTCGGAGCGATTCAACCTGGACAATTGGCTGTCACTGTGGGAACGAGCGGTGCGGTTCGAACGGCGGCTTTCTCTCCAGCGACCGATGAAAACGCTCGCACGTTTTGTTATGCCTTGACTAACGACCGGTGGGTGATCGGCGGAGCCACCAACAGCGGTGGAGACATATTGCGCTGGTTGTCTGAATCCGCTTTCAAGGGTGCGTCCGACTCGGCTCCACTCTCTGTCGACCGCCTGATGTCCCTTGCCGAATCGGCTCCACCCGGCGCAGACGGATTGCTCTTTCTCCCTTTTCTGACCGGCGAACGCGCTCCCTATTGGGACCCTGATGCCCGCGGAGCTTGGGTGGGCTTGCGTTTGCATCACCAAACCGCCCATCTGGCACGGGCGGCATTGGAAGGTGTGACGTTCACCTTGCGGGCCATCACTGATGCCGTGCGTGACGTGAGCGGCACACAAGCGGAGACGATCCGGGCTTCAGGCGGGTTCGTCCGATCCCCTTTTTGGTTGCAACTGACAGCAGATATATTGAATGCCACTGTCGAAGTGCCGGAAAACAAGGAAGCTTCGGCTATGGGAGCAGCCGTATTGGCTTTATTGGCCATCCGGGAGATGGACGATTTGTCCCGTGTAAATGAGTGGATAAGCATCACGCGGCGCATGTACCCGGATCCGGAACGGGTACGACTGTACCACCAATGGTTTCCGTTGTTTGAAGAAACCTACCGTCGTTTGCGACCGTCTTTTCAAACATTATCTCAATGGCAACGATAGGAGGAGATCCGGATGAGCTTGTTGCTGATGGCCGCACTGTCCATCGTTGTATTGCTCATACTCATCACCTGGGTAAAATGGCACCCGTTCGTCAGCCTGATCATCACCGCCATCGGTCTCGGGCTTGTCGCCGGTATGCCGCTCCCAGACATTATCAAATCTCTCAAAGAAGGAATGGGAAATACCCTTGGCTTCATCGCCACCGTGCTGGCGCTGGGCACCATGTTGGGAAAAATGATGGCCGAATCGGGCGGAGCGGAGCAAATCGCCAATACGCTGATTCGCCGGTTCGGACGCCGCCGCGTACATTGGGCGATGATGACGGTGGCATTTCTCGTGGGAATCCCCGTCTTTTTTCAGGTGGGATTTGTCCTGCTCATTCCGCTGGTATTTACCATTGCCGCTGAAACGGGCATTTCCTTGGTCATGATCGGTATTCCGCTGGTGGCGGGGTTGTCCGTGGTGCACGGTTTGGTTCCGCCCCACCCGGCCGCCATGGCAGCGGTAGACATCTATCACGCCGATGTGGGCAAAACCATTCTCTATGCCCTCCTGGTTGGCTTGCCCGCTGCTGCTGTCGCCGGTCCACTTTACGGACAATGGATTGGAAAACGCATTCATAAGTCTGTTCCCGAAAAAATGGCCGCTTCATTGTCCGTTCGCCGAAGGGAAAGAAATCTGCCTGGTTTCGCCAATACCCTGTTTACCATTTTATTGCCTGTCATTCTGATGTTGGTCGCCACTTTGGCAGAAATTTTCCTGCCGAAAAACGGGGTGCTCTCTTCCGTGTTGTCGTTTGTCGGCGATCCCATCGTTTCCTTGCTGATCGCCACCCTGTACGCCTTCTTCAGCTTGGGAACCCTGCAGGGAACGAACCGCGAGACGATTCAGCGCTGGGCAAACGATTGCTTGGCTCCCACCGCCTCCATCCTGTTGGTGATCGGCGGAGGTGGTGCGTTCAACAAGGTGCTGATCGACTCCGGGGTTGGTGAAGCCGTGGGCCAATTGGCGGCAAAATCCCATTTATCAACCATTTTGCTCGCTTGGGTCATCGCCGCGGCAATCCGTGTGGCAACCGGTTCGGCCACCGTTTCGATGCTGACGGCAGCCGGGATTGTCGCTCCCATTGCCCAAGCCGTGCCGGGAACATCCCCCGAATTGCTTGTGTTGGCCACGGGGGCAGGTTCGATCATTCTATCTCATGTGAATGACTCTGGGTTCTGGATGATTAAGGAATATTTTGGCATGAGCCTCAAAGAGACGTTTTGGACCTGGACCGCGGCGGAAACCCTGCTGTCCCTCGTTGCCTTGCCGTTGATTTTGTTGTTAAATGGGTTAGTGTAACAGTTGAAGGAGATGAAGAAAATGAAGTTCGGCATGATCGGTCTCGGCAAAATGGGGATGAACCTCGTCCTGAACGCATTGGACCATGGCCACGAGGTGGTCGTCCACGACGTCAACCCTGAACCTGTACAAACCCTGGCGGAAAAGGGCGCCATCCCCGCTGAAAGTATGGAAGCATTGGCCCGGAAACTGTCGCGCCCACGTGTCGTGTGGTTGATGGTTCCTGCAGGGGACATCGTGGATCAAGTGTTGGAATCTGTGGTTCCCGTGCTGGAGGAAGGCGACATCATCATTGACGGCGGCAACTCCCACTACCGTGATTCCATCTCCCGGGCAGAGCGCCTCGGCGACCGGGGACTCCGCTTTTTCGACGTCGGCACGTCCGGCGGAATGGAAGGAGCACGTCATGGCGCCTGTTTCATGATTGGCGGCGACAAGGAGACGTTTGAGCAACATTTGGAGCCATTGTTCCGTGACCTCGCCGTGGAAAACGGTTATCTGTACGCGGGACGTACCGGCAGTGGCCATTTTCTCAAAATGGTGCACAACGGAATCGAGTACGGCATGATGCAGGCAATCGCCGAGGGCTTCGAGATTTTGGACAAATCCGAGTTCGACTTTGATTATGAAGAAGTGGCCCGCGTATGGTCGAACGGTTCCGTCATCCGGGGTTGGTTGATGGAGTTGACCCGAAACGCTTTCGCCAAGGATCCCCGACTGGAAGGCATTCGCGGCGTCATGCATTCTTCCGGCGAGGGATTGTGGACGGTGCAGACGGCTTTGGATGTCCAAGCCAGTGCCCCGGTCATCGCGATGTCGCTGTTCATGCGCTACCGGTCTTTGGAAGACGACACCTTCCACGGAAAAGTCGTCGCCGCTTTGCGCAACGAATTTGGCGGACACGCAGTGGAGAAAAAGTGACGAGAAACATCCGACCCCCGCACTTGGCGGGGGTCACTTTATCCGTGATCAAGCCTTGGCCTCATCAAGCGCACGGATCAGTGCCGATTCCACTTCTTTGGCGATGCTCAGCAAATGTTCGTCCTCCGTCAATGCAAACAATGCAGTCGGTCGACTCAGGCCGATTTGTGTCTTGCCCGTATCCCCATCCGTATATACCACGATCTTGCAAGGTAGAAAGTGGCCAGCCTGCTGGTTACGTGTCAATACTTTTTTGGCTATATCCGGGTTGTACACTTCCAACACGCGATACGATTGATCAAAACGAATTCCTTTTTCCAACAGCTTAGTCGGGATGTCCAATTGCCACAACACACCGAATTTTCGCTTGGCACAAGCTTCTTCCACCGCACGAACAGCCTCATCCACCGTTTTTTCTGTCTCTACAGTATAGTGGAACATTTCTAACCCCTCCTCTTCCAAGCAACTGACCTTCCACTCACCATTTTACCTAAAAGGAGGGTTGGCCGACTGCGGTTTTGATCAAATGTATGCTTTCATGCTGTTTTCCAATTTCGCAATCAGACTTTGTACAAGATTGATTTCATGTTCGTTTCTGCAATCGCACGCCTCTTCAAAGCGGTCCGACAATTTTTTGATCAAATACCCGTATTCTTTTTGGTCAAAAGACAGATGGGGATTCACCAATTTATTGAGAATGGAGAGATTGAGTCGCTGTTCTCCGTTCATGGCCGTCCGTTGTAGTGATGCGACGAATTTCCCCAGAAACAGGCGTTCCCGCAAGGTGATGTACATGCTTTCGACCTCCTTGCGCTTTTATATACAATTAATCCTATCACATTAATAGGAATTAGGGAAGATACGCCCATAAAATCGCCCGTACCTTTGTCATCACGGTACGGGCATGGAAAACATTACCCTTCAATATAAAAAGCCACGGATTCATATGGACGTAATCTCAGATGATGAAACTGGTTTGCCGCATCCGGATAATTGGAGATCAATATGCGATGTCGCCCACCAAGGTTGAGGTTCTCAGGTAAACGAAAAGTCGTTTCCACCCCGTAAAAGTTGTTGATCACCAACAGCGTTTCCTGACGATAGCGACGAAGATATGCATAGATGTGGGGATGGTCCTCCAAAATCCATTCGTAATCCCCATAGGCGATCACATCGTATTGTTTGCGTAACCGGATCAGTTTTTGATAGTGATAAAAAATCGAATCCGGGTCTTTTAAAGCTTGTTCCACATTGATTTCCTGATAGTTGGGCGCAAGACCAATCCACGGAGTGCCGCTCGTAAAGCCTGCATTCTCTTCATTGCTCCATTGCATGGGCGTACGCGCATTGTCCCGTGATTTTTGCTTCAAGGCGGCCATCACGGTTTTCTCGTCCTTTCCTTGCGCCCGCAGCAGATGATAAGCATTGATGGATTCGACATCCCGATAATCCTCGATATTCTCAAAGTAGGGATTGGTCATGCCGATCTCTTCACCCTGATAGATAAACGGAGTCCCCTGCAACAGATGGATGGCGGTCGCCAGCATTTTGGCCGATTCCTTATGGTACTTCCGGTCATCTCCAAATCGGGAGACCACTCTCGGTTGATCATGATTGCACCAAAACAGGGCATTCCAACCCCCACCCCGCTGCATTCCATATTGCCAATCGCTCAAAATCTTTTTTAACCGGAGAAAGTCAAAATCGGCGGCGACCCATTTTTCCCCGTTCGGATAGTCTACCTTGAGATGATGGAAACTGAAAACCATGTTCAGTTCCTTTTCATCCGGATGGGTGTACTTAATACAGTTTTCAATTGTCGTCGAGGACATCTCTCCCACTGTCAATAGGTCCGGGTTCCTGGCAAACACCCGTCGGTTCATTTCCTTCAAAAACTCGTGTATACGGGGGCCGTCCGTATAAAACCGGCGCCCGTCATGCAATGGGGTTTCCAGCGTATCATCGGGAAAACGCTGGTCCTTCGATATGAGGTTGATCACATCCAATCGAAATCCATCCACGCCCTTGTCAAGCCAGAATCGCATCATTTCGTAGATGCGCTCGCGAAGTTCCGGGTTCTCCCAGTTCAAGTCAGCTTGCGTCACATCAAACAGATGCAGATAATACTGCCCCGTTCGTTCATCATACTGCCATGCGCTCCCGCCAAACTTGGACTGCCAATTGTTTGGTGGTCCTCCGTTCACCCCGTCTTTCCAAATGTAGAAGTCTCGATAGGGATTTTCCCGTGACTTGGCCGCTTCCCGAAACCATGGATGTTCGGTGGAGGTATGGTTCACCACGATGTCCATAATCACTTTGATCCCTTTTTCATGCGCCTGTTCCAGGAGTCTTTCGAAGGTCTCCATCGTGCCGTATTCCGGATTGATCCGGTAATAATCGCTGATGTCATAACCGTTATCCCTTTGCGGGGATTCATAGATGGGCGTCAACCAGATCACGTCGACTCCCAATGTTTTCAGATAGTCGAGTTTTTCGATGACCCCCTGCAGATCGCCCACACCGTTCCCGGTCGTATCCTTGAAGCTCTTCGGGTAGATTTGGTACACGACTGCTTTTTTCCACCAAGGTTGCGTCATTTTCTATCACCTTTTTGATGTGGTTATGCGGATTTCTTTTTCGATTTTCCCCATACGGTCGTCAATACGAAAGGCACGACCAAGGCAATGGCCATTCCGACGAAGAACACGCCCCAATACTGCGGGAAAATGGACAGGAACCCAGGAAGACCTCCCACGCCGATTGAAGAAGCTTTGACATGTTGAGACGTGATCACCACTGCTGCGATGGCGGACCCGATCATGCCGCAATAAAAAGGATAACGGTAGCGGATGTTGATCCCGAACATCGCCGGCTCTGTGATGCCGAGATAAGCGGAGATCGTGGAGACCAAAGACATCCCCTTGACCTTTTCATCTTTGGACACAAACATCATGGCCAACGCTGCCGACCCTTGTGAGATATTGGACAGCGCCAGAATCGGCCACAGGAAGGTACCGCCCGTGTTTGCGATCAGCTGCAAATCCACGGCCAGGAATGTATGGTGCATGCCGGTGACGACCAAAGGTGCGTAGAATGCACCATAAATAAGCCCCCCGATCAACGGCAATTGATGGAAGACCCAAACAAATGCAGATGTAATCTCTTTCCCAATAGCAAATGTGACGGGCCCAATCACAATGAAAGACAGAAATCCGGTGACCAAAAGCGCGATAGGTGCCACCAACAGCAGTTGAAAACCTTCCGGTACCCGTTTTCTCAGATACAATTCAATCTTGGTCAACACGAAAGCGGATACAAGTACCGGCAAGACTTGACCTTGGTATCCTATTTTCTGGATGCTCAAACCAAATACGTGCCAGTATGGAACGGTTCCTTTTGAGACAGCTTCGGCGTAACTCCAGGCATTCATCAAGTCTGGGTGGATCAACATCAATCCCAGTACAATGCCCAGTAGCTCACTGCCCCCAAAACGTTTGACGGCAGACCAACCGATCAGCCCCGGCAAAAAGACAAACGCGGTGTTGGCGATCAAATTGATGATGCCGGCTAAATCCTTCCATTCCGGATGGACGTCGATCAAGGCCTGATTGGGATAGAAAATGCCCTTTCCCGTCAATATATTGTTAATCCCCATCAACAGACCCGCACTCACAATCGCCGGCAGAAGCGGAATGAAGATATCTCCCAATATTTTGATGAGTCGCTGAAGAGGATTCAGTTTCTTCTCCGCTTCGCTTTTGACCTCTTCCTTGGTGGCATGTTGCAAGCCCGTGATTTCAAGTAAATATCCGTATGCTTTCTCAACGCCAGAACCGATGACAATCTGAAACTGTCCGTTGGCGGAAAAGGAACCTTTGACCACATCCACACGTTCCAGCGCATTTTTGTCGACTTTCCCTTCGTCTTTCAAGACCAGTCTCAACCGCGTGACACAATGGGAAGCGGTGACGATATTGTCCTTACCCCCAACAGCTTGGACGATCCGTTCCACCGAATGCTTCATCGCATCCATGTTGTTCCCCCCTCAGCTGTAACCGCTTACATTTTTCGACATTATGATAACTTGTATATACAAGTTTCGTCAATACTTGTCTATACAAGTTCAAAAAAAAGTCGCCTTATCGGCGACGAGCAAAATCCGTAAAAACAAATCGGTCGGGTCGGTGTCGGGATTCGGTATACTCAAACTGGGTTCCATCATATAAATGGACAAAATTCTTCACTACCACGACAAAGGGACTGTTCGGCTGAAGGTCCAGATATTCCTTGTCTTTCGAAGTAGCCGGCTCAACTCGGATCACTCTTCGGGCAAAACCGATTTTGAGTTGCAACGTTTGTTCCATATACTCGTAGATGGAGTTTTCCGCGATCTCCTTTGTCAGATCGGTCACGACATCCTTTAAAAAATAGTTGATGTCCAAAATGATGTTTTCCCCATCCAACTGTCGAACGCGATACAGATGATACGCCTCTTTCCCGAGCGGCAGCTGGGTTTTTTTGTGTAGAGGAGGGTTGATGATCACGCTTTCCAACTTGGGAACATGGGTGATAAAAGTTTGCCCGCTGTATTCACTGGCTTCCTTGAAACTGACAAGTCCGCCCACCGAAAAGGTGATCGGTTTGTTTTCTAACACAAATACGCCTTTTCCGTGCAGACTGTGAATCATTCCCTCTTCAGCCAATAAATCCAACGCTCTTCGAATGGTTCCTCTACTGACTCCATAATGGCGGCACAAATCATTTTCAGACGGCAGCTTATCGCCGGGAAGATAATGATGCTCTAATATTTTCCCCTTGATATCTTCGTATATCTGGATATATCTCCTGTTCATTTTCTCCCCCCTTTTCCGGGTGTGCCCGTACAAAAAGCGCCGCCTTCCGGCGGCTCAGATTTTTGACAAAGTCTTCCCTTTGAGATCTCAAGATGATGCGGAGACCTTGCGCTCCAATTCCTTCATCCACTGTTCCATCCGTTGACGATCCCGTTCCAAGATGGGCTTCAGGTAACGTCCAGTGTGGGAAGCCTCGACTTCCACCACTTCTTCGGGAGTACCCGCAGCGACGATGGTGCCTCCCCCGGATCCTCCTTCCGGTCCGAGGTCGATGATGTAATCGGCTGTCTTGATCACGTCCAGATTGTGTTCGATCACCAGCACTGTGTCCCCGTTGTCCACCAACCGTTGCAATACTTGGAGCAGACGAGCGATATCATCGATATGCAAACCGGTGGTCGGTTCATCCAGGATATACAGCGTTCGGCCATTGCTCCGTTTGTACAACTCAGAAGCCAGCTTGACGCGCTGGGCTTCTCCGCCGGAGAGCGTTGTTGCCGGTTGACCCAGTTTCATATATCCCAAACCGACATCGTACAAGGTTTGAAGCTTGCGCTTGATGCGCGGGATGTTTTGGAAGAACTCCAGCGCTTCCTCCACGGTCATCTCCAGCACATCGGCGACGTTCTTTCCTTTGTATTTGATCTCCAACGTATCGCGGTTGTACCGTTTGCCTTTGCACTCCTCACACGGTACATAGACGTCCGGCAAAAAGTGCATCTCGATCTTGATGATCCCGTCCCCCCGGCAGGCTTCACAACGTCCTCCCTTGACGTTGAAGCTGAAACGCCCTTTCTTGTAACCGCGTACTTTGGCCTCCGGCGTCGACGCAAACACTTCACGGATATCGTCGAACACGCCGGTGTAGGTGGCCGGATTGGAACGCGGCGTACGCCCGATCGGAGACTGGTCGATATCGATCACTTTGTCCAAATGCTCCATCCCGACGATTTCGTCGTGGGCGCCGGGAATCACTTTGGCCTTGTTCAATTGACGGGCCAACGCTTTGTGCAGCACTTCATTGACCAGCGTACTTTTACCGGAACCGGAGACGCCTGTCACACAGGTAAATACCCCGAGCGGGATTCGGACGTCGATGTTTTTCAGGTTGTTCTCTCTGGCACCGCGTACCTCCAGCCACTTGCCGTTGGGTTTGCGCCGTTCTTCGGGCAGCGGGATGAATTTGCGCCCGCTCAAATATTGCCCTGTGAGCGACTCGGGATGGCGCATCACCTCTTCCGGTGTGCCTGCTGCCACGACACGTCCCCCATGTGCACCGGCACCCGGGCCGATGTCAATAATGTAATCGGCAGCCAGCATCGTATCTTCATCGTGCTCCACGACGATCAGCGTATTGCCCAGATCGCGCATCCTCTCCAACGTCTCGATCAAACGGTTGTTGTCCCGTTGGTGCAGTCCGATGCTCGGCTCGTCCAAAATGTAGAGGACCCCCATCAACGAAGAACCGATCTGGGTGGCCAAACGGATGCGCTGGGCTTCCCCACCGGAAAGCGTGCCCGCCGAACGGTGCAAGGTGAGGTAATCCAGCCCCACGTTGACCAGAAAGCCGAGCCGTTCCCGGATTTCCTTCAACACTTGACGGGCGATCTGTTGCTCTTTTTTATCCAGTTCCAGGTTGTCGAAGAACGAAAGAGCGTCGCGTATGGATAACCGCGTCACATAGTCGATGTTTTTCCCGCCGACAAAGACATGCAGGCTTTCTTTGCGCAAACGGGCTCCTTTGCAAGTGGGACATGCCTTGGTGCTCATATAGTTTTCGATCATTTCGCGAACCGAATCGGAACTGGTCTCGTGGTAACGCCGTTGCAGGTTGTTGACCACACCTTCGAATCGCACCTGAGTTTCGCGTCGATGCCCCAGATCATTGGTGTAACGGAACGGAATCCGCTCTTTCGTGCCGTACAACAAGAGATCCCGCTCTTCCTGCGAAAGTTCGGCAAATGGTCGATCCATGTCGATTCCGAAATGGTCACAGACCGCTTCCAACAGTTGTTCGTAATAATTGCTGGACGAGTGGGCCCACGGCTCCAGCGCCCCTTCCCGAATCGTTTTCTCCGGGTCCGGCACCACCAGATCAGGATCAATTTCCATCCGGCTTCCCAAGCCGTCGCAGGTCGGACACGCACCGAACGGGCTGTTGAACGAGAACATCCGGGGCGAAAGTTCGTCGATGCTGAATCCGCACTCCGGACAAGCCAGGTTCTGGCTGAACAACAGTTCCTCCCCATCCACGACATCGATCAATACCTGGCCGTCCGTCAGACCCAGCGCCGTTTCGATCGAGTCGGTCAACCGGGTCTCGATACCCGGTTTGACGACGAGACGGTCTACTACGACTTCGATGGAGTGTTTTTTGTTCTTTTCCAGTTTGATCTCTTCGGACAAGTCCCGGATCTCCCCGTCGATCCGCACCCGGACAAACCCCTGTTTGCTGATGTCCTGCAACAGTTTGACATGTTCCCCTTTACGTCCCTTCACCATCGGGGCCAAAACCTGAATCCGCGTCCGCTCAGGCAGCTCCATAATCCGGTCCACCATTTGCTGTACCGTCTGCGAAGAGATCTCGATTCCGTGTTCGGGACAGGTGGGCCGACCGATACGAGCAAACAACAGGCGAAGGTAATCGTAAATCTCCGTCACCGTCCCCACCGTTGAACGCGGGTTGCGGCTGGTCGTTTTCTGGTCGATGGAAATAGCAGGAGACAAACCTTCGATGGCGTCGACGTCGGGTTTATCCATCTGGCCGAGAAACTGGCGGGCATAGGCGGAGAGGGATTCCACGTAACGGCGTTGTCCCTCCGCATAGATGGTGTCGAAGGCGAGCGAAGATTTGCCCGATCCGCTCAATCCCGTCAACACGACGAACTTGTCCCGCGGAATGGTGACGTCGATATTTTTCAGGTTGTGCACACGCGCGCCGCGAACCACGATGTGATCCTGTGCCATGTGTTTATGCTCCCTCCGCTTTCAGTTCGATGATCATATCCCGAAGCTCCGCCGCCCGCTCAAACTCCAACTCCTTGGCTGCCGCTTTCATCTCTTTCTCCAGCTGGGCGATCAATCGTTGACGCTCTTTCTTGGTCATTTTCCCAGCCCGGTTGGGCGTTTCGTATGTGGGTCCATCTTCAGCCACCTTGGTGGCTTCAATCACATCGCGCACTTTTTTGCGCACGGTCTGCGGTGTAATGCCGTGCTTCTCGTTGTATGCGATCTGAATACGGCGACGGCGCTCCGTCTCGTCGATCGCCTTACGCATCGATTCGGTGATCGTGTCTGCGTACATGATGACTTCGCCGTTGGCATTGCGTGCTGCACGGCCAATCGTCTGGATCAGGGAGCGCTCTGCACGCAGGAAACCTTCCTTGTCCGCATCCAGGATAGCCACCAAAGACACCTCGGGCAGGTCCAATCCTTCCCGGAGCAGGTTGATCCCCACCAAGACGTCGAATTCACCCAACCGTAAGTCGCGCAAAATCTGCATCCGCTCGATCGTTTTGATGTCCGAATGCAAATAGCGCACCTTGATCCCGACGTCTTTCAGATAGTCCGTCAAATCTTCGGCCATCTTTTTGGTCAGTGTGGTGACCAGCACCCGCTCGTCCCGTTCGATCCGCTTGTGGATTTCACCGATCAGATCGTCGATCTGCCCCTCAATCGGCCGCACATGCACTTTGGGGTCGACCAGTCCGGTGGGACGAATAATCTGCTCCACGACGTCTGGTGCTTTTTCCAGCTCGTATGGGCCCGGGGTGGCCGAAACGAAGATCACTTGATTGATCCGTTCCTCAAACTCCTCAAATTTGAGGGGCCGGTTATCCTTGGCCGAGGGAAGGCGAAAACCGTGCTCCACCAATACCTCTTTGCGCGACATGTCCCCATTGTACATCCCGCGGATCTGGGGCACGGTCACGTGTGATTCGTCGATGACCATCAGATAATCATCGGGGAAATAGTCCAACAGCGTATACGGCGGTTCACCCGCTTTTTTGCCCACCAGATGACGGGAATAGTTTTCGATGCCCGAACAGAATCCCATCTCCCGCATCATCTCCATATCGTAGCGGGTACGCTGTTCGAGCCGCTGGGCTTCCAGCAATTTGCCCTGATCGCGCAATTCGGCCAACCGCTCCTGCAGCTCCTGTTCAATATCGCGGAGCGCACGACGCATGACTTCTTCCCGCGTTACATAGTGGGATGCGGGGAAGATGGCCACATGTTCGCGATCCCCGATAATTTCGCCCGTGACAACGTCGATCTCGCGAATTCGGTCGATCTCGTCACCGAAAAATTCGACCCGAACTGCCTGCTCGCTCCGTGAAACGGGGAAGATCTCCAACACGTCGCCCCGTACGCGGAAAGTACCGCGAACGAAATTGATGTCGTTGCGCTGATACTGGATATCCACCAGTTTTCGCAGGACCTCATTCCGATCCCGCTCCATCCCGACGCGCAGAGACAGAACCTGTTCACGGTACTCATCCGGTGAACCCAAGCCATAAATGCAGGAAACACTGGCCACGATAATGACGTCCCGCCGCTCCAACAATGCACTCGTGGCCGAGTGGCGCAATTTGTCGATCTCGTCGTTAATGGACGCGTCTTTCTCGATATATGTGTCCGTTTGCGGCACATAGGCTTCCGGCTGATAATAATCATAATAACTGACAAAATACTCCACCGCATTGTGCGGGAAAAACTCCTTCAGCTCCCCGCACAGCTGGGCGGCCAGCGTTTTGTTGGGTGCAATCACCAGCGTCGGTTTGTTCACCCGGGCGATCGTGTGTGCAATCGTGAACGTTTTCCCCGTTCCTGTAGCTCCCAACAAGGTCTGAAACTTTTTCCCTGACAGAACGCCTTGTGTCAGCTGTTCGATCGCTTTCGGCTGATCGCCGCGCGGCTCGTATTCGGACACCAATTGAAACAACCGTTCCAAGGCCCATCACCTCGGCTCCGCTTCTTCATCCTTTTTATTATATCATAATAAAAAACAGATAAGGGAACATCCGTTCTAGGACATGTCTGGCAAATCTCACACATCTTTAGCGGAGATTGTCAGCGATTTGATCCTCGGATTTCCGGATCGATGCTCGGTTGAGCTTAGATCGTCACTCATCCGGGAACATGGTTCCCTGATGAAATAACTAGACAAACTTTCATCCGATTGATAAAGATCTGTATACAAACCCGTCTTCCCTTATCGTTGCCGCAAACCCACCATTTTCAAACCATCACGTCAGGCCTGATGTGCAAACAAGCCGTCTTTCGCTCTCCTCTCCGTAACCTCACACCCAGATTCGCCCGTCCAAGAGAATCATTTTCGCCCTTCGATGGCATGTATGTCCCCCTATGTCCCTGCCTCTTCACCACTGCCAACAAAAGAACGCTCCCAAAACGGGAGCGACAGGTTGTTGACAAAGTCCGCAGGCTCCGATTTCCCGTCTTCGCTCTCTAGCCACATCCAGAGGATATTCGGACCCGCTACCCAAAAAGAGGGTGGCCGTTTTCCCACAAGCAACCTTTGAGCTGCGAGCGAGGGAAAACGGGCGCACCCGTGATGGTTACCACTTTGCTGGCTGGACTGTATTCATCAAACACACGCTAGGGAGAAACCGCCTCCGAAACGGGTGAGGAGATCCGATTGATCGGGCCTGGGGAGGGGATCACACCGAGATCTGATGGGTCCCCCTCGTATATCGCTCGCTGCACCAGTCTCGTTTCCCCCAATTCATCCACCACTTCCAGCTTGCAATAAGCGGGCGACTTTTGCATCGCCAAACGGATATCGTCCACCGTCCGAATGTGAACGCCATTCATCCGGGTAATCCGTTCACCGGGACGAATGCCCATCTGAGACGCCGGCGTATCCGGCAACACGGCCAACACCGACAGCCCGCGAAAATGGGAGGCAAACCTTGGTTCTCTCCTTTTTTCCCGCCATTTCCCAACCAGATAGACGGCCTCATGGCCGACCACGGCAAAAATGGCAGCCGCCCATATCAATGGGGTCCACCATGTGGACACCCAGGTCAAACCTGCCAATATCAATGCATACAGCAGAGCAAAGGTGGATGCCCGTCGTTTTTGCTGCTGATGGATCATTGACAGGTTGAGACGAGAGAAGCCCAGCAACAAAGGCAACGGCAACCATCCGCCCGCAGTCGGAACTACGAGCGGAACCGCCCACAGTTTTTGCAGTCGGAATCCACCGACGATGTACCCGTCCCGGTGCCGGACCGTTTCCGGAATAAATCCGGTCAATCCGTCCAACCGGATTAACAACCACTCCAGCACATGCAGCAAACCGATCAAGTATAACCAGTCCGTCACGGAGACCATGGACAATCTTCGCCATGCGTCCAGCCATTCCGGCGGCACTTGCTCAGCCGACACATGTGACGCTAGAAGAGCGAATAAGGCCAACAATCCGCCTCCATAAGCTGCACATGCCCAACGCAGCCGGAACAACCCTAGCACCACCGTCCATCCCCAGATCCACCACAACTCCATGGGACGGACTTCCCACTGCCAAAATGAAGCGAAAACCGAACACACTCCTCCGCCCACCGCTCCCCAAAAAAACGTGCGTAACAACAATGGCGTGGGTGGATCCAGACGCCGACCGTATTTTCGCCATTCCCGCAAGCCTTTAAACACAAATTGCATCAACATGCACACCAAAGCCGTCCACCACAACGGATGAACCAACAAGGCTTTCCATGTGTTCGGTGACGACAATGGAAAAGCCAACCATGAAGTCAAGCCGATCCCTCCTGGGCAATTTACAATCAAAACCCCACGGCGAACCTCGTCGTGGGGTTGATCTTCGACAAGCGGTTTGATTTTCCTTTTTTTATTTAGCGGATCTTTTTCTTGATTGCTTCGATGGCCACTTGCAATTGCACGTCATTGGCCGGATCGCGCAACATCGCAATAAATGCATCTTGTATTTTGGCAGCGGTTTTGTCATCGACTACTCCGGTCATCGGCAAGCCTTTTATTTTTTGGAAGGATTTGACGGCCAATTCCGTTTTCTGATCAAAATAACCGTCTTTCCGACCCGGATTGAATCCCAAACCGTCCAACACCATCTGCAGATTGCGTACCGCCGGAGAATTCATGTCCCGCTTCAGCGTCTGTCCGGGCGACGGTGGAGTTGCCTGTTCATATTCCGGAGACTTCACCGGAAGCGTCGGTTGGATTCCCCCGGTTCCGCCGTGCTGGTCGATCCAGGTGCCGCTGGGTGTCAGCCATTTGGCTACGGTCAGCTTCAGGTTGCTGCCATCGCCAAAGTCCTTCACTGTCTGCACCGTTCCCTTGCCGAACGACTTCTCGCCCACCACTTGCGCTCCGGCGGATTCCTTCAATGCGGCAGCCAGAATCTCCGACGCGCTGGCACTGCCCTTATCGATCATGACGCTGATCGGGTACGATTTTTTCCCTTGCAACTTCGATTTATAAACGACTTTGTTCCCGGCTTTATCCTGCGTGATCAGCACATTTTTCCCGCCAGGTACCAACTGATCAGCTATATCGAGTACCGATGGCAACAATCCGCCCGGATTGCCGCGCACATCGATAACCAGCCCTTTCATCCCCTTGCTTTCCAACTGTTTCAGCTGATTACCGAAATCTTTCGCCGTGTCGTTGGAAAACTGCGTTATCTGGATGTAGCCAATCTGTTCCGGCATCATTTTAGATTCAACCGTCTTGATGGGAATGTTGTCCCGCTTGACGTTGATGTGCAATACGCCGCTGTAACCGGGACGAATCACTTCCAGCTTGGCGATGGTCCCCTTGGGGCCGCGAATTTTCATCACCGCTTCATTCAGGGACATTCCTTCCAAGCTGACACCATTCACCTTGATCACTTGGTCATTGGGTCGCAATCCCGCTTTTTCCGCCGGCGAATCCTTAAACGGGGAGACGATCGTCACCTTGCCGTTTTTCATGGTGACTTCCGCACCGATCCCCTGGAATGACGATTCCAGATTGGACTCAAACTGTTTGGCCGTGGACGGGTCCATATAGACGGAATAGGGGTCTCCGAGCGAATCCACCATCCCTTGGATGGCACCGTCAATCAGCTTTTTGTCGTTTGCTCCCCTTACATATTGGGACTTGATCACGGCATAGGCCGTTTTTAATTTTTCAAATCCCTCATCATCGCCTTGTACTGCCGCGGCCAAATCACCGTCCAACCACAAGGCCGGCGTTCCTGCCAACCGATCCAAAATGCCGCCGTCTTTGACCACCGCGGCTGTCGTGACACTGCTGAGGACGATGGAAACGATCACCATCAGCGCCACCGTCCGTGCGCGAAACTGCATGTCGACACCACCTTTGTCAGCCTGTTCATTCTCCACTCATCCCCGATCGCAGGTCGAAGATAATATATGATAGACAGGCCGGGAATAGTCTGGAATTCCAACAGGCATATCGAAAAAAGAAAGGCTGACCAGTCCGTGGGACTGTACAGCTTTTTTCGAGATTGGTTTGTTCATCCATTTATTATAACGCAACGTGTCGCCGGATTCATCCCCGCGCATCCTTAATGTTGAAAGTATAGGACCGGGTTTTGCGATTCTCCCTCTCTCCCGGTTGTGCTGTTTTCCTCGTCCGCGAGCGGCCTTTTTCCCGCTCACTCCTGCAAAAGTCGTGTTCCGGAAAAAGGCCACTCTGATCACGGGATCATCGCAGGATGGATCGGATTATGAAAAAGTCGACCCGCTCCCGGATCGGTGAATGATCCACGATTTTGCGATGGACCAATCGGATGGGTCGACTTGTTCTGGAATCGAATAGAGGGGCTATCTCAATAAATAATACTTCGGATCCTGCAAACGTCCGTTTTTCCGTACTTCGAAGTGACAGTGCGGGCCAGTGCCAGTACCGTTGTTGCCCACTTCCGCAATTTTTTGACCGCGAGCCACGTGATCGCCCACATTGACCGTGACCGTGTTGCCGTACATATGAGCATACAGGGTGGTTAATCCACCGTGGTCAATGACGACAATCCACCCGTATCCGTTGGACGGACCGCTTTTGCTCACTATTCCGCTGGCCGCGGCACGAATGGGTGCCCCCATCGGGCAACCAATGTCCACGCCTTCATGCATTCTTAGTTCCCCCGTCACTGGGTGGCGCCGATAACCGAATGAAGACGTGATCGGCCCATTGCACGGGAATGACAATTTCCCGCCACTCCATACCCCACTGCTGTAAGCCAGTTCTTCGTTGATCTTGTCCAACTCTTCCTGTTTGATCTCTTCTTCGTTTTCCAGCTTGCTCAAAGCATCTTCGTGCTGTTTCACCAAGGCGACAAGTTTTTGATATTCTTCGTCTGCCTTGGCTTTTTCCTCTTTCAATTTGTTTTGCTCTGCCAACAACGTTTGCTGATCTTTCTCTTTTTTCTCCTTGGCCGCGAAATAATGATTCAACACGGCACGATCCTGTTTGACGATCAGGCGAATCGTCTCAAAACGGATCAGGAATTCGCTGAATGAGCCAGCTGAAAACAGCGCCTTCATATATCCCATGTCGCCTTTGACGTAAATCTCGCGGACTCGCTGTTTGAAAAGAGCCGCATGCATGTTGAGGTCTTTTTCTGCTTGCTGGAGATCTTTTTTCGCTTTCTCCACTTTTTTGTTCTGTTCATCTAATTTTTTCTCCAGCTCATTCAGTTTTTGTTTTCTGTCATCCAGCTGTTCCTTCACCTTTTTCAGATCGGCTTCTTTTTGCGACTTCTGGTTGCGAATGTTCTGCAAATCCTGCTTGGTTTTGTCCGCTTTGCTCTCCGCGTGCACCCCGTTGATCATCAGTCCGCTGAAAACCAAGCTGACCGTCAGTACCATTACAAGCAACGTACGCTTCATCCAATCCTCTCTCCATATTGTTTTCTTTCAGGTGTCAACGGAAACCGTGGCTGCCTTACCCAGTATCTCGTTTGATCACCTGTTTTCACCAATTTCTATATAAAAAAAGTCGACCCGTTCCCGAATCAGGACGGATGTCCCGTTCGTAATCCCCTGCATCCATCCCGCGTTTGATTGGGCCAATTGGGTGGGTCGACTTGTTGCTGGATTTGAGAAAAGAGAATGATTACCTTAAATACGGCGCCGGATCTACTGGCTGGCCGTTTTTGTGTACTTCGAAGTGGAGGTGCGGGCCGGTGGAACGTCCGTTGTTGCCCACTTCCGCGATTTTTTGACCACGAGCCACGCGTTCGCCCACATTAACAGTGACTGTGTTGCCGTACATGTGAGCATACAGGGTGGCCAAACCGCCGTGGTCGATCACGACAATCCACCCGTATCCGTTGGATGGACGGTTTTCGATCACTTTCCCACTGGCCGCTGCATAGATGGGCGATCCCATCGGGCAGCCGAAGTCCACACCTTCATGCATTTTGGCTTCTCCCGTCACCGGATTGATCCGCCAACCGTATGGGGACGTCATCGGCCCATTACACGGTTTCAACAATTTTCCACCACTATACACCCCGCGACTGTAGGCCAATTCCGCCCTGATCTTGTCCAGCTCTTCCTGCTTGATTTCTTCATCGTTCTCCAGCTTGCTCAAAGCATCTTCGTGCTGTTTCACCAAGGCGGCAATTTTTTGATATTCTTCATCCGCCTTGGCTTTTTCCTCTTTCAATTTGTTTTGCTCTGCCAACAACGTTTGCTGATCTTTCTCTTTTTTCTCCCTGGCCTCGAAATAATGATTCAACAGAGTGCGATCCTGTTTAACGATGAGGCGGATCGTCTCAAAACGGGCCAGAAATTCGCTGAACGAGTCAGCTGAAAACAGTGCCTCCATGTATCCCATGTCGCCTTTGATGTAAATCTCGCGGACTCGTTGTTTGAAGATGGCCGCATGCATGTTGAGGTCTTTTTCCGCTTGCTGGAGATCTTTTTTCGCTTTCTCCACTTTTTTGTTTTGTTCGTCCAATTTTTTCTCCAGCTCATTCATTTTTTGTTTGCTGTCATCCAGCTGTTTCTTCACCTTTTCCAGATCAGCTTCTTTCTGCGACTTCCGGTTCCGGATATCCTGTAATTCCTTTTTGGTTTGGTCCAATTTGCTCTCCGCGTGCACACCACTGACCGTCAGTCCGCTGAAAACCAAGCTGACAGCCAGTGCCATTACAAGCAACGTGCGCTTCATCCAACCCTCTCCCCATGTCGTGTTCTTCCAGTTTTCGACGGATCATCGGAAATAAGGCAGGGGATCGACCGGTTCCCCGTTTTTATGCACTTCAAAGTGCAGGTGGGGTCCAGTTGACACCCCATTATTGCCAACCGCTGCAATCACCTGGCCCCGCGATACGTGCTGTCCCACGCTGACCCGCACATCCTGCGGATACACATGCGCATACAACGTGGCCAAGTTGTTGCCGTGATAGATGACCACGATCCAACCATAACCGCTAGCGGGACGGGATTCCATCACCACGCCGTCAGCGGCAGCGTGAATCGGTGATCCCAGACGATCGGCAATGTCGATGCCCGCATGAAGACGCCACCGATGCTTGATCGGATGGTAACGAAGGCCGAATTTGGAGGTCAAGCGACCACCGTCCACAGGCCAGTAAAATTTCCCGCCTTGATAGGTGGGTGGGGTCTGAACGCCTTTTTCACCGCGGGACGCGCGCTTTTCCAACTCGCGTTCCCTTTGCGCGATCCATTGCTGAACCTGCTTGGTGTCCTGCTCGTTCAGTTCTTCCAACTGAGATTGCTGTTGCTCCAACTTGGCCAATTGCGCTTCGTTCCGACGGTATTCGGCGATCAGTTGTTTATGCAAACCCTCTGCTTCGGCCATCTGCTGTTTCTTCTGTTGCAGCTGCTGCTCGATGAGGGATTTTTGACGTGCAACTTCTTGCCGGTCTTTCTGAAAACCCGTAATCAATTGCCGGTCGGCCTTAACTACTTCGCGTACCCAATAAAGCCGGGAGAGGAATTGTGCGAACGAGTCGGATTTGATCAGCGCTTCGAAGTAAAACATGTTGCCCTGCATATACAACTGGCGTACGCGATTCCGAAACAGGACCTGCCGCTCCTCCAGTTGCTTTTCCAAAAACGACAGACGCGCCTTTGACTGTTGCAACTGCTGTTCGGTTTGGTATACCTGATCATTCAACGCTGCCAGCCGTTGCTTCATCTCGTCGATTTGCTTCATCAGTGACTGCAAATCCTGAGATTTTACCTTTTTCTCTTTTTCGATTTGCTGAATCTGCTTGTCCCGTTCTTTGATGGCTTCCTTTTTCCGATCAATATCGCTCTGCCCCGATTGGGCCGAAGCGCCGGCAGGCGGCAAGACGGCTCCCAAGGCCAGACAAAGGCTTACCGCCAACACAAAGAAGCGCTTCACACCATTCCCCTCCAACTCGTTTTTTACATGATCAGACTTTCAGGAAGCGACGAATCGACATGATACTTCCCCAGACCCCGATCACTACACCCAACACCATGGTCAACAATGCAACATACAGGGACAGAGGCCACATGTCCAATGCTTTGAAGAAGTTGTACCCCTGACCGGCATCCATAATGCGGAGGAACGCGTTATACACCACCAACACGATCGCCACCGGCACAATCGATCCCAAAATCCCGATCAGGGCTCCTTCGATGAAAAACGGCCATCGAATAAACCAGTTACTCGCTCCCACCAACCGCATGATCTCAATTTCACGACGACGGGCAAAGATGGTCAGCTTGATGGTATTGGAGATCAGGAACGCAGCCAGAACAGCCAAACCGGTCCCAAAGACAAATACGACGATGCGTACGTAATAGGAAAGATTGAGCAGTCTGTCGGAGACCCCGTCGCCGGAGTCAGCATCATCGATTTGGTTGAGCTGTTTGACCTTGGCCTCTAATTCCCCGATTTTTTGCGGGTTTTTGGGCACAATGCGGAACATGTCCGGTAACGGGTTTTGGTTTCCTTCCAATCCTTCCAGGAATGAGGAATCTTTCCCCCATTGCTTTTTCATCTGTTCCAGTCCCGCGGATTTAGGGACGAATTCTACGCTTTTCACTTCCGGCATCTGCGAAATCTGTTTTTTCAACGCATCCACGTCATACGTAGTGGCCGTCTGCGAGACGAACGCTGTTACACCCATCTGCTTGTCCAGCTCGCTGGCCCAATAGCTAACGTTGAAGGCAAACACGAGAAAGAATCCAAAAATGAGCAAGGTGACCGCCACCGCACTGACCGCGGCGAACGTCATCCACGAGTTCCTGCGTAAACTTTTGACCGCCTCACGAGCGTGGCGGAACATCGTACTAATCTTCATAACCGTATTCCCCCTGCAACTCGTCCCTTACAATGACGCCTTGTTCGATGGCGATAACGCGCTGGCGCATCGTGTTCACAATCTCTTTGTTGTGCGTCGCCATCACGATGGTCGTTCCACGATTGTTGATCTCCTGCAGCAAATACATAATGTCCCACGAGGTTTCGGGATCCAGGTTCCCCGTAGGCTCGTCCGCAATCAGGAAACTGGGATTGTTTACGATCGCCCGTGCGATGGAGACACGTTGCTGTTCTCCACCAGACAACTGGGACGGGAGGGCGTGCATCCGATCCTCTAAACCAACCAGCTCCAAGACTTCCTCCACACGCCGACGAATCTGCCGTCTCGGCGCTTCAATCGCCTCCATAGCGAAAGCGACGTTTTCATACGCCGTCATGTTGGGCAACAATTTGTAGTCTTGGAATACCACACCGATATTGCGACGCAAATACGGAATTTTCCAATCGCGAACGCGCTTGACATTGACGCCGTTGATCAGGATGACACCGCTAGACGGCTTCTCTTCCCGGTACATGAGCTTGATAAAGGTACTCTTACCTGCACCACTCGGTCCGACGACGTAGACGAACTCTCCCTGCTCAATCTTGACATCAATTCCCCGCAATGCCTCAACACCGTTCGGGTATCTTTTCCAAACATCATGCATCTCGATCACAATATCACCTCAAGCCTCGTGTACCTGGTTTTCTATGCAAACTATGTAGCGAATATCCCGTCTTTCACTCGCATCCAATCTCTTATCTATTATAGTATAGCATCTTTATCCCGCAATCCCAGCCGCCTTTCTTGGTCGTTCGTTAAATCGACAAAAGCAAACACGAAAGAAACCCGACTACCTTCCCGCAGCGGACTGTTGACTATGGGAAACGGGTCCATTTTCGACCTTCGCTCCCTCTTGCGCGGACAAATGTGTCCGTATCTTGTCAACAACCTGACTGCCGTCAGGCAGGGGTTTCTATTTCGGATTGATAGAAAACCCGTTATTTAATAACGTGATTTAACCACGTATGGGTTTCATCGATTTTCGATTTTTTATTTCCAATTGCGTCCAAAACGGCTTGACGCCCCGTACCGCCGGGAATATTTCGCGCGTCCACCACCCGTTCCAGTTGAAGTGCTTCATAGACGTCAGCCTCAATCAACGGGGAGACAGCCTGGAATTCCGCCAATTCACAATCCGTCAACGTCTTGCCTTGTTCCAGACAATACAGTACCAAACGCCCGACTACTTCATGCGCTTCGCGGAACGGCAAGCCTTTCTTCACCAGGTAATCAGCCAGATCTGTGGCGTTGGCAAACCCGCTTTGTGCATTTTCCCGCATTTTCTCCACATTCACTTTCATGCTGGAAAGCATCGTTGCCATCAGCGCGAGCGCCCCGGTCAGCGTGTCCACCGTATCGAACACGCCTTCCTTGTCCTCCTGCATATCCTTGTTATAGGTGAGCGGCAGAGCCTTCAATACAGTGAGGAGCGCCACCAGATGACCGATCACGCGCCCTGTTTTCCCCCGAACCAGCTCGGGGACATCCGGATTTTTTTTCTGCGGCATCATGCTGCTGCCCGTACAGAAGGCATCGTCCAACTCGATGTAACCGAACTCTTCGCTGGACCACAGGATCAACTCTTCGGACAGACGGGACAAATGGACCATGATCAGCGAAGCGATGGAGAGAAACTCCACCAGATAGTCCCGATCGCTTACGGCGTCCATGCTGTTGTCGTAGATCCCATCGAAGCCCAGCTCCTCGGCTACCATACGTCGGTCGATCGGAAAGGTCGTCCCCGCGATCGCACCGGCACCCAACGGTGATATGTTGACCCGCTTGTAACTGTCTATTAACCGCTCGATGTCACGCTGAAACATGGAAACGTAGGCCAAAAGGTGATGGGCCAGCCGTACCGGCTGGGCACGCTGCAGGTGGGTGTAGCCCGGCAAGATGGTATCCACGTGCGCTTCCGCCTGAGCGATGAGCGCTTCCTGTACACCGACAAGCAATCGGACCAGTTCAACTGTTTGATGACGAACGTACAGGTGCATATCCAACGCTACCTGATCATTGCGGCTGCGACCTGTATGCAGTTTGCCGCCGACAGGACCGATTTCCTCGATCAGTAGCTTCTCGATATTCATGTGGATGTCTTCATTCTCGACTGAAAACGACACTTCCCCACGGCGGATTCGCTCACGGATCGTTTCCAGCCCGGAGAGGATGGTCTTCGTCTCCTCTTCCGTCAAAATGCCGCATGCACCCAACATACGCACATGGGCCATGCTCCCCCGGATATCTTCTTCAGCCAGCCGTTGATCAAACCCGATGGATGCAGTGTATTCCTCAACCAACTGGTTGGTCGGCTTGGTAAATCGCCCGCCCCAGAGCTTCATGGTCATCCTCCTTCTTCGGGTTGACGGTGGCGAATACTTGCGTCGGCAATCCCCACAGACGGATGAAACCGACGGCCGCCTGATGATCGAAGGTGTCCTCCGGCGTGTAGGTGGCCAGCTTTTCATTGTACAGCGACTGATCCGACTTCCGGCCGGTGACTACGGCATGCCCTTTAAAAAGCTTGACGCGCACCGTGCCGCTGACGGTTTCCTGCGTCACGTCGATAAAGGCGTCCAGCGCTTTTTTGAGCGGGGAGAACCACAAACCTTCATAGGTCAATTTGCCCCATTGTTGTTCCACGATCGGCTTGAACTGTGCAATCTCCCGGGGCTGCGTCAGAAACTCCAGCTCACGGTGGGCCGTGATCAGCGTAAGAGCTCCCGGACACTCGTACACCTCACGCGATTTGATGCCGACCAAACGGTTTTCCACATGATCGATCCGGCCGACACCATGTTTGCCGGCAATCTGATTCAAAGCGGCAATCAACTCATGAAGCGGCATCACTTTCCCGTTCAATGCAACAGGAATCCCTTTTTCAAAAGTGATCTCCACTTCATCAGGCTGATCGGGGGTATCGGCCAGAGATGCTGTCCATTCATACGCTTCCTCCGGCGGCTCTGCCCACGGATTTTCCAAAATGCCACACTCACAACTTCTTCCCCACAAATTCTGATCGATGCTGTAGGGATTATCCAAATCGACCGGAATCGGAATACCGTGTTTTTTTGCGTATGCGATCTCTTCATCCCGGGACATCGCCCATTCCCGAACCGGTGCGATTACTTTCAGCTCGGGATTCAGTGCGGCGACGGACACCTCGAACCGTACCTGGTCATTGCCTTTCCCGGTGCAACCATGGGCCACGGCGACAGCTCCTTCCTTTTCCGCCACTTGCACCAGCACTTCCGAGATGAGCGGACGGGAAAGCGCGGACACCAACGGATATTTTCCTTCATACATCGCATTGGCTTTTAGGGCCGGCGCCAGATATTTTTCAGCAAACCACTGCCGTGCATCGACGACCAGCGATTTCACTGCGCCCACTTTTAACGCTTTGGCTTTGACAAAGTCCAAATCCTTGCCCTCGCCCACATCCAGGGCGACGGCCACGACATCATAGCCGTAATGCTCCTGCAACCATTTGATGGCGACCGATGTATCTAAACCCCCGGAATATGCCAGGATCACCTTTTCCTTTGCCATGTTTGACCTCTCCCTTATAAAAATTCATCTTAGTGTATTATTATACATACATACCGATAAAAGTCCATGTTTTTTTCGAGTGTCAAGCAAATGTCAGATGTGTTGTCTTTAGCCCATCTCATATTCCTTGGAAATTGCCCACGCGTTGATGGGATAGATAAGACAACTTTGTTCCCTCTTTCACTTTGGAGTTCCTTTGACATGAACCCTTCTTGCCCATTTCCAAACGTCTTCTCCAAAATTCTCTTCCACCATTTCTTTGAAACGCAGAAACTCAGGATTGAGTCCACCTTCCGAGGATACGCCTTGGCTGATCCTTTCATAAATCCTTATCTTTTCTCCTACCGGGATCCCTAATATCAGGGCTTCTTGTTTCGTTTCGGGATACACTTCGATGTAGGACCCACCATCCTCGTTTGCTCCCAGGTTGCCGCTATGACTGCGATAACTCGTGACTTTCACTTTTGATTCCTCCTTTTGGGTAACAAGAATGCGCATTCTATGTTCGGATTATGTACAACTCGTGTTGCCCGGTTTTCACAACACTAAAGCAGCGGGTGTTAAGATGGTTCCAAACGGGGTATAAGCTTATTAAAGACCCCATAAAGTAATTCGCCATCACACATGAAAGAGGAATCAGGATATGGATCCATTCAGTCAGCACCTAGGTTACAAGCGATTGTTTAAAGAAAATCATTTGACGCTGGGTTTGTTTTTTCCAATAGAAGCCTATACCGGAAGTATTCCTTTGATGAACATCGAAGAACAAGTCAAGCTTGCAAAGAGAGCGGAACAATTGAATTTCGCTTCGTTAGTTGTCCGAGATGTTCCGCTTCATGATCCCAACTTTGGGGATGTAGGCCAAATTTACGACCCATGGGTTTTTCTCGGATATATTGCGGCAAATACGGAAAAGATTGCGCTTGTCACCGGAAGCATAATTTTAACCTTGCGTCATCCTTTGCATGTGGCAAAAGCCGCGGCTTCCGTCGACAAAATCTCCGGGGGTCGATTGGTTCTTGGTGTAGCAACGGGGGATCGGCCAATTGAATTCCCGAGTTTTGCCGTTGATTTTGACCAAAGAGGGGAATTGTTTCGGGAAGCGCTGTCGGTCATCAAAACTGTTTGGAAAGAGAATTTTCCTGTCATCGATACATTGAGGGTTCATATGTCAGATGGCGATCTAATACCCAAACCTGATTTATATGATATACCGGTGTTAGTGACCGGTCATAGCGGGCAGTCTATTGAGTGGATCGCAAAAAACGCCGATGGTTGGATGTACTACCCCCGCAACTTGACTTTTCAAACGGAACTGATCCAACATTGGCGTTCGCACACTGATCGTTTCAAACCGTTCAGCCAGTCCCTTTATGTTGATTTAACCGAGGATCCGGATGAGGATCCGACACCGATCCATTTGGGATTTCGAACAGGAAGAAATTTTCTTATCCAATTTCTCGAAAGCTTGAGAAATGCCGGTGTGAACCATGTGATGATCAATTTAAAGTACGGGCAACGTCCCGCATCCGAAGTGATCGAGGAGTTAGGCGA
This sequence comes from Polycladomyces abyssicola, assembly GCF_018326425.1. Classification (NCBI taxonomy): domain Bacteria; kingdom Bacillati; phylum Bacillota; class Bacilli; order Caryophanales; family Thermoactinomycetaceae; genus Polycladomyces; species Polycladomyces abyssicola. The sequence continues at coordinate 2,947,068 of NZ_AP024601.1, forward strand.
AGAGGTTCTGCCGTTATTTCCTGCTATAACCAATGGCAACTAGGGCGAGTCTGGTAATCCGTCAGGGGAGGAAATGCTTTCACAGGTGAGCGACTAACCAAGCCCTGATTGAACGAAGACCCGGAAAGCGCAGGCATGATATCGCGGACAACTTCCTCTAAGTCAACCGTACTTTGCCCGCGTCCTGCGCTCCGGGTTTCCAATTGGACAGTATTTATCATTGGGTATGTGCGAGATGAGTCAAGATAACTGGCCTCTGGGCTTCATCGGAGCCAATGTGGACGCTGCAGCGGAAATCTCACAGGTATACCAAGGGAGGGATGGATATGAAAATCGTGATCGTAGGTGCCAACGGTAAAATCGGCAGGCAGTTAGTGCAACTGTTTGCCGGGACCGAGCACCAAGTGCGGGCCATGATTCGAAACGAAGAACAAGCGTCCGAGTTGAAACGATTGGGCGCTGACGAAATCGTGGTGGCCGACTTGGAGAAAGAGATTGACCATGCAATAAAGGGGTGCTCAGCCGTCGTGTTCACGGCAGGTTCCGGTTCGCATACCGGCCCGGACAAGACGGAATTGGTCGACAAGCTGGGGGCGATCAAAACGATTGAAAAAGCAGAAGCATTCGGTGTGGAACGGTTCATCATGGTGAGCAGCATATATGCGGACCGGCCTGATGCCGGCCCAGAGCGAATCCGGCACTATTTCGTTGCCAAAGGTGTAGCGGACGACCGCCTGCGTGCCAGCAAGCTGAACTACACCATCATCCGGCCGGGTTACTTGACAAATGATCCGCCCAAAGGAACGGTCCGGATCGCCGAACATATCGAAGAAAGTGGAGAAATTCCCCGGGGCGACGTGGCTAGAACGATTGTGGAAGCGCTGGAGAACGAACATACTTACCGGCGGTCGTTTGATTTGCAAACTGGGGAGACGCCGATTGCAGAGGCATTACGATCTCTTTGACACTCCACATGGCTAAAGTACCACAGGCACTCCTATGGTCGCCGTTGGATTGTTGAGTGGTTAACGCCCTCAGTCCATTTCTGTTTCGGGCCCAAAGCTAGGGCTGTGTCATCAGCCCATCCCACCCGGTTAGCACGTACCCAGATGGGTAGCACACCTACGACCAACGGAAGTGCCCGTGGTATTATGCTAACCCTGAAATTGCTTTGGCGATGTTAATCGCACCATGCAGATCAGCGTGGATGGTGTATCCGCGCTGTTTGCATTAGAAACGGATACCGCTACCAATAGCTTGAAGGTGTTCTTATATCACATATAAAATCCCGTCAGCTTTTGCAACTAATGTATTTTGATCATCATATATCAGGCACTCAGAATGGATCAGACTCTTTCCTTTTTTGATCACACGCGCATCAGCCAGCAAAAATTCTCCTTTAGCAGGACGCAAAAAAGAGACTTTCAGATCGACTGTCACTACTGTTTGAATACCACGATCATCCACTTCTGGAACATTACACATCGCAACATCGGCAAGTGAAGAGATAATCCCACCATGAACAACACCTAAACTGTTCAAAAACAAAGGTTGTAAAGGTAAATAAACGTTTATTTGATCCTCATTTACTCTTTTGTACTGTAAACCTAAGAATTCATCAAATGGTTGTTTGATGAACATGACTTTGCCTTCTTTCACCCTGTTTTACGTCTTATTATATACAAAAATATTAATATTGTGGTAACTTCTGCGCCTCAGTGTTGACTCTTACACCCAATCCCTTCTCCCCCACAGTACATATGTCATACTGTATGAGAAGAGTAGACAAGCTGCCAACAACGCCAAAACCGATGATGTCCCCATGCCGCCCATCAGCTTGAACACCGACTCCCCGGTCTTTAGAAAAAATACCATCTGACGGGAAGCGTACACAGATGTTATGTAACTGATCTGATCGAGGAGAGCCATTATAAGCGGTTTGTCAGGTATTCAACCGTGATAATTGTGGGAATGATAACGCTGAATCCTGATCGGGAGGGATAACATGTCTAAATTAATCGTACTGATGGGCCTTCCCGGCTCCGGCAAAAGTACTTATGCCAACCAATTCGATCACTGTGCGGTATTGTCCAGTGATGCGATCAGAAAGGAGTTATTCGATGATGTGCAGTATCAGGGAAATAATGAGTTAGTGTTCGATACCCTTTATAGTAGAGCAAAGGAATATTTAGAGCGTGGTTATGATGTTGTGATTGATTCAACCCATCTTGAAGCCCGCAGAAGACTTCGGGTGATCGATATGTTTCGAGATTATGAAAAAGAAATACATATCATCAATACTCCTGTTGAGCAGTGCAAAAGACGAAATCGGGAACGTGAAAGAGTCGTCCCGGAATACGTGATTGATCAAATGGCGGCAAAAATGGAATATCCCACTTACAATGAAGGATGGTCGAAAATTGTTGAGGTGAATCCTCATCAATTAGACTGAAAAACCCAGTAAAAATGACCGGCGGGAGGAACCTGGATGAGAAATAGCGAAAGCAATGGGATAATACAGAGATGGGACAAGTGTTTCCCTAGGGCGTGTAACTCGTGTGGGAGCAAATGATTTCCCAGGTGAGCGACTGACCAAGCCCAACCGAGCCAAGACCCGGAAAGGGTAGGAATGAAATCGCGGGCAACTCCCTGTAAGCGAAGCGTACTTTGCCCGCGTCCTGCGCTCCGGGTCAGAGCGGCCATGACCCACTTCATTGAGGGCGCAGGTGGAGCGAACTGGGAAAGCATTTGGACACTATTCACCATACACGCTCTAATTACACGTAAAATCGTATAGAGAAATGAGGGAGGAAAGATGAAAGCAATCGTACTTAGAGAATTCGGCGGTCCGGAACAGCTGCGATACGAGGAGGTACCAGATCCGACTCCCGGTCGGGGCGAGGTGGTCGTCCGTCTGAAGGCCGCGGCACTCAATCGCAGGGATTATTTCATTACGATCAACCAATATCCCGGAATTCGACTCCCGGCAATCCCCGGTTCCGATGGGGCGGGGATCGTCGCTGCCGTCGGTGAAGGAGTAGACAACGTCGCCGTCGGCAGCGAAGTGGTGATTAATCCCACCTTGAACTGGGGGGACAACCCGAGGGTTCAGGGGCCGGATTTTCAAATTTTGGGCGTTCCCACTGACGGAACCTATGCACAGCTGGTAAAAGTGCCTGCGGAGAACGTGTATCCGAAACCGGAATACCTCACTTGGGAAGAGGCTGCAGCTCTTCCGCTGGCAGCGCTTACTGCTTACCGGGCGCTCATCACCCGCGGGCGGCTTCAGCCGGGGGAGACGGTTTTCATTCCGGGAATCGGCGGCGGCGTCGCCACCTTTTTGCTCCAAATCGCTGTAGCTGCCGGAGCTCGGGTGTTTGTTTCCTCGCGTAGCGACGAAAAAATCGAACGTGCTCTTCAACTGGGAGCAACCGGCGGGGTGAATGTCAACTCGGAGAAGTGGGTGAAGGAACTGCAAGCGCGCATGGAGGGACAGGCCGATCTGTGCGTAGACAGCGTCGGTGGGGATACCTTTTCCCAACTCATCCGGATTACGAAGCCGGGAGGACGTATCGTCACCTTCGGAGCGACCCGAGGACCGGTCCCCAATCTGGTTATGCCGCTCATCTTCTTGAAGCAACTGGATATCCTCGGCAGCACCATGGGGAACGCTGAGGAGTTCGAACAGATGCTATCATTCTTCCAAAAGCACGAAATCCGGCCGGTGATCGATCGGTCGTTCCCGTTAGAGCAGGCGAGCGAAGCAGTGAAGCGGATGCAAGCGGGAGATCAGTTCGGGAAAATCCTGCTGGAAATTCCCGAGTAAAACCGTCTCCTTCTATTTTGAACTTTAATAGCCCCCTTTATGGGGGCTTTTTTATGAAAAATCTTTTTCTGTATGGATCCTAATTACCAACTAAAAACGACTCTGAATATTGATCAATATCATATAGATCAATCCCGATGAAATCGTTGTAACGATCATCTTTGAAGTGGAAAACAACATGTTCAACAACGGCGTATTGAAGAGTATGGGGAAGATCCGTCATCATGAATCTGAAAAAATAACCCTTGTCATGGTGAAAATGCTTTTCAAAAATATGGTTCCGACCGGCCCATTCCTTAAGACGATCCGAAGTCTTACCACCCAACTCGATTCCAACCAGTCGACCGTTTCGATCAAAATCCAACATCAAATCCGAATTTACTTCAAGCTCAACAGTTTTCACGACACATCCCGGTGTAGGCGGGGTGAAATAGATATATCCCATCCCGGCGTAATCATCATAAGTTACTTGAGCTTTCATTATGCTCACCTTCTTTCTCACCCTTTTAATCTTAGGTAGTACTTCCCATGAGCAAAATGGACAACACAAAAGCGATGATAAAGGTTTTTCTCCTAATATGAACCTCTTTCCCTAAAAAAACAACCCAGCGGCATGTACCACTGGGTTGTGTTCGTTCACTGCATGTAACCGGAGATTTTTTGTGCCACATCAGTGGAGACAGAACCTGTTCCACCGAGGATGTACCCTTTTTGGAATACCCCACGATTCTCGGACAGATAGGTTTCCACTTCCACCGGCAGTTTGGTGGGTGTCGTCAACAAGATCGGCGAACCGGTCAAACCAGCGAGCGGTCCCCCGGACAGGGCGTCCGCGAAGAAGTTCTGATCCCCGCGTGCAAAGACGAGAGAGGAAGCGCTCATGTTGAAATACTTCGCCAGGTTGACACCCACTTCGAAGCGGTTGGCACCACTGATGCGGGTCACCGTACCCTTGGTCTCCAGCTGCGCTTTCACCGTATCAGAAACAGTCGCCGGACCACCCACGATAACGAACTGGTTGATCTCCGGATGATTGTTCAGGAACTGCATAATCGGGTCAGGCACGCTGTTGGTACCCACCAGCAGGATGGGCATTCCTCTTTGTGCCGCAATGCTTGAGGCGGACAGCGCATCGGGAAACGTCAATCCGCTGGCAATGATGGCTGTGTTGGTGGGCGTACCGCTCACCACTTGTTCCGCTACGGAAGCGGAAACGGCAAAACGGTTGGGTCCGTCGATTCGCGTGATCCCGTCAGCAGGGACGCCCAGATTACGCAACTGCGCTTCCACGTTGGTGGATACGGAGCCTGTTCCGCCGAGAATCACCACTTTGGCCGGATGACGACGTTGGATTTCCATCTGTACCGACGTCGGCAAAGAGGTGGTAGACGTCAGCAGGATGGGGGACTTCGACTTGGCGGCAAGCGGTCCGCCAGACAAGGCATCAGTGTACAAATCCCCGCGTGCCAGCAGGATGGTGTCCGAGGAGAAGCCGCGGTTCTCCAACTCCTTGCTAACATTGACCGCCACTTCATAACGGTTGGCACCGTCCAGCCGTTTCAGGTTTGTGTTGATGTTGCTCTCCTGAATGGCCGCCGCCACATCCTGTCGAATTTGTGGCAAATCGTTGTACACGTAATCGCCGGGGCAGTAGGTGCCAGGCGTGTACTTGGAATCCCGGTGACCGGCGATGTTGGGCACATCGTGATCCACCTTCGGAATGTTGGGATCAGTCACTTCGTAATCCCGAACAAAATCCGATTTCCCCGTCGGATCGATATTGTTGATGGAGGCGACGTACGCCAACAATTTCACCAATGCCTGACGCATGTTGGCGGGCAACGGGGTGGATTGATACTCGCCCATGAGGGAGACGGAAAAACCGCCTTTGTTAAACCCATACGTACCCGCACCTACAACGCCGTTGGTCAGCACATCGTTGTCCTGCCCTTTTCGCCCTTCGTAGATCCGCCCGTCACTGCCGATGATGGCGTTATAGGCAATATCGCCCCAGCCTTTGGTCACGGCGTGGTAGTAATAGATGGCACGCACGCGAGCGGCGGGGTCGGGATCATTGTTGGGCGTGTCCGTGTGATGGACGAAAATGTGCGAAACCGAATGGTATTCGCGCGGCCACTTTTCCGTTCCGTCCGCATTGTAGCGCAGGGATTCGTCCGCGCCCCATTCTGCTCGGGAGACAATGTCCGGCTTGTTGGCTGCGGCGTGGACTTTTTCAAACAGGATGTCCCAGAAAGACTTCTTGGACTCCACTTTTTTCCCATCGCGCGAGTTGATGAACGTCACCTGAATGTCCTTAATGCGAGGAACCACGTTTTTGTTCGAATGCATCTGGACCCGGTATTGGAAATATCGTCCGTTGTTGGCGTAGATCAATTGGCTGAATGTTTCGGTCGAGTGGCCAGGCCCCGGTGTCATGTCCGCATCGACTTCGGCCTCCTTCCAAGAAGACCAATGATGACCGTCGGAAGAAAAGCGCACGTCGATTCGGGTGTTGGACTGTGCTTTGATCTTGTTTTTAGCCCGATTTTTCCAGTGGACACCGACATCCGTAAATACAATGGATGAACGGATGACCGGCGAAGTGTAAACCGCGTCCTGACCAGTCTGTTTCGGTGTCAGAACCGTTTGTTTACCTTCCAATTCCATCTTGACGTTTTGGCTTTTTCCCTTGGCGAAGTCACCCCAGATTTGGTGACGAACATTGTCAGCCATCACCTTCACCGCCGGAGGCTTGGCCCAACTGGAGGGATATACAGGTAAGGAAAATGCCACAAAAGCTGCGATTCCGGCCATCAAATACATCAGGAGCCGACTTTTCCGGCGCCGCATGAAATTCCCCCTTCTCCCATTCAGCGATGTTTTATCTTGGAAGAATCAATGACTGGTATCACACCGAGTAGTGTTTGAGCGAATTTTCTGTCTTGTATTAATTGAATCAGATCTATCCGTTCCTGCCGACCTGTATAGCCCGGAAATGCGCTTCTCAGAGTCCCCTCCTCTTCTATTGACATCGCTAGGAATATTTTAAGTTCTAGCTATTTTAAGTCAAGCTATTTTCCTAATCTCATCCAATAGAAAAAGTTGTATTTGAGATGAACGGTTTTTGTTACTGGGACACCCTCAAGGGATGGACAGTGTTTCTACTTGTGTTCGCTTTTCGAGATAAGATGGCTTTTTATCTTTCCATCACCTCCCTCTTATGGACAAAAACGATATGCTTTCGTATAATGAAGCCCGTACCAATCGAATATTCGAGGGGAGCTGGATAATGGCCGGCTGAGAAAGTGTACCGATACACTGACCCTAGGAACCTGATCCGGGTAATTCCGGCGTAGGGAAAGATCGAAAATCGTTCGCTTTCTGTGCATATCAGCGCCTCCGGATCAGGAAGGCGCTTTCTTTTATGGATTGATTTCTTTTTGAAAGGTGGAATCTATCAATGAAACGGATCGGATGGCTTTTGAGCTTGGTTCTCCTGCTGGTCATGGCCACTGCCTGCAGTACGCCGGGGGCCGATTCATCGGGCAAAGGACTGAAAAAAGTGACGCTCGTTCTGGACTGGACCCCGAACACCAACCATACCGGCCTTTATGTGGCGAAAGCAAAAGGTTATTTTAAACAAGAAGGGTTGGATGTGGATATTATTCAACCGGGACAGAGCGGTGCTGAACAAATGGTGGCTTCCGGACGCGCCCAGTTTGGCGTCAGCTACCAAGAAAATGTCACCGAAGCACGTACTCAAGGGATACCCATCGTCTCCATCGCGGCGGTCATCCAACATAACACTTCGGGATTCGCTTCACCTGCAAACAAAAACATCAAGCGCCCCAAGGATTTTGAGGGCAAAACCTATGGCGGTTGGGGTTCCCCGATTGAAAAGCAAATGATCACGTCGCTGATGGAAGGGGATCATGCGGATCCCAACAAGGTAAAAATCATCAACACAGGAAATGCGGATTTCTTTTCCATCGTCAAACGCAATGTGGATTTTGCATGGATTTATTACGGTTGGACGGGCATTGAAGCTGAACTTCGCGGCATGAAGCTGAACATCATTTATCTGACCGATTACTCCAAAGATCTGGATTACTATACTCCGGTGTTGATCACGAGCGAAAAAGAGATCAAGCAGGACCCGCAAACAGTCAAAGCGTTTATGCGCGCCGTGAGCAAAGGATATCAGTATGCCATTGATCACCCGGACGATGCTGCTTCCATTCTTTCCAAAGCGGTTCCTGACCTCGATCCGAAGCTGGTAAAGAAAAGTCAAGAATGGTTGAGCCCGCGTTATCAAGCGGATGCGCCGGTTTGGGGCCATCAAAAACAAGAAGTGTGGGCCAGGTACGCCAACTGGATGAAGGAGCACAAGCTGCTCAAAGGCAACTTTGACCCGAGTAAAGCTTTTACCAATCAGTTCTTGCCCCAAGGAGGAAATTGAGATGGCCAGTACACTCTTGAGCATTCAAATTCTCCCGCATACGCCGGGCGGGGAAAGTGTGTTCCCCTACGTCGACCGGGCAATTGAAATCATTCAAAACGCTGGGGTGCCTTTCCGGGTCGGTCCGCTGGAAACAACCATGGAAGGCGAACTGCCCGAGCTCCTTGCCATCGTGGCCAAAATGAATGAAGAAATGGTGAAGATGGGCTGTCGCAGCATCCTTTCGCACGTGAAAATCTATCACAATGTGGATGGTATCACCATGAAAGAGTTGACGCAAAAATATGATGAAACGGTTTAACTACGGACCATCCATCCTGTTTTTTGCCGTCCTCCTGCTTTTGTGGGAGGCGGCTGTTCGTCTATGGTCCATTGATCCTTGGATGTTGCCGGCCCCTTCCCGCATCTTCACAACCCTGGTCCATGAGTGGACACGCATCCCGGAAAACTTGTTCGCGACCGCATGGATCGCCATCTGCGGCTTGCTCTTGGGTCTGGCCATCGGTTTGATGGCAGCCGTCTTTTTGCACTGGTCCAGTCTTTTGAGGAAATTGATATACCCATTGCTGATCTTATCGCAAAACATCCCATTGATCGCCCTCGCTCCCCTGCTCATTCTTTGGCTGGGTTTTGGGATGGAACCGAAAGTGATGGTCGTGGCCCTGGTCTGCTTTTTTCCGATTACCGTGTCCACCTTGGATGGTTTTCAGCAAACGGACCGGACACTGATCAGGTATATGGAAATGGCGGGAGCTTCGCGCCTGCAACGCTTTTTTAAACTGGAATGGCCGTCCGCGCTTCCCTCCTTTTTTTCCGGATTCAAACTGGCGGCCACCTATAGCGTGATGGGTGCTGTGATTGCGGAATGGCTGGGAGCAAAAGACGGGTTGGGTGTGATGATGCAACTGGCCTCTTCCTCCTTCCGAACGGATCGGGTCTTTGTGGCCATCTTGTTGGTCGCGGGTTTAAGCTTGCTCCTTTTTGCCACAATCTCCCTCATTGAAGTTTGGACCTTACGCTGGCAGACCAGGAAGGGAGGAGATGGCCGTGAAACTTGAGGTGAAAGAACTGGCTTTTGCCTATGACCAACAACTGATCATTGAAAACCTCTCGCTCGGGGTCAAACCGGGGGAATTCGTCTCTTTGATCGGCCCTTCCGGGAGTGGAAAGAGCACGCTTTTTTATCTCATCGGCGGGATCTACAAGCCGAAACGGGGAGAAATTCTGCTCGACGGCAAACCCATTCGCGGAAAAAGAGGGCATATCGCTTACATGCCCCAACAACCCTCCCTGTTTCCCTGGCGCACGATTGAACAAAATGTCCGATTGGCCCAAGAGCTGAATGGCCACCCGGATCCTTCGCATGTGCAGAGTTTGTTGAAAAAGGCGGGGCTTGACCATGTGGCCCACTGTTATCCGCATGAGCTGAGCGGCGGCATGCAACAGCGCGCTGCGTTTATCCGTGCCCTGGCCAGCAAACAGGAGCTCTTGTGCCTGGATGAACCGTTCGGCGCGCTAGACGCTCTTACCCGCACCCACATGCAACAATGGCTCTTAACCGTTTTGGAAACGGAACGGCGAACAGTTCTTTTCATCACCCATAGCATTGAAGAAGCGCTCCTCCTGTCTGATCGTATTTATGTCTTAAGCCGACAGCCGATGCGGGTACTTCGGGAGATCTCAGTGCCATATTCCCGCGGCGACCGTTTCTCCTTGCGCGGGACAGCCGATTGGATGGCGCTGCACCTGGAAATTGAAAACCTTCTCTTGCCAACATAAAAATGCATGCAGCGGGTCCGAATTTCCCGTCGCGGTGGAGCGGAGACAGGAAATTCGGACCCGCAGACTTTATCAAAAACCTAAAACACGGGACACCTCATTCTAGACAAAACATCAAAGGAAAAAAAGGGTTACCCAGGAAAACCCGATCTACTGGGTACACCGGTAGATACTTCCCAACTGGCAAACAGTTGGACGGTTAATCGCCCTGCTCCCCAACCGACAGGGATCATCCATAACGCCCCCCAACCGCCGAAAGAAGGAATGCCAACCGCTACGGACAGCGGGAGGAACCCAAGTAGATGCAGCACGGAAAAGGCGATGATGAACCCGCTTTTCGGAATGCTCCCCTCTGGAAACCACACACGAAAAAGCGCATGGGAACACCACCCACGCCAATAGGAACGGACCCATAACCCCAACAATAAGGAAAACAGCAACCATAACCCCCATCGCAACCAAAACGGGGAAACGACGACCGCCATCGTGCACACGCCCACCAATTGACCGTATTGGATCAACTGTTGGCCATTGCGGAAAAAGGATTTGATGACCGCTTCCGCAAGAACATGAGCGGCTGTCTGCTTCCGAAATATCCTACCGGAACGCGGGAACAGCCACGGCCGCTTTTTGACCCAATAGGAAGGGCGGTTCAACACACCTGACTTGCCCATAATAAACGATGCCCACTTCAACCGCTGGGTTTGCTCATACGCCATATCCTGAAGCCAGGTTCCCTGCTCTCGGACGCGCATACGCATCCATATCATCCAGCACCCCAACAGTATCGTGGCCGCTGTGAATAATACTGCCGGATTGTCGATCCCTTCATAACCGACCGTGACAAATCCGATCCCTGCAGCTATGAAGAACAATACCGTCCACACCCGTTTCAGGAAGGGGCGTTCCATCACGGTCAGTCTCCTTTTGACAAGAGCCACACACGCTTTGGCTTGCCAGATCCATATCCACCAAGCCACAACTGCCGGAAAGGAAACGTCCATTTTTTGTCGGAATAGCGGCCACAGCAGAACCGTGATCCACAAACTCTCCAACGCTTGCTTTATCCATGCAAAAAGAAGGCCGGTGCGAAGAAAACGTCGCATCCACTCCGTCCGTTGCAGCAAAAACAACTGATCAGCCGGTTCGATGTACAATCGCAGCGATCCCAGCCAAACCAACAAAAAAGCCATCCCCACCAGGGAACTGGGCGGCAAAGGGCTAAGCCAGCTCGGTTCTTCTTTCCACCAAGCGAGGTAGCGATCGATGAGAATCGCCAAACTGGGGACGATCAGGTACAACGCCACCGTCCAATCGATCACGGTTCGCCACACCTGGTACTGAAACCGCCAATCCGACCACCATCTCCGAAGAAACCATTTCTGCGGCGACATGGGTTGCACCTCCTGGGGCGTGTCCAATCCATGTGTCCGATCGCCTATGTACGAAAGTTGTTCTCCTGGGGCTTGTCTGGTCATTCCGTAAGGGAGCAATGTTTTCCCAGGCGAGCGAAGACCTAAGCCCTGACTGAGCGAAGACCCCCCTAGGCCGACGTGAGGAAATCAAAACAATCCATCAACGATGCTTCCTCACGTCCCATCCGCGACCGTAGCTCCGCCAGCGTGCCACGAGCCACACATCGCCCTCCCGTAAGCAGGAGAAACGAATCGCAGATCTTTTCGGCCGTATCCAACACATGCGTCGACAACAGCACGGCTGCCCCGCGCTTGCGCTCTTCCATCAACAAACACAGCAGCTCCTTGGTCGCCCGCGGGTCTAAACCAATAAAAGGCTCATCCACGATATAGAGGTCCGGTTGCAACAAAAATCCTACGATCAGCATCACCTTTTGCTGCATCCCTTTGGAAAAGCTTCGTGGAAGATGATGCTTCTCTTTCGTCATTTGAAACCGCTCCAACAGCTCATCGGCTTTCTTTTCAAATTCATCACGGGGCATCGTATAAGCGGAAGCCGCCAATTCCAGATGCTCCCACACTGTCAAGTCATCGTACAGTACCGGGTGCTCCGGCACATAACTGTACCGTTGGCGGGGGCCTGTCAGGCTCACCCGACCGTCCACGTTTTCCAATAAGCCCAAAATCGCTTTAATGGTGGTGCTTTTTCCTGCGCCATTGGGACCGATCAATCCCATCATTTCACCGCTTTTCAGCGAAAACGATATATCGTGTACCACTGCCTGCGCCTGCCCGAGCCAGCTTGCCGAAGATCGACTTGCAACACTTCCATGTTGACTCGCCCCGTCCTTTGCATTGCATATCCTTCCGTTCCCCTCGACTGGTGTTTGTCTGATCAACGATTTTGATCCAGATGCGCCTTTTTCCTCTCACTCCTGTTTTGCCAGCTTGATGGTTTCGTCGCTGGATAAGGGCATTCCAATGAGCAATCAGACACGCACTAATCTCTTAAAACACCGTCTTTCGCCACGTCATCCCCTTCCCTCAATGGCAGGCGTCGAATGCATCCGACTGATCTGTCCGCCTTTTGGACAGGCACCGATCAACCAACACCGTAATGAACGCTCCGGCCAATAATCCCACACAGATCCACATCGTCCACCGGAAGCCGAAGGGATCGATCCGTCCCACTCCGTCTGTCTCCACCCGTGAACCGAACACACCCCCTGCGAATGCACCTGTAAGAAACTGTATCATTTGAAAAAGTCCCATATAGTTACCCGTTTGTTGCCTCGGGACACTCAGCAACGCGATTTTGTTCTGCGCGGGCATGGTAAGGGTATGACCAATACCGATCAATAAATAGATGAAGAGAAACATCCATATGGAACCGACACCAAAAGCCGTCCACAACAACAGGCTGATACCGAGAAGGCTCAACCCCATACCGCTTCCCATCGCCGACAACGGATACCGGTCCGCCGCCCTGCCAGCCAGATTGGCGAAGAGCATGCCGGTCACCGACTCGACCAGGATCACCCATCCGATCCGATCCGTCGGCCAATGGTGAACATCCCGCAGATAACTGGGGCCATAGAGGGCGATGGTGTTGATTACCATAAAAATCAGAAAGACACGTACGCAAGCGTTCAGAAAACGAGTATGCCAATAAAACCCTTTGGGCAACAGGGGCATGTGTCTCGCCTCTCCGTAACAGAATCCTCCCAGAGCCGAAAGTGCTGCTACCAGCATGCCGATGTTGCTTGGCTCCAACAAAAACATTTGCAGGATGATGATCCCTGCCAACAGTGACAAACTGCTGATCCAAGGGATGGACGCATTTCCGGACGGTTTTTCATCAGTAGAGTAGGCGGGAATACGTATCCAACCAAGTATCAAGCTGATCAAGGCACAAAAGGCCAGAACGAGAAAGAGCGCGTGCCACTCGTAGGTTTTGAGAATCAATCCCCCCAAAGCGGGTCCCACAATGGTGGCCAATGACAAGGTGGCGGAAAACCAACCGAACGCCCATCCCACCCGCTCGTCGGGAAAATGATGCCGAATCAGTGTCACGATTGCCGGGACGATCATCGCATCAGCAACAGCCTGTGTCGATTGGAAAAACAAAAAGCCGTACCAGTGGGTCATCACACTGCTGATCAAACAGGACAAAACAAAAAGGGACAACCCCGTCAGATACACCAGTCGAGCACCGATGCGATCTGTAATTTTCCCGAAAAACGGAAGCCCGACCGCAAAAAAAGTAAAGAACAGGATGTTTCTATACTGAAGTGTCTCATAACTGATCGAAAAGAATTGGACGAGATCGGGGAACGCGATGGAGAGCATAGAGGTACTCATCACACTGGCAAACACACCCGAAGCAATACAAAAGATCAACCATCGCTGATCAGCCAATGTCATGATGATCATCTCCAATAAATCGCAAGAACCACCGCTTTTCCCTTCAATGGTTTTCAAAATGAGAAGCTGATTAGGGGGGACAGATCAATTCCTCTGCACTGAGGTGGGTAGCCTGGCTCCTGTTATTTCCTTCCTTATCGTACTATGATAATCGTTATGGATCAATAAAAATTCCCAATTTAGAGATACGGGCTATTAGAACTAAACATTTTCTAGGCTTGGACGAAGCCTTCTTGGATGGAGGCGGGTTGCCACGCCAAATGAAGCGAGAAGCCCACGGCGACCAAAGGGAGTGCCTCTGGTACTTTAGCTGTGTGGAGCAAGTCACAATCAAATCAGAAACTTAATGGAGAAAATCCAAAAACGGGAAAGCGACAAAGCTGAAACATATATGCTGTGAAAGAAAAAATCCTGTAAGCCGCGAACATATGCGGGCCTACAGGATTTTTTCTATATCCAAACAACGATATGACCCATTCAACCCATCAACAGCAACATCAGCGCTTTTTGGGCATGCAGGCGGTTTTCCGCCTGATCCCACACCACGGATTGTGGTCCGTCCAGTACGTCGGCGGTCACTTCCCATCCACGATAGGCGGGCAAGCAGTGGAGGAAAACGGCATCCGGCTTCGCCTTGCTCATCAATTTCGCATCCACCTGATAACTGCCGAAGATTTGTTTGCGGAGTTCCTTTTCCTCCTCCTGACCCATACTGGCCCACACGTCGGTATAGACGGCATCGGCTTGCTGGACCGCTTCAGCCGGGTCGGTCGTAATCGTGATCTCCGCTCCCGTATCCTTGGCGATTTGCCGTGCTTCTTCCACCACATCCGGCAACGGCTGATACCCTTCCGGGGCAGCGACGGAGATGTGAACGCCCATCGCGGCACAACCGTGAAGGAGGGAATGAGCCACGTTGTTCCCGTCGCCCACAAAAGCCAGCTTCAGACCGGCCAATGTTCCTTTTTTCTCCCGAAGGGTGAGCAGGTCGGCCAACACCTGACACGGATGGTGCAAGTCGGTCAGTCCGTTGATGACGGGCACCTCGGCATACCGGGCCAACTCGACCACGGTGCGATGCCCGAAGGTGCGAATCAGAATCCCGTCCACATACCTGGACAGCACACGAGCGGTATCCGCGATGGTCTCACCCCGGCCCATCTGCAATTCATTTCGGTTCAATGAGAGCGCATATCCACCCAATTGGGCAATCCCTGTCTCAAACGACACCCGTGTCCGGGTGGACGGTTTGTCGAAAATCATGGCCAGCGTTTTGCCTGCCAACGGTGTGTAGCGCTCTCCGCGACGCTGTTTCTCCTTCAATCTTTGGGCTACATCCAAAATCAGCCCGATTTCTTCCGGTTTCCAGTCTGCCAGCGACAGACAGTCCCGTCCTTTCAACGGTTCTGCTTGTACGGGAACCAATGCGACACTCATGGTTGGACGACCTCCTTCCATCCGGTTGCGGTAATGGGAACCAACGCCTGCTCCACCGGTGTAGACTCTTCAGCGATGCGGACATACCAGAGAAACGTCTCCAGGGAAGTGAAGCAAGGCACCTGCCATGCCAGACACGCCCGGCGCAGTCGATACCCCGCGCGCTTGGGATCATTGCCACGGGTGGCCACATTGACGACGACTTTGTCGCCATTGGCCTTCAACCATTCCGTCCACTCCTCCTCGGTCAGGCTCTTCACCTCGACTCCCCATTGCTGCAGGATATAACGGGCTGTCCCAGGCGTTCCGTAAAGCGAGACCCCTTTGGCGGACAATTCGCGGACCAGCGAGCCGAGCTCATGCTTTTTGACGTCGGATACTGACAACAACACCCGGGTGCGGGAACTCAGTTCGGGCAAAGGTGCACCGACAGCCGACGGCAATACTTTTTTCATGGCGATCTCCGGTGTGGAACCCATCCCCAGCACTTCGCCGGTCGATTTCATGTTGGGTCCGAGGACAGGATCGACGCCTGGCAATTTGGCAGCGGAAAACACCGGTGCTTTCACTGCTACAATCGGAGGTGGGGGGAGCAGTCCCGTAGGGGCAAAAGCGGCCAGGGCTTCGCCCATCTGCACCCGAGTGGCCCACTCGATCATCGGTACCCCCGTAACCTTGCTGACGATGGGCACTGTCCGGGACGCACGCGGGTTGACTTCCAACACCCGCACCTCTCCGTCGTGGATGACGAACTGGATGTTGAGCAATCCTTTGTGTGACAAGGAACGAGCCATCCGCTCCGTGTAATCGATCAGCCGGTGGCGCACCGCGTCGGGCAGGTCGATCGCCGGCAGAAACGAAATACTGTCTCCGGAATGAACACCGGCCCGTTCCACATGCTGGACCAACACGGGGATGACCACGTCCCGACCGTCGGTGACGGCGTCCACCTCCACTTCGATCCCCTCCATGAATCGGTCCAGCAGGAGCGGATAAGCGGCTTCCGTCACCCCGTATTGATCGTACGTCGCCATTACCGTAGTCAGTTGAGTGGGGCTGTGTACCACCATCATCCCCTGTCCACCAATCACATAGGAAGGACGCAACAACAGAGGATAACCCAGCTTTTCCGCCAGTGCGAAAACCTCTTCTGGAGAAGCGGCCGTCGCCCCCGGAATGTGCGGTATCTCCAGCTCATTCAACCAGCGATAAAACAGCTCACGATCCTCCACCCGATCGATCGCATCGGACGAGGTGCCGTACAAACGCAAACCTGCTTTCTCCAACCCCTGGATCAATTTGACCGCCGTCTGCCCGCCGGTTTGCACCATCACGCCGTCAACCATCTCTTTTTCGGCGACATGCCGGACGTCTTCCACGGTAAGTGGTTCGAAATACAATCGGTCGGCCGTGGCGTAATCGGTGCTGACCGTCTCGGGGTTATTGTTTACCACCACGGCGCAGATTCCCCTTTTTTTGAGGGCTTTCACCGTGTGCACCGAGCAGTAGTCGAATTCGATGCCTTGCCCGATCCGGATCGGACCCGAGCCGACCACCAAGACGCGACGCTCGGCGGATGCGGTCTCCACCTCGTCGTTTCCTTTCCAAGTGGAGTAAAAGTACGGGGTTTCCGCGACGAATTCGGCAGCACAGGTATCCACCCATTTGTATGACGGAGACCATCCTTTTTGTTGCAAGCGTGAGCGCACCTCATTTTCCGAAACACCCCACGTCCGTGCCAACCAGGAGTCGGCCACGCCCCATTCTTTGGCTTTTTTCAACAGATCGTCAGGAACCGATTCCCAAGTGTGCTCCGCCAGTTTCCGTTCCAACTCCACCATCTGCTGCAGTTTGTGCAGGAAAAAGGGCGTAATGTTGGTGAACTGAAGCACCTTTTCCACGCTCCAGCCGCGACGGAAGGCTTCCCCGATCAGGAACAAACGCCGGTCGTCAGCTTCCTCCAAGCCCCGTGCCAACGCTTCGTCGCTCCAGTCGGCAAATTGAGGCAATACCAGCGCGTCCAATCCCATGTCCAATGAGCGGATCGCTTTGTACATGGCCGATTCCAAGTTGCGACCGAGCGCCATTACTTCCCCGGTGGCCTTCATCTGTGTGCCGAGCTTGCGTTCCCCGTACGGGAATTTATCGAACGGCCAACGCGGCAATTTGACCACCACGTAATCCAGCGCCGGCTCAAAGCTGGCAAACGTGTGGCCCGTCACAGGGTTGATACACTCGTCCAGGCGGTATCCCACCGCCAATTTGGCGGCGATGCGGGCGATCGGATACCCCGTCGCCTTGGAAGCCAGCGCACTGGAGCGACTGACCCGCGGATTCACTTCGATGATGGCGTATTCCCCCGTCTCGGGATGAACGGCGAATTGGATGTTACACCCGCCGATCACGCCCAGGGCACGGATCACTTTGCACGCCACCGTCCGCAACTGTTGATACTGACGGTCGGTCAACGTTTGCGACGGGGCCACGACGATGCTGTCCCCGGTGTGGATACCGACGGGGTCGATGTTTTCCATGTTGCACACGGTGATGCACGTATCAGCATGATCCCGCATCACTTCATATTCAATCTCTTTCCATCCCAAAATGCTCTGTTCCACGAGAATCTGGCGGATGGGGCTGGCCGTGAGGCCTTTGCGGGCGATCTCGCGCAGCTCCGTTTCATTCCGGGCGATCCCGCCGCCGAACCCGCCCAAGGTGTAGGCCGGGCGGATGATGGCGGGGTAGCCGATTTCTCCGGCAAATGCCACCGCTTCCTCCACCGTCGACACGGTTTGGCTCCGGGGGACGGGTTCTCCGATATCCGCCATCATCTGCTTGAATGCTTCCCGATCCTCTCCTTTGATGATCGTCTCGATCGGCGTTCCGAGCAGACGGACACCGTATTGCTCCAGTACCCCTTTCTCATGCAGGGCCACCGCCAGGTTGAGCCCCGTTTGCCCACCCATTGTGGCCAGCAATCCATCGGGCCGTTCCCGTTTGATAATCTCTGTCACCACATCGACGGTGAGCGGTTCCATGTAGATGACATCGGCCACATCCGGATCGGTCATCATCGTGGCCGGGTTGTTGTTGATCAGGATGACGCGGATGCCCTCTTCCTTCAGTGCCAAACATGCCTGCGTACCGGAATAGTCGAATTCGGCGGCCTGACCGATCACGATCGGACCGGAGCCGATCACCAGCACGCTGCGAACGGGTTTTGGGTTTGGCACTGGTTGTTCCGGATTGACTGCATCAGCCGACATGGATCGTCACCTTCCTCTTCTGCTGTACCGTCTCGATAAAACGTTGGAAGATTTCCGCAGCGTCTGACGGACCCGGATGTGCTTCAGGATGAAATTGCACACCCAGAATCGGATATTGCCGGTGGGCGATTCCCTCTACCGATCCGTCATGGATATGTCGGTGCGTCACCCGCCATTGGGCCGGGTCCAGCGATTCTTCACGCACCGCGTATCCGTGGTTTTGCGACGTGATCCACACCCGTCCTGTTTCCAGTTCCTTGACAGGATGATTGCTTCCACGATGACCGAACGACAGACGTCCTGTGTCACCGCCCATCGCCAAGGCCAGCAACTGATGGCCCAGACAAATGCCCATCGTGGGTATCCTCTGGATGAACGGCACCCACTCGGACAAGTACGGCAACAATGCTTTCGGATCGCCGGGTCCGTTGGAAAAGAGCAACCCGTCGGGCTCCATCTTGGCCACCTCCGACGGAGACAGATGAAACGGTACCACGGTCACCCGGCAGCCCAGCTCCTGCAACGACCGCAAAATGGAGGCTTTCGCCCCAAAGTCCACCAACACGATGTGGGGAGAGAAGGGTTCTCCGTCATAGGTCACGGGTTTGGCCACTGACACTTGACTCACCCAGTGCAGGGAACAGGGATCGGGCCATTCTTCCACATGCGGATTCGGCACGGGGGAGATCACCCCGCGCACGCATTTCTTCTCACGGATGATCTTCACCACCGTGCGCGTATCCACGCCGGCGATGCCGGTCACGCCGTAACGATGCAGCCATTCGCTTAACGAGGTGTCCGCCTGCTCGTATGCTTCACTCAAAATGACACCGGCGCAATGCGGGCGGACACTCTCCTCCTCCCCCGGTACGATACCGTAATTGCCCAACAGCGGATAGGTAAACGTCACGATCTGCCCCGCATAGGACGGATCGGTCAGCACCTCCTGGTAACCGGTCATTCCGGTGGTAAACACCACTTCTCCCAACACTTCCGACGGCTGCCCAATCCAAGTGCCTTCAAATACGTCCCCCGTGTCCAACACCAGATACGCTTTCACCCTTCTCCACCTCCTCCAATGCGGCTGTCAGAATATCCACTGCTTCCTCCAATTGGGTACGCTCCGTGACCAACGGCGGCAACAAACGAACCACTTGCGGTCCCGCAGGGCTCACCAGCAAACCGCGTTGACGAGCAGCCTCGATTACCTGAGCAACGGGTTGGTTCAACTCAATCCCGATCATCAGTCCCAACCCGCGCACTTCCACCACTCCCGGCCGACCCTCCAATTTTTCCTTCAAACGGGTGATCAGCCACGTGCCGTGTTCCGCCGCTCGGGACAACACATCCGATTGCTTCATCTCCGTGAGTACCGCCCTTGCAGCCGCCATCGCCAGCGGATTGCCACCAAACGTGGAAGCATGCGAACCGGGTCCGAACACGCCCGCGTATTCAGCTTTGGCCAGCATCGCCCCGACTGGCATCCCGTTGCCCAATCCCTTGGCCAACGTCATGATATCCGGTACGATGCCATAATGTTCGCAGGCAAACAGTTTACCGGTCCGTCCGATTCCGGTCTGCACTTCGTCTACCATCAGAAGCACACCCTTGTCGGCGCACAACCGGGCTAATCCCTCCACAAACGCCGGATCGGCGGGTCGGACGCCTCCTTCACCCTGCACAAGTTCCAGAAACACCCCGGCCACATCTGGGGTCAATGCCTCTTCTACAGATCCCAAGTCGTTATAAGTGGCGTAAACGAAGCCTTCCGGCAAGGGATCAAATCCTGTTTTTACCTTGTCCTGACCTGTCGCCGTCAATGTGGCCAGTGTTCGTCCGTGAAAGGATTTTCGGAACGTCAGGATGATGGGACGTTCGATTCCCCGTTTTTCACGAGCGTATTTCCGCGCCAGTTTGATGGCCGCTTCGTTGGCCTCCGCTCCGCTGTTGCAGAAAAATACCGCCCCCAGTCCGCTGGCTTGCACCAGCAAATCCGCCACCTGTTCCTGCAACGGAATGTGAAACAGGTTGGACACATGCCACAGTTGCCTCAGCTGGGCTTCCACCGCCGTCGTCACGGCCGTGTGGCAATGCCCCAGGTTACACACGCCCAATCCCGAAGTGAAATCCAGATAACGCTTGCCGTCTTCATCCAGCAGGATACTGCCGCTGCCGCTCGCCACGCGGACCGGAACCCGCGTGTAGGTCGGAAACAGAGCCACGGTTTCTCACCACTCCCTTTACAATGCTGGTGCCTGCAAACACCGCTTGTTTACCATCTTTCAACTTCTGCGGAGCGCGTCCGTCGACGATCATCACTCGTTCCACTTCACCGCCCAAGCACCGCATCCCGGCTGTCACTTTCGGGATCATACCGCCGGCGATCGTGCCGTCAGCGATCATGTCGTCGATCTGCTCAGGTGTGACGTGCCGCAGCACGCGCTTCTCCCCGTTTTCCACCTTCCAGATGCCGGGGACGTCGGTCACCAGCGCCAAGGTGTGTGCCTTCAGCGCCTGTGCAATCGCCCCCGCCGCGTGATCGGCGTTAACGTTGTAATGTTGACCGGTTGCATCCACACCCAGCGATGCGACAACGGGCAACCATCCTTGATCCAGCAGCCCCTGCAACATGATCGGATTCACCTCCGTCACGTCGCCCACATAACCAAAGGAGGGATCGCGTTGTTTCACCCGGATCAGCTCACCATCGATCCCGCTGATTCCGATCGCCCGTGCACCGGCTTGCGTGAACTGGGTAACCAAATGTTTGTTGATTACACCGGCCAATACCATCTCGACCACTTCCAATGTGTCAGCGTCCGTAACGCGCAAGCCATCAACAAAGCGGGGCGTAATTCCGGCTTTCTCCAGCCAGCGGTTGATCCAGGGACCCCCTCCGTGTACGATGACGGGCTGCCACCCCCGCTCCAAGAGAGAGACACAGGTGGAAAAAAACGATGGATGAAGCAGATCCATCAAACTGCCGCCGATTTTGATAACCATGATGTTGCGGGTAACCATGTCGCCTCTCTCCTCTCCGGTCTGTATATAAAAACACCTTTCTGTATAAATATGCAAGCCAACCAGAAAATCAGCACCCGCCCGGAGCATTTTTGTCAGCTTCGCTCTGGGACATCGGATGCCAACAGGAGACATCATGTTCTGTAACAAGCATTGATGCGCACGTACTCGTACGTCAGGTCGCATCCCCATGCGGTCGCCTCAAACTCACCTTGATGCAAGTCGACATGGAATTTCACCATGTCACGGCTCAAGACCGATTGGGCTGCTTCTTCATCGAACGTGACGGGCAAACCGTTTTTCACCACTGGAATCTCTCCGATTTTTACGTCCACTGAAGTAGGATCAATCAACGGCGCGCCGTATCCGATTGCGCAGAGAATCCGTCCCCAGTTGGGGTCGGCACCGAATACCGCTGCTTTGACCAGATTGGAGCCCACCACCGCCTTGGCCGATTGCCGTGCCGTCTCCTGCGTAGGTGCACCACTGACAGTCACCTCCACCAGCTTGGTCGCTCCTTCCCCATCCCGTGCAATCATCTGTGCCAAACGACGACATACATAAGCGAAACCAGAGCGGAACGCTGGCCAATCCGGATGATCCGGCTGAAGGGCGGTGGTGTGTGCAGCCAATCCGCTTGCCATCGCGACCACCATGTCATTGGTGCTGCAATCGCCATCGACGGTAATCATGTTGAATGTCTCATCCGTCACTTCTCTCAGCAGTCCCCTCAATACCGCCGGTTCGATCACCGCGTCCGTTGTAAGAAACGCCAGCATGGTGGCCATATTGGGATGAATCATGCCTGATCCTTTGGCGACACCGGCGATTCTCACTTCCTGACCTTCGACCGCGACGACCACTTCCACGGCTTTGGTGCAAGTGTCAGTGGTCAAGATGGCCTGGGCGAAATCGTCGTGACCGCTGTCTCTTACCTGGTCCATTTGCTCTCGCAATGCACGAAGCCCTGCTGAAATCCGGTCCATCGGCAGCAACTCGCCGATCACCCCGGTGGAAGCGACCCCCACCAAATGCTCCGAGATCCCGAACAGTTCCGCCGTTTCCCTGCGCATCCGATACGCATCCGCTTCCCCCTGCGGACCGGTGCAAGCATTGGCATTGCCGCTGTTGACCAGCATTACTTGGAGGTGATCCTCTTTTTCCAAGCTCTCGCGCGTCACTTTCAACGGCGCCGCCTGAAAGGCGTTCATCGTGTACACGGCAGCGGCGGAAGCGGGAACCTCACAGACGATCCAACCGAGATCTTTCCGTTTCCGTTTGATGCCACAGTGCAAACCTGCTGCGTAAAACCCTTTGGGCGAATGAATCCGTGGATGCTCCACCACTGAAAACGCGTCAATCGCCGTTTGTTGCAGCTGGGCCACGTCCGTTCCGCTCATCTTCTGTTTCTCCCCTTTTTCTCATCGTGTTCCGTCTCTATCACGGATACAACGGTAATCCTTCCAAGCCCGCCGTTTCCGGCCATCCCATCCGGATATTCAGATTTTGGACCGCCTGACCTGCCGCTCCTTTCATCAAATTGTCGATCACGGCGACGGCGGTGACGGTTCCCGTCCGTTCGTCCACATGCCATCCCAGATCGCAGTAGTTGCTGCCACGCACGTGCTTGGTCTGTGGCCATTCTCCTTCTGGTTTCAGCCGAACAAATGGGGTGTTTTCATAGTACGACCGATAGCAGTCAGCCACATCGTGACCGGTCACGCCCGGCTTTGCTTGGGCGTATACGTTGGTCAAGATCCCGCGGTTCATTGGTATCAGATGCGGCGTGAACAGGATTTTCACTGGCTCGCCCGATTCCGCTTCCGCAAACCGCTCCAACTCGGGTGTATGCTGATGTACTCCGATTTTGTATGGGTACAGATTTTCGTTCACTTCGCAGTACAATTTGGATTCACTTAATCCTCGTCCCGCTCCGGATACACCTGATTTGGCGTCCACCACCAGCGGAGAAGTTTGGATGAGTCCCTCTTTCAATAATGGCAAAACCGCCAGTAACGTAGCTGTCGGATAACATCCTGGGTTGGCGATCAACGTCGCTTGGGCGACTTGTTCTCCGTACCATTCACTCAACCCGTACACCGCCCGTTCCATCCATTCGACCGGCGCGGGTTCACGTTGGTACCACTGTTGATAGGTGTCAGGGTTCCCCAATCGAAAATCCCCGGAAAGATCGATGACGATCTTCCCTCTCTCCAAAAAAGTAGGCGCCCATTTGCCGCTGACGCCCGGAGGCGTGGCAAAAAAGATCACGTCCCCCACTTCCGCGATACCGTCTACATCCATTTCTTCCAAGGTGAACGTGAGGTGCGCCGCGTGTGGGTACACTTCCCCAAGCGGTTTTCCCGCCGAGGAAGATGATACCATCGCGCCGATCTCGGCATTTGGGTGCCCCTGCAACAATCGGATCAATTCGATGCCACCATAACCGGTCGATCCGATTACAACTGCTTTCACTGGATACGCTACCTCCTCGCGCGGCCGAAGTTTGTATCATTATACGGCCATATTCATATTTATTCAACCCCCTTTTTTCATTTCGACACAAAAAAAATCGCCCCTGTTTGGAGGGACGATTGCAAGACTTCTAATTGAGATTGATTTCACTGTGCCCGCAAGTGATTCGGCTCTTTGGTATAGTTGGAGTTTCGGGAGTCCGTTTTTCCTTGCGGCTGTTCCATCAGGTTTTTTCGATCCTCAGACTCTTCCGTCACACGCTTTCCACGTTGTTCGGCCAATGGTCTCACCCCCTCGTTATCATCAGGGTGCAACCCATTGACCGTCATTATACGTAACGACCGAGACTACCGGCTATCAGGTGTGTCTGATTATGTCGTCAAAAACGCCACTCGTGGGAAAATGTTTTCCCTTCTCTTTAATGACCCCATTCACCATGATTATTTCTTCCGCTTGTTTCTGGGCGGCAATGTTGACTCGGAATCAAACGGATTGCCTGATTTGGCGGCAGGATCCTTTTCCTTCAACCATGAAGGCTTGAACGGGATTTTGGCTGGTTCCTGTTCGTTTTCTTCCTGCTCTCCTGACTCTTCCTCCCCCTCCCATTCCTCCGTCTCCTGTTCTTTTTGCCGTTTGATTTCCGGATCAACCAACACATGATCCGACTTGTCCTTTTCTTCTTTATAGGACGGTGGTTCCCAATTGACCTCTTCTTCCGGCTCTTCGTCTTTCTTCCCTTTTTTCAACCAACCCAATAGGCCGCGTTTTTCTTCCTCTTCCTCATCAAATTTGGGACGGTAACGCGGCTCCAGTTCTTTCAACTCTTTTCGTTTTTGCTCTTCACGCTTGGCCCGGCGTTCCAGAATGGAAAACTCGGTGAAATCGATGTCCTCCGAATCACGCTGAAACATGCGCTCCAGCTCTTCCACTTCCTTGCCACGTACTTTGGACAACCAGATTGATCCCACTACCGCACCGATAATCACCACAGCGAGAATAATCCAAACATATACGGGGATCAAGCTAAAAACCCCCTCCAACAGCATGGCATGCAACCATACCATCAATGTTACACCTCCCTGAAAATGAACGCACTTTGCTCACGATTGGTGTCAGTCGGTTTGTGAACACCATCGTTTCCCGCCGTCCCCATACAGAAAAGTTGTAGCAATCCCCGCATCTTTTGTCAAATCCGCCCCGTTTTTAAATCGACGCGACGGATGGTTATTTCCCGGGAAACGACAACTGCCGGTTAATCCAACCGGCAGTCGACACATTATTTCCCTTGAAATTCCGGTTTCCGTTTTTGAAGAAAAGCATCCATTCCTTCCAGGCGATCCCGGGTATCGAAAGTCAGACCAAAACAAACCGCCTCCAACTGCAAGCCGGATTGCAAATCCGTCTCCGCTCCTTGATTGATTGTTCGTTTGATGTATTTCATGGCAATGGGCGCCTTTTTGGCAAGCACTTCCGCCAGCCGCTTCGCCTCGTCCAGCAACTTGTCGGGCGACGTCACTTTTTGTACCAATCCCAAACGATATGCCTCAGCGGCAGAAATCATTTCCCCGGTCAAACACCAGTATTTCGCGGTCGCCTTCCCAACCAACCGCGCCAATCGCTGGGTTCCGCCAAATCCCGGAATCACGCCCAGATTCACTTCCGGTAGACCGAACTTGGCATTTTCCGACGCGATCAAAATATCACCGCTCATCGCCAACTCGCACCCGCCACCCAAGGCGAAACCGTTGACGGCCATAATCACCGGCTTGTCCAGCTCTTCAATTTTGCTGAAGAGCGCCTGCCCCTTTGCGGCCAACCGTTGTGCTTCGTCA
This sequence comes from Polycladomyces abyssicola, assembly GCF_018326425.1. NCBI lineage: Bacteria > Bacillati > Bacillota > Bacilli > Caryophanales > Thermoactinomycetaceae > Polycladomyces > Polycladomyces abyssicola. The sequence goes on from NZ_AP024601.1 coordinate 2,973,002, forward strand.
GCCGATTCGATTTGCCTCAGCTCGCTTATGTCGGCCCCCGCAACGAAAGCTTTTTCTCCCGCTCCTGTTATGATCAAACAGCGCACGTCTTCATTTTGCGCCACCCAATCGACCGCATCGGACAATTCCTCCAACGTTTCACGATTGAGCGCATTGAGCACCTGCGGCCGCTGAATGGTCAAAAGTGCCCATCCGTTTCCTTGTTCCAGCACAATATTGTTCCATTCCACGCTGCAACACCTCCTGGTTCGTCATCTGGATCCATGTCTGGATATGAATTCGTTGTCGAATGGTGCACTTCCTTCCCATCCGATTGATCCATCCTATTCCACCTGTACCCGTGAACGGCAGACGGCGTTGTACCCGTACCCTTTCCGATTCCATTTGGCCCGCAGCGGTTGCATACGGCCAGCTGTGTCCGCCGCCCGCGACCAGATTTCGTATTTCCCCGGTTGCAGATCCTTCCAGTTCCAACTCCATTGAACCCATGCGTAGGGATGATCCCAGGGGCGTTGCTGTAGCCGTGCGCGATGCCAATGCTCCCCACGGTCGACAGAAACCTCCACTCTCCTGATCACGCCCTTTCCCGTCCACGCAAGCCCCTCCACCCGGTGATGCCCCGTTTTCAGCACCGAAAAATCATGGGGATACCGGATGAGAGAATTGACGCGGAGAACAGTGACGGGTCTTTTTCCCTCATCACTGTGGGGAAAGGGATAGTAGTGGTAATCTTCCTTTTGATAGTAGCCTTGAAACTGTTCCGTTACCACTTCGATACGGCTCAACCATTTCACAGACGCCATCGCATACCAACCCGGCACAATCAGCCGCAGAGGGGCACCGTGTTCCGGTGACAGTAGTCGACCGTTTTGGGCATAAGCCACCAACGTGTCCGGGTGAAGTGATTTGCCGAGGGGTAAGCTCCGAGCAAATGGCCCCTTATCCTTCCCTTCTCCATCGATACCCCAACACACGACTTCCCGGGCTGTAGAGCAGATACCGGCTTCCTGCAACAAATCACGGAGCGGAACGCCCGTCCATTCTGCCTGGCTGATGGCTCCTTCATTCCAGGGTACGCCGTATACTCGTGGGCGGAATAAGGTTCTGCGGTTGCCCGCGCATTCCATCACCGACACCACTGACTTGGCTGGTCTGGACCGGATATCTTCGCAACTCAGGGTCAAGGGACAACGTACCGCACCAACCACTTGTAAACCGTCCACTTTCGACGCAGGATAATTGTAATGATTTCGACGGTACCATAAACCGTCCGGTGTCATCCAATCCGTGATCCAACGAACGGGGGAACTTTGATTCTCCGGTTGCATCGTTACTGTCTTACGAAACAATTGTTGTGGACGTGACGGTTTCATCCCATTCCACCTTCCTGCAGCATGTTCCGTCATGATGGAGAAACCCCGTTGAGCGGAATCAAACATAGCCTGGTCATCACCCGGTCCGGCTATCCTCCTCTGCACCCTCGATCAGCCGGTCGGTCCTCCTTCCGTTTTCCCCTGCAGCAAATGGTCCAGCGTCGTCCGGTCCAATACGTGCGCCACTGTATCTCGAACCAACGCCCACAACGGTTTCAACAGACAATCCCCCTCCAACGGACACGGTTCGTATGCCGTCACACTGACACAGCTCATGGGGGCCAACGGTCCCTCCAGCTTGCGGATCACTTCTCCGATCACTATCTCCTCAGGCGCAAGTCGCAGGGAATATCCGCCTTGGGCCCCCCGTTTGCTCTTCACGTACCCGTTGGCTTTCAACTGAAGCAAAATCTGCTCCAAATAATGATTGGGAACTAACGTTTTTTCCGCAATCTCCGATATGGGAACCACATCCCCTTTACGTAACCCCAACAACAACAAGGCACGCAGGGCGTACTCCCCGCGGCTGGAAACCTTCATGCTTTCCTCCCATCCCTACCATCCCGAGCAGAATGGTCGACAATGATGTTACACCCTGTCGGTTATATGTATATACACATGGCGACAAATATGTACCTGTGTTTTTGCATATCCGAACAAAATGCGGATTGACATCGATTCATCAAGTGTATATATTGTATATACACACTATTCATGATGGAGAGTGATTGTTTGAACATCACGATTTCCCACTCTTCGAAAGAACCGATCTACCAACAAATCATCGACCAGATCCGACATCAGATTTTAATAGGCGCCGTCCGTCCGGGAGATCCACTGCCTTCCATCCGGCAATTGGCCCGGGATTTACGGGTGAGCGTCATTACGACGAAGCGCGCATATGAAGAACTGGAACGGGAGGGATTAATCCGATCCGTCGTTGGGAAAGGATCCTACATCGCTCCGGGAAACACCATGGATACGCTTCGAGAGCAACGGATCTCCCAACTGCGGTGCCGTTTGCAACAACTGGTGGAAGAAGCCGCAGAACTCGGCTTAAGCCGTGAGGAATTGATCACTTGGGTACGACAATGTGACTGCGGGGAGGATCAGGAATCATGAAGGCATTGGAAGTCCGACATCTGTCCAAAGCCTTTCGGGGTTTTGCGCTTCAGGACGTCTCGTTCTCATTGGAAGAGGGATACATCACAGGTTTTATCGGGGAAAATGGGTCTGGCAAAAGCACCACAATCAAGCTCATCCTGCAACTTCTGATCCCCGATTCGGGGGAAATTCGGATATTCGGACTGGACCCATCCCGACACAGTCGGGAGATCAAAGAACGTATCGGCTTTGTGTTCGATGAACACCATTTCTACGAACATCTCACCGCTGATGAGATGAAACGCATCATCGCCCCTTTTTACAAACGATGGAATGAGCGGTTGTTTCAACGTTACGTCCGCGATTTCGATCTCCCGCTCCACCAAAAAATCAAGCACCTCTCCAAGGGAATGAAAATGAAACTGTCGCTTGCATTCGCCCTCGCTCACGAACCGGATCTCATCATCATGGATGAACCCACATCCGGCCTCGATCCCGTCTTTCGTCGAGAGATACTCGATTTGTTGCGAGAGATCATGCTGGACGAGCGCAAAACCATCTTCTTTTCCACCCATATCACCACGGATCTGGAACAGATCGCCGACCGCATCATCTTTCTGCACAAAGGTCGCGTGGTATGGGACGAGACCAAAGACCGGATTGAAGAGACATATGCCTTGGTCAAAGGGGATACCCGATGGCTCACGCCGGAAGCGCGTCAAGCATTGATCGGCGTGCGGGAAACGGATGTGGGATTTGAAGGGTTGGCTGCCGACGCGGACCAGGTACATCAACTGTTGGGTGACCGTTGTGTGATGGAGAAGCCGTCACTGGAAGACATCATGTATTTTACGATCAAAGGAGGGCGTTCCGCTTGAATGTATGGCGTTTGATCGTCAAAGATCTGCGTGTGCAGAAATACATGTTTCTCGTCGCGCTATTCTTCGCTTTTGTTAACATGGTACTGACCAAGATGAACCAGCTGGTCACCATCGTCATCCTCGCCTATATGTTGATCACAAGCTCCATTCAGTATGACGAAAAGCAGCGAACATCCGTATTGCTCAACTGCCTCCCCATCACCCGCCGATCTTTTGTCGCATCCAAATATTTAAGTATTTTCCTGTATACATTGATCTCTGTGGTGATGGTGTTTCTGGTCAATCTGGCCGCCCTGCTCATCGCCCGGTTCGGATTTAACTACAATCCGTTTACCCTATCACTGTTTACGATGCAGGATGTATTCTGGGCACTGGTGTGCATCATGGTACTCGCCGCTTTGTTTTTTCCAATCGCTCTCACTTTCGACTGGAATATGATGCAATATCTGTTATTCGTCGTTTTGGCGGTGGGCGGAACGGGTCTGTTTTTATTCGCCAATTGGGTAAAAAGTCTTGATTGGCCGCTGACCGGATCTCCTTTCGCACTGCAAGCCGCTGTCATCGTGTTTGCCGCATTGGCCCTGTTATACGGATCATACCGCGTTTCTCTGTTTTTGTATCAAAAGAAGGATTTTTGATACTCCATATTCCTGAAACCGTGGAATTCTTGGGTCGTTCGTGTCCGCAATCCGTCAAACAATCAACCGCCCGATAAAGGGCGGTTATCTATTCAACTCCTTCAAACCAAAATGATGAGATTCAGCAAATGCCTCCGAAAGGATTTCCGCCACCGAATCGGAGGAAATGCCGCTAGGCGCCGGAGATCCGTCTTCTCCCATAAACGACACCACCACCGGATAGTTTCGTCCCGTAATGCTCGAAAAGGGAGACAATTCGCGTGCGATGATCCACCGGCCCCGATTCGGCTCTATCGCGCCCAACTTTTCTACCGCCTTCTCCAACGGCCTGTGACCGTAATAATACCCGTTGGTACTGCCACTGAAATAAAAACCGGGTGCCCGCCACGAGTTCGGCGTGTCCGCCCACATGTAACCTGGGTACCAGAGATCGTAGTAGGTTCCCCGCTCCGTATCCACCGATACCAAATGAACCTTTTCGCGATCGAGGCGGTTGCGTGTTTGCGGGTGCAGCCACATGTCATCGCTCAACGGCGCGTTGAAGGTGGGAATATGGAGCGCTTTGATCAAGCTCGCTTCGGCCAGATGCCGCGGAATGGCATAATGAACCAATCTCGGGTGCACAACCGTCCTGCAAATCTCTCCCCGTTCCACCCGGTCGACCGACTCCCGTAACGCATCCATCCCCGTTTGAACCCAGACGTTCGGATGAGCATCCTCCACCAACCGAAAAACTTCTTCGAAACATTCTTCATAAATCCTGCGAATATCCGTTTTTGCGCCACGCAAAGCTTTCATTTTTAACGTCAACCCTTGAAACAGCCGTTGTGCCCCTTCTTCTCCCCACGCCCAGAAATCACCCATTTCTGCCGCTTCCACGATCACAGTGCGATACTTTTGCGCAAAATCGGGATGAAGCAGTGTAAATACCGACAGAACCCCATCGACGTCCAAATGGTTGTTGATGGCCAAATCCCATTCATCGGTCAACTCCTCCCGAATGAAATTCATGCAAATCTCGGTCGACGTGTCAGCCCGAAAACGATCCGGTGTCCGATTGGGAATCCAATGACTCAACTCCAGATCGACGCCCTCCCTGAAACTGTCGTCATGCGTTCCGTCGACAAAGATGGTTTTACGGCTGGCCGGACGACGGGTTTTACTCCCCAGTATGTAGAAGTTCATCTTCGGGTGCGCCTCCCTGTTATGGGTTGATTTCATTATATAATAAATTAAAATGTTTTGAAAGTATCAAATAAGATCCTACGCTATGATAAGCAACATTTAGGGTTTCATCAGCCTTTTTCCCCATTCTCCCACATAAGATAGAAAGTGTATCGTCTCAGCTACGAAGGGGGGATTCCCAATCCTACTGACACCTTCACAAATGATCAATATCGTGCGAAACGGGTTAGGGCGTACCAATCATCCGAAAAAAATCGTGGTCGTGGGTGCAGGCATGGCCGGGCTAGTGGCGGCATCCCTGTTGAAAGAAGCAGGCCACCAAGTGGTGATTTTGGAAGCATCCGACCGGGTAGGTGGCCGGATTTACACGATCCGTTCCCCTTTCTCCCCTGGACTCCATTTCGAAGCCGGTGCGATGCGCATTCCATACACGCACAATCTGGTGTTGGAGTACATTCGCAAACTCCGTCTTCCTATCCGACCGTTTATTAACAGCACGCCAGAGGACCGCATTTTCGTCAATGGCGTCAACTTTCGCCGGTGGGAATACGAACGCAACCCGGATCAGTTACATTATCCGGTCGCTCCGCAGGAGAGAGGGAAAACAGCAGAAGCATTGTTTGAAACAGTAGCGGTTGGGATCCGTAGGCTATTTCAACGGTATCGCCGACGATATTAGCGGTCGATTTTAGAGGAAATGACGAATTATTCCTTGGACACTTTTTTGAAATATAATCCCTTCGGTATTCGACTGTCCGAAGGTGCCGTCGAGATGATCCGAGTACTGATGACCGCACAGGGGGTGTCGGGACTATCCTTTTTGGAGCTCTACCGGATTTTAAGGGTCTACCTGGACCCCAACATGCGTTTCTATGAAATCGAAGGGGGAAACGACCGTCTTCCCCGTGCATTATCCGCTCGGTTGAAAGAGCATATCATGTTCGGACAGAAAATGGATTGTATCCGTTGTGATCCGGACCGCGTTACCATACGCACGGTCAGTACCAAAACCAGAAAACACGCATCCTATCAAGGCGATTATGCCATCATCACGATTCCATTTTCCGCTTTACGACTGGTAAAAGTGGTGCCGTATCACGCCTTTTCCCACCACAAACGAAAAGCGATCCGTGAGCTTCACTATGTTGCCGCCACCAAAATCGGCGTGGAGTTCAAAAGCCGGTTTTGGGAGAAGGAGGGAATTCGCGGCGGTCAAACGGTGACCGACCTCCCCTCCCGGTTGACGCATTACCCCAGTCATGGCATCGGAAGCAAGGGGCCGGCGGTTATTTTGGCCAGTTACACATGGGAAAACGACACACTGGTCTGGGACAGTCAACCCGAAGAGGAGCGTTTACGGCAAGTGCTGTGCAATCTCGCCGCCATCCACGGGGATGTGGTGTATCGGGAAGCGGTGACGGGCATCTCCAAGTCTTGGCGGCAAGACCCTTATATTGCCGGGGATTTTGTCGTATTCAAACCCGGACAGGAGTCCGCCCTGGCTCCTTATCTGGCCACACCCGAAGGCAGGGTTCATTTCGCTGGGGAGCATACCTCCACTCATCGCGTATGGATTGAGGGAGCCGTGGAATCCGGTATTCGTGCGGCATATGAAGTACAACGCATTTCGCGGTAATACAGGGCCAATGGGAACGATCGGTTACGGATGGAAGGCCCTGTTGGAATTGTTGAGCATTCATCGGAAATCATGAGCGGCGGGGCCACGGTCGGGAAATTGCCGAAGGTTCCCTGTTTTGGGCGGTCGCCCAATGCTGGACAGAATCGGGGCGCACTGGCGCATTCGTTGGGGTTTGAGCAAATGATCTGCATGCAATATGAGTTGAGGAGGATTAAAATTTGTTTTACAAAACAGGATATTTATGGTATAGTAAATTCTGGTTATAATATTGAGGGTATATAATTCACACATGTTATAAAGGGTGGTAAGTTTCGATTTGTCATTCTTTATAATGTGTGAATGAATGCCTGAAATATTATCAATACAAATATTTTTGGAGGAATTCACACATGCTACAAGGAACCGTTAAATGGTTTAATGCTGACAAAGGGTTCGGGTTTATCGAAGTGGAAGGCAGAGATGATGTATTCGTTCATTTCTCCGCGATCAATGGTGTAGGATTTAAGACATTGGATGAAGGCGATAAAGTGAGCTTTGAAATCACAAAAGGCAACCGTGGTGATCAAGCCGCCAACGTGGTGAAGCTGTAAAAACAGAGAAGTAAACCATTCAGAACTACCCCACTGGAGCTCAACTCCTGTGGGGCTTTTTAGGTTTCACATTCCACTATTCAGTGCTCACCCACTTTGACCAGAGAGACTCCTTTTTAAGGTTGATTGGTCATCTGTTGCTCAAATCCGTGACCGTTTTGGAAGGGTTCAACAAAAAAATCATTCCCCAATCCATATACAAACCCGGCGGTTTTTTCCGCCGGGTTTTTCAATGGCCTCACCGGAGCAAAATGCCCCGGTCCTTGGTGTCGTCACTTTTTCGATTGTTGGCCGCCGATTTTTTGACGGAGATACGCGTCGATAAATACATCGATCTCCCCGTCCATAACGGCTTGCACGTTGCCCACCTCAACCTGCGTACGGTGATCCTTGACCAGACTGTAGGGGTGGAAGACATAAGAGCGGATCTGGTTGCCCCAACCGATCTCTGTCTGCTCCCCTTTCAACTGGTCGATCTGTTTGCGCCGCTCCTCCATCATGCGTTCATACAGACGCGCCTTTAGAATCTTCATCGCGCGCTCGCGGTTTTTGATCTGCGAACGCTCCGATTGGCATGTCACGACGATGCCGGTGGGCAAGTGCGTGATCCGCACCGCCGAATCGGTCGTGTTGACGTGTTGTCCCCCGGCGCCGCTGGAACGATACGTATCAATTTTGAGCTCTTCCGGCTTGATCTCCACTTCTACGTCATCATCCACTTCCGGCATGACGTTGGCGGAGACAAACGACGTATGCCGGCGCCCGGACGCGTCAAACGGCGAAATCCGTACCAGACGGTGTACACCTTTTTCCGCTTTGAGATATCCGTAGGCATTGTGCCCTTTGATCAACAGTGTGACGCTTTTGATACCCGCTTCCTCACCCGGCAGGTAATCCAGCGTTTCCACCTTGAATCCTTTGCGTTCCGCCCAGCGCGTATACATCCGAAGAAGCATCGAAGCCCAGTCCTGCGATTCAGTTCCGCCTGCGCCGGGGTGGAGCTCCAGGATCGCATTATTTTTGTCGTAGGGCTCGCTCAACAGGAGACTGAGCTCAAACTGCGTCATCTCTTTTTTGAGCGAACGGATCGTTTCCTCCGCTTCCTCCAGGAGCGACTCATCTTCCTCCTCGGCGGCCAACTCCAAAAGAACCTGCAGGTCTTCGTGGGCCTTCTCCAGCTTGGTCATCGTTTCGACCTGGGCTTTCAACCCGTTGGCCTCGTCGATCACTTTTTGCGCTTGTTGCTGATCGTCCCAGAAATCGGGAGCAGTCATTTTCGCTTCCAATTCCGCAATGCGCGCTTTTTTCTGGTCGAGGTCAAAGAGACCCCCTGATATCCGCCAATCGCTTGGCTGTATTGGTTACTTCCTGCTTCAGTTCACCCAATGAAATCACGACTAATCACCTCTTCGCACTTTTCCGTTTCAAGGAAACGTACCTTTCCAATTATAACGCAATCCGGAACGAAATTCGAATCAGCAGAAACACAAAGGGGCTTGTCGAAAAAGGCCCCCAATTTAAGGGGGGCCTCCTGAGATGCGAGACGGATTTTCCTTTTGCTTGATGATATCCCATCAACCCGTTTGTTTTGCACGAGCGCAACAGTGTTTGTACTTTTTGCCGCTTCCACACGGACAAGGGTCATTTCGCCCCACTTTTTCCGCCCGGCGGACCGGCTGACGTTTGGCCTCTCCTTTGTCTGGTGAATCGCTGTGTACAGCGGTGGTATTGACCGCCACCTCTTCGCGCTCGATCTCTTCGCCCACACTGGACTTCGTAATGTATTTGACCACTTCTTCCTGGATCTCGCGCACCATCTGCTCAAACATCTCAAAGCCTTCAAACTGGTATTCACGCAATGGATCGGTCTGTCCGTATGCCCGCAGGTGGATGCCCTGCCGCAATTGGTCCATGGCATCGATGTGATCCATCCATTTGCGATCCACCGTGCGCAGGATGACCACTTTGGAGAATTCCTGCATCCGGTCGAAGCCGATCTCCTCGACACGCTGATCGTAGGTTTTTTTCGCGGCTTCGTACAGCGCTTCGATGATTTCATCCGGTTCCTTGTCCTGCAAGTCCTCTTCGCTCACCATACCAGGCGGGAGCAGGTTGGATTCCATGTAGTCGAGGATCGACTCCAGATCCCACTCTTCCGGCAACGTGTCTTCGGATGTGTGGGCCTTCACCACGTGTTCGATCACGTCTTTGGCCATATTGAGGACGACATCGCGCAGGTTGTCGCTGAACAGCACTTCGCGACGCTGTTTGTAGATGATTTCCCGTTGCTGGTTCAGCACATCGTCGTACTGCAATACCCAGCGACGGGCATCGAAGTTCATGCCTTCCACCTTTTTCTGCGCGTTTTCCACCGCTTTGGTGAACATTTTGCCCTCGATCGGCTGGTCGTCCTCCATCCCCAGGCGATCCATCATGTTTTTGATGCTGTCGGAGCCGAACCGTCGCATCAAATCATCTTCTAACGACAGATAGAACTGCGACGAACCCGGATCGCCCTGCCGGCCGGAACGTCCGCGCAACTGGTTGTCGATCCGACGGCTTTCGTGCCGTTCAGTGCCGATGACATGCAATCCGCCCAGTTCGGCCACACCTTCGCCCAAGACGATATCCGTACCGCGACCAGCCATGTTGGTGGCAATGGTGACGGCACCTTTTTGCCCCGCCTGTGCGATGATTTCCGCTTCGCGCTCGTGGTTTTTGGCGTTGAGAACCTGATGGGGAATACCGCGTTTTTTCAGCATCTGGGACAATTGTTCCGATTTCTCGATCGACACCGTCCCGACCAGCACGGGTTGCCCCTTCTTGTGCCGACGGACAATCTCCTCAACGACGGCTTTGAATTTGGCCTCTTCAGTCTTGTAGAGCAGATCCGTCATGTCTTTGCGAATCATCGGGCGGTGCGTCGGGATCTGCACCACATTCATACCGTAAATCTTGCGGAATTCCTCTTCTTCCGTCTTGGCCGTACCGGTCATCCCAGCCAGTTTCTTGTACAGGCGGAAATAATTCTGCAGCGTGATCGTTGCCAACGTCATGCTTTCCCGTTGGACTTGCAAGCCTTCCTTGGCCTCAATCGCCTGGTGCAGACCGTCGCTGTACCTGCGTCCGTGCATGAGGCGGCCGGTAAACTCATCCACAATCACAACGCCGTCTTCGTTGACGACGTAGTCGCGGTCCCGCTTCATCAGCACATGCGCTTTGAGCGCCTGTTGGACGTGGTGATTCAAAGTGATATTTTTCACGTCGTACAAGTTGTCCACACCCAGGAATTTTTCCGCTTTGCTCACACCCTGCTCAGTCAGGGAGACCGCTTTCGTCTTCTCGTCCACCGTGTAATCTTCTTCCGGGCGGAGACGGCGCACCAACTGATCAGCCACGTAATACAAATCAGTCGCTTTGTTGGCCTGCCCGCTGATGATGAGCGGCGTCCGTGCTTCGTCGATCAGGATGCTGTCCACCTCGTCCACGATGGCGAAATGAAGATCCCGTTGCACGATCTGCTCGGGATACAGCACCATGTTGTCGCGCAGATAGTCAAATCCGAACTCGTTGTTGGTCCCGAAAGTGATGTCCGCTTGATAAGCGGCACGCTTTTCTTCAGGAGTGAGCCCAGGAAGGTTCAACCCGACGCTCAGGCCGAGGAATTCAAATACCTGGCCCATCCACTCTTTATCCCGTTTGGCCAGGTAGTCGTTCACCGTTACGACGTGGACACCCTTGCCTTCCAAGGCGTTCAAATACGCTGGCAACGTGGCGACCAGGGTTTTCCCCTCCCCGGTCTTCATCTCGGCGATGTCGCCGTTGTGCAGGACGATACCGCCCACCAGCTGAACGTAAAAATGACGCATGCCCAGCACGCGTTTGGCCGCTTCCCGAACGACCGCATACGCTTCCGGAAGCAGATCGTCCAGTGTTTCGCCTTCCGCCAGGCGCGCTTTAAACTCGTCCGTTTTGTTCCGGAGCTCTGAATCGGAGAGTTTGGAGATCTCCGGTTCCAGCGCTTCGATCTGATCAGCAATTTTATAGCAACGTTTCAATTCGCGTTCGTTGGCATCCGGGATCAGCTTTTTGAGCAAACCCAGCATTATTTCATCCCCTTCCCCATCATCCGGGTAATATTGGTAAGTGCGACATCCGAATGTCACACGAAATTCCAAGGAAGGTATCAACTATTAGTTTACCAAAAATACCAGCTGAATTTCACTTTTTTCGCAAAAGGTTCGAAAGCTTTTTGTCCCTCTCTTCATCACAAAACGAGGCGGCAGTGAAATCACTGCCGCCTGAGACCGGCCTGTTTGGCCGATCCGCACGATCTTAATCCATTTGAATGATAGGTCAAGTGAATGGGAGACCACTTATGGGGGTGTCGAGGGTGTTTTCCGGGTTCACTTTTGTCTTTCCCGTCAATCTTCACCGGTAAACCCGAATATCAAATTCCTTATATTTCCTTATTACTCAGGCTCGATCAAACCGTACCGCCCATCTTTTCTTCGGTACACTACATTGATTTCATCCGTATCCGCATTGGTGAATACGAAGAAGTTATGTCCAAGCATTTCCATCTGCATGATGGCTTCTTCCACATCCATCGGTTTCAATTGAAAACGCTTCGTGCGAACCACTTCAATTGGCTCTTCTTCATCCTCAACCGAAGTGGCGGGGGTGTTTCCGTTTTCATAAAGCTGCGAACGGAGGCTTCCTTCCTGACGGGGTTTGCGGTTGATCTTGGTTTTATACTTCCGGATCTGACGCTCCAGCTTTTCCACGACCAGATCGATGGAAGCATACATGTCCGCGCTTTTTTCCTCCGCGCGAACCAGCACGCCTGGAAAGGGAATCGTCACTTCCACCTTGTGATCATCGCGAATGACGCTGAGGGCGATGTGTGCATCGGCGGAAGGAGGGGTGTCGAAATACTTTTCCAGACGGCTGATCTTTTTTTCAACAAAATTCCGCAAAGCTTCCGTCACTTCGAGGTTATTTCCACGAATGACATAATTCATGAAGCGAATCCCCCTTTTCGCTTTATACATTATCTATTCCTTAAATATCCGAAAATTCCTTCCCTTTATTCATCATTTCTCAAAATGTACTTCACCTATTCTTAACAAATCAATGACATCAAAAAACGTCGAATCAAAACGAAAACCCCTTCGCCGAAGCGAAGGGGTGAGTAGTCATCGGTTGTTCATCCAGTCAAGGAAAAACGATTACCCGATTTTCGTGACGTTCGCAGCCTGTGGTCCACGCGGACCTTCCACGATGTCAAATTCCACAAACTGACCTTCATCCAGGGTTTTGAATCCATCTTCCTGGATGGCCGAGTAGTGAACGAATACGTCTTCGCCACCCTCGCGCTCAATGAAACCATAACCCTTTTCCGCGTTGAACCACTTGACTTTGCCTTGCATGAAAACACATTCCCTTCTTGATTTAAATACGCAAATGAGACGGGTAAATCTCATAATGCTTTTTCACTATATCATTGAGCCGCACCAAAGTCAAGAATATTTCTCCAAACCGGTCAATGATCTCCTGAGGATTCACTTTTCCAGACTCGCTTCCCCCGCGACCTGCAGGGAAGCAGATGATGGCCACTTCGACCCGTCAGCGGAGGACGCGGGCAATGTACGCTTTGCTTTGAGGAAATTGCCCGTGATTCCAACCCTGCGTTTCCTGCCCTTCGCTCAGCAGCGGCTTTGTAAGTCGCTCGCCCGGAAAAACATTGCTCCCTCACATACACGCCCTAGAGAACTTTGCTCAAAAAGGCACGGGTCCGTTCGTGCTTCGGAGCATTGAACAACTCGTTCGGCGGCCCCTCTTCAACGATCACGCCCTGGTCCATAAACAACACACGGTCGGACACTTCGCGAGCAAATCCCATCTCGTGGGTGACGACGACCATGGTCATCCCTTCCTGGGCCAGTTGTTTCATGACCGCCAACACTTCGCCCACCATTTCGGGATCAAGGGCCGACGTGGGCTCGTCAAACAGCATCACCTTCGGATCCATCGCCAACGCACGGGCGATGGCGACGCGCTGTTGCTGTCCACCGGAGAGCTGTTCCGGATAAGCTTGGGCCTTGTCCGCCAAGCCCACCTTGTTCAACAGCTCCATCGCCTTGATTTCCGCTTTTTCTTTGGTCCAGCCCCTGACTTGGATCGGTGCCAGCGTGATGTTTTCGATCACACGCTTGTGGGGAAACAGGTTGAACTGCTGGAACACCATGCCCACTTCGGTTCGTACCTTGTTGATGTCCGTTTTGGGATCGGTCAGATCATGCCCGTCCACCCACACCTTGCCGCCGGAGACGGGTTCCAAGAGATTGAGACAGCGCAAAAATGTGCTTTTCCCGGAACCGCTGGGACCGATCACACAGACCACTTCTTTTTCTTGAATTTCGACGCTGATATCCTTCAAGACTTCCAATGTGCCGAATTGTTTGCGCAGATGTTCGACCCGGATCATGGCCATCGGATCATCCCTCCTGTCTGTCGGTACGGTAGCGGTTTTCCAGGAAAAAGACGATGCGCGAAAGAACATACGTCAAAATGAAATACAGGGCGGCTGACGCGATGTACGGGGCCCAGCGTTCAAACGTGTTTTTCGCCGTGGTGAAGGCGGCGTAGGTAATATCGTTGACCGCGATGATCGTCACCAGAGACGAATCTTTGAGCAAGGCGATAAATTCGTTTCCCAGCGGAGGTAACATCCGTTTGAACGCCTGTGGAAGAATGACATGCCGCATGGCTTGTCCGTACGTCATACCGAGCGAGCGGGCTGCTTCCATCTGCCCTTTTTCAATGGATTGAATGCCGCCGCGGAAAATTTCCGCGATATAGGCTCCGGCATTAAGCGACAAGGCCACGAAACCGGACACGATCGCCTCGGGTGGTTTCACGCCCAGCAACTCTTCGCAAATGGTGGGAATCACAGCGAAATGAATAGCCAGGATTTGCAGCAGCAATGGCGTGCCCCGAAAGATATCCACATATAACTGGGCCGGAATGATCAACCATCGACTGCGCGAAAGACGCATCAACCCCAAGATCAGACCGATGACCATCCCGACCAAAACAGCCACCGTTGTCAATTCGATGGTAGTCCAGAATCCGCGGATAAAGTAGTCTTTGTATTCTACCAGTACGGACCAATCGATTGGCATATATCCACCTCTTTTCAGGAGGATTGTTTTCATCATGAATTGCGCAACTTATCCACATATTTATCCACATATTTATCCACAATATCCACAGGAAATTTTTTGAAAACAGGAAGTTGGGGAGTACAAGGGCACTCCCCAACCCCATCCCTTTATTGCATCGGACCAAAATATTTCTCGTAGATCTTCTTGTAGGTGCCGTCTTCCCGGATTTTCTTCAATCCGTTATTGATTTTCTTCAACAGTTCCTTGTTCCCTTTTTTGACGATGATTCCGTATTGTTCGGGTTCAAACGACGGATCTTCCACCTTTTTGAACTTACCGGCAGGCAGTTTTTTCAGGTATTCGAGCACCACGCCATTGTCCGCCACCACGGCGTCAACACGACCGTTGGCCAAATCATCGATCGCGGCCGGCGTATCGTCGTATCCCTTGATGCCCTGATACGTTTTGCCGAATGTCTTTTGTACGACGATTTCACCGGTTGTACCCGTTTGCACGCCGATCCGCTTGCCTTTCAGATCTTTCAGCGACTTTACACTGGAGTTGGCCGGTACGAGGATCAACTGTTTGGCATCAAAATACGGGTCGGAGAAGTCATACACTTTTTTGCGGTCATCCGTGATGGAAATGGCCGAGATCCCCGCATCCAGTTTGCCGTTTTTCACGGCGTCCAGCATGGGGTCCCAACCGGCGTGTTGGATATCCACCTCAAATCCGCCGGCTTTGGCGATCGCGTTCATCAGTTCGATGTCAAAGCCGGTCAGCTTGCCGTCCCCTCCCTGTTTCTCGAACGGCGGATAGGCGGCGTCGGTACCCACTTTGACGATGCCGCCGGCGCCCGCGTCATTCTTGGCACAGCCGGTCACTGCAAGTGAGAACAATAATACCAGCGATAAGATCAAAACTCCCCATTTTTTCATGTTTAATCCCCCTTGAGATTGCATATTCAAACATACTCGTCTTTCACCACATGTACGGTGAAATCTCGGAAGATGGAAATCTTCCTTTCATATCACAAGCAACGATAAAATCCTCCTTGAGTTATTATAAGTGCTGTTGTATATATATTCAATTTGTATGTTTTGGCAACTCTCCCCTCTCTCTTTTGCTTTCAATAGAAGAAATATTCCTAATTTATCATCTTTAGCAATACTTCTTTCGATTTTCAGCCCATAAAGTCCTGTAGCAAATACAGGAAGATCTTCTTAATAAAAAAAGCCGCCAATTGGCGGCTCTTCACTTATTGATTGACGGCCTCTTTCAGCTGTTTGCCGGGACGGAATGCCGGGACCCGGCTGGCTTCGATCTGGATCGTTTCACCGGTTTGCGGGTTGCGGCCCGTACGGGCGGCACGCTCGCGAACCTCAAAGTTGCCAAAACCGACCAACGAAACTTTTTCACCGTTACGTAACGCCTCGGCGATGGCGCTCAACACAGCTTCCACCACTTGAGCCGATTCTTTTTTCGTTTTCCCCGTCGCCGCAGCCACGCGATCGACCAGTTCCGATTTGTTCATGTGTCAACTCTCCTTTTCTCTCACAAGTTTTTTGGGTTGTGGATCATGACTATTACCCTGTGTTTCCCATCTTTTTGCGGTTTATACCTCTTTTTTGATAGATAGACTGACTTTTCCCTTTTTCACCGCGCAAATGTCAGAGAACGGACCGAATTGCAACCCGCCTGTACCAGTACGCGGGCACAAGCGCCCAATGTGGCACCGGTCGTATATACGTCATCCACCAACAATATATTTACAGCGACCAACTTTCCGACAGGGATCGATGGATGCAATTCAAAGACCCCCTCCATCGACTGCAAACGCTCCGCCCGGGATCGTTGACTTTGAGGTCGGGTGGGTGACGACCGTACTAACAAAGACACCACCGGTACTCCCCATTTCTTTCCGATGAAGCGGGCCAATTGCTCCGATTGATTGAACCCTCGCTCTACCAACCGGGAGGGATGCAAGGGAACATAGGAGATAACATCCGGTTTCCGTACTCGGCAAGCAGCGACCGACACCATCATCTCCCCCATCGGACGGGCAAATCGCTCCCTGCCCAGATATTTGTACAAACGAATGACTTCCCGGGTGTGGGGCGTGTAGGAGACTGCGCTGCAATTCTGTATCAGTTCCGGATAAGGGTGGGAGCGGCAATCCGGGCAAATCCCTTCCCTGCCCGCTCTTCCGCAACGCCGGCAGTAGGGAGGGGCAATAGGAGAAAACCCGTCACAGCAATGCGGACAGATTCGCTTCCATACCGGCGCCCATGGGAGAGAACGGACGGGCGTGTCGCAAAACGGACAACCCCTGGGCAGTGGAAACCGCCATCCCCTGATCATCGCTTCACTCCGGACGCATGCAGACACCCCGCCTGGTACGCCAATCGGTTCATCTTCTTGATTTCCCGAATCGCCCGACGCTGTGCTTCCGTCCATTCCTCTGAGATCCAACGGACGATCCCTTCCGGATCTTCCGGTGACCGCCCTGCCCGACCCGATATCTGAACCAAAGTGGCGGTGTCCATAACGGTATGGTCCGCACCCAACACCAACACTTGACAGCCGGGCACCGTCACACCTCGCTCTAAGACGGTCGTGGCGATCAACACACGAACCCTGCCCCGGCGAAACCGCTCCACGATCTCCCTTCTGTTGCGTTCTTTTCCGGACACAGCAGCACAGAACCGGGTCATATCAGGGAATTTCCGGGTGATCCACCGCAACAGACACGGTAAATCCGACACCCGTGGCACAAAAATCAACCCTTGTTTGCCAGTCTCCATCAGGCGACGCAAAAAATCGGACAATGGCGGAACAGGTCTGCTGTGATTCACCTTATTCCACAAATCCCGAACAACGCATCGTTCGGGTGCGGGTAACGGATGTCCGTGAAATCGGGCGGGCAGGGTAATAACGGGCAATTCGCCCCGCCGTGCTTTCCTCTGCCAGACCATCGGCGGAGTGGCCGTCACCCACACTACTTTCCCGTCCTTATATAAGGCTTGATCAACCCCCGATTGCAATGCGGGATCCCCATACAATGGAAAAGCATCCCCTTCGTCAATGATCGCCAGAGCAAACCGGCGGTACATCCGCCAGGTTTGGTGAGCCGTAGCGATCACGAGTTCTCCGTCTGCCCATGTCGATCGCGTTCCCCCATGAACGGCCGTTACCCGAACGCCTTCCACTGCCTTTTTCAAACGCGGATACAACTCGTCCACCACATCGCGTCGTGGTGTCACCCACAGCACCCGATGCCCGCTTTGCAGTGTCCGGCGAACCAACGGCAAACAAACCTCCGTCTTGCCAGCTCCCGTCACCGCCCACAACAACAGTGTCCGTTCCGGTCTATCGCGCCAGCTTTCCAGTACTGATGCAACTTCTTGTTGTTTGGGCGTCAGTTGAGGCAGATAGAGGCGAACCCCATTGGAGTGATCCGTACGCGCCTCGGGTGGCCGGATGCGAAACAACGGAACGCATGACCGACATCTGCCCAATACGAGACAGTGATCGCAGGAGGCACATGTTTGACGGCACCGTTTACAGTCCGTCTGAAATAACCGAGACGGTCCACTGCCACAGCGGCTGCAACGCCACTTCACCGCGGGACCGGTGATTTCGACAGCGGGCATGTATTCTGCCACCCCCATCAGACATAACCACTGCAAACCCATACGCAGAGCCACCGGATCGGGATCCTCACCCCACCGAAATCGCAATAACGATCGAATTTCCTCCCCCAACAGCACACGACCACCCAATATATTCCATATCGCCATTCCGTAATTCCGTCCTGCCGACAGACCATCATCATCGGCCGTTTGTTCGAAGTACGCCATCCCTTTCCCGATCGGCGACGATACTTCTGGAGCATGTTTCCGTAAAACACACCAAGCTTGTCCAATCGTTTCAAACCAACCGGTTATGCGGAACTCCCTCCCCTGATTCCGCCAAAACCGCTCGTCCACTTCAGGAGCCAAACTGATCCCCCAATGAGGGTGTTCTCCTCTCATCGTCACCTGATATAGCGTAAACATGACCTTACCCCTCTTTAGCGAAATGCCTCAGCCCATAAAAATAACGCAGGTTCGCTTCCTTCATCGCTGACCTGCGCTCCACTTGCTGACGGATATACACTTTTGTTGAAAACCTCCGGATCTCTGTCAGTGTCGTCCGTCAGAACTGCTCAGGACAACACCTGTATGGTCCGGTTCGGCGAACGGAGATCCATCACCCAAACCCTACGGACATCCGATCCGCTTCGTGTCGTCACTTCATGCCACATTTCATTCTCATCCTGCACGGTCACCACTTCCAACCCTGGCAACTGTGCCTGGAAACGGGCAAGAATGGACAACGTATCATCAACGGAGCATCGGTCCACGCAAGTGATGCGGCTGGACTTGCCCTGAATCCAATGCCAAAACACATAAGAACGGATGACCCATTCGATGGATCCCTGGCTGTTTCGCGTCAAGAGGATGAGATGAACCCGGTCGACACGGACGGGACGCCAACAGGCTTTGGCGATGCAGTACATCAAAAACCACATGACGCCGTACAACACGATTCCCCATACGATCGATTGCACCATCGCACTCGTCCTCCTTTGCCCACAGTATATGCCGTGGGAAAAAAGGGGTGCGGCGGTGTCAATGGAGCTTCACCCATCCTTTTTTTAGCGCGACCAACACAGCTTGCGTGCGATCCTGAACACCCAATTTGTACAAAATGTTGCTCACGTGATTCTTTACCGTTTTTTCACTTATGTAGAGCACATCACCGATGGCACGATTGTTTTTCCCCTGCGCCATCAGCCGTAATACATCCATCTCTCTCTGGGTCAGGATATCCGGCCATTCAGGTACATCAAATTCGGGGACGATAGCTGTCAATTCCCGTTGTTGCCGGCTGATTCGGAGGATCTCCTGTACCAGTTGCCCGCTCGCCCGCGGATGAATATAGATTTCACCCGCAAGGACCAAGCGCACCGCCTCCATCAGATCTTCCGCCTCCACATCTTTGGGAAGATAACCGGAGGCACCTGCTCGAACGGCTTCCACCACCGTGGTCGTCTCCCGTTCACCTGAAAGCAGGATGATCGGCAACTGCGGATACTCCTCTTTCAGTCGGATCGTGATGTCCACTCCACTTCCCTTGGATAAATCCAAGTCCATCAACACCAAGTCCGGAACATTCTCGCGACAAGCCTTCAATACCGTTTCACCGTCCCCACAATCGACAAACGAGATGGGACAGTCCATTTGCGAAAGGATCTGTTTCACCCCTTCACGAAACAACCGGTGCCGATCAGCCACAACCATACGGATCACGTAAAGGCGACGAAGGTCAGTTTCAGACGGCGGCGGCTGCCATGCGGGAAGTGACAGGCGTTTGATCACCTTCTCACCTCTTCTACCAGCCATACAACGGAAAATTCCGTCGAATTTTCTGAATGGATATCCAGTACTATTCTACCATTATTGACATGTGGAGGAAACTGTTTTGTACAATCCGTTTACATGAAAAAAACCGCCAAAACGGCGGTGAAATTTGCTGACAAAGTGGCAGTGATTGTATCTAATTGAGTCGGTCCGCTTCGGTAAACGGAACGGGAAAACGGAGACCGTCTAATGGTGAGAGCCGGATGGCCTCCGGCAGCTGCGCCGGAATAGCCACCCTTCTCTTCAAACGATCGTTCCCATCACAAACCGGCATCGCGGCGCAACACTTCGGCTTTGTCCGTACGTTCCCACGGCAAATCCAAGTCGTTGCGTCCGAAATGCCCGTAAGCCGCGGTTTGTTTGTAAATCGGTCGACGCAGATCCAGCTGACGGATGATGCCTGCCGGACGCAGATCAAAGTGTTTGCGTACCAAGTCCACCAACACGGATTCGTCCACCCGTCCGGTACCGAACGTATCTACACGGATGGAAACCGGCCGGGCCACACCGATGGCATACGCCAGCTGCACTTCGCATTTGTCGGCCAATCCAGCTGCCACGATGTTTTTGGCCACGTAACGCGCTGCATAAGCACCGGAGCGGTCCACTTTCGTCGGATCTTTACCCGAGAAGGCGCCACCGCCGTGACGTGCATATCCACCGTAAGTGTCCACGATGATTTTCCGACCGGTCAATCCGGCATCGCCCAACGGTCCCCCGATCACGAAACGGCCCGTGGGATTGATGAAGTATTTCGTTTTGTCATCCAGCATTTCTTGCGGAACCACCGGCGAAATCACGTGTTGATGTACGTCTTTCTTGATTTGCTCCAAGGTGACATCCTCGGAGTGTTGGGTCGACACGACAATCGTATCAATCCGCACCGGCTTGTCGTCCTCGTACTCGACGGTTACTTGCGTTTTGCCGTCGGGTCGCAGATACGGCAAGGTGCCGTTCACCCGTACTTCGTGCAGACGACGGGCCAGTTTGTGTGCCAACGAAATCGGAAGCGGCATCAGTTCCGGCGTTTCATTGGTGGCGAAACCGAACATCAGACCTTGGTCACCGGCACCGATCGCTTCGATTTCCTCTTCGGTCATTTGACCTTCCCGTTTTTCCAGCGCTTCATTAACCCCAGCCGCGATATCCGGGGATTGTTCATCGATGGAGGTCAACACAGCGCACGTTTCAGCGTCAAAGCCGTATTTGGCGCGTGTGTACCCAATTTCCTTGATGGTCTCCCGTACAATTTTGGGAATGTCTACATAACAAGTCGTGGAGATTTCACCCGACACCAACACCAAACCCGTTGTGACGGATGTTTCGCAAGCAACCCGTGCATTAGGATCTTTTTCCAGGATCGCATCCAGGACGGCGTCGGAAATTTGATCGCAGATTTTGTCCGGATGACCGGCTGTCACCGATTCCGAAGTAAACAAACTGCGTTTCGGCATCGTCACACTCCTCCTTTTCCTACAAACAGTAAACATAAAAAAAGACCTTTCCTCGAGGAAAGGCGCTTTGACTTCACCTTGAGGCATCCTCGAAAACGGCGGCATTACATCATGATCTATCAAGCTGTTGACCATGCACAAACCGTTTCCATTCGGTCTGACCTATATCAATATATAGGATATCGAAAACGGATGTGAAAGACAACCCTTCTTTTCCCTTTTTTCGACAGGATTCGATGATCAGCCTGGACGTTTCAACACCAATGAATACGCACCTTCTCCCCTTTTTCCGGATGATTGGAGTCGGATGTAATAGTTCCCAATTTCCATCATGTGCGTTACTTCCGCCACCCGACGGGAATCGGACAACCGTACCTGTTTCAACGCCCGCATCCCCGAATCGTAGAGGATCATCTCCACATCTTCCCATCCCGGTGGGATTTGCAACCGAATGGTGTGACGTGATCGTTCCGTCACCTGAAACACGTACCAATCCAAATCGACAGGCCCCGCCAGCCTTCCCGTCACAGTTTCGCCCGGGAAGAGGAGCGTAGCTTGATCCGAGCGGTCGTTGGGCTCGGATGCGTCGGTCATCTCAGGTTGATAATCAATGATCAGGTGATACGGTTCAACGATCGGATTGCCGCCGTAATCCGACGCCCGGACATAGAGATAACCTTTGGGCACATGGAGGCGAATCGTCTCCTCTTCTCCCTCTGATTTGACATCGACTCGGACTGTGTGCCAGCTTTCATCCTCCTGCACAAACAGGACAGGATCGGCACGCGGCGTAACAACATCCAATCGCGCTTCCAGCATACCGGGACGGGGAATCTCCAGCTGATACCAGTCCATATCCCTTTGTTTGTGCCAAGTTCCTTCGATTGGTACCAAACCCGGTGTCAATTTTACTTTGGTGGCATTCCATTGGTAATCATTGTTTTCATTTCGATCCACCTGCGGTGAAAAGGCATTGGTCAACGTATAGGAAATCGGCTCACGTGTGTCGATTGCCCACACTTTCAACCGGATCTGCCCACCCGGAACAGTCAAAAACAGCGGTTGAGAGGAAAGGTCGTATTCACCCGTCTGACCCGTTCGTTCCACTTCCACGCGAATGCGCATACGGGCCTGACGCTTGGCATCACACGTCAACACCAGCGTGCCAGGGTGAAACAGATGAATCCGGTACCAATCCGCATCAGATGAGGAGTGGAGAGTCGCCTGGTAAACCTGATCCGTCGACATGGGCATGGCTTTTCCGGCACTGTTGTTGGGTTCGAAAATGTCCGGCTCCAGTTTGGCGGTCATCGCACGATATACATCGATTGTGCCGAAACCGTACAGGATATTCCAACGTTCTTCGCCCGACGGCCTGGCTGTTTGCCGGATCAAGTTGCGAATCTGAGCGGGGGTGAAAGAGGGAAAGCGTTCCTTGACCAAGGCAGCCAATCCGGCTACTTGCGGGGCAGCAAACGACGTACCGGAATCGTATCCGTATTTGCCACCGGGAATCGCAGACCAGATATTTTCTCCCGGAGCCATGACATCCAGCCCCGAACCCATGTTGGAAGTCATGACGCGTTGACCTTCCACATCCACCGAACCGACACCCAATACGGTAGGAAACGCCGCGGGATAATAGAGGGGATGATCATATAGTATGTCACCGTTGTCATTCATGCTGGCGTTTCCCGCGGCTCCGACAACCGTCACGCCCGCTTGTTCGGCCTCTTGGACCGCCTCTGCCATCGTCTCGGAATATGTCCAACTTCCCTGCGCCAACACGATCACATCGGCTTTCCGGCGAACTGCCTCACGGATCCCCTCGGCCGTATGGTACACATCTCCATCCTGCCCATCCTCCATCACTTTGATGGGCATGATATGAGCCGAACCGATCAACGGACTCTTTTTCCCGCCGGCACTGCCCCAAACGGCGGCAATCACACTCGCCACCCGCGTACCGTGGCCCATGTGATCCTGCGGAGGTTGTGCCGGGTCACGCAAGTTGGCGCCTGCCACCAGAAACGGGGCCAACATGGGGTGACTCAAATCAACACCCGTATCGACAACGGCAACGGTTACATTGGAGATCCGGCCTTGCTCTTTCCATTTGACAAGCAAAGGCCAAGCGGCTTCGGCACGAATCCGTTTCAGGTAGTATGTTCTGTTACCGCCACGATATTGCATCGATACCCGACTTTCCACCTTGAACTTGTGATTGGGGTGTAGATACTCTACACGGGGATCACCTGACCAACGGGATTCCCATTTTTCCTCATCCACGTCGGGCTTCAGCCGAATCAGCATCGTCTGCCCGTTATCCTTTGGATCCAGTGACTCGTGAAGGATATCCACCGTTTTCAAAAAATCCGGGTCCGCCTCTCCTTTCCACTTAATCACCCACTCCCGGTGGGACACCGTTTTGGACGAATCCTCTTCGTTCCCTCTGTTCTCACGCGGCGCCTGTCCGCAAGCGGAGGCGATCAGCACAGCGAACAGGCAGATCCAGGTGACCCAAACGACTTTTTTCATCGTCGCTCATCCACTCCATCTCAATCTGGCTGGCCTCCGGGAGCCATCGCATTTCCCGGCGACTACGACTTTGTCATTATTAACGTTAGCTTATCACGACTCGGAACGATTGGCGACTATGAAACTTTTCTATTGGATTGACCGTTATATACATAGGAAGTCGGCTTACATCAAGTGGTACGACCATCTTGTATAAATCCTTCATTTTCCCGAAAATATTCGTCTTTTCTACTTGATGGTCAGCCTGATCTGATGATAGTATGGTGAGAGACGTGAAAGGCTTTGCAAAGCGGGGAATACGATGGAACGGATCGGAAAAAGCAGGGTAGCGAGAGTCAACAAAAAAAGAAGACGCAAATGGATATGGCGATCAGTCGCCTCATTGTTCGTCCTCATTTTGGTTATCGGTGCTTATTTCTTTTATCAAACGTGGGGCGTATTGGCCGGTACATACGAGCCACTTGCTCGTGACCATTCCAAAAAACGCGACAAAGCTGTATCGGTTGACAGCCCCGTCAACATTTTGCTGCTGGGAACCGACGTGCGAAGGGAAAGTGAGAATTGGCGACCGGATGTGATCATCTTGGCGGCCGTCAACCCGAAAACACACTCGATCAAAGTGGTGAGCATCCCACGGGATACCTATGTGGAAATCGCCAACACCAACGGCCACAAGGATAAGATCAACTCCGCCGCTGCATGGGCACGTGCCCGCAACGTCGGTCCCGTACTGAACACCGTGGAAACCGTCGAAAACTTTCTCAATGTTCCCGTAGATTATTACGCCAAAGTCAACTTTAAAGGGTTCATGGATGTCGTTGACGCCTTGGGGGGAGTAGACGTCAACGTCAAATTTCCCTTTCATCAGGAGACATTTGGCGGCGAGGTCATCCGATTTAACCCCGGACCACACCATCTGGACGGGGAGGAAGCATTGGCTTACGTCCGGATGCGCAAGCAGGATCCGTTGGGCGATCAGGGACGGAACCAGCGCCAGCGCGAAGTGGTCACCCAGCTGATCGACAAGATCGTCAGCTTTGACAACATCACCAAAGTGAACACGATTCTCAAATCGTTGGGTGAAAATGTCTCCACCAGCATTACCGTGGACGAAATGATCACCTTGCAAAAAATCTACCGGGACATACCTAAGAAAAACATTCAGACCATCACCATCAAAGGTGAAAACAAACGACTGAAATACTGGTATTTCTTCGTCAGCAAAGAAGAACGGCAACGGATCAGTGACATTCTGCGCAAACAGCTGGAGCTGAAACCTGAAAAAATTCCCGGACCTGATCCAACCGAAGGCATTCTCGATGATTCGTCATCCGATGGGGACGAGCAACAAGATGGTTCGTTGGGTGACGGTAGTGATTCATACGATCAAAACGGGGGTTCCGACTACTAAGTCGGCC
Organism: Polycladomyces abyssicola; assembly: GCF_018326425.1. Classification (NCBI taxonomy): domain Bacteria; kingdom Bacillati; phylum Bacillota; class Bacilli; order Caryophanales; family Thermoactinomycetaceae; genus Polycladomyces; species Polycladomyces abyssicola. The sequence goes on from NZ_AP024601.1 coordinate 2,998,456, forward strand.
CTCTTTTTTTTGGGTCCCAGATTATATCGGGCGGAGGGAGCGCTCCGGGGCGGTGTTGTTTGATCATCTTGCCCAGCTTGAGCAGTCGATTTTCCCTCCTAATCCACCATCGGCCCGGTCCGTCACCAAATGATGTGTGGATTCGTTTCCACGACGGTAAATAGGAAACAACCGCATTGCCCACCATCACACTTTCTTTATAAACAGACGGCATGACAAACCATATACGCATGCACGTTCAATCCTTTTCACTGGTATTGAGTGGATTTGTTTATTAGGATAGTGGATGTTGGAATATGCGGCTACCCTTTCGACAAAGGTTTTCAAAACATCGGTTCATCCCTGCCGCATGCGGATGATTGTAGGCTGATGACAGGAAGGTGAAGGAAATGGAAACCCGTTACCGAACCGTGAAAGGTTATGGAGAAACAGAAATCGTGATTCAAAAATCGCGGTTTATCACCCGCGTCAACCGTGTCTCCACCGAACAGGAGGCGGCTGCATTTGTGGAGGAAATCAGCAAAAAGCATTGGGATGCGACCCACAACTGCTACGCCTACGTCACCCGCGGCACCCAAGTGCAAAAATCGTCGGACGACGGCGAACCGGCAGGAACGGCCGGCCGTCCCATCTTGGAAGTGATCCGAAATCGAGACTTGCATGATACGGTCATCGTGGTCACCCGTTATTTTGGGGGGATCAAGCTGGGCGCTTCCGGCTTGATCCGCGCGTACAGCCAATGCGCCGCCGCCGGTATTGATACCGCCGGGGAAGTGGAACGCATTTTGCACAGAAAAATGTCCATTACGACGGATTACTCGTTCGTCGGCAAAATGGAACATGAACTGCGCACCCATGGATTCGACATGGATCCGCCGGAGTTTACGGATCAAGTAACCTGGCACCTCTGGGTACCACTTGGCGAAGAAGCCGAGGTCACAAAATGGGTGACTGAACTGACCAACGGAAGGGCCTCCGTTACCGAAGGAGAAACGATGTTCCGGGAAAAAGAAGTGAAGTCCTAGGGTATCTGGTCATTTCCCATCAGGGACCATGTTTTATCGCCGGAAAAGCGAAAACCCCCACGCATCAGCGTGGGGGTTTTTCATCAAAACGCCGGAATGACGGCGCCTTTGTATTTTTGCTCAATGAACTTTTTCACTTCCGGAGAAGTGAGCGCTTTGGCCAACTTTTGGATGGCCGGTTTCTTTTCATTGCCCGCTTTGACCGCCAATACGTTGACGTAGGGAGAATTTTTATCCTCGATGAAGAGTGAGTCTTTCAACGGATTCAGATTGGCTTGCAACGCATAGTTGGTGTTGATGATCGCCACGTCCACCTGATCCAGCACACGCGGCAAGATCGCCGGTTCCAGCGGTTTGAACTTCAGTTTTTTCGGATTGGATTTGATGTTGTTGAGCGTTTTGTCACCTTGACGGTTATCCAGTTTGATCAAGCCTTGCTGATCCAAGAGCAACAGCACCCGTGTCATTTCACTGGTGGCATTGGGCAAGGCAATGGTCGCACCGTTGGGAATCTGCGATTTGGATTTGTACTTTTTCGAATAGGCGCCCATCGGTTCGATGTGTACACCCACCACTTTGACCAAATGCCAGCCCTGCTCTTTGTTGGAGGCTTCCATCCACGGAATGTGCTGGAAGTAGTTGGCGTCCAGCTCCCCTTCCTCCACTGACTTGTTGGGCAGGACATAATCCTGGAACACACGCACTTCCAAATGGACGCCCTGTTTTTCCAGGATCGGTTTGATATGGTTCAGAATCTCGGCATGAGGAACTTGCGTCGCTCCCACACGAATGGTTGCTTCATCTTTTTTACCTGCGCCGCATGCAGTCATCGTCAACATCATGACGATTGCGAGCAGGCCGATCCACCATTTCTTCATTATCGCATCCTCCTAGTTCCATTGAATTTGCCGGTTACTTTGCATTATCGTTTATCGACGCGTCGCGCCAACCAGTCGCCGCACCACTGCACCAGCTGAACGAATACGACGAGCAACAGGCCACACGCGTACAGCATTTGATCGTTGAACGATTGGAACCCAAAGCGGTATGCTGCGTCACCCAATCCGCCACCGCCCACAATGCCAGCCATCGCCGAGAAGCTGATCAGGGCGACACAGGTGACAGTCAAACCGGAGATGATCGCCGGCTTAGCTTCCGGCAGGAGCACCATACGGACGATCTGCATCCGGGTGGCTCCCATCGCTTGGGCGGCCTCGATCACTCCCCTGTCGATCTCCCGGATAGCCGTTTCCACCATACGCGCGTAAAAAGGTGCCGCTCCAGCGATCAAGGGAATCGTGGCCGCCGTCGGGCCGAGCGTGGTACCGACCAACAGCTTGGACAACGGAAACAGAAACAGGACCAACACAATGAACGGCACCGCCCGGAACAAGTTGACGATCAGGCCCAAGATCCGCTGGATCACCACATTTTCCCACAGATGACCCTTATCCGTGATGACGAGGAGCACACCCAACGGAATGCCGATTAATGCCGAGAAAAACGTGGAGATGGCAACCATGTACAATGTTTCCCCGGTTGCTTGCCACAAAAGGGTGGTGTCCAGTTGATCAAACATGCGTGATCACCTCCGATCTGCCCCCGAATTCCCGGATCTCCTCCACTGCATTCCGAACTTGATACGGTTCTCCGCTCACCTGTAAGGCAACCGTTCCGTCGTTTTCCTCTTGGTCAGGCAAGATCGTCACTGTCACGCCTTGTTTTACCCAATCAGCCAAGCGGGACCAGATACGATCCAAATCGTCCGACCGCACCCGGATCAAATCGGCATGCTCTTTTGAAGCTTCCAGTTTTTCAGTGTGATAGGACTGAACGAACTGCTGGGTAACTGGGTGCTTCGGTTCCCGGAACAGCGTCTCCACCTCACCCAGTTCCACCACTTTACCGGCTTCCATGACGGCCATGCGATGGCACAGCCGTTTGACCACACTCATTTCGTGCGTGATGATCACCATCGTGATGCCGGTGTCCCGGTGGATATCCTTCAACAATTGCAAAATGGAGGCTGTCGTTTCCGGGTCCAGCGCCGATGTCGCCTCGTCACACAGCAAGACGCTCGGATCGTTGGCTAAGGCCCGTGCGATTCCGACACGCTGTTTCTGTCCCCCGGACAGTTGAGCGGGGTACGCATTCGCCCGATGGGAAAGTCCCACCCGTTCCAGCAAGGAATCCACTTTTTCCCGGATTTCCTTTTTCGATTTGCCGGCCAACTCCAGGGGGAAAGCCACATTTTCCCACACGGTACGAGACCAAAGCAAGTGGAAATGTTGGAAAATCATTCCGATTTTCTTTCGCGCTTCGCGCAACTCTCGCTCACTGCTTTCGGAAATGGAAATGCCATCCACCGTGACGCTGCCCGAAGTGGGTTTCTCCAACCCGTTGAGCAATCGAAGCAGCGTGCTTTTCCCCGCACCGCTGTGCCCAACGATCCCGAAAATTTCTCCGCGTTCGATGCGGAGATTGATATCCTGCAACGCGACCACATCCCCGTCTTTCGAGGAAGGGTACACTTTGTTCACTTTGTCGAGTACAATCATCGTATCATTCACCACCTGTCTCTAAGAAAAAATCCCCTTCTGCCAGAGCAGAAAGGGATCTTATATATTATAAAATCGCCTCTCTCATCTGCCAGAACCGATGGGCTCTGCAGGAATTGGCACCATTTCCGCGTACATACCGCGGACGGTTGCCGGGTTTCATCGGGCCAGTCCCTCCACCTCTCTTGATAAGAGCGCGCAACATCGTCTTATGAAGTTGTCAAGTTACATACTACCATGACAACATTCAGGATGTCAACGTCATTCTCTTTACCCATAATATACAAATTTTTTTGATGAATAATGACAGCAGATTACCATGAGATTACATTTCGTTTACAAATGGCCAAAAACCCTCTACGGAGACTGACATTCGCGTATAATAAAAACAACCAAGGAAACAAGCAACGGAGGTGCCCGACATGAGCACGGTTGTTGGCAAATCGTTTTGGATCGGCCTCATCAACGCGACCGGTTTAAGCCTCCCGTTTTGGCTTCTGCTGTACATGGCCCTTCGGCTGACCTTTTGATGGGGATTGCCACAGCCGGAGCATCATGTGTCGGGATAGCCTTGTGATACACAAGAACAGGAACGGGAAAAAACGGATTACCCTCGGGGCAATCCGTTTTATTTTTGGTGTGTAGAGAAACGAGCTCAACGGGCACCGTTACCGGTCAGTACCACCCATACCGTACGCAACAGAATGCGCATATCCAACGCGAACGATTGTCGTTTGATGTAGTACATATCCAATTCGAATTTCTCTTTTGGTGTCATGTCATAACCGCCGTTTACCTGTGCCCATCCGGTCAAACCCGGTTTTACCAACAGGCGGTTCTTGAATCCGGGAATTTCTGCGGCAAATTTCTCGGTGAACATCGGTCGTTCCGGCCGCGGGCCGATCAAGCTCATATCCCCTTTCAAGACGCTGATCAGTTGCGGAATTTCATCGATCCGCGTCTTGCGGATAAACCGTCCTACACGGGTTACTCGGGGGTCGTTTTTGGATGCCCATTGCGGACCGTTTTTCTCCGCGTCCACCCGCATGGAGCGCAGTTTGACGATATAGAAGGGTTTCCCGTGCAAGCCAACGCGTTCCTGTTTGTAGAAGACTGGACCTTTCGATTCCAATTTGATGGCAATTGCGGTCAACACCAACACCGGCAAGGTTAAAATCAAGAATGTAATAGAGAAAATGATTTCAAATACCCGTTTGGCAATCGGGTACCAACCCGAAGGCGGTTGGTACACGCCTTCCGAGAGCAAGTGTGCGTCCCCTTCATACACTGCTTTCGATCGCATCCGCAAACCACTCCTGCTTAATATAATTGCCACAAATCCTCCCCGAATTGAGCCGCTCCATTGGGGCGACCCCCACCTGCTAACTTGTTTGTTTCGTGGTTTGACCGTTCCGTACTCCAGGTAACTCGTAATCAGTATACTGTGTTTTGCCGGTTGGTTACAACAGTTGAAAAACCCAGCAGGATGGAGTAATCAAGAGATCCCTCTATATAATTGAGACGTGTTTTGTTACAAAAACGTTTCACGTTTTTTACGGGCATATTTCAATCATCGGGTGATCCGTTCGCGATAATACGTCAATGTTTTCTGCAATCCCACGGAAAGATCCGTCTCCGGTCGCCAGTTCAATACCTCCATCGCACGCCGGTTGTCGAAGTAACTATGCTTAATATCTCCTGGACGGTCCGGAGCATGATGGATTTCCATTTTTTGGCCGATCACTTCCTCAAACAGGGCGATCAGCTCATTGATGGACGTCTTCTGTCCGGTACCGATATTCAAAATCTGTCCGTCCCCGTTGGTCAGCGCCGCTACATTGGCGCGTGCCACATCCTCCACGTAGATGTAATCGCGCGTCTGTTCGCCATCTCCGAAAACAGTAATCGGTTCACCTTTGAGCACCTTTTCGATGAAAATGGAGATGACACCGCCTTCCCCGCGGGGGTCTTGACGGATACCGTAAACGTTGGCATAACGGAGAACCGTGTAGGCCAACCCGTGCAATTGGGCATACACTTGCAAATAATGTTCTGGCGTGTGTTTGGAAATACCGTAACCGGAGAGCGGTGCCACCGGATGTTTTTCATCAATCGGCAAATATTCGGGATTGCCGTATACAGCCGCAGATGATGCATAGACTACCTTTCGCACACCAGCGTTACGGCACGCTTCCAGCAAATTGAGCGTCCCGATGATGTTGGTCATGGCGTCGTGCAACGGATCCCGCACGGACGTCGGGACGTCGATCTGTGCAGCTTGATGAATGACCACTTCCGGCCGTGTTTCGGCGACAACGTCGGACAAACGATGATCGGTGATGTCCATGCGGTAAAACAACACTTCCGGCTTCAGATGTGCTTCCTGTCCCGTGCTGAGATTGTCCACCACGATTACGTCGTCACCGCGTTCCAACAAAAGATCGACGATGTGGGAACCAATGAACCCAGCTCCTCCCGTAACCAACACTTTCATGTTATTACTCCTCTCTATACTGTGGACGGCATCGCCACGGAAAATCCGAAGTGAAAGGCTCACTGCGAACAAGCCCGTGCTCCTGCATGTTATGCGAAACAGGCGTGATTTAGGACACCTGTGACAGTACCGTATGCTTTCTACCTGAAATATTACACCAATGTTACATACTCTTTTTTGATTGTACACGTTCCGCGCTGTATTATCCACTCCGTTTTGGCAGACGGCACAAAATATCCAAAGATTGTGTCTCACCCCATCCGGATGGCAAAAAATGGCCGGCTTTGCGAAGCCGGCCATGTTGTTTTAATCGTGAAGACGAACAGAAACATATTTTGTTTCGAGGAATTCCTCCATACCGTATTTGCCGCCTTCCCGTCCGATGCCGGATTCCTTCATGCCACCAAACGGCGCTTGTACCGTGGAGGGAAGGCCGTCATTAATGCCGACAATCCCGTACTCCAACCGCTCCGAAACGCGGATGGCGCGAGCCAGATTGCGTGTGTACAGATAAGCGGCCAATCCGTAGGGCGTATCGTTGGCACGGCGGATCGCCTCGTCTTCATCGCGGAAAACGGCAATCGGCGCAACGGGGCCGAATGTTTCTTCCCTTTGGACGAGCATTTCATCCGTGACACCTACCAGCACGGTCGGCTCGAAGAAGTGGACATCTCCCTCACTGCGGCGGTGTCCGCCAGTCAAAACGCGGGCACCCTTTTCCACGGCGTCCCGGACGTGTCGTTCCGCTTTTTCCGCCGCTTGTCCGTCGATGAGCGGACCGATGTCAACACCCGCTTCCATTCCGTTACCCACGCGGAGTTGTTCCACTTGTTTGACCAGGATTTCAGCAAACGCATCCGCAATCGTTTCATGGACATAAATCCGGTTGGTGCAGACACACGTTTGCCCCGCATTGCGGAATTTGCTGGTGAGGACTTCCCGTGCCGCCTTCTCCAAGTCGGCATCCTCAAACACGATAAACGGGGCGTGTCCACCCAATTCCAGGCTTACCTTTTTCATGGTATCGGCCGCTTGCCGCATGATCAATTTGCCCACTTCCGTGGACCCGGTAAACGTCACTTTGCGCACACGTTCATCACGGAGCAGAATTTCACCGATGGTCCGCGGATCAGTTCCAGTTACCACATTGACCACACCGGCAGGAATCCCCGCTTCCTGAAACAATTCCGCCAACCGGAGCGCCGTCAACGGTGTCTGTTCTGCCGGCTTGACGATCACAGTACATCCTGCAGCCAACGCGGGAGCGATCTTGCGGGTGATCATCGCCGCCGGGAAATTCCATGGCGTGATGGCGGCTACGACACCAACAGGCTGTCGCAGGACCAGGATCCGCTTGTCCGGGTGGCTGGCTGGGATGGTGTCGCCGTAGATCCGCTTGGCCTCTTCGGCATACCATTCGAAAAAGCCGGCTGCGTATTGCACTTCCCCTTTGGCTTCAGGCAGCGGTTTACCCTGTTCGCTGGTCATCAGTTCAGCCAGCTCGTCCTGATGCGCCATGATCAACTCGTACGCCCTACGTAGATATGTAGCCCGATCCCATGCAGTACGGGCGGCCCAATCGGGAAACGCACGGTGAGCAGCCTCGACCGCACGCCGTACATCCTCGGTTGTCGCATCTGCCACTTCTCCTACTATTTCGCCGGTTGCGGGGTTGGTGACCGAAAATGTGCGTCCATTCCCCGACGGGATCCACTCTCCATTGATGTAGAGTTGATATTTCAACATCTCTTCTACGCTCCTTTCCTAATCATGAGGATTCCCGCCTTATTCTTCCGCAGCTTGCAGGCAAATTCCTTCCATAACGTCTAAATCGGACAAAACGATGGGATTCACCCCGGCTCTTGTACAGAAACAGGCGGAATCCGCATTCCGTAATCTCCAACTTCCGTTTACCCCGACCGCTTTCCAAACAAACTTTCCCGAAATCTCCTGATTACAAAGGAATTTCCTTCTTCATTCCTTGCATGGTGTGTTTTTCCTTCGATAAAATAATATAATAACAAAATTGGTTCTGCTACTTCATCGGAGAGTGAGGAATGGCCTTGATCAGTCGAATGGAGCGACACCGAAAAAGACGCCGCTGGTGGAAGTGGTTTTTGTTCATCATGTTGATCTTGGCCGGTGTCGTGGGCTATTACGCTTACGAAATCTGGTTAGCAGCCAACAAGGCGTACGATCCACGGGAAAAATCGGCGAAACGATCATACGCGGTCGACATTCACAAAGATCCCTTTACCGTCTTGCTGATGGGAGTCGACGAACGGGAAGGCGATGTCGGCCGTACCGACACATTGATTCTGGTCACGGTGAATCCCCAACAAAAACAAGCCTGGATGATGAACATTCCCCGTGATACATATGTATCCATTCCCGGATACGGAAAAGACAAAATCAATCATGCCTATGCACGTGGGGGAACCAAACTGACAATCGAGACGGTGGAGCAATTTTTGGACGTGCCTGTCGACTATTATGTGGAAGTGAACATGCTGGGATTCGAAAAAATCGTGGACGAGCTGGGCGGCGTGGAGGTTCGGGTTCCGTTCGATTTTACGTACAACGGATACACATTCCATCAGGGGACCATGACCATGGACGGAAAAGAAGCATTGGCTTTCACCCGGATGCGAAAAGCAGACCCTCGGGGGGATCTTGGGAGAAACGAGCGGCAACAACTCGTCATCAAAGCGATTCTGCACAAAAGCACTTCGTTAAGCTCCATCACCCGACTGGACAATGTGTTTCAACACCTCGGAGAAAACGTGAAAACGGATATGTCGCCCATGCAACTGCTCACATTTCAACAGATCTACCGTTCGATCGCTCAAATACACACCCAGCATCTGAGAGGACATAACACTTACATCGATGGGGTGTACTACTACGTTGTAGACAAAGAGGAGCTTAACCGGGTGCAACGCCTGCTTCGGCAACACTTGGAGCTGACCGGTGACGGAGACGTATCGCCTCTGATGCCGTGATTGGCTGACGGCGCCCCTTGGCGCTTCTGCTTCGGGCGTGTCTGGTCCATCCATATCTCAGGCTCTACTGAGCATCAGAACACCAGGAACGCCAATCCTATCGGGCAATTTCCTCTCAGCGAAGCATACTTTGCCCGCATTCTATTCTCCCTGTTGCTGTGGACTGAAAAGAGAAAACCGGTCGTGTAGATTCCGACCGGTTTCGTTCGTCGTTTAATCCTTTTTCACCAATGTGCGCAAACGCTGGTAAAACTGTTTGGCCAGCTTCCTTCGATCCCCTTCACGATCGATGTAGCGGCGACCGTTTTCTGCGATCTGTGCCAGTTTCTCACGGGAAAAGCCGCGCACTTGTGCCAGCGCTTTGGCCAACCCCACGGGGTCTTCCGCCCCACTGAACAACCCTACCTCGTTTTTCTCCACGATTTCGCGCACTTCGCCGTCCACCGTGGTCACGATCGGCTTGCCGACAAACGTGTAGTCGAACAGCTTGTTGGGGCGTGCCCCGCGGAAAATCTCATTGTCCGCGAGCGAGATGATGCCACAATCCGCCGCAGCGATATAATCGAAGATCTCCGATTTGGGTACAGGATCCAGCAGATGGACGTTGTCCAACTGTTCTTCTTCCTTGATCCGCTTCAATTTCTCCTTCTCCGGACCGTCCCCGATCAGGACGATGGAAATGCCGGGTTCAAGATGACGTCCAGCCTTGACCACGTATTCCAATGCGTTGGCCGGACCGTGCGCCCCCGAATAGATGGCGACGAAATGATCCTCCGGCACCCCCATCTTCTTTCGTATTTCGCTTCTGCGGGACGGATCGGGCTCCCACGAACCCACCACGATCCCGTTGGGAATCAACTCGATCTTGGCCGGATCGATTCCTTTGTCCCTGATAAACTTCCGCTGGTGTTCCGTCAACACGACGATATGATCGGCATGACGATACAAAAATGATTCCATCCACGTGAGCAGACGGACCACGCGCGGATTTTTCAGCCCGCCCATCTTGATCAACGAGTCCGGCCACAAATCGCGCACTTCCAGAACGAACGGGACACGTTTTACCTTGCTCAGCATCCAACCCGCAAATGCCGTGAACAAATGCGGCGAAGAAGCCACGATCACATCCGGGCGACGCTTGAACAATCCCGTGAGGAAAAAGAGTGCGGCAAAACTGCCCATATTCAGGATCCGACGCACGTCGTTGGTCTTGTGCGGGAACGACCACAACCACTGAAAATGGAGACCGGGAACATGTGGAATGGCCCGTTTTTCCTCTTCCGTGATAAACGTACGGCGCGGATGGACGAAACGTGACAACCACAAGGTGACCTCGGCTCCCTCTTCGATCGCCCACTCCCGTGCCAGCTCATAATGCCGGGTAATTCCGGCAATGTTCGGCGGTACTGCGTAATGGTTCGCCAACCAGATTCGCACTGCCTCTCACTTCCTTAAGCAAGCTCCTGATACAGTTGCAACAGTTTTTGCTCTTCCACTTGCCAGTTGTACACTTCCTCATGCGCCCGCCGGCCGTTTTCTCCCATCTCCCGGCGTTTCGCCTCATCCGACAGAAGCATCGCCACTTTTTCCGCCATTTCCTCGGGATTGAGCGGATTGACCAGAAACCCGCACCGACTGCCCTCCACAATCTCCCGCCATAGCGGAAAATCGGTGGCGATCACCGGCAGTCCGGCGGCCATATATTCAAACAGTTTGATCGGCAGGGATTCACGGTAGTTTTCTACCGGATGGAGGCAAACCAGCCCCACCTTCCCTTTCATCAGCCATTGCTGCACTTCCTCAAACGGAATCCGACCGTGCAAGTACACCCGTTTGGCTGCGAGTGCCTCACGATCCTGGTCTTCCGGCGCAATGTGCTGAAGCGGTCCGATCAGGTGCAGTTCGGCGTTCAGCTCTTTCGGCAGGTGATCCATCATCGCGATCATCTCGCGGTATCCTCTCAGATAGGAGATGCCGCCCACATACAGCACCCTGTTGACATCGTCTTCCTCCGCGTTCCGCTCCAAACGCGGAAGTGGCAACGGGTAGTTTTTAATCACTTGGACGCGACGGACACCCGCACCCGCGAACTGGCTTCGAATCGACTCCGTTGCCGTCACCACCGCGGGCAAACGACGAGCCAATCCCTTTTCCACCTTGTGTACCACACGTGAGACGATGCCACGGATCTTCGCCGGAATCCAGGGCTTGGTGTGGATCTGTTTGGGCAGATCCTCATGAGCGTCATAAACGACGGGAGCCCCCGTCAGCCAATGAATCAGAACCCCCCAAGGCAACAGCTCCGGGTCATGAAAATGATAAAAGTCGGCCCGGCTTTTCATCGCCCGCCGAAACAACGTCCACCCCGCCGCCAGTCGATGGAGTTTGCTCTTGTGCGGGGGTATGCCCATGATGCGTACCCCTTGTTCCGTTCGCTCCTCAAAATCGGCAATCGCATGAAGTTCCACGTTATACCCCGCCCGGGCGAGTGATACCGCCTGTTTGTGAAAGATGCGGGAATCGTTGTACCCGTGCACGGAGCTGAATATCATCACCTTTTTGGCCATCGACATCCCCTCTCGGCCTGAAAAACCTGCATCCTTGCGTCCCCAGATCAACCGGAAAATTGCCCTTTCTGCCGGGGAAATCCAAGATCGGGGTGACCTTTTTCCTTCTCGTCATTGCGACGTCCACGGTGGAAAAGGTCACCCTTCTTTATCAGATCCGCTACACTCACAGCAAAAAGGCATCAGCTGTTGACGGTGGTTGCCTCAGTCTCCTGTTCGGCCTTTTTCCGTTGCTGTTCACCGAGCACGACCACAGCCAACGCCACCCCGTAGGAAATCCACATCGGGGTGAAATGGATGCAGCTGCTCGGTGCCACCCCACCGATAAAGAAACCGATCAGCGATAACAGGCTGGACAGCGCTCCCCAGCGGATGAGCGGTGACAAGTGGGGAGAACGTTTGATGCTGGCCAACCGCCACAACCTGCGCAACAGACCGAAATAGAGCACCATATACATGACGAAAATCAACACGCCAAAGTTGACGAGCACTTCCGCCCACCAGTTGTGGATATTGACTTTGTTGATGCCTTTCCCCAAATTTGCTTCATTGTGAGCTTCTACATTGCCAGCCCCGACGCCCATATAATTGCTTTCCTGCAGGTAGTGCAGTCCGTACAGCAGGAGGTTTTTGCGCACGGTGATGCTGGTGCCGCCCGTTCCTTCCCCTGCTTCAATTCCTTCCTGATCGGTCGGGACCTTCCAATCTCCCTTCAGATCAAGGAAGATGCCAAACGTGCTGGCCAATTTGGCCCGCGCGCTGTTCTTTCCACCGGAGAGCAAGGTGACGTTCAACAGCCCGACGATCAGAACGATGGAGAGAAATACACCCAATCCCCGCAGGAAGTTTTTCTTCAGCTTCTCCCGGTCCACTGTGAACGGCAACGAGACAGCCCACGCCAACAGGATGAGCGGCAGGGCCATCATTGTGTTGGAACGTGAACCGGTCGCCAAGAGGCAATACAAGGCCACAACGACAGTGATATACGCCAGCACCTTGGTTTGGCGGGATGCTTTGAACATGTACAGCGCTGTCCCGATAAACGGAAGAGCCAGCGTAATCGCCGTAGCCAGATCGTTTTGGTTTTCAAATACAGAGGTGATGTTGGGCGCATCACTCAACCAATAACGGGAAGACGGCAAATGGAAAAAGGTGATCGATTCAAAAAAGCCGAAGGCGACAATACCGAAAAACACCCAAAACAGCGTGCGCATCGTCTGCCAGAACTGCTTCTCCGTATTGGCGAAGAAAGGAAACGACAAACAGAGAAGCGTCATCATCAACAGGAACGTGAGATACTTGATCCCTTTTCCGAGATCGATCACCCAAGTGAGGGAAATGGCGGCATAGGCCACCCAAAAAGCAAAAAACGCCCAGTACCATCGAATGCGGTACATATGAGAGGCTTCGATGCTTTTGTCATTGACCCAGCGCAGGATCAACGCCACCGCCAGGGCAAAGAAAGCGACGCGGAAAAACGTCAGCTTAAACCCCGGTACTTTGACCCCCAGCGTGGGGCCCAACAAAGCAAACGCAATCATCGCGTAAAACAGCTTTTCCAGCCACTGTTGTCTCGGTAACATCAGTGAACTCAACATCCTCACCTTTTCTGTCCGATTTTGGGCATCATCCGGAACAAAACAGGCAACGAACGCAGCCGGAATACGCCCGTAATGAAAACTGCCGCGATATTGATCAGTGTCGCGACCACATAATACACCCATTTGTCTGGCCAATCATTCACTTGAATCCAGGTGATTCCGATCATCGTCACCAGGTACACCGCCAAAAAAGCCAACATGGACGGCATGCGAAATGCAACCGGATATACCTGTTGCGATTTGCGATAGATCAACAGGACGACGAACAAATATGTGACGACGGTCATCGCTGCCGTGCCCCAGTTGCCATACAACGGAACAAGAATGAAATTACCGATGAAGTACAAAATTGCGGCCATGATGAAGACCTTCGAAATCGTGCTTGTTTTCTTCTGGATCAGCAAGCCGACACCGACAATTAAGTGTAGGGTGTTGAGCACCGTACCGAACGACAACATCCAAACATAGGGGTAAGCGGACCAGTATTCGGGTTTCCCCGTCGTCCATTGGATCAGGGGCTGGATAATGAATTCCAGTCCCAAAATGAAGAAAGCACCGACAACCAAGAAGGCCCTGGCTACAAAGCTATAAATGCGGGGGGCATCTTCCCGCTCCTTGATGGACATCGCAAATGGGCGCCACGCCAACTGGAAAGCGGATGTCACCAGTGCCACCATCGTGGCGAAGCGGAACGCAACCCCATAGATCCCGGCCTCACTTTCGGACACCATGTGGTAGATCATAGGCCGGCTCATGGCATTCATCACCCAAAACGCCAGCATGGTGGGCAATAACGGGGCTCCATAACGCAGCAAGTCGAGCAAGTGCTTTTTCTTTACACGCCAAGTGAATTCCCGGCGGAAGAGAAAAACGAGAATGGCCGCCACCGCGATTTGCCCCACTAACTGGCCGAAAAAGATACCGCGTACACCGCCTTGGCCGTAGATCAAAAAGATCACGCTGAGCAGGTTGGAACCTATCACGTAACTCATGCTCATGATGTTGAACAGCCATACACGCCGGTTGTACCGGGCCAGCGCCAGCGTATGCTGGATGACGATCGCTCCCACCGTCGCAGCGATGGCAATCGCCATGACATCCGCGTACGGCTTGTTGTAGAGCAAGCGGCTGAGCGGATCGCCGAACAACAGGGTAACGAGCAGGAACAACACGCATATCCCGCTGCTAAACAGCACGGTTGCGGTGAAATAGCTCCTTTTTTCTTGCTCATCCTTGGCATCAAAGTAATAAAACGCCAAGGCGGCGTCCATACCCAACACGCTCAGGTACGTGACTACCAATGTCAGGGTGTTGGTGAGATCCCAGTCCCCATACTGCGCGGCACGTAAATGCCGCGTCATGATGGGGAGCAACAGGAATGCCACCATTTTGTTGCCCATCGTGGCGATGGCGAACGAAGCGGAATCGGAGAAAAGCTGTTTTAGCTTGTTTCGCATGGTTTACACCTAGATTCTCTCTCTTATTCTTGGTTTTCCAGCTTCTCACGGTCAGGCACGTCCCGCAACGGTTTGGCCGGTACGCCGATGTACAGTTTTGCCGGTTCGGTGTCACGATGAACCAGAGCGCCCGCCGCGATGAAACTCTCTTCTGCCACGGTGACGCCGGGGAGCAAGATGGAGCCGCCGCCAACGCGGGCACCACGTTTGACGTACGGTCCTTTGACGAATTTGAACCGTTCCTTGGTCCGGCCCATGAAATTGTCGTTGGTCGTGGTGACCGTCGGCGCGATAAATACGTGGTCTTCCAATGTAGTGTAAGCGGTGATATAGGCGTTGGTTTGAATCTTGGTATATTCCCCGATCTTCACCTGGTTTTCGACGGCCACGCCCCGGCCGATGACAACATTCCGACCGATCTCGCATTTCTCGCGAACGGAGGCCAGATCGCCGATCATCACCTCATCGCCGAAGGTGCTGCCGCGGTACAATACCACATTGGCCCCGATGTTGCATCCATCGCCCAAGCGGAGCGGCGGTAGTTCGGCGTCCACTTTTACCGTACTGGTCTTGGCCGGTTTGGGCCAACGACCGATGACACTGTTGTCGGCGATGGAGACATTGTTCCCCACCACGGTGCCGGCGTGAATGGTCACATTGTTGCCGATCACCACATTGTCGCCGATCACGACGCCTTCTTCGATGACCGAAAAATGACCGATTTTCACGTTGTCGCCCAGTTGAACGGAATCGTGAATGTAATGGTTCATGGCGTTCCCCTCATAGTTTTTCATAATCCGCACGAATCTCTTTCACGTTTTTCAATGCATTGCGCGTATCGAAGATGACTTTCGCCTTGTCAGCGATCATCTGGTAATCATAGACACTGTGGTCTGTTGTGATCAGCACGAGATCCGCCTGTTCCACCAATTCCGGTGTCAGTTCCTCGCTCTTGTACTCCTTGCCGTTCAGCGTGAACGTCGGCACGTGCGGCTCGTTGATCTTCAGATTGGCGCCGTTTTTCTCCATTAACTGAATAATATCCAGCACCGGGGAATCGCGCAGGTCGTCGATATCTTTCTTATAGGCCACACCCAGGATCAGCACTTTGGCCCCGTTGAGCGCCTTGCCGTAACGGTTGAGAATTTTCATGGAGCGCTCCACCACAAACTCGGGCATGTAGTTATTGATCTCGCCGGCCAGCTCAATCAAGCGGGTGTGGTACTTGTATTCCCGCGCTTTCCATGTCAGGTAGAACGGGTCGATCGGGATGCAGTGCCCGCCAAGACCCGGTCCCGGGTAGAAGGCCATAAACCCGTAGGGCTTCGTTTTGGCCGCATCGATCACTTCCCAGATATCGATGCCCATCCGGTTGCACAAAATGGCCATTTCGTTGGCTAAAGCGATGTTGATGTGACGGAAGGTGTTTTCCAGGATTTTTTCCATCTCCGCCACCCGCGGGCTGGATACCTCATGCACTTCCCCTTCCAGCACCGAACGGTACAATGCCGCCGCCACCTTGGTGCATTCCGGTGTCACACCACCGACCACTTTCGGAGTGTTTTTGGTGTTGTACACCTTGTTACCGGGGTCCACCCTTTCCGGCGAATAAGCCAAGAAGAAGTCTTGACCCACTTTCAAGCCCGTCTCTTCCAGGATCGGTTGGACCACTTCCTCGGTCGTACCCGGGTATGTCGTGCTTTCCAACACGACCAGCATCCCCTTGTGGAGCCGCTTGGCGATGGAGCGCGCGGAACCTTCCACATAGGAGGTGTTGGGCTGCTGATACTTATCCAAGGGCGTCGGCACGCAGATGGCCACCGCGTCCACGTCCTTGATGTGATCATAGTCAGTGGTGGCGCTCAGACGGCCTTCCCGAACGATTTGAGCCAGCTCTTCGTCCACCACGTCACCAATATAGTTGATCCCTTGGTTGACCATGTCAACCCGTTTTTTCTGTATGTCAAACCCAATGACACGATAACCCGCTTTCGCTTTTTCCACGGCCAGCGGCAGGCCGACGTAACCCAGACCGACCACACCGATGACCGCTGTTTTGTCTTCAATTTTTTGAAGCAGCGTTTTGTTTTCCACGGTCCTTCATCCCTTTTTCATCATGAATTATAGAAGCTTTTTACCGCATCCGCGATCATACGGACATTTTCATCAGACAGCTCCGGATAACACGGCAGTGCCATCGTGCGGGTGCACAGCTCTTCTGCCACAGGCAGACTGCCTTTGCCGTACTCCAGATCTTTGTACACTTCCTGATGGTGCAACGGTACCGGATAATAGACTCCCGTAGCGATGCCTTTTTCCTTCAAATATTGGATGAGACCGTCGCGGTTTTCCGCTTGGATGATGTACAGATGATAAATGTGTTTGCGATCCTCAGCCGCAAACGGCGTCACCACCGGCGTATCCTTCAACAGTTCGTCGTACAGCGCGGCTTTTTGGCGACGCGCTTCGTTCCATTCATTCAGATAGCGCA
The DNA here is from genome assembly GCF_018326425.1 of Polycladomyces abyssicola. Taxonomy (NCBI): domain Bacteria; kingdom Bacillati; phylum Bacillota; class Bacilli; order Caryophanales; family Thermoactinomycetaceae; genus Polycladomyces; species Polycladomyces abyssicola. The sequence continues at coordinate 3,015,651 of NZ_AP024601.1, forward strand.
ATTTCACACGCAGAATCGCCGCCTGCAGTTCATCCAAACGGCTGTTGTAGCCGATTGCGTTGTTGTAGTACTTGGATTTCTCGCTTTTTCCGTGAACACGCAGGCTGCGCAGTTTCCGGTCCAGCGATTCGTCGTTGGTCACGATCATCCCGCCGTCACCGTAACCGCCCAGGTTTTTGGTCGGGAAAAAGGAGTAGCATGCCGCATGACCGAAGGAACCCACCCGGCGTCCTTTGTATTCCGAACCGATCGCTTGGCAGGCATCCTCGATCACGTAGAGATCGTGTTCCCGGGCGATTTCCATGATTTCGTCCATATCAGCTGGTTGCCCGAAGATGTGAACCGGAATGATCGCTTTGGTCCGATCGGTGATTTTTTCCCGTACTTTGGCCGGATCCAGATTGTACGTTTTCGGGTCGACGTCGGCGAACACCGGCGTTGCACCCACGCGGGAAATACACTCCGCGCTGGCGAAGAAGGTAAACGGCGAGGTGATCACCTCATCCCCCGGACCGATCCCCAGCGCGTCCAGCGTCAGCACCAACGCATCCGTACCGTTGCCCACGCCGATGCCGTATTTGGCTTGGCTGAATGTAGCCACTTCCTCCTCCAATTTTTTCACTTCTGGTCCGAGAATGTAACGTCCTCCGTCCAGCACTTCGTCCACCGCGCGCCGGACTTCTTCACGAATCTTGGCGTATTGAGCCTTCAAATCAAGCAAAGGGATATTCATGGTTTACCCCCGTTTCTTCTGTTTTCGCTCCAATGTATCCATTTTTACCGGTTGTCCCGTCTCGGCAGCGAGCTGACAGGCAATGACCAAACTGAGCGCACGACGACCTTCCTCTCCGGAAACGATCGGCTTGCGCCCGGTCTGAATTGCTTCTGTCATGTCCTGGATAATGCACTGATGCCCCGGAATACCGAACGGATCTTCTTCGATACGGGCAATCGTTTCTTTTGATACCTCTTCCGGTTCGTCTTCAAACTTCCAAGTTTTGATCCAGTTGGCAGTCGGTCCGCCGATGACGGCCGTGCCTTTTTCGCCGAAAATGCTGAGGGATTCTTCCAGGTTACGCGGATAGATGGTGACCGCCGCCTCGATCACGCCCAAAGCGCCGTTTTTGAAACGGACAACAGAGACGGACGTATCCTCCGCTTCGATATTGCGGATCCGCGTCGCTTGATACGATTGGACTTCGTCGACTTCGCCCATCATCCACAGCAACAGGTCCAAGTTGTGAATGGCCTGGTTCATCAGCACGCCGCCATCCATCGCTTTGGTTCCCCGCCACGGCGCCTGATCGTAATATGCCTGGTTTCGATTCCACCGGACCGTCGCATTGGCATGGCCAATCTTGCCAAATGCACCGGCATCCATTTTCTTGCGCAATTCGCGAATGGCCGGACGGAAACGGTTGGGATGAACCACCGCCATCAGGACACCGTTTTTCTCACAAGCATCGATCATCCGGTCGGCATCTTCCAGCGTGAGCGCCATCGGCTTTTCCACGACAACATGTTTCCCCGCTTCCGCCGCTTGTATCGTCAGATCGGCGTGCAGGCCGCTGGGTGTGCAGATGCAAACCGCGTCTATGTCCGGATTTTTGAGCATGTCCGCCAAATCGGTGTATCCTTGGACCCCGTCCGTCGCAAATGCCTGCAACCGCTCGGGGTTGGTGTCACACACCGCCACCAATTGGGCGTCATCCACTGCCGCGATCGCATCCACATGTTTTTTGGCGATGTGACCGCAGCCGACGATTCCATAGCGTATCACGTAAATCCTCCTTTTCCCACCACCAGATCAAGCTCCTGCCAGTACCCTTCGTGATATCCAAACTTTTCCTCGTTATGTTACAGGAACATTACAAAACCCATTTAACACTGTAACATAGTTGACAATTTTTTTGTATCCCTGTCAAGAAAATATCACACATTCCTTTGAAATGACTGCAAGTATTCCGTAAGGGAGCAAATGCTTTCCGAATGTGGACAGATACTTACCAGACACGCCTTGGTCTCGGTGAAAACCGATTTCTGGCTTCCGCTGATCACGACGATGTGTCAACCTACCTGCTGATTCAACATTTGTTCGTACAACCGCTTCACCCGTTCGGCGTTTTCTTTCCATGTCAGTGAGCCCGAAAGGGTGTAGGCGCGCTCGCCCATATCGTGCGCCAATCCTTCTTCTTCGATTAATAAGATGGACAGATAACGCGCCAATTCATCCGCATCTTCCGGCTTGACGAGAAAACCGGTCTTCCGGTGTTGAAGAATTTCCGCTATCCCGCCGACATCGGTCGCCACAAACGGTTTTCCACACCCCATCGATTCCAGCAGAATCGACGGCAACCCCTCGCTCAAACTGGACAGCACCACCACATCAGCAGCGTTGATCCACAACGGAATTTCGTCATGCGGCTTGCGTCCCTGAAAGAGAACATAATCCTGGATCCCCGCTTCTCGGCATTGGCGCTGAAGCTGCGACTTGAGCGGCCCGTCTCCCACCATCACAAGGCGGACGGAAGGGTCCTTCTTCACCAGTTGGGCAAATGCCGTCAACAGGTGGGACAATCCCTTTACTGGATAAAAGTTTCCGACAAACAGTGCGATTTTGTGTTGTTTATCCAACCCCAACTGTTGCCGGACTTCCTTTTGATTTCGGGGGTAAAAGCGGGTCGGATCAAAACCGTTGTAAATGGTGACGGCCTCAATCCCGGCCACCATTTCCAAAGCTTCCTTGCGCAGGCGGTCACTCACAGCGATGATTTGATCGGACAGACGGAGCGCTTCCTCGGTGTTGCGATATACCCAACGGCTGCGCTTGGGATACAGACGGATATCCGAACCGTGGATCGTACTGACAACCGGAACGCCGAACAGTGATTTCAGCTTGCCACCGGCGTGTCCGTCGGGATAAATGGTATGACAATGGATGAGATCAAACGGAAACTCCCGACGCAACGCAGTCAAATGGCGGGACAGTGACCAGTAATACAACATGCCGTACATTCCGAAAAAGAATCCCCCGGGAAACATCCAAGTGGGAACGTAATCGATGATAATGCCGTCCATCACCGTTCGCTTGGGAAATTCCCGGTACGCTTTCCATTTGGGGTACAGCGGAAACCGGGGGATCGGAGAAACGACCCGGCACTCGACGCCTGCGGCGGCGAGTGCCTTCACCTGATTGTGCACGAAAATGCCGGACATCGGATTGGCAGGGTTTGGATACATGTGTGAAATGACTAATACTTTCAATCGCATGGCTATGTCGATTCCTTTCCATGTAGAATGACCCCTGCGGATTAAAGGTCCGCCGATAAGCGCTCGGCGATGTGGTCTGCGGCATGTCCATCTCCAAACACCGGCGCGACCGAAGAAAAGTCCACTTCAAACCGTTCCACGGCATCCAGAATCTTGTCGGTATCGGCTCCGACCAGGATGTTGCATCCCAGCTCCACCGTCTCTGTCCATTCGGTTTCATCCCGCATCGTAATGCACGGGACGGAAACGAAAAAGGCTTCTTTCTGCACCCCGCCGGAATCGGTCAGGATCTTCTTGGCGTGGGATTCCAACTGCAGCATGTCCAAATACCCCACTGGTTCGATTACGCGTACATTGGGGTTGTCAATGGTCAACCCGGTCTGGGCCAACTTACCGCGCGTCCGTGGATGGAGCGGCAGTACAGCCGGCACAGACAATTGGTTCAACGCCCGGACGATTCCCGCCAACCGTTCAGGTACATCGGTGTTCTCCGCCCGGTGGAGCGTCACCAATACATATGAACGGGAGGAAAGACCCAAGCGATCCAGCACATTTGACTTCTCATCAGCCAACTGCCGGTTGTACAACACCGCATCCATCATCACATCCCCCGTCAGATGGACACCATCAGTAATCCCTTCGTTCTTCAGATGACGCACCGCTGTTTCTGTCGGGCAAAAGAGCCAGCGGGAAACATGGTCAGTCAACACCCGGTTGATCTCCTCCGGCATGCGGCGATTGAAACTGCGAAGACCCGCTTCCACGTGCGCAACGGGGATATGCAGTTTGGCAGCGGCCAACGCACCGGCCAACGTTGAGTTGGTATCGCCGTACACCAAGAGACAATCCGGTTTTTCCGCCAACAGCACTTCTTCCACTTTGGCCAGCATTTCACCCGTCTGTGCACCATGGGATTTGGAACCGACACCCAAGTGGTAATCAGGCGCGGGAATATTCAGTTCCTCGAAAAAAACGTCCGACATGGACTTGTCATAGTGCTGTCCCGTATGAACCAACACTTCCGTCCCTTTTTCACGCAATTTGCGGGAGACAGGTGCGGCCTTGATGAATTGGGGTCGTGCCCCGACAACGGTCACAACTTTCATCTGCAAACGACCTCCTGGCAAATTTCCCCCCAGGCTACCCACCGCTGAATCAAGGATGAACACCTATTCCTTCGACCATAATAAAAACACAGCAACTCAAACGGGAGCGAGCAAAATGAACGAGAAACAGACTCTTCATGAATTCCCTTGTGCGGTGGGGTTGATCAACGGTATGATCCTGAGTCTGCCACTGTGGGGATTTATTTATTTCCTTATTCGCATGTGGTTGTGATTGGAAAGGTTTCCTTGACGGAAGGAAAGGAAGGCCCGAATGGGACCTTCCTTTATGAATTTATCGGGGATCAGTGATGGCAAACATCAATTCTCCCTCAGCCACCACTTTCCCATTCACTCTTGCGGTTCCCTGCCCTTTGCCGAGCGAGCCGCGCAGTTTCACCATCTCCACTTCCAACTCCAACACGTCACCCGGTTTCACTTGCTCTCTGAACCGGAATTTGTCGATTCCAGTGAAAAATGCCAACTTACCCCGATTCTCCTCCAAGCCGAGTACGGCGACCGCACCCACTTGTGCCAACGCCTCCACAATCAATACACCGGGCATGACCGGATAATCGGGAAAATGCCCTTGAAAAAACGGTTCATTGATGGTGACGTTTTTGATTCCGACGGCACGTTTTCCCTCTTCGACCTCCACGATCCGATCCACCAACAAGAACGGATATCGATGCGGGATGACTTGCTGGATCGCTATGGCGTCCATTTCCATATTTTTCGACTCCTTTCCGAACCAAAACACGAGTTGCTGATCCCATTATAGCGAATCAAACGGGGGATTGCCACGATGCGGCAGGTATGTTCCGCTTTCAGCCGTTTACAATAAGAACAGTCCCCCATTGAGGGGTTCAAATAAAAAGGGCGCCGAAAGCCTTTCGGCGCCTTTTTTCCCTAAGACCTCAGTCCCGAGGAGTGCAGATCACGAGCAATGTACGTTTCGTTTGGAGGATTTGCCCGTGATTCAATTCCGCGCTTCCCGATTCGATGTTCGGTCGGGCTTAGGTCTTGTCGCTCACTTGGGAGCTTGGTTCAACTAAAAACTCCGTTTCCCCTTCACAAGCCACGACCAGCCACTTCTTCCACTGCCCTGGCTACTTCCCGATGCACTTTGGGGTTGAGGGGGTGCGGAACCAGTTCTCCATCCCGAGTGCAGTCGGCGATGGCTTCGGCTGCCACTACCAGCATCTCGTGAGTGATGCGTTTGGCTCCCGCATTCAGTACACCACGGAAAATGCCGGGGAAGCCCAACACGTTGTTGACCGAACGTCCGTCAGCAGCAAAACCGGCCCCAGCTTTAAGCGCATCTTCCGGCTCAATCTCCGGTTTCGGGTTGGACAGCGCAAGGATGACTTGTCCTTCCCGGATCATTTCCGGTTTGATCAACCCAGGTACACCGGTGGTGGAGATGACAATGTCGCACGTTTGCATCAGTTCTTCCAAGCTGTTCAGCGGTTCCCCACCGTATGCCGCGAGTCGCTTCTTGGCATCTTCGTTCAAATCGACACCGTGTACGCGTTGGACACCGTAGGCGAGGAACATCCGGCAAATCGCGAGACCCGCCGCTCCCAGACCAACTTGTCCAACCACTGCTTCCTTTAAATCCACTCCGGCACAACGGCAAGCGGAGATGACAGCCGCCAATGTGACAACCGCGGTACCGTGCTGGTCATCGTGCATGACGGGAATATCCAACTCTTCCTTCAGCCGGTCTTCCACTTCAAAACAATGCGGCGAACCGATATCTTCCAGCAAAATACCGCCGAATCCGGGAGAGATCGTTTTGACCGTCCGTACGATTTCATCCGGATCTTTGGTGTTCAACAGAATCGGTACGCCGCTGATCCCTGCAAACCGGTCAAACAACGCCGCTTTCCCTTCCATAACCGGCATCCCGGCCACGGGACCGATGTCACCGAGCCCCAAAATAGCGGTACCGTCCGTCACGATGGCAACCGTGTTGCCGATACTGGTGTAGATGCGCGCTTTTTCCGGATCTTCCTGGATCACCCGGCACACGTTGGCCACGCCCGGCGTATAGACCTGCCGCAAGTCGGCCAGCGAGCGGATGTCCATTTTACTTTTCATATGGATTTTTCCGCCTTCGTGCGCACGTAGCACGTCGTCGGATACGGTGCGGACCCGGATTCCGCCACCCAGGCTTTGGATCGCGTCGATGACGGCATGCAATTGCTCCTCGTTCTCACAATGCACGGTAATGTCACGCATGGTGGTGAACGGTCCGATCTGCACCGTGACGATGTCTCCGATATCACCGCCCACCGAACCGATAGCGGTTGCTACTCGCCCCAAGTTTCCGGGTTTTGAAGGCGTTTCCACCATAATCGAACGAATGACGTTTCTCTCAGGCAAGAAGGGCACCCCCTGCTTCGTTGACTGAATCCACTACATCAGACGTTGGTTGATCATCTTGAATTGGAATAAATAGATGAGCGTGGTTACAAACGAAAGCGCGATCACGCCCCACAAGAAGGACTGCGCAAACGGCAGCTCGAACATCAACAAAAACAACGCGACATAAAACAAAAACGTGGTCAGTTTCCCTAATGCATTGGCCGGTACGGTTCGTTTCCCGCGAAGATGGAAGAAAGCGGAACCGACGATCATCCCCACGTCGCGAAGGACGATCGCCACACCTGCCCAAATGCTGATGCGCTCCGATATCAACAACGACAAAAACACGGACAGCATCATCAGTTTATCCGCCAACGGGTCCAGCATGATACCCAATTGGGTCACTTGCCGGTGTTTTCTAGCCAAATAACCGTCCACCACGTCCGTCAATCCCGCCAAAAGGATGACCCCGAAAGCCCAATACATCCGATTCGGAAGATCGGAAAAAAAGAGGAATAAGTACAGCGGAATCAACACGAATCGAAAGAGTGTCAACAGGTTGGGCACGTTCACACGGGGTCCCTCCTCACGGCATTCCTACTGTATTATACCCGATTTTCGGCATCCAAAAAGACGGCAAGAAAGATCCCGCGCTACCACATGGGCAGGGCGGGGCTTTGACTCACCCGTAGATCAAATCATACAGATGCTTCCACAAATCCGGGTTGAATACCTCACCTGGAGGTTGATCCCCCATCACACCATAACCGATCATTAAACCGACTGCCAATACGATGACCCACACCAACGGAAGGAATAACAAGGTTTGCTTTACCCACTTGGCTCCTGACCCGCTTTTCTGTGAAATGTCCTTCGGCTCATCCTCAACCTTGTCCGCCGTTGATTGAGACGGCTCCGGGGTCGATGAGGGTGCATCTTGCACCGCTTCCGCCGCAACCGCGATCGGGGCGGTTGTATCAAGGGGCGCTTCATCGTCTTGGCTCCATTTCAGCTTGCCGATCGGTCTTCGAACGGGCTCGTCATCCTCTTCCCATTCGTCCGCCTGATCATCCTGTTCATCGACCTGCGAAGCTTCTTCGATCACCTTCGGATCTACCTGTTGCTGGCTGAGAGAATCCGGGCTTGTATCGCCTTCCTCACTGTCGGATGGTGTCGCTTTCCCTTCTTCGGCGGACGGTTCCTCTTTTTCCGGTTCCTGATCTTCCGTCGGTTCCACTGGTGAAACAACCGGCGAAACGGATTCCGCTTCACCATTCGATTCCGGTTCGGTTTCTACCAGGTCAGAGGATGGGGAGGCAGGATTGATTTCTTTTTCAGTGGGGGTATCCTCGCTCCATTTCCAGTTTCCAAGTTCCGGCTTTCCGGATAAGGTAGGTTGGGCGGAATCAGCTTTCTCCACGTTCGATTGTTCAGATTCGGAAATAACCAGATGAGACGTCGAATGGCTGGTATCGGGCTTTTTTTTATCCTCTTGCATATGCTAATCCTCTCCAAACAACTGTTGGATCGACGTGAAAGCGGCTCGTCCACTTTAATGGGAAACATTGTGAAAATGTACACAAAAAGGCTGTCAACCGCTTTCCATCGTACAAGGGATCTGAAGATGGGTGTTGGGATGCGATCGCCCCCGCCCTTGCCCTGTATCTTTATGTATGGTATGGGGAATGCATCCCGATTGGAACGTTCGGCATGTTCGTTTCAATGGTACACTGCCGCATCTTCGGTTGTTATCCGCTGATCAGGGTACTGTACCGATCAACCATAGACTCACCAAAGGGATCGTCTTCATAGATAGAATATATCGCAATTGTTGTTATAAGTCTACACTTCCTGGCAAGGCGGGAAGGGGAAGGGGGAAGAAATGATCCCTGTGGGAAGATCGCAATTCAATTATCCAAAAATGATTTATGATTGCCAAAAAAGGGATCATCTCTGTGCAGCTCACTCGGCCCGGACAGATCGCATATATGTAATCGTCAACGGGAAACGCGGGTATGAAATGGGCCATCCCAATGGTTAAGTGGTGATACTTACCTTTGTGATATTTTTTCCACGAACGTTTTCCTTCTGCTTATGCTTTCGTTTATATTTGATCTTGGTGGCTTCTCCTCCCCTTAAATGACGGATCGACTTGTGATATTCCAAAATTTCCTTTACTTGACTGGCGAGTTCGGGGTTAATCTCGGGTAGTCGTTCCGTCAGATCTTTGTGTACCGTGCTTTTGGAAACACCGAATTCCTTTGCTATCATGCGAACGGTATTTCTAGTTTCCACAAAGTATCGGCCAATCTTGATAGTGCGCTCCTTGATGTAATCGTGCACTCCCTTCGCCCCCTCTTCAGAATGTCTGCTACATTATATGAGCCGTTTGATCGGTTATTCTCCCCTTACAAGCCGTGACAAGCCATTTTGCGCGGTTTTTGGCGAACCCTAAAAAAAGCCGGAGCTGTTTCGCTCCGGCTTTGTCACGCTTTTTTATTTCAAGTACAGTTCCGGCTGTACAGATTGATTGCCCTTCCGTACCTCAAAATGGAGGTGGACACCGGCTTCTTTCTCAAAGTTATTTCTTCCGGCTTGGGCGATGACATCACCTTGTTTGACCTCTTGACCCACTTTGACGCGGATATCCGTCAAACTTTGGTATACGGTGATCAAACCGTTTTTGTGCTGAATCTCCACTTGCTGACCGACCAACGGATTATGCTCCACTCGAATCACTTTTCCGCTCAATGCGGCGATCACATCGAAACTTTTACCGTCTTTGCGGGCATAGTCGATTCCTGAATGCGGCCAATACGTATTGGCGTATTTCACCAATGCCTTTTCTTTGACTTTGGCGGATGAGGTATCGTCATAGTAGCCCATTTGCGCGTCGGCATCGGCGGTCTTGGCGACCGGTGCCGTCATTTGTTCGGCTTTTTGATCGACCGGCACGGTATTGTGGCTGATTTGCACATCCGTTCCGGGTTTGGTTACCCTGGACTCTTGCGCGTTTTGGTACAACCAAACCACGGTGAGAATGAGTGCGGCAGCTGCGAGGTAGATGGCCGGAAAAGCCCATTTCTTCGCAAACAGGCGTTTCCATCGGATTCCCTGCTTCGCATTGTCCATTTGGATCGGTTTATTTGGTTTTTCTGGTTTCATTTTCCTATCACCTCAGCAACCATTTTGGACACGGGTTTCTCGTTTTATACCTACCTCTCCCGATTTTTTTCATTTTTTCGAATGGGGAAATGCCTGAAAAGACCCGTGTTTATCCCGACTATTTCGTCGGCTGGTTGAGAGTTTTACTTGATAGGAAAGACGAAACATCATGCTTCGATCCGTTCGTTTCTAGGTCCATTTGGGCGTTGTCATCCCTTCAGGACAGAGCATATCGGTCACACCTTTATGGCCAATGTCCAATGGTCACACCACGATAATAATATTGGACGATCTCCACCGCCGACCTACCCTGCTTGGCCAAGAGGTTTGCCCCCCATTGGCTCATCCCGACACCGTGTCCGTAACCTTGGGTGATGAACAGGATGGTACCACCACGAATGCTCCAGGTGAAATCCGTGGACGGCAATCCCAACGCCTCCCGAACCTGACGTCCGGTAAACCATTGGTCCCCGATTCGGATTCTCCTGATGCGATCACTTTTTGTCCGTTCCGCTCCGCTGATCCATTTGGCTCCCGAAAGGGACTGGGCAATCAGTTTCTTTCCGGTAAATGATTCCAAACGATGAACGACCTCGCTCATCGCAATCCGGATTTGCGCCTGGTACTTGGGCGATTGACGATCCCAGGGAGATGGTACGCTACGCAAATAGGGATACGATTGACGGAAATAATCTTCCGCGTTTTCCGTTTGTCCGTTGCTGGTGGAGAAAAAGGCGGCATAGATCGGTTTTCCCCCATATAACAAAATTTTTCCCCGTGTTTCCTGTACCGCCTGGTTGACCCGGTTTGAGTAAGAGGGATATCGGTCTTTCCACTCCATTTTTAACTGCTCGTCCGTCATAAACGCTTGGTGGTCCGGAGAATCGGTTACTTGTGCATCCTCGGCCGCCGCACCGTACGACCGCATATCGGTAAAGTCCCCCTTGGCCAGTCGTTCGGCAATATAGGTACGTGCCGCCATCGCTTGAGCTTTCAGCGCCTCCAAGTGAAAGTCGGCCGGCATCTCCGCCGCTACCACACCCCGAATATAGGATTCAAGCGGGATTGCCACGACACGCCGTTCTTTGGTCAAAAAGACGCGGATCATCGGTTCATGTGCATCATGTGTCAACCGGATGGGTTTTTTCGGATGGGGTGCGGTCGATGCATCAAAATAGGTTACCAATGCGGGGACAGCCAGCATCACTGAGAGAAACACAACCACATAAACCACAAATCCTTTGTGCATAATCCACCTCTCTCTCCCCGATTCTCTCACTGAGGACAACCCTCTCTTACAGCCTATGAATCGCAGGAGGAGATAGTACTTCAGAACCGAAAGTCACTCCCTAAGATCGACGGATACAGGCATCAAGGCATAGGAATAGAAACAAAAAAGGCCGCGAATATCGCGACCTTCCAGATCCATTATGAACTTATGCATATGAGGGCTGCACAGAGGATACGTCTTTCTCCGCGTCCACCTTCACACGTTTGATATCCGCACCCAATGCCTGCAATTTCTCCACCAACTGAACGTAGCCCCTGTCGATATGGTGCAGTTCCGTTACTACCGTCGTGCCTTCTGCAGCCAGTCCAGCCAACACAAGCGCAGCTCCCGCCCGCAGGTCGGTGGCTTTCACTTCAGCACCGGACAGCGGATGGCCCCCTTCGATGAAGGCGGAGCGACCATTGATTTTGATCTTCGCACCCATGCGTTTCATTTCTTCGACGTGCATGAACCGGTTTTCAAATACGGTCTCGGTAACCACGCTGTTCCCGTCCGCCGTCAGCAGCAACGCCATCATCTGCGATTGCATATCAGTCGGGAAGCCCGGATATGGCAGCGTTTTGACGTCCACTGGCTGCAGTTTCCCTTCCGCACGGACATGGACGCCATTCTCCCCTTCCAATACATGGACGCCCATTTCACGAAGCTTGGCAATCAACGGATTGATGTGATCGGGAATTGCTCCCTCCACAAACACTTCGCCACGGGTGATCGCTGCCGCAATCATGTATGTGCCGGCTTCGATCCGATCGGGAATGACGGTATATTCCGTTCCCCGCAGGAAATCCACCCCGTCAATGCGGATCGTCCCGGTACCGGCCCCCCGCACTTGGGCACCCATCGCGTTCAGGAAATTGGCCAGATCAACGATTTCCGGTTCCCGCGCCGCATTTTCGATGATGGTGCGCCCTTCCGCCAGTGCTGCCGCCATCATGATGTTTTCCGTCGCTCCGACACTGGCCACATCGAGATAGATACGTGCCCCCCGCAAACGATCCGGCACGCGTCCCTCGATAAACCCTTGGCCGATTTCAAACTCGGCTCCCATCGCTTCAAACCCTTTGAGATGCTGATCGATCGGACGGCTGCCGATCGCACACCCACCAGGCAACGGAATGCGAGCATGTTTCTTGCGCGCCAACAACGGCCCCATCACCAGGAACGAAGCGCGCATTTTCCGCACCAAATCGTACGGTGCCTGGGTCGTCGTCAACTTTTCCGCCCGGATGCGAACGGATCCTTCGTCCAGCTTCGCTTCCGCGCCCAAGTTTTGGAGCAGTTGGGTGATCGTTTTGACGTCTTCCAGCAGGGGAGTGTCATGGATGACGATTTCTCCCCGCGATGCGAGAATGGAAGCGGCGATGATCGGTAGGACAGCGTTCTTTGCACCGTGAATCTTCACTCTGCCTTTCAACTTCTTGCCGCCACGAACAATGATTTTTTCCAAATGTCTTCCCTCCGCCAAACTAGTATTCTATGGTGATGATCGGAGTCCCCATGGTCACGGCAATACGATGGTGCAGGGGGTCCATACGTGCTGCAACCTGCAGATTCATGAAACCGCCCTGCGTGTTCAATCCATCGGGGAACAAGGGGGAATAACAGGAAACGCTGGTGGTCGGCGCCGTGCGCAGCGCTTCCACCTCCCGCGCGCGCATTCGCTTCATCGCTTGCTGGATCCACTGCTCTTTATTTGACGGTTGCAACTCCTGGTGTCCTTGAATCGAGAAGTGCAACCTGGGCGCGATTCCCTGCTGTTCCAATCGTTTGACGAGACGTTGCCGGGCGCGGAAAAATGCCGCGTCAGGACGTCCCCGACCATTGATGCGAACCGATACGTACGGTTGAATCCACCGCTTAGTAGGCTCATCGTTGATAACGATCAATTCCACCCGTTGGTTTCGCCCCCACCAGCCGGAGGCGGACCAACGCAGACCGTCTCCTTCCTTACGCTGAACCGGCGACAAACCCAAAGCCTGCCGCAATTCATCCGTCCAATCGTCCACTTGGTGTTCTTCCATCACCTGAGCGATTCGCCCGCCATGGTGCAACACGTATCGCTCCGGTTGTGCGCCCATTTCCAAAAACACATGGGTCAGCGTTTGTTCCGGCACCGCTGCCGGAGCCGATGCAACAATGAACGTACTTAGAATAATCAGTGCAAACGTGAGTGTCAACCATTTGGACCGCATATGTATCGCCCCCTCTTTCTCTTTCACCATTGTTCACGAAAGAGAAAGAGGATATACGAGTGAGATCCTGGGTTGACGAAAAATAGACAAACTTTTCGGCCGATTAAAACATCTGACTGATCAGACGAGACCAACCCATATAGTCGATCAAAAAGGATGCCAGCCCGTGTCCCAGCACCACCGACAGCAGGATCATCAACGCATGAGCCTGCACTGATTTGGGTTGGCGCATAAAGACATCCAACCGGAGATTGGTCAGTGCCCACCAGCTGAAAGCGATGCTGACGAGCGAAAGGATGATGTTGACAAGAGCGGTCACGCCTAAGCTTGTCGCCCCATCCACCATGGTATGCACTCCTTTGGTGACAGGTTCACTCTATCATCGTACATCAAAATGGACGCAGAAGCAAAATGAATCCCTGAAAATCTCTTGACAGTCCGGAAATGATTGGATTAGCGGTTGGTTAGTCATAATAGAAAAATGAGATGACGGATTTTGAGGAGTGAACGACAATACATTGATTTCCTACTTTCTCTTCAAATGGGTGCTGTACGCCATCGTGATGGAGATCGCCAATCTCACCTTGAAACAAATGGAAATCGTCCATTGGGGGCACTTGATCGTTTCGGCGGGGGTGATCGCCGGTGTGACCGCATGGCTGGATCACGTCCTGATTCGCCACATGAGCCGGTTCTCATTGGCATTGATCGATCTGTTTGCCATCGCTTTATTGTTGTACGCAATCCAATTTTTGTTCATTTCGTTTTCCCTGGACACCCATTCCTCCTTGGCCGTCGGTCTGGTACTGGCCATTGCCGAATGGTTCTTTCACCGGTATGGGATCCGATGGCGCTGACGCTTGATAAAAGCGATCGGGAATCAGTAGTAACGACGAAAGCCGTTTACCGCCAGTGTTACCGATCGGCAAACGGCTCCTCTGCATCCATTCGATTTTGCTCAGCACCTGTCGTTACTCGATTAGGGCCCCGGAGGTGTCTGCGGAATCGACAGAACTTCCGCCCATTTCAGTTGTCCCAATGCGTGAAGAATCGCATTCGGGAACAACCCCAATCCGACTGTGCCGATCACACCGATTCCGATCACGATCGCCGTTCCGATGGGGATGGCCAGCGGATTCCCCTTCGGTGCCGGACGGAAGTACATCTGTCGGATAAATTCAAAGTAGTAGAAATAGGAAACAACCGTGGTTACCACCATCACTGCAGCAATCCAAAAGTGCTGGGTTGCGATGGCGTTGATCAGGAGGTAGAATTTGCCAAAAAATCCTGCCGTGACTGGAATGCCCGCCAGCGAAAGCACCAACAAGGTCATAGCAAGCGCCACCAGCGGTGATCTTCTATATAGGCCGGCAAAGGCGCTCAGTTCACCGTGTTCGGAATCGCGCTCCACCACCATGATCACCGCAAACACACTGACTGTTATCAGTGAATAGGCGAGCAGATAAAACAGGGTGCTTTCAAAAAGCGCCATCCCCAGTGACGCGAGCGGCACCAGCACATATCCAGCCTGGGCGATACCAGAATACGCCATCAGACGTTTGACATTGGTCTGACGCAATGCGACGGCATTGCCGACGATCATGGATGCACCCGCGATCACCAGCAACAGCGGCGTAATGATCTCCTCCCACACGCGAAGCTGGATCAACTGCAGATAGACCACCAACACAACCCGGGTTACCAAAGCAAAGGCTGCCGTTTTGGACACGGCCGCCAAAAATGCGGTAACTGATGTCGGGGAACCCTGATACACATCGGGCGCCCACATGTGAAACGGTGCAGCGGCGATTTTAAACCCGAATCCCAACATCATCAAAAACAACGACAGCAACACGAACGGTGCGTAACCGGTTTGGTACGCCTCCACGATCCGCTGCTGGACCACAAACAGATTGGTGCTACCCGTCAGGCCGTACACGAATGACATCCCGTACAGGATGAACGCGGATGAGACACCGCCCAGGACAACGTATTTCCAGGCGGCTTCATTGGAGTCCGTCCGCTGTTTTCGGATTCCCGCAAGGATGTAGGAAGAGATGCTCAACAGCTCCAACCCGACAAACAGCGTGACCAAATCGGCCGAGGATGTCATCACTGAGCCACCCAACACAGCCGTGAGCAGCAGGAAGTAATATTCTCCCCGCGCTCCGATCCCTTCCCGATTTTCTCCGGACAGGGACAACACCAGAATCAGAGCCGACCCGCCCAACAACACCAGTTTGAACGATTGGGCCACCGGGTCCGTCCGATATGATCCTTGAAGAAGATCCACCGTCGCTCCTCCGAAGTGAACGACCACGTACATCCCCGCCCCGACGACGGCCAACAGGGCAACCCACCCCAGCCAATCGCGGGAAGTCTCATCCGGTAACAACAGCTCCAGCACGATCAGCAGGGCGGCAGCGGTGACGAGGATCAATTCGGGTGTCATCGCCGACCAGTCGATGTGTGCCAAGGCTTTTTCCATATCCGCTCACCCTCCGATCCTGGTGACAATCATTTGCAGGGTGGCTTGCATCGGCTCACCCAACATCTGCGGATAGACACCGATCGCGATAATCAGGCCGAGCAACACCAACATCGGCACGGTTTCCACCGCCTTTGTGTCAGTCAGCCGCTCCCATCGATCCAGGAAAGGTCCGAACGTGGCAGCCATGACCGCCCGCAACGTATAGGCTGCCGCCAAGATCAAACCCAATGCGCCGAACCCCGCAATGACCGGGTATTGTTTGAACATACCGAGAAACGCCAAAAATTCGCTGACAAAACCGGACATACCGGGCAATCCTAACAACGCCAGTCCTCCGGCCAACAACACACCGGAGAGAACCGGCATCGCCTTGGCCAATCCGCTCATTTCATCGATCATCGTTGTTCCCGTCCGTTCATAGAGCGCAGCGACGATCAAAAACATCAGCGCGGAGATGAAACCGTGAGATACCGCTTGAAACACGGCTCCCTGCAATCCGGAAAAATTAAGTGCAGCGATTCCGAACAGGATGATCCCCATGTGACTGACACTGGAATAGGCCAACACGCGCTTCAAATCGCGCTGAACAAATGCCAGCGCTGCTCCGTAGAGGATGTTGACCAACCCCAGCACCGCCAAAAACGTCGCCATTTGATGCACCAAGGGAGGAAACAGATCCACGCCGAAGCGGATCAACCCGTACGCACCCATTTTCAATAAAACACCGGAGTGAATCATGACCACTGCCGGGGGCGCTTCCACGTGGACACGCAACATCCAGGTGTGAAACGGGAACGCGGGCAGCTTGATGCCGAATGCAATCAAAATGCAGAGGAAAATTCCCCATATCACCTGTTTGACCGGCCCCTGCATCCATTCGGGGTGAGTGAACAACTGCGAGGTTCGCACCAGCAACTGATCCAGATTCAACGTGCCAAACACGAACAAGAGGCCGATAAACGCGAGCAGCATCAATGCCGAACCCAAACCGTTATACAGCAGGAACTGATTGGCGGCGCGTTCTTTTTCCATGTACCCCCAGATACCCACCAGGAAAAAGGTAGCCACCAGCGTCACTTCAAAGAAGAGGAAAAACAGGAACAGATCGCGGGCGAGAAAGACACCGAGCATCCCGATTTCCAACAGAAGAAACAACAGGAAATAACTTTTCAGCCGTTCCTTGATATACATCGATCCGACCGCAGCCAGCGCCACGATAATCGTCGTCATCACAACAAGCGGTATGGACAAACCGTCCGCACCCATCGCGTAGGATAGCGTCCATCCCGAACTTTGCGGAAGTGGGATGTGAATCCACGACACGTTTTGTGCAAATTGTACACCCCGGGCTTGGGGGTCGAACTGTGCGAACATCATGAGGGCCAGTATGCACGGAGGCAAGGTTCCCGCCATCCCGACCCATTTGAGCCACCGGTTCTGTTGCCGGGGAATGAATAACAAAACCAGCATTCCCAAAAGTGGTGAAAACGTCACCCATGTAGGAAGCCCATTCCACACCGTCATCCGAACAACCTCCCCGCCGTCAAGCCTACCAACAGGAGCACCAGCCCGATCAGACTGATCAAAGCATAGGCCTGCACTTGACCGTTTTGCAACCGGGAGCCGACCCAGGCGATCAGTCGCGTCACACCGACCGCCAGCCCCACCAAACCTTCAACGAACCACCGGTCAAAACCGCGAAACGGACGGCCGGTGTTCCGCAACCCGTCCACAAATGTTGCCCGGTAGATCTCATCAACGTAATATTTTCGGTACAACAACTGATATAGCAACGGCATTCGATCCCGCCACACAGTGGGAGACCATGCCCGCCGCCCGTACATCATCCAGGCTCCTCCCAAACCGGCCAACGAGACCAGTGTGGCGGAGAGAGAGATCCAAAGCGGCGTACCGACTACCGTCTCACGAATACCCGTTCCCTCCGTCAACCAATGTCCCAGCATCGGACTCGGCGCGTTGAGGAATCCGCTGACCACGGACAATACCGCCAATACCGCCATCGGCAGCGTCATGACGGCGGGAACCGAACCGATCTCCCCTTTCCCGCGGTACTCACCAATAAACACCTGGAAAAACAGGCGGAACACGTAAAACGCGGTGAACAGCGCCGCGATCAGACCGACGAGAAACACCCCTGTCCGGCCGTCCGCATATGCCGCCGCCAGGATCTCATCTTTGGAGAAAAAACCGGCAAACGGCGGGATGCCGGATATGGCCAGACAACCGATGAGGAACATCCATCCCACGGCTTTGTTTTTCCGCCACAAACCGCCCATCCGGCGAATATCCTGCTCGTGATGCAATGCGATGATCACCGCACCCGCACCAAGGAACAGCAACGCTTTGAAAAAGGCGTGCGTCATCAAGTGAAACACACCCGCCGCATATCCGGCCGAACCCAGCGCCAGCATCATATACCCCAGCTGACTCACCGTGGAATAGGCCAGCACGCGTTTGATATCATGCTGAACCAACCCGATCGATGCGGCGAAGATCGCCGTGAACGCACCCACGTAAGCCACTACGTCCATCGCCGTCTCGGAAGCCTCAAACAACGGAAACAACCGCGCGACCAAGTATACGCCCGCGGCCACCATTGTGGCGGCGTGGATCAGGGCACTGACCGGCGTCGGGCCTTCCATGGCGTCGGGTAACCATGTATGTAACGGAAACTGACCCGATTTGCCGACGGCGCCGATAAAAATGAGAACAGCAATCCACGTCAACAGCGTTGGCGTGATTTTACCTGCTTCAACCGCACTCAGTACAGAAGCGATGTCCAGACTGCCCACCTGCCAAAACAATAGCGCGATGGCGATGAACAGGCCCACATCCCCGACGCGCGTGACGATGAATGCCTTCTTCGCCGCCGCCTTGGCTTTCGGCTTGTAGTACCAGAAACCGACCAACAGGAAAGAACACACCCCGACCAGTTCCCAGAAAATATACAGCTGAAGCAGATTGGGCGAGATCACCAGCCCCAGCATGGAGAACGTGAACAATGTCAAATAGGCGTAAAACACGGAAAAACGGGGATCACCCTTCATATATCCCCGGGCGTATACGTGAACCAGGAAACTGACCAAGCTGACGATGAACAGCATCAACGCGTTCAGATGGTTCACGTCCGTCCCGAACGAGAAAACGGACTGCCCCACCTTCAACCATGGAAAGACTTGCACCGCACCGGGTGTTCCGCCTATGCTTTGTACCAGCACCGCCGTCGCGGTGAGAAACGATGCCAATGTGGCCGTGATCCCGATTATGGCAGCCGCATTTTCGCTCCATCGACGCCGGCCGGCGATCAACAGCAGAAACGCGATCAACGGGAACAACGGGATGATCCAAACATATGCGATCATGGAGCATCCATCCTTTTCTCAGATCGTTTTACGATTACCCCTTCATCGAATTGATCTTGTCGGCCTCAGTCGTTGCTTTGTTCCGATAGAACGCGATCAGGATCGCGATCCCCACCGCAGCCTCCGCCGCCGCCACCGTGATCGTGAACAGCGAAAAGATGTGACCAGTCAGGTTGGCATACAATCCATACTTGGAGAAAGCGACCAAATTGACGTTGACCGCGTTCAGCATCAATTCGATGGAAAAAAGAACCATCACCGCATTCCGCTTCGTCAGTACCCCGTACAAACCAATGCTGAAAAGAATGGCGGACAGTGCCAGATACGAAGTAACCGGCATCAGGATTCCTCCTTCCGGGCCAGAACAACTGCCCCCACCAGTGCTGCCAATAGCAGCACCGACACCAGCTCAAACGGAATCACCTGTTGTTGAAACAGCACATGACCGATCCGTTCCACCGTATAACCGGACGTATCCGCTGTTTTGGCCGGAAGGGGCGTCCGGTAGATCACCCACATCACGATGCCGAAAAACGCCGCCACCCCTACAAAGGAGAGCCCCTGTCGAAATCCGAACGGTTCTGCTTCCTCATCATTTTGATGACGGGTCAGCATGATCATGAACAGCATCAGGATGGTAATCGCCCCGGCATAAATCAACACCTGTACAACCGCCAGAAACTCCGCGTTCAACAGAAGATACAACCCGGCAATGCTGAAAAACGTGAACGCCAGGGCCAACGCCATGTGAACCACCTTCGTCAGGTTGATCATGAACACGGCACCGCCGATCGCCATGACGGACAAGATGAAAAACGCGACAAACTCTCCGTTCAGCTGCGCCAATTACGACCCTCCCCGGATGTTCTGATCGTTTTCATGGAGCCACTCCAGATTTTTGAACAGTTCGTCCCGGCTGTAGGTCGCCAGCTCATAGTTGGTGGTCATCACAATCGCTTCGGTAGGACATACCTCTGTACACAAATCGCACAAAATGCAGATCTCGAAATTGATGTCGTAAGTGTCGATGATTTTTCCCTTTTTGTTGGGGTCGGGATGTTTTTTACCCGTCAGGGTGATGCAATCGGTCGGGCAGATGCGTGCGCACTGGTTGCACACGATGCACTTCTCCGGGTCAAAATGCTGGATGCCCCGGAATCGCTCCGGCATCTTCAGCGGTTGATCCGGATATTGATAGGTCACCTTTTTCTTGGTCATGGATTTCAGTGTGATGCCCAAACCTTTTACCATCCCAAGCATGGGAATCCCTCCCGAGATCACGTCAATAAAACCGGCCGATCAACGGCACTTCCCTAAGCAGAGCGGACAGGAAAATGTTGAGGAGCGCCAAGGGAAGGAGCACCTTCCATCCCAACTGCATCAACTGATCCATCCGCACCCGGGGAAGGGTCGCCCTTAGCCAAAACAGGAAAAAGACAACAGCGGCAAATTTGATGACGAACCAGACAATCGGCGGGATGAACGTCAGACCGAAAACGGGGTTCCATCCGCCCAGGAACAGAATCGTCGTCAAAGCAGACATTGCGAATACATACACATATTCGGCCAACATGAAAAAAGCGAAACGAAATCCGCTGTATTCCACATGATAACCAGCCACTAGTTCCGACTCAGCTTCCGGCAAGTCGAATGGCGTACGGTTCAGTTCTGATACGGAAGCGATGAGAAAGACCAGAAAGCCCAAAAATTGCGGCACAATAAACCACATATCCGCTTGTGCAGCGACGATTTTTTTCAGGTTTAATGATCCTGCGGCCATGATCACGCCGACCACCGACATGACCAAGGGGATTTCGTAACTGATCATCTGGGCTGCCGAGCGCATACCACCCAACAGAGCATATTTGTTATTGGACGCCCAACCCCCGACCATGATGGCGATCGTGGTGATGCTGGAAACTGCCATATAGTACAGTAGTCCCACGGCGATGTCGGAAAAAACCAATGACGGCGTAAACGGAAGTACCGCTACGACAGCAAACGCCGGCATGAAAGCAAGAATCGGGGCCGCCTTGAACAACGTGCGATCCGCCTTGTCCGGAATGGTGTCCTCCTTGAACAACATTTTCAGTACATCGGCGACCGTTTGCAGGATTCCCCACGGCCCGACGCGGTTGGGACCGACACGACTCTGCATCCACCCGATCACTTTGCGTTCAAACAATACGGCCATCGTGACGAACCCCAGCAGGATGAACAGCATGACAATGGCCCCGATGATTTTCCCTATCTCCATCCGCCTCTCCACCTCCTGGAATCGGGCCAAACTTCTTCGGGAAACAGCCACCCTTCTCCAGACAATTTGCCAGTCGGAATATCCCGGAACCCCTCGAGCGGATTCCTCTTTACCCAAGTATGCCGTTCCTGTCGGTCTCCCAATCAAATCTCCGGATCGAGCGGTTCATAATCTTTCCGAAGAGGATGGCCCTCCCAGTGTTCGGGCAGGAAGATGCGCTTCAAATTGGGATGTCCGTCGAAACGGATTCCCAACAAATCGTACACCTCTCGTTCATTCCAATCTGCCCCGAGCCACACGGAAGTCACCGAATCGACCCGCGCCTCGTCACGTTCCGTTTTCACCCGGACACAGAGGGAATGACGGTGCCGGAACGAGTAGAGGTGATACACCACTTCCATATGGGTCTCATAATCCACGCCTGATAGATTTTGCAGGTAATCAAATGCGAGTGAATCGTCCTCTTTTAACAGACGGGCCACCTCAAGCCATTTCTCCTTTGGAACCACGATCGTGGGCAAATGATGATTGGGCCGATTGATCGTGGCTTCTTCCACCGCGTCATCCCCAACCTGTTTCCGGATGGCGGTGACGAAAGCATCCAATACGGGTTGTTTGGGTGACGGTTCCAAAGGTTTCTCCTTCGCTTCCGCTTTCCGGGCCGCCGGATTCCGCCCCGCCCCCGCCGGTTTGGCTCTGGCCGCGGCCGCCGCTTTCGCCCGGGCAGCAGCTGCGGCTTTCCGCTTGGCATCCGCATCAACGGCATTTGCTGTTGTATCCTTCACTTGATCGTTTGCCGCGGTTTCGACATTCGATTCCGTTCGGGGTTTCTTCGGGGATTCCCGATCGGCTTCACTGCCTTTTTGGTCATCAGGGTCACTGGCAGAGGTTTGGGGGTTGTTGTCTCGTTCTTCCTTTTCCATCAGGTGACCCTCCTCCCGGTCTTCGCTTCATATCTGATTTTTTCCTGAAGTTTGTTGATCCCATAGATCAATGCCGCGGGATTGGGCGGGCAACCAGGAATGTAAACGTCGACCGGGACGATCTGGTCAACGCCTTTCACCACCGAATAGGACTTCACATACGGGCCCCCGGCCGTGGCACAGGAACCCATGGCGATCACCCATTTGGGTTCCGGCATCTGATCGTACAATCGGCGAAGCAAAGGCCCCATCTTTTTGGTGACGGTGCCGGCCACGATCATCACATCGGACTGACGTGGAGAAGCTCGGAACATCACGCCGAAGCGGTCCAAATCATAATGGGGGCCGCCTGTCCCCATCATCTCGATGGCGCAACAGGCCAAGCCGAAGGTCAACGGCCAAAGTGAGTTGCTGCGTGCCCACCCTTTAATCTGCTCCAGTGTGGTGGTCAACACATTGCGCTCCAGTTCCTTTTCTTCTTCCGGCAACAATCCTTCCAGATTTATTTCCATTCCAACACCTTCTTTTTCCAGGCGTAGAGTAATCCGACCAACAACAACAGCACAAACACGAGCATTTCCACCAGCGTGAACAATCCGACGCCGGATCGAAGCTCGTGATACACCGTCGCCCAGGGGTAGAGATAAATCGTCTCTACATCAAAGATGACGAACAACAGAGCAAACAGGTAATATCGGACGTTAAACTGAATCCAACTGTCTCCCACCGGATCAGCCCCGCTTTCATAACTGATCCCTTTGGCAGGAGTAGGTTTCTGGGGTCGCAGGAGGCTTCCCGCTGTAAACGCGACCAGCGGCAGGCCCAACCCGAGCAGAAAGAATATGGCAAGCATGACGTAGTTGGCGGAATAGCCCATGTCCAGGATTACCCTCCAAAGTGGTCTGATTTTTCATCGCGAGCAATGGAGTTGCATGAGACTACAGTCCGTGATAGCATCTTCTCACCGAAATGGACGCCGGCAGAGAGTTCCAATAACATTTTTATGCTAAACCGATCGTCATGGTTGATGAAAATCCTGTTTCTCCCCATCCCTTCCGATGTAAGCGCTTCATATCACGTAAGCGCTGAATAAAGTAGATTCCCACTATTTTTCACCCTCATTATAGCAGAATGATTCTAAAGTGTCTAACATCAACTGGTTTTTACTGGATATTTAAATTTTATTTTTTTTTATAATACATCGAGATTTAGGTTGTCCATTCATCTTTCCTTCCATCCCTGTTGGTGTTACTTCAAATAGAATGCAATGGATAGATCCGTCGATTTTGATTATCCTGTATGATATCATGATGTCATGAAGTATTTGCCATCGTCACCCGGATTTCGAATGACAGGACATGCATCAAAATTTTCCACATCCGATGCGTTTTCTCCATCTATTCACCATCGAGGGGCAAAAGAGTGTCCTGCCTGCAGCGATAATCACCCTTAGATCAAGAAAGGGGGATTCTGTGCGCCAATTTTTTACCATGGAAAACGGGCGGCATGCGGGACTGGTCATTATCGGTGGGATCGGTGGGTGGCTGGTGGCATTGACCGATCTTTCCGCCGGGTGGATGGTAGGGGCATTGATGGCTTCCGCTATGATGATGTTTTGGAAGCCACACTGGTTTCATACGAACCAGCGAGAAATCCCGACGTTTTGGCAAAATGCGGGGCAATTGCTGTTGGCGATTGAGTTGGGAAGACAGGTGAATTGCTCGATTTGGCTGACCTTGTTTGAAAACAGCCCGATTATCATCATTGTATTGATCGTTTCCTTCGGAGTTTCGCTATGCTGCGGATTGGCTTTGTGGCGATACAGCCGCACAGATCTGCTGACAGGACTGTTTGCCTCCACCCCCGGTGGGATGTCAGCCATGCCGGGCCTGGCAGAAGAGATGGGAGCCAATCCGATCGTGGTAAGCATGGTACAGCTGATTCGCCTCTCTCTCGTGGTCAGCATCGTCCCGCTCTTGGCATTCACCTGCGTTGGTCACCCTTCCGGTTATGCCGGATCTGTCCGGACAGACACTGGATCATTTTGGGTGACGATTGTATTGGCCGGTGCTGCTTGGATCGCGGCTATCGCCGGAAAACGGCTGAAATTCCCGGCTCCCTTGCTGACAGGCGGCATGCTGGGAACAGCACTGGCTCAAACTACTCTCTCCGTCTGGTTCGGGCGCGATCTGCATCTCTGGTGGACAGATGCGCTTTTCTGCGCGGCCCAAGTGTTGATCGGTACCAGCATTGGCACCAAGGTGAACAGACAACAGTTAAAGGAAGTCAAGTCTGCGGCTCTGGTGGGCAGCGTCACGTCCTTCATCATGCTGTTGGTCATGGTGATTTGCGCGTTCATCATTTCGAAGTGGACGAATATTCCGCTGACCACTTCCTTGTTTGCCATGGCACCGGGTGGAATTGCCGAAATGGCGGTCACTTCGATCACCTTCCATGCGGATGCCAC
This sequence comes from Polycladomyces abyssicola, assembly GCF_018326425.1. Classification (NCBI taxonomy): domain Bacteria; kingdom Bacillati; phylum Bacillota; class Bacilli; order Caryophanales; family Thermoactinomycetaceae; genus Polycladomyces; species Polycladomyces abyssicola. The sequence goes on from NZ_AP024601.1 coordinate 3,040,563, forward strand.
ATTCGTCGTCGCTGTACAGGTGCTGTGTGTTCTCGCGGTGATCATCATGCTGCCGCCGGTGTTGCGATGGTTACATCGGATCACTTTCAACTCGCACGCTTAAAACAAAGCCGCATAACTGATTGAGCGACAAAGTCCGCTGCGTTCGATTTCCCGTCCCCAACTCCGAACTCGACACCATGAATGGATGTGGGTTACCTTCAGATTTAAACGAAAAGCGCATGGCGACCCAAGGTAGTCCCTCTTGTGCTTGTCGTGTAGAATAAGTTACTAGCATACTCCACACAAAAAAACTGCCGGCGTAAGACCGGCAGTTTTTTAGCGATCTTTATTCCCTGTCTATTTCCGGGCCACGTTGAGGCGGTTTTCGGCGCGGCGCAACGCGTATTCCGCGCGCGCACGGTCGATGTCGGGTGAACCTTCGGCCAAACGGCGCTCCGCCCGTTCTTTGGCCGCTTTCGCCCGCTCGACGTCAATTTCTTCGGCCAACTCCGCCGCCTCAGCCAGCACGGTCACCTTTTCCGGACGCACTTCCAAGAAGCCGCGGCTGACAGCCACTTGGCGTTCGTTACCATCTTTTTTGATGCGTACGACAGTGACGTCCAAAGGGCTCACAAAGGGAGCGTGCTTGGGCAAAATCCCGATGTCCCCTTCAGCGGCCCGGGTGATCACCATCTCCACCTCGTCGGAAAAGACTTTCCGCTCGGGGGTGACGATGTCCAATTGGATGGTACTCATGGACACCCGCTCCTTTTACGCATCTTAGGCGAGTTGTTTCGCCTTTTCCACGGCTTCGTCGATCGTGCCCACCATATAGAAGGCGTCTTCCGGCAGGTCGTCGTGTTTGCCTTCCAGAATTTCTTTGAATCCGCGCACCGTTTCTTTGACCGGTACGTATTTACCCGGCATACCGGTGAACTGCTCGGCGACGTGGAACGGTTGCGACAGGAATTTCTCGATCCGACGCGCCCGGGCAACGATCAGTTTGTCGTCGTCGGACAACTCGTCCATACCCAGGATGGCGATGATGTCCTGCAATTCTTTGTAGCGTTGCAGAATTTGCTGCACGCCACGTGCCACTTCGTAGTGTTCGCGCCCCACCACAGCCGGGGTGAGAATCCGCGACGTGGATGCCAACGGGTCCACCGCCGGATAAATCCCTTTTTCGGCCAACTTCCGCTCCAAGTTGGTCGTCGCATCCAAGTGTGCAAACGTGGTGGCCGGAGCCGGGTCGGTGTAGTCGTCGGCCGGCACGTAGATCGCTTGGATCGAGGTGACCGAACCGTGTTTGGTCGAGGTGATCCGCTCTTGCAGCTGACCCATCTCGGTTGCCAGCGTCGGCTGATAACCCACGGCGGACGGCATCCGGCCGAGCAACGCGGACACTTCGGAACCGGCCTGTGTAAACCGGAAGATGTTGTCGATGAACAAGAGCACGTCCTGTCCTTCAGTATCACGGAAGTACTCCGCCATCGTCAGACCGGTCAACGCCACACGCAGACGGGCCCCCGGCGGTTCGTTCATCTGGCCGAATACCATGGCCGTTTTGCTGATAACGCCGGAGTCTTTCATTTCATGGTACAGGTCGTTCCCTTCGCGGGTCCGCTCACCCACGCCGGCAAACACGGACAAACCGCCGTGCTCCTGCGCGACGTTGTGAATCAGCTCTTGGATCAAAACGGTTTTCCCTACGCCGGCACCACCGAAGAGACCGATCTTACCACCTTTGGCGTACGGGGCCAAGAGGTCCACGACCTTGATCCCGGTTTCCAGCATTTCTTCTTGGGTGGATTGTTCTTCAAAACTCGGGGCCGGACGGTGAATCGGATGACGCTCTTCCGCTTTCACTTCACCCGCCTCGTCAATCGGCTCACCCAATACATTGAACACACGGCCCAAGGTGGCTTTGCCCACCGGCACCGAGATCGGTGCACCGGTGTCCACCGCTTTCATGCCCCGTACCAAACCGTCGGTGGAGGACATGGCCACGCAACGAACGATGTTGTCACCCAGGTGAACGGCAGCTTCCACCACCAGGTTGATGTCCCGTTCGCCGCTGGACTCCGCTTTGTGTTCGATTTTGATTGCGTTATAAATCTCAGGCAGATGGCCCCGTTCAAACTGGATATCCACAACGGGACCCATCACCTGTACGACGCGTCCAGTGCTCATCAGTTTCCCTCCTCAGCTTCAGATGGGATACACACATTCCGTACTATATCAAACTGCGTAGGTGCAGGGTTGATCAGGACAATGCGTTAGCTCCGGCGACGATTTCGGCGATTTCCTGCGTGATCGCGGCTTGACGTGCCCGGTTGTACTGCAAGGTCAAAGTGGCGATCATCTCGGTCGCGTTGTCGGTCGCATTTCCCATCGCGGTCATCCGAGCACCGTGTTCACTCGCTTTGGACTCCAACAGTGCGCTGAAAATGAGTGTCTCGGCATAGCGCGGCAGCAGTTCCGCCAGCACTTCTTCTTCATCCGGTTCATATTCATAAAGGGTCCGGGCTTGACCTTCCAAGCTGATGCTTTCCAACGGAAGCAGTTGTTTTTCCACCGGACGCTGGGTGACCGGGTTGATAAATTCGTTGTAGAGCAGGACCAGCTTGTCGTATTTCTCCTCCGCATAAAACTGCACCGCTTGGCAGGCGATCTGCTTGATGTCCGCGAAGGTGGGCGAATCGGGCAAGCCCACCACTTCTCCGATCACCGGATACTTCCGGCGTTTCAGGAAGTCACGCCCTTTGCGTCCGATTACGAAAATCACATACTCATCCGGGCTTTGATGCCGTTCGCTCACGATTTGCACCAATTTGCGGAGCAGGTTGCCGTTGAAACCGCCGGCCAGTCCACGATCCGATGTAATGATCAAATAGCCGGTTTTTTTCACTTCCCGGGCGATGAGCATCGGGTGCTTCGCAGAGGTGCCGGCTGCGATGTTGGCGATCACTTCGCGCATTTTCTCCGCATACGGACGCGCCGCTTGAACCCGCTCCTGCGCACGGCGCAGTTTGGCTGCAGCCACCATCTCCATCGCTTTTGTGATCTGTCTGGTGTTTTGAACCGAGCGGATCCGGCGTTTGATTTCCCGTTTGTTTTTCACGCATCTTCACCGCCTTTCTGCCGACGGCGTCCCGGTTCCGCCCGTTATCCACGAGCGGACCGGACACCGGGAGAGTTTGGATCGCTGTTTATTTTTGTTCCGAAGTGACAAAGCCTTTTTTGAACGTTTCCAAGGCTTTTTTCAGGTTTTCTTCGATCTCTTTGGTCAGTTCCTTTTTCTCGCGGATGCCTTGCAGGATTTCTTTGCCTTCACTGTCCAGATAGGCATGGAATTCTTTTTCAAAGCGGCGAACGTCCGCCACCGGAATATCATCCAGGTATCCTTTGGTCACCGCGTAGATGGAGACGACTTGTTTCTCCACCGGCATCGGTTGGTGTTCATCCTGCTTGAGGATTTCCACCACGCGCTCACCGCGGGCGAGTCGGGCTTGGGTCGCTTTGTCCAGGTCGGATCCGAACTGGGCGAAAGCGGCCAACTCACGGTACTGCGACAGGTCCAGACGCAAGGTACCAGCCACTTTTTTCATTGCCTTGATCTGTGCGGAACCCCCTACGCGGGACACCGAGATCCCGGAGTTCACAGCCGGACGAATACCGGAGTAGAACAGGTCGGACTCCAGGAAAATCTGACCGTCGGTGATCGAGATCACGTTGGTCGGAATGTAGGCGGAAACGTCACCGGCCTGCGTTTCGATGAACGGCAACGCCGTCAGTGAACCGCCGCCTTTTTCATCGCTCAGCTTGGCAGCGCGCTCCAACAGGCGGGAGTGCAAGTAGAAGACATCACCCGGGTATGCTTCACGGCCCGGCGGACGACGGAGCAACAAGGACAGCTCCCGGTAGGCGGCCGCCTGCTTGGTCAGGTCGTCGTATACGACCAACACGTGTTTGCCTTTGTACATGAAGTACTCGCCCATCGCGCAACCCGCGTACGGAGCCAGGAACAACAGCGGTGCCGGATCCGAAGCCGTCGCGGAGACGACGATGGTGTAGTCCATCGCACCGAAACGACGCAGTTTTTCCACCACGCCGACCACGGTGGATTGTTTTTGACCAATGGCCACGTAGATACAAATGACGTCTTGGTCTTTTTGGTTGATGATCGTGTCGATCGCGATCGTCGTTTTCCCCGTTTGCCGGTCACCAATGATCAGCTCCCGCTGACCGCGACCGATCGGGACCATCGCGTCAATTGCTTTGATCCCCGTTTGAAGCGGTTCATGCACCGATTTCCGGTCGATGACGCCCGGAGCTTCCGATTCTACCGGACGGAATTCGGTCGTTTCGATCGGACCTTTTCCATCCAACGGTTGACCCAGCGGGTTGACCACACGGCCCAGCAGGGCTTCACCTACCGGCACTTCCATGATGCGGCCGGTCCGCTTCACTTGGTCACCTTCGCGGATGCCGGTATACGGTCCGAGGATAACCACCCCAACGTGGTCTTCTTCCAAGTTGAGCGCCATACCCATGACGCCGTTGGTGAACTCGAGCAACTCGCCCGCCATCACTTTTTGCAAGCCGTAGACGCGGGCGATCCCGTCGCCGACTTGAATGACGGTTCCGACATCGGCCACTTCGATTTCGGACCGGTATTGTTCGATCTGCTGCTTAATGAGCGAACTGATCTCTTCCGGTTTGATGCTCATAAACCGTTTTCACCCCTATCTGTCCAAGTCCTTTCTTCAACGCATACGGGTTCCGCTCAGCTGTTGCTGGAAACGGTCCAGTTTCGTCTTCAGGCTACCGTCGTACAGGCGGTCGCCGACCCGTACGATCACCCCGCCCAAAATATCGGAATCCACCACGTTGGTGATGGAGAGCTCTTTCCCGATCAGTTCCTTGAAAAGGGTGATCAAACGTTTTTGATCCTTGACCGTCATCTTCCGCGGCGTCGTCACAATCGCATCCGCCACACCACGCGATTCATTGGCCAACGCGCGATATTCCTCCGCGATTTTGCCAATCGCCGATTGCCGTCCCCGGTCGATCAAGAGGAATAGAAGATGCTTCGTCGGCTCGGACAGCTCGCTGAAGATACGTTCCAACAGTTCTTTTTTCGCTTCCTCCGCCACATACGGATGCGCCAGCCATTCACGAAATTCACCGTTTTCCTCCAGTGTTTGGACCACGGTGAACAATTCCTGCTCCACCTGATCCAGCATCTGTTTCTCGCTGGCCACCTCGAACAAGGCACGCGCGTATCGCTTGGCTACCACGGATTGACTCATTGCAGTTCGCCTACCTGTTGAAGATAGCGATCCACCAATTTGGATTGCTGTTTGGCGTCAATTTCCTTCTCCATCACTTTGGAGGCCAGGAGAACAGCCAACTGACCGACCTGATCCCGCAATTCGGCCAGCGCTTTTTCTTTCTCACGGGCAATTTCGTTGGTTGCTTCCTGAATCATCCGTTCCGCCCGCTCTTGGGCTTCCTTGATGATCGCTTCGGCTTCCCGCTCTTTTTGCACCTTGGCGCGCTCCAACAGTTCACGTGCTTCTTTGCGCGCTTTTTCCAATGCCTCGCGCTGCTCCGCGACCAGCCGTTCCGCTTCGGCGCGATTTTTTTCCGCCGTGTCGATCTGTTCATCGATATACGCTTGGCGCTTTTCCATCACACCCATGATCGGGCGAAGCGCGAAGCGGATCAACAACCCCATCAAAACGAGGAAGGCGACCAACTGGAACAGCATGGTGCCCAACTCCAGCTTCAACACACCGAGTCACTCCCTTCAAACCGTGCTGAACGCCATCGGATCTGCGTATGAGTACAGCAATTTGGGCGGGGTAGAGGGTCCTACCCCGCCTTCATGTCGGAAGACCGCATTATTTGCCCAAAATCCCGAAGAGAACCAACATACCGAAGGCAACGGAGATAATCGGCAACGCTTCGACGAACGCGATCCCGATGATCATTTGACCGAACAGGGTACCCCGCGCTTCCGGCTGACGAGCGATGCCTTCCAGATAACGCCCGTATACCAGAGAGTTTCCGATCCCGGCGCCGACAGCGGCCAGACCCAACATGATAGCAGCAGCAATCGTGGTGGTCATGAGTAAATTCCTCCTTTGAATATCTCGATAAAATTTCGAATCTATTCTGATCAAACCGATTTTAATCTGGCTTTAATCTCCATCGTGTATTAATGATCATGGGCGACTTTTTGCCCGATGTAGACAATGGCCAAGACTGTAAACACATACGCTTGCACCGTGCCGACAAACAACGAATACGCCAACCACGGCAACAGCGGCAACGAACCAATCGCCCCGGCCTTCACCATGATCAGGATCAGCACTTCCCCCGCAAAAATGTTCCCCCATAAACGCAAGGCATGGGTCACCGGTTTCGCGATCTCGTCGATGATGTGCATCACCACCATCGGAGCGAACGGCTCAAAATAATGCTTCACATACCGCTTGGCTCCCGAGCGAATCCCCAGGTAATGGGCGAACAGTGTGATGGTGACCGCCATGACAACCGGGATGTTGATATCCGCAGTAGGAGATTTCCACCAGGCATAATGTTTGCCTTCCTCGATCCCGAGTGCCGGAATGGCGTGATGCGCTTCCGTGCTGATGTTGAGGATCAGACCCAGCTGGTTAGCCACAAACATGAACAAAAAGAGCGTAAAGGCGAACCCCACGTATTTTTCCGCCGTCTTCTGATCCAAACCGGTGCGGGTAACGCCGCGGATGAAGTCGATGAGCATTTCCACGAAGTTCTGCATTTTCGTTGGGCGAATGTCCCGTCCACGCGTGCCCCATACCGCGATCAGAAAGACCACGACGCAAGTGACGACAGTGGCGATCATCACAGCCACATCAAACGTGAGGCCAAACAGGTGAATCTTCGGCGTGAGCTCCATCCCATTTCTCACCTCTTTTCTCTGGAAAATTGGCGCTGCGTGTGCCGCAATCCCACGGCGATGAGGAGAATATATGGAACCGGTAACCCCAGCAGGACGGACCGGTAATCGATCCACTCGGGAAACCGGACAGCCAGCAACATCGGAAACGCCGCCATCAAAAACCGGTTGGCCAATCCCGTGTTGACGCGCCGCTTCCCGGACGCGGCGGACATGGCCTGTTCATCTATGAGGCGAAGTTTGCGGATCAAGTAGAGGACATTGTACAAACCGGCCGCTCCACCCAGGAAAATACCCGCAAAAAACACCTTCCACGACGTCGCCCACCACAAGAGAAAAGCAAGGGCCAAAAAGATACAGGTGAGAATGGCCGTTTGACGGCGGTAGAGGTCTTGCGCGTCCATTGGAGTCATTCCCTTAATAAAGCCTTGATGGTATAGAAAGCACTGGCGATACCCAATACAAGGCCCAACATCACACCCGTAATCAAGAGGACAGGTTGGGTGTGCCAGCGGGTATCTAACATGCGTCCCAGCCAACCACCCCCAAGTGTCATCAGCACCACTTCCATGCCGAGCGTACCGATCAGTCCGATCATTTGCCAGGGGTTATCTGTGCTTTTTTTCACAAAATCTCCCTCCGCATACAGCCTCTCCATAACGGGTATTCGATCAGGGGAGATATATGATGAAAGGGTTGTCATCGGCGTTGGAGGGTACCGTTATTTTCGGGATGGTCACAATGTTCCCCGTATATACTAACGAAGCTCAACAACCGTTGTCAACGCTTTCGCGGACGCATTTTTGAACAAAAAGTCACATTTTGATCAACTGATCCAAATGCTGGTGTTGGTTGTTTCTACAGGGTGAAATGGAATATAATTCCTGTCACGATTCGATCCGCGCAAAATTATGGAACAAATGTATCTATCAGTTTGCCCAATACGGGATGTCGATAGTCGGGGGAACCGTCGGTGTAAGCGCATTCAACCGACTTTGAACCGGGAGCTGGGAGAGCGAGCTTGGCTTCATTCGCCGGTTGTGAGGAATCCCCGGGTGAATCGAAGATTTACCCAGGACGCCGGTTCAAAGTGTATCGTGGCATGGGTTCACTCGCGCGATGCAGGCAAGGAGTCATGGACGTCGTCAACGCCGAACAGGCTAAAATCGCGGAAGCCGCCGGAGCGGTGGCCGTCATGGCGCTGAAGCGCGTCCCGGCCGATATTCGGGCCGCGGGCACCTTCGGCCTGATGAATACCAGACCACCCTGGAGCTGGTGAATACTGTCCAATTGCTTTCCCGGCATGCACCACCAGTCGCCCTGCAAGGAAGCAAAAATGACCGAAACGGACCACGGACGCGGGCAAAAACTCGCCATCACTCAAAAATCCAGCCCGCGATTCTCCCCGTGGTCCGTTTCTCCGTTTTACCGGGTATTATCGCTATTATTTTGTGCCAAAAAGACGGTCGCCCGCATCTCCCAGTCCGGGTACGATGTAGCTTTTCTCATTCAGCTTCTCATCCACCGCCGCGACATAGATATCCACATCATCATGCTCACGGTGAACGCGTTCGATTCCTTCCGGCGCGGCGATCAAACACATCAACTTCATGTTGCGTGCACCCATTTCTTTCAGGATGCGCAAGGCCGCAGCGGCAGAACCGCCCGTAGCCAACATCGGGTCAATTACGATCAGTTCGCGTTCGCCAATGTCCGACGGCATTTTGGAGTAGTACTGGACCGGCTCCAGTGTCTCCGGATCACGGTACAATCCCAGATGCCCCACTTTCGCCGTCGGGATCAGACGCAAAATGCCGTCCACCATGCCCAAACCAGCCCGCAGAATCGGCACTAATCCCAGTTTTTTGCCGGAAAGCACTTTGCACTTGGCCGGCGCTACCGGCGTTTCCACGGTCACTTCCTCCAACGGCATGTCCCGCGTGATCTCATAAGCCATCAGGGCTGACACTTCTTCCACCAATTCGCGAAACTCTTTTGTGCCCGTTCGCTTGTCACGTATATAGGTCAATTTGTGTTGAATCAACGGATGATCAAACACATACACATGTCCCATCATCGTTCACTCCCTTCGGATTCCTTCCACATTGTACAGGTCTTCAGATCCGTTTGTCCATTCAAAAGCGGGGATCATCCCAAAAAAATCCTGCCGCATCATACGGCAGGTCTCTCTTGACAACGTTCGCTGTGTTTTACACCTTCAAGTCCGGATACAATGGGAATTTATCTGTCAAACGTGCCACACGCTGACGCGCTTGTTCCTGCGCTTGGGCGTCATCCGGATTTTTCAGGACCAACGACATGATATCGGCGATTTCCTCCATCGCTTCCTCATCCATTCCCCGTGTCGTTACCGCCGGTGTACCGATCCGGATACCACTGGTGACAAACGGACTCTCCGGATCGAAGGGGATGGCGTTTTTGTTGACGGTGATCCCCACTTCGTCCAGGAGGAATTCCGCCTGTTTCCCGGTCAGGTTTAAGTTGCGGACATCAATCAGGATCAAGTGGTTGTCCGTGCCGCCGGAAATCAGTTGGAATCCGCGTTCGATCAACGCTTGCGCCAAACGGGACGCATTGTTGACAACCCTGGCCGAGTAGTCTTTGAACGAATCGGAAAGTGCCTCGGCAAAAGCCACCGCCTTGGCCGCGATCACATGCATCAACGGACCGCCTTGAATGCCGGGGAAGATCGACTTATCAATCTGTTTGGCGTATTTCTCCTTGCACAAAATCATACCGCCCCGAGGACCGCGCAACGTTTTGTGCGTGGTGGTTGTGACGAAATCGGCATACGGAACCGGGTTGGGATGATGTCCCGTCGCCACCAGACCAGCGATGTGCGCCATATCGACCATCAGCAGGCAACCTGCTTCATCGGCGATCTCCCGCAGCTTGGCGAAATCGATCGTCCGCGGATAGGCGCTGGCGCCGGCGACGAGCAATTTCGGTTTGTGTTCGAGGGCCAAGCGACGCACTTCTTCATAATCGATCCGATGCGTTTCGGGATCAACCCCATAGGCGACAAATTTGTACAACTTTCCGGAAAAGTTGACCGGACTACCATGGGTAAGATGGCCGCCGTGAGCCAAGTTCATTCCCAACACTGTATCGCCGGGTTCCAACACGGAGAAATAAACAGCCATGTTGGCTTGTGCACCCGAGTGCGGTTGCACATTGGCATGTTCCGCACCGAACAGCTTTTTTGCCCGCTCCCGGGCCAGGTCTTCCACAATGTCCACATATTCACAGCCGCCATAGTACCGTTTTCCGGGATAACCTTCAGCGTATTTGTTGGTCAGCACGGTTCCCAACGCTTCTAGCACGGCACGGCTGACAAAGTTTTCAGACGCAATCAGTTCAATTTTTTGTTGTTGACGGGACAACTCGCTTGCGATGGCTTCCGCCGTTTCCGGGTCTGTTTGCCGAATATGATTCAGCACCGACTTCTCCTCCTTTTTGCGTGGCCATTCGTTCACTATCTTATCATGTCCGGCACTTCCGACAAAGTGGAAATAGAAAGCTTGTCCCAATTGGATTCGATGCGGTCAAGGTTGCAATGTATAAACGGCACGGGCACCGCCGATCAATTTGGGTCGTGTCTTGGCCATCGTCACATGCGCTTCACCAATTTGCCGACAACTGGGACGCACCGGTACGGCAACCGGCTTCAAGTGCATGCCGATCAATGTATCACCGATGTCGATCCCGGCATCGGCACGCAAACTTTCCACTATGACCGCCTCATCCAGATGACGGTAGGCATACGCAGCCATCGCACCGCCTGCTTTCGGCACGGGAACCACCGTCACCTCTTCCAATTGGAACCGCTCCATGGTCTCTCTGCGAACCACCAAGGCCCGGTTGAGGTGTTCGCAACATTGAAATGCGAGATGAAAGCCGTACTTCTTTTGCGCTTCCATCAGTTCTTGAAAGATAGCCCGAGCTACTTCATCATTCCCCGCTGTACCGATCCGCTTACCGATCACCTCGCTGGTACTGACACCAACCACCAACAGATGGCGTTCATCCAACGGCTTTTCGGCCACCAATTCATCTACCAGCTGAACGACCTGCCCAGGGGTAAAGAGATCCGGTTTGGCCTCATTCATCCCCCCACTCACTCCTCCAACGCTCCGATCTTTTCCACTCGGCGTTGATGGCGTCCTCCCGCGAATTCCGTCTCCAGGAACACCTCGACAATCTCCCGTGCCAGCCCGGGACCGACGACACGCTCACCGATTGCCAACACGTTGGCGTCATTGTGTTCCCGGCTCATCCGGGCGGAAAAGGTGTCGCTCACCACAGCGCAACGAACACCCTTTACCTTGTTGGCTGCGATCGACATCCCGATTCCCGTCCCGCAGACGAGGATACCCCGATTGAATTCCCCTTTGGCTACCCGTTCGGCCACCGGCTGTGCGTAGTCGGGATAATCGACGGAATCCGGGCAATCACATCCCACATCTTCGAAGGCGATCTCCTTTTCCTGCAACCATTTCTTGATTTCCTCCTTCAAACGGAAACCGCCATGATCCGAACCGATAATCACACGCATTCGAACGCCTCCTATTCATCCTCTACGATCATAGTATACCCGGTTGCTGCTCTGCGAGGTAGGGTAACCTTTCCTGGGAAATATTCTCGCTCGTACGGTTTCGTTATATGAAATGCGGGAACTGCCTTCCCACCGCTCCTTTGACGGTTGGAAAACGGCTCCCGCATTGCACCCGGCTTCCTGAACCCACCCAATATGATATAAGGGAATCCGTGTTACGTCGTCTCTCCACGCAGGCGGTCAATCAATCGTTTCAGCAGCTCTTCCAATTCTTCGGCGCACTGCTCATACTCTTCCACCGAACCTCCGAACGGATCAGCCACATCCAAGTCACCCAACCGCTTCTGCAATTGGGTCTCTAACTGCTCTTCCCGCTTCCACAGGGAACGTAACACCTCGTCATCAGATTTTTTCTGTCCCAATGCCTCCATAGTGGCCAGTTCCGCCCGTACTCCGTCCAACTCTCGGATCAGCGCATCTGTATCCCTGTCGGACAACACATATTCCTTCAGTGTATACGCCTTTCCAACGGTCTGTGGGTAATAGGCGGTCAACATTTGTTTGTGTCCCATGGTCATGGTCAGGATCAAATCAGCCCACTCCACCAGCTCAGGTTGAAGCGAGCGTGACCGGTGGTCATGATCGATGCCTTTTTTCTTCAACACCTTGACGGCATGGTTGGAAGCAGACATCCCATCCAGTGCCGACACGCCGGCAGAACGCACCTCCACTTCGAGACCCGCTTCCTGCGCCAACCGGCGAAACAGAGCTTCAGCCATCGGACTGCGACAGGTATTTCCCGTACAAACGAACAAGATGCGTTTCACCCGTTCACCCCCTGTCTTCCCATTATCCATGAATGACGTGAATCGTATACATCAAAAACATACCACAGATTACCCCGCCCAATGCCCAATTACGATCCAATATCCATGCCCGGGGTACCACTTCACGCACCATCATCCCCATCATCACCGTAACTGCCAGCATGAGCCCCACCGCAATTACATCCGGTGCATCTTGCCACCATCCTGTGCCCATCCAGGTTCCGACCGGCAGCGCACCAGCGGCAAGGAGACTATAGGCCAGCACCATCATGCGTGGGCGACGCGCTGCCATCATCGGCAAGGCCATGCCGATTCCCTCGGGTACATTGTGAAGTGCCAACGCAATCACCAGCGCGATTCCCGTTTCCATATGCAAATCAAACCCGACTCCGATGGCAGCCCCCTCAGGAATGTTGTGTAAAATGACAGCGACAGCCATCACATTGCCGACCCGCCTCATCCCATGCTCGGATAACTCGAAAGACGCCGGTGAACCGTGGCGATGAAACAGCAACATCCACAGCATGCCCAATGAACTTCCCATCATGATATGAGGCCAAGAACCCCAGATCCAAACCAACGGCAGCAGGTGCAACAGCGCCACAAATGTCAATGCGCCTGCAGACAGTCCCAATGCCGCCGCCAATCCACGCTCGGATAACGGCTTTTTCCTCACAATCACCATGGCTGCACCCGCCACCATCGTCAAACCGGAGCACATGCTGTAAAACAGCGCCTCATTCATCACGAGCGCTCCTCACCATAGGAATTGCACACCCAGATATAACAGGATCGCTCCACCTAAAATTTCTCCGTATTCCCCAATCCAAGTGCCAGCTCGACGCCCTGCAGCCATGCCCAAAATGCCCAGGGTTCCGCCCGATACACCGGACAACAGCGCCGCTCCGATCACATTGCTGTGAAACAATCCCAACGACAACCCGGCTGAAAGTGAGTCCAGACTGACGCTCAACGCAAACAGCATCATGCCCCAAAAAGAATTGTGATGCAGCATCGTACCCTCGGCCGATCCCCGGAATCCCTGCACCAACATGTTGACACCGAGAAAACACAACAGGCCGCCGCCAACGATCGCGGCGAGATTCCCGACAAGGGTACTGACATATCGCCCCAGTCCCATCCCAAATAAAGGGAGTAACACGTGAAACATTCCGATGACGCCACTGATCATGAGTGCCCTGGAACGGCGGATTCCCCTCAATCCCAATCCCACCCCGAGGGAGAACGCATCCATGCCCAATGCGATGGCTATCAAAATCAAGGTCATCCATTGTCCCCATTGCGGCAAGGAAAGACTCACGTCATCTCCTCCCCCGTGCCTGTCCCGCTTGTCTTCACATGGATATGCAATTCAAACGAGAAAAAGAACAAAGGCCGGGGGCTTGCATATCCGTACGTATGGAAAAAGACGGGATTGCGATCCCGTCCAGATTGTTGACAAAGTGGTCGAAGTTGTATTTGATACGTCGGCCCGCTCGCTTTCCCGGCTCGCTACCTGTGCCCTACACGGAAGCAAATGACACCCGCATTCCGACCGAGCCGATCAGTGCAAGACGCGAGCAAAGTACGCTTCGTTGAGAAAATTGAGTTTTTGCTCAGTCAGGGCTTGGCCAGTCGCTCGTCTGGGAAAACATCGCACCCCGAAGCGCGAGTGGTCCAAACGCTTTGTCAGGTCTCAGAGGGAGTCCTCTCAGCTCGACGTTGACCTCTCCGCATGGATAATCCGTCCTTCCGCCGCTTTCCGTAGGCGGTTCATCACCGTAAACCAGATCCCGTCCACGGGAAAGGATTCCGCCAAAATATATTCGGCTCCCAATTCGTCAAACCGGCGCAAGGCGGCGTACAAACCACGTGCCACGCTTTCGGGTTCGGACCGCCTGCCGCAGGAGACCACCCAATCCGCTTTGTAGCGCATCAATCGCTCATCCGTGGTCAATATGCCAACACGACGCCCCTGTGCGGCAGCATCATCGGCCAACCGCTGAATGGTGCGCATCATATCGGCTTCCGTCCCTGTTACCAACCACATCTCACCGTTCGGGGCATAGTGGCGGTATTTCATTCCCGGCGACCGGGGGCGCTGCGCTTCCGCTTGCAAACCGGGATCAACCCGCACCTCGCCGACGACTTTCTTCAGCGCTTCCAACGTAATACCACCCGGACGGAGCAAGATGGGTACCTCCTCCGTTACATCGACAACGGTGGATTCCACTCCGACACCCGACGGACCGCCATCGAGCAACCCATCAATCCTTCCGGCGAGATCCTCCCAAACATGTTCCGCCTCCGTCGGGCTGGGGCGCCCGGAACGATTGGCGCTTGGCGCCGCCACCGGCACCCCCGCCTCCTGGAGCAAAGCGAGAGCTACCGGGTGGGAGGGCATCCGCACTCCGACGGTGCGCAGCCCGGCTGTCACCGAAGGAGCAACCGTGCCCCGATGAGGAAGAATCAAGGTCAACGGACCAGGCCAAAACCGCTCGATCAAAACCCGACCCGTATCCGGCAAAGTGGAAACCAGCTCATCCAACTGTTCCCGTTTGCCGATATGCACGATCAGCGGGTTGTCACTCGGACGGCCTTTTGCCTGGAAAATTTTCTTGACCGCTTCATCGGACCGCGCATCTGCACCCAATCCGTATACAGTTTCCGTGGGAAATGCGACCAATTTCCCCTCCCGCAACATGGCGGCCGCTTCCCGAATGCCGATCTCCCGTTTCAATCCATCCACTGAATCGTGCGGTTGTTCAATGATCCATCTTCTGGTCTCTACTCGCACTGCCGTCACCCTTTTTCGTCCATTTCCCCTTTCATGATACCATACTCCCCCATATCCAGCCGCATCAATACTCCCGCATCGGCGCGTATCTGCCGTACATGTTCAGACTCCCGCATCTCACGGGGTGCCTTGTCCCATTCGACGGGTTGAAAGCCCAACGCCAAAAAAAGCGGATGAACGGACTTGGACAGTAAAAACAAATCTTGCAACTGCAACCGTTTGGCCAATGCCATCGCCGCCCCGAACATGGAAATACCCAGATCAGGATTCCACGCTTTTCGTTCGACCACGAACGAGCGCAACAAACCGGACCGTCCATACACTTCCATCCCCACCGTCCCCGCCAATCGCTCTTTTTCGGGGGCATTTGGACGTTCCGCCACCAAAAAGCGATGTACATGCTCGTCCACACCGCCCGCATACAAACCTGCCCCTTCCAGCATTTCCACGATGGCGGGGAGGTCCCCTGTCCGCGCCAATCGCACGCGCATGACCACCCTCTCCTTTCCCGCGAATCTATCACTGGAAATCTATGCGTCCCAAAGAAACAATAGAACCCCGTTCCGATGGGAACGGGGAGAGACTGTCATTGCGGGTGCGCCGCTTTCCCTCTCGCTCCTGTAACGTAAACAAGATGGCTTGTGGGAAAACAGCCACTCTTTATGAGAGAAGCGGGCCCGAATTTCCCGTCGAGTGCAGAGCGAAGACGGGAAACCGGAGCCCGCGAACTTGTCATAACTAAGTCATGACCGGGTCAACCTTTTCATTTACAAGGAAAGTACCTCTGGTGGTCAGCCGTGTGGAATGAAAAACATCCTCTCACTGTTCGGCATCCCATAATCCGGAGAAAAAATCCTTCAGCGAGTCCCACAGGAAGGAACGCACCTGTACCGGTTTTTCTTCGGGTTCGGAGGATTCCTGTGCAGGAGCGGCCAACGCTTCATTCGCTCCCATCGCGGAGAGCCGCCGCTCCTTGGTTTGAGGAACGGCATCCCCATTGCTCATATCGACGAAACACAACGGCGGAAACAGGACACACCACCAATTATCTCCCTGACCCTTTCCGATGGTGATGCGCAGCGCTTCATATTGACCGGCGGGATATACCTCATCACCGTACAGTTTGGTCGGAAACGGAACCAGACCGAAATCGACTTTCACCGGGTAGGTATACCCGTGTTGACGAACCGTTCGTTCCGCGATCGACTGAAACAGCGGCAAGCGTGAACGAATGGCCTGACGCGCCTCCACCATATTTCGCGGCCGCTTTGCCCATGTTTCGATCTCGGCGATCACAGCATCGCGCACTTGCCGCTTCAGCCACTGATCTTGTGCACTGTTGCTGTTGGCCAAAATGCGCAATCGAATCGCTTGTTTGGGGATTTCCGGTTTCTTCTCCCCTTCCAGTGAAGGTGTCGACTGAGCCGCGACACTCATCACCGCACCATCAGATACCTTGTCTCCCATCCACAACCAACCCCATGTGCAGAAGACCATGATCGCCAATATCCATCCATAAGTCCGCAAAAAAGGCATGACTGCCGACCTCCTCCTCATTCTCACCCACCAGTATGGACAGGCTGAGGGGGATTTAATCGCCGTCATGCCGGATTTTTTTGATGTTCGAGCAGACTACCCGCGGAATCCCCGCCAGGTCGTTCGTCACATCCACCCGCACATCCATTGGTAATTGTTGAAGCATCGCGGCAACCGCGTCACTTTGGCCCGCTCCCACTTCCAATGCAACCAAAGCCGGTTCATCCAACACAGCCGGCAACTGCCTGACGATGCGTCGATAAATCTCCAACCCGTCGACACCGCCGTCCAAAGCTAAAACCGGTTCAAAATCACGCACCCGTTTTTCCAGTGTAGGGATCACATCGCGCGGGATATACGGGGGATTGGAAATGACCACCTGGGCACGCTTACCCGATGTGGACAACGGTTCCAGCAAATCCCCCTGCCGCCACACAATCCGATTTCTGACCCCGTGGATTTCCGCATTGGTTTGTGCGGTTGCGAGGGCTTCGGGGGAGAGATCAATGGCCCACACTTCCCAATGCGGACGCTCGCACGCCAATGTGACTGCGATGGCGCCACTACCCGTTCCGATATCGACCACACGAATGGGCTGGCGCCCAAAAATTTGATCCGCTTCCGCCAATACCCGTTCCACCAGTACTTCCGTCTCCGGGCGGGGAATTAACACCGAAGGGTCGACGCGAAACGAGCGACCAAAAAACGACTGCTCACCGATCAGATACTGCAGCGGTTCCCCTGACGCAGCGCGCATCACCCACGTTTGGAAACGATCAGCCGCTTCCTTCGGCATGGGTTCATCCATTCGGGTGAAAAAACGGGTACGATCCCAACCCAATGCGCTCCGCAGCAGCAATTCGGATTCGAACCACGCTGATTCGCCCCGTTCTCCCAATCGTTCCGCTGCCCATCGGTAAGCCTCTTTCACGCTTGAAAAAGTCAACATCGAGGTTCCACCTGCTTTTCCAAAACGTCGGCCTTTTCCCGGCGATCGGCTCGGTCGTAGCATCTACAGAGATCTTATTCCGCCTTTTTCAACAGCTCCGCCTGTTCATGCAGTGTCAACGCATCGATGATCTCGTCCAACTCGCCGTCCAGCACCTGATCCAATTTGTGCAGTGTCAGACCGATCCGATGGTCAGTCACACGACTCTGCGGGAAATTGTACGTCCGGATCCGTTCGCTCCGATCGCCCGTACCCACTTGGCTCTTCCGGGCATCCGCCAGTTTGGCATGCTCCTCTTGCTGCATTTTGTCCAGCAAACGGGCCCGCAACACGCGCATCGCCTTTTCCCGGTTTTTGATCTGAGACTTCTCGTCTTGACACGAGACGACAATACCGGTCGGCAAATGGGTGATACGCACCGCCGATTTGGTCGTGTTCACACTTTGTCCGCCCGGCCCACTGGAGCAGAAGGTGTCGATGCGGATATCTTTTTCGTGAATTTCCACTTCCACTTCTTCCGCCTCGGGCAATACCGCCACTGTCGCTGTCGACGTGTGGATGCGACCGCCCGACTCCGTCTCCGGTACCCGCTGAACCCGATGCGCACCGCTTTCATACTTAAGCCGGCTGTATGCACCATGTCCCTGGACGGAAAAGATGACCTCCTTAAACCCGCCCAATCCGGTAGGGTTCGCATCCAGCACTTCGGTCTTCCACCCTTGGCGTTCGGCGTACCGGGTGTACATCCGAAACAGATCGGCTGCAAACAAGGCCGCCTCCTCGCCACCGGCCGCTCCGCGGATTTCGACGATCACGTTTTTCTCATCGTTGGGGTCCTTGGGCAACAGCAGGATGCGCAAGCGCTCTTCCAGCTGTTCCTTGCGGTCGCTGAGTTCGTCAATTTCCGCCTTGACCAATTCGTACATCTCGTCGTCCAATTTTTCCTGCAACATGGCCCGGGCATCGCTCAGTTGTTCGGTCACCCGCTTGTATTCGTTATAAGCTTGATATTTTTCTTCCAAGTCGGCTTGCTCCTTGGAGTATTTGCGCAACAACTCAGGATTATTGATCACCCGGGGATCGCAGAGCAATTGGCTCAGCTCTTCGTAACGCTCCCGGATGGATTCCAATCGGTCCAACACGGTGCTTCACTCCCAATCCGAAAGGAAATGCCGAGATCACATCCCGCATCACTTTATAATACCATACTGCTTTATCCAACGGAATGGATTAAATGATGCCGGATACCGAATCGCTCTTTTCTGTATCGCATAAACGTTTGTTGGTAAAATAAAATGGAAACTGATGAATAGCACCTCATGCAAAGAAAGGGTGAAACAGTGGAAATCGTCGTTCTCTTGCTGCTATTCCTTCCCCTTTTCATCATCATGTGGTTTGCCAACCGGGCAGACCGGTTCCGTTTGTCCGATACGAACGACACAGGAACGGTGTGGGCCGTTTTCTGTTATCTGTCGCTTGTGATGCTGCATTTGCTGGTTTTGGGGATGGTGAGCCTGCTGAGCTTATTGACCTCCCTCGCCGCTTCCACTCCGATTCCTGCCGGCATGCCGGGCCCCCAAATCGATGCAGCCATGTTGGAAGGGTTGAACCAAGCAAAAGTGGTTGTGATGGTGACGACACTGGCCGGTCTTATCGTATTGCTGCCGTTCGTCCGCCGTCTGATTGCCCTCCTCATTCCCATCGATTCGTCCAGTCGGGTTCATGCGGCGGCCTTGTCGTTGTCGGCACTGATTTTCGCCTATTTAATGGCAACGGTGGCAATCGGTCTGGACAACATTGCCAAGTGGAATGAAGCAGCGCCCCGCTCAACCGCCGGTACCGTCTCTTCCATCTGGGCACAGGATATCCTGTTGACCTTGCTCGCTTTGGTCGGTGTTGGCTGGCTGGCACGTCGCCGATTTGGTGATGCTTTGCAACGTCTCGGCATTGTCAAGCCCAGTTTTCGCCAATTGGGATTGGGAGTGGGTATTGGATTGGCGATGGTGGTCGTCGCCCAAGTCGTGGAACAATTACTGTATGCAGCCGGCATCCCTCTCGATCCGCACGTGGAAAAAGTAACCGAGCAAGTGATCGGCCCGTTATTCTCTTCTGTTCCAGGCATCCTTACTCTGGGTATGGCTGCCGCATTGGGGGAAGAAAGCCTCTTCCGCGGCGCCTTGCAACCACGATTCGGGATTTTTTTCACTTCCGTTCTGTTCTCGTTTATCCACAGTAATTATGGTCTGTCCATCTCTACGCTGATCGTGTTCCTTCTCGGTCTGGTGTTGGGTTGGATTCGCCGTCGGCACAACACCGTCACGTCGATGGCTGTACATGCGACGTACAATATCACGCTGGGTGTATTGACACAATTTATGCGTTGAACAACAAAGGACCGGTGATCCGGTCCTTTGAGAGTGTCGACCAAGTTCCACGAACAGGCGTCCCCCGCCTCAGATCCAATCCATACATCCAGAGCTTGTCTGATCTGTTTAGCGGGCATGCGAACATTTACTGCCGAAACGGATTGAGCCACTCCAACCAGCCGCTTCGCCAACGCACGTGGATGTGATAACGAGGCATGGCCACTGTCAAGCGGCGGTAGACCTCTTGTTTGACAGCCGTCTTCTCGGCTGCGGTTAAGCCGGGCTCGGGCACGATGGAGACGTGTGCGTTACCACCCAATACTTCCACCCTGGCATCACGGACTCCCCTCACCTGCTTGGCCATCCGTGCTATGCGATGCATATCGCCCGTTACTGTATGCGTATACCAGTCACCTACTCGCAGATTGGGATTGGCGTTGGTGATGTTCATATAACCGTCGTCCCGGTTGAAGCGATGAGACTCGTTTCGGTCCGTGGCCCGCTCGTAACGAACATGCCCCGCCCCGTTCTTCGCCGTGCCTTCGCGATTGGCGGGCCCACACGAAGTACATACCAAACTGAGTGCGACCAAAGCCCCGATCCACCATCCCATCCGTCGCATTCAAACCCACCTCCTGGAGGTAGTTTGTGCAATGCGACGGAAAATTAGTGGCCTGCTCTCAGGAATGTGTCACCGTGCGTTCTGCTTCCACCACTTCGTGACAATGGCGACAGCGCGCCTCATACTGCTCCTCGGCGCCGACTTGAATGACCGGCTCTTCCGAAGAAGCGGGCTTTCCGTTGACCAAACGCTGGGTCCGCCCCGCCGGCCCGCCGCACTTGACACAGATCGCATGCAATTTGGTCACATACTCAGCCAAGGCCAACAAGGTAGGAGTGGGGCCAAACGGCCGTCCGCGGAAATCTTGGTCCAATCCGGCGCAAATCACACGCACCCCGCGATCGGCCAACTGCTGGCAGACATCCACAATTTCATCATCGAAAAATTGTACTTCATCGATGGCCACCACATTAACCTCATCCGTCACTTGTTCCATAATTGCCTTGGCGCTCCGGACCGGAACCGCCGCAGTATGTACGCCGTTGTGCGAAGTGACCGCCTCCGGGTGATAACGATCATCGATCGCCGGTTTAAACACGGCCACTTTTTGTTTGGCAATGCGTGCTCTTCGCACGCGTCGGATCAATTCCTCACTCTTGCCCGAGAACATGCCCCCACAGATGACTTCGATCCACCCTTCCCGGTGCCGAACATGGTGTTCCATCCAGTCTTCTCCTCCAGGTCTGGTTTGAAGTCGCGAAGACTATTGTATCACAGTCCGCTCGTCACTTTGGGCGTCCGCAACGCAAAAATCCCTGACAACTCCTGCCACCTGATTAACCACCCAATGTATTCCCGATCAGGGTATCTGTTTCCTTCACGCGAAAAAGAAAACAGGCAAGCTGAGACGCTTGCCTGTTTCGAACCGTACGGATCAGTTGAGGTTGTATTTCTTTTTGAAGCGGTCCACACGTCCGCCCGTGTTGACCATTTTTTGTTTCCCCGTGAAGAAAGGATGACATTCCGAGCAAATGTCCACACGGAGGTTTTCCTTGGTCGAACCCGTTTCAAAGGTATTTCCACACGAACAGGTAACAGTCGTCAATTTATATTCGGGATGAATCGCCATTTTCATTTACTCTCACCTCTTTTCCAGCCGGCTGTTCACATGGCGAATCGGCTTCCGCACATAAACACGAGCTATTATAGCACGATCACCCTATGCTTGCAACCGGCAAGAGGTGCCATCCAACGGTTGCGGAATCCCTAATAGCCCACCGAGGAGATATCCTGATTGAACACAATAGAGAAAGAAATATATCGATAATTCCTTTGCTTTATGGAAGAACACTTAATGGATCGATCGGCTTGTCGCCTCGACGCACTTCAAAATGAAGATGAACGCCTGTAGCGTGACCGGTTTGTCCCATATATCCCAAGGGAGAACCGGTTTCCAAAAATTGACCTTTTGCAACCGTAATCCGACTCAGGTGCGCATAATACGTCACCCAACCGTTCCCATGATCGATCGTCACCAGATTGCCGTACCCGTTCGCATAGCCCGCTCGTGTCACGATCCCACCCCACGCCGAGTGGATGACACAACGTTCACGCTGTTCATTCCAAATATCGATGCCGGTGTGCATCCGTCCGTTCCGCCAACCGAAACGGCTGGTGATTTGGCCGACGACAGGCCAACGAAACGAGATGACTCCCTGTGCCGCTATCGAACGTTTGGCCAACTGCACGCCTGATTTCGACTTGACCGGCACTCTCACCGATGTTCGCTCGACAGGAGGTGACGGCACCTTCAATTGGATGGGCATGGCGAGCACCTGACCCACATACACTTCTACCGACAGGTCGACATGGGGATTCAATTTCGCGATCACGTCCGGGGTGGTTTTGAATTGTTCGGCCAACTTCTTTAACGTTTGTCCTTCCTGTACGCGTATCCACTTTTTGGACAGCGGCAGTTTCAGCTTCTGCCCCACATTTAATCGATTGGCGTCCGGAAGTCGATTGAAAAGTGCAACGCGCTCAAACGGTAAGCCGTATTGTTTGCTGATGTTGTAAAGCGTATCCCTGTCTTTCACTTCATATAAAAGCGGCTGCAGTTCCTCTTGGGCGGCAAGATTCCCCTGCGCAATCGTTACAATGGGACTCAAATACTGAAACAGCGCCTGCTGTGCCACATGTTCCTTGGCCCATTGCGGCGTTTTAGGCTGAAGATCCATCGCCGCGTGGGCGGTTTGCGTATCACCCATCATCCATCCGGCTGTTGCGATTGACAAGGAGGAAGCCAACCATGCGGTTTTACCCTGCATCACATCACCTCGCACTTTGTGGATCGGGAAATTCCATCCCAAACCATGTTTATGCGAGGAGATGCGATTCTATAACAGATATGGTTCGTCCAGTCTCAGGAAGCTGTTGTGGAACGACGCGGACGCGGTTCCAGCGTGGCCAAAAACTCTGCATTCGTCTTCGTGCTGGCCAATTTGCGGAGGAACGCCTCTATATATTCCGGCGTGTCCTGTATCGTTTTCCGCAGCATCCACAATTTCTCCAGTTCCGATTTGCTGAGTAACAACTCTTCGCGACGCGTACCGGAACGACGGATATCGATCGCCGGGAAAATACGCCGCTCGGCCAATTTCCGATCCAGATGCAACTCCAGGTTTCCGGTTCCCTTGAACTCTTCATAGATCACATCGTCCATCCGCGATCCGGTATCGATCAATGCCGTCGCCAAAATGGTCAGGCTCCCGCCTTCTTCGATGTTGCGGGCGGCACCGAAGAACCGCTTGGGCCGATGGAAAGCAGCAGGGTCGATCCCGCCGGACAATGTCCGTCCGCTCGGCGGAATCACCAAATTGTATGCCCGAGCCAGACGTGTGATGCTGTCCAACAGAATAACCACGTCTTTTTTGTGCTCCACCAAACGTTGAGCCCGTTCCAAGACCAGTTCAGCCACTTTGATGTGGTTTTCCGGCAATTCATCAAAAGTGGAGCTCACCACTTCCCCTTTGACGGAACGCTGCATGTCCGTCACTTCCTCCGGACGCTCGTCGATCAACAGCACGAACAACTCAATATCCGGATAGTTGGTTGAAATGCTGTTGGCAATCTCTTTTAACAACATGGTTTTACCCGCCTTGGGCTGTGCCACGATCAATCCGCGCTGACCCAATCCGACCGGGGCAATCAAATCCATGATGCGGGTAGAGAGCTTGTCCGGGCTTGTCTCCAAGAGGAGCCTGCGTTGGGGATACAGAGGAGTGAGTGCGGGGAAGTGCAACCGTTCTGCCGCCTGTTCCGGATCCATTCCATTGACGGCTTCCACGTGCAACAGACCGAAATACCGCTCATTTTCCTTTGGCGGCCTCACTTTCCCGGATACAAGATCCCCGGGTCGTAAATCAAACCGACGGATTTGCGAGGCGGAGATATAGATATCTTCGGAAGACGGCAGATAATTGATCGGCCGTAAAAAACCGTATCCCTCAGGAAGAATGTCCAACACGCCTTCCATAAACATCAGTCCGTCCCGCTCCGCCTGTGCTTTGAGAATCGCAAAAATCAGCTCTTTCTTTTTCATTTGGCTGTAATACGGGATCTGATACTCTTTCGCCAGTTTGTACAAGTCCGTCAATCGGCGATTTTCCAGATCGCTGAGCGACATATCCATCGCCATCATTCACCACGCTCTTGATATTTTGATATGCGTCCTCCATCCATCATAACCGGATAGATGGAGGACTATTCTATCTTTCTATTGTGACGTACTCCTCTGACTAAATCCAGAGGGGATCTTCAATCGTTTATTCTACAACAAAGTTCGGCTTTTTCTCCAATCGGTGTTTGGCCTCGATGAACCGGACCGTACCCGTTTTGGCCCGCATGACCAACGAGTGGGTCGTCGCGGTGGTGCCTTTGTAGCGGACGCCGCGCAACAGTTCTCCGTCGGTGACACCCGTGGCGGCAAAAATTGCGTCGTCCCCCTTTACCATATCATCGAGCCGCAATACTTTGTTCGGATCTTCGATGCCCATCTTCTTGCACCGTTCCAATTGCTCCTCATTTTCCGGCAACAACCGTCCCTGAATCTCGCCGCCCAGGCATTTCAGCGCGACTGCCGCCAATACGCCTTCAGGCGCCCCCCCTGAACCGAACAGGATATCCACACCGGTGTCGGGGAATGCCGTATTGATAGCCGCAGCCACATCTCCGTCGGAGATCAGCTTGATCCGTGCCCCCGCACGCCGTACCTCCTCGATCAGCTTGGCATGGCGCGGCCGGTCCAGGATCACGGCCACCAAATCTTCCATGTCTTTGCCCAATGCCTGAGCCACCGCTTTCAGGTTGTCCTCCACCGGCGCGTCGATGTCCACTTTCCCCACTGCCGCCGGACCGACGGCGATTTTTTGCATGTACATGTCCGGGGCATGCAGCAAATCACCGCGATTGGCCACCGCTACGACGGACAACGCGTTCCACAAACCCTTGGCGACGATGTTGGTCCCTTCCAGAGGGTCGACGGCCACATCCACTTCCGGCAAGTAACCGAGACCCAATCGTTCCCCGATATACAACATCGGCGCCTCGTCCATTTCGCCTTCACCGATCACGACCGTGCCACGCATCGGGATCGTGTCGAACACCTTTCGCATCGCAGACGTCGCCGCTTCATCCGCTTCATCCTTTTTCCCAAATCCCATCCAACGTCCACTGGCGATGGCCGCCGCTTCCGTCACGCGCACCAATTCCATCGTCAAACTGCGCTCCATCCTGTCAACCCCCTGATCCATTCTTCATCCCGTGCTGCGGTGAATACGCTTTCCGCAACGGCGGATCACTCCGATACTGATTGATCCGTTCCTATGGGTGCCTTCATCGGTATAAGGTAGCACAATTCATTTTATATGTTACACTATTTTTGCGGAAGTGCGAAGAACAGGATGAAAAATGGACAGAAATTGGAGGCGTCAAGGGGTTTGACAAAGTATGGAGATGACAGCTTTTTACTATCTTGCTTCTTACGACCGCCAAATCTCCGCTCCCAACGATCTTAATTTCTCCTCCAGCCGCTCATATCCTCTATCGATGTATCCCACTCCGGCAATTTCTGTTTCTCCTTCTGCCAACAGTCCAGCAATCACCAACGAAGCGCCTGCCCGCAGGTCGGTGGCAGTAACGGACGTGCCGTACAACGGTGTCGGACCTTCCACGATGGCCGTCGTTCCCGCGACACGGATCAGGGCACCCATCCGTGCCAATTCGGGCACTTGTTTGAAACGGGCAGAATAAATGTTTTCCGTCACCACACTGACCCCTTCGGCTTGAGTCAATAATGTGGTAAGAGGTTGTTGCAGGTCGGTGGGGAAACCGGGATATGGTGCTGTTTTGACGTCAACAGCCCGGTAGCGGCTGCCGCCTTGTACCCAAACGGTTTCATCGTCCTCCCGCACTAGCACGCCCGTCTCCCGCAATTTGGCCGTAAGTGGCTCCAGATGTTTGGGGATCACCTGCTCGACGCTCACTTCGCCTCGCGTGGCAGCAGCGGCGATCAAATATGTACCCGCTTCGATTCGATCAGGGATGATCGCGTGACGGCATCCTCTCAAACGTGACACACCGCGAATGCGGATCACGTCCGTTCCTGCTCCTTTAATCTGTGCTCCCATGGTGTTCAAAAAGGTAGCTATGTCCACGATTTCCGGCTCTTTGGCCGCATTTTCGATCACCGTAAGACCCCTTGCCCGGACAGCGGCCAACATAATATTGATCGTTGCCCCGACACTGACGACGTCCAAAAAGATACGGGCACCCGTCAACTCCGAGGCATGGACATGCAGAATTCCCCCCGACTGTCGCACGGTCGCTCCCAACGCCTTAAATCCCTTGATATGTTGATCAATGGGGCGCGGGCCGAGATCGCATCCGCCAGGCAGACCGATTGAAACTTCTCCGAATCGGCCGAGCAAAGCCCCGATCAGATAGTAGGAAGCCCGCAACTTTTTTACCTTGTTGTCCGGTAACGGTACGGGTGACAACCGACTCGGATCGACGGACAAGCACCTTCCATCCTTCGTCACAATGGCACCGAGATCACGCAATATTTCGGCATATACATCTACATCGCGAATCTCGGGCAAATTCTCGATCTCGCAACCGGACTCCGCAAGTACCGTCGCCGGTATGACGGCCACCGCGCTGTTCTTCGCCCCGCCGATTTGCACGCGGCCGATCAGCGGACGTCCGCCTTTGATTTTCAAGGTTTTCATCAGCATCCGTCCTTTTTAATCCGATCTACGGGGAGACCAGCCTCTCGCTCGTAACACCATGGGAAAAACTCCTCCGTCTTGAAAAAGGCTCCGGCGGTCAGCATCGCTGTACCGCCGGACATCGTTGCATCCAATCGACCAGACGATCAAGCCTTTTGATGTTGCTTCGCTTTTTCCCAATCCGCCAGGAACCGCTCGATTCCCTGATCGGTGAGCGGATGTTTGGCCAACTGCTGCATCACTTTGAACGGCATGGTGGCAATGTGCGCACCGCTTTGGGCAGCTTGCGTGACATGCACAGGATTACGGATACTGGCAGCAATGATTTGGGTTTCGATCCCGTGAAGATCGAAAATCTCAGCGATTTGCCCGATCAGTTGACTACCGTCATGATTGATGTCGTCCAATCGACCGATAAACGGACTGACATATGTCGCTCCCGCCCTGGCAGCCATCAGAGCTTGGTTGGCCGAGAACACCAACGTGACATTGGTCGGAATCCCCTTTTTGGCAAAGTGATGGACTGCCTTCAGTCCTTCCGTCGTCATCGGTACTTTAATATTAATCCGATCGGACAACGCGGCCAACGGCTCTCCTTCCCGGATCATCCCCTCAGCATCCAAACTCAGCACTTCTGCACTGACAGGACCGTCGACGATCTGCAGGATTTCTTTGAGCACTTCGACGAAATCGCGTCCTTCCTTGGCCACCAGACTGGGGTTGGTCGTCACACCGGACACGATCCCCCATGAAGCAGCTTCACGGATTTCGTCCACATTGGCCGAGTCAATGAAAAATTTCACCACACTCATCTCCTTGTGTCATCGAAATGACAACGACCTCACCCATCAGGCTTTGCCCGCGCTGCCGAACAGGCGGATTTTGCTGCGGACGACCTCGACCATCGCGTCGCGAGCCGGTCCGAGGTATTTCCGCGGATCGATCAAGTCCGGTTTGGCGTTCAGGATTTCCCGGATGGTGTTGGTACACGCCACCTGGTTCTCGGTATTGACGTTGATTTTGCCGACACCGAGCGAAATCGCCTTGCGGATCGACTCGTCCGGCACACCGGAACCGCCGTGGAGCACAATCGGTGCCTCGATGTTTTTGCTCACTTTCTCAATGATGTCGAAGCGGATTTTCGGTTCCCCTTTGTACATTCCATGTGCCGTACCCACAGCGATCGCCATCGCATCCACTTTTGTCTCTTCCCAGAAGCGGATGGCGTCGTCAGGGTTGGCCAGTTGCGCATCTTCTTCATCAACGCTCAGATCGTCTTCCACCCCACCGATCGTACCCAGCTCGCCTTCTACGGAAACCCCGACGGCATGGGCCGCTTTCACCACTTCTTTGGTCAGGCGGATGTTCTCTTCCAGCGGATAGTGGGAACCATCGAACATCACGGACGAGAAGCCGGCTTGGATACATTTCATCACCATTTCAAAACTGCTGCCGTGATCCAAGTGCAGCGCAACCGGAACACCCGCTTCCTCCGCGGCCACCCGAGCAAGCGCCACCACGTTTTTCAGACCCATGTATTTGATGGCTCCTTCACTGGCGCCGAAAATAAGCGGAGAACGCTCTTCTTTGGCTGCTTGGATGATGGCTTGCGTAAACTCCAAGTTGTTCATGTTGAATTGCCCAACAGCAAAACCTTCCCGTTTCGCGCGAGGCAAAAATTCTGTCATAGGTACGAGCGGCATAGTGATCCTCCTCTGTCTGTTTCCTTGATATTCCTCTGCCATTATAACATTCCCGACAGAAAAAGGGGATTCCCGTCAACGACGAATCCCCAGTTTTGCCCGCGCCTCATCGGGCGTGGCGATCTCCCGCCCCAACTCTTGAGCGATGCGTACCACACGCGCCACCAACTGGGCGTTCGTCGCCAACTCACCCTTTCGGTAATAAATATTATCTTCCAAACCGACACGAACATGCCCACCCAATACAATCCCCAACACCGACATGGGCAATTGCGCTCTGCCAATACCGGCAACAGTCCATGTCGCCCCTTCCGGCAGTTGGCGGACCATGTGCAGAAGATGTTCAGCCGTAGCCGGAATGCCCCCCGGTACACCCATGACGAAATCAAAATGAAGATGACCCGTGACCAGTCCTTTTTTTACCAACCGCTGTGCATTGGCAATCATTCCCACATCGAAAATCTCGAACTCTGGGCGTACTCCATATTGCTGCATCGTTTCCGCGAATTGCTCCACCATTTCCGGCGGGTTGAAAAACACATCCCGTCCGAAATTGACAGTACCCGTCGTCAAAGTGGCCATTTCCGGCGCCAGCGTGACCGGTTGCAGCCGCTCCTCCGCACTCATCCCCACAGCCCCACCAGTCGACACCTGCACTATGATGTCGCAACGCTTGCGGATTTCCTCAATGGCCTGACGATACAACTCCCTATTCTGACTGGGCCTACCCTCCGCATTACGTACATGGATATGCGCGATCGCGGCTCCCGCGGCATGTGCTTCAGCTGCCGCGATGCCGATTTCTTCTGGTGTGACAGGCAGATGCGGCGTATTTTCGCGGGTTACTTCCGCTCCCACCAGTGCGGCAGTGATCATCAGTTTGTCCATGTCACAGCCCCCCGCGCTGACGATCTTTTGGTACGACGCAAGTACCTGCGGCTCTGGTTACTACCAACGGCTCCGTCAGTATCCGCGCAGCGGAAGGTACTGCTGGATCGATGTTGGCCTCAATCACTTTGTAAGCGGTGAAGGTCATTTTGCGGGATGTGTTACCCACTTTCTCGATCGTTCCCACTGCTTCGATGAAATCTCCGGCATAAACGGGAGCCAAAAACTCGACGGACTCATACGCCACAAACAGACCTTCATCCCCGTCATGACGGATCAACAGTTCGGTCGCCACATCACCAAACAAAGCCAAGATCCGGGCACCGTCTACCAGATTTCCGCTATAATGCGCATCCGCTTGTGACATCCGCACACGTATCGTTGCCGTGATTTTATTCATGTTGTGCCCCCCTCTCAGATCCGGCCAAAAAAAAGGCGCCTTTCATCCCTTCTGCCATTTTAAAGAAGGGGATCCCCGGCTGATTCACCCGTTTTCCCACCACTGAAAGCCCGCAGCCACCAAAGGAGAGTGTCTTGGTGATCCAGCCGTCTGGATTGTCAAGACGCCAACTGTTTAATCACCTCTGAACGAAGCTCTTCGATATCGAACGGCTTGGTAAAGTGAGCAAGCGCTCCCAATTTGGAAGCTTCTGCAACCACATCCAACTCGCCGTAGGCAGTCATCATGATCACTTTGGCTGTGGGATGGATCGGGCGCAGTTGACGCAAGAGTTCGATGCCATCCATACCTGGCATTTTCATGTCCAACAATATAAGGTCCGGACGCTCACTCTGAATGATTTCCAAAGCCGCTTTGCCATCAGCGGCTTGGAAGATGGAAAAGCCGTCGCGCGCAAACACTTCTTTCAACAGCACCCGTATGCCGTATTGATCATCTACCACCAATACCTTTTTATTCGGATTGGACAACTACCGTCCCTCCTTTTCCTTCTCCATGCTCATGGGCCTCCAGCATTCCGTGTCCACCGGAGTCGATCCGTCAGTGTCGGCACCCTTGTGTTGACGTCGACTTGGTTTGCCATGACTCCCTTCCGTTCACCCCCTTATCCCGGGTAAGGCATCGATAATGGATGGAAAATTGGGAATCATTCAAGTCCAAGTCCTTACATGGTTGGACACCCCGGGATTGATCCGGCCAGTCCGACATCTCGGAATCCGCGGGGATGCCCCAAGTTGCACACTAACGATTTCATTGTTATACGTAATATTTCGTGTCCGCATCATTCGAATCCTGCCGACCACATCCAAAAAAAGCGCGAGAAAAAAGTTCTGCCGAAGCAGAACGTCAGAATGCATGAGGGTGTCTTGCGGGGAATCCTTCCTGGGCTCCACACTCAAAGTAATTGCAAGCCAATGACTGAGACGACGGCGATCACAATTCCGAGTGAGATAAAGATGATCGGGATGGCGTGTCCTTTCTGATCCATATGCATAAAGGTGAATAGTTGGAGAACCACTTGGGTGCAAGCGAAAAAGACGATCAAGGGAACAACGATCGCCATCGGAAGCAGTTTCATTCCCACGGCGATAAATGATGCCGCAGTCAGCACCATCATCCAAAAGAATGACCAAACGTGTTTGCGTGCACTCTCTTCTCTGTTGGTGCGCGCCTGACCCTTGAACTGCGCTTGCGGTTTCACTTTACCCCTCTCCCTTCTCCAAGCATACATGTTATGTTTACGCTCACATTTACTCTATTAGTTAAAATCATCAGATTATTCTATCGTCATTATATGGGTTATACTCCGCGATTGGCAATACTTCCTTTCACATTTTGGACAAAAATGAAAAGGGCGCATCTAGCGCCCTGAGACTGCAAAGTGGTTGAGGTTATATCTGATCAATCGGTCCGCTTCGCTTTATAGGAAATCACCCGCAACACAACCCGCCTTCCATCCACTTGATTCCGTTACACTTCCACCTGGGACAGTTTCAGCTTCAATGCGGCATGGACAAAGTCGCGGAACAACGGATGCGGCCGGTTCGGGCGGGAACGGAATTCCGGATGGAACTGGGTGGCCACGAACCACGGATGGTTGGTCAGCTCGATGATTTCCACTAACCGTCCATCCGGGGAGGTGCCGGAGAATCGGAAGCCCACTTTTTCCAGATCTTCGCGGTATTCATTGTTGAACTCGTAACGGTGGCGATGCCGTTCGTAAACGAGACCGTTGCCGTACGCTTTTTGCGCCAGCGAATCGGGCGCCAGTTTGCAGGGATACAACCCGAGCCGCATGGTACCGCCCAGATCTTCGATCTCTTTTTGTTCCGGCAACAGATCGATAATCGGATGGGGTGTTTCGGGATCGATCTCGGAGCTGTTGGCCCCCTCCAGCTGCAACAAGTTGCGCGCCCCTTCCACGCAAGCCATTTGCATGCCCAGACAGATTCCCAAAAACGGAATGTTGTTTTCCCGTGCATAACGGGTGGCGATAATTTTCCCCTCCGTACCGCGATCGCCGAATCCACCAGGCACCAGGATTCCGTCTGCTTCCCCGAGAAGTTCGGCCACGTTTTGGTCGTTGACTTCCTCGGAGTTGACCCACATCACGTCAATGTCGGTATCATTATAGAAGCCGGCGTGACGCAGGGCTTCCACCACGCTCATGTAGGCATCGTGCAGCGCCACGTACTTGCCGACAATCGCAATTTTGGTGACATGGGAGAGGTTTTTCACCTTGTTGACCAGTGCGATCCATTCGGTCATGTCCGCTTCGCCACACTTCAGCCCCAGATGTTTGATGACAATATCATCCAGTCCTTCCGCCTGCAGCATCAGCGGTACCTCATACAGCGTTTCAGCG
Organism: Polycladomyces abyssicola; assembly: GCF_018326425.1. Classification (NCBI taxonomy): domain Bacteria; kingdom Bacillati; phylum Bacillota; class Bacilli; order Caryophanales; family Thermoactinomycetaceae; genus Polycladomyces; species Polycladomyces abyssicola. Next base: position 3,072,810 of record NZ_AP024601.1, read on the forward strand.
TCTCTCGCTTCGATGACCGCTTCAGGATCGATGTCGCAAAAGAGAGCGATTTTCCTCTTCAAATCGTCGGACAGCGGATGCTCGGTGCGACAGACGATGACATTGGGCTGAATGCCGATACTGCGCAATTCCTTGACGCTGTGTTGGGTCGGCTTGGTCTTCAGTTCCCCGCTGGCCGACAACATCGGAATCAATGTGCAATGGATGTACATGACGTGTTCCCGACCCACATCGCTTTTGATCTGGCGGATCGCCTCCAAAAACGGCAGGCTCTCAATGTCTCCCACCGTTCCGCCGATCTCCGTGATCACAACGTCCGGGTGGGTCTCCCGAGCCGCACGAAACACCCGATCCTTGATCTCGTTGGTGATGTGAGGAATCACCTGCACCGTTCCCCCGAGATAATCCCCCCGCCGTTCCTTGTTGATTACTGCAGAGTAGATTTTTCCGGTCGTCACGTTGCTGTTTTTGGATAAATTGATATCAATGAACCGTTCATAATGGCCCAGGTCCAGATCTGTTTCCGCCCCATCGTCGGTGACAAATACCTCGCCATGCTGATACGGGCTCATCGTCCCAGGGTCCACGTTGATGTACGGGTCAAATTTTTGAATCGTCACTTTCAGACCGCGGTTTTTGAGCAATCGGCCCAAAGAAGCCGCTGTGATCCCTTTTCCCAGTGACGAAACCACACCGCCGGTGACAAAGATGAATTTGGTCGTCATCGATCTTTCCCTCCATGCACTCAGGATTCCCATTTTCACGGAAAATAGAAAAAGCGCCACCCTGATCAGGGGGCGCTTCTCACATTCGCGACTACACGGTATCGGGTTATATCCGAACAATTAGCCCAGAAAGTAGTTTACCTTTTTGGAGGAAGCTTTGTCAACAGCCAAGATCAGCATGGGCGGCAAAAGGGACCGGCGTTTCCGGTCCTCATATCAGGTCTTCGTCTTCTTCCTCCGCTTCTTCTACCTCTTCCTCATCAAGTTCTTCATATTCCTCGTCGTCGAAAACATCGTCTTCATCCAGATTTTCGTCGTCGAACAGTTCATCCTCTTCCTCTTCAAACAGATCCTCTTCCAGATCTTCGTCAAAGTCGTCTTTCACATTGGCCTGAACGGCGGAATCGGTGGCCTGTTCGGTGGGATACCATTTTTTCAGACCCCACAAGCTTTTGCCAACACAGATAAACCGGCCATCGATATTGATCTCGGTGTATAATTGCGCGATATAGCGCGTCATCTCCTCTTCCGTGAACCCTTTCAACCGGGCCACTTCCTGATAAAGATCACGGTACAGCATCGGTTCGCCCTTTTCGTACAACAACTCGTAAACGAGATCGACCATCGCCGTCTCTCGGATTTCTTCGGGTGTCAAGGAAGCTAGTTTCCCGCTCATCATTGGACACTTCCTTCCGTACGCATTGTCCTTGAGCCGCCAACGTTCTTGGTCCGTACGTCTATTTTAACCAAACAAAAAGGGAAGTCAACCTGAGATCCCTTGAAAATGGAAAAAATCAGGAAGGTGGTTGCAACTTTGTGAAATCTTGATTCCGTCTTGACTGGGGGTTAACATTGTCACGCTATCATGATTTCTGCACACACCCCATATCAGAGGAGGGGGAGCGTGTTGCAGCAGTTGGTATTTCCGCTCATCATTCTCTTGACCGGATTAGCCGCCATGCCGCTTGTCGATGAGTGGAAATCCACTTCCGAGTGACTGATCCGTCATCAGTCGCCATCACCCGGTCCGCTGATTCACTTTTAGCTGAGCAGACGTGTTTTTCCTCATCTCCTCCTGTCGGATGGCGAACGAATGCCTCCCCCTCCGGGAGGCGAATCCGCTGACAAACAGTGATAGAGCCGTTGTTCACCTCCGGTTGACACTGCCGGATGGTGAAAACGGCTCCCTTTTTTTCTTTCCCAGGGTTCACATGTTTCGCCGGTATTGACCTCCCACCTCATACAATGCTGCGGTAATCTGCCCCAGGCTGGCCACCTTCACCGTTTCCATCAACTCGGCGAAGATGTTGCCGTTTTCTCTTGCTACCTGCTTTAGACGGGCGAGAGCGGCAGGGGCCACATCTTTGTGCCGTTCATGGAATTCGCGCAAGCGGCGGATTTGTGATTCCTTTTCTTCCGGTGTGGCGCGGGTCAGTTCCAATTCCGGCTCTTCCGGCGGATTCGGGTTGAGGAACGTGTTGACACCGATGATCGGCAGTTCGCCGGAATGCTTTTTGGTTTCGTAGTAGAGGGACTCCTCCTGGATTTTGCTCCGCTGATACTGCGTCTCCATCGCTCCCAGGACGCCGCCCCGGTCAGAGATCCGCTCAAATTCGGCCAACACGGCCTCTTCCACCAAATCGGTCAGCTCTTCGATGATGAACGATCCTTGCAACGGATTTTCGTTTTTGGCCAATCCCAACTCCTTGGTGATGATGAGCTGGATCGCCATCGCCCGGCGGACCGATTCTTCGGTCGGCGTGGTGATCGCCTCGTCGTAAGCGTTGGTGTGCAGGGAGTTGCATTGATCGTAGATGGCCATGAGCGCCTGCAATGTGGTGCGGATGTCATTGAAATCGATTTCCTGTGCGTGCAGGGAACGGCCCGAAGTTTGAATGTGGTATTTCAACTTTTGGCTGCGTTCGTTTGCTCCGTACAACCGTTTCATCACCACCGCCCAGATACGACGGGCCACCCGGCCGATCACCGAATACTCCGCATCCAGCCCGTTGCTGAAGAAGAATGACAGGTTGGGGGCGAAGTCATCCACATTCATGCCGCGGCTGCGGTAATATTCCACGTAGGTGAACGCGTTTGCCAGCGTAAACGCCAACTGGGTGATCGGATTGGCGCCGGCCTCGGCGATGTGGTATCCGCTGATGCTGACGGAGTAGTAGTTGCGCACGCGGTTTTGGATGAAATACTCCTGGATGTCCCCCATCATCTTCAGCGCGAACTCCGTGGAGAAAATGCAGGTGTTTTGCCCCTGGTCCTCTTTCAGAATGTCCGCCTGCACCGTTCCGCGCACCGATTGCAGCGTCTTTGCCTTGATCGATTCATATTCCTCTGCGGAAGGTTCGCGACCGTGCGCTTCGCGGAATTTTTCCACCTGCTGATCAATAGCCGTATTGAAATACATCGCCAGAATGATCGGAGCCGGCCCGTTGATCGTCATCGAGACGCTGGTATTGGGTGAACACAGGTCGAATCCCTTGTACAGTTCCTTCATGTCGTCCAACGTGCAGATGCTCACCCCGGACTCCCCGATTTTACCGTAAATATCCGGCCGCTCGTCCGGGTCTTCGCCGTACAGGGTGACGCTGTCAAACGCGGTGGACAACCGTTTGGCCGGATCATTTTTCGACAAGTAGTGGAATCGGCGGTTGGTCCGTTGCGGTGTCCCTTCCCCCGCGAATTGCCGTTTGGGGTCCTCGTCCGTCCGTTTCAGCGGGAAAACGCCCGCGGTGTAGGGGAAACGTCCCGGCACGTTCTCAAGCAGACACCAGCGCAGGATTTCCCCCCAATCCTCGTAACGGGGAAGGGCGATCTTCGGAATTTTGCTCCCGGCCAGCGTCTCGTGGTACAACGGCATGCGGACCTCCCGGTCCCGCACTTTGAACACGAATTCATCCTGCCGGTACATTTCCTTGACCTTCGGCCACTCTTCGATCAGTTTTTTGCAATAGGGGTCCAGTTGTTCCTCGATTTTCCGGATTGCCTCATCCAACGGTTTCAGCGGAGCTTCCGACGTCGTTTCCTTCGCCAGCCACTCGCGGGCGCCATGCAGTTGGAACAACCGACGGGCGAGTTCCGTCTGTTCCTCCACCCATTTGCGATAATTTCGCACCGTGTTGGCGATATCCCGCAGATAATGCGTCCTCTCCGGCGGGATGATGTGGCGGACTTCCACTTGTTGTCCCGTCACGTCCATGGAGGATTCCCAGCCGAGATCGAACTTCTCGTTCAGCTTGTCGATGAGAGCCCGGTACAACACATTGGTGCCCGGATCGTTGAACCGACTGGCCATGGTGCCGTAAACCGGGATTTTCTCATCCGGCAAATCAAATTGCCTGTGATTGCGACGCCATTGTTTCTTTACGTCGCGCAACGCGTCTTCCGATCCTTTGCGGTCGAATTTGTTGATGGCGATCAAGTCGGCGTAATCCAGCATCTCGATTTTTTCCAATTGGGACGGTGCGCCAAACTCTGACGTCATCACATACAGAGACAGATCGCTTACTTGCGTAATGTCCGCATCCCCTTGACCGATCCCGCTTGTTTCCACGATCACCAGGTCGTATCCCGCCCGTTTGACGATGGCGATTGCGTCGCGGGTGGCCGCACTGAGCTCAGACCGGTTGCGCCGCGTTGCCAAGCTCCGCATGTACACACGCGGGTGGTGTACCGCGTTCATGCGAATGCGGTCACCGAGTAATGCACCTCCTGTGCGTTGTTTGGACGGGTCGATGGAGAGTACGGCCACTTTTTTTCCCGGGAAATCTTCCAGGAACCGTCGCACCAACTCGTCAGTGAGTGAACTTTTCCCGGCACCTCCGGTTCCGGTGATGCCCACCACCGGAACAAACCCGACCTCGGCAGCGGACTCTGTCAATTCCGCCAGTGTGGACGCCACCGCCTCACGTCCTTCCCGATCCTCCGCCACATGTTCGGCCAAGGTTATCAGGCGGGCAATGGCACGCGGATCGGCTTCCGGCAGTTTTTCCAATTCCCATGTCACCTGCTCCACGGTGGGGAAGTCGCATTCCTTCACCATGTGGTTGATGATGCCTTGCAACCCCATTTTCATCCCGTCGTCAGGGGAGAAGATCTTGGCCACGCCGTACGCTTCCAACTCCCGGATTTCGCTGGGAACGATCACACCTCCGCCGCCGCCGAACACGCGGATGTGTTCCGCTCCCCGTTCTTTGAGCAGATCGATCATATACTTGAAAAACTCCATATGCCCGCCTTGATAAGAGGAAACGGCAATGCCCTGCACATCCTCCTGAATTGCCGCCCTCACGATTTCATCCACCGAACGGTTGTGCCCCAGGTGGATCACTTCCACACCGGATGCCTGCAACAGACGGCGGAACAGGTTGATGGAAGCGTCATGCCCGTCAAACAGACTGGCCGCCGTCACGAACCGCACCGCATGTCTGGGACGGTAAACCTCGGTTGCCGTCATGGCAATCACCTCCTGTCGGTGTTGTCAACCCCCTCAGCAACAACGCTGTCTGCAAGCGGATGTATTCTTCCAAGTTGTAATACTTTCGGAGTGCCCACCGGCGAAACGTCCACATTTGCCCCATCACCATGATCTGCTGGGCCATCAGTTTGACCGAGGAAGGCTCCAGATGAAGAGTCCCGTCGGCGATTCCCTTCTCCAATATCCGTTCAAACAGGGACGTAATCTCTTCTTCTTTTTGCAAGACGTAGCGAAGTGCTTCCTTGGGCAATGATTTGGTTTCCTGATAGATCAACAGCACATAGTCACTCATTTCGTCCATCACGCGAAAGTGATGAGCCACGGCACGCACCAGATTGTCCCTCCCGGTGGCTTCCTCATCCACCGCTTCTTTCAGCCGTTTTTCCAGCTCAGTGTGGATGTCGTCGCACACCAGGTATAATACGTCTTCTTTGGTTTGAATGTATTCGTACATCGTACCGATGCTGAAGCCGCATTCCCGTGCGATTTCGCGTGTGGTCGTCTTGTGGAATCCCTTTCGGACAAACAAATCCACCGCACCGCGAATGATTTGCCGCCGCCGCTCTTCTACCAGCTTGGGGTTCTTGATCTCGGAAGGGATCGGTTTGCGATGCTGCGGCATCCGCACCCCTCCTTTATTCGGAATGATCTCCTCCATCGCGCTTGCCTCGTATACGACTCCACCACTGATCCGCCACCTGATGCGGTCCGATTTCCCTTCGTTCGACGCGGTCCAGATCGGTTGCAGCCTCGGGACGGGATAACCAAGACTGAAGCTCCCGATGCAAACGTTGCTCCATGATGGCCAGCACCTCCCGACGCAAACGGCGAAGACGGCGTCGATTCCATTCACCGGATTGTTCGAGGAAATCCCGGTGTGCTGTCAGCGCTTCCCACAACAGATCCATCCCCTGTCCCCGTGTCGATACCGTGGGTACGATGGGCGGGCGCCAAGCGTGATCATGCTTGGCGATGTCCAGCATCTCTTCCAGTTGGGCGATCAGTTTGCGGGCGCCGTCCAGATCCGCTTTGTTCACTACGAACAGGTCGGCGATTTCCATGATGCCTGCTTTGAACACTTGGATCGTGTCACCCGCCCCGGGCGTGACGACCAACGCCACGGTATCCGCCATATGCATGATGTCCACCTCGGACTGCCCCACTCCGACGGTTTCCACGAAAATCACATCGTAACCGGCCGCATCCAACACCCGAACCGCTTCCCCCGTTGCTCGGGACAACCCGCCCAGACTGCCGCGCGATCCCATGCTCCGGATAAAAACACCCTCGTCCAGTGCGTGGGCGGTCATCCGCACACGGTCGCCCAAAAGCGCTCCGCCGGTAAACGGGCTGGTGGGGTCCACTGCGATCACACCCACGGTCCATCCCTGTTCGCGTAAATGGCGAATCATCCGATCGGTCAGCGTACTTTTGCCCGCCCCAGGCGGACCGGTCCACCCGATCACCCAAGCCCGGCCGGTGTGCGGATAGAGGGCTTCCAACAATGCCGTCCGTTGCTGTTCCTCACCACTCTCCAGACAGGTGATGGCTCTGGCGATCGCTCGCCGGTTTCTCTGCCGGATGTCCCGCACCCACGCGTTCATGGCCACCACCCTTTAGGATTTCAGCAGGTGATTGGCGATGACCACTCGTTGTATTTCGTTGGTGCCCTCATAGATTTGCGTGATCTTCGCATCGCGCATCATGCGCTCCACCGGATACTCCCGCGTATACCCGTATCCGCCGAACACCTGCACCGCCTCAGTGGTCACTTCCATCGCCACATCAGCAGCAAACATTTTGGCCATCGCCGATGCCTTTCCGTAAGGAAGCCCCTGGGACTCCAACCATGCCGCCTGATAGGTGAGCAGACGCGCCGCCTCGATTTTGGTGGCCATATCCGCCAACTTGAATTGAATCGCTTGCAATTTGGCGATCGGCTGACCAAATTGCACCCGTTCCTTGGCATACGCCAGCGCGGCATCCAACGCTCCCTGAGCGATCCCGACTGCTTGGGCGGCGATGCCGTTGCGCCCGCCGTCCAACGTTTTCATGGCGATTTTGAAACCTTCCCCTTCTTCCCCCAGACGGTTTTCCACCGGAATCCGGCAGTTGTCAAAGAGAATCTCCAGTGTGGGGGAGGAGCGAATGCCCAATTTTTTTTCTTTTTTGCCGAAGGAAAACCCCGGAGTCCCCTTTTCCACGATGAAGGCTGTGATGCCTTGGTGCTTCTTGGTGGGGTCGGTCACCGCAAACACGACATAGATTTCGGCTTCTCCTCCGTTGGTGATGAAAATCTTGCTCCCATTCAACACATATTCGTCCCCGTCGCGCACAGCGGTCGTCTTCATCCCTGCGGCATCCGACCCGGAACCGGGTTCGGTCAGGCCGTACGCGCCGATTTTCGTTCCCTCCGCCAGCGGACGCAAAAACCGTTCTTTCTGCTCATCGGTGCCGAATGTGAAGATGGGCCAGCTGGCCAGCGAAATGTGGGCGGACAGCGTGACACCGGTGGAAGCGCACACGCGTGAAAGTTCCTCCACGGCAATCACGTAACTGAGGAAATCAGCTCCACCCCCTCCCACTTCCTCCGGCCACGGGATTCCCGTCAAACCCAGCTCGGCCATCTTGTCGAAAATAGTACGGTCAAATCTCTCTTGTTCGTCCCGCTCAGCTGCCGTCGGCGCCACTTCCTTCAATGCAAACTCCCGCACCATCTTCTGCATCATCACATGCTCTTCGCTCAGCTGAAAATCCATGCGCTCTCCCCCGCTTCCCTCATTGATATCCCGTTGCGGGATGACAGGTCCGTTCATCGGTTTCTCTCCACTCCGTCTCTTTCTGATCCCGCATCCCGCAAGGGAGTGTCTGGTGAATACTGTTCGCATTGCTTTCCTGGCTTGCTCCGTCTTTCCTTTACAAGGAAGCAGATCATAACCGTTCCGCTTGGCCGGGCTTAGGTCTTGTCGCTCGCCTGGGAAAACATTGCCCCATTACGGATATAACCAGACACATTCTAGTCCTCCAACAACGTCGATGCGATGACGAGGCGTTGAATCTCGTTGGTGCCTTCATAGATCTGCGTCACTTTGGCATCCCGGAACAACCGCTCCACCGGATACTCCCGTGTGTACCCGTACCCGCCGAACACCTGGATCGCTTCCGTAGTAACTTTCATGGCCGTATCGGTTGCAAACAGTTTGGCCATTGACGCTTCCCGTTTGCAAGGGTGTCCCTGTTGACGCAGATACGCAGCCCGGTAGATCAACAATCGGGCCGCCTCAATGGCGGTGGCCATATCCGCCAGCTTGAACTGAATCGCCTGAAGTTTGGCGATCGGTTGGCCGAACTGCACTCGTTCCTTTGCATACGCCAATGCGTGCTCGTAGGCCCCTGTGGCGATACCCAACGCCTGTGCCCCGATCCCGATCCGTCCCCCCGCCAGATTGGACAGCGCGATTTCGTAACCCTGCCCTTCCTTTCCCAGCAGGTTGGATGCGGGGACTTCCGCATTGTCAAAGATCAGCTCGGACGTGTTGGAGCCGTTCAACCCCATCTTTCTTTCTTTTTTGCCAACCGAGAATCCGGGTGTGTCTTTCTCCACGATAAACGCGGATATACCTTTGGTTCCCTTGTCCGAATCGGTCACGGCAAACGTGACGTACACATCCGCCTCACCTGCGTTAGTGATGAACACCTTGCTGCCGTTCAGGACATATTTGTCACCAACCCGGCGCGCCGTCGTGCGAATCCGGGCGGCATCGGAACCGGCCGAGGGCTCCGTCAGCGCAAACGCCCCCAGGTATTCGCCACGTGCCAACCGTGTAACATAGGTTTTCTTTTGCTCTTCGTTACCATAGCGCAGGATCGGCATCGTTCCCACTGAGGTGTGTACGGCCAGAATGACACCGACGGAAGCACTCACCTTGGAGATTTCCTCCAAGGCCAAAATGTAGGAGATGAAATCGGCGCCGGCACCGCCCCACTCTTCCGGAATCGGAATCCCCATCAGCCCCAATTCCGCCATTTTGTCCACGATCTTGCGAGGAAACGTGTCTTGTTCATCCATTTCCTGAACCATGGGCAGGATTTCGGTTTGGGCAAATTCCCGTACCATCTGGCGCAACATATTTTGTTCGGATGTGAACTGGAAATGCATATCCCTCTTCCTCCTTCGACGGAATGCCGGGCAACATGGTTTCCTCTGGGCTGCCAGGGCGTTTCCGGAACCCATCACCAGCCTTGTTTTCACAGCTGGTGACCCTGCGCCCGACGAGGAAGAACTGCTAAGCTGCTCAAACCGATCCGCTAACTGATCCCGATTCCGGATGCGCGATACTCTTTCGCTCCCGGATTGCTACATACAGCCGCCAACACCCGGCCTTCCGTTTTCCTCATTCGTAAACGTAAAACCCACGTCCCGTCTTGCGCCCCAGCCAACCGGCCGCCACATATTTTCTGAGCAAGGGGCACGGACGATACTTGCTGTCACCGAATCCCTCATACAGCGTTTCCATGATGTACAGGCACGTGTCCAATCCGATGAAGTCAGCCAAGGTGAGTGGGCCCATCGGATGGTTCATGCCCAGTTTCATCACTTCGTCAATTGCTTCAGGGGTGGCTACCCCTTCATACACCGCATAGATGGCCTCATTGATCATCGGCATGAGTACCCGATTGGAAACGAAACCGGGGAAGTCTTGCACTTCGACCGGCGTTTTCCCCATATGGCGAGCCAAACGATCCACTACACGAAAGGTTTCATCCGAGGTGGCCAGACCGCGAATCACCTCAACCAACTTCATCACCGGCACCGGGTTCATAAAATGCATCCCAATCACTTTTTCCGGCCGCTTGGTGGCCGCTGCAATCTCCGTGATCGGCAGCGACGAGGTGTTCGTCGCCAAAATCGTGTGCGCTGGGGCATGTTCATCCAGCTGACGAAAGAGATCCGCCTTCACCTGCTTGTTTTCCACTACCGCCTCGATGACCAGGTCCACCTCGGCCACGGCCGCGGCCAAATCGGTCATCGGATGCAAGCGCCCCAGGATCTCCCCCTTTTGCTCTTCGGTGAGCCGTCCCTTTTCCTGTTGGCGCCCCAGGTTTTTCTCAATCGTCTGCAGCCCCTTGTTTACCCGCGCTTCATCGACGTCCACCAACGTTACATGGAGGCCGGACTGCGCCGCCACTTGGGCGATACCGCTCCCCATCTGACCGGCGCCGATCACGCTGACGCGTTGGATATCCATGCATATCCCCTTTCTGCGGTGTTTTTTTCATCTTACTGGGACGTGTCTGATCAATGTATTCCTCACATTGCTTTCTCTGTTCGCCTCACCTGTGATCTCAAAGGAAGCAGAGCATGGCGCTCCGACTCGAAGCGGTAGGACACGGACAAAGTACGCTTCGTTTAGAGGAACTTGCCCGCGATTCCATTCCTGCGCTTTCCGATCCTTCGCTCGGTCGGTCTTGGTAAGTCGCTCACCGGACACGCCCTGAGAAATGCACTATCTGAACATCAATCCACCTTGACCAATACGGCATCTCCTTGCGCCGAACCGCTGCAAATGGCCGCTACTCCCCAGCCGCCACCGCGCCGACGCAATTCATGAATCAGCGTGAGCAGGATTCGCGCACCACTGGCGCCGATCGGGTGACCCAACGCGATTGCCCCGCCGTTGACATTCACCTTTTCTTCATCCCAACCCAGGATTTTTCCGTTAGACAAAACGACGGCTGCAAACGCTTCGTTCACTTCAAACAGGTGGATGTCATCCAGCTTCAGATCATGTTGCTTCAACAACTTTTGAATCGCATGCGCCGGGGTGATGGGGAAATACCGTGCTTCCATCGCCACTGCCGCATGCCCGACGATCTTGGCCAACGGCTCAGCCCCCAGCTCCCGCGCCTTGTCCGCAGAGGACAGTACTAACGCTGCCGCGCCATCATTCACACCGGGAGCATTTCCCGCAGTGATGGTGCCGTCTTTCAAATAAACCGGCGAAAGCGTTGCTAGTTTTTCCAGCGAAGTGTCCCGCCGGGGGGATTCATCCGTCTCTACCACCGCCTCATGCTTCTTTGTCTTCACCGTGACGGGGACGATCTCTTCCCCCAATTTGCCCGACTCAATCGCTGCGATCGCCCGCTCGTGACTGCGCAGAGCCCAACGATCCTGTTCTTCGCGTGATACCCCGTACTCCGCCGCCACATTGCTGCCGTGAACAATCATGTGAACATCGTCAAACGCACACCACAAACCGTCATGAATCATCAGATCGACCAGCTTCCCGTCACCCATGCGTTGTCCCCAACGCCCTGACGGCACAATATAGGGAGCATTGCTCATGCTCTCCATGCCACCCGCCACAATCACTTGCGCCCCGCCGGACCGGATCACCTGATCCGCCAATGTTGCACTCCGCAATCCTGATGCACACACCTTGTTGATCGTCTCCGTCTGCACATCCCAAGGCAACCCCGCATGGCGCGCCGCTTGCCGGGAGGGAATCTGGCCCGCCCCGCCCTGCAGGACCATACCCATGATCACTTCCTCCACCGCTTCACCCGGAATCCCGGCACGTTCCAATGCTCCGCGAATCGCGATGCCTCCCAGCTCTACGGCGGAAATCTCCTTCAAAGCACCACCGAATTTCCCGAACGGTGTGCGGGCACCGCCCAACACCACGGTTTCCGTCGTCACAACGGCCACCTCCAAAAGCAAATATTGATCGAGCGCTCGTTCGAAACTCGCCGAAAAATGAAAACGCCTTCATTTCTAAGATAACCCGAGGCGCTTTTCAATGCAATAGCAATTATTCGGAAGATCATGCTAAATTGAAACTTCACACTTTTTATCATATGCAAACCGCTCACGGGATTCCCCGCAGAACCGATCATTTTCCCGATTTGCCTCTTGACCTGAAAAGCATTTCAGAATGTACACTCAAGGCAAAAGGGGGAAATATCCTTGAAATTAACAGCCATCGATTTGGACGGCACCTTGCTCGGCACGGACGGCACCATTCACCGGGCGAATGCCGAAGCGATCCGGGAAGCCCAAGCGCGCGGCATCACGGTTGTGATCGCTACCGGACGTTCCCTCTCCGATGCCAAACGATTGCTCAAGGCGGCGGGATTGTCCTGTCCGGTCATCGCCGTCAACGGTGCTGTGGTCGAGTGGGAAGGCGAGTGTATCCGTAACGTCTTCCTTCCAAAGCCACTAGTGGAATCCGTATGGGATATGCTAAAAAACACGGGTATTTACTACCAAATTTACACCCAACAAGGAATTTTCTCTTCACGTGAAGGGCAACACCGTCTAGCGGAGGAATCGGCCCTCATCGAGGCGGCCGCCCGTTCAGAGTCACAAGCCGCACTTTGGCACATGTCCCAACTCCAACTCCATCAACAGGGGCTGACGGAGCTTGCGGACGATTCGTTGCTCCCAGACTGGCGGGTTCACAAGTTCTTGTGTTTTTCCACCTCGGAGGAACAACTGAAAAGCATTCGGGAATGGACCTATCAGTTTGAGGAGTTGATCGCATTCTCATCCGGCGCAGGTTCATTGGAGATTACCTCCCGCGAGTCACAAAAGGGGATTGCACTCCGTTGGCTAGCAGAACGTTTGGGGATACGGATGGAGGAAACCGCCGCCATCGGTGACAGCGAAAACGACTGGTCCATGCTGACTGCCGTCGGACTGGGAATCGCCATGGGCAACGCCGATCCGGCCATCCGGCAGGTGTGTCGTCATACCACCCTCACCAACGACCAGAACGGAGTAGCACATGCATTCCATACGTGGATTTTTCCTCAAATAAGCTAGAACCCCTGGCAGCCGGCGTTACCTTCGGGGCGTGACGGCAAGGGTTCTGGACCCCCGGGTCTGATCGGATCGGGGTGATATATCATCATGGTAATACCACTTAAGTCCTGCAAACATAACCGGGTTAATGCCCCTTGGGAATGGAAGGCGCACGTTGAAGTATCTAATTCTTTCTCGCCTAATTGACGTAACCGAAAATGAGAAGAAATCAAAAGAAACCCGTCCAGTTTTTCTGGGCGGGTTTCTTTTGTGTATGGGTAAAACTATGGCTGAACCACATCAGACGCCGGACTGTTGGAGCTTTACCCTGCGAGAAGGAACCGGGGGCAGGACGAAGATCGGCTATCATACGGCCTTACGTTTTCTGCGTGACGGAACCCGGGTGATTGTGACCAGCTGTTCTCCCTATGTTGCTTCTCAGCGTTATTTCCGGGTAAGTCTCCCTAACGAACACACCCCACTGCTGGCAGAAACAGCATAACTATTGGCACTAAATATAGCACAGTGAGTGTTTGGAAGGGCATGTTACGAATAAGTAAAATTAACGACCAAAACAAGGGGGGGGAGGTGAACGAAAACATGGAAAAAACATTTGACTTTCATTATGCAACCGTCGTGGTGAAAGAACAGACAGTTGAGATTCACCACAAGAAAAGATGGGGTAGTGAAAGGAAACACTATGGAATCAAAGTGTTCCCTATAAACAGGATTCATTTCGTCCAATTGCTCGAAGCAAGGTTTTTTAAAGATGGGTACTTCGAATTGAAGGTAAAAGGCGCCCGTTCCAAATATGCTCGAGATGAGGCACGATTTGACATAATAGGCAGTTTTGAAAACCCTACTGCTCACGCTTTGAAGAAGGCAATTGAAAAAGTGAAGAAGAGAAAAGCAGATGAGATTATGGAATTATACCAACTTGTTCAAGAGGGAGTTTTGACGGAAGAAGAATTTGCTGAGTACAAGAAAAAGGCACTTAAGGTATAAACCCGCCTGATCTGGCGGGTCTTTTCTTTTTTCATCCCCAGCACCGTCATGATCCAGCCATGTTGGAGGCCCGACAGAAACGTACGCTAGGAGCCATGCCACGATTACTGGCTGAAAAACATGATAACGCTTACCCATTTTCATCACTCAAAATCTCCACAAAACCCTGGTTTCCGTCTACACGAATCATTTGCCCGTCTTTGATTTTCTTGGTGGCATCATCCACTCCCACCACGGCCGGGATTCCGTATTCCCGGGCCACAACGGCACCGTGTGTCATCAGTCCGCCCACCTCTGTAACCAATGCTTTGGCTGATTGAAACAAAGGAGTCCAACCGGGATCGGTATGCGGAGCAACGAGAATTTCCCCTTCATTGAGATGGGCTTCTTCCGGTTTCAGGACGATCCGGGCTTTTCCTTCAACAACGCCTGCGGAAACCGGGTTTCCGATAAGCGCCCCTTCGGGAAATTCCCCTTTTCTGGGGGAACCGGTTACCATCTCCCCTTCACTCGTCATCAATCTGGGTGGTTTCAATGTTTGGTGCCATTCATATTTTTCTTTCCGGTCAGCAATAAATGAGACGACATCTTGTTTAAACTCCCCTTTTGAGAGTTGAATCAACTCGTCCAGGGTAAGGTAAAACACATCCTCTGCTTGCTGTAGAACCCCTTTCTTTACCAATTCTTCCGCTTCGGCCATAATGGCTTTTTTGCATTCGTCCAAAATCAATGTCAACAGATATTTGGGGTGCTCCCGAAGCCCGCCCATGTGGCGGTATACCTCCATCAGGCGTTTGATCCATTTGGACTTAAGACCGCTCCGTCCCACATGATCCAGAATTCGCTGCTCAGCTTCTTGGGCTTCCTGCTCTCCTTGGATGAATTTTTGTCGATGTTCTCCCGGCTTCACGCTACGCATATGTCCCAGGATAGCAGGAACCAGTTGGACAGGTGCTTCACGCCAGCGTGGCCTTGTCAGGTCAATTTCACCCGGGCATCTATGTCCGTATTTCGCAATAAATTCGTCGAAAACGCGTTTAAACTTCTCTCCCCCATGAACGTTTGAGAGCCCTTGATAGAAGGTCTGGTCATTCGTATGTTTCAGATACTCTTCCACTTCAGGCAATTCCCGAACCAGATCAGCCAAATCGCCAATCTGCAGGCCCATTTCGCTGGTGATGTTGCCGGGAAGAGATTTATTTAACAGAAACAGTTCTTTGTCATCCCCAATCCAACGAATGAGCGCTTTCTTTAACAAGAGGAATGAGATCGGGAAACAGATGACGTATGGAAAGAGGTTCTGAAACACATCCTTTGCCAAAATGCTTAATTGATGTTGAACGGCTTCCAGGCGTTTAGTCCCGGTTGTACCTTGCAATTCTTCACGGACTTCTGTCCACTTTTTCTGCATAAAGCTTTCCACTTTGCTTTTTGCTAATTTCGGGTCACGCTTGACAAGATTTTTCCACACCTCTTTTATGATGGGGGACATGAACCGACGCGCTGACTTAACAAAACCCAGTTTTGGAGGAATTTGGAGAAACTCCGGCCGTTGAATGACTTCACTGAGAGCATGGCTGAATGCTTCATCAAATAAATTTTTAAATACTTTTGGCAGTATTTTTCTTCCTAGCTTGGTACGAAGCACTTCCGTGGGATCAACAAAAAGACGTCCCCCTGCTTCTACAAATACTTTTTTCGGAAAAACGGTTCGTAAGACCGATAGCCCCATCGGTTTCATAGCATCTGTCATCATTTGTACATGGCCGAATGAGAACATGACACGAAGTGGTTCTTGCGGAATGTCAGGCAGAGGATACAGTGACGTGATCGGCCGGCTTTGGACAACAAAAATCTTTCCATTTTCAATACAAAACTCAATATCTTGTGGGGAGCCAAAATGTTTCTCAATTCTTTTTCCCAGCTCAGCCAAACGTAAAATTTGGCTGTCCGTCAGGGCTTGTTTGGTTTGTTGATCCGGTGGTAAGTCTTTTTTTACTGTACCTCCTTCAGGCAGTGAGTCAATCGCGATTTTCTTTTCCGATATATTCTTGTAAATGATTTGGCCGTCCTTCACTTTGTATAGATCCGCCGATACCATCCCGGATACAATGGCTTCACCCAATCCGAAACTGGCATCGATGGAAACTACCTTGCGATTCCCATTTACAGGATCAGCGGTAAACAAAATCCCTGAGATTTCCGGATTCACCATCCGTTGAACCACGACAGACAGGTAGACTTGACGATGATCGAATCCATTTTTCGCTCGATAGGAAATAGCACGATCTGTAAACAAAGACGCCCAACATTTTCGAATATGTTGAAGCAGTTCATCCTGCCCCTTAATGTTCAAATAGGTATCCTGCTGTCCAGCAAACGAAGCGGTAGGCAGATCCTCAGCTGTTGCACTGGAACGGACGGCATAAGCATACTCCTTCCCCACCGATTCCCAGGCATGAATGATTTCATTTCTCAAATGAAAAGGGATCTCCAATTGTTGTAAATGGATACGAATACGCTCTCCCAACTTCCGCAATTGATTGAAATCATTTGGGTCCATCGCATTGAGTTCATCTAAAAAAGAGACCATTTCGGGACTGGTGGCGATAAAGTCTCGATACGCGTACGTCGTCACACAGAATCCACCTGGTACCGGAAAGCCTGCCTTACTCAGCTCACCCAGGTTGGCTCCCTTTCCCCCGACATAAGGGAGACTGGAACGGTCAACTTGTTCAAAAAATAACACATACGATTTCATGGGTTGGTCACCTTTCCTTTCAATGTCCGCCTCGAAACGGATACGGGCGCGGGCAAATGTGCTGTCGCTCAAACATCCAGCTGCGTTGTCCTTGTGGTCTGTTCCTTCGCTTTGCCAGGCTCCTGAAGGTCCGCTCCCCCGGAAAAACATCGCCTAATCAATTCATTGCATCATCGCAATGAGATTTCCATCTTTTTGAAATTGCTTCTATTGCTGCGATTCGCGATGTCAGGAATCCCGATCCCAGGTAATCCATCCTGCCTTCCCAAATCTAAAATGAGTGATTACTCACTTACAGTGTATGATAGGTCCTCATTGGAAGTCAACAAAAAGTGAGTTGTTACTTACTTCATCATGGTATCCATTTTGCCCGACCAAGGGAGGAGTCGACTTGGCCATTGCCCCAACCCCGCAATCGCTGAGTGGACTCTTTTTTTCAACTTTCAATTGACAAATGGAAAGACATGGCGTATATTTATTTTGAGCAATTAAATCGTGCACAATTAATATCAAAAGAAAGGGGTACAAACCTCAACATGAGTGTCTATGATTTTTCCGCCGTCACCATCAACGGTGAAGAGAAATCCTTGTCCGATTACCGCGGTAAGGTGTTGCTGATCGTCAACACTGCGAGCAAATGCGGTTTTACCCCGCAGTACAAGGAATTGCAGATGTTGTACGAGCGGTATCGCGACAAAGGATTGGAAATCCTTGGTTTCCCCTGCAATCAATTTGGCAACCAAGAACCGGGTTCCAATGATGAGATCGCTTCGTTTTGTCAATTGAACTACGGCGTCAGTTTTCCCATGTTCGCCAAAGTGGACGTCAAGGGGCCGAATGCCCATCCGCTGTTTCGCTATCTGACCGAGCAGGCGCCGGGGTTTTGGAACAAGGAGATCAAGTGGAACTTCACCAAGTTCCTCATCGATCGGGACGGGAACGTCGTCAATCGGTATGCACCGACAACCTCTCCCCGAAAAATCGAAAAGGACATCGAACAATATTTATAAAGATTACGCTAAAAAAGTGAAAGGGGAAAGCCAACCCTTTAAGGTTTAGAGATCATGAG
Source organism: Polycladomyces abyssicola (assembly GCF_018326425.1). Taxonomy (NCBI): domain Bacteria; kingdom Bacillati; phylum Bacillota; class Bacilli; order Caryophanales; family Thermoactinomycetaceae; genus Polycladomyces; species Polycladomyces abyssicola. The sequence continues at coordinate 3,090,663 of NZ_AP024601.1, forward strand.
CGTCAATACCCAAAAAAAATCACGCCACAAACAGGCGTGATTTTCATATCACGGGCCTGTGAAATCATTCTACGATGTTTCACATACTGCCCGTTCCCCCATTCGGTTGGGGAGTCCCCCCCGACCCTGTGGTTCCTTGCGAACTGGCATCCGTCCCCGTTGAGTCCGAACTGCCCGAATCGCCGGTTCCGCTAGTCGTCCCGTCTGTTCCAGTAGTACCGGTATCGGTACCAACATCTCCCGTGCTACCGGGATCAGTCCCGGTACTGCCGGTCGTTCCGCCAGTGGATTGTCCAGCGTCTCCACTGCTGCTGCCCGTACTTCCCATATCCGTTCCGCCGGTGCTCCCCGTCATACCACTGGTATCGCCTCCAGCCTGACCACCGGTATCTCCGGCCGTGGCGTCGGCTCCAGACAAATCACCGGTTTGCCCGTCCGATCTGTGGGATGAGCCGGAATCACCGCTGTCAACCGTACCGTCACCGGTTCCTGAATCGTTTTTCGAGGAGTGATGCGAATCCGGACGATTGTAATCCGGCGGCAACTCGATGTGGTCCGACGGTTGGCCCGGTGTGACCGATTGTTCGGGCGGCAAGCGTTTGGAAGCCGGTTTTACCGGATTGCGGTCCACTTTCACGTCCGGCGTTGAATAGATTTCCACAGTCAGAGCATCCGTCTTGAGCTTCGTACGAATGACGACCGGGGCATTCAGGTTGTTCTTGAAACGAAAATCGGGTTCGTTCCAGGCCACGGTAGCATCCCTGCCTGCCGGAACATAAGTGGGGGTTTTGCTGTATGAAAAACGAGATAAGACCTCCAATCCCGCGTTGTCCACGCAGTTAAACAAAGTGGATGAAGTTTGAGAAACGCCGCCCCCCACTCCCTCGCTGTATTCGCCCTGCACGATTTTCGTCACTGGTTCGTATCCCCGTTCTTGCGTCCGTTGACCCACCGTTTGGTTGAACGAAAATACATCTCCCGGATTCAACACCACGCCGTCGATTGCGCGACTGGACAGTCGGATGTTCGCCGCTCGACTTCGGTTGTCCGGATTGAAATAGGTCGTGTACTTGCCGATCCGTTGTCGGTCCACCAGTTGTAATTGTTCCTCTGTCACCTTGGGAGCTTGGGGAATCATGGGGATCTCTTGCGGGCGGTTGACGATTTTGGGTATGCGGGAAATCCACTCATTCTCAATCACATCGGTATCCATCACCATACCGGAACGGGAGGGTTGAATCGGATCACCGAGCCGTTTCATCCTGGCATCTACGGCCGGCTTGTCCACTTCCTTCTTCACCAATTTCAACCATAATCCCAATTGGCGTCGGTTGATGGTATCCGGATTTTTTCCGTCATAACCGACACTTTTTAGATCCAATTCCCAAGTTTTTCCACCGTGCGTCAGAATCAGTTCCGAAGGTTGAAACAAATCACTAAACCCGTAAACACCGACCAGTGCGAGGAGGAGCAATGCCACCAACATGATGCCCATTCTCTTTTTTTGTTTTCGTTTGTAGGCTTGGAGTGCCCGCCTAACGGCAAGTTCCGTTTCGTTATCCTCCACCACCGCCAGAGCGGTCGGTGCTTGACGTACCAATTCCTCATAAGCCTTCTGGATCTCCAAGAGCTTTCTGGCCGCATCACGCGAAGAGTTCACATCGGGATGATACTTTCGCACTTGCTGGCGATACGCTTTTTTGATCTCTTCGATCGTGGCGTCCTGGCGAACCCCGAGAATGCGGTAATATTTCTCCATCAAATGCGCGGACCTCCACGATAAAGATTAAATCCCCAAATTGTTACAGATAATAGCGCGAGATCCCCTCCCATGACATGACAAAAACAGGGATAGTTCGGAATTCTGCCAACCGAATGGGTGATTCTTCTTTCTGATCATATTTTTTATGAATATGCAAGCATCTAAACAACACATTAGCATAGGAAGAAAAGGTCCACAATAAAGAAACACGTCGTATTCGAAAATACATCCTATGTCCTATACACATAAACAAAGGAAGGTTTTGCTTTTTTTCTCCTAAAAAAACCCCTCCATGGATGGAGGGGGGAACTGCTCAGGGGTACAGGATTCCGAGGTGTGTTTGATCTCTGTCGGTGTGTACATTTCCCTGCGATAAGGAAGCGTTTTCACATCAAACCAGTACATGGCCGAATTCTTTACCAAACCACGTCAGTGAACACCCTCCGCCACCGGTGGCTCAGTATCAAACTCGACGGACAAGGCGAGCAGTTCGGCCACATCCATTGTTTTCACCCGATCTTCCACTTCTTTCGCTTTGGTGCCGTCGCTCATCATCGTCAGGCAATACGGACACGCACTGCCGATCACGCTCGGATTGACGGCCAATGCCTGCTCAGTCCGTGCGACGTTGACACGGACGCCGGACGTTTCTTCCATCCACATCATGCCACCACCGGCGCCGCAACACATCCCGTTTTCCCGGTTGCGCTCCATCTCCACCAGCTCGATCCCGGGAATCGACTGCAAAATGAAGCGGGGAGCGGAGTATTCTCCATTGTAACGCCCCAGGTAGCACGAGTCGTGATAGGTGACCCGTTCCTTCACTTCTTTGGTCGGCTTCAGTCGGCCTTGACGGATCAGTTCAGCCAGTACTTGCGTATGGTGGTACACCTCCGCCTGCAGACCGAAATCGGGATATTCATTTTTAAAAGTGTTGTATGCATGAGGGTCAATTGTGATGATTTTCTTCACGTTATGCTTTTCAAACAACGCGATGTTCTCCGTCGCCAGTTGCTGGAACAAAAATTCATTTCCCAAGCGCCGGGCGGTGTCGCCGGAGTTTTTCTCTTTGTTGCCCAAGATGGCGAATTTCACGCCGGCTTGATGCAGGAGTTTGGCCACCGCCTGTGTAATTTTTTGACTCCGGTTGTCGTAAGAACCCATCGAACCGACGAACAGTAGGTATTCAAAATCCTTCTCCTCTTTGACCGTAGGTACGGGCACATCCAGTCCCTCTTTCCAACGGTCCCGCTCTTTCTTGCTGAGTCCCCACGGGTTGCCCTGCCGTTCGATATTTTGGAACGTCCGGGTGATTTCGGCGTTCATTTTGCCCTCGGTTAACACGAGATACCGGCGCATGTCGATGATTTTGTCCACGTGTTCGTTGGCCACCGGACAAGCATCCTCACAGTTACGACAGGTGGTACAAGCCCACAGTTCCTCTTCAGTGATCACGTCGCCGATGAGGTTGACCGGAACCGTTTCCTGACCGGCCGCCACCTCCATCACCGCTTGGTTGGCGCCGCTGAATGCAAAGGCCGGCATCCACGGGGCCTGTGAAGTAATCGCCGCCCCTTTGACAGTCAGATGATCACGCATCTTCACGATCAGGTCCATCGGAGAGAGCAGTTTGCCCGTTCCGGCGGCTGGACACATGTTGGTGCAACGGCCGCATTCGACACAAGCGTATAAATCGATCAGCTGTTTTTGGGTGAAATCCTCGATTTTCCCGACTCCGTACGATTCAGCCGACTCGTCTTCGAAATCGATCGGTTTCAGTTTGGATGGCGGATCCTGCCGCTTCAGAAAGACGTTGACCGGTGCCACCAGCAAATGAAAGTGTTTGGACTGTGGTACGTACACCAAAAACGAGAACAGGATCAACGCATGGATCCACCAGAACACATAAAACCCCACTTCTCCCGCTTGCGGCGATAACGAGCTGAACGGTGCGGCGATCAGACTGGAAATCGGTGTCGACCAAGCAGCCTGATGGTCTGGACGCCACACGTGTTCAAACGCAGCCGACAACAGGATGGAAAGCATCAAACCAGTCAGAAACCAGATGACGAGTCCCGCCTTCCAATTCCGCTTCAGACGCGGCAATTTCTCGATAAAACGGCGGTAAAATGCGTAGCCTGTCGCCAACAATACGGCAAAAACCGTGATTTCCTGAATCAGCGTAAACACCGGATAAGCTGGTACGGGCAAATGATACCCCGGCGCCAATCCCTTGATAAACAAATCAACGGCACCGAATTGTATGACAATGAAGCCGTAAAACATCACGACGTGCATGATGCCGCTCTTCTTGTCTTTGAGCAGTTTTTTCTGTCCGAAAACGTTGACCCACACCTCGTTCAGCCTGGTACGCAGATCCGCTTGCCAATCGACCGGTTTTCCCAATTTGACATAAGTGTAACGACTGTACACCACTCGAGCAAATAGGTAAACGGCATAACTGGCTACGGTGAGAAAGGCGATCCAATTCACGATTTGCAAAGCGGACACGAAACTCACTCCTTTCGGAAAGTTGCGTTCATCCTATTTATTCAAATATTTTAGCATAAACTGAGTGGGTATTCATTCAATTTTTCAGAGGTTGTCCATTTTGAAACCGTTCACATCTTCATCGTACTGCTCCCGACGGTCCTTGTCGAGATCTGTTTCCCTGTGATCCAGTAATTACTTCTTTGCAGAGCGCCCGGAAAGCAATTGAACAGTACACCAGACACACTCTGGTACAGGAGGTGCATGGATATCCATTCTCCGGCAAACATTAATCCTAAAGCATTCTCATGGCACGGTGAAAGGGGAAGGTACATTGAACAAACCAACCATATGGAAAAAAAAGGCTTTTTGGACATGGGCGTTATTTTTATGCACCTTCGTTCCGGTATTGATGACAGGGTGCGTTCGACAAACATCCACATCAGAGGACACCGCCATCCAATTCTATAAGGCTGTATGGGTGGACGGCGACATTCAAGAGGCACGCTCTTTCACGGCTCCTTCAGTCAAGGGCAGAGAGTTGACTTGGCGCATAAAGGAGACACGCCGGATTCGACCGGTCAACAGTCCCATTCTCATCGTGGAATCCCCCATGCATGCATCGATGAACCCTGCACGGAAAATTTATCTGATCCGTCGCCCTCGTGACCGTCGCGACTTTCAAGTGGAACTCGCCCGTCGCGACGGACACTGGATCGTAACGGGCTTCAAACAAAACTACCACCCGCTTCGGGGTGGGTACAACAGCGATGAAACATTTGAACGCCTTCATCATGAACATCCGGGACTCAAGTGGCGGCACATCGATCAACCGTGAATCAAGGGACGGATTCCCTCTCCGTTTCCGGAAGCTAACGGGAATACCGTCCCTCCCTTTCATCCGGGTATCCCTTTTTTCCCGCTCCCGTTCGCCGAGCGATAGGACATTGTCTATTGAAAAGCACCCTCTCTTGGTTCTAAGAACCTTATGCCATCCGCTCCAGGCGTTCCAACCGGTGCAAAATGTCATCGATCACTTCACGATTGACCGCTTGCGCTTTGGCTCTCTCCAGTTCCTCCTTCAAACGCTCGTTCTCCTCCAACACTTCCTCATAGTTTTGGATCACCAAGTCCAAAAACTCATCCACCGCTTGCCGGGAATATCCTTTTCGCTCGCGCGGGAAATCCTTGTTGAAAATGTCTTTGGGCGTTAAACGTTCCATCGGACTCCTCCTTCACCTTCCCGATTAAAAACCTTGTATTCTTCCCCCATTGTAGTGGAATCTGATGATTCCGCCAATAGAGTAAATATTCGTATAAAAAGAAAAAAATGAGTGGTTTATTCTGTACAAATCAGTTTTTCTGTGATATCGTAAATCCGCCGCAATAACGTGGAATGAAAGGGGATACGGATGGAAGAGGAACGTCCCGTCTGGCGGCGCTATGTGGAATTCGTTCTCCGTGCCATCGTATTCTGTTTGGCTCTGCCATTTTACTTGATTGTGACTTTTCCCCGTTGGTGCTGGCATCATATGCTGTACCCATTTTTCCGGTGGATCGGTCGCTCTTTGAGTGCGATCGGGCGATGGTGTTGGCGATGGTGCATTGTCATACCTATTCACTGGGCATGGAATCATCTCATCACCACCCCGGTGAGATGGGTATGGAAGCGGATTGTGATCCCTATTTCACGTTGGTCCTCCCAAGTGTTGATCTGGTTGTGGCATCATCTGATCGTTTCTCCGCTTACGCGATTCTTCCGCATCATCGCGGCTCTCGTCTGCTGGCTGTGGCCGGTGTTGGTGTCGATTGCAAAGTGGGTGTGGCGATTCGGACTGGCTGTCCCGCTGTCATGGATTTGGCACAGATGCATCGTCCCCCCGATTCGTTGGCTGTTTAACGTTGCTTTTCCCGCGCTGTATCGGTTGTGGCGTATTTGCATCCTTCTCCCCATTCAGTGGATATGGCAGTCTGTCTTGCTTCCACCGTTACGGTGGGTTTGGCGACACGCTGTTATACTGCCGCTTCTGTGGATTTGGCAAGGAATCCGTATCTTGATTCCTTGGATCTGGCATTATGCTATCCTACTTCCCATCGGCTATATCTGGAGAGCGTGCCGGCGCTTGTTTATTGAACTTTCATATATATCCAAACAAATCTGGAACCTGATCGCCAGGGTCGGAAGATGGATATTCGGTCACCTTCTCATTCCTTTTTTCCGTTGGCTGTGGTTATATGTGCTACGCCCACCTCTCTCGTGGGTTTGGTGGGTCACCCTTTGGATCTATCGCGGGTTGAAATGGTTGCTGGTTCACGGAATATACCGACCTCTTCGGTGGATTGTGATTCATGCCATGATTCAACCGGGTCGATTGATCTGGCATCATATCCGAAAAACGGTGAAACTGTGCCGGCAATGGTGTAAAGAGCTTTCGAACGCTTTGAAGGAAATATGGACGGGACGACATTGACAAGGTTCAGGAATCTGTTTAGCGACACATCATCGACACCCCCACCTCATAAGTTTGATGGTATGCCACGGTCAAAGGAGGAAAGGAATGGGTGTTTTGTACGATATTGCGCAACTGGCCAAAAAAAATGACGTCAGAGCGCGAATTATGCTGCGGACCATGCTGCTTTCCAACCTTACCAACGTCCCTTTGCAAAAACATCCCCGCCTGAACCACGCCAAACATCAGCCGGCAGCTCGTGTTTTGGATAGGACAACATGTGATGGGGTTCAGTCGGAGCTGTTTGCCAAAAAAACTTTTTGAATGCCGGACCATTGGCTTAGGTCGCCGCCCTCCCGGAAACATCCAAAATTTCCAGACGCGCCTTGGCAAGTATTTGTTGGACCTCTTTTCTCTTGACTCCGGATGCTGCGACTCATCCGGAGTCTTTTTGTGGTCTGGGGGAAGACAAACCGCTACAATACAATAAGGTGCAGCAACCCTCACGCACGAAGAAGGGTGGTGAAGGATTTGAGCATTCTGGTTTTATATGGAAGCCAACGTGAGGAGAGCAACGCCAAAAAGCTGACACAGGCGGCATTGAAAGGAATCCCCCATCAAGCGATCGATCTCAAGGATCACACCATCCTCCCCATAGATGATCGCCGTCATGTCCCGGGCGGATTTCTGCCTGTAGACGATGATTACGATACTGTCATCCAAGAGGTGTTGCGTCACGATACGCTGATTTTCAGCTTGCCGATCTATTGGTACGGCATTCCGGGGCGGATGAAAAATTTTATCGACCGATGGTCGGTCAGCCTACGGGATTCCCGTTTTGATTTCAAGGAAATCATGCGGCGCAAAACAGCCTACATCATCGCCGTCGGCGGTGACAATCCCCGTGTCAAAGGCTTGCCACTCATCCAACAATTCCAGTACATCTTCGATTTCGTGGGTGTGACGTTCGCCGGCTACATCATCGGTCAAGCAAACCGACCGGGGGAAATCGAAAACGATTTTAGGGCGCTGGCCGAGGTGGAACAACTGAACCGCATTTTGCGACAGATCGTTCAGGAATGATAGAAAAAGGACCGGGATTATCCGGTCTTTTTTCTTGGGACGTCACTCGTTACGCTGGTGGACATATGTGACCGACAGAGGGGCCGCATGCTAACCCCTGACCGCGTCCCGAGCATCGGCTTTCTTCATTTCTTTTGCCCGTCCATCGAATGATCATCCATGGAGTACTGATCCGTCATTTTCTGGTCGCCCATTTCGTCGTCCATTTTTTTGTCCTGATTGGGCATGTCGCCCATGTTATGGTCATTCATCCCTTTTTCGCTCATGTTTCCCTTGTTCATTTGTTGGTCCATGCCGTTGTCCATTTTTTTCTCCATCCGCTTCCAATACGCAGTTGATATGGTGATGTGGACCCCTTTTTGCGTACCCACCTGGAAAACGAGGAGCGCATCAGCATTCTGCTAGACGCTTTGGCCACCATCTCCTCGCGTATGTTACAATTTTTTTGAGGATGGGGGTGAGCCCGTGATTTCTCTTGAAAGACAAATCCTTTATATTCTGATGAGAAAACCTGAAATAGAAGTGTCGGAACTGATCGACATCTACAACGGACGGCGATATTCTCCGCAATCGATTCGTAACGCGTTAAGCCGTCTCAAGCGACTGGGATACATTCGACACGATCGGCGGCGGTATTCGCTTACTCCTGCGGGGACAAACGTTTTGACGTCGTTTCAATTCAAATTGGCTCAAAAGGTTCGTACCTGGAACGGAACCTGGCATTTGGTCATGTATCAAATCCCCGAATCCCACCGAAGCTGTCGAAATACCTTGCGCCAAGAACTGATTCATCTAGGGTACGGTCAGTTGTATCACAGCGTATTTCTCTCTCCCCACGACCAAACGCAATCTGTCAGACAAATATTAGAGGAGCAGGGATTGAGCGAGTTTGTCAGCATGTTCACCGGACATTTCACTTTTGGGGAGATTCATTCGAGAGTGCATGAGATCTGGGACTTGAAGCACATCAGGGGGTTATACAGGGAATTTCTTGCCTGGGGTTCGGAAAAACGTAAACAAATATCCCGACGGCCTTCCATCCCGCCGTGGGACGCCTTTTTCGAAATTTTGGAGCTGGGTGAGCGTCTCGGGAATATTCTCCTTCAAGACCCAATCCTTCCTACTGAATTTCAGCCGAAGGATTGGCCTGGTCCCGAAGCATGGCGTTTGTACCGTGAGTTGTATCACCATTTGATTCAACACGTTGAAAGCGAAAAGGGCATTTTACAGTTGCCTCATAAATGAAAGCGCTTTCTGATTATGTACCACAGCAAACATTTTCATCTATAGCTAAAAAAACCGGGGCAGACCGAACATCTCGATCCAGAAAAAAGAAAGCAGACGGGAATAAATTTACCAACATGTTGACAGGTGGGGACCCTGAAATTACCCAAACAGCTGAGCATTATTATATGCTGGTCTCGATGCTTGCACCATGTCTCAAAGAGCATATGCTCCAACTAATCTGTGGGATTTACCATTGAAGCATCCGTTTCTTGATCCATTTCCACCAGAGGAGACCAAAGGAAATTCCTGCACTCATTGAAAATGCATATAACTCTATGAAATAACTCAATTTTTTTAAATGCCTTAAACTGATTAAAGAAGTTAGGTGGATGCTGAAATCCCATGAGGAAAATACCAGTTGGAATAAAGCACAAGACAACTCCGACTAAAGAATATAGCAGAGCCCCTCGTTTTCGACCATAAAATTGATCCAAGAGCAGAAAGACAAAGAGATACAAAGGAAGAAAGACGAGAATAAATACTAGGACCCACACAAATAGCTCGATACTGTGTCCAGACACAGATCTCCACAATTTTCGTAAGGAGAAATCTTCAATAATCGTGACGAGCCAGATGGTTTTCCTAATAAAGAGTTGGATGTAGTAAGCAATGATACCGAACAAGAAGCTCATCAAAGCAACTTGAAGGAATCTTTTTAGAAAGATCTTAGTTGATTCTTTCATATTCTCCCTCCTTATCTATTCACAAATGAATGAACATATACTTTTCTTAACACTTACAAGTCAAGGAGTTATCGAGATGAGTCCAAAAACGGCTCTTAGCAGTGCATCCGAGCAAGCAGCAGATACTCCCTCAGGAGCTTCTAACGGCGCTCTCTAAAAAAGATTCCTTCAACTGAAGGAATCTTTTTTGGCCATCAATTTTTACCTCTTAACAATCTTTCTGATATCCCCATAGTAAAGGTGGTAAGTTTTCTTTATGCCACCTCGGCGGTACTTTTTCGCTCCCGACTCATAGTTGACATACAATTGATTTCCAACTTGGACTATTTCCTCGGCCATCGAATACATCTTCAACGATTTTACTTTGTTCGTTGTACCGAGTCCCTTATAGATATCCAAGGTACTGTTTTTCTTTCGACCAAAGGATCGACTGTAGAGAATATAACCACGGTTGTTTACATCTTTTCCGTAGAACTCTACACCTTGCACATTGGACGGCGTTTGATAGGAGACATATTTCAAAGACATATTCTCTTTGGAATCCAAGTTATGGCAGTACAATCTACCTGCTCTTTTATCTACGAATTTACCGATACATAGTTGTTTCGTAGGGTTTTTCTGCTTTACCTTGTACTTGAAATGATAAGTAACATAAGAAACACCATGTTTCAGGTTATATATCTTTTTGGGATAAATCGGTTGATCATCTTTTTTATTGACCAGTTGAGATAGGGGATACTGTAGCAGATAGTTCTTGCCACCAGTGGTAGAAGCAACCCATAGATAACGAGGAGTTACTGTAATTCCCCCCACATGTCCTTTATGTTTTTTGCCTTTTTTCTCATACAAATAAACGTTTTTTACAAATTTACCGGATTTTCTGTCCACGACAGATATTGTGCTAGGGTGCCCCTGTGAGCCTTTCCCTTCGTCCCAGTAATCGGAAATGAGAAGCCAATTCTTGGATTTCAGGTAGCTAAGTCCTTGTGGGATCCATCCATGATTTTTGACTCCTGGAATGGTAGGCCCCACCTTAAACAGCTTTGACTGTTCCGGCCTGTCCACTGGCGGCGTTGGACTTGGGCCTGGTGATGGCTTTGGTGTCGGGCTTGCCTCTACAGCTAAAGGTGTTCCCATAAGGCTCACTATACAAATAAAAGCAACTACGATCGACCATTTCTTACCATTCATTTGGAAACCTCCTTGATAAATGATATGGCATGGCATCTCTTGATCAAATGCCTTTGTGGGGTGGGTATCACACTTTAGACAGAAAAACAAGCACCTAAGGGGTAAAAAATCAAAGGGCTGAGGTGGGAGTCGGGTTGTGGTGTGAGTTTAGGTTGTAGATGAGGCAGAGCTTAACGATGAGCGAACGTCTCCTGAGTGGTAGACTTAGCAGGTTTCTGGGATTTGAGTGTGGTATATCTCCTGTCAGAAGCCAGGAAGAATGATGGCGAGGTTTGATCCTCTCGGTCGCTACAGCGACGGAGAGGTGGATGGATACGATGAAGGAAATGATCATGCTGATTGCGCTGGTCGTTCGAGTCATCCCAGAAAAAGCGGTGACCCGCCAGGCCGGAAACGATGCGGGTCACTATCAGTGTTAGTCTCATTTAGGATCACGCCCTGCTTGAGGCGTAACTTTCCCCTCGCACCCATTATACTATACCAATATATGTAAATCAAACTGTTTGAGCGGGTCTTGTAATCCCGTCAAAGCGCGATTCCCCAAGACCTTTTGGCTTCCTCTTCCGCCCCAGAGTATTTCGTCATAAATGACTCAAGTCCAAACATCCGCAGCAAAAGGTGAAAACAAAAAGGCGCGGAATGAACCGCGCCCAAAAAAGGTTAAAGAGCATGTGCTGAAAGGGGAACTTTCCCGAATAGTGGAGGAGCTTCTGTTTGCCTATGTCACAAATCAAGGTAATAAAACGGTATCGGTGATTAACACGGGGTTTACTTATATATATGACACAAAGGCATAGAAAGGTTGGGCCAACTATGAAAATCCGCATTCAACTACCGCTCTTGGAACTGAACGGAGTTCTGGCAAGGATTTTCCGCTTTTAAGAAGTGGCGTTTTTTATTACCGAATAGGAATTCGGTACAACGTAACCCTCGTGGATGGATGTGAGTGCCACATCAGTGAAGCGAGAGCCCACGGTAACCAACGAGAGGGACGCTGGTGCTTTATCCAACTGGGAAGTCACCTGTTGTAAAAGTGGAATCGTTTGTATATACTAAATGTGAAAAGGCCGGTAGCGCCAACTACCGACCTGCCCTGACCACCAGATGTGCGGTGGCAGTGGGTCCAAGTCATTCAAACTTCAATTACTCAGAACTCCACTTACCTGCCGGGTGTGGAGTTTTTGTTTTTCTTTTTGTCGTTGTCCTGCTTGAACAATCGACTAAGTATCCATGGCAGAGCCACGGTGATGGTACTGGATATCACCGCAATTACGGCGTCATGTACCAACTTCTCCAAGCGGATCACCTCCTTGCTTGGAGGCTCACCGCACACCCGGCGGCGTCATCGGGCTATACAATTATATCATATCATCGGATAATTTGGAATCTTACTCAAAGTGCATTTCATACCTCATACAGATGATCTGCTTGACCCCGGAAGGCAAGCGTTTCTCCTTCCTTTCGTACTCACGGAATCCCAACGCGCGCCAAAACGAAAGCGCGTCCCGGTTTTCCTTCACCACCCCCAGACGCACCTCGGGCCACCCTTGGGTGGCTGCCCACTGGAGGAATCCTCCCGCCGATTCGCGGCCAAAACCGCGTCTCTGAAAGTCGCGGTGGATCATCAACAGCCCCAACCACGGCATACCATCTTTGTCCGACCGTTCCCAGTATCCAGGATCCCTATGAGCTTCCGGTCCTCCCGCCGAAAGACTCCCAGCGGTATACGGCCCGTCCATTCGGCCACCTGCAGGTCCCGCAACATCTGATCGCGGGTATAGACACCCACTCCATCGGGAGTACCTTCCGTAAGACAGAGATAATCTGGATTGGACAAATAAACGAGATAGAGTTCATTCAAGTGCTCGTCTTCGATCGGGGCTACCGTCAACCGCTGGGTTTCAAACACTCCGGTTTCCTCCCATTTTCCATAAAAAGTCCCCCTTAAGGGGGAACGAGCTTTTAAAAATAGTTGCTGGTAATCCCACCGTCGATGGTGATGACCGCGCCGTTGGTCCAATCGGATTCGTCGGAGGCAAGGTAAATCGCGCAATGGACGATGTCCTCCGGTCGGCCGAACCGTCCGCTGGGCTGGCGGCTGAGGCGGATGCGCCGGGCTTCCTCATCCTTCAACAGCCATTCCGTCATCAGCGGGGTTTCAATCGGCCCCGGACAGATCACGTTGCTTCGAATCCCTTTGGGCCGGAATTGAATGGCCAGCGATTTCGTGAGGGAAATCACTGCCCCCTTGGAAGCGGTATAAGCGTCTTGAGGTACACTGCACCCGACCAGGGCGACAAAGGAAGCTATATTGATGATCGACCCTTTCCCCTGTCGGATCATATGGGGAATCGTGTATTTGCAGGTCAGAAAGATACCCCGGACATTTACCGCCATCACCTGATCCCATACCTCAACGGATGTGTCAATGACGGAGTGATCCGCTTCCGGCATAATCCCCGCGTTATTGTACAGCACATCCAGCCGGCCAAACCGTTGATGGGCTCCTTCGATCGCCTGCTTCACACTGGCCTCATCGGCCACATCGCAGGGGAAGAAAGCCGCTTCTCCCCCTTGCCGGACGATGGATTCAGCTGCTTCTCGCCCCGCCTCCTCGTTCCGTTCCAGCACGGCGACTTTTGCTCCCTCGGCGGCGAACATCTCCGCCGCCTTTTTTCCCATCCCGCTACCGGCACCGGTGATGACAGCTACTTTCTCTTTCAGGCGCATGAAAATCCCTCCTGCAAACGGTGTGATATCCTTGTGCTTCATCTGTATGGAGTATCAAGTCACATACGCTTGTTAAATGCGTTCAAAGTATCGCCGTTTTTCCCAATCGGTGACGATTCGGTCATACGCTTGCTGTTCCACCCGAGCAGCATTCAGGTAGTGAGCGGCGACCTCTTCTCCCAACGCTTTCCGAACGAACCCGCTTTCGGAAAACGCCAAGATCGCTTCGTACAGGGAAACAGGGAGACGGTGTGTACCGGTCTGATTATATCCGTTGCCTTCACAGGCCGCGTCCAGCTCATAACCTTGTTCGATGCCTTCCAATCCGGAAGCAATCATGGCCGCATATGCGAGATATGGATTGGCATCGGCTCCGGGGAAACGGTTTTCGATCCGGAGGCTCTCCCCTTTGCCCACGATTCGCAGCCCACAGGTCCGGTTGTCCCAACCCCAGACGATGTTGGTCGGTGCCCAGCTGGCGGTGATGTACCGTTTGTAGGAATTGACATTGGGGGCAAACAGGATCGCCGTCTCCCGCATATGACGAATGACACCCGCAAGGAAATGACGCATCGTCCGTGACATGCCCCGCTCCTCCTCCGGATCGAAAAAGGCATTTTTCCCACTTTCCCGGTCCCTCAGGCTCACGTGAATGTGACAGCTGGAACCGGTCCATTCGTGATCCGGCTTGGCCATAAATGTCACTGCCACCCCTTGCTGGATCGCCATCTCCTTCATGCCGTGTTTGAGCAGCACGTGTCGGTCAGCTGCTTCCAACGCCGGACTGTACCGTACATTGATCTCATGCTGGGCGATGCCCGCTTCCCCTTTCGTGCACTCCACCGGGATCCCCGCCTGTGTGAGTTGCTCCCGGAACAAACGGTACAAAGGTTCATTTCGCGTTCCCTGCAAAAGTTGATAATCTTCATTATAATGACCGCCGAGATTCAACCCTTCATACCCCTTGCTCCACGCTTCTTCGTAGGTATTCCGGATCAGGTAAAACTCCAGCTCGCTCGCCATGTACAGATCAAAGCCCATTTGTGCGGCCCGTTCCAGCTGCCGCTTCAGGACGGAGCGCGGGGCGATCTCCACCAGTCTGCCTTCCTCATCCACCACATCTGCCAGGATCAAGGCCGTTTTTTCCAACCAAGGGATCAGGCGAAGCGTCTCCCAATCCGGCTTTGCCGTCCAATCGCCGTATCCCTTTTCCCACCCTACCGCTGAAAAACCCTCCGGGGTGGTCATTTCCATATCTGTCCCCAGCAAATAGTCGCAGAAATGCGTACCTTTATCCATGACTTCGAGGAAATAATCTGCTGTCAGCCGTTTGCCGACCAACCGCCCCTGCATATCGCAAAATCCCAGGATGATCGTATCCACCATATCTTCGGCAATCCATTGCTTCAAAATATCCGGAGATGCCGTCTGGACTGTCGTCATGGAATCTCCCCTTTCTCCACTTTTTACAGATTGATCGACAGATACTTGATGTTGAGAAACTCTTCCATCCCGTAACGTCCACCTTCTCGTCCCTGTCCGCTCTCCTTGATCCCTCCGAACGGCGCTTGCGGGACGCTCAAGGAGGTGCCATTCACCGCAACCATGCCGAATTCCAACCCCTCCGCCACCGTGAACGCGCGACGGATATCCTTGGTGAAAAAGTAGGCAGCCAGTCCGTAAGGAGTATCGTTCACCCGTTTCACGATCTCCTCCTCATCGGAAAAGGAAACCACGGGTGCTACCGGACCGAAAATTTCCTCCTGCGTAATGCGCATATCAAAGGACACACCGGCCAACACGGTAGGGGCGTAGAAGGTCCCCCGCGCCAACGGTCCTTCCAAAAGCCGCCGACCACCGGTCAAGATCTCGGCTCCCTTCTCCACCGCATCCCGGACCAGTTCGTCGATTTTCCTGATGCCGGATTCATCGATCACTGGGCCAATCTCGGTTCCCGGCTCCCAACCGAAACCAACACGGAGCTGCCCAACCCGTTCGACCAATTTTTGCAGGAAGTCATCCAGCAAATGCTCGTGGACGTAGATGACGTTGATCCCGTTACACATCTGCCCGCAGTTCTCAAATTTATTGCCCACCGCAGCCGCCACCGCACGATCCACGTCCGCATCGGAAAACACAATCAACGGTGCGTTGCCGCCCAGTTCCAACGACAGCCGTTTCACCTGCCGGGCCGAGGCTTCGATCAGCTGTTTGCCCACCTCGGTGGAACCGGTGAAGGAGATTTTCCGCACCTTGGGATCATCCAACAACGCTTGTCCGATTTCACTTGCGTTTCCCGTCACCAGGTTGGCCACACCGGTCGGTAGTCCCGTCTTCTCAAGCAATTGCATGAGAAAAGCGGCGGTCAAGGGAGTCTGGCTGGCCGGTTTCAACACCACCGTACATCCAGCGGCCAGTGCGGCTGCCATTTTCCGCGTTACCATCGTGGCCGGATAGTTCCACGGCGTGATCAATGCCGCCACGCCCAATGGTTGGCGAATCACCAGGATGCGTTGGTCGCGTTTGGAGCCGGGGAGGGCTTCCCCCGCCACCCGTTTGGCTTCTTCACCGTACCACTCCGAAAAATCCGCCGCCGCATCCACTTCTTCCAACGCTTCCGACAAAGGTTTCCCCTGCTCCATCGTAAGGAGGCGTGCCAACGACTCCCGGTTGCGACGGATTTCCTCCGCCCACTTTTTGAGATAAGCCCCCCGTTCGGCAGCCGTCAAACCGGACCAGGCGGGAAACGCCTGATGTGCGGCATCCACTGCTTGTGCTGTTTCCTTTCGACCTGCTTTGGGTACGTCCCCCACCACTTCCCCGTTGGCGGGGTTGATCACGGTAACTGTTTCGCCCGTTACGCTGTCCACCCATTGTCCACCGATCCACATCCGCTGATGGGTCGCTGTCCACGTCTGCATGTTCTCCCTCCTGATCCCTCTGTTTGATCCATTACAGACACACTGTGGTCCCTCAATGGGAAAAAGTTACCTTTACCTTGAATCGACGAACACCCGTTACGTCCCGGACGGGCGATCAGGCTCTGCCTTCCCGCATGTTCGCCAAGGGTGTACAAGACATCAACAGCGCCAACAAAGACGTTCGCGGCACCACACTTTCCGGTTCGATATATTCGTCCGGCCCGTGATCCAGTCCACCTACCGGCCCCAGCCCGTCCAAACACGGAACGCCATGCGCGGCGATCCAGTTGGCGTCGGAACCTCCGCCTGTGTCCGTGTCCCGCAAGTGAATCCCCAGGGACGACGCACACGCCCGGGCCAATACGGCCAGCCGTTCGATCGCCGGATTGCGGACCATGGGCGGAAACCACAGCTTCATGTCCGCTTCCATCCTCACCCCGGAGATGCCAGGCCGGGAAACCACCTCCCGCACCAACGCCTCCACGCGGGAAACGGCATCGGGGTGAAACAGACGGATATCCACTTGTGCTTCGGCCCGATCCGGCACCACGTTGGATCGGGTTCCGCCCTGGATCGTACCGATGTTGATCCGAAAAGTCTCCTCTTCCGACGCCCGCTTTCGGAGCCACTGGAGTCGATCGATCAGCTCCACTACGGCGTTGGCTCCCTTTTCCGGCTCGACACCCGCATGGGCGGATCGGCCGTGGGCGGTCAATATCAGCTGGATCACTCCCGCTCGGGCACTGACGATATTCCCATTGGCCCGTGCCGCTTCCAACACATAGACGGCATCCATCCCGGACAACAGCTCGATCATCCGATTCCGGGTGTGAAAAGAGCCAGTCTCCTCCTCGCTGTTCACCACCAAGCAGATTTCACCAAAATCCTCCCATCCCAGCCTCCGCAACACCTGAATGGCATATAGCCCCACCAACAATCCGCCCTTCATGTCACAAACTCCCGGCCCCACCAACCGATGACCCCGGCGTTGCATCGGCCTCTCTTCCGCCGTTCCGTCAGGGTAGACAGTATCGGCATGCCCCAGCAGACCGATCCGCCTCTGACCGCTTCCCCGCATCCGTCCCACCCACAATCCGGCACAGCCTTCGATTGGCAGATGGGTTACTTGAAAACCGGCGTCCGCCATCCAACCGGCGAAAATGTCTCCCGCCCGTTTCACACCTGCAGGGTTTTGCGTACCGCAATCGATTCCCACCAGTGTGCGCAATCGTTCTTCCCAACCAGCCGTTACGTCAGCGGCGACGGAACGGATTTGATCCGGTGTAAATGGTTTCCTTGATGAGGGATGGTTCATTGTTTTCCTCCTTTTCAGGCAATATCACATGCATCATTTTCAGGTCACTCGGGAAACCATCATCCGCTGATCGAATTGCCGGCACGCCCTAACCGCCCAGCTCGGCTTCACGCCGGGCCAACTCCTCAGCTGACACCCGCAAGGCGGCCTGGGGGCCCGGGAAATGATCCCGATAATATGCCAGATCCATGACCAACAGAATCAACATCATCGCCACAAGCGCGATCCCTGCATTTTGATTGGGCGGAATCACCATCACCACACTGATCAACACAATCCACATCAACGCGGCTACAGCAATCGGCTTACCCCACTTTCCCAGATTCCACGGGCCCAGATGACGCGGTGTGAACCTGCCTTTCGACTCGGCAGCCAGCCGGAGCCAAATGGGAATCCCGTAGGATACGTACAGTCCCACCACGCTGACCCCTGTTAAAAACGCCAGGGTGGTGTAAGTGGTATTGGGGTTGGCCATTTTGATGAAATAGTCAACCAATGCCAGGATGAATGACAAGATGACCGACAACCAGATCGCCGGAACGGGAGTCCGGTACCGTTTGCTGATCCGGGCGAACCAATCGCTGCGCGGCATCCCGTTGTCACGCGCAAAAGCGTACACCATTCGGGAGAAGGACGTGATGGAAGAAAGGCCGCAAAACCACATGGCCAACACGATCAGCCACAATATCGTTTGACCGAAGGTAGTACCCAATGCCTGGCTGATCACATAAATGAACGGATTCTCCGCAGATACCGCCGCCTTTACATCATGGACGGACAAGGTAACGAAAGCCAACATGACCATCCCGGCCACAAAGGAAAACGCCACGGACGAGAAGATTCCCCATGGCGCCCGCACCCGAGGGTTAATCGTCTCCTCAATGGTGTGGGCTGAAGCGTCGTAGCCGGTAAACGTCCATTGCGCCTGCAGCAAACCGATCAGGAAAGCCAGCCAATACGGCTTGTCCGAAAACGTTTCTCCCAGCCGGAACAGGGTATCAATCGGTTGTAAGGGACGGTTTCCCAGAAAAGCCAGACTCACGACCAAAATCAGCACCACCGCAATGTGATACCAAGCGGAAAAATCGTTCAGCCTGGCCACGATGCGAATCCCCACATGGTTGAGAATGCCGTGGGACAACAACACCAGGGCAAACAAGATCAATGTGGACGTCTCCGTCATCTGATAGCCCAACACCGGCGAGAGCAAACCGTCGGCAAAAAGGGCAACTGAGTAGTCAATGCCCGCCACGATCCCGATCTGGCCGATCAGATTGATCCAAGCCGTATACCACCCCCAGCGTTTGCTCCCCAAAAGCGAGGCCCAATGGTACAACGCTCCCGCCGTCGGAATCGCGGAAGCCAGCTCAGCCATGGATGCAGCCACCAACATGCAAAACAAGGCCACCAACGGCCAACCGAAGCCCATCATGCCCGTCCCGCCATATGTCAATCCGTGACCGTACAATGAGACGGCACCGGTTAAAATCGAAATGATGGAAAATGAAATGGCAAAATTCGAAAATCCGCCCATATCCCGCAACAGCTCTTGGGCATAGCCGAATCGGTGCAACAGCTTTTTGTCCTCGGACAACTGCATCTCCTTATGAGATTTGCTGGTCGTCAACCACGTCTCCCTCCTTCACGCTCCCAAGGAAACTCTCATGCGCTTCCTCGTCAAAAGAGCGCACATTCCGGTTGGCGATAGCACCAATCGTCACCGCCACCACGCAAGTGGCTGCGATCAACAACAACCCCCACACCGTCACCCGAACCACCTCTTTCTCCCGAGTACCATAGATGATGATATGGTCAGTTTATCATAAATAAAGCCAATGTTCAAAATTAAACTATTATTGGAATAAAAAATGCGATCCCATGGAAACAGTGTCCAATGGGGTACAGGGTTCACCAGATGGTGAAAGCCAAACAAGTTTACACAATTTTCGACTTGATCGATATAACCAATCTTGGGATTTGTTAATATATTATTAAACCCATCCGATAAGTAGGAGTTGGATCGAGTTGTACAGTTATGTCTCCCATCTTTCATGCCCAAAATGTCACCGAACCTACAGAACAGAAGAAGAACATCATCTTTGCCAGTGCGGGTCTCCCCTCAGGGTGCATTATCATCTGGAAGAGTTAAAAAAGGTATACCAGCCTGTTCATTTGAAGGGGAGGGAGAACACCTTATGGAGATATCATGAGCTACTTCCTGTTCAACATCCCGAACATGTTGTCTCCTTGGGCGAAGGAATGACTCCGTTGATTCCCATGTTCAAGATCGGGCAACAGATGGAGATTGCCCAATTGTACATGAAGGACGAAGGATCTCTTCCAACCGGAACATTTAAAGCGCGGGGAGCGGCCGTCGGTGTATCAAAAGCGAAAGAACTGGGTGTACAGGAACTGGCCATGCCTACCAACGGGAATGCGGGTGCTGCGTGGTCGCTCTATGCGGCAAGAGCCGGTATTCGAGCCAATATCGTGATGCCGGTCGATGCCCCGGAGGTTACGCGAAAAGAGTGTGCCGTCTCCGGCGCCCGCCTATATCTTGTCAATGGCCTTATCAGTGACGCCGGGAAAATCGTGGCACAAGGGATACAGGATTTCGACTGGTACGATGCCTCTACACTAAAAGAACCATACCGGATCGAAGGGAAAAAAACCATGGGTCTGGAAATCGCTGAACAGATGGAGTGGAAAATACCTGATGTGATTATATATCCCACAGGAGGCGGGGTGGGATTGATCGGCATTTACAAAGCGCTGCAAGAATTGCGGAACCTCGGTTGGATTCAGGATCGGCTTCCCCGGTTGGTTGCCGTACAAGCAGAAGGATGTGCCCCCATTGTCAAAGCGTGGGAAGAAAAGAAAAGGGAATCCGAATACTGGCACAATGCCTCCACCGTTGCTTTTGGAATCAACGTACCGAAAGCGTTGGGAGATTTTCTCGTACTGGAAGCGATTTACCAGACTGAGGGATGCGCGATCGCAGTGGACGATACTTCCATTTTGGAAGAACAAAAGCGGATCGCCCAGTTGGAGGGTTCGTTTGTCTGTCCCGAAGGTGCTGCAACGTTTGTTGCCGCTCGCCGTCTGAGAGAAAACGGTTGGATTCAAGAAGGGGAAACCGTTGTCGTGTTGAATACGGGAACAGGAGTCAAATATCCCTATACCATACAGGCAAAACCGCTTATTCTCCAACCCGGTGAATCTATCGAAATGGAACTCCATAAGACATGACCGATTGGAAACGTTAAATCATGATTGATTCTAGAAAGGAGCAGGGATCATGAACAAACAGTCTCATCATCAAGAGCTGCCTCCCGACAGACTCAAAAATGAAACCTTGGTGATACACGCTGATGATGAGGTCACCAACGACGGGACGGTAGCCCCGGCGATTTATTACTCAGCCACGTTCCGCGCGCAAGATTCAGCCGAATTTGCAGACATGGCGGGAACTCCTCGCCACCCCCGATATTACACACGTTACGGCAACCCAGTACATGAGCGTGTCAAGAAAGTGATGGCTGAGCTTGAAGGAACAGAAACCGCACTGGTAACCGGCTCTGGGATGGGGGCGATTGCCACCACCATTCTTGCGCTGGTCAGCGCTGGCGACCATGTGATTGCCCAGACGCGGCATTATATGAGTACTGCCAAGATCATGGACGAGATGCTGCCACGATTTGGTGTCGAAGTAACCCTGGTTGAACAAGCCGACATCACCGCCTTTGAAGCAGCGATTCGGCCCAATACCAAGCTCATCATGGTGGAATCGCCGGCCAATCCGACTTTGGTGGTGACCGATTTGGCTGCCGTGGCGGAGTTGGCCCGTTCACGTGGGATCATCGTTGTGGCCGACAACACGTTCGCGACGCCGATTAATCAGCGCCCTCATGATCTGGGCATCGATGTGGTCGTTCACAGCGCAACCAAATATTTGGGTGGACACCATGATTTGACGGCTGGCGTGATCTGCACCAGCGAAGAGTTGGCCGAGCGTATTTGGCACACGCATATCTCCATCGGCTCAGTTCTCTCACCGATGGATGCGTGGTTGCTATTGCGTGGTTTGCGTACGCTTCCGATGCGGGTCGAACGCATCAATGCCAACGCCCTTGCATTGGCCGAGTTTCTGGAGGAGCAACCGCAGATCGAGCGGGTGTATTATCCCGGACTGGCCAGCCATCCGCAACACGAGTTGGCAAAACGCCAAATGCGTGGTTTCGGCGGAATGATCGCCTTTGAAATCAAAGGTGGTTATGACGCGACTGAGCGCTTTGTTTCTGCACTGAAATTGTCGCTTAACGCAGTCAGCTTGGGCGGGGTCGATTCACTGGTGGTTCATACTGCGGCGATGTGGGGAGGCGTGATGACCGAGGAACAAATGCGGACAGCTGGGATTCAGCCCAATTTCGTACGTTACTCGGTCGGCCTCGAGCATATCGACGACCTGAAAGCGGATCTGCTACAAGCGCTGCAGGTGGTTTAATGCTGCTTGATAGATTGGAATGGATCCTGCACCGATTGGCCGGAACGTTTTTTTCCGGCCTCCAACATATTTCGACTCAGACAATCATCTGTTTGTTTTGCCGTAATCTGATCCGACCTGATGCCCGGTTTGTTTTGAAACACGCTTCTTCTTTTTGGCTTGAGTTCGACAATGACACAGAACCAACACGGGTTCCGGAACGGAAATTTCTTCAATACGTCAATTCCCTGACCCTTACGAACAATACGAAACCGGTTGTGTGGGTAGCTATCTCACGTCTTATTCGCTTCTAACCTACTTCTTCAAAATTGCACAAAGTACTGATTTTATATAGCCTTCCCAAACCGAATCGGCGTTTGTGTTCCTACTATGTGGTTGATGAAGTTCCCTAATCAGACCAGCGCCAAGCTGGTCTTTTTCTTTTTCCCACTTGGGAAGTAAATGACTTGAGTCATGTGTCCAAATTTAATGATATGAGCCGCTGTCATCTCATTTCACCCGCCAATACTTATGTAATTCTTCAATTTCCGCTTCCTGCTTATCTAATATGCGTAAGACGCATTCATGGCTACATGCGTGAAATACTTCCCAATAAGTGCCAACCTTGTCCTCATCAGGCATTTCCAGTTTCATGCTGATCCATCCAGACGGCAAATTATCTGTCACACGTCTTTCCACGTCACCGCAGTTATCACATTGAAAAAAGATGCCTTTTGCCATTTTCTCATCCTCCGTTGTGATCACCTTACAAAAAATCTACCTGGACATACCCAAGAAAAACATCCAGACCATCACCATCAAGGGTGAAAACAAACGCTTGAAATACTGGTACTTCTTCGTCAGCAAAAAAGAACGGCAACGGATCTGTGACAATCCTACGCAAACAACTGAAACCCGAAAAAATTCCCGGACCTGATCCGGCCGAAGGCATGATTGACGATTCGTCGACCGACAACGGGCAGCAAGATGGTTCGTTGGGTGGCGGTACCAATTCAAACGATCAAAGCGGGGGTTCCGACTACTAGTCGGCCCTCTTTTTTTTGGGTCTCCAATCATGCAGGACGGACGGAGTACACCGGATCGGTGATTGATCATTCTGCCGAGTGTCATCAGGCGGTTCTCCCGCCTGATCCACCATCGGCCCGGCCCGTCCCCTAAAGACGTGTGAATTCGTTTCCAAGACGGTAAATAAGAAACAATCACATTGCCCATGATCAGACTATCTTTATATAAGGACGGCATGACAAATTCTATACGCATGAACGTTCATTCCTTTTCACTGGTATTAGTTGTATTTATTTATTAGGATAGAAGATGTTGGAATATGCGGCTACCCTTTCGACAAAGGTTTTCAAAACATCGGTTCATCCTTGAAGTCGTTGCGGCGTGTCGACAGCGAGTATCCGCCCTTTGTGAAACATCGCCACCCGGTCACACAAACGCTCCGCTTCTTCCATGTAGTGGGTGCCAGGCCAATCGTTTTACCTTCTTTTCGAAGTTGGAGGATGAGCTCCCACAGCTCGCGGCGGGTGTTTGGATCCAATCCGGTGCTGGGTTCATCGAGAAAGACAATCTCCGGATCAAGGTTAACGTACAGGGGGCCGGTGAAAAAATGATGACCGCTAATGACAATTAGCGGTCATTTTTCTTGCTATTTGAGAGAAGACTCATGCCCATCAAACTAAAAGTCGCCCCAAAATGAAAATAATGGTTTGGTATCATCGAGGGAATTGGAAGGATTGAGCAATCTTTCTCCCCGGTGAGGGGAGTTTTTTCCCGTCTATTTCGCTTCCATATAACGGTTCAACAGCAGAGCATTCACCATCATGGTCAGCACACCCGACAAGATTTTTCCGATAAAAATCCCCAGAGATCCTATTAAAAACAATTGATCATGTACCAGCGCGCCTACAAAAATAATCCAGGCTGAACCTTTTCGATATCCCCAAACAGACAGGATAAGAAATGAAACCGGTCCCTTACCGTCAGAGACCAGTTGATGGTAATTCAATTAATTCAACTCCACTTCTGTTCCATTGCCGGTCAACGTCCCTCTTTCCTTTTTTCCTCCCGGCGTACAATCTCATGCACGATGAACGACGCCACGTCAGGGGCGAGCGTACCCGGCCCGAATCCCGCGTCGTAACCCAGTTCCAGCGCCAACTCGTGATGGATGCGCGGCCCGCCGCAGATGAGGATCAGCCGGTCACGCAATCCTTCGGCTTCCACCAGTTCCACCAATTCGGTCAAGTTGGTGATGTGGACCCCTTTTTGCGTCACCACCTGGGAAACAAGGAGTGCGTCGGCATTCAGCTCGATCGCTTTGGCCACCATCTCCTCGTTGGGCACCTGGGAGCCCAGATTATACGCATCGATTTCAGGATACCGCTCCAAGCCGTACTCCCCATTATATCCCTTCATATTCATGATCGCGTCAATGCCCACCGTGTGAGCATCTGTGCCGGTGCAGGCCCCGATCACGACCACTTTGCGCCCGATGCGCTCCCGGATGAAGCGGTTGATCTCGTAGAAATCCATTCGCTCGGACTCTACCTTGGGAACCCGGATGTGTTGGTAATCGACAGTGTGGATGCATTTGCCGTAGACGATGAAAAAGGTGTATCCTTCGCCCAGATCGGCCATGTGGTAGACTTGCGGTTCCTCTATCCCCATCTTGAGCACCAGTTGCCGTGCTGCCTCGCGTGCCTCTTCCCCGTAGGGAACGGGAAGGGAAAAACTGAGTTGGACGACCCCGTCATTCAACGCGTCCCCGTAGGGCTTCACCCGTGTGAAGTCGATCGCCATCGCCCTCTCCCCCCCTGTTCGGAAGACCCAGTCGTTGTCTCAGTTCGGTTTCAAACGGATTGAAATAGTCCTCTCCCTTTTCCAACACACCTGACAGTCCCCGTCCGCCATGGAGCGGTCGTTTCACATCGGCGAACATCCCGCGTTCGATGGCGGTGAACAAACCGATCCGTCGCACTTCCTCCAGCATGGCGACGGCTTTGGCCAACACCTCCTGCGCACGCCGCTCAATCCGTCCGCCCGGTCGAAACAGGATTTCCTCTCCCAGATGCCGCGCGTTGTTGAAAATGTATTGAGCGTTTTCAATCGCCAGTTTGCGGTCGTGAATATGCGGCGTATGCATCGCTTCCGTCATCATGCCCAACAGTTGCACGCCCTGCCCTGTCAGGATGCTGACCAGGTTGAACAACGCATCCTGGATGTGTCCTTTGAAAATGTTGCCAGTCATGTGTTTGGTCGGCGGCATGTATTTGAGCGGGGCGTCGGGGAAAATCTGCCGGGCCATCTGGGCCTGGGCAATCTCCATCAACAGTCCGTCCTCGAGGTCGGGGTTCATCTCAAAAGCGTGACCCAGCCCCATCTGCTGTGGCCGAAGACCGGAGAGGAGCGCCAGTTGTTCGTTGATAAACTGGGATGCCAACACGGTGTGGGCGGACTCCACCGCATCTGCCGTGGTCAGATAGTTGTCCTCCCCGGTATTGATCATGATGCCGGCGTAGGCGTTGATCATCCGGGAGAATGACTGGTCGATCAGGGTGCGTTGCATATTGATATCGCGGAAGAGAATGCCGTACAAGGCGTCGTTCAGCATGACGTCCAGCCGCTCAAGCGCTCCCATCACCGCGATCTCCGGCATACACAGCCCGGAGCAGTAGTTACACAGACGGATGTAGCGGCCCACTTCCTCTCCGACCTCGTCCAGCGCCCGCCGCATGATACGGAAGTTTTCCTGGGTGGCATAGGTACCGCCGTAGCCCTCGCGGGTCGCACCATAAGGGACATAGTCGATCAGGCTCTGGCCGGTACTGCGGATCACCGCGATAATGTCTGCGCCCTGACGTGCTGCCGCTCTTCCTTGTACCACGTCTTCGTAGATATCGCCCGTTGCAACGATCAGATACAGATACGGCTTGGGGCCTTCCCCCAAACGTGCGATCAATTCATCCCGTTGATTTCGGTTGGCTTCGATTTTGTCCAACCCGATGCGAGCCAGCTCCGCCCCTTTCCGCCGGATTTCCGCCCGATCCCGCAGGGGAATTCGGGTGAGATCCAGTGCACCCACTGCTACTTGTTCGGCGATCTCCTGCGGATTCAGCCCCAGCGCAAGCATCGCGTTGATTACCCATGTGGCCGCCCCGAGTTCCAGCTGCTCGCGTACCCTCAGGTGGTCCACCACCACGTTGGGCAAAGGAACTCCCTCAGCATCCACCCCGTCGATGCCCATCAACCGCAACACTGTCCGCTCCACCGCCACTGTGGTGCGCGACGCCACAAACCGGTCCACTTCAGCTGCGATGTCCGCCGACGCCTGACGTGCACGATCGATCTGATCAGGGTCCAGTCGCAATTTGACTTCCATGATCCCCCTCCTCACTTCCCGTCACCGGGTTGATTTCTTTCTTTGAGAAACCAATCTCCGCTCTGCGTCCCGCACAACCGCCTCCGGCATACCCATCAACCGGGCCACCACCGTCGCTTGACATGGAATCTCATCCCCCGCCTCCAGCGGCATCAATCGGTAGTCAATCCATTCCCGCCAATTTTCGGTTCGATGGAACGCAGATGTGTCAGGTGGACGTTTCCACCCCGCCGTCCGATAACCGCGGATGCCCGTCACTTCCAATACCTCATGGTGATGTGTCACATGGACCGCCCAGTGCTCCCCGCATGCCAAATGGGCGGTTACTGCCGTAGACAATGCTGCTCCCTCCGCCGGGTTGGTGCCCCTGCCCACCTCGTCCAAAAGGAGCAACCCGCCGGGGCGGCGTCTCAACAATACCCCCAAACGTGTCATCTCTGCGCCGAATGTGCTCAATCCGGCTTCCGCATCCTGGTCATCACCGATCATGCCGGCGAGGAAAGGAATGAGCGGAAGCTCGCAGATTTTTGCCGGTACGAAGAAACCGTAATGGGCCAGGGCCACCACGACACCCAGCGTTTTCATCGCCACCGTTTTCCCGCCCATGTTGGGCCCGATGATGACAGTGACACCACGCTTTACCTCCAGATCCAGCGGAGTGAATGTGTATCCATGTTCAGCCAGACGCTCCGCCAACACAGGGTGAACCGCCCCTTTTAACCGGATCGGGCCGTCGGATCGGCGTGGTCTACTACCATTCCACCGCTCGGCCAGACGCAACCGGGCCCACTGCAGGTCAAACCGTGTAACGGATGCCAGCCAATCCAGCATGAGTGGTATGTCCGGACGAAGTGCAGCAGCCAGCCGCGCCAAGACGGCTGCCTCCACTTCTTTGATGCGCTCATCGATTCGCTCCTGTTCCGCCATCCATTGCTGCTCTTGAAGCGTGGGCTTGGCATGGTATACGACGTCAAACGGCGTTTCCCGCACGGGAGTCAATGCATTCATCGCCGACAACTTGGTCGCTTCGGGCGACCGACGATCCACCACCCATTCGCCTTCACGATTGCGGCAAACTCCCGTCAACTGTTCGATCTCCCTCGCCAATGCCTCCCGGTACTCGCGAATGTTTCGCTCACATGCCTCCCGGCGACGGCGCAAATCGGCCAACTCCGGATCAAACGAGTCATCCAACCGGAATGCGGGCCCAAGTTGAGGACGGGGATCGAGTTTGTGCAAACACGCTTCGATCCGGTTGACGTCACCGGGGGAAATCCACTCATGCAATGACTGTCGGATCAAGCATTTCGCCCACCGATGCATATGCCACAACCACTGCTTGAGTTGAAACCATTCGGAGAGACCCGGCACCTCCCCACGTTCCAATCGGTAGAAGATCGGTTCTACATCAGGTAGATGCCGCAAACATGCTTCCACTGCTTCCCGCCATTCGGGCTGACGAGCCGTATTCATCAACCCCTCCAATTCCTGAAGGGACTCCTGCCATGCCGCTTCCTGTCCGGGAACAAACGGTGCCAACGATCGCTTGGCCCGTTGACCAAACGGCGTAATCGGTTGAAACAGGGACCAGATTTCCGGCCACGACAGCGCCTGCCCGGTCTTCTCATCCATCCACATGACCGTCCCCCTTCTTTCCCGTGGTGCATGGTTTTTGCTCCTATTTCTCCTCAGCTCAAAGGGCGCTCGCCGGAAATCGATCACTCTTCTCTGCGATCAATGAATGACCCCATCCCCCGGAGTACGCCCTCACGCTTCGCTCGGCATCGCATCCCGAACCACATCCACCACGGGAATCTCACTGATCACTTCCTGCACCCGATTTTTCATCTCGACGGGATCAAACGAATACCCCTCCGGCGAAACTGGATTCACCGCGACAGCCACCAGTCGGACCGCATGCAGGTACCGGATCTGCCCGCCCATCCGGTACCACCTTCTGACCGTCGGCATCGTGGCAAAACAACGGGTCGGATCGGACAGCAGCAACGTGAGCGGTCGTCCGGTCTCCAACATCTGCTGCAACATACGATCGGTCAGAGCACCGGGCAATGCCAAGGCCGTCCATTCCTCACTTTTCAAATGCTCCTGCCACACCTGTCGATCCACCAACAAACTGGAAAAAGGGAGCGACCGCAACTCTCCATCGCTCACCCCCATCAAAGCCCTTTCCCGCAATGCCATCTCGATCGCATTTCGCTCCAGCCCGTCTTCCACCATGGGGAGCGTGAAGATCCTGACGGTTTCCTCTGTCTTTTTCACCACAGTTTGTAAGGTACGTCCCATGCTGGCCCCGACCACCAACACAGCCCCTTGCGTAAGGAGCGGACTGGCGGACACCTTGCGGTCATAGGCACCATCGACCAATGTGAGTGGCACCCCGTGATCCTGGAAACGGTGCAAAATTGTCCGCACTCCTTCCGCTGACGGTACCCCGGCCAGTTTGACTTGTGTCGGGCACGTGGACCGAGCAAGATAAATGTCACCGAGCAGAGAATGAACGGGAGTGGCTGCGACCATCTCCCAATCACCGCCGCGCGGATCCAAACAGGATCCCGCCGTCGCCACCCACGTACCGCCAGGAACGCGGATGGGCGGCTTGGGCCTGCCGCTCCAAGCGTCCCGCTCTTCTCCGTCCACTCCGATGCTGAGGAGACCGACGGGGACACCACATGACCGGGATTCGGCGATCAATGCGTTCAACACCGTGGTCTTTCCGACGTTTTTGGCCAACCCGACAATAGCGAGGGAAGCGATTCCCTCTCTCTGCACACGAGACAACAGCATGGTCGTTACGTTTGTGTCAACTCCTTATCCTTGGCGGTGTTTGCGGTTTTCTTCTGCACAGGCTTGCGCGCCTCTCCCGGATTCACTTCCCCGACTCGGCGTTCTTCACGCGGCAATTGTTTCGGCTCGAGGTTGATTCGTTCGTCGCTCATCAACGCGGCCACGCCGACATTGTTCCCTTTGGCAGCTTGACATTCCGGGCACTCATCCGGGTTGTGCGGCTTATAGTGGGGTGGTTCCGGATAGGACGTGATCACGCCCTCAAAGTTGCGCAACACGGTTTTGGTCGGGCTTTGCGAAATAATGTAGTTGGGGCTGAGTGGGATTTTGCCGCCGCCGCCCGGCGCATCCACCACAAACGTCGGCACGGCGTAGCCCGACGTATGGCCACGCAGAAACTCGATGATCTCCAATCCCTTGGAGACCGGGGCACGGAAATGGCCGATCCCTTCGGAAAGATCGCATTGGTAGATATAGTAGGGACGTACACGGATCTTGACCAACTCATGCATCAGTTTTTTCATCACGTGCGGACAGTCGTTGATCCCAGCCAAGATGACCGACTGGTTGCCGAGCGGTACACCTGCATCAGCCAACATTTCGCAGGCCCGTTTGGCTTCCGGCGTGATTTCCTTCGGGTGGTTGAAATGCGTATTGAGCCAGACGGGATGATACTTTTTCAGGATTTTGCACAAATTTTCCGTAATCCGTTGGGGGAATACGACCGGTGCCCGCGTACCGATCCGGATGATTTCCACATGCGGGATTTCACGCAGGTTGGAGAGCAGATATTCCAATATACGGTCGTTCACCAAGAGACCGTCCCCACCGGAGAGCAACACGTCCCGCACAGTCGGCGTGTTGCGGATATAATCGAGGCAGGCGTCCATCTGCTTCTTGGGCACTCCCATGCCGATCTGTCCCGAGAAACGTCGACGTGTGCAATACCGACAGTACATTGAGCATTGGTTGGTGATCAGAAACAGAACGCGGTCCGGATACCGGTGCGTCAGTCCCGGCACAGGGGAATCCGTATCCTCCAGGAGCGGGTCCTCCATATCGTACGGCGTCCGCATCAGTTCGCTGGACACCGGTACTGACTGTAAACGGATCGGGTCTTTCGGATCATCGGGGTCCATCAACAAAGCATAATAGGGAGTGATGTTGAGCGGGATCGTCTGATTGGAAATCTTCACCCCTTCCAGCTCTTCCTCAGTCAGATTGACCACCTTTTGCAAATCCTCCAATGTGCGGATCGTGTGGGTCAATTGCCACAACCAATCATTCCACTGCTCATCCGTCACGTCTTTCCACAGTTCCACTTCACGCCAGTCGCGCATGTAGGATAACCCCTTTCTTGATTTGAAAATATGATTTCAGTCGAACGGATCATACCCGATGTGCTGAGCCTGCGTAACGGGAAACATACAACTTCCGCAATCCCTCACATTCCCGCAAGATCTCCAGCGTCAGCGCTGCATGTCCTCGGGCGTATCCGTTGCCGATCATCATCTGCACATCCTTACCGACCCCTTCAGCTCCCAGTGCTGCTGAGGTAAACCGGACCGCCATGCTGAAAAAGCAGACCGTTCCCCCATCCTTCGTCGCCAAAATGGCGGGCAGCTCAGTGCCGGGTACGTTGACGCAGTTGATGGTAACATCAGCCAGCCCCCCATCTGTCACCTGTTCCACTTCTGTCAGAACAGCGACAGGATCGGTAGCGTCCACCCGGATGAGCTCATCGGGCAATCCCAGTGCAGCGATGTCGTCACAAGCCTGTTGGCCGTATTCCAGCGCGATCACCCGCCCCTTGGGGCCTACCTGTTTTTTCGCCTGATACAGACACAGCAATCCGGATTTCCCTCCGGCCCCCATTACGATCACGGTTTGCCCCGGTTTCACGAGACGGGCGGTTTGTGCCGGCGCCCCGCAAACATCCAGCGCGGCCAGTACCACGCGCTCCGAGAGATCCTCCGGCAGACGAGCAAACGGCCCGCTGGCAAACAGTACTGCTTTCCCCGTCACTTCTACCTGCCCTGTTTTCATCTCCACGTCTTCAATCGATTTCAAATGCAAAGGCGTCAGCGTCAACGACACCAAAGTTGCGATTTTGTCCCCCACCTGCAGATGTTGATCGGGAAAACGGGGTCCGACTTCAACCACTCGTCCGATCAGCATCCCTCCGGAACCCGTGACCGGGTTGTGCATCTTCCCCCGCTCGCGAACAATCTCCGCAATGCGGCGCTTTACCGCTTCCGGATCGCCGCCAGCTTCCTCCTTCAACTGAGAAAAAGAAGCGGAGTCGATATTCAACCGGAGCACGTCGATCAACAGCTCATTGTCATAACATACCGGACGGGAATCCAACCGCCATGCCGGCTGGGGCAACACTCCTGAAGGCTCCAGTACCCGGTGCAAACCCAACGGATGTCCTTTTCGAACAACAGATTGCGTCAAATGGGTTCCTCCTTCCTTGCCGGTCCCTCACCCGTAATAGTTGCAATATTCGTTCCAACACCAACAGCCCCATACTTTCGGGTAACAGAAAAAAAGAGATGCCGATTTTTCGGCATCTCAGGTTCTCGACAAGTTGGCGGTCTCCGTTTTCCCGTCTGTTATGGCCGTTCAATCCCCAGCTTTTTTACCTTGTACTGCAACGTCTGACGCGGAATCCCCAGCCTTTTGGCCGCTTGCACCATATTTCCCCGACAATCCGCCACGGCTCGGCGAATCAACCGCTCTTCCACCTGTGCCAGTACCTCACGCAAAGACTGTCCCGACTCCCACTGCACATCGTCAACGAGCGGGGTGTCATCCGCCCCCTCCAGCATATGCGGCGGAAGGTGTTCCAAACCGATCACCTTCCCCTCCAGCACGTTCATTGCACCTTCAATCGTGTGCTCCAGCTCCCGTACGTTACCCGGCCAATCATATCGGGCAAAAAGGCGTTCCACCTCCGGTGCAACTCCGATCACGTCGGTACCCAACCGATCGTTGTACTTGCGAATAAAATGATCGGTCAACAACGGGAGATCCTCCCGCCGTTCGCGCAGCGGCGGCAGGGTAATACGCACCACATGTACCCGATAATACAGGTCTTTGCGCAGACGCCCTTCCTTGATGCTTTCCAGCGGATCTTCATTGGTTGCCGCCAATATACGCACATCCACCGGACGCACGCGGGTATCTCCCACTCGCCGCACAACACCTTCTTCCAGCACCCGAAGCAACTTGGCCTGCAAATCCAACGGCATCACATGAATCTCATCCAAAAATATCGTTCCGCCGTCAGCCAACTCAAACAATCCCGGACGATCTTCCGCACCGGTAAACGCTCCCTTCGCCGTGCCGAACAAAATCCCTTCCAACAAAGCGGATGGAATCGCTGCACAGTTTTGTGCGATCAAGGGATGTTTTCCCCTTGGGGACGCATGATGGATGGACTGGACCATCAACTCTTTTCCGGTACCGGTCTCACCCACGACCAAAACGGGAGAATCAGTCGCCGCCGCTTTTTTCGCACGCGAGATTTCCCGCATCATCCGCTCATCTTGCGTCAAAATCTGCTCAAACCGGTATCGCTGACGTATCTTGGACGCTCGACGACGGCTGGGTTCGCGGATTTGCGTTTGCAATTCGATGACGGTTTCAGACAGTTCTTTGATGCGCGTGATGTCTTTCGATACCTCGACCGCGCCAACCAGATGCCCGTTGACGCGCAACGGCAATGTCGTGTTGATCGTCACGATCCGCTTCCCGTAGCGATTGTGGTACGTTTGTTGCTGATTGTAGATCGGTTGGCCGGTATCGATCACTTTCAACAGAGTACTCGTTTTTCGCGTCAACGAAGGGAAAGTGTCCAGTACGTGCATGCCGATCACTTCCTCGACATCCATTCCGTCCAACCGGGCGGCTACGGGGTTGTAAAACAGCGTAATCCCGTCCAGTCCCACCACATGAATACCTTCATCGATACAACGCAACACCTCGTGCATCATCTTTTCCGACATCGCCCCATGCGTCATGTTTAACACCGCCTTCCAAAGGGGTGAATATGCCGAAAATTCGTCATTTTCATTTTAAACTGCCGGAAATTTGGCGTCCATAGCGTATTTGTCTGATCTGGTTTTCCCGGGTGAGAGGCAAAACAAGTCAAACCGTTACATATAAAAATCTTACTTGGTATGTTCCTGCACATGAGCTGTTTTATTTTTTTACGACATATCCAGTGAGAGTATCTACACCTGACATTTCCTTTTTGAAAATCTATAAGAAACCGATTAAACCTTGTTGAAACGACATGGGTTGAAGTATACTGAAAATACCTATTTTCTCGATGAAAAGGAGGGTGAAGGCCAGTGTCACAAACGGTTTCGGATCAAAAAGATACTCAGGATAAGGAGAAGAAAAAAGATACTCAGGATAAGGAGAAGAAAGAAGAGGAAGAAAAAGAGCCATTATGGGAAAGGGTATTAGATTTTATCTTCATGCCCTATGATGCTATTAAGGCGATTAAGGACTGGTTGAACTTATTGCAGTTTATCAAATGGATTTTTCAAGGAATCGCTTGGGTCTTTAGAGGAATTTGGAGGGTGATTACTTCGCTTTTTGATTGATTGGGAACATCAGGAACAAGGTTATAGAGAAGTGAGTAAAATTATTCGCTATCATTTACCTTGATTTACCTGGATCTGGCAGCGCTGAAAATCAATGTCGGTCAGCTTGATGTTAATCAGTTCGCTCACGCGAACGCCCGTATACAACTGTTTTATTGAATCGATTCAAAACGGTATGGACAACTCCGAACAACACGTGTATTGCAACATGAAAAGTAGTTTGCGTTCCCCGAATTAGAGTATCACTACAACTGTTCTTGGTTTTTCGGGATTGAGCATTCGGAATCCATGCATGCTCATCAATGATTTGACGAGCGAATCACTCACGATGGTTGATATCGGACCCAATTTTAAGGGGCTGATAATGACATAGGTGCTACAAAACCCGTCCTTTCTCAACATGATCGGTTTCCTAAAAGACTTAGGGAAAACTGTACCGCTACAGTAAGGTAACAGGCACCCTGTTACAATGTTAAGATTAGAAGGGATTGGACACCACATTGTGGATTTTGCCCAGCTTTTATGCTGGGTTCTTTATGGCCTAATATACTCTCAGCCCATCAACCGCGTGCATATTGGGGTAATAGCAGCGAAGCTGTCACCAGGTGAAAAATAGAAAGAGTGGTGAAGGCTCCTTATTGAAAAAACCTTTACATGACCGTTGCAGAGATTTGAAATTGAGCTTCCGAAGGTTCATGGGGGGATAACATGCGCATCTTTTTTAAGAAATTTGCTATCGAAGTTCTGTCCTTTTTTTATCTTGCTTTTTTATCTTGTCTAACCAGTTTCCTCATAACGGAGGTCTCTATTTTTATTTATTCAGCTAGTACTAAATTCAAAGATATTCCTCCTTTTTTCGGTAACATCGTAATGGCTCCTTTCCTTATTGGTTCAGGTTTTTACTTTGTTTTTATACACTGTCCTTTTTACCTATTGGCTTGCTATTGTGTCAAATGGAAAACCAATAAACTCGTCTATTATATTGGAGTTAGCTTTCTTGTGGCTAGCATCTTGGGATATATTGAGATGTTTGTACGCTCAATTGGAATTGAGGATCTACGTGCACCCCTAAACCTCTTCACCGCTGTATTCTTGTTTATATCAGGTGTTTCCTTTTCTGTCTATTTTAGGTTTAAAACCGCCTTCGGTCCGGATGCCATTCCGTTAGAAAAGAAGGAGCGAACTGGGTGACGTAGAACCTGATCAATACAAGGATATTCCTATAGAACAAAGGGTGTTTTTTTGGAGCGAAAAGGATGCTAAAAAAGCTGTATATAAGAAGCAATATTAAGGTGTTGGGGAGAGGGGAAACCCTCTCTTTTTTGTGAGTGATGTGACAAACTTGCCATGGTGAAAGAAAAGAACCCAGCATAAAAACTGGGCAAAATCCACAATGTTGCGTCCAATCCCTTCTACCTACTATCTTAACATTGTAACAGGCCAGTGCCATATCCATTTACTCGGGAAGGGTACACCTCCCTTTCATTGTAGTACTCTGGAAAAAGGTCTCCACTTATAGATTCCATAAAAAGTAAAACCCTCTATTGAGGGTTTTACTTTTTATGGAATCTACTATGCCTCTGACGACATTTTCAAAGCCGCTTGATACCCCAAATTGCAAGGACGATAGCTAGTACTATGGATATTCCGTAGATGATAGAGGACAAAGATAAATGAGATTTAAACAGTGCAACTTCACTGGAAGTGGGATTTCATTCTGGTTATCGATAAGCTCACCCCAGATCTTGTCACCTATAGTAGAGTAAACAAATGACCAGAGAAGCGGAATGATAAAAATAAGGATTCCAACTACTAATACCACCTTCAAACCACAGAAAAAAATTTTCGATCCATTTTAACTCTCCTCTCATATCAACCTTTTCATCATTTATTCACCCACTCCACATTCACGGTTTCGATGACCCCCCTAGAATTGAACAAAAAAGTACCACTTAAGGCTCTTGGTACACACATTCACTTTTTCTTATCTCTAAACCCCCGATTAATCAATAACCTTCTGAATTCAACTAGAAAAAATATACTACATATAATAGCATGCCGGATAGTCGGCAAAGAATATTACAATAAAAAACGCCACTTCTTGAAAGCGGCAAATCCCTTCCCTGACTCAGAACCAATGCCTTGGCATTGAAACTCTTTTAGCAGATATATAGCGTACAATTCACCGTCGTAACCGGGTTCGCCAGAACGTTCACGTCCTTCACCTGTGAATCCAACAATTGTCCCGAACTCATTTTCCGCAACATACAATTTGTGTTGATGTGTTGTAGCCGTTTAATCCATCTCTTCTCACTGTCGGAATAAGACATGTTGATTACATATTCATTTGGAACAATGGAGTTGTAAGTGGTACGCCAGCTATCGACATGAACTTTTGCAATAGCAGAACAGTCATTGAGCGTCCCCGGACGGATTCTAATTGCCATAAACACACCCCCGGCTTATTAAATTCGAGTTGTCCTTCTTGCCACGCCAAATAGGGAAAACTCACCTACACCTGGTGACAGCTTTGCTGGTATTACCTCGGAGAAAAAGACCGACCGGGAATGGGATCGACTTTGTTTTATATAAATACACCCCCTCCACAACTAATCTTTCGTAGTGAGAGCCAATTTTGTGTTCACTAGCTAAATCGTAGATCATGTTTCCACACCTATTTTTGGGATGCGTAAATGGGACTATTGATAAAACGATTATTACGTTGCTCGAGCGGTGTCCCAATAGGGTATACCCTATTGATACACTCCGCCTCTACCATTCACTGAGACAAAAGAAAAAGGCACGGAACGTCCGCGCCGTTTAACCATTTGTTGTGGGAGCTAAGGCTTTATTTTTTATCTTACAAAGAAGATATGCTGGGGGTTGCTTTTTAAAGACGATGATTCCTATGGCGCCTTTTATTCTCTTACTTCAGTAATGCTTTGCAACAAAAATATTTTCATCTTCTTTCTGACCCGCATAACTAGCAGTTGTTCAAAAGGGAGAACATCGACGACGTATCCGGTATATTGTTCCTTGCCTTTCTTTGTTTGATATGTAATGGTGATCGCTTTCTGTTGCAAATATGATTTTCTTATCATTTGGAGTAACAAAACAAATTTCCTCCCATTAAAGGTCCTTAATACATTTTTCCTGTAGTAAAGTGAAATGGCTTTTATGGGAAAAATCCGCACTCGTCGTGTTGTCTTCCCAATTATCCCGTTAAGATACGCTTATATCCTTTACCCATTCTTAACAAGGTCTCCATGGCGTATCGTCGTGCTTTTTGTTCCGATGTAATCCCTTGAGTGATCTTCACGATATCACTAATCACTTTTTTTCCTTCTCTGAACACACAAATTTGAAAAAGAGACCACGTGGTGCCTTCGCGCTGCATCAAAATAATGGGACTGTTTAAGTGGCTTCCTTCATAAAGCCATATGTAATAAGAATTTTGCCCTGATTTTGATTCTTTAAAAAGAACAGGCAGTAATTTTTTTTGACTTCGCATTATTGGTGAACCCCCTAGAATGAGGCTTTCTCTGGTTTTTGGGCCTTCATCTCTATCGCCCCATCAGGAAATAAGGAAACATTTGTTAAATACATAGGTCTTCATACCTAGTATAATGGTACTTTTGTAGTGTTTGTTTCGATAAAGAGATATGTCAGAGGTTGCGAAATTTTTCGAGACGGGCAAAGTTTCTTTTTTTGCAGGTTCCTAGGGGTGTTGGGAAGAGATGAAACTCTCATTGTCTCATAACTCATCGAAACGGTCACTATTGAGACTTTGATTTTGATACTGAGTTTTGAGACCGAAAGAAAGCCTGTTTAGCGGCAACACAAGGGGCTTGGGCGGAGAGTCTCAAAAACGATCGTTTTTGAGACTACTAAGGTCTACTGTCGATTCGTACCCATGGCAACAACGCACCTTTGGGATCACAGTAACTTCTGTAATGATCCCATCTTGGATCGGATAAATAAGCTGGATGCTTACCGTTTAAATGAAGAGATGCGTCTGACTAATGAAATCGACGCCTTCGAAAAACGGATGGAAGACAGGGCGAAACGAGGGCGGCAACAGGTAGAAGAGAGGATCAATCAAAATCTGGGTAAACAATGATTACTGCTATAAACGACAATTTGAGACGGCATTCGAAATGAATGCCGTCTTTCGTTGTTTATGACGAGTCCCCTGTGCCGACTTGCTGCCTGCGATCCGTCCAAAGTGCCGCAGCACCCAATACGCCGGCATCCTCTCCCAATGCAGCTGGCACCGCTTCGCACGTTCCTCGGAACGGTGCCATCAAATAACTGTCCAACTGCTCCTGCAACAAGGGAAACAGCACATCACCTGCACGACTGACACCGCCGCCCACGACTATTTTCCCCGGATTGAAAATGTGGATCAGGTTAGACAGTCCGATTGCCAAGTAACGTACCGTTTGACGAACGATTTTTTCGGCGTGGGCATCTCCCATCCGATACGCTTCAAACACGTGTTCCGCGCGGATCACCCCACCATCTTTCGCGGCCAGTGAATGAATCAACGACGACGGATCCGTCGTTTGACCAAATTTTGCAATGGCCGTACCCGACACCAGCGACTCCAGACACCCTTGTCTACCACACCCACAAGGCGGACCTTCCGGATCGACAATCGTATGACCAATCTCTCCGGCAAACGTATTTTCGCCGCGAAACAGCCGGCCGTCCAATACCAAACCGCTGCCCACGCCCGTGCTCACGGTCAAGTAAATCATCGAGCCCTTCCTTTGACCGGCCCCGAACCAATACTCTCCCCACGCCGCGGCGTTGGCGTCATTCTCCAGCTTCACAGGTACGCCCAAACGATCCTCCAGCACCTGACGCAATGGAACATCCACCCATCCGGGCAGATTGGGGGGAGAAAACACGACACCTGAACGGGAATCCAGTGGACCGGGCGCAGCCACTCCGACTCCTTCTACGGAGGAGCGCACACCGTCGGTCAACTGGACAATTGCCTCGACCAGTCTGTCGATCACCGCTTGCGGGCCTTGTTCCACCCGTGTCTCCAACCGGATGCGGCGCAATATGGAACCGTCTTGATCCACCAATGCCCCGGCAATTTTGGTGCCACCCAAATCAATCCCCACACATAAACCTTTCATGGTCAATTCCCGGCTCAACTCCTTGATCGTTTATCCCTTCATACCGGAACTTCCGACACTCTCAATAAAGTAGCGTTGAAAAAAGAGATACAACGCGATCACGGGCAAAGCCAACATGGTATTCACTG
Source organism: Polycladomyces abyssicola (assembly GCF_018326425.1). Taxonomy (NCBI): domain Bacteria; kingdom Bacillati; phylum Bacillota; class Bacilli; order Caryophanales; family Thermoactinomycetaceae; genus Polycladomyces; species Polycladomyces abyssicola. The sequence goes on from NZ_AP024601.1 coordinate 3,130,162, forward strand.
CCATGATACTGCCCCATTGTCCTCCCTGCCCTTCCAAACCGAACAAAGTGGCCATTTGCGCCAGAGGCATCAATTGCTGATCCCGCATGACCAAAAGCGGCCAGAGCAGGTCGTTCCAAGGCCCCATAAATGTGAGAATGGCAACGGTGACCACGGCCGGTTTGGATATGGGCATCATGATCTGGAACAGAATGCGCCACTCACCCGCCCCATCGATCCGGGCAGCGTCAATCAGCTCTTGAGGGACGGTGAGGAAAAATTGACGAAAGATAAAAACCCCCAATGCGTTCACGGAAACGGGCAGGATCAGACCGGCAAATGAATTCATCCAATGCAGTTTCACCACGATAATGTACAGCGGGATCATGAGCAGTTGAAACGGAATCATCATTGTTAACAACATGATGGAAAACAGCATATCCCTTCCCCGAAACTTCAGACGCGCCAAGGCATAGCCGGCCATCGAGGTGAAAATCAATGTGATCAGCGTTACGCTCCCTGCAAATACGAAACTGTTGTACAACCCTTTCCAAACTGGGATCCGCTCGAACATGTAGCGGTAACTGTCCAGCGTGACGCGGGAAGGAATCAAATCGAGACGGAACACTTCTTCCGGTGTTTTCAATGACGCCAACACCATCCAATAAAACGGGAAAACAAACATCACCGCTCCGGCCACCAACACGGTATATAAGCATCCTTTTTTGATCATATCGCCGATTTTTCGGCCCATATCGCCTCCCCCTTCCGATGATGCATGCCACGCCGGCCCATCCTGTCTTCAATACGTTACGTCTTTTTCCAACAAACGCTTTTGAATCATCGACACGCTCAGGATGATGAGAGCCAGCACCAATCCGATTGTGGCCGCATACCCCATATCCAGACTTTGAAAAGCGTTTTTGTATATGTACATCACGACGGACAACGAACTGTTAGCCGGTCCTCCACCCGTCATAATGTACGGTTCGGTGAACAATTGGAACCCGTTGATCGTCGACAAAATCACTACCAACAACATGGCCGGGTTCAACATGGGAATCGTGATCCGGAAAAAACATTGCAACGGTGTGGCTCCGTCGATCCGCGCTGCTTCGTACAATTGTTTCGGTATGCTCTGCAATCCGGCCAAAAAGATAACGACGTAGTATCCGAGGTTTTTCCATGCGGCCACCCAGGCTATCGACGGTATCGCCCATGTTTCACTGGTGAGCCAGGGGACCGGGTGAAGACCCGCTTTTTGCAACAGCCCGTTGATCAAACCATCATCGGTGGACAACATCCAGGCCCACAAAAACGAAATAACTACCCCGGAGGTGACGACCGGCAGGAAATAGGCACCTCGGAAGAAACCTCTTCCTTTCAACGGTTGATTCAGCGCTACCGCCAAGATTAACGCCAACCCGATCTGTAGCGGAATATTGATGAGAATGAAGCGCAACGTGTTCCACAACGCTTTGAAAAACAAGTCATCGTTCAACAGCCGCTCATAGTTCTCCAAACCGACGAAGGGTATGTCCGGAGACACGATATTCCAATCGTGAAAGGTCAGCCACACGGAAAATAGGACGGGGTAAGCCATAAACACGAGCAAAAAGACCACATACGGGAGGACTAACCAGTAACCGGCCCTCTTTCCTTTCACGATTTCACCCCCTTTTTACAGGGGCAAAGGAGGGGATTCCCCTTCGCCCCGGAATGCAAGTTTATCGGGATCGTTGCAGGATTTCGTTCACCTTTCTTTCCGCATCGGACAATGCTTTCCGGGGATCTTTTTTCCCCATGACAGCCGCTTGCTGGTATTCCAATGACAAAGCGTCAAACACATCGGTGATTTTGTCCGAATCGTCAATCGCCCGCGTGTACGGGGCTTGTCGGACAAACGAGTCAAGAACGGGCTTTTGACCCAGGTACTGTTGAACGGAAGGATCTTCGGCCAGGTCCTTGCGGAACGGAATTTGCTGCGTCATTTTCAAAAACTTGACGTCATTCTGTTTACTGATCAAAAATTTGGTGAACTCCCAAGCCTCTTTCGGATGCTGGGTCGAGCGGAAAATGGCAATATTCTTCGGATCCCCGTAAGTGATGCGCAATTTCCCCGCCATGTTGTCGGGAACAGGAATGGACATGACCCCTACTTCCATTTTCGGTGCCTGCTTTTCAATATCGGCCAGCGCCCACGGTCCGGTAATCACCATCGAAACTTTTCCTTGAACAAACAGATTTTCTTTGAAGGTGGATTGCGGCGCGATTTTTTGTTGGAAAAGCGTGCGGAAGAATTGCATCACTTGCAATCCTTTCGGGTTGTTGAAATCGGCCTTTCCATTTTTCAAGAGTGTTTTCCCTTCTGTTGCGGCCAAATACCAGGGATAAAAGTCAAAGAACCGCTGCCACCAAGTTTGTTCCACGTTGGGAGCGATCGCCCAAATATCAGGTTTGCCGTCTCCGTTCGTATCGCGCGTCAGCTTGCGGGCAGCCGCGAGGAACTTGGAGTAGGTGTCCAAACCCGGTTTGTCGGGATTCAGACCGACTTCGCGAAAATGTTGTTTATTGTACAGGATCATGATCGGGTTGCCTTTCCAAGGAACTTGATACAAATGACCGTCCTTGGATTTGAACGCTTCCACGGTTTCTTTGGGAGTCCGCTTCAAAATCTCCTCCATCGCCCCGTCAATGCTGTCGATCGGCAGTAATCCCCCTGCTTCCACAAATTGTCCGATGGCACCCGGATTGATGTTGGAGCACACATCCGGTGTCGTTCCTCCCGCGATCGAGGTCAGCAACACTTCTTCCGTAGACCGGCTGGCCGGAAGTGGTTGCATTTTGACCTGAATATTGGGGTGTTTGGCATTCCACTCTTTCACCACTTCTTTGGCGAATTGTACTTCCACCGGGTTGGCAGCCGGCCAGTACGTTAGTTCCACTTTGCCGTTGTCGACTGCACCGGAAGTGCACCCGACCTGCAACAGCATCAACATCAATGCCATCACGACGATTCCTACGCGCTTCACAACAGCTCCCTCCTCTATGTGAACTGGAACGTAAAAATCTCTTCCAGCACCAATGCCGCCGCGCCCGTCATCGCCGACTTCCCACCAAGGGCGGAAGGCACGATCGCCACGTGGTCCCGGAAAACGGATATGACACGCCGTTTAGCGATGTCAGCGGCAATCTCCACCATCTTGGGATACGCTCGGGGGATTTTTCCGCCGATGATCACTTTTTGGGGTTGAAAAGCGTTCACGATCCCGCTGATCCCAATGCCCAAAATGCGGGAAGTCTCCTCCACCACACGCTGAGTCAATGGATCTCCTTGTTGAAGCGCTTCCAAAACGAGTGAAAGTGTCAATGGTTCGTCTTGAGGATAAAAGGACGAATCCGCCTCCCGTCGCAGTTCTTCACCGATCCGGCGGACCATCGCCAGCCCGGATGCCATTGCTTCCAGGCAACCATAGTTGCCGCAGTTACAACGTGGTCCGTCCAGATCAATGGTGCCATGGCCGATCTCGCCCGCACCGAACCGATTCCCCCTGTACAACTGCCCCCCGATGAGTATGCCTCCCCCGATCCCTTCGCCCACCAAAATGTAGATCAAATGATTGACATCTTGTCCAGCGCCGAACCACTTTTCCCCCAACGCCGACACATTCGCGTCTTTTTCCAGCTTGACAGGCACACGCAGTTTCTCTTCCAATCGTTGTCGGAGAGGAAACACGCCCCACCGTGGAAGGTTGGGAGGATGAATCACTTCACCCGTCTCCTCATTGATGGGCCCCGGTGCGGATACCCCCACACCGAGGACTTTGTCATACACAATCCCCGCTTGTTTGACCAGTGATTCAATCAGATCGGCCACGGATTGCACATAGTCTTCCGGTTCTCCGCTTGCAGGCGCATCCCTACGCGCCTGAGCGACAATTTGCGTCTCAAAGTTGAACAACGCTGCTTTAATATCATCCACCGACAAATCCACACCGATGACATAGAGCGCCTCTGAGTTCAGCTTGTACAACAACGGTTTCCGTCCGCCGCTGGATTTCCCCACACCACGAACGGAAAGAATGGAGGAATGTAGCAATTCCTTCACTATGTTGGAGACTGCAGGGAACGTCAGCTGAGTTCGCTCTGCGATTTGCGCAATCGAGACCGGTCCGTTCTTGCGGATATAATCGAGGATTTGTGTCTGATTCACTTGTTTGACCAGACGATGGTCTCCCCTCAATCTATAACACCTACACTTCTTTTCAAATATCATTAAATAAATCCTCTAAAATGGTATCTAACTCGTTCTTCGAACACTAGAAAATATCCTAAATCCACTTTGCACACACAAATTGAAACCAAATCTTATTAAATAACATTTAATAAGCAATTATGATTATAACATAAAGAGAATTCATAACCAATATCCATTATTCTGATAATTAATCCCCAACGCTGAAGTCGTCCATTTCGATTTTAGTCTAGATCCTACCTTACGGGTACCCGATCGCGAACTTGTAACCACGGGGGCATCCAGATTCACAAGTGGTCCTTCCCCACATCCCCCTCTGGAATTGTTCAAAAATTGTACAAATCATTTTCCTTTTCAACGAAAAAAAATCTATTATAATGAGGGTGTAATATTACCGTAATGTTTTTGTCACTCAAGCGAAATGAGACCGAATTTTTTATAAAGGAGGGGAGTCGCCATGGCAAGTTATCGGGGAATATATGTGATGGGCGGTGCCAAAACTGGCCAACCCATGGATTGGCTTCAACCCGGAGATGAAATCTCCCTTGTAACCGCCGGGAAAAACATCAAACTGTCCGTGAAAGACACCTACCGTTACGAAAATCGTCGGGTATACGTCACAGACCGTTTCGGCCTGATTTTTGCCGATGAATTGGTAGCTTATACTATGCCGGTATGGAATAAAAAAGCGTCCGTCCTCCGGAAGTCTGAAGCAATCTGAGCAGTATTTCCACTCCATACATCAGATGATCAGTTGTTTTTTTCGTAAGTTCCTGCCTGACTGTATGTCCGCGCTCGATAGGAGCATACCGATTTGCCAATTCGCCTGCCACGGAAACCACGAGCCGATTCCGCCGCCGATTCGGGAGTCGGCTTTTTCATTTTTGTATGGAGACGAGGTGACAGCAGTGAAAGTAATTCGCATTGCGGCACAAGTCTTGTTGATACATTCATTTTTTCTGATGGGAGCAGGATTCATCCAATTATCAGGGCTGCCGATCCCCGGCAATTTGGCCGGATTGGGCTTCCTGTTTACAGCACTTTGTTTGGGGTGGATCAAAGTGTCATGGGTGGAGGAGGGCGCCCGTTGGCTGTTTGCGGAACTACTTCTTTTCTTTATCCCTTCCGCCGTTGGAATCGTGCAATATCCACAGGTGATCAGCATCCACGGCTGGCCTGTCTGGCTCACGATTGCGGTCGGCACCGTTTTCGTTATGGCTTGCACCGGCTTGCTGGCCGACCGGCTAAACCGGCGAAACCGGGAGGTGACAGAATCGTGACCGATTGGACAACGGCCGCCGGCCTGTTGGGTACTGTTGCCCTTTATGCCGTTTGCAAATGGGGGTATCGCCGCAAGCCGATCATCTGGCTGTCACCGGTGGTGGTGACACCGCTCATCCTGATCGTATGGCTGAAAGGGTGGGGAATCCCCTACGCACAATACCATCAGGGGACGAAATGGCTGACCGACCTGTTACAACCGGCCACCGTCGCCTTCGCCGTCCCCATGTACCGATATCTCCCGATTTTGAAAAAGCACGGACGGGTGATCATTACCAGTGTGGGGGTCGGAACGTTTGCCGCCATCATTTCCACCCTGTACCTGTCCGTTGTAGTCAGGATCGACCGGATGATCACCCTGAGCCTGATCCCCCGGTCCGTCACCACCCCCATTGCGATGGAAGCGGCTAAGATCGTGGGAGGCGTACCCTCTCTCACTGCGGCATTCGTCATCGTCACAGGCGTCATCGGCTATGTCAGTGCCCCATATCTCATCCGCTTGCTGCACATCCGAAACCCGATCGCACAAGGCGTGATGATCGGTACAGCCGCACACGGCATCGGTACATCCAAGGCGTTTGAGCTGGATGAGCAAGTAGGCACCGTCTCCAGCCTGTCGATGATCGTAGCCGGTTTGGTGACGGTGGCCATACTGCAGATAGGAAAAGGGTGGTTTTTTTGAACAGCGGGGGTTTTAAAGGAGAGGTGACGCCATTTTTCTCATTTCATTCCACCGCCTCCATGAGTAAATCCACCAGATGGACAGCGTGCATGCGTTGTTCCAGACCCGCCCGGCGGATTCCCCATTTCATTTGCAGGAGGCATCCCGGATTGGAGGTGACGAGAATATCGGCCTCCGTGTTTTTGACATGGGTCATTTTTTCGTCCAAGATTTGTTTTGACATCTCCGGCTGGGTCAGGTTATAAATACCGGCCGACCCGCAACAGCGGTCCGATTCGAACAGTTCCACATACGTTATCCCCGGTATCCGGCGCAATATATTCCGGGGTTGGGTGACATGCATCCCGTTTCGCAAGTGACAGGAATCCTGATAGGTCACCCGACGTTGCAATCGCTTCAACGGGAGATCATCGATCACATCCGCGACGAGTTGGCTGATGTCACGCACCCGTTCGGAGAACCATCGGGCATCCTCCTCCATCCGCACGTCCCCCTGAAAATGATGGGCGTATTCCACCAGCATGGCTCCGCAGCCGCCTGCGTTGGAGACGATCCAATCCACTTTCGCTTCCCGGAAAGCCCCAATGTTATCGCAAGCCAATCGTTTGGCCGTTTCGACTTCTCCGGCATGGGCATGCAATGCTCCGCAACACCGCTGTTTATCAGGGATGACCACTTCGTAACCCGCCTTGACCAGTAACCGGGCCGTATTGCAATTGGTTTCCGTAAAAAGCACATCCATGATACAACCGCGGAACAGTCCTACCCTCCCCTTCGGCGTCCCTTCAGGTCGGATGATTTCTCCCAACTGCTCGCGAACCCCTTTGGACGATGCAAGCGGCATCACGGCTTCCATCTCCCGAATGTGCTCCGGGAACAAACGCATCAACCCGCTTCGCTGTACCAACCACCCAACTCCCCAACGCTGGTAGAGGGCCAACCACCAACCGAGCGTGCGGAGTCGATGCTGATAAGGAAAAAGGTGCTCGAAAAACAGCTTCCGCAATCCCCGGACGATCCGGGACGACGGCTCGCGAAGAGCGATGCCGGCTCGTGCCTGTTCCAGAACGCGGCCGTACTGTACTCCCGCCGGGCACGCGGTCTCACAAGCCCGGCAGCCCAGACACAAATTCATCTGGTCGGCAAATGCCTTATCCGGTTCCATCATCCCATCTGCCACCGCTTTCATCAAGGCGAGGCGGCCGCGTGGAGAAGCCTGTTCCAATCCTGTTTCCCGATATGTCGGACAGGCCGGCAAGCAAAATCCACAGCGCATGCAATGGGTCAACTCATCCTGATCCAATGTCTTTCGCAAATATTCGCCCACCTGTGCCCACGATTCCCGATCGATTGGTTTCTCCCCCACCGGTTTCACGTGATCACCACCCTCCTCCGCGTCTCTTTGGAGAACATTTTTCCAGGGTTGAGCAATCCGTCGGGGTCAAACGCCCGTTTGATCCCTTTCATCACTTCGATCCCGGATTTCCCCACTTTCCACTCCAAAAACGGTGCCTTAGCCAGTCCCACCCCGTGTTCACCAGTGATCGTCCCGCCCAAGCGGATCGCCGCATCAAAAATTTCCTCAAACGCTTTTTCCACCCGTTCGATTTCTTCCCGGTCCCGTGCATCAGTCATACAAGTGGGATGGAGGTTGCCGTCACCGGCGTGGCCGAATGTGCAGATCTGCAATCCGTACTTTTCCTTGATCCGATTGATCTGTTCCACCATCGGCGCGATCGCTGCCCTCGGAACGGTGGCGTCCTCCAGGATCGTGGTCGGACGCAATCGGGCGAGTGCGGACAAGGCACTCCTTCGCGCCGACATCAACTGCACCTCTTCCTCCCTCGACTGCGCCACCTGCACATGAGCCGCTTTTGCTTGCCGGCAAATCTCCGCGATCCGCTCAATATCCCGTTCCACAACCGATGTGGGACCATCCTGTTCGATCAGCAGGATGGCAGCCATATCAGCCGGAAGCCCGATCTTGGCGTAATCTTCGATAACTCGAATAGTCCCTTGGTCCAAAAACTCCAGCGTACAAGGTATGATGCGTTCGGCGATGATTTGCGATACCGTCCGCGCAGCTGCGTACAAATCGGTGAAATGCGCCACCATCACGCGACGGTCTTCGGGAAGAGGCAACAATTTCACCGTGGCCTCGGTGATGATCGCCAATGTGCCCTCGGAACCCACCAACAATTTGGTCAAATCGTAACCGGCCACATCCTTGGTCAACTTTCCTCCGGTACGCAGAATGTCCCCCGATGGCAACACTGCTTCCAGGCCGATCACGTAGTCCTTGGTCGTACCGTACTTTAACCCACGCAAGCCACCGGCACACTCCGCGATATTGCCACCAAGCGTGGATACGTGCATACTGCCGGGATCGGGCGGGTAAAAGAGACCGATCCGTTCCACCGCTTCATGCAACTGTTTGGTAATCAACCCAGGTTGGAATGTGGCGGTCAAGTTATCTTGGTCGATTTCGATGAGTCGGTTCATTTTGGTCATCACCATAACCAGTCCACCTCCCACCGGCACGGTTCCCGCACTCAGATTACTGCCCGAACCGCGACCGACGATGGGGATGCGATGACGGGAGGCGATTTTCATGATCGCCTGCACTTCTTCGGTACTTTCCGGAAATACCACCCCGTCCGGCATCGCTTGGTACATCGGCGTGGCGTCATAAGAATATGCCAAGCGGGACTCAGGATCGTCCCGTACGTCATCCGGTCCCACCACTGCCTGCAACTCTCGTTTCACTTCGCTTGACAGCATCTGGTCGCTCTCCTCTACTCTGTGTAAGTAAACAAAACTATAGATAATCAACATACTGTTACCTATATTTTAATATATCTGACCATTTGATCACCATTCTATCCGTTCAGTTATGCCTTAAAGTGTGACTTTTCTTTTTGTTTTCACTGGTAATAGTTGAAAGAATAATAGTATGATAGAAAAGTAGCACTTATCCATAGAAAGGAGAAAACGGATGAACATCAAGTGGCGCACACTTCTGTCGCTCACATTGATTGTCGTTCTGCTCACGGGATGCAGTGCCATCATGAACGGCGTGGCCCAAGTGGCTGCCGTGAAACCGCAACCGAAAAAGCTGACGATGGAAGAAGTGCTGTCCAAAGCAGAACAGCATTTGAATCAAAACGGTGCCCGTTATCAAGTTTCCACCTACCTCAATATGCATTTTAAAGGGCCGAAAGCCTTACATGAGGAAAATGGAGAGTTCTCCAGTACACTCAAATTTCAGGGCAATACCGACATGAGCAATGATCCTCGGTCTTTTTACGCGGAAGGGACATTTTACGCCAAAAGCATCGAAGGATTTAACGAAAAAAAAGACGAAGAGCCTATCAAAGTGTTTCACGATGGAGAACGTCTCTATATGGGTAGTGAAGAGGATTGGCGAACAATAATGGATAATTCTGACAATCCAACTCGGGGAATTTTCCCCCATCCCGCATTTCCGCTTCACAAAATGGATGATTTGTCCGGACAATGGGCTGCATGGAAAAAAAGCAAAATGATCCAAATGACCGAAACGGATCAAGCCTACATCATCGAACTGAAATTGGACGAAAATGCGGATATGGCCGCACAAGATGCGTATCTGAATGACGTGAAACCGTATATCGACAAAATGAAAGAGGAAATCGGCGAAGACGCGAAAGAGCACCGCTTCAAAAGTTTGACCCAAACCATCACCATCGACAAAAACACATTTGTACCCAAGGAAATGACGTACGAACTGCATGCCGTTTTGCCGTTGGAAGCTGACAACGGTGTCAGTGCAAAAGTAAACTTCATTCACCGGTTTGAAGCCACCTGGAAAGGTAAACACCCTGGGAAAATCCAGGTTCCTGAAGATGTGAAAAACAACGCGGAAGAAGTAACGGATATCTGGTGATAATGGTAAGTCCGCTAAGGTATGTCTGACTCATTCACAACACTGCGGGTGTGCCTTTTCCAGAGGTCAGCGAGAAGGAAAAGGCCACCCGACTCATAAAAAAGGGGGATATTCATGGCGGTACGTAAAATCGAACACGTGGGTATCATGGTAAAGGACCTGGAGAAATCCATCGCCTTTTATCGTGAGGTGATCGGGTTGGAACTCATTTCGACATTGACGCATACGAACGAATCCTTGAAATTGGCTTTCCTTGGTTTTCCCGGAGCGAAAGAAACACAGGTGGAACTGATTCAAGGCTACAATGACCAACTGCCGCAAGAGGGAAAAGTCCACCATCTCGCATTTACGGTGGACGATATCGAAAAGGAATGGGACAGACTGAAACAATTGGACATTTCCTTCATTGATGACGAGATCATCACGTTGCCCAACGGCAGCAAATATTTCTTCTTTCATGGACCGGACGGTGAATGGATCGAATTCTTTGCGCCCGCCTGATCGAACAACCAAACACACCCTCTCATTCAATTGCCGGACGGGTAGAATTATACCTCAAACCAATCAGCCAGGTGTCGTAGATCTGAAGCGTACTCCTTGAGCGTCTTGGGACACCCGGTCCGGCTGTCCCCGCAGATACCAGGCGATACCACCAATGGTCAACGCACAGCCGAGGATCTGAACCGTCGTCGCCGGCTCGCCCAAGAGCCAGAAAGCCAGCAAAATCGCTCCCACCGGCTCACCCAGGATCGCCGTCTCGATCGTGACCGCCCCGACAAACTTCAGCAACCAGTTAAAGAGTACATGCCCGAACACCGTAGGCACCAGCGACAGAAGCAGGAAAATCCCCCACTCCCGGTAGGGCCAATCAAACAGCGGCACCCCATCAGCCAGATTTATCGCCATCAGGAGAAGAGAGGCAACGCCGAACACAGTAAAGCTGTAAATCGTTGAGGACAGCTTGTTTCTGAGCTGCTCACCGATCAGCATATGAATGGCGACTGACAATGCGCCGAACGCAGACAACAGATCGCCGATCCAAGCCGTCTTGCCCACCTGCAGGTCGGCTCCGGCTACCATTACAGACCCCACCAGAGCCAGTCCCATGCCGCTGAGCGCGACGTGGCCGAACCGCTGACGAAAAACCAGAAATGCCCCCAGAGCGGTGAACAAGGGCGCTGTGTTGAGGAGTACCATCGAGCTGGCCACACTGGTATAGCGGAATGAGGAAATCCACCCCCAGAAGTGAAGCCCAAGAAACACCCCGGACAAGATAAGCCATCCCCACTCCTTACGGCTGAGCGTGGTCCAATCGCTACGGCGTTTCCACACCCAAGGAAGCATCAGCACCATGGTGATCAGCAGCCGGTTCATGCCCAGCACCCCTGCCGGCGCGTCAGACCATTTGATGAAAATGGCGGAAAAAGACACCGCCACCACTCCGACAGTCAAAAGCAGCACCCTTAACAGGGGCGACAACGCTTTCGATTCCATGCTTTCGTCCATGACTCTCTCCCTTTCCACAGAAAAAAGGCTCCCAAACAAGAGCCTCATTTCTTCACCCTGAGAATATTTCTGCACACGGACATACATGTTTACCTGTCAGTATACCACCATATCACAAAAAAGTATATCGCCCTGAAGATCTTCCCGGGTTGCTCGAATGTAAATCATCGTGGATTCCTTATTCACTTTTTCCCTTCAATAAAAGCTTCCTTCAGCGTCAAATCCGCGCCAAAGGGGTGGCGAACCATATTTTTTACCCATTTTCGCTGAATGAAAGCTTCAGACTGAAAGTCGAGCGGACTGATTACGGCATCTTCCAATAATTTTTTCTCCGCTTTCAAGTAGAGACCGATCCGCTTCTCTTCATCCGCTGTGCTTGCTGCTTGTTCCAACCATCGATCATATTCCGAAGCGGACCATTTGCCGGGATTACACGGTCCCTCCGTAGAGAAAGCCACCAGTACTCCACCCGGGTCACGATAGCTAGCACGCCACTCGTTGATTGCGATATCAAATTCTCCGCGATCCAACTGTTGAGGAAAACCGCGAAGCGGCTTGGGATCGATTTTGACTTCCACCCCCAGATTGCGGCGAAATTGATTCTGCAAAAACAACGCCACTTGTTTGTCTGTATCCGGCACCGTCATTACCACTTCTTCGGGAAAACGCTTGAGGTTCAGATCATTCATGCCTTTTCTTAACCATTCATGTGCCAGCTGGGGATCGAACCGATGCAATTCCGGCCGTTTTTCAACTATTTCTCCGGATCGTTCGTTGATGGGCAAAATGGCAGGTGGAATGACGGAGCTGGCCGGCATTGAACCATCCTTCAGCAGGTCATCGGTTAATGCCTCACGGTCAATCGCATAGCTGAATGCTTTCCGAATATGGGGATTGCGAAACAATGGATTTTGCAGATTGAACTGGAGGAATTGTACGCTGGCTGTGGGTTGCTCCTTCCAATCGGAAGTCTTTTTGTACAGATCGGCATAGATTTGATCCACCCGGGCTGTATCGGTTTGATTTGTATGGTAGAGTTGAATCCCTTCGGCCGTGTCACGAACGACAGCAGCCCTGACCGTTTCCAAAAACACCTCCCCCTTGTCCCAGTACTGCTCGTTCCGGGTGAGTATGATACTTTTTCCCCGCTCCCATCCGGAAATGCGGAACGGACCGTCATATACCAACTCCGCAGCATTTTTGCCGTAACTTCTACCCAACCGCTCCACGATGTCCGCCCGTTGCGGCAAATAGGCGGATGTCGTTGTCAGCCCCAAAAAATACGGGATCGGACGGGTCAGCGTAATACGAAGCGTTTGCTCGTCGACCACCCGAATGCCCACCTGTTTCCAACCGATCCGACCGCGGTGGTAATCCTGTGCTCCTTGAATGGGAAAAAACAGATACGCCGACCGAGAATGGGTTTGGGGGTGTAGTACCCGCTGCCACGCATAGGCGAAATCATCGGCCCGCACTGGCTTGCCGTCACTCCAGCGTGCTTCCCTGAGATGAAATGTGTACACGCGCTTGTCCGCACTCACTTCCACCTGCTGGGCGATGGCGGGTTCCGGTTTGTTGTCTTTGCCCAGCCGCATCAACCCCTCCATTACATTGTTGAGCAAGTTGACGGAATGCGGATCGATTGCGACGGCACTGTCCAATGTCGCAGGTTCTTCGTTGACGGTCAGATTCAACACCTGCTTCTCTGGATGAATCCGGTTCTGTGAGGAAACCTGGGGCAGAAGGCTGTCACAGGCGCTCAACAGCAAACTCATGGCTGTCAATATCGCGGCCATGCACAAGGGCTTCCTCATTTCATTCCTCCCTGGTGTAATCCGCTTTCTTTTTTCATTTCCTTATTCTTCTTTCTGTTTAGTACCTGATTTTTCCTCCCGTTTCTTTCGACGATTCCGGTCGAAAACAAAAGCAAATTTGGGCAAAATCCCGCTTATTTTTACATACAAAAACGTGGGTGAAACAAGTCGTTTCACCCACGCTTATAATCCGTATTACATCTTTTCCGGTGCTTCCACACCCACCAAAGCCAAACCGTTGCGAATCACCTGGGCTACGCCGGCAAACAGCGCCAACCGTGCCCGCGTCAGCTCCGCGTCGTCGCCGATGACGCGTTCAGCGTTGTAGTAGCTGTGGAACTGTGTGGCCAATTCGTACAGATAGCGTACCACACGGTTGGGCGCCAGCTGTTCTGCCGCCGTTACGATTTCCGACGGGAAGTCGGCCAGCTTTTGCAGCAGGTCAAATTCCCGGTCATCCTGCAACCGTTTCAGGGAATCGCGATCCAGTTCCAACGGGATGCCCCGTTCCTTGGCTTGGCGGAACACGCTGTTGATCCGAGCGTGCGCGTATTGCACGTAGTAGACCGGATTGTCCGTCGATTGGGAAACGGCCAAGTCCATGTCGAAATCCATATGCGTGTCGGGACTGCGCATGCCGAAGAAGTACCGCGCTGCGTCTACACCGACTTCGTCCATCAGTTCGGCCATGGTGACCGCTTTCCCGGTGCGCTTGGACATCTTGACCAACTCGCCACCCTGATACAGCTTCACCATCTGGGTAACCACGACGGTCAACTTTTCCGGATCGAGTCCAAGCGCTGCCATCGCCGCTTTCATTCGCGGGATGTAGCCGTGGTGGTCGGCCCCCCAGATGTTGATCACTTTGTCGGCCCGTGCGTATTTGTTGCGGTGATAGGCGATGTCCGGCGTCAAGTAGGTATAGGAGCCGTCCTGTTTGATCAACACCCGATCCTTGTCGTCGCCAAATGCGGTCGATTTCAACCACAGAGCACCGTCTTTTTCATAGGTATACCCTTTTTCTTTCAGTTCGGCCAGGGTTTCCTCCACTGCTCCGGATTCGTACAGGGAGGTTTCGCTGAACCAGACGTCCATCCGGACACGGAAACGCTCCAAATCTTCACGGATGCGGTCCAACAGCCGTTTCAATCCATATTCACGGAAAAACGCCAGCCGTTCTTCGCGCTCCATCGAGACGTACCGATCCCCGTCCCGATCCACCAATTCCTTGGCGATGTCGATAATGTCTTGTCCCCGGTATCCGTCTTCGGGGATCTCCGCTTCATGCCCCAAGGCCTGCAGATAACGGGCTTCCAGAGACAAAGCCAACATGCGGATCTGGTTGCCGGCGTCGTTGATGTAGTATTCCCGCGTGACCTCATACCCGGCGGCTTCCAGAATATTGCACAGGGAATCACCGACCGCAGCCCCCCGTGCATGTCCCAGGTGCAGGCTCCCCGTCGGGTTGGCGCTAACAAACTCCACGTTGACGCGTTGTCCCTGCCCTGCGTCAGTACGACCATAGGCTTCCTTTGCCTCGTCAATTTCGACGAGCACCTGGGCCAAATAGGAGCGGTTGATGAAAAAGTTGATGAAGCCGGGACCGGCCACTTGGATGTCGCGAATATGCGCTTTTTCCCGGTTGATGTGGTTGACGATTTGCGCAGCAATCTCGCGTGGATTTTTCTTGGCCACCCGCGCCAATTGCATGGCGATGTTGGTTGCCAAATCCCCATGTGAACGGTCGCGCGGCACTTCCAGCATCACTTCAGGAATCTGTTCGGCCTGCGCGATGCCCGCACTGATCACTGCTTGGCGAATCTCCTCTTTCAGTGTTTCCTTCATGCGTTGAAAGACATTCATGGTCGCTCCGTACCCTCCGTCCACTCAATCTGGAGTTGATATTGTCCCATCTCTTCCTCCCCCATATGCAACCGGAAAGAGAAGAGAATCACCCCGCCGTTGTCTCGTTTGTCACGCCGGTAATCCAGCGTCCTCACCCGCATTTCGCTTTCCCCCGCTGGGGTGTGGATGAGGCTGCCCGTCTCGTGTCCGGGGCGATAAGTTTGACGGTAAGTGATCGCTCCTTGGCGAATGACGGTTACTTCGTTTTCTCCCGCCTTCACCACAGTACGCACTTCCTCCGCGGTCCCCTTGTTTTCCCAGTATCGCAACACCCACTGCCCGTCTCGAACCTCAAATTCTCCCACTTCGTTCTGCTCAATCGCGTCATCCCATTCGTCTTTAGACTGAATGGTTGATCGAATGTGCAAGTGAACAGGGATCACGGCTTACGCCCCTTTCCCGATTGTTTGTATCTTACCACTAGAAATGGGAAATGCCAAACGGGTTCATATCATATGGAACAAAGCTTCCTCCGTTGGGAAGGAAGCTTGGATGATCAAGGAAATGTGGTTTATTTGACAAAACCGATCAACATCTCGCGCAACACTTTGGCTGCCGCCACCGGTGTCTGCTCCGTCGGATCGTAAGCGGGCGCCACCTCGACAATGTCCGCTCCGACGACACGCACATCCGATCGGGCAATCAAGTGGATGGCTTCCAACAATTCGCGCGAGGTGATCCCGCCCGGCTCCGGCGTACCCGTTCCCGGCGCAAACGCGGGGTCCAACACGTCAATGTCCACGGTGACGTACACCGGCCGCCCTTTCAATCCGGGCAGTTCGTTTCGGAGCGGTTCCACGACGTCAAACGGGTGAAAGTGAATACCGGATCGCTCCGCATACTCGAACTCTTCCTTGGTTCCGGATCGAATCCCAAACTGATACACATTTTGCGGCCCGATCAACTCGGCGATTTTGCGCAGGGGGGTGGCATGCGACAACGCTTCCCCTTCATAGTCGGTCCGCAAATCCGCATGGGCATCCAAGTGAATCACAGCCAGATCGGGAAAATGCCGGTATACCTCCCGCACCACCGGCCAAGTGACGAGGTGTTCCCCTCCCAACCCGAACGGAATTTTGCCGTGGGAGAGCACCTCATCCACAAACGCACCGATCTTCTCGACGCTTTTCTCCGGATTGCCGAAAGGCAACGGGATGTCCCCCGCATCGAAATATTTCACTTCAGCCATCTCACGACGAAGATACGGGCTGAACTCCTCCAGCACCAATGACACTTCGCGCACCCGCGCAGGGCCGAACCGGGAACCCGGACGGAAGCTGACCGTCCAATCCATCGGCATGCCATAGATGACGGCCTGCGCAGCATCCCAATCCTGTGTCGCACCGATGAACACATTGCCTGAATAGGCTTCGTCAAACCGCATACCGATTCACCCTCACTTTTCGATCAATTCTTGGACAAATTGCGGCAGTTGGAACAGGGCTTTGTGCATCTCCGGACGATAATAACGGGTATCGAGATGCGGCAGCTTGCTTTCGTCCACCTCTACCGGATCGAACTTTTTCGAACCGATGGTGAAGCTCCACAAACCGCTCGGGTAGGTGGGGATGCTGGCCGTATACAGCCGCGTGATCGGGAAAATGTCCGAGATGTCGCGGAACACTTGGCGGATCAAATCGCGGTTGAACCACGGGGATTCCGTCTGAGCCACCATGATGCCGTCTTCGCGCAACGCATCATAAATTCCTTGGTAAAACGGTTTTTGGAACAACCCCACTGCCGGGCCGATCGGTTCGGTAGAGTCCACCAAAATGACGTCGTACGCATTTTGGTGCTCCCGGATGTGCTTGATACCGTCTTCCACGCGAACCTGCACACGCGGATCATCCAGACGGCCTGCGATTTCCGGGAAGAATTGCTTGGACACCTCGATCACGCGCCCGTCGATCTCCACCAATGTGGCCGTCTCTACTGTCGGGTGCTTCAGAATTTCGCGGATCGCACCGCCGTCACCACCACCCACCACCAACACGTTTTTGGGCTCCGGATGGGTGTTCATGGCGACATGGGTAATCATCTCATGATAGACAAACTCATCTTTATCCGTTGTCATCACCATACCGTCAAGCACCAGCATATTGCCGAACTGACGTGTTTCCATCACATCGATCGACTGATACTCGGATTTTTCGTGATGCAACGTCCGGTTGATCCGGGTGGTAATCCCATGATTGGGCGTTTGTTTTTCGGTATACCAGAGTTCCGTTTCAAATTTATCCATGGTTGTCCCCTTCCATCTGATCATACTGTGGCTGATTTCGAGCCGTTCTGTCTCACAAAGGTCCATCATAAGAATAATCGAAGTGAGTCAAGCACACAACGATTTTCCCGACTACTTTTCCATTGATCTTTCAAGTGTTTTCTTACCAAACCGCATTCTCCAAGAGGACATACGAATAACTGATCACAACCCGACCCTCAGGTATATTCTTCCTGATCCATTCCCATACTGATACGGACCTTTCTTCTACCTTTTTTAAAGAAAAAGAGAAGGTACACGGGGCTGATCCGCGTCCCGTGACCAACAATCTTGGCGGTGGATGGGAATGCTGTTACGCGTCTTTCGCTGGTTCGGCCTGCTTTTGATAACAGGATCGGCACTTTTGCTGTTTACCATACTGTACCTTAAATCCAAACCGCTCCCGCCGCCGGAAATTTCGATGACGACCAAAATCGTCGACGAAAACGGCCGGGTAATCGATCAACTGGATGACGGGGAACATCGGGATCCCATAAGGTTGTCCCATATCCCACGCTCATTGGTGGCGGCCACACTGGCGGCGGAGGATCAATCGTTTTACCGTCATTGGGGTTTCTCACTCAAAGGGATCGCCCGTGCCGCCTGGATCAATCTGAAGGAACACCGGCTGGCACAGGGGGCCAGCACCATCACGCAACAGCTGGCCCGCAATTTGTATCTGACCCAGGACCGGACATGGTCGCGCAAATTGAAAGAAGCCGCTTTGACTGCCCAGTTGGAACTGCATTATTCCAAAAATGAGATTCTGGAGATGTATCTCAACAAAATCTATTACGGCCATGGGGCTTACGGCATTCAGCGGGCGGCGAAAATCTATTTCGGCAAACCGGTGGGGCAGTTGACATTGGCAGAAAGCGCCATGTTGGCAGGGATTCCCCGCGGCCCGGCCTTTTACTCCCCGTTTGAACATCCCGAACGCGCCAAACGACGACAACGAGCGATTCTCGACACCATGGCCAAAAGAGGATTCGTTCAGCGGGCGGAGGCGGAAGAAGCCAAACGGGAGCCGATCGTCCTGGCTGGCAAACCCCCTTCTGAAAATGCCGCGTCGGCGCCGTATTTCCGCGATTACATCGTCAAAACGGCAATCACGCAGTTGGGGTTGGACGAAGAACTGGTGCATCACGGCGGACTGACCATCACCACGACGATCAACCTGAAGATGCAAAAAGCCGCAGAGCAAGCAGTTAAACAATATGTGGGCAACAAAAAAGGGCTTCAAGCGGCTTTGATCTCCATCGAGCCGAAAACGGGGTACATCCGTGCGATGGTCGGGGGGAAAAGCTATCGTGAATCCCAGTACAACCGAGTCTTCGCCAAACGACAACCCGGATCGTCTTTCAAGCCGATCCTGTATCTGGCTGCCCTTCAAAATGGATACACACCGCTGACGCGAATCGAGAGCCGCCCAACCGCTTTCACCTACCAGGGCAAAACATATGCACCGCAAAATTTCGGCGGTTCTTATGCCAACCGGCCCATTACATTGCGGGAAGCGATTGCCCGTTCAGACAACATCTATGCGGTGACCACCCATTTCCGCATCGGTCTGGATCATTTGGTGCAAACCGCCCGCCGCCTGGGTGTGCGCAGTCCGCTCAGAGCTGTTCCTTCCCTCGCATTGGGGACTTACGCCGTCTCCCCGTTTGAGATGGGGCAGGTTTATGCCACGTTGGCCAACGGTGGGGTGCGCAACCCACCGACCGGGATCCTGAAGATTGTGGATGCCAATGGCCAGGTGTTGTATCAGCATCAACCCCGGCCGTCGCAAACGGTTCCGGCCGCACCGACCTTTGTGCTGACGCATTTATTGGAGAGCGTATTCGATTCCGGAGGCACCGCCCATCGCGTAAAACAAATGTTGTCCCGTCCAATGGCTGGTAAAACGGGCAGCACCAATTGGGACGGATGGCTGTCCGGTTACACCCCCGAGCTAGCCACCACGGTATGGGTGGGATATGACCGGCAACGGACGTTGCCCCACCGCGATGCACGACTGTCCCAATACATCTGGGGTGCCTATATGCTCGATGCACTGAAAAAACGGCCCCCCGTCCTGTTCCACCCCCCGAACGGCGTCAAAGGCGTCTACGTTGATCCGGATACGGACGCATTGGCGACGGATACCTGTCCGCATCCGGTGTTGGAGTATTTTGTGGCCGGGACGGAACCGAAAGAACCTTGCCCCGTCCATCCTTCGACATCGACGGATGGACAGGAATCCCCGTCCATTTGGGATCGAATCATGCAGTGGTTTCAATAAGAGAACACAAAACCCCCGCTAACACAAGCGGGGGTACAGGTGATTGCCCCAGTCTGCGGCGCCGGTTTCCCATCTGAGGATCCGAACGGACTGGAGCGTGTTTGGTCAATCACTCAGCACTCGTCGCTTCCGCCGATCTTACCTTCGCCATCGGTCCACACGCCGTCGTTGTACATCGAGATCAAACCGGCCTGATTCAGTTCCTGCAATACCTCAAACATGCTGTCCCGTTTTCCGGCCGGCAATTGCCGGACAAAACGGTTAATCTCCTCCGGCGAAGCGTTTGTAGCGAAGTGAACACCACCGTGACGAACGAAATGATCATTGTCATGGGTGTGGGTCATGAGATTCGTCCTCCTCCTTTTCCCCTATGATGCGCATTGGCGGCAGGGAATATCAGGGGAAAGGATGGGCCGGATGAAAACGCTTAACAAAACCGAAACAGCGGGGTCTACCCCGCTGTTTCGGCGTCCTAGCAACTTTGGTTCCGTTACCTTATTTATTAGTGTATCCTTGCAAAAAAAGCGCGGCAATAAGCCCCGCTCAATGTTCACACAGCGTTCAATTTTCTGTGGTGGCCAACGCCTGTTTCAGTTCGTCACCGGAATTATTCCACATCTCTTCGTTGTTGTTGATCAGCAAATCACGCAGCGCTTTTTTCTCCACATCGCTCAACCCATCCAGCTTGATCCGCCGCTTTAGGGCAGCATCCATATGGTTGACGTGTTCAGGGAGAATCTTCCACCCAATCCGCGCTCCCCGGTCGATTACCATGGAACACGCGGTTACACCGGCATAATACGGTCCCTTTTCATTTCGATCCACCGCTACCCAAACGACCCAGTACTTTTTGCCGTTGGGCACCTGTTCGAGATCCGTTGTCCATTTGATTCCCCGCTCCACTGCGCTTTTGGCATGAATCAGACCCAAATCGATCTTGGCTTGATCCCCGTCAATCAGCACGGAAGAGAGATTGCTCAAATTGAGCGTACCCGTAGCATATCCACCGTGAGTGGTGGAATCGTTTCGAATGATATTGAAACCGGACTTGTTTTTTTTCATCCCACTTCGCCCCCTGTCGATCTTATTTTATCGCAGGAGTTTGGAGGGATGCAAAGCAAGCCTTCTCTTCGAGAGAGGAAGCGAGCATTCTTCCAAGTGTTCGGCTTGGTCTTTTCTTGTCCCTTGTTGGGAAGTACCGGAATGATCCTGATTGTTGGTGGAGGACCTCTGTTTCACTGTGGAAACCTGACAGATGGGCAGGTGGATGTTGAAGGTGGTCCCTCTGCCCGGCTGACTGGTCACGTGGATTTGCCCACCGTGATCAGAGATGATGCGGTGACAAATGGACAGCCCCATGCCAGTACCGTCTTTTTTGGTGGTAAAGAACGGATCGAAAATGCGCGACATGTGTTCCGGCTTGATGCCGGTGCCGTTATCCTCCACCCGGATGAGAATGCGATCCCGCATTTCTTTCCACCGAACGGTGACCTTTCCTCCCTCACTCAAAGACTCCAATCCGTTTTGGATCAGGTTGATCAACACTTGTTTCAACTGCTCCGCATCCGCCTCGATCACAACCGGAGTAACAGGGGGTTGCACGATCAGCTGATGCCCCATCAACATCGTTTTGGGTTGAAGAAGGCGGAGCACGTCCTCCATCAGTTGGTCCAGATTGAACACTGTGAACCGGGCGGGGCGCGATTCGCTCAAATGGAGAAATTGTCTCAACAAATCATTGATCCGATCAATCTCCGGCAATATGATGGATTCCCATTTTTTCACCTGTTCCGATTCCCTGGCGGAAATTTGAATAAACCCACGGATGGATGTCAGTGGGTTGCGTATCTCGTGTGCCAGTCCCGCAGCCAGTTGACCCAGCGCGGACAGTTTCTCCAGATGGCGTTGGCGTTCCTCCTCCTGATGCCGCAGGCGACGCTGCTCAATGGAAAGACGATTCTCGGCGATGCGGATCAACTCCGAAGCATTGGTCGCTTCCTGCGGATACGAGGCCGTTCCCAGACAAAAGTTGAGCAATGTGCGCTCCGCCCGCAACCCACTGATCACCTCTTCGATCGTCTCCAGGCTTTGGCGCAACACCCGTTCATCCCCCATCAATCCCACCGCGAACTGATCCCCGTCGTAGCGGGCCACCTGTGCATAGGGAGGGAGGTTTCGCTTCAATTGCCGGGCCAACATGACCAGCATCTGATCACCGGCATCGATGCCCTCTCTCATATTCACCTGTTGAAAATCCACCAAATCCACACAGATGACATGGTAAGACTGCCCCGCTCCACACCGGGCCAAACTGCGGGTCACCTGTTCCTGAAACCCGCTGAAGTTATACAATCCTGTCAAATAATCACGACGCGACGTCTCTTCCAGCTCCAGGATGTATTCATGCAGACGCCGGTTCGCTTCCTCCACTTTGACCAGCAAACGCCGGTTCTCTTGTTTGACCTGTGATGCATCCCAACGGGCTTTTTGCAGCATCGAGCTCATCCATCCGATCATACCGAAAGCAAGAGCCTGATAGATCAATAACCACCACGGTTGCGCCCGCCATCCGTTCAAACCTGAGATCATCAAATAAGAAAGGAGGAACGATAAGGTCGTCCATCCTGTCTTCTCACCGGACAGTCGTACGGAGACAATCCCCTGACACAGCAAATACAGCCATATATTGTTACCATCTCCCGTCAACGTATCCAGCGCCACCAAACAGGCCATTACCGCCATGATATAAACGGGGGGCGGGAATCGCTCGATCCACTGCTGCTTGATGAGCAACAAGGCGATCAGCACGACAGAGACCAACAGAATCCCCGCAACATAACCAAACGGCTGAAAAGTCTCCGCAATCGGCTCTCCGATCCAAAAGAACATTCTTTGCGCCACCGCGTGCAGCAATATCATACTACCACCTCAAGGTTGGAGCGTGTCCGGTGCTTGTTCAAATTTTGATTGACAAGATCAGATAGAAGCTTCTCTTTTTAGACATTTATGTTTCCCTTCATTTCCCTCATTTCCTTCCCTATTTCTCTCATTCGACAAAAGTTCTCAACAATCGACACTTCTTTTTGTCGCAACGAATATCACCTTGGATCAGGGAGGAAATATTGATAATTGAATGAATGTAATGAAAGAGGGTGTCTTTTTCTGAGAGCATGTTTTCGCAGCTCGGCCCGTACAATGTAGCAAAACGACGAAAGGGGATTGACGATATGGCATCCAAGGAACAGACGTTGGCCCAGGCCATTTTGGACCACTTGGGCGGTGCCGACAATGTTTCGTCTCTCAGTCATTGCATGACTCGTTTGCGTGTCACACCAAAAGAAACGGAATCGGTACGTTTGGAAGAGATTCGTTCACTGGAGGGCGTGCTGGGGGTCGTCACTTCGACTGACCAACTACAGATCATTCTGGGACCCGGAACAGTGACCAAAGTAGCGGCACAACTGTCCGAAATGACTGGCATCTCATCGGGGGAGGTACGCGATTTCCGAGCTGCTCTCCAAGATCGAAACCGTACGCCATTCAAACTTTTTCTACGCCGACTGGCCAACATCTTCGTCCCATTGATCCCGGCCATCGTCGCCGGCGGGATGATCATGGGGCTGAACAATGTGATGATCCACAGTCTTCATCTGGATGAGAAAAGTGCTCTGGTTGCGATGCTGAACGCGATCAGCAAAGTGATTTTCGCGTATCTTGCCGTCTTCGTCGGGATCAACACTGCACGTGAATTTGGGGGCACACCGGCCTTGGGCGGTGTCGCGGGCGGTCTCATCATTTTGCAGGATATCGAGAAGATCCCCCCATTGTTCGGCGAGGCTCTTGTTCCCGGCCGCGGCGGGTTGATCGGCGCTTTGCTCGCCGCCTGGTTCATCAGTGTGTTGGAAAAGCGAATCCGACGTTGGGTACCATCCTCCATCGATATCATCGTCACGCCAACACTGGCCTTGTTGGTGACAGGGGTAGCCACGTATTGGTTCCTGCAACCACTGGGAGGCCGGATCTCCGACGGCATCACGCTGGGATTGACCTCCTTGCTCGATCACGGCGGAATCGTGGCCGGAGCCGTGTTGGCAGGCACGTTTCTCCCGCTGGTGATGACCGGGTTGCATCAAGGATTGACACCGATTCATATGGAATTGTTGACCAAAACCGGGCTGGACCCGTTGTTGCCGATCCTGGCCATGGCAGGTGCGGGACAAGTAGGTGCCGCTTTCGCCATCTATCTGAAAACGAAAAATCGTACGTTGAAAAACGTCATCAAAGGCGGACTGCCCGTGGGGATCCTCGGGATCGGGGAACCGCTCATCTTTGGGGTCACACTGCCACTGGGACGCCCGTTTGTAACCGCTTGCCTCGGTGCGGCCGTCGGCGGGGCGTTTCAAGCAGTAATGGGCGTAGCTTCGGTTGCCATCGGAGTGTCAGGATTGCCTTTGGCTTTGTTGATCCATCACGGACAAATCGTCACCTATCTGATCGGGATCGTCATCTCTTACGCAGCGGGGTTTGCCATTACCTATTTCTTCGGTTACAAGGAAGAGATGGACCAATATTATCAGTCTGCCACTACCGCCACATCAGGCCGAACGACATTGACGACCTGACGTCAATCAGTCGTGCTCCTGTTTTGCACAAACTCAAAAGCTGCTCACGTGTTAAATGGCAACCGTCTTCTGCACCGTGAAGACGGTTGTGCTTCTCGTCGAAAGGGCAAGGAGGAATCATGATGGAACCGGATTTGTCCCGACTGATTACCGAACAGATCAACGAACGTACGCGGGAATTGGATCAAATGTCTGCCCTCGAAATCGTACGCGTGATGAATGAAGAAGACCGACGCGTTCCACTCGCCGTAGAGGAGGTCCTCCCGCAGGTGGCGCAAGCGGTGGAAGCGATGGTGGATACATTGAAACAAGGAGGACATATTTTTTACATCGGTGCGGGCACCAGCGGCCGGCTTGGCGTGCTGGACGCATCCGAATGCCCGCCCACCTTCAGTGCGGATCCTTCATGGTTTCAAGGGATCATCGCGGGCGGGGACACCGCTTTGCGCCATGCGGTGGAGGGCGCCGAAGATAATCCCCAGCAGGCGGCGACCGATTTGGAAGAACGCGGGTTTTGCTCTCGGGATTTGCTTGTCGGATTGGCCACCAGCGGCAGAACACCGTATGTGATCGGTGCTGTGGAGTACGCCAAGCAGATGGGCGCGCGTACGGTGGCTATCACTTGCAACCCGGGATCAGTGTTGGGGAAGTTAGCGGACATTCCGATCGAGGTCAATGTGGGCCCGGAAGTGTTGGTCGGTTCCACTCGACTGAAATCCGGCACGGCACAAAAAATGATTCTCAACATGCTGAGCACAGCGACAATGGTGCGAATGGGGAAAGTGTATCAAAACCTGATGGTAGATCTTCAGCCCTCCAATCGAAAGCTGGAGGACCGGGCGCGGCGGATCATTCAACAAATCACAGGGGTTACGCCCGAGGAAGCAGAGGCTGCCTGGCTCCGATGTGACAAGGAAGTGAAGACGGCGATCATATCGCTGCTGACGGACCAAACACCAGAGTGCGCACGGCAACTGCTGCGCCAAGCGGAAGGGCAGGTACGGATAGCATTGCAACTCGCAAAAAAATCATCCCTCTGATAAGCGCAGGAATTCATTCGCGGGCAATTTCCGCCAAGTGGATTTGCCCGCGTCTTGTGCCCTTCGGTTCAAGGCGGCCTTACCCCGCTTCCGCTTTTTTCAAGCAAAAACCCAGTTCCCGATGGAGCTGGGTAGGATGGACGTTATATAACTAACCCAATCGATTCACCAAACGATGAAATTCCTGCTCGGCTTGATCCCGATCCATCTGGGTTTCCTCTCTATCTCTCCGATTTCGCGAGGACAGCGTATGATAAATTTCATCCCAGGAATCGTAGGGGTCTTCCATTTCCGGCCGATCTTTTTTCAGTGATTGGAGCGGCATGTTATGGAGATATCCGCCGGGCGCCGATGAAACTGCAGGATACGTATGCGGATACGGAGAAACGTTTTCCGGTTTGGAAGAGACCTTGTTCGCCTTTGGTACAACCATATCCCCATGGGCACGCATCGTTGGATAGATCCCTTGTTCCCTGTGATTTGCCTGCAGGGTCGACGATGGAGAAGGATGAGCTGCCGGATGAAACGCGTCTGATTCAACCAGGGTATGTAGGATGGTTTGTTTCAAAATGTTCTTAATTTCTTCGCTGCGATAACCACTCATCAACTGATCCACCCATTCGTAGACCGGTCCGTCTTCCTCTGTAAACGTGACATTGCGCTGTGTCGGCGGCAAATCCTTGCGTCCCAAAATTTGCTCTTTTAACAATTCACGATCACACACCGTCGCCAATGGAAAGTACGTACCACGCAAGAAAGTTTGAATGCAGTACTTCACCAAGATCGGGAACTGGCCCCGCGGGAGAATTTCATACCAATACCGAATGAGCCGGTCCTTCTTACCGATATAAACTCCTACCGTAATCGCCATTGTCCCGGCACCTCCGATCGAAAATTATAAACACATGCTAACTGTTTTTCCGACGACCGTTTTTTTCATCATGTTAAACCTTCTATTACCATTGAGTTTATCAGTCGTTTTGATATATGGCAACAGGAGGATTTGTCGAAAAAAGGGGAAAAGAGAAAAAAAGACCATTCTTTTATTTTTGGTTTAGGTATAAAATATTCCCCTGCCAAGAAAAACAGGGAAATGATCGCCCTATTTTACGATATAGAGTATTCTTTTGGTCACCACCGATTTCCTTTCACAATCTTGCGGTGAAACTGCATGATTTTACGGTACATGCTCCGATGACCGATTTTCCTGAACATCCGGAACTGCGGACGTGTATTCACCTCAAAGATCCAGAACCGGCCGTTTCGATCCAACCCCACGTCGATTCCCAACTCCCGTAACCCGGTAAATTTGTCATGCAGAGCGTTAGCCGTTCCCATTCCAAGCCAAATCAACACTTTTACCCACCGCTCTAAGGTTTCCGGGTCACCATCCGCCGCCACCAACAACGCCTTGGTCGCATCCACAGGCTTTCCACCTTTGCAGTGGTTGGTGACAATACGGCCGGGAGCGGCGGCTTTGGCGACAATCCCAGTCAGTTCCCAATCCTGATTGGGGCGTTGCAACAGCAGGCGGAAGTCGAACGGCCGATCATCAATAGTCGCCAGCTCAATCCCCTGTTGGATCAAATACCGCTTTCCGGCGAGGAAACAGGATCGCAACTGGGCATCCAATTGACTCCAGGTAGTGGTTTTGATATGTGTGCGAAAGCGGACTTCATACTTGTCATTCTCCCGTTTCCGCACACGCAGGATTCCACCGCCGCCCCCACCCTTGTCTGGCTTGACGTAGACGGTCGAGTATCGTTTTAACATCTGCTTCAATGCATCCAACGAATACCACCTTGTTTCCGGCAAAAACGGGCGAAGTGATTCCGTCTTCTCCAACACGCGCGTTTTTAAGAGTTTGCTAGCAATTTGTTGATAATGGCGAACCTGTCTTTTTCGTTCCATGTCAAGCCCTCCTCTGCCACCCAATATATTCACCCATGTCTACCCAGAACATCGTTCATTCGCCCAAATTTCCCACCATCTTACTAACCTTCTATCTACAAAAATGTGTTAAACTGGTAGAAATCACACGGGTGTCACTCTGCTGAACCCCCATTGTTTCAAGGAAAGGAATGTGCGAAAATGAAAACAACCGCACGATGGATTCGTTTCCTTCTATGGGTGGCGGTTTTCTTATTTTTCAGCAGACAGGGAATCTCATGGGCGCAACCCGTCATGTATGAGGGAAACCAACTGTTGGATGAGCTTCGTTTTCATCAGTGGGCCACTATCCGCAAACCGTCTGTTATACTGACCTATCCGCCCCAATTGGCTGATCAGGCAGCCGTCATTGTCGACGAAGCAGAGAAGACAGCACGTGATTTTCAAACATACTGGGGATGGCAAATCGAACAACCGGTTCACATCTATTTGTTTCCGGACAGAGCATCGTTACGGGAACGGTTCGGATGGGAACCGGGAGTCTCAGCATCCGGCGTCTACTATGCTGGCACCATCTATTTGCTCAATCCCGACTGCTGGATGAACCAAACAGCTTCTCTCAAGGAAAACCCGTGGAAGTGGCGGCGGATTTTCCATTCTCAGGGTCCGTTGCACCATGAATTCGCCCATTTGTACCTGGATCAGTTAACGAGGGGCAATTTCCCCAGATGGTACACCGAAGCATTCGCCCAATGGGTGGAATACCAGGCACTCGGTTACGAGTGGAAAACGAAAGCCAACAATTTGCGCTATCACCAGCCGTATTCTTATCGTGAATTGGACCGGTCGTTTGACCGCCTGCCCAATCAGGCATTGGCTTACCGGGAAAGCTTTTTGTTCTTCCGATACATGGTGCAAACGGAGGGGCGCAAGCGGATAGACCGCTTACAACACATGTTGGCCGAGGGCGTCCCTTTTGCTGATGCATGGCGGCAATGTTTCGGCCGACCTGTCGAGCAATCGTTTGATCAGTGGTTGAAACAAACAGTAAGCGGATAAGGACGATCGGGAGGTTTTGCGTTTGGGTGCGAAGATCTTAGTCGTGGAAGATGAACGTCCCATCGCCGATATTTTGCAATTTAATCTGAGCAAAGAAGGATACAAAGTCGAATGCGTATACGACGGGGACAGCGCACTGAAGCGGGTGTTCGCCTCCCCGCCGGACCTGATGTTGCTGGATTTGATGCTGCCCGGAACAGACGGGATCGAAGTGTGCCGTCAGGTGCGGCAAAAATACCAGTTTCCGATCATCATGCTGACTGCCAAGGATTCGGAAGTGGACAAAGTGCTGGGTTTGGAAATCGGTGCAGACGACTATGTAACCAAACCGTTTAGCAACCGGGAACTGCTGGCCCGGATCAAAGCCAATTTGCGCAGGTTTCAGCAAAATAAGTCCGAGCAGAAGCAGGATGAGGAGGATTCCCGTATACGGATCGGGGATTTGACAATCGATCCCGTCAGTTACTCGGTGACCAAGCATGCCAAGCCGATCGACCTGACACACCGGGAATTCGAGCTGCTCCTGTATATGGCCAAACATGTCAATCAGGTGCTTACGCGCGAACACCTGCTGCAATCGGTGTGGGGTTACGACTATTTCGGTGACGTACGCACCGTGGACGTCACGATCCGTCGACTGAGGGAAAAGGTGGAGGATGATCCCAGCCAGCCGAAATACATCATCACACGTCGGGGCATCGGATACACGATGCGGGATCCCTCCGTGGAGCGGTGAGGCTATGAAACGTTGGTTTCGCATGTTTCAAAGCATCCAATGGAAACTGGTCGTTATCTATCTTTCGCTGATCCTCATCGCGATGCAATTAACCGGTGTCTACTTGTTTCGGTCGCTGGAAAAATATTATTTCGACGAATTCAACAAGACACTGGAAAAGCAGATCCGCGTGCTGACAACGCCACCCGATCTGTCGGAGCTGCTCAGCAAGGGAGTGGACAACCAAAAAGAGATCAACGAGCTCAATCAGCTCGTCCAACAGTTGTTCACCTACAACAAGGGACAGGCCACCGTCCAAGTGGTGGACAAAGACGGCATCGTGGTCAGCACGACGGGGGACAACAAAAGTGTGATCGGTCAAAAGAACCTTAAAGCGACACAAGCGCTGGAAAGCGGGCGGCGATATGGGGGCGTCCGCATCGATCCAGCCACGGGATTCCGAATGAAGGTGGTCGCCGTGCCCATCCAGCGGGACAGACGGATCGTGGGAGCCGTCTATCTTGAGGTCTCCATGGAGGAAATGTACGACACGATCAACAGGATCAGCATCACGCTGATCAAAATTCCGCTCGCCACGATGTCGATTACTTCGTTGTTGTGGATTATCATTGCCCGCACCATCTCCAGTCCTGTAAAGGCGATCACCCAACAAGCAACCGCCATGGCCGAGGGGGATTTCAACCGCCAGGTGGAAGTCAAAAGCAACGATGAGATCGGACAGCTGGCCACCGCCTTTAACCATCTGGCTCAACATCTGCGCGATGCACTGTCGCAAAACGAGGAAGAAAAAAAGAAACTGGAATCAGTTTTGGCCAACATGAGCGATGGCGTGTTGGCTTTTGACCGTGAAGGTAAAACGATCGTCTCCAACCAACCCGCAGAGGAAATGCTCGGCAAACCGATTCCACTGGGACAGCCGATCAACGATGTGTTGCCGCTGTCCGACCCGATCGCATTGCCGCTGGAAGAGGAACGGGTCACTTATCTGGAGATGAACCCTGACGATACGGAAGAAATGCAGATCATCAAGATCACGCTGACACCCATTCAACGTTCCGGGCAAAAAATGGTCGGGTTGATCGCCGTTTTGCAGGATGTGACCGAAGAGGAGAAACTGGATCGCAGGCGCAAAGAATTCGTCGCCAACGTGTCGCATGAATTGCGTACGCCGCTCACCACCATCAAGAGTTATCTGGAAGCGCTGGACGACGGTGCGATGAACGAACCGGAACTGGCCAAACGGTTTCTCTCCGTCACCCTGCAGGAAGCAGATCGAATGGCGCGTCTGATCCAGGATCTGTTGCATCTGTCCCGACTGGATGCGAAACAGACCCGGTTCAACAAAAAACCGACTGATTTGCGCTGCATGCTGGAAAAAGTGGTTGAGCGTTTCTCCGTCCCATGCCAACAAAAAGAGATCAACCTCAAGCTCCAAATAATCGAACCGTTACCGCGGGTGTATGTGGACCGGGACCAAATGGATCAAGTGATGGACAACCTGCTGTCCAATGCCGTGAAGTACACGCCGGAAGGCGGAACCATCACGGTTCGTGCACGACGGCGCTCAGACGGTTCGGCGGAAGTGTCGGTTTCGGATACCGGGATCGGCATCCCCAAAAAGGATCTCGCCCGGATTTTTGAACGTTTCTACCGAGTGGACAAAGCCCGCTCGCGCAGCATGGGCGGTACCGGTTTAGGTTTGTCCATCGCCAAGGAAATCGTACAGGCACACGGCGGGCAAATCGGGATTGACAGCGAATACCAGCGCGGAACCACCGTTTACTTTTCTCTCCCGCCCTGCGAACCCGAGGTGGTGCGATGAAAGAGCATGTCAAAACAGCATTGTTGACTTTCCTCATCCTGCTCAGTTTTGTACAGACAGGGTTGTTATGGTACAGCTCCCCCTCTTATGAGGGCAACAAACAGCTGTATGTCACCCGCCCGCAGATTGGAAGTGAGAAATACAACAAAAAGCAGATGTACGAACTGGTCGCCCCCCACCAGATCATCTGGCACCACGGCGGTGCCACGGCATGGATTCTACCGGAGCGAAACGGCTACGACAATCTGATCAAAAGCTTGCACGCCTGCAAACTGGAAAACCTGCACCTCATCACTCCCACTGCCGAACAGTGGAACCAACTGTATCAGCAGGCAACGGGAGTGGAACTGCGCTATTTCCGCGATGTGCCGTCGGAAGTGATCAGCGCCTTTTACCTGGATGACATCGATTTGTCCCAACTGAAATGGGTCAGCCGGATCTGGGTGTTCATCCAAAATAACCAGATTATCACTTGGATCATTTCAGACAGTGAACAAAAAGTGATGCAAGCACAAACGACCATCGCACGCTTTCACAGTGTATTGGGCGAAATTGCTCGCCAGAAGATGGAACCCGTCGACCCGTTTTATACAACCGACAAGTTCCCGTTGGACACCGCCTCTCCGGTTCCCAAGTTTCCGCATGCCTTTTATCTGCCGAAAGAATCGGTACCAGCGACGGAAAGAGTGTATGGGTTGAAAAAGATTCAGATCGATGCCATGAAGAGTTGGCTGTTTAACGATCCGACGCTCATCAGCCGATTTACGACCCAGAACCGTTCGGTCGTCTATACCGACAGTGCGCGTCTTTTGCAGTACGACAACCAAAAACAGGAGATGAAGTATACGTCTTCCGCCAAGGCAACGGAACCTGCATCTCCGTCACTGGAACTGGATCGAATCAACCGTTTTGTAAAAAAACACAGCGGATGGACCGGAAATTACTTGTTGGATCGCATCACACAAAACAGTGAAAATGCCACCAATCATTATCACTTCCGCCTGATCGTCGACGGTTTGCCGGTTTACTGGCCAACTTCCATCCAATCCAAAAACCCGGATCTCGACCCGTTTGGAATCGAATTGGAAAGTACCGAAGAAGAAGTGTCGATGTATCAGCGTTCGTTGTTGTACCTGTCATCCGATCCGCAGGAAGTGAATGCGGTCCGCCTCCCCAACAAGGACGGCGTGCTCAACCTGCTGAACCGAAATCACATCGCGCCGACTGACGTCCGTGACCTCTTTTTGGGTTACCAAACGGAAATAATGGGCAACGAGCACGTCAAACTGAAACCGGTGTGGATCGTCATGCGAGCCAACGGCGATCCTCACATCTTGCCTACGGGGTGACGCGTCATGGATTGGAATCGAGCCAAAACAGTGCTGATACTCGCCTTCCTCTGTCTGAACGCCTTTTTGACCGTTCAGTTGCTGGAAATCCAGCAAGAACGGAGCGAATCGCTGAACGTGGCGCAATCCACGATGAATGACCTGAAGCAATTGATGGCCAACAAGAAGATTCAACTCCGGCGGTCCATCCCTGAAGAACAACCCACCATCCCGCTGTTGGAAGCCCACTTGGAGCAGCCGGGAGACGGATGGAAACGGACGGATGGGGCTTATACCAAACAGTTTTATACCTTTCCGTCAGTATCCCGACCTGACGATTTGAACCGATTACTCGGACGGGAGATCGAAAACTTTTCCACCTATCGCACCGACACGGTGTTGCTGCAATCGGGTAAACGCGTTTATTATCAAACATGGGAAGGATACCCCCTGTTTGAGGGAAAGGTGGAAGCCTATCTGGATAACGGCCGGTTGACCATTCAATGGACGCCGCTGTCCATTCATGCGGAAGATACCCGACAACGGGTGACACCGGCCTATATCGCCCTACTGAATCTGATCGAAAGCGGAAAGATACCCGCGGAAGCCCGCATCCCCATCATCGAGTTGGGATACCACGGGCAGCAATACGATGCGGAATCAATGGTGCTGTCCCCCGTATGGCGCGTGGTGGTTCAGGACAAAAACAAATCTCCCAAAACCTACTACGTCAACGCAATGACGGGGGCCGTCGAATCGCTCGACTAGGGCGATCTCCCAGGTACGAGCGTCTACACTTCCGACTGTGCATCGATCCTGAAAGCGCAGGACACGGGCCATTTCCTGCCCGTGCCTGCGCCTCCCCGCTCCCTTTCGAGGGCGCAGGGGGAGAGAGCCGGAAAACGATGCAGACGACTCGAAAAAACGTAAAAAGTAAAAGGAGAATACATATGCGGTTTAGCATACTGGCCAGCGGGAGCACCGGCAACGCCGTGTATGTGGAAACGGATGAAATCCGTTTGCTGGTAGATGCGGGACTCAGCGGCAAACAACTGGAACAACACCTGAAAACCATCGGTGTAGACCCCGCTTCCATCCAAGCCCTGCTTGTCTCACATGAACACATCGATCATGTGAAAGGGCTGGGGGTGTTTTCCCGTCGATACAACATACCAGTATATATGAATGAACCCACTTGGCAGGCCCTGCCTTCCAGCGTGGGGTCGATCGACGAACGTAACCGTCGCGTGTTCGAAACCGGTACCACATGGGGAATCGGCAACCTGACCATCCACACCTTCCCCGTGTCCCACGATGCCGCCGAACCGGTCGGCTTTCGTTTTGAGCATGCCGGTCACGTGTTGGCCCTGGTGACTGATACCGGATACGTCAACCAGCGCATCAAGGATGTCGTGTCTGGGTCGGACGTCCTGATCTTCGAAAGCAATCACGACGTGGAGATGCTGCGGATGGGCGCATATCCGTGGAATGTGAAACGCCGGATATTGAGTGACGTCGGCCATCTGTCCAACGAAGACGCGGGCGAAGCGTTGGCGGACATCTTGACGGGGAATGGAGAGGACGTATATCTGGCACATTTGAGTCGGGACAACAATCTGACGGAATTGGCCCATATGACAGTGAAGCAAATGTTGGAGGAAGCCGAATTTACCGTCGGGCGTCATGTACGGCTGTGGGAAACCCGTCACGATCAACCCACTCCGCTCCGCCCCGTGTTGAAAAAACGGTCTTAATCTCCCCGGTTCATCTTCCCTCATTCTGTTGCCGGGGAGACAACAACTCCTGATCCAGACGGCAAGTACGTTCAACCAGTTCTTCCCGCGTGATCACCCGTTTGTCAATCAGTTCCTCGATCAATGCCGTAATCAACAGAGAATCATGATAGATCATTTGTTTGACATCAGCCAGCTCCGCCCCCAGGCTCCATTCCGCCCACCGCCGATTCTCCAGCGTAAAAGGCGGTCGTTGCTCGTGAGACATCTCTCATTTCCCTCCTATTCTTCATGGCCAGACCGGTTCTGCCGGCGGATTGTTTCTTCATAAAAACAGGGCCAGCTGCAAACACAGCGGTTGTCGGCTCCTTTTGCCTGTAGTTTCATCATTTTTTCAGTTTATACCTCCGACAACATGGTATAAACTCAATATGACAAAAAAACTACATCTCATCACCCACCGAGCGGGCGCTTCCTAACGCAAGTTCCCGGTTAGTATAATATGATTGCACCATTCGCATAATGAAAACGATCGCGAGAAATCAGTGAGGAGGCGGGGATTTCGTTGGACTTTCGACAATATTCACAGGGCCCAGGTCAGTCGAATGATCCAGAAACATCGTTTCGTCCGCAGTTTTCGTTCAATCCCCCACCCCAAGGCGGGAACAGGTCGTCCGAGTCGATGAACCACGGTGGCGGGCCGCAACCGCCGGAACCACCACCCCCTGCCGGAAACGGTGGATCAGGGAATCGGGGGAACGGGCCGCGGCGGGCATCCATTTGGCTGATCGCCCTTGTGTCCGGGTTGATCGGCGGTTTGCTGGTGTTGTTATTGATGCCGGCTCTGGCGCAAAGCGGCTGGCTGTCTCCGTATGCTGCCAATGACCGGCAATTGCAAAACGTTCCAGGGACACAGAAAAATGTCAGCGTACGCGTCAACTCAGACATCATCAATGCCGCCAAAAAAGTGCGCCCGGCGGTGGTGGGTGTGGTCAACCTGCAAGAAACCGGTGATCCATTCAACCCGGGAACCGTGCAAAAAGGAACGGGATCGGGGATCATCTTCGAAAAAGTCGGCGGCAAGGTGCGCATTATCACCAACAACCATGTGATTGAAGGCGCACAAAAAGTGCAGGTGGTTCTGCCCAAGGACAACGGTGGCGCCAAATTGACGGCCAAGATACTGGGGGCCGATCCGGTCACGGATCTGGCGGTGTTGGAAATTCCGGCACGCGGGATCAAAACCATTGCGACGCTGGGCAATTCCGACACGTTACAACCCGGGGAACCGGCCATTGCGATCGGCAACCCCTTGGGACTCGACTTTTCCCAATCGGTCACCGTGGGGGTTATCAGCTCCACCAAACGCTCGATTCAAGTAAATGAAACGACGGCAATCGACGTGATCCAAACCGACGCGGCCATCAACCCCGGCAACAGCGGGGGCGCCCTCGTCAACGTAGCGGGGCAGGTGATCGGTATCAATACACTGAAAATCGCGGAACAGGGTGTGGAGGGGCTCGGTTTCGCCATTCCGATCAATGAAGCCAAGCCGATCATTCAGGATCTGATCCAACATGGCCGGGTGATTCGCCCTTACCTGGGGATCAGCCTCATGGATTTGGATGCCTTGCCCGAGGAATATTGGGCGGAACTGCAACTGCCCGACGACGTGAAATCGGGCATCCTGATCCGGGATGTACAACCGGGAACACCGGCTGACCAGGCGGGATTGGAACCACACGATGTCATCGTGGCCGTAGATGGCAAACCGGTACGTACCGCTGCGGCATTCCGGAAATACCTCTACACCAACAAAAAGGTGGGCGACACGATCACAGTCACGTACTACCGCGGCAACAGCAAACAGTCGGCTACGGTCCGTTTGTCAGAGCAACCCGCACCGTAATGTCAAACAACCCCTGTCAACCCTGTGTGGCGGCAGGGGTTTTGCATGTGGATACTGTGGATAATGTGGATAACTTCTGGATAACTTGTGGATAAGTATGTCTCGGAGGTGAAACCCTTGCCGGAATCCTCATATCGATTTGCCTGCGAAGCACACATGGATGTGGTGATCGACGGAATCGTCGATGATTTCGCAGTCGCACCCACCATTTTACCTTGGCCGGATCAAACTGTCCGTACGGAATCCCCCGCTGTGTGCCACTGGTGTGGCAAATCGGCCGACTATGTACTGACTTGGACAACAGATTCATAAACACCCTCGACATGAGAGAGAAAGGAACTTTTTGAAGGAGAGGAGCTACATCGGTGAACATTCAAATCATCGCCGTGGGGAAACTGAAAGAACGTTACCTCAAACAAGGGATTGATGAGTATGCCAAACGCCTGTCCGCCTACGCCAAACTGGACATGGTGGAAGTGGCGGAGGAACATGCCCGCGATCCGGTCAGTGAAGCGGAAGCGGAAATCATCAAGAACAAGGAAGGAGAGCGCATTCTGAAACGAATTCATCCCGATGCCTATGTGATTGCGCTGGCCATCGATGGGAAATCGATGTCCTCCGAGCAATTGTCCGCCCATCTCGATCGGTTGGGTACCTACGGAACCAACCGGATCGCTTTCGTCATCGGTGGATCTTACGGGTTATCCGGGGAAGTGCTTCAGCGCGCCGACCTGCTCCTTTCCTTCTCCAAGATGACCTTTCCCCACCAACTCATGCGCTTGATTTTGTTGGAGCAGATTTACCGCGCGTTCAAAATCAGCCGGGGAGAGACGTATCACAAATGAAAAAAGAACGCCCGAAGGCGTTCACGCATAGACGGGTCGCACCTGAATCGTCTGATCCCGATCCGGTCCCACCGAGAAGATAGCCAGCGGAATTCCGGTCAATTGGGTAATCCGTTCCACGTAGTGTTGAGCAGCCAGCGGAAGTTCATGGTAACTGCGCACTTTGGTGATATCCTCTTTCCAGCCAGGCAATTCCTCATAGACCGGTTCGCAATCCTTCAATACTTCCAGATTGGCCGGATAGTTTTCGATGATTTTCCCTTTGTATCGATAGGCCTTACAGATTTTCACTGTTTCCAAACCGGTGAGCACGTCGATCGAATTGAGCGACAGTCCGGTAATGCCGCTGACGCGGCGTGCATGACGGACCACAACACTGTCAAACCAACCCACCCGACGCGGACGCCCGGTGGTGGTTCCGTATTCGCGCCCGATCTCCCGGATGCGATCACCGATCTCATTGTGCAATTCCGTCGGGAACGGGCCGTCACCCACGCGGGTGGTATACGCCTTGGCTACCCCGATCACCTGATGGATCTTGGTCGGACCCACTCCGGAGCCGATGCAAACACCGCCCGCCACAGGGTTGGACGAAGTCACGAAAGGATACGTCCCTTGGTCGATATCCAGCATGACACCTTGTGCCCCTTCAAACAGCACACGACGCCCTTGATCGATCGCATCATTCAATACAACCGATGTATCCGTCACATACGGACGAATCCGATCCGCACAGGCGAGATACCGTTGGTACACCTCATCGAAATCAAAGCCGGTCATATCGTAGAACCGCTCCAGCAAGCGGTTTTTCTCTTCCAAATTCCGTTTCAGCTTCTCGGCAAAAATGTCTTTGTCCAACAGATCGGCTACGCGAATGCCGATCCGCGCCGCTTTGTCCATGTAAGCAGGACCGATCCCTTTACCGGTGGTGCCGATTTTACCCGCACCTTTCCGCGTTTCCTCGGCCTTATCCAATTTGAGATGGTACGGCATGATCACGTGCGCGCGATCGGAGATGCGCAAATTGTCCGTGGACACGCCATTTTGGTGCAGATAATCCAGCTCCTCCACTAACGCTTCGGGATTGAGCACCATTCCGTTACCCAGCACACAAATTTTGTCCGAGTAAAAAATGCCGGAAGGGATCAAGTGCAGTTTGTAACGTTTTCCTCCGAACACAATGGTGTGTCCCGCATTGTTACCGCCTTGGTATCGTGCCACTACTTCGGCTTTCTCAGCGAGGAAATCGGTGATTTTTCCTTTCCCTTCATCTCCCCACTGCGTGCCGACCACGACCACCGTCGACATGGGTCATTCCTCCTTCGCGGCGGTTTCCACCAGTTTTCCGAACACAATACATAGTCTATCCCAATACAAGTCAGAGTGTCAATCTCAAAACCGAACATTCCAATCGCAATAAAAGTAATATATTCGGGGAAATACATACGAACGTAGTAGATGAGCCATATCCTAGATCGACGGCTCGCCGTGGCGCAGATCCAGGCTGAGAAATTTGTTGTAGTTTTTGAGGAACAGCAATTCCACCTTGCCGACGGGGCCGTTCCGTTGTTTACCGATAATGACTTCCAAGATGTTTTTCTTCTCGGAGTCCTCGTTGTAATAATCGTCCCGGTACAAAAACGCCACCACGTCCGCATCCTGCTCGATCGAACCGGATTCCCTGAGGTCGGACAGCATCGGTCGCTTGTCCTGACGCTGTTCCACCGCACGCGACAACTGGGACAGTGCAATAACCGGCACATTCAATTCCCGTGCCATCAACTTGAGAGAGCGGGAGATTTCGGAGATTTCCTGTTGCCGGCTTTCCCCTCCTCGACCGGAGATCAACTGCAAATAGTCGATCAGTACCAGACCCAGTCCATGTTCCGCCTGCAACCGACGCAGTTTGGAACGGATATCGAACACAGTCACCCCAGGCGTATCATCGATGAAGATGGGCGCTTCCGATAATGTGCTGATCGCCATCGTCAGCTTTTCCCAATCCTCCTCCGTCAGATTGCCCGTCCGGAATGCCTGGGCGTCGATATTGCCCTCCGCTGCGAGCATCCGCATCACCAATTGGGGTGCCGACATCTCCAGATTGAAAATAGCGACGGGCAGTTTGGAGCGAATCGCCACATTTTGTGCGAGGTTGAGGGCAAACGCTGTCTTTCCCATACTGGGTCGGGCGGCGATGATGATCAGATCGGACGGTTGCAAACCGGATGTCATCCGGTCTAAATCAGTATATCCGGTGGGAATCCCGGTCAATTCCCCTTTTTTGTAATGCAATTTCTCAATGTGTTCATACGTCTCCATCAGGATGTCGTGGATCGGCACGAATCCATTGCGGTGACGTCTTTGGGAGATGTCCAGGATCTGTTTTTCCGCCTCATCGAGAATCTCGGCCACTTCCGCACCACCGGAATACCCTGCGGAAGCGATCTGCGTCGCCGTCCGAATCAGCCGGCGAAGAATCGATTTTTCCTCCACAATGCGCGAATAGTATTCCACGTTGGCAGATGTGGGCACGACTTCGGCCAGCTCGGTCAGATAGCTGACACCACCCACTTCTTCCAACAGCTTCCGGTCCTGCAGCTCGGATGTGATCGTCACCAGATCGAGCGGTTCTCCCCGTTCCGACAGCTCAATCATCACCTGAAACAGCCGTTGATGCCCCTGTCTGTAAAAATCCTCGGGCCGAAGCCGCTCCGTCACCGTCACCAACGAGGATGGATCAATCAAGATGGCACCCAGAACAGCCTGTTCCGCCTCAAGATTGTGAGGAGGGAGACGGTCTGCAAACAACTCACTCATGTTCCATCATCCTCCAGCCGCTGCCATAAAAAAACGCCCCACCCGCGCGTGGAGCACTGATCGGCACGGTTCATTCTTCCACCACGTGGACGGCCACGGTCGCCGTCACTTCCGGATGCAGTTTCACCGGAACCCGTGTGACGCCGAGCGAACGAATCGGTTCTTCCAGCAGGATCTTTTTCTTATCTACTTTCAGTCCGTGTGCCTGTTTCAATTGTTCACTGATTTGCTTGGAAGTCACGGCACCGAACAGCCGGCCGCCTTCCCCCGCTTTGGCGCGGATGGTGACTTGAAGATCCTTTAATTTTTCAGCCAACGCTTGGGCTTGTTGCCGTTCTTGTTGTTGTCGGGCTTCTTCCCGTCGTTTCTGATCTTTCCAGGCTCTCAGATTGCCCTCGGTCGCTTCCACGGCCAGCTTCCGTGGAAACAGGAAATTGCGCGCATATCCTTCGGAGACTTCCTTGATCTCCCCTTTTTTTCCTTGACCTTTGACATCTTGCTGGAATATGACTTTCATTCAGCGTCGCTCCCTTCTTCGTGCACCTTCTCCAAGATCTTGAGCAAACGCTCGCGCGCTTCCGATATCGTCACGTTTTCCAGTTGAACGGCGGCATTGGTCAAGTGACCGCCGCCACCCATCTCTTCCATGACGACCTGTACATTAATATCTCCCTGCGATCGGGCGCTGATGGCCACTTTACCATCATCCCGTTCGCATACGACGAATGCGGCACGAATCCCGTGCATGTTGAGCAAGGTGTCAGCCGACTGGGCGATTAGAATCTGGTCGTAACGTTCGCCTTCCTCACCCGTTGCAATCGCAATTTTATCGTATACCACTTCCGTATTTTTGACAATCTCCGCCCGTTTGACAAAGCGATCCAAGTCTTCCTTGAGCAATGTCTGCACCATTGCCAGGTCCGCTCCATGCTGCCGGAGGAATGAAGCGGCCTCAAACGTACGTGAGCCAGACCGGAATGCGAAACTTTTGGTGTCGACGACGATACCGGCAAACAGCGCTGTCGCTTCTAGCGTGTCCATGACGGTCCGGTCTTTCTGGTACTGCAGGAGCTCGGTCACCAACTCGCAAGTGGAAGACGCGTAGGGCTCCAAGTAAACCAATACCGGATCTCGCACGAACTCTTCCCCGCGCCGGTGGTGGTCAATCACTACCACTCGCTCCGCTCTGTCCAACAGTCGCGGTTCGATTGCGAGTGAGGGCTTGTGGGTATCCACCAATATGACGAGCGTGGTATCGTTCACCATTTGCAACGCTCGCTCGGGTGTGACGATCCGTTCACGCAGATAATCGTGTTTCTCAATCGCTTCCAACAACCGCTCGATCCCCGGGTTGTGGTCGTCCTCATCCAATACGATGTAACCGGTTCGGTCATTTTGCCGGACTGCGCGCAAGACGCCGATCGCTGCCCCCAAGGCGTCCATGTCCGGCTCGGTATGTCCCATGATCAACACCCGTTCACTGTCGCGGATCAAATTGCCAAGCGCATGCGAAATCACCCGCGCACGGACTCGGGTCCGTTTTTCCACGGCATTGGTCTTGCCGCCGAAAAAGACGATGCGTTCACCATTGTGCACGGCCGCTTGGTCGCCTCCGCGCGCCAGAGCGATATCCAGCGCGGCTTGGGCGTTTTGCGTCCGTTCGATCATCGTGTCGCCCGTGACGGCCAGCCCGATGCTGAGCGTGATGGGGATCTTGTTTTGTCGCGTCTTCTCCCGCACTTCATCCAGAATGTCAAACCGGCTTTTCATCAGTTGATTTAATCCGCGCTGTTCCAAGATGAGCAAAAACCGGTCGGTATCATAACGGCGTAAACTGATGTCGTGCTTGAGCGCCCATCGGGAAATCGCACCTGTCACTTCCGTCAGCAGCAGGGTCCGCTCCTGATCGTTCATACCTTGACCCGCTTCATCGAAGTTGTCGAGATGCATCAACCCGATGACGACCCGTTCCTGTTCGTATCGTTCCTGCAGTCGTGCCAACTCTGTCACGTCGCGGAAATAATAGAGTCTCTCTTTCCGACGGTGGATCACCTCGAACGTCCGGTCGCCGATCTCGACGGTGAAAGGCTCCTCTTCTTTTTTTTCAGCTGACTTGAGGACAGGTAACAACTCGTCCAATGATGTCCCGATCAATTCCTCTTTTTGGATCATGTGTCGTACAAACGGATTGTGCCACTCAATGCGACGTTCGCGGTCATACAGCAAAATACCCACCGGCAAATGATCGATCGCTTCCTGGGTGGCTCCCTTCACCCGTTTCGACAACGTCAACACATACTGTGAAAACTCTTGTCGGAACACACGTTCCGCCCGCACCAACATCAGCGCGATGAAAAAAAAGAGGGTGAGCCCCATTACGCCGTATTCCCAACGGTAGATGGAGAGAAGCGCGATCAAAATCAGGCTGAAACACATGGACAGCACCATGTGTAACCCGTGCCAGCGCTGAGTGATAAATTTCGGCATCGTCACATCCCCTCGACCCGCTCTTCCTGTATGTTCTTAACCTTATTCCGCGCAGTTTGGTTCTATTTTACCAAAAGCGCCGGAAAAGCAAAAAACGGTTTTCAACGCCCTAAAACAAACCGAGTTCAAAGAGCGACGACTCGGAAAGGGCAGGAATGAAATCGCGGGCAACTTCTTCTAAGCGAAGCGCACTTTGCCCGCATCCTGCGCTCCAGGTCGGAGCGGCCATGACCTGCTTCCTTTCAGGGCGCAGTATTAACCCGCAATTCGCTCCTCGCGCTTTTCCGGTTCACTCATCGTTGGCCTTTATTTTTCCGCGTAAATCAAATCCCATATCCATCATGCCGATCAGGTGAATACCCATCAACAAAAGCGGGAACGGAAAGGAAAGGACAGCGAAGGCAACAACCCACCATCGACTCCATCCGCGACGACGAAAGATAAACGCCAAGAAGCTAAAGCCCTGGATCAGGATGAGCAGCGTAAAGACAGGTAATGCCGGAGCCAGTTCACCGATGCCGTACTTGCTCAACAGGGTGAGCAGGATCAGTCCCAGATAGACTACAAAGAAAGACCGGGGAAACCGCCACCGATCAAAAGACGGAAGGGATTTACCCGGCAATCCCCGTTTGACAAGCCACCTTCTGCCAATGAGGAAACTGACTGACACAACACCGAACGTCACAGTGCCCAAGGTTACAGGCAGGAAGAGCGAAAGTGGCAGTTCCGGCATCACGTAGTTGATATCGTATCCCTTCATCAATCGCTCAGTTTCCATCAGTTGTTTTTTCCACTCGGACTGAAACGCTTCTATGATATGGAATGATTGTTCGGCGATTACCAATGTCAATAGCAGGAGCAACACGGACACGACCCAGCCGCCCAGCACGACGTCCACGGCACGCATGCGCGGCCGTCGGTATAGCTCGCCCATTACGATCCCCGTAGCCATACCGAACAGCGCCAGCGAAAGCACAACCGGATGAAAAAGCAGTAAAA
The DNA here is from genome assembly GCF_018326425.1 of Polycladomyces abyssicola. NCBI lineage: Bacteria > Bacillati > Bacillota > Bacilli > Caryophanales > Thermoactinomycetaceae > Polycladomyces > Polycladomyces abyssicola. The sequence continues at coordinate 3,173,340 of NZ_AP024601.1, forward strand.
GAAGCAATCCCAACACTGACGCAAATCCAACTGTGAAATTCCACGAGCGTTTGGCGGTGTGAATGAAAAATGGAAGGGGAAAAAGCCAGATGGTGAAAAAAGAGAACGGGGTAAAGAGCGAGGCGAACAGCAGGATGAATGCCGCGCATAACCAAAACCCGTCCCGTACCCGATCAGTTGGTCCCGTCAAAACCGCGTCACCTCTTGTTGATATAGTCGTCCAGTGCGGAAAGATCCCCGTACCATTCTTCCAATTGATGTCCTTCACGAATGTGCTCGCGCAATTTATGTATGACAACCTGATCGATTTCCCTGTATGAGTAGCCCAAACGGCGCGCCATGACATATGTCGCCATAACCAGACTGGCCAGACTGTCAAGGATGATGTGCTGATTGGCATGATGCAACCCTTTGAACAGATTGGCCTGCTGATCCAGCATCTCCGTCTTCAACCAATCGATCACTTTCACACTTTTGGCAATCTGTACATGTTGCTCCGGCCGGCTCATGGCAAACACTCCTTTGGGAACTTTGAGGAGTGATTTCAACATGCCACGCGCCTTTTCCTGCTTTTCCATCCTTCTCCACCGCCTGATGCAAAAAAACAGGGGCTATTGCGCCCCTGTCGCATTAGTCGGTCGTGTACGGCAACAACGCCATTTGGCGGGCTCGTTTGATCGCACGGGTCAATTGCCGTTGGTATTTGGAAGAAGTTCCAGTTACCCGACGCGGCAGGATTTTCCCGCGCTCGCTGATGAACTTCTTCAGCAGGTCCACGTCTTTATAATCGATGTAATCGATCTTGTTCACCGTAAAGTAACATACTTTGCGGCGTTTGTGTCCACGACGGCGAGCCATGTTCCATCCTCCTTTCGCGTAAGCGGGATTTCAAAAAACGATTCCGTATCAGAAGGGCAGATCGTCGTCAGAGATATCGATCGGCTTTCCATCATCCGCAAACGGGTCGTCGAAATCGTTGTTGCTCTTCGGCGAGAAGCGCTGGGAATCCCCCTCCATGCCGGGATTCCGGGACGCACCTCCTGCCGGTTCGAGGAAACGGACATCGTCAGCTACCACTTCCGTCACCCAAACCCTGCGTCCTTCATTATTCTCGTAACTGCGGACTTGCAAACGACCGTCCACCCCGACCAGGCGGCCTTTTTTCAGGTAGTTGGCGCAGTTCTCCGCCAACTGGCGCCATGTGACAATCGGGATGAAGTCAGTCTCCCGTTCCCCTTGCTGATTGGTGAACCGACGGTCCACAGCGATGGTGAAGGAAGCCACAGCGACACCGCTCGGCGTGTAACGGAGTTCGGGATCCCGGGTCAACCGACCGATCAGAACCACCCGATTCAGCATGTAACAACTCTCCTTTGTTCGCCGATTCCTCTCTCAAACGACCTACCCTTATTTCTCTTCCAGGTTGATGATCATGTGGCGGATCACATTGTCGTTGATCTTGATGGTGCGATCCAGTTCATTGACGACTTCCGGGGTGGCGTTGAACGTCACCACGGTGTACACGCCGTCACGGAACTTCTTGATCTCATAGGCAAGACGACGTTTGCCCATTTCGTTCACTTCGATGATTTCACCGCCGTTGTTGGTGATCACCGAATGCACCTTTTCCCGCGTTGCGCGAAGGTTCTCATCGTCCAGATCCGGACGCACGATGTACATCAGCTCGTATTTCCGCATCCTTTACACCTCCTTTTGGACTTTGACGGTCCCTGCCCGTCGGCAGGAACAAGGAGTGGATATACACAAAACCACAATTCTACATTCTAACAGAATCTATGGATGGTGGCAAGAAGTCCTGTCCAAACGATTTATACATTAAACCGGAAATGCATGATATCACCGTCACGTACGACGTAATCCTTGCCTTCCAGTCGCAACAACCCTTTTTCCCGAGCCGCCGCGAGTGAACCTGCCGCCATCAGGTCCTCATAGCCAATCACCTCGGCGCGGATGAAACCCCGTTCAAAATCGCTGTGAATGACACCGGCTGCCTGCGGTGCTTTGGTTCCGCGGCGAATCGTCCAGGCCCGCACCTCTTTTTCTCCTGCGGTGAAATAGGTGATCAGTCCCAACAATTGATACGCGGCCGCCACCAACCGATCAAGCCCGGATTGCTCCAAACCCAACTCCGCAAGGAATTGCCGACGTTCCTCCCCTTCCAACTCGGCAATCTCCGCTTCCAGCTGGGCACTGATCGGGACCACCTCAGCCCCTTCTCCGTCCGCGATCCGTTTCACTTCCTGCACATACGGATTGGACCACGGATCAGCCGCATCCTCTTCCCCCACATTGGCGGCATACAGCACTTTTTTTGCCGTCAACAAATTGAGCGTTCCCTTAATCGCCTCCCGCTCCTCATCGGACAGCTCCACCTGGCGCGCAGGAATTCCCTCCGTCAGGGCTTCCTTCAGCTTGGTCAATGCCGCATGTTGCAACGTGGCCATCTTGTCCCCGCTTTTTTTCTGCCGGCTGACACGCTCCAACCGGCGCTCCACCGACTCCAGATCGGCAAGGATCAACTCCAGATTGATCGTTTCGATGTCGCTGGCCGGATCCACTTTGCCCGCCACATGGGTGATGTTTTCATCCTCGAAACAGCGGACGACGTGAATGATCGCGTCCACTTCGCGAATGTGGGACAAAAACTGGTTTCCCAATCCTTCACCCTTGCTGGCCCCCTTCACCAAACCAGCGATGTCCGTAAACTGAAAGTGTGTCGGTACCACCCGCTGGGGCTTCACCATCTCGGCCAGACGGTCCAGCCGTTCGTCCGGCACGTCCACTACGCCCACATTGGGATCGATTGTACAAAACGGGTAGTTGGCCGATTCGGCCCCCGCCCGTGTGATGGCGTTAAACAGTGTCGATTTCCCCACATTGGGCAAGCCTACAATCCCCGTCGTCAATGGCATACTGTCATCTCCCCCTGATCGGGATCAAATCGCTCCCATCTTTCGTTCACATGAAAATCCGCCTTTTCAGGCGGAACGTTCATTCCTTGCTTTCTTGTTCGGCTGCTTGTATCAGCACTTTTTTCATTTTCTTTTCAAACTGCGACCGGGGCAAGAGCACGCTGTGGCCGCAACCGGTACACTTGATCCGAATATCCATCCCCATGCGAATCACTTTCCACGCATTGGTTCCGCACGGGTGGGGTTTTTTCATCTCTACGATGTCCCCCAAAGCGAACTCTTTCCGTTGCAACACCATCCATCACGCTCCTGCTCATAGCCTGTCGGCTCGGTCATCTGCTCGTATTCCAGTATAACCGATCTGATCAATCCTGCAACAAAACAGATCCCCCAAAAGCTCACCTGGGAAAGTATTTGCTCCTTCACGGATTTACCAGACGCGCTCAAGCAGCTGGATATGTGAAATGATTCCCGAAATATGAAGCCACTCTTGTTCGAAGTCATATTCTGGTCCAAAAGGTTGTATCAGACTGAGACTCTCCGGCCCGGGTTTGGACGGGAAGCAGATTTCACTTTTCGTATTTGGCGCACCCAAGATTTCGTTGGAAGAACACGTCTGTAGAATATGAAAAAACCGGTCAACGACCGGATTTCTCTGCGTGGATGCTACAATTTAGAAATGATAGAATATTAAAAGGAGATTCCCCATTTCAATCATGATCAATCATGGGCGAACCTCTTGTTTTTTGCGTATAGGATCCGGCTCATGATCCGCAGATTGGGTAGAATTTGGCAGCCGTCGGGAAGGAAAAAAGGGGAAGTGGTGCATGAAACGGAAAAGCCTTAAAGTGCCGGCGGAGATTACCTTCATCGCCGTTTTTGCATTCCTGATCAACTTGTGGACGGAAAATGATTCCCAAACACTGTACGATCGGTATTTTGCCTTCATCTTTAAATGGAAACTGCCAATCATCATCGTGGCACTGCTGTTTTCGTCTGTTTATATCTATTTTCGCGAGCAAATCCGCGAATATAAGGAGGATTTGGCAGACAACGCCCGCATGTTGCTGCAGGCCTATGACGAGCTGAAGGATTTCAAATGGCGGGCGCGTCTGTTGCATGCCATGAAACGGTTCACCCGTAACGAACCGTACGTGCTCGCCGTCCAGTTGTACGAATACACCGTCAAGCGGGAAAGGCGGAAAGTGGTCTTCAAAATCAACCACTTGGACGGTTATGTATGGGAAAACATCGACCTCAATGCGATGGTGCAGGCATACTATGAGGTGGACACGCGGTTGTTCCAGCAATTTGAGCAGGCGGTACGGGCATTTGAAGTAGACCGTTTTGATCCGCTGTTGGATTTTATCCAGCAGTATCAACCGGAGATTGAAGGAAAGGATGGCATCGACGATCGCACGGCCATCCGGTATGCATTCGTCCAGCTCGCACTCGACCTCCTGGAGACCAAAATCAATTTCGATCTGTTTATCGATCCCGAAACCAGAAGGAAAATCAACACCCGAAAGCGAACCGGTATTTTACGGGGTATCATGATGAAAGACCGGTTTTACACGTTTTTGCATGATGGGAATAGCGACAAGCAGGGACGAGTATATTTAACCAAAACCATCCGCATCAAAGGCGGGAATTATGTTTTCTTGCTCACACTGAGCCCGGACATCCTGGCAGAGGAAAACCACTCCGAGCACTTCGAAAAGCTGTCACATGCATTTGCCCAGGAGATGCACCAAGCGGAGCAAATCACGTATAATAATGGTGAGAGCGATTAAAAGGGGGACAAGCGCATGGAGCGCGGCGAGCTGGACAAACAGCGGGAGCAGATGATTGTCGAGCGGCTCAAACGGATGGGAATCAAGGTGGAACCAAAGGGCAACAAAAAAAGAACCCCCGATTTTTCCGCAATCATCGGCCACCCTCAGCCGCAATGGGTAATCAAGTGAGTATGGGTTCGATGGATCGGCTTGATCGATTGCAAGGACTGATACATATTACCGAAACCCTACGGAACGGGACCGTATTCCTGTGCCCCATGGCAGAAGGAACCGGTCTTTTTTTGTTTCCGGCACCCGTCGGCATCAAATCAACCGTTGCCGGATCGGATGCAACAGCAATATCATTAAAATAAACAGATTCAATACACCATACAAAGGATACAAAATGTGGATCAAGGCGGCAAAACCCAGGCGGCTGAGCGGGATCATCACGATTAAGACCATCGCCCCGATCATCCAGCGGGGCAACGGAAGCCGATCGGACAAGCGAGAGATTAAACCATGCACATTGCTGACGGCGGTTGTGAAAATGGCCAGCCACAGCACCAGGGAAACCACTCCCATCCACCATGGGGAATAGTGGCGCATCAAGGCAAACAGGGGAATATCATACTGAGGGACCAAATGCGCCACTTGAAGCAGAGCCATATTGTACAGATACGCCACTGCTCCCAGGCAAACCGAACTAATGACAGCAGCGAGCCAAATTTCCGATGAGCGGCGAATTTCCGACCCCAACGTGGATAATACCGCCAACAATGAAATGATGTTAAACGCCGCATAGGTAATCGCCGACGACCATAACGGGGTTTGGTGAGTAATGGTGGACAGATGCCAAACCGACACCGGCTCCTTGGCATCGGTTTGCAGAAAGTGACTGCACACCAACAGCAAGATAAGGGTCAAAACCGGCATCAGTAGCGCATTGACCGTCATCACCCCTCGCAGATCAAACAACAGCACCAAAAAAACGGCTGTACACAGCACCAATCCGCCAAGTATGTAAGATCCGTTCCATTGCTCAAACGTCGCACCACTCCCCGCCACCATCACCAATGTCCCAGTCAACAAAAACAACAGAATCACCCCGTCAAAAAAACGGGCTAGCCGGCCATCCATCAATTGCATCAACATTTCCGAGTAATGCTGGGTCCGGCGATACCAACAGATTTGAAGCATCGTTACAGTGGCCAAAAAAAACAATACCATGGACAATACGATCCCCCACCTGCTGTTATCACCGTAAGCGCCGAAAAATTCCCATATTTCTCGACCCGACGCAAAACCCGCGCCAATCGTCGTACCTACAATGGTCATGCTGATTTTGACTGAGCGCCAAACAGATGCCCACACACCAATCGCCTCCCAGGCTTGTCGCGGGTTGTCCCTATATGTATATTTCAACCTTCTAATCCGTATACTGGTAAGGATCAAAAATATCGGAGGTCGACTGCCATGCGCGAGCTGGTTCCCAGACCCGGATCACCTTACTCCTATCCGTATCGCGTACAGTACACACAGCCTTATGCCGCACAGGAATGCGCTGAGCGGTTGCATCAAGTCCTGCGCACAAGCGGATCATTCACCCATTTGGCTTGCGTTTGTATTGGAACCGACCGATCCACCGGGGATGCGCTCGGTCCGCTGGTCGGAACGTTATTAGAGAAACACGCACCACCTTCCCTGCATATTTTCGGTACATTGGACGAGCCTGTTCATGCCGTCAATCTGCGTTCCACACTGTACCGCATCCATCAGGAGCTGCATCATCCGTTCATCATCGCCGTGGACGCCTGTTTGGGACAATTGAAAAGTGTCGGATGGATTCAATTGGGTTTGGGACCGTTAAAGCCTGGTGCAGGAGTGAACAAAAATCTTCCCGAAGTAGGCCAAGTGCATGTTACGGGAATAGTCAATGTAGCTGGATTTATGGAATATTTCGTTTTACAAAACACTCGATTGGGTGTCGTCATGAAAATGGCGGAAGTGATCGCCGATGCAGTACAGTTGGCCGTGCGTCAATACCACACCTTGCCTCGTTGAACCCAAATGGAATAATATTGGGCCGGCTCTGTCAACGAAATTGTGGACTGTCTCATCCATCACCATCTGGGCCTCAATCATCAAAAAGAGAAACATATATGAGACTGCTGACAAAGTGTTGAACCACTCGCGCTTCCGGGTGCGCCATTTTCCCTCTCGCTCCTGTTTCGCTAGCTCAAAGGTCGCTCGTGGGAAAACGGCTACCCTCTAATCGGGTAGCGGGTCCGAATTTCCCGTCGAGCGACTCTAGCTGTTAGTACGGAGCGGAGACGGGGAATCGGAGCCCGCGGACTATGTCAATAACCTGATATATACGCTTTGGCCCGTCATGTGGTTCGTGATTTGGAACTGTTGTTAAAAAACCATCTGTACCCTTCACCAGACGGGTACAGATGGTTTTTCCTTTGATCCTCATTTTCCATCGTTGACTTTTTTTCCTGTTAACACAGTGGTGTCTCCATCTTGATTTCCATTGAGCGCACGATGGATTGCTTGTCGCTCTTCGGAAGAAAGTGGATAAGAGGACTCCCCTTCTACGATCGGCTTCGCGTAAATATAGGACGGATTATGACGGTTGAATAAACTGCTGATCACCACACCGTTTCCCTGTTCATCCAACATGGCCAACGAAAAGCTCATGTCGGTCGCACTCTCTCCTATGGCATTATAACGTACCAATCCCATACGTCCCTTGAGAGAAGCGAGTGTCTGATCGATCCGTTTGAGATAGAGCAGCAACTGTTCCGCATCCATCTCACCGGATTCCAACAGGCCAGAAATAGAATCGGTCTGTTGGAAATAACGGGACAGTTTACGCCATCTGCGCTTTTGAAGTGACAAACGAATCCATCCTATCAACAATAAAAGGAACAATACCACTTGTCCAATCAATACACCCATGATCCATGTGGCAGGATCCTGATGAATCCACCCGATCCAACGTTCCAGCATGGTGAAATCCTCCTGTCATTCCCTTTCCATTTCTCAAGAAAAATCATCGTTGATGCTCATTTACAACAACACCTCTCGGATCTCCCGAAGTGCCGCCAGCAGGTCATCGATCTCCTTCTCACAGTTGAAGTATCCTGGGCTGACACGGACCGTTCCGGTTTTATCCGTTCCCAAACTGCGGTGTGCCAATGCCGCACAATGAAATCCCGCACGGACGGCGATTTCGAAATGTTGATCCAAGATACCAGCCACCGTCAAACTGTCCACCCCTTCCAAATTGAAGGAGGTAACCGGTAATGAGGAATCTTCCGGGCCGTATACCCTGACCCCGTCCATTTCTTGTAAGCCCGACCGCAATCGATCGTTCAAGGCCATCTCCTTGCGGTGAATGGTGTCCAAGCCGGTTTGGGTGACAAAACGTACCCCGGCCTCCAATCCGGCGATCCCGGGTGTGTTAGGCGTTCCGCTCTCAAATCCGTCCGGACGGGCTGAAGGGTGATCCAACGATTCGGAACGACTGCCTGTCCCGCCCTGAATCCAAGGTTCCAACTTGACATCGGGATGCACGTACAAACCCCCCGTTCCCTGCGGCCCAAACAATCCCTTATGGCCGGGAAAAGCCAACAGATCGATGTTCATCGTTTCCACGTCGATGGGCAGCACACCCGCTGTTTGTGCTGCATCCACCAAAAGAAGCACGCCGTGTTTGGCGGCAATGGCACCGATCTCTTCGATGGGCAGGACGGCGCCGGTCACATTGGAGCCATGTGTCATCGCGATCAAACGCGTATCCGGTGTCAATGCTTCTTCCACCGCAAGCGGATCCACCGTTCCCTGTGGGGAGGGTGGCACGACTGTGACACGTATCCCACATTCCTTTTTCAGCGTCTCCAACGGACGCGCCATCGCGTTATGCTCCCAGGGGGAGATCACCACATGATCCCCCGGTTGAAGCAAACCTTTTAGCGCTTGATTGATCGCTTGCGTCGCATTTGCGTAAAAAAACAGGTTCTGCGGGTCCCGAATCCCAAACAAATCAGCTAAGGATCGGCGGGCTTTGGCCAACACTTCTCCCGCCTGTACCGACAGCCGGTGCCCCCCTCTGCCGGGATTGGCACCCAGCATATCGATGCAATCTTTTACCGCCTGCGAAACCCCTTCAGGTTTCGGCCAAGTCGTGGCGGCGTTATCCAGATAAATCATTTCCCACCACTCCCACTGCCGATGACCCCTCATTTCATTATACAATGACTGGTCAAAAGTCGGTTCCCGCTCTGCTTGATATCCGCCATTGTAGGTTGTATCCAGTCCATCTTTAGAACCGGAAATCCGCTACCTCACGCCGCCTGGATGACCTTTTTAAGGTTACCCGCAGATAACGAATAGCTCCTACTCTCTAGGGACCATCACCCTGATTCAATCTTCCCATGATTCGCCTTGCAGGAATTCGATCAGTCGCTCCAGCTCCCGTTCCGAATAATATTCAATCTCGATTTTACCCTTCCGTTTCCCCTGCCGGATCCGAACGGGCGTGTTCAACGATTCCCGTAACAGTTCCTCATAACGCTTGTACGGGGATTGGAACTCTGGTTTTTCTTTTTTCTTTTTCGGCTTTACCTGTTGAACGTTTTGCACCCATTCTTCCAGCTGTCGTACACTGGCCCCTTCCTTTTTCACCTTTTCGGCCAGTTTTTTCTGCAGATCCCTGTCTTTCAAACCCAACAAAGCCCGTGCGTGACCCATGGACAATGTTCCACGTGAAACATCCTCTTGAATCTCAGGTGGCAATTGCAACAGCCGCAGGAAGTTGGTCACGTGCGGACGGCTTTTCCCTACCCTGGCTGCCAGTTCTTCCTGTGTCAGTGAAAAATGAGTCATCAATTTCTGATATGCCATTGCCACTTCCAGGGGATTCAAATCCTCCCGCTGTAAGTTCTCGATCAGAGCGATCTCCATCATCCGATCATCAGAAAACTCGCGGACCACCACGGGAACTTTGCTTAATCCTGCTTCTTTCGCTGCACGAAAACGCCGTTCGCCCGCTACGATTTCATACCCTCGAATGCTTTTGCGCACGACAATCGGTTGAACGATGCCGTGCTCCTTAATCGAGGAAACCAACTCCTGCAATGCTTCGGGATCAAAATGTTTGCGCGGTTGATAGGGATTGGGTCGCAACTCCTCCAACGGCACTTCATTGACCGCATCGGATTCCTGGACATCAATGTCCGGTAATAGCGCTCCCAACCCCTTTCCCAAACGTTTACCGCTCACGTCCGATCACTTCCTTTGCCAACTGAATGTAACACTCCGCCCCTTTGGAGCGTGGATCGTATGTAACGATCGGTTTCCCGTGACTGGGTGCTTCACTTACCCGCACATTACGCGGGATGACCACATTATACACTTTATGCTGAAAATATTTCTTCACTTCTTCCATCACTTGAACGGATAAATTGGTTCGACTGTCAAACATCGTCAGCAACACCCCTTCGATCTCCAAATGCTTGTTCAGGTGTTTCTGAACGATGCGGATCGTGTTAAGCAGTTGCCCCAATCCTTCCAATGCGTAATATTCGCATTGGATCGGGATCAGTACAGAATCGGCGGCCGTCAGGGAATTGACCGTTAAAACCCCGAGAGACGGCGGACAGTCGATCAACAGATAATCATATTGCTCCCGCACTTGCTGCAATGCCCGTTTCAAACGCAGCTCTCGCGAGATCACTTGTACCAGCTCGATTTCCGCACCGGCCAACTGAATCGTGGCCGGCAACACATGTAGTCCTTTGATCGCGGTGGAGCGGATCACATCAGCCGGTGGGACATCATTGATCAACACGTCGTAGATGCAATGCTTGACATCGGCTTTATTGATCCCCAACCCGCTGGTTGTATTTCCCTGCGGATCAATATCAATGATCAACACTCGTTTTCCTGCCATTGCCAGCCCCGCACCCAGGTTGATCGATGTCGTCGTCTTACCGACTCCCCCTTTTTGGTTGGCTATCGCGATGATTCTCCCCATGGTTTCACCTCTTTTTGCGCCGTTGTACTCATCGCGCTGGTTCCTTCCTCTTTTATGTAACACCCTTTCTTTCCCGTGATCAAGTGAACTTTACTTCCGTCCTCCCTTGGGAATTCGAATTACCAACTCGTAGTAATGCTCGGTGTCGTTCTCGTCGGCCAGGACGGTCATCCCGGTTTGCTTGACCATATCCAACGATTGACGAATGGTGTTCAGTGCAATCCGTACATCCCGTGATACGGCCCGTTTGCGGGGTTTTTTGGGGGGATTCTCCTTTTCCAACAACTTTTTCACACGCTCTTCCGTTTGCTTGACATTCCATTCTTTTTCGATGATCTCCTGCAACAAACGAACCTGCATTTCTTCATCCCGCAATGCCAACAGCGCACGGGCATGCCGTTCGGTTACCTTTCTCTTGAGCAACGCATCTTTCACTTGTTCCGGCAACTGCAACAGGCGCAATTTATTGGCGATTGTGGACTGCCCTTTCCCCAAACGCTGTGCCAGACTTTCCTGTGTGAGGCCATGCAGCTCAATCAACTTTTGATAGGCCATCGCCTCCTCGATCACCGTCAACCCTTCCCGTTGCAGGTTTTCGATGAGAGATACCGATGCCGCCTGTGCATCGCTCATCTCCCTGACGATGGCGGGGATTGTCCGCATGCCCAGCTTTTTCACCGCCCGCCAACGGCGTTCCCCGGCGATCAGCTCATAACCGTTTTTGATCCGCCGGACCACTACGGGTTGAATCACCCCGTGGGTTTGAATGGTTTGGCACAACTCGTCGATCCTTTCGTCGTCAAAAATCGCACGCGGTTGATACGGACTGGGATGAATCGTATTAACGGGAATTTGTTTGACTTCTTCCTGTTCCTCTTTGTCTACCAAACCGAACAAGCGAGAGAAAGGATCTCTCATTTCGTTGAACACCACCTAGATTCAACTCATAAACTTGCCGAAGGGCTACTATCTTTGTATTCGAGATCCAACGCCGTCCCCCTGCTTGACAAATCCCGATTGATTTCGATGGATCCTTTTCTCGGAGTGGCGGACTTTTGGGTGTGATTTCCTGGATGAGCGAAGAACTGAAAAAACCCGTGAGCAATTCCCTCTGGGGCGTGTCTGGTGAAGTCTGTTCACATTGCTTTCCCGACTTGCTCCACCTTCGCTCTGCAGGAAAAGCAGATGATGACTACTCCGACCCGGTCAGCGCTGGACGCGGGCAAAGTACGCTTCACTTAGAGGGAATTGCCCGGGATTTCAATCCAGCACATCCCGAGTCTTCGCTAGCCTGGGAAAACATTGCCCCCTTACGGAATGGTCAGACACACAGGGAATGCCATGGGTTCGTGACCGAATGTTTCACGTGGAACATTCCGAAAATACACGCGATCTCATTCATTGATTTGTCTTCAAACTCAGTTGACCCTCGTCTATCCTGATTGATAGAATCGATTATAGGAATTTTTCTTTCTATTATGGGAGGAGACCTTATGAGCACACCGGTATATATCGGGAATGACCAGGGTTATTACGGCACCAAAGTAGTGAGTCGGCAAGGAGACAAGTTCTACAAACTCTTTATCCGCAACATGGTGGTACCCAACCGGGTCGGGGAAATTACATACAACAACGATCCACATAACATCATTTATCGCGAAAAAGACGGAGACCGGGAGTGGTTCTGCGGTAAATTGGCCATCGAACAATCTGGCGATGACGAATTGTTTGACTCACATGAACGGCGTTTGTTCAGTCCGACCTGGTTCCGTGAAAAAGAATACCTGATTATGTTCCGTGTCAGCACAGGGTTGATGTTGCAAGGGAGCACGGAGCCAATCATCTCGGTAGCTCTGCCCACCGACAGCTATATCGACTACAAAGAGGAATTGAAACGCCGTTTGATTGGCAAACACAGTTTTGAAATTAAGCAAGGGAATCTCCCCTTCCGTCGGATCGAATTTGAAGTGAAACGGGAAAACCTCTACGTGATCAGCCAGCCGATGGCGACGCTGTTCCACATCGCATTGGACCGTGACGGTCAACTGCTGAACGAGGATCTTTTCATCCAAAAAGTGAGCATCAACGACCTCGGATTCGGCACTTCGGACATTGAAACCCTGCATGGCGAAACGATCATCAAACGCCAAAGCTTCACTTCCCGTCATGCGATGTTGAACGTGTATCACCTGTTGTCTAAACGCCTTCTTGAGTTTACCCGTGACGTGGACCCGGATGGCAACGGTAAAGAGTACCCGATCTGGAGCCTGAACCGGGTGATCCGATCCGGGGAAATCAGCTTCAAAGGAAAAGTGTACGACGTCTCCGAAATTGTACAAAAATGCATTTCCGAAGTGGGGAACGCACTGGTAGACGAAGTATGGCACCGTCTGGATTACGGTGACGACATTACCTACATCATCCTGACCGGTGGTGCCTCCATCCCCTTCAAACCGTTTTACCGCGAACGTTTTGGAGACAAATTGATTTTTGCCCAGGACTACGGAATCGAAGCACAGTTTGCCAACGCTTTCGGACTGTGCAAGTTCTCGCAATCCAAATCGCGTACCGTCCCGACCGAAAACATCCAAGAAGCCGCCGCCACCATTCAGGAAGAATTTACGGTGCCGGCCTCCGTTCATGAACAGTTGTCCCACGACGACAACGATTAATCTCTCCAAACCCATTTCGCCACCCCCAGGGATACCTGGGGGATTGGCTGTTTCTTCTACGTTTCAACCGCAAGTAAATGTCGAAAAAAACCGTCGAACTGATGTCGGATCGGTGAGAATGAACTGATGGATTGGATTGGGTTGAATTGGATTAGGTTGGATTGGATCGGATTGTGCAAAGGTAATGCTTGTTCGGTAAGCGAATCAACGAAGGAGGAGGCAACATGCAACCAACAGGCGGTGAATATCATGTGATCGTGATTGGAGCCGGTCAAGCGGGACAAAAAGCGGCACGCACCGTCGCTGAAAACGGATATTCGGTCCTATATATGCCGGCAAACCCGGGAACGATGTTTTCGATGATGTACCAATCCCCCGACGTGGGACAACACGCTCAAATCGTTCAGGAATGGAAGCCTGAACATCCGAAAGATGCGGTATCTCCCTTTATGCAGGTACAAACTTTTTCCGCACCGGGAGAAGGTAACGGTTGGGTTATTCAAGCTTATGTAAACAGACCACTCTTATCTTCAAGGAAGACGTTGCCGGAAGATCATGTGGTCCAGGAACGGGAACGATTGATACGTGAAAAAATGGTCCGTCGTCACGGCCTGCTTCGAACGGAGAGGAAATTGGCAGAACCAATCGAAATGACGGAAAACCCAGCGGATACGGTGGAACCAGCCGTCCTCGAATCCGGTCCTTCCGAACCTGTCTATCGGGAACGCGAGGTACACTTGCGCAAAAAGATGATGGGGTACCGGAACATTTGGAACGACAAACCGGTCGATCCAGAGCCGACTCCCGCCCCACAACTGCATAAACCTGAGACGCCGGCATCAGCAAATGAGTCCGAAGCGGCACCGAAGGAATCCCTGTACAGGGTAGAGGAAATTTGGACAGGATACCCTTCATTGTCCAACTCCAAGAAGGAGAAGGACCCAGATACATCACAACGGAAGAAGTCAAAACAACATTTGATTCGCCTAGACCCTTCACGTGCGGGACGAAGAGTCCGTACTTTCGATACCCAAGCATCCAGTTGGCGTTCATCTTCTGCGGCGTCGGAATCCTTGGTCTGGCAGGATAACGAAACACAACCGGAATCCCGAACGGCAAGGCCTCAATCAAAATCGTATGATCAGATTTCCTATTTGGAAGCGGAAAAACAGAAAAAACGAAAACCCGCCACAGCGAAAAAAACGTCCCTTCCGACCAAAGAAGCCAAGCCACAGGTGCATTCCCCGTCTCCTGCCGGATCGCGAGAGACGGCACCGCTCAAACGCTCGGAAATTCCCATCAAGCCCAAGCCGAAAATGGTCAATCCACCCATCCAGTCAAAGGAACGCACATCATTTTTACAACAGGATGCCGCACGGCAAGTATTGGAGCAAAGCGCACCCAAAAATGCGCTCAAACGCGATTCGATTGATTTCGAAGACGCCTACGGATACAGCTCGTGGGACGATCTGTTCACACCGTTTTCCAATAGCTCCAAACGGCAGGAATTCCAACAGATCGAGAAGCGTAAGTTGGCATTGCGCGGGTTGCACAACTTGATCAACAACTTGGGGTGATGACCGTATTCGGCTATGCGATATAGCCAACACGCCGCATTCTTCGATGCGGTGTTTTTTTTATTGGGTTCGTATCCGCACAGAAGCCGGTTTTTCTTTGCCATAGACAAGTATCCCCTTCTTATCCCTACGTTTGTACATATACTGCCAGAGACTATCGAAAGATGGAAGGTGAATCCTCTTTGTTTCCCCTCCCTTTCAAACAACTGGCCGATATCATCGGGGGGCGAATCTTCCGGGGTCCCCAACATGAAACCATCCGCGGTGTGGTATACCGGAGCGGTAAACACCTCCAACCGGGATTGATCTGTTTCTTAGACCCGAAACGCTTCAGTTCGTCCTCTTTTTTGAAACACAAAAAAAGTTCAGGTGTAGTGGCACCGTTTGGGAGTGAACGACAGATTCCCCGCCATCATCCGCTGATCACGGTTCCCAATGTCACAAAGGCATTATGGAGACTGATCCGTTGGCAACGAGAGCAATCCCGCGCAGCAGTAATCGCGATCACCGGCAGTGCGGGAAAGACGACGACCAAAGAAATGCTTGCTTCCATCGCCATGCAAAAATATCCCACTCTGAAGACGTTGGGCAATCAAAATACGCTGTATTCGCTCCCTTCCCATCTGTTTCGGCTGAACAGTCTTCACCGCGTCGTTGTTCTGGAAGTAAGCCCTCCACACCTGCGTGTTCAATGCCAATACGCCCGACCCCACATCGGGATTATGACCAATATTGGTGAAGCTCATATCGGAAATTTTGGATCACTGAACAACTTGGTTCGGTCCAAGCAACAATTGATCCAGGGAATCCACCCCAGGGGAACGCTAATCATCAATGCGGATGATCCCGGCACCAAAAGACTCAATCTGCAGCTGTTCCAGGGGAACATCATCCGAATTGGGATCGACCAACCGGCCGATCTTCGCGCCACCCACATCCGATCAACCAACGGCATGCAGTTTCGGGTAGACGGGATTCCCTATTTTATTCCCACCTGGGGCAAACACCACGTCTACAATGCATTGGCTGCCATCGCTGCCGCGCGAAAACTGGGCATCCCCGCCCCGCTCATTCAGCGAGGATTGAGCAGATACGCCGTCCCTCCCGGCAGACTGCAACCGCTACCCGGGATCAACGGCAGCACGCTGATCCATGATGCCTACAATGCCAACCCTTCCGCCATGATTGCGGGGCTAAAGGTATTGAAACAAATAGCCGGGTCACGACCGGCCATCGCCGTCTTGGGAAATTTGCTGGAATTGGGGCCATACACCGAACGCGGCCACCAAAGAGTGGGGCATACGGTCGCGAGACTGGGCATTTCTCAATTGATCACCGTCGGATCCCATGCCCGTACCATCGCACGGGCCGCCATAATGAAGGGCATGCCCCCGGAACGAATCCGCTCATTTTCCAATCTCCAAGCAGCAGCGGTCGCTCTCCCCAAGATGATTGTTCCCGGTTCCGTCGTCTATTTCAAAGCCTCCCGAAATGTACACTTGGATCGGCTCGTTTTTCAACTGAAAAAAAGAAAAGCGGCTCGCATCGCTGATGCAGCCGCTTGATTCATTTTTACTTCGACATTTCCCGGGAAATGTTGATGAATGTCGTTCGCGGGAATTACACTATCGGCTGTTTGGCGGGCGTCCCCGGCTTTCGGGGATATGCTTTCGGTGTGTTCGCCCGCTTGCGGATCACCAACAAGTGACGGGTTCCTTTTTCTTTGGGCAACGTGAATGGATGATCCGCTATTTCTCCACCGCCCAATCGCTGCAATGCCGTTTTTGCCTCCCGCTGTTCCTCGGTCACGTCCGGCCCTTTCATGGCAACGAAGGAGCCACCCACATGAACGAACGGGAGACAGTATTCGGCCAACACATTGAGTTTCGCCACCGCGCGCGCAGTGGCCAAATCAAAGGCTTCCCGATATCCTGTCCGACGCCCCCATTCCTCTGCGCGCCCATGGATCGTTTCCACTTTGTCCAACCGCAATTCCCGTACCAACTCCGCCAGGAACGAAACGCGTTTGTTCAGGGAATCCAATAACACCACCCGCAAGTGCGGAAAGGCGATTTTGAGCGGAATGCCCGGGAATCCGGCGCCCGTGCCCACATCGATCAACGAGTTGATTTGATCGATGGGAACAACGGCTGCCAACAGCAGGGAGTCATAAAAATGCTTGATGTAGACGTCTTCCTGTTCCGTGATCGCGGTCAGGTTCATCACCCGGTTTTTTTCCACCAACCGTTCATAATACATCGCGAACTGATCCAACTGTTCGTCCGTCAATGTGATTCCCAACGATGCTGCTTGTTCACGTAACCACTGACTGATATCCATTGCAACCTCCCATGAGAAAAACGCGGCCAGACTTTTGACGAAGTCCTGCAGGATTCGATTTCCCGACTCCTCTCCTTATGCAGACTGCCAGGGTGTGTCTGATCCGTATCGTTCGCTTCGCTTTCCCGACTCGCTCCACCTGCGCCCTGCAAGGAAACAAAGCAAGGCTGCTTGGAACCGGGGGCGCAGGAACGGGTAAAACGTTGCCGCCTGATCGGTCTACAGGAAATCACGGACTCAAGCGGGTAAACCGCTTTGTCCACAGTCTCGCGTTCCCTGACCGTCAGACCGTTGATTTCCTGTCACTCCGCTTTGGCATGCGCTTTGCCGCCCTGTTCGATATGCACCATCAGGATGGAGATGTCGGCGGGGTTGACACCGGAAATCCGGGAGGCCTGCCCCAACGACAGCGGGCGTACCTTTTTCAGTTTTTCACGTGCCTCGGAGGAAATGCCTTGAATCTGGTCATAGTCCACCCAATCCGGAATCCGCTTGTTCTCCATCTTTTTCATTTTCTCCACTTGTTGCAGCGACTTTTTGATGTAGCCCTCGTATTTCAGTTGAATCTCAACTTGTTCCGCCACTTCCGGCGCGATCGGTTCCGGTGCGGGGGAGATTTGTGCGATGTGGGCGTACGTCAGTTCCGGTCGCTTGATCAGGCTGGCCAGGTCGATCGCATTGTTCAGCTCGCTGGAACCGGCTTCCCGTAGAATCGCCTGTACTTCCGGTGTGGGTTTCACCTTGGTTTCACGCAGACGCGCCATTTCCCGCTCGATCGCTTCCTTTTTGGCGACAAAACGGCGATAGCGTTCCTCCGGAATCAGGCCGATCCGATACCCGATCTCCGTCAACCGGAGATCAGCATTGTCGTGTCGCAACAGCAACCGGTACTCGGCTCGGGAAGTCAGCAGACGGTATGGTTCGTCCGTTCCTTTGGTGACAAGGTCATCGATCAGCACACCGATATAAGCCTGGGAACGGTCCAAAATGACCGGTTCCTTGCCCTGCACTTTTCGTGCTGCGTTGATCCCGGCCATAATTCCCTGCCCTGCGGCTTCCTCGTAACCGGATGTACCATTGATCTGTCCGGCAGTGAACAGGTTTTCCACCAACTTGGTCTCCAAGCTAGGCCACAGCTGTGTCGGCACGATCGCATCATACTCGATCGCGTATCCGGTCCGCATCATCTCAACGTTTTCCAGACCGTTGATCGTCCTCAAAATTGCCAGCTGAACGTCTTCCGGCAAACTGGTGGACAACCCCTGCACGTACATCTCCAGCGTGTTACGCCCCTCGGGTTCCAAGAAGATCTGGTGACGATTTTTGTCCGCAAAACGGACGATTTTGTCTTCGATCGACGGGCAGTACCGCGGTCCCCGCCCTTCGATCATACCGGAATACATCGGAGCCCGGTGCAGGTTGTTTCGGATGTATTCATGCGTCTTTTCATTGGTATAGGTCAGCCAACACGAAAGCTGGTCGGTAATGTACTCGGTTGTTTCATAGGAGAACGCCCGCGGTACATCGTCACCGGGCTGTTCCTCCATCACACTCGTATCGATTGTGTTTTTGTTCACCCGCGGAGGTGTACCCGTTTTGAACCGAACCATTTCAAAACCGAGATCTTGCAATTGATACGCCAGATTGATCGACGGTTGCTGGTTGTTAGGGCCACTTTCGTAAGCCAAATCCCCGATGATGATTTTGCCGCGGAGGTATGTCCCCGTCGTCAGTACCACCGCTTTGGCGCGGTATTCTGCTCCGGTCCGGGTGATGACGCCGTGACAGACACCGTTTTCCACGATCAATTTTTCCACCATGTTCTGGTGGAGGTCGAGATTGGGCTGTTTCTCAATCGTCCGTTTCATCTCCTGTTGATACATCACCTTGTCCGCTTGCGCTCGCAGGGCGTACACAGCCGGACCTTTTCCCGTATTGAGCATTCGCATCTGAATGTGGGTTTTGTCGATATTGCGCGCCATTTCCCCACCCAAAGCGTCGATTTCGCGTACAACGTGCCCTTTGGCCGGTCCGCCGATCGACGGGTTACACGGCATGTAGGCGATCGTATCGAGACTCAACGTCAACAACAGAGTTTTGCAACCCATGCGCGCAGCAGCCAATGCCGCTTCACATCCGGCATGTCCGGCACCGATCACGATGACATCGTATTCACCCGCTCGATAAGTCATCTTTCATCCCTCCTTTATTTCCCCAAACAGAACTGGGAAAAGATCTGGTCAATCAAGTCTTCCGCCACCGCATCACCGATGATTTCGCCCAAGGCTTGCCAGGCGTTTTTCAAATCGATCTCCACCATATCCAGCGGCATGCCCGATTCAATGCCGTCAATCACTTCCCGAACACTTCGCTTGGCCTGTTCCAACAGGTGAATGTGGCGAGCATTGCTGACGATGGCCGTATCTCCCACTTCCATTTTGCCGGTAAAAAAGAGATCAGCAATCGCTTGCTCCAAATCGTCGATTCCCCGCTCTTCCTTCAACGACGTGGTAATAAGTGGTTTGTCACCGATGAGCCGCTTTACTTCATCCAATTCGATCCGACGGGGCAAGTCCGTTTTATTCACCATCACGATGGCGGTTTGCTCACGGATGAGTTCGATCAGCCGACGATCGTCCTCGGTCAAAGACTCATTGTGATTGAGTACCAAAATGACCAGATCCGCCTGCTCCAGTGCACGATGGGAACGCTCCACACCAATCCGTTCCACCACGTCCTCCGTCTCCCGGATACCAGCGGTGTCGATCAGACGCAAAGGCACTCCCCGTACGTTCACATATTCTTCGATCACGTCCCGGGTCGTACCGGGGATGTCGGTGACGATCGCTTTATTTTCATGCGTGAGCGCGTTCAACAGCGACGATTTTCCCACATTGGGACGACCGACGATCACTGTGGCGATCCCTTCGCGTAAAATTTTGCCCTGACGGGCCGTTTGCAGCAGACGCTCGATTTCCGCCTCCACCTCGCGGCATTCCTTGAGCAGCATGTTAGCCGTCATCTCTTCCGCGTCGTATTCGGGATAATCCACATTGACCGCCAGATGGGCCAGCGATTCGATGATTTTTTGGCGCAGGCGCTGGATCATCTTGGACAATCGTCCTTCTGCCTGGTGCATGGCGACCCGGGCCGCCCGGTCCGTTTTGGCGCGGATCAGGTCGATCACCGCTTCCGCCTGCGACAAGTCGATCCGCCCGTTTAAAAACGCGCGTTTGGTGAATTCTCCCGGCTCCGCCAGCCGTGCTCCGGCCGACAACAGGACTTCCAGGGTGTTTTGGACGGGGACCATCCCGCCGTGGCAACTCACTTCCACCACGTCTTCCCGCGTAAACGTGCGGGGTGCCCGCATCACGGTGACCAATACCTCATCGATTCGTTCCCCCGTCTCCGGATGAACGATATGACCATAATGTACAGTATGGGAATCCACTTCTTTCAGCGATCGTTTTCCACGATAGACCGAATCCACAATCGGAATCGCCTCCGGGCCGCTCACCCGGATAACGGCGATCCCACCTTCCCCTACAGGCGTGGAGATGGCCGCGATCGTATCGTTTTCCATCTCTGTTCACCTCATATCCGAACCATCGACTAACGTTAGGATACCACATCGAAAAAGCGACTTGACACTCAACTGCCCGAAGCTCCAAATCTCCACGGGCATGCACACGATGGGACTTTTTCCTCAATCAAATACATAGTATCTCCCGGAATCATCTGATAAACAAAAAACTCCCCATACGGAGAGTTGGGTGAAACGAACGTCACGCTTTGGTGGCCAAGGCGACGACGACACGTCGGCGGGGTTCCTCCCCCTCGCTGTAGGTGGTAAGCCTGTCGTACTTTTGAATATGGGTGTGAATCACCTTTCGCTCCATTGGCGTCATCGGTTCCAACGCCACGGCTTTGCCCGTTCTCAACACCTGTTTGGCAATGCGATCAGCCAGATGTTGGAGGGATTCCTCCCGCCGCTTACGATACCCCTGTGCATCCAGTTGAATACGGGTATAACCCGAGTGATGTCGGTTGGCCACGATATTGACCAGATATTGCAACGCATCCAGCGTCTGACCGTGACGCCCGATCACCATTCCCAGATCGTCGCCGCGAATGTCGATCACCACCGGACGGGAATCGGTCCGCACCTCCAACGTGGCGGACACTCCCATCGTCGCGAGGACATTTTCAAGGAATTGCACGGCATCATCAACGGGCGTGGTGACAAACTCCGCTTCCACTTTGGCGGGGCGCACGCCGAACAAACCGAAGAAACCTCGGCTGGGCTCCTCCAGTACGGTTACGCGGATCTTGTCTCGCGAGGTATTCAATTGGCGCAACGCTTCCTCAATCGCCGCCTCCACCGTCTTCGCCGTCACAATTACCTTTTTCAACGGGCCGTACCCTCCCGCTTCACTTTATATTTATCTCCGATGAAGTAATACTGCACCATGGTGAACAAGTTGCTGTAAACCCAGTACAACGCCAATGCCGACGGGAAGCTGAGCGCCAGCACGAAGATCATGACCGGCATCACGAACAGGAAGACGCGGGCTTGCGGGTTGTTGCTCATGCCCATCAGGATCGATTGCAGATAGGTGGTCACCCCGGCCAGCACCGGCAGAACATAGTACGGGTCCGCCGACCCCAGATGCATCCACAGAAAATCCGAATTGCGGATATGTGGGTTATACATGATCGACTGATAAAACGCGATCAGAATCGGCAATTGGATCAATAAAGGCATGCACCCGGCCATCGGGTTGACGTTGTGTTTCTGGAACAGTTTGACGGTCTCTTCCTGCAGCTTTTGCGGATTGTCCTTGTACTTCTCCCGCAGCCGATTGATCTCCGGTTGCAGCTTCTGCATCGCCTGGGAACTCTTCATCTGTTTGATCGTCAAAGGTAGGATCAGCAAACGGATCAGTACGGTCAGCACCAGAATCGCCCAACCGTAGTTACCCAGCACCCCTTTGACGTGATCCATTAACAATGTAAGCGGATAAACCAAAAATCGGTCCCACAAGCTGTTGCTTGGATCAACGTTGTGCTTGGTAGTGGTGCTGGGAGCACAACCGGCAACGGTCAACACCATTGCAGCGATCAAAATCAACGTAAGTATGCGACGTCCCTGCAAGGGAGATTCCTCCTTGTCAATCTGAACGGTTATCGCGGTTTTTGATTCGTCACGGCACCGGATCGTACCCACCGGGGTGAAAGGGATGGCATTTGCCGATCCGCTTCGCCGTCAACCACCCGCCCTTGATGACGCCATACTTTCGGATCGCCTCGTAGCCGTATGCCGAACACGTGGGATAAAAACGGCATGTAGGCGGTTTCAGCGGGGAGAGAAACCGGCGGTAAAACCGGATCAGCCACAATGCGATCGTCCTCATCCCGATCCACCACGCTCCTTTTCGGTAACGACCGGTTTGGACAATAACTTGGCTCGGGAAAAGACGTGACGCAAACTGGATTTCACCTGATGGTAATCCATCTTTGCCGCCGGGGCACGGGCAATGATGATCAGGTCCACGCCATTCGGCAGACAGTCGACCCACCGACGGACCACTTCCTTGACCAGCCGCCGAATCCGGTTGCGCGTCACCGCGTTTCCCACCTTGCGACTGACCGACACGCCCACGCGCACCGGTTCGTCGTTGCCGCGATCGTACACATATAAGACAAACTGCCGGTTGGCCACCGATGTTCCCGCGCGAAACACGCGCCGGAAATCATTTCGCCGTTTCAAGCGGTATCGTTTCTGCAACATAGCCCCTCCTTCCTGGAGTGAGCCGCTAGTTCCATTATGTGGCGAAGTGGCGGGAAAATAAACACCCCGTGGCCATTTTGATAGGAAAAAAGGCCACGCTGGGACGGTGGCCTTACGCAGACAGTACTTTTCTGCCTTTGCGACGGCGATTGCGCAGCACTTTGCGGCCGTTTTTCGTGCTCATGCGCTTGCGGAAGCCGTGCACGTTTTTCCGTTTGCGTTTGCTCGGTTGATAGGTCCGTTTCATGACATTCCCCCGATAATGCTGACACTGCGAAACCAATCTCACAGTGCCCGGTGGCGCTCCGATCGCCACCCAAAACCGGGTTTCCTCCCTTCCTCTATATTCTTTCCACAAATGTGGATGTGATTTTCCGACGACATTCTTTCTCATTATAGCTAGATGGGTAAAAGATTGTCAAGGAATCCAAGGGCCGACACCCCCTTGTTATTCACATGTGGACAACTTCCTATGAACACCGATCCTCCGTTGTGGATAATTCGTCATTCACCGATGTGAAGTTATCCACCGTTCACCCCTGGGTTATCCACAAATCCACTCCTGTGGATAACTGTTGTCCACATCCCTGTGGATTGTGGATATCTCTTCTCCACTCCATTGTCATTACTGGGATCTTTTGATATCATATTGATGTTTTCCACAGTGGATAACTCCTGCTCTCACTCCTTTTATCCACAAGTTGTGGATAACTATGTGGGTGTTTATCCACAGGTGTGGAAAAAGTTATCCACAGGTTGT